>CAVUKD010000001.1:0-868702 GCA_963741985.1 uncultured Cryomorphaceae bacterium
AAATCCAAAATGGGTTCATTTCAGGCAATGATATCGGTTTTCTTTAACCGCGAGTTTCGCTGAGATATACTCGCTTCGCTTCGTTTACGCGGAGGGCGCGGAGGGTTCCGTGGTAGTTTCATTTGTGTGGTCTTTGTTTGGCACCGTTGTTTTTTGAACCACATAGATCAAAAAGGTTTTTAGTTTTTGGTGGGCCGCGATATTTCGTGTCAGAGGTTAATGGATAATCGGTATTCAGAGCCTATCCCTCCCATTGAAAAAGCTGGAGAAACGGTTATATTTCGAGGAGCCGGGAAGCCTTCAATTTTGGCATACCATCGTTCACTCTCCTATCCATAGAATAGAATTACCGGTATCGTATTCATTTCCTTCAAAGAGCGGGTTGGCGGGGTCTAAGAACCATTTTCCATCCACAATAAACTTGTACACTTGTTTGCCGGGGTCGAGATGAATTGGGAAAACCCAGGTTCCCTCCTTTCGAAGCATTTGGTAGTTGGACTCGCTCCAGCCGGTGAAGTTTCCGGTTACAATAACCTTCTTCACATTAGCCGGGGTCTTGAGTCTGAAGACATGATTTGGCTCAACAGCTATAAAACTATTGATCTCCCCATTGGTCTCAGCGAAATAAGGGTTATCGGGGTCGCGCATCCACTTGCCATCGACAATAAACTTGTACTCGTAATTGCCCGCTCCCAGCACAAATGGGATTTCCCAGCCGGTTGCTGTTTTCTTCATAAGCAAGTCCGAGGGATTCCAATTATTAAAAGATCCGGCAAGGCGCACTTCCTTCGCGTTGGGAAAGCCTTTCAATACAAATAATGTAGGTGACCCGATCTGAACCACAGAGTTGGCGTTTCCCATATTATCCATTTGCGTAATTTGATTGTCAGGATCTGTAATCCAGTCGCCGTCTACAATGTATTTATACGCATGGGTTCCTTTTTTGAGGTAAATCGGTAGTTCCCAGCCGCGAGAGGTTTTGGTCATCCGCAGCTCTTTCTCATTCCAGTCATTTAGGCTCATAGCCAAAATTACCTTTCGCGCATCTGTGTAGCCGGGAAGCGAGAAGGTATGGTTATACACGTAATGCACCGAATTGTACCCGCTCTGACCGTCGTCTTCGCGAAGTGCATTGTTTGGATCTCGCAACCAGTGGCCGTCAACGATAAACTTGTAGAGATACTTTCCGGGGGCTAAGTCCAGCGTCACCACCCATCCGGATTCCACCTTCTCCATCCGCACTCCTTCTGTGCTCCAGTTATTGAATGATCCGGTGATGATCACCTGCTTGGCATCGAGATATCCCGGAAGTGTGAAGAGCGTTTTGCCGTCCTTCATTTGCAAAATCGTGGTCTCTTTCATTTGGTTGAGACCATACCTCACGGCGTTTTGATTCACATAGCCCGCACCCGATTTATACTTTCCTTCCGTTCCCGGATCGATAATCACATTATTGTGGATGGAATAGGATCCTTTTACGTCTTTAATTTGCTTCGACAGGCACACCTCATCCGTGTTGATGCAGTCTACTGTCCAAGCAGACCCGTCTACCGATAATATTCCTGATTCTTTTTGGCGCAAAGCCTGAAATACCAGACTCGAATCCAGTGAATATTGTTTTGCGACGTCCAAAACTTTCTGCTTATCCCAGTTTCGATTTATTTTGAAGAGCATTTGATTATCCCGAATGATCAATACATCTTCGTTTTGCGCCCTAAGTGCAGCACTCAACACCAAAAACACAAGCGTCAGAAAATATGTGTAGCGCAGTTTCATTTGTTCACCAATTTATCATATAAATCAAAACTGAGTTCTTTTTTCCGAACATTAATCTTCACCCTTCCTCTTGCTAAAAAGTCGTATCCCAATACACCGTTCAATTTTGTGCCGTAGGCATCGCTTATGTCTCCCAGCTTGGTAAGGATGGTTTGCATGCCGAGCAATTCAAGTTCGCCCATTCTAAAGTCGTTTAGTCGGCCGAGAATTATTTCGACTCTATCGTCGCCCGCTCCTGCGAGTTCTGACCTTCCGGTAATGCGGACCTTAGCTAATATTTCATCGTCAGATTCAATATCGAGGGCGTTTATTTCCGCTCCGGTGTCCAAACCAAAAACGAGGGTTTTGCCCGCTATTTTACATTTAGTAAATAAGGTATTGTCATAAATGGAAATCGGGTTGACGAAATCGTAGGTGGATGATGCGGGTTTTATTGGTTCCCCTTTCTTATCGCACCTTTTAAGGCGAAGAAGACCATTCCGCATATCAATTTCTATTTCGAATGATTTGAAAAGATTTAGCCCCATCAGGCCGAGTATTTTGATGTTTCTGGCATTTTCAATCTGACTGAGGTCGGCCACATCCGCATCTACGTCCTGATAGGATATTCCGCGAAAGCTCAGAGTGCCTACATCTGTTGCCTGCGCCTCGCCGAGGGTGCCATTTATTCCGCCGGCATAATATCCGGATACCGTCTTGTAATTTCTAAAATAGGTACGGTTGAGTACCAGACATGGGGCGCCCGTATCCAAAATGAAATTACCAACCAGAGAATCTACCCTGGCTTCTATAATGAGGAGTTTGCCAACGTTTACGAGCGGTATTACTACTTCATCTCCATCAAATTGCGGAATTGGATCTTTGCGTTGCCTTGATTCAAGCGAAATGTGAAAATTACATCTATTCTCCGGATTGAAATCTATGCCTGCTGCATTTGCGAAGAAAGGCAGACACAGTGCAAGAATGATGGTTATTTTCCGGTGCAAGCGAATAGATTTAATCCAAAAATAGAACTTTTTGCAGTTCAAACGATTTTTACCTATTCAATTTTTCGAAGCTTGATATACGGAGCTTTGACAAGAATCATGCGTCACAAATATAGATTCCATCAATCCATTAAAATGTTTTCTATATGTGCTTCGGTCGTGCCCTTTGATCACTTCACTCCGCTTCGATAACTTGTAGAAACGGGTTTACTTCAAAACGGACTCGGGGAATAAAATTAGTGAAGAACAAACCATTAGGTAACTTATGTTACCAAAAAAGAATAAAACAGTGCGTACTCTTACTGAAGTTTAAACGGAGTATTCACCCCTTAAAAAAACAGTAAGATGAAAAAGCTACTGATTCTGGCAATTGCAATGGCCGCGGCCCTTTCAAGTTGCGAAAAAGATAATGATTCAATAAATGAAAATTTGGTGGAAACGGATGTCGTTACCGCCACGATAAATTCATTTCCGAAAGAAACGTTGAATGCGGACGAAATAGCCAGTATAATCTGGATGCGCGAAGAGGAAAAGTTGGCCTACGATGTATATGTAACATTGAACGGATTGTGGTCCACAAATATTTATGCAAATATTTCGAGCAGTGAGCAACGACATACAGGTGCCGTATTAACTCTTCTCAACAAATACGACTTAACTGATCCTGTTGGAAATAATGCTGTTGGAGTTTTTACCGACACGACTTTGCAGAATTTGTACACCCAATTAGTAGCACAGGGCAGCGCCTCTGCTTTGGATGGATATACGGTAGGTGCCACAATTGAAGATTTGGATATTTCTGATTTGAATACCTGGCTTACCAAAGTGGATAATCAGGATATAACCTACGTTTATGAAAATCTAAACAGAGGCAGCAGGAATCATATGCGTGCATTTTACGGCAGAATTCTCAGTGCAGGGGGAAGCTACAGTGCCCAATATATTTCGCAAACTGATCTAGATGCAATCATAAATAGTCCGAAGGAAACAGGTGCTTGGTAAAGTACCTGTTTGTATTTAAAAGTCGGGTTTGAACTCAGCTAGGCGAAATGAGGATAGAACAACACCAAACGCGGCTCATGTGAAGCGGGCGTTTGGTGTTTTTTTTATCCCTGTATATCTTAGCACTTGTTGTTTTACCTATGCTTTGGAATCTCTTTTAAAAAATTCCATTGCCGTTTTTTTATCAATCCGTTGTAAATCCTAATTTCGCTCTACATATATTCGCGAAAAACCTTGTCGCCGAAAGAACTGAGACTTGCTTAAGAAATTAAAAATGAGAAGGGAAAGTGAATTTGATTTTGAGAAGCTCTTTGAGTTGACACCCGATCTACTCTGCATAGCTGGATATGATGGATATTTTAAAAAAGTTAATTCTGCAGTTGCAAAAACCCTCGGCTACAGTAAAGAAGAACTCCATAACCATCCCATAAATGATTTTATTCACCCCGATGACTTGTCAAAAACTGCCGATATGCGGGGTAGGCTAATTAATAAGCATGTAATGGTAAACTATGAGAACCGTTATATTACGAAAACGGGTCAAACGGTTTGGTTGTCATGGACATCGAAGGCTGCGGAAAAAGGAGATTTTATTTTTGCAGTAGCTAAAAATATTTCAGAGAAAAAGCGCGAGGAAAAGGAAAGAATCTCACATCTTGGTGATTTATCAGAGCGTAATAAGAATTTCGAAAAACTTAGCTACACAACTTCCCACGATTTGCGTGCTCCTCTCGATAATATTCTCACCATTATCCAATTAATCGATTCAGAAGAATTAGGACAGCAAAATGCGGAGTTGGTAAATTTGCTCGGGCGTGCGACAATGGGGTTAAAATCCCGTTTGAGCAAGTATATTGACGACCTAGACACCAGCCACACGGTAAAAGTTAAGATTGAAACTATTGATTTCAAAGGCTCCCTGAACGAAGTTCTTTTCTCCCTAAAGCACCTAATTGAGACATCGCAAGCGACAATCCATTCTGATTTCAAAGAAGTTGAAGGTGTCTTATTCAATAGGGAATATATGGAAAGTATATTTCTCAATCTTGTATCAAATGCCATAAAATACAGTCGGCCAGATGTTCCAGGTGATATCCGTATTTATTCCAAATTTGAAAATAAACGAACAGTACTTTTTGTTGAAGATAATGGTATGGGATTTGATTTGACCCGGGTGAAAGACAGGATTTTTGGGCTGCACCAGACCTTCCATAAAAATGCAGACAGCAGAGGAATCGGATTGCATTTGGTCTACACCCATATTACAAGCCTTGGAGGCACCATAGCCGTGGAAAGTGAGGTAAATAAGGGAACAAAATTTAGAATTACATTTGTGGGGAGCCACTAAAATGGATCCTTGGAATTATTATTTGAAAAATAAGAAGGTATAGCCGTTAATGCGTGAAGAGAAACCGGTTTGAGATTAATCCAAACTGCTTCTGTGTGTTACAAAGTATCTTTTAAGCGCTAAGAAAACGTGTTATTTTCCGTTAAGGCATTTAAACAAAACCGACCCCATCTTGGTTTTTTTCAATGTGGATATTCTTCAACCGACATTTCTACAAAAGAACAGGACACTCTTGATTTTACCTTCTCTATCAAAATCCTCGCATTTAAAAGTTCGAACGGGAATTAAGGTAATTTTCAGGTCCAAAGGCGATAAGGAGAAAGCATGGATCCACATCCCAACCGCATTTTCAAAAATCCATAGGCAAAACTACTTCAAATGCGAAATTCTGGCTTTCTGCCTTTACTTAAGGCCCGTCAGGATTCAGAGCTCTTTTAATTCTCATAGCATAACCAATGCCTTGATATCTCTAAAAGGAGCAGACTGAAAATTAAAATTACCATTTTAAATCAGAACGCCTAAAAAGAACAGAATTGGAAAAAAGAAAAAATGGAAAATTATTCGGCACCGACCGTCGTATAATCATATTAGGAATAGCCAGAATGGCCGATTCAATGGGCAATTCTTTTCTCATTGTAGTTCTTCCGTTATACATTGCCAGCAAGAGTGTAAGCGGAGCCGTATTCGGGCTTTCAGAAACCTTTATAACCGGCCTTATTTTAGGGCTTTTCGGATTGGTGACCAGTTTCTCACAGCCCTTTGCCGGAAGATTATCGGACAAATTCGGAAAACGGAGGTTGTTTGTTTTGCTTGGTCTGGCCCTCTTCACGCTGGCAAATTTTTCGTATTCCTTTGCGCACAGCTATGCTTTAATGATGGTTATTCGTGGAGTTCAAGGTATTGCTGCAGCATTTACCATTACAGCGAGTCTTGCGCTGGTAAGTGAATTGAGCAAGAATAGAAACCGCGGCAGGAATATGGGGATATACAATTCCTTTCGGTTGATCGGTTTTGGAATTGGTCCGCTTGCAAGTGGCCTATTAGTCGAAAATGGACCTTACCAAATTCCGTTTGTTGGTTCGATAAATGGATTTATAGCATCTTTTGGAGTAGCCTCAGGGGCAGCATTGCTCAGCGCAATATTGGTCGCAATTCTGGTATCTGATCCTGAAGAAACAAAACCGAGTAAAAGAAAAATGAAAATCCGGTTGACTTCAAATGAAAAAGGACGGCTCATGGATCCTATTTTTGCGCTCGCTCTGGCAACATTGATTATGAGTTTCGGATTTTCGCTGCTCGGACCCATTGAGACAGAAACCAACCAGAGGCTTTCTCAGGGTCCCTTCATGTTTTCGCTTGAATTCAGTGCACTGATAGCTGCTCTGGCCATTGCCCAACCCATATTAGGAAATGCAAGCGACAAATACGGAAGAAGGGTGTTTATTATTGTTGGTTTGATTTGCTTGATCCCAATCGTTTTAGCTGAGGGATTGGTGACCCAGTCTTGGCAGATGATTACGGCGCGTGCACTTCAGGGAATAAGTTCTGCTATGGTATTTGCGCCGGCACTTGCCTTGGCAGGAGATTTAGCTGAAAAAGGACAAACAGGTTCTCAATTATCGGTAGTGACCATGGCCTTTGGTTTAGGAATTTCTTTGGGCTCCTTTCTTTCAGGATATGCCGTAAGATTTGGCTTTGTAGTTCCTTTTATTGTCGGGGCTGTATTGGCAGGAATAGGCGTCTTAATTGTAAGTACTCAGGTTCCAAAAAATATAAGCGCAGTAGGTTAAATTCCCATAATCCTAAGGTTTAACAGATATAAAAATACCTACTCTCCTTTTTGAAGATTTATAAAATTAACTTGAACGACAGCCACGTGGTATTCATCCATATTCGATGTCAGATGAAACCACGGTGGCAGTAACTTTGCCGTATTGGAATCGGCCGGAGATAAAGTGCTGATATACTTCCACGCATTGGGCACACATGAGCATCCCCCAACAGAAAATTAGGGTACCACTCCCGGCACTATAACTCTGCTGAATTTTAAAACCGATACATTAAACACGATTCACCACAATATCAAAAAGATCCCAGTCGATTCGGATATTCGCATTAATTACCATTCTGACAATAAGGAATTTTCTTTTCGCGACCGGAATGGATATTACATTACGGAATATCACACCTATGATAGTTGAATAAGTTGAAATACTGGAAATAATGCTGATACCTAAAAGCAAAGTCATTACCGGTAATATTGTGAAAGAAATCGTTACATCGATCCATCGAAATAAAATTAAGTCACTATTTCTAATTGCCATAAAATATTCTACATTGTCGCGTCTTAAAATCTCGTGATTGACGGATTAGAGGTGAAGACACTACTTTTTACTTTTTAAAAAAGCCAATTTATGGATGAGACAGGGAATAAACCAACCGTACAACCAATTCATAAACCAGTCCACCCCTTCCTCTTTACGATCCTGATTCTGCCAATGGGAGTTTCGGTTGGGTTTGTCAGTGTCACCTTAGGTTATCTCTTGTCGGAAGCAGGAGTCTCTGTAGATAAAATCGCAGCCTTGGTCGGTGCCACTTTGCTTCCGCATATTTTCAAATTCATATGGGCACCACTTGTAGATACTACACTTTCATTTAAAAAATGGTATCGCATATCGAGTATAATCAGTTCTGTAGGTATTATGTCGCTGGGGTTACTTCCGCTCACAGAGACCAGTCTTCCTTTGCTAACTATTATCATCTTGCTCACACAATTTGCGGTCACTTTTCTTTGCATGAGCACCGAAGGTCTAATGGCTTATGATGTACCCGATCATTTGAAAGGCAGGTCGGGCGGCTTCTTTCAGGCGGGCAATCTGGGTGGAGTTGGCCTCGGCGGTGGGATCGGTCTGATTCTCGCACAGCGATTGCCGGCTCCCTGGATGGTTAGTGTTTCGCTGGGTTTATTGTGCTTAGCCTGTTGTTTAGCTTTAGTCTATTTTAAAGATCCTAAAATCACTATTCAGGAAGAAAAGCTCAGCAAAACCTACCGCAATTTGTACAAAGATGTATGGAACACCTTAAAAAAGAAAAATGGACAACTCGCCATGATTCTGTGTTTTCTCACCTTGGGTACTGGGGCGGCAGCAAACTTGTGGGCTTCTATAGCTAAAGATTGGCAAGCAAGCGCAGATGTTGTGGCAGTGGTTACTGGTGTGGCTGGCGGATTACTGTCAGCGCTGGGCTGCATGATTGGTGGTTGGATTTGCGACCGGATGAACAGGCAAAATGCTTATCTTTTATTCGGATTGCTCGCAGCTGCAACGGTCGTGGGAATGGCCTATTCTGCCCGGACGGAATGGATGTTTGTACTCTGGACCTCTTTTTACGCGATCGCCACCGGTTTGTGTTACGCAGGTTTTACAGCCTTTACCTTAGAAGCAATTGGCAAAGGTGCCGCTGCCACCAAATACAATATTTTTGCCGCGCTCTCCAATACACCGATTTACATAATGACGTATATTGTAGGTATTGCATATACCAATGGCGGCGCAAGAAGTATGCTGAATACCGAAGCCGCTTATGCGGTGGGAGCTGTTGTGCTTTTCCTGGTTATCCAGAAAAGTTTTTTCAGGAAGAAAACGCATGCATCTAATTTCGTGGCCCCGGCTTAAAGTATAAATTGATTATTCGAAATGTTCTATCCAATCGAACAATAGAGTTGAGCAGAAATATCGCCTTAATAAACCCTTTTTCCGATTGTCGGAGTCCAATTTTTCCAAAAGTTTGTTACTTTGGCTGGCAAGACTCCAATTTGGACAACCACTGAACCAACTCTTCAGATCATCTTACTACTAATCCAGAAACCAGATCAATCATGACAGAAATTTTAGAAGATATCCCCGTTTCCACCGAAGGCAGAAAACTCTACTCGTCACGTTCAATAGGTATTGCCACATTTATTGGAAGTCCAATAGCAACTGGCTATTTAATTCGTGAAAACTACATAACGCTGCGTGAGCCGGAAAAAGGCAATAAAGCCTTCATAATCGGCATATTTGCGACCATTTTCATCTTTGCCGGTATTTTTTTGTTGCCTGAATCCATAATTGATAAACTTCCAAATGCCGTGATCCCCATCATTTATACAAGCTTCACCTATTTGATTGTATCCAAAACCCAAGGCCCTATTCTCGATCAACACAAAGAGCTAGGATATGAATTCTACCCAGCATGGCGTGCAGCGGGAATTAGTGTTATTGCTCTTGTCCTTGTTAGTGCCTGCATTTTGGGCATATCTTATTTCACCACCGATGATTCGTATGTGGCTACTTACAATGAAGATCTCGCAAAATTCAGTGATAATGAGTCTCAGTCGGTGGAATTTTACGACCACATAGATTCTAAAAGTAATCACGCCTTGATTCAGGAATTGGACGATACCGTACTTCCCAAGTGGAATGAGAATGTCGAAATTCTAACTGAAATGCGAGATTTAGATGGCTTGCCAGAAGATCTGAAACACCAAGATATTATAATGCTCGAATATGCCCGGCTACGCATCAAGGCTTTCCATCTGATTCGGACAGATCTGGAGGATCCGGGTCAGAATCATACGGATGAAATCAATCGGCTTCACAAGAACATTCAGAATAAATTGAAGGAATTGAAATAGTCCTACCTCCAAATGGCAGAAGCATCATGCGCTTACTTCGGCCCCTTGAATTAATTAAAAGGTAACCTTAAAAAAGCGCAAGCCACGGAAAGTTTTTAATTAAGAGAATTGGTTGAGAATACTTCAATTCCTTCCATTAACCTAAAAACTAAATCGTATTTTTCGGAATGCAATTGATCATTCGAAGAGCCACAACCGAAGATTCCGAAGTTATCAGCGGTCTCTCCAGACAATTGGGTTACCCGGCCAAAGCCACGACTATCCGAAAGCGGCTTTCAAAACTTTTGGATTCTGATGCTCATCAGGTATTTGTGGCTGTCATTGACAACACGCTTGTCGGATGGATTCACGGATTTTATTCGCTACAGGTGGAATCCGATCCTTTTGTGGAAATTGGCGGATTGGTAGTTCATGAGAAACACCGCAAAAAAGGAATTGGAACAGCGCTCATCACAGCAATAGACGCTTGGGCTAAAGAAAAAGAATGTGCCAAATTAAGGGTGCGTAGCAATGTGGTCAGGAAAGAAAGTCAAAGGTTTTACGAAAAATTGTGGTTTGTGCTTAACAAGAAACAAAATGTTTTTGATCGAAAATTAAGCATTTAGATAGTCCTACTTTTTATGAGGTATAGGTGGGATTTATTCTAAATTATTCTCATTTCTATTCTTATTGTGTTCGTCCGATCTTCAACATGAAGCCTGAGGTTTATAGCTTGAAGCCAAAAAAGCCCCTCCGAGTATCCGAAAGGGCTTTTCCATTATAAATTAATTAACCTCAATCTTCATCCGAAGCTTCGTCCGGAGTAGCATCATCATTTTGATCCTCCATACCGTTATCGGTTTGATTTTCATCACCAGCTGCAACATCGGTTTCACCAGTTGATTCGTCAGTCGGGTTAATTACCTCTCCATTTTCGTCGAGTAGCACTTCTGCGGCATCTTCCGAAAATTCAACTTTGGCTACAGCCGCGATTTCATCTCCATTGCGCAGGTTTATAAGGCGCACCCCTTGCGTGGCACGTCCCATAACACGAAGATCGCTTACACCCATTCGAATGGTGATCCCGCTCTTGTTGATAATCATCAAGTCATCGGTATCGGTTACCGATTTGATCGAAATCAAAGCACCCGTTTTCTCGGTTACATTGATTGTTTTCACCCCTTTACCACCCCGGTTCGTAATACGGTAATCTTCTACAAGGCTGCGTTTGCCATATCCCTTTTCCGAAACAACCAAGACGTTGGTCTCCGGATCATTGATGCAGATCATACCGATTACTTCATCGTTTTTGCCATCAAGGGTCACCCCTTTTACCCCTTGAGAGTTTCGCCCTACTGCTCGAACTTTCTCTTCTGGGAATCGAATAGCCTTACCACTTTTCTTCGCAAGAATAATCTCAGAAGTTCCGTTGGTAAGCTTGGCTTCAAGCAATTGGTCGCCGTCTTTAATAGTAATGGCGTTGATACCATTCTGACGAGGACGTGAATACGCTTCAAGCGAAGTCTTTTTCACAACCCCATTTTTCGTCGCCATGATCACATTATGACCATTAATATAATCTTCGTCCCGAAGATCCTGGGTATTGATATACGCCATGATCTTATCGTCCTGTTCGATATTGATAAGGTTCTGAATGGCGCGTCCTTTAGAGGTTTTCGATCCTTCGGGAATTTCGAATATACGCATCCAGAAGCATTTCCCCTTTTCGGTAAATATCAGGAGGTAGTTATGGTTTGTTGCCACAAAGAGATGCTCCAGAAAGTCTTCGTCACGGGTGGTGCTTCCTCGTGAGCCGACTCCCCCGCGGCTTTGAGTTTTATATTCAGTAAGCGAAGTACGCTTGATATAACCGAGATGCGAAATGGTGATTACCACTTCCTCATCGGGAATAAGGTCTTCAATACTCATCTCGCTCGCAGAATATTCAATCACCGAGCGCCGGTCATCACCATATTTATCACGCACTTCGATCAATTCGGTTTTGATAATATCCATTCGCAAATCTTCACTGTTGAGGATTTCGTTCAAGTAATTGATCAATTTCATCAACTCAGCGTGCTCATCGCGTACTTTATCACGTTCGAGTCCAGTAAGTTTTTGCAAACGCATATCCAGAATGGCACGAGCCTGAATTTCTGAAAGCTCAAATTTTTCCATCAAGCCGGTACGGGCTTCCTCGGGCGTGGCGCTTGCACGAATGAGAGAAATTACCTCATCCAGATTGTCCAAAGCAATGAGCAACCCTTCAAGAATATGCGCGCGTTCCTCCGCTTTTCGCAATTCGAAATGCGTACGGCGCACGACAACTTCATGGCGGTGCTCAACGAATAATTCGATCATTTGGCGAAGGTTAAGCATCAATGGCCGTCCTTTCACCAAGGCGATATTATTTACTGAAAATGAGCCTTGTAGAGCGGTGTACTTATACAATTTGTTAAGCACCACATTTGGAATAGCATCGCGTTTTAATTCATATACGATACGCATTCCATTGCGGTCGGACTCGTCGCGTATATCATTTATTCCTTCTATTTTTTTATCGTTTATCAGGTCAGCGGTTTTCTTGATCATATCGGCCTTGTTTACCTGATAAGGTATTTCGGTAACGATAATCGCTTCACGGCCTTCACGAATTTCTTCGATATTCGCTTTCGCGCGCATGACTACGCGACCTCTTCCGGTTTCGAAAGCTAATTTTACGCCTTCATAACCATATATTGTAGCTCCAGTTGGAAAATCAGGTGCTTTGATATGCTCCATCAAACCGGCGATATCAATGTCGCGGTTGTCGATATAAGCAACCGTACCGTTGATAACTTCGGTAAGATTGTGAGGCGGCATATTTGTTGCCATCCCAACTGCGATACCACTGGCACCATTTACCAAAAGGTTAGGAATCCGCGTGGGCAGTACCGTAGGTTCAGTTAGCGAATCGTCAAAATTGTTTGCAAAGTCGACCGTCTCTTTGTCCAGATCAGAAAGCATCTCTTCCGCAATTTTCCGTAAGCGCGCCTCTGTATAACGCATTGCAGCCGGACTATCACCATCTACTGAGCCAAAGTTTCCCTGGCCATCCACGAGCGGATACCGCAATGACCAATCTTGCGCCATACGCACCATGGTGTCATAAACGGAAGAATCGCCGTGCGGATGGTACTTACCGAGTACTTCCCCAACGATACGAGCTGATTTTTTATACGCGCTATTCGATCGTACGCCCAGATCGAGCATACCATATAAAACGCGGCGGTGAACTGGTTTTAGACCATCGCGCACATCGGGCAATGCTCGCGAAACGATGACTGACATCGAATAATCGATGTATGCAGAGCGCATTTCATCTTCAATATTAACAGGAATTATATTCTCTCCTTCTGCCATATTCTATATAAATTAGAAAATTGTACGGTTTTTGTAAATAAGAAATTCTGGTCTGAAAACCAGACGTCGAAAATAGTCATTTATTCAAGGTTTTTGCCGGTTTTTACTCATGTAATTTTCAACAAATTCCTGTGTAATAAAACCGATAATAATGCCATACTGTCAATTTTGCAGTCATATATTTGAAAATGTCGTTATTCACCGTAACTTAGAGTATCCTTAGTCTCGTTCGGCAACACTAATTTAATAAGAAAGGAAGGTAAAAAAATGGAAGCTAAATTCTCACCCCGCGTAAAAGATGTAATCAGTTATAGCCGTGAAGAAGCCCTCAGATTGGGGCACGACTTCATAGGTGTAGAGCATCTTTTACTGGGAATAATCCGCGAAGGAGAAGGCACAGCCGTACAGATAATGAAAGCTGTAGGTGTTAGCCTCAAAGATTTGCGAACAGTAGTAGAGTCATCTACCCGCTCGTCATCCTCAAAATCCGGGAACCTTGGAAATATCCCGCTTGTAAAACAAGCCGAAAAAGTTTTAAAAATAACCTATCTCGAAGCGAAACTGTTTAAAAGTCCGACTATCGGTACCGAACACTTACTGTTAAGTATCCTCAAAGATGAAGATAATGTGGCAACCCGCGCACTTTTAAAATTTAATCTCGATTACGAAACCGTACGCGAGGAACTTGAAACCTTGCGCACAGGTGGTGGAGATATTTCACGTCTTGAAGACCCGCGTGCTGAGTATCCAAGTCAATCGGATGATGACGACGAAGAAATGAGCGGTTTTTCAGGAAGTACGGGTTCCGGCGGCCGAAAAGTGGCAGATTCGAAATCGAAAACACCAGTTTTGGACAATTTTGGCCGCGACCTTACAAAAATGGCTGAGGAAGATAAGCTCGATCCGATCGTAGGCCGAGAGCGCGAAATCGAACGTGTTTCACAGATTCTCTCCCGAAGAAAAAAGAATAATCCGGTATTGATCGGAGAACCCGGTGTTGGTAAATCGGCGATTGCCGAAGGACTCGCACTGCGTATTATTCAGCGAAAAGTTTCACGTGTACTTTTTGACAAGCGAATCGTTTCGCTCGATGTAGCGTCGCTAGTGGCTGGCACCAAGTACCGCGGCCAGTTTGAAGAGCGTATGAAAGCGGTGATGAACGAATTGGAGAAATCTCCTGAAGTAATCTTATTTATTGATGAGATTCATACAATTGTTGGTGCCGGTGGTGCCAGCGGTTCGCTCGATGCTTCTAATATGTTCAAACCCGCACTTGCACGTGGCGAGATACAATGTATCGGCGCTACCACTCTGGATGAATACCGGCAGTATATCGAAAAAGACGGAGCGCTCGAGCGTCGTTTTCAAAAAGTTATGGTGGAACCCACAACGGTAGATGAGACGATCCAGATTCTTCATAATATTAAAGAAAAATATGAAGAGCATCACAGTGTTACCTATACGGAAGATGCGATCAAAGCTTGTGTAAATCTTACCAACCGATATATCTCAGACCGTCACTTGCCAGACAAGGCGATTGATGCGCTAGATGAAGTAGGTTCTCGCGTGCACATTACGAATATTAATGTTCCGACTGAAATCATCGATGCCGAAAAGAAAATCGAGGATATAAAAGAAGAGAAAAACCGCGTGGTTCGGAGTCAGAAATATGAAGAAGCGGCAAAACTACGGGATCGCGAAAGAACGCTACTCGAAGAACTCGACCGTGCGAAAGCGAAATGGGAAGAGGAGTCGAAAAACCACCGGGTTACGGTATCTGTAGATAATGTGGAGGAAGTTGTAGCCATGATGACTGGCATTCCTGTGCAGCGTATCGCAGAAAAAGAAAGTGGTCGCCTCTCACGTATGAATGTCGATATGCAAGGTTCTGTAATTGGTCAGGACGACGCGATTAAAAAAGTGGTAAAAGCCATTCAGCGTAATCGCGCAGGACTGAAAGATCCCAACAAGCCTATCGGGTCTTTTATATTCTTAGGACCAACAGGAGTTGGAAAAACACAGTTGGCAAAAGAATTGTCGAAACTAATGTTTCAGACCGAGGATGCGTTGATCCGGATCGATATGAGCGAGTACATGGAAAAATTTGCTGTGAGCCGCTTGATTGGAGCACCTCCCGGATATATCGGGTATGAAGAAGGTGGCCAGTTGACTGAAAAAGTGCGCCGTCACCCCTATTCCATTATTCTCTTGGATGAAATCGAGAAGGCCCACCCGGATGTATTCAATCTTTTGCTGCAGGCACTCGATGACGGACAACTTACAGATAGTTTGGGTCGAAAAATCGATTTTCGAAATACCATTATTATTATGACTTCGAATATCGGAGCGCGTCAGCTTACCGATTTTGGTACAGGAGTTGGATTTGGTACCAAGACCCGATTGGAAAATGAAGCTTCTTCGCAGTCGGCTATTATTCAAAGTGCATTGAAGAAAGCTTTTGCACCTGAGTTTTTAAACCGGATAGATGATGTGGTTATTTTCAATTCATTAACGCGTGAGCACATTCACAAGATTATCGATATTGAACTGGAAAAATTGTACAAGCGCATTATTGATTTGGGATACAAAATCAAACTTTCAGATACCGCTAAGGATTACATTGCTGAGAAAGGGTTTGATGAGAAATTTGGAGCACGCCCATTGAAAAGAGCCATCCAGAAATACATCGAAGATCCGCTTGCTGAAGAGATTATCAATGCAAATCTCAACGAAGGCGATACCATTAATATTGGTTTCAAGAAAGACAAAGAAGAGATCAAGATTAAAATTACCAAAGGCACAAAGCCCAAGGAAGAAAAGGATAAATCGAAAGATGAATAGTGAAAAACGCCGCTGATCGCGGCGTTTTTTTTTGTTATAACTTTAGCTTATTTCGTTCTCAATCCGAATAAATCGCGTTATCGTTTGATCCGCAAGAACGATTTTCAAATGGTATTCGCCATTTTTCACTTTTCCAAAATCGATATTCATATCTGCAATTCCCTGTTTTAATCGTCCTTCAAAAACCAAATGAAGCAATTCCCCTCCTGAAGTTTCCAAAATTTCGGCACGTACCTCACTGGTTTCCGGAAGGTCGATTTTGAATCGCTCCGAGCCTCTAAATACCTTTTTTTCAAACGGAAATAAATAAGAAAATTTTACATTGATTTCATCTTTGTGCAGGTAGCGTAGTAGCCAGCGATAAAAAACAATTATAAATAGTACAACTGCAGAAATGAGCAGTATTATTTTCAGTTCTTTCATTACAATGCGATGAGGCCTTCTATTTTCGAAGCCTTCTTATAAATATCGAGCACGCTGATGGAATCGGTCATTACTTCACGGGCGGTGACGCTTGTGTATTTTCCATTACGCGATTCATTCATCCTAATTTCAGCAGTATTGCTGTTGAATAAGGACTCTACTTCAGCAATCTTCTCATTGTCAGAAGGGACAATAAATTTAAACATGAATATTGAGGGCCATTCATGAGTTTGATCAAGGGCCTTTTTTACTCTTTCTATATCTGATTGATCCATATGGGTGCAAATTTATACAATTACATGGTGTCAGGATGCTGAAAAGAGGATAAATGGATAGATTTAGCATAAAATTTGATATCTAAATGAACGTTGCTCCACCTAAGGTGTACAGAGTAATAAAAATGCGTATCCTTTTTCTACTCCTGCTTTTGCCTGTACAAAGTGTTTTTTCGCAAAATGACTATATGCCATTCGAATTGGAACGCTTTCCTCCTGCTCATTATCAATCTATTATAAGTGAAAAAGATACTATATTCACATCGGAAATTGAGGCATTGACCTATTACTTTCTGGCGTATAAACTTCAACGATCAAAAAACCCTGCTTCTTATTTTCCGGTTCCCGATCTCAAACGGAATTTAGCATCTTCTTATTTAAAGGCGGCTTATCCCTCAGGCTCAGGCGTGGCATTTGTTCATTTCTTAGAAAGTTCAGGAGGTAAGTCCGCTTGTGATGAAATTCTCCATTCCAATTCAGATTATAAGCTCCTGTTACCCTATCGGTTTATTGCAGCCGAGCTTACGCAAAATAAGAAGGAAGCAAGGATAGCACTTGCCAGATTGGATTCCGAAAATATGTTGTCGCCGGTTCTTAGGAACTTTGGAAAAAATGCTGTGGCTTCACTTGAAGATAAAAAAACGGTGATGACACAAGGAATTCAGGATTTAATTGCAATCTCGTCTGCATTAGATGGGAATTCTAACTTCAATATGCACAACTTGTTTCTAGAACAATGCAGTGCTTTTGACGGAAGGAGCTTACAAACAATCGTTCAGGCAGACGCTGAGAATCTGTGGATAGCTTCAACCATCAATTTTACCCAACTTGATACATCCATGCAACTTCATCTTCAAGGAATTGGATTTGTGCTTACTGACGAAACTGAAAATTTAGCGACTACCATGTCAATTGTCGGGCTGCATTTTTCAGGTTCCGATGATGCAGCTCAGAGTCCGGCCGATCGAGGTTTGATACGTTCATACCGTTATTTTTCAAATGCTTTTTCACACTACAGCGATCAATTCGGATCTAAAAATGAAAAGCAAGCAGCCAGGACCATACATAAGCTAATGAAGCAGGTGGGAAAATGAGATTGAACTCCCATCATACCGACGAATTACTGATGGAAGAGGCCATGACTGGGCAAAGGCAGGCTTTCGAAAAACTTTATGACCGGTATTCTGCACCGATGTACAATTATTTTATGAAAATGAATCGATATGATGCACATTTAGCGCAGGATTTGACTCAGGATATCTTTTTAAAAATCCTTGAGAAAAGTGATCAATTCAATCCTTCCCGAAGTTTTAAAACATGGATATACAGCATTGCCAATAATATGTGCAAGAATATATACCGGCACGAAGAAGTGGTGGAGAAGGCCCGCACAGAATGGGAAGGAAAAAAGAATTATACACCTTCGCAAACTGAGGCCGGTATTGATAAACTCCAGTTTGACAAAGAATTGAAAATACAGCTTGAGGCTCTCGATCCGGCGAAAAGATCGAGCTTTATTCTACGGTTCAAGCACGACTTTTCGATCCGGGAGATTGCAGAAGCCACCGGCACTTCGGAAGGAACGGTGAAATCGCGCTTGCACTATACGATTCAAACTTTAGCCGGAAGGCTCGACGCATTTAAAGAAATTTATAAAAATGAAAGATGAAGAATTTGAAATATCGTCCCTACTGAAATCGAAAGATTTCGAAGCGCTGAATACTGAAGAACAGGCATTCGTACTGTCGGAATTCGGAAGTCGTGAGAAATATCAAGCAATGAGAGTGGTTTTGATGGATCAGTCGAGTTCTCCGGATATAATCCTACCTATTGAAATGCGCAACGACGTAATGAATTCTTTCGATGCCTTCCATTCAAAAAAAGAGCGACGCATAGGTTTGTGGATACCCGAAAGAACGTGGTACCGACAGCCTGTCATGATAGCTTTGGCTGCAGCATCTGTTCTGATAGCTATTTTTCTCATCTTACCTCACACTGGAGAAAATTTAAATCGTGCAAAAATTGCAGAAAATAAACCTTTGAAAAAAGAGACCTCGAAAACTTTAATTGACAAGTTGGATTCAGTAAAATCGTTAGAAAGATTTGATAAACAAAAAGATAAAGAACGATCAGAAGAAGTGGAAACAAATCAGAAAGAATTACGACCTGCGCGATTGTCTATCGCACAGGCCAAAACGTCTAAGGTAGATACCGATGACAATGCATCTGCAAGGGACCTAGACTTGGAGCCGATACCTAAAACACCTGTATCTAATGATCTGCAATCATTGGCGGATGGGGCCCCCTCATTTGCCGAAATCTCAATCGAAGAAAATATCAACTCCTCCGCCGCTGATTCGAATATGGGTGTAGTGCAAAATAACCAGAACTTGGTTCAAGCAAAAGTATATGCTCAAGAATCTCGTCGCCGTCATTCCAATGCCACACTTGAAAAGGAAGAGTCCGAATCCTCAGAAACTAATATGAAATTATATAATTTGAATGCCTCCAAGGAAAGTAAGACAGCTATTTTCCTATTGGATAGACCGCTCCCCGATCATTACGTGGCATATTGATCTCGGCTGGGCTTGATTGCATGATTTCATATATTGCGATAAAAAAATCAAGGACGGAAGGAATATTAGAAATATCCTTCCAAACTTATAGGTCACTGAGCGTCCCATATACCTCAATTACAAATAATTAAGAAATGACGAAGTTAAGGGGAAATCAATCCAAGCTTTATCTTTATGCCATATATGGTTCAATAATAAAAGGACTTAACATTTTTTTAGTCGATTTTTCGAACTTTGCGCTAAACAATTCGGATCAATTGATATTCTTTCCTAATCGGTTATCAAATCCGATCTGAGTTAAAGCTATTATGAAAAACATCATCCCTCTAATAATTTTTGTCGCAATCGTTCTGGTCATTGATTTATATGCCTTTAAGTCTTATCGGATGATTTCGTCAAATTGGCATAATGCCGCTCTGCGCTATTCCACACTCGGGCTTTATATTTTGAGTTCGGTTGTGACTTATGCAGTTTTGATCTATTCATTCACGCATTTCACCCGCGACATTACGCAGCATCCAAATTATCACCTTTTTTATGCTGGTTTTGGTTTATTAATTCTCATCCTTTTACCAAAACTGGTTGCGGCATCATTTCACCTTATTGATGATATCATACATCTTTTCAAGTGGATCGCCAGTTTTTTAGTCAATAATGAGGGTAACACCTCCGATGGCAAAAATCCACTTACACGGTGGGAATTTATTTCAAAACTTGGATGGGTTTTGGCTGCCATACCTTTTCTGAGCGTGCTCTACGGAATATTGCGCGGGCGCTATGCTTTTCGCGTTGAACGCACGAAACTGACGTTTGCAAATTTGCCCAAATCGGCTTCAGGATTAAAAATAGTTCATATTTCAGATATCCATATTGGGAGTTTTTTCAATGATCATAAACCTGTCAAGCGTGGTATCGATATGGTCAACGCGCTCGAACCTGACCTAATACTTTTTACCGGCGACCTTGTGAATAACGAAGCGGATGAAGTAAATGGTTGGGAAGATGTCTTATCGGGGCTGAAAGCAAAATATGGGAAATATTCCATTTTGGGAAACCACGACTACGGCGACTATGTAGAATGGCCCAGCGCTGCTGCAAAAGCTGAGAACCTCGAAAAACTAAAGATACACCATAAAAATGTTGGAATGCGATTGCTCCTCAATGAATGGGTGCCTTTCACGACACCCGAAGGAGAGACTTTTGAAATCATCGGCGTGCAAAATTGGGGTGCAGGAGGATTTAGCAAATACGGCGACCTCTCAAAAGCGATGGAGAATACCGATCCGAAAAATTTCCAATTGTTGCTTTCACATGATCCTTCTCATTGGGATGCACAAGTATTGGAGCAAACAAAGATTGATCTCACACTTTCGGGCCATACACACGGGATGCAGTTTGGAGTTGAAATACCAGGAATCTTAAAATGGAGTCCGGTACAATACCGCTATCCGCGTTGGGGTGGGCTTTACACGGTCAATGAACAACATTTGTACGTGAACCGAGGATTTGGTTTTCTCGGTTTTCCCGGAAGGGTCGGAATGCCACCGGAGATTACGCTTCTCGAATTGGAAAGCGCATAATATCAAGGAAAGATTTCTACCGCTTTTGCCATTGCTTCCGCAAAAAGAATGGGATCAATCGAATTTTCAATCTGATTTTCATTGAAATACGCCAAGAGATTTTCGGTTGGCATATTTCCGGTAAGGGTATCTGTAGCCATAGGGCAGCCGCCATATCCTTTTATTGCGCCATCAAAACGACGGCAACCGGCCATATAAGCGGCATCCACTTTTTCACGCCATTCATTTGGTGTAGTATGGAGATGCGCTCCGAATGTGACATTCGGTAATTCCGGAATCAAGGTCGTAAACAAATCAGTAATCGATGCTCGGTCAGAAGTTCCTATGGTATCTGATAGAGCCAGTATTTTAATTTCCAACTCATCATGCAACCTTTCGGCCCATTTCACAGCGATTTGCGGACTCCATGCTTCTCCATAAGGGTTTCCAAATCCCATAGAAATGTATATCACCAGTTCTTTACCGGCAGCATCGCTCAGTTTTTTGATAGCCTCTACCCTCTTCAGCGATTGATCGATAGTCGCATTGGTATTTCGTTTTTGAAATGTTTCAGAGATAGAAAATGGATAGCCCAGCGTTTGAATCTCATCAATGGATGCAGCTTCTTCAGCTCCTCGTTCATTAGCTACAATGGCAAGCAATTTTGAATGACTCGATGTAAGGTCTAAACCTTTGATCACTTTCGATGTATCAGCCATTTGTGGAATGGCACGATGCGAAACAAAAGAGCCAAAATCGATGGTCTGAAATCCAACTTTGAGCAGAGCATTTAAATAAGCAATCTTTTGCTCTGTAGGAATAAATTGATGGATACCTTGCATTGCATCTCTCGGACATTCAATTATTTCGACCATTTTCGATGATTTTTTTATTAATTTTTTTAATAAGCCCCGGGCCTTCATAAATGAATCCGGTGTAAAGTTGAATGAGTGAGGCTCCTGCTTCGAGTTTATCCAGCGCATCTTGCGCAGAGTGAATTCCTCCGACACCGATAATCGGGAAAGCACCCTTTGATTTGGTATGCAAATAACGGATTACTTGTGTCGATCTATTACGCAATGGTCTTCCACTCAATCCACCATTGCCTATAGCTTCGAGCTGTTTGGCATCTTCAATTAAACCATTTCTTTCAATGGTGGTGTTTGTTGCAATTACTCCGGCAATACCGGTTTCCTCGACAATTTCGATAATATCATCCAATTGACTTTCCGTCACATCAGGAGCTATTTTGAGCAATATGGGCTTCTGGCGCGGCTTGGTTTTATTCAGATCAGAAAGGCTATTCAACAATTTTTTCAGTGGTTCTTTTTCCTGAAGTTCGCGCAAATTGGGTGTATTGGGTGAAGATACATTTACCGCAAAGTAATCGACCACGTCATAAAGCGTGTCAAAACAATGCACATAATCACCTACAGCTTCATCATTTGGGGTAGATTTATTCTTCCCAATATTTCCTCCAATTATTACGGATGCATATTTTCTTTTCAGTCTTTTTCGAAGTTTTTCAACTCCCTGATTATTGAAGCCCATTCTATTAATGAGTGCCTCATCTCCGAGAAGCCGAAACAGGCGCGGCTGTGGATTTCCGGGCTGCGGTCTTGGCGTTACCGTACCCACTTCTATAAACCCAAACCCCATGTATGACAGCTCATTGAATAGTTTCCCATCTTTATCAAATCCGGCCGCAAGCCCTATGGGATTTTTAAACCGCAGTCCAAAAACTTCACGCTCGAGACTTTTGTGATTTGTAGCAAACGCACTGTAGATGAAAGATTTTACGAATGGAAGCTGAAAAGCCACTTTCAGAAAATTGAAAGTGAATTTATGCGCTTTTTCAGCTTGCATTTTGAAAAGGAATGGCTTTATCAGGCTTTTGTACATCCGCGAAATTTAGGACAAAACTAATCGATTAAGTCTTTGAGACAAGGAGAATAGGTTTTTGAATTTCAGAAAGAATTGGTACCTTACACCTGTGATAAGCTCCTCCACAATGGTAAACACTAACGGATTACATAAGCGCAAAGTTATCGACCTCCCCTCGGCTACCATTTCGGAGCTAGATGATGATATCGTCCGTGTTCTCTACAAAGATCATGGTGAAGAGATTGACTTAGAAGAAGCTATGGCGCATACTGCTGCTATTGAGGCAATACGACATGGACGGCCTTGCCATCTAATAATAAATTTTTTGGAGAGCACCGTAAATATTTCAAATCAGGCGCGTGATTACTTTGCCCATAACAAGAACCATTCAAAATTAAGACTTTCACAAGCCATTGTAATTGACGGGTTAGCCCAAAAAATAGTCGGGAATTTTTATAAGAATTTTCACCGTCCCGATTGCCCGGTAGAGCTTTTCACCAGCGAAGCCGACGCTATAAAGTGGATCGCAACACTTACCTAAAGAATTCCTCTGGTCTATTTCCGTATAGGTTCATTCTATCAAAATTTAACTATCTATGGGTAAACTATCCTTAGCTTTGAATGTTGATATTATAAACCTAATAAACTTAATAATTATGTCATTTAAATTACCAGATTTACCTTATAGTTTTGATGCACTTGAACCACATATTGATGCTAGAACCATGGAAATTCACCATGATAAGCATCACGCCGGTTACACGTCTAAATTGAATGCTGCTATCGAAGGCACTCCCAAAGAGGGACAAAGCATTGAAGAAATACTGAAGAATGTCGACAAGTCTGATTCTGCTGTTCGTAATAACGGTGGTGGATTTTACAATCACTCATTGTTTTGGAAAGTAATGAGTCCTAATGGAGGCGGAAATCCTTCAGGATCTCTTGGTGACGCAATAAAAAGCGAGCTTGGAGGCATGGATAAATTCAAAGAAGATTTCAATAAAGCAGCAGCTACCCGTTTTGGCTCTGGTTGGGCTTGGCTCGTAGTAGGCGGCGATGGGAAACTTCATATTACCAGTTCTCCGAATCAGGATAATCCAATGATGTCTTTCGCAGAAGTGAAAGGTACTCCAATCCTGGGATTGGACGTATGGGAACACGCCTATTATTTGAATTATCAGAACCGTCGTCCCGATTATATTTCCGCTTTTTGGAATGTAATAAACTGGGATCAGGTAGCAAAAAACTATGAAAACGCGAAGAAGTAATCTTTCTTCCTCAATTTTTATAAAAGGTCGCTCGAAAAGGCGGCCTTTTTTCGTATTTTTATTTCCTTTGAATCTTCGAAATGAGCAAAGTAGTAAACATAAAGAATAAAAAAGCCAAATTTGAATACGAGCTTATCGACAAGTACGAGGCCGGAATTCAAATTACTGGTGCTGAAATAAAGAGTATTCGCAACAGCAAAGCGAGTATTATGGAGGCGTATTGCTTTATTCAAAAATCGGAAGTATGGATTCGCAATATGCATATTTCGCAGTACGAACCGGCGAGTTATAACAACCGGCCTCCTACTCGTGACCGAAAATTGCTCCTAAATCGCCAAGAAATAGAAAAGCTGGTAAAAGCGATGAAGAACAAGGGATTAACGATCGTACCATTACGTGTTTACATAGCTGATAGCGGATATGCCAAAGTTCAGATTGCACTTGCGCGGGGTAAAAAAATGCACGATAAACGTCAGGATCTTAAAGACAAGGACGATAAACGTGCGGTGGATCGAGCTATGAAGATTTAATCATCAATTTTTGGATTCTGAGATATTCTATAAAAACAGAGTCGGTATAAACTTCTTTTTTCAATTCTGACACGAGTACGTTATAATCACTGGGCTGTGTAATTGAAATTGATGGATTTTCAGAAATGGCAAGCTCTAAATTCAAGTTTTCAAACAGTGAAAGAAATTTATTGGAATAGGCTGAAAAAAGAGAAATCCATTTCTTGTAGAGATGGATTAGTCGGTGTGGATTCTCTTCATTAGAAATGTTAAGCTTCAGCCTCATTTCATACTGCTGGTATATCTGTACCAAATCACTAATTTTCTGGCATTCTTCGATCTTCTTCTTGTGGGAATCTGAATCAAGCCGTTCTCCCCTTTCGGGAAATTCAATATGGAACAAATCACCGGCCTCAGCAAGTTTAATAAGCCTAAGAATACGCGCTTCCGCAAGTTTAGGAATAAAGCTCCTGAGCATAAAAAAAGAAGCCTCTGTAAAGATGGCTTCTTCTAATGTTAATTCAAAAGATTCCTTTTCAATCTCTGATTTTGGATCAAACCCAAGAAGGATAAGTGCCGCATTTTTTTCCAAATAGAATTACTGTTTTACGAATCGCTTTGAAAAACGCTGCCCGTCAATTTTAAAATCAATTATGTAAACACCTGAATTCAGTTGAGAAATATCCAATGATTTTGTGGATTTCTGATCCAAAGTTTTAGCCATCACAATCTGGCCAACTACATTCATTATTTTCAGTTCCATATTTCCGGAAAGGTTAGAATTACTTATGTCAATATTGAGTATATTTTTAGCCGGAATGGGATACATGGATATTAAACTTGCTGCATCAACAGCTTTAAGTCCATCGCTAACAACGATTTGATACGAAAATTCGCCAAAAAATACATCAGAATACCCCAAAGAAGGAATTGGCGATTCATCAGAATTTAGTTGCAAAGAATTTGTGTAAGATCCGATCATAGCCACATTTCCATCTGACAAAAACGCGGTATTGATAGATATTTCACTTCCGGCACCTCCAAAGGTTTTAGCACCAATATACGCTCCATCCTCACTATTGTAAGCGGCCATAAATACATCAACACCACCAGCGGAAACTTTTTGAGAAGTGAAATCTCCTGTATTAAAGGTAGCAGTATTATCGAATGAACCCGTAATAATTAAGGACGAACCCGATACGGTTAATCCACTGAGATTATCTTCTGTACCTCCTGATTTTATAAACCTTCCCCAACTGAGACTCCCGTCACTAACTACATATTTTGCGAAAAAAGGATCTGCAAATAGCGGATCTACTGTCATATCCCCTTCTTCTGAAGGGTCAAAATCAGTATTTCCTTCTATTGTGCCTCCAATAATAACATTCGCATTATCATCCGTAAATATTATCTTATAAATAGCATTTGACTTATCATAATTTGAAAAATTATACTCCCATGCTGGAGTTCCATCCTCTTGGAGTATTGAGAGCTGCATATCCCTTTCATTAAATCCAGAATTTGAACCGTTGATGGTAGATCCTACCCCAACAAGGCCGTTGGAAGCAATAGATACACAAGTTATATTATCATTATCAGGTGAGGAAATCACGTAATCCCATTGATATTCGCCATTGGCGTTATACTTAATCAAAGCTGCATCAGAAGACCCCGGCTGTGGAGTAAGAAGTACTTCTCCGGCACCCGGGTCGACATCAATCTCACCATTATAACGTAAAGAGTAATATATATCTCCATCTGCATTCAATCCAAGGACTTCACCAAACTCAAAGAAAATGGAACCATATGTATTAACCCATATAAAATCTCCATCAGAATTATATTTCGCAATAAAAGCATCTTTTCCACCCTCACTGGTTCGCATTTCTACATTACTTGAAGGATCGAAATCAACACTGCTTGAGAAACTTCCAGAAATAAGAATATCGTTGTTTTCGTCGATGACCAACCCGCTAGAAGACATCCCATTTGTAAGGCTAATTCGCCCCAAATTGAACGCCCACTCTAATGTTCCGTCCTGTTGATATTTGGCCAGAAATAAATCCGGAGAGCCGAGCGGGTTTATTACAGAGTCGCCTGCACCAGGATCGAAATCCATATCTTCGGAAAAAGTCCCGTAAACAATTATGGAATTAGTGCCATCATAGGCAATTGATTGACCTCCGTCGATCAGTGTACTTCCCATCCCAAATTGGGAAAGATTGGTAAATATGGCTTCCTGAGCCATCATTCCGAAAGAAACGAAAGATATTATAATTGAAAGTAAGAGTTTAATCATAGCTTAGAATTTACACTTCAAATAAAGGGAATTTATCTATTCCTTTCAGTACGACAAAATAATAAAAATGTTCGACAAAAATGCAAAGTTAAAGAGTCTTCAACAAATTTCAAGCCGTTTTTCATTTTTAAAAGAGCTGAACCGGTTCTACCCCGTTTTTCAGGAAAACAATAGTAAGCGCCTATATCTTTAGCTTGGTTATTCACTCTGAATAAGTAACGTCGTAAACATTCTTTCAAAATTAACGAACATAAACACTTATCTTATACGTTGACAAACTGTCTATTATGGTCTTTTTTTTAGTTATTAGAGCAAAAGTGAGAACCAAATGGGGGTTGTATGACGTTAGTATATTATAAAGTATTCATTAGCACTAAAGCTTGTTACTTCAAGCATCCATTATAATTTAAATAAAAGTGACGACTAAGCACTTTTTGCTAACACTTAAAAAAGTAAAAAAAAGATAAGTATGGTACGCACATTCCCTGATGAAAAATGGAAGGAGATAAAGTTTGAACCGAATGCATTGATGTATCAGTATGCCATATCCAATTATGGCAGGCTTGTAAGTTTCACAAACAAGATTGAAAATGGTAACTTATTGAGAGGCGGAATTCTTGGTGGATACCCCACATTCGTATCGCGTCCATTTGGTAAATCCAAAACACTCTACATACACAAATTAGTTGCATCGCTTTTTCTTGATAAGACGAGTGAAGAAGAGACATATGTAATCCACAAAGATTACAATAAGAAAAACAATCACGTGAATAATCTGAAATGGGCAACTAAAAAAGAAGTTGAGAAACATCAGCAAAACAGCCCTTACGTGCAGGAAAGCCGCAAGAAGAGAAAGTCATCGCACCCTACTCGCGGGCATAAGCTTACATCTACGGATGTCATCCGTATTAAGCGTAAAATATTCGATCCAAACAGGCGGACAAGATTAAAACTTATTGCCAAGCAGTTTGGAATCAGTGAAATGCAATTATACCGAATAAAATCAGGTGAAAATTGGTCACACATTAAGGTGGATGGTCTTGATCATGAAACCCAACTCGCAAATAGTAAAAAAGCCACTCAAAAATGAGTGGCTATAATGATTGACTTTATTTAGATAAGCAGTTAGTTCAACACAATTTTTCCAGTTTGTCGCTGTTTTCCAGATAATTTGTAGAAATATACTCCCGGAGATAAATTCTTACTTTCAAAAGAATAGTCTTTTCCGGTAATATTTGATTTCTCAAAGACTTTCCTGCCGGCAAGATCGTGAATTGTTAGATGCAAGCTTTCGCCTGTGGGATTATATACGGAAAAGGTGGTTTTATCGTGAAATGGATTGGGATACACTTTAACACGATACGGATTGAGTGCTTTATCCATTCCTGTATAAGTAACACAGCCATCTTCAACATAAGTCAGTGTATTCTCATACGCATGATTTACCACGTCGACAATTTCGGAAATACAAATCTCCTCTTGCGCGTTGGTAAAATAAATTCGCACCAGAGGTTGATATACATCCGATTTCACCAGAGAGCTATCTACATAGGACATGCTCAGCACTTTTTGGCCGAGAAAAGCGTTTTGTGGCTCATTGGGAAAGGATTCCAAATCTGCCAGATTTTCAGTGTTTAGAATATCTATTCCGCTCATATTGAATTCATAACCGACAATCCGATTATTTGGATTTTTCACAGAAATATCAAGATACCCAAGTTCCAGATCGTAATCGGAAATGGTAAAATATACAGAATCGTAATAATTGATTATTTCCGGACGCGGAAAATTGCAATGGTCGTGAACTCCTGAAGAATCGGGATGTTGATGGGCTACATTATAGATATTACAAATATTGATAAGTGCCGCATCGGTAACGGTGATTTCCCCATCATCATTTAGGTCGTTGCAAGATGAAGGAGTAATATCATCGGCGAGAATTGATTGGTTGTAATTCAGCGCGTCGGCCATATTCTGAAGTCCATTCATATTCAAATCGCCTGCAAGAGTTATTCCACCACATGTACCTTCACAATCCATTACCGCCGATCCAAACTCAACTCCCTCGCAATCTACATAGACATCGCAGTCTGAGAGAACCTGAATTTGCAATTCGCCATCGGGAGCTGAACGGTCGAGATTTAGACAAACCTGTCCCCAGTTGTTGTCATAATCAAGTTCCATTCTACCGAGTGCATCGGGACTGTTGTCATAATTGGTTCTGACAATTAAATGATAATCACCGTCTGGCACATCCGTCACGTCGATCCATTGGCAGGAAAGTCCTGAACCGTATATATCTGCACACTGCGCTGTGATCCCCATATTGCTACAACCGTATTGTGCCGGAATTCCTGCAGGACAAGTTAAATCCATTACACAAAATCCGAATTTGAATCCAATTGGTATTTCGTTGCCATCGGTATCGTAGAGTAAATATTCAGCATACCCATCATAATGCCAATGATTATGACACGGATCGAATGTGAACATTTGAGGTTGGGTAGAAGGAGATCCGATATAGTAATCCTGCGTTCCGATATTTTCAATACGCGTTGTAAACCGAATAATTTCGCGGTCGCCATATCCGTTAAGACATCCTTCGTTAATATAACAATCGTTCGGCCCAACATTTATACTCGAAACATAACACGATGACTGAAGTACTTCCTGATTAATTCTCAAATCTGGACCTTCGGTACAATCGGGGTCTCCCGGATATATACAAGACCCGTCGTCAGCGGTGGCAAGTGGCTCATAATTGCAAGCCGCAGGATCTGTACAGCCCGTAACTTCCCCGATATAATTCAATTCGAATATTACAGGGGCATCACAATTTTCTACTTGGCTTACCCGGATATAATAAGTGTGTCCTCCTTCAAGAATAGCATCGAGATGTGCGAGATTTCCGCATGTCGGATTATTGTCATCAAAATAAATAGCCCCGATTTGCGTATCATCAAAACCAGACATATTGCAGTATTCATATACTTGGAGACGTGTATCACAACCGACACTTTCGCAGGTACTCATTTCATAAATTCCATTTTCTGGAGCTGTAAAAATATACCATCCCAAATTATCGCCTACTGTGAATGTACCTTGTTCTATTTCGATTGGACTATTGCAGGAAGATCCTTCCGGACAATTGAATTCTTCATGAACTTCTGAATCAAAATCACCACCTGAAGCCATTTCAATTCCGTCTATAGAAATGGTGTAATAGCCTTCGCCAAAATTGCAGCAAATACCATCGCCGTAAGAGTCATGCATAGTAAAAAAAACACATTCACTGTCCGGGACGCAATACTCATAGTGAAATAACATGCCATCTGCTGAATCCGGGTAGGATACGCTTGCAATAGTACTTCCATTAATGTCAGTGAGTTCCCAAGAAGTTTCCTGCCCATAATTATCGGTCAGAATATCAATTTCCATTAAGGCTTCTCCGTCCGGACAGCCTTGAGAATGTGCGATAATAACAGGAAAAAAGACGATTAGGAATAAGTAGATTTTTTTCATACTGGTTAAGAATTGGTTTCAAAATTAGTTTAGCAGGAGATGGAAGTTAGTTAAATTATTCAGATGTGCATATTTTTGTTAAAAACTCAGAGGTGTCAATGTTCGAAGATCTTGGTTCACATCAATTTTAATCCCCCTTACTCCGGCAGCTTCAGCGGCTTCTACATCACGCCATTTGTCACCGATCATCACCGATTTATTTTTATCTATATGATGGCGTGCTGCTGCTTTCTCAATCATTCCGGGATGTGGTTTGCGACATAAACAATTGCTTATAGCATCGTGATGCGGACAATAATAGGTTTCCAAATAATCAACACCCGCTTCTTTAAATGTTGAAGACATGTATTTATCAATTTTCTTGAAATCTTTCAGTGTATAACGATTCTTGGCCAATCCGCCTTGATTGGTAATAACAATAATGACGTAGCCCTCATCCGACCATTTTTTTAAGGTTTCGATTACTCCGGGCAAAATGGTGAACTCCTTAAGACTGGCAGTATAATCTCCGGGATCGTGATTTATGACCCCATCCCGATCTAAGAAAATTGCGGGTCTAAAGATTTTTTTGGTCATAGGTTTCAAAGGTTTGATCGGAATAAAAAATAACAATCTTCTTCACTTGTCTGTCCGAAGATATTCTTTTCACTCTATCTGACGGCGGAATCTGCTTTTGGGTTGTATCGGTCTTTAGAATTTGATCGGGTATTTCTTTTTTTCTAGAATCAGGACTTTTACCTGTAATTAACCAACCGGCATCAACGCGCGGAAAATGTTCAATAACTTTTTCAATAAAATCCACCGACGGTTTATTCCGTCCATTTAGAATATGTGATATCCTGGATCTTTGCACACCGAGCAAATCTGCAAACGATGCCGCCGTGTGCTGATTGACCTGAATAACTGTTGCGATGCGATCTTTTAATTCCATTGTTTACAATTGTAACTTTTCTGCTTCCGCAAATATTTAATCACAAAGCTATGCAATATTATTATTTTTCGAATAGATTAAATACATACATAAAATAAATCCTAATATATACTGTATATCAATTTGATATATATTATATTTAAATCACACCGAATAAATTACAAATGTGGATTATTCTCATGAACATTCGAATTCAAAAGAAGCTATCCCCAGTCTGTTCGGGTTACATTTGTAAACAATAATTGATATTTGGATCTGTTTCCGAACAATGAAACACAAAACGGATTCTAATCAATTTCACAGAAATACTTGAAAAATTAATTGAAAAGTATACTATTTACAATCTTAAAAAGATAAATTGAATCGCTTCGAAAAAGAAATTGATGTTTGGATCTCGGAGGAAAGTATTCGATTTTGGATATGTTTTGAAATTACTCGCCCAAGCAAAATAATGAGATTACCCCTACTCCATTTAAAGGGAAAGTAAAAAAAGTATAAATGGAATGGTATAGAGAGAGGTAAACTTCGCTTTGAAATCGTTGCCCGAAGTAAAAAATATTTTGCCTTATAACAGTCTTTCGGTGCGGAGTAATACCATTGTCATTTAGTTGGCCTGCAATTGTCCCGTTAGGGACAAAATGTGGGTAGAATTTTATGTTGTGGACTACCTACCGTGCCTTTAGATACGAAATATGAAATAACTGGTGTTTTTAGTTATGTATATACTTTACCTAATGGCACAGAGATGTATTCTTGTCCTTATAGTGCTACCGATATAGTGTCCCTAACGAGACTGTTGTAATATGTAATGGTCTATAATATTGTTCAAGTCGTTGGGGTTAGATCGCAATTTGGTCTAATGAACGAATGCCTAATCCGGAACTTAATGACATAGGGAGTAATATTGCAAGGCATGATAAATATTAATGACTACTGCTAAGTAATGACATTCCAGAGTATTGAAAATGCAGCGGATCTAAAATGATTCAATTCTTCGCATTTTTCAAGCAAGGCAACTTATTCAAAACATACTTTTCAAAGGAAATAATCATATCCTGATTCAATTGCTCATTTTTAAGATTGTAACTTTTTTTAAAATTATAGCCAACCGCATTCAAAATCTTCACCGTTACTGTTTTGGTTCTCTTTATTCTTAGAAAGACATAATTGATATGTTTGTGCTAACAACTTATTATTTAATGAGATATCAAAATAGTAATCGATTTTATCCTGCTTTTGAGTTGTGTCCTCTATTGTTACCGTCAATGCATCATTGTAAAAATTACAATTCGCTAAACATGCATTCAATGAGTTTATATTCTGATCGTAGATATAGCTTTTTAAAGGAGGATAGGTCTGAGAAAACTCATTAACATAACAGAACCCCAATACAGTGACAATTCCTATAATAATCAGCTGATAGTGTAAAATAAAAATTTCTTCATGCCACACTACTTAATTGAGACCAACTTGATCCAACTTGTTACTGTAAATGCCATATTTATATAGAATGCAATACGGTAAGCTGGACTCCCCGCATTTGTAATGCTGGACTCAGCTGCATTTGGAATGTTGCGGAATATTCCTCCAAAAAAACCTGACCTTCATACCCCATACTTACCCACTAAAATTCAAAAAAATAACACCACCTGAACAAGCTCTGGAATTATAGAAACCAATTAATCATCCCAATCTTCTTGGTAGTCCTGTTCCCCGTGGCCTTCGTGAAGTACTTCGTGTCCCTTATGTTAAAATTAGAAACACAATCAATAGCGAACAGATTAATCGTTCCCAAACCTTCCCACTAAAAATCCCGGTTCTTCAATTGATAAAATATTCCGAACAAAAAGACTGCCCCCCAAGTCGATGCAATCAGCACATCTGACAAGGCAATAGAATCGGGTGAATGAAGGAAAACATATTTTGAAAATGGAAAACGTATAACATTCGCAAATGCCTGTAGCGGAAACCAAGATGCAATGAGAGGATACCAATGTCCAATGATCTGAGAGGCAATAGGCTCTAAAAAAACGGTGTAGAGCAAAACCAGGACTATGGTTATGGCTGATTTGCGGATAACTAGTGAAAGGAATATTGCAAAAATAAAGTAAAGAAAAAGTTGAAATATATGCCCGGGGATGAAAAATAAATTCGTCACGAAAGCTTCGAATGTTTGAACATTTGCATGAGAAAAACCAAGGACTGCACCCAGAATAAATAGCAGTAAACCAGATAAAAAAGTAAGGAAAGCAGCAAAACTTAGTTTCGATAAGAAAAATTCGGTTCGTGAGAGGCCATCAATTATATTCTGACGATTTGTTTTGAACTGAAATTCATTGGAAATGGAAATTATAAGTAGGAAGGCCGGAAAGATCTTAAAGAAATAGCCAAGCCACGCGAGATTCTGCCATATATCTTCGAAGTCGTATATAGGAAGCATGGTGGGGCTCAAAGATTTATACATGACTCCTTCATATTCCAAATAGCGGAGAATGGCATCTCCCGAAAAAGCGATAAGCACAAGGCTTAGCAAATAGAGTCCCAGCAAAATCCACATAGCACGGTTGGCTCTCAATTTTAAAAACTCGAGACGAATCAATCTAATCATTGGAAGCTGTTTTTAATATTTCGAGAAACTTCTCTTCTAGCGAATTTCTATTTAGACTTAGAAGATCGAGTACAATACCGTTTTTTATAACCGTTTGATGAAAATCTGTGATTGACAAATCTTTATTCAGGAATACTGAAAATCGATCTCCTTCTCGGCGAAAAGACGATATCATTGGGGAAGACTTTAAAAAAGCGTCGAGTGCTTGTTCATCTTTACAGCTTATTTGAAGATTTCTGATTTCATCTGAAAATTCATTGACCTTGCCCTGATAAATCTTTTTGCCGGAGCGCAACACCGCAAAATCAGTACAAATGCGTTGTACCTCATCGAGTAAGTGGCTGGCGAGAATGATCGTTCGACCTTCGTTGGCAAGATCGATTATCAAATTCCGAATTTCAGCAATCCCTTGTGGATCTAGTCCGTTGGTAGGTTCGTCGAGAATGAGTACTTCCGGATCTGAAAGCAGCGCCGAAGCTATCGCCAGTCGCTGCTTCATGCCTAGGGAATAGGTTTTGAACGGGTCATTTTTTCGCGCAAGTAATTGCACCCTTTCGAGTACCACATCAATCCGTGAGGGATCGACATTTTTAATTTCACAAACCACACGGAGATTCTGTTTCGCAGAGAGATAATGATAAAATGAGGGCGATTCAATTATAGCGCCGAGTCGCTTTCGAACTTTGTAATTCCCAGGCTCATTAAACCAGCTATATCTTCCGCCAGTCGGGTTTACAACGCCAAGCACCATTCCTAGGGTTGTCGATTTTCCGCTTCCATTTGGTCCGAGCAGCCCAAATACAGATCCTTTTGGAATATTCAATTCCATATTATCGACCGCCGTTATTCGTCCGAATCGTTTTGTCAGACCTTCTATTTCTAAAATATTATTCATGTTAAGGTTTGTCGGCTGGTTCAGGGCTCTCGATTTTAAGTGAGTCAGACCCTTGGTTTGGTTTATCGGGTATTAAGTCAAACATCTCTGCTGCTTCCGATAGATCCATCTGCATAATTTCGCGAATGCTTTCCTGCGATAAATTCCCGTTTAATTCGGCAATCAAATCTCCCGCATCTCCACGAATAAAAAAGATATAATCAGGAATATCCCCGTCATTCAAATACACATGAATATTTGAACCTGGAGATTTCATCTCAACCAATACTTCGTAACCTTCATCCCTCACTCCTGCCTGAAGAGATGCGAAAAGGCTTTTTATCATTTGAGGGTCATCATCCTTGAGCGAAAAATACACCCTGGCACCCTTTACCTCAGATAATGCTGTTCCAGACTCACTACCAAATACTTTAGCAAGCATACGGATGGTAGTGGTATAAAAATACAATCCACGGAAGGAACTACTGTCTGATCGGGAGAATTCGGTGAGGGTTTTGCTTTCGGTCGATTGCTGCTTGCAGCCGCTGAAACAAAGTGAGATCAGGAAGAAGAATGCGACTACCTTATTTCGAATCATCTTTTTTATCTAAATTTTGAAGATAATTCATTCCACCAATATTCATACTTTTCGAAAGGCTGGAAATTTTTTCAAGATCAATATCACCCACAAGGCTCATCATAAATAAGTTCCCGTTGCCACCAACAATCATAAAAAGTTCCTTAATTAAATCACCGTCTTCGAGTATGTAGAAACGTACTTTTTCGTCCTTATCGTCTACGCTCATCAGAATCTCATATTCCTTTCCCACTTTCTGAATAGCCGTCTTGTAATTTGTCAGCACTGAATTAGGCGCATCTTCTTGCTCGTAGGCGATAATGCGTATTCCTTTCAATCCCTTGATCGCTTCCCGCATGGTTTGACTTTCAGGATCGTTTGCGTCAAATTTTGCAAAAAGCTCAAACATTTTACTCGATACTACTATCGAAGTGAAATCCGGATTATCAGCATATTTGCTAAAATATTTGTCGATTGCATCTTGTGCCCTGAGCACCGAAACGCTTACAAGCAACGTAAATAGCAGTGTGAAAAAATTCTTTGTTTTCATCGTTTTTAATTTATTGAATCCTTTGCAACTGGTGGATTTTCCATTCCGGAAATGCTCACTCGTGCATCGTAAAATCTTTTTATTTCAGTAATAGGTTCCTTGCCCTTATTGAGTTTTGAAGCGGCAAAACTCAAAGCTCGTTTGGTTTCTTCGAAAGCTTGCTGAGGATCTGTGTATGTATCAACCTGTGATACCTCTTGGATTTGCGTCGGTTTCATCGGACCATTATTCAAGAGGATATTCCATAAAGCCATTGTCAATCCAAAGAGGATAATTCCCGCAGCGGCATATTTCATGAATTGAGAGACATTCCAAAAGGAAGCCTTACGCGTCACTTCAGTCGTTTTCTCCCAGAAAGCGGCATCAAAATCATCGCCAAGCTCAGGTTTCGAATCAGAAATAGTGGAATCAAAAAGCGCCATTATCTCTTTGCTCAGTCCCGGTTCATTTGCCGCAACTGCCTGCCGAATTTCCTGTTCTTCTTCGAGCGTGGAACTTCCCTCCCAATACTTTTTCTCCAAGAATTCAATTCTCCTGATATCCATAGCTATGCAGTTTTTCGAGATTCATTTTAATTGCTTTCCGTGCTCGGAAAATATTGACTTTCACTTGACTGATGTCCATATTCAAGCTGTCGCAAATTTCGAGGTAACTATACCCTTCTACATCGCGCAGATGAAATGCGGCTCGCTGTTTTTCAGGTAACTGACTCATTATTTCTCGAATATGAGCCATCTCCTGATTGTTTGCGACCGCTTTCACCGGCGATATTTCTTCCGAAACTATTTGCATTTTTACTTCACTTAATTCTGTTTTCATTTTACGGCCTACACGTTTTAATCTATCCAAGGATTTGTTTCGTGTAAGCGTAACACACCATGCTTCCAAATTCTTTACAAGACTCAGCTCATCGCGGGTTTCCCAAAGTTTAAGGAGCACATCCTGAACCACATCCTTTGCGTCGTCCTCATCTTTCATATATGTTAGGGCAAATCGATACATCTTGTTTTTATGTATTAAAATCGTTCTTGTAAATTCTTCCTGAAGCATCGAATCCGGTTGTACTCAAAATCAACTACTGAATAAGGAACTTACGGGTTATTTCAAGATCGCCATTGGTAGCTTTCAGCAAAAATACACCCGAACCAAGTTTGGAAGAATCCAGTTTTTTTGATTTCGAATTGGCATTAAAGCTAAGCATTTCCTTTCCGGAAACATTATATACAGTCACTTTGGCGTTCAACAACTTTTCAGGAAATTCGATCTGCAATTCCTGACCTACATTTGCCGGGCTCGGAAAAATTAGGATTTCAGATGGATCAAGTTTGGTATTTGTCATACTTTGCCCCACGGCGGTCAACTGTTTTGTGACAGCACCTATATCGCTTAATTTCATATTACCGACTATACTCGCCAAAACAAAACTGCTATCAGTGCCCACTATTGCAAGTAACTCATGTACAACTCCGTTCGACTCATCGATCATCAGATGTATATCCGCATTCTTGTCTTTTACGGTCACCAAATCTTCAAATTGAGCTGAAACACTTTTGCGTGCAAGGATGGCGGTACTTTTCGCATTTGCATCATTTTCATCTACTACCATTCTAAAGCCGGTAATATCGGCGGCCATTTCTTTAAATTTTTGAGCATCTGAATCTACTTCGATTTGTCCGGCAAGTTCAAACACTTTTCCGCTGAGAGTAATCATGGTAACATCTTCGCGGTTGGTATAATCATTAAAAAAATGACTAATTGCATCGTTCTGAGAAAATCCATTTAGACTGCACGCAATCAATGCAGTTAGTAGGTAAATCATCTTTTTCATGTCAATGAATGTTTAGTTTGTTTGACGGAAAGACGATTCATGAATAGGTATGTTACACAGCGCAATTAATTATCGAAGTTATATCCAAACGATACTGCAAATACGCCTGTTCTGATTACCTTTGCAGCCGACAAAAATCAAAAAATGATCAACAAAATAATCAAGTACATACTTATCTTGGCTTCACTTGGCTGGACTATCTATCAATTTTCAATGGGAAATATCGGGAATGGAATCCTGTTTATTTTCGTATCGGGAATATTCGTTCTCAGCCTTTTTAAGCACGAACTTATTATGTGGGCTTTTGTTCAATTGCGCCGAGGAAAATTTGATAAAGCCAAGACGACTCTTGAAAAGATTAAACACCCTGAGCATCTCGTAAAATCACAAGAAGCATACTATTATTATTTGATGGGGCTTATCAGTGCACAAACCGAGAGTGCTACCAAATCTGAAAAGTATTTCAAACGTTCGCTGGGAATTGGTTTACGAATGAAAACAGATCGGGCTGTGGCCAAACTAAATCTTGCTGGAATCGCCGTGATGAAACGCCGAAAGAGAGAAGCAATGAATTTGATTACGGAAGTAAAAAAACTAGATAAGAACAAATTACTGACCGATCAGATTAAAATGATTCAGGGGCAGATGAAGCGGATTTAGTTTTTAATAGGCAACAGGCAATTTAAAAAATGTTTTTTTTTTAGCCTCTAAATTTTTCATTTCTCTATAGAAAAATGGGAGCGAAGAATTTTAAAGAGACCAAGGTTTATCAGATGGCTTTTGATCTGTCTATGCAGATTTTTGAAATCAGTAAATTATTCCCGAAAGAGGAACGGTACTCACTTACTGACCAAATTAGGAGAGCATCACGTAGTGTTTGCGCTAATCTTGCAAAAGCTTATCGCAAGAAGCAATATCCGGCTCACTTTGTATCCAAAATCTCTGATTGCGATGCTGAAAATTCAGAAACAAGTGTTTGGATATACTTTGCGTTAAAATGCGTGTATGTTAATAAGAAGGTTCATGAGAATCTTTCAGAGAAAAATGAAGAAGTCGGAAGGCTTTTACATCATATGTTGAATAATCCTGAAAAGTATTAGTGAGTGAGAGTGGGCAACGGGCAATTTATTTTTTTTTGAAATCTCTAATTTTATTGACAATATACAACTGGCCTTTATATGAAACTCGCGATTAATAAGTCATGCCCTCCAGGCTACATATCAAAATTGCCTGTTGCCTATTGTCAATTGCCTATTCTTTAAAGCCCCTTACTCCTAACCAGTTTCTTGCGGTTAGATCCCGGGCCAGTAAAGCTCTTACGATACGTCAGAACTAGTTCCACACCACCCTGGCCATTATTGTTTTCAGAGAGTTTTGATGCAGTAAAGTCGTAGCTGATCCCAAAAGAGAAGTCGTAATAATTCACGCGTCCGATAAAGTAGATGGCATCCTTGTAGCGGTAATAAGCACCGATATTCATGGAAAGATTATTTCGGAAATCAGTAAATTCCGTTCGATCCCACATTGTAAATTCAATTTCAGATCCGATATCGATAATATGATTTGGGCCTTGGAACATCACGAAAAGATTAGGTAAATAGGTAACCTGAGAACCCACAGGATTAATGGCCAAACTGGCGTGCCCGACATATTTGCGCAAAAGTGCATCTTTTGACCCTAATAAACCTACATTTGGTCTATTGGCATGAAGCACGCTGGCTCCAATAAGCATTCTGGTTTCACTGGCGAAAGCCTTGTAATATGTTACTCCTCCACCCAAATCAATATTGGATTCATTGACAGTGCCTGAGGTTTGCTCGCCTGAAGCCAATCCTTGATTAAAGCTTGTACCCGTCCATTGATTTTCCCAAGAACCGGCATCTAAATTTAAAGAACGCTGGATCAATCCTAATTGTAATCCAACAGAGATGAAGTGAGGTCTGTTTTCAGTACCACCCAAATCGATTGCATATGAAACATCACCCGCAATATTCAGTGTGTTAAAATCGACGATACCTGCATTGTCATTTACCACAGAAAGACCTATTCCTAAAAAGTTCAGATCATAAGCCTCCTTGGTGAGTTTGATCGGTGCGTCGGCAGCAAAAGCAAATGTTTTATACGGATTGCTTGAAAGAGAACCGTACTGGCTTCTGTAATTCAGCATGCCACGCACATCGCTTTCGAAGGCTCCGGCTGTGGCAGGGTTATACGTAATTGGTGCTGCAAAAAATTGAGAGAAATGATAATCTTGTTGCGCCATTCCGGAGAGCGAGATAAAAACGACTCCGATAAACGTATGTAAAACTTTTTTCATAAAACGATCTTTCTATTTAAACAGCGTTACATTTCCGGTATACACCTCCTGCGCACCTTCGGCAAAAGTTACCTGCAGTGTATAAACAAACGTCCCGGGATTTAACTCCTTACCATTCTGGGTACCATCCCAACCATCTTCTTGTTTAAAAGATTCGAATACCAATTGGCCGTACCTGTTAAACACTTTAAATGTCATACGTGAAATTCCCTGCCCTAGTACTCTGAGTACGTCATTTTCACCATCACCATTTGGTGAAAACGCAGTAGGAACACCCACTGCAGCAACAAAATTGACAAATACCGATACTGTATCTACGGCAGTACACGTTCCGGGTTCGTGATAATACACTATATACTGCGTGGTTTCATCGGGCGATGTGTGAACGGTCTGTGCATGAAAATCATCCACAAGATTGAATGGCTGCCAAAGAAAATCACCTATTGGAGAATTATTTCCGGTGATTGTACCTTTCAGCGTAACCACTGCACCTGAACTAATCGTTTGATTTGCACCCGCATTCAGCGGAGGTCGTGCACCTACGAAAACATCTAATACCACTGGTTGTGCAGCACCGGCCGCATTCCATGCTTCCAAAATGATCATATACTCCCCTTTTTCATTGAAACATATGAGCCCCGGGTTTTCGGCATTTGAAGTAGATGGCGTTCCACCTTGAAATGTCCATTGGACAGAATCTGCATTCATAAATTGCGCAGAAAATTCTGTACAATCGCCCACGCACAAGGTATCTGGACCCGACACTTCAATCTGAGGACGGCAAGCAGGAGTATTCACCACCGTTATACTGTTTTGAAATACCCGCAAACTGTCTCCACCGGCTCCAGTTACTTTTAACGATACAGAATAAGTTCCAGGATTATCATAACATATCTGAGTAGGATTCTCAAGAGAAGATGTGCCACTGCCGGCTACGGTTCCTTGAAAATTCCATTCCCACGCGCTTATACCGATTCCGGTGCTCGTGCTGGTATAATCAACACATGTACCCGCACAAATGGTATCGGCACTAATTTCGATACGCGGTACCGGCTTATTTATACATTGCGATACGTGGATGTAATCTACTTTTGTCTCAGAATCAATTTCTCCGTTTAAATTGCTCACAGTGAGTGTAACATTGTAGTTTCCGGGCTGGCTGTAGCAGATTACAGATGGGTTTTGTTCTATAGAAGTGGCATCATTGATATTGGCAGTTCCCTGAAATACCCATAAGTAGTCATCGACAAGACCTAAAGAGAGATCGGTAAAATCGACACAATCGCCGGTACAAATAGAAGTATCACTTACCGAAAATCCAACTTGCGGAGGACCGGTGCATGGGTCAACAGTAATAGTCATAGATTTGGTAATCGCTGAAGGTCCTTCCTGATCTGTCGCAGAAAGTGTGATAATATAGCTACCCGGATTCTGGTAACAAACGATCGGGTTTTGCTGGGTTGAAACATCGGGCATATCTTCTCCCACAGCCTGACCACCGGGCAAATCCCAATTCCATGCAGTAATGGTGCCATTGGAGGTAGACATATCCGTTAATTGGATACAACCTCCCGGGCATATCGCGGTTCGGTCTGCTGAAAAATCAATATCTGGTCCGCTGCAATCCAGCACTTCGATATAATCCGTAAAAGTTTGTTCCTCGGTTCTATCGGGATCAGTTGCTGCGAGAGTAACATCGTAAAAGCCGATTTCATTCAGACAAATATTTGTCGGATTTTGTAAAGTAGAAGTGGTTTCAACCCCTGAAGGACTTGTAAACGTCCACAACCACGCCGTAACTCCGCCAGGATTGTTCGTAGTACTTTGATCGAAGAAATCGATGCACTGCTCATTGGCACAAGGCGTAGTATTTGAAGCTGATATATTAATTATAGGGCCACAATCCAGCACATGGATGATCCCATTTTGAGTAACGGGCGCACTGGGTCCAATATTATCTGTAACGGTAAGGGTGACATTGTAGTCGCCTGGGGTAGCATAGCAAACTACTGGATTTTGATTGGAGCTTGTGGCAGGATTTCCTCCTGGGAATGACCAAGCGTAAGTTGCGTTTGCAGCACCGGTTGAAAAATTTGGATCAAATGTGGTCAAGTCATTCATAATGGTGCAATTGCCTTCGCAAAAAGTATCATCACCTGCCAAAACTTCGAAATCTGCTACTGGCAGATCGGGCGGTGCTCCGGCAGTAAGTCTCACATTGTCAATAGCAACAGAGCTTTCGGCAACAATTCCATCGGTATTATTAATCCAGCGGAAACCGATTTTCAGATTAGGATTATTATTGGCACCGGCAGGGAGGGCAATTGAAAATGCTTCCCAGGAAAGTGAACCTGGCCCACAGGAACCAGTAGCTGGCAAATCACCAAGGCTATTCCATGTCACCCCGTCAAAATATTCAACGGAAGCTTTATCATTCAAATTTGCGGAAGCGGCATACCAAAAATCGAGTGTAATATTGAAATTACCTGTGCAATCAATTGCAGGACTTTCCGCGCGTCGGTCTGTGTCAAAAGGTACAGCGCTTGGAGGCCCACTGTATACAGCGCCAGCATCATTAGGAGTTGGGCTGATTCTTCCAATATGTAAGGTTTGATCCGATACTGAAGCAGGACTTGCAATACACCGATCTCCACAGGGATTAGAATTCGGATCATGTCCGCCGCCTTCGGTAGCCGATACATACCACCTATTTGCGAGAGGTCCCGGGGGTGTGACATCCGTAACGGTCCAGCCATTGTATGTGCTAGCGAGTGAACCTTGACTGACGCAGGCGGCACTTGCATCGGTTCCGAAATTCTCAGTATAGAATTGAGAATATCCATTTTGGATTCCCAAAACCGTTAACATTAAAAAGACATTCAGTGTATAAAATACACGCTCTAATTGTTTTCTACTTTGCATTTTAACCATGCCACGAATCAAATAATCTGACTGAATAATTTTGTGAAAATAATGAAATATCGTAGTATTTATCATATTTCAGGATAAAAGTTCCTTCTACTCTTGAGATTTTACCGAGGTATAAAGACCAAAAATGCAATTCGTTTTTGAATCAACAACCCTTTTCATTTTGTTTTTTACACATTGAGATGGTAAAAACATTGTAGAACTCCCCATTAGTCATAAAATCTAATTGACCGAAAAAGGCCTTATAAAGTTGCTTTCGTGTTCCTGTTATTTATTTGGATGGCTCCTTGAATCTCCACTTAATTGACTACAACTTTTCGTACGGCGAGCATTTCGCCCGATTTGAGATAGCAGTATACAAAATACATTCCTTTTGAAAGCTTACTTATATCAATCGTTTTAACCGCTTTGTTTGCAAGAGAATCCATTAAAAGGACTCGATTTCCGCTCACGTCGAAAATAGATAATTCAACGTTTTTTACGGAGGTATTAGCGAGCTGAAAATCTACCGACAGTTCTTTTTGAGCAGGATTTGGATATATATTAAAGCTCTGCACCCATTTATGGTCTTCCAATGCAGAACTTATAATATTGACTTGAGGAGTAGTAATAGTACACCCTGATTCAGTGGTAATTTCAACAGAATATTCGCCACTTTCAGAAATCGGCAGGATTTGTTGGTTCGCATCAGCTATTTCTATACCGTTCAAAAACCAGGTGTAAGAGTTGCCTTCGAGTGTAGACTGAATGGTATTCTCTTCGACCATAATTATCGGCCCCAAATAGGTTCCCGATGCTTCTTCTACCCTGTATATAATTCCGCTACTTCCTTCCACTGCATACATTTCACTCCAGATATCCGTTCCAAAAGATACAACCTGATTGCCAAGATGAGCACCGTGAAAATTTTGCCATTCTCCATCTTCCTCCCAGGAGAGCCAATATTCACCTGAGCAATAGTCGGTAAAAATATATTTCCCATCGAGAAGCTCAAAGGATGACCCGCGATATACCCGGCCTCCGGTCACAGAGCAGCGACCAGGTCCGGAAGGATTAGCATGTGTGAAATCGAATATCGGAGAAGTAAAGTCATTTGACTCATCGCATTCAGAGAGATCATAATTAGCCGTGCCTTCATAACAACGCCATCCAAAATTCATACCTCCAGAGTTACCAGCGGCTACGTAATCGACTTCTTCGTGAAGACTTTGTCCAACATCGGCAATAAAAAGATCTTCATTTTCAGAATCGAAAGCGAATTTCCATGGATTGCGAAGACCGAATGCCCATATTTCCGGTAAGGCTCCTTCTTGGTCAACGAAGGGGTTATCTGCAGGAATATTATATGGCAATTCAAGGGTTGGGCCGGACACATCGATACGTAAAAGCTTACCGAGATATTTTTGTAAATTTTGTGCGTTATTAAAGGGATCTCCTGCACTACCTCCATCACCGGTACCAATATATAGGTAGCCATCGGGACCAAACTCGATGTGGCCGCCATTGTGATTGCCGAAAGGCTGATCAAAACTAAGCAAAACATTTTCAGAATCTTCAAGTGCGTTATTTTCATTATCCGGGTCTACTTGAAATCGGGAGATATGGGTTTTAAGTTGCCCTCCAACGGTCGTGGTGTAATCTACATAAAAAACGCCTGATATACAGTAATCCGGAGGGAAAGCGATCCCCAGTAATCCCATCTCACTACCCGATCCGTCCACGCGATCCGATATATCCATAAAAGGATCTGACTCTTGTGTCCCATCCGTATAAAGAATTCGGATCAAACCGAGCTGCTCAATTACGAATAGACGTTCGTCCCCTGCATTTACAATTTCACATGGCCGGTTGTAGCCCGAGGCAATCTGCGTAAGGGACACTTCGTACTGGCCTTGAGCCACAAGAGGCAAAAAAGCTAATGCCATTAACATTTTTTTGAAGGTTTTCGGGGTATTATGTACGTTATTTGTCATGCCTTCAAAGATAAACACATTTATGTTTATGTAAATTTGCATTTTGAAATTTGATTTGAATGAAGCTGAAGGAAGCAATAGATTCCAGAAAAACATTTGCCATTATTAGCCACCCGGATGCCGGGAAGACGACATTAACAGAAAAGTTCTTGCTTTTTGGAGGTGCTATCCAAACAGCCGGTGCCGTAAAATCAAATAAAATTAAGAAGACAGCTACTTCCGATTTTATGGAAATTGAGCGGCAACGTGGAATTTCGGTGGCTACTTCCGTAATGGGTTTTGAATATCTGGGAATGCAAGTAAATATTCTCGATACCCCAGGCCACAAAGATTTTGCTGAAGATACTTTTCGCACGCTCACAGCCGTGGATAGTGTTATCCTCGTGATTGACTGTGTAAAAGGTGTGGAAGCTCAGACAGAAAGGTTGATGGAGGTATGCCGTATGCGTAATACGCCGGTTATTATTTTTGTCAATAAAATGGACCGTGACGGAAAGGATGCGTTTGATCTATTGGATGAACTCGAAGAAAAGCTAAACATTAAGACTAGGCCGCTCAGTTGGCCAATAGGAATTGGCCCAACCTTTCAGGGAGTTTACAATCTCTTTAACAGCACGCTAAATTTATTTGCAGCGAATAAGACGAAGGTTGAATCTAATACAGTAAATATTACTGACCTTAAAGATAAGACCCTAGATAAGATATTGGGTAATGCACCGGCTGACGAACTTCGCGAAGATGTGGAAATGATTGAAGGAGTTTATGATTCTTTCGATCGGGGGGCATATTTAAAAGGAGATCTGGCTCCCGTTTTTTTCGGAAGTGCTTTGAATAATTTTGGGATCAAGGAATTGCTCGAAACATTTATAGATATCGCACCAATTCCTCAACCTCGTGAAACCGATGTCAGAGAAGTGAAACCTTTGGAAAAAGCTTTTACCGGATTTGTTTTCAAGATTCACGCAAATTTGGATCCCAAGCACCGGGACCGAATTGCATTTTTACGGATATGTTCAGGAAAGTTTGAGCGAAACCAGTTTTTTTATCACGTCCGGAACGATAAAAAAATTAAATTCTCCAATCCTTCCAGCTTTATGGCAAGTGAAAAAAGTACCATTGAAGAGGCATTTCCTGGCGATGTAATCGGACTCTACGACACCGGAAATTTTAAAATTGGAGATACCCTGACTGAGGGAGAAGTTTTGAATTTTAAAGGCGTTCCCAGCTTTTCACCTGAGATTTTTAAAGAAGTAGAGAACCGTGATCCTATGAAGACCAAGCAAATGGAAAAGGGTATTCGACAGCTTACAGATGAGGGCGTAGCTCAACTTTTTGTTCAGGAATTAGGAAATAAAAAAATTATTGGAACCGTAGGCGAACTTCAGTTTGATGTAATACAATATCGCCTCGAACATGAGTATGGCGCGAAATGTGCATTCCGACCTCTAAATTATTACAAGGCTTGCTGGGTGACCAGCGATAGTCAGGAAAAATTGAGCGAATTTATTCGTATAAAATCAACCAATATGGCCAAGGATAAGGATGACAATTGGGTTTTTATGGCTCCAAGTGAGTGGATACTCAAGTTGGAGAAACAGAATTTTCCTGAATTAACTTTTCACACGACAAGCGAATTTAAACACGAAGTTTCCGTTTGATCGTCATTCGTATACATACCAAACATTATAAATAGTAGAATTCAATGAAACGAGCTATTCTATTTCTGCTTTTTGCAGGTTCATTGGTAACCTCACAAGCACAGGAAAACCCTTACCAATTTCACATTAAAGGACTGCAGGATACGGTAGTGTATCTCGCGAGTTACTATGGTGACAAACTCTATTATGCAGATACTGCATACGCCGATAATAATGGTGATTTTTCATTCAAGAAAATAGAAGATAAGGATCAAGGTAAATATGCCGTAGTAATTCCCGGGCCAAAATTTTTCGAATTTCTGATAGCTGATGATGAGGATATCGAAATGACCACTGACACCACCGATTTGGTGAAAGATTTGAAAGTGTTGAAATCGAAGAATAATAAGGTTATGTACGAATACACGCGATTTCTCACAGACCGACGTGCTGAAAGGGATAAGTTGGTAGATGCCATTGATTCGAATGAGACAGACCCTTCGAAAACGAAAGCTATAAAAGAGGAATATAATAAACTGAACGACCGGGTAGTAGAATATCAGAAAGAAATTGCTAAAAAGAATATGCCCCTATTTGTGGCAAAGGAGATTATGATGTCGGTCGATCCGGATATTCCATCAGCGATTCGTGATAGTGCTGAGGCTTCCTATTATTATTTCAAAGCCCACTACTTCGACAATATTGATCTTTCCGACGATCGCATTGTGCGCACACCTATTTTCCAAACAAAGCTTATTAATTATTTGAATAAAACGCTTGTTCAAAATCCAGATTCAATTATCAAATCGCTCGACAAGCTCATTGCCACGCTTAATCCGAAATCAGAAGTCTTCAAGTACATTGTTCACTATTCAACCTATAATTTCGAGACCTCCAAAATAATGGGGATGGATAAAGTGTTTGTTCATCTTGTTGATAAATATTATGATAAGAACACCGCCTTTTGGATGGATGCAGACAAGCTGAAGAAGATTCAAGATAAGGCAAGTGAAAAACGCTATACCTTGATTGGGATGAAGGCACCTGAACTTATTTTGATGGACACTTTAGGCAACTGGGTAAGCACATATAAAGACATTCATACAAAATATACGGTTCTCTATTTTTATGATGCTGATTGCGGGCATTGTAAAAAAGAAACACCGGTGCTCGTCGACTTTTATAAAAACTATAGGGACAAAGACTTGAGCATTTATGCTGTATGTGCGGATCACGACCAAAAATGGCTCGACTTTATCAGGAAATATAACACAGGGGATTTTTATAACGTTACTATTCCTTCAAAGGCATATAGTGACGCCGACTTCGCTACAAATTTGATCACCTCAGGAAAAACGACTTATCAGAGTTTGAAATACTTAGAGACTTTTGATGTTTACTCTACCCCGAAGGTTTTTATTCTGGATGAGAACGGAATCATCAAAGCCAAGGATATTTCTGTAGAACAAATTGGAGAGATTCTGACGCGACTTAAGGAAATGAATGCAAAAAAAGAAAAGGCTGAGCTGAAGTAATTTTTAAGCTTTCAGTATTTTGGGAATCATCCTTTTTTAAGGACCCGAACATCAATTGCTTCGGGGCCGTTTTTGCCGGCTACTTCGCGGTAGCTTACTATATTGTTCTTTCGGATTTCATCGATCAAGCCTGCCACAGGGATATAGACTTCCTTACCGGTTTCATTATCATTTAAAAATCCAAATAGTTTTTCGTCGATATAAAATTTGACGGTCCCAACACGGGTTTCTTGCTCTGCAGGAGTCATTTATTAGTCTTTTGATTTGTTGTTGAATGCGTCAATCGTTTCGCGGCTCCAGGTATTTTCAGAAATCGATAGTCCATTTTTAAAATAATAGTTACCGGACTTATCGAGCACTTTTTTATACTCATCTCCCCTATTTCCTTTTACCACTATACGGGTGATGATTACTTTATTTCCCATCGTAGAACTCTCCTCGCTCACCCCTTGCGGGTATGTCACAGCCAGCAAAGATCGATAGTAATCTGCGTACTCTTTTGGGCTATTCTCAAAAAGCATTCTGGCTTCTTTCATAGCGTCTTCCCTCCTTTTATCCGCCATTTGTTGACGGTCTTGAGTGTTGGAGGCGTATCGCTCTTTTTGTTGTTCAAATTGTTGCGCAGCGACAGTTACTTTATCGTCGTTCTTTGAGCCCATTGATTTGGAGTAGCTTTCTCGTTGTTCTGCAAGTTCCTGCGATGTGTTCCGCACTTTTTCCATATCTTCTTGAGCAGCTTCAGCACGGGTCTCTAAAAATTCCACTTTCCTTTCAGAAAAGTCCTGTGAGCGTTCAGCCCGAAGATCATCTGCAACTTTGTTCTCCGTATATCGCTGCGCAGCATTCTGCTGATTTTCTTTATTCAATTTCAATCGTTCTTCCGTACTGGCATCACTCCACTCCTGAATTTTTTGCAATTGCTGCTCCTTCAGCGCTGCCTGCTTCTGGACTTTTTGTTCATGTCGTTTTTCGCGATCACTCAACCACTCTGAACGGTTGGATTCATCCTTTTTAATCTGCTCATAGGCATCTTTTCGATGAACTGTTTCCGTTTCAGCTGCGGCACTTCGGCTATCGAGTAAGGTTTTTTTGTAATTGACCGAATTATTTACTTTTTCACTTCGGTTATTTACAGATTCAATATCTTGGTTTTCACGGCCTGACTCCAAAGATTCAATATGATCCCGATTTTCTTTCCGCAGTTCATCACCGCTTGCGCGGAAGTTTGAATTGTTCTTCGCATATTGCTCTTTTTGCTTTTTAACGCGCTCATATTTTTCTCTTTCCTGAGCGTCGCGGGCGTCCCGCATAAATTGTTCCGCCTGGTCTTCCGAGTTGGTATTTACGTTGCTTACCACTTCTTTCTTCCTTTCAGGAATAGCTTTAGCTTCTTCCTCTTCCTCAGCAATTCGGTTTTTTTCAGCTTCTTGTGATGCTTGCTGTTCTTTGAGAAGTTTTATTTTCTCAATTTGACCTTTTGGGTATACTTCAGACGGCTTAATTGTTAGTGCGTTTTTATACGAATCAATAGCCTCATCGTATTCCGAACCTGCAAAAAAATCATTCGCTTCCTTCAAAGCATCATTATATGCTTTTTCTTTCGCAGCAATTTCCGCTTGGGAATCGGCTAATCGCTGTTTTTCAAGAAGGATATCAATTTCGGTAATTCGTTTGGTCGGATATTTCTCATCAGGCATCATCTGCTGTGCATCGAGATATTTCAGCCGAGCCATTTCATAACTTTCGGCATTGAATAATTCATCCGCATCTACGACCAAGGCTTCATACTGAGCGCGGGCATCCTTCTTCGCGTCAAGCTGACCAAGAATTTCATTTACGGCTCCGATTTTTTCAATTGCCACCTCATTTCCCGGAAGGAGGCCAAGAGCAGACTGATATGAATCGAGCGATTCGTTGTAGTTTTTATGTTTAAAGTCCTTATCGCCCTCTGCAATGAGATCATCAAATTGTGATTGAAGTTCCGCTTGCTTCGCCTTTTCAGCATCAATGGCCGCCGCTGCTATTTTCGAATCAATATCGGATATCTGATCTTTCGGATACTGCTCTTCAGATTTTATCGAGAGCGCATTTTGGTATCCGTTTTTTGCATCTGTCCAATCTTCTTTTTTGTAGGCTTTATCTGCATCATCGATTGCAGCCTGATAAGCCTCTTGATTGGCAGCGGATTCCTGGAACGTCAGCATTTTTTTCATGGCTGCATCACGCTTGGATTCAATATCCGAACGATTCGGCAAAATAGATAATGCCTCTTCATACTTCACAATTCCTTTTTCGAAAGAATTCGCTTTTACCAAATTATCGCCTTCGAGAACTATTGCATTAACCTCATCGATTTTTGCTTGCATTTCCGCATCAGCAGCAGCGGCAGCTTCGGCTGCGATTTTCTCTTGAATAAGCGCAATTTGGTCTTTGGGATATTTTTCAGAATCTTTTAATTGAGAAGCTTCTTGATAAGCTGCCAACGCATTCTGTAGATCGTTCTTGCTATATTTTTTATCGGCATCGGCAATCTTGACATTGTATTGATCATTAAGCGCCATCTTGCTTTCTTTTTCCTTGAGCTTTGCCAGTGCCACCTCCCTCTTATTGGTAGCAGCAGCATCTCCATCCTTTACGCTCAGGGCATTTTCAAACTGAGTTATTGCTTCTGCATATTCTGCTTTACCTATTGCAATATCTCCGGATGACATATATCCCTCGTATTCAGCTTGCAATTTCGCCTGTTCGGCAGCATCTGCAGCTGCTTTTTCCGCTTGAGCTATTGCCTGATCGATTAATTCAAGTTGTGTTTTCGGATACGCTTCATCCGACTTTACGTTCAGTGCTTTTTGGTAATCCGTGCGTGCAGCTTCGTATTTCTTGGCGTTAAACTTTTCATCAGCCGAAGCAACCAGATTCGCGTATTCCGCTTCTGAAGCCTGGGTTTTATCATATTCTGCTTTCAGCTTGGTAGCGTTATCCAAAGCATTTGTTGCTGCTTTATCGTCTGCAAATACCGCAAGTGCCGCCTTATATTGGGAGATTGCTTCGCCGTATTTCTTGCCTTCTTCGGCAGTTTGCCCAGCCTTCATGGCTGCATCGTACGTTTCCTGAGCTTTTTGAGAATCAGCCAATTCTTTCAATTTGGCATCGATTTTTGTAATCTGATCCAACGGATATGTTTCTTCGGGAATGAGTTTTTTTGCTTCCTGATATTTGGTTTTTGCGTCAGCATATTCCTCTTTCCCGAAAAGTTTGTCCGCGTCAGCGATCAGCGCATCATAATTCGTTTGCTTTTCAGCCAGTGCATTCTTTTCATTCAGTAGACCCTGTGCTTCTTTAAGCTTTGCAGAAGCTGTGGCATCTTTTGGGAAAACAGCCAAAGCGCTGTTGAATTTCTCAATTGCAGAATGATAATCAGTGGCCGTGAGAGCGTCGGTTCCTTCTTTCATTAACGCATCGAAAGAGGCTTGCTTTTCTGCGGCAGCCGCATTTTCTGCTATTTGGGCATTACAAGCCGCAATACGTTCAGTGGGATACGTTTCATCAGGGAGCAACTTCGCAGCCGCTTCATAATCCGGTAAGGCCTCTTTGAAATTTTTGGATGAATATTTTTGATCCGCAGAAGCTATCAAAGCGTCATAGCTGGCCTGAAGTTTTGCAATTTTTTCCTTGTTGGCAATAGCATCTTGTGTAGCCTGAATTTTTTTAGCAACCTCACTGTTATCCGGCATTACGGTTTGTGCTTCCTGATATTTGGCAAGGGCATCTTCATACTTTTTCCCATCGAAAGCAACAGCACCTTCTCCCATCAACTTATTGAATTTGTCTTGTTTAGCCAAATTCTCAGCTCGATCCTTTTTAATCTTTTCTGCCTTGGTTATCTGATCTTTGGGGTACGACTCGTCGGGTTTTATTTTGAGGGCAGCATTGTAGGATTCAATGGCTTTATCGAATTCCTCGGTTCGCATAAAACCATCACCTTTATCGAGAGCAGTCGCGTAATTTGCTTCTTTTTCAGCTGCCGCTTTTTCATTATTAAATTTTGTTTGTGCGTCACCCAGCTTTCCCTTTACCGGAAGATTGTCGGGTTTTATTGCCAAGGCGGCCTGATAGTTGAGCACGCCATCCTGATAATTTGATTTGGACATGGCGGCATCTCCATCTTTCACAAACTGATTGAACTTTTCTTCTTGTGCTTTAGCTGCTTTATCTGCTTCAGAATCTTGTTTATCAAGCTCTTTCTGCTTTTTCTCCACATCATGCATAAACGACATAATGTCGTTTTTTACTTTATTAGTATAGGTAAAATCCCAAACCAAATCACCCTCAGCAGGATCGAATTTTGCTTTTCCAATAGGCTCATTAAATACCGACAAATCAGCTCCTTTCATTGCTTCGGTTATCTCATACATGCTCATATCCGTCGGCATGATTATACCAGCACCTATAACTTCAGGAGGCACATTGGTGGCATCTATCGTAATGGATCGATCCACGTATCCATCCTTTTGAAAAACCAAGTCGTATCGCGAATCGCAATCTAGATAAAACTCATATTTACCATTAGCTCGGGTGGTGAATGTATCGTGGTTGGTGCCGTTCTTTTTTACTGTAACCTTGACGCCATCAAGCTTTGATGAGCTCATAGCATCGGAAACTACTCCGTGAATGTTCAGATCATCTTGCGCATAGGAAAGCATGGGCGCAAAACATATTAACCACATTCCAAAATGGAACAGGAAACTTTGCACAGATATTTTTTTGGAAAATGGGCCTCGCAGGTAGCTCATTGTGCGCAAATATCGAAGAAAATTCTCTTACTTTCGATCAAAATTTAGTTAATATTTAACGCCGATGATACAGTTTAGTTACTGGGAACACAAGCATTTTTTTAATTTTTGGGATTTCACCATCGTAGGTAGCGGAATCACAGGACTTACCACTGCTATTTTCATTAAAAGAAAACGTCCAAAGGCGAGAGTTGTTGTCCTCGAACGTGGTATTCTTCCTTCGGGTGCGAGTACAAAGAATGCTGGATTCGCTTGTTTCGGAAGTCCTTCAGAAATTATCGACGATTTGAAGACCATGCCTGAGTCGGAAGTATTCGAACTGGTAGAAAATAGGTATAGAGGTTTACAAGGGCTTCGGACCCTTCTTTCTGACAAGCAAACAGGATATGAAGCTTCTGGGAGTTTTGAAATTTTCACGGAAGAAGAAAAATCTCTGTACGAAGAGTCTATAGAAAAACTTCCGCTTTTGAATCGTCATCTTCGGAATGTGGTGGGAGAAAATCCTTTTGCGGAGGCAGATTCAAAAATTAAAGAATTCCGATTTGCCGGCGTTAGTCATCTTATTGCAAATGTGTGCGAAGGAATGATCGACACGGGTCTAATGATGAAAAACCTCATTCGTCTTGCAAGAAATGAAGGGGTAGAAATTTTCAATGGAATAGACGTTCGTTCTCTGGATTACTCAGATGCACAACCCATATTGGAAACAAATATCGGGACAATAAAAACAGGCTATGTGGTGGTGGCGACCAATGGATTTGCATCAAAACTAATTCCGGATCTTGCATTAAAACCAGCTCGTGCTCAAGTGCTTATTACTGAACCCATCCCCAATTTAAAGCCATTTGGCTGTTTTCATCAAAATCGCGGTTATAATTATTTCAGAAGTATCGACAATCGGATTCTCCTTGGCGGAGGAAGAAATCTCGACCGGGAAATGGAAACCACAGAAATTATGGAAACCACCCCAAAACTTCAGGAATATCTCGAAGATCTTTTAAAGCGGGTAATCTTACCAAATAAGGATTTTAAAATTGATAAGCGCTGGAGTGGTATCATGGGTGTGGGTGATTCGAAAAATGTAATTCTCAAAACGATTGGTCCTTCAACGGTTGTTGCGGTACGCTTTGGCGGAATGGGAATTGCATTGGGGACCCATATCGGTCAGCAAGTTGCTGAAAGGGTCGGGTAAACTATCTCATCATGCGAATCGCGCCTATATCTTCGTGAACGATTCCTGCCATGTCTTTAGCAATATATCGGTACGAATATACATCGTCAATGGCCGCATCGCCCGTATCTTCAACCGATCCATCCCATCCTTTGTTTATGTCATCAATCTGAAATATCATTTTTCCCCAGCGGTCGAAAATCAACATTTTAAAGGAAGCAATGAACATCCCCTTCGCTTTGAAAATATCATTCAATCCATCTCCATCAGGGGTAAAGGCTGTCGGGATAAAAATTCTGAACGGAGGGTTGTAGTATTCCAAGGCTTCGGCTTCGCAACCAATAGCGCTGCGCACCGTGAGAAATGTATTTCCATTTATAGCTACCGAAGGATCTAATAATGGTTCAAATTCATTGGAAGTAGAGCCGTCATGAAAATTCCAGCTATACCAACAATCCGGACTGGAATGGTTAATGATCAAGGCATTTTCATGCTCATAATCAAATTCAAATTCAGCACTAACTTTTTGGATATTAACCGTGACCAGCTTTTCTGAATGGGCGCCACATTCATCGTCTACCTCAAAAGTGTAGGTGATATCTCTTTTTGGGATAACACTATAAATTCCGCTCGGAATTTCAGTGTTGTTCCAAAAATAAGTGTATTCTCCAAAACCTCCTGATACGTTTGGTTCGAGTATTAATTTTTCGTTTTCACAAATCAACGTATCTGTCGGCAATTGAATATTCAAAGGCGCATGGGTAATATAAACCGTTATATCATCATTTGCAGATTGGCCACATTGGTCGGTTACCGTCAACGATACTCCACTCGACTGAGAAAATTGGGCACTGAAAGTCGGACCGCTGCTCGCGGGCAAATTATTCACCGACCACACATACGCCATATTCCCAAAACCACCATAAACCTCCGGAACGATTACAAGTGGGTTGACACATGAGCCTGAGGTATCCGGGCCAAGGGAAACATGTAATTGATTGACCTGGGAAACGACCAAAATTTCTGAACTATTCCGGGGCATGCAATGGTCATTTACATCAAAAATTAGGGGTGAACTATTTGTGAGGATTTGATTTAACTGCAATTGATCGGAAAGAATGACGTCATTTTGAGACCAAGAATAGGAGTATTGTCCTGCTCCGCCTGTTACAATTGGAGTTATATTCACTGGTTCGGCGCAATTATAAGACACTTGAGTAGGTGCTTGTATGGTTACCGAATCATAAATTTGGCGGTAAACTACCACTTGTATATTTTCAGAATTGACATGGCAAAAATCGGTAACGGTTCCGGTATAAATTTCGAGACTATCAGGTGATGAGTTAAATTGAAATCCCTGGACATTCGGCTGATCCCACAAAATAATAAGCGGTCCATAGCCTCCATCCGTTTGGATGTTCACCAAAGCAGTTTCATCGCAACCCAATGCGATAGAATCCGGATATGTCAAATGCATCTGCGTAAAATCGATTAAAGAAGAAGCCAGGGTAATCACCGCGGTATCCACAGAACAAATTTGAGGTTGAAGAATTTGAAGATTAAAATCTCTCAATCCTTCGAAATTGCCGTTATTGGCAACATCCAATTCGATAGTTTTAACTCCATCCAAGGCGTAAAAAGTAACAGAATCAGGAAGATTTGTGAAAATCTCATTTTGATTGTCAATGCCAGCAGTGCGCAAATAAACAGTCTTGGTGCCAGTACTGTCACTTCTTGACAACCTCAATTTATAGGAGCTGCAACCTTCTACCGCATTTCCTGCTGTATCAGGTTGGATAATACTTAAATCTGCTTCAAGCGGTGCCTGGCTACTAAAACTTCCTGCTTCGATAAAAACTGCGGAATCATTCTTGCCGTCTGTAGCATCGGCGATAGCCATTTTAATATGGTAAGTGCCACCGCAAACCACAGGGATTTCAATCATTAAGGGAACAGTAAAACCATCAAATTGAGTCGCATTCAAGTCATTATTCGATTCATTATTTACAAAATACACACTGTTTTCCTGCCAGTTGGTGCTTTCTGCATTGCACACGCTATTGGCTCCAAATTCACCTGCAAATCCCTGATTTACGGTATTTATCGCTACCGGTACGTCCTTTCCTGGTACGAGGGCTACGTTCTGAGCATTGTGTTCGTAATTTGGATTTTCAGGAATGCCTGGGCCGGAAATAAAAAACCCGAAAGCATCATTGTACGGTGAACAGGTATGCTCATTGTATTCTTCGCTGGCAAATACATACTTAAATCTCAAGGTATCTCCGAGCGCAGTAAAATCAAATTCTATTGCAGCCACATCATTTAATAGTGCTGGTGCTATAATTTGAGCCAGATCAGGCTCAGTATTATACTGTTCAGATTCCGGAACAAGGACATGAGCTGTGGGTAAATCGTTGGGGCTTTCGGCAATAGTTACTCCACCGGTGGCCAGAATTATTCCGTTGCTTAGACCAATATTGGAGTTCTGCGCATTGAAAGTCCCGAATTGGGATGAGATATTGTCGGCTGACGTTCCATTGAACGTAATATTTTCTGCTTGAATGCCTTCACCAAGAAGGACATCATTTATGAGTTGTGTAGGACTTAAATCGTTTTGCACGACAAGTTGACTTTTCGCGAAAAGCGAAAATCCAGAAAATAGAGCCAATAGCGCGAGGGATTTCAATGGCATGAGCTTAATGGGTTTGCTCATTGTACTCCATTGAAAGCGTAAATGTTACATTATTTGGGCATTAGCTTCAATAAAGTTGACACCGAATCTATCTGTGCTTTGTTCATTCTCATTTTCCGAAATTTTCCGGCGATATACATTTCGGCCTGATCTTGGTAATGCGGACTAAGGACATTTCCACTGTTTCCTGTGGGAAGAATTGAGACGGCATTTTCAACATCGGCAAAGTCAATTATTATGCGCATTGCAGGACCAAAATCAGAGGTGTATTGTCCTTCACCACTGAATTTAAAACTCGCATTATTGACGGTTTCAATACCTCCAGGGGCGGGAAATGGTCCTACGTTAAAAAACGTACTCAGGAATTCTTTCTGGCCGAATGGGTGTGGGTGTAGCAGAAAATGTACACGATCCCAGCGCCATTCAGATGGATCGTCACCTAGTTGTTCACGCGTTTTTGCCACCGCTTTCTTAAATCCCTCAACAAAGATATCAGCGCGGGTTTCTCTTTTACCTGAGGTAGTGACATAATCCCACCATTTCGAATCGTCTTGATAGAGCAATTTTGGATAGGTCCGCATCAATAAATGTGTGCCTTGCAAGGATTGAAATAGATCATTACCTAATTCATCGCGCATGGCTTTTCGCAGAATATAATATAAAACACTATAGTAAAGTGTGGGTTCCTGATCGCGCAAACGATGATTTCCATCCCAATTTTTCAACAATTCCAATCCTTCTTTTTCGAGGTCTGAAAGCATAGTGCCTTTCTCAATAATAACTTTAGCAATTTCATGGCTCAATGCGGCCTCCGTTTTGGAATAAACATCTGTGCTCAGAGTTTTTACGCTATCCACCGTTGCCGGAAACATGGTACCGAGGCGGCTTCCAATTCGATTATAGCGTGTATCTGGTGCATAATAGCCGGGATACGCTAAGCCGGTAGAAGAGTCGTGGTATTGATTTGCTGAATATAGACAGCCGCTCACAGGGTTTTCAGATTGTGGATTTTCTGAAAAAGGATAAAAGCCAAGATAATTGTCTAATGAAGAAAATCCATTTGCAAATCGCTTTCCAAAATTTCCTTCCGATCGTTTGATAAGTTTTGAAGCAGACCAGATAGCAATATTTCCAGCAGCGTCGCCATAGGCAATATTGAGTCCCGGCGCTCCTATCATACGTACACCTTCCTTAAATTGATCAATTCCGATGGAGTGATTCATCTTGTAAAACGCCTCCACAAGATTATTTTCAATGTGGATATAATTCCAATACATACTCACCGGTTTATCAAAATTAGAATTCAAAAATGAATTAATTATGGGACCGTGAACAGTATTATAAATCGTAATTACTGTATCTTCCTCACCATCAACCTGTATCTGCTCCTTTAGTTTATACACAGTTTTGGAAAGGCTATCGTTGTATAGCGTCGCAGAACTATCTGTCGATGAAAATTTTTCATTAAAAAAATCAGAATCATCTTCCTCAAACATGGTAATTCCCCAAGTGTGATTGCGGCTATGCCCAATAGGGGCGAATGGCATTCCAGCCAGAAAATTACCATACACGGCAAACCCGGGATATTCAATATGTGCTTCGTACCAAACACTAGGTGAAGCGTATTTGATGTGGGTATCATTAGCAAAAATAACTTTACCCGACAAGGTTCGCGATGGACCCAAAACCCAATTATTACTCCCTTCGAGTACTGGTGCTGGTAATTCATCTAAAAAACTTGTATTCAGTAGAAATGCAAAATTTGAATCAATGGGATATTGCTTGTTTCTTAATGGAACAACGGGAGTAGGGTCATTGAATATCGAGTCTGAAAATAAAAACGACTTAGACGGATATCCGAGGTCAAAATCTTTCAAATAGGCCATTCCAAGCCGATCATAAATTTCCTCCAGCAGCGGATCTGTGCGCAAAGAATAGGCGAAACTGTAAGCCATATATGCCTCAATCGCAAACATATCTTCCAATGTATATTCACGCGGAGTAGATCCAAGCAATTTGTATTCAAGAGGTAATTTTCCTTCTTTTATGTAATCGTTTACACCACCGATGTATGCTTGGATTGCAACCTTTACAGGCGTAGGAAGTCTCTCAAATTCAGCAGCATCCGCAGCTGCTTTTCGATTCGTTCCTATTGTCCGAAAAAAGGAATCGGTTTTTTTGAATTTTGGACCGAACAATTCGGATAATTGACCATTTCCAATTCTTCGCATTAATTCCAATTGAAAAAGCCGGTCAGTGGCATGAATATATCCAAAAGCCCGATAAGCATCCTCAGCATTTGCAGCATAAATATGCGGGATTCCATAATCGTCATAATAAACGTCAACATTTTTCATCAATCCCGAAATTTTAAGGCTCCCTTTCAGTTGGGGCTGATGACTTTCTATAAATACCCAAAGCCCTAATATAAAGAGCAATATGGCTGCTAAAATGATTCTTATAATTTTACTGAAATTTCTCATCTCGGAAGTCGGGTGATTCTATTTAATCGTGAAATATACGCCAAGAATTGGAAGTAACAGAAAGAAGTACATCAATTATTCGGATATTCGAAGTTTTAAAGGAATATTTCGAGCATGAGAACAAAACGTATAAAATTTAAAAATTCGGAAGAGCTGGAGTTGAGTGCCCGTCTCGAATTACCGGCTGGAACAGGCACGCCTGAGCGGTTTGCAATTTTTGCCCATTGTTTTACTTGCGGAAAAAATGCCAAAGCTACGACTGCTATTTCACGAGCCTTAACCCAATCGGGCTATGGGGTTCTAAGATTTGATTTTACTGGCTTAGGCCAAAGCGAAGGAGAATTTTCAGACACCGGTTTTTCAACAAATGTTCAAGATATAGTTGATGCAGCCGCATTCCTGCAAGAATTTTACCGTGCTCCTTCCCTCCTTGTGGGTCATTCGCTGGGAGGCACGGCCGCAATCCATGCGGCGTCCAAAATTAAAAGCATTCAAGCTCTTTGTACGATTGGAGCACCCTTTGAAGCCGTACATGTTCTCAATTTATTTGGAAAAGACAGAGCGGAAATTCATGATAAAAAGAATATAAAGGTGCAGATTGCCTCAAGGGAGTTCAACATTGGAGATAAATTTTTGGAAGACTTGGAAACAATAAGTACGGCTGATGTATTATCGAAGCTGAAAAAGCCTATTCTGATTATGCATTCACCTCAGGACGAGATTGTGGAAATTCAAAATGCCGCCAATATTTACAATTCTGCTTTTCATCCAAAGAGTTTTATTTCGCTCGACGGCACCGATCATCTCCTTACGGAAGACAATGATGCAAATTACGTCGCCCGTGTATTAGGAGCTTGGGTATCACGCTACATTTGCGAAAGCGACGATAGTAAATTTCAAACAGAGAAACAAGTAGCAGTGCAAATAGGGAGTGATGGTTTTACCACAGAAGTGGTAGCCGGCGAACATTATTTCTTGGCCGATGAACCGAAGTCCGTGGGCGGAAATGAATTAGGACCATCGCCTTATGAACTGCTCAATGCTGCACTTGGGGCATGTACGGCTATGACAATTAAAATGTATGCCGATCGGAAGAAATGGCGGCTCGATAAGGCAACGGTTCACCTGAGTTACAATAAAGAATACGATAAGGACAGTGCAAATCCCGAAGATAGATCGAGTAAAATCGATTTTTTTGAACGCGAATTGGAGCTTGAGGGAGATTTATCGGAAGATCAGCGTGAAAGGCTGTTAGAAATTGCAAATAAATGCCCTGTACATCGCACGCTGACAGATAATTCTGTAGAAGTTAAAACCTCTTTGAAAACAGATTAATAGTTGGAACTACCACCTTCATTTTTAAAAAGCCTTCCCATCCCCGACTCTGAAAGGAACGACTTCATCGCTGCGCTCCACACGCCTGCACCGGTAAGCTTTCGCATAAATGAAGCCAAAGCAAAAATTGCCACTCAGGCGGATCCGATTCCCTGGGTTTCTAACGGATATTATCTCGAAAAACGGCCTCGATTTACTTCCGATCCCGCTTTTCATGCGGGAGCTTACTACCCTCAAGAAGCTTCATCCATGTTTTTGAGCCATATTTTAAAAGTATTAAACCTTAACAGAGCTCCCCTAAAAGCGCTCGATCTATGTGCTGCGCCCGGAGGAAAATCTACCATTTTAAGAACCGACCTCCATCCCGATTCTTATCTTGTTGCCAACGAGGTGATAAAATCACGCGTGCCTTTACTCGAAGAAAACCTTATCAAATGGGGAAAAACCGGTTTTTCAGTTACATCCGCAGACCCCTTTGACTTTAGTGCATTACCCGATTTCTTTGATCTGATGGTGGTTGATGCTCCATGCTCAGGCGAGGGGTTATTCCGAAAACTTGAAAATGCAATTGAGCAATGGTCGCCCAAAGCGGTGGAAATGTGTGCCTCCCGGCAAAAGAGAATCCTGAAAGATGTATGGCCATCACTCCGTCCCGGTGGATATTTGATATACAGCACCTGCACATACAACAGGAAAGAGAATGAAGAGAACCTGAACTGGCTGAATTCAAAATGCGGTGCAGAATCGTTTCCTATTGATCTTCAGGGTATGGATTGTATTCAGGAAATCGAATATCAAGGTATGTATGGATATCGATTTATGCCGCATCGCACGAAAGGGGAAGGTTTTTTTGTGGCTGTTGTTCGCAAACCGGAGGGCCGGATAAAAAAGCAAAAAATCGGTTCAGGGTTATTTCAAAATATCACCATTCCCGGATGGAATACCAGGGATAATTCTTCCATAATAATCAATAAAAATCAAGCATGTTTTGCCATTGGAGCGGGACATTTTAAGTCGATTCATTCGGTTCTACATGCTTTTAATCAATCCACTCCTGGAATTCCTATAGGTAAACTATACGGACAAAAATTTAAAGCCGACCATGGCCTTTCTCAAATGGTTAATACATTTTATTTCGCAGAATTGGTGGAACTGGATTTAGAAGATGCCATTCTTTACTTAGAACGAAACGATGTTTCAAAACCAAAGTTGAAACCTGGGCATTACATTACCGGTTTCGACGGGTTCAAACTCGGTTTTGCAAAGGCACAGCAGAAAAGACTTGTAAGTCAATACCCGTTAAACTGGCGCATACGTCAAGGGAGACCTGAAAAATACATAAAACTAGTATCGTCACTCTCGTAGAGGATTTCAGAATCTGGCCGGCTTAGCCAAAATGTTTAATTTCGCACCTTAATTTATATATCAGTATGAAGTTAGAAAATTACGTGCTCGGAAGTTGGGTATCCGGAGATGGAGAAGGAAAACCCCTATTTGACGCTGTTTCGGGAAAGGAAGTAGCTGTGGCAAGTAGTGCTGGGCTTGATTTTGGAGATATTTTGAAGTACGGTCGCGACATTGGCAATCCCATACTTCGAAAAATGACTTTTCAGGAAAGAGGCCGAATGCTAAAAGCACTGGCTCTTCATTTAAATTCGATAAAAGACAAGTTATACGAACTGAGTTATTCCACCGGAGCTACCAAAACTGATAGTTGGATAGACATTGAAGGGGGAATTGGTAATTTATTCGCTTACAGCAGTCTGCGGCGTCAATTCCCTGACGAACCTTACTATGTTGATGGCGACGTAGCCCCGTTATCCAAACATGGATCATTTATTGGTCATCATATAATGGTACCGAAAGAAGGGGTTGCTATTCATATTAATGCATTCAATTTCCCGATTTGGGGAATGCTTGAAAAAATAGCTGTTAATCTGCTTGCCGGAATGCCAGCCGTTGTAAAACCGGCTACCGTTACTTCTTATCTTACCGAAGCAATGGTACGTGAAATTGTGAAAAGTAAAATCTTGCCCCAAGGCGCCCTTCAGCTTATTTGCGGTTCGGCTCATGGGATTTTAGACAGTGTACAATCACAAGATGTCGTGACTTTTACCGGATCGGCGAGTACGGGAAGAATGCTCAAATCCACTCCACGCATTCTGGAGGAATCGGTACCTTTCAATATGGAAGCCGATTCTTTAAACTCCAGTATTCTCGGCCCCGATGTAGCCCCCGACTCTCCGGAATTCAATTTATTCATCAAGGAAGTTCAACGTGAAATGACCGTAAAATGTGGCCAGAAATGTACTGCTATCCGACGCGTGATTGTGCCAAAAGAGCGCATAGAAGACGTTCAAATAGCACTCGCTAACCGTCTTGCAATCACTAAATTAGGAGATCCGAGAATCGAAGGAGTCCGGATGGGGGCTCTTGCAGGAAAAGAACAGTTGAAAGAAGTTCATGAAAAAGTAAGAGAGTTACTTAAAACTTCGGAAATCGTATATGGAGATTTGGAAAAAGTAAGCGGTGAAGGCAATATTTCTGAAGGTGCATTTATGTCGCCGATACTTCTACGCAATGACCATTCGCATAATCTTGGTGGGGCACACGAGATTGAAGCATTCGGTCCGGTAAGCACATTATTGCCTTACGACTCGCTTGAGGATGCCATTGCAATTTCAAAAATGGGTAAAGGCTCATTGGTCTGCTCCATAGTCACTTATAATGATAATACGGCCAGAGATTTTGTTCTCGGAGCTGCTTCCCATCACGGCAGAATACTTGTCCTCAACCGTGACTGTGCCAAAGAAAGCACAGGCCACGGGTCTCCTATGCCATTACTAGTTCACGGGGGCCCGGGACGCGCTGGCGGTGGTGAAGAAATGGGCGGTAAACGCGGTGTAATGCACTATTTGCAACGTACTTCCATTCAGGGGTCACCCACCACCCTTTCGGCCATCACGCAAGTATATCAGTATGGCGGCCAACAAAATACAGAAAAGTCGCATCCTTTCAGACGCTATTTTGAAGAATTGGAAATCGGCGATACGGAAATTACAGCAAAACATACTATAACCGAAGCGGATATCACCAATTTTGCTAACGTGAGTGGTGATAATTTTTACGCTCATGTCGATGACACTTCTCTTGAAGACACTATTTTCGAAAAACGCGTAGCTCATGGATATTTTATTCTCTCCAAGGCCGCCGGTCTTTTTGTAGAAGCGAAAAAAGGTCCGGTGCTGCTCAATTATGGCCTCGAGGAATGTCGATTTACTAAACCGGTGTACCCCGGCATGACTATCGGTGTGCGCCTTACGGTAAAAGAAAAAGTGGCTCAGGAAAAAAGAAGCGACGACGATATTGCCAAAGGAATTGTAAAGTTTTTGGTGGATGTGTATGACGAAACCGGCGAAACAGTAGCGATTGCGACCATTCTCACCATGGTGAAAATGAAAAATCAGGAAGGATAAAAATAAAGACCTTATTAATAATGAATGATTCTCTAAATGAAGGCAGCGTGAAGTTGCAAGTCGAAAATGGTATCGGCACCATCGAATTTCATCATCCTGCGAGCAATTCCCTTCCGGGAAAAGTACTTAAACAACTCGCAAACACTATTTATGATGCGGGCGAGAATGATAAAGTCCGTGTGATTGTTCTTAAATCCGCCGGCGACCGGGCTTTTTGCGCCGGCGCGAGCTTCGATGAGCTTATATCTATTGAGGATGCAACAATTGGAAAATCCTTTTTTATGGGTTTTGCCAACGTGATAAATGCAATACGTAAAGTGCCGAAATTTGTAATAGGCCGGGTTCAGGGGAAGGCCGTGGGAGGTGGTGTAGGTTTAGCTTCGGCGGTAGACTACTGTCTTGCGACCAAACTTGCATCTGTAAAGCTCAGCGAACTCGCAATTGGAATTGGACCATTTGTAGTGGGGCCAGCGGTGGAAAGAAAAATTGGAAAATCGGCTATGACCGGAATGACAATAGACGCGACGAGCTGGCAAACAGCAGAATGGGCCAGAGAAAAAGGAATGTATATGGCGATTTATGAAAATGTTGAGACGCTTGATGTTGCAGTGATGGAATTGGCGTCAACCCTTTCAAGAAGCAACCCTGAGGCAATGCGCGAATTGAAAAAAACCTTTTGGTCCGATGCAAATCATTGGGATACACTGCTCACCGAACGCGCTGAGTACAGCGGAAAACTTGTACTTAGTGATTTTACCCGTAAGGCAATTGAGAAGTTTAAGTCAAAATCTTAAGCTTTCTAAAACTCAATTGTCGTTTCTTTTTTTGGCAATACTAACTTTTTACAAAAACGGACGTATCGATAGGCACATATACCCCGACTGTGTCACATATAATATCGAAAATAACCTTCAAGATTTTTACAATTGTACTTGCAGCAATGCTATGTCTGGCGTCTTACTTCACGCTGGTGATGTACAATCAAGCCGTAGAAAATGCTGAGAAATCAGAATTGCAAAAATTAAAAAGTATTGCTTCCACATATGCTATTGATTTTGAATCGGATCCATTTTTTCAACATGCGATTTCCTCGGATCAAAACGTAGTATCGGATTATCAAACGTTCAGCAGAAAGCTCGAAAACACCTTATACAGAACCAATAAGATTAACGAACTTCAAATTGGTGTTTCGGTTTTGTTGGTAAATCCACTTTCCAAATCTCTCGACTGGATCGGATCGACTGGAAAGTACAAATCCAAATATTTAGAGAAAATTGGAGTAGATGTTCTCAGAAATCCACAGGCAACTCCAATTTCTATTGGATTGACCGAAGACTCAAATGATGATCATATTTTATATGCCTACCCCATTTCTCTCACTTCCGATGTACCTTACAGAGGATATATCGTTGTGGAAGATAAAATAAGCCAACAGATCGGAAATGCAACGAAAACTCTTTATAACCAGGCAAGTATTACTTTTTTAACGATTTGCTTTATCGGGTTTATAGGATTCAGATCATTAAAGCGGGTTCTTAAGCATGAAACGATTGCTAAAAAGAAGCTAAAAGAGTACATAGATCTTGCGGAAGCACGATACAATGAATTAGAGACGCTTACCACTGTACTCAGCAAAAGCGAAAATCTGATTCTACTCACCGATAGCGAGGGTAAAATAGAATGGTTGAACGAAGTTTACACCAAGAAAAACAACTATAGCGAAACGGAATTGGAAAGTTTTGTAGGCAAGGAACTAGCCGAAGTAAGTCATTATCCAAAAATCAAGAATGTAATTCAGGAAGTGTATGTAACACGTAAAAAAGTTGAATATGAAGCGAAGAGTTACGACAGTAATAAAAATGAATTTTGGGCAAGCACGACCGTTACGCCTATTATAAATGATGCAGGTGAAATCGAAAAACTATTATTTATTGACGCAGATATTACGCGACTGAAAAGGGCGGAGAAGGAAATTGCGAAATTGGCAAACTTCACACAAGAGAATACCCGGCCTGTGATCCGTATTCAAGCTGATGGTACCATTCTTTATGGCAATGATTCAGGTAAAATCATTTTACAACAGTGGAATGCCGAGGTAAATCAAAAAATAAAACGCAAAACAGTGCTGCTTACGCTTGACAAAGCAATGGAAAATGGCAAGGAACAAACTCTTAATCTGGCTTGTGGCAGTAGATTGTACCGGCTGCAATTTATTCCCGTGTTGGACAAAGAATACGTAAACGTATACGGAGAAGATATTACTGAAGTGCAAATGGCCGAAAAAGCCTCACGCGCCCACCTTCACAAGATTGAGCAACATAATCTCAATATTACAGACAGCATCAATTATGCCCGGCGTATTCAGGAAGCAATCCTTCCCGATGAAGACCATATTCGCCGTTTTTTTAAGAATTCATTTGCTTTAAGTAAGCCAAAGGACATTGTAAGTGGTGATTTCTTCTGGATTCATGAATTGATCCCACAAAGTGAATACATTATCGCACTCGCCGATTGCACCGGCCATGGAGTTCCCGGCGCCATGATGTCGATCATCGGTCATAGTTTATTGAATGATATTGTTGAAAATGAAAAAGATCCTGCGCGTATGCTTGGCATACTCAATAAGGAGATTATTAAATCCTTACGGCAAAAATCACAGACCGATACGAGTGACGGAATGGATGTAAGTATCGTACATGTAGATTTAAAAAAATTAGAAATAACTTTTTCAGGGGCGTACCATCATCTTTACTGGATGAATGGGAGTTTGAATATTCTTAAAGGTGATCGCCAGCCCATTGGAGGATTGCACCATGATAATAATCGAAATTTTACGAATCACAAATTCCAAGTACATACCGGTGATTCTTTATATCTGCTGAGCGATGGATATATTGATCAGTTTGGCGGTCCGCGAAATAAGAAATTTATGTCGCACCGACTTACAGAATTGATTGAGAAAAGTCATAAATATTCTATGCAAGCCCAATCCTTTATTTATGAAAAAACCTTTGAAGAATGGCGGGGTGGCAATGAACAAATTGACGATGTATCACTCATTGGAATAAAATTTTGACGGAATCCTCCGAAAAACATCTTTTTCTGCTATACATTTCGTAATTTTCCTACCTAATAAATTTAAGATCTGAACACTACCTTTGATTTTTCTTTAAGATCAAAGTCTGAAAGCGTATTTTTATGAAAACAGAAATCCTCACAAAGCTTGAGCGGCTATTAGAAACTGATAATATTTTCACGGTCCAGCAAGAATTTAAGCAGCTTGCTGCTCAATTCAGAAACCTAATAGATCATGGTATTTCGGATACTGAAGGCGATGACGAGCAGACAGATGATGAACATGACGAAGATCACTCAGCTGATACTAAATCATCGCGAGAAGCCGATACCAAAGAGGTTGCCCCTTGGATAGAAAATAGCGCGGACAGTGCAAGTTCTCCCAAAATTGAGGCAGTATCAGATTCTGACGATGTGAAGCAAACTCTTCAAATCAAGGATAAAATTACTGATGAAAATACCGGTAAGGAAGAAAGTTCAGTATCAGAAAATGCGGAAGAAACTTTAACGACTGACAGTTCGGCAGTTGAATCATTCACTGCTTCAGAATCTGATGAACCTACTGTTATTGAGGAATCTGAAAGCACCGACATAGAGCCGAAGAGCGGGCAGGTTGAGAAAGATACGGCCGTTGAAACCGGAAACTTTTCGAATAAGACGGTTACTGACTCTCAAACCAAGGGGAATGAATCCGAAAGTTTTGATGAGGCAAAAGCGCATTTTGAAGCTATTGTAAATAAATTCACGGTACGCCTGGAAAAAGCACGGAATGAAAAGAAAAAACTGGAAGAAGACACCATAAGTACCGCCAAGGATTTATTAGAAGAACTTCAAAAACTTGTTGAAAACGAAGAGAATATCGGTAAAGCATTCAATGGATTTAACGCAATTCAGGATAAATGGAAAAGCCTGCCGCGTGTGAGTAATGATGCCTATCGGGATTTGAATGTTGAATACAATAAATTCGCTGAGCAGTTTTTCTACAACATCAATATTTATAAGGAATTAAAAGAGCTTGACCTAAAGCATAATCTTGAGCAAAAGCTCATTGTAATCGAAGACCAAAAGAAGCTTTCTGAGCTTAATGATATTCGCCGAATGGAAGTGGAGGTACGTCTAAATCAGGATAGATGGAATGAAATAGGCCCTACTTTTAAAGAGGAATGGAACAAGATAAAAGATGAGTTCTGGAGTGTTACTAAGGTTATTTATAAAAAGATTCAGGATTTTTACAATGATCGCAGAGAGCAACAACAAAAGAATTTTGAGCAGAAGGAGGAGTTACTAAAAAAACTCAATCAGATTCTTGCCATGAATCTAAAATCGAATAAGAAATGGCAGTCAAAAACCTCGGAGGTAATAGATTTGCAAAAGCAATGGAAAATGATTGGTTTTGTACCGAAGGAAAAAGGAAACATCTGGAAAGAATTCAGAAAAGGGTGTGATATGTTTTTTGAAAGCAAGCGTCTCTTTCTTAAAGAAATAACTGATATTCAGGATGCGAACAGAGAAGCAAAACAGAAATTGCTCGACATAGCAGAGTCTATAAAAGACAGCGAAGACTTTAAAGAGACTTCTCACCAGCTTATTAATCTTCAGAAACAATGGAAGGAAATCGGTTCCGCCAATCAACGTGATGAGAACAAACTGTGGCGCAAATTCCGTCAGGCCTGCGATACCTTTTTTCAGAAAAGAAAAGGACAAAAAGAAGAAGAAATTACAGAGCAAAAGGCAAATTTGGTTGCCAAAAAGGAGCTTCTCAAGGAATTGGATAGTTTTGAGCCTGGGTCAGATCCGGGGGAGAATGTTAAAAACCTGAAATCATTTGCAGAAAAATGGAGAGCAATTGGTCATGTACCCTTTAAAGAAAAAGACCACGTAAATAAGGCATACAAAAAATTGCTTGACTCAAAATTTGGCGCTTTAAAAATTGATAGAAAACAAAAAGAGAAAATCAGATTTGAGCAAAAGCTTGAAGATATACGCGATCGCGATGACAACGACTATCTGATCCGAAAAGAGCAGGATGCGATCCGAGCGAAAATATCGAAGCTTAAAACTGAAATAATCCAGTTCGAAAACAATATGGGGTTCTTTGCCAGCTCAAAGGAGGCCAATAAATTGAAAGAAGAAGTGGCATTAAAAGTCAATAAATTAGAAGATGAAATCACTACGCTCAAAGGAAGACTCGCACTGCTTCGTGAGGCATAAATACAGAATTCCTTTTTTAGTATTTTTAGTCTGCTCCCTTACCACAGCTTGTTCAGGTGGAAACCAAGAAAAAGAAAACACTCAGGTGAGATCGATGGTTTATGAAGGCATGCCGGCTAAAGATTTAGAAAACATTCTTGGGACACCTGCGAAAATAGATTCTTCAGGCTCCGTTTTTGATGCAAATAAAGGAAAAACAATAAAAGTTCAAAAGTGGTATTACGAAAAAAGAGTCGTCGTATTGATTGACGATACCGTTATCAAGCCTACCCTTCCCGATATCAATTGAGGTGAAGTAAGCTTATACTTTCGAGATGCGCCTTACTCTCAAAAATGTTATTGACTGCGCGGATATATTGAACACGCTGGTCAAAGCGATAACTGACCTCCACATAAAATCCGAATAAATCGTATATCAAAACTTTTGAGCCAATTCCGCTGGGACGATTATTTAAATATTTGCCGTATTTGGTGAGCAATGAAGCTTTACCGTCAAAACCAAGGAGATTAAAATCTGTAAGTGTCATAGCTCAGTATTTTCTACAAATCTAAAATAAATTGCGACTAATGTCAATATTTTATCGACAGAATTACATTTAATGCAAATATTTATTAAACTTATTTTCTAATATCTTCATAATCAGCCAAGATTTTTCATTTCTTTAACCAAAATATCATCACTTAATAAAACCTTAACCTTAAGCTAAGATTATGGAAAGTAATTTTTGTGTACCATTGCACTTTTAAAACGGATTATAACAAAACGCCCAAAAGTGCATATAGGCATTAGAGTTACTGAAATTATTTCAAATCTTAGGGTAATCACTTTTGAATTTCTGAATTAATCGATGGATCCGTACCTTTTTATAGTCATTGCCTTACTTATTCTTGCAGTTGTTGATTTGATAGTGGGTGTGAGCAATGATGCCGTCAACTTTCTCAATTCGGCTATAGGATCCAAAGTTGGTTCGCGACGCACTATTTTCATCATTGCGGCTGCGGGAGTTTTTATCGGTGCAACTTTTTCGACAGGAATGATGGAAGTAGCCAGGAAAGGTATTTTTAATCCTTCTTTTTTTTCGTTTCAGGATATCATGGTCATCTTTATGGCTGTAATGTTAACCGATATACTTATCCTAGATTTATTCAACTCGCTGGGAATGCCTACCAGCACCACCGTTTCTATCGTTTTTGAATTATTGGGTGCTTCTGTCGTTACAGGATTATTAATGATCGCGAACAGTCCCGATCACGCAGGCTTGAGCATTCTCGATTTAATCAATTATTCAAAATCCATTGAAATTATTTCGGGAATTTTCATTTCCATTGCCGTCGCCTTTTCTGTGGGAGCAATTGTTCAATGGCTAGGCAGATTTCTTTTTACCTTCCACTACAAAAAACGATTGCGCATGTATGGTGCACCCTTTGCTGGTGTTGCCCTGTCCGTAATTGTATATTTCCTTTTGGTCAAAGGGCTTAAAAGTGCAACATTTATCTCTTCTAATTTTGCTGAGTACGTGTCGAACCATTCTCTCACGATAATAATATTCACCTTAATAACGGCGACCGGAGTGACTTTTATACTCCAAAGAGTATGGAAAATCAATCCTCTCAGGATAGTGGTTTTCACGGGTACATTTGCTCTCGCGATGGCATTTGCAGGAAATGATTTGGTCAATTTTATTGGAGTTCCAATTACAGGTTACCAGTCTTATAATCTTTGGCATGCATCTGGATTACCGGCAAGCGAATATGGGATGTCTGCTTTGGTAGATTCCGTGAAAACTCCAGGCGTGATGCTCTATGCTGCGGGCTTAATTATGGTGTTAACTCTTTGGTTTTCTTCAAAGGCCAAAAAAGTAACCGATACCGAACTTAAGCTGGGATCACAAGGCGAAGTGCAGGAACGATTCAGGCCCAATAGATTGTCACATGGAATTGTAAAAGCAGCGAGTCTTTTGGGAAAAGTTTTTCGAAATTTCATGCCACGCAAAACGAATGTTTATATTAATTGGCGATTCCGGCTGCTCACAATTGATGAAAAAGACAAACCAGCATTTGACCTTGTGCGAGCGAGCGTTAACTTAATGATAGCCAGTACACTTATTGCATTCGCTTCTTCAATGAAACTTCCGCTCTCCACCACCTATGTTTCTTTTATGGTGGCTATGGGTTCATCTTTGGCAGATCGTGCTTGGGGTTCAGGAAGTGCTCCTCATCGGGTGGCAGGGGTACTCAATGTGATTGCAGGATGGTTTCTCACAGCGGCTGGTGCCTTTATTGGTGCCGGATTAATTGCACTGCTTATTTATTTTGGGGGGCCTTGGATCGCAGCTGTACTCTTCGGAATTGCCATCATAGTGCTGATCAGGAGTAATCTGCCTCTACGATTAAGGAAAAAACAGATATAAAATTCCTTTTGTTTCCCATACGTACATGCCAGAGAAATATTTTAATTCTGGGGATTATAATATTTCAAAGCTTTAGGCATGTATGCTTCTAAATCTTTAATACGAGTTGCATCCGCAGGGTGAGTGCTCAAAAATTCAGGTGGTTTGTCTCCACCTTGTGCCGCCATGCGTTTCCAAAATTCAGGCGCAGTTCGTGGATCGTATCCAGCCATAGCCATAAATACCAAACCCATTTTATCCGCTTCGCTTTCATCCTTTCTGGAAAAAGCCAAAGCACCCAGTCCGGCACCAATTCCATAGGATTGTAATAGCAAATCGTGTGTAAGCTGCGGCTGGTCTTGCAATAAAACATCTAGTGTACTGCCCGCAGCCTGAATCCCTATTTGTTGGCTCATACGCTCATTTCCATGTCTCGCTACCGCATGGCTTACCTCATGACCCATTACTACAGCAATACCGGCCTCATCGTCGCAAATTGGGAGAATACCCGTGTAAAATACTACGCGTCCACCGGGCATACACCATGCATTAACGGTCTGCTCATCCACAGTATGAAACGTCCATTTAAATTCGCTCGCCAATTCCTTATATCCATGTTCATTGAGGTAAGTATTCACTGCGGTTGAAATCCGCTTCCCAACTTTTTCAACTTGTTTTGCCCTTGGATCCGAAGCGGGTAATGGCGGATGCTCTTTTAGAAATTTGGAATATTCGGTGGCACTCATTTCCGTCATTTGTGATGTCGGCAACAAATTCAATTGACGGCGCCCGGTAATAGGCACTTTAGAACATCCCATAAGGAGGAATCCAGTAAGTAATACAAGTGCGAATGTCTTCTTCATCTATTGTACTTCAGCGGTTAATCCCCTATTTTGCAATGCAGAACATAGGGGTTTTAATTTTTCAAACTCTCCGCGCTTTACGGAGCACTTTCCATTATAATGCACGATATGGGTACATTGTTCAGCTTGAATCAAACTATGTTTACAAACTTTGACAAGACTATCGATTACGAAGTCAAACGTATGATAATCATCATCAAAAAGAATAAGTTCTTTCTGATCTTTTAGCAATTCATCAAGTTGAATATCAACTTCTTCCTCAATCTGAACATCCGACATTTCCATCATACCAATGAGTTATCAATTATACAAAGGTAAGAAACGCGAAATTGTTTGAAATAATGCCTAAAAATTATTTTGAATCGACAGAAGTAATTTTGCCGTTGACCACCTGCCCCATTATGGCGGAATCTATTCCGGCTTTGCGGCTCAATTTTAGAAAGTCTTCCGCTTCAGCTTTGGTCTCAAACTCGGGCGAGGCGTAAATTGAAATGCCGTTTGGTGCAGTAACCCTTCTTATCTGCAAATCGGATCTATCAAGGAAAACATTTGCCACATTTTGAGGAATATCGCCTGCATAGCTTCCCAGGATAATAACGTATCTCACATTGTCTTTAAAAGGTTCAGATTTGGCAGTGGATTCAGATTTCGTTTTAGCCACCGGCTTAACACTCTCTGGTTGCTGATTTTTTGAAATTTGAGCTGATAAGATCGAATTTCCTTTCTGATCCAGTAATTCTTGAGCACGAGTCAAAGAAATTCGTACTCCATTATAATACGCCGTGATAAATGCATCGGTCACTCCTTTGGCAATAGCCTCGGATTTTCGAACGGTTGCATTTTTAACACTGGAATAGCGGCCACTGGTGTAGCGAATAAATTTAGATGCGGTGAGCTCACTATTCAATTCTACCAAATTGAATAATTTATCGAGTTTAACCGGTTTCGAATAAACCCCCACCTGAACAGTATAAAATAATCCGGGAGTAACTTCTACCTGAGTGGCTTGAGCTGCTTCAGGATCAGAGTAGTAATCTATATTTTTCGTTTGAATGGCATCAATTTTAGCTATCTCATCCGTGCTTTTGGTGGCACTCGCTTGTTTACCCGGGTTTTCGGCCGCTTTGTTTTGAGCTATTTCTTCGGCCGTTACACCTTCATTCACTCGCGCTTGCCGCAAAATGTCCTGAGCCTGAGCACCGGTTAGGCGTTCTCCATCGATATACGCTACAACGAATGCATCAGAATAACCGCGGGCGCGAATCTTTGTCTTAGCCTCAAGCGCATTGCGGTATTGTTTGAAAATTCCGGCACGATAACGGGTAATTCCATTGTCGAGCTTCTCTCCCATTATTGGTGCAAAATCTCCGAAAAGATCTTGTGGAATTTTATTCCTAAAAGCGCCAACCTGCACTTGGAAAATCAATCCTTTTGGAAGCTCAGGATTCATCGGAATAGGTAACAATTTGGAGTAAATCGGTTGATCTGTATCGATGAAAAGCGACTCCTTCACATCCGAGAAATCATCTTTTTCAGCAATTACTTCTACAACATTCAGCCAGTTACCATGTGCTTCCAGCAAAAGTTTCTCATCTATCGAACTTAGATTTTCATTAACAGTTACGATATCCGAATCGGGAGTTTTCTCAGGTGAGGCGGGGGGCACAACATTAATTTTTAAATCTTTTTTGGGAGTTGATTTTACTGGTTTGGCATCATGAATTTCTGTGGAAGCAAGATCGGAAGTTACAACCGTATAGGTTTTATTGTTTAACACAGCATTAAGTTCGGCTAAATCTTTTGGTTGCAAATATGTGGCACTGCGCGCAATTACCTCTTCTTGTGATTGTCGCATCGTACGCAGATCTTCTGCTTGATAAGCTGCTAATGAAGCTTTTTCGAGTTTTTCACTTGCCGAAGCAGTCAGACGATCAATGCGATTCTGAATTTGTATTTTCCTACTTTCAATATTTTCGTGTTTTTTCGCATTTTCTAATCTTTTTACTTCCTCCAGTGTCTCCTTAGCATTGTTCGTGAGCCTTTCAGCATAATCCGCTTTTCGACTCTCTATTTTCTTCAAACTGTCTGCCTTGATCGATGCCGTGAGATAATTAAGTTTCTCCGGGCTGCCTTTCAGCAATCGAATTCCTTTCTCATCAATTTTCGTTGCCGTGCTGAGCAATTTATAATCCGCTTCTTCATTTGCGGATTCATAGAGAATAGGAGAAACTTGGAGCTCCACGTTATTTGCAATATAATCTGCTTTTTTCTTAGGAGCCATCTTGGATTCATAATCCCTGAAAATTGGTGTTATATAGCTCATGCCCTTTTCAGGTTGATAGTTAGCTGATTTCTCCAGTATCGCTATTTCCGCAATATCAGATAGTTCAGGAACTTCTTGATTCGTATTTGTTATGGTGTCAGCAGCTTGGTTATCAACTGCGTTAGCGACCACCACTCGAATTTCATGCGCCTCAACAATATCATCAAGCTGCGTATTAAGTGCATCGAGCTTAGCAATTAAGTCACGATCTCTGGAAATTTTTTCGGAATTTAATATAATCCCTTTTTGAAGATTTGATTCATTTTCTGAGAGTTGCATAGCAAGACGCGATGATTCCTCAGTTAATTCCCTTATGGGTATGGTTTCGCGTGAAGCAGTCGGAAAATTCTGAATCTCAGACATCACCGCATCATTGGCAGATTGGAAAAAAGCGATTTCAGCGGCATTTGAGTTTGCAATGACTTCGTTTATTTGCGCATCATTCTTTTCAAGTTTTGTATTTAAATTTGCAAGTTCGGCAGATATTTGATTTTTTTGCACCCCTTGCGGCATTGTTTCAATCTGATTCACTAAATTTTGAGCTTCCTGCCGCATCTGTATAGATGAATCCATTTTTGAACGAATTCCGTTGAAAGTAATATTGGCATTCAGTGATTTGTAATTCCCTGAGCTGACTTTAGGAGTTTGAATCAGCGCATTAGCCTTTTCAATATTTTGACGTATTTCAGTCGTTGAAATCTCAGAATTTGCAGATACCTCATTCGATCTTCCATTCTCTGCAATTGAATTATCAATCTGGCGGTTTACTTCGGTTTTGGTTTGAGCGGCCAGCATTTCGGCTTCAGATTTTAACCGGTCGGCTTCCTGTCTTTTGTCAGCTGCGATATCATCCAATTGCTGAATTTCTTGCTGCACCAAATCCCGATTAACGTTGGAAGAAGGATCATCGAGTTCGGCTATCAATTCATTAATGGAAGCATCAATTTGAGCTGCTATTTGAGCATTCAAAGCAGACATCCGCGTCAATTCATCTAATTTATTAGGCTTTTCGGCCAAAATTTCGTCAGAAGAAACCTGATAAAGCGAATCAAAATGATGTACAATTTCAGCCGTCATTTCGGAAGTATTTCTTGGTTCTTCCTTAATTTTCTGTGATTCAGCGCCAAAAACTTCAGTAGACTCAGCGTTTTCTGAATGGTCTAGTGTATTCTCATTTTGATTTGTGTTTTCTGCTAATTCAGGCTGTCCGTTTTCCGGCTCATTTGACGCAAGGCTAATATTTTCAATAAATGTCTGATCTTTATCAATCTCATCAATTACAGCCGATCGCTCAGCCAGTAGTAAGTCATAACGCTTTTGCAGGGCAATTTTATTATTCGCATTGGTGGTCCCATTTAGCGCTGCAGAATATATCTCAATATCTGCATGCAAATTCTTCAGGTAATCTTTATTAATGTCAATTCGGGATGCAGCTTTCGCTTCCTCAGTAGCCTGAAGATCAGATTCCTTCATTTCTACCTCATAGCCTGGAAGGATAACATTGCGCGAATATGAAAGTTGAAGTTCGGCAGCTAGTTCAGGACTCAAATTCGGAAACTGTGAAGAATTATTTGCCGTTTTATTGATCTGTTCATCTGCTGTAACGGTTTCAGAAACCATGGATTTATACTCGCGCGCCTCAGGAGTTCGTGCTTGGTAAGCCATCTCTCCAGTTTGAACTTTTCGATCCTGAAGGATTTCAAGCATTTTCATGCGCCGTAATTCGAGGAGTTGTTCGGACCACAATTCACTGACCGCAGAATCCGACATATTTTTATCGACAGATGCAATGAAATTTTCATTCAATGCAATACGTTTATTAGCAATTTCTGGATCACTCAATCCGGACAACTCAATTGAAGCCAGTTCGGGGAGGTAATTAGAATCCACCTTCCGAATATTTTTTATTGATTGGATATCTGTTGCCGATTCATTACTTTTCATTTCTAATCGACTCACCAAAGAGGAGCTCAGGGTATCTACATCATTTTCGGCCGCAGCGACGACACTTGCAAGGGCCTCTGCATCAGTTCGATCTGCACTTTGCATTTTTTGGATCGAAGCCTCACTTACAGAAATTTCTTTTTCCTTAGCCGTGCGAAGCTCCCTGTATTGATCCAATTGCGCCTGAGCGCCGGCTTTGTCGGTTGCAGTATTTGCTGCAAGTTCATCTTCGAGCTCAGCTATAGAGGCATCAATAATAGCGATCCAGTCTGAGGCAGCAGAAATTTTTACTTTCTCAGCTTTTATCTGCTTCGGGATTTCGGTTATTTCTGGTTTCTTCACATCATCACCCTCCCCTGTCGCGACGGAATGAACAGAATCACTTTTTGCCAGTTCATTAACCGTAAGCGAGTTTTCAAGAGAATTACCCTTTGAATCACTTCCTTGATTCCCAAACACATCAGGTGTTGCATTCGCTATTTCATCACCAACCAATTTTGGATTGGATATAGATTCATTTACTCTTTTCTCTTCAAGACTATTCTCCGATTCATCCGACTTATTTTCAGCTAAATCGGCTGAACTTGATTTTGGAACCTCTTCGTTCGTGGAGTTTCTGGCATCCTGAGTAATAGTCTCATCTTGCGAAGATTCATTCAGGTTTTTGGCAGAATCCGTTCTATCAGAACGAGCGATTTCGGCTTGTGTTGATGCAGAAGGGTCAATTCCATTTTCGGTTTCTTCAGCATCTTCATTCGAAAGATTCTCGACTTGGGAATTGGATTTATCTAAATCCACATTTTCTTTGTCATTATTAGTTGAAAATGAGGCTAAAAGCGCATCATCATTTTGGACTCCAGCTTGACTGTTAACTGAGGCATCTGGAGCATATTCTCTCTTAAAAGCCATTGCAACCTGATCGTTTTCAAAAACATTTCCTGCATCAGGATTAGCCGTCAGATAAGATGAAACCGCCTGGTTATCAATCGATAATTTCGAAATAGATAAGGCTACTTGGTCCAGGTTACCCTCTTTAATTTCATTTGCCGCGCTGGCAACAGTTTTGTCGGGGGTTGAGTCTTCACTAAGCGCGGCCAGAATATCGTATTGCTGAGATTTGCTGAAAGCTTCTTTTTGCACCATTGCTGCTTCCGCAAATGCCTTATCCGTTCTTCTTTCCGAACTGGCAATTTCAGCTTTTAAGTTAACAATTTCGCCATCAAGTTTAGTGGCATCTTTTCCTTTAGCCGTTTCTCTTTGACGGTTTCGGGTAACTAAACGAGCCTTTAATTCATCATTTTGTGCTCGGAGGGAAGAAGCACGATCGAGGTATTTTTTAGCGTCTCTTTGAGCTTCGCTGCTATTAGATTGAATCTCAGTAACCGGATTATATTTTTCTACCGATTTGTCTGTATTTTCCTGATTCTCCTTTTCACGTTTTAAAGCAGTCAAAGCAGCATTGTAGTCATCGCCTTCCAGCGCAGCTTTTAAAGAATCATTAAACTGTTGATTTTTTTCATAAGCCGTCTGGGTTCTTTCTTCAATTTTGGAAAGATTTTCAATCAGTGCTTTAGAACTTTCAGCTTCATTTAACGCATTCTCAGCTTTCAGTTTCGCAATTCCCGCATCAAACATTATTTTACTACGCTCATCTCCAGTGGCTTTATCTGCCTGGGCTATCAAGCCGCTTGCCTCTTTCTGTTTGGCTTCGGCTACAGCTAATACATCAAAATAATTTTGGTTTGCAGCATTTTTCAATTGAGAAATACGCGCTGCTTGTGAACCAATTTTCTTGGTTCTTTCCAAAGCAGTATTCAAAACTTTTTCATTGTTCAACCCCGCTCCGAAACCGGCCGCAGTATAGGCCATGGCAATATCTTGTTCTGATTCAGGCTGCAGTACCGGTTCTTCAGCTTGTCCCGAAGCATTAAAGTTTACATCAAGCGCCGCACGCTGACGCAAAAGTTTTTGTGCCAATGCAGTTACATCCCCATCATAGGTTTGATCAAAGAGATTATTAATAAGCAATTTTTCCACTCCGGAAGAGCTTACGAGTTGCATGTTTTGCAAATAGGCCTTTATGCCTGAGCTTTTCGGAATATCTACCGTTCCACTATGTATCTGATTGCTCTTTTCAATTTCGACTAAAAATTTAAATCGTCCACTTCTCGGAAAGCTCAATACATAATCACCCGAATTGGGATCGGTATATTGTACATCGATTTGTGCGTTTGTGGAAGCATCCACTACGGTGATTTTTGCCAGTTTGTTTTCCGGACTAATTTTGTTTGAGAAGCTTCCTTTAATTAAGGTGATTTCAGCAGGGACACTTTTAACTAATACTTTATATACATCCAACTCACCTTGTGTGCTGCCTCGTGAGGATGCAAAATTGGCCAATTGTTTTGCCGAATCGGCAACGTAAAAAAGATCGTCATCAGGTGTGTTTATAGCAAAATCGAGATTCTTGGCAGTGGTAAACCTTCCAGTTGATGCATCCAGATCAGCGCGAAAAATATCATATCCTCCCATGCTGCTGTGGCCTTTGGAGGAGAAATAGAACGTCGTATTATCGGGGTGTAAAAAAGGATAATCTTCATCATACGGGGTATTAATCTCTGGACCGAGTTTTTGCGGGTTAGAAAATGCACCGTTTGGTAAAACTTCCGCTTGATAGATATCGAGACCGTTATCACCATCTTTCCCATAGCTCGAAAAATAAACCGTAGTTCCCGACCCGCGAAAAAGAATCAGTGATTTATGGTTTCGCTTCTTATCAAGCGAGCTCAGAAGGGCATCGGGCGTAACGAGGATCTTGCCTCCAATATCGCTCAGGTCGTATATTCTGAAGAAAGATTCAGCCAGAGATTTATTCTTAGCCAGAACCGTAACTTCCTTGATGTTTGACAGAAGGTTTTGTCCGTTGCGGCAATCTTCAATTTCTCGATCAACATTTCGCTCGGCAATTTCCTTTTTCGATGCGAGTTCCTGAAATTTTTGATAGGCATTGATCGCATCCGCAAATTGATAATTAAGGTGATAGGCTTTTCCCAGAAAGTACCAACAATTTTTGTCGATTCCAGTTTTTGTGGAAGCAAAACGCAGATACTTTATGGCTTCTTCCTTCTTAGTCGCATCGCCATAAAGTGCTGTTGCACCATACTTATAATTGAATTCTGGCTTGGTGGGTTCGAGGCTTAATAATTGGGCGTAAAGCGGCATTGCCTCAGCGTATTTGTGCTGTTCAAAGAGCACATTTGCTTCGCTGAGCAAATTATCTTCACTGTACTGTGCCTTAAGGCTTAATGCCGAAGTAAGACACAGCGCAATTAAATACAGCTTGTATTTAAAGCGTTGAGTCAATTTATAGTTTAAAGGTCCTTTTTCTACGCCTTGGGAAACGTAAAGTTACGCTAAGAAACCAATAAAAAGGTTCTTATTAAAACATGAACTGATCCAAAAATATATTTTGCTTGGATTTGGAGCCTAACATGTAAAGATAGTCATCCTCTTTTTTCTTTCCGGAGGTCTTTCTTTTGTCCTCTTTTTCTTCGAGCACTACGTTGTTAAACTCTTTATCTGAGGCATATACCTGCATAAGACCACGCTTGTAAGTGAAGTAATACCAATTGGCTTCATCTACTTCAAAGTAGATATGAATAATATCCCCGCTCACTCTTTTTTCAATTACAATTTTCCCGGGTACTTTTCGGAAAAATTGATCTTTACCAATGCTTGCTATTCCGATCTCTCCTTTCGAAACAAAAGCTTCCAAAACCGGATCCCATGTCATTTCAACGTCTGAGATGAATAAAGTCTTATTCAAGTCATCCGGAATCTTTTTGAGTGTGCCGCTCAAACTCAATTCGGAAATAACCTTATCGGAAGCGTCAAGCCCCATCAATTCTCGAACCGCATACTCGTAATTTGATTTGGAAAAATCGACAGGTTTCAAATCGGGAACTGCACTCAGGTAAGTTCGCATCTTGTCCAGCGCCTGCTGACTAAATGGGAAGTTGAGCGTCATGGAAGCATCTATTGCTACTTTTTCATTTGCCGGATCATAATTCAACTTACCGATGGTTTTCATGTCAAATTGTCCCAGATCATCACTTAAATTCAAAGTTCCCTGTCCATCAAGACTGCAGCTCTCGGTATTGAGGGATACAAAATTCCCGGGAAGGTTATTTTGTTTTAGTTTAGCATCTGAGGCTACTTCGTAAGTTTTCTTGACTTTATTGTATTCCAGCAATCCACGTGAAGTTAAGACACTTTGATCATTTTCATTGTGACTCGCCGACAAGAAAGTACCATATATCTCATACGGATCCTTCGCGAGTTTCAACCCCACATCAACGAGATCTCCCTTATCATCGGTGAGCACAGTATCTACCGGGATTTCCACGTTTTGAGGGTCTATACTTGCCGTAAATTTCATCCAATTTCGTTGCAATCGGTCGCAATTGTGAATAATGCGTGTACTTCCGTCAAAAGTCAAAAACTTGTCGTTTGACTTCAGATTCACTTTTCCTTGATACTCAAAATGGGGGCTTAGAAAAAACTTATCGTCTGAAGCGATCCTACCGGTACCAACAGTTTGAAGCGAACTATCCACACCAATGGTTTCGATGGAGATCAAATTTGGCTGTTTGTTTTCATCTATATATGTGTAACTTCCCGCACCCACGTAGTCAAATCGTGAGAAGATAGTTACCGATGCATCGCTAATCGTATGGTATTGGGTAACGTAGTTGGCAAGGATTGTAGCATGTACAAGTGGATCCATCTTGGCGCGACGTCGGATAACTACTTTTCCGCTATCGGGTGTAATTTTTGCGTCTGCAACGCGAATCCACGGAATTTTTGAAGCAGAGATGGTATAGCTATCTAAGTCATAAACGGCACTTGGCGACATGAAATTAAGTGAATCCTGACCTTTGGCAGTACTAAAAAAGTTCGAGCGATTCATATCGAGCTCTGTATCGATTACGAAATCCGTTGCCATCTGTCTCGATGTTTCCAGAGCAATATCGTTTTTGTCCATAAACCACTTAAATTCATCCATAAAACAGATATAGTCATTTACGGGAAATTCTACTTTCGTTTCATCGCCATTCGATTTGAATTTACCAATACGGTTATCAAAATCAATGAATGCATTTACATTGTCCGTTTTAAAAGCAAGATTGGCTTCCTGCATAGCCAGAAGGCTGAATGCTGCCGTATCTGAATTGAAAGTATTGTAATGAAAGTTCATCAGATCGGATTCCAACTCAGCTCCCGAAAATACAACAACACCCGAACCGGATAACCCAGTAGGCTGAAGATCGATTTTTCCTTTAGTAGCCTGTGCCTGTCCTTCAAAGAGGTTAATTGGTGTTTTAATGACACCGGCTGACATTTTATCATCCAGTGGGTAGAATCCTAAATCGACAGTCGTGGCATTCGCTTCAGGTATTTCAAGCGGTGTTTTTTGCGCAGTATTTACGAAAGATGAGGTAATACCGCGCGTACTATCTGGGAAGAAGGTAAATCGGTCTGAGGAGGCGGTCGCTGTGAGATATTCAATATCTCCATTTCCTTGAAGCCCGTCATCACCCAGAATAATTTCATTTTTAAAAGTGGCCTTATTCCCATATAGCGCAAGTCCTTCAGCAGGTGTAGCGCGTTTGAAACCAAGTGAATAATCTTCCTGAATACGAAGTTTTTCATTCATTTCGGGAAATATCCCGCCACTAACGAATCGCCCGTCGAAGGCCACTTGTTCAGTGGCAAAATTATCGAGGCTGTCGAGCACAAAAGGCTCGAGTTCGAAAAATACTTTATCGCGTTTGTATAGCCCACTCTGGATTCTCTTATTATCGTAATAGACATATGAATCTTTATCGCTGGTAAGAATCGGAAATTCAGTAAATTGATCCTGTAATCCGGATTTGTTAAATGGGTTGTCAATCTGGAGCGTCCCTCCTATCCCTTCAATAACATTTTTCACCCTTCGAAGATTACTCGAATTTGGGCTAAAATCCTCAACGTAGAGCTGACAGGAATCTACATTTATCAAATCGATCTGGAATTTGTCGTAATTGAAAGCATACTCCTGACCATAAAATTCGAAACGTCCGGAGCGAATGACACCTCCAAAATTGAAATCACGATTTTTACGCAAGTTTACCTCGCCATTTTTTGGGTAAATCGCCACATTCTGTGAATCCGAAAGCAGAATTTGGCTTACTCCTTTCAATGCGAGATCAAAATTGACGAGATTGAGTTCAGCATTATCACCATTTTTGACGTCAGAGTTAAAGATAATAACATCGTAATCAATATTTCCGCCAGCAGCGGAGATATAATCGAAAAGCTTCTGACGGACATGCACCATTTGAGAAGCAATATCATAGTCGATAAATCCTTTGTTTGTAAGATCTATAAGCCTTGGTATGTATGCTTCCAATCTGAAGCCCAAGTCTTCCACAAGTCCTTCGGCATAAAAATTATCGGAATTTACTTTTCGCGCATACTGTCGTATGGCGTAGAGTGGATTTATCTTATCCATTCCCTGTAATGAATAGTACCGTTTCAATTTAAAGAAATTAGAACTCTCAAAGGCAGCACGCGTTTCTGAACTCCCGGCCAGATTGCCCATGCGCATTATTGGGTCGTCAATATTCCAAGTGAAGGATTCAAAGTACATATCCACTTTATGGTACGAATCGTAATACGGTGATTTTGAAAGACCTTCATCGGTTCTGATTAGGGTGAGCGACCTGTTTTCATCCCGAAATCGCAGACGAACGCTCGGGTGAACAATAGAGTCATTATTGAGTATTATAACTACCCGAGCGTCCGTAGAAGAAATTCTATCGGGTTTAATCGCATAAAACTGTGAATATGCGATGAGTTGCGGAAGGTTATCCCTTTTAAAAGTAAGGATGGCCGGTTGATTTTTATCGCCGTACCCTTGCAGGTTAGCTCCCTCCATTCGAAAACCTCCATTGTAATCCACTTTAGAAACGATGTCTTTTATCGACAAGCGCTTTTCATACGATGAAAATTGAGGGTAAGTAGCCTTATCCGATGTCACATTTGCAAGTATTTTATCTTCAACATCTCCTAAGAGCGGATAGGAAAAGAATTCATTAAAGAACTCTACCGAGTCAATCTTAAACGATGAAGAGCGAGTCGTAATTTCGTAAGGGTACTTTATTACCGCATAGGTTTTATTCGGATCAAGGGCAGCTCTTTCCCAAGTTATTTTTCCGTCTTTCCCATTAAATTTCTCGGTGCGTGGAAAATATTGACCAGAAGTACTATATATCACGGAACTATCGCCTTTTGCCAAACAGATCAAATTCAAATTGGGAAATTTGATCGATGGATCTGTGCCGTCAAAAACGAATTCCCACCCGGCATTATTTGATTTCCATATAGTTGAAGGCGATTCGTAGAATGTATTATCTTGAAAGAGCGACTGAGACATAGTAATGTAGTCTTCGATACCGCTTTTACTTCCTTTTAGTAAACTCATCAATGTTTCCGTCCACGTATCAAAACCCGCTCCTTCTTGAGGGGATCCGGGAAAAGAAAGCAAACACGTAAAATAGGCTTTGTAAAAAGGGTAAGGACGGAGACGTTTTTTGAGCATTCCATCGGCTATTGTGTATATTTTCTCGGCTTGTTCATCGGTATAAACAGTGCTATTTAACCAAAACGGACCAAAAGCTTCGTCCATGAATTCTTTGGTTTCCTTCTTATCCACATCGTTCATCAATCCGTATACCTCGTCATAAAATGCTTGTCGCTCATGCGTGAATTCTCTCAAGCTTTGGGCTTGAAGCATTCCACCCAATAAAACCCCTAATACACTTACTACAATTGCTTTAACCATTTACACTTATTTCTTTTTAAATTTTATTGCTGCCCAGTCATGTTGGTTTTTATCCATTTCGGGAATCAGGTTTTGCCTTTCGGCAAAATGAATAATTTCTTCCATATCAGAGGTGAAAAAACCACTGAGAATCAATGTTCCTCTGGTTTTAAGACTTACCGAAAAGGAGCTCATCATCTTCATGAGTACATTCTTGTTAATATTGGCTAAGATAATGTCATATTGGAGCGAGTTGCTAGGAATAGCATCTGCGTTTTGCACATCGATATCCACATTATTAAGCTTCACATTTTCAAGGGTGTTTTTATACGCCCAGTTTTCATCGTCAATAGCTACCACTTGTGACGCCCCTTTCTTTGCGGCGGCAATTGCCAACACTCCCGTTCCGCTTCCCATATCGAGAACAGTTTTATTTTTTAAATCCAGGTCCAAGAGCATCGACATTACCAAAAAAGTCGTTTCATGGTGGCCCGTGCCAAACGACATCTGTGGATTTATAACGATTTCAAGATCATATAACTTCTCTGTATTTGAGTGGAATGGTGCACGAATAATACATTTATCACCGATTTCCACTATCGGATATGATTTTTCCCATTCAGCATTCCAGTTTCGATCTTCGATTCGCTGTTTTGAAAACTGTATCTCTCCAATTTCTTCCAATTCTTGATGAAGTTTTTCAACTGCAGATGTATTGAGAAAGTTCTCAGGGATATACGCTTTCAATTCGGGATCTTTTTCTTCAAAACTTTCAAATTCCAGGCCAGAAAGCCTAGCGACCAAAATTTCACTCAGCGGTTGGAAAGGATGACAGACGAATGTATATACAACATAATTCATTTTGCTGCCGCCTCAATAATTTGAATAAAATCAGCGGCTTTTAATGCTGCTCCGCCAATCAGCCCTCCGTCCACATCGGGTTGAGAGAATATCGATTCAGCATTTGAAGGTTTGCAACTCCCTCCATAAAGGATGCGCGTTGCTTTCGCAAAATCAGCACCATGAAGCTCTGCCAGAACTTTTCGGATTTCACCATGCATTTCCTGGGCTTGACCTGCAGAAGCTGTTTTGCCAGTACCAATCGCCCAAACGGGTTCGTAGGCTATGATCAAATTCTTAAGGGCGTGGCTTTCAAAATCTTTGAGCGCTGTAATAATCTGGCTCGTTACGACTTCTACATACTTGTCCGCTTCGCGTTCTTCCAGTTTTTCACCACAGCAATAGATAGGGATAATGCCGGAATTGACACAGGCTTTAATTTTCTTGGCAATCAATTCATCGGTCTCTTTGTGATATTCACGCCGCTCACTATGGCCAACAATAGCATACTTTATGTCAATTGATTTGAGCATCGCGGCCGAGTATTCTCCGGTAAAAGCACCATATTCCTCATGTCCACTTACATCCTGAGCACATACCCCAATCGAGTCGTCCAGTTTCGATTGAAGTTTTTCCAGATAGAGCGAGGGGGGTGAAATGATCACTTTAACATTCTTCGGTATTCTGTTCATATTTTCTTGCAATGCGTCAGTTAACATTTTTGCATCTTCCAGCGTAGTGTTCATCTTCCAATTACCCGCTACGATTTTAGTTCTTGATTTCATAAGTATGTGATTTAGGTTCAATATTTTAAAACTTAAAAGTAAAGTAAAAAGTATACCACTTACAATGGTCTGGCCGTTTATTTTACCTATTAACCGAATTTTGCTTTCGGTAGTTTTTTGTTTAGGTTGAACAGTTACACGGTCTATGAGGTATCTCCATAGAATTCCATTTTTTCTTCTAAAATGGGAGTAAAATCCTACTTCAACCTGATACGTGGATCGAGCCAACCGTATATAATATCCACAAAGATATTTATCAAAACGAAAGCGGAAGCTATTACGAGCACTGAACCCATCACTACCGGATAATCATCATTTTGCAAGGACATAAAAACTTGCAATCCTAATCCTTTCCAATTAAAAATAAACTCAATGAAAACCGCACCGGCAAGCATGGAGGCAAACCACCCTGAAACGGCTGTCACCACCGGGTTTAGCGCGTTTCGCAAAGCATGTCCGAAGACGACTTTCACAACCGAAAGACCTTTTGCACGAGCTGTTCGCACATAGTCTTTGGACAATTCTTCCAAAAGTGAATTTCGCGTAAGCTGCATAACAATAGCCAGCGGTCTGATTCCCAATGTTAAAACTGGCAAAAACAAATTTCTAAAGGAAAGATAAGGCCCAGTGAAAACATCTACATCATATAAGGAACCAGTCATATTCAGTCCGGTGCCGGGCAGAATAAAATCCACCGAAGCAAAAGGAACGATTGAAAAACCGAATAAAAACCGAATCAGGCTATTGAGAAGAACTAATCCCAAACCGAGCACAAAACCTTTGAGCCCAACATTAACTATACGAAAGGTTGATCTATTCTTTTTTGCGAAAGCGGCAATAATCCCACCTATCAGTGCAATTATCATAGGCAAAGCCGGAAAAGAAATATGCTGGGTCCATAAATATCCGCCAATCCAAGAAAAGATAATTGCCGCAAAAAAGGAGGGTGATGACATACCCAAAACTGCCGAGAAAAGGGAGAAATTATCGAGAAATGAACCTTTGAATAACGCAGAGAGAATTCCAAAAAGGATTCCGACAAAGAGCGCGAAGCTGATGGCGAAAATGGCTAAAATTACCGTTCCCGGAAGGGCTTCGCCTATAACTTCGGACACCGGCTTACGAGATTGATACGAACGGCGTAAATAAGGAACTTTCAGCACAATGGCCTTTGAACCAATCGTTAACAATTTAGAGAAATCGTACTTGGCAGAATCCAGATATAAATGGCTGTCTTCCTTATCTACTTCATGAATTGAAACCGGGCTTACATCGTTGAGATAGAGCGCGTACTGTTTCCATAGGGGAAGGTCGAGCCCCAATTCCCGATTTACCGTGGCAAGCGAAGCCTCATCGACGCGCTGACCTAGTAACATCCGCGCTGGGTCGCCGGGATTGATACTGAAAATAGCAAATACCAGCGTAATAACGCCCCACAGCACGAGAATTCCATAAAGCAGCTTACGTAAAATGTATCCGGCCACAGGTTTTTATTTCATATAATCTTTCTGAATGGTCGAAAAATCAGGAATATCCGACGCACTCCATTTCGCCAGGATCGTTCCACCTTTCATCAATACTAATCCTGGATTTGAGCGAATTATGGTTTTCAGGAAAATCGCATCTGCTGTATAAAAAGTGAAAGGGAGTTGATTCTCATGTCTATAAGTTTCTGAAACATCGTAGGGAGAAGAAGTCATTCCGAAGAAATTTATCTGATTTTTGTCTGCTTCTGCTGCCAGTTCTCTAAGCTTATCAGCTGAGTGACCGTCTCGCCTGCGCGTGATATCATACATCACCACGATCAAACTGTAATTGGGATCGCTCAAAATTTCTTCACCGATATCATTGTCCTCTTCGTCCATTACGTTGAACGTAGCGATGGGTGGTTCATATCCACTTTTTATTACAATCGGTTCAGGGCTTGTCGATTCGATAGACCAGGCCTTGTTTTCCCAAATTTTCTTATCGAGATAATCCTTGGAATTCATGGTCATGGTTTCGCCGGTTTCCGAATTTTTAAGCTGATAAATATTCGCGTATACCGTTGGCTCCACTCCTAATTCTTGTGCCGATTTCATTTGTTCTTTGATATTTTTACCAACGGCATACGGACGATAATCCTTAATCGGAAGATGTTTATAGGTGTAGATTGCGAATATATAGGTGAGAGTGGCAAGTGTGAGAGCGAGAATCCATTCGCGTTTGTTTACACTCCCTTTCACAGCGCCCGTGGCGAAATAAACAATGATCGCCAGTGTGAAAAATAGTGTTGGAAACATCCATCCGAAAAGCCATCCCCCAAAGAGCAAAATAATGAGAAAGGAAAACGGCAACATTACCAAATTGTCGCGCATGGTGTTGAGCTTTATTTTACTACTTTTCAGCAAAATAACGATCACCAGAAACATAAGCCCCAAATCCTTGTAAAAAGATTCCCAAGGACTTAATGGTCTTCCAACTGATCCGCGCAGCGCATCTCCAAAACAGCCACAATCGGTTACACACACCTGATCAAAAGGCTGGGCGGCAGTCATAGCCGCAAGTTGAGCATCGTTGCAGGAAGCTGTGAAATAGGTTAGCCATGCAAAAAAGAGCGTCATAGCCAGCAATACAATAGATACCATGCGAGACTTGGCTCCAAAAATTACGGCTAGACCGAGTAAAGTCTCTACTCCTGCTATCAGAATAGCGATGGGGAGAGAATAATCACGAAAAATTGCCCAGAAAGCTCCCAGCGCATTTGGATCGAAATATTCTTCGAGCTTTATACTGAAACCTACGGTGTCGTTGGCTTTTATCAATCCGGAAACGATAAAGACTGAACCGACAACGAGCCTTGCAAAATAGGTGGCTGTTACGGGCATTTTCACGATTAACAAAATACCAGGAATAAAAGCCGCAGTGGCGGACATCCAATAGATATTAAATCCGTCTACCACGCTTGGTTTTACTAGTCCGAGTATAAACATAAAGCAGGAAACTGCTACGAGAATAACTCCTAATATTCGATTGCTCTTCATAATGGGTTTTGTTCTTATTGTTGAAAAGTTCCGGCGTTTTCACCAATTAATATAAGTGCGAAGATCGAATAATTGATCATATCAAAATAATTAGCGTCAATGCCTTCAGAGATGAGTGTTTTTCCTTCGTTATCTTCGATTTGTTTGATGCGTAAAAGCTTCATCAAAATCAGATCTGTAAGCGACGAAATCCGCATATCGCGCCAAGCTTCGCCATAATCATGATTTTTGTTTAGCATGAGCTCAAAAGCTTCATTGGCGTACTTATCATAAAGTTGAGTAGTCGTTTTTTTATCCAAATCCAGATTATCGTTATGTCCCAGCTCGAGCTGAATAAGTGCCATGATGCAGTAATTTACTATTCCTATAAATTCCGAATCAACTCCTTCGTTTACAAGACTTTTTCTCAAATCCTGGATCGTTCGGATACGGTTTGCCTTGATAAAAATCTGATCGGTAAGCGAAGAAGTACGCAAAATACGCCATGCCGTCCCGTAGTCGTGCATTTTCTTAAAGAATATATCTTTGCAATCGTTCAATACCTCTTGGTACTGCTCAGATGTGTGATTTGCCATTTCGATTAAATAATTTTTCAATACTTACAGCCGTGAAAGATACTGCTTTTCTTAAACACCAAAGTATTCAAGTCCGAGGTTCTCTGTTAAATATTAACAAGGTATTAACGATGGGAATTTTGAATATTACCAACGACTCTTTTCATTCTGAGAGCCGTGTTATTTCAAAGCCAGATTATCTGGCTGCAGCCAAAAAAGTGGTTCTGGAAGGAGCAGATATTCTGGATATTGGCGCGTATTCAACCCGCCCCGGTGCAGATGACATTTCGAGTGATGAAGAAACAGAACGAGTGTGCGATGCTGTTTCCGCTATTCGCGCTCAGCATCCGGAGATTTTAATTTCAGCAGATACGTTTCGGTCGGCTGTGGCCGAAAAAGCTGTCGAAGCTGGAGCGGATATTATCAATGATGTTTCAGGTGGAATATTGGATGATGCAATGTTCGAAACAGTTGCACGGCTTAGGGTTCCGTATATTCTGATGCACTTTCGAGGCACGCCGAAAACGATGAATTCGCTTGCCGTGTATGAGGATTTGGTTGGCGAAATCGTATTGGAACTGAGTGAAAAAGTGAATCGACTTCGACTTTTGGGCGTTGAAGATATCATCCTAGATCCCGGATTTGGATTCGCTAAAACGGCGACTCAAAACTTTGTACTCTTAAAACGGTTAAAGCAATTGGAATTATTTGGATTACCGATATTGGCAGGGCTTTCGCGTAAGTCAATGGTTTGGCGCACGCTTGAATGCAAGCCCGAAGAGGCACTAAATGGAACAACTGCCCTGAATATGCTTGCCTTGCAAAACGGAGCAAACATCCTTCGCGTGCACGATGTGAAAGAAGCCAAGGAAGTAATAGCTTTGTGGGAGAAATATCGGGAAGCTTAAATAAGATTCGAAAACGCATATTCAAATTAGCACTAAACCCTTTGCAATCTTTGCATAAAGACTCTGTGATACTTCCCGTTCCCTTTGGTAGACAGTTAAATAAAAGCAAATGAAAGAACTACACTACAAGGCAATAGTAATCGGCGGAGGCCCATGTGGAATTGCCGCTGCCGCAGAATTGAAAAAAAAAGGAATCCAAAGCCTGATCATTGAAAAAGGATCGGTCACGGAATCGCTGCGCAATTATCCACGTAGGATGACCTTTTTTAGCACTGCAGAAAACATCGAAATTGCAGGTATCCCCTTCCCTACCAGCAATGTGAAAGCTACCCGAATCGAAGCGCTTCAATATTACCGGAAGGTGGCGCAATATTTTGAACTGAAATTTCAACTCCACACAGCCGTTACCAAAGTGAATAAAACAAAAGATGGATTTTTGGTGAAAACCGAAAAACACGGCGATTTTACCGCAGATTATGTGGTTTTGGCCACGGGCTACTTTGGCAAACCCCGTCTATTGGGTATACCCGGCGAGAACGAACCGAATGTAAGCCATTATTACGAAGAGCCGTTTGCCCATTCCTTTCAAAAAGTGGTAATTGTAGGTGGCGGCAACAGCGCCATTGAAGCAGCACTCGAACTTTACCGCCACAATGTGGATATCACGATGGTGGTGCGCGGCGAAGGACTGAAACCCACTGCCAAATATTGGTTGGTTCCCGATATTCAAAACCGGATTAAAGAAGGAAAAATCAAAGTGATCTATCAAGCCGAAGCCAAAGCGATTGGAGAAAATAAAATCGAAATCGTTTCGAAAGAAGGGGGTAAACAAACCCTCGAAGCTGATTTCGTATATATGCTAATTGGCTATTTGCCCGACGAAAACCTGATGAAGGCGTGCGGATTGCATCCAAAGCCGGATGATCTTCTGTTAGAGCATGATCGGGAAACGTTTGAATCAGAAATCGATGGTTTTTATCTCTGCGGAACGATTCTGGCTGGTGTGCGCACTGAGAAGGTTTTTATTGAAAATGGCCGCGATCATGCGATTGCCATTGGGAATGACATTGCCCGAAAGGAGGCGCTTATGCCTTCGGATGCTTGATCAATTTGTGGTACAAAACCAGCAATTTATCCGGTTTTACGCCGAGATAGTAAAGGGTAAAAATGATACCATTGGCCCAGTTGACGCGGACATATGAATTCTCTTCATACTTACGGGCAGATACCAGAATATCATCATCGAGAAGGGTGAAATTGTTTTTCTTTTTAGCGCGACGAATGATGTCATAGTCTTCCATTACAACATGATCAGTATCGTACCCGCCTATGGACTCAAAAAATGAATGTCGAATAAAAAGCGATTGGTCGCCACCGCGAAACAACATAAACGGGAAACGGGTGAAGTAAGAATTAATTCGAAGCATTCCTTTGTTATTGTCAAATTTGAAGCGAAAAGATCCGAATGATGCTCCATTTTCCACCGCACCCATTATTTTCTCAGCGTATCCCTTTGGCGGAAGAGTATCGGCATGCACGAAATAGAGAAGAGAAGCGGTGGCTTTTGCTGCGCCCTCATTGAGTTGTTTGGGACGCGACTTTTCATGAATGTTTAAGCATTTTGCCCCCAAATTGGCCGCTATTTCCAAGGTCGTATCTGTACTCCCGGCATCGGCTACGATAATCTCAATCGGAATTTTCGTTTCGCGCAAACGGTGAATGAGCCGAGCAATATGCCCAGCCTCGTTGAGAGTCGGAATAATTACCGAGATTTGATGAACAATTGGCTCGGTTATCGCTTTATCTATATGTTCTGTAGAAAATCTATTCTGCACCTTAATCACGTATCTTTACTACGACCTAAAATTAAATTCAGATTTATGAAGAACCTACTTATAGTTTTGATCATTACTTTTTCTTCCTATGGATGCATGCAGGCAAACCAAGCCGGTGACAATAATAAGGGAAAAGTAGCGCAAACTTCTGAAAAAGCAGATAAAATGTCGGATAACAACTCGAGTCTCTCCAATCCTGTGGATCATAAATTGTGGGACGAGCTCTTGCACGCCCATGTTAACGACAAAGGATTGGTAGATTACCAAGGAATGATAGCGGACAGCACAAAGCTGAACAAATATCTCGACATGCTGAGTGTAAACCCACCGGATGAAGATATTTGGACAAAATCAGCGCAGCTCGCTTATTGGATCAATGCCTACAATGCATTTACCGTCCAACTGATTATCCGCAACTATCCTGAAAAGTCCATCAAAGATTTGGCAGGAGGTATTCCTTTTGTAAATACTCCATGGGATATAAAATTTATCCACATCGGTGATAAAACCTACGATTTGAATAATCTTGAACACGGAATTATTCGCAAGCAATTTGATGAAGAACGGATCCATTTTGCATTGGTGTGTGCCGCGATGTCGTGTCCGCCACTTCGAAATGAAGCCTACACTGCCGACAAACTCGATGCGCAGCTCAACGATCAGGCAACGACTTTCTTCAACGATCCTGCGAAAAATAAAATTTCAAAAGACAAAGCCGAGATATCTCCTATTCTGAAATGGTACGGTGGCGATTTTAAGGACAAAGCTCCGAGCTTGCGTGCGTATGTGAATCAATACAGCAAAGTACAGATCAATCAAGGTGTTGATATTGGATTTACGGATTATAATTGGGAACTGAATGAGCAGAAGTAATTTTCGGCTGCAAGCTTTTAGCTGTAAACTGCAAGAATGCGGGGTACAGTTGAGTTAATTCGCCGCAAGAACTGTCAAGAGTCTCGAATCACAAGCCACGAGAAAAATGGAGATGGAAGCTAATAGCTAACCTCTCACTCCCCCAACCCTTTTCCGTTCAAAATATCCGGGATACTTTTCTCCACGCGTGAGGTGCGGGTTTTGGATTGTTTGGCTCCACCAAAATGAAGCAGGTATCCCCGCTTGCGTCCCGGAGTGAGTTCTTCGAAGGCTTTCTTGAGAATTGGCATCTCATCAAGTTTTTCCTGAAACTCTTCTGGAATTTCATATTCGGAAGTCTTTTTCAAGTCAACTTTCAGTCCCGCTTTTTCTACTTCCACAGCTTCATATATGTAGGCTTTTAGTTTCGGTTTTAGATTCATTATTTCGCTTACTTCCGTAAAACGAATCTGGCGTGCAGATTGCACATTTTTGGTTTGCTGGATGAGCAGATCGTCGGTATCTTTTAACAATACCCCTTTGTGAAAAAGAATGGCGCAATATTCCTTGAATGCGTGGATTAGTAGAATATTGGAGTCGTGCCAGGTGTAACAAGGAACTCCCCATTTCAATTCTTCGGTTAGCCCGCAGTCGAGAATTATACTTCGTAATTTCTCCAATTCTTCCTGCCATTTTTTTGCTTTCGCAAAAAAGAAATCAACTTTTGGATTCGCACCTTTCATTTTATTGACTGTTTAGATTATAAGTTAAGAAGATCATGGTTAATGAATTTCCGTAGCATTGGCTGGAACGATTTGCTTGGTTCCTTTTGTGAAGGTTGAAATTTCCATAACGCTTTCTAACCTGAATGAATGATGCACTGATTTTTCAGCATCGCACGTCATCTCATCCACCTCTTTATTTCCCTTTTCGACATCTCCTGCGTAATAATCGAATCGGGTTGCACTCCGGTGTACATATTGCCTTGCTTCAATTGTTGGTTTTGCTGCTCCTTGGTACAAAAAACCAAAGGCACGCAGGCCATTTTCGCATTTAAGTCCAAACCATTCCTTGATTTTGTCTGTTCTGCATCATTGTAATAGACTATAAAGCGAACGTGAAGGCCGGTAGTGTAATTGGCTCCGCCGGCAATGGCTATTGGATCGGAAGCTTCGACCTCCTGCCCGAGATGAACCAATGATTCGCTTAACACCTGATATCTTGCAAAGGAGCAGTCTTGCTGGAATATTTCGATATAATTATCCTCGCTCGAATACACGTAACCGGAATACGCCAAACTCGAAGTGTCACGAACTCCACAAACCACACCCCGTCGGGCTGCAAATATAGTGTCGCCTTCCTCCATCTTAAATCCCACGGCGTAATAATCCTTCGGCTCAGGCGATCTATTGCTGATTTTCAAATAATCTATGGGAAAGGTTTCTGTTATTCTGTCCTTGCCCACGGGCAGTAAATAATTGAAATTCATATCGATTTCGGGATCCATACAACCGGTGATATAGGCAATACTATATTGAAAACTGGAAGTCTGACTTGGATCGCCGGCCTCCAACGTAAAAAGATAGTTATTGCCGTGATGCACTTCGGTAAGGAAAGGTAATTGTATGCGCCACTTAAGGTTTTTTAATTCTTGAAAATTTACTTCAAGTGTATAGGTACAATAATTCTCGTTTTCACAATAAAATTTGTAATTACCTCTACTATCCGCGTCGTACCTAACCGTGATGCCATCCTGGGCACAAGCGTTTTGGTACATTCCTTGAAAGATGAAGAGAAGAAAAAAATATTTTAGCTGGCTATGCTTATAAAATTCCATCGTCTGTGGGCACTTATGAGTTGCGAAGGTTTGGTGCTATTAATGGTTTTTTACAGAAGCACTATATATCACAAATCCATCGCCATTTTGTGCTAACAATAATAAGAAAAATTGTAGAAATCGAAAAGATGAGTGATTTGATGGCAGAAGATTCTAATCTGAGACAATCAACTTTTTAACTCCAGTTCCTTTCTCATTTTCCATCTGAAAGAAGTAAACTCCTTTCGGAAATTGACTCGGTTGGAGTTGTGCAATCCGGTTATCCAAATGTCCAAGTGAAAAATTCTAAACCCTTATCAATTAATCAGAAAACCAAGCATAACCCCCAAACGATGTAAATCGGCCGAACCGGTGAAGCTGGTCCCACCTTCGAAAAGACTAAATCCATACCCATATTCAGCTCCATCGAGATGCACATAGCGATAGGTGAGATTTAATTGAAATGCAAAATGGAGATTGTTATAGACGACAAGTCCTATCCGGCCACCTAAAAAAGATCCTTTGTCGTAATTGTAGTTGTAGTACCAATTGTCAACATTGGTAGTGGATAGTGGTATCATGAAACCACCATTTACGCCCACTATCGGACTGAATCGCTTATTTAGAATCTGGTAACTATAGTCGGCGTAAATGGGGATATACCAATTACCGGCGTATTTTTCCATGCCCAAACCGATTCCGGGATGATGGCCATTTATCTTGTACCCATTTATCATATCATAGGCAAATGTTGGTTGCAGATCGCCGTATTCGCTTCTGCCAAACTGGGGTCCGACCAATGAATTGTGGAAATATCCTTTTGATTTTATCTCAAAATCCTTTTTAATGACTTCATTATCGGCTATGTTCATGCTACTAATGTTAGCGGCAATTACGGTAAGTATCCTTCCGTCTAAGAGTTTGATCGTGGCGTGATCTTCAGGAATATATTCCGTAACATTTCCCTTGTAAAAGGAACCGTCTTTCAGACTTATAATATCGTACACTTCTTGCGCCCGCAGTGAAATAGTGCCAATACATAGCAGAACGAATGTGAATACGTGTTTCATTTAATGGGCAGGAATTAAACTGAGTTCTGAAATAGCATTGGGGTCGGAATAATCATATTGATAAATCCCCTCTTTAGCCGACATAATCAATACATGATTAAACGGAATGACATCGTACGTCTCAATATTTTGATAATGCGAAATCAGATGGTCGGTAATAGTCAAATCGTTCTCCGCATCAAAGACTTTCAGACCATCGGTACCGTCGCAAATAAATAAAGTATTGCCATCGATGCCAATACCGTGTGGATTGGTCAGGTCGTATTGGGCAAGTTGAGTTGGCGCAGTGTAATCGGTAATATCTATAACCAAAAGCCCGTTGGTAAAGCCGCCACATCCGGTACCCGTACGAATAGTAGCGTAAGCCCGATTGCCTTGCACCGCCACGGGGTCACAAGAAGTGATATGCGATATCTGACTTACATATTCGGGTGCAGCAGGATTATTCAAATTATAAATAATCATCCCTGAAGAAGTACCGAGAAAAAGGTGGTTGTTGTAAGGAAAAATGGTTTCGGCGTTCCAACCTACATTTGTCACCGAGCTCTGCTGTGGACAATTATTTCCCGAAAGGTCAAAGGAAGTAATGGATGACGGGCGAAGTACATAGAGATAATCGCCTGAAACCGTAAATTGCGCCATGCTGCCGCCCATTCCGTTTCCGGAAATATTGCCGACGGCGGTTCCAATTTCATTTAATCCTCCATTACTCCAAGCAATATCCTCGTACATATAACTCTGATAAGGTTGTGCATCGCGTGATATTTCTTGTTGCGTCCAACCTGTGATCACCCCTTTTGCAGGATCGATTCCGATAAAGGGCAGGCTTTCATCGTACCCTTTGACCATCGTCCAATTAGAGAAATCGAATGCATTAGGCACCCGGCACGATAAGGCAGGATGGGCGGGATCGCTGATATCAAAAGCCAGCAAATCATAATACGCATCGGCATAAAGTATATGGTTACGCACCGCAAGGTCCACGCAACCGGCTATGGAGAGAAAGGCCATATTCTGGGGTGATGATGGATTGGCATTGTCGAAGATATGAATGCCTTCGCCTCTTTCTACAATGAAGAGATAATTCTGATAGATGTAAATCTTACCGGGCTCCCTTAGGTCGCGCGGAGTCTCGGCGGCAATATCCATGGCTCTCCAGGTTTCGAGCGACATATATTCTGGTACGTTGGCTTGGTAGGTTTCGGTGTATTTGTCAGTACAGCTCTGTAAAGAGCCAAGAATTAGGACAATCAAAAAGGTTAACGATAGGTTTTTCATGGGTTGGGATGTTCGTTTGGTTTTAAGATGCATTTGAATAGAAAATGGTTGCACGGCGTTCGATACTGACGCTGCGGTTAGCTTTAAAAATGCACTCACTAATTTTTTCTGCACGGTGAACACAGAGCGGTGTTTGACTAAAGGGTCAGAATATGTTTTTTGAGTTTTATTCTTTTCTCCGTAAATTTTTCTTTGTGACCTCTGTGTGAAGAGGTAGGCCCGTTCATTAACAGTAATCATAAACTCTTAAAAAGAGACCACAGCTCCAAATCGCAATCCGGGCCAGAGATTTTGTTGAGAGTAGAAGTTGGGATTGCTGGTGTAATAATACCGCAGGAGCGATCCTTCGGCGTAAAGTCCAAAATGCTTGGTAAATTTAAAAGTCATTCCTAGGCCGGTATAGATATTGGCCTGGTTGCCTTGTTCATTTTTATTGCTGGTATCAGTCCCTGTCAATTCTCCGTTCAGAAATGTTTTGGAAGTGGTTTGCTGCCAGATTTGAATATCGTATGCATTGCCCAGAGTGGTATATGCGGAGAATTTTGGTTTATGGATAAAATCAAATTTGAGATAGGCGGGTATGGACAAATACCGATTCTGTGACTCGATCTCTAAACTTTGTTGACCTCCATAGGTGTACTCTGAGGATTTCCGCATCTGCAGATATCCCAGCCCCGTGCCAACGGCGAGGCGTTGTAAAAATTCAATTTCTCCATTTACTCCGTAATAAACGGGTGTGGAATAGGTCACGGATTCAGATAAAGCGGCAAATTCATTACTTACGCCGATTCCGACTGCTGTTCCGTCCGCATATGCAGAATAATCTGCATTGGTTTGATCGGTACTTCCGCCAAATGCCAGTTGAGAACCTGCCAGGATAGAATATTCGTTGGATGCCCGTTTTTCTGTACCGTCATAAAATGGAGAACTCTTCACCTTCTTGTCTGTAACTTCACTTTTTGCAAAAGAAACGGTTCTCACCTGTCCCACCAAAACGGCTTCCGCCAAATCTATCTGGATATCGGAATCAATTATGGAAATGGCTTGTGCCTCTAACAGCTCACTTTCTAGTGGAACCAATTGAGGATTCAGGAATGCAGTGGAATTATTCAATGGATGAGCTTCTTTCTTAACGCTTCGCAAATCTGCGAGAATTTGATCTTCTTTGCCATCCATTGGCATGGATGCCGATTTAAAAGCACTTTCACTCGAAAGTTCACTATTTTCCGTTTGGGGTGTCGTTTCCGCAAAAGCTGAATTAGAAGGTTTCTCACTTGGTTTTGACTCATTAGGTGTCGCCGTTGGAGTTCGTGTTTTTGCAGGTGTATTGGATTCTTTTTGGTTTTCGGTTTTCACTTGTTTTTCGGCAAGGGATTTATCCACAGTGGTTCCAGGATATTTTACGTAAGTGAAAACAGCCAGAAGGAGAATGGAAGCAGCGGCACCAATCCACCACCAGGCCGCGGTGCGCCTACCCGAAGAAGGACGTAATACCGCATCGATACGATGCCACACATCCTTAGAAGGCTGTACCGCATAAGATGCAAACTTTCCACTCAGCAATCCCTTTGCATTTCCGTAAGGAATACCCGCAGAAATAGCCTCCCAATTGGAATCATCTACAGGGTAGGTATAGTTTTCGAACTTCCTGTTCAAGTCATTATTTTCAGATTGCCTGTTCACTTCTTTTTTTTTCGTTTTCAATCATTTCCCGCAACATAGCTTTGCTTCGACTGTATTGAGATTTACTTGTTCCTTCGTTGATGCCCAGTTGCTTTGCAATTTCGTGGTGTTTGTATCCTTCAATTGCGTAGAGGTTAAAAACGGTTCTAAATCCCATCGGCAGATTCTGTATTTTCTCCATCAGTTCATCTGCACTCATACTGCTCAGCACATCATCACTTACTTCTCTCAGATGCAGGTCGCTATTTTCAACACGCACCAGTTGCACGTTTTTATTTTCGCGAAAGCGTTGCAGAGCCACATTAATCATTATCCGCCGTATCCATCCGCCCAAAGGTCCCGATCCGGAATATGAATCGAGGTGATTGTAGACACGGATAAAGCCTTCCTGGAGAACATCTTCAGCGTCGGCAACGCAGGAACAATAACGCATGCACACACCCATCATCTGCGGAGAATGCAGTTGATACAGTTTTTTCTGTGCACGGTAATCACCGCTTAAACACGCTTTCACCAGCGTTTTTTCATCCATTGGTTTTTCTGAGGCCTTCAGTTGGTTTTTTATTCCACTAAGGTAGTGATGCCGATTGGATCAAAAGGGTTGCACGGTGGTGGAAAAAAATTAGAGGTTGGAGCTTGGTCTTAACCGAGTTTCAACATCTCATTTGCCCTCGAAATCGATTCCTGAATATCATCACAAAGATTTGCCTTTTCGAGCACCGAATAAATATCGACCCTTTCAAGATCTGCACGAACTTTTGGATTCAATCCCGAAAGCACGATACCCACTTTTTGATGCTTGTATTGCCTGATCATTTCTTTGAGCCGGTATATTCCGGTCGCATCGATGAAGGGTACATTCCGCATTCTCAATATCATCACTTTTGGATTTTTTTGTACGCTGTTAATTGTGTCTTGAAAAGTTTGAGCAGCACCAAAAAACAAGGCTCCGCTTATTTCAAACATGGCAATATCCGGATCCATTTTTGGCAATTCATCTTCAAATAAGGTCTCGGAATTTTCATTCTTATCGAAGAAAAGATTTTCACCGGTCTCAATGCGCATCGAATTGCTCATACGTCTCATTAATAAAAAGCTGGACAATACAATTCCGATTTCAATAGCGATTACCAAATCAAAAACAACGGTAAGAAAAAAGGTAACCAACAAGATGAGAATATCTGATTTATCTCCTTTGAGCAGCGATTTGAATTGCCTCCATTCGCTCATGTGATACGCTATTACGACCAGAATACCTGATAGACAAGCCATTGGTATAAGTTTGGCCAAGGGTGCAAGCAGCAACATAATTAGCAGGAGAACCAGCGCATGAACGATACCTGCGATAGGTGTGCGCCCACCGTTTTTGACATTGGTTGCGGTACGCGCAATGGCTCCTGTGGCCGGGATTCCGCCGAACATAGCCGAAAAGCAATTGGCTGTGCCCTGTGCAACGAGTTCGGCATTAGAGCGATGTCGTCCGCCCATCATTCCATCCGCTACTACCGCAGAAAGGAGCGACTCAATACCTCCGAGAAGTGCAATGGCAAAAGCCGGGCCTATCAACTCTTTTACGATTTTGAAATCGATGTGCGGAATAGAGGGCATCGAAAGATGATTTGGAATATCTCCAAAAGAAGTTTCGATGGTCGTGACGGGAAGCTTAAACCAGTATACAACCAGCGTACAAACCAGAATGGCCACGATTGATCCGGGCACCTTTGCGGTAATTCTCTGAAACTGGAAGGAAATAAGCACGGTGAAAGCTGCAATCGCAACTGCTATCCAGTTTATATGTTCGAAGTGCAGGACGTATAATTGCCACTTTTCTATGAAGTCTGCAGGAACAGCGTCGATGGGTAGCCCGAAGAAATCTTTTATCTGAGAAGAAAAGATAATAACGGCAATACCACTAGTGAAGCCCACTATCAGTGGATAAGGAATGTATTTCAAAAGTGTACCCAGCCGCGCTATTCCCATCGCGATCAGGATAAAACCCGCCATAAATGTGGCAATGGTCAGCCCGTTTACTCCGTGCTTTTGCACGATGGCATAAACGATGACAATGAAAGCTCCGGTAGGGCCGCCAATCTGAACCCGGCTGCCTCCCAATACCGATATTACCAGACCTGCGACTATTGCGGTAATAAGACCTTTATCCGGTGAGACTCCAGATGCTATGGCAAACGCAATGGCGAGTGGAAGTGCAACGATCCCCACGATTACACCAGCTGTTAAATCTTTGAGGACTTGTTCTTTGGTTATTCCGGCTTTTAAAAGCGAGAATAATTTGGGAGTGAAATCGTGATTTTTCATTCAGATAAGTTACAATAGAATTGAAAATTCCATGGTCCTTAAGGATCGTGGGTACCGCATGCTTTGTGAAATGATCCTGACTTGCCATTTAATCTACTAAATTAAAAAAGCACGCTTGAATATTCGAAATTATATCGCGCCAAAGTATAGCTTCCGGAGCAATACGGGGATGATTAAAATCATATAACGTGATGCAGCCGTATAATTTTTCTCACGAATCAAACCAGAAATTCAAATGATTTTGACTCCACAGCTAACTTCCGAATCCCTTCAGTCAAATTTCTATCCTCCTTTCTACTCAAAAGAAATTCTGTAAAATCCGACCCCTCCTGAATTTATTGATGCGGTAGCTTTGAAAGCTTATCGATCGTTATCTCTATTAACCCTTTGCATGTCATCAGTTTGATTTTCTTTCAAGGTTAAAGTTTTTAGGCATTCACCCAAAAGATTCGAATATCAAAAGGCCTCTCCTATAGTCAAATAATAAGCCGGCTCGCCATTGCCCACTCCCACATCAAAGCGGATATTAATCCGGTCTTTTTTGTTGACAGCAAACCGCAGTCCTGCGCCATATGTTTTACGCACATATTGGAGCTGCATATCTCCATACCCGGTGGAAACTCCACCGAGTGCGCCAAAAGCCACGGCTCCCAGCCTGCCCACTATTTGGCGGCGGTATTCTGCTTGCACGATGGCTGAGGTATTGTCTCGGTACCGTCCTTCGTAAAGTCCCCGCATACGCTTGTTGCCACCGAGCAGTGCCAGCGTTATAAAGGGTGACCTACCCGAGATTAATTCAGTGTAGAGGTTGAGGGCAAGAAAGTTTTTGGGATGGATAGGTATATACTTCCGTAAATCAAAGATGAAATGCGTGTAAGTATAATCGCTGTTTAGAAACCGGCCGTGGCGGTCTATATTCAACTCGGCGTACCAACCGCTGTGGGCATCAAAAGATTTGTCGCGGGTATCAAAGGTCAAAGCCAATCCGGCACCACTATTCACTCCACCCTCAATTCCTGGTACATCGCCATTTATAAGCAAGCCGTCGGGAGCCAATTCGGTAATCCGAAAATCATCGGCGGTGAGTCGCACACCGGCATATAGATGCGGGATGAAGGCGTACTGCAGTGTGACTCGCAGTCGGGGATAATTTACTCCGTAGAGTTCTTTGGTATCGGGTGGATTGGTATTGCCAGTGCCGAAGTAATAATAATTGTAACGGTACCAGCCGAGCTCGCCTAAGAGGGTGCACCGCTCCTTGTCCCACCAGAGTTGGTACGAGAGGTATGATAGTATCTGATCGTTGAGGGTGTAAGCACCGCCGAGTTGTATTTGCGAGGGACGCGAACTATCGGCTTCTGCCGGAAAACGCCATGAGAGAAATCCTGCCGCACCAAAGGCCCAGCGGGTTTCGGGAGTGTAATACACGATGGGCAGGCCGAATATAGTGGTGCGGTTCGAAGTAGTATCTGCGCTGCTCTGTCCTTTTGCCGAAAGGCCAAAGAACAATACGATACAGGAGAGTAGCAGGGCGGGCTTCATGATTCAAATGAACGCATAAAGTTCCGGAATGGTTTTGGGCCATGTTTAAATCCGTGGATTTGTCAGGGATCACGCCCGCCTATTTGGTGGTCTCCCCTCCCATTTCGGTAAATACGCTGTCAATGGGTTCCCACAGTTCTATTTTATTGCCTTCAGGATCCATGATATGCACAAATTTACCATAGGAATATTCCTCAATCTCGTCAACGATGGTCACACCATTTGCGCGCAATTTGCGCACAAGGCCCTCCATATTTTGGACGCGGTAATTGATCATAAACTCCTTTTCAGAAGGATCGAAATATTTTGTATTTTCATCAAAAGGGCTCCAGGAAAGGTAGTTAATCTCATCGGGACGGTGGGCATTTCTGAATTCGAAAGAGGACCCATACTCTGAGATAGCCAGACCGAGATTTTGTCCGTACCACTCTTTCGTAGCTTGGGGATCTTTGGTGCGGAAGAAGATTCCGCCTATTCCGGTTACTTTTGGGATGGTGTCGCTCATGATTTTTAGGTTTTGGATCAAAGGTAGGTTTTTTGGTTTTTGATTAAAACCGGGACTGTATAGAATTTTGTGTTCCAACGCAGAGGACACAATCAAAGGCACTAAGGGCACCAGGCGTGTGGGTTTGCGCGTAGAGACAAGGCTTTCCATGGTTCTCCCATTTTTTTTGGTCATCTCTGGTTCCTTCCATGCTTTGCGCCTATGGCATTCCAGTAAGACTACCTAAGTAATAGAATGGCTTCATATACAGGTTGCATGCAGATTATATACGGATTATTGTATAGTCCAATAGAAGTAAGAGAAGCTTCAAACCGGCATCATACCGGCACTATACCGGTAACACACCGGTAGAAGTATGCTATAGAACAATTCAAAAAAGTGCATTTCCGGTTCGGATTACGTTGGGATGTATTTTGAAACCTGATAGTCCTTGTTTTGCGTTGGGAACGATTAGAAATGGAGGCATTTATTAAGGATTTCCAACTACTGATGAAGCCTATATGGCGTCCTTGTTTTGAATACCCCGGGGCGGTTAGGGTAAGAGCCGCTGCAATTACCTTGCTGCGGTCGTAGTTAATATTCTGATCCCTTAAAATTCTGCGTTTTAAATTGCCGTTCATTATAAATTGCAATGCTGCACACTTTCTTGCCACGCTCCCCTAACTCCTTAAAAACCTCATTAATCTCCATCAGACCCTTCTAAAAAAGATAATATTTTTCATCGATTTTGCGAATCTCTTTTTCACCCTCATGAACCAACCACCATTCCTTTGCGTTACTTTCGCAAAGAAGCTTCCCTTTTTTGGCGGGTTTGAAAGCTGAACCGGGCAAGCTGCATGCGTTTACAAAAAAACAAAAAAATGGAAAAGTATAAAAAAGCATATATAGCAGGCGGTTGCTTCTGGGGTATGGAAGATTTGTTCAGAACCCGCCCCGGAATAATCGACACCGAAGTTGGATACATTGGTGGTGACAACGAGCATCCCACCTACCGCAACCATCCCGGCCATGCCGAAGGTATTGAATTGACGTACGACCCCGCAAAAACGAGTTTTAAGGAGATTCTCGATTATTTCTATAGAATTCATGATCCATCGACTATCGACAGGCAAGGCAATGATAGAGGCTCGAGTTACCGTTCCGCCATATTCATTCAGAATGAAGAAGAACGAAAAATCGCCGAGGAGGTTATCAAACTGGTGAATGATTCGGAACGTTGGAGCGGGAAAGTAGTAACAACGCTTGAACCAATGCGTACTTTTTGGCCGGCAGAGCCGGAACATCAGGATTATCTCAAGAGAATTCCAAATGGATATACGTGCCACTTTGAACGGTTTGGAACGTTTTTGGGAGTGCGTTAATCGATATATTTGAAGAGTCCGAGCCGATTACGGCACATGGCCAATATAAATCCTACTGAAATTTGAGTTTTGTTGTTTATCTCGAATTTGTAACAAAATGAAAATAAGAGAGTGTGATAGTCTTAGCTCTAATTTTAGTAGTTTTTATTCTTTATTCTTTGCTGAATGCGGCCAAGAAAAGAGCTGCAAAAATGCAATATGAAAAGGTAAGGAAGACCATAAACGATTTCAAACTGAAAGCCGACACTATTTCAAGTTGACTTAGGTCAGACAGTTCTGAAATCAAATAATTGGCAAGAGGAAGTGGTTATTAATAATTCGAAGAGTGGCGGATATAATCAACTTGGGGGGAGAGGAGATTTGAATATTGAGATTGTGCAACATAATCTAAATGTTATCCAGTTGCGTATTCCATACAAAGGGAAGCATATTGAGGTGAACTATCGAGTCGATATGGATCCCACGGTACTGAAAATGAAATTAGCCATTCAAGAAGTAACGACACTTTACGTCAATCCAAATAACGCGGATGAGCTCTACTTGGACATGGAGTTTTTACAATCGAAATAAGTCTTTTCAATCTTCAATGTGCGGAGGGCAAAAAAGTTGACTTCGCAATTGTAAATTGCGTTCGAGATTGTATATTTCGTCCGAAATACCCGTGTGCCTAAAGGAAAAATTAGATGTGAATTCACAAAATCAAAAACGGTTGCTACTTTTATCATTCTTTTTAAGTGGTGGTCTTCGGCGATATGAACAGAGGTGTAGTTTGCAAAGTGGGAGGTGGTGCTTGAATAAAGAATGACTTTGGCAAAAAAAGCGGTGTTACAGAATTATATTTTGATATATGCCACCAACTAATCGAAAGAAAATAAGCTACAAAACGGTACAGGAATATTTAGATAACCAGTCAGTAGATACAAAGCGAAATCTACTGGCGCTCAAAGAAATAATAGTGAATGCTGTGCCCGAGGCAGAAGAGCTTATTAATTATGAAATGCCGGCATATACAATGGCGAAAGGTGGAAAAAGGGACAAACAAATCATGATGGCGGGATATAAAAATTTTGTTGGTTTTTATGTAGGCACAAATATTCTCGACCATTTTGAAAAACAACTTAAAGACTTTAAAATAGGAAAAGCGTCAGTTCAGTTTCCGAACGACAAACCTTTACCAAAGGAATTAATTACAAACATTATTAAGTACAAAAAAAAATCACTGGAACACTAATGGAAAAAACCGGAAGTGAAAACAAGCCGAACCCAACTCCTTTCGCGCAGACTTATTTTCACGGAACCAAAGCTGATTTAAAAATTGGAGAGCTGATTAAAGTAGGGTTTAACTCTAACTTCGGCAAAAGAAAAAATGCGAAGTATATCTTCCTGACCTCCACTTTAGACCCCGCCATTTGGGGTGCCGAACTTGCAATAGGAGAAGGCCGTGAGCGAATATATTTAGTGGAAGCAACAGGAGAAATTGAAGATGACCCGGACTTAACCGACAGAAAATTCCCCGGCAATCCCACCATGTCTTATCGTTCAATACATCCTTTTCGAGTGGTAGGAGAAGTTACCGTTTGGTGGGGACACCCGCCAGAACAAGTTGACGCGATGAAAAAAGCATTAGAAAAACTTAAAGAACAAGAGATCGATTCATTGAACGATGATTAAGGCAAAATAAAAAAAGGTTGAGTCTATGCAGCTGAACAATACACAGATCAATATAGAATCGACCAACGAAGCCCTTCAGATTCTCAATCAGTTATGAGCCATCCACCTGGAGGAATCGAAGCAGATAATGGCTGATGCCGAAGCGCTGTATATCTCCGGTAAAACCTCTTCCCAGTTCGTTTTCGCCATCATCCTCGTCATTCTGCTGGCCCTACAGGCATTTGTATTTACCGCCAAATCATTGATCCCAAAGAACAAACAGAATTCCCCGCATCTTAATTAGTCACGGAGTTTCGCCCTAAATTCAGATAGCGGTATGGAAAAGGTCATACTACAATATCCGCGCTTTGAGCTAAGCCGCCTTCATCCGGCCATTCAATGAAACTGTGTGCACTATCCCTCGTAAGACCCTATCACAGGAATTAAAAAAAGGCACCAATTAAATTTATGAATCATGAAAAGACTTGCAATTCTTACCATTTATTCCCTAATATCGCTCACCTGTTTTAGCATTACCTGGCACGTGGGGCCCACCCAAACATACACGCTACCGAGCCAGATAAAACCACTGGTTGAGAACGGCGACACAATCTATATCGATAGCGGCGTGTACAACAACGATGCTGTGAAATGGAACAAGAGTAATTTAAAAATAATCGGCCTAGGTTCAGCCGGCAACCGCACGATTCTACGGTACACAGGCAACATCCCGAATGGAAAAGGAATATTCGTGTTTGGTGCTCCCGGCACCTGCGACAACGCCTATATCGAGAACATTGTTTTTGACGGAGCGCAGGTATCGGATAACGACGGAGGCAATGGTGCCGGTATTCGCTTTCAGGCAAATAACCTTACGGTAAAAAACTGCAAATTTATCAACTGCCAGAACGGAATACTCGAGGGTAACAGCAATGTGACCACCAGCAATGTAACTATAGAGAATTCGGAATTTGAAAACAACGGTTACCAACAACCGAACAACTCCTCGTATTCGGGATATGAACACAATATATACATTGGTGCCAGTACCGATACGCTGCTGGTGCAAAACTGCTATTTCCACAATCCCAGAGGACAGGCAAATTGTTTGAAAACAAGAGCCCAAAGAAGTTATATTTTGTACAACCTGATCGATGAAGCCGACGGAAACGGCAGCTGGGAAATCAATATAGCCCAAGGTGGTCTCAACGTGATTATGGGCAATATTATTATCCAGGGAACCTCGGGTACCAATCACGGCATTGTCGGTTACGACGCCGCCACCAATGTGCTTGAAGATTTTTACTTTGTGAATAATACGGTGATCAATCGATTTCAGGGAAATGCACGGTATTTTAAGATCACTCCTACTTCCGGAATTACCACCTATAAAATTTACAACAACATTTTTGCTTCCGTTCCCGGTGCAAACAATACTATGCTTAACGGAAATATACCCGCTGTGCTTGATACCATGGCGAATGTCAATGCCGCCGATTTCATGACCTTTGGTTTTACTGATCCTTCCGGTCACGATTTTTCATTGACTCCCGAAGCCATCGCGGCTATTAATACCGGAGTAGATGCCGGCAGCACCAGTACCGGATTCTCTTTACTTCCTCTCCACATGTACCAGTCGTTTGCCGTAGCACTATTGCCACGTTCTACTGCCGGAGGGGTGATAGATATTGGTGCTTTTGAGTCGAGTACCGCCACAGGCATCCTTTCCGTAAACGGAACCAACGCGAATTGGGCAGTTTATCCAAATCCTTCGAATGGTACATTTTCCATTGCCTGCGCAGGTCTGCCTCATGGCAAAATAAAAATTGAGGTGTATGACGCGATGGGTAAAATGCTGCTGAACAGCCAACTACTAACTGAAGAGAACATCATCCGGGTGCAGCTGCCAAAAGTTCCTAAAGGAATCTATTTTGTAAGAGCAACAGAAGGCTCCAAAAAAGTGATGGACAAAAAGATAGTTGTTTTGTAAGCGCCAGGTTGAGGTTATCGACTACTAGAATTGCCTTTTTCGTGTAAAAGAATACGCCCACAATATCAATACAATCTGCAAAGGCAAGCGGAGTATGGCGATCCACAAATGCGGATCAGATGCGTGCCAATAATTGAGCATCATCTGAATATTAGCAGGAAATACCGCGATCAATAGCAAGATGATACCCCAGGCAGCTCCCCTTCTGGTGGCAGAAAACAGGAGCAATAAACCGAAGCAAAATTCACATACCCCACTGATTACCACCAATGCGCGATGCCACGGAAGCCAAGGCGGCATGATGCCCAAGTACATATCGGGGTGCCAAAAATGATTTATTCCTGCCCCGACATACAAGCACGACATTGCAAGGAGTGATAGTTTCCGCATACGCCAAAGGTACCCTTCCCGAATCAGAACTAAGCGGCTCCCGGCACAATACCCGTTTTAATATTTCTTCCTTATTCTTAGGGAAGCATTTTAACAAGGGATATCTTTAGCGTCATTTTTCGAGTCTTCCGTATTTCTGTAAAGAAAGAAACGGTAAACCTCATTTCCATTTCAGCATTAAATAGCATTACCACTCCATGTCCACTCCCAGCAAAGAACAAAAAGAAACTTCCGATCATTCACTCAAAGCCGCGATTCTCAGTAAATTTGAAATCACCGCCCTAAACCCAATGCAGGAAGAGGCAAGCCAGGCGATAGAATCGCAATCGGATGTGGTATTGCTTTCGCCAACAGGCACGGGCAAGACGCTCGCCTTTCTACTGCCAATTCTGGATAAACTGGATACCGATTGCACAGAGATCCAAATCCTTATACTCGTTCCCTCGCGCGAATTGGCGCAACAAATAGAGCAGGTGTTTCGACAAATGGGATCGGGCTACAAGGTCAATGCCGTGTATGGCGGTCGCGCCGGTGCACTCGATAAAATCGATCTCAAGCATCGTCCGGCAGTGCTTATCGGCACCCCCGGCCGCATAGCTGACCGATTCAGAAGGGACCCTATTTCGTTGCAGTCCATCAAGACCCTGATACTCGATGAGTATGACAAATCATTGGAAATTGGCTTTGAAATTGAAATGGCCGAGATTATTGAAGCCCTGCCCCATGTGCAGCAGCGGATTCTTACCTCAGCCACCAGCGATATAAAAATACCGGAGTTTGTGGAATTGCAAAATCCCGTTTTCATCAACTACCTCCGCGATGGACTTTCGCAACTCAAGATTCAGATTCTCCTTACCGAAGAAAAGGATAAACTCGATGCTTTGGCGAAAGCCCTCGAATCGATCGGTTCCCAACCTGGCATTATCTTTTGCAATTTCAAAGATGCCCTGGAGCGGGTGAGCGATTTCTTGAACGAGAAGGATATGCTCCACGAGAGCTTTCACGGAGATATGGATCAGAAAGACAGAGAGCGCGCACTCATCAAATTCAGAAATGGAACCTGCCAACTCCTGCTTGCCACCGATCTGGCAGCGCGCGGACTCGACATTCCTGAGATAAAATTCATTCTCCACTACCACTTGCCGATGCGCAATAAGGAATTCACCCACCGCAACGGACGCACCGCACGAATGAACCGCGATGGTATAGCCTATATTCTGCATTGGAAGGGAGAAGAGCTACCGGATTTTATCCGGGAAATAGATCCTGAAATCATCCCCATCGAAGACCTTGGATCCGCAGCATTTGCAATGCTACAGGATGGTTCTCACGCATCCCTAAGTCCCCCACCCCAAAAATGGAAAACCCTTTACATTACTGGCGGTCGCCGTGATAAAATTTCAAAGGGAGATATAGCCGGTTTGTTGCTAAAACAGGGTGAAGCCCAAAAAGAGCAGATAGGCGTGATCGAAATCAAACAAGATGTGACGTATGTGGGTGTACACGCCAATATCGCAGAGGCGCTTATCGCAAAAACCAGTAATACCAAGCTTAAAAAGAAAAAGGTGCGGATAAGTGAAATTTGAGCGCATGCCAGAGCGCGCCGTCGCTCGTGTCTCGTTTCATCCGTAAAAACCTAAGGTCGGGGCGAGGGACTGTTTCTCCGTGTAAATGTGCAGACATATGAGGAACGAACTTCGTCAGTGCATCTTGCCCGGCTTGCCATGCAAGGGGATTGATCCTCCCGTTTTACAAGATCCACATGGGATGTTCATATTTACCGCCCCTTGGGGCTTGAGTTAGCGGGTTTCAAAAAAACAATTTCGATTTACCTAAAACATTGATAGATTTATATCCGCATAGCGCCCTATTTTAATGAAACTTCTCTAAACAAACATATGAAGAGCAAATTAAAACAGACCCTCATTCCGATAAGAAACAGGTTCCATCCTTCTAATTCTTTAAAAATTAGCAGGCTGGCAAACTTCTCCTCTAAGGCCAATATGCTAAACACCAAACTGAGGATTGCGCCCGGCAATACAGCCCTTATTGAAAGTGGAGTGTTTTTGAGAAATCTAAAAATCAGCATTCGCGGTAAAAACAACGAACTTGTAATTCGTAAAAACTCATATATGAGCGGTGAAATTGAGCTTTTTGGAGATAATAATTCTATCGAAATCGGGAAAGACTGTCGAATAAACGGAGCCTTTTTAGGTGCTCACCATGGTACCAAAATCGCCATTGGCAACGGGTGTTTATTCTCTACATTTATCAATATTCGCACCACCGACAGCCATTTTATATTCAACGCTGAAGGCCGTAGAATCAATCCCAATAAAGATATTATTATCCATGATCGGGTATGGCTGGGGCGGGAAGTTACGGTACTCAAAGGAGTGGAAATCGAGAGCGATAGTATTGTTGGTACCAAATCACTCGTTACAGGTTTCATTCCCAAAAATACCATATCAGGAGGCGTTCCGGCCAGAGTTTTAAAAACCGGTACGACCTGGAAGCAGTAGGCTCTTTTAATTTTTTCGGACTTCCGTCAAAGACACACATGGATAATATCCGGAAAATTAATTCCTTCTCCCAACGGCTTTGTCCTTCCTTTTTCTATTGCATTTCCATTTGTTTTCAGCATTTCGCACCAAATCGATTAAATAATCGATCGATAAATTGCGAAACCGAAAAGTTGCACGTATATTTGCAACCAAATAGTTTCATATAAGAAGCCACCCAATGAAAAGAGATGTATTTCAGGCCATTGCCGACCCCACCCGACGTGCTATTATCATGCTACTCGCCGTAGGTGCCACCACTCCAAACGCTTTAGCAGAGCATTTTGACATGAGTCGGCAAGCGGTGTCAAAGCACATTAAAATTCTCGCCGAGTGCGAATTGGTAAAACAAGAACCGTCCGGACGCGAAATATTCTACACGCTCCAACCCGACAAAATCCAAGAAATAGACCACTGGCTTGAGCAATTCCGGAAAATCTGGGAAAACCGTTTCACCCAGCTCGACGAAGTATTATCCACTCTTAAAAACCAAAAATCATGAAAACTACCCTACCCTTCGATTTTATAGTCGACAAAGCCACAAAAACCGTTACGATCACCAAAGAATTTGCAGCTCCGCTGTCGCTCGTCTGGGATGCCTTTACCAAAAAGGAAATCCTCGACCAATGGTGGGCGCCAAAACCATGGATCTCTCAAACCAAAGTAATGGACTTCAAAGTGGGCGGACGCAGATTTTATGCCATGGTAAGCCCCGAAGGTGATGCGCATTGGTCGGTCCAGAAATACACCTCCATCTCGCCTAAGCACAATTTCAAGTTCGAAAATGCCTTTGCCGATAAGGACGGAAATCCAAATTTGCCGGGCTCGGACTGGGATCTGAGTTTTAGCGAAAGCAACGGCACCACCAAAGTCCACATCTCGATCTACAACGAATCGCTCGAACGCATGGAGCAACAGATCGAAATGGGCTTCCAGGGCGGATTTACAATGACCTTGAATTATTTGGATACGCTGCTGGCGGAGTTAAAGCGAGAACGATTTTCGGCTTAAAACATCTGTAAATACTGATGTTTCCGGCAAGAACGGAAAGGCACAAAGGTTCCTTTTTCAACGCTACCTCTGTAGGCTTTTACGTACCGAAAAGCGATTTCTTGTACAAAGTCGAGCTTTTTTGTACACTAAGAGACCTCTCTTAGTACAATAAAAGGCCTGTCTATGTACAATAAGAGACCTATCTTTATACAATAAGAGACCTCTCTTAGTACAATAAGAGACCTGTCTATGTACACTAAGAGACCTGTCTTTATACAATAAGAGACCTGTCTTTATAATAACTTCAATAATAAGAGACCTGTCTTTATACAATAAGAGACCTGTCTTTATACAATAAGAGACCTGTCTTTATACAATAAGAGACTGGACTTGCAACAAAAAAATGGACAAATAAGTTAAGCGACATTTTTCAATTGTATTAGATTTTCAAATTCTGTAATTGTTAGGTTTCCCAAGGCCGAATGTCTTCTGTGTTTATTATACCACGTTTCGATCCATTCAAACACCGATAATGCGGCCTCTTCTTTGGTGTTATACCGGGTTCTATAAACGAGCTCCACCTTCAAGGTTTTAAAGAAGCTTTCAGCTACGGCATTGTCCCAACAGTTTCCTTTTCTACTCATGCTTCTATCCACATGATTATAACTCTCCAGTAGTTTGGCAAATTCGTGACATGCATATTGTATCCCTCGATCGGAATGAAATATCAGACCATGAATAATCGGTCTGTTTTTCACCGCCATTTTCCATGCAGCAATAGCTGTATTTCTTGCAGTCAAATCGCTGCTTAGAGACCAGCCTATCACTTTGCGGTCGAAAAGATCCATGATAATAGTCAAGTAAAGCCAGCCTTTGAGCGTTCGTATATATGTAATGTCTGAAACCCACGATTGGCCTTTATCTTCAGGAGTAAAGTTTCTGTCCAATTTATTTTCTACCACCGGATATTTATGCGTAGAATCGGTGGTTACCACAAACTTCTTTGCATGTACAGCTCGTATTCGACTCTGCTTCATCAATCGCGCCACACGTGGTCTGGACACTTTAAATCCCCGGGCATTCAGTTCATCCGTAATCCGTGGACTTCCGTAACTGGCTCTGCTTTCAGCATGTATTCTTCTGATTTCAGAAAGGAGCATGCGGTTTTCATTATGATGATTGGAGGGAAGCCATCTTTGCCTGGCATAAAATCCACTTCTGCTTATTTTAAATACTTTACACATCATCCCAACAGGAAATTCTCTTTGATGATCTTTTATGAATTGCTAGATTTCCTGTCGCTCACGGAGAAGATGCTCACGGCCTTTTTTAAAATATCCCGTTCCATTTTCACATCTCTCAACTCCTTTTTTAAATCTGCCAGCTCTTTCTGATCCGGCGTGAGTTGCCTGTTTCCGTTACCACTGAATGCCAGCGAGGGATTTTGGTTTAACTCACTACGCCAACGGTACAGAAGCTCTGCTCTGATTCCCAATTCACGTGCAACCTCTTGGGCGTTACCACGAACGTTGCTTAATTCAACAGCTTTTTGCTTGAATTCTTTGCTGTAATGCTTTCTTGTTTCTTTCATTTCGTTAGGGTTTATTTAGTTGTTCAATTTACCCTTAACTTCGTGTCCATACAAATGTAGCAGTTCCATAAGAGACCTGTCTTTATACAATAAGAGACCTGTCTTTATACAATAAGAGACCTGTCTTAGTAGAATAAGAGACCTATCTTTATACAATAAGAAACCTGTCTAAGTACACTAAGAGACGGGGACAGGCAGGAATCCTGAGACAATGTCCCCCGAATCGCAAAAGTCCTACAATAAAACCTGTTAGGTCTGCAACCGCTCGGAATACCGCAAAAAACAAAAATACACCCTATCTTACCCATTAAAAAACACCCAATGCCCAAACACTTCGCCTTCAACCTCATTAAAGCCCGCCTCTCCGAATCGATTATAAAGCACCTCTTTATCGAAAACGGCTATAAGGTATTTCACTACGGCATGGAGGCCGCCGTGCCTACCATCGTGGGTTTACTCAATACCGATACCAGCGATGTGAGCAAGAGCATACGACAAATGCCCGACTTTGTGGTGCAGTCGCCTACCGGCGAGCTGTTTTACTTGGAAGTGAAGTACCGAGCTACGGGGCTGTTTACATCTTCCGATTTAATGGAGGGGTTTCCATATCACAACGCCTGGTTTATCATTGTTTCCAAGAAAGAGATTTTTTGCATAAGCTATACCGAACTGTGCGAGCTGAACAAACTACCTAACACAGATGTCTATAAACTTGGAAATAGAAGTGCATTTGCCCTGAGCGGAGAATCTGTGGCCTACTACCGCGATATGATCCAGCATTTTTATGAAGGGGTGTGAGAATTGTCGCGCGCTTTCTGTCTCTTGCTACCCCCGCTCGGCTGAATTTGTGTAATGCTACTGAACTAACCAAGACCTCACAGGTTTCGAAAACCTGTCAGGTCGGCAACCTTTCAAAATCGCCCACAACACTGAGCTTACACACGCTCCGAACTATTTGCAAAGTTGAGCACTGCTGCATTTACAACTTAGTGCAACGATCTCACGACCAGCGGGAGTAATGCTGCTGAATCTTAAAAACCAGCAAACGTACTTCCGGAATTGCTCACTGCCTCTTGCCCATTGCCGATTGCCATTTGCCCATTGCTCATTGCCCATTAAATCTAATTCCCCCAAAAACCCCTACCTTACCCCTTCCAAATTAAACAGGAAGATCAATGCCCGAATCCACCCCCTTCAATAAAATCACCGAAGGCAGCATTTTGCGGTCGCTGGTAAGCATAGCCTTCCCAATTATTCTGGCCAATATTCTTCAAACCACCTACCAGCTTGTAGATACTTTCTGGCTCGGGCGGCTTGGCGCCAATGCGGTGGCGGCGGTGAGTATCAGTTTTCCCATCTTATTTTTGGTGCTGGCACTGGGCGGCGGGCTTACTTTGGCGGGTACCGTACTTGTCGCTCAATACAAAGGAGCCGGAGATCAAAAAATGCTCAACTATACTTCTTCGCAAACGGTAATTCTCGTTTTTTTCATTTCCATTCTCCTCGCTATTTTCGGCTATTACGCCGCCGGTCCGATGATGCGGCTTATTGGAGCTGGTCCGGAGGTTTACTCGGATTCGGTAACGTACTTTCAAATTTCATCCATAGGCTTCGTTTTCCTCTTTATGTTCTTCGTCTTTCAATCGCTTATGCGGGGCATCGGCAATGTGATATTTCCTATGTTTATCGTTTTGGGAACTGTCCTGCTCAATCTGGTGCTCGATCCGCTTTTCATCTTCGGCTATGGCCCTGTGCCGGCGTATGGCGTGGGGGGTGCAGCCGTTGCAAGTATTTTTACCCAAGCCATCTCGGCCTCCGTTGGTATCGCCATTCTCTTCCGGGGAAAAATGGGCATCCGAATCCATCTGAATGAAATGAAACCGGATTTCAAATCAATCAAAAGACTATTTGAACTCGGCCTGCCGGCAAGTCTCGATCAATCGACCCGGGCAGGTGCGATGACCGTAATGGTAATGCTTGTTACCGGTTTTGGGAGCGAAGTGGTAGCTGCCTATGGAGTCGGCGCCCGGATACTTGCCCTGGTAATTATTCCGGCTCTGGGGTTTTCGATTGCCACCACAAGCCTCGTGGGGCAAAATATTGGTGCCAACCAGTTGGCACGCGCCGAGGCTATTGGAAATATGAGTTCGAAGATCGCATTCTTTGGCCTCACCGGTATCGGGATGGTATTTTTCTTCTTTGCCGAACCCATTACCGCCTTTTTTGTGCCCAACAATCCGCAAGTAATCGAGGATGGGGCACTCTTTATAAAGATCATTGCGCCCAGCTTTGGGCTCCTCGGCGTGCAGCAGGTTATGAACGGCGTGTTCAATGGAGCAGGATTCACCAAGGCTTCCATGTTTCTCTCCATCTTCAGCCTGTGGATTATCCGTTTTCCGCTGGCGTTTATGCTTTCGCAAAAAACCAGTCTCGGATACGCCGGAATCTATTGGGCATTCCCTGCTTCCAATTTGGTGGCCGCAATCGGCGGTTTTATTTATTACAAAATGGGGTATTGGAAAGAGCGCGTGCGAAGGGATGAGTCTGTGGAATGGGTGTGACGCGAAGGCCATTTCTCGCGTCTCGATTTGCCCGTAAAAACCGAAGTTTGGGGCCAGGGACTATTCGTCCGGTATCTTCCCTTCAGGTGTCATATCTCGACTATGAAAGTAGCAGCCATGTTAGAAATATACACGGTATATAATTTAATAGACTGTATTTCAATATAATAAATAATTGAAAACGAGTAATGTTAAATCGGACAATATTATCCTCTTCTGTTTTTCTTTCTGTATATTTGCCGCCGCATACTATTAAATGAATCCTCCTCCAATGATAAATATCATAGGGGGAACTTTTGAAAACTATCTAGCTATTCGCATTGCAAATTTGTTTAAATGGAATCTGAAAACTTACTCAATCAATCGGGGATAATTATTACCATCATTCTCATCGCTATCCCCGCTCTGGTGGCTGTTATCGTACTGATCGTAAAATCTTCGACACTCGCCAAAAACCTCAAAAAGAAGCACGATCTCGAAATCTTCAACAAGCACCTCGAAGCAATGAGCCGCGATGAACTCGAAGAACTCGAAGCACGTCAGCAAAAACTGGGATACACATTGTCGAATAACGAACTATCAGGCACAGAGGAAGCCGACGATAAGCGCGGGTTGATCAACCGTATAGCCAAAGTAGAACATTACCGATTTATAGAAACCAAAAAACGCAGCCTGCCACGCCCCGATGTAGATCCCGATTTAAAAAAACTTATACTCTGGTTTATTGGTTGCTCGGCCTTTTATCTTCTGCTGGGCACCACCATTGGCGAATATCTCGGCATTAAATTCGTAGCTCCTGATGTAGACCATTTCAGCTGGTTGAGTTTTGGCCGTCTGCGGCCTGTCCATACCAATATGGTATTTTGGGGATGGGCTTCCCTCTCCATGGTTGGTCTCGCATATTATGTCGTGCCGCGTGTGAGCAATGTGAAACTCCACAGCATCAAGCTCGGCTACTGGACGCTCATACTCATGAATGCTGCTGTTATTTTCGGCAGCCTTTCGCTTATGGCGGGTATCAATAACAGCGGCGGAGAGTACCGCGAGTATATCTGGCCGATTATGCTTCTATTTGGTATCGGGGTGGTGCTTACGCTCATAAATTTCCTCAAGACCATAGCCCGAAGAACCACCAAGGAAATATACGTGTCGAACTGGTACATCATCTCTGCACTCATGTTTGTAATCGTCATTTCGATTGTGGCGTATGTGCCTTTCTGGCAAGATGGATTGGGAAATACCATTTCGCAAGGGTACTACATGCACCAAGGCGTGGGTATGTGGTTTATGCTTCTGGTCTTGGGGCTGGTATATTATTATTTGCCGCAGCAGCTCAACAAACCCATCTATTCTTACAGCCTCGGTATACTGGCTTTTTGGACACAGATTCTCTTTTACACCCTTATCGGTTCGCATCATTTTATATTTAGCCCCATTCCGTGGTGGTTGCAGACGGTTGCCATTATCGGAAGCGTTGGGATGGTGATACCTGTAGTAGCCGGTACCACCAACTTCCTTATGACTTTCAAAGGCTCCTGGCATAAATTATCGACCAGCTATACCCTGCCCTTTTATCTGATTGGTATCATCTTTTATTTTACAGGATCACTCCAAGGTACCGCCGAAGCATTCCGCTACACCAATCAGATATGGCACTTTACCGACTTCACCGTAGCTCACTCCCACCTCACGATGTACGGCATTATCACCTTCTTCCTGTGGGCTTTTACGTATACGATTGTGCCTCGCCTTACCGGCAAAGAACCCCCACAATTTACAGTCGGAGCACATTTTTGGCTGGCATTGATCGGTTTGATGTTTTACACCGTTCCACTCATGTGGGGTTCCACCCTTCGGGGAGTTGCTTGGATGGATGGCAAAGCATTTATCGATACCGTATCTATGATGGCTCCTTACTGGTTGTGGCGTGCTATCGGCGGATCGCTCATGTGGGTATCCCACGTCATCTTTGCCTATAATATTTACACCATGATCTGGAAGAAGCCGGATATCATAATCCCTGAAACACCCGCTGAAATACTTGAAGCGCGGGCACAATTATCTCGCAACGATCTATCTAATTCAAAAGCATAAAAATGGATTTCTTCGATAATCACAAAAAACTCTTTTGGGCTGCACTCCTCTTTTTTGTTGGCTTGACCATATTGGTAGCTATAAAACCGGCACTGGATGTTAAGGAAAACAATGCCCCACTGCCCAATGCTGTACCACTCAGTCCGGAGGCCGTTGCCGGAAAAGCAGTATATATCGCCAATGGTTGCATCGGCTGCCACACCCAGCAAGTGCGAAATATTGAGATGGACGAAGTGTGGGGAAGCCGTCCGGGAATTCCTGCTGACCTTGCGGATATCCACCGTCAGGATGTATGGAGAAATACGGCCACCCTTCTCGGGAGTGAACGTACCGGCCCCGACCTCACAAATATCGGCAACCGTCAGCCCAGCGAAGTTTGGAATCTTCTACACCTCTATCAGCCCCGTGCTGTGGTATCCGAGTCGATTATGCCCGCCTATCAATGGCTTTTCACCACTACCGATTCTGTAAAAAAGGGCCAGGTGGAAGTGAATGTACCCGATGCTTTCCGGAAAGGGGTAAAAGGGAAAATTATCGCCACACAAGATGCGCTCGATCTGGTAGCATATCTGCAAAGCCTCAAGCAAACACCGCTTCCAGATGGAAGTCCTTCACCTAACTTTTTGTACAAACAAGGTCAAGATATAAAAGGAGATATGAAAGATTTAGGCGTAAAAGGAGCTTCCGGCCCTGATGGTGGAAAACTATATGCCCAGAACTGCCAAAGTTGCCATCAAGCAAATGGTAAAGGTCTGCCTGGTGCATTCCCACCATTGGCGGGAAGTCCGATCGTAACGGGCACCAATCTCAAACTTTATATAGATATCATCATGAACGGCTACAATGCTCGCGAAGAGTGGGCAGTAATGGCAGCAGTAGGAACCATAAACAATTTTACCCCCGAAGATGTAACTGCCATCATGAACCATGAACGAACCAGCTGGGGCAATGATGCCGAAAAAGTGAACGTGGAAGATGTGAAGAAAATAATGGACGAATTGAAAGCTACCGCAAAAAAATAAAAGCATGAAAACAAAATTTCTCATTACCGCTTTTTTAATTGTTTACACAAAAATCATTTTTGCCTGTGAAGTGTGCGATAGAAATCAGCCGGCTATAACCAAAGGCTGGACACATGGTGCAGGTCCAGGCAGCAGTTGGGATTGGGTGAATATATCCATCATGTCTATTATTACGCTCCTCACCCTGATATTCTCCATAAAGTTTTTGGTGAAGCCCGGTGAGAAGGGCAAAGACCATATAAAACGCCAAATTTTAAATCACTCAAACGCCAACTAATGGGAACCGACAACAGCCGTATTCTCCTTTTTATCGACGACGATCTGCAGCCGCTTGCCGAGCTGGATACACCGGTGCAGTTCGAGCTAGACACTACCAAACTCTCTGATGGCGAACACACCCTCCGGATAGTCAGTAAGTCCCCCACCAAAAGGGAAGGACTCCGAATAATCAACTTTACCGTGCGCAACGGCCCAGCCATTTCCATTGAGGGACTCCACGACCACGAAGAAGTAGATGGATTGGTACCCATTATGATCAACGCTTACGACAAAGGCGACCAAAAGAAATTTATCATCTCCGGAAGCGAAACCCCGCAGAGTGTGCCGAGCTGGGTTTGGATTTTATTGATTGGGATATTGGGCTGGGCGGCCTATTATATGATTATGAATTATAGCTTGTAGGGGTAGCTGTCTTAAATAAAATAATTACGAAATACGAATTTCAAATTACGTATTACCAATATCGGCTTACGGATTTCGACATTATTTCCTTCTCCAAGCGCGCCGTCGCCCGCTAATCGTTGATACTCCCGACCAAGAGTTGGGGCGTGGGATTGTTCGGCCGGTATCTTGAGGAATTTCATGAGAAATACTAAATGCTCCAAAAGGGGAGTCTTTACTCGGTTTCCTATGTTTTATTGCTTATTTCCTTTAGCAAATTGCCAATTGAAAACTTACCAACTCCCACCGCCACCGCCTCCAAATCCGCCACCCGAAGAACCACCACCCCCGGATGAACCACTCGAAGAAGGTGAACTGACCATGGTAGATTGCGCCGATGAGATACTCTTGGAGAACGAATGCGAGAAATTGCTCATCATAAAAGCATTTCCCGAAGTAGGATGAATACCAGGAAGGCGGCTGTACATCCAGCCCGTCAAATTTCTCAGCCCATTTATCAAATAATCCAAAAGCCAAGGCATAACTCATCGTGGATTCAAAATAACCCGGATCTTCTTTGAGCAGCATTTTCAGCTTTTTCTCCTCGGCGATTTTGATAAACTTGCGAAAACCTTTCAATTCCGAAAAAACTTCGTTGCCTCGCTTATTTTTCTTCACCATATACTGATTGATAATGAGGAGAACGATGCAAAAAAGCACTCCTGTAATAGCTGCCACCACGCCCCAGAACATTAGATTGAGCGGGAAGAGAATAATCAGTACAAGAACAAGTATTACGGCAGTGATAATTTGCACCCTTTTCGATCCGGCCAAATAGTATTCCTGTGCCTCTGACTTCAGTTTTGCCTTTGCAGTACCCATCTTGGTATAAAACGTATTTTTCAAACTGCTTATCAAAACGGTTTCGCCCACTCCTCCGTCAAAAAGCCCATTGAAAATGGTACGTTGATATACCGGCGCATCGTTATCAATTGACTTCAGCATAGTAAGTTTCGTATCGCTTTTAGAAAACCACCCTTCTTTTGCTATCTCTTCGATTTTCAAAAGGCCATTGGTAGCCCAATAAGGAATAAGCGAAATCAGATCGGAAGTATCCTCTTTGTCATTAATTAAAAACCCCGCCATTGCAGGATCCATCTTTTCCGGGGCGTAATAGGATGTGGTGGTCGGCACATGATCATCCTTACCGAATTTACGCCACAATCCGTAAAAAATAGCAAGCAGCAATGTAAGTATAAGCGTCCAGCCGTAATCTGTCCAAAAAGGCCAGAAGGGTTCATACGTTTTCACCGATCCCGGCGGAAGCTTTATTAATACGGTGACACTTTCACCTCCGGGCGATAGGACGTCTTCATGGCTCTTCGCATAAAAAGTTCCGTTGGAATAATCAGTATCAAATTCGTTAGAAGGATTTTCCGCTCCGAATGGACCGGCGTAAACAAAGCATTCAGACGCGGCGACAGAGACATTTTCAGGAAGATGAACCGCAAAATTAATTTTATGGAATGGCGCGATCCATCCACCCGGTTTTATATTCCAATAGAAATGAATGACCGAATCTTCGTGCAAAAATGCATTCACGACACGATATTTTATCTCATAGTGTTGAGGTCCGCTGAGTGTAACATCCGCATCCCCGATTTTGATAGACACCTCCCCTTCTACCCTTTGGCTAAACGCCGAAGAAACATCGTACGTGTAGCCGGGCACTTCAATGTGGTTGATTTCAATTTGCCGTTTTTCCAGCCCACCTTTCGCTGTTCGTAAATCATATTTCGTTTGGATATCTCTGAATATTCCATGCTTGGCAATATCAAATACAAGATCGTAATTTTCAACCACATCAAAGTAGCCTTCTTTATGAATGGTAATATCAACGTGGTACTCTTCCACATGGAACCCCTGCGCACATAGTGCTGACATATTGAACACGCTGAGAATGAGCAGAACCATTTTGCTACACGAAGAGATTAGCCTTTGGGCAAAAAAGGAAACCCAGAGCTCTTTACGCTGGCTTAACAGCAGATTTTGCTTATTGCTTTCGGGGAATGGCATCAGGCGAAATCAACTTTTACATTTTCTCTGGAAACGGCATCGGCTTCAAAAAAGTCGAAATGCTGATACTTGAGCATTCCTGCGAAAAGTACGCCCGGAAAACTTTCGCCATAGGTATTGTTTTCGCGCACCGTACCGTTGTAATATCTCCGGCTGCGCTCGAGATTTTCTTCAATCTCATTGAGTTTTTCCTGAAGTTGTAAAAAGTTGGTGTTGGCTTTTAGATCCGGATAGCTTTCGCTCAAGGCAAAAATACTTCGTAACGTCTGTTGGAGATGGTTTTCAGCTTTTATTTGTGCATTGATGTCTCCATCGGGCACTGCCATGGCCTGATTGCGCGCCTTAATTACATTTTCGAGGGTCGATTTTTCATGAGCTGCATATCCTTTAACGGTTTCCACCAAATTGGGAATCAAATCATACCGCCGCTTAAGGGCGACGTCGATATTGCTCCAGCCATCTTTTACAAGATTTCGGTATTTGGCAAAATTATTGAAAATGACAATCATGAAGAATGCCAACAAAGCAAGGACTGCGATAATTAAGAGAAGTGCGAACATGGTCGGTAAGATTCGTTAAATGGATTAATTGGTTTCTCTCACATCGCATAAATAACAAGAGTAAAATCCGGAAAGCATTCGATGTGAACGACTAAAATACAATCTTTTCCGTAATTCCCAAGATTTATCCATTGTTACAAGGGGTTGTCTATCTGCTTTCGAATCTCGGTTAAAACTATTTAGCCACGTGATTGTATCGCTCCGTGAATAAAATCTATTCACAACCATTTAAACCAATCTCTGTTTTATACCCATGTCCCTGATCACATTTTCATCCAAAGGAATTTATTGCAAGCAGGCAGGTGTTTATATCGACCCGTGGAAACCGGTGAAGCGCGCCCTTATTACCCACGCTCATGCCGATCACGCCCGACCCGGCATGAAAAATTACCTTGCACATACCGCTAGCCTACCTGTTATGCGTCATCGACTTGGAGATATTACCATTGAAGGAATTCCTTACAGAAAATCACTCGAAATGAATGGTGTAAAAGTCAGCTTCCACCCCGCAGGACATGCTCCCGGATCGGCTCAGATAAGGCTGGAATTCAAAGGTGAGATTTGGGTTATTTCGGGCGATTATAAATTGGGCGACGACGGATTGAGCACGCCCTTCGAAGCAGTGAAATGCACCCATTTCGTAACCGAATCCACTTTCGGACTACCCATTTACAAATGGCAACCACAAGAAGAAACCATGGCTGGCATAAACGGCTGGTGGGCACAGAACAACAGCCAGGGTATTGCATCTATAATTTTAGGTTATTCCTTCGGAAAAGCGCAGCGTATCCTCGCAAATCTCGATGCAACTATTGGCGAAATATTCGTTCACGGTGCTATCCACAATACCAATCTCGCGCTTGAAAAAGCAGGTTATTCGTTTCCGAAGAACACCCACGTAACCCGGGATATTGACAAAGTGCGGTACAAAGGATCGATGATTATTGCTCCTCCATCTGCGCTCGGCACTCCATGGATGCGTCAGTTCAAGCCCTATAAAGTAGCTACCGCGTCGGGTTGGATGGCGCTGCGCGGGGCACGCCGCCGTCGCAATGTGGATAAGGGATTTATCCTGTCAGATCATGCTGATTTCGAAGAACTCAACACGGCTGTTACGGAAACAGGTGCCGAAGAGATCTTTGTCACGCACGGATATTCTTCGATTTACAGCAAGTGGCTGCGCAGCATCGGGCTCGACGCCAAAGTCGTAGAAACGGAGTACGAAGGCGAGCTTTCCGAAATCGGTGAATCAGCCAACAAAGAAAAGGAAGCAGAATGAAGGATTTTGCAGCACTCATTTCAGCACTCGATTCCACGACCAAAACCAATCAAAAACTCGCGGCGGTGGTCGCCTATCTGGATGCAGCTTCCGATTCTGATAAGCTTTGGTGTGTGGCTCTCCTTACGGGAAAAAGACCGCGGAGGCCGGTGAAGACTTCCTTCATGCGACAGTGGTCGGCTGAGTTGGCAGATCTTCCACTTTGGCTCTTGGAAGAATCGTATTTCGTAGTGGGCGATTTGGCAGAAACCGTTACCCTGATTCTCCCCGAACCGACCTCTGCCAACGATAGGTCACTTTCCGAAAGGATGAAGGAATTGGGAGCACTGCGTGCGCTGGAAGAAACAGAAATAAAGGAATACATCATTCATGCATGGATGGAGATGACTCGCGATGAACGGTTCGTTTTCAACAAGTTGATCACTGGAGGTTTTAGGATTGGAGTTTCGCAAAAACTGATGGTACGCGCTTTGGCGAAACATCTTGGCGAAGAAGAAAACATTGTTGCACACCGCTTAATGGGAAATTGGAAAGCTTCTGAAACCAACTTCCACGATCTGCTCGTGGCAGCAGATGGAAATGAAAATTTGTCGCGTCCCTATCCATTTTACCTCGCCTATCCCATCGAAGGATCTCCTGACAATATCGGTGATGCGAGCGATTGGCAAATAGAATATAAGTGGGATGGCATTCGCGGGCAGCTAATCAAGCGCGAAGGCGAAGTATATATCTGGAGCCGTGGCGAAGAGCTCGTTACCGATCAGTTTCCAGAATTGGTCGATCTCGGAAACGTTCTTGCAAAAGATTGTGTGATAGATGGCGAAATAACCGCCTACAAAGACGATGCTCCCCTGCCTTTTACCTTTTTGCAGAAGCGGCTGGGAAGAAAAAAAGTTGGGAAAGCTATTTTGAATCAATCACCGGTTAAGCTGATAGCCTACGACCTGCTTGAATTGGAAGGCAAGGACTTGCGCGAAACGGCTATGGAAGAGAGATCTGCATTGTTGCAAAGAATAGTGGCCGAAACGAATTCCGATAAAATGCTACTTTCCGAACCGCTCGCTATATCCACATGGGCTGAGGCTGCTGCCAAAAGAGCGGTGAGCAGAGAAAATTTTGCCGAAGGACTGATGTTAAAGCGAAAATCGAGCACTTATAAAGTCGGGCGCAAGCGTGGTGACTGGTGGAAGTGGAAAGTCGATCCTTTGAGTATCGATGCGGTCATGATCTACGCGATGCGCGGCCATGGGCGGCGGGCAAATCTCTACACCGACTATACTTTCGCCGTTTGGGACGGGCCGGATTTGGTACCATTCGCGAAAGCTTACAGCGGACTTACGGATAAAGAGATCAACAAGATTGACCATTTTGTAAAGAAAAACACCATCGAGCGATTCGGCCCGGTGCGCAGCGTAAAACCCATTTTGGTTTTTGAAATCGGTTTCGAGGGGATTGCGCCGAGCACGCGTCATAAGTCGGGTATTGCGCTGCGATTCCCCCGTATTTTGCGGCAACGCGAGGATAAAAAACCCCAAGAAGCCAATACACTGAAAGATTTGCAAGCCATTCTGGAGCTGTATTCCAGCGTAGATTCACCTTCTATGCGGTAAATACCTTACGCTTATCAAGCACAAAAAGCGTAATCAAGGCTCCTATCAATCCAAATAAAATGGGATCGAGCCCATAAGGAAGTGGCATCTTGAAAATGGTAAGTCCGAGGGTAAGTCCACCACCGACCAACATCGCGCCCATAGCCGCCGTGCGTGAAGGATTTTTTGCGTAAAGCGCATAAAGAACCGGTAGGAACAGCCCGGAAACCATGAATGCGTAAGATTGCAGCATCAATTCCAGTACATTTTCCATAAACAACGCGATGAGCAAGGCCACCGCTCCTATTACGAGCGTGGCCCATTGGCTGAGTTTCATCTCATCTTTCTTTCGGAAATACTTTGAAGTATAGAGCAGATCGGTCACTACATTTCCTGAGCAAGCCATGAGGCAACTATCTGCTGTAGATAAAATCGCACTGAAATAGGCTGACATCATCAAGCCCATCAATCCAACCGGCAAGATGGTGCGTAGTAAGATCGGCAAACCAATCTCCGGATCCATACTTCCCACAACCCCATATCCCAGATCGGCAAACATTCCCTGATCGGCAGCCACGCGGGCAAAAAGTCCGAGGGCCACGCCCATAAAAGCCATCACCGGCCATTCGAAAGCACCGGCAATATACCAGGCCTTTCGTGCTTGCTTCTCATCGCGCGAAGCATAAATGCGCTGGTAAAGGGTCATCCCAATAAACCAGATCGGTATAATGGTAAAACTCCAGTTGACTATTTGTTGCCACTTTAGATTGGTCAGTGAAAGCATTTCAGGAGGGACAGAAGCCACAATTCCTTCCCAGCCCCCAACGGCAAAATATCCCATTGGCAATCCAATAAATATCAATCCCGAAAGCAAAATAATCCACTGAATGGTATCGGTATATATTACCGCTTTCAGTCCACCAAGCACAGTATACCCCACCGCGACGATACCCATAACCAGCAAGGCCTTGTCGAGGGAGATAGTCGGAAAAGTGGCATGGGCAAGTTTGGCTCCGGCCAAAAGCTGGGAAGCCGTAAACCCGAGGTATCCGATAGCAGATATTATTCCGGCCACAAGAGCGACGTTCTTACCAAACACATGTCCAAAGACCTGCGGAAATGTGAAGAGATTGACTTTGCGACCGAGTTCAAAAACCTTTGGAATCAGGAAAACTACGGCAAGCCACGCTCCTATCAATCCAGTAAAAAGCATCCACGAACCACTCAGCCCCATTGTAAATCCGAGGCCGCCAAGGCCGATGGAGAATCCACCGCCCACATCTGTGGCGACTACCGAAAAGCCGATATGCCAAGGGCCCATATTCCGTCCGGCGAGATAATAGTCTTCTTTACTCGAATTGGATTTCATAAAGAAAAATCCCACGCCGAGCATAACCAACATGTAAACCGCGAAAATTGAAATATCTATCCAGCTCATCCTACGCGCCGAATTTTATTCCCGGAAATGAAACGGGATTTTTCGGAAAAGGAAAATAAAACGTTGTAAAATTCGGAATTTCTAAAAAAATCATACGCGAAGGTAAAATTCTGATTGGAAAAGACGAAATCTGTGGATTTTACTAAGGTTTGGCAACAACAAAGTTGGTGGTTCGGAATGAATTTCCATTTGACAAGCGCAGGATATAAACACCGTTTTCGAGCGCGGAAATATCGAAACGCATACTGTCGTGAAATCCTGCCTGTGGTGTGATCGTTTGTACAAGTTTGCCCTGGGCATCGATAATATCAGCAGATTTTGCAGCAAAAGCCGGATTAAGCACCGAGACATTTATTACATCGTTGGAAGGATTTGGGGATACCGCGATATCATTGAGATTATAATCCGTATTCGAATCGAATTTTACCGAGCTATTTGCCAGCACATCCATATTTGGATCGAAACGGATTTCTCGAACATTAAAACTCGATGCAACGAAAAATCGCTGCCCTGAAAAGGTGTTATCGAGTCTCACCGTTTTATCCTGTGAATCGCCTATTAATTCAATTGAAATGGGCATTTTGTAAAAACTGACAGACGGATCTGAAGTGGTTTGAGATAGCGCAATAACTACACCTCCATCGGTGATCGACCAAGAAACGTCGTAAGTCGGAAAACCCTCTCCATAATACCAATCATCAAAAAATTCGGTAAAATCTTTTCCCGAAACCGCCTCAAGGTGGGCTTTAAAATCAGCAGTTCTCACATATCCAAATGCGAGATCCGGATCATTTAAATACGCGCGGCAAGCTTGAAAAAACAAATCGTCTCCCAAAATACCGCGGAGCATAATAAGTAAATACGCGCCTTTATTATACGAGAGTCTTCCGTCAAAAATCCGATCACGGCTTGTGGTGTCGTTTACAAAAACTGATCCTCCGGGTTGTGATTTCACGCTTTGTTGCAGTCCCAACTTCCAATCCATAAATACACCGTCGTCCTGAAGATATTGGTAACTCAAGCCTGTGAGGAAAGTTGCAAATCCCTCATTAAGCCAAATATCCTCCCAGCTTCCGCAAGTTACTTTATCGCCAAACCACTGATGCGCCAGCTCGTGAGCGACCAGCGAATAATAGAAACCCGCCATTGAACTCATAGTGGTATGCTCCATTCCGCCGGGAAGTGCGGCTTGGCAATGGCCATATTTCTCTTGCCAATATGGATAAATTCCAAAATATTCCGAAAAGAGTGAAATCAAATCAGGCGTAACCCCGAGCTGTTCCTGAGATAATGTCAGCGATTCCGGATATACATAATTCAGAATTTCAATGGGGTGTGCACCGACAATAACTTCCTGAGAGATAGCAGTATAATTAGTCGCAGCGATAGAAACCAAATAAGCGGGTATCGGAAAACGGTGTTTCCAACCAAATGAAACTGTACCATCATCATTAACCTGGCTATATTCCAATTTACCATTTGACCCTGCTTTGATTCCTTCGGGCACCGTAATTTCTACAAAAACACTGTCAAGCTTATCATTTAACGTCTGTTTACAAGGCCACCAATCACGCGCTCCATAGGGTTCAGATAGCGTATAGAGGACGGGCTCCATGCCATGAAAGCCCTGATTGAATGCCAGTATGCTATGATTTACCGGCACTCCTTCGTACTGGATTTCAATTTTTTTCAGGCCTTCCGGCAAAACTTCCGGAAATACAAGGGCTAGTGAAAAATCATCTGAGAAAAAATATTCCAAAGGAACACCATCACTGCTAACAGAATTGACTTGCAAATCACTGCTAAAGTCAAAAAATACGGTATCAGTCGGCTGGGTAATATCAATGGTCTCTATCACCCTTCCGGTAATATATTTAACCTGTGGATTGATTGTCCAGTAACACTCAGCATACTTCCAATCGTAATCCTCACCATTAAAACTGGTATTGGATTTAGAAAGATCCGGTTTCCATCGTTTGGCCTCCATGGCGGCGATTCTATCTGTGGTCCAAACTGTATCAATCCCACTCTGAGCAGTGGTTTGCAATGTTAGAAATAGAAAAAATAAAAAATAGAGAAGCTTTCGCATAAATCCTGTTCTTTAGAAAAAAGCCGTGTAGCCAAAGACAATCGTGTATAATCCTTGCTTCCGCAAATCAATCAACATCAATCAACATCAATCAACATTATTCCATAAGAATACAAAGTAAGCATGAATTGCCAGACATTCCCTTTTGGATAAATGATCGTTGTAAAAGGTGTGAATCAATGATGAATCCTAAAATAGTTACAAAAATTCGACAAATCAAATTATTTTGTCGACAAAACTTGACAAACTCGTGTTTAGAACTTATCTTTGTCTCAAATTTCTAAACTAAAAATAAGAGCTATGAGTAAAAATTTATTCAACCACGGGCTTTTCTTTGTAGTTGCACTTTTTTCGAGTGTCGCTATGCTTGCCCAACCAGTATGTAATCAATTCGAATATTTTTATTCTGATATTACTTACCCTCCTTCAGGAAAACAAACGGATATTTATTCCGTAGATTTTTCTAGCGGCAACGCTGTTCTTACACCTATTATCGAAGATTTGCCTTATGGTGGGCATATTGCCTATAATATTAATAATAATTTTCTTTATGTGGTGAATGATGCAAATGGTAAAATAAGCCAGCTTGATCCCTTAACCGGTGCTATCAGCCCAGCAGTATCTCCTAATATTTCTATGAGCGGTGTAGTCACGGCAACTTTCAATGATGAAGGAAAATTGCTTATCGGCAGCGGTAGTGGAAATATTTATCAGGTAAATTTGAGTTCAGACCCTTATATAGCAACTGTATTTGATTCGGGTGCGAATGTTAGTGGTGGCGACCTTGCCTGGACAGATTCAGGACTCTTTTTGGCATCGAATAATCCCAATGGATCCCTGTATTCCGTTCTTCCCGGAATAGCTAACGTTTTACAAGGCTTTGTCGTTCCTCAAGTAACAGGGATGGCTGCCATGGCAGATCGTCAAAATGTGGTGGTATCTTCACAGGGAAATACAGACTTCGTGGAATTTTCTCTTGCGGCGGGGGTTACCCAAGTAAACTCATATCCGGCCATACTCAATGGTCAACCATTTACCATGTATCATGGGGATATGGCTTCAGGTTGTTCAAGTTTTGCAGAGAGTAATGAATGCGAGGATTTTCAATATTTCTATATAAATGACAATAGTCCCGATGTACCTACAGGTACCGTTATGAGTGGAACAATCGTTGGTGGAGATTTTGTTTTGACTTCTCTATTCGAAAGTGGTCTTGCTGGTCACCTTGCGGTAAATACCGACAACGGAGACTTTTATGTGGTGCGAAATAACCGTGTGAAAACATATTCTTCAACAGGTGTTTTGCTTAATGATATAAACATAGTAGGTCTTCCTTCGCGTGTTGAGTCTGCTGTTTGGAATCCTGCCGACAACATGGTCTACGTTGCGAGTTCGACTGCAAACAAAGTCTATTCATTGAATCCTTTGGATGGAACTCACACACTTTTCGCAAGTAATATCCCTACCAACGGTGGTGATCTTATCTTAAATGATGCAGGTGAACTCTTCAGCATTGAACGATTTGACAACGGACCTTCTAAATTGTACAATATTACAAGTGGTTCCGCTGTGCTTGTATCAAATGTTATTCCCGCAGTAAATGGTGCCGCGCTCACATCCGATGGTGGTTTCATCATGGCATACGGTAATGGTGGTCACACCTTCAATATATATGCTGCCGATGGTACTCCAGGAGCAATACTCAACGCCGTTGACAATGCTGGAAATCCTTTGACTATCGAAGACGGTGATATGGCAAGCGGATGTTTTAGCGGAAGCAACCCATCTTCAAGCTCATGCACATATTCATTGTACTATACACACTTTTTGAATCAGAACAGTTCAGAATTATTGGCATTGACTATTATGCCTGACAATTCAGTAACTACCAGTGTATTGGCAAATATAAATTATGGCTCTACCAGTGCGGCAGTTTCTGATCAGGGAGTGCTTTATGTGTCCAGCAGATTTGGTCAGGGCTTCTTTACTGCCTGGGCTGTAACAAATGGGTCTCAAATTGGTGGCAATATCCCTATGACCTCCATGGGAGGTGCCAATATTCAAAATGTGGGTGGATCAACCTTCCATAATGGACTCCTTTATGTGAATTCTTTGGACGGAACCGCTTATGGTTTAGATCCTGCCACGGGTGTTGCTCAAGTAGAAATTGCACACGGACATCTCAATGGGTCTGATATCGTCTTTGATCAATCAGGTGATCTTTGGTTGATAAGCCGCGACGCAGGAATATTCTACAATCTTACTGCCGGTACGTCGTTTAGTGTAGCTCTGGATAATATTGACGGTATTGCTCTTTTAGACAATGGCAATCTTGCAGCAGTCAATGGTGACAATGGTTCAACAATGTATGAAGTAGATCAAAACGCAGGGGTTCTTACAGGAATTACCTACAACCTTGGTTTCAGCGTACAGTACGGTGACCTTGCCTCAGCATGTATCGATAATCAAAACAACGATATACCCGGACAATGTTATGCTACTGAAGTAATTGAATACGTTCAGGGAACTGCCCACAACGGTGGCAGCATCGCCTTGAACAGAACGGATCCAAATGAGGCTACCGGAGCACCCGAGCGCGTTGATCAACTTGTATTCGTATCTCTTGGATATGGTGGATCGCTTACCTTGGCCTTTGATGGCTCAGTGCCAAATGGTCCTGGTGATGACATTGAAGTGGTAGAAACCACCTACAATAACAGTAGCTGTGGATCGTATCCTGAATTTGCGGATGTATACGTATCCGTAGATATGGTAAACTGGATCTTTGTTAAAACGGTATGTCGTGCAGACGGAATGGTTGATATCAGCGATGCCGATCCAAACATTGCCTATGTGAACTATGTGAAAATTGTGAACAACGATGCTCTCTCTAACACACCTGATGCATTTGATGTAGATGGAGTTGTAGCCATACATAATTGTGAAGTTGGTGGTGATGACCCATCCTTTACAGCAATTGAAGCACAATCAGCTCTTAGTTCATATCCAAGTCCGACTACCGGTCCTGCTACGATCGAATTTGAAACAGCGATAGCAGGTAAGTCAACGCTTGACATTATTGATATGAATGGCCGACTTGTGAGAACCATTTTCAATCAGAATGTTGTTGCAGGTGAGACCTACACTGTTGATTTTGACGGTTCTGATTTGCCAAATGGTATCTACATTACCAAATTGACAACAGACAACGATATCGCAATTGGAAAAATTATGATTGCGAAATAAGAATAATTGTAACCAATTAAGAAAAAGGGACTGTCCGCGAGGGTAGTCCTTTTTTTTATTCAAAGTTTTTCATGAGAAAAATATCAATGTGAATATTCAAAGGATAGCGCAGAAGCTACTTAAACTGTTGATTGATTTCTTTTCGCTATAGCGACGACAGAAATTCACAATTTTGAATAATGATAATTCCAATTACCCGCCGATAGAATAAAGCTTTAGATTGAAGTCATTCCGGAGACCAACGACCTGTTTCACGAAAATGCATATTAGAATTTAGTAAAAAAGCAATCTGAGAAAACGTCTTAAAAAATTGATTTAAAGAAAACACCGTTGATTCTTCGAGGGAAATGAAACACGCAGATTATTGATTCAGATAACCATTAATTAGTATGGATAAAATGTGATCTTGAAATACGCATTTATTCCTTTTTAAAAAAAACACGATCGTACTGAACATTCGATTAATCCTTTTGTTTTAACGTCATAATTACCACTATCAACGCCTAAGAGTTTTCTTAGGCCTACATTTTTAAACTTAAAACAGAAAATTATGAGTAACTTTTATTTTAATCGCGGACTTTTATTTATAGCCGCACTTCTCTCAAGTGTCGCTATGCTTGCCCAACCTGTATGTAACCAGTTTGATTATTACTATGCTGATATAACTGATCCACCCTCTGGAAGGCAAACAGATATATACGCTGTGAGTTTCACTGGAGGCGACGCAGTTCTCACACCTATTGCAGAAGACTTACCTTATAGCGCCCACATTGCTTTTAATTCGAATAATGGACTTATTTATGTGGTTGATGACGCTAGTGCAGATATAAGAACACTTGATCCCGTTACCGGGGTTGTAAGTGCTGCCATTTCTCCAGCTATTTCACTTAGCCAAGTTACCACTGCTGCAATTAATGCAGAAGGAAAACTACTGATTGGAAGTGGTGCCAACGGAAATATTTATCAGGTAAATTTGAATTCTGATCCCTATTTACTGAGTGTTTATGATTCTGGAGCAGATATTAGTGGTGGGGATTTAACCTGGACTGATTCGGGTCTCTTTTTGGCTTCCAAGCCAAATGGTTATCTCTACTCGGTGCTCCCCGGAGTAATGAATGTATTGCAGGGATCAGTGAATCCGTCGGTTACGGGTATGGCTACTATGGCTGATGGTCAAAATATCGTTGTATCCTCTCTCGGAAATGTAAATTTTGTTGAATATTCACTCAATGCCGGTGTTACAGAGGTAAATACTTATCCTGCAATGCTAAATGGTGAAATCCTCACACTAGGCAATGGTGATATGACTTCAGGCTGTTCAAGTTTTGCTGATAATAGCGGATGTCAGGACTTCCAGTATTTCTATATTAATGACAATGGCCCCGACGTACCTACTGGTACCGTAATGAGCGGAACAATCGTAGGTAACGATTTTGTATTGACTGCGCTTTTCGAAAGCGGAATTGCTGGTCACCTTGCCGTAAATACTGACAATGGGGACTTCTATGTTCTACGTAATGACCGTGTAAAAACATTTTCTTCTACCGGAGTTTTGCTGAACGATGTGAATATTACGGGTCTTCCGTCGAGAGTAGAAGCTGCTGTATGGAATCCTGCAGACAACCTCGTATATGTCTCAAGTTCCACTGCTAACAAAGTGTATTCATTAAATCCATTGGATGGTAGCCATTCTCTGTTTGCGTCAGGCCTTCCAACAAATGGTGGAGACCTTATTCTAAATGAAGCAGGCGAGCTTTTCAGCGTTGAGCGAGTTGACAACGGTCCGTCTAAACTATATAATATCTCCAGCGGATCTGCGGTGCTCGTTGCAAATGTTAACCCGGGAGTGAATGGTGCTGCCTTAACTGCTGGTGGTGGTTTTATAATGGCATACGGCGATGGTGGACACACTTTCAATATGTATGCCGCCGATGGTACGCCAGGCGCTGTGCTAAACGCTGTAGATAATGTCGGAAATTCATTGACAATTGAAGATGGGGATATGGCAAGCGGTTGTTTCGGCGGAAGTAATCCATCCGTAAGCTCATGTACCTATTCATTGTTCTATACGAACTTTGTGAATCAAAACAGTTCTGAATTATTTTCGTTAACTATAATGCCAGACAATTCAGTGAGCTCAAGCCTATTGGCTAATATTAATTATGGTTCTACAAGTGCAGCTGTTTCGCCGGATGGAGTTCTTTATGTACCAAACAGATTTGGTCAGGGCTTCTTTACCGCATGGGATATTTCAAATGGAACTCAACTTGGTGGTAATATTGCCATGACTACTGCCAGTGGTGCCAATATTCAGAATGTTTTGGGTACTACCTTCCACAATGGTTTGCTCTATGTGAATTCAATGGATGGAACCGCCTATGGTTTGGATCCCCTAACAGGAGTATCGCAAGAAGAAATCGTACATGGACATGACAATGGCTCTGACCTAGAATTTGATCAGTCAGGGGATCTTTGGATGATAAGCCGTAATGCTGGAATATTCTACAATCTTACTGCCGGTACGTCGTTTAGCGTAGCTTTGAATAATATAGACGGTATTGCGCTTTTGGACAATGGCAATTTTGCCGCAGTCAATGGTGACAATGGTTCAACAATGTATGAAGTAGATCAAAATGCTGGTGTCCTTACAGGAAATACGTATGACCTTGGTTTCAGCGTGCAGTACGGTGACCTTGCCTCAGCATGTATCGATAATGAAAACAACGATATACCCGGACAATGTTATGCTACTCAAGTAGTAGAATACGTTCAGGGAACTACTCTCAACGGTGGCAGCATCGACTTAAACAGGACGGATCCGAATGAGGCTACCGGAGCACCCGAGCGCGTTGATCAATTGGTATTTGTATCTCTTGGATATGGCGGATCGCTTACCTTGGCCTTTGATGGCTCAGTGCCAAATGGTCCTGGTGATGACATTGAAGTAGTAGAAACTACTTATAATAACAATAGCTGTGGATCGTATCCTGAATTTGCAGATGTATATGTATCTGTAAATATGATAGACTGGATTTTTGTTAAAACAATTTGTCGTGCAGATGGAATGGTTGATATCAGCGATGCCGATCCGAACATTGCCTATGTGAACTATGTGAAAATTGTGAACAACAATGAGCTCTCTAATACACCTGATGCATTTGATGTAGATGGAGTTGTAGCCATACATAATTGTGAAGTTGGTGGTGATGAACCTTCCTTTACAGCAATTGAAGCACAATCAGCTCTTAGTTCATATCCAAGTCCGACTACCGGTCCTGCTACGATCGAATTTAAAACAGCGATAGCAGGTAAGTCAACGCTTGACATTATTGATATGAATGGCCGACTTGTGAGAACTATTTTTAATCAGAATGTTGTTGCAGGTGAGACCTACACTGTTGATTTTGACGGTTCTGATTTGCCAAATGGCATTTACATTACCAAATTGTCAACCGACAACAATGTTGAAATCGGAAAAATTATGATTGCCAAATAATAAAAATTCAAAACAAATAGGAAAAGGGCTATCCATAAGGATGGCTCTTTTTTTATTTACACTTATTTTTGAGCAAAATTATTTTTTATGAAACGGAATCACCTGTTCGCCATGCTTCTTCTTTTATCCGGAACTTTTCGCTTAAGCGCCCAAGCCCCCAATATCATGATCTCAGATGTAGCAAATCCGAACGAAATTTCAATTGCACTAAACCCAAAAGATCCTACCAAAATGATGGCAGGTGCAAATATTGCCAGTGTTTACACTTCTGAGACAGGAGGCGTGTCGTGGAATCGAATTACTCAGCATTCTACCAATGGCGTTTGGGGTGACCCGATAATGCTAATCGATACCGCAGAAAACTATTTTCACTTCCATCTTTCAAAGCCTGATACCGGCAATTGGGTAGATAGGATCGTATGTCAAAAATCTCTTGATTATGGGAAAACCTTCAACAATGGGTCCTACATGGGACGCAATGGACTAAAAGTGCAAGACAAACATGGCATTGCTTTAAATATGAAGACCAATGCCTTGTACTCTACCTGGACCCAATTTGATAAGTATGAATCGTCAGATCCGAATGACCGGTCCAATATCCTTTTCTCAAAATCGACCGATAGTGGAGATAGCTGGTCTGAGCCCATCCAAATCAATGCAATCGATGGGGACTGCCTCGACGATGATAATACGGTGGAAGGTGCTATACCTGCTGTGGGACCAGACGGAGAGATATACGTAGTTTGGGCTGGTCCGGCAGGTTTGGTCTTCAATAAATCAATGGATGACGGAGAAACCTGGCTCGGCCACGAAACTGTAATTGATTCCATTGCAGGTGGATGGGCTTACGATGTACCAGGCATAATGCGTGCAAACGGAATGCCCATTACCAAATGTGATATTTCTAACGGACCCAACCGTGGAACAATTTATGTAAACTGGGGCGATATACGGAATGGAGACCTTGACGTGTGGCTCACGAAAAGCACAGATCAGGGCGAGACATGGTCAAAAGCCACGAAAGTAAATCAGGATAATTCCAAAAGAGCCCAGTTTTTTACTTGGATGGATTTGGATCAGTCCAATGGAAATCTGTATTTCGTTTATCACGACCGGCGAAATCATACGGCGGATTCTACCGATGTGTATCTATCCTATAGTACAGATGGGGGGAATACTTTTACTGACACGAAAATCAGCAATTCCCCTTTTTTACCAAACGAGAAAATCTTCTTTGGCGATTACAATGGTATTGCTGCTGCCAACGGAATAGTCCGGCCGGTATGGGCTCGTTTAGACGGAACGCATCAGAGTGTGTGGACTGCTATAATTGAGACACAAACGCTGCTTAATCCTGATAATAAAAAGCTCGAAGTTGATTTTTCCGATGGCAAACTGAATCTTCGTTTTAAAGGGAAAATAAAGGGAGAAATTGTGGTGCGCAATTTAAATGGCAAAATGGTTGGAGAATGGAAAAACCAGAAAATTAAACGGAAAGGAATTCAACTGACACCGAAAGAAAAATTGGATACCGGGGTTTATACTGTACAAGTAGATGACTCAAAACAAGCTTTTGAAAGACAATTGATTGTTCCTTAAAAGTAAAGAAGAAGAATCACAGATTACTTTATCTCATAATTGGTAATTACACCACATTCTTGCCATAATGTATTTGAAATTTGCGAGCTGCAGATCTCAAAGGTGTCTAAATCTTTAGGAGCTTCACTCAATAGCAGAAATTAGCAACTGATTAAAGCGTATTTCTTAGTTGCCCCTACCGGATCCAGTCCACTCCTTTTTTCAAAAGAGATAAAGTTTCTTCTTCGCGCGAACCGGCTTCCGCATGGTAATCATACACCCAGCTTGCATTTCTTGGCAAACTCATTAAAATAGATTCTGTGCGTCCGTTTGACAAGAGTCCGAAACGTGTGCCACGGTCATAAACCAGATTGAACTCAACGTATCTGCCACGTCTGAGCATTTGCCATTTCAACTCATTCTCGCCGAAAGATTTATGCCGATTAGCATTGATTAGTTCGCCATAAATTTTGGGAAATAATTTACCGATTTCAAGCGAGAAATCAAGGATGGAACGCTTAGAATGCGCTGGGTCTTCCGCAAGGTGATCGTAAAAAATACCTCCTATTCCCCGCGTTTCATTGCGATGAGGAATAAAGAAATAATCATCGGCATATTTCTTAAATTCGGGATAATACTGTTTATCAAACTTATCGCAGGCCCCTTTGAGAGCCGAGTGAAACTTTTGAGCTTCACTTCGGTCAATATAATGCGGAGTGAGATCGATGCCACCTCCAAACCAGTACGTTCCCGTGTCAACCTCAAAATACCGAATATTCATGTGAATAATCGGAATATTGGGATTATTGGGATGCATTACGATACTCACACCAGTGGCAAAAAAGCTTGAAGCATCTTCAATATTGAGGCTTCGCTTCATGGCATCATTAAGATTACCATAAACGGCTGAGAAATTTACACCAGCTTTCTCCAGCACCTTTCCATCGGCAAGAACTCTGCTCAGGCCACCGCCGCCTTCATCGCGCTGCCATTTGTCTTTGATGAAAGAACCTTTTCCGTCAATTTCTGCAATCTGGTGACATATCAGCTCCTGAATGGCAGTATATTCTTCTACTATTTCCTCTTTGCCCGGATGATGAGACATTAATTTATTATTTTGATTGTGTAATCATCGTATTCCAAGATGTACACGTCTTTATTCTCAAATTCCAGACCTGTAGTAGAGCGTCCAAAACGATAATTGCTGGCAACACCTTTCATTTCAATATGGTTAAGATCTGTGGGGAAGTTAAGTCCATAATCCATCAACGCTTTTCCAAAAAACATAGTCAGATCAAATCCCAAAAATCCATATCCGTATTGCGAAGGCTCCATGTGATATCGATCGCGGTATTTTTGCAAAAACGATTTAACATTGTCCTGATCGTAGTCAACATATGACGGTACGGCGAGTCTAAGTCTAAATCTGTTTTTGTACTCCGCATCAATATTATCGAAGCGCAACCAATTATCGAGACCATAAACCTGAATACGATAAGCGGGATCGACCCGGGAGAGTCGCGTCATAAAATCGCTTACAAAAGCCAGATTGTTAGAAGGAACCACTAGCACATTGAGCGTATCCCGTCGGAGCCATTTGGAAACCTGCTCGGGCTTGACGAAATCGACTGTAACCGATCGGATAGAATCGCTCCAGACATTTGGAAACGTACCGACGGAAGTATTGTAATACTTCTTAAACATCTTTCGAAGCGGCCAATCTTTCACATTTTCACTGTTCACCATTAATACATTGTCATCCTGATGTTGGATAGCTATATAATTGGCCATATAACGCATCAAAGTTTCGCGCGAAGCGGATGCTCTCAATAAATATGGATTGTCTTCGAAGACTTCGTTAGAGAATGAATTAGGAGAAACCAGATAAATTGCTTTTTCTTTCGATTTTTCAGAAACGATGGCCAAAGTAGTTTTGTGCATCGGACCGAAAATGACATCCATATCCCGCATTTCCGGCCGACGAATGGTTTCGCGGGCATTTACAAGATCTTCACCCATATCATACACGTATACATTGGCTCGCAAACCAAGTTTCTTTAAACTATCAAGTGCAATTTCGGCTCCGCGGTAATAGTCAAGCGCAATTTCTGTAAGAATATATAAATCGTTGCCTTGGTCTAGTGTTTTTTCGAGCGAATCGTTAAGCGCCAGTTCAAAAGGAAGCATAAACGCCATATTGTACTTATCCTTTGTACCGCTGCGATATTCCACGGTAGAAATTTTAGAAGAATCCACTCTGGCAGTATCCATTTTAGCTAAAAATGACTCCTTGTATTTTGGAATTACAATCCACTGCCCCACTTTCATTCCAGTCTTGAAATTTCCATTGGCATTGTTGATCGAATCCAGGGGAATTTGAAATTGCTTGGCCAGACTATATGCTGTTTCGCCTTTAACAACTTGGTGAACCATAAACGTATCGTTACGCGCGGGTTCCAAATACTTTTCGGCGGCAATATTACTTTTCTCAATTGGAATTTTCAAAATCATTCCAGTGCTCAAATTATCTGTTCTTCCCGGGTTTACATCCATTAATGCATTGATGTCCACTCCGTAATCGCGTGAAATCGAAAAGAGGGTTTCTTTTCGCTGCACGGTATGCATAATATACTCTCCTTTGAGTTTCACCTCAGTTTTTCGAGCAGTCTTTTTATCGATTTTGGCAATAGGAATAAGAATTTCCTGCCCGATACTCAATCCATTTTTTGCATCCGGATTGGCTGTAATAATATCTACCGGTTCCACTGAGAACTTTTTAGAAATAGCATAGACCGTATTTCCGGGTTGAACCGTAAACACATAGTATTCCTTACCATTTTCGGTGCGCTGCGGATAATTCTGTGCCGTAGCGCAACTTGTAAATACACTCACAAGAAGTGTGATATAGACTAATTTCCTGATTATTCCCATTCTATTGTTGCAGGTGGTTTGGAGCTAATATCGTAAACTACACGGTTAATCCCTTTTACCCTGTTAATTATTTCATTAGAAATTTTACCTAAAAGTGTATAAGGCAGATGGCAAAAGTCGGCTGTCATTCCATCTGTAGAAGTCACAGCGCGGAGTGCTACGGCTTTTTCATAGGTGCGTTCATCGCCCATGACACCTACACTTTGCACGGGGAGCAAAATGGCGCCAGCTTGCCACACATTATCATACTCACCTGATTCTTTCAAGTTTTGAATAAAAATATAATCCACCTCTTGCAATATCTGTACCTTTTCTTGTGTGATATCACCTAATATCCGAATAGCGAGGCCAGGCCCCGGAAATGGATGACGACCGAGAATTTCCTGAGGTACATTCATATCTTTTCCTACCAAACGTACTTCATCTTTAAAAAGTGCGCGCAGCGGTTCTACCACTTTCAATTTCATATAATCCGGAAGACCACCGACATTGTGATGACTCTTGATGGTAACACTGGGTCCTCCGGTTGATACCGATTCGATTACGTCGGGATAGATCGTGCCTTGCGCAAGCCATTTTACACTTTCGACCTGATGGGCAGCATCGTCGAAAACTTCAATAAAAACCCTACCGATGGTCTTACGTTTTTCTTCCGGGTCACTTTTTCCTGCAAGGGCAGTATAGAAACGATCCTTTGCATCTATACCTCTCACATTTAGCCCCATATCCCGGTAGCTATGAAGCACCTCTTCATATTCGTTTTTACGCAAAAGTCCGTTATCCACAAAAATGCAATAGAGATTTTTGCCAATTGCTTTGTGCAGAAGCATTGCTGCCACGGACGAATCAACTCCACCGCTTAGACCAAGAAGAACCCGGTCATTGCCAAGCTGTTTTTTCAAATCGGCGATAGTGGTTTCCACAAAATTATGTGGTGTCCAATTTTGCACATAGCCGCATATATCAATTATAAAGTTTTTAAGAATCTGTTTTCCATCTGTGGTATGATAGACTTCCGGATGAAATTGGATTCCATAAGAAGATTCGCCCTTGAATGTATAAGCAGCCACATCTACATCTGCGGTGCTTGCCACAATTTTCGCTGAGTGCGGAAGCTCAAAAATGGTATCGCCATGCGACATCCAAACCTGAGAACCGACAGGAACATCCCGGAATAGTGGGCATGAATGATCAATTTCACGCAAGTTGGCTCGGCCATATTCGCGTTTATCGCTTTTGCGTACATCGCCCTGGGGATCCTTGTGAATCATATACTGCGCACCATAACAAACCGCCAATACCGGAATTTTATTCCGAAAAGAAGTTAAATCAAATTGAGGAGCGCCGGCGTCATGAACCGAAGCCGGGCTACCGGAAAGTATTACCCCCTTAATATGGCTACTCAATTCAGGCAATTTATTAAACGGATGAATCTCACAATACACATTCAATTCACGAACACGCCGCGCGATAAGCTGCGTGTACTGCGATCCAAAATCTACGATCAAAAGCATTTCTTGCATGGGCGCAAAGATAGTATCGACACCGAAATAATCGACCGCCGGATTGGTTTAGATTATGAAAGGGTTTTCAACATTTCTTTCCTTTGTTGAAGCCTCTCCAATTTGTCGCATATCTAAGTGCTTTACTCCTTTTTCCAATCCGATCCGCGACCGGGCGTGTAAGGAACCTTGAATTCAACAAGCTCTTTCTCAATTTCGGTAAGTGCATTGTGCATGGATTTCACTTCTTTGAGAACATCGGCATACTCATTTTTCACCCATTCAAATTGCTGTCTGGCAGTTTGTGTCGGCTCGGAGGTGTTGTACCAAGAGGCGTATTGTGCATAGCCCAATCTACCAGATAGTCCGGGCAATGCTTCCATATCCCGACTCGATTTTGAATCGTCACCGTTGAGTACTAGTTTCAATTGATATTGTCGTTCCTTCAGAGAATCTATGCGGCTAAAAAAGCTCAATGGCGCTGTTGGATAATTAATAATTGCATGTTCGATATATTCAATTTTCTCTCCATTTTCATTAAATATTTTCTGTGTTCCTTCCAGCGAACGGCTCAGTTCGGCAACATCTTGCTGAAACCGCATAACCACCGCTTTATCTTGCGCTATGAGTGTTTGATTGTTCAGAGCTTTCACATTAAAATCAACCGCATTGGAAATTTTAGTCAATTTGTCATTCGCCATTTTATAGAGTTCTACAGAATATTTGCCCGGAAGGGCGAGCATTCCCTCATCCGGATTGGAATAACGCCCCACTTCCTCCACTTTCAACTTTATTGGACTGGTAGTCATGTAGCGCAAGTTCCAGCTCACGCGTTGCACTCCATTTTTGGGCGATTCCTTGATTTTGCGAACGACTTCTCCTTTGGAATCTTTGATCACAAAAAGCAAATATGGCTTTTCTTCACGGTCTTCGGCGCGCAAATCTTCGAGCGATGGATAGCTAATATCTTTGCCAGCTTTCTCCACTTCTTTCTCCTGAGCCTGACGTTTCTCTTTCAAAGTTTTCAGCGTATCTGCCAAGAGATAAGTGAATGTAACTCCAAAAGGAGCATTTTCGGCTGTAAAGAATGACGCTCCCATTGAGCCTTTTCCTGTCAATCCCAATTTATTAGAAGGTATGTAAAGCAATGCATCCTTGACAGGAAAAATAACCGCACCGGTATCCGGCATATCCGATTTCAAATTCCGTAGGGGAGCATAATTGTCGAGTATATAAAAACTTCGTCCAAAAGATGCCAGAACCAAGTCATTTTCACGTTTTTGAATTACGATATCGCGAATCCCAACTGTGGGCAATCCGGATTTCAGCGCACTCCATCTCGCACCGCCATCGTCACTGAAAAATATACCAAACTCGGTGCCCGCAAAAAGTAGATCGGGATCTTTGTAATCTTGGGCAATGGAGTATACAGAGCCACGCACCGGCAAATTGGAACTAATGGATTTCCATGATTTGCCGCGATCTGTACTCTTGAGAATATAGGGTTTGAAATCTCCGTTTTTGTGATTGTTGAAAGCTACAAAAACCGTATTCGCATCAGTGTTGGATGCAGCGATCATGCTTACATATGTCTGATCAGGCACTCCGGGAAAGGAAGTGTATTTTGTCCAGGATTCACCGTCATTTTCTGAGATTTGTAATAAACCATCATCCGTCCCGACATATAGGAGACCCGCCGTTACAGGCGATTCATCGAGAGCCACTATATTGCCATAAATGGAAGTGGATTTGTTCTTCATCACCGCGTCAGGACTCCAAATTCTTCCCATTACCTTCAGTTGATTTCGATCGATTTTTCGGGTCAGATCATCACTGATGCGTGTCCAGGAATTCCCTCGATCATCTGATTTGAAGACCACATTGGCACAGAAATACAAGCGATTGTGGTCATGTGGACTAATGATAAGGGGCGAATCCCAATTCCAACGGAAGGCCTCATCACCTTCCACAGGCTGCGGTTGAATAGGAACTCTTTCGCCACTGGCCTTATCGTATCGCACAAGCCATCCGTATTGGGCTTCGCCGTATACGATATTCGGATTTTCGGGATCGACTTGAGGCTGAAAGCCATCTCCGCCATTGGTAATGTACCAATCACTGTTCAAAATTCCATGTGTTGATAACGTTTGCGATGGTCCTCCTTGCGTATTATTGTCTTGGGTTCCTCCGTACACATTGTAAAAAGGAAGGTCATTATCTACCGCCAATTTATAGAACTGCGTGATAGGAAGATTGGCAAAATAGCGCCAGTCTTCCGCAGAATTCCAGGTTTCATAAAGCCCACCATCACAGCCTACCAGCCAGTGGTCCGCATTGTTCGGGTCAAGCCAAATGCAATGGTTATCTACGTGTTTGTCCTTTTCGCCAGTTTGCACAAAATTCTTTCCTCCATCGGTGGTGTGGTGCAACCAGGTATCCATGGCATATACCGTATTCACATCCGTCAGCGAACAAAATATTTCCTGATAATAGTTTCCACTTGTCGTATAATCAGACATTTTCTTCCAGCTTTCTCCTCTATCTTCCGATCGGTAAAAACCTCCATCCTCTGCGGCACTCACAATCGCATATACTACATCCGGTTTGACGGGTGAGATATCCATTCCGATTCTTCCTTTGTCTGATTTTGGAAGTCCTTTGGTCAGTTTTCGCCAGTTTTCACCTCCGTCGGTAGATTTGTAAATAGCCGTTTCCGGTCCACCGTCGATATAGGTAAATACACGTCGGCGACGCTGATGGGCTGTGGCGTAAAGTAGTTTTGGATTTCGCGGATCCATGTGGATTTCGTTGAATCCGGTATTTTCGGAAACGTAAAGAATTTTATTCCACGTTTTTCCTCCGTCGGTCGTTTTATAAATTCCCCGGTCGCCACCAGCATTCCATAGGGGGCCATACGCAGCGACATACACCACATTGTTATCCGATGGATCGATCAATATCATTCCGATATGTTCGGAGTTTTTGAGTCCCATATTTTCCCAGCTTGCGCCGCCATCGGTCGATTTATAGACGCCATCGCCATAACCTACAACGCGTTGATTGTTATTTTCACCAGTTCCCACCCATACCGTGTTTGGATCGCCGGGGGCCAGCGTGACACAACCGATAGAAGAAGATCCTTCAGAATCAAAAATAGGGTTGAATGTTGTACCCGAGTTTGTGGTTTTCCAGACCCCACCTGCGGCAGAGGCAATATAAAACTCGCTATGATTTTCTGGATTTACTGCCATGTCGACGATTCGTCCGGAGGTAAGCGCGGGGCCGATACTTCGAAATTTCATACCGGATAGAAGTTCCGATTTGTATTTCGGGTTTTTTAGTTCAGAATCCTTCGCATCCTGAGCAGTAAGTGAGAGGGTAAAAAGAAAAGTGAAGAGAAGTAGAATTTGATTTTTCATCCGCATAGTAGGTTTATTGAGGCGGCAATTTACAAGTTCAAATCCTTATCTTGAAGAAAATTAAAGGCAAATGAGATAAAAGCAAGTATTATCCTTCGGAACTACCAAATATATTGTGGTATAAATCATAGCTTTCCTGCACGATTTCCATAGCTTTTCCTTTCCCCCCAAATTCTTCAATTATCACTGCTTTATTTTCAAGTTTTTTATAGTCTTCGAAAAAAGCGCGCAATTCAGAGAAAAAATGCTGCGGCAATTGATCCATATCGCGAATATGATTTACGCTCGGGTCGCCGGCCGCCACCGCTATAATTTTATCATCCGCCTCTCCCTGGTCGAGCATTTGCATTACTCCAATCACGTTTGCCTTGACGATACAGAGCGGAACAATCTCAATTTGACTTAAAATCAGAACGTCGAGCGGATCATGATCTTCGCAATAGCTTCGCGGTATAAATCCGTAATTAGCAGGATAATACATAGCTGAATAAAGTACGCGATCCAATTTGAGCAGACCCGATTCCTTATCGAGTTCATATTTTGCTCTCGAACCTTTGGGAATTTCAATTATACCATTTACGGTTTCAGTCGATTCACCATTACTCACATTGTGCCAGGGATTGAAAGGGGTAGCCATTTGATTATTATTTGTTTAAAAAAACTATTCTAATGAAAATAAAAGATACCAACTTATTTCTTATTTTTCTTCTTGACCTTTGAATTTTCGTCATTATTATTCTCGTCATCTTTCACTTCCTTATTATCCTTCACAATAATATCCTTTCCACGCACCATAATCCGCCGTTCGATATCTTTACGGAGCGGCCTGACAAATGCATTTCTGATCAACTCAATAATCGCGGAAAACACACCAACTTCACTATCGGAAACCGTACCGGAAATTTTAACACGGGTAGCTGTCTGGTCTTCTTTATGATTTTTGACAATCTGCAAACCTGAGCCAACAACGCCTTGATACAACTTATTGAAAAAACCTTCTTCTTCTTCCCGCCAATCGAGAACTTGAATGTCGTTCATCACCGGTTTGAAATATCCGTCGAGAGAAGAGTCCACAAGTGCCATTTCCGAATAAAGATTGAAATCTCCTCTTTCGAAATCAAACCATGCATAAGCTTTAAAAAAATTGTTTAATGCGGTGAGGTCTGCTTCTTCAAACTTAAAGTCCAAATCAAAATTTGGAATCTCCCGAAGCAGATTCGCCTTTCCGTCTGCTTGCAAATTACCGTCACCAATACTCACTGCCGAAAGGCTATAAATCGAAGGCAACGGATTATCATTATTATCCACATTGCGGATATTGTCGATACTGAAGTGAATATTGCGCAAATAAACGTCCACTTTTGGATCGCTATAATCATCGATATAATTTACGCGTCCATCTTTAATTGTAAAAAGGTTGATATTTATGGGAAGGAGGGATTTAACGGGTTTAGTCCAATCCACATCTTCCCCCGTATCGATGCTATCGGTTTCACTTTTCACACCTACAAAGTTGAGTTCCGGAGATTCGAGAACCACTTTACCCACCACACTTCCTTTGAAAATATCTTTCCAGCTAATGGAAAGATCCACACCATCTGTTTTAAAAAAAGGTCGACCCAAATCCTGCGTTGTACTATAGATATAAAGGCTATCGATACGGTAAGCCCCTCGATACAAAGCCAGATCGACATCGGTTACACTTCCCTTATAACCATCCAGATCGGCGAGCATATTGTTCAAATATTTCTTTACAGCAAATGGCAAGATAAGCCGAATGATAATCAGGAGGGCAAGGATTCCTATGAGGACTTTGTATTTTTTCTTCATACATGATGGATTCTAAAAAGTGCGCAGTTCTCTTCAGAACACGGCCCTTTTATTTAACCATCAAAGAACAAAAAAGCATGGAAATAAGTTTAAAACCGCTAAAATAAATGGGTGATCCATTGTGAAAATCAATTCAATTTAGATAGATTTCAATGCCTTTCGTCAAAATCTACCAGCATCCAGGAGGCTTACTTATCGGTTTCCGGGTTGAACTCACAACTCGAGCAACTTTTGCCGGAAGGCTTTCTAAAAAACCGGTACAACACGTAACCAATAATGCCGAAAAATAATATGAAAACAATGGCTTCTTGCATGGTGTAAATTTACGAAAGAAAATGGTAAACGAGAAATGAGCAGACATAAGCAAGGGTGGTCATATAAACGGTTTGAATGAGTGGCCATTTGATAGATTTTGTCTCGCGACGTACCACCGCAATCGTACTCATACACTGCATTGCAAAAGCATAAAACACGAGCAAAGACCAAACCATTGCAGAGGTAAACACCTTGTCGCCATTTTCATTTTTTTCATTCGCCATCATTTGCTGAAGGGTGCGAATATCGTCGCTGTCATCGCCTATACTATATAATGTTGCAACTGTGGAAACGAAAACTTCTCGGGCGGCAAAACTGCATACGAGAGCAATTCCAACTTTCCAATCATATCCCAAAGGACGGATTACAGGCTCTATCCAATGACCGATCACGCCGGCATACGACGCTTCGAGTCGGTGGGAGGAAATCTCATTTCGGTACTGGCTGAGTTCGGTTTTTGTGGGATTGACTGGCGAAGAAACCGATGCCTCTGCCCTATCCATACTGTCGCCCGGGCCGTAGGAAGCAAGCACCCAAAGAATTACGGATATGGCGAGAATAATTTTTCCGGCTTGAAATACGAAGGTTTTCGACTTTTCGTACATCATCAATCCCACAGTTTTGAGGTTAGGCCAACGGTATTTTGGCAATTCCAAGACCAGTTCACCACCGGGCTGTTGTTTCATAATGAGCTTCATAGCCCACGCCGATGCCAGAGCTGCCGCAATACCGAGCAAGTACATAAAAAACAAGGCACCACCACTCGCGTTAAAAAATCCATTGCCCTTATCGGGGAACATGAGGCCTATAAGGACGATATAAACCGGCAAACGAGCCGAGCAACTCATAAAAGGCGTTACAAAAATGGTAATCAGCCGATCCTTTTTATTGGAAATGGTTCGCGTAGCCATAATGGCGGGAATGGCGCAAGCAAAACCAGAAATCATCGGGACTACACTGCGGCCATTGAGTCCAAAGGGACGCATAACCCTGTCGGTTATAAATACCGCACGCGCCATATACCCGGATCCTTCGAGAATGGCCAGAAAAGCAAAAAGCAAGGCAATCTGGGGTACGAAAATCACGATACCACCGATGCCCGGAATTACGCCCTGACTTATCAAATCATTGAGGGCACCTGCGGGTAAATAATTGGCTACAAGATGACTGAGCTGTGCAAACCCGGTATCTATCAAATCCATGGGGCCTTGAGCCCAGCTGAAAATCACTTGAAAAATCAGGAAAAGTATGACCAAAAAGATTAGAAAACCAAACGTTTTGTGCAGAAAAATGGCGTCGAGTTTACGGGTGTAATTCAGCTTTTCACTTTCCTTCTTTTTAACACATTTGGCCAGAATTCCACGGATATAATCGTAGCGCAATTTTGTTTCTTCACGCTGTGCTTCCGCATTATCGAAGTCGAATTCTTCACCAAGGGCGTTGAGATCGTCCTGCATTTTTTGCGAAAGCACCGATTCCTGATTTCTAAACTTGAGCACTTGAAGGGCACTATACGCGTTTTTTTGGCCAGTAGCTTCTACTGCTCTTTTCAGCAAATCTTCTGAGCAAAGGTCTGCAGCTTTTACTCCGGTGCGCCCCAGTTTAAAACGCCCTTCGAGAATGGCCTGCCGCACTTCGGCGAGTCCTTTGCTTCGATCGGCCATGGCGGTATAAATAGGAATACCGAGTAGCCGTTCGAGGAGAATTTTATTGATGGTGGTTCCATCTTTCTGAGCCTGATCCTCCATGTTGAGCACCAGCGCCGTAGGAATACCGAGATCAATGAGTTGGGTAGCCAGAAATAATCCCCTTTCGAGGTTCGACATATCGGCGATGCAAAGAATAGCATCTACATTTATGCCCTTTTGTAAACCGCAGAGTACCCGAAATACGATTTGCTCATCTTCCGATCTGGGAAAAAGATTATAGGTGCCGGGCAAATCGAGAAGACTTATTGTATGGCCTTCACCGCGCAGTTTACCCGTTTTTTTATCGACGGTCACGCCGGGGTAGTTGCCCACTTTTTGATTGAGCCCGGTTAGGTGATTGAAAATTGTTGTTTTACCTACATTTGGCACGCCAGCCAGAGCGACGAGCTTGAGGTCTGTTTCATTTTGCATTTTCAGGCAGCGGTCGTTGCAACCTTCACGCGAATCAGTTTTGCTTCAGCTTTTCTTAAGGCAATTACGGTATTGTCAACTTGGAAAGCAAGCGGGTCGCCAAAAGGCGCGGAGATAATTAATTGGATAGATTTTCCCGGACAGAAACCCATTTCACAGAGCCGCTGACCGGTATCGTTTGAATCAAGATCCAGTATTTCAGCGATTTCGTTCCTTCGGATGCTATCTGCAGTTCTACAATTCACTTGGTTTTTATTTATAATCAATCTAAACAAGTACAATAATACGATGGAAAACCGTCGTGGCAAAGTTTTGAATGCAAAATACCAGATTCAGGGTATAAGGTGGCGCTTGATGCCGCAAAGTGGAAACCGGAGATCGCATATTGTCGTTGCCTATTGCTTCTAATTCATTGCTTCTTTAGCGAGCTTTGGAAGTCATCCGTTTATGTTAGTTTTGCTTTGGAAAAAATCCTGAATACAATGTCTGAAGAAATGAAGCCCTGTCCACGATGCCAATCTCCATATGGTTATAGTGTCAAAGAAGAAATATACGCTTGCCCTGAATGTAATTTTGAATGGAATCCGGATTCTGTAGCTGTTGAAGAAGACACAGTGCAAGTGAAAGACTCCAATGGAAATATTTTGCAGGATGGTGATTCGGTGATTGTCATTAAAAACCTTCCTGTAAAAGGAGCCGCCGGACCTCTTAAGGCGGGCACAAAGGTGAAGAATATTCGGCTAACTGATGGCGATCATAATATCGATTGCAAAATTGATGGTTTCGGTGCAATGGGCTTAAAGTCAGAATTTGTGCGCAAAGCCTGATATTTCATTTCTATACTTACCTTTTGGGAAATGAAAAAAAATCCTAAGTTCGCTTAAACTTATAATACCTACACAATGAACGCAGCCGAACTTCATCTTGCTATAAATCATTTGCCTATTGCCGCTACCTTTTTCGGTATATTCATTCTGATTGGTGGATTGATATTCGGAAATAACAGCGTTAACAAAACAGGATTAATTCTTCTGATTTTTGCAGGGTTGATTGCTATTCCAACAGTTGAAAGCGGTGAAGATGCCGAAGAAATAATTGAAAACATGGGTTTTGGCGCAGAAGTGCATCACGCTATTCACGAGCATGAAGAAATGGCAGAAACCGCCCGATGGGTGAGTCTTGGTGTGGCTGTGCTTGCCTTACTTGCATTTTATTTTCATCAAACGAAAAAAGCTCCGGCCAAACTATTCACCATTTTGACTTTGGTCGGTGCCATTGGAAGCATGGTCTATTTTGTGTATGTGGCCGAATCGGGTGGTGAAATAAGCCATACCGAAATGCACGATGATTTTGTAGTACCGATTGAAGCTCATGAATAGTGTCTGTCCATAATGTTAACTATGTGCGTTGCACTTGCGATTGCAATGAGCCCGTACGGGTTCTAAACACAGTCATCGCGACCGATCGGGACTCCTTGATTACGCCCTTCGGTTTTGAGATCTCTGCGCTTAGTATAAAGCACTGCATGCACCTTGCTATTGAACATTATCATCCAGCCACTCAATTGTTTAACAGATCTTAAATAATATGATTCTCAAGCATTTTTACTTTTAAATAATGTACATGGGAAGGGTTGTGATTTAAACAAACCTATACACCGAGTCGTTATCTTTTTTTATGAAAAAGAACTTAAGAAACATTTTGATTATCATGGCTGTAGTAGCCGTACTCCTTGCTATACTCTTTCACGAATTTCTGGCATACTCCGCGATTTTTATAGCTGCAATGCTTATTTTTTATGGCTTGTATTCTGCTTTTCTGGGTACCAAAGATGCCGAAATTGAATCGCTTAAAGCCAAACTGAACCAAGAGAACGCAAATCTCAACAAGATACAAAGTGAGAACGATGAACTGCGCACACGTAAGTTTAACATGTCAGCCATCCGGCAAATTCTCGATGTGGGACTTTTCGAGGTGGATACCAATTTCACACGTACTTGGAATGAAGAGCAAATTTCTGATGAAGGAAAAACCGTTCAATTTATTGGGGCACTCAAGGTAGATGTAATTGCAAAATACGGAGTAGATCTCACGGAACTTCGCATTAAATATACGGATGATGAAGTGCTAATCGCCAATATGGAATTGAAATCGCTTTCGTTTACCGATTTGAATTACGATTGGATAATTGCCGAAGTGCTCGAACACAAAAAACCCTACCTCGGCGGCAGCCATCGCCGCACCGATTCCTTGCTTCAGCTTGAAGCGAATAAAATAAAAGATCGTTTACAGAAACGGGTGCATCAGGAAGTAAAACAAGGGCCGGATGAGCTCAATGCTGTCATTAAAATCCTGAAAGATCAGCTTATCCATTCGATAGCAGCGCTGCTCGGACTTCAGAATAAGAATGTGCGCTTCGTCGATACGCTGGATGCTGTGGATGAGGGCTTCAAAAAGCTGGAAGGTATTGGACAAATTGAAGCAGGAACCCGCAATCTGAAAAATTAAATTTCGAAAACGTAAGTCGATTACTTTGTACTTATTTCGTTAAACAATGTCTTTGAGATAAAACTCATAGTGTGAATTTACATCCGGAAAATTCGAAATAAAAAAAATCTCAATAAACCTTGCACTTATATTTCGTTTATACCGTTTATTGACAAATTGAAAACTTAACCAATCAATCTTTTTGGAATGAATCGAATATTTTGTGTCACAGTATGCTGTAACCTTTTATTTCTTTTCGCGGAAGCGCAAACCCCGACATCTACCATTTCCGGAACGATTACCGACCAAACCTCAGGCGAAGCATTAATTGGCGCAACGGTCTACGACTATATTTCAGGAAAAGGAACTACAGCTAATAATTATGGGTTTTACAGCCTCACCCTTCCATCCGATTCGGTCCGATTGCGGTATTCGTATGTAGGTTTTCAAAGTCAAATCCAAGATTTTTTGTTGAACGAAAACCGGGTAATAAATATCGAGATGAGTGGGCTAACCGAGCTGAATGGTGTGGAAATATCAGCCACTCAGGAAAATGAACTAATTGATAGGACGCAAATGAGCACGATCGACATTTCAATGGATAAGGTTCGGGATCTGCCTGTGCTTCTTGGAGAGCGCGATGTGCTAAAAACCATTCAACTATTGCCGGGTGTGCAAAGCGGTTCAGAAGGAAGCTCCGGCCTGTATGTACGTGGAGGAGGGCCCGATCAAAACCTTATACTTATTGACGGTGTGCCAATATATAATGCCACACATTTGTTTGGTTTCTTTTCAGTTTTCAATACCGATGCGATAAATTCAGTGAAACTTATCAAGGGTGGGTTTCCGGCAGAATACGGGGGAAGACTTAGCTCCGTAGTAGATATTCGCATGAAAGAAGGAAACACCAAAAAAATTCATGGAGAGGGCGGAATTGGTTTGATTGCTTCTCGTCTTACCTTAGAAGGTCCTATTGTAAAGGATAAAACATCGTTTATGATTTCCGGAAGGAGAACCTATATCGACATCCTTACCCGACCGATTATTCGAGCTCAGGGCGATGTAGATGGGGGATACTATTTCTACGACCTCAACGCTAAAATAAACCACAAGTTTTCGGAAAAAAGCCGTCTTTATCTCAGCGGATATTTTGGTAAAGATCGTTTTTATGTAAAGGACAGCTATTCCTTTGGAGGTTCAGGAAACGCCCAGGAGGACAAATATGAAGCGCGCCTCCAATGGGGAAATGGAATCGGAGCGCTGCGATGGAATTATATTTTTAGCCCGCGGTTGTTCAGTAACACTACCGTTACATACAGCAACTACAATTTTAATATTTTCAATCAATCCGAAACCAAATACGAGGATAATGGAAACACCGTAACAAACTTTTCACGAATCGAATACCTTTCGGGAATACAGGATTGGAGTGGCAAAATAGATTTTAACTATTTACCTAATCCAGATCATTACGTAAAATTTGGTGGAAGCTATACCTATCACCGTTTTAATCCGGGTATTAACAGATATCGCGAAAAATCTGACTACACCAACGAGGATACGCTTTTTGGTTCGCATAAAATTTATGCGAACGAATTTTACACCTATTTAGAAGATGATTTTAAAATTTCCGACCGCTTAAAACTCAATGCCGGACTTCATTTTTCTGGATTTGCTGTTGCGCGTAAAACATATTTCTCGGTTCAACCGAGATTTTCCGGCAGGTATATTATTAATGAACGCACTTCCGTAAAAGCCTCGTATGCAAGTATGTCTCAGTATCTCCATCTATTGACCAATGCCGGAATTGGTCTGCCTACCGATTTATGGGTACCCCCCACAGCTGATATAAAACCTCAAATCGCACATCAAATTGCCTTAGGAGTTGCACATCAGCCTTATAAAGGATATGAAGTAAGCCTTGAAGCCTATTATAAAAAAATGAATAATTTGATTGAATACCGCGACGGAGCCTCTTTTCTGGGCAATTCTGCCGATTGGCAAACCAAGGTGGAGACAGGTAAAGGTTGGAGTTACGGAGCGGAGCTGATGATAGAAAAAAAAATGGGGAAAACCACAGGGTGGATAGGGTATACACTTTCGTGGACCGACCGGCAATTTGAAAAATTAAACAACGGCGAGAAATTTCCATACCGCTATGACCGTCGACACGATATATCGGTGGCAGTAACTCATAAATTTAATGACCGGGTAGATGTAGGAATAGTATGGGTATACGGTACCGGAAATGCAGTAACACTGCCCACCGAGCGGTATCGATCCGTGGAAGGTTTAGGCGGATATTATAATGGTGGTGACAATATCGGTTATATCGAATCGCGAAACAATTATCGAATGCCATCCTATCACCGGTTGGATATTGGCGTAAATCTGCATAAAGAAACCCGGTATGGCAGCCGGACCTGGAGCTTTGGATTGTACAATGCCTATAGCCGGCGAAACCCGTTTTTCCTTTATTTCTCATCCGACAGGTATAACAATACGCGGCTTACACAACTCAGTATTTTCCCTATTATCCCATCGGTTACCTATAACTTCAAATTTTAAATCATGTTACGAAAATCATATTTTATTTTGGTTGGAGCCGCAATGGTATTTTCGAATTCGTCTTGTGAAAAATATCTCAATTACGAAGGTGAGGATGCGAAGCCGCGGTTAGTTTTGAATGGAACCTTCACACCAGATTCCGTTTTTAGTGTTGAGCTTTCAAATAGTTCAGGATACATAAGTAAAGGCAGTCTTAACACAATTCCATACGGCAAGGTGGCAGTATTTGATAACAACGGACAGTTTTGGGACTCCTTAAAGCATACGACAAACGGTATTTACAAAAGTACACAGACGGCTTCCGCCAATAAATCGTATACCGTGAAAGCATCGGCAGGAAATTTAGGAACCGTTTGGGCAAGCGATGATATCCCCGCGGCTGTGCCTATTTCTTCTTGGGATACGGTTTCTACATACTTTACCGAATACGATTACACCCAGCAGCGACTTCAAATTGATTTTACAATCAATGATCCCGGAAGTAGTGAAAATTTTTACGTAATCGAACTTTACTCCACCCAGGAGTACTACCTTTCTTATCAATATGATCCTAATACCGGAACTTCCATTGTGGATACCGTGTTCTACCAGCAGCCTTTTCGATCGCTGTATAGTTTTAGTACCGCCGATCCCGTATTACTTTCAGAAATTCAAGTCGGTATTGGTGAAACTAGGTATTATGCGAATAGCTTGTCATTCAGCGATGCCTTGTTTAACGGGGAAACCCAGACCTTTCGCATTGTTTTGGATTATTACCTTGGCGAGGCCAATATTGATATGGAGTTAAAGTCATGCTCACAAGCTTATTACAAATACAAGCGCACGCTCGAAAATTATACTTATTCGGAATACGATCCTTTCTCACAACCTGTACAGGTTTTTAATAACATTGAAAATGGAGGTTTGGGAATTTGGGCAGGATATTCGACTACGGTTGTTCGTATCGAGTGAGATTGTGATTTATCCGCTGTTCATAGTATAGCATTTAAAAGCGACTGATTCCGCATGGATTAAAACGAGTCAAGAATCTCTGTGATTTATTTGCATTGCTTTTTCCTTTTCAGTTTTATTTCATGATGTTCAATCTACTTTCTGAAAAATCAGTGTATCCGATGCGGTTGCCAATTGGAGTTGAAGTCCATGAAGGGATACATAATGATCTTTGAAATTGATATAATCAAACAATTCCCGAGCAATTTCAGAGTCACAGACTGAGGATTTATTGAGGTAATCGAGGCTGTATATCTTAAGCTTATTTCCCTTTGGAGCGATATATCCTGTAATTTCTCCACAACCCAAATTTCCGCTTAAGCGATTGGATTGTAAATTTAATTCAATCAAAGGATTTCCGGGGAAATTGGGAGATCGAAGCGAATCGCTGTATCTTGTCCAGCTCTTCAGCGCCCAGATATCATTCATTTGAGGATTATTCAAATACGCTCCGCAACCATTAAAGGTACTGATTTCCCCTACTCTATTTTTGAATGAAACATTCACATTATAAGGCATTTTATCACCCTCTTGGTTGATACAAGTATCCGGAATTAAACGAATGCTCAGCGAACCATTTTCCCTACTTAGATTGTAAATAATTGCATGAAGGTCTATAGGTTGTATCCCTTCTACTCCCGGAGCATTTATATCTATGCTACGTGCGACCGAAACGAAGCGAATAGCTTTATCTTCATCAATCGTGAGCGACCATTCGTTGCCGAAAGCATAAAAGTCGATCCCCTGTTCTCTTTTTTGAGTGTAAGATAACTGAAGTTGAAGCCAACCATCTGAACGCTCCTTACCCGGAGAGATGGATTTCTCAGGAGCGGATTTCATCTCATTATTTGTCATCTCCGAATTAGAATTGCAGGCGACGAGACACAATATGCAACCGAGAAGAAACACGTTGGAAATATTTTTCATATGAAGATTTTTAAAATGTAAAGCAGAGACATGGTAAACGAAACATCCCTGCGCATCAAAATTTGACTATTGAGCGAGATTTTCATGCAAATCTTGTTCAAAAAATAGGAGGTTAAATAAATCAACCCGCTTCAACAAGTACACACGCAACCCGGTAAGATTCAATCTGAAATTTCATTCTCAACTCAGCAGCTTTTGCCGAAGGTAGAATTCAAGTTGACCATTCGCGCGCTTCAGATCCTCAATTAATTGTTTATTCTCTCGACGCAAGTTGAATAGTTCCAATCCTTGATCTATTATAGCTTTTAGATAAGTTGCATCCCAGGGTTTAGTAAGATAACGATACACTTCACCTTTATTAATAGCATCGACTACTGCTTCTATATCACTGTAGCCCGTTAGTAAGATGCGGATTGGTTCCGGATGGGACTCTTTTATTTTCGAAAAAAATTGTACTCCCGTCATTTGTGGCATTCGCTGATCCGAAATAACGATCTGAATGTCCTTTTCTTTTAGAAATACGAGTCCCTCTTCTGCTGATGATACTGTAAATATTTCATAATCCCGGCGCAAAGCAGCTTTTAGTGCTACCAGATTATAAATCTCGTCGTCAATATAGAGAAGTTTTGGTTTTGTTTCGCCCTCCGCATTCTTATTCACTTGGTTATCATCCATTGGCACAATTGTACATAATTTCTTTAAAAAAATCACTGTGTTACTCAGATTTCTTTATAGTTTCGAAGGAAGATTTAATAATTGAAACAATCATCTTTCCTCAGAAATGACTGAAAATATTTCCCTTACAGAAAAGCTTTCAACTGCTAAAAAAGCAGATTTAAAATCCTGGAAACCGATATTTTATGATCTCAGTATAACCCGCGACTCGAATGATTTCTCGACCTTATTGGATGAACAGAAACCGATTGTTACGGATGAATTATTCGACCAGTTAAAGGAATTGGTGAAATGTCAAAATCCAAGAGAAAGATTGAGTGGTCAAAAACTCATCGATGCCACCCATGAATATATTAAGGATCAAGATCTGACGAATTATGGTCTTTGGACGTATTATCCATGGTCCAACAGACTGGTTCATATTCTTGATAAAAAGGACTTTATAAAAGTAAGAACCAATCGAAATCATTTTAAAATCAGCCCGGAAGAAAGCAAAATTCTCCTCACCAAAAAAATTGGATTGGTTGGTTTATCGGTGGGTCAGTCGGTAGCAGTTACCCTGGCGATGGAACGAGGGTTTGGTGAGTTGCGCCTGGCGGATTTTGATGATTTGGAACTTACGAATCTCAATCGGATCCGAACGGGAGTTCATAATTTAGGTTTGAGCAAAGTGATTTCCGTAGCACGCGAAATAATGGAAATCGATCCTTTTTTAAAGCTTAAGTGCTTTACAGATGGACTTACCGAAGAAAATTTTGAAGATTTTTTTACAGGCGGCGGAAACCTCGATTTGTTTATTGATGAGTGCGACGGACTGGATATGAAAGTGTTGAGCCGATTTAAAGCACGTGAAATGAAAATACCCGTAGTGATGGAAGCCAGCGATCGGGGTATGGTCGATGTAGAGCGGTTTGATCTTGAGCCTGACCGTCCACTATTGCATGGTACAATCGGTGATTTAAATCCAGAGAAGCTGAAAACGCTCGAAACCAATGAAGATAAAATTCCCTACATGCTGGCCATAGTAGGTGCTGACACGATTTCAACTAGAGCCAAAGCGAGCATGTTGGAAATCGGTGAAACGATTACAACCTGGCCACAACTGGCTTCAGCAGTAACATTGGGTGGTGGAGTGACCGCCGATGTGGTGCGCAGAATATTCTTGAATCAATATACTGAATCTGGACGCTATTTTGTGGATGTAGAAGAACTTATCGGAGATAAAAAAAGGAATGAAAACAGAAGTTCCATTCCGGAGACCCCAACACCAGATGATGGTGAAATTGATTTTGGCCCTAAGCCGTCATCCCACGGAGAAACCAACTTAACTTCTGCCGAAGCTACAGCGATTGCCAAAGCCGCCTGTCACGCTCCGTCAGGAGGAAATTTGCAACCATGGCGCTGGTCATACGCCAATGGAGTGCTTCAGTTGAAACAAGATGAAAAACTCATTAGTAGCTTTTTAGATCATAATTATATAGCATCCTATATTGCCCTTGGGGCATCGCTTGAAAATGCTGTATTGCAGGCAGTACACGAAAACCTTGAAGCAGATGTTACCCTTTTTCCAAATTCCGAAAGGAAAGATGTAATAGCAAATCTCCAGTTTAAAAGGCAGAATGAATTTTCAGAAAATGAAAAAATGCTGGGGAAAAACGTATTCAAACGGCATACCAACCGGAATATTGAAAAGGGAAAAGATTTGGAGTCTGCTGACATTCAGTTTCTAAAAGATATAGCTCGCAAGAACGGATCTGAATTACTCATTTTTGAAAATGGGGTAGTAAAAGAACAATTAGCCGATTTGATTGCATTTGCCGAAAGGTTTCGCATATTGCACCCTACAGGTCATAAAAATTTCATTGAAGAAATGAGGTGGAGCGAAGCGGAAGCAAAGAATACACGTGATGGGATCGACATCAATACGGTTGATCTAACTGTAGGTGAGCTGACAGGGTTCCGACTGGCGCGTCATCGTGAGGTAATTGATAAACTTGTAGAATGGAAAGGCGGAACTGCATTTGAAAAGCTTTCCCGAAAAAGCACCAGCGCCGCTTCTGCCATAGGTATTATAACCCGTCCACAACATTCACCAGAAGATTTTTTGAATGCCGGACGGGATTTGGAGCGTGTCTGGATTGGTGCAAATGCACGTAAAATTGGTTTTCAACCCCAGTCACCCATAAGTCTCATTCTTCAAAGATTGAAGGATGGAGATGATCTCAATCCGGCTCAAATGACTGAATTGGAGAAAGCCGGTGAGACCATGGAAAAAACTTTATCTGCAAAAACACCGAATAAAGCTGTTTTTATTTTTCGATTGTTTTCAGCTCAGAGACCAGTTGTTAAATCATTGCGAAGAGATTTAAATCAACACTTTCAAACTACAAAATGATTCGACTTCGTGCATTTAGAGCGATAGATGAGGAAGATAGTTGCTACGAATTTGCTGACGGACACAGGAAGGTTCTGGAAGGATTCAATTTGGGAAATATCACGACCAATAATGTAAGCTGGGCGTATAATCCGAATGTATACGTTATTATGGCGCACGAAACAGAAACCGGGGATCTCTTGGGCGGGATCCGCATTCAGATTGCTGATGGGGTCCACCCATTGCCGGTTGAAGATGCTGTTTCTCATTTCGACCCGAAGATTCACGACATGGTCAATCATTACGCCCTCTCTGGAGGAACATCCGAACTATGCGGACTTTGGAACAGCCGTTCAAAAGCTCCGAATATTGGTATTACTATCAATTTAGTAGTTGCCGGAATGGCCATCTGTAGCCAATTGCCCATCACCTCCATATTTACAATTGTTGCATCCTATACGTTAAAAATAGCCCGCCAAATGGGCTATCGCATCGAGACAAGTCTGGGAAATAATGGTGAATTTATTTATCCGAACTCAAACTATGTTGCGCGCGTATTATCCATGAATCCGAATACATTGGAACATGCTTTCGCAACGTATAAAGAAAAAATAATTGCCTTGAGAGAAAATCCCAATTTGAAAAATGTTGAAGTTTTGAAGGATAATAAAGAAGTTATTTATATTCACGATCTCAGCTTGAAGAAAGTGGGTTCAATAGTATATTCAGTGTAATGCGTTATCTCCTGTTCATTAGTCTGTTCATTCATTCCTTCAACGCAATGGCGCAGGAAGAGTTGAAAATTGAAAAGGGTTTCGACCAAAAGGTACTTGGAGAAGAATTAGGTGTATTTGACGATCTTACCGGAGAACTTACGGCTACAGAAGTTTTAATTGAAAAGTTTAAGAAAATTCAATCACCACGTCCCAATTTAGGTTTTTCAGCGGGTGCCTTCTGGTTGAGAACCCGCGTAAAAAACACTTCCGATCTGACCGAATTTCTAATTCAAGTTAATCAGCCTCTTTTAGACACGATCGAATTTTTTATTTACAATGATTCAGGTGAACTAATTACCCATCAAGAGCTTGGAGAAGCCTTTCCTATAAGCAATCACGAAATGGCAGAGCGCAATTTCCGTGTTCCGTTCACACTAAATTTCGGAGAAGAGGTAACTATTCTTTTACGCATCGCAACCAATGAACAGGTGGCACTCCCTGTATATATCATTACACCTGAAGCCTCGTGGATTATGGCACGGAACGCGGATATACTTTTTGGTGGATATTTTGGACTGATCCTGATAATGATGCTTTATAATTTTTTTATATTCCTGAGCGTTAAGGATATTAGCTATCTTATTTATGTGATTTATATTCTCTTCGTAGGTATTACTCAGGCAGCGCTGGAGGGCTATACACGTTTGTATTTATGGCCTGACAATTTTTGGATTTCAAGCCGGAGCGTCTATATTTTTACCGCTTTGGTAAGCATCTCATCGGTGGTATTTTTGAGAAATTTTTTGAAGACCAAAATTTATGCTCCTATTCTCGACCGCTTCGGAAGATACATTTTCTTTTATTTTGCCGTCATCATATTAACTTCTCTAATAGATGTAAATAAAACAATCCACGTCGCTTCCCAATTTGGAATTGCGGTAGTAGCTTTTTATATTTTTATTACCACAATAATCGTTTACCGAAAAGGATATTTGCCCGCCAAATTCTTCTTACTGGCATGGATTATCCTTATTTTCGGAATTATTACATATGCCCTCAAAGATGCAGGCCTTATTGCATCTACCTTATTCACCAATTATCTGCTTCTGTTTGGAAGTGCAGTAGAAGTACTCTTTCTTTCGCTCGCACTGGCCGACCGCATTAACATTTTGAAAAAGGAAAAAGCTACCTCGCAGGCCGACGCTCTTCGGATATCTCTTGAGAATGAAAACATTATTAGAGAGCAGAATATCTCATTGGAGGAAAAAGTAAATACGCGAACCATAGACTTAAAGAATGCAAATACGCAGCTCTCACAAACCTTAGGAGAGCTTCAATCCGCTCAGAGCCAACTTGTAGATGCCGAAAAAATGGCTTCTCTCGGGCAACTCACTGCCGGTATTGCACATGAGATAAATAACCCTATAAATTTCGTTATAGCCAATATTCAACCTTTAAAATACGACGTGTCGGATCTTATAAGTGTTCTTGACCGTTATGAAGGAATTGCGTCAGAAGCGCATTTTACGGAAAGTAAAAATGAAATCGAAAAACTGAAAGCCAAAATCGACCTAGAGTATACCAAACAGGAAATTGAGCAATTACTCGATGGAATTCAGGATGGCGCCAACCGAACGGCAGAAATTGTTAAAGGCTTGAAAGACTTTAGCCGCTTAGATGAAACTAACCTGAAGTATAACGACTTAAATGAAGGGATGGAATCTACAATGGTTATTCTTCAAAGCAATTTACCCCATGGTCTAAAAATAAAAAAGGAATTAGGGGATATACCGAAAGTGGAGTGTCTGGGAGGAAAGATTAATCAAGTGTTTATGAATATATTAAACAATAGCCTGCAGGCAATGAATTCAGAAAAAGACCGAAATGATTTAGAATTAAATATAAAATCATGGCACGATCAAGACTTTGTGTACTTTAGCGTCAGTGATAATGGACCCGGTATCAACGAAACTATCCAACGTCGAATCTTTGAACCTTTCTTCACAACGAAAGATGTAGGTGAAGGGACAGGACTTGGTCTGAGTATTGTGTTTAGCATTATTGAATTGCATAAAGGAACGATCACAGTTGACTCAAAAGTGGGTGAGGGAGCAAAGTTTACAATAAAACTCCCGATAGAATCGCAAATAGAATTTAAAGAAGAAACATGAGTTCGGGTGATGAAAATATCGTAATTCTCTATGTAGATGATGAAGCACACAATCTGAGTGCTTTTAAGGCTAGTTTCCGAAGAAAATATGAAATCCATCTTGCAAATTCAGCGAAAGATGCCATAAAATTGCTTGAAGAGATTCATCCGCATATTATTATCACCGACCAGCGGATGCCTGAAGTTACGGGGATTGAATTTTTTGAAAAAATTAAGAACCATCACCCCTACCCGATTCGAATTTTGCTCACCGCTTATACCAGTTCTCAAACCGTAATCGATGCCGTAAACCAAGGGCAAATTGACCGGTACCTGGTTAAACCCTGGAACAATGATATAATGTCGACCACGCTTGCGGCAGGATATTCTATGTACAAGTCGCGCGTTGCTCTCTTCAAAAAAAACGAAGAACTGAGGAAGACGAATTCGGAATTGAATAGATTTGTTTACAGCGTTTCGCATGATTTACGCGCGCCGCTCATGTCAATGCTCGGATTGATAAATCTCGCAAAAATGGATGAAGCAGGCATAAATAGGGAACAATATTTTGATTTGATGGAAAAGAGTGTTTCGAAAATGGATAATTATATTCAAACAACGCTCGAATACTATCGAAACTTCAAATCGGAGGTCACCCATGAGTCTGTAAATGTGGATGAACTTATTCGCGAACTTATGGAATCGCTGGAAGGGGGGAACACAAATGTACAATTTGATTACCAATTTACGGGAAATCCCGAGGTCGACTCAGATCGAATGCGCCTCAAGATATGTTTTGCCAATTTGCTATCGAATGCGGTAAAATACGGCCAAAAGGGAGAGGGAAAATACACGGTGCAAATATTCGCTGAAAATAACAATTCGCAATTAACGGTTAAAGTGACGGATAGCGGTATAGGAATTTCAAAAGAAGATTTGCCCTACATTTATGACATGTTCTATCGAAGCTCGGGAACAGAAGGTACAAAGAGCACGGGGCTCGGTTTATACCTCGTAAAAGAAGCAATAAGTCGTATAGGAGGGGAAATTCAAGTTGCATCCGTCTTGGGAGATGGAACTACTTTTACTGTGACGTTTCCTCTCAATTAATGTCTGTAAATAATATACGCTTTACACGTTGAAATAGTCTGAAAATCGAAGACTCAGATATTTACCGTAATGACCTGTAATCCATACCTATCGAGAATCCTTGACTCAGCCCTGCGGCCATAAGAGCGCAGTGCTAAAGGTGTTTAATTCTCCTTGCTTTCATGCAGCCGACTTGACCTAAGAACTTGTCATTATATATTCAGACCGGGACACTTTAATTTGAACAACTCCTAATTTAATCGTCTCAGGAAATCCGGTATTAATTTAATTGATTTCCTTCAATCGAGCAACCAATGGCATTAATTTTTCAATATTTACATGATCCATAATCACAATTTTAAACCATTTCGGATTGTGATGATTATCAGGAATTAAGCCGAATTCATCAGCAATATCAGCGACTTTTTCACGATTTAAAATTGTAACAATATTCGATTGAGAATGACGAAAATATTTAATTTTCAGTGCATCAAGCTCGTCACACAACCACTGTGTACGTTTTTGTAAAATGAAAATCTTCTCTTGCCACCCGTAAGGGCCGTTTTTCATCAAAATCATCCATACCGCAATTGCATTGGCACCCGAACGACTGCCAATTAATGTATAATCTTCGCCTTCTACGTAACTGGCAGAGCTGGTTTTAGCGTATTCAATAAAGTTCTTTCTAATTAAGAATATTCCGGTCCCATAAGGCGCTTGAGCCATCTTGTGGGCATCGAGCGTGAAACTGGTAATGTGTTCATTCTCGAAAGTCAATTCCCCCTTATTCTTTGTAAAAGGATAATAGAAGCCACCGTATGCACCGTCAACATGAATCTTGTGTAGAAATCCGGTTTTTTCGAATGCGGCAATAAACTCCTGAATATCATCGACCGACCCAAACATCGTCGTCATCATATTAATAACAGCAATGAAATATTTCTTACCGTTTTCTTCAGCTCGCGTTAAGGTGTCAACAATCGCCTTTGAAGAAACACTTCTGTCCTGCTGGTTTACTTTGACTTTCACAATATCAATAGCGAGAATATTTGCCGCTTTATCGAAGGAATAGTGGCTGTCTTCACTACAAATAATAGCTATTTCGCTCTGGCTGGCTCCCCACTTACGGATAAAATAGTTGCGATAAATCCAAACTGCCTGCATATTCGATTCTGTGCCGCCTGAAGCAATGTACCCATCAAACTCACCTGGTTTAGATTTTAAAATATCAACGGCGCATATTTCCAAAGCTTCGCGCTCTATGGCCTGAGTACCTCGAAAAAAATGTTCAGATGTACCGCGCGTATGGCATCCTATATGATTGGGATTATTCACCAACGTAGACATGAAAGGGGAATTTTTCAAAAAAGAAGCCTCCTGGTGAAATACCTTATCATCAAGGTATGACGCCGGCAGACCTAAAATATTTTGTTTCACATAGTCCACATTCGCATCGAGTGCTGAAAATATAGCATCCTTAATTTCGTCCTGACTTTTCTTTTGCCACATAGCGACATTATTTTTGGGTTTAGAAGACATTTACCTCACGAGAACTTCTGACCGCAAAACTACCGCTTTAGCTTACTAATTCTAATAAATATGCTTTTAAAATTCAGTTATAAGGAATTCGAAATAATTCTAAACCCTCAACCATAATTAGCGGACTGTTTAAAAATGTAATGGTCGAGTTTGTCAAATAGCTATTCCAAGGCAAAAAATAGAATATTCATTGGGATAATAAAACTAAAAGCAGATATATCTCATTGATAATTTGTTGATTAAAATTTTTATTACTTTTAGAGTTGTATTTAATAATTGCAGACCTTTCGAGGAAAAATATAAAAAATGATACATCCTAAAACGGAACTAAAATTTATAAGTAGAGAGATTGGTTACGGCGTAATAGCGACAGAATTCATTCCAAAAGGGACTATAACCTGGGCATTGGATAAACTTGACCGATCCTTTGATCCGGCTGAAGCAGCTTCATTTGATAAAGTTTACCGTGATATTTTTGACACGTATTGTTTTCGCAACAGTGAGGGAAAGTTGGTGCTCTGCTGGGATAATGCGCGTTTTGTAAATCACAGCTTCCAATCGAATTGTCTCACTACGGCTTACGATTTTGAAATAGCAATTCGGGATATTCAGCCTGGAGAGCAACTTACTGATGACTATGGATACTTGAATATTGATGAGCCATTTCGCGGAGTAGATGAAGGTACTCGGCGCAAAGTAGTTTATCCGGACGATTTGCTGAAGTACCACAAAGTTTGGGACAAACAGTTATTGGATGCTTTTAAGAATTTTGAAAAATGTGATCAGCCTCTGCGCTCTTTTTTGACCGAAACTATCTGGAAAAAATCAATCGACATTAGTCGTGGGAAGCAAGAAATGGACTCCATTCTAAATTGCCATTATTCGAATGGAAAAGCTACAAGTTCTCAATAAAGTTAGCGTTTTTCAGAGGTCAATTCTGTTGTTACAGTTTCAGCCCTGTATTCCATGAATTGATGAATATTTTCCTTTGATCCGGCTACGATTACTTGATCATCAACATGTAAAAGCGTGTCACCATTAAAGTTCTTAATCAATTTTCTATTGCGAAGGATACCTACTACACGCACCTGATATTTCTCCATAACTTTTATTTCGCAGAGATGCTTCGTGCAAAAAGGATCGTCTTTGGTAATTCTCAAACTTTCTGTTTCGAGCAAGGAGAGGTCAAGCTCCGGTCTTTTATACACGTGATAATTCGAATGGATTGCGCTATAGGTTTCTTTTCGAATCAAATCGATATAGCTATCTATTTGTGAGTGGCTTACTAAGAATTGATTCAACATCCGGGCAAATACTTCTACTGAGGATTCGAACTCTTCGCTGATGGCTTCAGTGGCACCTGCTTTGAGCAATTCTTCAGATTTCAGAATACTCTTAGCGCGAACGATTATATGCACTGTGTGACATAATTTTCGCATTATGGATACAATCCGGATGGAGTCATCAAATTCTGAAACAGCTACAACGGCAACACGCGCGCGGTAAATCTGCGCATGTTCGAGAATATGGCTATTTCGGGCATCGCCATAATGAATGGGTTGTCCTTCCGCTTTTGCTCTTTGTACAATTTCGGCGTTATATTCGAGAATAATATATGGTATACCCGCTTTGGCAGCAGTGCGCGCAGCATTCTGTCCATTCGTACCATAACCAATAATGACTAGATGGCGATTCAATTCTTCGATTTCATCTTCAGATTTTTTTACCCCATCAAGCCGGTTATTTTCCATAAAATCGAGCTTTTTAAAGGGTGTTCGGAGAAGCTTGGCAGCGAGTTGATCGCTGTATTCGATAAGGAATGGAGTAATTGCCATAGTGAGAATCGAGACGGAAAGGAAATACTGATTCATTCTTTCGTCAAGCAGGCCATATTCCATACCTGTACGCGAAAGGATAAAGGCAAATTCACCTACCTGAAAAAGAGTAAAGCCGACAATAATCCCTGTTTTTAACGGATACCTTAAAGTCAGAGTTGCTAAAATAAGCACCAGGAATTTGAGGGCAATTACCCCTACCGTTATCAAGAACACCCAAGCAAAATTTTCCAATAAAAAGCTCAAATCAAGCAGCATTCCAATGGAAACGAAGAAGAAGCTTGTAAATATTTCCCGAAAGGGAATAATTAAACTGGTAGCCTGATGGCTGTATTCACTTTCGCTTATACAAAGCCCAGCCATAAAAGCTCCAAGCGCAAGAGACAGTCCCATTAAAGAAGTGATGTATGCAACTGAAAAACAAATTACTATAATCGTTATCAAAAAAAGCTCCCGACTCTTGGTAAGTGCGATTTCATGCAGCAATCGCGGCACGAGATAGCGTGCAGAAATATAGACAAGGCCAATAACGAGAATCACTTTAATCAGTAAAATGAAAAGAGCTAAAAACACATTTGAATCGGCTCCGGCTAATATTGGGGTAAGGAGCATCATCGGTACTACAATAACGTCCTGAAAAATTAGAATTCCCAGCCCAATCCTTCCCTGAGCTGAGCGCATGAGTCCTTTGTCTTGCAATAATTTCAAAACAATGGCCGTAGAACTCAAAGCAAAGAGAAAACCAAAAAAAATAGATGTATTCATTGCAAAGCCTGCTACATAGGCCACTACTGAAGAGAACAAAATGGTGAGCGCTACCTGAAGGCTCCCTCCTACCAAAACAATTTTCTGCATTGAAATAAGATGCTTAATACTAAATTCGAGACCTATAATAAAAAGCAATAAAATAATTCCGATTTCGCTCAACATTTCGATTTCTGCACCGGCCTGAACCAGTCCGAAGGCATGTGGCCCAAAAAGTACACCCGTAGCTAAAAATCCTAATAGAGCGGGCATTTTAAGCTTTTGGAAAACATAAATAACGAAAATGGAAAGCCCTAAAATGACAACAGTTTCGGTTAAAAAAGGAATTTCAGTTGTAGCTAACAGTAGGGTCATTCAGGGTGCTTTTAGAGTGCTTTAAATTACACTATTTTGCGGGCAATAAGCACAAAAAACCTCAGGATTCTATTTGAATTCTTCTTATGCGGAAAAAAATTGAATTGTAAAATAAGGTTCGATCGTAATTTACGTTATACTCAAACCATGCGCACTCCACTCTTTTTAATTCTTTGGTTAGGTCTTTTTCACGGCAGTAAAATAATCGATCTACCTGAGATCGAATCGAATCAACCTGACGTTTGCCTTACCCAAAATGAGATCGAACTTGGACGAATAATTGATTCCTACAGACTTGCACATAACTTAAAAGCAATTCCTTTATCCGGTGCCCTTACGAAAGTAGCTCAGGCACATGTGAAAGACAGAGCATTAAATTCTAGTTTAAATCAAAATGACCGCTGTAACATGCATTCATGGTCTGATAAAGGAGTTTGGAAAGAATGTTGCTATTTCGCAGGTTCTGATGGGGCTTGTATGTGGGACAAGCCCAAAGAGATAGCAGGATATAAAGGAGATGGATACGAAATTATTATGGTGCGCATCAATTCGGAAGCCGAGACGCAAGAAGTTAGTGCAAGCGAGGCATTGAAATCATGGAAAGGTAGTCCGCGACACAACAATGTAATCTTAAACCGGGATATCTGGAAAAGAATGGATTGGCAAGCAATGGGAATCGGAATATATCAGGGATATGCTTCTGTGTGGTTTGGTGTGGAAAAAGACGGTTCAGGAGTTCTGAAATCATGCCAATAACACCTATTTTACCACCAGCTTCGGCAAAGTGTATTTCAAACTATTTTCTCTAACAGACCTGTATATCAACCAAATACTCCAAATTACAAAAATATGCACCACGTCTTTATGCGAAAACCAAAGCGAATCAATATCTACTTTTAGTACGAATAGAAAACCTGAAAAAAAAGCAATCAGAAAAGCATTCTGTATAATTCGGTACTCATGCAATTCTCTCTTCAACCTGTTTGCCATCCATATCACCAAAATATAGGTTATCCCAAGGTCGACCACTATTGGCGTAAAGGAATACCAAATTATCATTGCCAAAGTCGCAAGAGCGGCTTTGAACCAAAAGATGGTTTTGATAACCGTGTTTTTTTTTGGAAATAAAGTTGCGAGAATAATATAGCTGGCAAAGAAATTACCGACGGGAATGAAAACATTCTTCAACACCCAAATAATGTAAAAAAGTTTGGGCCCTAACACAGTCGGGATGCCATGAACCAATACACCTCCTGCGGCTCCCAAACCAATCATGGCAATAAAAAGGGTCCAGTATTTATCAAACAAATCATTTGGCTTCCCCAGCCGCATAACGAGAAAAAGGCTAACCAATGCAATAAGTAGATCGGTAATTAAGCCACCAGGTTCATGAATATAAATTCCATGAAAAGTAATACCAGGAAAAGTCGTAGGATACATTTGCCAAATATTTTGGGCAAAGCTAGTATTTCAATCTGAAAAACCGCTGTTAGCAAACCATTTTCCCTTAAATGTTGGAGTTTTCAACCCGACTGATAAGCGATTTAAAAAATCAGCTCTGGAAATTTCAACGGCGCCCATTCTCTCCAAATGAGGAGAATACACCTGACAATCAAATAATGTAAAACCAGAATTATCAAGCCATTGACATAAACGAATAAGAGCCATTTTTGATGCATTCTTTTTAAGGCTAAACATGCTTTCGCCAAAGAAAACACCACCGATACTTACGCCATAAAGTCCTCCTATTAGCTCATCTCGTCTATATAGCTCTGCACTATGGGCCATCCCAATCTCATGCAACCTGCTATATGCCTGAATCATATCCTTTGAAATCCAGGTTCCATTTTGATCCTTCCGATACACAGTCGCACACTGCCGAATTACAGAGTCAAAATTGGTATCCAACCGAAAATCGAGTTCCGAATTATTGAGCGTTCGATGCATGCTTTTACTAATATGCACCCGGTCGGGAAAAAATACACATCGTGGATCAGGGCTCCACCAGAGAATAGGCTCTCCTTCATTAAACCATGGAAAAAGTCCGTTCGAATAAGCTGTAAGAAGCCAATCTTCGGTGAGCCTTCCACCAATTGCAAGCAAACCTTCAGAATTAGCTTCCGTTGCCGGTGGAAATCCCAAGAATTCTTCGTCCAACTTGTAAATAGGCATGACTACAAAGATAGTCTTCCAAATTCTTCTATTAACCTGATTTCGAATATTCTTCCGAATTTAGAACGTTTGTAAATAGCTCCTTTGATAATTCAGGACACTTCGTTTTTCACCTATGTAAATTATAAAAGGCGTTTGAGAGATTGATCCACTTAGGCGAGACAGATTGCTTCAAAACTTTCCCTTATCAGTCTCGGCTAGCAACAGCAAGCGTTAATACCGGTATATTTCATTTACCTCACCCACCATAGAGCTATATCTTTGAAAACGAAACCTTGCGTTCAGATTGGCTTGCGAGTAGTATCTCAATTTCTCTATAAAACTGAAAATCTGAAGAATAATTGAACTCAGGTTTCTATCTTTGTACGGTGGATGAAATAATTGAAGAAATTTCGAAAGCATTTTTAAAGCCTTTACCTGGTTGGGATGCCCAAAAACGGATGATCAATTACGATCGTCCGAAGGTCGACAACATTCAAGAAATTGATCCTCAAGCCCGTAAAAGTGCCGTTTTGGCTCTACTTTATCCCAAAGCTGGAGAAATATATACGGTATTGATTCTAAGAAATGTGTATGAGGGTACGCACAGTGGCCAGATTAGCTTTCCGGGAGGAAAACAAGAATCTGATGATTCTTCACTTTGGCAGACAGCACTCAGAGAGGCGAACGAAGAGGTGGGATTGAATCCAAATTCTGTTCAACAGCTTGGAATTCTGACTCCCGTGTATATCCCTCCAAGCCGATTTCTGGTCACTCCTTATTTAGCTTACGCGAAAAGTGCACCGGCCTTCATTGCCGATCCTTTCGAAGTGCAACGAATCATAGAAACACCGGTAAATCTTTTTTTAGATGCAAATAAAATCGCCGAAAAAAAGATGTTCTTAAAATCCTTGGATAACTCGGTAACCGTAAAATATTACAATGTGGAAGGCGAAGTTTTGTGGGGTGCTACCGCAATGATAATTAGTGAGATATCAGAGATATTGCTTTCTACAAAACTCACCTTTCAAAAGTGATCGTAGGCAATGGACGAATCTATTACTTTTTAAACCTCTCAATTACCTTTTGAGAAACCCCTGTAAAACTGAATCCACCATCGTGAAAGAGATTCTGCATGGTAACATATCGCGTAAGATCACTAAACATAGAAATCACATAATTCGCACAATCGACTGATCCGGCATTGCCAAGCGGACTCATATCATCGGCATAAGCTACAAATTCATCAAACCCTTTTACACCGCTACCGGCGGTAGTAACTGTCGGTGACTGAGAAATAGTATTGATCCGTACTTTTTTCTTGGTTCCGTATTGATAGCCGAAGCTCCTTGCAATGCTTTCCAACAGGGATTTTGCATCGGCCATATCATTGTAATCCGGGAAAACGCGCTGAGCAGCAATATAAGAGAGCGCCACTACAGATCCCCATTCATTGATAGCATCTTTTTCGTACGCCGTTTGTAATACACGGTGCAGACTCATGGCCGAAATGTCCAATGTCTTATGATAAAAATCATAATTCGTGCCGGTATAAGGCTTGCCTTTACGCACATTTGGGGACATACCGATAGAATGCAAAACAAAATCAACCGGACCGCCCAAATGTTCCATTGCCTGATCAAAGAGCGCCGAAAGATCTTCCATGCTTGTGGCATCTGCCGGAATAACGCGTGCATTTCCGCATGATTCGGCAAGCTTGTTAATCTCGCCCATGCGCATCGCTATGGGTGCGTTGGTCAATACAAATTCGGCACCTTCTTCGTGAGCTTTTTCTGCCACTTTCCATGCAATCGACATCTCATTGAGTGCACCGAAAATGATTCCTTTTTTTCCTTTGAGCAAATTATTGGCCATGGCTTTCTTAGTTTAAGTCCACAAATATAGAAAAATGGGTTACCTAAAATACTTAATTCTCCAGCAAGAGATCTTTCGCGTTTTGAAGTGCCGCTTGAGTGGTACTGGCTCCACTCAGCATTTGGGCGATTTCTACAACCCGCTCTTCCGGGTTAAGTCGCTCAATATGTGTATTTTCTTTTCCACTCGTCTTGCGTTTATATACTTTAAAATGAGCCGTGCCCTTTGAGGCTATTTGCGGAAGATGGGTTATACAAATCACTTGTAAATCCAGAGCCATTTCTTTCATTATGGTTCCCATGGCATTGGCCACCTCGCCCGAAACGCCAGTATCTATTTCATCAAAAAGAATGGTTTTCCTCTCAGTAGAATTGGCAGAAATATTCTTGATAGCCAGCATCAATCTGGAGAGCTCCCCACCCGAAGCCACATATTTCAGCGGTTCCGGTTTTCGCCCGGCATTCGCAGAGAAGCGCATTTCGATCGCATCAAACCCACGTTCTGACGGATCTTCGAGAGGAATAAGATCTATCTCAAAACGTGCCGCTTTCATGTTTAATACTTTGAGCACACTTTGAATTTCTTTAGAAAAGGAATCGAGAGTTTTTCGACGTTTATCGCTTAACTTCTTACCGGCTTCCGCCAAATTTTGGAACTCAGTCAACGCCTTATTCTCAAGTTTTGCAATTCGCTCCTCGAGGTTGTCTGTTTCATCAAGGCGCGCCTGAAGTTCATTTCGTTTTTCTATAAGTTCTTGAACGCCATTAACCACATGTTTTTTTTCCAACCGAAAAATAATGGATCGCTTTTCCTCCAGTAGTTCCAGTTGCATCGGGTCGGCCTCTACCCCATCGCGCATTTGTTCGATTTCCTGAACGATATCGTCTATTTCAATATACACGCTTTGAAGCCTTTGGGCAATAACGGAATATCCTTTCGCTAAATGTGCTATGCGGTCTATACGTTCTTTTGACTCTTTAATACTTTGCAAAACAGCATTCTCTTGTTCACTCAGGAAGCCCGCCGATTCAGAAAGCGCCCTGGTAATATCTTCGGCATGTGCAAGCGTATTGTACTCTTCTTCAATGGATTCAGCATCCATGGTATCCAAATTTGCTTCCCGGAGTTCATTCAATTGAAAACGAATAAAATCGCTCTCATTTCTACTTTCAGTTGCCGCTTTTCTTGCAATTTCCAAGTCCCTACGGGTTGTTTTCCATTGCTGGAAGCACTCCTGATAGGATTTTAGTTCTTCGGCAGTTTGCGCATTTCGATCCACAACACTCAATTGAAATTTGGGATCATTTATTTGGATTGTTTGGTGCTGTGAATGAATATCGAGGAGGCGCATCCCAATATCTTTCAGCACATTGAGCTTTACAGGTGTATCATTTATAAAAGCGCGGCTTTTGCCAGAGCTGAGGATCTCTCTTCGGATTAGCGTGATTTCCTCAAAGTCGATATCGTATTTGTCAAAAACCGATTCGAGCGATTTGTTGGTCAGATCAAAACTTCCCTCAACAATGCACTTTGCCATACCATCTTGCACCACTCTTGTTTCAGCACGATCGCCGATAAGCAAACCGAGCGCTCCGAGTATAATGGATTTCCCACTTCCAGTTTCACCGGTAAGAATATTTAAACCTCTGTCAAACTCAATTTCAAGTGATTCGATCAGTGCATAATTCTTGATGGAAAGGTGCTTTAACATGGTACAAATATGAGAAAATCTTGGATGATAAATTACAAATTGAATTCGCAGTATTTATAGGCTATTAGGATTTTGTATGCTCCAGAACCGGAAGACTTCTTGAAATCTGCCAATTCTTTCTATTTTGGAAATTTAATAGCGTTAACAATCTTCTGCGGCTCAGAATAACCTTCGAAATTTGTTGAATCGGTAGTGTAGATTTTCTATTTACCCTTCTGCATACGTTCGTATTTGGCCAGATTTCCGGGGTCGACTTTTGACAGAACTTCATATGCAGTATTGCGTTCTGCGTCAGGCGCTTTTTTGAAAATATTTACAATCTCATCGCTCTTTGCTGTAAAGAACATTTGGGTAACATACGCCATTGGTTTGATCCGGTGAATTTGATTGAAATTCTGAAGAGATGCCAATATCTTCTGACGGCCAATCTGCGCTTTATCACTCATCACATCCAACCCTTCACGGTGGTATTGATAAAGTGTTTGACGTAAAGGCTCAAAAGTATTGTGGAGAATATCTTCCACAAGCCAGTAACGGTTTTTATCACCTTCATATGCTTTCCACCCTCCATAATTTGAAACTTGTGCACTTTGCACAATTCGCTGTGCCTGTTGATAATACGGAGTACCCCCATTGAGTGAAAAGGTATCATAATCGTACCCTATAATCATATATGCATAGTATGCCAGGACGGATACCATATTGTTTTGAAACTGATCCGCATTAAAGTTAAACTGCGTATTGGGGAGGTAATCGAAAGTAAGATTCTTATCCTTTATATTTATAATTGGAGAATTATAATCTGTATTAAAAACAGGACGTGAAGAAATTACTTGAAGTTCCGCCTTATAGGTATTCGATGATGCACGTGCTTCAGTAATATTGATAATTAGACTACAATTGATTCGCTCTTCAATTGTGAATTTATCATTTGACCACCTACGGTTATTCATAAATTCAAAAACATCCTCCTTCAACTTGTCAAATATATCGGTATTGACCCCCTGAATACTGGGGTATATCACATCAACCTGGCAGTTAAGTTCCTGCGCTTTCGCGGAAATACCAATAAATGAGCTAAGGGCAAAGATTAAAAGGAAATGCTTCATAAAAATTCTTCCATTAAGTAAGCAAATAGTTCGTTTGCGACTTTTCGTTTTGACATCAACTCCAAAGATAGATTTTTATTGTGGGTCACGAAGGTTACTTTGTTGGTATCATGACTGAATCCTGCTCCATCATCTCTCAACGAATTCAGTACAATCAAATCACAATTTTTCTCTTGAAGCTTCTTTGTGGCATTTTCAAGTGGATGCTCAGTTTCCAAAGCAAATCCAACGACAATTTGTTTTTCGGTTTTTAGTGAGCCCGCTTTTTTGAGAATGTCGTCCGTTTTTTCAAGATCAATGCTAAAAAGATTATTCTGTTTTTTGATTTTCTCTCTTTGAACATTTTTTGGACGAAAATCGCCAACGGCAGCAGCGAAAATAGAAATTTGTGCGTGCGGAAATCGTTCAATGGTTTCATTAAACATTTCAGCAGCGGTCTCAACCCTTACAACTTCCACATCTTTGGGAACAGGCAAATCTACTGGTCCCGAAACAACACAGACCTGTGCGCCCAAGCGGGCTGCAGTTTCTGCAAGTGCATAGCCCATCTTACCGGTGCTCCGGTTGCCGATATACCGAACGGGATCAATTGGCTCGTGGGTAGGGCCTGCAGTTATGAGCACGCGTTTGTGGCGAAGTGGAGCACGGTCGCGTAAATAATTTTCTATAAAATGGAGAATATTCTCAGGTTCTGCCATGCGTCCGGTTCCGGAAAGGCCGCTTGCGAGTTCACCGGTTTCTGAAGGAACATGAATATTTCCGCGGTCACGGAGTGTTTCAATATTGCGCTGATTGGCGGCATGCGCATGCATATCCAGATCCATGGCCGGTGCGAAAAACACAGGGCACTTTGCGCTGAGATAGGTGGTAAGTAGAAGATTGTGGGCTGTACCCTGCGCCATCGAAGCCAAGGTATTTGCGGAAGCCGGAGCAATAATCATCAAATCAGCCCAGAGACCTAATTCGACATGATTATTCCACATTCCTTTTTCAGAATCATTAATGAGTTTGTCGAGAACCGGCCGTTTGCTAAGTGTTGCAAAAGTAAGCGGTGTCACAAACTGGCTTGCTGCCGGAGTAAAAACAACCTGCACATCAGCACCGGCTTTAACGAGCTCGCGCACGAGAAAGGCCGATTTGTACGCAGCAATACTTCCGGTTACACCAAGAAGTATGTGCTTACCAACGAGCAGTCCCATAAGGTACTATGCCTTGGAATCTACCGGAGTATCTTCCGTTTCTGTCGGTCGGCGGAAATAGATTTCATCATCGAGCATTTCCTGCACAGCAATTGCATGAGGCTTTGGTAGTCGTTCATAAAATTTTGAAATCTCGATTTGCTCGCGATTTTCAAAAATTTCTTCGAGATTATCCTGAGTAGTAGCAAATTCCTGCAACTTCGCATTGAGTTCTTCTTTCATTTCATGGCCTATCTGGTTGGCACGTTTCGAAATGATAACGATAGACTCATAGATATTTCCCGTTTCTTTCTCAAGATCCTTTACATTCCGGGTTTGTGTAGTACGCGCGGCATTTGTGTTTTTGAAGTTCATCCTTCCCTATTTTATTAAAATTTCATTCTTTCAAGTTCGCGAATGGCATCCGCATAATATTCTTCAGCCTTTTTGATGTATTTGCTATCTTGATAAGTGTCGACAAATTTATGGTAATTTTCTATAGTATCGTTCAATCTTGCCTCCTTTTTAGACTCTACACTATTCATTGCTAAAAGATAGGAGCTTTTTACAATCAAAAATGCAACTTCTTCGCGGTGTGGGCTATCCGGAAAATCGCGTTTCATATTCTGTAGAGCGATGTTTGCACTTTTATAATTCTCAGTGAGATAGTACAATTTGGCATTGTCAAAAGCCTTGCGCTCCAACTTCTGGCGCAGCTCGTCCATCATATGATTCGTACTGTCCTTAAGCGAAGTAGAAGGATACTTATCCAGGAAATTTTGAAATTCATCAATCGACTGCGTGGTCTCCGTTTGGTCGAGGCTGCTAATCGGCGAATTCAAATAGCTGCAATAGGCTGTACGAAAAGATGCAATTTCCGATCGCGGACTTGTTGGATAGGTCTTCGCGAAATTCTTGTAATAATAGTTCGCAAAATAATAATCCTTTAACTGATAATGACAGTCGGCAATGTAGAACTGAATCTCTTCGCTGCGGGCGCTACCGCGGAAAAGTGTCCCTAATTCATCAAATAGAGACAAGGCCTTATTGTATTCACCATCTTCATAATATTCCTTTGCCTTGGAATATTTATACTCAATGTCGCTGCTTTTTAGCACTTTGCTGTATTCAGAACAGCTCGAGAGCAGAATTAAGGCAATAAAAAATGTTAGGTTCCGCAAATGTTCAAAAATATCGCGCAAAGATAGTACGATTTTAGAGATGTAAAAACCCTTTAACGGCACTTAACACAGAAAATTGTTAATAGTTATTTCAACCTTATTTTGGTAAAAATCTTAATTAGCAGTACTTTTGCACCCGAATTTTTGTATAACTCTACGCTAGTATGGAAGACATTTTTGATAAAATAAAGAACAATCGTGGTCCTTTGGGACAACATGCAAAGGAATCACATGGCTACTTCACTTTTCCCAAACTGGAAGGTGATATAGGCAATAAAATGACCTTTAGGGGAAAAGAAGTATTGGTCTGGAGTATCAATAATTACCTCGGCTTTTCAAATCATCCCGAAGTGCGAAAAATAGACGCCGAATCGGCTGCCAAATGGGGGCTTGGTTATCCAATGGGAGCGCGTATAATGTCGGGACAGACTTCTCTACACGAAAAACTCGAAGCGGATCTTGCCGAGTTTATGCAAAAGGAAGATGCCTTTCTCCTCAATTATGGTTATCAGGGTTGCCAGTCGGCTATCGAAGCGCTTGTAGATCGTAACGACGTAATCGTTTATGACTCAGAATCTCATGCGTGTATGGTAGATGGGGTTCGCCTTCATCAAGGTAAACGATTTGTGTACCAGCACAATGATATGGAGAGCTTTGCCAAGCAACTTGAGCATGCCCGTAAATGGACTGCAAATACAGGAGGAGGAATTTTGGTTGTTACCGAAGGAGTATTCGGAATGGCCGGTGATCAGGGTAAAATTAAAGAAATTGTCGCTTTTAAGGATGAATACAAATTTCGCCTTTTTGTGGATGATGCACATGGTTTTGGTACAATTGGTGAGAATGGCCGGGGTGCCGGAGATTTCCAAGGTGTGCAGGACAAAATAGATGTGTATTTTGGAACTTTTGCGAAAGCTATGGCAAGTATAGGAGCCTTTGTTGCCGGTGATGAGCAGGTTATTGACTACCTCCGATATAATATGCGTTCGCAGACTTTTGCGAAATCATTGCCAATGCCGATTGTTGAAGGTGCAATAAAACGCCTCGAAATGATGCGCACCCAGCCGGAACACAAAGAAAAACTTTGGAAAATAGCAACCGCGCTGCAGGAAGGTTTGCGTAAAGCCGGATTCGATCTTGGCGTTACCAATTCGGCTGTTACTCCAGTTTTCCTTAAGGGTTCGCTCGGAGAAGCTACCAATATTACGATGGACTTGCGTGAGAATTACAATATTTTCTGTTCTATCGTCGTTTATCCGGTGGTACCTAGAGAGGTGATTATGCTCCGATTAATCCCCACTTCGGTTCACACACTCGAAGATGTAGAATACACAATCGAAACATTTAAGAAAGTAAAAGTAAAACTTGAAGCAGGTGAATACGAAGCTTCTGAAATAGTGAACTGGAAGTAACATTCGTTTTTCTAATCACAATCTTTAAAGGCACCTGATGGGTGCCTTTTTTTGTGCGAGATTAATATGGATATTCGAAAAACAAAAAATATTTTTCGGTATTTTTAGCCAATGAGAGGGCTTTCAATTTGGGTATTTTGTTTTACGTTCATTGCAGCTTCTGCTCAACAACATACAATTGAAGGAACCGTATATTCAGGAAGTTATCTCAAACCGCTGAATAGAATAAAAGTTAGAATGGGTCATCGCAGTACCAAAACGGATTACAACGGACACTTCTCAATCCCGGTTTCAGAAGGAGAAGCTCTGACTTTTTATCATTCCGAATACGCTACGTATAAGATGCCATTCAATCGTATTCGTTTGGATAACTTGAACGAAATCTACCTGATTCCGACTTCCAATTTGTATTCTATGGTTATGGAAAGCAAAGTAGTTGAGAAAGTCAGAAGCGCTGATTTTGAGAATATAGTGGACTTTACATTTCTGGAAGACACGCTGGTTATACTCTCCTATTTAAATATGGCATCATCGAAGCATACCTCACCGGATAAATCGTTTGAAAATTGCGCCATGACACTTCTACATCGGGGAGAAATAATCGAAAGGAAAATTGTACCCGACAAAGTATTCAAACTGCAGAAAGATCCATTCAATCGCTTGTTTTTGGAACTGATTGATACTTGCTATGAAGTGGTTCGAAAGCGAAGTGAAATCGCATTAAAGGGTTTTTCTTATTCAGAATACTTCAATCAAATATTACCCATAGAGGGAGTGAGCAATGAAGGCATCTTTTACGTTAAGTACTATGCATATTTGCCTATAAGGTTATTGAGATATTTCGATCTAAAAACAGCGGAATCATTTACCCTATATACGGCACGAAACCTAAATTATTTTGCAAAAGTGAATGACGACTTTGAGATGCTGTCAACTCCTGAAATTGAAGTTGCAAAGGACCTGGCATCTCATTCGGATTTGAATTATTCATTTTATAGCACTTATGTACGTAGCTTCAATATTGAGCGGGATATCAGCAAACCAAAAGTGCAGGGATTTATGGTTGATAGCAATTTCTACTTCTTCGATTTTAAAAATGATATAATGTTGACTTACGCTGCTGAAGGTTCTCTTCGAAAATCAAACAATGCGATTTATCTCGACGCACTTTCGCGTGAACGCTTTACTCATGTTATTCAAGATCCATATACCCAGAAACTTTACACGCTTCACAATAAATCAGGTGTTGAGTATTTAAGAAAGATCAATATGACAACCGGATCCGCCGGAAGGCCTTTCAAGATTCACCATCCTTTTGCCAAAGCAATAAAAGTGTTTGAAGGATACGTCTATTATATTCACGAATCACCAGTTACCGGCACCCAATCAGAGATATTGCGTGAAAAGTTACCGTTTTAGATTTAATCTGCTATAAAATAATCCACTCTTTTAATGAGACGATACATTTACTCGACGAATTTCATTTAACTCAAGCAATTTCTGAGCCTCTGAGTCGTTTAATTTGTTTATGATCTGACCATTTGTGTTGATCGCAGCAGATGTATTTTTTCTTTATCATAAATGGAAAACGTTAACCTAACCAAAATATCGAAATTTCTGGTACGGTTTTTCGTAAGATTATTGGATCATTTTATACATGGCACCTTATGAAAAATCTACTTAAATCCGTACTCGTTATTGACGCTAATTCTGAATCAGGACGTGGAATCGAGCGCTTTTTATTAGACAATAATCTCGCAAAAGATGTTGCCGTGGCTCATAATACCTGGACCGCTTTAAATTATCTCAAGCAGCGATTGGCAGTCGGAAAGCCCCTACCCAATTTAACCTTTATAGACATTGATCTTCCGCATCTTAGCGCTTGGGATTTTCTGAAAAAATTTGATGAACAAATAGGTGAATCACACCAACATGAAATCTATTTATTGTCGGATTCTAATAACACGAATGATCTAATAAAAGCGAGTATAAATCCGCTCTCGTCAGGAGTGATAAATAAGCCAGTAACGGATCGTGAGATTAGCCGAATTGCCTACAATTATGCAAAAAAGTACACCCAAAATGTGGCTTAATCTCAACATTTATTGGAGATTTGTGGGGGATTAATTCCCCAACTTGAGGGATTCACAAATGGAGTTTCTTAAGCCGAGCTATTTTTTTACAGCGATTTATTATTTTCTAAAGATATCATTGGGTAAATTATAGAGGAAATGATTATCTCTTCCTCTTAGTTTGTATTTTCAAGAAGCCGGGATAAACACCGATTACTTTTTTGATAAATTTTGAATTTATCATTTACTTAAATGATAAGGTATGTTTATTGCAATCCTCCCTTTAAAAACAAAAATATGAGCATTAAAAAAGCACTTTCCGTATTGATAATCTTCATAATATCAATGAATTTGAAAGCACAAACAAATAATAATGTGTTAAAAGTACAGGGACTCGCAGAAGTAAAGGCAGTGCCTGCGGTTATGATCATTAATATCCCCTTGCAGGCAAAAGATCCTGATTACGAAAAATGCACGAATAAATTGACAAGCGTTTTTAATGATCTGACCGCTGCATTAGTAAAAACCGGAATAAATAAAAATTTCATCAAATCAGGTCAACTCAACATTACGGAAGACTATAAATATATGGATCGTGATCGCGTTTTGATTGGTTACATCGGAAATATCAATTTGGAAATTGAAATGGAAAACAATCCGAAAAATCTCCAAAAGGTAATGAAAACACTTAATGACGAGCGTTTTAAGTTTGGATATAATGTCGGTTTTAAACTTTCAGAAATTCAGAAAGACAGTTTACGCGCAGAGGCAATCACAGCAGCAGTAATCGATGCAAAGCAGAAAGCGAAAACATTGGCGGAAGCATTAGAAGTACGTTTGGGTAAAATCCACGTCATAAATTTTGAATATGAAGATGGTGGTGACCATCCGTTGATGATGGAGAAAAATATGCGGTACGCAATGACATCGAATTCCGGTGGCGAAGCTATTGAACTCAATCCTAAGGAAATATCAATAACAAAAACGGTAGGCGTTATTTGGCTTCTTGATCAGTAGATTATTTTTCTAATAGGTAATAACAAATAAGCAAAAATGGCATTCAATTATTACCTTTTCCCACTAATATGATCGTAGAAGACAAAAAAAGCAAAATGCACGAATACGGAGCATACACATTAGAATATCTAACGCTTAAGCGAGGTTGCAAGGGATACCTTGTATGAAGATAATAATAAACCAAAAATTCGGTTGTGTATTCACCACTATGGCCTATTACTCGCGGTGCCAATGCCCATCTGTCAATTTCGTAAAAAGCGAAAATCTTAGTATCTTGAATTTTTTAATAAGTCATAATGAGCAGAGGATTTGTAAAAGAGGATGATCAGGAAGAGGTTCCCATCATTCCCGAAAGGGCACCGCTACCAAATGGAGAAACCAACTATGTAACTCCCATCGGATATCAAGCATTGCTTAGTGAAAAAGCAGCTCTCGAGACAGAGAGACAAAACTTACCTCAAACAGAAGGAGCTGAGAGGCGTATCGCTGTAAATGTAATACAGACCAAACTAAACCGATTAGCAGAGCGAATTAATTCTGCGCAAATAATTGAATCACAGTCCGCCACTGATGAAATTCGCTTTGGTGCAACAGTAAAGCTTCGTTTTCCGAGTCAGAAAATGACGCGAATTTTTAAGATTGTAGGCGTAGATGAAGCCGATGTGAAGGTCGGAAAAATTGCGTTCACCTCCCCTATGGCGAAAGCAATTTCGGGGAAGAAAAAGGATGAAGTCGCTATTCTTCAGCTTGGAAACGAAACACGTAAAATCGAAATCTTAGAGGTCAACTACGATTAATTTATAGCTTTACAGGTTTTTATTATTTATTTTTATGGAAGGCGCGTCTCTTTTCATTGAGCCGAAAGAATCCTTCGAGACACCTATACTCTACTATGAAGAAATCTGAACTGCAGCGTTTTATTGAAGAAATACCAAAAACAGAACTCCATCTCCATCTCGAAGGGAGCTTCGAGCCGGAACTGATGTTTGAAATCGCCAGTCGAAATCAAATTATCATCCCTTATGATTCCGTGGAGGATTTAAAGAAGGCTTACAAATTTCATAATTTACAATCCTTCCTAGACATCTATTATGCAGGTGCGAATGTTTTGATCAAAGAAGAAGATTTTTACGATCTGACCATAGCATATTTGCGAAGAGTAAAAGAAGACAATGTAGTTCACGTTGAGGTATTTTTTGACCCTCAAACCCATACAGATCGAGGTGTTTCATTCGAAACAATGATTAAAGGCATACGCCGAGCACTTCTGGATGGTGAAAAAAATCTCGGAATTTCATTTCGTCTCATTATGTCGTTTCTACGTCATCTTTCTGAAGAATCTGCTTTTAAAACACTCGAGGAAGCAATGCCTTATGAGTCGTGGATTGATGGTGTAGGCCTTGATTCATCCGAACTAGGCAATCCGCCTTCCAAATTCGAGCGCGTTTTCGCGAAAGCGGTTGAGATCGGCTTTCTTCCGGTAGCTCACGCAGGCGAAGAAGGCCCGGCAGAATATATTCACGAGGCGCTTGATTTACTAAACGTTGTGCGCATCGACCATGGAAATCGCTGTCTCGATGATCCTCACTTAGTGAACCGATTGATTTCCGAAAACATCTCCCTTACGGTATGCCCACTGTCTAATACAGCTTTAAAAAATGTGGATAATTTGGAAGTCCATCCTCTTAAGGAACTGATTGACGCGGGTCTTTTGGTTACTGTAAATTCAGACGATCCGGCATACTTTGGTGGATATGTAAACGAAAACTATATCCAAACTGCGGAAGCTTTGAATCTTTCTTTAGATGAGGTGGCGCTTTTAGCCAAGAATAGTTTTTCAGCGAGTTGGCTTTCTGAAAATGAAAAACAAATCCAAATTGCTAAAATTCAGGAAATTCTCGATCGTTCTTAACCATTCGCCAAAATCATCAGAATGATTCAAAAACGAGATGTCCACGCCAGAATGCTGGAAATACTAAGCAAGCGAATTTCTGACTTGGGGACCGATATTGATGCATCCAAAGAATCGAGAAATACGGCTACAAAAAGTAGTGCTGGTGACAAGCACGAAACTTCACGAGCCATGCTTCAGTCAGAATTAGACAACCAAGAGGTGCAACTGAGCAAGGCGATCAAACTCAAGTACAATTTACAACAGATAGATCCCAATATAAACTTCGACAGAATAATTACAGGAAGTCTCGTGTATACATCTGCAGGTACTTTTTATATATCCATCGGAATGGGAAAAATCGTGATCGATACGGATATTGTTTTTGCCATCTCACCGGCTTCTCCGATAGGAATCGCACTGCTCAGTAGCGGGGAATGCCAGAAAATAGAAGTGAATAGTCGGGAAATTACGATAAAATCAATTTCTTAAATCCCTCACAATCTGTGGTCTAAATCGATTCTTACTATGAAGAATAATCTTTCTTAATAAAATTTAAAAATTCTGTTAAATCCATGGGGATAATCTCTATATTGCCTTCCTAAAACTTTATAAACCAGTTGAAATGAAAGAATTCAAAAAGTTTATTGCCAAAGGCAATGTATTGGAATTAGCAGTAGGTTTAATTCTCGCCACTTATTTCGGCGCCATTGTTAAATCATTTGTAAACGACATCTTAATGCCTCCGATTGGTAAAATACTTGGCGGAGTAGACTTTTCCCAATTAAAATATGTCATTTCAGACGGAGTTCCCGAATCAGCAAAAGATGCCGGAGATGCAGTTGCCGAGGTTGCGATTAACTATGGGGTATTTATCAATACTATAATTACTTTCCTTATTGTAGCATTCGCGGTTTTTATGGTAGTAAAAGCCTACAATGCAATGATCGAAAAAATGAAACGGAAAGAAGAAGAAGTTCCTGCACCTCCAATCGAAGCTACGAAGGAAGAAAAACTTTTACAAGAAATACGCGACCTCCTGCGCAAGCAGGCATAAAGCTATCCAATACTTATTATTTGGAACACCGAACATTTGGTTCGGTGTTTTTTTTGCTGAATTTTCCATTTGGAGGAAGATTTTAATCACTTTCAAAAATTCCGTATCGCAACAAAAGAGATAAACCTATTGTTAAGAGACTCTTACTTTTGGTTATAAATTTGATTTCCACTAACTGAATAATAAGAAATTTCAAAATTTCAATGAGCGAAGCCGACCAATCACACAAATTTCAATTAAAGGACTTACCTTCCTTAATTAAAGAAACTTATAAGGCATGGAGTGACGATAATCCCTGGCGATTGAGTGCAGTGGTTGCTTATTATGCCGTGCTGGCTCTCCCGGGATTGTTAGTGATTTTAATCAATACGGTCGGAGCGATTTGGGGTGAGGATATTGTTACTGGAAGGTTGACCAACGAAATTTCAAAAGCCCTAGGAACAGATGCTGCTCAATCTATACAAGAAATTATTGCCGGAACTCAAGGCGGAAGTAAAAGTCTGATTTCTACTATTATTGGTATCGCCACTCTAATTTTTGGAGCGACCGGAGTATTTTACCAGTTACAGCTTTCGCTGAATGATGTATGGGACATCAAGCAGGATCCTAAAGCTGGATTTAAAAAATTACTTACCGACAGGGCGAGGGGATTCGCCTTTGTTTTGGTACTCGGATTTCTTCTTTTAGTCAGTTTTCTGGTTTCAGCAGTTATTTCACTTTTAAGTGGATATATCCAGAGCATTTTTCCTCATTTTTCTATTATTGCTGCATATATTTTCAACGGTTTACTCTCCTTAGCGATAATCAGTGCACTTTTTGCCCTCTTGTTCAAGTATTTGCCCGATGCCGAAATCAAATGGAAAACAGTACGGGTAGGTTCTATCATTACCGCCATACTTTTCATCATTGGTAAGTTTATTCTGGGTCTCTATTTTGGAAAAGCTGATCCGGGATCGACTTATGGTGCTGCCGGATCCATTATTCTAATTCTTTTGTGGGTGTCATATTCGTGTTTAATTTTATTCTTTGGGGCCGAGTTCACGTGGGTGTATGCTAAGCGATATGGAATATCAATAAAACCAAGCGACCACGCAATGCTGGTGCGACAAGAAGAAGTGATTTTGAAAAAAGGTTCGGATGAAACCGCCGATAAGGATTAAATTCTACCCTCGTCATTCTTCTTTTCTTCTTTCTTTGATTCCATATCTCCGAAATTTGTGGAGTAATTGATTTTACTGCTGCTAATAATCGGCGCAATCGGGATGCTTACACCTTCATTTTTTTTCGGATTTATCGTACCTGCAAGCTATCCGCTTTTCTAATAGAATCGATAAGATGTAAAAAGTGAAGTGTGGTAGCAAGTGAAAAGACGGGCCTTTTGTGGCTCGAAGTATTAGTGGGCGAGCCTGACTGTGCCATTACGCAGCAGCCAATAAAAAGGGCGAGAATTGCCAAAAATCCTTTTTTCATTTTGGTTGAAAGTAAGTCAAAATTTCGGTTCAAATGCGAAGAAAATATTTAGTCGTTTATTTTTCTAATTCTTAGACAATGTGATGAATATTGCGGATGTGCGGCCAAAAAAGTGTGGAATAAATCCACAAAATAACCTTAGATTGATATCCCTGTATCTTTATCTACACAAATTATCCTTTTGATAATAAATGTTTTAAAATACTTATCCTACCAATAATCAAGGCTGGTATAATAATCGCTGAGTGAAATACAAATTAAATTATTTATACCTATGTCTACCACCCAAAACAAAATCTCTGAATTAAAAGATCGCGAAAACTCCAACTCCGATAAACCGTACAATAAACTTTCTGACGGAATAGCGGAGCAAAAAAAGGACTACGAATTGGTATTTACCGTTCGCAAACGTCATCTGCGTCCATAAGCCCATATTATCGGATAAAGTCGGTAATTAAATAGGATATTAATTTTCCAACCTTGGTCATTTCGGCGGTATTATCAGCCCTCGGTGCGGCTTCGCATATATGTAGGTATGCGACATTTTCGCTTCTGCTAAAAAAATAATTTAGTTTTCGCGCCGTTTCCACATTGAATCCTGACGAGGTGAGCGCACTCGTAGGGATATTTTCGATCACATCGCAATCAATTTCCAGCCCAAAACGTGCATCAAATTCAGTTACAAACTGTAAAGCTTGCGAAGCTTCGTCCAATAAGTTTTTCTCACCACGAATACACATTTCATCGTAAGTCGCAAAATGTACATTCTCGGACCACCCTTCAATTTTTTCTGAAATAGATTGTGTAATATAGTTTTCATGTAATCCGAAAATAAAATAACGTTTTAGAAATCCTTCCAAATAGGCATATGAAAATCCATTTCCACTGTGCCGATAATCACGAGGGCGAAGATCAGCATGAGCATCTAGATTTAACGCATTTATACTTTTTCTCAATGCAAGCGATGAACCCTTGAGCATTCCGTAGGCATTGTTATGCCCGCCGCCGATAGCGATTGGAATTTTGCCATTTTTAACAATTTTCTCAACGAGAGTGCTTACTTGTCTATCCACTTCCATCACAAGTGGATGAAAATCAGCAGGCTTCACAGTCATGTGTCCACCACGGGTAGGATCGATATCCGTAAAATCTAAATATCCGAGCAGAAGTACTTCTGAGGCATTACTGTAATTATTGGCCTGTACATTGAGCAATGCCTGAAGGGTGGCCTTCCATGCATTTTCGGCGCCCGGTTTCCCAAAATTGGCACGAACACCCATATCCTCTATTATTCCGAAGACTACATATTTAGCGTCGCACTTTTTAAGTTCTTCGTCAAATGGTTTTTCCCTTTCAATAAACTGAACGTGCTTGCTCCAAACCACAGCTCCTACCCGATCGTTTTCGAATTCAGCGAGCTGATCTCTGGAATATATTTTCAGATTTTTCATTGGTTTACTTTAGATTCATCAAGTAAAAATAAAGGGGCCTGTTGCTACAATTTGAGCGCTCAAAGAAAATTAAAATTTGAGTAGAATATACTTATAAGAGCTAATTTTGAGGGATAAATTAATTCTGACAAATCGTTAATATTTCTAATATTCAAATGATTCTTTTCGAAATCTTAACCGAAACCATTTCCTTTGCGCTCGCATGTTTTCGAGCTTAAAAAAGTTTAGTGCAGTTACCTTACTTTGTCTTCTGGCCTTTCCCGCATTGGTTAAGTCTGGGCACGATTTTGTTCATCGCGACGATTTTCACTGTACATCGCAATACTCCCATCTACACCTCAAAGAACATCATTGTTGGGTTTGCGACTTTTACTATTCGATAGCATCGCCAACAGAGCTTGGTGCTTTTACGCCAAAGCTCAGCTTTTTTCAAGTTCCCAATTCGGTTTTTTGCGCGGAAATAATTTACCCATCCGCAATACCGCACCGCAGCCTCAGAGGGCCTCCGATTATTTCATAATTCCATTATTCCTTAAGCTCCACGGCAAATCGTCGGAGCCAATTTCTTTTTCCCAATTCAATTCCGCATAAAATCTAAGGAGTTGAAAATTACTATTTCTTTATTTATCAGCTACGCGATCAGTCGTCGTAGCTCCTTAGTAATCAATTATGAAATACATTAAATCACTACTCTGCTTCAGCAGTTTATTCCTGACTCTTCATGGATGGTCCAATCCACCCATAGAAAATCAGACCACCCTGCAAGGAACCATCACCGATTCCCAAACCAAGGAATCACTTCCCGGAGTAAATATCTATTTCCCGGATTTAAAAACCGGCACCGTCACTGACATAAACGGTCATTTTAGCATCCAAAACCTGCCGTCGTCCAAGGTCAATATTCAAGTTACGTACATCGGTTATAAATCTGTTTCGAAATATATCGACCTCTCGACAACCAACACCTTGAATCTTGAACTCCAACGGACAGAAACCGAGATGAACGAGGTGGTCATAACAGGCCAAAATCAAGCGAGGGAAAGGCGACGCACTCCAACACCCGTGAGCAAAATAGACCATAAAACGCTCGTTCAAAGTCCGGCTGATAATATCGTTGCCACACTGGCAACCAAGCCCGGAATCTCGGCGATCTCTACCGGCCCCGGGATTTCAAAGCCCGTGATTCGGGGATTGGGATACAATCGCGTAGTTGTTGTAAAAGATGGAATCAGACAGGAAGGACAACAGTGGGGAGACGAACATGGACTTGAAGTAGATCAATATGCAGTGCAAAATGCCGAAGTGATGAAAGGTCCGGCGAGTCTGACCTATGGTTCGGATGCCATGGCAGGTGTGATCAATTTGCTTGACGCAAATCCACTTCCTGAAGGTAAAATAGGCGGAAGTGCTCTTGCCAATTACCAAACCAACAATGGCCTTATCGGCTATTCAGCATCTCTTTCCGGAAACAAAAAAGGATTCATCTGGGACGGAAGAATTAGCCAACAAGCCGCACATGATTATCAAAATAAATACGACGGATACGTTTACAATTCCGGGTTTAAAAGCTTAGCCGGAAATTTGACTTTAGGCCTTAATAAATCATGGGGCTACAGCCATTTGCATCTTAGCGCATATCACCTTACTCCCGAGATTATCGAAGGTGAGCGAGATCCCGTCACCGGAGCCTTTGTAAAGCCCGTACTTGGAACTGATGGCGCAGAACATACTATACCTGCAACCCCGGAGGATTTTAAATCCTATGCCTCAGGAGTACCTTATCAACAAGTGGGGCACTACAAAGCTGTATGGGAAAACAGTGTTATTCTCGGCAACAGTCTGTTGAAAGCAACTTTTGGTTTCCAGCAAAACCGCAGAAAAGAATTTGCGGATATTACCAATCCAAACCAATACGGGCTCTATTTCAAATTGAGCACTTTTAATTACAACCTTCTTTATAAATTGCCTTCGATAAACGATTGGAATCTTTCCTTCGGTGCAAATGGTATGGCACAGGATTCAAAAAATGAAGGAAGTGAATTTCTCGTGCCGGCTTATCACTTATTCGACTTTGGTGGATTTTTTCTGGCGAGCAAGGAATTTGGAAATCTGAATCTAAGCGGTGGACTCCGATATGATACCCGTCATCAGGAAGGACAGTCGCTGTATTTGGATCAAAATGAAATGCCCGTTGCCGGAATTACAGATAACGCGATTCAAAAATTTGCAGCTTTTAATTCAAATTTCAGTGCATTCTCAGGAAGCATTGGTGCCACCTATCAGCTTTCTGAAATCTGGTATACCAAGTTGAATCTATCGCGTGGATATCGGGCACCCAATATTGCTGAAATTGGATCGAATGGTGTGCACGAGGGTACGCAACATTATGAAATCGGTGATCCCAATCTCAAAGCGGAACATAGTGCCCAGGTTGACTACGCATTAGGTATTAACAGTGCGCACGTTTCTGCCGAACTCGATCTCTTTGCTAATACGATCGATAACTTTATTTATACCCGAAGATTAACTTCTGTGCTCGGCGGAGATTCAATAACCGACGGAGCTCAAACTTTCAAATATCAATCTGGCAACGCCGTCATTTCCGGTGGAGAGCTCTCGGTTGACATTCACCCGCACCCGCTGGATTGGATTCATTTTGAGAATACGCTCTCTTATGTACATAGTATTCAGCGAAATCAGCCCGATTCTACCCGGTATTTGCCATTCACCCCGGCCACAAGATGGACCTCGGAAATAAAAGCTGAAGCAAAATCCGTGGGAGATCATTTGAAAAATGCCTATGTCTCCGTCGGACTTCGCTATTATTTTGCTCAAAATCACGTTTTTTCGGCTTACGATACAGAAACTCCAACTCCCGCTTATGCATTGTTTAATGTTGGTTTGGGTGCCGATTTGGTTTTCCATGATCGCACGGTATGTTCTATTTATCTCAGCGCTGATAACTTATTCGATAAAGCATATCAAAGTCATCTCAGCAGATTGAAATATACAGATATAAACGCATCCACAGGACGCATGGGAGTTTATAATATGGGACGAAATATTAGTTTCAAGGTTATTGTTCCCTTCGGTTACAATTCTGAAAATTAATATTTTATAATAATTTAATCAGGTTTTTAGTGGCTTCGTCGATTTTCGACGAAGCTACTCAAGCTAAGAGTTGACGTTAGTTGGAGAATCCACATACCGCGCATCAGGCAACATCGCTACTTTTTCCAAGCTATCGGCTTCGATGCTTATGCAGTCGAGTTCTTCGCATACTTTTCCGCTAATTTTATAGACTCCGCGGCCGCGGAATGGATATTTTCGTAGTACAGGCGGGAAATGAACGGAATCAATAAAATCGCCGTTGAAATCTACAAAATTGCCAAAAGCCATGCGGTCACCTCGTGATGTTTTCACATCGCGGGCAGTAACCAGATAACCATAAATGGTGACGCGCTGACCAATCATTGATGGCAATTTGCTTGCCGCCAAAGCCAAATGGTCACTGGGCTCTATATTGCTATCCATTAAACCAAAAGGGTCGCTCAGAGGGAATCCCAATAGTTCGATCTGGTCGAAAGCATTTTCCATTTCAGTGCTTTTCAAATCAGGCAAGGCATAATTGCGGCGCGGCTCGCGGAATAAATTTCCCGTACAGACGGACGGTCCATCTGTACGTCCACATAATTTAAATCGCGCATCCCAAAGTATTTCGCGCTTATTCCTTCCGGTAAATCGAAAGGCATCCATGCGAATCAAAATATCGATTTGCTCCACGCTGATGTGCACACGGTCGAGGAAATCATCGAGGTCGGTGAATACCCCGCCATCCCGGGCACGGATAATCCGATATACCGTTTCATCTTCCAATCCCTGCAGGAAGCCGAACCCCAGCATTATTTCCTTTCCGGAAATGGTGCATTCGTTTCGTGCGCGGTTGATACAGGGCGCAACAATAGTGGCTCCTTTCATGCGGGCTTCATGCAGATAAAATTCGCGGCTGTAAAATCCACCGCCATTGTTGATGGTGGCGACCATGTATTCCAATGGAAAATGAGCCTTTAGAAACAGACTTTGGAAGCTCTCCACGGCATAGCTTGCCGAATGTCCTTTCGCGAAAGCGTACCCCGCAAAACTCTCTACCTGCCGCCAAATTTCAGCAGTAAGCGCATCGGCATAGCCTTTCTTCTTGCAATTGCTGAAAAACTTTCCCTTGGCTTTGGCAAATTCCTCACGCGAACGAAACTTGCCGCTCATACCGCGGCGCAATACGTCGGCCTCTCCGAGGGTTAGCCCGGCAAAATAGTGCGCCACCTTTATCACATCTTCCTGATAGACCATTACGCCATATGTTTCAGGCATAATTTCCAGCATGGTAGGATGGGCATCTTTTCGTTTTTCGGGAAACCGATAGCGCAGAATAAACTCGCGCATCATTCCCGACTGAGAAACACCCGGACGGATCACCGAACTGGCGGCCACCAGCCCGAGGTAATTATCGACCTTTAGCTTTTTCATCAACATCCGCATAGCGGGGCTTTCCACATAAAAACAGCCAATGGCATCCCCATTGCGCAGCATCTCCCGTATGTTTTGGTCTTGTTTAAACCGTTTCAAATCGTGAATATCAAAATCGGGAACACCGGGCTGATTTTCAGAAATGATGGCCACAGCATCTTTGATCTTTCCGAGTCCGCGCTGGCCGAGAATATCAAATTTGTACAGCCCGATATCTTCGGCTACGACCATATCAAACTGCACCGTAGGAAATCCCTTAGGCGGCATCCAGGTAGGCGAAAACTTGTGAATAGGTGCATCGGCAATCAGAATACCGCCGGCATGGAGGCTCAGATGACTCGGAAAACCCTGAATGAGCTGGCTGTAACGCAAAACAAGCACCGAAAGCTCATCGAGTTTAGAAGCATCAAATTTGCCGCGTGTGAGTATATCGATCTCTTCTTTGGGCAAACCAAAAACCTTTCCCAACTCACGCACCACTGCACGGTATTGGAAAGTATTGTAGGTAGCGAGAATCGCACAATGCGGAAACCGTTCAAAAATGTACCGCGTAATATCGGGGCGGTCGCGCCAGGAAAAATCGAGGTCAAAATCAGGCGGGTTTTTCCGGTATAAATTGATAAACCGCTCAAAATAGAGATCGAGCTCGATGGGATCTACATCGGTAATGCGCAAAATATACGCCACCATACTATTGGCACCACTTCCCCGCCCCACGTAAAAATAGCCTTGCCTCCGCGCATAGCTCGTGATATCCCAATTGATCAAAAAATAGGAAACGAATTGCTTCTGAGAAATAACTTCCAGTTCCATATTCAGCCGCTTGAGCACTTCGGCATTGGCATCGGGATATCGGTATTCGAGATTTTCCATGCAGAGTCGACGGAGCATGGCCTCATCTTCGGCGAGCGAATCGGTATAGGTTCGCAGATTTTTGTGGGGATAGGCATCGCCAAATTCAAAGCTGATGCGGCATTCTTGCAGCAGACGCGTGGTATTGGCTATAATTTGCGGAAACTCACTATAAAGCGCCATCAATTCATTGCGGTGCATCCACATAGCATCGGGGTGGCCTTCTTCCGTTTTGGGAAGCTTTGAGAGCAAACAATTGTTGGCAATAGCGCGTAGCAGCCGGTGGGCGTTAAATTCGCGTTTATTGGCAAAAGAAAATTGATGACCGATCACGACTTTGTCGAGGTGGTGGATCCAGGGCGAGCGCGAAAATCGGATAAGGTCGCGGGGAGCTACGGATACAAATTCGTTTGAAGAAAGGGTTTTTAGTTTTTGGTTTTTGGTTTTTGGACGTGGGTCTGAAAGTCGCGAGTCGCGAGTCTCGAGTCGCGAGATATCCGTGTCAGATGAATTGGGGATGAATGGGTAGATTACAAAGACGTGCTTAAAATGTGGTGCCCTTTCGGGAATGGGGTCGCCGGTGTGGAGAAAATGCGAGAGGTACGTATTAATTTCTTCCCAGCCTTTGTTGTTTTTGGCCAAAGCCAGAAAGCATTGTTGTGCTCCATTCCGAAAGTCGATACCCAAAATGGGCTTCACTCCTTTTTTGGACGCCATGCGCACAAAATTGAGCGAGCCCGCCGTGCTATTCACATCGGTAAGTGCCACCACATCGTAATCATTGGCAACAGCCCTATCCAGCACATCTGCAGGTGAGCACGTACCATAGCGGAAAGCGTAATATGAATGAAAACTAAGCATAGCGGAATTTCCCTATGCAAATTTAATTAGCTTTTTCGGTTTTGATAATTTTATTAGCGTATTGTTTTTGATTTAACAAAAACCCGAAGGCGTATTTTTTACCGTGCTCCTAAAACCGCATGCGATATCCGATTGAGGTGCGCCATTCCTGAAAGTTGTATTCGCCCACACGTGAAATGAATCCGGTAGATGCCGTGAGACTATGCTTCTTGGCGAGTTCATAACTAACGGATAATTGGGTATTAAAAATATCATCATTCCGGTCGGGAAGCACACTTCGGTTCCAGACCTGTTTCAGGCGCAGCATGAGTTTTCGGTCGAGCAACTGAAAGTTGACACCGACATTTCCACCATACCGCATTTGAGCGGTAAGCAGCGAACTAAAATCCTGATAATTTGCCCCAATGTTGATTCCGAAATTCTTTTTATTAAACCGCAACCCATAGTTAAACATCAGACTTATAAGCTGATTTCCGGCGTCATATGTCGGATTATCCCGACGATCGGAGAGATTTTGCGTATTCGTATTTAGGGTATAGGTATGAGTGCGTTTTTCGGAAACCACGATATAGGTTGCGCTGAAGTTCACCTGATAATTTGTTTGATCTACCACTACACTATCCGCAAAGAGACTGTCTTTAAGAAGCGTTTGATAAATGGAGAAATTGCTGAAATTGAGGCTGAAATTCCATTGATTGTTCGGACGATAGTTGAGATTGGCTGATCCAATATTTCGGCCGGTTTCTGCAAATTTCCGATTGGAAAGATCGTTGTTTTGAATTCCGTAGGAACCGCTTACAGCGAGTTTATTCTTAAAAAATTGGGTACCGGCATTGATCGTAATCATTTCCAGATCACTTAGGAGATAATTCGCACCCAGTGTTTTATATCCGGCCTGCACATAGCGGTATTTTATTCCGGTGGTGAAGAGTTTGCCCTTGTATTGCAACCCCGTACTTCCGGCTACCGCCGCATTCGAAGAAGTATTCGCGTTGAATCGATCCAAGAAAGATGAGCTCTGCTCTGGGTTCTCGGTAAAATCGGGTGCGCGCAGGTCCCGGGTAAAACCGCTCACTCCGGCATCGTAACTGAAAGTGAAGTGGTCATCTGCAAATACAATTTTTCCCGTAATGCCTATGGAAGTACTTGCCTCAGGAGGGTTGCGCAAGTCGAGTGAATCCGGGTATTGGAGTGAGTTTACATCATCTTGTGCGTGAAAAAAACTCAGGTCGATAAACGACTTATCACCGTAGCCGATTTTAAACCCGTATCCCATGCGTTTGAATTGTGAGATTTCATAAGCATTATCAGGTTCCTGAATGGCTTTGCGCAAGCGACCTGCCATGGCCGAAAATCGGAATTTTCCAGGAGTAAGTTCCACACCGCCTCCTAAAAAGGTAATCCCATTGAGGGTGAATTCTGAAAAGCGTAAATTACGATATCCCGCATGAAATTTAACCCACTTATACTCCGGGCTTAAACCAAAACGTGAAAATGGTTGGCTAAAACTGGTACCTTGCTTACTGATAGCTACCGACAAAGGGACAGAGATATTATAAATTTTAACATTCACAGCACCGAAAAGACTGTAGCCATAAGGCTGACGTCTTTCCGGAATACCCTGAACGGAATAGTAGCTGAAATTACCACCAAGTGAGCCACTTATCTGAAAGGGTTTCGCATTCGGATCGATGGTTTGGGCATAGCTTGAAAATGAAGCCACGCTCATCAGAAAAACTGAAAGATATATCCACCGAAAGCACTGCACAGTTATATTCCCCTGTTATTCAGTGATTACGAAAGATCTGCTCGCGAATGGTTGGTTATTCACAATAATCTGAGCAACGTAATAGCCCGGTTGAATGTCATTTAAATCAATGATATCATCCCTTTGAACCGACTTTCGACTGACCACTTTACCTTCAACGCTATAAATCCGAAGTTCTCCGAGACCCTCAAAATCAGATGAAATCGTGATGTAATCTGTGGCCGGGTTCGGATAGATATCAAAAGACTTTTCTCCAGTTGATTCAGAAATGCCCGTTGCTACCGGAATGTACATTACCAGAACTGTTGTGCTCAGCTGTTCGTCCTGAGGCATGCCAAAAAAAGTGTCAATACTACTCGAAATTATAAAAACGGGGACTGGATATTCTGATGTATACCAAGATGTTTCGGTGAGATTCGTTTCATAATTACCGAAGCTTTCAACTTTTGTCGTCGTAACTCGCAGTACATTATCATAGGATCCATACGGTGTGGAGATAGAACCATAGGCATCAACAATAAAGGATGATTCGCCCGTTAATGGAGTTTCATTACCCCCTGATAATATATTCCCATTGTAGCTATCACTGCCCGTATTCTCATATGCTAACGGATATGTAAAATGTACCTCAGGATCAATGTATATCCTACCAGTAGTTGATCCACTTCCGGTGGTTACAGTTCCATAATCAGTAAACTTATTATCGGCGAAACTCATATACGAATGCAGGATACCAAATCCGATATCACCCGACCAAACCATTGAAGCATCGGGAAATTGATCCGATCCAACAACATCGGAAGGATGCTGGACTTCATACGTAAGATCAAAAAAGTAAATATTCTGATCAGAATAGTCCCAATTCATATTTTCGCCTGCATCGCCGGTTGTCCAGGCTGTATCGGTGCCGTTATAAAGTATTAGATCCCCAAAATTGGGAGTGAAATTGGAAATTACCGGTTGGCTTTGGCCAAAATTGATCAGAAAAATTGCGGCTAAGAGGGTTAAAATTGTTTTCATAATAAGGTGGTTTAGATTATTTAAATAACATGTGAAAAGATCTTGTATTGAGATAGCCATTGAATGTATTCACTACCACTTGTTCTACCTCAGTGGTGGTAACGGGAAGTATATTCTCAAAGACGCCGTATTGGGTTTCTATCGTGCCATACCCATCAATGACATACGCTGTATTTCCGATAAAAGCCTTTTCAGTACCGAAAAGCTCTGAAACATACATGCCATCGTACGTATCACTTCCCTCATCCTGATAAGACACTGGGAACGTAAGTCCTTCTTCGGGAGTGTTGTATTTACGACCATAAGCATTCGCTATGGAAGATACAATTACCGAACCATAAGTGGTTGGCAAATCACTTCCAAAACTTCGATAAATATGTCTGTCGTTACTTATTTCAAAATTGCTACACCATACCGAGGTTGCATTTTCCTCACCCGCCGAAGGTGGGAGTATGCTATAACTCAAATCATTTAAAACCTGCGCATACAGACCAGAAAAATCCCAAAACACATCGGCACCCGCATCTCTGTGCGTGTAGTCTGTATTGTCGGCTTGGGTATAGAGAAATTGATCGCCGATTGCGGGTTCCATATTTGAAATTACCGGTTGAGTCATTCCCGACAGGGCCAGGAATAAAGCCATCCCGAGAGTATAATATCTGATCACAATGAGGTATTTTTAATTGATTAAAGCACTCAATAATAAGATTAAATAATCAATTGAATCGACAAACCGAAGTGTGAAATCAGCTATTTTATACCGTCCACAAACCGAAAAATACAATTGACTAAATAAATCCTACTCTCGAATCAATACTAAATTCACGGTCTTGTTTAGTCTTCTTGTTGTCAGGATATTAGTAGCCAAAATAATCGGAGAGCCACACCTTTACCAATCCTCAACCAAATGGAACATTCTATAAAACACATTTTCTCACAAACTCTCCAAGGAATTTTATGGTTGGGATTGGGAATATTACTCACACAATCTGCTATAGCTCAAGACCCTATACAGATCACGGTAAATGTAATGCCGCCCTACCCGAACTATGCCGACGAAGTTATTGAGATGGGAGACCAAACCATTATTACTGTACAAAATACGGATTTGAATACCGGCTATTCTTTAAAGTTAGGCGTGGAACTCAATGGCGATAACGGTGTAATTGTTCGATCAAAAGAAAATGCAATGCCCAGCCAATCGATGAATGTTATGGCTGGTGAAACGGTGATTTTGACAGGCGATGAATTGAGTAATTTTTACAATAATTATTCAGAAAACGATTTTGATTTTATTGGGATTACCAAAGCCGATATCATTAATGATCAGCAACTTCCTGATGGTGCATATACCGTGTGCATACGCGCCTACGACTACAATACCGGCCTTCCGCTCAGTGCCACGTCACCACTCGGATGTACTCCTCCTTTTACCGTGATAGCCGTCGACCCACCGATCATCACATATCCGCAGGATCAAATGCAAATAACTGTTTTAGAGCCGCAATTGCTCAGTATTAACTGGATTCCGGTGAGCATCTCTCTCGCCGATTTGCGCTACCGACTCGAAATGGTCGATCTAACCGATATGCCTATTAATGTTTACGATGCTTTTGAAACCGGCGACTTTCTCTTTTTTTACCAAGACGATATTTTTGCGAATACATTTCTATACGGTATGGAAGATCCCTTGTTAACGGAGGGCCACAAATACGCTATGCGGGTGCGAGCGTATCGGCTTGATGGATTGCTCAATGTGAGTAACAACGGATATAGTGACGTGGTTACATTTACGTATGGCGAATCTATCGGTGGAGATGATGATTCGAGCATCGGTGATGGTAGTGATGGTGGCGACGGAGATGTAATATTCACAGGTTCTACCCTCCCCGACCAAAATATGAATTGCGGCGAATCTTGCGCATATAATCTCACGGGAAATGAGTCACCCATAAGTCAAAAACCACAAGTGGGCAGCATTCTGCTAATTGGCAATTTCCAATTGAAAATTTCCTCTATCCAGGGAAGCGGAACTTTCAATGGAAGCGGTGTGATTCAGGCTACCGGTTACATTCCGGTGGGAATAAAAGTCAACTTTGAAAATATTCAGGTGGATTCGGACGGCCGTGTTATTGCCGGTAAGGCCGAAGCTGAAATACGAAACGGATCGTGGATAGACCAAACCTGGGCAGACATTAATACGGCGAGCAATAACATTAATATCAACCCCAATGATTACGGAGGAGATCTTCAGGCGGCCACCGACCCACAATATTACATTGATAACCTTGAAGGCCTCTATCAAGATGTTGGTACCACTATCCCGATTTCTATAGGAACTCAAAACAACAGCCTGCAAATCGTGGGGATGAACTTTTTTCCCGACAGGGCTTCCTACAACCTTTCGTACATTCTAAAACTTGCAGATGATCCCACTGGTGAGCGCTACCTGCACTTTATGGCCAAAGACCTATGTATTTCCCCGGGAGGTATCGCGCTGAGTGCCGATGAAGCCCGATTGCAACTGGTCAAACCCTTTCGCTATACATTCGATAATTCCACACAGCTTATTTTTAAACCCTCATCTACCGGGCAAGAAGGGACCTATCTGAGTTTTGATTGTGATGGATTTGGTGGTATTCATGCGCAGGGTGAGGCGCGATTCAATCCCGATGTAATAAAACCGGTGACTACCGACGGAGATGTCATCCCAAACGATACCGTTGTAGCGCGCTTCATGACAAATTTTGTAAGCTGGTCGGACTGGGTGGCGATCATCAGTTTCGACACAGACGATAATAACCCGAATTCGGTTTCTGAAAGCCTGTTTATGTACAAAGAACTGGATGACTATATCATCAAGGTCCAAAACGCTTTTATCGACCACAGCATAAATATGAATCCCGAGACCATGGCTTTTCCCGAAAATTATTCAAATAATTCGGGGCCCGACTGGCAAGGGGTATACTTTAAAACCATTGAAGTGGATTTGCCCAAATGGGTGAAAGCATACGATGATGCCGATGAGAGAGTGCGCCTTACGGGAAATGACCTCATCATCGACAGCCAAGGCTTGACCGGTGTTATTCATGCGAGCAATGTACTTTCGTCAAAAGAAGGTGCTCTGGGTAAATGGCCGGTTACCATTGATAGCCTTCAATTCAAAATCGATCAGAACCAACTCAAAGAAGCCTTTTTTATGGGCGAACTAAAAATACCCGTAATCGACGATCCTTTCGACTATACTGCTGAACTTCAATTTTTGCAGAACGGCACACACCACACCTTCACCTTCAGCCCATTGGACGAGTATAATTTCTCGCCGTGGGTAGCTAAGGTCACGCTCGAGGGCGAAAGTAAGCTTACTGTAACCACCACTTCAAACAAGGCATTTATTGAAGCAGACCTCAACGGAAAAATTAGCTTTAAGCCTATCATAGGAGGTATTGATAAAATGAACCTCACGGATATCGTTTTTGAGCACTTGAAAATTCGAAGTGAAAAAGATCCAAAGTATATCGAAATAGGGAATATTAGACTCGACAAGACCCCAAAAACATTGGCTGTGGCAGGTTTTGGAATTGCTCTCAACTCCCTTGGATGGGATGAATCGAATGCAGAAAATACGGGCTTAACATTGGGCGTGGGTCTTAATCTGGCAGGAGAAACCAAGTTTATATCAGGAGATACCGAATTGTTTATCAAAAATAAGATCGATGATTATACCGACAGCCTTGCCTTCAGTTTTGACGGCGGTGGAGTAAAAGAAATTCATCTTGCCGTAGAAACCGGAGCGGTGAATATAGATGGTACTATCACCTTCTTCACAGAGGATACGAAGTTTGGAAATGGTTTTGACGGAAAGCTGAATCTTACTTTTATTGAGAGCATTTCGGTCCAAGGATCGGTGATGTTTGGAAATACGATAAAAGAAAATGGAAACAAGCTTTATTATTTCTATGCTTACGGGATGGTGTATATGGACGGGCCTCCAATACCAATGGCTACTCCGCTTGACATATATGGTTTTGGCGGTGGAGTATATTACAATATGGCTCTCGAATCCGATTTACCTGACCCGAGTGCGATCGGTGGCACAACTGTCATCCCTCATGATATTTTTAAGGTTCAGCAAGGTATCCTCGGACTTCAAGCATCGGTCGCAGTTGGGCTCACCCCTTCGTCGCGTACATTTAATGCCGATGTAACCTTAACGGCAGAGATAAATATTGAACACGGCGGACTCAATTTAATTCTGCTAAGCGGTTCGGGATATATAATGCAGAAAATTGACGAACCTGAGAAAGATCAGGCGATGATCAAAGCTGATGTAGCAATCGGTTATAATTTTGTGGACAAAACATTTACCGCTCTATTTGGTGTTGTTGGACATATTCCAAAGCAGAATCCACTATTGATCGTGACTGGTGAAATAAATTTTTACCGCTCCCCGGACCTCTGGTATTTCAAGGCAGGTACCCCACAAGATCCTATGAACACCACCCTCGATCTGGGATTGTATGGAATTGACGCAGATGCGTATTTTATGACCGGACAGGAACTTCCACCGCCTGAACTGCCAGCGAATGTCGTGGATTTCTTTACCTTCGATTCTCATATTCAGGAAAATACACAGAATGGGTTAGGCATCGGGTTTATGGCAGGAGTTCACCTCGACCTAAATGTGGACTTCGAACTTTTTAAAGGTACCGGAATACATATTTGGGCCGCTGCAGGTGTAGATATTGCCTTGCTCAATTACTACGCAGCTGCCTGTTGTACTACAGATGAAGATTTTGGTATAAACAAAGATGAAGATTTTGGTATAAACAAATGGTATGCCCAAGGTCAAGGTTATATACTTGGAGAATTTAGTCTGAGCGTTTTCAAAGCTGATATTGCCAGTCTCGCACTCGGTGTGATCGTAGAAGGTGCATTCCCCAATCCGACAGGTGTAAGCGGACAGATAGTAGCAGAATTAAAGTTTCTAACAGCAACAGCACGGGTTGATCGAAAATTTCAGATTGGCTCCTTTTGCGACAGCATTGTATCCATAAGTAGTGCCGCAAACTTAATAGAGCATCCAGAAAAGGAACTCGATAATCTCGAAATGATAGGGATAGTGACCCCAGCCGCTCAAGAGCCAGGCATTACGACTTCGGTAAGTCCTACAATTCAATGGTTTTTTGAGGATGGGGAATTTAAGCAATACGTTTATGGGGATGGCTTGGGTGGAATTATTAACAAACTATACCGAATCGATAATGAATCCCAATGGCTGGTAAAATCAGAAGATGGAAATTGGTCTCCGGTCACATACTCAACTGATTTTGATGAAGATACAAAAATATCAACCCTTACCGCTACGAATTCAAACGGCAACCCATCACTTTTGCACGGAAGTATGAACTATAAAATAATTGCCACCTCATCTATAGACTACTACGACGGAGATCCCGAAAAATACGGAACATCACAGGCCAATGGAACATGGGTGGCCGCGACATATTACGAAGGCGACAATCAGGGCGATCCGATTGTTGAGGAAGTTAGCCATTCTTTCAAAACCACAACAGGTCTGACCGAAATCGTTGAAATGCATGTCGATTATACCCTTCCCTATCCGCGGCAGCGCTTCTATCCGTATGGCTATCTGAATACCGGAAAAATCAAGTTTAATGTATCACAGGAACCAAAATTTCTTGACTTTGAAAGTTGCGGATTTGAAGTGCACGCCGAATTCACCCCTACTGCGAGTCCGGGGGTAGCTGATCGGGTTGAAGTATCGCGGGCTAACTTGATGCAGACATCTTTTGATATGGCGAGTCTCAATCCACAAACCATCTATAAGCTCCAGATCGTAGCCGAGCGAAGAACCACTTTTAACGATATTATTAGTAGTGCCGGCACAGCCTGTGGTATAACGGATGCAAATGCGATGTCAAATATGTTGAATGACTATGGCTTGAGTGCCGATTTAGGCAACTTCATCGGCCTCGGAAATCAAATAGATCTCGGGCCGGCTCTGCCAAATGGTCTTGGAATGAATACGGCTGCTACAGATAGTGTAACCCAGCGCAAAATACTCTATACGATCTATTTCAGAACCAGCAAGTACGAAACCCCACAAGCGAAATTGAACAGTCTTTCAGTAGCTGATGTATCATTTGTTTCTCATGTCGAACCCCCTAATAATATGATCGTAAAAAATGCTTTCGTTAAACTAAATTGCGGTGAAGGTTTTGACAAATACGACATATACGGACATGATTACGACACAACAGAAACCCAGGAATACTTTCATCCGTATGGCCCGGCGTGTAATAGTGCGGGTATGGAAACCAATGTGAATAATTGGTTCAGCACGCTCTGTTATCCATTGAATCACTACGGAACAAATCCTAATACGGCAGGTAGCGGAATGAACGGAGGTAACCTCGGTGGGGGTGGGTTTGGAAATGCCGGTCAAGGGATGCAATCTTTAGTGAATGGTCAAAAAAACAAAATCTGGAAATTAAACTTTGTCTCTGATCCTTCCAATTATACCGGCACCAAATACATAAAGCCTTTGCTCTCGGATGCCGAGGTGGGCTTGACTGAACCGACAAGTAGTGGAACGTACATCCCAACAAGTATTCCATTAATTGGAGTGGGTGAAATTGGCGGAAGTGGTCTGCCAGGTACCGGTGGTAACTCGGGCTCGAATGATTCCGACTCAGATGACTCCGGCGGATCAAGTGGGGCTGGTGGTGTAGGTTTTGGAAATGGCTACGGCGGATTTGGGATAAGCAATAGCGGAGGAAATAATTCCGTTGAAGGAACCAATATTCAAGACGACAATTCTCCAGGTGCAGGCGTGACCTTAATTGACTTTGGCGGCGATCCGAAATTGGCGCTGATATACAAAATAGACCCTTCAGCCTGGTCCATATATAATTTCATGTACTCCATTGGCTATCCTTATTCCGGAGCTTTCACGCACCCACCGAGCGGCACGTATCCGCTTCGGATAGATTTTACGAATCCGGCAAATCTTGATAATGTCGATGCCATTAATCCAAACTCCAAAGTGATTAACGCTTTTATTCCTTTCCAGCAATGAAAAACCTACTATACCTATTCGCGCTCTTTTGTATCATGCCTTTGGGAAATGTGAAGGCACAAAAAGCAGCAGATGAAAAGCTGAACTTCTACGTGCAAGGGAGAATGATAGAAGGCAAACCATTTATCAAAATAGTTCCGGCTAACCAGCGGCTCTGGTTTTATGGGATGAAAAATGGCTATAAAGTCTCAATATCTCGTTTTGAAAATGATTCTTACGGCGATTATGAAGTTATTGAAAATGAATTAAAACCGGCAGCAGAATCTGATTTTACCGATACTGCCTTACCGCAAGACTATGCAGAACCGATGCGAAAAATAATTTATGAAGAAACCTTTGCACCCGTAAGCAATTCATTCGATGATATGGCCTCCGCCGATCAGGGAATGGGACAGTTTTACTTCAGCTACCTGCTTATGTCGGCTTACGATCCCAAACTTTCAGAATTGAGCGGTTTGCAAATGGCCTTGCCGCCAAATTTACCCGATCAGTTTAAAATCAAAGTGGAGCTGAATAATGCCACAGGAATGCAGGAACAAAAAATGCTTAAAAGAATGTTTTACACAGAATTAGGCAGTCCTAATTTTGAATTGAAACAAGGCGACAAGGAAGTAACCATTCAATGGGATCATTCCCCTTATACACTTCAGTTTGTGGCTTATAGTGTCGAAAGATCAAGCGATGGCAAGAATTTTCAACCCTTAGGTACTCCGAGGGTTTTTAATGGCAATTCGCCTTCCGGCAAAATAGGCTTTATCGTAATGACAGATACGCTGCCCAAAAATTACACAAACTACTGGTATCGGGTGCGCGGTTTTGATGCGTTTGGTTTTTTATCCAAACCCGGAGATGCCATCAGAGTATATGGAAAGGATATGACCCCGCCCATGGCGCCGCAACGCGTACAGGTGGATCAGGTTACACCCAAAGTTATCTCGATATCATGGACGCAGATACCCGTAGTTGATTTAAAAGGTTTTCAAGTCATCGCCTCTCCCACTGAAACCGGAATGTATCAGCGGCTTCATGAGGAATTGCTGCCACCCGACCAAACCAGATTTACGTATACGTATAAGGATGAGCCCTATCTCTACTACCGTGTGCTGGCCGTTGATACCGCGCAAAATGCGGCAGCTTCTGATTTGGGATATCTCATTGTTTATGATACGATTCCTCCCGCCATCCCAACAAATATTTTGGCTACAGCCGACAGCAATAATGTAGTGACCCTTCGCTGGAATCCGAGCCCCGACCGCGACACAAAAGGCTACCGCGTATTGAAAGCTTACCATCCATCAAACGGTTTCATATCCATCACACCTATCGCTGTCACAGACACTCTTTTTACCGACACCATTGCTAAAAATCGCCTTGAGAAAAACGTGTATTACAAAGTCGTTTCGATGGATACGCATTACAACCATTCAAAACCGTCGAAACCGATTCCTGCTGTCCTTATTGATCAAATTCCTCCAACTGCTCCTCTCCTGATTGAAGCCAGTAAAAATGAAGGTGAAGGTGTTCGCTTAAAATGGATTCCATCGTCATCGATAGATGTAATGAGCTATACCGTTTTGCGGAGTATAACCAACGATAGTTCTTTTACGAAAATTGAAACATTAAAGGCCGATCAAACGGAATTCTCCGATAAAAAGACTTCCGGACTCAATGCCGAATACGCGGAATATTATATCACCGCAACGGACTCATCAGACAATGTTTCTGAACGTTCAAATGGGAAAAGAATCCTGTTTGAAACCCGTGAAAATAAAACTGAAATATCAATACAGTCGGCTGTAAAAAAAGATGATAAAATTTTATTGAAATGGGAATATACCACAAATGCATCGCAATGTATTCTGGTCTATCGTGCCGAGAATGATAGTCTGTTCCAACTCATTGACCGCGTTGAAAGTGCCACGAGCTATTCCGACACGAAAGTGCAGACAGGTATGAGTTATGCCTACAAAATTGGCGTATTGGCCTCGAGCGGCTATCGGAGTCCACTTTCGGAAGAAGTCTGGATAAATTTCAAATAATTCCTTAAGAAATCGTCATATTTGAAGAAATAAGAAAATAAGTGGTTCATATTCGGTCTTTTGCTTGCTACTTCTTCCTTTTAGTATCTCACTACTCTTTCGGGCAAGATGATATTAGCGGTTTCAAAAACTACAGGTCACTTACTACCGAAGACGGGCTACCATCGAATGACATAAGCTGCTTCGCCAAAGATTCATCGGGATTTATGTGGATGGGAACCAATAAAGGCTTGGTACGCTATGATGGTTCTGATGTTGTTGTTTATCAAAACATTAAAGGCGACACCACTTCCCTTGCGGGAAATTTTATAAAGGATATTGAAATGGAAGGTGATAGCGTACTTTGGATAGCAACCTTAAAGCATGGCCTCAGCAAATTTCATTTTAAGACGAAGAAATTTACAAATTATTTCCCGGATGTAAATGACGCTACTTCCATCCCTTCAGAGGAAGTTTTGACACTTGATCACGACCCGCATGGAAACTTATGGATTGGCCTTCATCGAGAGGGGTTTTGTGTCTACCATCGAGAAACAGATTCTTTCAAACGGTATGATATTCCCCCTTCTGAAAAACCGAGAGCAACCCGTCAAAATAAAATTATTCTTAAGTTCCTTTTTGACGCTCAGAATTCAAATATTGTCTGGATAATATCCCTGAGTACGGTAATCAGGTTTGAGAAAGACACCGGAAAAATGACCTTCTATAATCCATATGAAAACCAACCGCAAACTAAAAAATATCAACTTTTCGAAATACGGAAATCGCTTCTGACTGAAGACGGAAAAATCTTTATTACAACTTATAGATATGGAGTTTGGGTTTTTGACACCAAAACAAATTCGTGGCATAATTATTCTGTAGAATCCTATGATCCAATAAATCGATTGCAAAACTCTTTTAATAATATAGAAAGAAGAGATAAATATAGTTTTTGGGTAAGCAGCAGTAATCAGAGTCTTTTCATTCTCAGTATAGACGATGGATACATTCTGCCGATCGATTCGTGCGATGAAATGAATTCCGATGCAATATGTGCCACCCGCATTACAGCGATGGCAATGAATCAACCTGAAGGTTACTGGATAGGTACAACCGATGGATTACGCTTATACAACAAACGCGGAAATCAATTCAATGTCTTTATTCACCATCCGGATACTAAGCTACTCAAGAATCGCGGCACCATTTCGGCTTTGTATCAATCTGATAAAAACGGCGTGTATTACGGTGGGTATGGTGGTGAAGGTGTTTACTATTTCGATTTTCATTCAAGAACAAAAAAACTCATACCACCCCCAAAAGCGTATAGAGTTGGATCGAAAAATGAAATGTTTTTCATACGAAGTATTATTCCGTTCAATGATTCTACTGCTTTGATTTTGAGCGAAAATGCTCTTTTCAAACTGGATACAAAACGAAATCTGCTAACCACCGTGGATATGGGGTTGGAACACCAAAAAGATTATTATTATCTGCACCGAATCTTTCAGCACAGCAACGGAAATTTTTATTTATCAACCCGGCACAATGGGATTTATATATTGAGTCCGCAATTGAAATGTATCGGTCAACTTACGTATGATGAGCATAATCCGAACAGCCTCATTTCGCCGAATTATATTTATGAGATTTGCGAAGACCCCATGCAAAAGTTATGGATTGGTACAGAGGATGGCTTCTCGGTGTACGATCCAAAAACGGAGAATTTCAATAATTTCAGCTACAAGCAACGCTTAGACTCTGTTCCGCAACTCAAAATTATCTTCAAGATTCTCTGCACGCCCGATAGCAGCATTTGGATTGTCGACTCGCGTGCAAATGGCGTATCAATTGAATATCCGTATAAAACGCCCTATCAATTCAAACCGATACCTACCGGCGAAAACGGAATAACGGACCGGATTTACAATGTACTTTTTTCAAAAGAGAGAACGTATATTACCACCGAATCCGGTCTTTCCATTATTGAAAAATCCGGAAAGATAGAGCGTTTCAACCAAAAAGAAGGACTTCCAGCACTACGCACACTCGGCCCCATTCTTGAAATAATGGATGGCCAGGTATTCATTGGCACTGGAAATCAGCTTATCTATTTCAACCCCGAGAGCCTCGATAAAGAACCCAATAAAATACCGCTCTATCTCACCACGCTGAATATTTTCAATAAAAGACAGGAGATTAATATAGATAGTCTTCAGGAAGCAGGCCTTACATTGACCTATCTCCAGAACTTTTTTTCGCTGAAACTCAGCTCCCTTAACTATGACAACCCCGAGGAGTACAAACTTTCGTATCGCTTATCAGGCTTGAACAATGCTTGGATAACTGATCAAGATAAAAAAGCAGTTTTTACGAATATTCCGGGTGGGAATTACACATTTGAAGCACGTCTTCTGGACAAAAATAACCAGCCGCAGGAAGCGCTATTTCAGCTACCCATAGAAATCATTCCCCCCTTTTGGAAAACCCTTTGGTTTCGAAGTCTTTTGGTCATCTCTTTCTTACTTATTGTCCTCGCATTTTATGCAATCAGAGTGCGAAGCATTAGACGTGAAGCCAAACTAACCACTGCTTTCAATAAGCAAATAGCCAATATGGAATTGTCTTCACTCAGAGCACAGATGAATCCTCACTTCCTTTTTAACAGTCTGAATAGTATCCGGCATCAAATTATAAGCAATAAGAAGATTGAAGCGGACCGATACCTGCTTAAGTTTTCGCGGTTGGTGAGGCTTATTCTCAATAATTCGCGGCAGCAACTTATCCCGTTAAAAGACGAACTCGAAGCGTTGGCGCTTTACATTGAACTGGAATCGAGTCGTTTTGATCATAAATTCGGTTATCAACTTGAAATTGACGAAAGTATTGATATTGACAGACTTAAAATCCCCCCTCTCCTGATTCAACCTTTTGTGGAAAATGCGATATGGCACGGATTGATGCAAAAACCCAAACCAGGAGAGGTCGAAATAGACGTGAAGACAACAGATAAAAACCTAATTATCAGAATACAGGACAACGGCATAGGAAGAGATAAGGCGCGCGAACTAAAGAGCAAAACCGCAGAAAATCGTGAGTCAATGGGCATGGAAATCACCGGAAATCGCTTAGAAATAATCGAAAAAATATACGGCATTACGTGCCGGGCAGAAATAACGGATCTCAAAAATCAGGAAGGAATTCCTATTGGAACTAGAGTAATTCTTACCTTACCCCTGATTTATGAAGACTAAAATTGCTATAGTAGATGACGAGAAGCACGCCTGCGAAACGTTAAAATGGCAGCTGGAGCAACTCGATATTAACTACAGTTTAATTGGCCTCTTCCAGGATTCTTCAAAAGCTGTTTTAGCCCTTAAGAAGGAAGTTCCTGATCTGCTATTTCTGGATATTGAAATGCCGGGACTCAACGGTTTTCAATTTCTTGAAAAATTAAATATTCCCGATATTAAAGTCGTCTTCACGACGGCTTATGATAAATTTGCTGTTGATGCTTTCCGTATAAATGCAATCGATTATCTCATCAAACCAGTCGATATACTCGAACTCGAAGGTGCGATAAAACGCGCATTAATAAATAATGAACAGAAAAGCTCGGAAGTCATAAAAAAATTGTTCGCTCAGCTACAACGTGCGAAAACCGGAAGAGTAAAGATCGGTTTGCCTTCGGTGCATGGTATTGATTTTATTGATTGCCACGACATCATTTATTGTCATAGCGAAAGCAATTACACACGGATATATCTCGAAGGTGACAAAAAAATACTTGCTTCAAAAACCTTAAAAGAAATCGGTCAAATGCTCCCGGACAACATTTTCTTCCGATTGCACAATTCATATATTGCCAACTTGGATAAAGTCACGAGCTATTCGCACGACGAGGGCGGAACGGTTATTCTTATGGACATTTACAAAATAAAAGTTTCGAGAAGCAAGAAGAAAGAATTGCTGGAACTTCTCAATGAATATTGATTACCAGAAATTTTATTAATTGTTGCCCCAATCAATTGTATTCAAATTTACTATCTCGCAGGATTCACTTTTTGCGCTCTCAGTTCAGCTATTTTCAATAACGCTTCTTTCTGATCTGTATCGCTTAACTCAAATTTTGGTTCGGCTTCCTCTACCTCATCAGGATATTCTTCATCCGGAATCTTAAAATGCATCACATGTACATAAGCATATTCGAGCATCGGTATTCTTTCTGACAAATCTCCTTTTATGTACTGAATAATGTCAGACCGCTCTATATATCCGCTAAAAATGACAGGAACCACCTTGTTATCACGCTTGTATAAACCCTCGAAAGCAGTGAGAGCAACCACGGCGCTGGTATCTCCCGAAAGGGTAAGTAGCTCGTCCGTTGTAGCGATGCGCATAAGCTTGAGCCTCTCGGCAAAATGAGGATCCATGTCCTGTCTCCGATTCGTTCGCTCTGTGCCTATATAGTTGGCTTGAGCAATTTCGTTTCGAAGCGTTCTTACCTCTTGACTCAATTGAACCGGTTTATCTACATCAGCGGGTACTTTTTTACTTGATTTACACGTAGGAAAAATCACAAAAATCGCAGGTAATAAAAAACCGATCAGAATCTTAGAGTTTCGAAATTCTTTGTTCTTCATGCTATTCTTTTATAAATTTGTACACTTCTACATTCATCTCTTCACCTTCCATCTGAATCAAGTAAACTCCCGGAGTAAATTTCGACACATCAACCTCAATTTTTCTCCTTCCGGAAATATTATCATCCACCAAAACTCTGCCCAAAAGATCCAGAACCGAAATGCGTTCCGCCTTTATAGAGCCATTCATTTCAATTGTGAGCTTTTCGTGTGTGGGGTTTGGATAGATTAATGCCGATTGTGTCAGGTACTCTTTTAAACCAACGTCTTCGCCGGTAAAGCACATATTAAGCAGCCAACTCGTAAGCTCTCCTCCGTCTGAATTGGAATTATCAGTAACGGTAAGCGTCCATATACCTTCCGAATTCTCACCATTGAAAGCCGATAACGACTCATTTGGTTGGTATGATTGGCCTGAGGTAGGTGGACACGCCACGCTACCAGATTGAGCCTGATCATCGAAACCGAGATTAAAATCCTGTGTTACCATGGATGAGAGTGCAACCAACTCATTTCCATCTTCAAGCGAAACCATTACGGATGGAATTGTGATCGAATTACTCGTTCCACCCATATTGAAATACCCGTCACCGGCGATATTGTTAATAATGATAACTGCGATTGCGCCGGCATCCTGCGCATTTTGGACTTTGTCGACAAAAGGGCAATTTCCTCTGAAAATAAGCGCAATGTTCCCTTCCAGCTGGGAACCATTCGTCGCAGGATTACATAATTCGGTCGGACTTGCGGAATCATCCTCTCCCAAAATAGCCACACGCGTGATACCGCCAGAAGGAATATTCGGACCAAAAGCCGCAGCACCCGATGATGGATACATTGCTACAGAATCTGATCCGTTAACTTCTATGTCCCCATTTTGAGCAATCGTAATGTTCAATCCGCAAAGTGCCGAAGCGAGATTTACCTCGGTACCGGTAGGACTCTTCAACGAAAAAGTCAGGTCGGTAACATTCGCGTGAGTTCCTTGTAGAGATGAAATGTTCACATCGGCAATTATACCCGCTTCGGTGACATTTATTTCAGATGTTAATGTAGAAGGCTCAGTAGCTGATATGGATATTGGAAGATCATTTCCTTGATTCAAAGAGCAGCTGAATGTGGTGAAACTAGAAATCTGAGATGGCTCCGATAGCGCGCAGCTGTTGCTGTTAATTATTCGCCAGTAATAAGTCGTTTCTTGGGTGAGCCCTGAAAGCTGATATGAATTTACAACCAGATCATCTAGATTGATTACCAAATTTGTAAATCCGGCATCAGTAGCTACCTGAAGTGTATACGTTTCCAGCGGCCCCAGATTATTTTCCCATTCCAACATCGGGTAGGTCGATGTATTCATAGCAGCATTGTCGGGAACGAGAGGTTGCGCAGCCACAGGATTGCTTGACACAACTATGATAGTAAAAGTCAACTGATTTGTAAAGCCGTCGCCGGTTCCATTCAAGTTTAGGGTATAGACACCGGGGGCAGTCCCGGCTAGTGAACTTAAGAAAATGGTGAGATTATCTCCCACATTTGCTTGGTCGGTACTAAGCGTTGCAATAGCATTTTGCGGAAGCGCTGTTATCGTTAAGTCGATTGGGGCCGCAAAACCTCCAACTGATATGATACTAAAATTGAGATTGGCGATTTCGTTTTGACATAATGTATACTCCAGTGTATCGGTTGCAAATGTAAATCCGCTTTCGATAGAGTGGATGGTGAAATCGTTGTCCGAAATATCGAAGAATGTACCGGCTGAATTCATCACCATAATTCGGGCTTCAAAAGTGGAAATATTCGGTACTTGGAGTGCGAAGCTTCCAACATTTTCAACATTATCTGCAAGTTGTATGGGATAAGAATCTCCCCCGTCGGTGGAAAGAAAAATATCCACAAGATCAGCATTAATTGGGTTTTCAATCGTATTTGCTACATCCCAGGTTACAGTTACATAATCCAGCCCGGTCCATTCAATACCCGAATCACTCGGATAGATTACTCTAAAAGGCCCTGTGCCTTCAACAGCCGAAACGATAAGGTCTTCATATTGTGTGCATCCACCTCCGGCAACATTATCACGAACGGTAAGCCGAAATTTCATAGTTCGTGGCACCGATGGAATTTGCTCCCAGGTAAAAGGGCCGCCATTGGCAAGATCCTGCAAATTTGGAAAATATCGGGTAGAATCTACCACAGGAGAGAGAGAACGAAAATTCGGCCCCGATGGAGAATTTGGTAATGGAGGTTGTGTCGAAATTGCGTTATCGCTTCCTTCCCAGCAATAGGTGAGCGAATCGCCATCCCAATCTGAGGCATGACCAGTTAGGGCAAATGGAGTGCTAACCGGCACATATATCGTGGCAGGAAATTCAGCAATTTCCGGTGAAATATTTTCAAGTGGTGTATTCACCTGACACGTATTATTGGAAATCTGAATTCCGATCTCCTCCATGTTGATGCCGTGAAAATAATCATCACTGTGCGCTTGAATATCGGGAGGACAAATGCCTGCATAGCCCATAATAGTAGTGCCGCTACCGGGTTCTACAGCGGTGCCATTATTTCGGTTTCCATTGCACGAATTATTGAAACTGTGGTTTCCACCAAATTCGTGTCCCATTTCATGCGCTACATAATCAATATCAAATGAGTCTCCAATAGGTGCGCCGCTTCCGGTAACACCTCGGGCTTTTGAACCATTGAAACAAGTAACCCCAAGACCGGCAAGACCGCCACTATTCGTGCCGAAAACGTGACCAATATCGTAATTAGCTGAACCGATAACCCCATCTACATTCGACTGATTTTCACTAATCATTTGACCTGGACTACCATTCGTATATGGATCCGTATTGGGATCGGTATAAATCAATTGATCGGTATTTGCAACCATGACCATAGTTACTGCAAAGTCGCGTTCATAAACGCCATTCACACGGTTCATTGTGGTAACCATGGCATCAAAAGCATCTGCCGCAGTACCTCCCTGAAAAACCGTGTATTCGCCTGTGGCTGCTAATGCCAGTCGATAGGTGTGTAGTTGACAATCGTTGTAATCATTTTTAAGATTTCCAAAATTAGAAGGCCCCTTGGTCAGACTGGCTTCCACTTGGCAATCCATCACTTTATCGGTGTAAAAATCTTTTTTCGTGTACACGATATAGGTCGCGTTTTCATGCGCAAAAAGCGGATCGACAAACACTGTACTCTTGCCCGGTTGAAAAATCATGGCGTGTACGCCTTTCGGCGAAATTTCAAACTTTCCCCAAATACTGCGACTTACCGTCGAAACAATATTAAATGCTTTTACTTCCTGAAATTTTTCACTCAAACCCGGAGCCATTAAGGTATTTTTTTCCAACTTGAACTGCTGAAATTTCCCATCAATCAAAGGTAATTCCACTGTAAAATCTGAAAGATCTCCTGAAAACAATTTCGCATGAATTGCCTGATAATCAAGCGTGAGGTACTCAGCATTGTGCGCAGTAATCAATGCTTCAGAACCGTCTGAATAAGAATTTGGCTCAGTCGTTCGAATGGTCCAAAAAGAAATTTCACTCTGGCTGAAAGCCAAGGAAGGAAAGAGAAATATAAATATAAGAAAAGCTTGACCGATGGTACTCGTATTTTTCATTGAGATAGATTTTTAGGATTGCCAAATTAAGATTATTCCGCTTATGAAATATATGATTAAAAAAAGTACGTGCAATAGAATGAGCGGAGAATAGGATTCTTGCAGACGATACGCTAAGTAGAACAATTCTCAATCAAAATTCCAATCTTTGCAAAAAATCACGAAACATGCCTATTTTCATTCATCTCGCCAACTTGATCATTCCGAAGAAAGTGGTAGCAGAAAAATATCCCGGAGGAATTAAGAAATTCAAAGAAGAAAATGAGTTTGATGATGAAAATCACAATCAGGAAGATGACGAACTATTCAGCATTTCACGCAAGTTTATTCACGAGTTCGACATAGGAATGCTTATCGCCAAAGGTTTTGATTACGACAAAAAGAATCATTGCTCGAATGACTTCATCCTGCTTCCGCGAAAAGGTAAATTACCATGGGAAACCCAGTGGCTACAAAAGAATGGTGTATTTGCCTGGCATGCAGATGCTGCGCCGGAGGAGGTAAACCGTGCTAATTTTATGGCACATGAACTTGACGCAGAAATGGTAAAGCGCAGCTCAGAACTTGGAGTAAATCTTCTGCTTCCAATCCGAAAAGACCAAAGCAATTATTTCAAATAGAAAGTGGTTAGATAGATATTTAGTCCTTGATCAAATCAGGAAACCTTTCTTCAAAAGCCTTTATCCGTGGAATGGATACATTTTGAATATACGGATTTCCAGGATGCGTTTTCTCGTAATCCTGGTGGTAATCTTCTGCCTGCCAGAATTTTTCAAATGGCATTATTTCGGCAGCTACCGTTTCGCCTAATTTCTTCTGGAGCGCTGTTTTTTTTGAATCTATGATCTTCCTCTCCTCGGGAGTTTGGTAAAAAATAATGGAGCGATATTGTGAGCCATGGTCCGGCCCTTGACCATTGACTTGTATTGGATTTTGAGAACCGAAATATACATCCAACAACGTCGCAAAGCTGACAATATCGGGGTCGTAGATCACTTCTACGCTTTCGGCATGTCCCGTTTTTCCGGTATTGCTATCCTCATAAGTCGGGTTTTTTGTATGGCCACCTGAATATCCATTTACAACTTCGCTCACTCCTTTCACACTTTCAAAAATCGCTTCGGTACACCAAAAGCAACCGCTGGCAAAATAGGCTGTTTTCATGCCATCAGGTACGGGAAAAGTTAACTGTTGCAATTCAGTCTTATCACCTTCAGAAACGGTGGTATTAAAAGTATTTGATACTGTGTCGGCACATGCAGTGATACTCAGCATTAACGCCATAACCAATGTAAATTTCATAGTGTGTTCCTTTTTAATTTTCATTTTCAAAAAAGAAAATTGTTTCTATTTAAAGCTATTAATTCAATTACGACGAATACTTGAAATTAGATTATCTACTTTTAAACCTTCTTAAAGTAAAACTGTTCAGAGTGTAAGATATTATTCACAGAACGGAATAATTCTTTAACCCTATTAAAACCACTAAAAACAAAATTATGAACATGAAAAAATTTCTTGCCACAACTTTAGTTGCGCTGCTGATCAGTTTTACCGCAAGTGCCCAGTTGGAAATTAAACCAACCGTCGGAATAAACTTGAGTAACGTAAGCTCGTCCCTCGATGGAACTCAAACGAAAGCCAAAGTGGGCTACCAATTTGGTGGTTCACTTATGTTTGGAAGTCGCATTTACCTCTCTCCCGGTATTTTTTACTATCAACAAGTGACTGAATTTGTACAAGATAAACCTGACGGCAGCACGATAGCAATTACTTCTGATGAAAAAATTGCCGGTGTTAAAATTCCGGTATTATTAGGCGTGAAACTCATTGATCCCGAAAGTGACCCTTTGATTAATTTTAGGGTCTTCGCCGGGCCATCGGTCCTTTTTAATACAACAAATAAATTTTCCGATGGATTCGGTAATGATCAAATCAAATGGAAGAAAAATACCTGGGGCGCCCAGATTGGCGCTGGTGTAGACGTGGCAATTCTTTTTCTTGAAGCGGGTTATGAATTCGGTCTAAGCAGCACTTATGAAGGAGATGCGGCGTTAGAAAACCTTAAAGACGCCAAGCACAATACTTTCGTCTTGAATGCAGGACTCCGCTTTATGCTCGATTGAACTATCAAGCCGTAACTAAATAAATCTAACTTACGCCCCGTTTATTTAAGGATTCGGGGCGTTTTTATTTTTAAGTTTCTCCACAAGTACGCAATGGTAGTCAATTAATTAATGAACGCAGACCTTTAGTTCCCTTTAAAAATTGGTTGAAATCACTTCAAATTTTCATCTACATTGTTTATTATCGAAAGATCCCAAATTCCATTAAAATTATAAATAGTTCGAATGAAAAACGCCGCAATAAATACGGCGTTTCACATTTAATATCAGAATATAAGCGAATGAAGAAATTACGACAAGCTTATCTCGTTAGGGTAATTTTATTCTTATCAATCAACTTTCGCATATTGATTAAGGCGTAGCGCATCCTTCCAAGCGAGGTATTTATGCTCACATTACATCGCTCCGATATTTCTTTAAAACTCATATCGTCGTAGTGGCGCATCAATACCACCTCTTTTTGCTCGGGAGGCAATTCGTCTATTAGCATTCGGATATCTCCATGTATAATGTCATCAATCCAGGCTTCTTCCACATTTTTCTCATCCCGCGGAATCAAGCCGAAAACATCGTAATTTTCATCGCTGCGCACTGCAGGCATTTTCTTCGCTTTTCGAAAATGGTCGATCGATAAGTTGTGTGCTATACGCAACACCCAAGGAAGGAATTTTCCCTCTTCATTATATTTGCCCTGCTTTAATGTGCGAATGGCTTTCATGAACGTTTCCTGAAAAATATCATCGGCAACCACATCATCTCTAACCAGCATCATTATTTGTGAATAAATGCGGTCTTTGTGTTTTTTCAACAATACTTCAAATGCGGATTCGTTACCTTTGAGGTAGGCGGAAACCAACTCCTGATCGGATAAATTTAAGTGCATACTTCTCCCTTTAATTTTGTGTGAGATTTGAGGAGTAGAACTGTATGCTATAGGCAGTTGGGAATTAGATTTAAAAAAAAGTTCGCATTTTTATACGAACATCTGAGCACTAAGATATGTTATTGAAGTTTACAACGCAAATTTTTAATTATTTTGCCCGTTGAAAAATGTTAAATACCCTGTGAATCCTATGCCTGAAACTGCGCCACCTAAAGTGGACCAAAAGACTCATATTATTATAAAAAAAGCACGAACGCATAACCTCAAAGGCGTCACCGTTGCCATTCCCAGAGGAAAATTTATCGTAATAACAGGTTTATCGGGTTCCGGGAAATCATCGTTGGCTTTCGATACTTTATACGCCGAAGGTCAAAGGAGGTACGTAGAAAGTCTTTCTTCGTATGCCCGTCAGTTTCTCGACAAAATGGACAAACCTGAAGTGGAATCCATTCTTGGAATTTCGCCAGCCATTGCCATCGAGCAGAAAGTTACCACGCGCAATTCACGCAGCACGGTTGGCACTTCTACCGAAATTTACGATTACCTGAAGTTGCTTTTTGCGCGGATTGGAAAAACAATTAGTCCCGTTTCCGGAAAGGAAGTGAAGCGCGACACCACTACCGATGTGGTCAATTATATCAGCTCGCTCCCACCCGATTCGAAGTGCATGATCATGGCACCGCTTATAAAAAAAGCCGATCGGACCGTTGAACAGCAACTCGAAATCATTACCAAACAAGGCTTTACCCGAATTTCCAGAAATGGCCATGTTGTACGCCTCAGTGATGTGGATTTCAAAAAAGTAAAAGGCAAAGATACCCTTGAAATCGTTATCGACCGCGTAGTGAATAATCCAGAAGATGAAGAAAATATTTCACGGATTGCCGATTCAGTAGAAACTGCCTTTTTTGAAGGCAACGGAATCTGCATTGTTGAATTGCTGGATGACATTAAACCCCGGAAACAATCTTTCTCCAATCGATTCGAACGAGATGGAATAACCTTCGAAATTCCCAATGTTCATTTCTTTAGCTTCAATAATCCATTAGGAGCGTGCAAAACCTGCGAAGGCTTTGGGAGCGTAATCGGAATCGATCCCGATGCAGTGATCCCCAACAAGAAGAAAAGTGTTTATGAAGATGCTATCGTAGCCTGGCGGGGTGAAAAAATGGGAGCTTGGAAAGATGAACTTCTTGCGAATGCTTCAGAATTCGACTTTCCGATACATCGACCTTATAACAAACTGACGGCAGCAGAAAAAGAATTACTCTGGACAGGAAATAAATATTTCAAAGGCCTGAATGCCTTTTTCAAATACATCGAATCAAAATCATATAAAATCCAGTACCGCGTAATGTTGAGCCGGTATCGCGGAAAAACGCTTTGCCCCGAGTGCAAAGGATCGCGCTTACGCAAAGATGCCAACTATGTAAAAGTTGATGGACACTCGATTGTGGAATTTCTGGATTTGCCGGTGAGCAAAAGCCTGAGCGACATCGAAAACTTAAACCTCAGTAAGCACGACCGACAAATTGCCAAAAGACTCCTTACGGAAATACAAAACCGACTGACCTATCTCAATAATGTGGGTCTCGGATATCTCACTCTAAGCAGACTGTCGAATTCGCTTTCTGGTGGAGAGTCTCAGCGAATAAAACTTGCAACTTCGCTCGGTAGCAGCCTTGTAGGCAGCATGTACATTCTCGACGAACCAAGCATTGGATTGCATCCGCACGATACCACGCGGCTGATTGGGGTGTTACGCTCCTTGCAAAGGTTGGGAAACACTGTGATCGTTGTGGAGCACGATGAAGAGATTATGCGCTCTGCTGATGAAATAATCGATATGGGACCGGAAGCCGGTACGCTGGGTGGCGAGCTCGTATTTCAGGGAACGCATGAAGAATTGATTCACGCTACGAATTCGCTTACTGCTGATTATCTAACGGGAAGAAAGGAAATTGAAATTCCTTCAAAACGGAGGAAATGGAAAAATTCACTTACGGTAAAAGGTGCGCGAGAGCATAACCTGAGAGACTTTGACGTCACCATTCCCCTTGAATGTTTGGTAGCGGTGACCGGAATGAGTGGTAGCGGAAAATCCACGTTGATCACAAACTTGCTCTACCCCGCCGTTCAAAAGCAACTGGGAGAATACGGTACCCAAATGGGGGAATTTGATGAATTAGAAGGTGATCTCCGCGCTATCCAGTCGGTGGAGTTTGTGGATCAAAATCCGATTGGGAAATCCTCGCGAAGCAATCCTGTGACTTACGTAAAAGCCTTTGATGAAATCAGAACCTTGTACGCATCTCAAAAGCTTGCCAAATTGCGGGATTACAAGCCCGGCCATTTTAGTTTTAATGTTAAAGGCGGACGTTGCGAAACCTGCGAAGGCGAAGGCGTAGTAACTATCGGAATGCAATTTATGGCCGACATTCAACTCACTTGCGAATCCTGCCACGGAAAACGCTACAAAGCTGAAACCCTCGAAATAAAATACCGCGACAAGGACATTTCCCAAATTCTGGAAATGACGGTGGATGAAGCTTGTGAATTCTTTAGCGGAGACACAAAGTCTAAATCAGCGGAGAAAATAATCGACAAGCTCCTCCCCTTACAAAAAGTGGGATTGGGATATGTTAAGCTCGGACAATCGTCGAGCACATTGAGTGGTGGCGAGGCGCAACGCACAAAGCTTGCAGCATTTCTTGCAAAAGGTAAAAACGAACCCAAAACACTTTTCGTTTTTGATGAACCGACTACCGGATTGCATTTTCACGATGTAGCCAAGCTCCTCGAAAGTTTTACTGAGTTGCTAAACCGTCACCACAGCGTAATTGTGATCGAGCACAACCTCGATGTAATAAAAATGGCCGATTGGGTAATTGATCTCGGCCCCGAAGGCGGTGACAAAGGTGGGAATGTTGTATTTACGGGAACTCCTGAAGGTTTGATTGAATGTCCGGAATCTATTACCGGAAAGTATTTGAAGGAGAAGTTTTGAAGGGAGTAGTTGGTATTGAGAAGTCAGTAGTCAGTTGATAAATTTCATCTCACTACTTTGTACTCTGTACTCTGTACTCGGTACTAAAAATTCACTTCACAACAAATTTCCGACTGCCACTACTCTTCTCTGTGTCTATTCTCAAAATATACATCCCGCTTGTAAGGTGAGATGTATTGACGAAAAGCTCACCATTAAGCATTCCGGCTTGAACCATACGTCCTGAGATATCAAAAATCTGATACCGACTATTTTCGTTCGCAATGCCCGATATATGGAGTTCACCTTCAGTTGGATTTGGAAAGACAGAAAGATTAGGGAGTTCTTCTATTTTGGGTGTATTGGTGAGTATTTCAGGAGCACTGTAAAAAGCAAAATACGTTTTTACAATCGTGGACTCGGTAGTTTCTACGATCAAGTCAGTCCCAAAAGGATTAATATTAATGGACGATAATGGGGAAAGATTCCCTTGAATTAGCAGAGTGTCGCTTGAATATTGACCAATATAGTTGAAATTGTTTACGCCTGCTATATCATCAGAGGTGTAAGGGAAAAGCCAGTAGTCTATAATAGTAAGATCCGTATCAAGCCATAAAATAAAAGTCCCTTTACCAGCAGGAAGATCAATACTCGAATTTTGGATACTTCCGTTTAAGGTTTTGTAGGTAAATTCAATCGAAGTGTTCGTTGGCGAATAGTAATTGTGCACCCAAGCGAGTTTATCTCCAACTTCAAATAACCTGTTGGCTCGGTCTAACCAACCCGTCTGACCGGAAAAATTATATCCAACAATGGTTTGAGAATAGCTCAATTTACCGATTAAGCTGCCGTTGCTATTCAATTTATAAATGGAACTCTCGGCTATTGGTATTTGAACGTTATTGAATGCCCCATAATAGGGAATTGCATCCGTAAGCAGCATGTTCTCACCCGTAAAATCACGGTACATAAGGGTATCATCATTGGGAATAAATCCATTGAAACTGTTATTCACAAACAGATTTTCATCTTTTTCAAGAATTGTGTAAATAGTATTTCGCATGTTGAAGCTTGCATGAATTGAATCAGCGAATGTGTTATTGTATGCATATAATTCCGTAAGCCACTCGGTGGCGCCAGCTGCCGATTCCTTGGTTATATATACATGATACAAGGAGTCATTTAGAGCCATTTCAATTTCAGCTCCCGACACACTCACTGGAGTATTATTTCCACGTACCAGACCTGCGTAGTACAAACCTTCCCCATTATCTATGGGCTGAGCATATAGTGGAACCAGACTTCCCGTAGAAGATCCAATCTGAGTTGCCTCAAATTCACCTGAATTAAGATTCATTTTAATTCGAAGAAGATTTACCTGGCCACCCCAAGCAGTAAAATCCAAAGAATCATTTACCGATTGCTGACCGATGAGTTGATAATAGCCGATAAGCACATTATCATTTAGGACAGCCGAAAAATTTGCGACATCAGAACCTGCACTTAATGGCTGAGCACTTCCATTTATGGCCGAAAAAAATCCGATATATGGATAAATATTATAATAAACAGGCGGAGTAGGAAGTGAATAATTAAGAAGTCCGGTTACAGATTGAGTCGTTGCATTGTAGCGGAAATAGTTTCCCACACCATATTGATTGCCCTGAAAGTTGGATGCCGGTGGAAGTGTCGTTAAGTACAAACCTTGAAAAGAATAAAAATGATGATAATTAAGAATCACTTCTGTATTCGTTAATGGATATGGATTCCAACGATAACTATTCGATAAAACTTTACCAGTCGGTTCAAGATTTGAATTATAGAGAACGACACAACCATGGTATTGCAAAGAATCTATTGTGAGGCTAACAGGATGGTTTTGCCAAACTCCTATATCCAAAGAGTCAATTAAAAATCCACTTCCATAAGTCAAGGCATATCCTGAAGCATCTGGCAATGTTTTGAACCATAGATTATTTCCCGCTATTACTTTTTTATAGATCAGGCCATTTGACTGAGCATGAATGGAAAGTGATGCACCCAGGAGGACTAAAAGCACAAAAGATTTAAGAAGAAAATTCTTTTTCATTGCAATTTATTTAATAGACTGCAAAATCAAATCTATTGGCATAGGGAGGAGGCGTATTATAAGTAGGAATAAAATAAGCATTATTATGGTAACATGGATCTGGCAAAGTGGTTGTGGTATAAGTTGCGGCTATTCCGCAGTTTGATGTGCGATCCACATAAACTACTGTATCATAATTAAATATAGCTTTTATATAATCAGGAAACTCTTCTGAGCCGAGGGGCAATGTATAAGATGAATTTGGACTGACATCGAATATCACAGGGGTACTGTTGCCACAAATAGCCAATAGAATATGCACCGTACAATTAGACTTATTTCCAAAATAATAAATATTTTCCTGAGCTTTTACGGTAAAAGAACCCAATAATAATACAATAAAACCAATTGCAATTTTTAATACTTTAAATTGACTATTTAATTGATTTTTAAACGTTTGGGTGTTTGGGTGTTTGGGTGTTTGGGTGTTTCGGTGTTTGGAATTGATTTCATGATATTGGATTATTTGGTTTACTTAAACAATGTACGGATAATTTTAGAATTAGTCGTCCATAGGTAGTTGGTAAATTCTTCTCAATACTCTGTACACAATACTCTCTATATCAAAAATTCACTTCACAACAAATTTCAGACTACCACTACTCTTTCCCGTTTCTATTCTCAAAATGTACATCCCGCTATTAAGACGAGATGTATTGACGATAAGATCGCCATTAAGCATTCCGGCTTGAACCATACGTCCTGAGATATCAAAAATTCGATACCGACTATTTTCAGAAGCGATGCCCGATATATGAAGTTCACCATCCGTGGGATTGGGAAAGACCGAAAGATTAGGGATTTCTTCTATTTTGGGTGTATTGGCAAGTATTTCAGGAGCACTGTAAAAAGCAAAGAACGAAGAATTTCCATTTGTACTTGGTGTAATTTCTTCCGATTGGCTAAATGGATCGAGGGATGTGAAGGTTCCACTTTTTATGCTTCCCTGAATCAGGAGTGTATCGCCTTGATACGGATAAATACCATTTATATACAAACCATTATCAGGAATCGAATCCGTAAAATTAGGTATCGAATATGGAATCGTCCAGGTATCGAGTATTTCTATATCTGTATTGAGCCATAGTACATTAATTCCTCTCCCTGCGGAAAATTCAATAGAAGTATTTTGGGTACTCCCATCAGCATTTACTGAAGTAAAAACAACCGTTGAATCATTTGCATAATTTTTATAAAATACGCAGGCGAGTTTATCGGCTACTTTGTAGAGTTGAAACTGGGGTAAATAGATCGATGGTGAACTCAGTGTGTATATTAAATTCTTTTCAATTGTACCATTTTCATTCACTTTAAAAAGATTGATTCTGGCGAATGGAACTTGATTCGTACCGCTATAAATATCCGGTATTAAATCATAATACAAATCGTTGTTTCCAAGGAAATTCTTATAAAGTAGCGAGTCTCCATATGGTGCATAAACTTGGGTTCTCATACTCAGAAAGATGTCCCCACCATCCTCAACAATCGAGTTTGGGAGGTTCCATACGTTATAGTTACCCGGAGAAACGGCAGTATCTTTTCCTGTGTTATTATATGCGTAAAGCTCAGTGAGCCATTCTGTATTTCCTTGGGCAGACTCTTTAGTCATAAACACATGGTAGAGAGAATCATTCGGTGGCATTTCGAGTTGTGCCCCGGATATACTAACCGGTGTATTGTTCCCGCGTACCAGTCCTACCCTGTAAATATCGCTGCCATCTTCGGATGCTTCTAAAGCAAAAGTTGCCAAACTTCCAGAGTTCGAACCAATTTGTTGAACGGTAATTTCATTAGTAAGCAAATTGTATTGCGCACGAACTAAATTTATCTCGTTGCCATATCCCGAAAAATTTAATGTATTGTTCAAGCTTTGACTTCCCGTAAGGTTTAAATAAGAAATGAAGAGACTATCGTTCAGAACAGCACTACTATTATAATTCAAAAGGGAACTTGTACTGTAAACACTCGAAGTATAACCGGGAAAAGGCCATAATGGCATATTTACAGGCTCATTTTTCGTATAATAAAACATGCCCTCAGCATTATTATTAATACCATCGAAAGTAAAATAACTCACATCAACAGGTGCCGAAGCCGAAAAATTTGAAATAGGAGGATGTGAACTTGAAGGCAAAGTATAAGATGGAAAACCGCGCAACTGTATTACCAGTTTTTGGTTTGAAAATGGTAATATATCGTTCCTACTAAATGAAGAATTTGTATTCATTTCACCTACCGGAATCAAATCAACATTATATACCAAAGTGAGTCCTTTAAATACAGTATCATTGATTGTCCAATTATGATCAACATCATCCCATATCCCAATATTTGTCACCGGCGGATTGGGGAATTGCCCCGGATAACCGGTTAATACATAACCTAAGCCATTGTCAAACTTCTTAAAACCATTGGTTGAAACCGAGATTAACTTTTTAACCACCAACTCACTTGGTTGGCTAAACAAAGGCGCAGCCAAAATCAAGAATAGAAGGATTATTGAAAATCGTTTCATGGTAAGACTATTAATAAAGTATTACATAAAAATCTGTGTGTGTCGGACTCGTTTGATTCGTTAGAGATCCCACGTTCTCATAGCAGTCATCTGGATACGGATTAGCAGAAACCGAAGAACAATTAGAATCAAAAGTCCCATCAAATGGAAAGTCAACACCGGCAAAAGTTCCTATGTAGATTTCGGGCTCTCCATAAATCGTAAATATCTCAGAATCAAGAGCAGGACAAACCATCCCATCAGTAGATTGAGGAGGTGTACAGTATTCTAATATGATTTTTACCTCGCAACTTGATTTATTCTGAATAATGAGAGAATAGGTCTGTGCTTTTATTCCTAAAGAAAACAACATAAAAAAGAGAATTCCAACGAATGATTTTAAATAAGAGCTCTGATTTTTAACTACTTCTATAAATTTATTGGGTGTTTGGAAGGGAATTCATGATATTGGATTTTTTGGTTTACCTTAACAAGGTACGGACAATTTCGGAATATCTTGATAAGTAGTCAGTTTATGATTATGAGTAATCAGCTCAAGAATTTTCAAATAATTCAGCCTTTAAGGACACATGAATAATCGAAAATCGTGCAAGGAGATCTTCATCCCCTAACTACTCAATACTAACTACTCAATACCCTGTACTCAAGACTCATCCTGAAACTGCATATCAATCAATTTCTTGTAATGGCCTTCATGAGCAAGCAATTCTTGATGAGTGCCTTGCTCAATAATCTCTCCTTTTTCGAGGACGATTATCTTATCCGCTTTTTGGATGGTGCTCAGTCGATGGGCAATAATAATGCTTGTACGGTTTTCAGTGAGCTTGTCAATTGCTTTTTGGATCAAGAGTTCCGATTCGGTATCGACTGATGAAGTAGCCTCGTCGAGAATCAAAATCTTGGGATTGTAAACATAGGCCCGTATGAAACTGATAAGTTGTCGCTGACCTACACTCAGCATTCCTCCACGCTCTTTTACGTCGTAGTCATATCCGCCTGGGAGTCGCTCGATAAAATCTGAAGCACCGACTGCTTCTGCTGCAGTTACGATCTCGTCGCGTGTGATATCCGGATTGTGAAGCGAAATATTATTGGCAATCGTATCCGAAAAGAGAAATACATCCTGTAAAACAACGGCGATACCATTACGTAGATATTCCAAATTGAAATCCTGAACAGGTGTTCCATCAATTCTTACTTCTCCTTTCTGAAACTCGTAAAAACGGCTTACAAGGTTTACGATCGATGATTTTCCAGCTCCTGTAGCTCCCACAAAAGCAAGGGTCTCCCCTTCTTTCGCTTCAAAACTTAGATCTTTCAAAACCCAGTCTTCGTCGTTGTAGGCAAACCAGACATTTTCGAAAGTTATATTCCCTAAAATACCGGAATCGAGCGTTCCCGAATCTTGAATTTGCGACTCGGTATCGAGCACGTTGAATACGCGTTCGCTACCTACCATTCCCATTTGCAATACATTGAAACGATCGGCCAATTGCCGAATGGGGCGAAAAAGCATGTGGATAAATAAAATAAACATGACGAGATCGCCAGGTTGAATTTCACCATCCAGAACATTACCAACTCCCCACCACACGAGAAGTGAGAGGGAAATGGCCGATAATATCTCAACTACCGGAAAGAAAATTGAAAATGCCCAAACCGACTTTATGTGAGCCATACGATGGCTATTATTAATTGCCGCAAATTTTTGAGTTTCCGTATTCTCCCGATTAAATACCTGAACAATCGACATTCCTACAATGTGCTCCTGAACAAATGCATTAAGCCTCGACACTTGTATTCGGACTTGTTGAAAAGACCGTTTAATAGCATTTTTAAAAACGACCATAGAAAAAATAAGCAGAGGAATAGGAACTAAAACATATAGCGTTAATTTCCAACTGAAAACAAACATTGCTGTAATGACGACTATGAGTTTCAAAACTTCGCCCATCACGGATAATAAACCTTGTGAGAAAATCTGTGAAATCGTTTCAATATCGCTAATACATCGGGTTACCAGCGTTCCGATAGCGGTGCGGTCGAAGTACTTAAGCTTGAAGGAGGTAATATGATTGAAAAGTATCGAACGCAAATCGATGGTGACCGACTGGCCCAGCCAATTACTGTAATAGGTTTGGTAAAATTGTACTGCCGCCTCAACAAATAAGATTCCGGTAACGAGAAGCATTAGCACAAGCAGCCCGTTGGAATCATTGGTTACCACGTATTCATCAATTGCCTTTCCGATTAAGATAGGACGAATGACAGCCAGCCCAGCCAGAAGAACTGTAAGGAAAAAGGATAAATAAAATATGCGCTTGTAAGGAGCAACGTATTTTAAAACCCGTGTGAAAAGTTTTAAATCAAACGCTTTACCTGTTACCTGTGCCATGCAATTGAGGATATTCTATTTTCGTTAAAAACAAACCTTGTGGGTGAACGGATTTGCCGGCGCCACTTCGGTCTTTTTGTTCAATAATGGATTTGATTTCTGCCGGTTTAAATTTGTCTTCTCCCACCAAAATCATAGTTCCTACCACCGCACGAACCATATTTCGCAAAAAACGATTGGCGGAAATCGTAAAAACAGCTCCCGCTTCAATTTGTTCCCAGCGCGCAAAGGTAACATTACAAATATTTGTATGGGTCTGTGTGCGGCTTTTGCTGAATGATGAAAAATCATGTTCGCCCAGGAGATATTCACATGCCTGATTCATCAATTTCACATCCAATGCATTTACGTTAAAAACTGAATAGTGATTTCGAAATGGGTTTTTACGAAAGTGAAGATAAAACTGGTAGGTACGTGCCCTTGCGGCAAATCGCGCATGAAGCTGGCTATCAACTTCGAAACAATCCAAAATCACAATATCTCGTGGCAGAATCGCATTCAATCTGTAGACTACCTCTTCAGGAATTTCTCCGCGTGTATCAAAATGAGCATAATAGTCGGCCGCGTGAACTCCCGTATCGGTGCGGCCGCAACCAATAATGCATTTCAAATCGGGCACTAAAATCCGTAATGCTTTCTCGATAGTTTCCTGCACTGTATTAACTTTGGGCTGGACTTGCCAACCGTGATAATTTGTACCGTCATAAGCGAGATGCAAAAAGAAGCGCGTCAATGGATTTTAATTTTTGGCAAAAGTAATACAGAAGAGTGAAAAGCATAGGGATAATTTCAGATACGCATGGATATATGGACGATCGCATCCTCCATCATCTATCAACATGCGATGAAATATGGCATGCCGGCGATATCGGCTATCTTTCCGTTACCGAAAAACTGGAATCCATAGCTCCGGTGCGCGCAGTTTACGGAAATATTGACGGAGGAATATTGCGAAAAGTCTTCCCGCTCGATCAAGTTTTCGATTGCGAAGGTTTGAGAATTTATATGACCCATATTGCAGGAAAACCGGGAAATTATCCGGCGCGTGTTTCCAAAATCGTTCGTGAATCGCAGCCAAATGTCTTTATTTGTGGGCATTCGCATATTTGTATGGTCAAACAAAATCCGCAATTCGGGTTATTGCATATAAATCCCGGGGCCGCCGGGAGACATGGTTTCCACAAAGTTCGTACGCTTATTCGTATGAAAATAGACGATAGGAAAGTCGCTGGGCTCGAGGTAGTAGAATTAGGCAGCAGAGCTTCTGAGTAATCGCTTTCTATTTCAAGAAGAAACTATTCACCAATACACAATACTGGAATGCCTTGAGGATTGAGCACCAGATTGGTCTTATCTGCATTGCCAAAATAGCGGTTTTCATCAGATACTTGCGATAGCATCGTAATCAAACCGGGTTTACTCTCTTTGGCATAATTCAAAATCTCCTTCGCGTACCCAATCGAATAGGTGGTTGGCTCTTTGATCACGGTCTTATAATGCACGCCGTGTTTATTAAAATATGTTTTAGCCTTTTCTGTGTTTTTTATGAAGTCGTCATAGGTGTCTCCGCCATCTTTCAGCAGTGTGAAAACGTCAACAGTCGCATCCATATCCAGTGCCCATTCGGCAGTTTTCTTAAGCATGACCTCGAAATTTTGATGTAAGCCTACAGGAAAAAGTATTTTTGGGACATTCTCACCAGGCGAAGGAGTGTTGTCCTGAACAATCAACGCAGATATTATAAGGCTCTGAATGAGTTTGATAACATTGGCCCCAAACAAAGCTTGATATACCCCTTGAATACCATGCGTACCAATAACTACGAAATCAGCATCTACAAGTCTCAGAAGCTTTGGAATTTCATGCAAATACTCCCCTTTTCCTACAGAAACTGAATATTCCACACCATAACTATCAATTTTCGAGAAATCTATCAACTTCTTTTTGATCGCTTCAACGTCTGGATCCTGCTCATCCGTTATATGTAACAAGTTAACAGCTGCACCCGTTTGTTTAGAAAGCCAACAGGCATATTGGGTGGCTATTTCGGAAGTTGGCCGAAAATCGATTAAGGTTGCTATCATTTTCATAAAACGGAACTTTGGCAGATTAGCTGACCAATTTACAATAAAATATTCTGTTTGATGCTTTCGAAATATAATTCTATTTCACCTCTGCTCATAAATTACACACCTGCCATCCCGACCCCAATCCCCGCCCCCATTCCGTCAATTTGGCAGCCAAATTCATCTGGCACAGCAATTGAAGTGAGCCAACTATTCATTAAAAAAAAACTCAGAAATGCAAGAAGGACATATTAACGTAAGTACCGAAAATATTTTTCCCATAATCAAGAAATTTCTCTATTCAGACCATGAGATTTTCTTGCGCGAATTGGTTTCCAACGCTGTGGACGCCACTCAAAAACTCAAAACTCTTGCTTCGCTGGGAGAAGTGAAAGCCAATACCGAAAATCTTCGAGTAGAGATTATTCTCGATAAAGAGAAAAAGCAGATTATCGTGCGCGACAATGGAATCGGTATGACCGATGAAGAAATCGAAAAATACATTACCCAGATCGCATTCTCAGGTGCCGAAGAATTTGTAGAGAAATATAAGGATTCAGATAAGAAAAATGCAATAATCGGCCATTTCGGTCTCGGTTTTTATTCGGCTTTTATGGTGGCCGAGCGTGTGGATATCATTAGCCGTTCACAGCGCCCCAACAGCAAACCCGTTAAATGGAGTTGTGACGGAAGTCCGAACTACACGATAGAAGAAACATCCAAAAAAAGCAAAGGAACCGACGTGGTTCTTCACATTGCAGAAGATTCATTGGAGTTTTTGGAGAAAAGCCGTCTCGAAGGTATCCTTAATAAATACTGCAAATTCCTACCCGTTCCTATTAAATTTGGAACAACTGAACGGACTGAAAAAGAAAAAGATGCCGAAGGAAAAGTTGTAGAAGGTGGCAAGGAAACCAAAATCGTTGAAGATCACATTATCAACACAACCGATCCGGCCTGGACAAAAAATCCTGGAGACCTCAGCGATGAGGATTACAAAGATTTCTATCGGAAACTCTATCCAATGTCGTTTGAAGAGCCGCTCTTCCACATTCACCTGAATGTTGATTTTCCGTTCAATTTGACCGGAATTCTGTATTTCCCAAAATTGAAGAACAATTTTGAAATGCAGAAAAACAAAATCAGTCTTTACAGTAATCAGGTGTTTATTACGGATAACGTCGAGAATATTGTACCTGAATTTCTTACCCTGCTTCATGGCGTAATCGACTCTCCTGATATTCCACTTAACGTTTCGCGCTCCTACCTTCAGGAAGACGCCAATGTGAAGAAAATTTCATCGCACATCACCAAAAAGGTAGCCGACAAGTTAGCCACAATGTTCAAAAATAACCGTGCCGATTTTGAAAAGAAATGGGATGATGTGAAGATTTTCATTGAATTTGGAATGCTCACCGACGCGAAGTTTTTTGAGAAAGCTTCCAAATTCTATCTCCTCAAATCGGTAGATGGAAAATACTATACTCAAGAAGAATATCTTGAGAAAATAAAAGCAAATCAAACCGATAAAGACAAGAAAACAATCATCTTGTACGCCAACGATGCCAAAGAACAGCACAGCTTTATCGAATCGGCCAAAAACCGGGAGTACGATGTGGTGATCATGGATTCATCGCTTACCAGTCATGTAGTAAGCAAGCTGGAGCAAAATGGTGAAAACATCGGTTTTGCACGCGTTGATTCGGATACGGTTGACAAGCTGATTCAAAAAGAGGAAGATCTTCCTTCAAAACTCAGCGAAGACGAGCAAAAGGCTTTGCAGCCCATGATTGAGGGAAGCATTGAAAAAGAAAAATTCAATGTGCAATTTGAAAGCATGAGCGAAAAAGACCAGCCAATGATCATCACCCAAAGCGAATTTATGCGTCGTATGAAAGAGCAGCAGATGACCGGCGGTGGAAATATGTTTGGCTCTTTGCCAGAAATGTACAACCTTGTGGTAAATTCCAATCACCAATTAATCGGTGAAATTGTGAACGAAAAAGATGAAAAGCGCAAAAAAGAATTGATCTCACAAGTGGTTGATTTGGCCATGCTTTCGCAAAATATGCTGAAAGGAGAAGCGCTGAGCAAATTTATTCGCCGGAGCATAGAGCTTATTAATTAACCAACAATATAAATCACCAATGAAGAAGTATTTAATAATTATTCTGGGAGCTTTAACGCTCAGTTCATGTGGCTACAACTCCATGGTCGAAAAAGACGAGGGAGTAACCAAAGCATGGGCAAACGTCGAAACGCAATATCAACGCCGTAGCGACCTGATTCCAAGTCTGGTAAATACTGTAAAAGGATATGCCAACTTTGAGCAGGAAACGCTGACTAAAGTGGTGGAAGCGCGTTCGAAAGCTACAAGTATTCAGTTTAAGGCCGACGAGCTTACACCAGAAAATATAGCAAAATTCCAAGAAGCTCAATCGCAACTGAGCGGAGCTCTTTCGCGGTTACTCGTTTCTGTAGAGCGTTATCCCGATTTGAAAGCTTCAACCCAGTTTTCGCAACTTCAAGCTCAGCTCGAAGGCACAGAAAACCGAATTGCCGTGGCGCGTAATAATTTCAACGATAGCGTTCGCGATTACAATACATACATCCGGAAGTTTCCGAAAAATATTGTTGCGGGAATGTTTGATTTTGATAAAAAAGGTTATTTCGAATCAGACAAAGGCACTGAAAAAGCACCTGAAGTCAATTTTTAATTATGACCGACACTTTTTTTTCTGTTGCCGAACAAAAGCAGGTTACGGATGCCATTGCAAAAGCAGAACTCAATACGAGTGGCGAGATAAGGGTTCATATCGAATCCCGATGCAAGGAAGATGTGCTTGACAGAGCAGCATTTGTGTTTAAAGAACTCGAAATGCACAAAACAGAACGCCGCAATGGCGTTTTGTTTTATGTGAGTCATGAAGACCGCAAATTTGCCATCCTCGGCGATGGCGGTATCAATGCCAAGGTGCCCCAAAATTTCTGGAAAGAAATCAAGGAACAACTATTGACACACTTCAAAAAAGGCGATTACGCTAACGGTCTCTCCGAAGCGATTATCGAAGCCGGTAAACAACTCAAAACACATTTTCCCTATCACACTGATGATGTGAATGAACTGAGCAATGAAATTTCGTACGGCGACAATATCCAAGACAAATGATTCGAAAAAATTTCATATTCTTTTTTCTACTTTTCGCGACTACCTTTCCGACAATGGCTCAGTCATCTGTTGATGATTGCTATCCACCCAAGCCGAATAAACTCGTAGTCGATCAAGCCAATATCCTCACCGATCAGGAGGAAGCACGGCTTGAGGCAAAGCTAGAAAATCTCAACCGCGAAACGAGTAATCAGGTGGTTATTGTAACCCTTACGAAACTCTGCGCAGGGGATGCCGCTATGACCGCTTACGAAATCGGTAAACGCTGGTCAGTAGGACAAAAAGAATTTGATAACGGTGCCGTTATTCTTTTAAAACCAAAGAACGAGTCGGGTAATGGTCATACTTTTATTGCCACAGGCTACGGCCTCGAAGGAGCCATTCCCGATGCTACATGCAAGCTGATAGTAGATAAGGAAATGATCCCCAATTTTAAAGGTCAGAATTATTATGCAGGTTTAGACAAAGCGGTCGGTGTAATATCCGAGTTAGCGACAGGTGAATACAATTACAAACAATATGATAAGAAAAAGAAAAAGGGCGGAGGTCTGATGGCAATCCTACCCATATTGTTTTTCATCGGGATTTGGATATTTCTCATGTACCGACGTACGGGAGTTTATGCACGCAACAACAATATGGGATTCTGGGCTGCACTTATGTTGATGAATGCGGCAAGCGGTCGCGGTCATGGCGGTTCATTTGGTAATTTTTCCGGAGGAAGCGGAGGTTTCGGTGGCGGCGGTGGCGGCGGTTTCGGTGGTTTTGGCGGAGGTAGTTTCGGTGGTGGCGGAGCCGGTGGGTCGTGGTGATTCAATTTTATTGATACGCGATAGAGGCGTTGCATGCAATGCCTCTACCACATAAAACATTTGAATATTATCAATTAAACGACGGCATCGATTACCCAATATTTTGAAATAATATTACATGGATAAAAAATATTTAAAATGGATTGGCGGCGGTCTCGGCTTTGTAGTAGGAGGGCCGATTGGTGCAATACTTGGATTTGCATTAGGCTCGATGGCGAGCACAGCCGAAATCACCACTTCAGGACAAGCCGGTGCGCATAGAATGGGACGCCAACGCACTTCTACAAATGACTTTATAATTAGCTTACTCGTACTATCGGCAGCTGTAATGAAAGCCGATGGTAAGGTTCTTAAGTCGGAGCTTGATTTTGTTAAAGATTTTTTTGTACGCCAGTTTGGTGAAAAAAAAGCCGGTGAACAGATTTTGCTTTTACGTGAAATTCTGAAACAACCTATTCGCCTCAGGGAAGTCTGTCTCCAAATAAAAGCCAATATGCCACACCCTATGCGGCTTCAAATGGCACACTACCTTTTCGGACTTGCTCAGGCTGATGGCACTATTGATAGTCGGGAGCTGGGTGTGATTGAGGAAATAGCACGCTACCTTGGTATAAGCCTAAAGGATTTTGAATCTGTTCGCGCAATGTTTGGCACCGATACGAAAAGTGCGTATGCCGTGCTCGAAATACACGAAAATGCTACAGAGGCAGAAATTAAGAAAGCTTATCGCAAAATGGCGCTTAAATACCATCCCGACAAGTTAAGCACCCTCGGTGATGAAATACAGAAAGCTGCAAAAGAAAAGTTCGTCAAGGTTCAGGAGGCCTATGAAACCATTAAGAAACAGCGAAACATAAAATAAGATTGGCCGATATTGAGACATCCAAATCCCGCCCTCCAGAGGTCATGCATGCAAGACCTCTGCACCGGGCCTTGATGATACCCCTCATTTTTGTGGCCATCATGTGGATTGTTTTTCTGGTGGAATTTGAAACCGGACTGAATTTCTCAAAATACGGGCTGCGTCCGCGTTCAGCTGAAGGGTTACTCGGAATTATTACCATGCCTTTCCTTCACGGCGGCTGGAAACACATCTTTAATAATACCATTCCCATGCTCATTCTCGGTTGGGCATTATTTCGCTTCTATCCCACTATTGCCTTCAAAACACTCATTTGGATCTGGCTGATGAGCGGAATTTGGCTTTGGATTTCCGGTCGACCCAATTACCATATCGGCGCAAGCGGAATTGTATATGGTCTCGCCGCTTTCCTATTTTTGAGTGGCTGGCTGCGCCGTGAAAAAAGGGTGGCAGCTCTGTCGCTTCTCGTCGCATTTATGTATGGTGGAATGTGGTGGGGCATACTTCCGGTCGATCCGACTATCAGTTGGGAAGGCCATCTTTGGGGAGCCTTTGCAGGATTTATTCTCGCCATATATTATCGAAAGCAAGGACCGCAAAAGAAAATATATTCTTGGGAATTTGAAGACGAGGAAATAGAAGTTGAAACTATTAAGCCAATATCTCAGTTTGAAACTGACCTTACTGTAAAAACAGAAGGATCGGAGAATGCTCCAGAACCAATTCCCGCCATACCCCCTTTCAAAATTAATTATGTATACCGTCCCATCGAAAAGAACGCGAAAGATGGTGAGGAGTAAAAAATAAATTCATATTTCCCGCGCCACCCCAGGTAACCTCAAAGGTGAGTCGAAACATTTCATAAAAGAAAAATCCTGCATCCTTTGCACGGTTCCCTCTGTGAACTCTAATTTTAGCCTTTGCGAATACGTTCTTAAAAATCGGGATGCGATAAAAAAAAATTAACTCCAAAAAAAATTCGGATTCCTCACGTGAGAAATCCGAATTCATATTTTAATCCGTTCAAAACGAATGTTTATTTAATGTCTACCACTTCAATTTCGAAGTTAAGCGTTTTTCCCGCAAGGGGATGATTCGCGTCAATAGTAATTTCATCATCAGCGATATCTTTAACTGTCACGACAATTTGCTGACCATCTGGCATTTGTGAAGCTAGCTGTTGGCCCACATGAACCTCCAATTCTGGCGGAAGCTGCTCCTTAGAAATCTTTTGAACCATATCAGGTTTTAGCTCACCGTAAGCCTCTGCAGGCTCAATGGTAATCTTTTTGGTCTCATTGAGTTTCATACCTTTAACAGCTTTTTCAAATCCCGGAATCATCTGTCCTGCACCAACTTCAAAAGAAAGTGGTTCGCGATCGCGTGAAGAGTCAAAAACCTCACCGTTTTCAAGCGTTCCTGTATAATGAACACTAACATTATTCTTTTCTTGTACTAAATCCATATTGTTATGTTAATTTAGCGCGAAGCTACAAAAATCGATAGGGACGACCATAGAGAATGGCAGATAAATCCCTTTTTTTTAATTAATTAAGACAATAAGAAACATGGAACCACAACAACGAAAGATTATAATCACGCTGATTGTGTCGGCAGTACTATTAATAATCCTCTGGCAAACCTCTACCGTAAAAATTGAGTCTGGTGAAGCAGGTGTTCTATACAAACAATTCGGTGGTGGTACGATTACAGACAGTCACTATACAGAGGGTTTCCACTTTATTGCCCCTTGGAACGATATGTTCGTTTTCAACGTGCGAAATCAGGAACAACGTGAAGTAATGGAAGCACTTTCAAAAAATGGTTTGACCATTAAAATGGAAATGTCAATCCGATTCAGACCCGTGATCAGTGAGGTAGGAACTATCTATCAAACTATCGGACCAAACTACAAGGAGGTAGTCGTTCTACCAGAGGTTCGTTCGGCAGCAAGGCAAATTATCGGGCGATACAATCCCGAAGAATTGTACTCCACCAAGCGTGATTTTATCCAAGATGAAATATACAATAATGTTAAAGAACGTCTTGCCGAAAAACACATCTACCTCGATGCTATTTTGATTCGCGGCATTGAGCTTCCACAAAATATTATGACGGCTATTGAGAAGAAACTCAAACAAGAGCAAGAGAGCAAGGAATACGAATTTCGGATTGAAAAAGAATCTAAAGAAGCTGAACGAAAACGCATAGAGGCACAGGGTATCAAGGACTTTCAGGATATTGTTTCGGAGGGAATCTCTGACAAACTACTTCGCTGGAAAGGAATTGAAGCTACGCTTGAGCTGGCTAAATCTCAGAATTCTAAGGTAGTGGTCATTGGTCAAGGTGGGGATGGATTGCCTTTGATTTTGGGAGGTAATTAGATTCGTGCGTCTCAAATCGCTCCGATTTCATCCTAGTTTTGCATAAGAAAATCAATTTACAGCGTTATTTTCTGAAAAGGTTTTTTCCAAAGGGGAATTCCAAGACTTACTGAAGAATGAATAATTCTGTGCGTTTTAGCGGAATATTTTCCTAAATTTATAAACCGGGCGAAAAGGAAATAAATTACATTCGCGATATGTTTTTAAACCGGTTAATCCGCGCTCTGGCCATTTTAATTCTCTGTTTCCTATCGGCATTGTTCATTTTGATTTTTTCGTGGTTGCCCAAAGGTGGATTATATCCCTTTATAACCCGCAATATCTGGGGGCCCGGATTGTTGTGGCTTGCAGGAGCAAAGTTAAAAGTGGAGGGCCTCGAAAACATCGCAGATAATCCGCGTGGGATTTATTTTTCAAATCATCAATCTAATTTCGATATCCCGGCTTTAACAAGCGCACTTCCTGAACCTGTCTATTTTATAGCCAAGAAGGAACTTAAAAAAATACCCATTTTCGGGTGGGGAATGTGGGCCATCGGAACGGTCTTCGTAGATCGAAAGAATCGCGAGCAGGCTCGAAAATCAATGGAAAAAGGGGCTAAAGCTGTAAAAAAAGGGAAATCTTTAAGTACTTTCCCGGAAGGAACCCGCTCCGTAAATGGCGAAGTACAGGCTTTCAAAAAAGGAACTTTTCATTTGGCAAAAGCCGGTCCAATACGTTTGATTCCAGTAGCTATAATCGGAACGCGCAATATTCAACCAAAAGGTGGCAAACTAAAAATTGGGCAAGAAGTGATCGTGAAAGTCGGAAAACCAATCGCTGAGCAAGAAGTAGAACTTATGCCGATGAACGAACTTACTGCATTTGCACGAACCAAGATTATTGAGTTGATTCAGGATAAGACCACTGATCGCTAGAGGATTAAAAACAATCTTGTAATCATTGAAAATCTATTTCTATCAATTCATTACTCGATAAAATATAATCGTGTTATTTTTGGCCTTGAATTTTAACCAGCTGATGCGGTAGTGCGTTTTTGTTGGAATTCCTCTGCGCACTTTCGACCAAAGGAATTCCTTTTGGAGTGTAGAATCTCTGTGGTCTATGCGGTTAATTTTTTTTTTTAAATAAATACAAGAAATGGGAAGAGCATTTGAATTTCGGAATTTCTTCGCCCCAGCCCTAAAAGGGAGTGAAATGCCAAAATTCAAATACCTACTTAATTTCGACAAGAAAATAATTTAAATTATGGGAAGAGCATTTGAATTTCGGAAAGCAAGAAAAATGAAGCGCTGGTCTGCGATGAGTAAAGCATTTACCCGTCTAGGAAAAGACCTTGTAATGGCTGTAAAGGAAGGTGGCCCCGATCCGGATGCAAATTCTAAGCTACGTTCAGTAATACAAAACTGCAAAGCCGTGAATATGCCTAAGGATAACATCGAACGGGCTATTAAACGCGCCTCGGATAAAAGCCAGGCTGACTACAAAGAAGTGATTTTTGAAGGCTATGCACCTCATGGTATCGCGGTGCTCGTTGAAACCGCGACTGATAATAATACTCGAACTGTGGCTAATGTGCGTCATTGTTTCACCAAAACCAATGGAAGCTTGGGTACTTCGGGTTCAGTAGAATTTCTCTTCGAACACAAATGTTACTTCAAGCTCGAAAAAGGTGACAACGATCTCGAAGAACTTGAACTCGAACTTATAGATCACGGTGCCGATGAGATTTTCGAAGACGAAGAATCAATTATGATTTACGGCGCTTTTCAGGATTTTGGAAATCTTCAAAAGGCCATCGAAGACATGTGTCTTGAAGTTATCAGCTCTGGTTTTGACCGCATTCCAATGGATACGAAGTCGCTCACCGAAGAAGAAGAAGCGGATGTGGATAAGCTACTCGAGAAGCTGGACGAGGATGATGACGTTCAGAATGTGTATCATAATATGGGTTGAACTGTTCAAAATGCATCCCTAAAACCTACTAGGTTTACAACAAAAAAATGCAGCTCTAATAATTCATCTTAGCGCATAAATTTGCGCAAATTCGGCTTATTGATTTGTCTCAGATTCTCCTTTGTTACAAACAAAGATTATTGCAAAATGATGGAATAACGCTGTGAACGGCCCCATTTAAGCACCTGAAAAATCCGAAATTATTGCCGCAATCTTAAATAATCCATTTGCAGAGTCTGATTGTATTTGATACCTCTTTTTTTGGCAATCCAATGACTACATCAGCTTTTACCGGATTTAATAAAACTACTTGGATGTTGTCAAACATTTAACCCTTCTTAATTGTTTAGCCAATAACAATTTCATATTTTTGCAATTTAATCCGATTTTTTATTTCGTTCGTACAATTATTTTAACGTTTTATCGAAACAACTCTAACATATCGGTCACACCTTCTTTTCACCATCCTCTTTGGGATGTGGGCGGCTATTTCTTTTGGTCAAAAAGGACCGGGAGGAGTTAGCGACGATAGTGACGATCAGACAAACTGTCGTTTATGGCTTGATGCTGGCGACCTTACTGACTTAGGGGACGGGGATTCTGTAATTGTTTGGTATGACAAATCTGTATCGGCTACAAGAGATTCTGCTTTCCGCGATCCTGTTCTTTCGCATAAATATACCTATCCAGTTTACCGCAATTCTCCTTCAGCGAGCATTAACGGCAAGCCCGTCGTATCTTTCGAAAGTGGTGGAATGCTGGGGATAGGTAAATGGCCTGCCGGATCCATTTCAGAAGATTTGAATTCAAACCCAACCTTGGTTACGACCTATCAACAAACCATGTTTTTTGCTTTTCGGACTTCTAATGATGTAGATTCCCGTCAGGTAATCTGGGAGGAAGGTGGAGGTGAACGCGGTATTAATACCTATATTTATGACGGATACGTTTATATTGGTGCGTATGATTTTAATGCGGGAGATCACGATTATAATTACGGAACGGTAGGAAAAGTTCCAAGGTTTGGATACGTTTACAAAAAAAAGTTAGTACAACCGAATACAACCTATGTTCTGGCTTTTAAATATGATGTTCCGACCAATAACGATTTAACGGCTACCGGGCTGTCCGGAACCTTGAACGGTCAAGATTTCACCGGATCTCTTTTGCAGGGTACAGGTTCTGGATACGACTGTAGCTCATGCCCGACGGAAGTGGGAGGAATTTTTACCCATCAAGATCCCGTAGGTATTGGAGGTGTAAATCAAGGTTCGTATAATGAATCGGGGCAGATTTATGGCGGGAATTCATCGGACCCGGAACTAAATTTTATTAGACGCAATTCAACCACGGGTATGGACCTCTTTACCGGACGAATAGCCGAGATCGCCTATTATGCCTATGCTTTAAATGACGCCGAAAGAATTATTGTTGAGAATTATCTGGCAGCAAAATACTTTGCCAATGTAATAGCTAATGACAAATTCATTTACGAATCGAGTTATGGAGATGGGGTAATTGGTATTGGTCGTCAGCAACTCAGCCCTGTAGAGCATAACGTAAGTCAGGGAGATAACCTTTTTGAGATTAGCGCCACTAATATGGGCACTGCCTTCAATACGGCTCCTCAGTATTTATTGGTGGGTCATAATAATGCATCCATAAGCTGGACTACACAAAATACACCCGACTCAGCTTCCATACAACGACTAAGGCGAATCTGGAGATGGAATCAGACTGGGGGTACGCTTGGGCAGCCCAAATCTATTGCTATCAAATTAAATCCCACAGATATTGACAAATTACCCCCCCTCCCAGCAGGCTATACAAAATACGGATTAATCATTGGCTCTGAGACACAAAGTCTTCCAAATTTCAGTGCCGAATATTCACAGGTAATTGAGCTTTCTGAAACCTCAGGAACCTATTCAGCCAATGTTCCGATAAAAGACGGCGCGTATTTAACAATTTGCGCCATCAAACCGGTAGTGCAATTTCGGTTATCTACCGATTTTGCAATCGAAGGAAATATAGGGACTGATGCCAAAACGGCTATTTTGGATTTGAACTATATACCGGCTATTGGCACTACTTTCGATGTAGGGTTTGGTTTTACTCCTGGTACCGCAACACTTAATAGCGATTATCAATGGACTCCCGGTGATTCGCCTGTAACTTTTTCGGCAAATCAAACTTCTAAAACTATTTCATTCGATATTGTGAATGACGCTAACACTGTAAACGACCTGCCGGTAGAAGCATTTACTATCAACATAACTTCGGTGAATAACGAACTTAATATCGGTCCCCGAAGTACGCTGACCTATAGTATTTATGACAATGACCCACCTCCCAAGGTCACTTTTGAGGAGGCAACTGTCAATATTAACGAAAATGCCGGCACCGTAAATATTCCACTCAAAGTAATTGGTGATCTCACTAATAGTGCTACCACCACAGTAGAATATGTCAGTGGATGGGGCTCCGCTACGGTAAATACCGATTTTTCGGTTACTTCTCCTCAAGTCCTCCATTTTAATTCCACTACTTTGACAGATAATTTTTTATTGACGATCAAAGAAGATTTAGCCGATGAATATGACGAGAAGTTAAAACTTAGAATTATTTCAACTACGGGCGATTTGGGTTTTACCGATACATTGAACATTGAAATTCAAGTTAACATTAACGACAACGATCCCGAACCTGTCGTATCTTTTGTACAATCGAATTCAGAAGGATATGAAAGTATATCGGAACCGCAAATTATCGTAAAGCTAAGTGCACGTAGTGCAAAAGAAATTACGGTTCCTTTTACCAGAACAGCTGGAACGGCGACGAACACAGTTGATTATGATGCAGCCGCCGATGGTGTTATGATCTTTGAGCCAGGTGATTCAACACAGGTCTTGTATCAAGATAATATAACGAGTGAAAATCATATTACCGTATATGGAAACGATGATTCACCCGAACCCGATGAAACGATCATTTTCCAACTGAATAACTCTCCCGAACTTACTAATGCTACTCTGGGCGCGATTGATGACCATACTTACACGATACGCGACTATACGGAATACGAGTGGCAAGGAGTAGCCGGTGTGGGAAAACTAAATGATAATACTATATGGATGGTGCCGGATGCTGCCACTGACGGCAGCGATATACCCAATCTGTCTCCACGTCCAATCCAGATTATTCAAAACAATTCGAATTATACTCCTCTTCTTACTACGCAGGCATCGGGTTTGAATAATAAAAAAATGATTCAATTTGATGGGATAAACGATTATCTCATTCCTGGTAATCCGAGTGCCGAGGAAGAGGGCCAATCTTCGCTTATCCAGACTGCGGCATTTTACGACAGTAAGTCGATATTCTTTGTCTTCATTCCTGAAAAAGTAAATAGTTCTACTCCACAATGCATTTTCGAGGCAGGAGCTCAAAGAACCGGTATGTCCATCTACATTATCAATAATACGCTGTATTTTCAGGCATGGGGTTGGCAAGACAACTTGAATCCACATGTGGAGTGGGGACTCAATCCGAGTAATCAAACAGGCCTTGCCGTGGTATCATATACAGGATTGATAGCCGGCACCCCTTATATAATAAGCTGTCATCACGAAAATAACACCAGTGCTACGGCAACCATAGCTGGGCTGAGCATTTTTGTAAATGGCGAATTAGTAGACACATATAACGGCCCAACCGATCGCTTTCAAAGCAGTGCCGGAAGTGCAGGACTTGGCGCAGTATTGTGGCAATCGCGTTTTTTTAATACGAAATACTTTACCAATACAAGTGGCCAAAACAATGTCCCCTCAAAAAATAAAGGCGAGTCATCCAATTACTTCAAAGGCAAAATCGGCGACTTATTATACTACAACGAGCCAAAAATGAACTTCGCACGGGTTCGTATAATTACGAACTATCTATCCGCACGCTACAACATCGCTCTTGATCCAGCCGCTCAGGTTTTCGATTTAGACTACGCCGACAATCTCACCTCAACTTTTTCCGACTTCAATAAAGGTGTGGCCGGCATAGGTCAAATAAGTGGACAAATTCACGGTGATTCAAAAGGCGAAAGCGAGTTGCGCATTCGAAATGCCAGTTTTAATGCTTCCACAGCTTTTTTAATGTGGGGTGATAATGGAGAATCGCTCACAAATACCTGGCCGGTATCGTCTCAATCTTTGCCCTCAGGTGTCATAGAGCGATCGGCAAAAGCATGGCATTTTTCGAGCAACCCGATTACAGGTATTGAACATGCTGATTTTTATATTCGCTACAGTACCGCTCAGAACGCTCCAGCTTTTTCGGCAGATCCTTCTTTGCTTAAACTTTTGGTAAGCAGCGATCCCGATGATTTCAGCGGGGCATCGGTGTATCCCGTAACTACTATATTGTCTGGACATATCGCTGAGTTTGATGGAATTCCTGTGAGCAATGGCATGTTTGTAAGTTTGGGTAATTCGAGTGCGATTTATCCTTTACCGATAGAGCTTCTAAGCTTTACAGCTAAATTAGTAGGCAAGACAGTCGATTTAAATTGGGTCACCGCATCTGAGAGAAACAATGACTACTTTATCGTTGAACGCGCGGGAGAAGATTTAATCTGGAAAGAGATTTTGCGAAAGCCGGGAGCCGGAAATTCCAATCTAACTCTTTATTACCATGATAAAGACCGCTACCCTTTATCTGGAATATCATACTACCGACTCAAGCAGGTTGATGATGATGGACAATATAAGTATTCAGATGTCGTATCTGTTTTAAATTCCACTTCCTCCACCTCAGAAGACATTTACCTTTTCCCCAACCCAAGTCGGTCCGGAATGGTTTATTTACGCTTGCCGGCCGCTTTCTCAAAAACGGATGCAAAAGTGAGCATATATAATGTTTCGGGAATAAAAGTTCGCGAAACAGTGCTTAATGAAGGTGCCGCTCTTCGCGAATTGAATTATGGTAATTTATCGCCTGGTGTGTATTTTGTGAATGTCTGTCTACCATTTTTGAATGAAACCAAGAAGTTTGTCATTCAATAATTTGTGCATAAAACTATTCTGTATCCACCATCGTATATAAGGCTTTGAATTTTAATTTATCTCAAAAGAAATTTATTCTTATTTTGTCGAGGAAATAATTGGTTTTAAGTGTATTTTTGATTAGCTTATCGAAAGTATTGATTTAGATAAAATGAAGCATTTCACTCTTTTGTGTTTCTTTCTGATTGCCACCAGCCTTTTGGCTCAGCGTGGGCCGGGTGGAGTAACCGTTGATACGGACTCTCAAAAAAACTGTCGACTTTGGCTTGATGCTGGTGATTTGAAAACACTTGGGGATGGTGATCCTGTAAATGTCTGGCATGATAAATCTTTAACGGCTATAACCGTAGACGACTCCGCCTACTGGGATCCGGCGGATATCGCACATTACCTTCAACCAATCTACCGAGACGCTCCGTCAGCGAGTATTAACGGTAAACCAGTAGTTTCTTACGAAGATGGAGGTATGCTGAAAATTGGAAATTGGGATGGAAACAACGGCCCCCCGGCATCTCCCGATTTGAATTTAAATACTTCTGGTTACCAAACTACATACGAACAGACGGTTTTTGTAGCATTCCGGACTGGAAATGATGTAACTTCAAACCAGACATTGTGGGAAGAAGGCGGTAGTAACCGTGGATTTAAAATATACTTACGGGATGATTCTGCCTTTATTGCGGCTTATGACGATATAGGTACTGATAATGACCCAAGAGTCTCAGGAGTAAATAGAGTACCAGCCTTTGGATTCTCTTATAAGGGGCACCCTATTCAACCAAATTCTACGTATGTTTTATCACTTGTGTACAATGTACCCAAAGGTCAAAATACAACGGATGGAAATAAATTAATTACAAATAATTTTAATCCGAATCCCGCGGTTTATACTGGTCTTACAGGCACCTTGAACGGTGACCCGTTTCAAGATTCTTTGCAATATTTTAAGAATGCAGGGCCCGGCGTGGGTGGTGTTAGTTACCATCCGGACCCTATCGGTGTAGGCGGGATGAACAGGACTTCGTATGATGAAAACGGCCGGCTCACAGAATCAAATGTTAATAGTGATCCGAGACTCTTTCAAGGTCGTTTGGCTGAACTTTGCTATTATGCCTATGCCATGAATGATGCAGAACGGATCATTGTGGAAAATTACCTTGCGGCAAAATACTTTGCGAATGTTATTTTTAATGACAAGTACGACTACGAAGCCGGTTATGGAGATGGAGTAATTGGGGTTGGTCAAGAGGTGAACGGGGTCGATCATAACATCAGCCAAGGGGACAATCTATTTCAAATAAGCGTAAATATGGGTCAGGCATTTCCATCCAATGCACCATACTATCTCCTAGTTGGTCATAATAACGCCTCCATAGACTGGACAAAACAGAATACGCCTGATTCTGCTTCTATAAGACGTCTTCAAAGAATTTGGAGATGGGACAGAAAAAAGCCAAGCTTTCCGCCCTTAAACTACAAAAAAGTTACCATTAAGCTTTACCCACAGGATATTGCAAAACTTCCTCCACTTCCTACCGGATATACCAAATATGGTATTTTGCAAGAGCATACCAGTACGTATCTTCCTAACTTCAGTCCCGCTAACTCAACTGTGACAGAGTTACTTTTGGACACAATCGCCGGACCGTTTTACAGAGCCTTAGTAAATATCGAGAAAGGCGAGTTCTTTACCCTCTGCGCTATAAAACCTACTGCTCAATTCGAAGGATTCAGCGATTATGCGATTGAAGGAGATCCAGCACCAGCCGATTTTCCCCGAAGGGCAAAATTAGTTTTAAATTATAAACCTACATCAACTGCAACTACCACCGTGGGGGTTAAATTCATTGATGTTACAGCATCTACAGGTATAGATTATGACCACGCAACTCCGGACAGTGCAACCTTTGCCGTGACTCGCGACACAACATCTGTTGGATTTAAAATCATTAACAACGACACCATTACACTTCCACCGACTAAAAATTTTAAAATTATTCTTATTCCTGCGGTTTCTAGTCCTGGAGTATACATAGGCGGACGTGACACCCTTGATTTTTCCATTTACGATGACGATCCCGATCCAAAAATCACATTTGCTGTGTCCGATACTTCTATTTCTGAAGATGCAGGTCTTGGAAGAATTCGTGTCCAAGTTTTGGGAACAACTAATGTTCCAACGACTGCGCAAGTCATACGCCCAAACATTTCTGTATCAGGAACAGCGACATATAACCTGGATTATTCTTTGCCTCCGGAAAATAATTGGTCCGCATATGGTGGAACTATGCGGACAACTGTGACCATTCCTGCCGGAACTAATCAAACAGCTTCGGTATTTTTCCCTATTCTTCCGGACAGTTTGGATGAATACGATGAAACAATAAATTTTAGTATTCAACCATTGACCGGTATAGGCGTAGGTTCTGGAAGTATTCTAAATCACACGGTAACGATTACTGACGAAGATGGAGAACCAACGGTCTCCTTTGCTACAGCAACTTTCGAAGGCTATGAGGCCATAAATAATCCAAGAATTTACTTTATTTTAAATACTCCCAGCGGAAAAGAAGTTACTGTTAACTATGATTATGTGGGTGGCACAGCTACTCCTTCTCCGGGTACTAATAGTGATTTTTCAGTTGCCACAACTGGTACCGTCGTCTTTCCTCCTGGCTCTGTCGAACAATATATTTCACTGATAGTTTATTCCAACGATTCTACTCCTGAGACTGATAATACTGTAATTTTTGATATAAACAGTCCGGTCAATGCCACCCTCGGCACACCTTTGGAATATACTTATACCATTAAGGACTATACCGAATTTGAATGGCTAGGAGTGGCTGGTGTGGGGAAATTTCCCGACAATACTTTTTGGATGGTACCTGACGCTGCAACTTCAGGGCCCGCAAGCAGCATCCCTAATCAATCGCCACGCCCGGTAAATCTTATTCAGGATATTAGTACTAAAAGACCCACAGTCACAACCGCCGCGCTGGGGCTGAACAATCATAAAATGGTAACATTTGACGGAAGTGACAACATAAAAGTTGGCGGCCCCGGATCAAATGCAGATGCCCAAGGTCAGTCTCCGCTTATCAATACGGGTGGGCAATATGATCGTAAATCGATTTTCTTTGTCTTTTCACCTGATAATGTTTCGTCGGCCATTCCACAAGTAATTTATGAAGAAGGTGGAGGTAGTAATGGCTTATCCATTTATATGATTCAAAATAAGCTCTATTTTTATATTTGGGTTAAAAATGCGAGTGAATATAGTCCATGGGGTTTTGTGGGGAACACCTCAAACGATCATACCCTCGGTCAAGCTTACGTAACATCTTCTACCGATCTCGTAGCTGGTCAATCCTATATAGTTAGCTGTATTTACGTGCGGAATTGGTTAGGCCCGGACGAAATAATGCCTCCCCTCGCCGGAATGCACATGTATATTAACGGTGTACTTGAAGACAGCTATACTACTGATAGCGGTGGTCAGTATCGAGTAGGCAGGATGTTGGCCCATACCGGTTATGCTTCAATTGGTGCTATGTGGTATCAGGGAAAGCTACATACTATTACGGATTATGGCCCTCTCGGTAAAGCGGATATGAATTATTATTTCCATGGAAAAATCGGAGAATTTCTCTATTTCAACGAACCCTCAATGACAGAAGCCAGGGTAAGAATAGTGAACAATTATTTAGCATCTAAATATAATATTCCGTTCACCGGAGGAACTCAGGATTTCAACTTGGCGTATGCCGATAACACACCCTCTGCAACGAATACCGCTTTTAATTATCAAATGGCAGGTATAGGTAAAGAGGGCGGTTCCATCCACGGTGATGCGCAAGGTCGCGGGGATACTCAAACCTCTGAATTACGCGTTACGAATGGGACTTTTGTTTCAGATCCAGCCTTTCTCGTTTGGGGAAATAACGGTGAAGATTTAACAAATACGTGGCCTTATTCCAATGACTATCTGCCAGCCGGCATTCTTGAACGCTCCGGTAAAATCTGGCGCTTTTCAGCAAATCCCATTGGAAGTGTCACCTATGCCGACTTTCTCCTGCGCTATACCAATGCCCAGAATGCCACTGCTTTCTCCAACGATCCAAGTTTGTTAAAACTTCTCGTTAGTACGACCAGTGATCCAAATGATTTCAGTTCAGCCACTGTCTATAATGTTTCCCAAGTCAATGGAGGTGACATTGCACAATTCAATCATATCCCTATAACAGATGGAATGTATATCTCACTTGCCAATACGAGTGCGATATATCCCCTACCGATTGAACTTCTAAGCTTTACGGCAAAATTAAACGGAAATTTCGTTGATTTAAATTGGGCAACAGCCTCAGAAACCAATAATGAATATTTCCAGATTGAGCGCGCAGATTCTGATCTAAATTGGAAAGAAATAGGGCAAGTTGATGGTGCAGGAAATTCCAATACCACACTTTACTATAATGAAAAAGATCGCGATCCATTGCCCGGCATTTCCTATTACCGCCTTAAGCAAGTTGATTACGACGGCAAGTATACATACTCAGATGTTGTGTCGGTGGTGAATAATCATCTGTCGGATGAGGATCAAGTATTTATATATCCCAATCCGAATAAAAATGGTGAACTTTGGTTGCGAATCCCTTATGCCTTTTCAGATTATGTTACGACGGTTACCGTTTACGATCTGTCTGGAAAAATTCAATTACAGAGTCAACTGGGCTTGAGTGAAGCCATTTCCCAAATTAATATTGAAAGTCTCAGTCAAGGTGCCTACATCTTGCATATTCGTTCTGCTGTGATAGATGAATCAAAAAAGCTTATTAAGTATTAATACAGGAACGCATAATTCATTGAACGTCAAATAATTTTTTACCCATAGGTTAGATTTTGGCTCCTTTCAAGCGACAGGAATAATTTCCCTACGATCCATTTTTCAGAGTAAAGCTTGAGCCTTAAGTAAATAAACGAATAAAGCATTTGTACTGCCTTCTTATACAACAAACATCAACCAGTATTGTTAGAACCTTGATATGCTTCAGCTGAATCACTATCTTTACGAGTCGATGAAAGGCAAACTATTCTTCACAAAAACTTGTCAAAACCGGATGCTTGTCTGGTGGAAATATTATGGGTTAATTACCTTTTTTTTGTTGCCCGTGGTTGCTTCTGCACAGTCTGGTCCGGGAGGCGTCAGTAATGACAGCGACCCCGTTAAAAACTGTAGGCTGTGGCTTGATGCGGGTGATATCGCGTCCCCTATCCAATCGGATGGTTCAGAGGTTACATCTTGGGTTGACAGATCCTATTCGGCAGAAGCCGATGAAGCCGTTTGGAATACCACTTTTGATGAGTTGTTTACTGCACCCCTGTTTCGGAGCGACCCTGCTTATAGCATAAATGGGAAACCCGTCGTGTCGTTTGAAGATGGAGGCATGCTGCTGATGGGATTGGCTGCAAATTCAAATCTCAATTCCGATCTGGTTGCAGATGGTAACCAAGGAGCAACTGCGCAACGCACCATATTTCTTGCTTTCCGCACTGGAAATGACATTGCGTCCCGCCAATTTATCTGGGAACAAGGAGGAGGCTGGAAAGGTCTGGGAATATATATTTACAACTCAAGCGTATATATCAGTGCATATGATATTAAGGGTGGCGGGTCTTGGCCGAAATTTGGATTCACTTATAAAAAAGCCACGGTGCAACCGAATACTACGTATGTGGTTTCTTTAATTTTAGATGCTCCAACTACTAATACTTTAGACACCGATATTATTGATAACAACTCATTTAAAGGTACCATTAACGGAGGAAATTTTGGGCAATTAGAACAAGGCTCTTCCAATCCTACACTGACGGGTGGTGGTTTTGGAGTAGGTCGAATCGGACATCAAGGAGACCCAATAGGAATTGGAGGTGTAAACTCCATGACCGCTAATGAATCTACAATTTACGATTATAATAGTCAGGATTGTCTGGGGTTTAGTCCGTGCACCAATGGGATTGCAAAACCACCGGATCCGGGGCTCACCGGCCAGTTTCTATTCAAGGGCCGCATAGCCGAGATATGTTACTATGCATATAGTCTTAACGATGCCGAACGTATAATTGTCGAAAACTACCTGGCAGCTAAGTACTTCGCAAATATAATCGACAACGATAAATTTGAATATCAAGCTAATTACGGAAATGACGTAATTGGGATTGGTGCTCAACCAAATGGTGATGATCACAATCACAGTAAAGGCGACAATCTTTTTGAGATTAGTGTTGGTTTGATGGATCCCGCATTTAAATTCTCGCCGGTAATATCACGTTATTTACTCGTCGGCCATAATGGAAACCCCATGCTTTGGACCAATCAAAACACTCCGGATACAGCAACTGTTATGCGGTTGCGAAGAACGTGGCGTTTCGACCGAAATGGATTTAGCGGTTCTCAGGGCGACCAAACATTGAAAATAAAACTGGATTCAACCGATCTGCCCACGCTTCCCGGTTCAGATTATAAATTAGCGGTATTGATTGACGATAGTAATGGCCCTCTGCCAAACTTTTCAGCTTCTTCTCGAGTTATCGAATTGCCAAATATTGGCGGAACCATGTTCGAAGGAAAATATCTTATCCCCGACGGTGCATATTTCACTATAGCTGCTGTGAAGCCGACTATTCAGTTCAGGCAAAATTCTGCTTTTACCCTCGAAAATGACAATGCTTCTCCTACCGCAGCAAGCGTCGAGGTAGAATTAAACTATTCGCCTCTGGTGGGTTCAGTAATTCAAACGGGTGTCCTATTTGAACCAGGCACAGCACTAAATCCGGCGGACTATACGTCTCCAAATACCTCCATAACCATTACTCCTCCGAATAAAACCGGAACTGTTTCCTTTAATATTATCAATGAGAATGTGGTTGATACACCTCCGGTAAAAGAATTTTTAATAATTCTGGACCCGACAGCCACCACTTCAGGATATGGAATCGGCCAGGGTGACACGCTGGTTTATAAAATTTACGACGACGATCCCGAGCCCAAAGCTACTTTTGAAACTGCAACCAATGATACCATTACCGAAGCCGGAAGCGGAGGTACAGGTCTTGCCCAGATAAATGTGCGGATAAACGGAACCACTACTTCTTCGCAAAACAGAACTTTACGTATCATAGACGATTTTACGGGAACCGCTACGTATGGTGTAGATTACACTTTGCCCAATGCTTCCGGATGGGTCAGCCTTACCTCACCTTACATTGGTCGATACAAAGACATAACTGTTCCGGATGGTACAAATGCTTCTTCTGCCGTTTTCTTTAATGTCTTTACAGATAATCTCGATGAAAACGATGAATCCATCCATTTCCAGCTTGAGCCTAAAGGGGATATTGGAACCGATGGTAATTCGATCGTAGAACATACCATAAATCTGATTGACATCAATTCCGAACCCGAAGTTGGATTTCTCGCTTCCAATTCCGAAGGTTTTGAAGCCGTTTCTCAACCCAGAATTGTTGTGACGCTCAGCGGCCCGAGCGCAAAGACGATTGAAGTTCCTTTCACACTAACGGGAGGTACCGCCACCAATGGTGCCAATCAATCCAATTCCGATTATACTGCCGAAACTACAGGCACCGTTGTTTTCCCTCCGGGAGATACCCTTTCCTATCTTTATTACAACCCAAATACGGGAAATGTAGCGCTTCAGGTCTATAGTGACGGTGTTCAAGAATCGGATGAGACTATTGACTTTGAACTTCAGGAACCGGTCGTGAATGCCCAATTGGGTTCTGGAAAGACGCACACATACACGATCAAAGACTATCAGGTTTTTGAATGGACGGGGGTCGCCGGAGTGGGCAAAGCACGGGACAATACTTTTTGGATCGATCTGGAGAATGCAGCATCGGGGCAGAGTGGAAGCGTACCTCAGCTTTCTCCGCGTCCTATAGATATTTTACAGAACGTCTCTGGATATCAACCCACTGTTGTGGTTGGAAGGAATAATCAAAAAGTAATTGATTTTATCGGAAGCTATAAAATGCTGAAAGTAAGTGGTAGTAGCGATGGGAAAAGTCCTTTCGTGAATACTGCCGGTTTTTACGACAGTAAGGACATATTTTTTGTGATCACACTTTCATCCTCAAGCTCTTCAGCCCAACAGGTCATTTTCGAAGAAGGTGGCGACGATAAAGGGCTCAATATTTATTTGAAAAACAATAAAATATATTTTCAAGCGTGGAATATAAGCGATGATGATGGGTCGGCGGGAAATCTGGCTCCTTGGGGCGGTGATAATAGTTATGCGGTTTCCAATACCCTCACTTCTGATGAAACGTATGTCGTAAGCTGTCATTATCAAGATAATGGCGTAACACCACTCCGCGTGTACGTAGATGGCGAGTTGCAGGGCACCTACGGCTCCACAAACCCAGCTGCGAGCAGCTATATAGGAAGACTTTATGTGCACGGGGATAAAATCGGAATTGGAGGAGTTTATTATAAAACACATTTTGATACCGGCCCGATAACCGATAACGTGGGCTATAATTTCAATGGCCAGTTGTGTGAAATGATTTATTATAACGATCAGGGTGAGGCCATGAATACTGCTCGAATACGGATCGTGCACAATTATCTCTCGGCACGATTTAATGTTCCGCTGAGGGCTTCGGAGCAGGTTTTTGATTTGACCTATGCCGACCAAACCAACCCAACACCCGGCTACGTAACCTATAATAAAGATGTAGCGGGTATCGGAATTGTGGCTCCCGGCAATCTCCACGGAGTATCGCAGGGTCCTGCTGAAATGAAGGTGAGCGCTACCAATCTCAGCGGAACCAATAAATTTATAATGTGGGGCCACAATAATCAATCGCTTACAAACACATGGCCTCATTCGTATTGGAATGCATCGCTGCCAGCAGGAGTGCAGGAAAGATCAGGTCGTGTATGGCGGTTTTCAGAAAATTTTGATTCAGCTTCGAGTCTGGAAATTGAAATGAATTTTTCAGAATCGGGTAATGCTCCTTATTTAACCAATCATCGTGAATTACTCCGGCTTTTGGTCAGTGCGAATGCCGACGATTGGAGTGCTGCCACGGTTTATTCGCCGTCGGCTACCCAACCAAATCCATCGGAAGGAGCGCGTGTGGTATTCGACAACGTGAATATTCTGGACGGCTACTACGTGGCTTTAGGAAATATCAGTCCGATAAATATTGCCCCGCTACCTATAGAATGGCTCAATTTTAGTGCGCGTTTCGAGGTAGATCAGGTAAACCTTTCATGGGCAACAGCATCGGAGAAGAATAATGAATATTTCGATATCGAACGTGCTGGTTCTGATTTGAAATGGAAAAAAATTGCGCAAGTAGCAGGTGCCGGAAATTCAAATACCACACTTTATTACAACGAAAAAGATCGTGATCCTCTGCCGGGCATATCCTATTACCGCCTTAAACAGGTTGACTTCGACGGCAACTATAAATATTCCGATGTGGTCTCCGTGATGAACAGCCTACTTAACGACGGTGATGAGGTAATGATTTATCCGAATCCCGTTCGCGGAGGATCCATTGTTCTAAAAATTCCGTATGCAGTTTCAGACACGAAAACTGAAGTGATAATCTATGATCTCACAGGCAAGAGTTTAATAAAATATGTTTTACACGAAGGTGAAATGCTTTCTGAAATCAATATAGATAAACTTAATCCCGGGGCATACTTGGTTAATATCCGTTCTTCATTGTTGGATGAAACCAAAAAATTAATTGTTAATTAAACAAAAGGACAAAATTTTCCCCGGCTTCAACGCGTGTTTTTGCAACAATAGAATGAAGCAAACCATCGACATATTCCAATTTATACGCGATAGACCAATGAATTTTTAACATGCTTTTATATTAAACACTTTATTCTGAATGAATAAAAGCGTACATTGGTTTGTTGATTTCTAACCAAAAGACCGTTCTGATTTTACCATTGATCATGCTTTCATCAAAAAAAATTCTAATTGTTCTGATAACGGCTCTTACGCCTTTGTTGATATTCGCCCAATTAGGACCGGGTGGTATAAGTGAAGAAACTCCAATAGCCAATCCACCCTACACCCAAAGCACATGCAGATTATGGTATGACGCAAGCACCTTAACATCGCTTGCCGATGGTGACGATCTATCAACGTGGAACGACATAAGTGCTTCTGAAGTAAACGATCAGGCATCTGTAAAATCAGGATACCTCCCACCCTATTATCGTGACAATGCAGCCAATACCATAAACGGATACCCTGTAGTAACTTTTGAAGATGGTCGTTTTATGCAAATCGGTGTAGATGCATCTTCAGATATTAATATGTCCGGTGTAACCAATTCCAAATCGGTTTTCGTAGCATTTCGTACTTCAACTGAAATTTCCTCTAAGCAAATTATCTACGAAGAGGATGGAGCGTGGAGGGGATTTAATGTGTACATAGAGAATGACAGTATTTTTGTTGGTGGACATGATTTCAATCGGAATGGATATATAATTAATAGTGGTGCCATTGAAACTCCTTGTGAAGACAACAACCAAACAGAAACAGACGTCGATTGTACTCCTCAATGGGGATATACCTATGTAAGCAAACGTATTGAGGCAAATACCACATATATATTGACCGCACAATACTACGCAAAAGATGAAGGTGTAATCGGAAATGATCCGGATGACTATTATATCAAAGGCTGGATCAATGGGAACAGTTTTGGAGCTATGAAAACCTACACGGCTTACACACTTAAGTATATATCAGATTTTGGCGGAGAAAGAGGCGTTGGAACACTTTCCAGCCACGACAACCCGATAGGGCTTGGAGCTGCAAACAGTCATTTCGTTGATCAAAACGCGGTGTATGAAGGTGAATATAGTGGTCAATATAGTTTTCAAGGACGCTTGGCTGAATATATATACTACATCGATCTTTTGAATGAAACACAACGCATTATTTTAGAAAATTACCTCGGCGCAAAATATTTTGCAAATATTCTCCCTTCGAATGATAAATATGAACACCAGGCTTATTATGGAAAAGAAGTAATAGGAATAGGCCAGAACACTCCTGTTGCAGGAAACAATCACAATTTAAGTCAAGGGAGAAATCCATTTTTAATCTCTGAGAAAACAATTATTCCGGGTGCCAGCAATCATTTCTTTCTAACGGGTCAAAACGGAGGTAACATGACTTTGACTACTGATGGAGTTCCTGAGAATTCTCTGAGTATCCAACGTCTCGAGCGTGTATGGAGAGTTGATGAAACGGGATCTTTTGGTACCATCCATCTTGAAATCGATGAAAGTGCAATCCCTGCTAAACCAGTTGGATATTCTAAATTGGTTTTGCTTGTAGACGGAACCAGTGCGAGTTTTCCGAATTTCACTCTGCCTTCAACACTTGTAAAAGAAATTCCGCTGAAGTCACCCTCAACTACTCTTCATCAAATAGATTATGATTTTCCGGATAATTCGTTTTACACGTTTGCTTGGCTAAAACCCGAAGTACAATTTGTTGAATCTGAGGCCTCAGGTCTTGAGGCTGACGCCCCACCAACCTCACCTTTTAGTGTAAATGTAAAACTCAATTATGAGCCTTTCTCATCATCACCAAATGGTGTAGACTATATATTTGTAGATGGAGGTCAAACGGCCGAACCAGAAGACTATACCTACATTCCTTCCAGCACTGCACATGGAATTACTATCCCAGCCAATCAGAGCACCGGGACACTACAATTTGATATTGTAAATGATAATATTGCTGATGATGAATCGACCGAGCAATTTCTGATTATTCTTCAAAGCGACGTAAATACAACTGTTGGGATAGGTCAGCGTGATACACTCATTTTTTCTATTCTTGATGATGACCCACCGCCTACAGGAGGTTTCGTAAGCTCCAGCGCAAATATTTCTGAATCGGCGGGGGAGTACTACGTGAAATTCCGCAGAACAGGAGATGCGAACGACATGAATTCTACAAGCTCGAAAATACGGATTCGCCGTAAGGCAAGTCCAAATGCCGGGACTGCAACTTACAACGCAGACTATACGCTAAAAACAGGTGATGGATGGGTAAATGGAGTTGCGGCACGTCGACAGGATTACACATTCCCGGCAGCTCTTGTTTCGAGTCAACTTGACTCTATGCGCATTGAGATTACCGATGATTATATTAACGAAGAAGACGAAACCATAAATCTTACTTTGGAAGGACTAGATGGATTTGCTATTTCCCCTTCGAGTATTATCAATTTCACACTGAATATTATCGAGGATGACCCATTTCCTAAAGCCAATTTTTTAGCGAACAACCAGACGGGTTACGAAACTTATGGTGATCCTTCGATCGCGGTACAGCTCGATAGAAAGTCAACGAGAAACATCACGGTTTATTACAGTATCGACGATGGAGCCAGCACGGCAACATATAATTCAGATTATACCGGAACCGGGGTTTCAGAATTTGGAGAGATTCAGTTTGCCGCAGGAGATACGGTTGCCTATATCGGTCCTTTTTTCGTGAGCGCAGATGGTGTGCTGGATGAAGGCCCGGAGACGGTAATTTTCAATTTGGAATCTGCGGATAATGCAACTATAGGTACGGGCACACCTTTACATACGTACACCATTCTCGATTATGCCCCTTTTGAATGGAAAGGGGCTGCGGGTATAGGGCAAACTTCTGATAATATAGTTTGGATGGATGCTCCCAAAATGCCTGCCCTCGGACCACTGGAGTACATAACCAATTATTCTCCGCGGGATATTAAAGTTAAGACTGCAGTCGTCACAAGTGGTGAGGCCAGCTTAATAGCGAGTGGAATAAATAGCAAACAGTCGATCCAATTTGATGGAAGCACCGGTAGCAATGCCGATAATTATACCACGCCGGATGACCCATTTATCAATCTTTCCGGCGCTATGGAACGGAAGTCATTTTTTATGGTAATACGACCTACTCAAGTTCCGTCTTCGAAGGTGAGCAACAACAACACCGCTGCTACAGATACGTATGCGCGAGTGATATACGAGCAAGGTGGTGCGTGGAGGGGTATGGCCATTTATTTGTACAATAAAAGATTGTATTTCCATGCATGGAATGGACCGGACGATGAAGGGCAAACTCCTTGGGGAATCAATGCGAAGGTATCTTCTCTAACCGACACAGCAGATGCCGTTTATGCAAGATCCAGTCAGGAAATAATAGCCGGTAATGATTATATTATATCCTGTCATTTTGATAGAAATTCCAATGAACCCATTATGGTTTATGTAAACGGTGTGAAAGGTGTAATGCAGGTTCCAGCTACTACAACCGTTGGCAAACTCTATCTTCACAATTCGATAACATACGGGGCCAATACAGGAAGCATGTTGTTTCATTTTAGTAAAAATTCACCCGCAAGTTCTTCTAAATGTGCATACAAAGGGCTTCTCTCTGAGTTTATTATGTACTACGAGCCACTAATGAATGTGGCGAGGCGTGTTATAGTAGAAAACTACCTTTCTGCTAAATACAATATCCCTCTTGACAATAGTGACACTCCTCAGGTATTTGATCTAAGCTATGCTGACTGGTCAACTAGCCCGGATACGGATTTTAGCTTAGATGTTTGCGGCGTGGGTCAAGAAGTTATTAGTGGAGAAACCTATGAGCATCTCGATGCACAAGGCGCGGACATTATGCGCGTAAATAATGCACAATTTAGTGGGACTAAAGCATACATGATATGGGGTCACAATAACAATGTATTGGTTAATACTTGGCCCTACTCTTATTGGAATGCCGACTTACCGACGGGTATTGAAGAACGATCGGGTAAAGTTTGGAAAATATTTGAAAATCCAAACGGATCGGTATCATACGCTGATATCTTAATCAATTTTAGTGCCTCGACCAATGCGACGGCTTTCAAAGCCGACGAGAATCTTTTAAAGCTTCTCATTCACCCCGGATCGGATATTGACCCTCAAGACTTTAGTGGCGCTGTAGTTATTGATGCTGAAGCAATGCTAAACGGGAATGTTGCTTATTTTAAAAATGTTCCGATTACGAATGGGATGTATATTTCACTCGGGAATACCAGTCCGATGTCGATGTTTCCACTCCCGATTGAATTGCTTTATTTTAATGCGAAATTTGAAGTCGATCATGTAAATCTCTCCTGGTCCACAGCTTCTGAATTAAACAATGATTATTTCCAAATTGAACGCTCCGGTCCGGATCTGAATTGGAAGGAAATTCTTACAACTCAGGGTGCAGGAAATTCGAATACCACACAATACTATAACGAAAAAGATCGCGATCCACTATTAGGCGTATCTTATTACCGCTTGAAGCAAGTTGATTTTGATGGCAATTATAAATATTCAAATGTAGTATCAGTAATTAATGATAATTTCGACAGCGGCGACGAGGTATTCATTTATCCAAATCCTGTCCACGGAGGATCGATCATTTTAAGAATTCCTTATGCCATGTCGGATATAAAAACGACAGTCACTATCTATGATCTCTCCGGCAAGAGAATTTTGGAATATGTGTTACAGAAAGGTGGAAAGCTCTCAGAAATCAATATAGCTAAACTCGAACCGGGCGCATATTTGGTGCAAATCCATTCTACCCTGCTCGAGGAGACCAAGAAATTGATTGTGAATTAGATTTCTCATATTTTTTTCTCATTGAGGATATCACTTATGCTTTAAAGTTTCTCAGTTTTTGGTTTTAGGCTGTAAATAATTAATTTATACATTTGCCGCCATGTCTAAACGGTTTATAACCTCCGCATTGGTAATCCTTTTTCTGGTAAGGATTATAGGTTATTTTCCCTTTTTTAAAATCGAACAATGGACCATCCGCCGGGAAATCAAAACAATGTTGAAAAAAGCTATTCCAGATGCTGAACTGGAAGTATTCAGCTACCCTGTTGGATCTACCGAGGCAAAAAAATATGGTGAGAAAGATGAATTTGAACTGCACGGAGAGATGTACGATGTAGTGCGAAAAAAGATAGAAGCAGGCATCCTAAAACTTTATTGCATCCACGATAATAAAGAAACCGGCCTTTTTAATAGACTCGATCGAACTGTGAGGGATCGCATGAATTCGACCCATCATCCTTTTAGAAATGTGATTAACATCTTTCAAAAAATATTTCACTCGATAGAACCAGTTAATGAAATGCTGAGCTTATCACGTAGCAGAGGTCAGAATTCTCATATTTTCGGCTATTTGAATACGTATTCTTTTGATTTTATTCGAAAACTCGCCCCGCCTCCCCGCTTTGTATTTTAAGTTATTACAAATTATATTTTACACTGGCGAGAAATCCTGCGAATGATTTAAACAAGAGGGAATAAATTCTGTCCTCTGAATTAAATGTTTGCTTCTTTCCCGAATCGGTGAAAATCTTCGGTATTCATAAATCTGGATAGGAATGTCAATCCACTTTTGAGCAAAGCCGATTCTTCTCAAAATTTAATACTTAAAATATTTCAAAATGAAATCAATTCTAACAGTGTTGTTTTTCGTCCTATTTGTAGCATCCATTTCAGCACAAAATTCTCAATTAACCGGTCGGGTTTTCGATAATAAAACCAACCAACCAATCTCCGGGGCTAGTGTGCAGACCTCCAACAAACAGGTCGCAATAACTGGAAAAAATGGAACTTTCACTATTCCATGCACCTTAGCAATGACGGTATCAGTAACCTTTATTGGGTATTCTAAATACGAATCTAAAATTGCAGACTGCAATCAAAAACTTGAAATAGGACTTACTCCAGAAAGTCAGGAACTGGAAGCAGTTGAAATAACCGCCATTTCGAATTCGAATCGGGCACTTCTCGATCAGCCGGAGTCTATCGTTAAACTTACGAATTCTGAGATTCAGCGACAAACAGGATTATACCTCGAAGACGCTTTGAACACGAATGTTCCCGGCGTATTGATGGAACGTCGTACAAATTCGGGTGGCCAGCAAATCAATATTCGTGGTTACGGTAATGGTTTCGGCTTTAAAGGGATCAGTAACAATTTCGATACCCAGGGTTTAAAAATCTATTTAAATGGGATCCCTGTTACAACAGCAGAAGGACTGACAGTTATGGATGACATTGACTTCAATTCTGTCAGTAATCTCGAAGTAAAAAAGGGACCTTCCGGAACGCTATACGGAATGGCAATAGCGGGCGTGCTTAATTTAGAAATAGCAGGCCCCAAGAAAGGTGAAAGCTATATTCGTCAGAATGTTATGGCCGGAAGCTACGGTTTGTTGCGTACTACTACATCAATTGGAATTGGTGGTGACAATTCTTCCATTTTGGTAAATTACGGTCATCAGGAATTTGATGGGTTTATGGTCCATACGTCTGCACATAAAAACTTTTTTAATTTCTCTGGAACATTCGATTTAAATGAACGCCAAAAATTGACAACATACATCGGATACAGTGATAGTTACGATCAAAGAAATGGTGAGTTGACGGAGGAACAATACGTAAACATGGATTACACCGGAAATCCACGATACATCCAGAACGATGCACATTCGGCTGTCAAAGGATTTAGGGCTGGGATTGGCCATACCTACAAATTTGCAGACTGGATCTCCAATTCAACCACAATCTTTGGATCTTCGGCTCAATTAGATAATAGTTCTGCGGGCGGCTGGTCCGACGGTGCCCCCACAAGCTACGGAATGCGTTCTACCTTTGATATAAACTTAAAGCTATCTGATAAATTGGCATTAAGCGGTATAACTGGTTTGGAATTGCAGGAAACGCGTGGGATTGCTAATTCATACAGAATGATAGTCGATAGCACCAATTTAGACGGGTATAATACAATTGGTCCGATCCGTGGTTCAAGTGTGACGACAAGTGATGTCGCATCTTATTTCACACAGTGGACACTCCGACTGCCGTATGATTTAAGTATTACTGCAGGTCTTGGATTTACAACCTTATCATCCGGAGTACAAGATAGACTATGGGCATCAAATAATAACCATCCGGAAAATACGACACCCGCCACTTATGTATCAAAATATTCCAATATGGTAGCGCCCAGTTTTGGTATCAATAAAAAGATAAATGATAAAGCTTCGGTTTATGCCTCTTACAGCTCGGGATATAATGCGCCAACGGGATCGCAATCATTTATTTCATTTACCGGCCGTATTAATACAGGCTTGAAACCGGAAAAAGGAAGCCAATTTGAGCTTGGAACAAAAGGAAACCTCCTTGATAAAAAGCTGTTTTATACGCTGGCATTCTTTCAGGCAACATTTTCAGATAAGCTCACTAGCATTAGCGTTACCGATCCTGAAAACACCGTTACATTGTATACATACATTTCCAATGGCGGAAGTCTGAATAATAAAGGAATGGAGGCATTGATAAAATACGACGCGATCCGTTCAGAAACAGGGTTCTTCAAAAAAGTCAGCCCGTTTGCCAACGTTACCCTTTCGAATTTCAAATACGAGAATTTCACGTATGAAACAGTCGGATCGGATATAAATGGAAATGACAGCACGCAGGTAGAAGATTATTCAGGAAATCTGGTAGCTGGGGTTCCTTCGGTAGTATTCAATATGGGTATTGATGCAGATACGCATCTGGGTTTATACGGAAACGTAACATTCAATTACCGTGATGCGATGTATTTCACATCCGATGAGTTGCATCAAACAGATAGCTATAGTTTGCTAAATGCAAAAATTGGCTTTCGCAAAACGATCAATCATATCCGTTTTGATGTTTATGCAGGAGCGCGTGATATCACCGGATCGCAGTATTATGAAATGGTTTTTGTAAACCAACTTCCAGATGCTTACATCCCCGGGCCTTCCGAAATTAATTATTTCGGAGGGGTCAACATCGGATACGTCTTTTAGCTTTAAAAAACAGTACTGCGACTTTTTGCGAATCTCCGTCAACGGAGATTCGCATTTTTTTTATCCCTATATCAACACCAAACCAAAATGAACTTTTCTTCGATCAATTGCTAATATTTATCGACATACTTGATTATGTGGATTAAAAAAATTACCTTGGTAACCTGTATATGAATACATAACGAATAAATTTTAATAAAAACAGGATGCTAACCAAAACATTGATGCCTTGTGTCACCAAGGTACATAGTCTTCTAATTCCCATTTTTTCGGTACTTCTCACTACAACGGCATTTGCCCAATTAGGTCCCGGTGGTGTAAGCCACGAAACTCCCAATACGCTCAATCCTACCCAGAGCGACTGTAGGCTGTGGCTCGATGCCAGCACACTAACCACCCTCGCAGATGGAGATGATGTGACGGTTTGGGATGATATTTCCAAAAGTGAAAAGAACGATAAGGGATTTAGACAAGTAAGTGATGCTTTTCTTCCTCCGTTCTTTAGAGATGATCCGAGTGCATCTATAAACGGCTACCCAGTTGTAACTTTTGAGGATGGCCGGATGTTGAAAGTGAACTCCAGTACCGACATGAATACTGAGGCTACCACTACCTATGCTCAAACCATAATCCTGGCCTTTCGCACGTCAGAAGATGTAACAAGTCGACAGGTATTATGGGAAGAAGGTGGGGGTGCTCGCGGTATGAATATTTTTATTTATAATGGTGAAATTTATCTCGGAGCTTACGATGATGTCCTTGATAATGACGTACTATATGGTACTTACGGCAAAGTACAAAAATTTGGGTACAACTATGTAAAATCTCCCATGCAACCAAATACGACCTATATAATTTCTCATGTATTCAGTGCACCAACCAATAATTCGCTTAGTGGATATGTAAAGGGATACCAAAATGGTGCCTATTTCGGCGTGTTGCAATCGGGTGGACAATACGCTGCGGGAATTGGAGGGGTTTATAGGCACCCGGATCCAATAGGAATTGGTGCCGTAAACTCAGATACCTTCAATGAAACAGGAGCCAAAGGAAACATCACGGGACAATACGCCTTCAAAGGCCGTTTGGCTGAAATCTGTTATTACAATTTAGTGCTGAATGATGCCGAACGCATAATTGTCGAGAACTATCTGGGAGCGAAATACTATGCCAATATTATCGCGAACGATAAATACATATACCAAGATAGTTACGGAAAAGATGTGGTAGGAATTGGGCAAGCCGGAAGTGTGGCACAGAGGCATACGGTTAGCCAGGGGCGTAATCCATTCGAGATTAGCCCGGATGATCTGTCTCAATCCTTTACGAATCTATCAAATGAATTTTTGCTCACCGGAAATAATGGAATGCCACTCACTTTGACGGATCAAAATGTACCGAATGATCCCGGAAGCACAAAACGCGTTGAAAGAATATGGCGATTTGATGAGAGAGGAGATCTCAAAAAGATAAAATTTAGGTTTCACAATACCGACTTGCCTACGCCGCCACCCTTGTTTACAAAATACGTACTGATTTTTGATAATACCAGTCCGAACTTTCCGGATTTCAGCACGAATAATGCAAAGGTCTATGAACTGAAAGATGTCGGAAGTAATTTTTATGAAGCAGATGTAGATGTTGTGTCAGGTGCATTTATGACCATAGGTGTTCTTAAGCCACAAGTATCTTTCAAGAATGCTGAAGCTTATGCAATAGAGAGTAATCCAACTCCCGATAGTACCCTTTATAACAATAAAGTATATGCTCGGCTCAATTATGTACCCACAAGTCCGGTAACTATAGATTATTCCTTTAACGATGGTGCTGCAACCCGAGCTACAGATTATGGCTACCAAAATAGTGTTGTGAATGCAGGGATCACTTTTCCTGTTGGTATTCAGGAAATGCCAGTTCTGGTATATGTTAAAAATGACAATGTTCCGGAACTTACTCCGGGTACCGAGACTTTCAATATCAATCTGACCCTCGGCTCGAATACTACTACTGGCTTGGGTATTGGTACTCAAAGTCAGCATACCTTTACGATATACGATGATGACGCAGATCCCAAAATCGGATTTGAGGATACCCATGGCGAGGTCAACGAATCTGTTGGAACCGCCACCATAAATCTTTTGCGTTCAGGAAACACGAGTGGTGCAGCTTCCGCAAGGGTACGAGTGGTTTACGATCCGCGAACAACCGCTACGCTCAATGCAGATTTTCAATACCCGGCATATAAGACCGTATCTTTTGTCGACCAGCAAGCTATAGCGCCGTTTACATTGGACATTCTAAATGATCTACTTGATGAAGACGACGAATTTATTTTACTGCAAGTTGATAATTTTGCCAACGCTGTGGGTGAACCCAATTCCATTTTAGATACCCTAAAAATCGTCGATAATGATGCACCACCAACGGTAGAGTTTACTTCCGCTACGTCTCAAAATTACGAAACAAATGGATCCCCAAAAATCCTAATCGAATTGGATAATCCAAGTGCAAAAGAGGTGTCGGTGACATACGACAACACGCATTTACTGCTCCCCCCTACCAACAATCCCGCAACATACGGTGACGATTACACAGTAGCATATCCGGCAACAATTGTTATCCAAAAGGGTGACACATTGGGATATCCCATTAATTTCGTGGTTCAGCAGGATGGAATAGACGAAGATGACGAAACCGTAGAGTTTGAAATTACCGGGGTAGATAATGCTAACATCGGTACACAAACCCGGCATATTTATACCATCAAGGACTATTCAGCTTTTGAGTGGAAAGGCGCGGCCGGGGTAGGGAAAGCCAGCGATGATATCTTCTGGGTAGATATAGATCGACAATCTGGAAATCAAGGAGACTTACTTCAAACCCTGACAAATTTCAGCCCACAAAATATTAATATGTATCAGAATACCAGTGGAAACAGAGCAGAACTTCAAACGAGTGTAAATCTTATTAATGGACATAAGATATTGAAATTTGATGGCGGTGACTATTACCATTTTGACAATAGTGGATTGATAAACACTGCTCCGGAAGTGGCGAAAAAGGATTATTTCCTCGTTATAAAGACAGGCACAACAGTAAGTGGTTGGCAAACCATATATAAACAAGGGGGAGGTAGTAGAGGTTTTTCGATATACATCTATAATGGCTCTCTTTATTTCAACGCATGGAACAATCCGGCATCTGATCCCGGCACGCCCTGGGGTAGTGGAAGCTCTAATGGAAACCGCTTTGCACGATTTGACGGGCTACAGCCAAACACTGCTTATATCGTATCTTGCTTGTTCGACAAAGATGCAACACAAAAATTACGAATTTATGTGAATGGTGAATTAGGAGTGCGAACTGAAACGGAAGTTTGTGGGTTGGTATTTAGTCACTCGGGTGCCGTGAGCATTGGCGGTACAGACGGTGCAGCACTTTATCATGATGGAAATTCAAGATCAAATAGTTATTTTACTGGCTATCTGGCTGAAATGATTCATTTTACAGATGCACCTGTAAATGAAGCGCGAAGAAAAATATTAGAAAACTACTTTTCTGGAAAGTACAATATTCCACTCGTGGCAGGAGAGCAAAAATTTGGGTTGAACACCCCATACACCAATGAAATTGCCGGTATTGGACAGGTAAGTCCAACCGATGTCCATACCGATTCACAGAGTATCGGTATTTTACGAATGAAAACGCCAGTAACCATTACCAATAATTCATTCCTCTTTTGGGGTGCAAATGATGTCCCATTGCATGACACCTGGCCTTATTCTAGTAGTTCAATGCCTGCGGGAATAGAAGAACGATCGGGAAAGGTCTGGCGTGTTTCTAAAAATGGCACCATTAATCATGTTGAAGTTTACATTCGCTACAGTGAGTTACAGAACGCAGCTTTATTTGGAGTAAACGATCTTAAATTACTCATTCATCACAACAGCGATGGTCAGAATTTTTCGGGAGCCGAAGTTATAACTCCCACTTCACTCCAAAACGGTTATGTAGCCAAATTTATTAATTTAGAATTCAATGATGGTGATTATTTTACTCTCGGAAATTCAAGCACAATAAATCCTTTACCCATTGAATTGCTTTCTTTTTCAGCAAAAACTTCAGATCATCAGATTGACCTTAACTGGATAACCTCAACTGAAGAGGGAAACGATCATTTTGAAGTTGAAAGAGCTGGTAAAGATTTGCATTTTGAAGTCATTCTCAACCAGCCCGGTGCCGGATATTCCAATACTATACATTACTATTCAGATGTGGACAAAAATCCTTTGTATGGAATTTCGTATTACCGCCTAAAGCAGGTAGATTACGACGGAAACTCCACGTACTCCGATCCTGTTTCGGTTTATTTTCAGCTAATTGAGGGAGATCCTTTCGATTTTTGGATTTATCCAAACCCCACCAAGTCGCATCGCTTTACTATTGCAAATACCGGTAAGTTGCCTACCGAACGAATCGTTAATCTTACTATCGTAAATATTTCGGGGCAGGTTGTGTATTCTCAAAAGATCGACCCTACATATACTTCCGTCCAGATAGAAGTGCCGGGAAATATCGGAAAAGGAATGTATCTGGTGGTCTTGCAAAATGACGCTATTAACAGGAGTTATAAACTGGTAATTAATTAGCCCCTATATATTTACCATAATAATTTAGGTATGCGAATCTCCGTTGACGGAGATTCGCAGTTTTTTTTGCAAACATTTCTTGTCCCCCTTTCTATCAATCATTCAAAAGTATCGTTAAAACATCATTTTTAAACGAAAGATGTAACCAACCCACTGGTATTTTAGTATTAAAGTATTTGTTACAAACAATCTATTATGTTCCCCAAAACGTCTATCAAACGCTTATTTTTCTTACGAAACATTGGTGCAGTCTTGCTGTTTATATGCTTATCATCAGACACTTGGGCTCAACTCGGCCCCGGCGGTGTAAGCCACGAAACCCCCAATACACTTGTACCCACTCAAAGTGATTGCAGACTTTGGCTCGATGCCAGTTCGCTGGTTACTCTTGCCGATGGTGATGATGTAACTACCTGGGATGACATTTCTTACAGCGCTCACAACGACAAAGGATTTAGAAGTGGAAGTGATAATTTTCTGCCTCCATTTTTCAGAGATGACCCGAGTGCTGCAATTAATGGATACCCCGTTGTGACCTTTGAAGATGGGCGAATGCTAAAAGTAAATTCGAGCAATGACTTAAACACTGAGAATACGACTACCTATACCCAAACAATTGTATTGGCCTTTCGCACCTCAGAGGATGTTACAAGTCGTCAAGTACTTTGGGAAGAAGGTGGAGGATGGCGTGGAATGAATATATATATCTATAATGGAGAAATATATCTTGGGGCCTATGACAATCATTTGGATAATGACATCGGTGCGGGTAATGTACCACCTTTTGGATATAATTATGTGAAGAGCCCTATCCAGCCTAACACGACATACGTAATCTCACATGTTTTCAGTGCCCCGACAAATAATACGCTCACCGGCTATATCAAGGGATATCGAAACGGTTCTTATTTTGGAACCTTAATTAACGCAGGTCCCGAGAATGGCGGAATTGGAGGGGTATTTAAACATCCGGATCCTATCGGAATTGGAGCGGTAAACTCTGATACGTATAATGAAACTGGATCACACGGAAATATTACCGGTCAGTACGCTTTTAAAGGCCGCTTAGCTGAAATATGCTATTACAACAGATTGCTCAATGATGCTGAGCGGATCATTGTTGAGAATTATCTCGGAGCAAAATACTACGCAAACATTATCGTAAATGATAAATACCAGTACCAAGACAGTTACGGAAAAGGCGTAATTGGAATTGGACAAACGATAAACAATGTGGCCTACCGGCACAGCATAAGTCAGGGACGTAATCCTTTTGAAATAAGTCCTACAAATTATTCACTTTCCTTTACAGGAGCCAATCAATTCCTTTTTGTAGGTAATAATGGAATGTCAAATACACTCACAGATGAAAACGTTCCTAACGATCCCGGAAGTACAAAACGACTTGAAAGGATTTGGAGATTCGATGAAACAGGAGACCTGAAGAAGATAAAATTCCGGTTTCATAATACCGACTTGCCTGCACTGCCCACAGGATTTACAAAATATACGCTGATTTTTGATAATACGAGTTCGAATTTTCCGGATTTCACTACTGCTAATTCAAAAATCTATGAGCTAAAAGATGTCGGTGGCGGTTATTATGAAGCAGATATTGATGTGGTATCAGGAGCTTTTATGACCATTGGTGTTTTGAAACCTCAGGTAACGTTCAAAACTGCTGACGCTTATGCGATTGAGGGCGACCCTTCCCCTGACAGTACAGTCTATTTTAATAAAGTATATGCCAGACTGAATTATGTACCCACAAGCCCGGTGAAAATCGACTTCTCATTTAGCGACGGAACTGCCACACGAGCTACTGATTACGGGTTTCTCAATAATGATGTAAACAATGGTATAACTTTTCCTATCGGAATTCAGGAAATGCCTATACGCCTTTGGGTTAAAAATGATATTGTGCTGGAGAACCCAAGTACGGAAACTTTTACCATCAATTTGACCATTGGAGCTAATACAACTACTGGATTGGGAATTGGAGTTCAAAGCCAACATACATTTACCATTTATGACAATGACCCACCACCGAAAATTGGATTTGCACAATCTACAAGTCAGGCGGCCGAATCTATGGGAACTGATACTATTTATTTAATACGTACTGGAAGTACTGTGGGCTCGGCTAGCGCTCGAATAAATATAGTTTCTGGTTCAACCACAGCAGCACTCAATCAAGATTATCAATATCCCACCTATAAAACGGTATATTTTGCGGATGGTGAATCCATCAAACCGTTAATAATTGATGTCCTTGATGATTCAATGGATGAAGACAATGAATTCATTAAGCTATGGGTGTATTATATCAATGGTGCTGGTCCGGAACCAAGTTCAATCTATCACACTCTGGAAATAGTGGATGACGATGAACCGCCCACTGTAGAGTTTACCTCTACGTCGTCACAAAATTATGAAACAACGGGCGCACCAAAAATCCTAATCGAATTGGATAAGGCGAGTGCAAAAGATGTATCGGTAAGCTATACTAATACAAATTTGCTCCTGCCTCCGGTAAATAATCCAGCAACATATGGTTCGGATTACGGCCTGAATTACCCTGCAACTGTCGTGATACCCCACGGGGATACTCTGGGATATCCTATAAATTTCAATGTTCAACAAGATGGCATTGCAGAAGACGACGAAACCGTAGAATTTGAATTGACAGGTGCGGTGAATGCCAATCTGGGCACCAGAACCAGACATATTTATACTATTAAGGATTACTCCGCTTTTGAATGGAAAGGTGCCGCCGGTGTAGGGAAGCCGAGTGATAATATATTCTGGATAGATATTGATCGCCAATCCGGAAACCAAAATGATCTTTTGCAAACACTAACGAATTTTAGTCCGCAGGATATAAATATGTATCAGAATACCAGCGGGAACAGGGCAAAACTGCAGACGAGTTCGAACCTTATAAACGGACGCAAGACTTTGAAATTTGATGGTGGCAATGATTATTACAAATTTGATAATAGTGGATTGATAAATACCGCACCCGAAGTCGGTAAAAAAGATTACTTCTTAGTAATCAAAACTTCCGATGATATAGATAGCTGGCAAACAATCTACAAACAAGGAGGAGGAAGCAGAGGTTTCTCGATCTATATTTACAACGGTTCATTGTATTTTAATGCTTGGAACAACCCTGGATCTGATCCTGGCACTCCTTGGGGAAGCGGTACTTCCAATCCCCGCTATGCTCGATTTGATGGGCTACAGCAAAATACTGCTTACATCGTGTCGTGCCTGTTCGATAAAGATGCAACACAAAAATTACGCATTTATGTAAATGGTCAATTGGGGCAAAGATCAGAAACAGGAACGTGTGGGTTCGTATATTCTCATTCAGGAAGTATTGACATTGGCAGCGCTAATGGCGCTGCATTATTTCACGATGGAAGTTCAAATTCAAGCCGCTACTTCAATGGTTACCTCGCAGAAATGATTCACTTTACCGAAGCACCTGTAAATGAGACCCGCCGGATAATTTTAGAAAATTATTTTTCAGGTAAATATAATATCCCATTGGTTAGTTCTGATCAGGTATATAGGTTGGACACGGAATACAACGATCAAATCGCCGGTATTGGGCAAGAAAATGGTACAACCTCAGACACCCATACAGATTCGCAAAGCACAGGGATTTTGCGAATGAAGTCACCTGCCACGATCCAAAACAACTCGTTCCTTTTCTGGGGCGAAAACAAAGTACCTTTAGATGAAACTTGGCCATACTCGAGTGGGTATTTGCCAACTGGAATTGAAGAAAGATCCGGAAAAGTTTGGCTTATTTCCAAAAAGGGGAATATTGGTGGGGTAGAAGTATATATCCGTTACAGCGATCTTCAAAACGCCACTTCATTAGGGGTAAATGATCTCAAACTGCTTATTCATCACAACAGCGATGGCCAGAGTTTTTCAGGAGCTACAGTGGTGAATGCCGCATCCCTTCAATCAGGATATGTGGCCAGATTTAGTGGGGTGAACTTTTCTGACGGAGACTATTTTACACTGGGGAATTCGAGCACGATCACCCCGCTCCCCATCGAGTTACTTTCATTTACTGCAGAAGCGATAGAACAGAAAGTTGAGCTCAACTGGATAACATCAACCGAAATCGGAAACGACCATTTCGAAGTGGAAAGAGCCGGAAAAGATCTTCGATTTGAACCGATTCTCTCACAGCCGGGTGCAGGTTATTCCAACAAAACAAATTTTTACACGGATATGGATAACAATCCGTTAGACGGAATTTCCTATTACCGGTTAAAACAAGTAGATTATGATGGACATTATTCTTATTCAGACCCTGTATCGGTTCATTTTCAATCCTTAAAAGGTGATTCTTTTGAATTTTGGATTTATCCGAATCCAACTAAAACACATCGATTTTCGATTGCCAATACTGGAAAACTCCCTACAGACAAAAACGTTCAACTTTCTCTTGTAAATACTGCAGGTCAAGTAGTGTACTCGCAAAAAATCGATCCTACTTATACCACTGTGCCAATTGTCTTGCCGGGAAGTATTGTAAGTGGGATGTATCTGGTAGTTTTATACAACGACAGTTTTAAAAAGAGTTATAAATTGATTATCAACTAATCCAATTGCCGATTCTTTCTATTGCCGATTTCAAACACGTTAAGAACTGCCAGGAATGGGCCGCACTTCATAGAGTTTGCTCCAGTTTTTCCCGGTAATAAGGAAATTGCCGTTCAGCGGATTGAAAGCGATGCCATTGAGTACATCCATATTGGAAGTAGTTTCTGATTTCAGCATTATTCCGTTCGCATAATAATTATTAAGCACCTGACCCGACTTGGGATCAATAGCAACTATACGCGCTGTGGTGTAGATATTTGCATAGATAATACCATTGTGATATTCGAGCTCGTTTAACTCTTCAACACTGCCATTTTCATCAAACACACGCAAATTGCCAATCGTAACAAAATCCTCCGGGCGAATAAAATAGAGCATCGAACTTCCGTCGGAGGCGACCAGTGCACTATCATTGTTGGTAAGTCCCCACCCTTCAGTGGTATTGAAGTTGTAGGTGAAATCGCCTATTTTTTCGAAGGTTTTCAAATCGTAAATAAATCCGCGGGAAGCTTTATACGTAAGCTGATAGATCTTATCCCTATAAACAGTGATACCTTCGCCAAAGAAATCAGTAGAAAGCTCTCTTTCCTGCAACACTGCTCCAGTTTGAAGATCAAGCTTCCGCAAATGAGAACCTCCATACGTACCCGTTCCCTCATAAATATGACCATCGTAAACCAGCAAACCTTGTGTGTACGAATGGCTGTCGTGTGGGAACCGACGTAACACTTCAAAATGCCAGTTTCTTGCCGGCGTTTTGGAAAGCACCTGAAAGGATTTAAACCGCGATCCCTCGCTCCCATTTTCAAAATCAGCTTTGATTTTTAACTGAAAATCTCCACCTCCCGTTTTACTAGTTGGAATGCGCAGATGTCCGTCTTTAGCGGAAGCCACAATTCGCTTTTCATCTACCACCTCTACAGAAACATTTTTTAGGGTGAGCGAGGATTTTAAAGGTTCTACATCCATTTCAAGTGTATCGCCATAATAAATCGTGCCCTTATTCTTAAGTTTCACACGGATAGCCGGCGCTTCTTTATCAAGTGAAGGACGGTCTAACGTTCTTCCGGAAGAAGGTTTATCGTCGGTACAACTTGTAATAAAAAACAGTGCCACTAAGGCAATAAATAAACTTCTAGTTTCCATGATTTAGGGATTCAAATGCTTTTCCGAGATTCCGGATCAAATCTGTTGTAATCAGACTTTCTACACTCTGATTTTTCAGTGCCAGGTCGCCTGCGCGGCCATGTACAAACATACCAAGTGCCGCCGCATGAAACGAAGAATATCCCGATGCCAAAAGTCCGGTTATAATTCCCGTCAGGCCATCCCCCATTCCACCGGTCGCCATTCCGGGGTTTCCGGTGCTGTTTATCAATACGTGTCCATCGGGTAAACTGAGGCTGCTATGTGCCCCTTTGAGAAGAATATATATTCCGAATTTCCGGCTCATCTCCCTTTGATGCTCCATCATTTTATAATGAGAAGTTTTCTCGCCGGCAAGCCGGGCAAATTCTCCAGGATGTGGAGTGAGAATACTATTTTTTGGCAAAAAAGCCATCCAGGTTGGATTTTCCGAAAGGATATTCAGTGCATCAGCGTCGATTACCAAAGGAATCTTTGCTTCCTGAATGAGGAGTTTTAAGGATTTCACTGTTTCTTCGGCCTGACCTAACCCCGGCCCGACACCAATTGCTGAAAAAGGACTCAAATCGGGAAGGGAGGAAAAATGATCGTTTGATTTATCTTCGATAACCATCGCTTCATTGAGCGCCTGATGCATCAGCGGCACACCTTTTTTGGCGACAGCCACAGATACAAGCCCAGCGCCTGCCCGTATACAAGCCTTTGCAGAAAGTATCGGTGCGCCCCATTTGCCTTGGCTTCCGCCAATGATAAGTGCATGGCCGTAAGTACCCTTGTGGGAAAAGACGGAACGAGGTTGCCGCATTTCGGCCGCTTCCGCTTCAAGCAAATAATGATGACTCGCCTCTACATCTTTCATAAAATCGGGATGAAGACCAATATCCAGAATATGTATTTGGCCGACCACATCGGCATTGTCTGCCAGGAAAAAAGCGAGTTTAGGAACCTGAAAAGTTAGAATATGATGACTGTGGGTGATGCCATTATGGTCATTCTCAGAATTATCACCATCGAATAGACCGCTTGGCATATCGATACTTACAATTTTAGCACCCGATGCATTCAACACTTCGATAATGTCAAGTGCCACTCCTTCGGCAGGTCGGTTGAGTCCTGTTCCGAAAATAGCGTCAATAATTATAATATCAGCGGGGAATTGAGGAATATCTGATTTTTTCTTTACGCTGTTGACATCCTTCTTCGACTTACCAAGTTTTTCAAAATTTTTATCAAAATCAGCAGAGGTTTTATCCGAAAAATGAACAACCGTAATTTCCACATTGTAGCCATTGCGCTGAAGGAGTCGCGCTATAACGAGTCCGTCCCCCCCATTATTCCCGGTACCACAAACCACATGAAAAATCCAGTCTTTTTCTTCGGTTATCGAATCAGGAAAGAGTTTTGGAGCGGCATCGTATATCCAATCGAAGCAGAGTTGAGCGGCCCGCTCCATCAGATCGATCGACTTTATAGGCTCATGCTTAATGGTATAAGCATCCGCCTCACGGATTTTTTCGGCACTTAGTATTTTCACAGCAGTAAAATTCGAATACACTATTCATATTGAGCCGCGAATTTAGAAATAAAAGGTCATGAATAAGGCACCGCCCGAATTGTCGTTATCGACTCGCAAAGTACTTGAGCCTCCCTGATCTTCGATAGTGGTGACGTATTGTTCGGAAGTGCCGCCTACAGGGATCGTCCATTGCTCGGAAGTAATCCTACTGTTTCCGGTATAAAAATAAGCGGCGCTAAAGCCATATTCAAAACCAATCGACAATTTTGGGATAATAAACACTTCGGCACCGATAAATGCCCGCGCACCAATACTAAAAGTAGTTCCCAGTTTATATTCGGTAATAAATCCGCCCACTTCTGTAATATTCGTGACTTCCTGCGGATCACCTTCAAATTCGAGTGTGAATTCACTCCTGTCAGGTGATGTATTTTCCTGCGTAATATCATTTCCGTATTCAAAAGTGTGTTTTTCGGTACCGAAACCTAGGATTCCTTCTACCCCATAAAATCCCTGAACGCGGGTTTTTCCTTTTCGCTTTTCGATACCGAGGGAGGCATAAACGTTGGAAAACGTACGCGAATATTTATCTTCTACAGTAGTATTGGTAGGATCGGTGCTAAACTCGGGGCTAAACGAAAGAATACTATTATTGTACAGATTGAGTCGGACCCCAGCGCGATAGGCGAAATCATCTGTTTTGAATTTCTTTGCAGTAATGGCAAAATTGTTGTTTGTAAATTGCGCGCCGGGTGCAGTATTCTCGCTGCTGCTAAAAAAATTTCCGAGGTAATCGAGAAATGGTGCCGCATCTATACCGATGGCCCAATCGCCTTCGGCTGGTAGATAAGGTTCTCCTTTTTTGGAAATTGGTTGGCCAAATAAAGCAGTAAAAGCAAAAGCGAATAAAGGGATAAGCAAAAATTTTTTCATCTCAGGTCAAATTTGGTTTGCAATTATAAACTGAATTTTGCAGAAAATAGTATTTGAGTGGGTGGATACTTTGATTTGATATGGATTTTAATATAAATTTAAAAAGAGCGTAAAGGCATGCTTGCTTTTCATAAAGACTATCTGTACTATTTTCAAAACAAAGCAACACCGCCGTGGGTTATATTCCATAAGATCGCAAAATAAAAAAGCAATGGTGCGCCAAATAGAAAGTCCCGACAAAATATTGGCAATGCGGGTAAGTGGAAAAATCACTGCAGAAGACTTTGATTGGATCAATCCTCTGATGGAAAAATACAGTTCTGACTATGGTGAAATTTTTCTGTACGTGGAGCTCGATGATTACAAATGGGCGAGTGCTGAAGCTTTTTGGAAAGATTTCAAAACCGGATTTCGATTTATGAACGATTGCAAGAAAATAGCCATCGCTACAGATAAGGAATGGATTGGGAGAATGAGCAATTTTCTTCGTAAAATCACACCTATCGAAATCGAAGTGTTTCATCTACATGACCGTGGAAAAGCCTTTGCCTGGCTTCAATAACTATTACGCAACAAAGAATTTATTATTTATTAAAATAGAACGTACTTTCGCGGAGAAAGAAAATTTATGGAAGATATAGGAACTGTAGAATTAAGAAATTTGCAAGAAGAAGATTATGAATCGCTGAAAGGCTCGATGATCTCAGCTTACGAAAACTGGCCGGCAAGCCATTGGAGTGAAAATCATATTTTAAAACTGCTAAAGATTTTTCCGGAAGGGCAAATGGCGGTTATCATAGATGGAAAAGTTGCCGGATGTTCGCTCTCCATCATTGTGAAATACGATCTCTACGACGATGATCATACGTATCGCGAAATTACAGGTGACTATAGTTTTGACACACACAATACCAAAGGAAATGTGCTCTATGGCATTGATACTTTTATAGAACCTGAATACCGTGGGCTGCGATTGGGCAGAAGGCTTTATGATGCACGAAAAGACCTATGCGAAAAGCTGAATCTCAAATCCATAATTTTTGGCGGACGCATCCCGCGGCTACATCAATATCCTGATCTAACTCCCCGCGAATACATTCAGAAAGTAAAGCACCGCGAGATTCACGATCCTACGCTCAACTTTCAGTTGGCAAATGATTTTCATATAAAAAAAGTATTGAAGAATTATCTCGAAGGAGACAAGGAATCACTCGAATTTGCTGTGCTCTTGGAATGGGATAATATCTATTACGAAAAACCCTCACCTAAATTCAGTTCGAGCAAATCTGTCGTGCGGCTTGGATTAATCCAATGGCAAATGCGACTCTACAGCGGTTTGGAAGAGCTTTTCACGCAAGTGGAATATTTTATCGATGCGGTAGCAGCTTATAAAAGTGATTTTGTGCTTTTCCCGGAGTTTTTCAATGCACCGTTAATGGCCGATTACAACCATTTGAGCGAAGCGCAGGCTATTCGCAAACTGGCGGAATATACACACGATATCCGCGACCGATTTTCTGCTTTAGCGGTAAGCTACAATGTGAATATCATAACCGGAAGCATGCCCGAAATGGCAGAAGATGGAAAACTTTTCAATGTGGGATTTTTGTGTCGAAGAAATGGTACTTACGAGAAATACACCAAAATTCATGTAACTCCTGATGAGTCCAAAGCCTGGGGACTTTCAGGAGGGGACGCTGTAAAAGTTATTCAGACCGATTGCGGGCCGGTGGGTGTATTGATTTGTTATGATGTGGAGTTTCCTGAATTGTCGCGCATTCTTGCCGAGCAACACATGAAAATGCTCTTCGTTCCTTTTCTTACCGATACCCAAAATGGCTATAGCCGGGTACGTTATTGTGCACGCGCCCGCGCCATTGAAAACGAATGTTATGTGGCCATTGCGGGCAGTGTAGGCAATCTGCCGAAAGTCGATAATATGGATATCCAATTCGCTCAGTCAGTAGTATTTACTCCTTGCGATTTTTCTTTTCCAACCAATGGAATAAAAGCCGAAGCCACCCCGAATACGGAAATGATTCTGGTAGCCGATGTAGATCTGGATTTACTCCGTGAGCTACATCAATTTGGTGCTGTGAAGAATTTAAAAGACCGTCGCACGGATTTGTATAATGTAAGCCTAGTAAAGAAAGATTAATTGGGCGGCATGTTGTGCAAAAACATTAGCTCAGCTTCTATGTGGTTCAATTTTTAAATAGGGATTTATCGACGTAGTGGAAAAAAGAGCATAAAAGTTGTTTCTGACCTTTAAGGAAGTACATTGTTTCATATGTAATCAGGGATAACTATACGACTTATTTAGAGGGAACAGAAGATAGCACAAAATTTTACCAGGATTTTTTTAAGAGGCCTACTCCTTAGTGGTTATGCGTCCGAATTTTCCTTCATTTTAAATTTCTATGTGGTCTTTTTGTTTCTTACCACTTAGATTCTGCGTTGATATCCGAGTATTCTTTTGATCTATGTTATATTAGAACATCGATAATTAATGAACAGGTTATAATGGCAAGCCGAAAAATTAATTTATCTTTAGGCTCATTTATATTAAAATTACCATGAATAACGGAACCGTAAAATTCTTTAATAATGCCAAAGGTTATGGATTTATTAAAGACGATGACACAGAAAAAGAAATCTTTGTTCACGTAAGTGGATTAATCGACGAAATAAGAGAAGACGACAAAGTGACATACGAAATTGAGGAAGGCAAGAAAGGCCTGAATGCTATAAATGTCAAGCGTGCTTAAAAGTTATCTCAACCTTCTCCCTTAAAGTTTTCGTCGCCATACTCCCGCAGTGTGGCGACTTTTTGATTTATTATTCCAATTTGAATTCTATTTTTCCAATTTAATATTTACTTCACGAAAATGAAATACTTCCAATCCATTGCAATCCTTTTGGTAGTCGGGATCATGACCTCCTGCAGCGATCATTCTGACGATACCCAGAAATTCAAATACCAGTATGAGACAGTAGCCAACGATCCGCTCGGAACAAAAATTTACACCTTAGAGAACGGCCTGAAAATATACATGTCTGTAAATAAAGATGAGCCGCGCGTAGTAACTCAAGTTGCTGTTCGCACAGGTAGCAAGCAGGATCCTGCAGATGCCACCGGACTGGCGCATTATTTAGAGCATATGCTTTTTAAAGGCACTTCAGAGTATGGCACCAAAGACTGGGCTTCCGAAAAAGTTCTCATTCAGAAAATCAGCGATTTGTATGAGCAACACCGCAATACCGAGGATCCGGAAGAGCGGAAAGCCATTTACCATCAGATTGACAGCGTATCGGGTGAGGCAGCCAAATTTGCCATCGCCAATGAATACGATAAAATGACTGCATCGCTCGGTGCTCAGGGAACCAATGCATATACCTGGTACGATATGACGGTGTACATAAATGACATTCCCTCCAATGAAATGGAGAAATGGGCAGCACTGGAATCAGATCGATTCAATGAACTGGTTCTACGTCTTTTTCACACTGAACTGGAAGCCGTTTATGAAGAGTTCAACAGGTCTCAGGACAGCGATTCCCGCAAAGTTTTTTATACAATGATGAAAAATCTTTTTCCAGATCATCCTTACGGAACGCAAACAACAATCGGTACAAGTCACGACTTGAAAAATCCGTCTATGGAGAAGATTCAGGCCTATTTCAAAGCCCGTTACAAGCCGAATAATATGGCCATTATCCTCGCAGGAGATATTGATCCTGATGCGACTGTGGATTTGATGAAAAAATACTTCGGTAAATGGGAAAACGGAGAAGTTGCTGACCCGCAATTTCCGCAAGAACCACCGATTGAAAAACACATCGAGAAAGAAGTAACCGGAGTACAGCCGGAATTTCTGATGATTGGATATCGCCTGCCCGGGGCAGGTAGTCCCGAAGCAATGAAGGCAAAAGTTCTCGATGGAATTCTATCGAATGGTCAGGCTGGACTTATTGATTTGAATCTGAATCAAAAACAAACGGTTCTCAGAGCAGGCTCTTATGTATCTAACTACCGTGATTATACTGTATTCAACCTTACAGGAGCACCGCGTGAAGGGCAGGATTTGGAAACAGTGGGCGAACTGCTAAGGAACCAGATCGAAGAAGTAAAAAAAGGAAATTTTGATGACTGGATGATTGAAGCGGTTGTAAAAAACATGAAGCTTAGAGAACTCAAATCCAGCGAATCTAACTGGAACCGAGCAGGCGAAATGACCGATGCTTTTATAAATCATCTGGCCTGGCCTCAAGTGGTAAACCAATACGATGAAATGGCAAAGTTGACAAAACAAGATATGATTGATTTTACAAACAAATGGTTTGGAGACAATTATGTTCAGGTTAATAAGCGCATGGGGCCTAATACTGCTGTAAAAGTGGATAAGCCACACATCACACCGGTTAGTATTGACCGTGATACCAAATCAGAGTTTTTTCAAAATTGGGATACGATCGAAACCAGCCGTATCAAACCGGTTTTTGTGGATTACAAAAAAGAAATTAAAACCCAAAAGCTCAATGGGAAAGTAGAATTCAGCAGTATTAAAAATAAGGATAACGACCTCTTCAGTCTGTACTACATTTTGGATATGGGTACAGATAATGACAAGGAAATGAAACTTGCTATTGATTACCTCCCCTACCTCGGCACGAAGGATATGACCCCCGAAGAATTGCAAAAAGAGTTGTTCAAACTTGGATTGAGTTTTGATGTTTTCAGTTCGCGTGATCGCACCTATGTAGTGCTTCAGGGGCTGAATGAATCGCTTGAGCCAGGTGTAAAACTGTTTGAAAATGTATTGGCCAATGTTACTCCAAACGATTCAGCTTATACCGATATGGTGGATGGAATATTGAAAGAGCGCCAGGACGCTATGAAGAACAAGAATCAAATCTTGCGTGGAGCCATGATGGATTATGCCCGCTACGGAAGTGATTCACCGTTTAAAAACATATTGAGTGGCGAAGAACTGAAAGCTGAAAATCCGGCTAATCTGGTTCAGAAAATTAAAGATATCACTTCTTACAAACACCAGATGTTTTATTACGGTCCTGAGGGCTCGGACGAAGTAGTATCGATGCTTGAGAAGTACCACAAGGTGCCGGAAAATTTTACAGCTTATCCCCCGGCAAAAGAATTTGAAGAACTGCCAACCGATGAAAATAAGGTCTATTTTACGAACTACGACATGGTACAAGCCGAAATGATGATGAATTCGAAAGGTGCCGAATTCGATGCATCGAAAGCACCCGAGATTGGGCTTTTCAATGAGTATTTTGGAAGCGGCCTTTCATCCATCGTTTTTCAGGAGATTCGTGAATCCAAAGCGCTCGCTTATTCTGCATTTAGCGCTTACACCCTACCCCGCGACAAGGACAAATCATCCTATGTAATTGCCTATATCGGTGCTCAGGTAGACAAACTGCCCGAAGCTACCGACGCCATGCTCGATCTGATGAACAATATTCCAAAAGCCGATATCCAATTTGAATCAGCGCGCGACGCAGCGATGAAAAAAATTGAAACCAACCGTGTGACAGGGGCAGATATATTCTGGGATTATCAAACGGCTCAAAAGCGTGGCATTGATTACGATCTTGACAAGATGATTTACGATTCACTCAAGACAATGACTTTTAATAACCTCCAAAATTTCTTTGATGAGAATATCAAAGGAAAAGACTATATTTTCACCGTAATCGGAAATGAGAAACTGGTTGATAAGAGTGTCTTGGAGAAAATGGGACCTGTTCAAATCTTGACATTGGAAGATCTTTTCGGATATAAAGAAGAGCAGCAGCCTGTAAATATGGTAAAGAAATAATATGTACATGATTAATTTTTGAATTTGAAAAGCCCTGCATTTGCGGGGCTTTTTTGTAATCTTCAAAGTTCCATCAACCAAAGAGTCACACACTGTTACTTTAGAGTGGAAGCTCAGATTATTCATTCCCTCAGTAACAATTTGATCCGCTCATTAGCCTTCATATTAATCCAGAATCTCACGACCAGTGGGAATGGTACTGTGGAATCCTAAACTTCTTGAAAGCATTTGCCTTTCTGCGTAATCTCACTCTAAAATCAGCCGAAATTCCTGTATTGAACCTCAATCAGAAATTCAAAACACTCGGTAACCACATAAAATCAATAATGATACATAGGCATAGCAGCATTTATCTTCTGAGAGATCGCTAAGTTCGACAAACTCCCAAGTTGCACAAAAGAACGAATAATTCAACAAAATCCCCTCCCAAAAAACACCCCAATTCCCACCCTTTTTTAAACTACTTTTGCTCCCCCAATGACGGTAGCAGAACACTTTAAACTCAATTTTAAAATCGCCATCCCTGTAGTGATTGGCCAATTAGGTCACATCATGGTTGGCGTGGCAGACAGCATTATGGTAGGCCAGTTGGGCACCGATCAACTCGCCGCAGTTGGCCTCGGAAACAGTGTTTACAGCATTTTTATGGTTTTCGGATTGGGCGTAGCTTTTGGAATCACTCCACTGGTGGCTAAAGCCGATGGGATGAAAAGCCGGCATTTACAAGGCGTTTTGCTCAGACATGCCTTTTGGGTAAATCTCATAATATCAATTCTTCTGTTTTTAATATTACTGGCAATCTCTCCTTCCCTCTATATTTTCGGGCAAGATCCGGTAATTCTTCCCTTTGCTGAACCATATCTGATTGTTTTGAGCGCATCGCTTATTCCGCTCATGATATTCACCACTTTCAAGCAATTTGCCGAAGGGCTCGCCGATACCAAAACGGCTATGGTAATCATCGTGGGATGCAATCTGGTCAATATCCTTTTGAATTATCTATTGATTTTCGGTCATTTCGGTTTTCCTACGCTCGGGGTGGCAGGCGCCGCATGGGCATCGCTGATAGCTCGAATCCTGATGGCGATTGTAATGTGGATATACATTAAAAAATCGCCAAAATTCAACTTGTACAAATTGAAGATTCGCATTCATCGGTACCGCAATCAAATAACGCGGAGACTCTTACAAGTAGGACTTCCGACTGGACTGCAATACATTTTTGAGGTCAGTGCTTTTGCACTGGCAGCAATATTTGCAGGAATGCTCAGCGCTAGCGCACTCGCGGCACACCAGATTGCCATCAATATTGCCAGTATTAGCTACATGGCCGTTACCGGACTTGGAGCAGCTGCCACGGTGCGTATTGGGAACCAAGCGGGAAAAAGGGATTGGAAAAATCTGAGATTGGCCGCCCGCACTATCTTTGTTATAGCCATGGCATGGATGACTCTTACGGGCGTTCTGATTTTCTTTTTCAGAAACGAACTGGCCGGTTTTTATTCATCCGATATGGCAGTGCTGGACCTGGCCGAGAAGATGCTCTTGGTCGTAGTTCTGTTTCAACTTTCCGATGGAATCCAAGCCGTTGCACTCGGAGCTTTACGCGGACTTACGGATGTGCAAATACCAACCTATATTACTTTCATAGCCTATTGGCTTTTCACTTTGCCATTGGCGTATTTCCTATCTCAACATACCGTTCTCGGAGCCATGGGAATTTGGTATTCACTAGCCGCAGGACTCACCGTTTCGGGAGCTCTTTTGCTTATTCGGTTTTCCCGATTGATGAAATCACTTACTGCATAATCACTACTATTCTATTGAACATTTTATTCCTTTACAATGTTATAAATGCATGAAAAGAAATATAATTTTTATTCCATTTGTGGTACTGCTTGTAGCCTGTTCTTCTAAAGTAACGCTTGAAGCAATGCAAAAACAACAATCCAAAGCGACCGAGCAACTTAGATCGGCTCACGATGAAATAATCGAACTAGCGAAAATGAAGGAGCAATATTCCGTAGATAGCCGCGACATGCAAATCAAAGCTCTTGAAGAAAAACAAAAGCAGATGAAGAAAGACATTAAGAGCTTAGGAAATGTTGAATCTGAGAGTGCTATGGATGCCACCGGAGAAATTTCGGGAAACCTCGACTCAAAACAAAAGGAAATTGGTAAAAGTATTTCCCGCCTGAAAGCCATAAAACAAGAAAATTGGTCATCGCTTCGTGATTCGATCACCAATGAAACTCAGTTACTTCAAACTCAAATTGATCGCATTACCGCCAATCTCCAGTCAAAAGAAAATAATTAATGTTTTACCCTACTTGCCTGAAGGGTATCCGCCTTTGGCGCAAGCACTTTGTAAATCTCCTTTTGGATATTCGTCCGGATATCCATTGAAGCAAGTTTTTTGTTTTCGGCTGTAGGATATACTCGGTTCGATAGAAATACATAAACGATATTTTCTACCGGATCAGCCCAAACAATAGTACCGGTAAAACCGCTGTGGCCAAAAGAATCAAAGGAAACACATTTGCACGTAGGGCCAGGACCAGGCCCCATCACAGGCTTGTCAAAACCGGCACCACGCCGGTTTTCATCTCTTTCATCCTTACAGTACTGGCACTTTGTGTATTCTGCAATTGTTGAAGCTTCCAGGTAACGATCGCCCCCATATACCCCTTTATTTATAAGCATTTGCATGATAACTGCCAGATCTTCGGCATTGCTGAAAACACCTGCATGACCTCCAACACCACCAAGCATTGCCGCACCAGGATCATGGACATATCCGTGTACAAGTTGCTTTCTAAAATAGGTGTCGTATTCCGTCGGAGTAATGCGATCCATGGGAAACCGATTGAGCGGCAAATAACCCGTTGTAGCCAATCCAAGTGGTGTATAAAAATTTGCGGAAGCAAAACTATCCTCGCGCAAACCACTTTGTTTTTTGATAATTTCACGCATAAAATAATAGCCTAAATCGCTGTATTTATATTCTTTTGTGGAACGCAATGGAGTTTGCAAAATCTTGGTTAGCAGCGAATCGCTGTATTTGTTATTAATATACATCTGGTATGCTACCTGCCGAGAATAGAGATCCGATTTCGTTTTTGAATACACATCCCACTTCGGTTCCCCGGCGTTCATTGTTTGCTGATAAAAAGGAATCCAAGTCTGGAGTCCGGCAACGTGGGCCAACATTCTCCGTGGAATCATATCGTAATACGGACTGTCTTTTTTTATTTGGGGAAACCAGGTATGAAGAGGTTGATCTAAACTGAATTTCCCTTCGTCCTGCAATTTCATGAGACTAATGGTACTAGCTACGACTTTTGTAACCGATGCCAAATCATAGATATCCGTGTTGCGCACCGCGCGTTCATTGTCATAAGAGTGAGATCCGAATGACTTGTCGTAAATAATATTTCCGTTTTTTGCCACGAGGACTTGGGCTCCGGGATAAGCTCTTTTAGCGATTCCATCCATGACAATGCTGTCAATCTTATCGAAAGCATTGACCTTTAAGCCAAAATCCTGTGGCGATCCATAATGCAACCGCGTAACATCAGCAATAATAAGGCCGGTCTGAGCCGGAAAATAAGCACCTATAGAAACCGGCAGCTTGCCTGTGACTTTTATTCCACCCATAAGTGCTGCCGCGGCGGCTCTGCTCAGATAGGGGTCATCTTCATAACCGACAACAATGGCCTTGAACCGTTCCGGATGTTTTAATGAAGCCAGCGCATATGGATTCCCCATCTGAACGAGTATTACATCGCGATCTACCGCTACTGATTCGATCAGTGAAATGGCCTCAGAGGTTAAACCAAAATTTCGGGACGGACGGTTGTTCGTTCCTTCGATATTGACTATTACGGTATTGTGATCTTTCAGCTGTTCCTGAATATCCTTTCCTTGCGCCAGCGTAGGTGCTGCCGGACTTTCCACTGCGTCGAAGATGGTGTATTTTGCCAGGGCATTCTTAAATTCGACGCCATCTCCGCCGATGCTCAAAACCGATATTTTGCGCTCAGCGAGACCTTTTAGAGGAAGGATATCATCTTCATTTTGCACCAAAGTAATAGCCGCTTCGGAAAGCTTCTTTTTCAAATACAAAGCACTCGGCGGATTGAGATCGGCCACCATATTGCGGGGTGTCACAGGTTTAAAACGATTCAGCCCTGCCCATTTCTTTGCCCGCAAAATTTTCAATACGCTTTCGTTCAGTTTTTCCTCCGAGTAGGCGCCGGACTTTATCGCTTCTTTTATTTTTTGAATAGCCTTTGGAACATCCTGCGCAAAGAGCAGTACATCATTTCCGGCGATGGCCGCCAGCGCATCCACTTCTCCCGGATTATTATAGTCGGCCACGCCCCTCATATTAAGCGCATCGGTGAAAACGAGTCCTTTAAAACCAAGTTCTTGCTTAAGCAATCCGTCTACAATCTGCGGCGAAAGTGTGCTGGGATGGTCGGGAATACTGTCGAAAGCCGGTACCGACAAATGCGCCACCATGACCGAAGCCAATCCTTTTTCAAAAAGTTTTTGATACGGATACAACTCCAGATCACGCAGTCTTTCCTCGGTTTTATCTATGACAGGCAGTGTCTTGTGCGAATCGGTATCAGTATCTCCATGTCCGGGAAAATGCTTGGCGTTGGCCAGCACTCCATTATCTTGCATTCCCAACATATAAGCGATTGACTTGCGGGTAACCCACAGTTTATTTTCGCCAAAAGAACGGCTGTTGATCACTGGATTTGCGGGATTATTATTTACATCAACTACGGGAGCAAAATTAATTTGCACTCCAAGTCGCTTACATTCACGAGCTATTTCGGCACCCATATCGTAAATGAGTGAATCATTCTCGATCGCACCAAGTGTCATTTGTCTTGGAAATCGAATCGTACTGTCGAGTCGCATCTCAAGTCCCCATTCTAAATCCATTCCGATCCAGAGCGGGGTTTTAGCCGCTTTCTGAAACCGATTGTACATCACAGCCTGACGCACAGGCCCTCCCTGAAAAAATATCAACCCGCCGATTTTTTGATTCTTGATCAAACTCAGCAATTCACGTTCGTGAGCCGCATCCCTATTGCTGTATGCAGCCACCATAAAAAGCTGGCCAATCCGCTCTTCTAAATCCAATGAAGCCAGCACAGAATCCGCCCATACCGAACTACCCGTCTCATAAACCGGAATTTCCGGATTGTTTTGAGCCTGTGTCAGACTTACAGAAAAAATGACAAAAAGGAGTAATATGAATGACTTTGGCTTCATGGAGCGATATTTGATGACAAAAGTACAGCACGAACGCGGTTAAATAATCCCAAAAGTATGTATTTATCCACAGTTCTTTGTCTTTAACGAACGATTGCCAACGTGGTAAATTATATTTGCACTGCGGTAATTTTCAAAAACCCGAAATCAATGAGACTTCCACGCATTCCATCGGTATTTAAACTTACGGAACACAACCGTATTAAGCGCTTTGATTATAAACCACGTACCTTCGACGAGCAAAAAGAGCGTCTCGAAAAACGACGTATACAAATCGAAAAAGAACTCGCTCATGAAAAAAAGGTTGGAAAGAATTATGAAGAGCATTTACGCGAAAGAATTTCCGATTCATGGTCACGAAGAGAAACCCGTCGTCAAAATCGTAACTCTTCCGTCCGGCTTTTAGTAATTTTGGGCGCGCTTATTTTAATTATGTATTTCATTTACGCTAAATTCGATTTCAGTTAATAATGCCAGATATCATTCAACTTCTTCCCGATGCCGTTGCTAATCAAATTGCAGCGGGTGAAGTAGTGCAGCGACCGGCTTCGGCAGTGAAAGAAATGCTGGAGAACTCCATAGATGCCGGAGCCACCGAAATAAAACTTATCGTAAAAGACGCCGGCAAAACCCTGATTCAAGTCATCGATGATGGCTGCGGAATGAGTGATACCGATGCCCGATTGAGTTTTGAGCGGCACGCCACTTCAAAAATACGTAGTGCCGATGAACTTTTTCAAATAAAAACGAAAGGATTCAGAGGCGAGGCACTCGCTTCGATAGCAGCCATTGCGCATGTGGAATTAAAAACGCGCTTACGTGAAAATGAGCTCGGTACCCGCATCCAAATTGGTGGAAGCAAGGTTGAGAAACAAGAGCCCTGCGGAACTCCTGGAGGCACCTCCATTTCCATCAAAAATCTCTTTTTCAATACCCCAGCGCGCCGGAATTTCTTGAAATCGGATTCGGTGGAAATGCGGCACATTATTGAAGAATTCGAACGTGTTGCACTCGCCCATCCCGATGTCGGATTTTCTGTTTATCACAATGGTGCCGAGCTTTTTAACGTAAAATCTTCTCCGCTTCGTCAACGCATTGTCAATATGTTTGGCCCACGATACAATGAGCGTCTTGTTCCTGTAAAAGAGGAAACAGCTATCGTCACGGTAAAAGGCTTTATTGGGAAACCCGAATTTGCCAAGAAAACTCGAGGCGAACAGTATTTTTTTGTAAATAATCGCTTTATCAAAAGCAGCTACCTCAACCACGCCGTTACCTCCGCCTTCAACGAGTTGATAAGTCGCGGATCGCATCCCTCCTACTTCTTATATTTAACGGTCGATCCATCTACCATTGACGTGAACATCCATCCAACCAAAACCGAGATTAAATTTACCGAAGAGCGATCGATTTACGCAATTATTCACTCAGCAGTGCGTAATAGTTTGGGTAAATATAATATTGCTCCAAGTCTGGATTTTGAGCAGGAAGACATTTTTAATGTAAAGCCAATGCCAAAAAATCTGGAAGTGGCACCACCCGAGACCAAAGATTATACTTTCAATCCCTTCGATTCTTCAATTACCTTGCCTACGGGCAAAAGCATGGTGGGGGCCGCGCATCCGAAGCATAAATTTCCATCGGCTTGGGAAGATTTATACGAAATAACCCAAACGGGCAGAAAACAAGCCCCCCTTTTTGACAAAGAACAATCGGATGATGCGGAGACACAACCCTCCGGAAATCGGTCTGTATTTCAACTTCATAACCGATACATTGTTACGTCCATCAAGTCGGGATTGATCGTAATCGATCAGCAACGCGCTCACGAACGGATACTCTACGAAGAGGCGTTAAAAAATCTTGAAAATCAGGGAAGTTACAGCCAGCAACAATTGTTTCCGCAAACTGTTGAACTCTCTGCCCCCGATGCTGAGCTGATGAGCGAATTGAGTGATGATCTCAATCGCTTAGGTTTTACCATCGATAGTTTTGGCGGAAGCGAAATAGTGGTTAACGGCATTCCGACAGATGCTGTGGATATGTCGATACAAGACTTGATTGAAGATTTTTTGGAACAATATAAAAATACGGCCAATGAAGTGCAAAGCGATACCCGCGACCGATTGGCGCGAAGTCTCGCCCGAAGTCTTTCCATAAAAGAAGGAAAAGGACTTCACCAAACCGAAATGATTGAACTCATCGACAAACTATTTGCATGCAGGCAGCCACAGGCGTCGCCATCGGGCAAACCAACCATACTTACTTTTACTACGGACGACTTGATCTCAAAATTTAAATCTTAATGAATAATTTTCAACAGCGCGGTATCCTTGGCAATATGCCGACAATTGTCAAAAATCTTTTGATAATCAATGTGCTTTTCTTTTTGGCTTCGTTGGCTATGCCAATACTTTCCACCTATTTGGGAGCGTATTATTACGACTCGCCTCTTTTCATGCCCTGGCAAATCATCACCCACATGTTTATGCATGGTGGCTTTGCCCATATCTTCTTTAACATGTTTGCCTTGTGGCTTTTTGGCTCGGCCATTGAGCGCGTTTGGGGACCGAAAAGATTTTTGATTTATTACCTTGTTAGCGGGCTAGGTGCTTTTTTGCTTTATCAGGCTTTTTTGGCTTTTGAAGTTCATCAGATCGTTTCACAAGTTGGCCCACAGGCCATTGACGCTGTCAAAAGCCAGGGAATGGAACTTTGGGCGAGTGGCAAGAATTATACAGATCCATCGATGAATAAACTGAACGCGCTGTATAATATTCCGATGGTTGGCGCGTCGGGAGCGGTTTTTGGATTACTACTCGCTTTTGGAATGATGTTTCCGAATACCAAGCTTATCATGCTTTTCTTCCCTGTACCGATCAAGGCGAAATACTTTGTAATCGGATATGGATTGATTGAGCTCTTCAGCGGAATAGCCAATCGTCCGGGAGATAATGTGGCGCATTTTGCGCATGTGGGCGGAATGATATTCGGCTTCTTTTTAATAAAATACTGGCAGAAAAACCAAAACAACTACAGAGAATTCTGATATGGCCAATCTTATAGACCAGCTTAAATATTCGTACCGCACCGGCACGATGGTAACCCGTTTACTTTTCGTAAATATTGGGATTTTTGTGGTCCTGAAACTTATTCACATTGTTGGGTTTTTCTATCAGCAGGATTTTCTCGGTTTGGTTATGCCATGGATTTCGGGCACTTCTGATTGGCACACTATGCTCTATCGCCCCTGGACGCTCATCTCGTATATGTTTGTACATGAAGGGGTAATGCACATTCTCTTCAACATGATGGTTTTCTATTTTGCCGGAAGGCTTTTTGAAAACCTGCTCAATGGGAAGCGACTCCTCGCAGTCTATTTTCTCGGTGGTATCGCAGGGTTCCTTGTTTATTTCGCTGCTTTCAACTTATTCCCTGTTTTTCGCGGTATTCACAGTATTATTTACGGGGCTTCGGCTTCGATTATCGCGATTCTGGTAGCTATCGCAACGTATACGCCCGACCTTGAAATGCGGTTGGTACTTATCGGCAACGTAAAATTGAAGTATATCGTCATTTTCTTCGTAGCACTCGACGTTCTCTTTATTGATGGAGGAAACACTGGCGGTCGTTTGGCCCACCTTGGTGGTGCCCTTTTTGGTTTTCTGTACAGCGTAAATCTGAAAAAAGGAAACGATTGGTCCAAGGGTTTTTATGTAGTTACCGATTTCTTCAGAGATCTGGTAACACCGCGCCCGAAAATGAAAGTGGCCTCATCAACTGCGGGCTACAAAGCACAGTATTACAAAAAGGAAGACAAAGCAGATAAAGACCACGCACAGAAAATCGATGCGATACTCGATAAAATATCGCGCAGCGGCTACGACAGCCTTACGAAATCTGAAAAGGAATACTTATTTAACGCAAGTAAGAAATAGTGCTCAGGTGGTTGCGATCATTGAGCAAGAAGCTCCTAATATTTTTCAATCTTCTGGCGGTTGGCGCACTTTTGCTGGCATATCTTTCCACGTATATAAGTCCTGAAAAATACGCATTCCTCGCTCTTTTCGGTATCGGGTATGGAATTCTCGTCGCAGGCAATCTATTTTTCATTCTGCTTTGGCTACTCGTTAAAAAGCGACTGGCACTTATTTCAACCATCGCCATACTCATCGGCTTTAGTCATTTGAATGCATATTTCAATCCTTTCCCTCATTTCGCAAAAGAGCCAGCTGAAAGTGCCAAAGAACTAAAAATTATATCATACAATGTCCGCCTTTTCGGTTGGTATGATTGGAAAAACAACAAGAAATACCGCGATTCGCTTATCGCTGGATTACAAGTTGAAGATGCGGACATCTATTGTTTTCAGGAATATTTTCACAATACCAAAGACGGTGTTTTTGATACCCAAGAGCTGATTAAAGCTACACTCAAAACGCCGTATGTCCATAACTACTATACCAATTATGTAAACAAATACGAGAACTACGGGATAGCGACTTTCAGTAAATACCCGATTGTAAATTCAGACAAGGTCAGGTTTCGGCGCGAGGACAGCAATGTGTGTATTTTCACGGATATAAAAGTGAAAGACGACACCCTCCGTATTTACAATGGCCACGTGGCCTCCATCCGGTTTCAAAAAACAGATTACCGATTTATGGACGAAATTAAGGATGGTGATAAAGAACTTAAACCCGTTATCAAAGATGGTTTGGGAGTTTTGGAACGGCTGAATATTGCATACAAGAAACGAGCTTTACAAGTTGGCGACATTCTTGAAGATGTGAAGTGGAGTCCATATCCGATGGTAGTTTGCGGAGATTTTAACGACACGCCGGTTTCATATAGTTATGGTTTACTTTCCGAAAATCTCGATGATTCATTTCTCGAAAGCGGCTGGGGAATCGGCAATACCTATATCGGAAAAATGCCTTCTTTTCGAATTGATTATATCTTTCACAGTCCCGAACTCAGATCAGAGAAATACCATACCCTTCCGGCAAATATTTCCGATCATCATGGGATAAGTACTACGATTTTTTGGGAGTGAAGAAAATTTGTTTCTATTTTAAAATCCGCAATTTCAAAAGAAAAGCACCACAATCAATCCAGATCGAGAACAACCACAACATTCTCCTTTACAATATTGACAAGATCAATCGGAAGATCTCCCATTTTTTTAATCAATCGCTTATTGTCTATGGATCGAATCTGATCAATCATTATGTCAGAATTCTGCGTAAGATTTCCAACTCCCTTCTTAAGGTGAACTCTTAGAATGTCCGAATCTTTCTTCACGTTAGTGGTTATTGCAAGAATGACTGTAGAAGGATGTGAAATCTTATTGAGAAGATTCGTCTGAAGTACCAATACCGGCCTCATTTTACCGGGCTCAGTACCTTTTTTTGGATTTAGGTCTGCAATCCAAATTTCAAATTGTTTAATCTTCATAATCGATATCTTCAAATTCTTTAAGAACCGACATGGAATCCGCTCGAACTAAAGCAGACTCATTTCTAAGTTTATTTTCAAGAAAGACTCTTTTCTGATGCTTGTTATAAAAATCGAGGGCTTCGTTTATATACCTGTTACGAGGCTTTTTAATACGTGACAATATTTTTTCAGTCTCGCCGAAGATTGAATCATCTATTTTTAAAGATACCGTTTTCATGGGTGCAATTCTTATGGTACAAATATATATCAAATAAGTATATACTCATGCTATGTGATTAAAGATTCATTTGATTTCAATCGGCCATTTAAAAAAGAAAAAAAAACTCAATTCTTCCGCTTCCCCGATCGGGTATTCTGTTTCTTGCGTTTTGAAATATTCCCTGTTTTCCGCTTGCGATCATGGAAAGCTCCTTTGAAAGTCGGATCGGCTTTGCGTTTGAAATAATCGATTTCCTTGGCCATATCCTGTTTTTCTCCCGGAAGGAAAGCTCCCACTTCAACGTCTTTGGGAAATGGGGTCTGATCAATTTGATTGCCGATAAAATCCTCAATCTTTTGCAAATAAAAGCGCTCCAACTGATTGATGAATGATACCGCCTCTCCTTCGCGATTTATTCGGGCAGTGCGGCCGATGCGGTGCAGATAATCTTCGGGAACTTTCGGAAGCTCAAAATTTACGACATGCGACACCATATCGACATCGATTCCTCTACTGGTAACATCGGTAGTGACCAATACGCGCACGTCGCCATTTTTGAATTCATCGAGCGCGTTAATGCGCGTGTTCTGTGCTTTATTTCCATGAAGGACACGAATAGTCCCGACTTCCATTCGCTCTAAAAATTTAAAAGCACGTTCGGCAGAGTCCTTCGTTCGGCAAAAAACGATTACCCGGTTCCACGCCGGATCTTCGAGAACGTAGAGCATAAGATTGAGCTTAGTCCGGAAGTTTATGACCGGATACCAAGACTGAGTTACTTCTTTAACTGGTTTTTGGATATCCTCGCTTTCAACACGGGTGGGATGTTCGAGAAATTCTTCTGCCAGTCGTTCCACCCTTGCGGGAAAAGTAGCTGAGAATAACAGGTTTTGCCTTTTCACCGGAATGATTTCGAGAATCTGACGCAGCTGCGCCATAAATCCCATTTCCATCATCCGATCGGCTTCATCCAAAACGAGGGTCTTGATTTGACGGGTGAAAATATGTCCGAAGCTATATAAGTCGATAAACCGTCCAGGGGTGCTCACTATTATATCCACACCGGCTTCGAGTTCTGCTACTTGTTCTTTTTTGCCTACACCTCCGTAAAGGCACACCGTTCGCAAATCCGTATTTACGGTAAGGGCTTTCAGAACACGCGAAATCTGAATAACCAATTCCTTAGAAGGGGCTAAAATCAATGCTCGGGCATGCATCTCCTGAGCATATTTCACTTTCAGAACTAAAGGAAGCAAAAAAGCGAGTGTTTTTCCCGAACCCGTCTGAGCAATTCCCAACACATCCTGCCCGGCCTGAGCAGGAATTAAGGTCTTTTCCTGGATGTCGGTTGGTGATTGGAGTCCCATTTCATCAAGTGCATCGAGAAACTGCCGGGTAATGTTTGAGGACTTAAATCCGTTATTCATAGCGACAAAGGTACGTTTTTAAGAAAGCGAAACGACAGATTTTGCACATGTATCTCACCTTCGGATAGAATTATGTACTTTCGCCAAGCAAAATCTGCGTCAGCTTTTGAAGCCTTCCCTCATGGGTGAAAAGAATGAATTTGAAGAAATAAGACCTTACAACGACGAGGAAGTTCGCGATGTAATTAACAGACTGGTTCAGAATCAGGGATTTTACGATGTCCTGAGATTTGTGCATCCCGATTGGACGGATGAGCGGATTCGTTTGGAGGTAGCTGAGGTAAATTCTATTGCCGATTTCCAGGCAAAGATTGCCCACCCGGCGATGCGCATCCTTATCAATAGCACGGTCGATAGCCTGACTTTCAGTGGACTGGAGAATATCGAAAAAGATCATACGTATTTATTCATATCGAGTCATAGAGATATTATTCTTGATTCAGCAATTTTAAATATTGCCCTTTTCGAAAACGGATATGGCACTATTCAAACTGCCATCGGCAGTAATTTGCTCTCGAGTGACATTGTTACGGACCTGACAAAACTGAACAAAAATTTTGTTGTAAAACGAAATACCGGTGCCCGCGAATTTTATGAAAATTCAAGGTTGCTCTCTGCATATATTGCGCACACGCTCAACGAAACGAAGAATAGCATCTGGATTGCACAGCGCGAAGGCCGCACAAAAGACGGACTCGACAAAACTCAGCCGGGATTGCTTAAAATGCTTACCCTGGACGCTGGCGATCTGACTATTCGCGAATGTTTCAGAAAATTGAGACTCACTCCTGTAGCAATTTCTTATGAATATGATCCTTGTGATGTTCTGAAAATACCGGAATTGAAAGCCGTTTCTCGGGATGAAAAGTATGAGAAAAGTCCTGAAGAAGATTTCAATAGTATAATCACCGGCTTAACAGGCAACAAAGGACGCGTGCATTTGAGTGTGGGCACAACGATTAATAAAGAACTCGATGAATTGGCAGAATATCCTAATTTGAATGATAAGCTCCGCATTTTTGGCGATCTAATTGATCAGCAGATTTACCAAAATTTTCACCTCTGGCCTACGAATTACATGGCACTCGATCTTCTTGAAGGACGCAACTGCGCTGATAAACCGGAGTATGAGGGACAAAACCCGGAAGCTTTTGCTGCAAAGCTAAAAGAGAAACTCGCAGCCGCCGGCTTAAACAAAGAGGAAGATTATAAATGGCTGCTCACGATGTACGCCAACCCTGTAAGAAATCACGAATTAGTAACCCAAGAAGGTAAAACTTCTATTCGCTAAAAATGCGAAGTTGGTTTTTGAACCACTTGGATTCTGTGTTTCAAAACAAATTACCAGAAGCATTTTAATTTACTAAGATTGGAAACAATTAGGCACATAGAAAAGACCTAATGCGTAATTAAAATAAAAAGTAGCAGCGGCACGATCGTTATTACATGAATACCATGGCTATTAACTGAAAATCCAATGGAAGAAATATATGAATATGAGTGAGAACGGTCGTACCTCCGGTATTTCCTGAATCGCTACCCAATTTCTATCCTCGGATTAAAATCTAGGACTAAAACAACTGCCGTGCCTCTGGCACTTCAAAATTTAAAGACTAACATTCAAACACGCTAGCACTCGAACCTAAACGGATATTACTCCTTCCAGCCCAGTATCTTATCAATAGTCTGTACAGACACCACATGATAATTCGGCCGTGCCTCTCTATACACCTCCAACACCCATTTCTTGTGCGCCGCAGTCTTCACTAATTCGGTATAAAGCGGTGTGAGAAACTTGCGTCGTCCCACCTGTTTCAAAAATTTCGCCATCGCTGGAAAAGCGGGTTGGTAATCATTTTTTATGACCAGAACGTACCATTCATCGGCGATTTCACTGTTCTTTGAGTTCGTAAGATTGTATCGTTTATCCAGCTGAATCATTTTGGCAGCTCCAACGGAATCGGGCAATCCACGCAAAAAGTGCAGCCATTCGTGCGTAGTCCATTTGTCTGAAGCAATTTCGTCCGTTTTCACCGATCCATCTATCCACTTTAACCGGATTGTATCCACTTTGTCAAATAGTTTTGAGTTTACAACGGGAATATCAGCTGGAAGACCTGGTTGATAAATCCATTCTTCAACATCAGGGCGCGGATTCATCCCTTTGAGCAAATTAGAATCGAGGTATGTAATAAATGCCTCGGTGGTCATAGTTTTGAAAGCATTCCGATCGAAATAATTTCGCAGAAAGGCGTCGAATTTTTCACGACCCGTCTTTTGCTCGAGCCACCGCAGTAAAAAATATCCTTTTTCGTAAGCTATATCAGTCATTCCATCATCCGGGTCGCGGCCTTCAAGATCGAGATGCAGCCGGGTATCGGGGTTATCTGCTCCTAGATCGTCAACCTGATCCTGAAGATCCTGCATACCCAATTCGGCAAGCATATCCGCATAATCACTTCCGTAAATGGATTCCATAATACGACGTTCGAAATAGACGGTAAAACCTTCATTGAGCCAGAAATCATTCCAGGTAGCATTGGTCACTAAATTGCCACTCCAACTATGCGCCAATTCGTGGGCAACAAGCGACGTAAGCGAGCGGTCACCTACGATAACGGTTGGAGTAACAAATGTAAGTCGCGGGTTTTCCATCCCGCCAAAAGGAAAACTTGGTGGGAGCACCAGCAGATCGTATTCGCTCCAACGATAAGGACCATAGAGATCTTCTGCAGCCTTTATCATTTTCTCAGTATCAGCAAATTCATACGCCGCTTTGTCAATCATTGCCGGTTCTGCATAGATACCACTGCGATCGCTAAGCGCTTCAAACTCTAAATCGCCCACTCCAAGTGCCATTAAATATGGAGCTATCGGTTGTTGCATTTTAAAAGTATACACGCCGGTATTATTCTTCTCCTTCGGGTTTTCGGCACTCATCAAAGCCATCAATCCTTCAGGCACCTGCACTTTGGCATCGTATGTCATACGGATGGAAGGGGTATCTTGAATAGGTATCCAGGAGCGCGTCAAAATTGCCTCGCCCTGAGTAAACATAAACGGCGCCGTTTTGCCAAGAGTCTGTTGAGGCTCCATCCAGAGCAGTGCCGCAGCGCGAGGTGAAGTAGCGTATCTAATTCGCACCTTGTTTGTATTCGTATTTAAAGGCACGACAAGGGCATCGCCATATTCCCATCCTTTTCTGATTTTGAAATCAAGTGGTTTATCTCCCGGAACTTCTTGAACCGATTGGATTTCAAGTTCACGAATATCAAAAATGACGGTGTCCCCTTGATTTCTTTCGAGGTCATAAGTGGCATCCCCCATGATCGTGTGTTTATCCATATCGACATTAATATCGAGATCGAGGTGGGTTACAGCTACCTTGTTAGGTTGAGAATAGCTATGAACATCAGTGGCATATTTTTGCATAGAATCAGGTTTTTGGTTTACAGCTTTATCGACTGCAGAGGAGTTTGAAGGCCCGTTACTGCATCCAAAGCTAAAAAGTAAGATAGAAATTCCGAGTATATATTTCATTTATCCTTTAATTAATAATAATAGTTTCTGTAGTTGGATTCAATTTAATCAGATTGTTCGACCGGTCAATGTCGGCCATTCGGTGAGATGGATCTATCTCGATGGAAACTATTTCAGAAATCGGTTTTTCGATTGTTACCAAATACGTTGGATTTGTCCATTGCCAGGAACTTTCTATTTTGTAATCCGAGAGCATATTATCATCTTCAGCAGTTTTGGAACTATGCATATTGGTGAGTGGAATATTGAGCGTCTGTTTAGAGCTGTCGCGAAAAGTGATCATTAGATCTATCGGCATCGGAAAATTTCCTATCCGAGATAATTCTACCTTCGTCGCTTTTGTTTGTCCTTCCACTTTGCTGATTCCATAATCGATGGTTTCGGTAGTATTCATCATGTAGCTTAGGTACCAATCGAGTTGCATTCCGCTTTCCTTCTCGGCAATACGCAAGAAATCATTCGGGTCGGGATGCTTAAATTTCCATTCATCGAAATAGCGGCGGAGGGTCCTATACAAAACATCTTCACCCATAATATATCCAAGCTGCGCTACAAAAACACCTCCTTTGCTATACGTAGAAGTACTGTAGGCGCCATTGGTTTTAAAATAATCTCCACGGGTACTCATCGGTTCTTCCAGACCGTTTTTGGCTGTAAGAAGATATCGGTCATAATACAGATCGGTGCGTGTGACACTTTCAAATAGTTGAGCCATTATTTTCGAATCCGAATATTCTGCAAATCCTTCGTCCATCCATGGATACTCGCCTTCATTTGAGGCTATAATTCCATAAAACCATTCGTGCATAATTTCGTGGCAAGTCGTACCTACGAGGCTACCAAGACGGCGGTGGCCGGTAATAAGTGTTGCCATAGGGTATTCCATACCGCCATCTCCGCCTTGTATTACGCTATATTGCGGCCACGGATATTTTCCATATTGATCTTGGGCGATGCTGAATATTTGAATCACATAAGCGGGTAATTGCTCCCAGACAGGCTTAATCCCAACAGTGTTTTTATAGAAAAAATGCAACTCAGGCTCACCCTTTACTTTTACAATTTTGTGGATGTAATCCTTATCAGCCGCCCAGACAAAATCATGTACCTTCTCAGCTTTGAAATTCCATGTAAGCAACTTGCCTTCGGGTCTTTTTAGATTTTTGCCTTTCGGCAAATATCCATGACCGACAGCTTCGGGGTTTTGCAAAACTCCGGTAGCTCCGATCGTGTATGCCGAATCCATTTTTATAGTAACATCAAAATCCCCCCACACGCCGTAAAATTCACGCGCTATATACGGATCAGCGTGCCAGCCCTGCCGGTCGTACTCACACATCTTTGGATACCACTGCGACATGCTGTATGCTACACCTTCTGCATTATTACGACCCGAACGGCGAATCTGAACAGGAGATTGCCCCGTAAAATGAAGCGAAAATTTCTCTTTCTTTCCGGGGCGAATGGGCTTCGCCAATTTTACTTTGAGAATAGTGCCCTGAACTTCTGTTTCCAGCAAATTTCCTTTTTGACGAAAGTTATCGACCTTCAAAAACCCCTGATCTTCGGATCTGAGCGTTGAAATTCTTTCGCCAATTCGAGAATCCGGATCAATTATCGTTCGGGCTCGAACATCCATCATACTACCCGGTTGAAAAGCATTGGGATACAAATGAAAGAATACGGTAAAAAGTGTATCAGGAGAATTATTTGTATACGTCAATTCCTGAATCCCACTGTATTGATTATTGGAATCTGTGAAAGTCAGATCCATTTTATAGTCAACATGTTGTTGCCAATAATCGGACTGTGAATAAGCGGAAAATGTAAGGAATAAAAAGAGCGTGCTAACAGAGAGGCGCATAGTCTAATTTTCGTTTTAAAAGGCACAAAGATAAGTCAAATAAGGAGTAAGAAAAATTTGGATATTCAATACTCCCAGCCAAATCGGGCACGAATACGTAGTAAAATCCATGTTTTTATCAAAAATTTTCCTGTACTTCGGTGATTCAAAAATGGTATTAAGATGAAACTCCCGAAAACCTATTCACTTTCTGAAATTTGTGAAATTGTGAATTGCGAATATCTTGGTTCGCCCGAGCATAGAATAACGGGTATCAATGAGATACATATGGTAGAAAACGGGGATATCGTATTTGTGGATCACCCCAAATATTACGACAAAGCGCTTCAGAGTGCCGCGACTACCATAATCATTAATAAAGAAGTCGAACCACCCCATGGGAAGGCGTTGATACTAGCGGAAGAACCATTTCATGTATTTAATGCCTTGACTCTACATTTCAGTCCGAAGCAGAAATGGGATGTTAATCGGGATCAAAAAATTGATCCCAGCGCACATGTTGCTCCGGGCGTTGTAATGGGTCACAATATTAAAATTGGAGCCCGTTCGGTAATTCATCCGAATGTGGTACTTTACGACAATATCACAATAGGCGAAAATGTGGAAATACATAGCAATACCACCCTCGGCAGCCATGCTTTTTATTACAAAAAAGAAAACGGAAACTATACAAAAATGCATAGTTGCGGATCTGTGATTATTGATGACAACGTAGAAATAGGCGCTGGATGTACGATTGACAAAGGAGTTTCGGGAGCTACACGTATTGGTGCCGGCACTAAAATTGACAATCACGTCCATATCGGGCATGATACTGTTTTGGGAAAAAACTGTCTGATTGCTGCACAAGTCGGCATTGCCGGATGCGTAAGGATAGAAGACGACGTTACACTCTGGGGACAAGTTGGTTTGAGGAGCGATATTACCATTGGTAATAGTGCTGTGGTGCTGGCGCAGTCAGGAATTTCCAAGAATCTCGAAAGTGGAAAGATCTATTTTGGAACTCCTGCTACCGAGTCGAGAGATAAGTTGAAAGAAATGGCAAATACGCGAAAAATACCGCGGATATTGGAAGAAATCACAGCGCTCAAAAACCGATTAAATGAAAGTTAGCAAACTTCAAGAGCGTCTTAAGCAGAGTGATTTTAAAATGAATACTCTGCTTGAGGTGACGAAGGCTGTCAATGAAAATCTTTCGACAGAAGAATTGCTTGCGCGGTATCGCGATGTGCTGAAAAACCAGCTTTTGGTCGGACGACTTGCTCTTTTTACGCGAATCGAGGAAGAATGGAAATGCGTAATACAATACGGTTCTGAGGTTGATTTTTCAAACACGGATATAGAATACAGCTTAAAATCCTTTAAGGAAATTAAAATTATTCAATCTGAAGCGGATGAAATATTCAGTGGGTTTGGGTTAATTATTCCAGTTTTTCACGAGAATCAACCACTTGCATACGTGCTGATAGGCGACATTGATGACGACGAAATAAAGATGAGCCCGATGATAAAACACATGCGTTTTATCCAGACCCTCACCAATATTATATCAGTAGCTATTGAAAATAAGGCACTGGTTGCTAAAAATCTTGAGCAGGCACGATTTAAGACAGAGCTAAAGTTGGCCGCCGAAATGCAATCGCTCCTCATTGGCAGTGGTCGCCGCGATTACCCCGGCGCGGAAGTGGCGATGTATTACAAACCACACAACCAAGTGGGAGGGGATTTTTGTGATTTTATAAAAATTAGCGATACCGAATCTTTCTTTTGCGTTGCCGACGTATCTGGAAAAGGAATAAGTGCAGCATTTTTAATGGCCACTATCCAAGCGCATTTGAAAGCACTGTTACAACTTACCAACTGGACTCTCGAATCGCTTGCAATTGAACTCAATAAAAAAGTAGTCGCAACCGTAAAGGGTGAGAGATTTGTGACCATGTTTTTAGCCTATTTTCATCACCCTTCCCGCATGTTACATTTTCTGAATGCTGGCCACAATCCCCCACTTATTTTTTCGAATGGAAAAATTGAACAACTGGAAAGTGGTACTGTGGGAATTGGTATGCTCGAAGAGCTTCCATTCATAAATAAAAGCGAGGTAAAACTCGGTAAAAATGCCATTGTGGTATGCTACACCGATGGTGTGGTGGAAATAGAAAATCAGGAAGAAGAAGAATATGGAAATGAAAAACTTGGTGAATTAATTTCCGAAAAGGCCACTCATATCGAGCATGTTGATGACCTGATCACTCATATTATTCATTCCTTGGATCGGCATCGCGGTTCAAACCCCTATTTTGACGATACTTCGCTGCTCTGCTGTAGATTTAAATAAGAGCCGGATCTGATGTGGTAAATTTCTACCGCAACGAGGATACTCATCATTCCCCAAACGGGAACAGAGGCTTTGTCTGTATCCAAATAATTATTGAGAATACCGTGCAAATAATAGGTAACCAGGCCTAAGACGATACTCAACACAATTCCTTTCAAAAATGGTTTATCATCGAGCTGGTAGTAAAGCCTTATACCGGTAGTAAGACTTAAAATAAATATAATCAGAATAGTAAGCGTACCCAAAACTCCCGATTCAGACAGTGGCCCCAGATATTCACTATGAGAGTTTCCACCATCGCCACTATTCGTGGAAATAATAGTTCGATCAGCATTTTTCTGAAAAATCGCATATTTGAACATATATGTACCCGGACCATACCCCAGAATAGGTTTATCTTCAAACATTCGCATAGCAGAATTCCAACGATTGAGTCGTTCCAAATTTGAAGCATCGCTCGAAATATTGGTAATGGACTGAATATGTTCGGTGATATTATTGCTTGAGTCCTGCCGGTTACTTCGCAATTGATGCGTTATTTGCTCTTCAAAACCGAGATAAAAACCGAAAAGCACTAATCCTGCAAGTAGAACAAGTTTGTAATTGATTCGCCATTTTATGAGGAAGTACACGAATAATGCTCCTACAAGACTTACCCATGCCGCTCTGGTGTAAGATAAGATAAGACCGATGGTAAAAACTCCAAAAATTGCCAACGCAAAAAATTGTTCAAAGGTATACCTTCTAGCTTTGTAGAGTAAGAAGACCACCAAAGGATAAAACAGGGCTATAATAGCGCCATAGGACGTATGATCTTTAAAAAATGGCCACATCACCCAATGGGCGGCATCTTCAGAAAATCCGCGGCTGGCGTGACGAAAAACAGTGTAGACAATCGTGATCGTCAATCCAAAAATATAAGCCTTCAGGAACTTGTAAATGAACTTCTCATCTTTGAAAAATGAGTTAATCATGAAGTAAATTACCAGAATAAACCAAAGCCTGGAGAGTAAAAACTTGAAAGAAACGATTGGCATTGTTGAGGTCATCGCCGTGATTGATATCCATATCAGATTAACTACAATTGCCATAGTTAAAGGATGACGCATAAGTTCTTTGCGCTCTTTCACGCCTGACAATAACCGCACAATGTAGAGCACCATTATTCCGAAAAGGACTGGTTCGGTTGGGAAATAAAATCCAATTCCTCCAAAAGCACCAATATTCTCAAAATTAAAAGATAAAGGCGTTGCAAAAACCAAAAAAATGAGAAGCTGTTTTGGAAAATAGATCACACAGTATATTGCCAAAGCAAATACCGGAAGAAAAATAAAGATATAATACTGAGTAACGTATGCAGTAATGCAAAAAGCGATAATTAGAAAAGCTGTTAGAGCCGCATAGGTCGGCATTTTTAGCTTATTCTGAATCGTTTCCCACATCCTCTCAGGATCTTTTTGCAATAGCGAGAATCACAAGGGTAAGAACGAAGGTTCCCGTCACAGACAGTAGAATAATTAACCAACGAATCGGCCATGCTTTACGATCAGGCACTTGAGGAGAAACAACCACATCCGTATAATTTACTTTTTCAACACCAATAGCTCGCCAATCTAAAAATTTGAATGACATCAGTCCAAACTGCTTTGCTGCCATCTCGCTTATCTCTTGCAAGGATTGAAGTTTACTTCCAGACTCTTGAAGATCCTTCAACCATGAATTTAATTCTTTGGCACGGTCAGAATTCGGACCGTCTTTGAGTGCATCTATATATCCCTTTACCAACTCGCGCGTTTGGCTCTCATATTCCATTACACGTTTTTCAGAACTAAGATCCATAATTTTCTGTTGAACCGAATCGATGTACGTAAGCTGGTATTTCATTTGATTCATATACGTTTTAGACCGATCGAGACCGCGCTGATTGTAAAAAGATCTGATTTTCAAATTCAACTGTCGTAATATTTCGTCCGCCATCATTTTGGCAGTATCCGGACTTTCGTCTAAAACTTCGAGTACAATGGACTCATATGAGGTCTTACTTGTCACCACTCGGTCATTGTATTTCAGGTGCATATAGTATTTAGATGAAGGATCCCCAGCCTTAATCTCGTAGCGTTTGTATAGATCAAATTTGTCGATAACGGAATCGCGGATCGAACCCGCTTCGAAAATCTGGAGCATCTGCTCGGTTTCAGATTCATCGCTATAAGGCGATATATTGATTGGATAAACCACGGCCACCGATTTAAAAAGTGGTTTCAGAAAAAAAGATCCCGAAAAAATGACAGCGAGCACGGCGGAAAGAATTGCTACGGTAATAAATACTTTCAGGTTATTTCGAACGATTCGGAGAATCGCTGAAAAATCAAAATTTTTAGATTCCATTAAAAAGGCTTTTGCTTAAAACGCCACAAAAGTAAAAATATTAGCAGCTTGACAGTGCTAATTCTCAGACTTCATCAATCGTAAAATTTCGCGGGGACGGATTGTGCCGGAAATAATGAGTAAAAGGATACCCCCAAACCCCGCTATGGAAACGCTTACAGCCCCTTTGTCCATCTGATTATCAATCAGATAATTTAACCCAACAAAGAGAATTCCGAAAAGGATAAATTGAGTCAGAAGGCGGTAATTGAGTTTCAATTTAAAATGTTTAAAAACAAACAAAAGTTGCATTAATCCGGCAAAAACCTGGGTGACCATCGTTGTAAACGCCGCACCGGATGCCGCATATTTCGGAATGAGTACAAAATTGAAAATCAAGTTTAGTACCAACCCCACGAAGGAAATCATATTTAGAGCTTTCAAATTCTCATTGGCGGTCATCAGAGTTCCAAAAATATAGAACATGCAAAACCCCGAAAAGGCAATCATAAGCTGAATGAAAGAATCAACGGACTCTTGGGTTACATTTGTATATCGCCAGCGCAGAACCCACGCGCCATTGAAAAAGAAAAATACAGAAGCGAACAAGCCGATACCAAGTAAGAGCCTCGTAGCAGTATCGAGCATGGGTCGAATATCTTTTGACTCTTTTAACATACGCGAAAAGATAGGTAAGAGCAAGACTGCGAATAGAAAAGCAAACATTCCGGCAGCTTCGTAGAACCGGTAACCTTGAGCGTAAAAACCCGCATGGAGGCTCCCTTCGGGCAATAAGTTTTCAATCATGATTCCGTCCACCCGGGTGTACATCGATCCAGTGAGAATAAAGAGGGCGTAAGGAACACTTTTGCGAAAAATCCCACGGCTAAATTTCCAGTCAAAATTCCATTTTAATCTACCCGTATGCTTACCTAAAAGAAATAGTGAAATGATAAGAGTGAGCGAATAGGCCAATGTTTGTAAATACGCGAACCACTCAATTTTAAATACACCACCGGCAATATTTGTAAAAAGCAAGAGACTGCAAAAAATGATTAATAAAGACCGATCCAAAACAGAGACTACACTATCGCGCTTGAAGAGGTGGAGTGCAGCCAAATTGGAACGGGCAAAGAGTATAAACGAAACCAAAACCTGATTGAACACCAGTACAGAGAGCATCCAAAAAGAAATATTACGGTATCCCAAAATAAATCCAAAAGCGAGTGTAATTCCAGCGTAGAGGAATGCCAGCAATGCTTTCACGCTGAACAATCGTGCGAAATGCGAACCAATAAGGTGCTCATTTTGAGCAATATTCCTATTATTGTAATTGTTAATTCCTAAATCGATAAGAATATTAAAAATGAAGCTAAGATTGAGTAAGGCAAAATACGTTCCGTAGGACTCCTGCCCTACTCTATTTTGAACAGCCGCGTCGATCCCCAAAATGTAAAACGGCTTTACGAGAAGATTGAGAAGCAAAATTAAGCCTAGCGATGAAAGAAACTTTTTTTGCATAAAAAGGCTATTCTGAATCCAACGTTACGGAATAATCGGCAAAGCCCAATATTATCTCGGCAGTTTGATTCATTTAGAGGTAGTTTCCATCGCTTTTTCCAAGCAATCCCACAAGGCTTCGGCCGTATTATACCAATTGAATTTTTGTTTTTGAAGTTTGCCTTCTTTTATCAATGCAGCGCGAGCATCTTCATCAAAGGACACCCTCTCCATTGCATTTGCAATACCATCCACATCATCGGGAGGGACAGTAATTCCACCTTTTCCGCAAATTTCCGGCATTGAACTTCGGGTAGAAGTCACAACCGGAATTTCGGCGTAGAACGCTTCCAAAATGGGAATTCCAAAACCCTCAAAATAACTCACATACATCAATGCATGAGCAGCACCGTAAAGTGAGATCAATACCTCCACCGATTGCCTCCCAAGAAAGATAATATCTTCGCTGTATCTTGATTTCTCAGTCAATTCTTCCAATGCCTCGCTCCAGGAATAGCGGGCACCAACTACCACAAATTTTATATTTGAAGGATGTTCTTTTTTGAATTTTTCAAAGGCCCGGAGTTGATTTTCCAGATTTTTCCTTGGGTGGATCAGACCAACCCAGAGAAAATAAGGCTTCCCCGATGTGTATTGATTTCGAACAGTTTCAACTTCTGATTTATCAAAAGGATGAAACCGATCGTTTGCACCATTATAGACCACATCGATATTGTCTTTTTGAATTCCATAGCGCTGATGGATATCTTCCTTCGTAAATTCTGAAACGGTTGCAATTCGTTTTGCTTTTCGTGCAAAACGGGGAAAAAAACGGTGATAATATTTGGCAACATAACGGGGCAAAAATGCAGGATGCGCTTCAAAATTCAAATCGTGAATTACAGCCACCGAAGGTAGATTTGTCCGCAAGGAAAGCCAACCGTCCGGAGAAAGAAAAATATCGGCTTTATATTTTTTCAAGGCACGCGTTACGCCAATTTCAAAAAACAAATACCATAATATTGGATGTCTGGCCTGCGGGTGTGCAACAACAGCACGTACATTTTTGTCAAAAATGAAAGAAGGATCGGGCTTACGATCGAAAATAAAAATAAATTCGTGCTCGGGGTGATTTGCGACTATTCGCTTCAGCGATTCGTATGTAAACCAACCGATTCCCTCAAGTTTGTCTTTGAGCAAAAGCCGGGTATTGACTGCGATACGCATTACTTTTTGTCAATAGTAAAATTCATTCCAAAAAACAGAAATTCCCTTTTCAATCGGCTCGTTGGCCATATTTTCTGCTCTTTGGAAATAATGGATTCCGTATTTCTACCCGTGTACTTTCCTGGAAAATAGTACCGGATATATTCGATACTTTCTTCGTCAAATTTGAACGGCATTATTGAAAATTCTTTTCGCCATTTTTTCAGACTTCGGGTATTTTCATCGCCTATCAGAATATCTTTTTTTAGTCGTTCGTCGTAAATGGTTTTCACCCTACGGAAACCTCTTTCACGAAAGTGCTTGATATTGCAGACAATATTATTCCCATTTTCTTCGCTTACAATTATTTTTCCTCCGGGTTTGAGCACCCGATGAAAAATGCGAACTGCTTCATCAAAAGGCTCTAGATGGTGCAAAGTATCCTGAGCAATTATATAGTCAAAACTTTCATCTTCAGGACTTTCATCGAACATATTCTTATATTCGAACGATAAATTTGACAAATCCCCAAACTGGCTCCAGAACTTGAGGCGCTCCTGCATTTGATCATAATAATATTCAAGCGTGGTTCCCAGCACTTTATAGCCATTTAACGCAAGTAAAATACTGGTGGTACCAAAACCACAGCCTACATCCCAAATTCGCGCTCCGGGGCTATTCACCTGATCCACAACAAAATTATAGCGTTGCTCTAAATAAGCACGTCGAAAATGATACAGCCCTTCGGAGTTGACTACACGGTGATAATCCGTCAACTCCTTATTAGACCGGAGTTCATCTTCGAAATGCGAAAAAAATTCTTTAACAGTCATCTCCCTGAAATTTTCAGGCTGCGAAAGTACAATAAATCTCAGGAATTGGATTTCCTTTTAAAACGACCGACAAAATTGGAAATAAAGGAAGATCAGAGTCAAGAAAAATTCATAAACCCGGCAAAAAAACCGAAATTCGCAACCGATGAGTAACGATTTTAGTGGATTTAATAAGCGAAATGAGCTGGAGCCTGACGACTACTATACCAGTTCGCAGGGTTATATTATATTCACTGCCAAATATTTATTAAAACGCGGATATTGTTGCCAGAACGGCTGCAAACATTGCCCTTACGGCTTTAATAAGTCCAAAGGTCGATTCGATAAAAAATAAGAAATATGGAAGCGCTATCTCCAACAGATAAACTCGAAGCATTTCAGAAAAGCATTTTACAGGGAATTCCAGACTTCCTCCCCGCGGCCGTTGATCGGGATTCAAATATAAGCCATGCTCCTAAGCGAAAAGACATCTTAGATGATGACGAGAAAAAACGCGCCGTTGAGAATGCCCTGCGCTATTTCGATCCTTTACTTCATGCTGAATTGGCCAAGGAGTTTTATACTGAATTAATCCAATACGGCAGAATATACATGTACCGCTACAGGCCAACCTACGAAATGTACGCTCGCCCCATTCGCGACTACCCTGCGCGCAGCAAACAAGCCGCTGCAATTATGTTGATGATTCAAAACAATTTGGATCCGAGAGTGGCGCAGCATCCGCATGAATTGATCACATATGGGGGGAATGGAGCCGTTTTTCAAAACTGGGCGCAATACCGGCTTACGATGAAATATCTCAGCGAGATGACGGATACACAAACACTCGCAATGTACAGCGGACATCCGATGGGTTTATTTCCATCTCATAAGAATGCACCTCGTGTCGTTGTGACCAACGGAATGATGATTCCCAACTATTCCAAACAGGATGATTGGGAAAAATACAATGCTCTCGGAGTGACGCAATATGGCCAGATGACCGCGGGATCATTTATGTATATCGGCCCGCAGGGAATTGTGCACGGTACGACTATAACAGTACTTAACGCCGGAAGAAAAATTTCGAAAAACGGCGAAGGGCTGTCGGGCAAAATATTTGTTACCAGTGGATTAGGCGGAATGAGTGGTGCACAACCCAAAGCGGGAAACATTGCAGGATGTATTACAATAATTGCTGAAGTAAATGAAAAAGCAGCACGAAAACGCCATGAACAAGGATGGGTTGATGAAATAATTGAAGACCTAGACGACCTCGTGGTACGCACGAAAAAAGCAAAAGACAGTAAAGAAGTTGTCTCAATCGCATACCTCGGAAATATCGTGGAGGTTTGGGAAAAATTTGATGAGGCCGGCCTTTATATTGATCTCGGCAGCGACCAAACATCGCTTCACAATCCATGGGCCGGCGGCTACTATCCTGCCGGTATTCGTTTTGAAGAAGCCAATGAGCTCATGGCCATGAAACCAAAGAAATTCCATGAATTGGTTCAAAAATCGCTTATGAGACATGTAGCTGCTATTAACAAGCATGCTAAGCGGGGCACCTATTTCTTCGATTATGGCAATGCTTTCTTACTCGAGGCTGGCAGAGCAGGTGCCGACATTTTTGCCGAAAACGGCAAGGACTTTAAGTACCCTTCCTATGTGCAGGATATTATGGGACCGATGTGTTTTGATTATGGATTTGGACCTTTTCGGTGGGTATGCGCAAGTGGTAAACCTGAAGACCTCAGGAAAACCGATCAAATAGCTTTGCGTGTTTTGAAAAAACTGCGTGAGAATGCACCTAAGGAAATCCAGAGACAGCTCGATGATAATATTTTATGGATTAGTCAGGCCGAACAGAATAATTTGGTCGTGGGTTCTCAAGCGCGTATTCTTTACGCCGATGCCGAAGGGCGTGCACTTATTGCAAAAAGCTTTAATGAAGCCATTGCGCTCAAGGAAATAGGACCTGTGGTGCTGGGAAGAGATCATCATGATGTGTCCGGTACCGACTCACCCTATCGCGAAACGAGCAATATTTACGACGGATCTCAATTTACCGCTGATATGGCCGTACAAAATTTTGTCGGTGACAGCTTCCGCGGTGCTACCTGGGTGAGCCTCCATAATGGCGGTGGCGTAGGCTGGGGTGAAGTTATAAACGGTGGTTTCGGAATGCTCCTAGATGGAAGTGCCGACGCGGAAAAACGACTTACAAGCATGTTACATTGGGATGTAAACAATGGAATTGCCCGACGTAGTTGGGCACGCAATGACGGAGCTATTTTCGCTGCAAAACGCGCCATGGAGAACGAGTCCAGATTGAAAGTGACAATACCATCTAAAGTGAATGCAGAAATATTGAAGAATCTGTCAGAATAATTCTGAACTTTTAATCTATTCCAGGAATCTCATATACTGAAATAAGCAACCTTCGGTCCATCTGTTCGTCGAAGCAATGTAAAGTTTTTCACCATTTCTTTTGAAAAGGATTCCAAAATATGGACTACCAGTAATGTAGTTTTAATTTCTGAAAAAACTTTATTTGATTAAATGTCAAATATTTGATTGTTTTCAATTGCCTTGAGAAATGGCTGTTACGATTTGAATTGAATCAATTTTATTCACGAAAATTTTCATGAATTCGATGTTGGTAAATATCAGTTCTTGCAAAACTATTTGTACTGACCTCACGTATCTTAGCCGTAATTAATAATCATTATGAAGAAATTACTCCCACTTATTCTATTCTTTTTACCCCTGCTTTCTCACGCACAAATTGATAACGAATTTTGGTTTGCCGCTCCCGACCTTACCAAGGGTACTGGAAACGAATCACGAAGGGACAGCACTGTGTACTTGGTTTTCACTACTTTAAGTGAAGCAAGTAATGTCCGTATTTCGCAACCAGCCAATTTGAGTTTTGTGCCAATTGATATAAGCCTTGCGGCAAATAGTACACAATCGGTGAATCTAGGACAATTTTTGTCGCTGATAGAATCAAAACCTGCTGACGCTGTCTTAAATACTGGTTTGCTCATTCGCTGTACAAATCCCCTCACGGTTTATTATGAAGTAAGAGGAAATGCTAATTCCGATCTTTTTGCATTGAAAGGTAAAAATGCGTTGGGTAAGAAATTCTATACCCCTTTCCAAACTGAGCGACAAAACAATCAGATGCTAAATGGCCAAAACTACATTCCGGGTCCCCGTTCGGGATTCATAGTGATGGCAAAATTCGATTCAACGAGTGTCACCATCACCCCGACCCAAGATTTAGTTGGCCATCCTGCCGACGAGACTTTTTCCATTACATTGAATCGCGGTCAAACATATTTTGCAGAGGCTGTTAACTGGGAAGCTGGAAGTCAACCTGCAGGTTCACTTATTGAAAGTGATAAAGAGATTACAGTCACTATTAAAGATGATATGATCGACTTAGATCCATCGAATGACTCAGGTGCAGATGTGGTTGGAGATCAACTTATACCAGTAGAATATCTTGGGAAGACATACATCCTAGTACGTGGAGGATTGACAAGTAATGGAGATCGCGCTATTCTATGTGCTACTGAAGACAATACGGACTTATATATTGACGGCAGTTCAACACCCATAACGATAAATGCCGGTGAACAATATCAATACCAGATGGAAAGTACATCTACCTATGTAGAGGCATCCAAAAAAATTGCGGTCTTACATGTTACCGGCCTTGGCGATCAGCTTTGCGGTGCAATTATTCCATCACTAGATTGTACAGGTAGCGAGCAAGTAGGTTTTGTGCGCGGCACCAGTCGACCGTTTTTATTAAATATCACCATTCGTGCAGGTGGTGAAGAGGGTTTTATTTTAAATGGTGATCCAAATTTAATTCCCGCAAGTGCTTTCGAACCGGTTGTGGGTACAAATGGATATTTTGTTTTCGCCAGAATTGAGTATTCCACCAGTGACATACCTGTAAACCAAGCAAATCTCGTGACCAACAATTCAGGTGAGGTATTCAACCTTGGGATTACCAATGGAAATTCAGGTTCATCTTGTAGTTACGGATACTTTTCTTCTTTCAGTTTCCTGAATATTGGAAAAAATTCTGCCGTTTGTCTGGGCGATTCACTTATCCTAAATGCAGGTCCCGGAAAAACTGCCTATCTATGGAATACTGGCGATACCACTCAAACTATCACGGTTTACGAAGCCGGCACGTACTATGTCGATGCATATTTCGGTACAGATTGTGTCGCAGCTGATACCATCGAGGTGAGCTATTACGAACCACCGATTGATCTTGGTGCGAATGATACGATCTGCGCCGGAACTTCACTCACTTTTCAGTTCGCAGGAAATTACCTTTTTACATGGCAAGACGGTTCGCATGAAAATAGTTTTACCGTGACTGATTCAGGCTTTTATTATGTAGATGTAAGTGATTATCAGCAATGCACTACACGCGATTCAGTTCATATTGCGATTAGCCCGCGGCCTGAAACCCCTGAGCTGACCGGAGAAGCCGAATATTGCACGGGAGAAAGCATTGAGCTTTTTATGAATGATTTTGACGGCGTTAATTACCGGTATATTTTGCCTTCCGGCGAAACTGTGACTGGACAAGACCTCGTGATCGACGGTGCCCAAACTGATATGTCGGGAAGATATTACGGCTACTACGTAAAAGACGGATGCGAAACCTTCAATGATTCCATTGATGTACTTGTTCATCCTTTGCCAGTAATCGATTTAGGTACAGATATATCCGTTTGTAACGGCACCGATGTAACACTTGATCCCGGTCTCGCTGTTGGCAATTTTGAATGGCAGGATGGCTCTACTGATCTTACCTATTTCCCCACCCAATCGGGAACCTATACGGTAACGGTTACAGATGTGAATATGTGTTCGACAACTGATTCTGTTGAAGTAGAATTCAAACCACTGCCTGAAAATCCAATCATCTCCGGCGATACAGATTATTGTGCAGGTGAAGATGTCGCACTGAATACAGATGCGCAGTCTGGCGCTTCTTATAGCTGGATTGACCCGCAAGGAAATGTAACTCCGGGCGAAAATGAAATCGTTTACGCCTCAAGCAATACCCCAACTTCAGGAGAATATTCACTGGTAATTGATCTATCCGGATGTTTGTCGGATACAGCTTACGCCAATGTAAATATTCATCCAAATCCGCAGTTCAATTTAATGGCAGATACCACTATTTGTGACGGATCCACAATCGTTTTATCCGGTCCTGATGGGTACTCCTACGAATGGAGTAACGATGAGACTTCTCAAACAATTGAAGGGGGCAGCGGAAATTTTATGCTGACCATAACCGATGAAAATGGATGTTCAGCTTCCGACGAGGTCGTAGTCTCATCAGCAGGACCATCGGCTACAATTACCGTTTTGCCCTCCAATGAAGGTTTTCCCGGTTTTGAATTCACATTGAATGGCGACGCTCAAAATGGCTCCACTCCTATTGCCAATTGGACATGGAACTTTGGCGACGGAGCTACGGACGGAAACCAGAATACCACGCACATTTATACTTCTGCCGGGATTTATACTATTTCACTGAATGTTTCTGATGACAGAGGTTGTGAATCTGCGAGTACGGAAATAGTTTCGATAAAGAATAACTTCAAGATTCCCGATGGCTTTTCGCCAAACGGAGATGGTGTGAACGATACGTTCGTAATCCTTGGTCTCGAATTGAAAAACGATGTGAAGCTCCAAATTTTTAACCGTTGGGGAGCGATAGTTTTTGAAAGCAGTGATTACAAACCTGGCAATTTCTGGGATGGTGGCGACCACACTGACGGGACGTACTTCTACATTCTGCAAGTACCGGGAATGGATGCAAAAAGTGGGGCAGTAACCATTGCACGATAACAGTAGTATAGAATGACCCAAAAAAAAGATTCAAATGAGCCCGAGAGCACCTGGGAATTTATCCAAAAGTACTTTCCGGATATGTGGCATTATCTTATTTTAATTGTCATTATCATATTGGCAGCAGTATTCATATTATAAAAAAAGGGCGCAATCATCTTCGCCCTTTTGCATTTCACACCAAGTCTTCACATTCAGGACATCGAGGTCGAATTCAGCTGAGTTTCAACCGGTACGCCGGCAGCTTTAATCCCTGAGAAACCTTTTTCGACATTTACTAAATTCTCAAAACCCCGCGATTTCAATATCGATATAGCAATAACCGAGCGATACCCACCGGCACAACTCAAATATTCTGTTTTATCTTTTTGATATTCCGCCATTTGACTATTAATAAAATCAAGTGGACGGTTTTCGGCATTGAGGACATGACCCGTCACAAATTCACTGGGCTTACGCACATCTACAATATTTAACTCCGCGTTTTTTAGGCGTACTGCAAATTCCTCTGGACTGATACTTTCGAGTGTATCAATTTCCTTACCTGCATCTTTCCACGATTCAAAACCACCTTTCAGAAATCCAATAGCGTGATCATACCCCACACGTGCCAGGCGGGTTACTACCTCTTCTTCCCTTCCCGGATCCGCCACAACAAGTATTTCCTGGTCGATATCCGGAATTAAATTCCCAACCCAGGGAGCAAAATCACCGTCAATTCCAATAAAAATAGCATTGGGGATAAAGCCTTTTACAAAAGTATTATGATCACGTGTGTCGAGAATTAAGGCACCTGTTTGATTCGCGGCAGCCTCAAAAGCATCCGACGATAAGGCCTGCAGTCCGCGCGACAAAACCGTATGGATACTGTCATAACCGTGCATATTCATAGCTACATTTTTTGGGAAATAGGCAGGTGGCGGAGCCAATCCATCGGTCACTTCTTTAACAAATTCCTCCTTAGTCATATCAGCACGTAAGGCATAATTAGTTCGTTTTTCTTCACCGATTGTGCCGGTCGTTTCCTTTCGCATATTCTTTCCGCAAGCAGATCCTGCTCCATGGGCCGGATAAACGATGACAGAATCGGGCAAAGGCATTATTTTATCACGAAGCGAATCATAAAGGTAACCCGCAAGTTCTTCACGTGTAAGATCCGTTTTCGCAGCAAGATCGGGCCGACCGACATCACCTAAAAACAAGGTATCACCGGAAAATAAGGAATTCGGTTTTCCCGCTTCATCGAGCAGCAAAAAGCATGTGCTTTCCATTGTATGACCCGGAGTATGGATTACCTTTAAGGAAACTTTTCCTATTTTAATCACCTCATTATCCTTTGCAATATATGCGTCAAAATCAGGCTTTGCATTCGGCCCGAAAACGATTTTGGCCCCGGTAGCTTTCGCCAAATCCAGATGCCCAGATACAAAGTCAGCATGGAAATGCGTCTCGAAGATATATTTGATTTTTGCCCCATCCTCAGTAGCTCTCTCAAGATATGGATTTACCTCACGGAGCGGGTCAATAATCACCACTTCTCCATTGCTTTCGATATAGTACGCGCCTTGAGCAAGGCAGCCGGTGTATATTTGTTCAACTTTCATTCCTTCAATATTTTGATTTTTAATAGGCTATCCTTACGGAAAAAAACACAGAGTGCAGATCCAAATTGATCCGAAAAGATGCATTCCCATCACAAAAACAGCTCCTTTATGAAAATATAAATGCCCATTATCAAAATTAACCAGCCAAAACCTGATTTGAGTTTCGCTCCTGAAATCTTTTTTGAAAGTGCATTTCCCACAAAGATACCCAGAATAGATAGACCCGTAAAGATTAATAAAAAGCTCCAGTCAATTTCCCGATTGATAATATCTCCAATAAATCCGAACAAGCTATTCATACTCATAATTAGCAAGGAAGTACCAACGGCTGTTTTCATATCCAGTTTTGAAAACAACACGAGCGCCGGAACAATTAGAAAACCACCTCCGACCCCCACCAGCCCTGTCAACAAGCCAACACCGAAACCTTGTAGGACAATCGCGTACGATTTCATATTCGTTGAATCTGAATCGTCCATTTCTACGAGAACTTTTTTCTTTCGAATCATAGAAACCGACGCAAAAAGCATCATCAACGCGAAAATTACCATCAGGAAAACATTGTTGGTAACGACGAAATCACCAATCGAAAACAGCTTTTCGGGAATAGCGGGGACGATATATTGCCTCGTCAAGAAGACAGCTATAGCAGCAGGAATTCCGAAAATGAGTGCGGCACGAATATTCACTAAACCCCGTTTGGAATACATCACGGTGCCCACCAAAGAAGTAGAACCCACCACAAAAAGTGAGTAACCGGTGGCCACCACAGGTGAATATCCGAGCAAGTACACCAAAACCGGAACAGTAACTATTGAGCCACCACCCCCCATCAATCCCAGAATTACCCCGATTAAAACAGCACCAATAAAAGCTAAAACTTCCAGCATTAACGTAATTTTTAAATGCAAAAGTAAGTCATTCACTTCAAAACGATTCCGGAACCACAGGATAATGTCTAAAATCGGATACCAACGAAATTTAAAAATTTAAAAAACAAAATGATGTCAACAAATCAGTATAGAATTGCTCTTGGAACAGGGGGCAAATAATATATCTTAGCGACGTATTAAACATTCTGCTTGAAACAATCCTAAACAAAAAACCTGTGTACGAATTAGCAATAATTATTGACGACGATCCCATTTCAATTTTGGTATGTGAAACCATGCTTAAAAAAGCCGACTTTGTCAAAACGATAAAAACCTTTAAAAATCCGACGGAGGCTTTGGCTTTTTTTGAGGAACATTACACAAGCGGAAAGAGTATTCCAGATTTTATATTTCTCGATATTCAAATGCCAGAACTTACCGGTTGGGAATTTTTGGATGCATACACGAAATTACCCCAAGTGCCTATCAAAACTCCGAATGTAGTAATGTTGTCGGCCGTATACGACCCAGAAGATCAGAAAAAATCTACCGAGAATGAATTGGTATTAAGCTTTCTGGCCAAACCAATTACCACCGAAGCGTTGGAGAATTTGCGGACATTAAAGTAAAGTCATATGGACGATCTGCACCAAAAAACGAGACCGAAGTTTTATTCTTTGAGCGAGCTTTCGCGGAGTCTCAGTGTGCAAATTCAAAAAACGTATTCGGGAAAATACTGGATTGTTGCTGAGATCAGCAAACTCAATTATTATCCTCAGAGCGGCCATTGTTATCCACAACTGGTCGAGAAGAAAAACGGCAAAATCGTAGCCGACATGAAAGGATTTATTCTTCGGCAAACCTTTCAGAAAATCAAAGCACAGTTTACTTCTGCTACCGGAAAGGAACTTGGTGACGGGATGCAGATTCTATTTCAATGCACGCTCGGATTTCATGCCATATTCGGATTTTCACTGAATATACTTCAAATAGAACCTTCCTTCACCCTTGGCGAGATGGCCAGAATGCGACTGCAAGCGATCAAAAGGCTTAGAGCAGAAGGACTTTTCGAAAATAATAAGCAGCTCTTTTTGCCGTTGCTTGTGCAAAATATTGCCGTGGTCTCGGTAGAAACCAGTAAAGGATTTCTCGATTTTACCAATGTTCTGGCATCGAGCCCGTTTCCCGAAAGTATAAAAACCCGGCTGTTTCCGGCGCTATTGCAAGGCGATGCAGCTGTGGAAAGCATCCTTTCAGCATTGATAAAAATCCGGGAATCCGGCGTTCATTTTGATGCGGTAGCCATCATTCGTGGCGGGGGTGGCGAAACTGGATTGGATTGCTACGATAGCTTTAAGCTCGCACGTGAAGTAAGTCTTTTTCCAATTCCGGTGTTGACCGGAATCGGGCATGCAAGCAATCTCACTGTCGTGGAACAAGTAGCCCACAAAAACCTTATCACTCCGACGGATCTCGCGCGAAATTTAGTACAGAATTTTATAGATTTTGGAATTAGGCTCGAAAAAGCAAAACGGAGTCTATCCAAATTCCAAAAGGGCTGGTTTAAGTTGACCTCCAAAGAATTAGATAGTTGGGTCCAACGCTTTATTTTTGAATTGAATGAGCGATTGACAACAGAGAAAAAGAATATTCGCCAAAGCGCCAACCGCATAAATTCTGGCGTAGAAACCGCTTTACGTGAAGCAAATATTTCGGTTAAATATCGCCTGCCCCTTCGATTAAAAAGCGGAGCAAAAACCAATTTTGAAAATCAAACACGACAACTCTCTTCTATCCCACCTGAAATAATCCGATTGAGTTCCGATCAGATTTCGGATGCAAAACGCAATCTCGGTTTTATTTCGGATAAATTGCGCATCTTAGACCCTGCAAATACGCTAAAACGCGGGTTCAGCATTACCACCATTGGCGGCAAGCCGATAATCGATGCATCACAGGCAGAGAAAGGCGCCGAACTCGAAACGCGCTTTTATATAGGAAGTGTAAAAAGTACCGTAAAATAGAAATCATGGCAAAGCAAGAACGATACGAAGATCAGCTGGCAGAGCTCGAAAAAATCATTGAAGAGATAGAAGACGAAAGCGTATCCGTGGATGAACTTTCAGCCAAAGTAAAACGCGCAGCTCAGCTCATACGCAGCTGTCAGGCGGTACTCAAGAATACGGAGAAAGAAGTGGAGAGTATTTTGAAGGAGCTTGGGGAAGCGTGATTAACGCGTTGCCCAAGTTCTTTTGCCTACAAATGCTTCGCTAAAAACCCTTCCATAGCCCGATAAAACTCAAATCGGTTTTCTTCATTTCGAAAACCGTGGCCCTCATTGTCTTTCACCATATACTCCACCTCTACTCCACGCTTCTTCATGGCAGCCACCATCTGGTCACTTTCGTCTTTGTTCACACGCGGGTCTTGTGCTCCTTGGGCGATAAAAAGTGGGGTTGTGATCTTGTCTGCGTGAAATACCGGCGATGAGGCTTTCAGCAATTCGGCATCTGCCGGATCTTCGGGATTGCCGACCATCTCGTACATCATTTTCTTAAATGGTTCCCAATACGGTGGGATGGTTCCCATAAAACTGAAAAGATTGGAAACACCGACATAATCAATTCCACAGGCGTATAAATCGGGGGTGAATGTAAGTCCGGCGAGAGTTGCGTAGCCGCCATAACTCGCGCCGTATATCGCAATCTTGTCTTTGTCACCGATTCCTTTTTCGACCAACCAGTTCACGCCATCGGTGATATCATCCTGCATGGCCAAGCCCCATTGGCGGAAGCTGGCTTGCCAAAATTCCCGACCGAAACCTATCGAGCCGCGGAAATTCATTTGTAGAACCGCGTAGCCTCTGTTTGCCAAAAACTGAATCTCCGGGTTAAAGCCCCAAGAGTCGCGCGCCCATGGCCCTCCGTGCGGATTGACCACCACGGGTAGATTTTTGGCTCTATCCATAGTTTGGCCAGACGGCAAAGTAAGATATCCATGAATAGTAAGACCATCACGCGAAGCATACGAAATAGGGTACATCGACGCCATCTGTTTCTCATCAATCCAAGGCGAAGGATTTGCGATATCCGTTACTTCTCTTGTTTTGCGGTCGAATAGGTAGTATTCACCCAGAGACTTGTCAGAAATGGTCCGTAGAATGAATTTGTCTTCATCGTCATTTGAAGAAGTCATGAATACTTCCATTTCGGGAAACCGCTTCTCGAGGGTTTCGAAAATCTCCTTGTACTCATCATCAAAAAAGTGGCGTTCACTTTTCACGCCCGTGTATGAGGCTGCAAGAATCTTTTTATCCTTTTTGCTATAGCTCAACCCCGACACATCGTATTCATCATCTTGGAAAAGAACCTTTTCCTCCTTTCCCTTTTCCGGATCGAAGATTACAATAGCAGATTTATCTCTTCCGAGATTGCTACTTGCATATAGCTTCTTGTTGTCAAAAGTAAAAAACTGTGGAGCCAATTCTTCTTTAAAATTGGTCGTTAAAACCGTCTTGAATTCATCGGCTTCTGTGACGCGGTAGAGTAGTGAAGTATTGACGCCATCGCTGGTAGATGCTACACGGAGTTTGCCCTCATGATCGGTCATCCAGTTTGTAATATTTCCCGGATTCTCGGCTATCATTTCCATTTCACCCGTATTGATATTCAATCGATATGGATCAAATATCTCAGGATTGCGTTTATTCAGCCCTACGATCATAAAATCATCATCATCTTCGAGGTCGTCAATAATTTGACTACGCACTCCCGCCTCACGGGTAAGTGGTTTTAGATTTTCTCCGTTTGGATCTACCGCTACGAGGTAGAAATTTTCATCACCATTATCATCTTTCAAAAATACGATACGCTTGTCATTTGCCCAGAAATAACCTGATATATCGCGATCCGTTTGCTCAGTAATTCGTATCGCCTTATGACTTCCGACTTCTTTTACAAAAATGTTCATACGGTTCTCCCACGGGGCCGTAAAGGAGTAATATTTCCCATCGGGTGAAATCTGAAAAGCGGACATTTCGGGGTTTTTAAAAAAATCCTCGACTGGAATTGTTGGAACTTCTAAAGCTGTATCTGTATTCATTTTTTATTTTTTTTAGCCTATCAGCATCATAATTTACATGATCTAATTCGTCAGGTTCTAAAGGTGTATCTGCGTCCTTTCGTCAGAACGCTGTTTTTAGTTTCAAAACCCTTGAATTTAGGAGCGCGCCTTTCCTAAGGGCGAATCAATCGATTCGTGCTTTTAGGATTGCAAAGCAAGAAAGAATTTTTGCGGAAGCAAAACCCAACTTGCCAATTCTTGTTGAAACCGGAAAAGTCACCAAACAAAAAAACCTTTCAGAAATCTTTGGCAGCAAGTGCCCCAAATTTCCGAAAGGTTTTAAACTTTTTAGGTGAGAGGGCTTAATTTACCAATCCGCGGTCTTTCAACATTGGCTCAATGTTCGGATCGCTTCCGCGGAAATCACGATACATCTTGTCGAGGTCAATGGTATTTCCCCTTGAGATAATCATGTCGCGATATCGTTGACCGTTTTCGCGTGTCATTCCTCCGTTTTCCTCAAACCATGCAAAGGCATCGTCAGACAACATTTCAGTCCATAGATATGCGTAGTATCCTGCTGCATATCCATTGCCCCAAATGTGGAGGAAGTAGCTGGAACGATAACGTGGAGGCACTTGTGAAAGATCAAGATTGGTAACTTTTAGCGCTTGCTCTTCAAATTTATCTACATCGCTTACCTCTGTACCTGCAGTAATTGAGTGCCATTGCATATCGAGACTGGCGGCAGAAACGATTTCTGTAAGCGAATATCCCTGATTGAACGTGCTCGATTTCTTGATCTTATCGACCAAAGACTGCGGCATAGATTCGCCGGTTTTGTAATGCTTGGCGTAGTTTGCAAATACTTTGGGATTCATTGCCCAATGCTCATTAAACTGTGACGGGAATTCTACAAAGTCTCGGGCAACATCGGTTCCGCTGAGTGTTGGGTATTTCTGATCGGCGAAGAAACCGTGAAGGGCGTGACCAAACTCGTGAAACAAAGTGGTAACATCATCAAATGAAATTAACGCAGGCTGGCCTTCGGGAGGCTTAGCATAATTGCAGACATTGTAGATCACAGGTTTGGTATTCAGCAATTTCGATTGTCCTACAATATTATCCATCCAGGCACCGCCCGATTTATTATCGCGTTTGAAATAATCGCAGTAGAAGAGGCCGATAGCCGAACTGTCTTGGTCGAATACTTCGTACACGCGCATATCAGGATTGTAGGTCGGAATGTCCTCACGGCGTTTGAAAGTGATTCCATAGAGCTGCGTTGCGGCATAGAATACACCGTTTTCGACTACATTCCACAATTCAAGGTAAGGTTTGATTTGCGATTCATTGAGGTCATAATTTTTCTTTCGCACTTGCTCAGCGTAGAAATTCCAGTCCCATGGTTCAAGCTTAAATCCACCTTTTTGGCTGTCGATCTCTTTTTGGATTACGGCGGCTTCGTCCTTTGCTTTAGCTGTAGCGGCAGGTACAATTTGTGAAAGGAATTTTTGAACTGCATCCGAAGATTTAGCCATTTGATCCTGCAATTTCCAATCGGCATAGGTTTTATACCCCATTAACTTGGCTTGCTCTGATCGTATAGTGGCCAATCGAAGAATGATATCGCGGGTATCGTTGGCACCACCTTGCTCCGCACGTGTCCATGAATTATTAAAAAGTTCGTGCCGTGTATCCCGGTTTTTTAACGAAGCAAGATCAGGCTGCTGGGTTGTGTTCTGCAAATCGATCTTGTACTTCCCATCCTCTGAGGCCGACTCCATTTGGGCGGGCGAGAGACCGGCAAGTGCAGCTGAATCATTCACGATCAATGCGGCGGCATTGGCGGCAGCAACCAAGGTTGTAGAGAATTTTGCGCTAAGCGAAGCCTCCTCCTCATTCAGTTTTTTGAGCTTCTCCTGATCTTCGTCCGAGAGCTTTGCACCGGCGAGCACGAAGTTTTGGTATTGCACTTCGAGAAGGCGAGCTGATTCAGTATCGAGATTGAGATTTGCGCGGTCGTTGTATAGCGTTTCGATGCGTTTGAAAAGTTTTTTGTTCAGATGAACGGCATCCGAATTGGCAGCGAGCTTGGAGGCAACATCTTCTTGGATTTTTTTAAGATCATCATTCGTGTTGGCACTCGAGAGGGCGTTGAAGACACGATTTACCCGGCCGAGCATTTGACCAGTTTTTTCGAGCGCCACGAGCGTGTTTTCAAAAGTCGGTGCTTCTGGATTGTTTGCGATACTATCTACTTCTTCGAGTTTGATTTTCATCCCTTCTTCGAAAGCAGGCATGAAATCGCTATCTTTTATTTTGTCAAACGCCGGAGCACCATAAGGCAGGGTGCTGGGCTTCATAAATGGATTTTCGGAAGACATGTTCGTTTCGGAAGTTTTTGATATATCAGTGTTGCCCTGACTGCAGGACAAGAGCAAGGCTGTGCAAGCCATTGCTATAATAGCGGAGAACCGGTTCATTGATGTTGTATAAATTTAGTTGTTAAATAATGTAGGAGCAAACCTACGTGATCGTTTTTGAGTGTGACGCGTGCTTTTATTTTTAGAAATTTTAAAGGTCGAAAGTAAGGAATTGATTGGAAACGTCGATGGATTGGGCGAAATGTTTGCAATAATTGGGGGAACTTTCAGAGGATCGTTATACTTTCACCGCCCATACGGGCTTCCTCCGGGGCGCATGTTTCGCAAAGATTTACGTGTTTCGCTGCGTGATACCGCTACGCTATGTTTACGCAGAGGTCGCAGAGGTTTTGGGTGAATATTCGCGTCTTCACCCTTAGAGACTACTTTTTCTGAATCAAATTCGAGGAATTTCTAATCAATACTAAAAAGCGAATCCACAAACTCGTGCCGGTTAAAGACCTGCAAGTGTTCCATTCCCTCGCCTACCCCAATATATTTCACCGGGATTTTGAATTCATCCGATATTCCAATTACCACTCCGCCCTTGGCTGTACCGTCTATTTTGGTAAGCGCCAAAGCCGTAACTTCTGTGGCCAGCGTAAATTGACGCGCCTGCTCAATCGCATTCTGGCCGGTAGATCCATCGAGCACGAGCAACACTTCATGAGGTGCTCCGGGCACGATCTTGTCCATAACCTTTTTGATTTTGGTCAGCTCGTTCATCAGATTTACCTTGTTGTGCAATCGGCCGGCCGTATCGATAAGTACCACATCTGCGTTTCGTCGCACCGCGCTTTGAATGGTATCGAAAGCTACGGCAGCTGGATCGGCATTCATTCCTTGCTCAACTATTGGCACATCCACGCGTTTTGCCCATATCTTGAGTTGTTCGACCGCTGCTGCGCGAAATGTATCGGCGGCACCGAGAACAACGCTCTTTCCTGCTTTTTTAAACTGATACGCCAGCTTTCCGATAGTCGTAGTTTTACCAACGCCATTCACACCAACCACCATAATTACATAAGGCTTTTGATCGGCAGGAATGGTAAAATCCGTGGCATCTCCTGAATTACTCTCATCCAGCAGTGCGGCAATTTCTTCTTTTAGGATAAGGTTGAGCTCATCGGTACCTAAGTATTTATCGCGAGCAACGCGGTCCTCGATACGGTTAATAATTTTGAGGGTAGTATTCACACCGACATCCGAAGATATCAATACTTCCTCCAGATTGTCAAGCACTTCATCATCGACCTTCGACTTTCCGGCTACTGCTTTGGTAAGCTTGGAAAACACGCTGGACTTGGTTTTCTCAAGTCCTTCGTCGAGTTTTTCTTTTTTCTCGCGCGAGAAAATATTGAATATTCCCATGAGTGTTGGTTAAAAACAAAAAAAGGCCTTTTCCAAAATTCGGAAAAAGCCTGAAATTTTAAAGCCTGACCGGCTTATTTCGTTTCCTTGAAGTAATCAGTAACCTTATCGTTGGTTACGATTTCTTCTTTAAAGCTGTATGCTCCGGTTTTTGGCGATTTCACCATTTTGATCACTTTCGTGTGATTTTTTCCGGAACCTGTTTGTAGGGTTGCTACCGTTTTCTTTGCCATGATTCAATTATTTTATCTCGCGGTGAACGGTTTTCTTCCTAAGAATCGGGTTGAATTTCTTAAGCTCCATCCGGTCCGGAGAGTTTTTACGATTTTTGGTAGTGATATAGCGCGATGTGCCAGGCATACCCGATTCTTTATGTTCGGTACACTCCATTATAACCTGTACGCGGTTTCCTTTCTTTGCCATTTTTACTGTGCTATTTTTAGGGATTAAGCGGTGTAATGACCGCTCTCGATCGCTCTTTTCAAAGCATTTTCGATCCCGATTTTATTTACTGTTCTCAACGCAGAGGTCGAAATAGTAAGTTTTACCCATTTATCTTCGTTGGGTAGATAAAAATTTTTCTTTACAAGGTTTGGGTGAAAGCGGCGTTTCGTTCTTCTTTTCGAAAAAGAAACGTTATTTCCAACCATGGCCTTTTTTCCGGTCAATTGACAAACTCGTGACATTATTCTTCCTATTTTAGGGTCGCAAAAAGTGGCTGCAAATATCGGTATTTATTTGGATTTATTCCAAATCTTCCGATAAAATTTCGTTCCGCAACCAATTTAATGCTGTAAGTGCTGATATAGTGATGTTTCGAGAACGACTTTTCCCAAAATTAAATTGTTTCGCTATGGTTTTTTTCGGGCCGGCGAGTCCGATCCAAATCGTTCCCACCGGTTTTTCGTCAGTTCCGCCGTCGGGACCGGCCACTCCCGAGGTAGCGATTGCAAAGGTAGCATTAAACTTTTTCCGCGCGCCCTCGGCCATTTCCTTTACGGTGTTTTCGCTTACGGCTCCGGCTTCCGCCAAAGTTGATTCCGATACGCCGAGGATGTTTATTTTCGATTCGTTAGAGTACGTTACCGCCGAACCGAGAAAATATTCTGAAGATCCGGGATTGGAAGTAATGTGGTGCGCAAGAAATCCTCCGGTGCAGCTTTCCGCAAAAGCGACGGTTTGATTTCGTTCTACCAAAAGTTTTCCGATTACTTCCCCCAGCGTTTGCCGTTCGGTGCCATACGCATTTTCGGGAATGCGTCGCACCAGTTCTGCGATATAGTGATCAATGCGTTCATTAATTTTTTCGGCGTTTCCATTTTCGGAAAAACCGCTAATACGCAATTTCACCATTCCGGGCGATGGAAGATAAGCCAGAGCCAGGCCTTCGTTTCGAAGAGAAGTTTCCCAATCTGAAACCAAATCGGCCAGAAAACTTTCGCCCATTCCTTGGGTGAGGACGGTTTTATAAATAATAGGTTCGGTATCGAAAAATGCGCGAATCTTTTCAAAACCTCCATCGCGCATTATTCCTTTCATTTCGTATGGTACGCCAGGCATTGATATCAATACTTTCCCCTCTTTCTCGAACCACATTCCCTGTGCCGTACCCCGCATATTGAGCAGAATAGTAGCATCTTTTGGAAGTTCGGCCTGTTGCCGATTCACCTCTAGCATAGAGCGGCCTCGGGAAGTAAAAAAAGCTTCGATTTTTTCAAGAGTTTCGGTATGCATCTCAAGTGTTGTACCAAAATATTCTGTGAGGGTTGCTTTCGTAATATCGTCTTGCGTGGGGCCGAGACCACCCGTCATAAGTATAAGGTCGCAACGCGAAAAAGCTTCGTCAACCGCGTGAATTATCTCCTCACGGCTATCACTAATCGTGACACTTCTATTAAGTCGAATACCTTGTAAATGAAGCTGCTCGCCCAGCCAAGCTGAATTTGTATCGATGGTTTGGCCGATAAGAATTTCATCACCTATCGTAATTATCTCTGCAATCATTGCGCAAAGGTAGTGCATTTGGGAAATGGGTGGTGAGGGATTTGGAAGAATTTTGGATATTTCGATTTGGCTTTAGTGAACTTTCGGAAAAAAAATGATAGACTTGCTTCACACACCCTAAAAACGGAAAAAGCCGTTGCGAAATGCAACGGCTTCCATATAAATACAGATAAGAAAATCATCAATTCAAAATAGATATTTTCCCTTGTTCCACGAGTTTACCTTTTGATTGTATTTGATAAAAATAAAGCGCAGAAGCCAGTTTTGGAAGATTCATCGTTGAATGAATACTCACTATTCTTTGCGAAAACATCGTTTTCCCTGTAAAGTCAATAAGTACAAAAGTAAATCCCGCTTCCATATCTACAGAAGTGTCCAGAATCTGAACTTCCAATTTGGTTCTTGTCGGATTGGGATAAACATTGAATTTTAGATCATTTCCATTGGATGCACCAAACGATTTTTGCCGGAAAGCATCATTACACGAACTATAGTAAATCGAATTTGGCCCTTCGATATAGCTTCCAAAACCTGTCGTATCAATATAACTTTCCAATGGTATTTGGTAAATGGAAGAATCAAGTTCGAAAGTGATGCTGTCTGCCAAGTACATATCGGCTCCATACGTTTCCGCAAGGAGATCGAAAGTAATATTCTGAATTTGTGCTTCAAGAATCAATTTCTGGATTGAATCCTGATCGCAGTAATTCATATTTTGAAGAATATGGAGCGCTTCATTTTTCTTGCCAATAGTCTTGAACAAAGATGCTTTCATCAATTCCAATCCAAACTGAGGTTTATAGTTAGCCTGTGTTTTTACACTATCGGTAAAAGCCATTAAAACAGAAACATAATTTTCTACCGTCGGATTGAAAATGGATTGATTCTCAACTTTGGTAATCACGCCATACGCGAATAACCGTTCTATGGTAGCCTTGTAATTACCAAGACCACGCCATTTCATCCCCTCAATAAGACCCGCAATAGAATCATTCGGAATGGAGTCTAAAACGGCAAGTTCCAATAATTCATAGTACATATCAGCTGCAAGGAGATCATCGCCTGTTAATGTATCAGACACGGTAGTGGTTGCCGCGGCTTGCCTGAGAGCTATATCAAACGGAATACTATCGAAATATGTCGGCGAATAGATAAATGGGAAGCTGACTGATTCAGAATCAGATTTCGGCCCTTCCTCCGGGTCTTTTGGATCTCTCGGGTCATCAAACTCCCCACAATAGGCAATTTGAGCCACCGTACCAAAGTGAAAAGGAATGTGACAATATATTTGATTATTTGGCCCACCCGGAAAACTTTCTATTGTCACATTGAACTCAGCCTCATCGGGATGAGCAAGATCGACATACGGAACCGAAGTATCAGACAATGGAGTCCAGATATTGTTATTTGCATTGATTACTTTAGGACAAGGATTATGCGGAATATCCAAAGTCCCTTCTACGTTCATGATATTTCCGTCGTAGAACTGATTGTATCCATCTTCCATAATTATCCCGTAAGCCAATGATAAATACACATTGTAGTCATTGTCATCAAAGTAATTATATCCTCCATTATAGAGTGATGAAAGATTTACCTCTCCAAAATTAGCCGCATAAATAGCATAATCATTATCGGTAAAATCCGAACATTTTGCGGTAACACGGCCAAGTTCCTTATAAACCGGATATTCATTATGAAAAAACTCAGTTTTGTATATGAACAATTCCGTTGATGAAAGATCTGAAATCCCGCTATCGTATCGGAATAAACTTTCCTGTACCGTATTAGATATAGAGCTTTGGTCTATTTGGATATTTGAATGCTCAAATAAACAATCTCTTACACGGGTTCCATATCCCCTAACCTTAATCAAACTATAGTCAAAATCGGAAGTGGTTAGGTATAAAGCACCTGACTCAAAAACATTTAATTTAGCGTCAATATTAATTCTATTCAAACTACTTGAACGGATATCACAGAAGGTGTAAGTAGTAATTCCTCTGGGCGGATGGACATTATCAAAAGGTTCTACGCGCGTATTAATAAACCTGGCATCATTTATCAAAACAATCCTGGCATCATCTTCCATAATAATTTTACCTTTTTTAAATTGCACATAGTCAAATTTATGTGAGCTACTCGTTTCTCCAGGAACACCACCTGTATATTCCCAAAAATCAGCACTTTCTTCCATATACAGAATCAAGTCAGCAGCATTTTCACCTTCTAATCGAAACTCTGCGTCGGTACCTACCGAGAAGCGTTGCCCCCAGTAGCCTTCTGACAACATACGAATATACCCACTTTCATTTCCTTGATAGGTAAAAGTGAATGTGGCATCGTTGCCAATGCGGGTGAGGCCGCCAAGCGCGAGAACCGCATCATTTCCGTTCAATTCTATTTGAGCACCATCTTCGTAAATGAGCTTACCGCCCGCTTTTATTATTACTTCGCCGCCGTCTTGGACGCGAAGTAAACCTCCATTGAGGCGAAGTTCAGCACCGTCTTCGATAATGAGTTTTGAGCCATCTCGCACCTCGATAAAGCCGTCGTTCATTTTTATCCAACAATTGTCTCGAACTACAACATCTGCGGTTTTCAAATCATCTTCTCCGATTACGATGGATCCTAAACTTTCTACTGTCACCCTTCCATAATTGCCATCACAACTTTTCCTGAGTTCAACACTAAAATGATTGGAGGTACTTATAGGATTGTTGTTGTCATTCACATTCTCCAGATTATCATCTCTATTAACCCATAGTGCTCCATTTGCGGAACTAATCCCGCTCACAGTGAGCGGATGTTCGATACGGTCAGTTGTTTCCATAACTTCGTTTCCCACTTGGGCTAAACCAAAATTAAAAGTATAGCCATGGACAGTTGGGTTGTCGTTTACGGCGTTGAAGTCTGGGGAAAGAATCTCTGAATACGGAAATAAATTACTCGGCGTAAAACTCAGATGGCTTTCATTTGTGGGTGCCGTTGATGGGGTGGGATACTTTGAAGGGTCGAGAATATACGCTTTATCAAAGGGAGTTTTATTGTTTGCTACAATTGCGACTGGATCAATAGCAGCGGATGGGGTTTCGAGCATTGATTCTATATTTAAGGCGCTTACCGCTGGCAGAAAGCAAAACTGAGTGGCGTGTAAATCCACGCAAGGACTAAAGGCACCACTCATTAAATCCTCAATTATATCATCAGAATCTCCGAAGCCGATAGCAGGCAAATTAAAAGAAGAGAAACCAAAACTACCCCCCGGTGCTCCATCATAAAAATATTTATGTGATGTTTTTACCAGCAAGCTGGAGGGACCAATATTAATTACAGTGGGAATCTTTATTCTTATTTTACGTTCATAAATCTTAAAAGGTGTAGATGTGTAGCTGGGTCCGGCTTTTATATCGACTTCAATATTCAATCTAAAACCTGCAAAGTAGGCTATGCCTCCAACTAAATGCAATGCAACATCTTCTAAATAGGAAAGATTGTGCAGAGGATTAATGCAACTCCCCACATGCCAAATATCTATGTCGATATTAACCAAATCATCCAAACTTCCGAAGCCTTGATTTGCACCAATGCCATTTCCTTTTGAGACAGCTATATTTTGTATGGTATTCGCGGGCATTCCTCTTGCGTCAAGCTCATCTTTGAGAGCCGCATGATCATACGGCCCAACTCCATAAATAAGCATTTGCCTTGCTGCCGGACTATAAAGCAATTCGATCATCGCTTCAAGTTTTGGGATATCCTGACCTACCTGAAAAGTATTATAGGTAAGATTATAAACGTCTAAAGCAGATTCAATGATACTCCTCGGAAGGTTGGCCCCAAGGTGTGGTGCGTCAACACTTACATAATAACTCGTTTCGTGGTCGTAGCCTTCGTCTTCCAGACCGGTCAAGGCCAAGCGCGCTATGACGCCACCCATGCTATACCCCGTAACAATATTTGGAAGCGAACTGCTGTTTTCAGCTTTTTTCTCATTCACCCACTTTATTGCATTTTCCACATTCTTGGCATTCTCTATTAAATCTCCCGTACCGCGATCAAAATCTACATACACAATGTCGTACCCGTTGGCATTGAGATCATCAAGGAATTGGTAGGCAGTAGGATAAAACTCCTCATAGTCACCTATATTTTTAATTAAACCTTCATAATCATTTTCAAAAAACTCCGGATTAAAGCCTTCGACAAAAATGAATGGTTTTACGAGTTTGTCGTTTCCGCAGCCATACGATATATTGAGTGTAGCTCCGTAATCGGAATAAACGGGATGTTCAATGCGATGTGAAAAATCGGGGGCAGAATTGTATTTCGGTGTGAAAGTCCCACCCAGCTTTAAGAGCGAGGTGGCGTAATATATGGTGGCGTCGGAATAGGATATTTTCAATTTCAGATATTTGGCACCGTAGGTTGTCCAGGAAACTTTTAGCGGATTGCCCAGCGTAATAGTTGTATAACCTTGTCCATTGTCAAAATCTACCTGAACGGAACTAACCGTTTTGCCCGTGTTCGTAATAAAAAAATCATTTTTGAAAAGAAAATCCCAGGATAGCTTATTGTTCAGGGTTGATCGTTTGGTAGCAAATGAAAATACTTCGTCGGCTTCGTACGGACTGGTGGATTGATTGGGATAATCATAGAGCTGACCGCCCTGCTCGTATATCAGATTGGAAAACTGAATGGAATCTGCAATAAATTTATGATAATCTAAGTGCATAGCCATAATGGGTATGGTACCGGCCTTGTAGAGCGAATCGGTTTCAGGTTTCCAATCCGAAGTGGTACCAATACGCTTGGTAGAATCTACGACCGATGTAACCAATGTGCCGTAGAGCATAAACCAATCGGCGTAATTCCATAAGGTATCGGCAGTCTGTGTACCGTCGTAAGGTGCAGGATTGCGCATTGGAAATCCACGCTCTAATAAAATTCCTGAAGAAATACCTGAGAAATCGAGATTTTGAAGCAGGTAGGCTACATCATCTGATAGGTCGGGGTTGGTTTCCGTTACAATACGGTTGGGATCGTTTTGCCCGCGGGCAATAAGGCTGAGTAGGAATATTCCTACAAATAGTGTAAGCTTTTTCATAAGATTTGGTTTTATTTGGTTAAAAAAAATATATAGTTTACCAACTGTGTTGAATTCGAAATCGGAATTCTCCGTCGGTAATATTATAAGTCGTTTGATCTATCGTGTCGATAACTGTGAAGTTGAAAGTTCCTTCTACTGTTCCGAGCTTTTCTTCTGTCCTTGGTTCAAAACGGCTAAAAGTTACGGAACCATCAACCAATTTATCGACTGTCCTGTTCATTTGACCCGGTTCAGGCTCAAATGAATAATATGGCGAAGCAGAATCGGCAAACATTGGTTCCAGAAAAGAAAATGTTCCAGTTTGAGGATATGCATTAAAAAATCGAAGTCCAACTCTCCTTTCATCGATGCAGTTTCGTCCGCGCATACCTAAATATCCTTGAGGAACTCCATTCCCTGCTTCAGGATAGTAATCAAATAGTAAAGGTTCGCAAGTCAAATCGCCCGTACTTTGAAAATCTTCGCCATTCACTTTACATCGAAAATATTGGGAAAAGTTGTTGTCTTCATCCGGTTTAGGATTATCGTCGGTTTTGCAGCAACATGCTGTGGTCAGAATAAGTAGAAATAGAAGTATTGAATTTTTCATAAGATTTGGTTTTATTTGGTTAAAAAAAAATATATAGTTTACCAACTGTGTTGAATTCGAAATCTGAATTCTCCGTCGGTAATATTATAAGTCGTTTGGTCTATGGTATCAATTACTGTGAAGTTGAAGGTTCCTTCTACGGTTCCGAGTTTCTCTTCAGTCCTCGGCTCAAACCTGCTAAAAGTTACAGAACCATCAACCAGTTTTTCAACAGTTCGGTTGAATTCATTGGGATTGGGTTTGAAGGAATAATAAGGCAAAGCAGAATCCGCAAACATTGGTTCCAAAAAAGAAAATGTTCCCTCCTGAGGTACAGCCCCCCTAAATCGTAATCCAACTCTTCTTTCATCGACGCAATTTCGACCACTCAGCACTAAATAGCCTTGTGGTGTACCGAACATTGAGTCGGGAAAATAGTTAAATATCAGCGGTTCACACGTCAGATCACCATAATTACTAAAATCTTCACCATTCACTTTACAGCGAAAATACTGAGCAAAGTTGTTGTCTTCATCCGGTTTCTTATTATCGTCGGTTTTGCAGCAGCAAGCTGTAGTCAGAATAAGTAGGAATAGAATGATTGAATTTTTCATAAGATTTGGTTTTATTTGGTTAAAAAAAATATATAGTTTACCAACTATGTTGAATTCGAAATCTGAATACTCCGTCGGTAATATTATAAGTCGTTTGGTCTATGGTATCAATTACTGTGAAGTTGAAGGTTCCCTCTACAGTCCCTAATTTTTCTTCTGTCCTTGGCTCAAAACGGCTAAAAGTTACGGAACCATCAATTAGATTATCTATGAATCTTATGGATTCATTTGGATTTGGCTTAAAAGCATAAAATGGAAATGCGGAATCAGCAAACATTGGCTCTATAAACAGGAAGCTACCAGTTTGGGGATTTGCATTTGCAAAACGTAGTCCAACTCCCCGTTCATCAATACAATTACGCCCTCCCAGAACTAAATACCCTTGCGGTGTTCCATTTATGGCTTCAGGGTAATAATCAAAAATCAGAGGTTCGCACGTTAGATCGCCATAGTTACTAAAATCTTCGCCATTCACTTTAGAGCGAAAATACTGGGCAAAGTTGTTGTCTTCGTCCGGTTTCTTATTATCGTCGGTTTTGCAGCAGCAAGCCGTAATAAGTATCAGTAGGAATAGAAGTATTGAATTTTTCATAAGATTTGGGTTTATTTGGTTAAAAAAAATATATAGTTTACCAACTGTGTTGAATTCGAAATCGGAATTCCCCATCGGTAATATTATAAGTCGTTTGATCTATCGTGTCGATAACTGTGAAGTTGAAAGTTCCTTCTACTGTTCCGAGCTTTTCTTCAGTCCTTGGTTCAAAACGGCTAAAAGTTACGGAACCATCAACCAGTTTTTCAACCGCCTGTAACCCACCCCCTCCCGATGGAACAAAGGCATAATAGGGGAATGCTGAATCAGCAAACATTTGTTCTATAAAATTGAAAGTTCCCGTTTGAGGAATGGCATCTGAAAATCTAAGACCTACACTACTTTCGATTTCACAATTACGCCCACTCAAAACCAAATACCCCTGAGGCGTTCCGTTTATTGCTTCAGGATAGTAATCAAATAGCAAAGATTCGCAGGTGAGATCACCTCTGTTGTGAAAATCTTCGCCATTCACTTTACAGCGAAAATACTGGGCAAAGTTGTTGTCTTCGTCTGGTTTCTTATTATCGTTGGTTTTGCAGCAACACGCTGTGGTCAGAATAAGTAGAAATAGAAGTATTGAATTTTTCATAAGATTTGGGTTTATTCTTCAGATAGTTGTTTCAATACGATTTTGATGCGATGATTATTATTTGATTTTTTCGAGTGTAGAATCTCAGGCCCTTTTCTAAAGAGCAAATATTTAATTTGAAAATCGGATTACAATTAGGGAAAAAACTGTGTTAAATCAGAAAGATTCAGTTTTTAAGAAGGTTTTTCATAGGCGGTGTTTTTCGGTTATTTAAGCTTTTAATCAATAGTAAAATTCAACTCCTTCATCGGTAATGTTTGTTGAATTTGCACTTGTTTGCAATATACAGCTTAAATATTGCTTTTAGGGGGGGTAAAGCTAAATAATGTTAATGTTTTGTTTTCTATTGCGCTTTACCAGTAAAATCATTTAATCCTAAAAAATGAAATTTAAAGATATGATTGCGTTGAGAAACTATCATTAGTGATATACACGCCTTGTGACAACGTGACGAGAAGATGGAGCGCAACCTAAGCTGGATGACAATAACGACGATGTATAATAGCAAAAATGAATATACATACCATTTATTTTCAAATTCTTATGTTTCGAACAAGGGTTAAAATGAGTACGAATTATTCATGCGAGCATTGCGGGGAACAAAAGCGCGAAAAGGAATTCAGCATATCGCCCTCAGAGAAGATTTTGTGTTAATTATAGCCGAATTTTGCTGCGATAATAAATTTCACCACAGCTATTATATAAACGATTGCACATCCACAACTGTTCTATAATCGTAGTTAATACAGTTAGCAACTCAAAAATCAATTTCACAATGAAAAACATAGCAATAAAACTCTCAACAATATTTTTCGCATTAGCATTGACCATTTCACAGGTTTCTTGTAAAAGCAATCACCAAAACAAGTCAGATGAAATGAATTCTCAGTCAAAATCAAATGATGAAATGGCTCAGAACCAAAATTTCCCGAAAGGAAAAACCGACGCTGAATGGAAGGAAATACTCACACCGCTGCAATACCAAATAATGGTAGAGCAAGGAACGGAAAGGGCGTTCAGCAATCCGTATTGGGACAACCACGCGGAAGGAGTTTATGTAAGTGCGGCGACCGGTGATACGCTTTTTAGTTCAAAAGACAAATTCGAATCGGGAACGGGATGGCCTTCGTTTACTCAACCGATTAATGACAATGCGGTGACATGGGTAAAAGACAATACCATGGGAATGAGCCGCGATGAGGTAGTCGAAAAATCGACCGGTTTGCACCTTGGGCATGTATTCAATGATGGGCCGGCGCCTACACATTTGAGATATTGTATGAATTCGGCGGCGCTGGAGTTTTTGCCTGCGAAGTGAGTGAGACAGAAAAAATCAAAGATTTTTTCGTAGCCGAACTCATCCCGAAGCGCGCCAGCGATATCGGGAAAGTAGCTCGTATTGAGTAGTTAGTACTTCCGGCTTGAACTCCCTCTTCATTTAAATATAATGGTTCTTACACAACACAGTGTCGCAAATAAATCTTTTGGATATGGTCTCGAAAAATCTTTTGGAATAAACATCTCAAATTAATAAAATTTGGGTGAGAAAATCGCGTTAATCCCGCCCGAAACGATATCAGAATTTTTTCACAGCCACATCTTTCTCCTAATTTGTGTTCAGAATTTAGCCGAGCAGGCATAATCAGGCACAATAGATTTTGAATACTTCGGTAACGCCGTGAGAGCTCGTCCATATTTCGTTATTGTCAGATTTAGAATATCATTTTATAATCTGAATAACACAGGTTTTACTATTTTAGCAATCTTGAGAATGGTATTAATTGAATTAGGATGGCCGGAAAAAGCTACTTAAGAATTTCGAAAAACACTATATCTACTATTATTTTGCTGTTTATCGCAGCAGGAGTTGATGCTCAATTTGGAGAACCAACCCTGATCACAGATTCACCTTACCAACCGGCCGGATTTTGTTCAGATATAGATGGAGATGGCGATATTGACGTGATTTATGCTGATCATCGAAACGGATCAATAAATTGGTTTCAAAATTTGGGTGAAGGGAATTTTAGTGCGCGCGAGCAAATTACATCCGAGTGGTTTGGCAGAATTTCGATGTTGCCGCATGATCTGGATGGGGATGGCGATTTAGACATTGTCGTTTGGAGTCATAACATACTCGCATGGCATGAAAATTTAGGCGGAGGAAATTTTTCGGATAGACAAATAATTCCTACTGGCACTCCATTCTATTTAACGACCGTCAAAATCATAGATTTCGATAACGATGGGGATGAAGATTTTTTATTCTCGGATAGTTTTCATGTTTTCGTGATGCCAAAAATAACAGAAGGAGTGTACGGTGCTGCACTGCCGATAAATGAAAATGATACCAACCTGGAAAACCAAATTCTCGACTTTGCAGTCCTCGATATGGACAATGATGGTCTTAAGGATATAGCTGTATCCAAAGATACAACAGGCATGGGCTGGTATCAAAACCTTGGGGATTACGATTTCGAACCTTTTCAATTAATCGATGCGACCGTTGAAGTGAACCAGCCTTCCAACTATCCCGATCGGACAATGGTTGTCTATGATTTCGATGACGATGGAGACGATGACCTTTTCTATGCAAATGTCAATACTCTATGGGTTTATGAGAATATAACCGATGGAGTATTTGAGCCTGGTCTGGAACTACTAACGGTTGAAATCACTTACCCCGTAAAAGCTCCTGATATTGAGATTGGAAACTTTAATGACGATGAAAATCTCGATCTTTTTATTTCCTACTACGGCTACCCCACCAATGTATTCAATGATCCTACTCCGAGTATTTATCAATATGAATTTAATGGGACTGAATTCGAGCCTATTGAGGAGATGATGGTGGATGTTAATTTTATTACGTCTATTGATTTGCATGACATTGATCAAGATGGTGACGTAGACATTCTGGCATTTTCTACAGGAGAGAATGAGGTAGTACTCTTTGAAAATAGTGATGGTATTTATACCAATGAGTCCGATGAAATCTCTGAGGGGCTTTCAGGAATTACAGAAACTATCGCAGCAGATATCGATGGGGATTTCGATCTCGATATCCTTGTAGCTTCGCCTAACGATGGCAAACTATCGTGGTATGAGCGGGACGAAACAGGTTCTTTCCTGCCACAGAAAGTAATTTTGAATAATATCAATGAAGTGGATATTTTTCTCGCAGAAGATGTGGATCAGGATGGGGATATTGATCTCGTTCTCAGCGATGATACAGATGCCGGTGAGTTCTGGCTGGAGAATAATGGTGATGGTACTTTTACCAATACTCATGATCTGGCCTCCTTTAATTCTACCCATGCATCTATAATTTTTACAGATTTTGATGGTGATGGAATATTAGACCTATTATATACTCAAAGTATCCCCAACTTTTTTATTCTCAAAGGTCAGGGGAACGGCAATTTTAGTGGAAGTCAACAATTCGGTGTAAACGAAATAGGTGAATTTCAAGATCAGACAATTTTCGATGTGGATGAAGATGGATTTCAAGATATTGTTGGTTATTTTGAAACATTCGAAGGTGGGAATAAGCAAATTGGGTGGTATAAAAACGATGGAAATGGAAATTTTAATGAATTCTTTCCTATTGCAGCCATGGATTATGATGCGCATGAATTCCAAATTGAGCATACCGATTTAAATCAAGATGGTCTGCAAGATTTAATTATGCGTTCATCCCCCTTTTCATCCACTCTACCGGTACATGTTGATGTCTTACAGAACTTGGGTTCCGGGAATTTTTCTTCTCCCGTATTGGTTGAAGATGAACTTTCCGGCGTAAGAGGCATGGGAATAGCCGATTTAAATTTAGATGGATTTCCAGATTTAATTCTCAGTCGGGTTCAGCCCCAATATGTTACCAATACAGGTCCTTCGGAGCCCCCAATTAATAAATACATTCAAATATATTACAATGATGGAACCGGTCAATTTTTAAGCCCTGAATTGTTTTATGCAGGTGGAAGTTTCTTTGACCATTTGTCTTTTCCGGATATGGATAGCGATGGGGATACCGATATGATTTTGTCTTCTTCGATTGTGTCAGAAATTGTTGTTATTCAGAATCAGAAATATTCACCAGTTAGAGTTAGTGGTGAAATCTTTCTGGATGAAAATCAGAATGGAATTAAAGATAGTACAGAAACATATCCCAATTGGGTGGATATCTCATCAACCCCCCAGGCGGTCAACTTTTTATTAACCGATTCGGGTCGTTACTTGTTATCCTTTAGCGACTATGAAGAAACCTATACGGTTGCACCGGAACTTCCCGCTTCTTGGGGTATAAGTACAGAACATCAAAGCTATACTTTTACCATCGGTTCTGATTTCTCTCCACTAGATACCTTAGATTTTGGTATTTACCCGCTTGTTGAATTGCCCAATTTTGATGTGGAATTGGCCGGCGGTTGGCCGAGATGTGACCGTGATGTACCGTATTGGATTACATTGGATAATCAGGGAACTACAGTGGGTGGTGGTACCATTCATTTGGAACTGGATAATTTACTTGATTATGTAGATGCCAATGTTGAGCCAGATTCTATAATTGATCAGAACATATACTGGCACTTCGATAGCTTAGGTTCTTATGACGGAATAGGTATCGAAGTAACGGTACACATGCCAAATTTTGGAAGTATAGGAGAACTAATGACAACTACGCTGGAAGCTGCAGTGACAGATATTGGGGAAAATCCATACTACTATGCAGATACACTAAACCAAATTATGGCGTGTACTTACGACCCGAATGACAAACAAGTCGACCCGGATCAGGAATATATAAGTAATGAACAGGATTTGAATTACCTCATACGATTCCAGAATACAGGTACTGACACCGCTTTTACAGTCATCGTAAGTGACCAGCTAAGTCCGTATCTCGATTGGACAACTATTCAAATGGTTGGTTCAAGCCATGAAATGGAGTACTCTGTAAGTAATCAAGGTGAATTATTATTTACCTTTGTTGATATCCAACTTCCAGATAGCAACGTAAATAATATTGGAAGCCAGGGATTTGCCAGATTTCAAATAAGTACCATAGGAGATTTATCGCCCAATACAGCTATCCATAATACGGCAAAAATCTATTTCGATTATAATCCCGCCATAGTCACGAATACCGTAACCAGTAAAATTGAATGCTATATAGCACCAGAACCTCATATTTCATACGAGTTTCCATACCTGATTTCCGGTGTCACGGAAGGTGTAAGCTATCAGTGGTATTTGGATGGGGCTGCCGTTTTCGGCGCCACCGAGAGTACTTTTACTCCACAAGCTAATGGCATCTATACTGTTACTGTCTGGGATGTTAACGGTTGTTCCACTCTTTCAGAAGAATATTTATTCGAAAGTTTGAGCGTTAATGATCGTGACCCATTGACGCTCGATATCTATCCCGTACCATCCTCAGGAGCTGTTCATTTCGCTTTCAGCAAAAATCTCACTGGAAATCATCACCTTACCATATACAACTATCAGGGTATGGCTGTAAAACAAATTTCAAATTTATCGGGAAGCCAGTTTGTAATCTCTGAGGGATTCCTCAGTAATGGATTTTATGTTGCAATTGTTACGGATACTCAGTCAGGTCAAAAAGTTTTTAGCGGAAAGTTTATTATTGAAAATAGCCAATAATTATAAACTTGTTTGATAACCTATGTCAATTTATCCATAGGTGCTTTCAAATCTCTCATTTTAAACATAAGATTATGCCGAAGGGATGGGCACACGCGGGATTGAAAACCAAGAATATAAAATTGGAGAGCCTACTAGTCAATGGCTATTTTAAAAACAAGTGCAACACTGATAGGAGACTGCATGGACAGACCCTTAATAACTTGTTGAAAATATCCCATTGCAACACGCCAACCTTTCCACTAAATTCGCCCAATTAAAATCTAATTTGTGGAAGTGATCTCAAGTTTTGCACCTATTATAGAAATTATCGAAGAAGGCTATACGATTCCGCAATTGGGTCGAAAGCGCAGAATAGCCGCCCTCCTGCCCCACGATTATCATACTTCCGAAAAAAAGTATCCGGTACTTTACCTCAACGACGGTCAAAATTTATTTGATGAAAATGCCCCTTTCGGGAATTGGGCCATCGATAAAGAATTGGAGAAACTCGCTCATGAGGGGTTTTCTGACATTATTGTAATAACCATCGATCATGGCGGCGAAGACCGGATTACGGAATATCTCCCGTACTTCAACCCGAAATTCGGAAAAGGCGAAGGGGTTCTCTATTTGAAATTTCTGGAGGAAACGCTCCTTCCATACATCAACAAAAAGTACCGCACATTGCCCGACAGCGAAAACACCGGAATCGGCGGCAGCTCCATGGGCGGGCTCATCAGCCTTTTTGCAGGCCTCAATTACCAGCAAATATTTAGCAAGCTCCTTATTTTTTCGCCAAGTCTATGGATCGCTCCACGGATTTTCCAACAAGCTGAAAATTTTAAACCCGAGCTTCCGATCCGAATGTATATTTATGCAGGTGGTCACGAAAGTGCCAACCACTTGCCTAATGTTTTACGGCTTAGACACCGATTGTTGGGAGATAAAGAGAATTTTGATAACATTGATGTCCATGTCGAATTAAACCCTAAAGGTGCGCATAATGAGTATTTTTGGCGACAAGAGTTCCCAAAAGCTGTGAAATGGCTATATTTCAAGGATAAAAACCAGCCCCAAGAAAATGAAAATTGAAATTTCCTTAAAACAAACATCTTCTTCTCTCTGGATACGACCCTTTTTTGCGTCAAGCGAAAATATGAAGCACAATTCCTTCAATCTTGAAGCCGGTGATTGGCTAATCGCAGAAAAAGGAGATAAGGTTGAACTCCATTTTTGCCTGAGCGAAAAATGGAATCCGGAAAAAATGGCGGCACAGTTTCGTCTCTTCGCCTCAAAATCAAAAAAGCATTGGGGATCCACACCGGTATTGGAAACAGATCTTCCGGCAGAAAATCTAAAGGCAGCGTTGCGAGGTATTTTTATGAGCGATTATCGATCTAATCCTAAAGAAAGTGCGTCTGAACAGATCCTTTATTTAACCACATCAATCGAACCTGAATATATTTTGAAGCAAGCCATCGCCGAAGCAGAAACACAGATGTGGGCGATGCATATGGTAGATTTGCCCCCGAATAAAAAAACACCGGAAATGCTCGGGGCTTTTGCACGAAAATCGGCAAAAACACATGGTTTTGATTGTGATGTATGGAATGCAGATCATATAATTAAAGATCACCTCGATGCGCTGCACGCCGTGGGCCGCGGAAGTGAAAATCAACCCGTTTTTATTATCAGTCAGTATTTTGGTAATCCGGATTCAAAAGAAATTGATCTCGCCCTAGTTGGCAAGGGAATTACATTCGACACTGGCGGTATTTCCATAAAAGGCTCGGCAAATCTACACTATATGAAGAGTGATATGGCCGGAGCTGCAGCGATGCTTGCCTCGATTGAGCTCGCAGCGCGATTGAATTTAGAACTCAATATTGTGGTGATCGTGCCCTCAGCTGAAAATAGTGTGGATGGAAGAAGTGTATTGCCCGGAGAAGTAATAAATTCATATTCCCGCAAAACCATTGAAGTAATCGATACCGATGCTGAAGGCCGGTTGGTACTCGCCGATGGAATTGCTTGGGTGCTCAAGAACAAATCGCCCAAAATACTGATCGACATGGCGACCCTGACCGGAAGTTCTGTACGTGCTCTTGGAAACGAGGCTGCTGCACTGTACTCATCCAATGAGAATCTCGCGAAAGCGCTCTTTGAATCGGGAATCGAATCAGGAGAAAAACTATGGCTTATGCCGCTTTGGGAAGAATACCTTGAGTATATAAAAAGCGATGTAGCCGATATCGCCAACCTTTCGCAAAAGCCCATTGCCGGTTCTATTGTTGCCGCCAAATTTCTAGAGTTTTTTACAGGTAACCACCCTGCATGGGCCCATATCGATATGCCCGGTATGTCTTTTAAGGACAGTCCATTTAATACTATGAAATCGGCTACTGGTTACGGTGTACAGCTTTTGAGTACTTTTATGCACCGGCTGGTCGAAAATCCGAAAATCGCAACCAAACCTGAATAATATTTCATGAGAACTCCCCTAACCTTTTTGTGCATTTCGTCCTATTTTAAAGGTGAAGCGTTTCTAAAATCCTGCAAAAAAGCGGGTAATAAGGTATATCTCATTACGTCAAAAAAACTGGAAAATGAAGACTGGCCGTGGGAAAGCATCGACGATGTTTACTACATGAGGGAAGACGAACACAAGAAATGGAACCTGACGGATCTAGTTAATTCAGTAGCATTTATGATGCGGAGTATCAAGTTTGACCGATTTGTAGCACTCGATGATTTCGATGTGGAAAAAGTAGCCGCCTTGCGCGAACAGTTTCGTATTCCGGGTATGGGAGATACTACGAGCCGATATTTTCGCGATAAGCTAGCGATGCGGGTGAAAGCCCGGATCGAAGGAATTCCCGTGCCTGCATTCACCTCTTTATTTCATGACAATGATATTTTGAAATACTGCGAGGAAGTACCCGGCCCATGGATGATCAAACCCCGATCGGAGGCTTCGGCGGTGGGGATAAAGAAAATTACAGATGAAAAAGTGCTGTGGGAAACGCTGAGTAATCTCGGTGACGATCGGCATAAATACCTTTTGGAAAAGTACTCTCCGGGGCAGGTATTTCACGCAGATGCGCTTACCGCAAATGGAAAAGTCGTTTTCTCGCGTATCAGCGGATATATCGACACACCTTTTGATGTGGCCCACGAAGGAGGAATTTTCAGATCGCATACACTCGATTTTTCCGATGAATCGTCCAAAGCGCTAACCCAACTCAACAAGAAAGTATTAAAAGCTTTCGGAATGCAATACAGCGCTTCGCATACCGAGTTTATTCGTTCAAATGAAACGGGCGATTATCTCTTTTTGGAAACTTCCTCGCGTGTAGGTGGAGCAAATCTCGCCGAAATGGTGGAAGCCGCTAGCGGTATTAACCTCTGGGCTGAATGGGCTAAGCTGGAAACGGCTGTCGCCAATCACGAAGAATACAAACCACCAAAAGATTCGCGCCAACACGCCGGCATTGTGGTTTCGCTAAGTCGTTTTGAGACCCCCGATACCTCTATCTTTTCAGAAAAAGAACTCGTATGGCGCTCGAAGAAAAAGTGGCATGTCGGACTAATTGTGAAAGCGAAAACGAATAAGCGTGTTCTGGAATTATTAAGCGATTACACCGGAAAGATTCAAAAAGATTTTCACGCCAGTGCACCGGCTCCGGAAACTTCACATTGAATCTCCGAGAACGATTTGCGGAGCGTTGCTGGAAGTAGTTTTTTGCTATTTGCTGCGCTGGGTATTCAACCTGCGCCTGTCTCTTTGCCGCAGGGTAAATACCCAACCAGCGTTGCTGGACGTAGTTTTTTGCTCTTTGCTGCGCTGGGCGTTCGCCCTGCGCCTGTCTCTTTGGCGCAGGGTAAATACCCAGCGGAGCGTTCGCTTCGCATTAAACCAAAGCGAACATTCCAATCAAAGAAATAAAGATGCGTTTTTAGCGTTGATTACCGCTCAAACTAAAACTTTGCCATTCAAACTTTTGGCATTTCTGGGTGAGGAATTATACCAATCTTTGTGGCCGCAAATAAAAACCGTGTGATCCAAAATCCTTTTTCTTTATCTCCTTTCTCCTCTCGACTTCTAATCTTTTTATTCTTGTTGATGTCCTTTTCAGCAACAGCCCAGAAAGTAACCCTTAGCGGCCATATAAAAGATGCTTCCAATGGTGAGGGACTTATTGGCGCCACCATTTATGTAGATGAAATTACGAGCGGCACCAGTACAAACGTTTACGGTTTTTATTCTCTTTCGCTTCCTGCCGGAACGTATCACTTAACTTTCAATTTTTTGGGGTATCAGGCTCAGAAAGAAGAAGTAATACTTTCTGCTGACCGGGTCTGGAACATTGAAATGCAGCCAGATCAAAAACTTTTGGAAACGGTAGAGATCACGGCGGAAAAAGAGAATCAGAACGTGACCAACATGGATATGGGTGTGGAAAAAATGGATGCCAAGACTATAAAAGACATTCCGCAGTTTATGGGCGAAGTCGATATTATTCGCAGCATCCAGCTCCTGCCCGGCGTTTCGACGGTTGGTGAAGGTGCCACGGGTTTTAATGTGCGTGGTGGAAATATTGATCAAAATCTCATCCTTCTCGATGAGGCCACCGTGTTTAATTCCTCACACCTTTTTGGTTTCTTTTCGGTTTTCAACGCCGACGCGGTGAAAGATTTGACATTGTACAAAGGCGGAATTCCCGCGCGATATGGCGGACGATTGTCGAGTGTTCTGGACGTTCGTCAAAAAGAAGGAAACACTAAGAAATTTGGCGGCGTGGTAGGAATAGGACTCGTTTCAAGCCGACTGATGCTTGAAGGGCCGATCATTAAAGATAAGATGTCGTTTATGATTGCCGGAAGGCGTTCGTACGGCGATCTTTTTCTTCCCCTCTTCAATAAGGATTTCAAAGGAGATAAATTGTTCTTTTACGACCTCAATGCAAAAGTGAATTACAAGATTTCGGATAATGACCGCCTTTTTCTTTCGGGATATTCGGGCGCCGATCGATTCGTTTTTGGAAGTGATTTCCAAAGCTATTGGGGAAATAATACAGCGACATTGCGCTGGAACCATCTTTTTGGACCAAAGCTCTTTTCCAATTTTACGGGGGTTTACAGTGACTATAAATATTCGCTCGGAGTGCCCGAAGGCAATCAGGCCTTTGAATGGAAAGCCGGTATTCAAAATACAAATGCCAAGGCAGACTTTTCGTTTTTCCCAAATCCCCGAAACACCATCGATTTTGGCGTGAACAGTATTTTCTATACATTTTCTCCCGGAAAAGCGAATGGACTAGGCGACGAAACGATATTTACCGGACTCGATGTGCAAAAGGAAAATGCAATCGAACTCGCAGCATATATTGGGAATAAGCAGACGATATCAACCCAGTTTTCAATACAATATGGATTGCGCTACAGCCACTTTCTAAATGTAGGTTCGCGGACAATAAACTTATATAAGGATGGCACGCCGACTGATGAAGAGGCGATTATCGATACTAAAACTTATGGTAAAGGCGAAGTCATCAAAGAATTTGGCGGTATGGAACCCCGACTTTCCATGAATTATACCTTTTCCGAAAGGTCTTCCATTAAAGCGGGTTACAACCGAATGCGTCAATATTTACAACTGGTTTCAAACACAACGGCAGCCACGCCGCTTGATATCTGGACACCCGCCGGAATGTATGTTGATCCGGCCATTGTCGATCAGGTTTCTGTCGGGTATTTCCGCAATTTTAAAACAAATACTTTTCAGGCTTCTGTAGAGGTGTACTATAAAAATTACCAAAATCTGCTCGATTATAAAGACAACGCGCAGCTCCTGCTCAATACCCATCTCGAAACCGAATTGTTAGAAGGGAAAGGTCGTGCTTACGGACTTGAAGTTCAGGTCAAAAAGGTAAAAGGTGATTTAACAGGATGGATAAGCTATACATTGAGCCGAAGTGAATTGCAGGTTTCCGATATCAATCAAGGAGAATATTACCCGTCGAATTATGACAAAACCCACGACGTAACTTTGGTTGGGCAATATGAACTGAATGACAAATGGAATTTTGGTACCACCTTCACCTTCATGTCCGGCCGTCCTATAACCTATCCCGATTCGCGCTATGTTTATGAAGGCATTACCATTCCCAATTACACCAATCGAAACGGCGCGCGAACTCCCTCCTACAACCGTTTCGACCTATCGGCGACACTCACTACTCAGAAGAAAAAAGCCAAAATTCTGTTCTTTATCAACAGGCCGGATTCCTGGCAAAGTTCCTGGACTTTTTCACTTTACAATGTCTATGGACGAAGAAATCCTTACAGCATATATTTCAAGCAAAGTGAAGATAATCCACAAATAACGGAAGCATACAGGCTGAGTATTTTCGGATCTGTAATTCCGGGTATCACCTATAATTTATCTTTTTAATGAAAATGAAAAGACTATTTGCCATTTCGCTCTTCTTCATCCTGCTTATCACCACAGCGTGCACGGATTCTATAGAATTGGATTTGCCTGATGGCGAAACTTTTCTCGTGGTGGAAGGATGGATTACCAATCAACCGGGGCCACAGGAAATCAAGCTGAGCTATACGGCTCCGTATTTTGACGACAGCCCGCAGACAGTTGTAACCAATGCCACGGTAAAAATCGCTGATGACGAAGGCAATGAAACCATTCTAAATCAGTCAGCACCCGGCACATATTTCTATCCTGATTCAGGTACAACCGGTCGCTCCTATAAACTTTTGATTTATTTGCCGGAAGGCGATACTTACGAATCCGATTTTGAACTTCTGCAACCGGCGGTGCCTATCGACAGCATAGCGTGGCAACTTTCTGACCGGACACCAAATGCCGACAATGATGAAAACCCGGATGACATTTACGATGTTGTGATTTGGACCCAGGAGCCCGCCGGCAAAGGCGATTATTATCAGTGGCGCTCTTTCCTGAACGGAGTTGAGCAACGTGAGCCTTTCGATATTTTCACCACGAGCGATGACTTGGTAGATGGCTCTCCGATTCCTGATTTTAATGTGACCGACGATTTGTATTCTACTCCGGATACGGTCACGATAGACCAGGAACATATTTCGCGGGCTGCCTATGATTTTTTAACGCAAGTGCAGACTCAGACTGCCTTTGTGGGCGGACCATTTGATACGCCTCCTGCTCCAATACAGGGAAATGTGCACAATATGACAAATCCGAAAAAAGATGCATTGGGATTTTTTGGAGCCGCAGGAAGAAGTTTGGCTACTACGATTGTGGGGGAATAAGAAAGATCAGTTTTTCTATGTCTATTTGGTTCAATTTTAATACCGTGTTATTTTTTTACCACTTAGAATCGTAGATTTACAGATATGAAGGTGAAAAAGTGGTGAATAGTTGTCTGCGACAATTCAGATAGCGTCAACGTATTAAGATTCGACATACATAACTTTAAAAAGCTTTTTCTATGTTTCTCCAACGTGGTTCAAGATAAGAATTTCTTGACTTACCTTCCTTTCACAAACTTCCTTACCAATATTTGACCATTCTCCAATTGAACTTTCAAAAAGTAAATTCCCGGATTTAGTTCATGGACATCAACATGGATTTCTTGGCTTTTGATGGTGAAGGAGTTTAAGAATTCGCCCAATGCATTATAGATCGATCCTGATTTCGCATTCGCATTTTGCAAAGAAATATGCATCGTTTCAATAGCTGGATTTGGATAAACCTGAAATGTACCTTTTTCAATTTGGTTGACGGATAAAATCTCACCGTCGCAATTGGGTGAAAAGGTAATGCTATCAATCGGTGAGGGACCTGAATAATACAAATGGGATGTGCATGTTTCATAGTAGTTTTCAAACATGTGTATTTTAGGTTGGAATGGGTGACGCACGTCACCTATACCTTGAATGTATGAGGCAGACCCTCCATCAATTATAAATTTTTTTCGGATTTGGCCTTGAACTTCAATTTCTTCTATTGATGTTATCAAACCTGTACCGCTATATGTGATATAAGCGGAATCCCCCACTTCAAGTCCAAAATCGTAAAGCAATTCCCACTCATTCGTAAACTCCGGATCCGACCAACCCATATAGCAATCAGGAATATTAGCTATTCGTTTAATCCAAACTTTTAAGGTGTCCATATATAGTTTGGCAAAGAGTTCATCATATTGGGTATAAACATTTACGGTGTCATAAGCCGGATTGGGATTAGAGAATACTATGTGTTGTTCTTCATACCACGGTGATTCCGAATAACAACGCACCTTATAGTCTGCCGACAAGTTTGGCATCAATGAATCGTTTTGTGCGCTAGCTTGAGAAAGAATGCATAGAAGAATGATAGCTGCTATATATTTGATCATTATTGTGTTTTTAAGTTTTATTTATTTGGCGATTTCCTGCTGTATCCATGCATTTTAGTTCATAACCAATTTTCTCAGCACCACTTCATCTTCAAGTGTCACTCTCAGAAAGTACATTCCGTTTGGATATGCAGAAATATCGAGAATTAACCTCCCATTTAGCATTTGATGCGTTTCTAAAACCTTTCCGGATAAGGTAATTATATCCACCAGTCCAGATCTATTATCTTCTATAGTTATGGTAACATTTGATCTGGCTGGGTTGGGATACACTTTCAACAAAGCTCTTTCGATTTCGGGTGAGGTAGCGGTTATGCTATCTGGTTTGAGTTTGACCATACTAAATCTTTCTTCTCCCATAAATTCGTTAAAGCCTCCTCCAATTAGCAAGCTGCCGTCATCCAATTCTTCTACTTTGACAATGGAAGGTGTGTTCGGATAGGGTTGATTATTAATATTGTATTCAGTAGCACCCTGCCCCTGAAAGAAATTATTTTGAATAATACCTGCATCGTTAACTACTGTAATACACGATTGCAAAGTATCATTAAATTGACTGAATGATCCATATATTAAGTAATTGCCGGGGTGCGATTCCATTTCTTTTGCAAAATATGCCTCGCAAGGTGCCAAATACCAGTTAGACGGATAAACATTGCTTACATACCTTGGTAAAAAAGTAGAATCTACTGCACCATCAGGAAAGAGCCGGACAATTTGAATGGTGTCTGTTGGATTTTCTTGCAGTCGCATTTGGTATCCACTCACCCAAACCCTACTTTGACTATCGAGCAGAATTATGTCTTCAGAATAGGGCACCGGCCCATCGTACATAAAGGGCGAAACGAAAGTGGTATCTACTTCAAATTCAGGTGTCAGTTTGGCTACGTGGTTTGTCTCGTAACCGTTGATCGCTGTAAAACTTCCAGAGATATACCAACTTGAGTCAGGTGATCGGTAAATCTCCCGCACAGCACCCCCGGCATTATTTGGGGTAATATTGAGTACAGGGAAAGTGGGATCGTGACTACCGTCTACATGTATGCGACTAATACCTCGAAAAGTATTAGGTAAGAGGGTGTCGTTAGCGATGGCTCCTCCGAGTAATAAATCACCATTTTCCATTTGGTAGATGTCCCAGATTCTTCCTACATTGTATGGACTATTGGCGGAGCCTCTTAGATACTCACAGAAATAGGAACCTGATTCTATCACCCATGGTATTCCTTCTAAACTAACCTTAGCCATACCCGAAATATAAGGGAAAACATATCCATCCTGTTGGTTAACAATTTCTAAGACTTGTGGTCCATCAGGAAAACCCCAGTTTGGATCAAGTTCACCATTTGAATATATCATTCCAAAACCTGTTACATACGAATTGTCAAAAACTCCTCCCACCAAAATTCTGCCATCGTTTAAAAGATAAAAGTCATTAACTGAAGCAGCAGCCTTAAATATTTCTTGGGTATCGAAGGATTCGTCAATTGTATAGGTTGAAACCTGAGCATTCGATTTTATAAAAGACAAAAATGCCAAAAGAATCAGAAGTTTGATTCCTTTAAACTGTAAGGATATCATCTTAATTAATGTTGAATGATAAACTTGCCGCTTTTTACTTTCTTGCTATTCCGCAGGAGCTCGTAGAAAAATACCCCATTAGGCATTTTCCTTGTGTCCAGAACTTTAATGCCTTTTTGGTTGCTACCCAGATTCCAAATCTTAACGGGTTTACCCTGAACATCCAATATTCTCAGTATATTTTTTTGAGACGATATAAGGAAGTCATATTCAAACTCGATATACGTATTTGCAGGATTAGGAGCAACTTTTACTGAATTCAAGCTACTATATAAGCTTTCTTCTGTTGGCCTGGGTTTCTTGGTTTTTACCGAATTGCTTTTCGGTGAACCAATTTCCTCTTTACACAAGCCGTAGAAAAAACAGAGGATATTCTCGGCGCGTTCTGCAGCCTGACCACCTGGCTCAATATTCGAAATCTGTGTAAGCGTAGCAATTTCTGAAGAATCGAGTTGCGCGATATTCCGCCCATCATCGTAAACAGATTCAAGGAAATACACAAAGTCTACTGTATTTAGCAATTCGGTGTATTGTTCGTTTTCTAAACGGTAATGGCTGAATATACTGTCGGTTACTGCAATGGCATTGGTGTATTGATTCAGACCTGTGAAAGCGTATATCTGCTGGTAGCGTCCTGCAAGTGAGCGAATCGAGCTGAAATATTGAAGTAAGGTATCGGGATGAAATCCTACCAAAGTATCATTAAGCTGCTTATGGGTGATATGTTTATGAGTATTAACCATGGCCAAGTGTAAGTCGCTCAGATTTTTCTCCATGATTGAGCGTACGGTGCCGGGGTCGCGTGCGGCCTGACTGATCGTAATTGTACAGTCAAGCAGTAATACTAAAACTATCAAGTTTATTCTTTTCATGGAGACCATATTTTCATTCTTTAGAGATAGGCATTTAATCGCTTACCTTGTTTTTACAAACTTCCCAACCACTATTTGCCCATTCTCCATCTCAATTTTTACAAAGTAAATTCCCGATTCAAGCTGGCTAATATCAACTTGGGTTTCTTGATTTTTAATAAGAATGGCCTTAATGCTTTGGCCTAAGGCATTGTACATTGTGCCTGATAGTGCATTGCCATTTTGCACTGAAATATGCACCGTTTCTTTAGCAGGATTTGGATAGAGTTGAAAGGTGCCCTTTTCAAACTCAGGCGATGTAGCAGTTATACTATCCGGTTTGAGTTTGACTACGCTGTAGCGTTCTTCGCCCATAAATTGGCTAAAACCACCGCCTATAAGCAAGCCACCGTCCGGCAGTTGTTTTACTACGCTAACACGTGGCATTATATAGTGGATTTGATTATTTATATAAAAATAATTTACTTCTGCACCTTGCCCCTCAAAGAAATTGCTCTGAATAACCCCCGCATCATTGACCACGGTAATAGATGGTTGAAACGTATCTTGAAAAAGATCAAAGTTGCCATAGATAAAATAATTTCCAGGATGATTTACTATTTCTTGTGCTCCGAAAGCAATGTTTGGGGTGTAATTTAACCAAACCAGATTGGTGAAATTCAGTTTTACAGGCGAAAAGGTTTCATCTACTACTCCATTCGCTAATAGCCGTATCATTTGAATGGTATCTGTTGGATTCGCCTGCATACGCATATTAGCCCCGCTTACCCATACCCGGCTTTGACTATCGACAAGCACAATATTTGCACCGGAAGGTAAGAAACTATCATAGATAAAGGGGGATACAAAAGTCGTATCTACTTCAAAATCGGGGGTAAGTCTCGCTATGCGATTGGTCTGATGCCCATTGATAGCTGTAAAGCCACCCGATATATACCAGCTACCATCAGGTGCGCGAAATATGCGTTGTACTGATCCGTATTGGTTGTTTGGTGTGATGTCTAAAACCGGAAAAGTAGGGTCGTGGCTGCCGTCAGAATGTATGCGCGCTATACCGCGAAAGACGTTGGGCAGCAAGGTGTCATTTGCAATAGCCCCACCGAGTAGTAAATCACCGTTTTCCATTTGGTAGATATCCCAGACACGTTTTACGGTGTAGGGGTTAGCAGTACCTCCAACATGATAATCGGACCAATATGGCCAAGGGGTTCCATCTACATAACATTTGTGCAGATAGTATATTGCTGGCCATACATATCCATCTTCCTGAGCAACAATTTTCGTAACATCGTAATATTCGTAGTCCCCCCAACTGTTATCTAACTGTCCGTTACTGAAAATCATTCCCAGACCTTTTAAAATCTGATTCTCAAAATAGCCACCCACTAAAATCTTTCCGTTATCTAAAATATACATATCCGAAACAGAACCTGCAGCCCAAAACGTTTCGCCAGAATCGAAAGTCTCGTCAATGGTATAGGTGGGAATTTGTGCGTGACAATTGAGAATAGCCATCAGAGCGAGTAACGGCATAATGCTGATTATTTTTAAAGAAGAAAGCATAATCGCTTAGTGTTGAATGATAAACTTACCGCTCTTCAACTTCTCATCATCTTGAAGTAACTCGAAGAAATATACCCCGTTAACCATTTTTCGGGTATCGAGTACCTTTATTCCGTTCTGGTCTGTGCTTAGATTCCAGGTCTTTATAGGTCTGCCTTGCACATCCAAAATCCGTAAAATGTTCTTTTTTGAACTAAGAAGAAAAGTATATTCAAATTCGATATAGGTATTAGCAGGATTGGGGGCAACCTTTACAATATTTAAACCTGCATACAACTCTTGTTTGGTTGGCTTCGGTTTCTTGGTTTTATTTGCATTGTTCTTGGGTGAGCCAATTTCTTCTTTGCACAAATCGTAAAAGAAGCAAAGTATATTTTCGGCTCGTTCGGCAGCCTGCCCACCCGGTACTTGTTCCGAAATTTGCGTAAGCGTAGCGATTTCGGTTGAATCGAGTTGCGCAACATTTCGACCGTCGTCATAAACAGCTTCCAGAAGATAAATAAAGTCTTTTGTGTTGACTAATTCAGCGTTCTGCTCGTTTTTCAGCCTGTAAGTATTGCTTATGCTATCTGTTACTGCAATGGCATTGGTGTATTGATTCAGACCTGTGTAAGCGTATATTTGCTGGTAGCGTCCTGCAAGTGAGCGTATGGAACTGAAATATTGAAGTAGCGTATCGGGGTGATAACCTACCACCGTATCGTTTAACTGCTTATGGGCGATATGTTTATGGGTATTAACCATGGCCAAGTGTAAGTCGCTCAGATTTTTCTCCATGATTGAGCGTACGGTGCCGGGGTCGCGTGCGGCATTTCGCAAAATATCAATCATATATTGGGGCAAAGGATCGGCAATATCATATTGTACATATTTTATTACCGCGCCGCTGCGAAGTGCATCCGGGTTGGCGAGTAGGATTTCGAGCAGCATTCCATCGGTAAGGATATTCTTATCGGCTGCTGCCATAAGAACGGTTTCCGAATTGTAGGGTGAGCGCGCCATCAATTCGTCGTGCAACTCCCAAGCATCTTCGGGCCAGCTTAGGTCTATCTCGGCTATCATGCCTTCGGTGTTTCCTTCGTCAAGCAGTTGTAAGTAGGTATAACGCAGGTTGCCGTATTCGCTGCGTTGGCCTTTAAATTTACCATACGTAACTTCGGGACCAAGCCCGCGACCAGGCTCTGGGTAATTGGTGAGACAAGTGTTTATGGTATTTACGTTGGATACAGCAATATTTCCCGCAGGGCTAATGTAAATTTCCGCTTCTTTCGGGTCGGTATCGCCGGTGTGTTGCATGTACTCATAGTTAATATCGCTGAAGAAGTCGAGATGGGTATAAATATTGTCACCGGCAGTTCCTACAGAGAAAGTATTGCCCGCAGGAAAACCGGCACCACCATTCTGATAACTGGATATTTTGGAATAATTATTGTTAAAAGGAAGCACTTCAAAATCATTGGTATTGTTTTGATTTAGGTTGCATAGAAACCGGAATCCGATATAATCTCCTTGCTCGTTCAGTTCGGCGTGATTACCCGCTGCAATGGAAGCAGATGATAAACCGGAATATTCATTTTTGTAGAATGCATTGCTATTTCCGGAATATGCACCGCTAAAAGTATAAACGCCATGAGTAGTCCAGCCGTTTACATCGCTTCCCGTAAATTCATTTTCTTCTACAATATATTCATCGCAGTTATTGACCTTGATTCCGAGATGATTATCTGCGCTTTCAAAAGCCTCAAACACATTATTCCCCACCGTAAACTCATTAAAAATAGCAGCGGGAGTCACAACGGCATCAAAGTCTATTCCCACCATATTTGCGCTAAATATGGCATCCTTTATTTCGGGGCCTACATTCCAGGTTGCGCCCATGGTGTGTATGGCTTTATTAAAACCGGTGAAGGTGCTGTGCTTGGTGTTAGCCTCGGGACAAGGTTCTCCAAAAGGAAGATTGACGTTGCAGGCATTATCCACTCTAAAATTGGCATCACTCGTAAAAATTGCACCTTGTAATTCATTGTAGGTCGAAACAGCACGGTCATAAATAAAATCGCAACCTAAAAACTTGACGCCATTTACCGCGTACAGAGTTACCATATTATAATTTCCTATAATCGGGAGTAAATAATTTGTGTCGGTTTTAAAAATACAATTTTTAAAATAGCTTCTATTTGGTGCAACGTACCCGTTGGTCTGGGTATTCTGATAAGCCAGAAAAGCTACGGATCGCCAGTTGTTTCGAAAAGTAGAATTGGAAGCCTGAACAATCCCGCCTGTTGTAGCCCAGTCACCGGGTTTCCACATACTAACGCCTTCTTTTGCATTTTCTATTACCGAGTTGTTTCTAACGATCAGTCGGCCTTGGTGAGCCGGAGTTTGTGTCTGGTCATAATTACCCCACACTTGTATGCCCTGCCATCTGTTTCCGCAGGCACTGGTAAGTGTGCCGCCATCGAGTACAAGTGTGGCACCCGCTTCCACCATAATATGGGTTCCGGTAGCCATTCTGATGGTAGTCGTAATAGTCAGGGTATTGCCTGATGCAACTTTTATGTCGGTATACCGAGTTGTAGGTTGATCCCAAGTTTGATTCTCGTCAATAATCTCAACGTATGTATTTACAACAGGTATTGATACTTTTGTTTTCCACAAACCTCTCCCGTACGTAGAGGCGTATAGCGTATTGCCGCAATAATCGTATTGCAGACCTGTAATTTGAACGAATGGCAATCCTTCAGAGAAGCACTCCCATTGGCTCATTTCATCGGTGCGGTAATATATGCCCACACTCGTAGCGCAAAATATAAGGTGGTTATCGGTTTCGACTGTTAGCAATCGTTCAACGGGAAGTGCCGGAAGCCCTTCTGAATAATCTACCCAGGCAGCGTTGTTGTTATTTAAAGAATTGGGTTCACCACCTGTAGTTGACCTCAATACGCGAATTTTTCCGTCTGCAGGACTATCATTTTCCTCATTGATTGCACCTATTCCGCAGTACACCAGATTTTCATCAAAAGGGTCGACGGCAAGTGCGCGAATTCCATGCCATTGAACCCACGTATTTAGCTCCCCCGTGTCTCCATTGCCGGCTTGAACAATTGAAGTAGAAAGCGAAGTCCAACCATTATTGGGTTCAAGAGCATCAGCATCGTTTGTTGATTTCGCCAATATTTCAGCATTTGCATCTCCGTGGTCATAACCGGCTGCATAAATAAATTCTGGTTTACGTTGGCAAATAGCCACGTCGCCAACTTTGAATGTATTCACACCGGCTGAGTTTAAATTTATGAAGAATGGGATAGCTGAGGTTTCGGATACATTGGCTGCTCTATTTAGGGCAACCTTTCCGCCAATCAATCCCGCTGCAAACCTGTCGGGGAAATATCTATAGAGACATTGGTAGCCTCCAAGATAATAGTTGGAATAATTTGGATTTACAATAGGATGGGTAGAGCTATATGTGTCCATAATAGTAGGCCAGTAAGCTCCGACAATTGCATCCGGATAATCTTGCTGAATCATTGCAAAAGAACCTTCCCATAAAAAAGTACCAGAATATGTATTTCCGGGATCCCGGTAAACCATAGCATGATCTTGAAATGCGAAAGCTACCCTTTGGGTTTCTTCATGGACATTGAAGGCGTGTAATAAGGTTATAGACAAATCTCCATTTAAAGAATAAATTAAGGGATTGATTGCAAGACCATCTGTCACACGGCCAATTCCTCCGTCATTTCCAAAAAGTAATCTATCCGCACCATTGTGGTTGATTATTTGTGAGCATCGGTAATCATCATGATGACCGGTTGCACCTCCTGGCGCACCAGATATTATATGATGTTCTCCAGTAAGATCATTCCAACGCCTGACTTCATAAGTTTGTGCATTATATAGAATGTTAGAGTCATTTTTAGAAGCAATTAATTCACACTTTTCATTACTTAAATCACCGATTATATTTTGACTTGGAGAAGTACTGCTACCGGATAAATCGGTTATGAGGGTGTAACTATCACCGAAATCAGAGGATTTATAGAGGAAATTATACGTACTCCCAGATGAATTTTTTTGTCGAACGAATAAATAAAATCGGTTCAATGCTATATTCGAGAATTGGGCTCCAAAACATGTATATCCGGTATCGATAAAATCTTGTTCGACACTATAATTCCATTGAACCGTCATTGTTTCGTTTTGTAAGTTTATATCTGAGATGTCACAACGTATTATATTGCAATGATTAGAAAAACGTTGGTTTGTAACACAATAGAATTTATCGTTGAGAACAAAAATTTGATAAAACTTCCAATGCGGAGTAGCAAAAGCAGTATCCATATCATTGACAGGCACCCCAAGTGATGTAAAATTCACGCCATTGTCATAAGAAACGTAAACATCTTTTGCAGAGGCTGCAAAGATCAAATCATCAATTGTGGGATGATAAGCCATCCAATTAAATTGAGGTAAGTCTTGTTGATTTTCTGTCCAATGTTCGCCGGCATCGTTCGAATAGATTAATCCGCCTTCTATAACACCTGTTCCGGTGAGAACAAAGACATGTTCAGGGTCATCGGGATCGCCAATAAACTGTCGAGCTCCGAGTACCGGAAAATCCAGATTGTCGGTAACGCTTACCCAATTTTCACCACCATTGGTAGTGCGCATAATTCCCGAGGCTGCTGTGCCAATTATAATTTCGTTTGTATTTAAAGGATTAGTATAAACTGCATCCACTCTACCATTAAATTGTTGTGTACTGTTCGACCAAGCATCCATCTGGCTCGGCCCATCGCTTTGCCAATTCGCGGGATCCGTTCCTCCACATTGCGAGGGGCTGGTGTAAATACCCTTTAATGCGTCGTTAAAAGGCTTATTAGTTAATGAACCTGCTCCATCAACATTCAAATAGGGCATACTATAAGCCATCCATCGGTCGGCTACTCTTTTATCATGCGCCAAATTAGTGTCGGGGTTTTGCATGAGGTCATCATAATTATCGTAAACTTCTTGTATAGTAATTGGTCGAGATGAAACAGAGTCTCTGTGAGCCAAACAAGCAGGAATCTTGAAATCCTGCTGGGCGAATGCATCAGAAAATGGCAAAATCAAAAAAATCAGGGTTGTGAAAAAAATTGCTTTTAGAGTTGGGGGGGGGGAGTAAACATAATGATTGGTTTAAGGGGGTTATGTTCGCTAAATATAGTTAAAATTATTTAACAATCGCTATAAACCGGAGACCAATCCAATTTTTATTTCTATTCGCAAAAAATATTTAATCACTATGGGTCGGTGGAATTAAAAAATAAATGTGATCAGAGATTCGGTATGCAATTAGATCAAGCATCCTATAATTCTATTTAGCCGTCTTGCGGATCGGCATCTGAGAAAGTAAACCTTACGGATTCGAACCAGAAATCTTCTGTTCAGCCTCGCCCGTAAAAGCGTATTTCACCAAATTAGCGCCCATTTCCAACGCTGCGGTGCGAATTTCAACCGGGTCGCCGTGCACGCTTGGATCTTCCCAACCATCGCCCAGATCGCTTTCGTAGCTGTAAAAAAGAATCAATCTTCCTTTGTCAAAAATACCGAAACCCTGAGGTGGCAATCCATTGTGCTCATGCACTTTGGGAAGGCCGTTTGGAAAATCGTATTGCTCGTGGTAAATGGGATGATCGAATGGAACTTCTACCAATTCCTTGTCGGGAAATAATTGCTTGATTTGTGTGCGGATAAAGGGATCCATCCCGAAATTGTCGTCAATATGAAGAAAGCCTCCTCCGAGTAGATATGCGCGTAGATTTTCCCGATCGGAGCTGTTCCAAACCACATTCCCATGACCGGTCATACTCACAAAAGGATAATTGAAAAGCTCAGGACTTCCCACATCCACATTTTGGGTTTCGCCGATTTCCATATTGAGATTTTGGCGACAAAACTCGGCCAATCGAGGTACCGAAGTAGGATTGGCGTACCAATCACCTCCTCCGCGGTACTGAAGCACAGCGAGAGAATACGAGCTATTGGATTGTGCTATGCATCCAAAAGTTCCAAAGAAGAAAAGAAGAAAAACCAGGCGTTTCATAAACAGGGAAATCAGAAGAATAGCGAAGGTAGGATAATTGAATGATAAATGCTTTGTGTTTCAATAATTTCACTTTTTTACGGAAGTGCAAAAATCAGACTGCTCTCAAAACAATTGATAAACGCTCGCTGCCGCAAAAACACCTGCCGTTTCAGTGCGCAATCGATTCCGACCAAGACTCACCGGATTGAATCCTGCCTCCAAGGCTAAATTGATTTCATCGGGTGAAAAATCTCCTTCCGGGCCAATAAGGATCAGAACGGATTTGGCGGAAGCCGTACGAATAACCTCTGAAAATTCAACGCGCCGATCGTCATTTTCGCAATGAGCGATAAGTTTCAGTTCACTTTGATTCGCCAGAATATCCTTGAAGCGCGTAAATGGATGCAATTTGGGTAAATATTTCCGCTGGCATTGCTTGGTGGCACTATGAATAATACGTTCGGCACGCTCCAATTTTAAGCGCGGTCTCTCAGTGCGTGTCGTTTCTATCGGAATGATCTCATAAACTCCGAGCTCCGTAGCCTTTTCCAAAAACCATTCAAAGCGCGAAGGATTCTTGGTTGGAGCAATAGCAATAGTCAGTTGCAGTGATGGGATTTCAAAAAAATCTGACTTACATACATCCAATATAATTTCACTTTTACCGACCGTCTTGATTTGGGTAGAATAATAATTTCCCTTCCCGTCTCCTACTTCTATCTCGTCACCTTCTTTTAGACGCAAAGATTTCAGGGCATGACGACTCTCGACTTCATTGAGAATACCGACTAAGGGATCGAAAGATGGGTCAAGGAAATAATGCACAGGCAAAAATAAAAAAGCCGCAACACTATTTTAGCATTGCGACCGTAGAATTTGAAATTTAATTAGAGTCTATCAATTATTCCCTGCGGTCATGAGGTCACTGCGTTTAGTTCACTCGAGTGTCTGGATCAGAATGTTCGATAGCAAGGCGCACGCAGTTCTAAAAATCAAGGAGTTGGCATTAGTCAATGACCGTTTTTAGAACAAGTGCAACGCGGGTAGCGGACATTATGAACAGACACTTATCAAACTTTTTCGCGGATCGAAGGACCTGCATTTACCACTTCTTTCGACACGCCTTCCTCAAATTTCTTGAAATTAGCGATAAATTTATTCGCAAGAATATTTGCCTTTTGATCGTAGGCTTCACTATCCGACCAAGTGTTGCGCGGATTTAGGATCTCACTGGGCACTCCCGGACATTCATCCGGCATAGCCAATCCGAAAACTTCATGGTTGTGGTAGGCGACATCATTTAGTTTACCATCCATTGCAGCGTGGATAATTGAGCGGGTATAGCTCAATCTGATCCGCTTGCCTGTACCATAAGCACCTCCCGACCAACCGGTATTTACCAGCCACACATTTACATTGTTCTTCTGCATTCTTTCCGCAAGCATCTCTGCATATTTTCCCGGGTGAAGCGGCATAAATGGCGCCCCGAAACAAGCTGAAAAAGCAGATTGTGGTTCGGTAACACCGGCTTCCGTACCGGCGACTTTTGCGGTATAACCCGAAATAAAATGATACGAAGCTTGTTCCGGAGTCAATTTCGATATTGGAGGCAAAACACCAAAAGCATCGGCAGTAAGAAAAAATACGTTTTTCGGGTTGCCGCCACGTGATGGGCGCACTGCATTCGAAATATGGTGTATCGGGTAGCTCACCCGGGTATTTTGTGTTTTGCTTGCATCGCTATAGTCCGGCTCCGAAGAGTCTTCGTGAAAAGTGACATTTTCGAGGAGGGCTCCAAATTTGATTGCGTCGTATATCTGTGGCTCCTGTTCCTTGGTGAGGTCAATGCATTTGGCGTAGCAACCGCCTTCGAAATTAAAAACTCCGTCATCTGCCCATCCGTGCTCATCATCACCTATCAATCCGCGGTGGGGATCGGAAGAAAGCGTGGTTTTCCCGGTTCCAGACAAGCCAAAGAAAATGGCGGTGTCTCCATCCTGCCCTACATTGGCAGAGCAGTGCATCGAGAGCACATTTTTTTGATGTGGAAGCACAAAATTCAAAATGCTGAAAATTCCTTTTTTGATTTCACCAGTGTATTTTGTTCCACCAATGATGACCATCTTGCGCGTAAAATTGAGAATGGCAAAATTGTGCTGACGCGTTCCATCAATTTGCGGATCAGCCATAAATTCAGGGGCACAAACGACTGTCCACTCCGGTTCGTTTTTAATTATTTCTTCTTTTGAAAGTCGTTGAAACATGTTATCTGCAAAAAGACTGCTCCACGGGAGTTCCGTAACCACGCGAAGCCGGGTGCGGTAAATATCATGATCGCAAATCGCACAATCCTTTACATAAATATCACGATTGGTCAAATAAGCCGTCATTCGGTTATATAGCTGATCAAATTTATCGCTGTCAAATTTTATATTGATATCACCCCACCATACGGCGTCTTTGGTGATTTCATCTTCAACGATAAAGCGATCTTTCGGAGATCGGCCGGTGAATTCGCCCGTGTCTACCGCGAGTGCTCCGGTTTCAGACAACACGCCCATTCCTAGAATTAGTGTTTCTTCTACAAGTTCCGCTGGTGAGAGATTCCAGAATACGTTTTCAACATTCTGAAGATTCAGTTTACCTAAATCCTTGTTTTGGGGAACAATACCAAAATGATTCATTTTTGCTTATTTTTTTGCTAAAATTTAGGCTACAAAGTTAAGGCTTTTTAAAGGATGATGCTCGAAAAAAGGAACCTTTATCAAAAAAGTATTGAAGATATATCGGCCTTATTTTGAATTAAATACCTAACTGCAACGCTGTTTTTGATAGTGTTTAGTTGACACTATCTTTCCGAAATAGAGCGACTCCGAGGTATATCCAGCCAGAAATAAAACAGAGACCTCCAAGCGGAGTAATCGGTCCTAAAATAGTTGCGAAACCTTCTATGGAAAGGACATCGCGAAGGCTGAGCAAATAGATTGAGAAGCTGAACAATAAAATGCCAATACCGAATAGCACGGAAATATTGTTTTTTGCCTTTTTACTAAGAAATTTTTCGGGAATAAACTGAACGATGAAAATTGCCAGAGTTTGCCATACCTGATAGCGCACACCGGTTTTGAAAACTTCGAGCGTCTCGAAATCAAGAACAGACTTGAGTGCATGCGCACCGAGTGCACCTAACATTATGGCCACAGCCATGGAAAAAGCTGCGAAACGGAAATAGTTTTTGTTCATGCAGCAAAGGTAGATTTTAAATGAATAACCTGCGTTTTTCTCAGAGAATGATATGCGAATTTTCAATAATGCTGCAATGTTTCTCTTTGCTCGTTGATTGATGATCTCCCATGCTGAAAATTTTAATTTAATTGACCCAGATGAAATACTGATTTTTCAAAAATCCCAAAGGGTTAAGTCCATTGGAATGAGTAGTTTCTGTGTATACAAAAAAAGCACGCCTAATAGCGTGCTTTCAAATCTCTGTAAAAATGAAAATTACTTATTCATTCCTTCCATTTCCTTGTTAAAGGTTTCTTTAAATTTTTCGTAATCGTAATCGATTTTCAATTGGTCGTCATTGGCAATACGGTCATTCAATTTGCTGAGTAGCTCTGCGCCGCTCAATTCGATAGCCACATAGTATTTGTAATTGCCGTTGGAATTTACTTTTACCGCCTTTTGGCAAATGGTTTTGGTACCTTTCAAATCCTGGTTGATTACTTCGCGGGTAAGGCCTTCGAAACGTTCTTCGACCTGCTCTTTGTTATTCATCTCACGTGAATTCACATAATTGTCAATTGTACCCTTAATGGTGGTGCTGATGGCCGAGGCCAAATCTGCACGGGCGTTGCTCAACGCTTTTTTCTTGGCTGTAGCCTGGTCCATACTTTCGCCAAGACCATTGGCTCTGAAAAATTCATCGTTGCTGAAATACTCCGGGCCACTACAGTATTCATTGATTAATGTTTCGCCTTCAGGAGCCTGTATTTCTTTTTTCTTTTTACAGGCGGAAAGCATTCCAATAGAAAGAACGGCTATTAAGGCAATTTTGCCAATTCGTGCTGGATTAAATAGTTGTGTTGTCTTCATGATAATTTGATTTTGTTTTTATTTGGTTTTTTGTTCTTAGTTTTTTGTTTTTAGTTCTCAATCCTTCTAAAAACCTTATTCGGTTTGCTGACTTGTTTACTTTTCAGAAATTGTGCCAAAGTCATAATTCATTCAAAATAAATCGTTTACAATAGGCCTCATAAGTTCCGATTCTATGTTTCCGGTAAGGTTTTGATACGCCTTTAGACCTGCTTTTTCAAAGGATAAATCAACCCCTTTTACATCCGAGCGGCTTATTTGATAACGGCTTTCACCTGTTTTTTGATCGGTTACTGTGAGATTAAAATTCAGTTGTGCGGTAGAAAAACCCTGCGACTGCCCCAATTTTTTGGTATCGGCATTGAGCTTCATAATGAGATCGGCGGAATTGCGATTGGTGGCCAATCGTATGCCGTGTCTTCCCATCGAGGTGCTTATCGCTGCCTCCAAAGGTTTTCCGGACATTGCTTTGCCCAGATTTTTCTCATCCGACTCTAAAAAAACCACCGGTGGAATGTATTTTATAGGTGCTTGTACGGAAGCTCCTTGCATCGATTCGGTCAGCTTTCGCATAAAAGAATCGCTTTGAAAAGGCTCAAAAAGCTTTTCGGTATCTACAGAAATGGTCAGCGCGTTTCCTTCTTTTGTTTTATCGGCATTGGCGATTGGGATTTCGAGCCTCCCGTCCAAATTGGTATTCAATGTACTGCGTGAACGTCCGTAAATACCATAAAACTCATATTTCAGCGGAACATTTTCCTGAGGGAAGTTTTGCCCACTACGCACCAGAATATTTGCTTTTGTAGCATATCGGTTAGTAAAATTGAGGGCAATTTCATTTTCCACAGAAATATTCAAATCGGTGAGAAGACTTTTCAAACCGATGAACAACGTATTGTCGAGTAAGATAGTCTGATCGCCAAAAGCAACTTTATTTTCTTCATTCCAAAATTCTTCGATAGACTGGAGTCCGCGGAGATAATAATCCGTTGCAGCGGTAAAATGTCCTTTGCCTTTTTCAGCTTGTGCTTTCGCTAAAAAATCGAGGGCAAGCTCTTGGGCGGTTTCCTTTTTCTTTCGCTGTGCCTCGGCATAAGTGGTTTTATCCAAGCGGTAATAGACCCAATAACTATTCACATCTTGCCAGGTATCTACGATCTCGAACTGGTCGAGATCTAAATCGCTCGTAGTCTGAATGCTTTCGCGAAATTCCTGTTCAAAACTCGAATTCTGTTCGAGGGTATAAAGGAGTGAATTCGTATTGACGTTCACTTTTATTTCGGAAGCAAGATCGCTGAGTGCATTTTTTTTGGCTGTAGCCTGAAAATTTATTTCTGAAGTTTTTGGAGCCACCCCTATTCCGACATAATATGACGAACTGATCGGTCGGTTTTGCACCCACGATGGTGACATGGGAACCGTCGTTTGTACGGCTTCCTTTTTTTGGCCACAGCCCACGATGAGGAGCAATAAGATGCTCAATTGCACTATACTTCTCATTCTTTATTCACTTCGTTGACTAAATCGGTGGAAATACTTTGGGCGATATTAGCAAAAGCTTCTTTTGAAAGGTCGCTTATTGGCTTCAATTCACGTGATGCACGCATGAGGCTCACCAATTGGTTGTGGTCTCGATTGGAGGAAATAACTCCATACTTCCCGGCCGGGTAAAGCGCAGTAATCTCACCGTCGTACGTTGCGAAATACACATCCGAATCGACTTTCTTGTTAACGACTCGCGAAAAAAGTATTTCACCTGATTCGAGCGAAACCGCTTTGTACTGAAAGGAAACGGTAACTTCATTCGAATTGTAATACTCATTATAAGATACGGGCTTATAGCGGGTTTCGTAATAATTTTTGTCTTCAGCTTTATTGTACAATTTTACCTGGTATGCCTCGTAGGCATCTTTTCGGGTCACCTTCATTTTTCCCGGAAGGGTAGCATAAGAGAGAACAATACCGCTAAGAATAGCTTTAGCACCAAGCAAGTTCCCTACTTTTGCTGCCGATTGTTCATTGACTATTCCGCTGAGATTAATACGTTGTTCTTTGAGAATCATATCCATATTATCGCGCTCAACAATCTTGAGAAAAGGATCGTTGATCTGAGATAGCGCCGTGAGGACATAAGCTTGAATTTGGGTATTGATTTCGCGGGTACGGCTGGAATTTTCAAAAGGTAGAACGGCGACAGGATATTGACCTTTGTCGAGACATTCCTTACGCAAAATCGCAACATCTTTATAGCCGGGATCGCGGCGGTAAATCTCATCAAGTTGGTAATAAGACCTGTGCCATTGGTGCGCATCAAAAAGTTCGGTACCCGAAATGTAAAGCGGTTCGTTTCGGGAAATACTTTGGAGGTCGCTTACATCCTTGTAATTCGACTCAAGACTGGACAATTCCTTAAATACTTTGTTGGCTTCATCGAAATTCTTATCAGAGAGAAGATCGTTGCCTTTATCGTATAATTCTTTGACGTACATTCGCTTAGATTCCTCAAAATCATCCTTGAGATAATCGGGAGCATTTAATTTTACCCCAAGACTTTCCACTTTTGAGCGATACGAAGCCGCATCTTGGTACGCGTAGACAGCCTTCTTGGAATCATTACTTGCACGTGCTTTCGAAAATTCGGAGAGTTTATCATTCAGCACTTTTTGCCCGGTGCTGGCCAATCCTATTCGTGCATCGATATTGTTACTGTTTTTCAAAAGCGAATTGTAGTAAAACATTGCTGCATCACTATACATGCCTGCTTCCTGTAGTTGGCTTCCCTTTTTGGCGAGTGATTTGGAACCATTGCAAGCCGGAAAAGTCAATAAAACCAGAATTCCCAGAAATGGGAAGAGAGATAATTTAAATTTTTGCTTTAAAGTTTCGGTTTTCAATAGTGTAAACATAACAGTCTCGTTAAATCTTTAAATCCGCTCACAAAACCTTTTGACCGACGAATATACAATTTCACTTAGAGTGAATGGAATGTAAAAAGTATTTTATCCACAAGTTAAAAATGTTTCATTGTACGGGTGGTTATCATCAAAGGATTCAGTGCAGGTAGTCGATATTTCGAAGAGATATTACAATCGACATGCCAAAGATGGGAAAACCACAACCGGCAAACGATGTTGAAAAGAATATATGTCCCGATTTTTTTTAAGCCGACCGAAGAATTCTACCTTCGCACTTCTTTTAAAATAAGGAATAGTGATGAAAAAAATATTGGTTATCGGAGCCGGGCGATCTGCGATTGTACTTATTGAATATTTGATCGAAAACGCGAAGAAAGAAGACTGGTCGGTTACGGTTGCAGATGCAAACCCCGAGGCTGCCAAAAAACTCATTGGCGATCATGAGGAAATCAATTTTGTGGAATTAGACGCTACACAAGACGCACAGCGGGCAGCATTGATCGAAAATCATGATCTGATAATCAGTATGTTGCCAGCATTTATGCACATGCTTGTCGCCAAAGACTGTCTGTCACTGAAACGCAATCTGATTACCCCGAGCTATATTTCGAAAGAGATGAAAGCGCTTGATCAGGCTGCAAAAGATGCAGGATTGATATTCTTGAATGAACTGGGTGTAGATCCGGGAATAGATCACATGTCAGCGATGCGTTTTCTGGACGGCATGCGTCGCGAAGGCAAGGAAATTACATGTTTTGAAAGTTTTACTGGCGGCCTGGTTGCTCCCGAAAGTGATGATAATCCATGGAATTATAAATTTACATGGAATCCGAGAAATGTAGTGCTGGCCGGTCAGGGCGGTGCGGTTCAATTTCGGCACAACGGAAAATTTAAATACATTCCGTATCAGAAACTTTTCCGCCGGACTGAGGTTATCTCCATTCCGGAATACGGACTTTTTGAAGGCTATGCCAATCGCGATTCACTCAATTACCGTGAGATATACAATCTTCAGGACGTTCCTACAATTTATAGAGGAACCCTTCGGAGAAAAGGATTCAGCCGTGCGTGGGACATATTTGTGCAAATGGGCATGACCGATGACTCTTTTGTTATGGAAGAAAGTGTGGGCATGACGCATCGCGAATTCACCAATTCCTTTTTGGCGTACAATGAACACGATAGTGTAGAGCTAAAACTCATGCACTACATGAAGCTCGATCATGATGGCGATGTAATGGACAAGCTGCAGTGGGTGGGAATATTTGACAATACTCCGGTTGGAGTGGATAAACCATCCAGTCCCGCACAGATTCTCCAAAAAATCCTTGAGAAAAAATGGAGTTTGAAACCCGATGACAAGGACATGATTGTAATGTGGCATAAAATCCGTGTAAGCCAGCCGGGCGAAGAAACCGACAAAGAATACCACTCCAGCATGGTGGTAATAGGCGACAAAGATCCACGCACTGCAATGGCGAAAACTGTGGGACTGCCCATGGCAATCGGCGCAAAGCTAATTCTGAACGGTACGATAAATTCAACAGGAGTTCATGCACCTGTTTCAGCGCATATTTACGAACCGATTCTAAATGAATTGGCCACATTCGGAATTAAATTTACAGAAAGGGAAGTACCGATTGAGGAACAGAATCCGACATAGCAACATATTCTCGAGTCACAAGTCTCGAGTCTCGAGAAAATCTACTTGATAGAGCCCATCTGTTTTTATGATACAAGAATGAATAAGAGAGATTCTTGTATGGTGAACATCAAATCATTTACGGCAATACTACGGAGGCGAGTTCGCTCGGAGTTTGGGAGAGATTTGGAAAAGTAAAAGTTCCATCGGAGTTTTCTATCTCCTGATTAAAAGACACATCTCCGTATACCACAGCATAGAGGGTTTGACCTGAAGTCACCCCCTGAGCATCGAACCAGCTATTGTCGTACACAAGATCAATACTGGCGGATGTGGTTGTATTATACTCCTGATAAATATAATTATCGGGAGCAACAGTTTCATCGGTACCGATAAAGATACGGTAGCCTTTTGCCTGACCCGTTGGAGGCGGAGCGGGAACCATAACGGCCGATAATTCAAGTGCATACACGGTATCACTGCCTGAGGTTGTATAGCTCAAATCGAGAATGAAATTATCGAAATCAGTTAAAGGTAATTTTGTAATGGTAGCAGTCGGCAGTTTTTGAAATCCTGCTTCAACGGCATAATTCGGAATGGTATTGCTCACTTTGATATTGCGCATGACCACCGTACTAAAGCCTGCTTTGGAATAGGTAATGGTGTAAGTGCCCACCGGAGCTCCAGAGATAAGCCATTGCCCGACATTATCTGCAGAGGCAGACAGATCCTGAAAGCCGACATGGCAAAGCACATCAATACCATCTCGCTCGTTGTAAAGTGGTTGTTGGAATTCATTTTGGACATTCACCCGTCCCTTAATTCCGGTCGAACTACCAAAACTATCTTCAGGCTTATCGGGTGTGCAGCTCGGGAAAACCAATGCTACGAGCAGAATCCAGTATAACTTTTTAAGTATTCCCATTGATAATGATTTCAATCGAATTTTCCGCAAGATAAAACAATTCTCACGATGTGAAATATGTTCTTTTTTTAAATTCTAACATTCCAACCAATGATCTAATTAGATACGGAAAATACAGATCAAAAGTTTAAATAAAACTGCCGCGTCAAATCCATATATTTTTCGGAGTACATATGTCTGCCATTTTCTTCAATTATTAAAGTTGAATGGGCACAATTTTCCACTTCCGTAAAAGTATACTCAAATAATATACGGTGGGGAGCCTTTATCAGCGTTGGCTGCACTTCACAAATTCGTCGTGGCATTAATCCGAGGTTTCGGGCAGCAGAATCGAATTCGTTGAAAATAGGTACTGGGTAGATTCCTGCAAGCATTCCATTCGCATGGAGGTAGTTACTCGCTTTAGCGAAAGCAATATGATCAAAATCTGAAGCGTGTCGCGCCATCGATCTACCTTCATTTGGCGAAAGCAAATCGCTGTGAAAGAAAGGCGGATTTGAAACGATAAGATCAAACTTTAGAGGTGTTTCAAAATTTTGTAGTGAACTATTCACCAATTCGATACGATCTTTCCATTCTGAATTTTCGAAATTTATTCGGGCGTCTTCTAAGGCCAATAGATTCGGTTCGATAGCAGTAATCTTAATTTTCGTATTACGTTGCGCCAACATCAGTGCAACCAATCCGGTACCGGTACCAATATCGAGCGCAAGCTTTGTATTTTCAACAGAAACCCAAGCACCCAATAACACGCCGTCCGTGCCCACTTTCATAGGCGCTTTTTCCTGCAAAATTTCAAACTGTTTGAACCGAAAAGGTCGCGTCATGAAGCGTTGATAACGAGCAATTCCGGGGGAACATCAACAAAAATCTTTTTGGCTTTTTTATCTACCTTTTGCAAAAAAGCGTCAATAAGCGGAATCAGAACTTCCGCTCCATTGTAAGTTACTTGTAGCAATGGATTCTGTGTATAGTCCAGTACTTTATCAACCTTACCGATTGTCCCTGCCGTTTCATCGATTACTTCCATTCCTTCCAAATCGTGGAGGTAATATTCATCATCGCCGAGTTTTGGTAATTTTTTAAGCGGCAAAAAAAGCTCGTTGCCTGCCAATTGATCAGCTCGGTCGCCATCATCAACACCTTCAAACTTGAGGAAAACAAAATTTTTGTCTTTGAAATGAATAGTCTCAATGAAAAACGGGGTGAGCACCTCATTGAGTTGCACCAAAACATAATCGAGATCTGAATAATTCTCCAGGCTATCGACATCAAAAAAAGCGATCATGCCCCCTTTGAAGCCTTGCTTTTTTGAAATATAACCGAGATAATAACATTCTTCGGGCGAGATCACCATATACCATTGTATTAATACAAAAAACCTCTGTAGATCATCGCTTCGATGCCAACAGAGGTTTTCTTAAATGAATTATGGAAAAGAATTATTTCTTCTCTTCTTCTTTTTTTTCCGCTTTTGGCTCTTTTTCAGCCTCAGCCTTAGGTTCTTCTTTGGCTTCAGCATTCACTTCTTCCTTTGATTCCTGAGCTTTAGATTCTTGAACCGGTGCGGCTTCTATGGCTTTATCAGCTTGCGCTTCAGCAGAAGCTTGTTCTTTGTCCTCAGCTTTCACGTCTTCCTTAGGCTCTTCAGCTTTAGGTTTTTCCACCGGTGCAGTCTCTTCAGCTTTCTCGTCTACTTTAGCTACTTTTTCTTCAGCATCCTTCACGGTCACTTCCGGATCTTTGCCTACAATTTCTTTGGCCTCTTCACTCGGAGTCTCAGCTATTGTCTCAGCTGCTTCGGTAGATTCGGCCACTTGTGCCTCGGCATCAACAGGAGTTTCGGTAGATTCAGGAGCTTCTTCAACAACTGGCTCCGGTGCATTTGCAGCAGCAATGGCCGCAGCACGTTCCTTGTTTTTGTCCTTTTCAGCTTGCATTCTGTCAGCAGCTTCTTTCGTGCTTGCAGACTTAAGATCTGATTTTTTACCTTCGATTTTGGCTTGTTTTTCTTCCAACCAGGCGTTAAATCGTTTGTCGGCTTCAGCTTCGTCAAAAGCACCTTTTTTCACACCTTTATTCAGGTGATTTTTGTAAAGAACCCCTTTGTAACCCAAGATTGCTCTTGCGGTATCCGTTGGTTGTGCTCCATTGTCGAGCCATTTTACAGCGCCATCCACATCGAGTTCGATGGTAGCAGGATTTGTGTTTGGATTGTAAAATCCGAGTCGTTCGATGTATTTCCCGTCACGCGGTGCACGAACGTCCGCCACTACAATGTGAAAATAGGGATGACCTTTTTTCCCTTGGCGTTGCAATCTAATTTTTACTGGCATAATTTTTCATTAAGTTTTGGAGTACAAAACTCCGGTTGTTAATTTTTTAAGGGCGCAAAGATCAGTTTTTTATTTGAATGACGGAAATAATTATCCAAGTTATTTCAAGTCGCTCAAATACCACCATCTTTTAGCGAAAGCGGCAGTATTTGAAGCGATTTGAATATAAACGCACGGAGAACTCTCCAAGTGTTTTTCTAATTAACTTTTATAAGGCTTGCGAACTGTGAATTGCCTTGTCTAACCACGAGCTGATAAGCGCCGGCCTGTACGGAAGCTATATTCAATACGCGGCTGCCTTCGTTTTCACTAAAATGTTTTACTAGTTTTCCCTGCACGTCGTAGAGCAAAACTTCATATTTTCCTTCAAAGCCCGGTTCGATATTCAGGATATCCTCGGCAGGATTTGGATAAATTGAAGTTCCTCCAGACGATAACTCGTTTATGGAATTGCCTTCATCAAATCTAAAAACCCAGACCGGAACATCCGGCGTAGGCTGGCCATCAGCTGATACCGGCACAATTTTCCAAAAGTGATCTACCCCCAGTTCATACGTATAATTCGGAATATTGGTCAGAACAATTGAGTAAGTCGATTGCCCCTCCACATAGTTCAACTCAGCAATTGGATTAATCCAGGCAACTGTGTTGGTATACGTGGCGCAGTAAATCTCGAAGTGATCCGGCAAACTGTGGTCGCTTGTTTGAAAATAATCCCAACTGAAGACCAGCATGTGATTATCTTCGAGAGGCATGAGACCGCCATCTTCAGGCGTTGGGTTTTCTGCAGCATTTGGATAAGGGAAAACATACACTTCCGTCGTAAAAGTCCAAACCGTAACCGGATCAGGTGAGTTGCCATCCTCCACACTGGTTACGGGCACCACTTTCCAGTAATAAAGCGTTTCTGAACTGAGTGGGTCAATCGATGCCGAATAATTCGTAACGCCTGCCTCCCACATAACCGTAGCTACAGGATCAGCACCATCAAAATCGGGTGTTTCACTCAGGTAAACCAAAAATGCTTCAGGATTTGTGTATAGCGAATCCGGGTTGAATTCCCATGCGAGTTCGGAAAGATCAAGAGATACCTCGATCGCTCCGTCTTCGGGAGTGGGATTTACAGCGAGATTCGGATACGGGATAAGACCAGCTTCTGTAGTAAAAGTCCAGATAGTGACCGCATCCGGAGAGTCGCCATTGTCCAGATTGGAAACAGGCACTACTTTCCAGTAATAGAGTGTCTCTGAATTGAGTGGATCTATGGCTGCTGAGTAATTTGTGGTATCAGTAATCCACATCACAGTAGCCACAGGGTCTACACCATCAAAATCAGGCGATTCACTCAAGTACACCAAAAATGCTTCCGGCAGGCGTATACTCCGGGTTGGTGTAATATTCCCATGATAGCTCATTCAAATCAAGAGATACATCTGTCGCTCCGTCTTCGGGAGTTGGATTTATGGCCAATGCCGGTGCCGGATCTGCGATTTCATCCGCTCCGATATCGGGAGTTTCCGTATCGCGAACAGAGCCGTCGAAGTCGGTTGTAATGGAAATGGGCTCCGTTCACAGGCGAGCCGTTATTACTCGCCACTGAATTGGCGGAAGCCGAAACATGCAAGTCATCATTCGCTAAAAACGGTACATTTTCGGTGTATGAATTCTGATCTAAAGAATCTGCGGCAATCTTATACTCTTCGATAGTTTGAAGCACATTGGGTGCACTACTATTGTTTCCATAATAGATTAAGTGTTGCGGATCGGGAGCGCCAGCATAGTAGATATTGTTATCACTCTCCGTCATAATTCCTGCCCACGTATTATTACGCTTATAAATAGCCGTTACGAGTCCAGTCGCATCTTCGGTCAAGGTGGTTTTATTCACAAAGATGTTGTTGCGCATTTGTACCGGATCGCTGTTGTTGTATATACAGAAGGCAGCTGAAGTGTGCGCAGGATCAGTTGCTTCATAATCCAGTAGTACACTATTGTAAAAAACATTTGCTTGGTCGTAGGTTCTTACCGTTATTCCACGCGTTGCGGCATTATTGCTCACCGCTGACGCAGGAGCTGCAATTCCTGAGACCATATTGTTATAAATATTGGCTATAGCGGAGCTTGCGAGCAACATGATACCGTCGGCAGTATTTCCACCGCCACCTGTGGCAGTTACGTTGTTTATTTTATTATTAAAAACCTGATAGGTCACCTTTCTAGCACTCAAATACATTCCGAATATACTCGTGAAAGAACTTGTCATATCCTCAATGGTATTGTTGGAAATAACGATCTCATTCGTGAGCGAATCAGAAGGATTACCGCTACTGGTGGCAATCGCAGCAGGAGCGGTACTTCCATCTCCAATACGTGTCAAATCGCGGATATGAGTGTTCGAGAAAGTAAATCCATTTTGATCGCTGGCAGTAACTCCGGCCAATACAATGTCAAATATATTTGACTCTCCGCCATCTTCTATTCCTACTTCATTTCCCACGGCCATAAAGGAAGTAGTGCTTGTATTTCCATCAAAGCTGTAACCAATGGTGACATTTGAAATGCTATTGTTGAAGAATTTGTTATTGTTGTTATTTCCATCTATTTCGCTGGGTTCTACCTGAGCCATTACTGCTATTCCCACCGTCTGAAATTCATTGAGCTTATCAAGAGATATTCCAACGTTTTTCACGGTATTGTTTTGGGCTCCATCGGCCGTGTCGATGTTGGTAATCAGGATACCCATCTCAAGGTTGGAATTTGAATTTGTAACGGCAATACCGTCGATGGTATAATAATCCACACCTTTTAGCGTAAATCCGGCTTCAGCGTCTGCTTCGGTTCCGTCAAAATTTACAATTGGTTTTTCGCCCATGCCATCCCATCCGATGTGCACTGAGTCGTCAGCATTTCCGCTGGCTGTAAATTCGATTGGCATTTCTTCAAAAGTGCTACCACCTTGAAGCATAAAGTTGACACCACCGGCGCCTACTCCGTAGATATTTAACGAGTCAGCAACGGTTTGCAGATTGGGGTAATCATCTGAAGGAACGGTCCTTTCGCCCGCGAGCTGCGCCCAGGCCGATCCGGAGAGTGAAAGAATAAAAATTAAAGAGGAGAATAAATGTTTCATAATATACTGTTTTTTCAATTTATTAATTTGATGTTTCAATTTTAAAGTTTTGTTTTCTGCAGATTTTACAAGCCAGATATTCCAAAGAATTTTGGATAAAATTAATGAATCTTTTAAGAATTGGAGTTGGGAAAGGTTTTGAATCGTATAGATTTAAACTGCCAATTTTAATTCAGTAACCTTTTACTGGATTAAAATTCAGAAATTTTACTTACCTTTCGCGTTAGTAATTTAAGCTTATTCTATGATTACTTCTTTCGGCACCAAGGAAACTATGGAAATATGGAAGGGTAATCGAATAAAGCAAATGCCCCATTGAAATTCAAAACATTGGTCGTCGAAAATTAAGGATGCTGAACAACGCTCAGGATATTGCGGACTTAAGAATTCCCCCATCCAATCGATTGGAAAAACTGACCGGAAATTTGAAGGGACACTATAGTATTCGGATCAATAAGCAATGGCGAATCAGTTTTATTTGGAACAATGGAATCGCCAGCGAAGTAAAAATTATCAATTATCATTAAAACAAAAGACAAATGGAAAAATTAGCAAACATACATCCTGGTGAAATTTTGCTTTCCGAATTTCTTGAGCCGCTCGAAATTACGGCTTACAGACTTTCGAAAGACTTGAAAATTCCTCAAACCCGAGTTTCCGCAATTCTAAAAGGTAATCGCAGAATCACTGCGGATACCGCACTGCGACTGAGTAAATATTTTGGAAATTCAGCTACTTTTTGGCTCGGCCTTCAAAACGACTTTGACATTGAAGAGGAAAAAGAATCGAAGGAAAAAGAATTGGACGAGATTAAAAAATATGATTCGAAAAGAGTTGCATGATTGGCCGTTCAGAACTACTCATGAATACTCAAAGCATAATTTAAATCGGCATCGGTGAGGGTGTACGTACCTCTGAAAAAATCTTTTTTTACCATTTTCTGGCTGTAGTTATCAGGATTGTAAATATTTCGTGGTTCGTAGTATTCAATTACTGAAGAGTCAATATGGGTAGAATTATATCCTGCTGAATAAGTGAAATGAGTTACGCTCAGAGTGTCATTGAAGATTACGTGAAGAGAATCACCAGGAGGGAAATTGTGCAAACCACTTGGATAATTATTCCCTCCTCCACCTCTTGATGAACTTGTCCAAGTATAATCTGTTCCAGGTGACATATTGATAATAATGGTATCTGAATAATCCGGTGAAGCGTAATCTGCAAACATGTGCAATTTCACCGGTTCGTTGGTACCATTTTTCACTACAACTTCCAGAAGTGTTTCAGTCTCTCTTATGCATGAGAAGAAGCCAAATGAAATTATCAATAAACCGAAAAGATATATTTTAAAGCTCACAAAGTACGCTTTACGAGAATTGGACTTTTTTCCACTGCCTTTCTGTTTTTCATTTTGTGAAAATACCTTTTCTGCCTGAACTTTTTAAATCTTTTAAAATTAAATTTGCATTAAATTCTGACCACAGTTTCTCCTTGAGAAAAAAGCGAAGAAAAAAACTAATTTCATAAAGAGATTTGTCCCTGTTTAGTCCTACCTTTGCCACTCAATTTTAAGGAATTAAGACTTTCAAAAACCAATCATACTTTACCACTCTTGAAAGAATCCTATAAGAAATGGCACTCTCCTACGCTGGGCGCCGATTTTGAGATGCTCGTTTACGGACATTACGGTACACCGGTATTGGTATTTCCCACCACGATGGGTCGCTTTTTTGAGACTACAGATTTTGGTTTGGTCGACTCGGCGGCGAAATTGATCAACGACGGAAAAGTAAAACTCTTTTGCGTGGACAGCATCGACAAACACAGTTGGTACAATAAAAAAGCGCATCCCGCACAGCGCATTAACAATCATCTTTGGTATGATAAGTTTATTTCAAACGAAATTGTCGATGCCATTCTTCACGAATATAATCTCACGAAACTCGCAGTTGCCGGAGCCAGTTTTGGTGGTTTTCACGCGGCAAATTTTGCCTTTCGCCATCCCGAGAAAGTGAGTCACCTGTTTTCGATGAGCGGCTCCTTTGACATTCGCAGTTTTCTGGATGGATATTATGATGAGAACGTTTACTTTAACAATCCGGTCGATTACCTTCCGGGAAATAATAATCCCGCGCTGTGGAACCTCGATATTACGTTGGGATACGGGGAGTGGGACATTTGCAAAGATGCAAATCTCAAGCTCGCATCGATACTGCAAAACAAAGGAATGAACTTTCATTCAGACGAATGGAAATGGGCGAAACACGACTGGCCACTTTGGAAAATGATGTTTCCACATTATCTTTCAAAACTTTGAGGCAAAAGTCTTGTTAGTTTTAATATAAGACCAAAAATTCTATTATATTGAATCCCAGAATGTTTTTTAAAATCAACCCAAAAAAACTCCAAAAATGAAGAAAATCGGAATTCTCTTCGGACAAGAAAACACTTTTCCACAAGCATTTATCGATCGAATTAATTCGAAAAAAATCGACGGAATAATGGCGGAAGCCGTAACTGTTGATAAAGTAGCGCAAGGCGAACCCACAGAGTACGCCGTAATCGTAGACCGCATTTCGCAAGACGTGCCCTTCTACCGTGCATATCTTAAAAACGCTGCCATTGGTGGAACAGCCGTAATCAACAACCCATTTTGGTGGAGTGCCGATGAAAAATTCTTCAACAACGCGCTTGCCCAAAGTGTAGGTGTGGCCGTTCCCAATACAGTGATTTTACCGTCGCATTCACGTCCGGATGATACCGACGAAAATTCATTTCGCAACTTGAAATTCCCGATCGATTGGGAAGGAATTTTTGAATACGTCGGCTTTCCAGCCTATATGAAGCCGCACTCAGGAGGCGGTTGGAAAAGCGTATACCGTGTAACCGATGCGGACGATCTTTTCAAAAAACACGCAGAAACCGATCAATTGGTGATGATGCTTCAGGAAGAAATCGAATTTAGCGAATACTTCCGTTGCTATTGTCTTGGCGGCGATGATGTGCATATCATGCAATACGAGCCGCGCAATCCGCACCATCTTCGCTATGTGAAAGACGGACCTCCGGTGCCGAAATCAATCTTAGACAAAGTGCACGAAGGTGTAATCAAACTCAATAAGGCGTTGGGGTATGATTTCAATACCGTAGAGTTCGCAGTTCGCGACGGAGTGCCTTATGCCATCGATTTTTGCAATCCGGCTCCCGATGCAGATGTGAATTCCGTTGGTGAAGAAAACTTTGAGTGGATTGTAGAACACGCAGCCCAACTTGCCATCAAAAAAGCAAAAGATCATAAACCTGGACAGATGAATCTGACCTGGGGTACTTTCGTGAAGAAGGCTTCAGCTGACACGCCTGTCAAAGGAAAGCCAGGTAGAAAAGCCGGTTCCAAAAAAGCCGCTCCTGCAAAAAAAGCTGCTCCAGTGAAAAAAGAACCTGCAAAATCGAAAGTGGTTCAAACCAATCCGAATAAAGTTCAAAAAGCAACACCCCAGGGAAAACCGGAAGAAAAATCATCCGATATGCCTAAGCGCATGATGGACAAAAAAGCAGCTAAGAGTCAATCCAAAACTGTGAAAAGCGCGGCGGTAAAAAGCCCTAAAATCAAGAAAGCAAGTGCACCCAAACCGAAGGCTGTAAAAAAACCAGTTGCTCCTAAGGCCAAGGTAAATAAATCCGCCCCACCAAAAGTGGCAAAGATGAAAGTGACACCCAAAAAAGGAGTTACCAAGAAAACGGATGCTAAGAAAGCGGATGCTAAAAAAGCTACCCCTAAAAAGTCGGTTATCAAAAAAGCATCCACTAAAATTTCCGATGCTATAAAGGCTGCCACTAAGGTTTCTGAAAATAAATCTTAAGCTTTTTTCGGATAACGAAATGGAATTTACCATTGGCATAGAAGAAGAATATCAGGTGATAAATCCCGAAACACGGGAATTAATTTCACATGATCAAAAATTGGTGAGCCGGGGAGAAGCACTTCTCCCCGACCGCATCAAAGCCGAGCTTCATGAATCTCAGGTAGAAGTAGATACCACTATTTGCCGCGACATTTCAGAAGCAGAAGATCAAATCAAAATGTTGCGAAGAACTATTTGTGAAATGGCCGATGAATTGGGCTTTGCAATCGGTGCTGCAGGTACGCACCCATTTAGCACTTGGCAAAGTCAGAGCATCACTGCCAATCCGCGTTACGATGAGATTATAACCGAGTTGCAGGATGCAGCACGCAGCAATCTAATTTTCGGCCTTCATGTGCATGTGGGCATCCCGGATCGCTCGATGGCGCTGCAAATGGCCAATTCAATGCGCTATTTTTTGCCTCACCTGTATGCTCTGTCTGCTAACTCTCCTTTTTGGGAAGGGCGCAACACGGGATTTAAATCCTTTCGCTCGCGGGTGTTTGACAAATTCCCCCGTACAGGAATTCCGGATCATTTCGATAGTCTGGGTGAATACGACAGTTATGTTGACCTTTTGGTGAAAACCAAATGCATCGACAGTGCCAAAAAGATATGGTGGGATATTCGGGTACATCCCTACTATCCAACCATTGAAGTTCGCGTATGCGACGTAACTTTGCGCGCCGACGAAACCATCGCTATCGCGGCATTGGTGCAGGCTTTGGTAGCAAAATTATATTCACTTCGGCAGTCGAATTTAAGTTTCAATAGTTACCGTCGCATGTTGATCAATGAAAATAAATGGCGAGCCGGGCGCTATGGAATTGACGGTAAATTAATAGATTTCGGCAAAGAAAGTGAAGTCGATTGCCGGGAATTGATTCGAGAATTGCTCGATTTTGTGGATGACACAAGTACAATACTCCATTCAAAAAAGCAACTTTCGTATATTGAAAAGATGCTGGAAAATGGTACAGGTGCCGACAGGCAATTGGCCGTATTTGAGAATAAGAAGAACTTGATAGATGTGGTTGATTTTGTGATCGCAGAAACGAAGGAGAATTTATGAAAAAATTAAGGCTCGCTTTACTAAATCTATACGACGGTGTCCCTAATCAAGGGATGCGCGCCTTGCGGGAAATATTGGATATGTACCGTTCGAAAATTGAATTTACTGAATTTGAAGTGCGCTCAAAACACGAAATTCCTGATACGAGTTTCGATATTTACATCTCTTCAGGAGGCCCCGGAAATCCTACTGAGGGGGACGGAATATGGAATAAAAATTGGAACAATCTGGTACAGGATCTTTGGACATATAACAAAAACACAGAAGATCCAAAAGATCGGAAATACATATTTTTCATTTGCCACAGCTTCCAGATGGCTTGTAATTATTTTGGTTTGGGTTCAATAACACGTCGCCGCTCCACTTCTTTCGGCATATACCCATGTCATAAAACAGCCTCGGGAAAAAAAGATGTACTATTGAAAGGCGTTGAGGACAGGTATTTTGTATTCGATAGTCGTGATTGGCAGTTAATTCAACCCCAATTATCCAGTTTTCGAAAACACGGAGCCAGAATCCTTTCACTCGAAAAGCTAAGAGATCATGTTCAAGAGGAACAAGCGATTATGGCCGTTCGGTTTTCACCTGAATTTGTGGGAACCCAGTACCACCCCGAAGCCGATCCGGAAGGTATGAAAATCCATTTTTTAAAACCTGAAAATAAAGCAATTGTCGTTAAAAATTACAGCTTACAGAAATACAATAATATGATGAAGAGTCTCGCCGACCCAGAACGTGTAGAAAGAACCTATCACTCTGTAATACCGTCATTTATTGATGATGCTATTTTAAAACTTACCCCTGTAGAATCTCCATTCACGCTTAGGTCATGATCAAAGAAATTCGAGAAAAATATAATGCCAGTTTTACTCCGGAAAAATATGAAGCCCTTAAAGCGTATATCGATAAAGCTTGGAATCACAAATCAAATTTTAGAATTGCCGAAACCCCGATTTTTATCCCGGATACACTTAAGCAGCAACTCCTCGAAGCTTGTACCGAAATCAACAAAGTAATTACGCAGGCAAACTTTAAGGAACTTACCAAGGACGCAATCAAGCATCCATCGCTTCAGGTTCCGAACGAAGATTATCATACCCGTTTTCTTCAAATGGATTTTGGTGTTTGCTCGGACGAAAATGGCGATCTAATTCCTCAGCTCATTGAAGTACAGGGATTTCCATCTCTCTATTTTTTTCAGGATTTACTCTACCAAGCATATTGCAAGTTTTTTGATATCCCGGAGGGGTTTACGGTCCATTTCGATAATATGGATTCGGAAGAATATATCGAATTGCTCAAAAAAATAATCGTAGGCGATCAGAATCCGAAGCATGTGGTTCTTCTGGAAATAGAACCTAAAAAACAAGTTACTTCTATCGACTTTTACGGAGCTGAGCATCATTTGGGAATAAAAGTACTTTGCATTAGTGACCTGAAAAAACGTGGAAAATCCTTATTTTATCTGGATGAAAAGGGAGCAGAAGTTCCGATTAAGAGAATTTACAATCGGGTAATTTTTGACGAGCTACGTCAGCGTGATGATCTTAAACGCGAATTTTATTTTAAAGACGAGGTTGATGTGGAATGGGTAGGTCATCCCAATTGGTTTTTTCGCATCAGCAAATTCACAATGCCGCTGTTTAAGAACAAATATGTGCCTGAGTGTCTTTATTTAACCGATCTGGAAGAGTACCCTGAAGATTTGGAAAATTATGTTCTTAAACCACTTTATTCATTTGCAGGAAGTGGAGTAAAATTGAACATCACAAGAGCGGATCTCGAAGAAATCGAAGATCGCGAAAATTTTATTCTGCAGAAAAAAGTCATCTACCAACCTGTAATCGAAACACCAACAGGCAAGGCCAAATGCGAAATCCGCATGCTGATGCTATGGGAATCGGGTAAGGATCAAGTCCGTATTGTGAATAATCTCGTACGTATCAGCAAAGGCGAAATGGTTGGAGTGCGCTACAATAAGGACAAGGATTGGGTAGGCGGAAGCGTGGCTTTTTTTAAGAAATAGATTTGTGATAGGCTAAACGCAACATATCTAAAATTCAAGTTACCAAACGGGTTCGAAGAACCTGACTGATCTCCACTCCCCTGTCGAAGATCATAAAGTGGGATCCATCTTTTATTTCAATACACCTTTTGATACGGGAAATGGGAAAAACCTTATCCTTCGATCCATGAAAACGGATGACCGGGATATCAGTTACCGGAGGATGCCAGGAAAGAGCAGCGCGCGCGCCAAATTTCATAAAATCGGCATCTGAATCGTGAAGCATATCGTAAAAGAGCTTGCGTCCCAAATTTGATTTTTTGGTGAATCTATCGGCGACAGCCGCAAGCATTTCCAATAGTGGTTTTTTTATCAAAATCCGTGCGAATCCATTGTTTACCATCCTCAAGAATACTGGAAATTCACTAGTAAACCGAACCGTAGAAATCAAGATCAACTTTTCGGGACGAATAATTTCAGCTATTTCCTGAGCAATCATACCTCCAATAGAAACACCACCAAGGATGAATGGCTGCTCAAAACGATAGGTATCGACCAGGAGTTGGGCATAGTCGCTGAGCGTTTTGGATCCCGACGGCTTAAGATATTTAATGGCTACATATTCATATCCTTCAAGCGGAGTGAGTTGATCAAAAAGTCTTTCATCCGCTCCCAGCCCGCTGAAAAGGTAGATTTTCACTTCTTGAAATGTTTGAGTTGTGTTGCATACATTACAACCCATATCAAATTCCAAACGACCGTCATTCCTAATACGATTTCTGCGAAAGTATTCCATTGGGCAAAAACAATAGGTACAACCGCCAATCCCAATTGCGCGGCCGCATACAGCCAAAATCCCACACGATTAAACCGGTACATCATTTGCACACCAACCAGTTGAATACCAAAAAAGAGAAAGTTGGCAGCTCCGAAATTTCCGAGCTCCAACATGAGGTTCAGGTAGTACGATTCTACTTGTGGCTGGAGACTTTCAATGGGGAGTTTATACTTACCTAATTGCTCAAAAAGGCTATTTACGTAAGTTGAATCCACATCAGGAGGATTCATCGCGGTCATCACGCCCGAAATCATACCATACAGCGCATTAAATCCTGATAAAAAAAGAATTACGTACAGAAACCGAAGTTGCTTTGGCAGCTTAGGCCTAGATGTTGGGATGGTTTTGAGCGACAAATTCCTTTGATTTTTGAATGAGTTTATAGAGAGGTTTATCTTCGGTCAAAAATGGCACAAACTGCCGATATTTTTTGTAAAGGTCAGTTACTGCTGTGGCCATACCACCAGTTCCGCGCAAATCCATTGCCTGCATGGCAGTGAGAAGTTCAATTCCGAGCACGGTTTCCACATTTCCGACCACTTCAGCCACTTTCACGGCTGCATTGGCGCCCATGCTTACATGGTCTTCCTGTCCGTTGCTCGAATCAATGGTATCGACCGAAGCTGGTGTGCAAAGCTGCTTGTTTTTGCTTACCATACTTGCGGCGGTGTATTGTGGAATCATAAGTCCAGAATTAAGACCAGGATTGGCTACCAGACAGTGCGGCAGTCCCCGATCTCCATTTATCAATTTGTAGATTCTCCTTTCGGAAATACTGCCAATCTCCGCCATGGCTATAGCCAAAAAGTCGAGCGAAATGGCGAGCGGCTGACCGTGAAAATTCCCAGCAGAAATAATATCATCCGATTCCGGAAAAACCGTGGGGTTATCCGTCACAGCATTAATTTCATTCTCAAAAACACTTTTAATATGCGCTACCGCATCGCGGCTGGCGCCGTGAACTTGCGGAATGCAGCGAAAGCTGTAGGGATCCTGAACATGCGTCTTTTCAGCAAACCAATTTTTGCTATCACCGAGAATAGCACGAATATTTTCAGCCACTTTTCGCTGGCCAGCATGGCGGCGAACAGCATGTACCTGATCTTTAAAGGGTTCGTGTCTTCCGTCGTAGCTTTCGAGGGAACAGGACGCGATCAAATCCGCCATATCGAGCAAATGCTCCGATTTTATAAGGGTGTGAACCCCAAAAGCACTCATAAACTGGGTACCATTCAGCAAGGCAAGTCCTTCTTTTGAATGCAGAACTATGGGTTTGAGATCATGCCGGCTTAGAATCGTTTCAGTAGCTGTAATTTCACCATTCACGTATACCTCACCAAGTCCAAGCAGCGGAAGAGCCAAATGAGCCAATGGTGCCAAATCGCCTGAAGCACCTAAACTTCCAACTTCGTACACTACTGGTAAAATATCATTATTAAAAAACCATATCAATCTCTCGACCGTCGCGACTGTTACTCCACTGTGCCCGTAAGAGAGTCCTTGAACTTTGAGCAAAAGCATTAGTTTCACCAGTTCGCGATCTACTTTTCGACCCGCGCCACAAGCATGTGACATCACGAGATTTTTTTGGAGTTGCTCCAGGCTTTCGCGACCGATGGAAGTATTGCAAAGCGAGCCAAAGCCCGTATTGATCCCATAAATCGGACTTTCGGAACGCTCAATTTTTTCATCGAGAAAATCACGGCAATCCTGAATACGCTTCCGTGCTCCTTCCGAAAGTTCGAGTTTTGCGTTCTGTTTTAAAATTTCTGCCACATCCTCGATGGTCAGAATTTTATCTGAAATGGCATGAATCATTTTGTGCGTATTAGTTTTATAATTTGCTCTTTTGCTACAGTCTGTTGCTCGCCGGTCGACATATTTTTCAGGCTTACCGTTCCGTTTCTCAACTCATCCTCTCCCACCATTGCTACAAATGGGATTTGCTTGTCGTTGGCGTATTTCATCTGCTTCTTGAGTTTTGCTGCATCGGGATAAAGCTCAGCTCTGATTCCGGCTTTGCGAATCGAGCCCATCAAAGCGTGGCAGTAATCAGCTTCGCTTTCGCCAAAATTTACGAAAAACAATTCCGTTCCCGAAATTTGATCGGTAGGAAAATCATTTCGTGCTTCCAACAAATCGTAAATGCGGTCGGCGCCAAATGAAAAACCAACTCCCGACATTCCCTTCATTCCAAAAACTGCGGTAAGGTCGTCGTAGCGACCGCCACCTGCTATGCTTCCCACTTGTTCTTCTGTGAGCGGAACGACTTCAAAAATAGCTCCTGTATAGTAATTCAATCCGCGAGCGAGACTCATATCGAAGCGCAGTTTTGCCGTTTCAAGTCCGAGGGTTTTCACTTTCGTAAAAATGTAGCGCAACTCTTCGATTCCTTTTTCTCCTTCGGCATTTCCTGCAAAGATGGTTTCCATTTTTTGCAATAGTGCTTCGTTGTTGTAAGAGTCATTGCTTGCAACGCCTCTGCTTGTTGCTTCGAGAACGGTTTTTAGTTTCGTTTGCGCTTCCGCGGAAAAGCCTTGCGTGTCGAGATCGGCGAGGACTTTATCGAGCGGCATTTTGTCGAGCTTGTCGATTGCGATCGTAAGCGGAATAAGTTTATCGGCTTCGCCCACATAAGTAGCGAGAGCGGTAAGCAATTTTCTGTTGTTGATTTTGATCGCAACGGGAAGATTGAGTTTCGAAAATACATTGTCGAGCATTTGTACAATCTCCACTTCGCAGCGCAGCGAATCTGTTCCAATCACATCAGCATCGCATTGAAAAAACTCACGGTAGCGTCCTTTTTGCGGCCGGTCGGCACGCCATACAGGTTGGATTTGGTAGCGCCGAAATGGAAAAGCAAGATCATTTTGGTGCTGAACTACGAAGCGTGCGAACGGAACGGTAAGGTCGTAGCGGAGAGCTTCTTCAGCCATGTTAGATTGGTTGCCTTCTCCAAGTGCCTTGGTAAGTTTCTCGCCACGTGCAAGAATTTTAAAAATCAGCCTATCGCCTTCTTCGCCGTATTTTCCGGTAAGGGTTTCGAGATTTTCCATCGCCGGAGTTTCGATTGGCTGGTAGCCGTATTGCTCAAAAACTGCTTTGATGGTATCGAAGATATAGTTTCTCCGCTGCACTACTTCCGGCAAAAAATCACGCGTTCCCTTTGGGGTTGATGGCTTCATTCGTATTTATTCTTTCTGGTAAAGGCCGGTTTTGGCAGGGGCAAATTTACGGTGATAATGTGAGGTAAAAAAATACGTTTATGGCCGTTGCGTGTAGAGGCGTTGCATGCAACGCCTCTACAGCATGCAACGCCTCTACCAAGATGAACGTGCAATGCGTTTAGGTTCTATATCACATCCCTCCAAAAATTTCATGATTTCAAAAAATTCCCGACATTACAATTCAATCGAATTAATAACCAAAACAATCACCATGACAAAATTCAAAAACAAATACCGGACAACCTCCTCACGTGCCCAATGGTGGAATTATGGCTGGAATGGAGCTTATTTTATTACGATTTGCGCAGCTGGAAGAAATCATTTCTTCGGTGAGGTAATTGATGGCAGAATGGATCTCTCCCGCACCGGGGTGATTGCGGATATTTTATGGCACGATATCCCCTGTCGGTCATCACATGTGGAATTGGGGGAATTTATAATTATGCCCAACCATATTCATGGGATTTTGATTTTGGATCGGCCGGAAATTATTGATACCAAACCTGTACAGGATGCAACGGATCACCAGGAATTAGAATCCTTGCCATTGGATTGGCAATGGGCACCACCTGAAACATACAGAAAAAATAAAAGGATGTCTGAAATATCGCCGAAGGCCGGGTCTATTTCCACAATTCTTAGATCCTATAAATCAGGGGTAACAAAACATGCGAACCGATTGGGTTTTGAAAACGGATGGCAAACTAGATTTCATGACCACATAATCCGGGATCATGGGGAATATCAGCGGATAGCGAATTATATTCGAAATAATCCAATAAATTGGAAAAACGATAAATTTTATAAATCCTGAATGATTTTGGTTTATGGTATGGTTTCAATATTATGGGTAAAGGCGTTGCGTGCCCTGTATTGGAGGCGTTGCGTGCCCTGTATTGGAGGCGTTGCATGCCCTGTATTGGAGGCGTTGCGTGCAACGCCTCTACAAATACATTACCTGCACCAATTTCCGGTATTTAATCCTCTTCGGACCAACATCACCCAATCGTTTCTTCTTATTCTCCTCGTATTCGCTATACGTTCCTTCGAAATAATAAACCTCTGAATCGCCTTCGAATGCGAGGATATGGGTACAAATACGATCCAAAAACCAACGGTCGTGAGAGATTACTACGGCGCAGCCCGCAAAATCCATAATTCCTTCTTCGAGGGCACGAAGCGTGTTTACATCAATATCGTTTGTCGGCTCATCGAGCAGCAGCACATTGGCTTCTGTCTTGAGCGTCATGGCGAGGTGCAGACGGTTTCGTTCACCGCCCGACAGTACGCCCACTTTCTTATTTTGATCCGTTCCGTTGAAATTGAATTTAGAAACGTAAGCGCGTGAGTTGATCTTCTCACCACCTACTTCGATAAATTCTGTTCCGCCGGAAACAGTTTCCCACACGGTTTTTTCGGGATTGATGTCGCCATGAGTTTGATCCACATAGCCGATCTGTACGGTGTCGCCTATTTTGATCGACCCGCTATCAGGATTTTCTTCCCCCATGATCATTCGGAACAAAGTGGTTTTTCCGGCGCCGTTTGGCCCGATTACACCAACTATTCCGGCAGGTGGAAGGTTGAAATTCAGATTTTCATAAAGCAATTTGTCGCCGTAGGCTTTCGAAACATTCACTGCTTCAATAACTTCATTCCCAAGGCGCTGACCATTCGGGATTGGCAAGGCCAGTTTTGCTTCTTTCTCCGCTCCTGTTTCGCTCATCATCTTGTCGTAATTCTGGAGTCGGGCTTTGTTTTTGGCATGTCGTCCTTTGGGATTCATGCGCACCCATTCGAGCTCACGCTGCAATTCCTTCTGGCGTTTGCTTTCGTGCTTCTCTTCCTGAGCGAGTCGCTTTCCTTTTTGCTCCAGCCAAGAACTGTAATTTCCTTTCCAGGGAATACCTTCTCCACGGTCGAGTTCGAGAATCCAACCGGCGACATTGTCGAGGAAGTAGCGGTCGTGCGTTACGGCGAGTACCGTTCCTTTGTACTGCTGTAAATGCTGCTCCAGCCATTGCACCGACTCAGCATCAAGGTGGTTGGTAGGCTCATCGAGCAGCAGCACGTCGGGCTCCTGAAGCAAGAGGCGGCAAAGTGCTACACGACGTCGTTCTCCACCCGAAAGGTTTTTGATGGGCGTATCGCCTTCGGGAGTGCGGAGTGCATCCATGGCAATTTCGAGCTTGGTATCGAGATCCCATGCACCGAGTGCTTCGATTCGATCTTGAACTTTCGCCTGACGATCGATCAACTTTTCCATCTTATCGGGATCGTTCAGGATTTCTTCATCCATGAATTTGTTGTTGATCTCTTCGTATTCGGCGAGCACATCGGTGATCTCCTTCACCCCTTCCATCACGACTTCTTTCACCGTTTTGGAGTCATCGAGTTGCGGCTCTTGCGGCAAATATCCCACGGAATATCCGGGCGACCAGACCACATCGCCCTGATAGGCTTTGTCGAGTCCAGCGATAATTTTCATCACCGTCGATTTACCTGCACCATTCAAACCGAGAATCCCGATTTTGGCTCCGTAATAAAACGAGAGGTAGATATCTTTCAGAATATGTTTTCCGGTAGGCGTGGTCTTATTGACCTTCACCATGGAGAATATGACTTTTTTGTCGTCGCTCATGGGGTTTGATTTTTGGGTTTGCAAATATCGCAAAATTGGATTGATATTGGGGGATATTGGCCACAAGGTTTTAGCTCCAAGCTGCAAGAGGGAGTAGTCTCGAGTCTCACTGACGAGTCTGTCAGTGTCTTTGACGAGTCGCGAGTCGAATCGGTGCTGCACAGAAGGAAGTGTACGTTCTTGTTTGGACGATCGTTTTAGAAGGCTATCTAAGACTTGAATATAGGAAATAAAGCATTGCCCAGTAGCATTTTACCGACTTGGCTTTAGTAGAATCTTAAATATTGTGGTTCAATCGTTTTATCTATTTTTTTAACTTTAAACCCTTACTTATCAATTACTGCTGATTATGAAACAAGTTTTACTATTCCTGTTTTTCTCATTTTCACTTTTTGGCTTTAGCCAAAACTGGAATCCACTCAATCCAAAATGGTCGCCGCAGTATTCAGCTCCCGGATCAGATTCAATAGACTTTTGCACCAAGATAGACTCGGTGGTTACTTTTACAGATCAAACCCATTATTACCTTCATCCCACCTATGAATACTGCATGGAATGTGATTCCACAGAGACGAATCCACTCGGTCTTTATTTAAAAAAATCGCCGCTATTTGGTGAGCACGTGGTATTTGAAGATAGTAGCTATTCCTTTATTGTTTTCGGGATTGATTTGTTCTAAACCTGCATTAAATGTTGGGTGAACTTATTCATTTTCATCTGATGGTGGAGAAGAAGTAACAGCTACGGTGACAAGTTATGGTGAAACAATCGTTTTAGAAGAAGTCGATAGCATAAAAACATTCGGCTATAGCAATGGAATGGAAATGGTTTTATCAAAAAATCACGGAATAATTTCGATCACGAGTACAGATGGAAATACCGAAACGCTCGTCGGAATTCCTGAATTGGCAACCGGTAGTATTATCCGGGTATTCGCGAGTTTTATGACTTTGATGTGGGTGATGTATTTGAGTACGTGAGTACAACTTATGTGGATGATCCAACCAGTTACACGAACCTTTCGAGAATAGAAATTACCGCGGTGAACTATACAGCAGATACATTGACAGTCACTTTTAATCAAACAGAGAAGTCCACCTATTATACGTATGTCGGTGGTCTTCCTTACAGCTCTACCGGCAGCACTTTTTCTTGAAAATCAATCTCAAAAAATTGCGTTAAAAAATAGTTCGCTCCAGGGTCTTGTTCCCGGCATGATGACCTACAAGATAGATTCAGTTCAAGTGCCCGACGGTTTAATAAATAATATGGAATATCCGATTCTCGACGATTATTTTGATGCCAGACGTGTTGATACTACAGATTACAATGGTAGAACCGCACTATTGATTGGAAATCCAAACGCAGCTTTTGGCGATTCTATCCCAATGGAATACAACGATGTGGTTTGTACACCCTGTTATCCTTATATCTGGGATGAAGAAATTACAGATTGGAAGAATGCTGTTCCATTGGATATAGATGAAAACTGGTATTATTCGAACTACAATTTTCTTTTAAATGACAGCTTAGTAAAATCCGACATTCCTTTGTTCGATTTTGCTTACTATATCTCTTATGCTGAAGGACTTGGGATTGTAACATTTATCTCAGATACCGGCTTGTCCGGCTCAGCCATCTTCATGATCGGCTACCACAAAGGAGATGAAGAGTATGGCACTGTTTATTCATCGAGTGAAGATATTATCCGCTAATATCGAAATCTCCAAAAATCGATATCCATATTTATCCAAATCCGGTTAGTAACTTTTTATCCATCAATATCCCCGGGAATTTCAACCGCGCATTCACCATTTCAATCATAGATATTTCGGGAAGGGAAATTTTAACCCGGAACAACATGCTTGGTCTTAAAAGAATTGATTTGACCAATTTAGCCCCCGGAATATACATTTTACACGGTTCAAATGGCGAATCAATCTTCTCAAAAAAAGTGGTAGTTCAATAATCAAAATCGTGTTTAACAGCAAATTTTTCTACTTTGCGGAGCCTTCGCGAACACTATAAAAGCAACATCCGATTCATGAACTTCCTCGGCAACCTGATCTGGCTCATTTTCGGCGGACTTATCACCGCTATTCAATACTTGATCACGAGCATTGCCATGATGCTGACCATTATTGGTATTCCCTTCGGGATTCAAACCTTAAAAATGGCGGGGCTGGTTCTTTGGCCTTTCGGCAAAAAGGTTGTGACGCATGAACGATCCAACGGATGTTTGTACATGGTATTCAACATTATCTGGATTTGTATCGGAGGAATCTGGATTTCCCTCACCCATGTGGTATTTGGAGTGTTGCTTTATATTACGATCATCGGAATTCCTTTCGGGCGACAGCATTTTAAACTGGCTTCTCTTGCGCTTACCCCTTTCGGAAAAGATATTGTAAGGCGATAAGATCAGGGTTGTTCAAAAGCCGTGACGATCGATCCGGAAAAAGGATATCCCAGACCTGCATCATTGTACAAGGTGCAATTCAATTCAAAAGTAATTTTCAACAAATTGCCGATCCGGCATGGTTGGCTCGGTATAATTTTCGGTAGAAACCACTGAAATAGATGATCCACTTTGGTCTCCTCCTTCGCTGGTATAATGAATTCCGGCATTGTCGGTAAATTCCATTATCAGCTGAGCTCCTATCGTGGGAACGATGGTGGTATGGATAACCGGACTATAGAGATAAATATTTGACTCACATCCGCCTCCAGCCGGATTCGAATTATCAAAGTTAATGCAGGCATCAGCTGAGTTGCCCTGATTGTCCTGAATATTTACACAAACATCCGGAAATGCGGCGAGTGTATCCAAGGATAAATAAGGTATATTTCCCGTAGATTGGGATGTGCCGCTCATATGTCCAGGTATAAATAGTGGTAGTGGTATCAAAAGCCTCGCCGGCAAAGGCGGTATATAAAAGTGGTTCAGATTGTGTAAGCTCAATATTTCCGTAGTACGGAATCGAGGTTCCATCAAAAGTGAAGTTTCGAACAGCAGTTTGGTTGCAAAGAGCCGACGAAGAGGTGAAAGTAAGCGTATTTTCTGAAGCCTCAGCTATCTCAAAATTAATGGTATCAGTGGGTTGGTTGTTTAATTGCTCCCCATTTAATAACCAGGTTCCTACCGCTCCCGTATTTCCGGAACTGGCCTTCATGGTGAGCGTATAGGTCGTATCAGGACTTAAATCGAAGGCATAGTTCCACGCGCTTACATCCGAACCAAAATCGGTTGAGCCCGCATAGTCATAGCCGTCAGGAGACTTGACGGTGATCTTATATCCCGGTCCACAATTCGCGCAATCGGGATTGGACAGAATTCCGGATACAGAAATCCCGCCTCCTGTGGTATCATATTCCGACGTTTGAACCAATCCCAATTCCCCGGCGGAAAGCGTATAGTTCTCTCCATTGAAGGTAAAAGAGGATGTAAATACCGGAGTACTTTCAGTGGATTGAGGCAATTCATCCTTCTGACAAGAAATTGTCAAAGCGACGACTACAAATAACCCTATTAATTTATATTTCAACATATTATCTAAAAATATAATTTACTCTCAGATACCCTCCAACCGGTGTTTTTGTAGATGCATCCCATTTATTCAATCCGTAGTTGATCCCTAATTCCACATTCCAGACTTCACTCATATCGTATCCATATCCTACGGTAAGATTGGAGTGGAAAGTCGAGGCGCTGAATTGATATTTATACCCGGTTTCTGCCTGCGAAGGATCTGGAGTTCCATCAACCAATTACTTGAACATTCTGTCGGGCGTTCATCAAAACCGAGGGGGTATATCCTGCGAAAATTCTGTGCGGCCCATTGAGATGATACCCCAATTTAACCGGAATTATCAGTAAGTCAATCGACTCGGTATTGACCAATATTCCACTTTCATATTTATCAAAACCATAGGTGACCGTTGAGGCTTTTTGATTCCAGTTAAGCCTTCCGGATCGCTGCATTCCCACGCCAAGTCCGATGGTCCATTTGGAAAAATGAACTTGTTCCATAAGGCCTATTTGTGGGGAAGTTTTTAAAACGTTGTTTTGCTCGATAGCAACAAACGCCAGCGTTTCAAATATTTTTGGTTCGGGTAGATCCTCAAATTTCTTATCGTTTACATTGCGATCGCTCAGTTCGGGTATAGGAAGAATTCCATCCAGAGAATTCAAAGGCCGAAGGTCCACTCGCTTTTGCTCCAAATCAGTTGAATGTGAATTCAATTCATAACTGTTCAAATCAGTTTGGGATTCTTCAGTTCGCACGCTATTCGTCTTGGATAGTGAACTCGATTGAGAATCGTCTACCGCAGCTATGTTCACTGAATTAAGATTTTTGGGCTGTTCAATTTCATTCGGACGAAGGTTCTCATTCTTCTTCACTTTTGCCGAAAGGGCTTCTGACTGAGGTGCAGCGGCCGATTGAATTACTTCGTCATCTGTAGTAACAGCTATTTTACCTTCTTTTTCAGTTTTGGTTGAATTAGGTTTCGTTGCATTCTGAGCGAAGGAATTCGTCTCTTCCTGAGTTGTGTAATTTTCCTTTGAAGTATCTTGTGGCTTCAAGTCCTTATGCTCAGCTTTAGCAGCAGCGTTTTGATTTTGGAGACTTTTATTCGTATCCTCTTCGCCATCTGTGGATTTAGCAGACGATTTCTCAGTGGTTTCATTGGGTTTATTTTCGGACGACTGAGCAGTGATTTCTGTCTTGGTATCCATATTTTTCAAAGGAGCTTCGGCGCCCGACACATTCGCATTATTTGTATGGGCGACATGCCCTTTTGTCTCAGGATTTGAAACATACCACCAGGTCATTCCCGAAAGGGCAACAAATGCAATCAATCCAATTAAAAAATAGCGACTGAAGAAGCCTGACTTACCCGACGGGAGGGATTTCTCAAAGTTTTCCCAATCGCCTTCATAGGTAGGCTCCACCGCATTTTGCAGTCCTTCCTTGAAGATTTTATCTATTTCCTTATCGGTCATGAATTCTCCGTTATTTGATACGCATCCATTTTCAAAAGCAGCTCCTTAAGTTTTTTGCGGGCATCGCTGAGATGCCATTTGCTCGTTCCCTCCGAAATATGAAGCATTTTGGAAATCTCCTTATGCTTATATCCTTCAATAGCGTATAGATTAAAAACCATCTTTGTTTGTGTCGGAAGCGAATTAATCATTTCCTTGAGCGCTTCTTTTCGGGTGCCTTCTTCGTTCATACTTACTGTATTTCCCGGTTGTGGCCTTTCGGCAAATTCAATTACACCAAGGTCTCGACGTTCTTTCCGTTGATAGTCGATAAGTTTTCGAATCAGAATCGTTTTTAACCAGGCTTCTATCTTTTCTTCTTTATTCTCATCAAATTTCTTCAGCTTTTCGAGGGCTTTGAGAATGGTGAGATTCACCACACTCATTGCTTCATTTCTATCTCGGATGTAGCGCATTGCTACACCAAGCATCCAGCCACAACTTTCCTGATAAAGTGCTTTTATAGCTTCTTTACTCCCTTTTTTACAGTCTTTTATAATTTGCGGATGTATAGCCATTTAAGCAGAATAAGTACGGCAGGCTTTCACCCACCGTACTTTGTTATTGCATTGACGTAAAGGTTGGTTTAGCGTTGCAAAATAACCTTTTGTACTTTGGAAATACTATTTCCATTATATTGCAATAAATAGGCGCCATCTGCTAATTTATCCATATTAACTGTTATTGTGTTCAGGCTACCCGTTCCGCTCACCGGTTTTTGTGCGACAATTTTTCCGGTAATATCGGTAATATTTAGAACTCCTTTTTCAGATGCCGGTAGATCAAGTTGGACTGTTACTATACCCGTACTTGGATTTGGATAAAGCGTCATATCGATCGGAGCGTTTGCTTCATTCACGCCAGTGAGTCCTGAATAAACAGGTATTACAACAAAATCAAATGATCCTGATTTCTCAAGATTATCCACCGGTTTAATACCATTTACGATAAGTCCGCTACCATCGAGACCACCGCTCACTTCAACGCAATATTCTTGTTCGCATATATTACCTGAAATGATTGTCAAACACACGGTATAAGTCGCTTCGTCGTCGGCAAAAGTATGCGTTGGGTAGGCTTCGGTGCTTGTCGATCCATCCCCAAAATCCCATAGATAAGTAAGGTTATTTCCCAGAGAACTATTTACGAAATATACGGAACCATCGGCCGAGCTATCTGGAAGTGGAAAAAAAAGGGACTGACAATTACCTGAGCCGCCGGTTACAGTAGTGCCCACATTTAAATACACACCAGCCGAATCTACGTATCCATCTAATCTATAAACGGCAAGTGTAACCACCGACGTACCCGGTTCACTAAATGTATGTGTTACGTCAGGCGTATCATAAGCAGTACCGCCCACGTACCATTCATAATGATCTACATTGCTCGTGGCATTCGTCATAAAATACCAAGTAAGTTGGTCGTCGCTAATTGGAGAGGCACCAATGAGGACTTGTTCACTCATATTTTCTCCTCCACAACTAAGGTTTATCATTGTTTGTGGACCTGCCAAATCGAACACATTCGCTGTATCAGGACACGCATCTGTTGACAACCATACAAGTAATGAATCATTTTCATCTGCCGGAAGATTCATCTCGTAAAGACCTGCGCTATTTGTCACAGCAATGCCCACCGTGTCATTCACAGAAGGAGCCGGTGTAACCACGGCGTACACATTGGTATTTGCAACTGGTTCGTCATTTTGCATAACAGTTCCGGAAAGGAAAATATTCTGGCCAATAGCCGCTCCTGGCAAAAAGCTTAAAAGGATTAAAGTTTGTATTAGTTTTTTCATAATAACTGGGTTTTTCTCTACTCACGTTTTGGATGTGGAAAAGGTTGGGTTGGGAGAAAAAAAAAAAAAAACGCAAGTTGCCAGCCGCAAGGATTTGCGCCATCTAAGTTGATTTCACACAAAAATTGAAAGCTCGATGCGTGAAGCCTAAAAAATTCTCACAGGCTGAGCCCATTCAGTGCAAAAAAATCTTGAGTCTCGGATCGCGAAAACCAAGCTTCAAAATCACGTTGTCAAAATGAAAATTTTCCCATCGGGAATTAATCAATGGCAATTCGGCTTCTCAGAAGTTATAGCTCAATGCCCCACATTCCCCCGGGTTCATAGCTTGATTTTCGACTTGATCTTGCAGGCTGAGAGTTAATTCTTGCATCATGTGCAAAATAACAATTTCAATTTTTACACTGCCAATTGGCTTGCGAATTTAGCCTAGCGACATCAGACTATTACTCTGCGCCCAAATCTTTCCAAACATCTTCCAACTTGATATCTCCATCGTAATCGCTCACGTAATTACCATTTTTATTGTACACAACAAGTTTTGGATAGCGATGGACTTCATAAAAATCGTAGAAAAAATCATTTGGATCCTGCGCTAGTGTAATATTTGAATATTTTGACGTACCATATTTACTGGCGAACTTTGCAAGCGAGCTGTATTCGAGCCAAGTGACCATCAGAATCTGGGCATCTTTAAAATGTTCCATATTTTGCTCAATCATTTGCGCCTCATGCTGGCAGTGCCCGCATTCGGGACTGAAAATCATCACGAGTAAAGGTGTGTTTTTTTTAAGATCCTTATCGGTAAATGCCGTACTGTCGGGAGACTCAATAATCGAAAATGCTGGAATTGTTCCTTTTTCAACGTATTCAGGAAACTTAACTTTCGTCTTTTCGGTCTTTTCCATCTTATCAGTTTGGTCTGACTGACTATAACCGGCCGCCCCTATCAAAAGGAAACAAAAGAAAAATATACTCTTTTTCATCATTTAAATTTTGTGTAAATCTAAAGAAGCCGGACTAAAAAAGGAAATAGGAAGGAAAAATTAACGGTTTTTAGTGTGGCTTGACCTTTTGACTGCACATTGATGCTTCTTGCATTCGTGTTTTTTTTGAATTTCATATCCAGTGCGCGACCTATTTTAATCAATTCCCAGCATCCTAGGCATCCAATTGCCGATCCATAAAAAACCCAAAAAATGGGGCTTTTGAGTGGGCAACTAACAAAACCTCCTCCTTTTCATAATTACTACTAATTGGTGATTTTATGATGACGATACCCAGCCTATTTTTGAATGCAAATCAGGTATTAAAAAAAAATCTGTAAAAAGCGGAACCCAACAAAGTAAAATTAATTGTTAAGCAATATAGAAACAGTCCAAACTTTTGAAGCAAATTATCGAAATTATAGCAATATGAAAAAAATCTACTTCTCATTTATTCCCATATTGGCGGCAGCCACACTTTGGGCACAACCGATCGTAACCAGTGCTAATTTGCACACAGGATCGTCTTTCAATTTATATTTAATGGGCGATGTAAATGTCGCAAATCTGGTAACCCCCGGTGCCAATGTAATCTGGGATATTAGTGATGCAACAACAGTGCTCATGGGCACGGTCGATTTTCTCGATATGTCAGACACACCCTTCGCCACCGACTATCCCGCAGCTAATTTTGCTATGAAGTTTACCCCATTGCTGGGCAGTATCAGCTATAGTCTTTTCAACCTTACTGATTCCGTTTTTGAGGAAGTAGCCAATAATGTGGGAACGAGCGATGCAGTGTCTTTTATAGACCATCGCACATCTTTGGTTTTCCCTTTTGCCTTCAATTCAACCAATACGGATACCTACCAGAAAGAAAACCAATGGATAAAAACAATTGCAAGCACGTATGATGCGTACGGCACCTTTACCGCTAATGGAACAACATCAACTAATGTAGTGCGATTCAATACCGACGATAATGGCAATAACTCTGTCAACTGGTGGCAATCGGATCCGCTTGTGCCTCTTATGCAAGGAAGCAGCAGCGGTTTTGTTTTATGGGACCCCACCTCGTCCACAGGTATCCATGATTCTCAAACCAACGCATTGCTCACCATGTACCCCAATCCTGCGACCAATGAGTTGCATATTCTGAATAAAGCACCGCTTACCAAAATTGAAATATTCAATTCAATAGGACAGTTGGAGATTTCAACAACCAATTCACTCATAGATATTTCGATGCTCGCATCCGGAATATATATTTTGAAAGCACAATCTGAAAAGGCGTCGACATCCCAAGAATTTATCAAGTTTTAAACGAACGGATAAACCATTTTTTAGATTGACTTTTTACCGAAAGGCAATACCACAAGCGGAGTAAGGGGAACGTATTACTCATAGCCTTTTCGGCAAATACGAAACGTACACAAACTTCAACTAACCCAATTACACACAGAAAACAACGCAATCATGAACGCAAAATCAATTTTTTCAGTAATCATTCTGGCTCTTAGTAGTGTATTCGGCACGCTTCGGGCTCAGGAATTGAAAGAGGTCGTTCAACCTCTTTCTGCGCAAGCAATAGATGGATATCTCAACACAATCGATATTGATCAGACCGGTGCGCTTCACGTAATGTACAAAATGCAGGTGAAAAAGAAAAGTGACGAAGTATCCTATGAAGAATATGGATTTGACAAAGATTTGAAATTTACGGGAAGCGACCAGGCTCACGAGCCAAAAGGCGACTACCCCGATTATGAAAGAACCAGGTACATCGCTTATGTTGGTGGTACCACTTCTTTTGATGTATTGAGTATGAAACTCAAACTTTTCAAAGTGGTACAACTGATGACATGGGATCGGGCGCACCAGTATTTCGAGGTCAAAAAGACCCTTTCAAAAGAGGATATCAAACCTAAAAATGATGCCGGAAAAGGGTATAATGGCTACGCCGCCTACAACTCGAGCGACGAAAAAAACACGGATGTATTCGTATTGGCCCGTGCCGAAACAAAAGATAAGAAGGAGAATCAGGATTTTTGTATACTGCTTTTTAACGATAAGTTGGAACTGAAAGAATTGCCGCTAAAATTGGGTGGAAATTACTCCCTCACCTATACCGGTCAACTGATAAATGACAATATCGCTATGGTTTTCGCCCCCCGCGAAGGTGCCGCAGATGCATCTCAATATATCTATATTCAATACGATTTGGCGGGCAATGAAGTATATCGGTCTGCATTCAAAAGCCCTGCTTCGGCATTGCTTATAAGCGACATGTCTGAAAATGACGGAAGCGTATATTTTATCGGCAATTCTATTAAAAGCACCAAGACATATGAAGAGGAATTTAATGAATATGCCCCCGTATATAATCCCGGCAACACCGGAGCAGGAGCGAATAAATTGGATCTCAAATGGCAGAAATCTTCGGAAGCTGAAATGGAAAACCTGCACTTGCTGAAGTTTACCGGAAATGATCTCGCACTCTCCTCCACTACTCCGACCAAAACTTTCAAAGAGAAGTTCAAAACTGTACAGGGAGATAAAGGAGCCTCTGTTTATAAAGGAAAGAAGTTTAAAATAACCCGATTCTATGTGAGTCCCGATGAAGAATATTTTGTTGCCGGCCAGCTCGTGGACATGGAAGCCAATGGAAAAACATACCATGATTTTATCTGTTTTCACCTCGATGCTAAGGGCAATTTAAAAGCACAATATGGACTCGGTCGCTTTACGGAAGATAAAGCAAGTGAAATATTCATAGTTCCCCAGAATTTCTACACGGGCGAAAATGGCAACTTGTATTGGGAAGTGCTGGATGCGAAAGGAGTAAAAGGATTCGACTCATTTGCAAGTGCGTATGCCGGTGCCGCTACCTTCTACCCCCAATATTTTCCACGTATTGTGACCATCGATACCAAAGCCGCCGAGATGACATCTCTCAAACAACTCGGCGAAGGAAAGTATTTTTTGAATCAAAGATTTCCCGGAATATATAATCCTTCAACTCACGTGATGACTTACGTGGGAAGAGATCTGAAATTTAAAAGCCTCTGGATAGGCCAGGCCAAACTTTAAAAATATGAGCTCTTACTTACACCTATTTCCGTTAAGGCAAGAATAATTTAATGCGTATTCTCGGTATGCGATTCCCAAAGGCATTCAGAAATGATTGCTTTTGGGATTTTTTTTACGGGTTATTTCATGCATTAATATACGTTTATACAGAATAGTTCCGTCTCAGCGGATCAGGATACAGGTAAAAATTCATGTTTTTGTTTTATTGACGCTGAAGGGGGCACATGTTTATAGTAAGAATATGCACACAAAGTTTTGCGACCCTTTTCCTTGTCAAGACATTCATTTTCAGACTTTAATGACCCTGAAGGGGTCACATGTTTATAGAAATACGTGTACAAAATGGTTCGCGACCCTGAAGGGGTCGAATTATACGGTCATCGAATGATAATTGAAATTTGTAATTCGACCCTTACAGGGTCGCTAACAATTCTCGGTTCCGGCTTCTATAAACATGCGACCCCTTCAGGGTCGTGAATCCATAACGAAAATCGTGCGCTTAAAGCATGAGACCCCTTCAGGTTCGATGAAAATTCTGTCTAATAATTTGCGATTCACTTCGTCCGCAAACTGAATCTGCATTTCCATTCCAAACACACCCTTTCCTCCCCTCAAAATAGTCTTAAAACCAATCCAAAAATTCGCTTCATTTGTAGGGCGCATATTAAGCCGCCAATCCGGTGATTTTGACAAGGATTAATTCATGGGTATTGACTACCCTGTTTTGCTGTGCGTGTACTATTTCTTATTCGCAAGGGCTGCGCCGGTATCCGTTTCAGGTGTATTCAACCAATATTGGCCTCTCTCAATCTTCCATTTATCACATCCTGAAAGACAAAGATGGATATATCTGGATCGGCACCGGCGACGGTCTCAATCAGCTTACTCCCACTTCCGTAAATGTATTTAAACGCGACTTTCGGGATAGTACCGGGCTTTATTCGAATGAAATCCGTGGCCTTATCGAAGGCCCCAATGGAAACATTTGGATTGGTACCGACTTGGGCTTAAATACATTTGACCGGAGCAAAAAGAAAATTCAACGAAAATACAAACCTGTTAAGGTATGCTCCGAACTTACCATTCCCATTGGAATCTACAAGGGGCAGATTCTCGCGATGCAACAATGCTATGGCATACTCTGCCTTGATCCGCTCACGGGAAAAGTGGATCGCGAATATCCTTTCGGTAAACTATTTCACACCGACGCCCATTTTTTTACCACTGAAGACGACTTTCTATGGACGGTCACTTACGACGACAAACTTGTGAAATTGAATCTCCAAACCGGCATTTTCAGTTTCATTTCTCTCCGCGATTCAATCGGATTTAAACATTTTGCGCAAGCAGGTCCCATCGTTGCAAATGAACTTTACATCGCTGCCGATTCGGCATTGTACACCCTGAATATCAAAACGGATAAATGGCATAAAATACGCATATTTGATAGCAGTATCCTTGTATTTGGGATGGTAAACTCGGATCAAATATGGGTGAGCCTTCTCGGCAAAGGTGTGTGTAGAATAAACCGCTCGGGCGAATTGCTCGAACCAACCGTGAGCGAGCTTATAACCAGCGACCGCGAATCCATAAACCTTCGCAATGTCACCACGATTAATCAAACCGATGACAGTTTGGTATGGCTCGGTGTGGAGGGAACCGGCGCGATTAGCATCCTTCCGGAATCCAAATTTCAATGGATTTCCAAAAACGACCCGTACCTCCCCGGACTTACAAATACCTTTTGCAGAAGCATCGGCGTATTGAATTCAAATGAGTTGATTCTCGGCACCTATCTCGGTGGCTTGTCGCACGTGGATCTCAAAGAAAAACGGACCGAGCCCATATCATATCCCGCCGAAGCGGGAAATGACATTACGTCAATCCTTCCCTGGAGCGAAGATACGCTCATTCTGAGTAGCGAAACGGGTGTATGGATACTTACAGGCAAGCCCCCATATAAATTGCAAAATGCTAAAAGGCTATCCACGCTGGATACAAAGCATCTTACACGGATGGATGATGCGCTTATTCTGGCTACTTCTCAGGGTTTGTACGCAACCGATCCCAAATCAGATCAGGAAATCAACCAAATTGCTCCCGGATATTTCATCTATGCATTCGCAGCTAAAAAAAAGCTGTGGACGGCTTCCAACGCCGGAATTGCCGTTTTTGATTACGCGCTTCAAAAAATAGCAAGTGGCGGCCAGTCGCTTTTCGAATATGGAATTAAAAGTTTGTACGTCTCACGGAATGATCACATCTGGCTAAGCACGCAAAACGGACTGTTGGAAATTGCCCCCACTACTTTTGCTCTACTCAATCAGTACAGCACCCGGGAAGGTTTGCCCGACAATACCGTTTACGGAGTGGTAAGCGATGGCGTACTTCTCTGGGGAAGCACCAACCGCGGACTATTTTCATTGGACAGAAAAACACGTGGAATCAATACGTTTACCCAAAGAGACGGCTTGCAGGCAATGGAGTTTAATACCGGATGTTTTGCGCATCTGGGAGATAAACTTTTGGTTTTTGGCGGCATAAATGGAATAAACATTTTCGACCCCCTCACTCTATCTCAAAAGCCGGATATAGTGCATGTCGTACTCAAAAAAATATCGATTAATGATCGTGAAACGGATCCAACGCAACGCATGAATTCCCTGACCAGCAGCGATCGCAATTTTATTTTTGAGTGGGACGTTTTGCAATGGACGAATCCCGGAAAAAATCGGCTGGAATGCAAACTCGTGGGACAGGATACCGGCTGGACCGATGTGGACAACCGGAATCTGATCCGCTACAATGCACTCCCACCCGGTGATTTCACGCTGTTCACGCGCATATCCACCCGTGACGGACGACACGGCGAAGAGAAGATTTCAATGGTTTTTCGCATCTCCCCTCCTTTCTATTTTACGGGGTGGTTTATCTCCGCCGCTTCCCTGGCGTTTTTGCTTTTATTGAGTGCCCTGATTTATCGCAGAGCTGCACACAAATTTCAGAAACGACTTGCGGTGCTGGAGCGCCAAAAGGAAATGGATGATTTGCGGAAGCGTATCTCGCGCGATATTCACGACGATGTGGGATCTGATTTGTCAAAGATGCGTATGCTTTTGCAGCAAACCGTTTCGACCCCAACGAAGTCAAAAGCCCACTATTCCAAATTGCAAAAACTATCTGAGCACGCCTTAACCGGGCTTTCGGAAGTGGTATGGACCATAAATTCAGAGTACGACCATCTGCCGGAAATGGTCGCTTGGTTTCGTACCTACGCGTATGACTTTTTCGAATCAGAAGCTATTAAAGTACGTTTCGATTGCCCCGAGCAAATCTCTCTGTTTCTCATCGAGCCCGACTTGCGCAGAAACATCCTCATGATTTACAAAGAAGGCATGAACAATATTTTAAAGCACGCCTGCGCCACGGAGGTATCAATTCTATTCGCGTGCTCCGCAGAAGGGGAATTCCGGTTTTCATGGTCTGATAATGGCAAAGGATTTAGATCCGAAAAGGAATCGTCCGGTAACGGATTGAAGAATATGCTGCGCCGTGCCGAGGCATCGGGACTGGAGTACTCGCTCCATTCGACGCCGGCAGCCGGCACCACCGTTTCCATAAAGGGGAACCTCACCCAAAAATACTACGAAAGTGGGAGTTAATAACGCGTTGAATCACCGTAATTTTAATTCCCGAACAACCGCGCCATGATCAAAGTCAGTTTAGTAGAAGATGATCCCGATTTCCAGCAGCTTTTGGCGGCAAGCCTCAGAGCCGATCCCGAATTGGAATTGGTGGGCGTATATGGCACAGCCGAAGAATATATGGTTTTGCATGCGCAGAAACCCAGCGCCGTAGTCGTGATGGACATTCAGCTTCCCGGCACATCGGGCATTGACTGTGTGCGCGAAATGAAGCTCAAATACCCGGAATTGCTCTTTATCATGTGTACCGTTTTTGAAGACGACGACAGCTTGTTCGACAGTTTAAAAGCCGGAGCCATCGGATATGTTTTGAAGCACAGAGCCACTGACCAAATCGCTGAATCGGTGAAGGAAGCTTTTCGCGGCGGCTCACCTATTTCTCCCGCCATTGCGCGCAGGTTGGTAGCCAGTTTTCGAAAATCAGATGAAAAGGCACACTCCGCAACCGACAGTCTGTTGCTGCTCACCTCACGGGAAAAAGAGATTTTACAACTCCTGAGTCGTGGCTTCCGGTACAAAGAGATTGCCGGCCAACTCTTCATCAGCGAAGAAACCGTGCGCACCCACGTACGCAACTTGTACGAAAAACTTCATGTGCAGTCGCGCACCGAGGCCATCAATAAGATTTTCGGCTCACCGGGGGGGGATGGAGCATGATTTGAATGAGTCTTTCGGTACATGGAGCGTATTGTTGAATGTGGAATTGCAACCCAACGGTATCAGAATGAGATGGTCTAGTTAGACTGGACAGATTTCTATTCAAAGATAATTGTTGTTGTTGATATGTGGGGGGCGAGGGGGACTCATAACTTTACTTTTTCATGAATAACTATGCAGCTACTTGATATACAGCGTGTGGCGGATTGTTTTTTAGTGAAGAATGATAGTTTCGTGCAGCATTGTACTATTGTTGCTTCTCTTTTTTAACATCAATTATTTCTTCAATTACCACACTTCCCGGCAATATAAAGTCAGTTAGAATTATCATTGATGCTAATACAAATAGACTATATAACCCTAAACGCAATTTGTCTTGATTTTTAATCATTTTCCAGTTTCGATAAAAACTTGAATACACGTTGTGCAGCATCCTTCTGAGCTTCCATGTCACCAGTCTCAGTACCCCCAAAATTAAAATCATAACTTTCCCCGCCAATATCCATTTTACCTTGTCTAATTGATGATGGATTGTTGGGGTTACTTGATATTAAATGTCCCGCATTTTCATATTTTATGTTTTCAAAGTCAAAATGGAAATTGCTCATTTTGATTCTTTTCTCTATCATATCACTCATCATTGCAGAAGGCCAAACTTCATCGTCAGCTCCCGAAAAAAGTAGAATTGGTCCATTAATATTCTCCACCTTAATAGAAGCATTGCTCACCGCAATACTATCGGATAATCCATTCTTCCAGTATGTTAAGGTTTCGATTGTAGAGGCTGGTGTACCTTCAATTTTATCCATGACAATATATGGAATAGGCTTATTTCTATGCGTCCAACTTGGTTTTACTGAATTAGAATTAAACGGAAGAACCGTGTTTGACCAGCTCACAGCGCTTGGGCTAAATGCAATGACTCCATGAATTTTATTTGGAAAGAGTGAAGCAATAAGTAGCGCAAGTTCAGCATTTCGGGAAGCACCCATAACAATAATCTTATTAGGATTGACTTCTGGTTGCTCTTTTAGCCAAATAACCGCTTTTTCGAAATACTCTAAGGGAATTTCTTCCATAAGGTGAGGAAGGCCTTCTTCACGATAATATGGCAAAGACAAACCCACATAATTTGATTTTGCAAATTCCTGCCCCCAATAATCACCCCAGTGTCCACCACCAATCAGGATAATAGTTGGTCTATTTTCAGTATCCTTGTTTGCAAAAAGAGTAGCTCTGAATCCATTTTTACTAATATACGTAGGTTTCACCCCGTCAAATAAAATATTGTTCAGGTAAAAATATCCAACTACTAAGATTCCTAAAATTGCTACACTTAAAGTTATTATTTTCAATTTTTTGTTCATCGTGATTTTTTTTAAGGTTGTTGCCTACGGATAGTGTCCTGTAGGCAAGGGGAATTTCACCCCGAGCCTCTCACAGAACCGTACGTGATAGTCTCCCATCATACGGCTCTTCTTATCCAAATATTACCTTTTAATTCGAATATCCAACAAACCAATGGCAAAATAGGCTCGGATATTGTTTCCAAACTCGGTCTAACCATTTATAGGCATTCTTAAGGATATGTCGATACCGTTTGTACCGATTCCTTGCCCATCTTACCAGTTTTATACGCAACATATAAAACACTTTAGACAGACTGGATCGTCGGTATTTTCCAAAGTAACGTATCCACCCTCGGAGTTTGGGGTTCAGGAGATGAGCGACACCTACCCTACTATTGCATCGCCTTCTTGGGATCTTCATCTTTCGGATCTGTTCAAAAATGCGTGATCTTGATTGGATACTCATGGCACAATCAAATCCCAAAAACAAGTTCTCTGTTTTCTTTGATCATGTGGTGCGGGGCTGAAAAGTATATCCTAAGAAGTCAAATTGAACTTTCTTATACTTTTGTCGCCTTCGGTAATCCTTGCAATTACTTGCTTCGCTGCGTGAGATCACTTTCGTTAAGTTCACGATCTTCGTTTTGTCCGGGTGTAAGGTCAATCCACAAGACTCCACCCGTTCCCTGATCTTCTGTAAGCTTTGCTCTGCCTGACTTTGTGTCTGGCAATGAATGATAATATCATCTGCATAGCGTACAAATTCAAGAGGAGAACCCAGTCTCCCAAGCCAAACATCTAAGGTGTAGTGCAGAAACAAATTGGCTAAGAGTGGACGGATCACTCCACCTTGCGGCGTGCCTTTTGTTCTTGCTATGATTTCACCTTTTCGAGTTTGTAATGGAGCTTTGAGCCATCTTTCGATGTAGCGCAGCACCCACTTTTCTGCTACGTGTTTGTCCAACGCTTTGAGCAGCTTGTCATGGTCGATATCATCAAAGAAATTCTTGATGTCCAAGTCGATCACCCAGTCATATTTCCGACAGTTTTTACGAACCTGATCGAGTGCTTGATGCGCACTTCGTTTTGGCCGATACCCGAAGGATTGTGGATGAAAGATCTTTTCGAGTCTTTCCTCTATTTGATTCTTTATAACCGTTTGAGCTACTCGGTCGCTAATCGTAGGAATCCCCAGTTGACGGACTGAACCGTTTTTCTTAGGAATTTATTCGCGTCATTTTGTTTTTTATTGGTGCTCATGAGCGCTTCGCTAAGTTCTACTTGTAGGACTAGTGATGGAAAATAACTACCCGAGGCCAAGCGGTTCCAGACTTTGTAAAGGTGTCGGTGTCTTTGCAGGTCGTATTGCGACATACTCAGATCATCTACTCCTGCACTCTTTCCTTTGCGCTTTACCTATAGGTAAGCTTCCCATACCATTTCTTTGGTAATAGGTAATGATTTTGTTTTCTCAAATTCAATCATCCTCTTGCGAGTTGTTTCGTTGATAAAACTGAATAAGTCAGTCCCTTCGCTCCATTTCCATTTACTCATGAAATATTAAAATGATTTATGTATTCGTGAATGCTTCGCAGTTCAGAAACTTCATCACTACTACAGACTGATCCGTCCCTATGTCAAGCATCGTTATTTTGCCTTTAATGTGAGCTATTGTGCATTTCACTTTGCATCTCAACACAGGTTCCCGAGTTCCGTAAATAAGCCCGAATAATGGTCATGCTGTAGGCTTCCCATTTTTCAGACAGGTTGTAAATATACAATATAGGTAGTTATTTTGTTGAGCCCGTGTCGAAACGTAAAACGGCTCTGCTGGAGAGCAACCGTTCAGGGATAGATTCAGGCCACGGAGAATAAGAGGCATAGCATTTTTACCTTGCTGTGCCTTTTTTATTCTTTGTGTTTTATGCCTAAGAAAACTCATCATTCTGCTTTGAGATATTTGGTTGCATAAAGTGTTGGTGGTAGGTTCTTGCACCCGTCATGTGGTCTATGATTGTTGTAGTCATCCATCCAGATGGAAGCCTGCTGGCGCACATCTTCGATTGTTTGGAACAGGTATGCATCCAATACCCCTCTTCTAAAACTACCGTTAAATCGTTCCACGAAAGCATTTTGTGTTGGCTTTCCTGGTTGAATATAACAGAAGTTAATCTCATTCCCATCGCTCCAATCCCTCATCATATGTGCGATGAACTCTGGGCCATTGTCCATTCTTATTTTTTGTGGCTTTCCTAATCGTTTAATTAAATGGTTGAGTACCCACACCACCCTTGAACTCTTCAGAGAGTAGTCGGTCTCTATGTGTAAAAACTCTCGATTGGCATCATCTATCACATTAAAGCAGCGCACCTTCCGTCCGTTTTCCAAGCGGTCTTGCATAAAATCAATACTCCAAGTATGGTTCATGTGCTCAGGTACGACCAGTCTTTCTTTTGGTCGTTGCGGTAAGCGTTTTTTTGCTTTACGCCTCAATGGCAGCTTCAATGCTACATATACACGGTGAACCCGCTTATGATTCCATGGCCTACCCTCGAGCCGCAGTCGGTAGAAGGATTTCCAAAAACCTTCTCTGGGGTGTTGTGCTGCCTTCTCTTTCAATGCGCTTTCGATAATGGAATCGTTCTTGGTTTTAATGTAATACATGGTGGAGCGACTTAAGCCCAAGACCCTGCACGCCCTGCTGGTGCCAAGGTTTTTTAGTTCGTGGGCAATCTGCTGCTTCGCGCAGGGCTTTAGAGCTTTTTTGCGATTATCTCTTTGGCCAGTTCGTGATCTAAGGCTAAGTCGGCATACATCCGTTTGAGTTTTGCGTTCTCGGCCTCTAACGCTTTCAAACGTTTTAGGTCGGTGGCATCCATCCCAGAATACTTCCGACGCCATGCATAGAGCGTAGCCTTGCTGATTCCATGTTTACGAGCTGCTTCTTCGGCACTCAAACCGTTATCGTGTTCTTTTAGAATGCCCACAATCTGAGTGGGACTGAATTTGCTTTTTTTCATTTGACAGTTTAAATTTAGTTGATTTTTAAACTGTCCGAAATTTGGGGAAGCTTACAATGCCTCCTATATGACGCCTGTCGTTCAGCCAGTAAACAGGTAGCCGCTGAACTTATCATATTTGGCTTACTTCAAACACTTTTGACAGAATGTACCACTTTCTCGACACTTCATCAGAGGTTCATTTGCATTCATCTCCATTATCCATACCTGACCGCGCTCGTGACGCAGCCTTTTCCATTACGCTCAATACCTTGGCTCTTTACCAAAGCACCTTATGGTGGTTTACTCATTTAGTGTCTATTTTTAAGGGGTATTCGTGAGGTCACTCCGTTTAGTTGATGCTCTCCCCTGCAGGACAACATCGGTGGGTCGGTTCCACCATCTTATAAACAGTTGCGTAACGAATTTCAGCCGTTCGTTACTCTCGGCACACATAAGCGTAGTGCGGGATATCGAAGCACAGACTTACAATTTACCGCAAAGGTTCTTGCTTGAAAGGTATTCATTTTTAGACGTAAAGCCCGCATTATCGCTTATACAATGTTATCTGCTTTTTTCTTTAATTCTGTTTTATTAAAGGGCTTAACATCCCCGTGGTTATGACTTTTCCTTCACGTTCATAATAGAACGCATTATTTCCCTTTACAATCACTTCTTTTCTTCGTGGCATTCGTTCCTTATCAATAGGTTGGGTTATTTCTATCTCCAAGCAGTTTGTCTCTCGGTTTTCAATTGTAAAGACCAATGGCTGATCAAATCCATAGCTGTAAACAGAAATCGACTTCAAGTCTTTACCTGCAATTCGCGCAGTCCCAAGAGAGTCCAATAACACTTGGTTTTTAACTTTCGGTGCTAAAAGACACGATGGATGACTTGCCCAATTTCTTAAATTATAACCTCTTCTTTTCCCGTTCAACGTCAAAGTCAACATCTCAAATTCAAAGGGTTCAGAAGAAACCAGTTTTTCGTTTTCATATTCTTCCAGAATGTAGTTGATTTTGACCGTAATGGAATCGGAAGAATCAAAGTGACTTTCATTTACTTCCACTTTGACTTGTCTTGGTTTAAGACTTGGATTTAAAATAATAGACTGGCTTTTATAAGTCCAACGTCCCGTGTTTGTGTAATTCTGATGCGTATAAGGAAAAATCGGGTCAGGGGTTGATAATTCAAAAGTACTGTCTTTCTTCAGGATTAGTCCGGTAATCACCATGTCACCAAAACCATCTTTATAACTCCCACAAATATTTTTGCCATTGTCTTGCGCGTAGCTATTCAAGCATAATAACATCAGGCCGATTAAAAGTAGTTTAACTTTCATTTTCCTTAATTGCACCTAACGGTTAGTATATGAAAAGTAGGCGATTTCGACGGACGAAACTTTCTGTTAAGCACCAAATTTGATACGAGCAAAAACCTTTATATTTACTACTGTTTCGCCTATTTTTTATATACATTGTTAGGTGATGCCCTATTTTTGACTTTCAATTTTCAGTTTTTAGCTTGGTTAAACCAAAATATTCCGAGAATTACTGTAAATATTCCTAATATAATGGCTACGAGTTTATTGTCTGTCCATAACCATTTTATTCCTGTGTCGCCAAAAGTAAAGGCAAAACATAAAAGTCCACACATTAAGGTAGAGCTCATAAACAAATTTCTTTTTTTCATTTTATTGAATTTAGTTTGACAATTATTTGCCGAAACAAAAGTATGTCGCACTTGAATCAAACGAAAGAAAGTTGGGGTTGAAAAAAGGTTGATTGTAGGGTTGAATAAAGGTTGGTTATTCGGCATCAACTTCATTATTAAAGGTTTTTGTTTCCTTACGACTCTTAATTCCAAGTATTTTATAAATTTGATTGATATGAGTTTTAAGTGTGCTTAATTCAATATGTAGGTCTGCCATTATTTCTTTATTTGATTTTCCCTTTAATATTAAATCAAAAACTTCTTTCTGACGAAGGCTCAACTCAAGAAGTTTACTTTCTAGTTTGTCAGCTTTTTCAATATTCTTATTTTGAAGGTCATTAATTAATAACTGAGTTTTATGTCGTTCAATTCTAATCCAAAGTATTGCAATCAAAGCAATGGTAAGCGCCAGTGAAATTGAAACAGAGGGATAGTCACTCCAAAAAAGTTTTACCTCTTTATTATCAAACCTAAATGCAATCAAAGTAAAGAAGAGGAAAATTGTCATAACCTCAATCAACTTTTGTTTTCGGAAAAGTAGGTTAGTTATTTTAGTTAAAATTGTCACTCTTTGTTTTTATAATAAATATATTTCAATGGTTAGGTTGTCTATTCGGGTTGCAGCTAACGGCAATATATGCGTAGTGCGGGATTTCGAAGCACAGACGTCCAATACACCGTAAAGGTTCCTGCTTGAAAGGTATTCCTTTTTTGACGTGAAGCCCGCATTACGTTTATAAAATGTTAGCGTATCGTGTTTTTCTTTGGTTTTGGCTCATCTACTTCTTCAAAAAAGCAGTTCTCACATAATCTGCAATAAATACGCAACTTATTCTTGCTTTCATATTCCTTTGCAATCTTTCGAATCTTCGTTCTTTGCGGACAATCAAGAACTTCGATTTTTAGTGAATTCAGTTGTGCTCCATCTATTAATGACAATGGATTATTCCTATCGCCCGAGTAATCAATCTCATTAGTAAATAACTTTTGATAGAATTCCCACGGTTGCACATATCCTTCTGGATTAGACAAGTTGACTACGTCAAGTGATGGGCTGTTGAACAGCACTTTCGGGATATTCGTGAATGAGTTATTGCCTAAATCGAGGTATTTGAGTACTCGCATATTCGAAATAGAATTTGGAAGTGAAGAAACATTGTTCAGCTGGATGCTTAGAAATTCCAATTTACTCAATTTGTCAATTTCACTTGGTATTTCAGTTAATTCAGTTGCTATAAACAGCAATCCTTTCAAGGAATCCAACTGCAACAATGTTTTTGGGAAGACTTTGAAATCAAAATCCTGTAATTCCAAATACAAGAGCCCAGAAAGGTTGGATAGTCCGGTAGAATCGATCAGCAGTTTAGACGGCCTGAAGTTTGGATTTTTGTCTGGCCGCTCACGAGGCCCACGAACTTCCAGATGGGTTAGATTCGGGAATTGAAGAATGGATTGATTCGGAAAGATTGAATCAGTATAGTTCCATAGCACCAAATGCTCTACCAAAAGTGGATCTTTTTTTAAAGCCTTATCGAGCGATAAGCCCCTTCCGTTAATACGGAATTTAATAAATCTCCTTCATAGAAATCTCCTTCCGCAAGTACATTCTCTCTCAATTTTTCGAGAGCAAAAGGAATTAAAAACGTCAGTCCGATATTTTGACCAATCATTATCCTTAAGTCTTCAATTTCAAAGTCCTTAAGTGGCTTTTTTCTGAGTTGGTGACAAGTCCTGACTAAATGGCTTTCATAATCTGGTTCGCCCCAATAGTCCTTTTCCAAGTTTTCTAAAGACTTCTCGCGCCAATTATTTTCATATTTCGTCTCTGTCGTTTTCAAGGATGATTTCGGTTCTTTTTAATGTTGCACAACGGCAAGTATAAGCGTAGGGCAGGACTTAGAAGCACAAACTTCCAATTTATCGTAAAGTTAATTTCTTGTAAGACGTTGATATTTAGACGAAAAACCTGCATTACGCTTATACAATGTTACCCAACGTATTCCTTATTCCTTAACTATTTTCCGAAATGATATTCCATCATTAAAATACAGTTTCAGAATATATGTTCCATTTGAATAGTTCGATAAATCTATCATGTTTCTGAAGTTTGCAAAGTTGGCAAGTTTTTTACCTGATAAAGAGTAGACTTCACTTTTAATAATTGGTTTATTTGCATCTGCTTCAATAAAAATAATATTAGAAGTGGGATTCGGATAAAGGATTGTTGGAATTCTATTATCTTCATTGATGCCCGTTGTATTGACCCAAATATAATATAAAGGTCCTCCAGCAGTTGCTGAACATCCTTTAGAGTCCGTAACGGTCGCTGTGTATGCAGTTGAAGTATCTGGGCTCGCCCAGAAACCACTTGCCAGAGTTGTATCGCTTAATCCGTAGGAAGGATTCCAGTCGTAAGTCAATAGACCAAAACCTCCGCCAATATTTGGTGCCTGATTAAGATACACAGAGTCTCCCTGATTAATCCAGTATTCGTGATAGATAAGATGAATTCCGAAATGAGATGTGGTTAGGACTATAGTATCAAAACTTTGGCATCCCAACTCATCTGTTATTTTTAAATAAAACTCCATGGAATCGCCAATAAATGAACCTCCCGTATATATTAGTGTAGGTGTTGCTATAGTGGTATCATTCAAAATATCGGACGCATAGATATAGGGAAGAGTCTGAGATGACGTTGGAATAGGGTCAATCCACCATTCATATTCGTAAGGGGGAATACCACCAAAAGCAGTTGGACTACCTCCTAACTGAACAGTTAATTCTGTTGAACACCTATGTATATTTGAACCTGCATTCGCTATACATTGTGCAGTTACACCTGAACAAAATGATACTAATGAGATAATTGTTAAAATGTATTTCATGTCAAAATAATTTAGAGCAAAGCGGACATCCCGCTTTGCTCGTTTTTAAAAGTTTATTGAATCACCAAATTTTTGGCATCTCTGGCTACACCATCACAAATCAAAACAAGTGTATAAACTCCACTTTGGTATGTTGATAGGTTAATTGTAGTTTCCGAGAGACTTGTATCAATGATATAATTATTTGACACAGTAGAAGTTTGATTAAGAATCATCAAATAAGCCGATGAAGCTTGATCCGCTTTATAATCGATATTCACCTGATTGGAAGCGGGGTTGGGCGAAACACTCTCAATCCAAAAAGGATTGACTTTGACCTCCATCTCATCATAATCCTTAAATCCGTCAGCATCCGTAATGACTTCAAGTTTATACTTGCGTGTCATTTCTGGGGTTATAGAAAAAGCAGACCCTTCGTAGATAAGATTGCCTTCCTGATCATACCAATTATAAGTTGCCGATTCATTAATGGGTATGGCGCTAATGGCAACAGATTCACCTTCATTAATGTCTTTATCATCACCTGCATCTGCTTTAAAAGGATTTCGTTCATACCGATTGACTTCGTAGTGAACACCACCAAGAAGCGAACCATCCACATTGAGATACTGTCTAACATGATACTCGAAATGCTGCTCTTCGGTAATTTTCTCGATCAGAAAACTAAAGCCTATATATATCGGTACACGCGTATTCGCGGGGAACTGTACATCAGAAATTACTAAGGTATCAGCTAAGAGCAAAACTTCTTTAGCGCGCAGTATTTTTATATCATTACGATTTATCAACTTGGCTTCTAACAAATTCCATCCGGCATCATCGAATATTACCTTAACCTCTGCTTCTTTCAATATTGATCTTTTTAAGGCATCTTCTGGAACTGAAAACTTAATATCAATCCGCTCTTTTTTAGAATGTACATTTCCGACAAACATATACTTACCGTGTGGAAAATAAACACCATTTATCCTTCCCGGTGCCGCAATTCCCGGGGCAATATCAGTTACAGTAACATTCCGCATCGAAATGTTATTGTTAAAAAACACATCGTCATCTAACCTTCCCGGATGAATAGTAATGTTGTCGATAGCTGAATTTTCAATCCGCGCGAGTAAACAACTTGCCCAGTTTTCATGGATGTAGGGATTTAGAATGTTCCAAGTGAATTCAAGAATGGTATCTTTTCCAGCCCCTAAATTCCCTAAATTAATTGAGCCGATTTCGTCACCGATTGTCGGTTGTGTACCATCCCAGTTTTGCGGCCATGAACTCCAACCGGAAGCCTTGCTCCAGTATAAATTTAAATCCTCATTGCTTGTTGCATCAACACAACTTTTATTTCTAACTCTGACATATACATAAACAGGGGAAGAAGATTGGTATTCGGGTTCTTGATGTTCTTGATTATCAAATCCATCCTGTTGGTTACGAACCCAAATATCCACGCTTTCATCCCGATCAGCTTGCCAATGATATGGATATTGTTCATCGCCGAAATCTTCGGGTCTATCTTTAATATACAAGTCAAGTGTGGTTGAATGTGCGTTTTGTGCTTCTTTGACCGCTTTATAAGCATTTACTCTACCAGTTCCCACTCCATTTGGAAAATTTGCTGCATCAAGAATTGGATCCGTAGTATTTTTCAATATATCTTGACACCATGAAGGGGTCATACAAGGATTAACCGAGTACATTAAGGCAGCTACCCCAGCAACAATAGGTGTTGCAAATGAAGTACCAGACGAAGACCCATAATAAGGCCATGGATTAGCCCCACAGTCCGTGGGTTGCGCTGACATAGTGTTATATCCAGGCGAGCATAAATCTACATTCGGATAATGCGAATGTGTAGCGTTTATCGTATCGTTAATTATAAATTGGTGTTTGTCATCTTTCCCCGTACTTGATACGATTATTATACGTTCATCATAATAGGGTGAAAGTGGAAAAAAGGCACCGAGTGTATTTGGTGGAAAGAACGAGCCGCAGCGGTCACTACCATTGTGAGTTCCGCTCCAACCATTCCCAGCAGGCATTATGATTGTCGTTCCGTTATCCAATATTTCTTTTACAATTAATGCGTCAATACCAGATTGATCAGGACAATATGACCAGCCACCAGCTGATGAAGTTAAGACATTTGCACCCATAACGGTAGAAGCATATAAAGCCCTATCCAAATAGTTACCTTCCCATGCCTTATATCCAATCATTTTTGTATTAAAACCTATCGAAGCGATCTGCCCATTTGCCGTTTGTCCAGTTTCAGTTGTTTCACCAGCAACATAGCTGGCAACTGCTGTCCCGTGCCCAGCCCGCGGATTTCCATTAATATCAGGGTATCCATGAGTAGCGGTGTAACAATCGAATTCAATATTGTCATAGGGATCATAATTGTATACAAATTTAGAACCCAAATCAGGGTGGGATAAATCAAAATAAACATCTAATACAGCTGTTGTAATATTAGAATCACCCAACGTAATATCCCACGCAAGATCAGCTTGTATTTTTTTAAGATGCCATAGCCATCCTAAAGTGTCTTGTGTTGTCAAATACCACATATAATCCGCAGGATCGTAAAGAGCTATATTTTCATAATCCAAGCGTTTAGTTGCAGAAAATTCGGATTCATAATTAGACTCTATGTCCGTTATTAAGCTGTCAATGTCGCAGTCGCACGAGACTTCATATACATTTTGTAGTGCTGGTGTTTTTGCAAATGGTAATGCTTTTTCGTATTTAGTTACGCTGTAATTAGAAAAAAGCGTATTAACTGTAGTGTTATTTGTAAATCCGTTCTTTCCTTCTTTTGTCGACGGGGTTGCTGACATGACCCAAAATCGGTCATTTACCTCTACAGTTTGGGCATCAGAAATAGCTGGTGATAATAAAAGGGATATCACCACAATTTTTATAGTATTTAGAATTGTTTTCATTGTATTTGAATTTAAAGTTAAAAAAATATTGAACTCAACGTAGTTTTCTACTATGGCGGATATGAGTGCAATATGTCAAGTAACCTTATCCAAATTATTCGTAGTATGTTTTTACCGTTCTCCATCTTTATGTTGGGTAACGACTACTGTATGGTGCGTATCCCGCAGGGTATACACTATACAGTTTGTTGTGGTGCGTTGCTTTTTAGTGTTGACATCGGATTTACTTGAATCTGACCACCAATTGCTTTCAACACTTTCATAATTGTTGCAAATTGAGGTTTGGCTCCATCGGATAATGCTTTGTACAAGCTGGGTCTGCTCAAACCCGTTTCTTCCGCAATTTTTGTCATTCCGATAGCTTTAGCTATGTGCCCAATTGCATTAATCACATCTGCGTTATCTCCGTCTTCCAATACAGTATTGAGATACTCCGCAATCATCTCTTTGCTGTCCAAATAATCCGCTATGTCAAATTTTGAAGTTTCCATTTTTTCTAATCCTTTAATTTTTTCCAAATTTGTTTTGCTTTCTCAATATCCTTCTCTTGAGTCGATTTGTCTCCGCCAATAAGCAGAATAATTACTTTTCCGTTTTTTTCTTTGTAATATACTCGATAGCCTTTCGCAAAATTTATGCGCAACTCCCTAATTCCATCACCAACTGGTTTGCTGTCGCCAAAATGGCAATCATTTGTAATGGTCTAGTTTTTTTGGACAGAAAATTATTAATTCTTAATTTTCTAAACCATGAAAAAAGCACGACGCACATTTAGTGCCGCTTACAAGGCCAAGGTAGCCATTGAAGCAATCAAAGAACAGCAAACGGCGAGTGAGCTTGCCCAAAAGTATCAATTACATCCGAACCAAATCGCACAGTGGAAGAAAGAATTTCTTTCAAAAGCAGAAACTGTTTTTGACCATGGCCAGGCTCATTTGGACGAATTAGAAGCCTTGCGTAAAACACAAGACGATCTGTATCGCGAAATCGGTGCGTTAAAAATGGATCGGGATTGGTTAAAAAAAAAGCTGCAATGATACCGATCAAGAACCGTAGACAATTGGTAGATCGCAGTAGTAAAGCAGCGACGATTCAGCATCAGTGTGATCTTCTGTGCTTGTCGCGTAGCTCGCTGTATTATACGCCGTCAAAGGCATACAGCGATAAAGATTTACAAATGATGGCAGAACTTGATCGACTACACTTAGAAGATCCCACGCGAGGAACCCGCCGCATGCGCAATGAATTGGCCAAAGCCGGATTTAAAGTAGGAAGGACTCATGTACGAACATTGATGAATATAATGCGAATAAAAACGGTCTATTGCCGACCGCGGACAACAATTTCAGATCCCGCAAAATATAAGTATCCTTACTTGCTTAGAAACTTACAAATCGAGCGTCAAATCAAGTCTGGGGTATAGATATTACCTACATTCCCATGCCCAAGGGATTCATGTACCTCACGGCTATTATCGATGTCTATAGTCGATATATTGTGGGTTGGAGTATTTCCAACTCAATGGAGGCAGAATGGGTAACAGAAGTGGTTAGGGAAGCGATAGAAATTCATGGAGCACCAGAAATAATGAATTCGGATCAAGGCACTCAATTTACTTCAGATTGTTACATAGACTACCTCAAAAGCCTCGAAACGGTTAAAATATCGATGGATGGAAAAGGAAGGGCAATTGACAATGTGTATATTGAACGGTTTTGGCGTACCATCAAATATGACAAGCTCTACTTGGAAAATCCGGAGAATGGGAAAGCGTTGTATCAAGCCTGCCACGAGTTTATTAACTATTATAACCATCGAAGAGACCATTCTTCACTAAAAAACAATCCGCGACACACTGTATATCAAATAGCTGCATAGTTATTCACAAAAAAGTAAAGTTATGAGTCCCCCTGGACCCCCACATATCAACAACAACAATTATCTTTGAATAGAAATCTGTCCAGTCTGACTAGACCATCTCAATTCTCTATTTTTTGAATTCTAAAGAGGATTTTAGCTTTGCCCTTCAAGTCTTTCAACTTTCTCAACCATTTATCAAACTCCGGAGTTTTCTCAATAAAGAACATATATATTGTATCTACTTAGATACGAAAGTACAAACTTTTCCTGAATAAGTTAAGTTTAGAATGAGCTTTCGATAGAGTCTGCTCTTATGCACCACAACGTTTAGTATATGAAAAGTAGGCGATTTCGGAGCACAGACTTCCAATACACCGTAAAGGTTCCTACTTGAAAGGCATTCATCTTTAGACGTAAAGCCCGTATTATCGCTTATACAATGTTGTGGGAAGTATTTCGTTTGGATCCACAGCAACGATCTTTCCTTCTCTGAGCACTATCATCGGACTATTCTTTCGTTTTTTAAACTCTACAAGCCTCTGATACGTCTCTTCCAGACCTTTTATAATTTTATCCCTTTCTTCTTTTAGTTGTTCTTTAGTTCCCATAATATTTTCTTTTCAATTCTTCCCATTTTTGAGGATTGTTGATTGACTCTTCGTTTAAAGCACCTTCTGCAATAATCTCGTAAGTATCCCCAGAATTATTAACGAATAACCAGTTGTCAATTTTTGGAAGAAACATTGTAAAGAAGTTTGTTAGACCACTTTTATACCTTCTTCTTATAACATCTTCCGGAATATTGTGCCCTCCTTCGTGCACTCTGGTTGCAACTCTGGAAATTGCCAATTCATCAGAGTCCAGAAAGAAAAATAAACACGTTACCTGGTAGTCCAATTCCTTTGCTCTCTGAATAAGGCTCACATAACTTCTCGTTGACAGGGTTGTCTCAAACGCAAAATTATCTCCCAACTCAAGCAATTTTTTAATTCTTTTTAGCATCATTCTGCCCGCTTCAATTCCAGCTTTTTCAGGTTGAAAAGGGGAAAGGCCTTTAGCAATTTCGTCCGCGTTTACAAACTCTTTACAATCAAGAATTTCAGGTAAAATAGTGTATGAGGCTGTAGTTTTTCCAGCTCCATTGCAACCTGCTATGATGTAAAGTCTTTTCATCTAAGCAAATATACGATTTACTTTATAGGTTAGTCTAAACAACTATTGCACACCCGACCTATATTGCCCACAACGACTACTGTATGGTGCGTGTCCCGCAGGGCATGCACTATACAGAATGTTATCAGCTTTATTCAATTTTAAACAATTCGACAACTTTTTGATCTGTCAATGTCACTATTTTCTGATCATCCATATATACAATACTATTTATATTGTTTTCTCCAATTATTACGAATTGTTTACATCCATATTTAGTAAACCCAATCGCTGTGTTACGATCTTGATTGTAAAGCAATACCAATTTATCGTCATAATGCTGAATTTCAACTCTTGTAGAATAGTACTCTTGTGGAGTTACTACACTAAAGTATTTCACACCTGTTTTCCAGTTTACAAATTCAGTTTTGTTAGAATAACTAAAATATTTTAAAGTTATGGATAAATTCTCTCCGTCTAAGTAATAACTTGATTTTAGCCAACTCCGGGTAAAGTTATAATATTGTTTTGTTAATCCTGAAACCAAATTATAGGTACCAATGTATTCTTCACCTGACGTAGTAGTACCTAGAATATCAATATTTTCAAAATCGTTAAAATCTACTACATATAGTGAACCCTCATTTGTGCGCTCCAATCTATTTTTAATTATAGTGTCTTGAAGATTAATATTATATATCACGGTGGTGTGTGCGGTGGATACGTCAGCTGTCTGTAGAAATAGCCTTAATGAATCTTCTTTTAAATAAGTTTGATACCGGCTATATGGATTTGGGCTGTCTTGAATGAATTTTTCATACTCGAAATATGATGTATTTTGACCTGTGCTAAAAGTGTAATAATTGAATTTGGTAGGTTCAACGAAAACATTGCCCCACATATAGCCAATACCATGATTTGGAGTGACACAAAAATCATGGATAGTGAATGGTGGCGTGTAGATATGCTCCATTTCTCTTGAGCTGGGATAGAAACGAAAGAATGAATTATCCATTTGAATGATTGTGTCAAATTCATTTACAACCGCTCCAAAGAAATCTCCAACTAATTGATATTTCGGATTAAGCGTATCATAAGGAAGTATTCTAATAGAATTTCTGGTAATAATACAAATCTCATTTTCTAAATCTATCGTCAATAAATGGACAGAAGAATCATCGTAATTGCCTATTGCAAATCCTGTAATTTCATTCTTTATTCCATTTTGGCAATATGGAATTTGATTATCCTTTTCTTTAGAACACCCCATTACAATTATTAGGAGTGCAATGAAGATTACTTTTAGATTTTTCATATGTCCTATTTTTCTAATTGCTGATAACGGCATGGCTAAGAAACGTAGGGCATTAAAATAACTAAATAAAGTATAAACCGCAAAGTAAGTATGCATGACAATATTTAATCAGGTGAACGATTTGCCCTATGTTTTCTTAGGTAATGTTGTGCGTTCGGCTTTTATTTTAGGTCGTTTGTTTCTTCCTTTTTCGGGTTTGTGGTTTCTTTTTATGTTCTGACTTATAATCCGATATAAACTTGCTAATTTCTTTTCTGTCTTTTTCTGTCAAGGGTTCACTTTTTATAATAAAGTCAACTCCTTTCGGTTCTTTAATGTGTCCCATTTTATTTGGTTTTAAAGTATTTGTCAACTAATTTCTTTGCCGAATGTGTTGGAATAATCATTTTTTGTCCACCAATGTTAGAGGCTTCCAATGATTCTTCATAGTGTTTTATCAACTTCGTTTTTGCTGTAAACGCTACGAAACCCTCGAATCCCAACTGAAAAGAAAGTTTACAGGCAAAGGCTACAAGATTACCCGCGACACCTTCGTAAAGTTTTTCTTTTCCTATGTTGAATGGGGCATTTTCGAGCAGGTTCATGAAAATATGGTCTGTTTCCCTTCGTATGCTTAAAAGACCTTGAATAATATCTGGGTTATCGACTATTGTCAGTTTGTAGGTTTCTTTTTTAAGATCGTTGAGTTCAGCTTTCCAATCAAAATTCCATCTGTTTTTCGTGGTTATATTTTTCAGGTCGGTTTTGGTTAGGATAGAAACTTCGGTTCGGAAACTATCGCCCGAAATAGTGTTGAAAATCGAGTCGGTCAGCCGGTCAATTATAAAAGTTTGTTCAATATCTTTTTGTTTTTTCATCTATCCGAAGATACGAAATTTAGATGGCTTTTTGAGGGTTAACTTTTTAATAGTGTTTCTGCTAATTGCGAAAGTTATTTTTGCTGACGCACAACGGCAAGTATAAGCGTAGTGCGGGATTTCGAAGAACAGACTTCCAATTCGCCGTAAAGGTTCCTGCTTGAAAGGTATTCATCTCTAGACGGAAAGCCCGCATTACGTTTATAAAATGTTATATGCTGTATTTCTTCTTATTCTATTGTCGGTAATAATTTGTCAATCAAATAATGTTTCCATTTTGCCCCTGTAAATTCACAGTTTCCACTCTTTATTTTAGCATTTGGAAAGTCTGAAAGAATTAGTGTTAAGTCATCCCAAACATTTTTTAATTCTTCATCCTTGTTCTCCATGCTCAAACTTAATTTTCCATTTTCAACTTCTATATACTCAAAAAAAATACCTTCTTCCGTTGAGTCAATTTTGTCTGCAAGTTGAATGTAGTATCCTTGATAGTCTGGATATGGAATTTGTGATGTTTGTCTTTTTTCACCGGCGTAATAACGAAACAATATGTCGTGCCCATATTTACTTAGTTTCTCTTTCCAAAAATCAGGTTTCGGGATTTCAGAAAGGTCAGCTGTCAAATACATCACTTTCTCACTTGCCCAAGGCTTAAAAGTTGTTTTTATTATTTCTTGTTCTTCAATTATTAGGCTGTCCGTTATGAGTCGAAAAGTCGCTGGGGTCGAAAAATCCATGCAAATTCCATTCTTAACATCGATTGCTTCAATACATTCGATGTAGTTATCGTCACCGATATTTACTACTTCTTTGTCAAACGTCCATTCAATTAATTTAGATGGGATTAGTTTGAAGGGCAAAATGTGTTTTTCAGAATTTGCTTTATATGTCGCTTTTACATTATAACCAACAATAATTTCCAACGGATTTTCCTTAACGGTTGTAATGGTCTAGTTTTTTGGACAGAAAATTATTAATTCTTAATTTTCTAAACCATGAAAAAAGCACGACGCACATTTAGTGCCGCTTACAAGGCCAAGGTAGCCATTGAAGCAATCAAAGAACAGCAAACGGCGAGTGAGCTTGCCCAAAAGTATCAATTACATCCGAACCAAATCGCACAGTGGAAGAAAGAATTTCTTTCAAAAGCAGAAACTGTTTTTGACCATGGCCAGGCTCATTTGGACGAATTAGAAGCCTTGCGTAAAACACAAGACGATCTGTATCGCGAAATCGGTGCGTTAAAAATGGATCGGGATTGGTTAAAAAAAAAGCTGCAATGATACCGATCAAGAACCGTAGACAATTGGTAGATCGCAGTAGTAAAGCAGCGACGATTCAGCATCAGTGTGATCTTCTGTGCTTGTCGCGTAGCTCGCTATATTATACGCCGTCAAAGGCATACAGCGATAAAGATTTACAAATGATGGCAGAACTTGATCGACTACACTTCGAAGATCCCACGCGAGGAACCCGCCGCATGCGCAATGAATTGGCCAAAGCCGGATTTAAAGTAGGAAGGACTCATGTACGAACATTGATGAATATAATGCGAATAAAAACGGTCTATTGCCGTCCGCGCACAACAATTTCAGATCCCGCAAAATATAAGTATCCTTACTTGCTTAGAAACTTACAAATCGAGCGTCCAAATCAAGTCTGGGGTATAGATATTACCTACATTCCCATGCCCAAGGGGTTCATGTACCTCACGGCTATTATCGATGTCTATAGTCGATATATTGTGGGTTGGAGTATTTCCAACTCCATGGAGGCAGAATGGGTAACAGAAGTGGTTAGGGAAGCAATAGAAATTCATGGAGCACCAGAAATAATGAATTCGGATCAAGGCACTCAATTTACTTCAGATTGTTACATAGACTACCTCAAAAACCTCGAAACGGTTAAAATATCGATGGATGGAAAAGGAAGAGCGATTGACAACGTGTATATTGAACGGTTTTGGCGTACCATCAAATATGACAAGCTCTACTTGGAAAATCCGGAGAATGGGAAAGCGTTGTATCAAGCCTGCCATGAGTTTATTAACTATTATAACCATCGAAGAGACCATTCGTCACTAAAAAACAATCCGCCACACGCTGTATATCAAATAGCTGCATAGTTATTCACAAAAAAGTAAAGTTATGAGTCCCCCTGGACCCCCACATATCAACAACAACAATTATCTTTGAATAGAAATCTGTCCAGTCTGACTAGACCATCTCAGGTCAAAACGTGTCCGTCTTCAAAGTAGAAGTTATCGGACAACCATTTGTCAAGTTCGTTGAATGTATTTATTGTTGTCTTCATCATGGCATATAACGGCAAATATAAGAGTAGTGGGGCATTTCGAAGAACATCTTTTCAATTTACCGTAAAGTTCATTGAATGTATGATGCTCATATTTAGACGAAAAGCCCCATTATCTCTTATATAATGTTACCACCAGTATATTTTTGTCCATTTGCGCGATTGCTTATCCATTGTAGATTTCTTATAATTCTGTTTGGAATGCAAACGCTCATATTATTAAGGTTGCAATGTAGTTTTTTTGAAAAATACTTTTAAGAACCGTCCGTCTCGGACGAACTTCAAATCTTTTAATCCAATATTTTTGAAATATTCGTCTAACTCATCCATTGTTGTTTCAATGAAGGATTCAACTATTGGAATTTTAAGTGTAGAAGTGGTTTTCAAAGAATCTACCATATCATCGATAGGTAGCTTAAATGATCCTGATATAAATTTATTATTCAAAATGATATTTGAACCCGAAACAGTAATTACTCTATTCTTAAAAGGAATGTTTAAGGTGCCATCTTGAATCATTAATCCTGTAAAACCAGTAAGTAATGAATCATAGACATATTGTTTTCTATATTCTCTTCCAGGAACAGAATCAGTAATAAATAAGGGATAGTTGGAATATTCCAAGATATTAGAATGTTTTTCTTTAGAACTACATAATTGAGCTTTTGTAAAATTCAGTAATATGCTTGTCCCCGCAATTTCGGAACGTGTAACACATACATCTTTAATTGGTACTTCAATTCCTTTTGAAGTTGTGTAATTTAAAGTTGTAATATCCGCTAATATATTTGCAGGCAGGAACTTTCCTTTTTGGTCTTTTGCCGGTTCGTTTTTTATTGCATCCCAACGCCTAATGACATTTTCGTTTATTTCAATTCCTATGTTTTTGGTTGTAATAGTCGCAGTTACTTGTGGATATATCACGCTATCAATGTTCTCAAAGGTGAAGTTGCCAATCCTTTCACTAAAAATAAAATACATTCTGCTCTTCTCGACATCATTAATTGTGTGATGTGAACTATCTGTTAAGATAAATTCGGTCAAAATGAAATCAGAAAAATCAATATTTTTGCGCTCTAATTCCGAAAGGATATTAGAAATTGTTTCTTCCTCATTCAAAGAATCCAATTCTATTTCAATATTATACTTTGAATTTACGGTTGAGATGAAAGGCTGGATATCTGTCATTTCATAATTAAATAATACCTTATTTAAAATTTCTTCTTCTGTGCCTCCATACATATTCAGTAGTACTTTAAAATATGATTGCGCCGACTTGTCGAATGATTTATAATCGTAACCGGGGATGTATTTATTTATTAGATGCTTGTAACCAGCATGTACTGGTAGTTCGTGCGTATTATTTTCGTTTGCGCAAGGTGTAAGATTCAATGCAAATGTATTATCGGGATGGATTAGTCGGATTGGTTCGTATGCGATGATTACCATTGAATAAAAAGCACCGTCAAAAGTGGATGTATATCGAAGACCTTCAGAAAAAACACTTTCACCTATGTTATCTTTTCCAATATATTTCCAACCAGTCATTTTGCTGAATGAATCATCAGGAATAAGTAGGTTAAGTGGGGGAATATATCGTTTTCGCTTTTCTGCATACTGATAACATTCACAAGAAATTTCATTTACACGATATTTTTCCTGTAAGTCATCAGAGTTGTCACCTGTTTCTTGTAGACTATTATCTATTTCCTCCAATTTATTCAAATCAAATTTTGCCAACCAAAATGCATCACCGCGATCATTTTTAAGAACGGTTTTATTAAAACTCATATCTGAACTAAACCATCCAAAAGCGAATAAATCATTCTTATAAAGTGAGATTGATTTGCAATAATCTGTTCCTTTTCCTCCTCCGGCTTTCAACCAGATACATTCTCCTTTCGAATTATACTTAGCGATATAAAAATCAGTACTTCCTATAGACTTATACGAGAAAAGTTCAGAGTTCTGGGTTCCGAAAACTGCTCCATAACCTTCGCCACACAAATAAACATTATCCTTATCGTCAATAATCATTTTCTGATTATTATTAGAAATTTTTCCTGTGATTCTATTTATCCATTGTAATTTGCCGCTCTTATTAATCTTCATAATCGAAAAACCTCCAAGAGAACCTACGCTTACATACACATTCTCTTTTTTATCACCTACAATTCCCTGACCTGAACCAAGACCAATTTTACCGATAGAGTCTATAGCCCAAAGTAATTTTCCTTTCTCGTTAAATTTGGCGAGAATTGAACTTCCCTTAATATTAGAATTTAAAAACTCTGTCTTCCAAAATCGGATGTTACTTGTAAAACTTGCGGTCAAATATATATTTGCTTTTTCATCAATAAATATTGAACTGATGTTTGATCTGCCAATTGTGTCGCCAACCTGTTTCCACATAAACTCAAATTGGGGGTTAAATTTCATTAAAAGAGAAGCAACTTGGATCAAACTTGGCTTATCATAACTCTCAAATTGATACCCTCCTGCTATGTAAATATTTCCTTTATTATCAATGACAAAATCACTTGCATGTTCGTTGTTGCCTTCAGTAAAAAAATGAGTCTTGATTATCCTTCCTGATGGATCATACTTTGCAATAAAAATCCCCCTTTTAAAATCATTGGGCTTGTCCAGCTTAACCGTGGTTGTGCCAATAGAAGTAAAAACCAATGCTTTACTAAAAACGCTGCCAGCCACAAAAATATCACCCTGTTTGTCTATTACGATTTTTGATGGGCGGGAATTGCCATTTGCATATCTAATCCAAAGAAGTTTGCCATTGATGTCATGTTTCATCAAGAAATAAGTATCAGGACATCTTCTGGAACATTCGGTTGACTGTGCGATATATTTCCCGCCGATTTTTAAAGACCTGTGGAAATAACCGGTAGAATAAATATTTCCGTAGATGTCTGATTTTACGTCATAAGCCCATATATTCTCTCCTGACGCATACGTTTTAGACCATTCCGGGTCTATTCTAATGTTGTTACTTTCAATATCCAGATACTCTTGCGCAAATAATTGAGTGGATATAGGTAAAACAGAACTCAATAAACCAAATGATAATAGCATCGCAACCAAAGAAAATTTTTGGCGTGTGATTTCGAAGGGTGTCTTGATTATCTTCTTTATGAAGCGCAAGAATGAGGTCGCAAGAGAATATAGCTGAATTGTATAAAATACTCGTCTAAAAAAATGGAACTTTGGCATTTTGATTTCTTCGTTTATCATTAATCTTTGGACAAAAAATAGATATCCTTTCTATCTGCGTTAATAACTACGCCAAGCATTCAAATGTGATTGTTTTTCTATTTCCTTTAAACTTCAAATGAATTCGTTTCTTTTATTGGTGGTAACGCAACGCTATGAAACGTGTCCCGAAGGGCATGTTTTTATAGCGATTGTTAGCCACCGGTTTCTCTTTTTTCTTTGAGTGTTTTAATTTCTTCTTCGAAGCTTTCAGTGTCTAGAAATATTATCAAACTATCATTCTTAGATTCAAAATCTTGACTGTACTTTTCTATCCAACTTCCAGTTTTATAAGTATTTCTATTGGTTGAGTCAGGATAAACTGGCTCATCGAAATCGACTGATTGAGATTTTGATTTAATTTGATAAGACAAGTATTCTGAGTTACTTGATATTAAGATTTGGAATGGTTTAAATCCTTCCTTTGTCACTTTAATCTCAGGATCAAAACAAAATCCTGTTTGTAGGTCGATTAAAAATTTCCCGTTTTGATCTGTAAACACTTGATGATTTTTATCAATCATTGTCACAACTGCATTCTCAATTGGCTTTCCTGTTGATGAAGATACAACCTGTCCCTGTACTTTTACATAGCAGTCGCAAGAAGTCAATGCCATTAAAGTTGAGAGTGCTATGAAGTGAAGAAGTTTCATTTTTCTAATGGTGGCTAACGACAATATAAGCGTAGGGCGGGATTTCGAAGCATGTCTTTTCATTAAACCGTAAAGTTTGTTGCGTGAAAGACATTCATTTTTAGACGAGAAGCCCGCATTACGTTTATAAAATGTTGTGTGATCGGCTTTTTTTATTTCGACTGTAATTTTCGCTTTTTAAGGTATTCTTTCAACTCCTTAAAGGTCATGTTGTAGGTTTCTTTGGATATTCTTTCCTTAACCTTTCTAAAAAAATCTACCGTTTTGAACTCTTCCTTTTCTGTCATTTCAATTTTATTCATGAGGTACAATGTCTTTTGGTGATCTAATTTCTAACTGCTTATATCCATTTTTCAGGTTCACAGAGTTGTAGCCCTGAATCCGAAATACGTTGACAATATGTTTAAAATTCCAGCTTACCAAAAAGTCAGCTTTGTGAATAGTAGCAATAGCAATGTGCCGGCAATCGTCCAGACTTGTCCTACCGACAACTTTTTCCTTGAGATATTGTCGGGCAAGATTTTCATCAGTTTCGGTAATTTCCAAAAACTCTCTACAGTCTTTCGGTATTTGACTGAAATGTTCCCTAATCTTTATTGGGGCAGTTTCAAGTTCAAATTCTACGATGTCAGAATACATGCAAATGATTTCCCCTTGCTTCACCATCTCAAAGAGCTGCTTGGTCTCTTTTTCAAATTCTTTGTCATAAACACCCCCAAAAACTGATGTGTCAAAATACAACCGTGGCTTCATAAAGTAAAGATACTGATTATTTACCGTTTCGTTCCTGGGTTCACTTTTTTGCTGACACACAACGGCAAGTATAAGCGTAGTACAGGGCTTAGAAGCACAGATTTCCAATTTACCGCAAAGTTCATTGCTTGTAAGGTGTTCATATTTAGACGATAACCCCGTATTACGCTTATACAATGTTAGGCACAGGTTATCTTCATTTTTCAAAGTTAAATAGGCTTATTTCTTCCATTATTTTTGCACTTTTAATTCAACAGGTTCCACTATGTACCCCCTTTTACGAAGCTGCACTATCAAGCCACATTCCCCATAAAGATGCAGCAAGCCAACAGCAATAAAACAATTCTTTTCGGGTAAAATTTTCTCAAGTTGTGGAATCCAATTTCCATTACGAGTTTTAAATTCAGTATTACAGGTCTCGTTAAATTGATAGTCAAATTGCATATTCATATAATCCCACGCAGACTGACAATACCTTTTACTGTGGCGTTGTCTCTTAATGTCCATCAAAGTTTTGTGGATTGGCTTTTTTACGTCATCCCATGTCATTTTTGTTTTAGAAAGTCGATTGATTAACTCTATTTGCGAACTATCTGTTTCCAAGCCATACAATGGTATAGAGTCAGTCGTGGCAAGATGTATCAAGTATTGATCAAAGTGATTCCATTTGTCTTTGGGTTTTACTGTGCCACATAAAGTTTCGGTAGCTGTCTGTTGAAGTTTAATCAAAAGTTCTATCGGGTTCACTTTTGAAAGAGGCACATTCCAATCCGAAGAAAGATTATTAAGATATTCCAAATCAGACTTCTTTAAGACATTCTTGTATACATATTGGTCTTTTCGACTTTGCATAAGTTCTGAAACCTTTTTACCTGCGCTGGTTGTTTCAAAAATTGCTAATTCTGATTTTGATAAAGCTGATTTGATTTGAGGAATTGAGTCAACAAAGCTGTTACCCATTTGGTGGAAAGTACCTAACAAATATGATGTTTTGTTCGATGAAGAATCCTTTACTGACCACAATATGGTGTTTTGTCCAAGTGCAAATATGGATATGTGAATTAAAATTCCTACGAGTATGGGTTTTCTTATCATCATTTTTAGTTGCTCGTTTTACTTGTGCCTAACGACTACAATATATGGCGTTTTTTCAATGCCATATATTGTTTGTTGGGGTTAGTTGGTATTAGATATTTTATTCATTCTTATCCTATAAAGAAACTGATCAAATGATGATTCAATTTTTACGTCTAACTCCTTTAGTGTTGTTATATCGTCTTTAAGGGTGGCGAAGTTTTTATAATAGAGTGAGGATAATCTCAATTTTAATTTTCCATTTTTAATAATCCAAATTGCTTCTTTAGCAGAAAAATTGGCGAAAACAGGAAAGTCTGCTGAACCAACAATCGAATTTCTCTTTTCCAAAACAATAACATAGCCATCAATATCTTTTTTGTCAATCTTAGTTGTCAATAGTGGAAATAATGAATATCTGTATTTAATTGACTCATTAGAAATCGCAATCTCTTTAAGAGTTAAAAATGACGTTAGAAGAATGATAAGAAACAAAGAAGTCAAAATAACAAAAGGGAATATGATATTTTCTTTTCCGGATAGGTATTTGTCATAAAATGCGGTAACAGACAAAGAGATCATTACTAAAGAAATAGCGATTAAAGCGGTAATTCCTAAAATGGTTGTCAGTTTATATTTCGACTTTATTTTCTCCATCTTTTTAATTAACCCCAACGACTAAGCTAAGAAACGTGTCCCGCAGGGCATGTTTTCTTAGGTTTTGTTAGGTGGCGTTTTTTATTATTTTTTCATCTATTCCCACTTTAATATTCTCTGATACAGAATTATTTCCTTTAAGAAGTGTCAGAGTTGCATTTTTATATTCCGTTTTATTCCTTATTCCCGTTAATTCACAGACTTTAGAATTAGGTATCAATGCATTTTTTAAATTAAACACTCTTAGAATTGAATCATAGTCTTGTCTTGATAGAATGTCTTGAAAATCCAATTGAATTGAGTCATGTATAATTTGCATCTTTATTGAGCTAAAAGATGCACCAACTTCGTCAATTACATCACCGATAGACGAAGAGCTAAAATTAGTGAGTGCTAAATACTCCCTTCGTAATACTTCTTTGAAATGTATCAAAATTTGAGAATCTAACTGACTTGTGAAGAAATCAATTATGTTCTGCTTGACTTGATTAAAAACACGATCAACATCCTTTCCCATATGATTGGCAATGGACTTGACAATAGGTTCTATCAATAAAAGATTTTCTGCTTCCGCAACATCTAAAACCCAAATTCCTTTACTATTAAGGTTAATCAAATCAGCTTCCTGTCTTCTGTCTCTATCAATAATTCCAAAGGATTCAATATGATGAAAACCTTGTTGTTCTCTAAATGCTTTAACGACTTGAACAACTTTATCACAGCTGCCTAAAGGCTTGATAGTTTTATCGTTATATACTTGCTCGTAAAGTTCGTAGTCAATGCTGCTATTATCGCCTTCAAGAAATAATATTGGCTTTCTGCTTCCTAATACCTCTAAGTAGAGTTGCTCTGGTATTGGCATTGTTTCATCCAGAATCTCATAATCCCAAACATTGTTTGCATAAGATTTCGCCCAAATCTTAAGAGCACTATTACGGGTAAATGCAAAATCGATGTCATGTGTTAAATAGATAATCGGGCAATCTGGTCTTTCAATTTCAATAAGATCAAATAGCGTCTTAATTAAGGATTTATGTATGTGCATTTCAGGCTCATCAATTATAATTATTGATGTAGGGGCTGCACATATTACTTCTGCTACGAGATAGAAGATTACCCTTTCTCCATCACTCATTTCTGAAGCATTGTATTTATTATCTATTTGTCCTGTTGGATAAGTTTCAATTACTCCTGCGGTCTTATGTAGTTTTCTATGCGGTAGAACAATTTCCCAAATTTTCTGTACTCTATCAAGTTTAGTCGTAGGTTTTGAAATTCTTCCTTCTTTGTAGCTTAAAGAGTCTTCATATTCTTCTGTATGCAGTAGGATTAATAACTTATCAAAATCATTCAATAAAGAGGTATTGAAGTTCCCACCCCATCGTCCACTTTTCTTGGAGCTATGATATTGGCTTTCAGTCTTAAAATGGTCATAATAATTACCGTATTTAAAAGAAATTTCGGCTCTTTCTCTTGATGTTGGACTTACGTGGGGTGGAAAAGTCAATGATTTTTGCGCTGAAATTCTATGGCTTCTACCTGGATAGGACTCTTCTATCATTGAACCAAATCTTGTTTTGCCAGAACCATTTGCACCAACCACGACAAGTTGCTCAAATTCAACTTCAGGGATTGTATTCAGTAACCCTTTTTTGGTTGGTAAATTTATTTTCATTGATGTTTGTTTTTAATGCCACCTAACGGCTACTGTATGGTGCGTATCCCGCAGGGTATGCACTATACAGAATGTTGTGGTTAGTTGCTTTTATATTCTTTTGGTCGCTTTTTTAAGAAGGTATTTTTGTTTCCTCCTCCGCTGTAGTCATACAAAGTGTAGAATCTGCTTTTCTTTGAATTTTGGCATCCCAAGAGAAGTCCAAGATCACTAAATTCAGGAGGCATATCTCTTCCGACATTTGTTCTTTCTTGTCCTGTTTTTTCTTCATATTTTCTGTATTCAACTTTTAGTGTAATTGATTCAGTCGGTTTAATTGGTAGAAGACTATTCAATTTGTCAATTACCGTAAACTTCGGCCCATTCGGATTGAACTCTAAGTCAGGATAAAAAGCTGTCAAGTCCGAATTGTTTGTTATTCTAACCTTAAATCGCCAAGTCAATTCAAACACTCTAATAGCCGTATTTCCATCAATATATCCTTCTTCATTGACTTTATTTTTGGGGCTTAATCCACGTGGAGAGCTTGACCCACCATCCTTAATTATTTCGATTGTCAATTCTGGCCGTAAAAAATATTTTCGCCTGAAATAGGGAATTATCGCGATTAATACACCAATTATTATACTTGTTATTCCTATCAATATTTCCATTTTTTCAATTAATCAGAGCGTTAAGCTATTTTCTTTATCTGTCCCATCCGTCAATTAAATAGGACTTTTCAGTCAATTTTCTCTCTGTCCCGTCCTGAAACGATTTAAACCAAAGTTCAAATCTTACTGGATAATATTTCTCAAACGTTCCTTCGTCAATAACTGTTCTGCCTGTATACACTTTGAAGTTATCAGACAGTTCTGTTATCGTATTCTTAGTCCTATTTGTTAGTTTCCACTCTGAAAGTCTTTGGTTTTTAGTAATCTCAAACGCTTTAATGTAGATTTCTCCCTTCTCGGTCGGTTTATGCCACATATAAAAATCATACCCGCCATAACCTGATCCAATGATTTCAATTTTTTCAGAGTTAATTTTTAAAGCTTTTAGCGAGTCAATCTGTTGGTTGTTTAGATATTCAGTCGGGTTTTGATAATTTTCTCCTTCTGGGATTTCAATGTTATAGAATTTACTGTCCTGCCACGAATAATACCAAATAGAGCCAAAGAAAAGCCCAATGGCAAGTAGAACTAAAAGTCCTACAGATATCAATATTATTTTCACGAGTCTCATTTTTTAAATTAACCACAACCATCCTTATTAACCACACTCTCAACTTTTCTATGTGGTATATATGCCGTATACGGTATATATACCACATAACTAATACGCGTATTACGGATATATCCATTATACCTTTCAGTCGAGCATCCGGGACATTGCTGAGCCAAATTAAGCATTCTTACCCAAAGGGTAATACTTCTAAGAAAAGATGGCGAGGTGATGGTAGGCCATTGGCCACGAATCATTCTAAAATACCAAATCCAAAAGGCGTTCTCTTCGGATTTGGTTGCTATGAAACAGAAAAACTATTATTGAGCCTGAATCTGAGTGAGACGATGAAAGATAGGGTCAGGCTCAATGTATTATATGAGATCACAATGTAAAAAATGTTTTTAAAAAAATCAACAATACCATCCGGATTAATTCTCGGATATTGAAACTACCAAAACAGATATTCTCACCCACAAAAGAAAAGACAATTGAAAAAACCTCCGCGTTAAAGAAGTGAGCAAAGCGAACACCCATACAATTATTATATTTACCCCCAACCTGAGACGCACACCATGCCATTATACCAAACATCCGTCCTAAAGAAATACCTGAAGCAGCAAGACACCGCCGCTATTGCTAAAGCATACAAAGCCTTCGCCGCTTATTTCCTCGACCCCAAGATTCAGGAAAACATTCGCCAAAGCAAGGAAGAAGAATACCAAGGGCCATTCCTTACCGCGCTTTTCGCAAAGGTGCTGGGCTATACCATGAAGCCCCATGATGGTTTCAACCTCGTGGCCGAATACAAAAACGAAAAGAACAGCAAGAAGGCCGATGGCGCCATTATCAAAGACGATCAGGCAATATGCGTCATAGAACTGAAAGGCACCGAGACCAAAGACCTCGAAAAGGCGCGCCAACAGGCTTTCGACTACAAAGCCAATCAGACGGGATGTATTTATGTAATCACCTCCAACTTCGAGAAACTGCGCTTCTACATCAACAATGCCGTGGAGTACGAAGAGTTCGACCTCTTTGCCCTCACCGCCGATCGGTTTGCGCTTCTTGGCTCTGCCTCGCCAAAGACAACCTGCTCAACAATATTCCGCTGCGCATCAAGGAGGCGTCTATACAGGAAGAAGAAGCCATCACCAAGCAGTTTTACGCCGACTATTCGCTCTTTAAGCGCGAGCTATTCCGCGATCTGGTAAGGCTGAATATGAAAAACGAAGTCTTTCGCACCGAGCTGGCCAAAGACGACCGCGAAAGCGCCAACAAGAACATTAAGCAACGCCTCTTCCGCACTTCCCAAAAACTTATAGACCGCTTCCTCTTTATCTTCTTTGCCGAAGACCGGGGTTTGCTTCCGCCAAATTCTACCCGGCAGATACTCGACAAATGGAAGTCTGACAATGACTTTGGCGACGAACGCCCCCTCTTCGAGCTCTTCAAGCAGTACTTCCGGTTTCTCGATACCGGCAGGCAGGGCACCAACTCCCGCGCCGAGATATTTGCGTATAACGGCGGACTCTTTATGCCCGACACGGTGCTCGACAGCCTACACATTTCTAACGACCTGCTGTACCGCCACGCCCTCCGCTTGCAGTCCTACGATTTCGAAAGCCAGGTGGATGTCAATATCCTGGGACATATATTCGAAAACTCGCTCAATGAAATAGAAAGCGTAAATGCCGAAATAGAGGGCAAAGACTTCGACAAGCAAAAGTCGAAGCGCAAAAAGGACGGCGTATTCTACACCCCCAAATACATTACCAAATACATTGTTGACAATACCATTGGCAAGCTCTGCACCGAAAAGAAAGCCGAGCTGGGACTGGAAGAAGAGGCGTATCGCAAAGATCGTAAGAACCGACGCACCGCCACCTTGGTCGATCTCCAAAGCACCCTCGATGCATACCGCAATTGGCTACTGCGCCTCACCATCTGCGACCCTGCCTGTGGCTCCGGTGCATTTCTCAACCAAGCGCTCGACTTCCTGATAAAAGAGCACGCCATGCTCGACGAACTCAAGAGTGCCATGCTCGGCGGCGGTTTCCTTTTTCCCGATATCGAAAACACCATACTCGAAAAGAATATATACGGCGTAGATCTCAACCAAGAATCGGTAGAGATAGCCAAACTATCACTCTGGCTACGCACCGCCCAACCCCGCCGAAAGCTCAATAACCTAAGCAGCAATATAAAGTGTGGCAACTCACTGATCGATAGCCGTGCCGTAGCCGGCGACAAAGCCTTTAACTGGAAAACCGAGTTTCCGCATGTCTTTGAAAAAGGTGGGTTTGATGTGGTTATTGGGAATCCGCCTTATGGGGCCTATTTAGATGCGGCGGCAAAGGAATACACAGGTAAGTTCTATCAGACATTCCAAGGTAATTATGAGATTTATTTCTTCTTTATCGAGCTTACTAAAAGACTTCTTTCTAAAAATGGAAGAATTGGATTTATAAGTCCTGATACTTGGATAAATATTCCACAAGCCAGATTGCTCAGAATTTTCGTCCTCGAAAATTTTAGTGTGGATACTATAGTTGCATTTAAACATTCTGTTTTTCCAGATGCAAGCCTTAATGCAATTGTATTTCTTCTAACAAAAGGTGGGGATACGAATACTTGTGAAATTGTCAATATAGACTCCAAAGCGTTGGATATATCGGATGCCACAATTCACAAAAAAATTGCCAACGTTAAAAAATGGCGAATCTCGGATGACAATCAATTCCAAATTTGGCAGAATGACGATGACATAAATATCATTGATAAGATTCTAAAACTATCGAAAAAAGGTAGTGATTTCTTAGATGTTTGCCAAGGTATAGTTCCTTATTCAACAGAACATTCTTTCTAAAGAACAAATAAAGAATAGAGTGTACCACAGTAAATCGAAAGATGGCGAAAATTTCGGAGAATGGGTTCAGGGTCGAGCTATTAGCAGGTATTCTGTAAATACTGATAACGCTGAGTATTTGAAATATGGAGAATGGCTTCATAGATCTCGAAAACCTAAATATTTTAAAGGTAGCAGAATTTTAATTCAAGAAATTACAGGTGGAAATCCACCACGCATCTCTGCGGCACAATACGAGGGAGTTCTTTATCATGATCCGGGAATCATTTCATGCTTAAATGTTTCAAATCTGAAAACAGAATTTTTGTTAGGCTTGATAAACTCGAAATTGATCTCTTGGTATAATTTAAAAACATCTCCTAAGGGCAAGCGAACAACTTTTCCAAAAGTACTTATTGGCGATATAAGGAAGCTCCCGATAATAGAAGCTTCAAAAGAATTACAGACATCAATAACTAAACTCGTTAAAGATATTTCGTTAATGGCACTTAAGGCCCTTAAATTAGAAATAGCTTTTGTAAATTTCCTCCAAGCTGAGTTAACAACAGAAAAGCTCTCGAAAAAACTCCAATCCTGGCACGACTTAACCTTTGGCGCCTTTATAAAAGAATTAACCAAAGCCATAAAGACCGCCGGTGGCACTCCGCTTACCAAGCTGCAAGAAATGGAGTGGATGGAAGTATTTGAAACCAAAAAAGCCGAAGCCCAAGCCCTCAAAGCCGAGATCGAAAAGACCGATTCCGAGATAGATCGGATGGTGTATGCGCTTTATGGATTGACGGAGGAGGAAGTGGCGATTGTGGAGGGTTAGTCGCGAGGGGTTGGGTCGCGAGTCTCGAGTCGCGGGTCGCGAGAGGGTTTCCGGTGTCGGAGATTGTGAGGAGTACCGCAGCATTACAAATGCGGCGGAGCGGAGAGCAAGCATTTTTTCAAAATATGGTCGGATTTCACTTTCTTTCATCGATTCAAATTATTACTAATCTAGGAGAGGAATTTTAATTCGGTTCAGCTTTTCAAAGAAGGTATTTTAGTCTATTCTACTTGCAATTTTCGATAGCTCCTTGAACTCTTTTCTGACCTCGGCTAACAGGTTTTTTAATTTAATATCATTAGGTTTGAGAGAGAGCTCCAATTCTATGTTTTTGATTCTCATTTGGTCTACTAATAGATGAAGCTGCATCATATGATTTGGAATACCGATGCAGAGCTCAAAATACTCGGGCTTTGTAAAATCAATTATGCGTAATAAACTTTCGAGTAAATCAAATGAATCATGAACGGCTGCATGTAATTCATCAAATTTCGCATTGGCCTTAATATTAAATCTAAGCTCGGGAATTTCGTGTGCGTCTTCATAACCATTTTCAAAATAAGACCAATAATGTTCGTTTTCCAATAAGATTTGATCTATTTGTTTTTTATCTATTCGTAATTGTTCCTCATCAAATTTTACTTCATGTCTAAACTTAATTTGTTTTAGTTTTTCGACAGAGTATTTATTTGGATCACTATCTACCTCTTTATGATGCCTGTAACAAAGGAATAGCAAATTGTTAAAGGAATTAATTTGATCAGTAGTGTAATCATTGTTATGCCTAGGGCCTTTTTTAGAAACACCTTCAATATGACATAAATTAGCAACGTACAGATTGTTTTGATCAAAAATGGGATGATCGCAACCTTCATAAGCGCATTGGTTTCCAGTTTTTGCTAGTAAGGCTTTGATTATATCAATTTGAATATTTCGTTTCATCTTCTAATTGCTGTCAACGGCCGAGTATACCTGATGTGCCGTCCCGCATGGGCGGCATAGCCAGGCATACATTGTTCTACTCAGTTTTTCCTAATTGTTCATTGACTTTATTAATCTGTTCACTTAATTTCTTCTTCTTCTCTTCAAGTTCACGTCTTGCTTTTATTTCGTCCAAAATATATTCAATAGATGTTTTCATTACTGGAAATAATTCTAAGCACTCTTGTTCACTTAATTCATGTATTCCCTTGGACAAGATACTGTACAAAGCTTTATTGGATACGAGAAAATCTGGAATTGATTCTTTTAGTAAATCTATTTTTTCCTTTATCCTCGATTTCTCATAAAGTTCATTGTCGAATCCCTCTTTAATACTTTCATTATTGTATGCCTCTTGGATTACAAACTTCTCAATTATTCTGCGTAAATAAACAAAAGACCCTATCCCTACTCCGTGACTAAATAAGCCAACACCTTTACTAAATTCATTGTACATTTCTTTGCCTAAAACTTTTCTATATTTTTTTATGTCATGATTTTGATAATCAGCAATAGAAAAACATTGTCCTACTTTTTTTAAAGTAAATATTAGTTGTTTTTTGTCCACCTTAAATACTTCAAAATGAAATTGATGCAAATTTGAACAGCGAGAGCATTTGAATTCTTTTAAAACGAATTTTTGATTTTCATAATAATCTATTCTTAAGTGATTATTTGATTTCATTGGTTGAGGAGAAGACCAAATCTGATTATTAGTGCCATACTTAACCATTGGAAAATTATCAATACTTTCTAAAACGCTATCTTTTCCACACCTTGGACAATGGGCATCAACTGTTCCTTTATAAAACAAGATGTCAAATATTTTGGAGTGCTCTTCAGGTTTAAATATTACTTCATTGAACAATCCATGCTCTAAATACATATTGTGTGGCTCTGGAATCATTTTTATTTTTTATTTAATTGAGTAGAACGGTACTGTATGGGGCGTATCCCGGCCGCAGCATTACAAATGCGGCGGAGCTCACTTACGGTAATTGCGGGGGAGCGGAGCCGTTTACCCGCCATAAGCTATATGCTGTGTTGGCCACCGTTTTTATTCTATTATTTTTTCAATTTCTTCATTTAGTTTCTGTTCATTTCGAAACAAAGACTTGGTTACTAACCATCTTTTATGATTTTCACCAAAGTCAATTTTTGCCGTATTGGCTTTGTAGTTCCACGTTATTTTATAGTTTCCTTCTATGCCATTTTTGGGTTCTTTCCATCTAAGCTCAAAGCTGTCTTTACTTGTGTCATCTAAAAAGCAAAAAACAGATTGACTGTCCGATAGTAGCCAAGTAGTTTGTTTACTTGTCTTAAACAGAATTAAATGGTTTAATGAGTCGATTTCATTATCACTCACTAAGTTTTCATTCGTTAAATACTCCTTAATCGAATTGAGTGTATTAAAGTCTCTGTAACCAAGTATTTTCCTTAAAAAGCTCATCGTTGTTCAATTTCGGGTTCAGCTGATTTATTCGCGATACGAGCAGCAAGAAATATCCAAGTAAAACCGACTATTACACAAGATTGTATAGTTGGTCCAAAAATTTTCATTATCAATCCAAAGTAGCTGACGACAGTTGAAGCAATTGTCCAACCAATAATTACTAAAAAATAGTTTGTCTTGGCATTGTATTTCATGTCCAAGAATGACTTTTTCTTCAGATAGTGAGCAATCAAGTCAAGTATTATAACGGTCAGTCCAAGAATAAAACTTGCTCCGAGAAAAACTAAATTTGGTTTGTCGTACTGGATTTCATTCAGAGGAGTGAATTCAAGCGTAAATTGATATAAGGCTTCACAGTAGTTCATTCATGTCTTTGTTTTTTAATGGTCGCCAACGGCTCAGCTAAAAAGCGTTGCTGTCCCGAAGGGCAGCTATGATTTTTTAGCTAATGTTGGGCATTCGTTTTCTATTTTAAATTACTCCAAACTATTTCGTCATTCTTCAAAGTGAATCTTGGCAAGAAATTGAAAATAGAAGTGACATCAAATTCTGGTTCTAATACAATCCACCATTCAAAATTCTCTCTTTTCAAATCAATAGCGGATAAGAAATACATATTCTGCAATTCATTTTTGTCTTTTTCCCATTTCGAATCGCGAAAACATTCTTCCATATATTCAAACAATTTGTAACTCGTGGTTTGCCATCTTTTTTCAAATTCTCTAATCAGCTCAATTTGTTCACTAGAAGGTTCATTTTGATTTTCAACTTCAATGGTTAATTCAATCGAGGCTTTTGAAATTGGCATATTGACACGTCCAAACCATTCAAACCCGTTTTGATTCTTATTAAGCTTTAATTGGCCGTATTCAGCCAAGTCAAATTGTGGTTTTTCTATTTTCCTTTTAAGCCAATTCACTTTCTTTATTTAATGATGCCCAACATCCCAATAAACCACACTCCCCACCATCTTATATGGTTTATACCGCCAATAAGCCCTATAAACCATATCGGTTAGTTGTTATTACGGATATATCCCCTATCTCTGCCGATTTGGGTATCGGATGTTTCTCCTGCCAAAGTAAAGATTCCTCCAAAAAAGGAAAGCCATACGAATAAAGGATATGCCGCGGTGAGCGGAAGAGGAGCGAGCTGAACCCAAAAACAAAGCCCGCTTAAATTGTTTAAATGGTGCTGGAATTAGACTAAAAAAAGGGTTGTGCATCAACTACCGTTGTTGTGGGTAGTTTTTTTTATTTTCAATTGTTACTGATTCAACATAATCTTCAATTTCTCTTTTCGACTTCTCTTCGTCAGAAATGTAGTCCAACATCATTTCATAAGCAATTCCTGAGCGTGCTCGTCTGAAAGCGTCAGACTCGTCTTGATTTAAATTTCTTCCAAGTCTCGAGGTCAATTTGCTTACAATCGATTCCGTAAAGCTTCTATCAAAGTCGTCCATTTTGAGTTGAATTATCTGTCCATTATAAATGCGCCGGAGAGGAGGGTTAGTTTATTTTATTTGCAAAATCAGCACAATATTTAGTCTTCTAAAATCCAATCTTGCTGAATTAGAGCATTGTAATCGTCGGTAAATTCTCCATTCTCTTCCTTTCCTCTCCAATTTTCAACAAGGTGTATATCCTTTTCTAACCCTTGCCACATATCAGTATCGGCATGTTCTAAGAATTATCACTTGAACTTCATGGTTGGTTCTTTCCATGAATATTTTGCAGACTTCAAATATCTTTTTTGTATTTGCCTTGTCCTCAGATTCCTTTTCATTTAAGTCAGACTTCTCGGCAATTCTTTCTGGAAAATACACTTGGCTAGGCTGATCTAGTAACCAGAAAGTCGGGACATAATTTTTTTCCCCGCCTCCTTTAGATTATAGAAGAATTCATGAAGCCCGAGCATGGTTGCTAGGTGATAACACATGTAATTTGAACCACTCCCTATCTTGTTTAGAAAAGTTGTTGACTTGTTCAAAGTGTCTTCAATTCTAACACCTAAGTGTTTGTCAGGGTCAAGTAAGACGTTGCAATGCTCTTTGTTTTCTATAGGAAGAATATCTACGTACGTTTTTATAGTTCGGGTGAGCTTTTCTAATGTAGACTGTTTGTCAAATTTTTTCCTTAAACCTGAGACTTTAGATTTTTTTACAACTAGGTCTCCAATAATTTTCTTTAGATCCTCATCATATTTATCAGAAGGCGATACTACATGTTTTAGAAAGTTCGATACTTTTCCAACAAACTCATAAACTTTCTGATAGGAGTTTTGATCTTCTTCGAGTTCTGTATGAATGATGCTGATATTGCTATCAATTTGTTTTATATTCTCTTCTAAGGATGCTATCTTCTTCTTAAGGTCAAGTTTTTCTTTTTCAAATGAAAAGACTTCATTTTCATCGTTATCTAATAATGTGATATTATCGTTTTTGACATCTCTAAGTTTTTGAAGATTTTCAAGAGCCTTTGAGGAGATAGAATCACAGAAAGGGCATTTTTCAGTTCCTTTTCTTTGAAGAAACCAATCAACGGGTTTCAATCGAGTTTCCATTTCCTTAGAAACATTCTTGATGTAATCTACTTTAGTCGATTCAAAATTCAGAATTCGATTAAGCTCTATTTTATTTTCTTGTAATTCTCGCAAAGTCTTTTTTCTCCGAGAATCTAAGTCTTCAAGTTTTGTACTATACAGAATTCCAGAACCCTTCTTGTAAGTGCTATCCTCTCTGATTTCATTAAAGATTGTATCTAGTTCATGTCTAATTTGATAAACATTTGAATTTGAAAGACTGATGTCAGTATTAGTTAAGCCAAGGTTAATCGCCTCGCTATAATATTCATACATCTCTTCTTTCCAATTTTCATATCGCTGAGTTATATCTTCAATTTTGTCCCTTATTTTTTTTTCTTGCTTTTCAAGTTCTTTAATTTCTGAATCAAGAATTAGGATTTCATAGGATTTGTACCCTAACGCTAAGGGAAAGAACATTTTTAATCTGTCTATGTAGTAGAATTCTTCCGTCTTATAGAAAATTGTATTTCCATTTGCTATCAGCCCCTGAGGTTGAAAGAAAATGAGCTGGTGCTTCTAAACCCAATTGTTAAGGGTTTGTCCGAGAAAAAGGATTGTTCTTCCAGATTTTGAAATCCACCTTTCGTGTTTAAAGTCTGAACAAAATTTCTTTATTAATCTGATATTTATCTATATCTTCTCCACTTATTGGTGTTAAATTCTGGGATTCACCTTTTGAGGAAACCTCTTGATAATACATTATATCGGAACCTTTTCCGTTCTGACCAGGACTATTTCTTCCAATAAAGGCATCAGTGCCATTGATGTTTTACTTTAAGCGCAATATCGGATACCATGTTTCTGATTCGACCTATAGGAATGTTCGGCTTCTTATTTCCTAAGCAGTAATCAACAATCTCGATAATCGAGGATTTGCCTCTTTTACTGTACCCAGTAATCACGTTTACCTTCTTTTCATTGAAGGTTATGACTCTCGGCTTCAAGTCTGTGTTGACTGGATACAGGATTATCGCTTTTATCTTTAAGTCCATTTCAAAATCTAATATTTAATGTGAGTTGAAGCATTTTCTCATCCTTCTTGGCGAAAATATTCCCTAATCGAAATGCCGCCTTTCTTAAGTTTCTGAAGTACGGGTCACTAATTTTCATTCTTTCTCAGACGCTTACCTTCTTAAACTCATCAGTCAACCCGATTCTCATAGAAACTTTGTCCAGCGTGAATATTCCTTTACTAAAGCCTAAGTTCAAACTGTCAAAAGTTTGACCAGTCATTTTGTTAGCAGTGTTTTGAAGACCAAGAGTTAAATTCTTATCCTTTGAAATTGCCGTATATAGCTCCATTGACGATTTGAATGTTTCCACAGAAGATTTTTCAAGAACAATAGGAAGCACATAAAGAGATGATATATGTGAGGGTCTATAACTTCACTCTTCTTCCCTTTGCTCACCCCATTTTATCAGCATAACACTTTGTAATGCAATTACCCCTATGATGTGTTTTGAAGGACGTCAAATAAATTAGTCATTTATTCATTTATTATATTTTTCCTTCCAGCTGGGAATCCACCCAATTTTAGGCTCATCAGATAGCTGCAAAAAGGCTATTCTGGGATGTAATTATCCAACCTATCGAAATGAAGTCTAAAATTTTAATCTTTAATGTCATAAATTATTTCATCAAATATTTTAAGCAAGTATTTTTGATAGTTTTACAATAACCTTTGGGATTCTAGTGGCATGTTTTTTTTTTACTCTTTTCCAAGCACTGTAACACTCATCCTTAAGGTCTTCGTAATCTGGCTTTGTAAATGAATTTGACTTAGAGATTAGATGTGAAATTTAATTTCTGATAGGATGAAATCTAGAGTTGCATCTTTTAGTATTTCTTCTTTATCATCTGAATTCTATCTATATCCAAAATTTGCTGGATATAGGTATCATTTCTCTAGCCCACTTAAATCAATTTTAGCAAATTCAGGTATTTCACTTTTATTTTAAAGATTGCCCTTTTGAGTGGATGAATCTTAAGCAGATGATGGTGCTTTTTTCAAAATTTTTCTTTGTGAACTCAGCTTCTTTAGCGTCATTCCAATTTTCAGAAGAAACTGATACCACCCAACCCAGAAAGCCTTCGTATAAATTTGTTCTGTATGGATCGGTGGTGATTGAGCCTAATTGAATAGAATCAAAAAAGTCGTCCTTGAGTTGATAGTTTTCTTCGAAGGAAAAATTTGAAAGAATAGTTTGAAAATTTGAAAGGTCATTCAATACCATATCTATTCTAGTCAATAGTAGCTTTTATACTCGGTGAATCTTTACCTTGAACACTCTTTTTGCAATTTTGGCTTCTTGTGTTGACTTTAAAGCTTTAATCTCATCTACAACACTGTCAAAATCTTCAATTCCGAATTTTCTAATAATTGAGTTCGAGGGTATTTTTACGTTGGTAATAGCCTTGAAATGGTTTCCTTTTACAACCTGTCTTTTTCTTAGCTTATCAATCCAATTAACTAGTGTCTTTCATAGATCAACAGATGTGTTGCCAAAGTTTGATCCTGTTGCAGAAATGCTATGCTTGGCTTGAATTGTCATAATGTAATGACCTTTAGTATCCTGCATTGCTAAATCATCCATTTTTTCAATGGATAGCACATTGGCGTTACTCATTTTAGCTAATTCTACTAAAGCGAGTTCGAATTGATATATATATCCAGCTCCTGGACCTTTTGCAGAATCACTCATCACTACATATTCATCTTATAATTAACCCCAACACCCAAATATATGCACTTGTCCACTTTTTCGCAAATAAGTGGACAATTCCACTTATTTCTACCTTGTCTGGATGCGGTTGGAGGGGGCGCAGTATGGGGGCGTATGTTTCTTTTTACACGTATAACAATTTACAGACTATCAAGCGGACTTTTGATCTGTGAAATAGCATTCGTCGCCACATGCGTATAGATCTCGGTAGTCTTGGTGCTGCTGTGGCCCAGAAGCTTTTGGATATAACGCAGATCAGTCTTGGCTTCCAGCAGGTGCGTGGCAAAGCTGTGGCGTAGGGTATGTGGAGTGACCTTCTTTTGTATCCCTGCCTTCCTGGCAGCTCGTGTTATTATTTTTGCTACACTCGCACCACTGTATTGTCCGCCTCGAGCTCCCTCAAATAAATATACTTTCGGACGGTACTCCTTAAAATACTGCCGAAGAGTATCCAGCAATACCTGACTCAGGAGCGTAAACCTGTCTTTGCCGCCTTTGCCGTGCACCACTTTTATGACCATACGCTTGCTGTCAATATGTTCGGGCTTTAAGGCCAATAGCTCCGCCCGGCGCAGCCCCGAAGAGTAGAGCAACTGGGCGATGCACCTATGCTTGCAATTGTCGATCGCATCGATCAGACTTTTCACTTCTTCCTGGCTTATTACCTCCGGCAGGCGCTTCTTTTTGTGAGGCCGGTCTACCGCGTAGAAACGATTGGGCATACCGAGTACCACTTCGTAATAGAATTTTATGGCGTTGATCATCTGATCTAAATACGTATCCGATTTGCCTACCTGCACCAAGCCCTGCAGATAGTTGAGAATATCCTGCTCGTTGATCTCCAGCAATGCTCGGGAGCGAAAATGCCCCATAAAAACTTCAAAATAATGAATATACGTCTTTGCCGTGGCTGCGGAGTATTTATTTACTTCCAGTTTTTGGAGGAACTCCTTCGGGCAGTCGGGCAAGGCATTTGTCTTCGGTTTGGCGCGTCTTTCTATATGTAGTTCTTCATTGTTTCGGGTTCGGCTTTTGCCAAAAAAAAGACCGCAATCTACCCATGCAATTCCCCGGAAGGTTTTGAAAATCAGATCGAGATACGGTTTTGTATTCGGTATATAAACCATCGAATAGGTAGCACTCCAACGCACATCGGGCAGCGTCTTGACCAATTGTTGAATGACATGATCGGGATAGAATTTCAGACCAATTTGTTTCCGGTTGTCAATCAATAAATGCTTCAATGCAATTCTTCGCGTTGCCATAATATAGCCGTTTAGGTGGGTAAAACTAAAGGATGAAAACCGTAGAATTGGGCTATGCGTGAAATTATGCGTATAATTAACCGTGTAATCAATTTAAAACGACTAAAATGCCCCTTGCGAAACCACATACTTGCCTGGATTGTGGCAAAATTATCGAAGGCCGGATCGATAAAATATTTTGTGATACCCATTGTAAATCGAGCTACCACTACAAAAAGAAAAAAACGGATCAGTTTTCGCTTTTTAAACAGATAGATCTTCAACTCAAGCAAAACAGAAAGCTGCTCAAGCATTACAATCAAGCCGGCAAAGCCACTGTGCGCAAAGATGTATTGCTCGACGCGGGGTTCAATCCGCGCTACTATACCCATTACTGGAAAAATCAAAAGGGGGAGGTATACCTCTTCTGCTATGAATACGGTTTTCTGGCAAAGACCGAGCACCAAAAAGATAAATACGTGCTTGTACAATGGCAGGCCTATATGGAATAAAGAGCGGTTTGGGAAGATGCCATCATACCGATCCAGACCCATGCCATAGGTGTAGATGGATACTCCGCTACGTATTGCAAATCTAAAAGCTGCATTTACTTCCTACAATACGGTCTCCCTCTGGTCGTCGGTCGTGACATAGTGGCAACCGACGAAGGTGCTCAGCGAAGCTAATGCTGCAGAATAATCCCGCACAAAATGGATGACCGTTTTCTCGATGTTTCCTGATTCTCGCTCTAAATAAAAATCAGAGTGCGTGTGGAGAGTGAGTGAACAGGGGTTTGAACAGGGATTTGACCCCCAATGTTCATAAATCGTTAACCCATTTCTTTCATTTTTCGGAAAGTAAAACTACTTTGTTGCCGCTAACCAAAGCAACACGTTATGAAACATTCAACCCGCGAAACGCGGTATGGTCGGCTTATTCGCACGCGGTGCGCCGACAATTCGCTGAACCAATACAATTTTACAAACCCTGCTGACACACCCTATAATCCGAAACACTTGGGCAGTTATGCCCGCTGGGCGTGCGATCTTTATGCAGATATTGTGGTAATTATGGCCGATAGGCGTTGCCTCGATCAATACCTTGACCTCCGTGGCCAACCTGCATGCTGTCGGGAGCTTCCGGACGGTTCACAGAAGTGGGTGCGTCCGGCTAATGGATATCTGCTCCAGCTCCTTCAATCCATAGGCCGCGACATCGGCACACCCGACAATCCAAAGCCCGCCGGGGTATTCCTCGCAGATGCCGTTCCCTTTCTCGGAATAAGTAAAGCCGTGATGTACCGTCGTAAATGTGTGTACAGATACTGTGCCGAGCGTTATATCCTGCCCTTGCTCGATATTATCAATCCCAAAACGGTAGTCAGCGTGGGCGCCGGCCCGTCGAATGCACTCTTCCATCTCCTCAACCCTTCTCCGCAGTGCGGCATGCCCGACATCGATATGAACGACCCCATGGCGCGTTTGTGCTTCTCCCCATTTTCGATCCGCTCGGGGCAATCCTCCCTATTTCCGGTTTATCATCCTTCTTATTTAGGCCAGCTCAAACGCGGCAATGGAAATGCTGCAGAGGGGTATAGGCTTATGCTGAAGGATTGGGCGCGGATTATGAAGTGGATGCTGGAAGGCCTGTGGTTGAATGGAGAATGAATCATGTAGAATGTCGAATGATCAATTTGTGCATGAATGATATATCTGTGAGCGGTTTGCTTCGCTCACTTTTTTTTTCAACACGGGGGTGCGCAGTGGTTTACTTGCTTCGCTTCGTGAGGGGGCTCCGCTCAGTTCACGGGGTGCATCGGGGTTTTGGAATTGGAGTTCAGTGTGGATTACTCAGGCTTGATTTTCTCCATGCTTTTTCTTCGTGCTTTTTCTGCGTGTTCTCCATGTTGAAAAAGAAAAATATGCGCTCCGCTTAAATGTTCAATTATTGGGTGCGGTAGCAACTCTTCTTTTGGGGTCGGGGGCGCGCGTGGATAAATGAGACTTAGATTTTGAGCAACAAATGAATGTGGTGACGGGAGTCAATGTCCACCCCCTTCGTTTCCTCCAAAGGGGGAAGTTCCGTGTGTGAAGGGAATGGTAGGATTTTGAAGGACGATCAGATATGGACTTGCAACAAAAAAATGGACAAATAAGTTAAGCGACATTTTTCAATTGTATTAGATTTTCAAATTCTGTAATTGTTAGGTTTCCCAAGGCCGAATGTCTTCTGTGTTTATTATACCACGTTTCGATCCATTCAAACACCGATAATGCGGCCTCTTCTTTGGTGTTATACCGGGTTCTATAAACGAGCTCCACCTTCAAGGTTTTAAAGAAGCTTTCAGCTACGGCATTGTCCCAACAGTTTCCTTTTCTACTCATGCTTCTATCCACATGATTATAACTCTCCAGTAGTTTGGCAAATTCGTGACATGCATATTGTATCCCTCGATCGGAATGAAATATCAGACCATGAATAATCGGTCTGTTTTTCACCGCCATTTTCCATGCAGCAATAGCTGTATTTCTTGCAGTCAAATCGCTGCTTAGAGACCAGCCTATCACTTTGCGGTCGAAAAGATCCATGATAATAGTCAAGTAAAGCCAGCCTTTGAGCGTTCGTATATATGTAATGTCTGAAACCCACGATTGGCCTTTATCTTCAGGAGTAAAGTTTCTGTCCAATTTATTTTCTACCACCGGATATTTATGCGTAGAATCGGTGGTTACCACAAACTTCTTTGCATGTACAGCTCGTATTCGACTCTGCTTCATCAATCGCGCCACACGTGGTCTGGACACTTTAAATCCCCGGGCATTCAGTTCATCCGTAATCCGTGGACTTCCGTAACTGGCTCTGCTTTGCGCATGGATCCTTCTAATTTCAGAAAGGAGCATGCGGTTTTCATTATGATGATTGGAGGGAAGCCATCTTTGCCTGGCATAAAATCCACTTCTGCTTATTTTAAATACTTTACACATCATCCCAACAGGAAATTCTCTTTGATGATCTTTTATGAATTGGTAGATTTCCTGTCGCTCACGGAGAAGATGCTCACGGCCTTTTTTAAAATATCCCGTTCCATTTTCACATCTCTCAACTCCTTTTTTAAATCTGCCAGCTCTTTCTGATCCGGCGTGAGTTGCCTGTTTCCGTTACCACTGAATGCCAGCGAGGGATTTTGGTTTAACTCACTACGCCAACGGTACAGAAGCTCTGCTCTGATTCCCAATTCACGTGCAACCTCTTGGGCGTTACCACGAACGTTGCTTAATTCAACAGCTTTTTGCTTGAATTCTTTGCTGTAATGCTTTCTTGTTTCTTTCATTTCGTTAGGGTTTATTTAGTTGTTCAATTTACCCTTAACTTCGTGTCCATACAAATGTAGCAGTTCCAGATAGGTTCAAATAAGCCGGAACCACAAAAGGACGAATAGGCTCATAGGCTCCCAAAAAACGGTAGTTTAGTGCACTATGACAGGGCGCCTAACCTACTCAGATGAGTCTCTTATTCTACTAAGCCACAGCTCTTATTGTACTAAGACTGGTCTCTTAGTGTGCTATGAAGAGGCTCTTAGTGTGCTATGATAGGTCTCTTCGTGTACTATGATAGGTCTCTTCGTGTACTAAGACAGGTCTCTTATTGTACTAAGACAGGTCTCTTAGTGTACTAAGATAGGTCTCTTATTGTACTAAGACAGGTCTCTTCGTGTACTAAGACAGGTCTCTTAGTGTACTAAGATAGGTCTCTTAGTGTACTAAGACAGGTCTCTTAGTGTACTAAGATGGGTCTCTTAGTGTACTAAGATGGGTCTCTTAGTGTACTAAGACAGGTCTCTTAGTGTACTAAGACAGGTCTCTTAGTGTACTAAGACAGGTCTCTTAGTGTACTAAGACAGGTCTCTTAGTGTACAAAAAAGCCGGATTTCGTACAAAAAATCGATTTTAGGTGCGAGATTGCCACCTATCAGGGATCGTAAAAGTGCGATTTTCACTCTTTTTTGGGGCCATATCATTCTTAAAATGACCGGAAATGAGGACCTATAAAACCGGAAAATGAATTTTTTTTCAGAAAAATGAAAAGTTTTTGCCTCTTCTTTTTACACTTTGGCACATGATCTATTTTATAAGCCTTTGGTTGTTAACTTAGTATTTAAATGTAGGGTATTTTTTTCCGAAAGGTATTTCAGCAAGATTAGTGATAATGGAGTGAAAGGCTTTTCTGATATGCTTCGGGGGCAAAACCGGGATGTGTTCGACGCCACATGCTACATGATCTTCTTTTGGGCAGTATTCTTGTAATCCTAAATTTTGTGCTTTGGGAGAGTTTTTGAGAGATGGGAAAAAATTCTCTTTTGCGGAAGCAGAAAAATGCCCCCTTCTTGAAAAATAAATTTGTAACCATTTGATCCGTAGATTGATATAAGGAGGCACCTGCAGCCTATTGCTCAGGCCCTGCAGCGTATTGCTCAGGAAAATCTCAAAAATTCAAAAAGATGAGACGAAAAATCAAACTCGGTCTTTCAGGGCTTAATGCCTCGAAACTTTCCGAAAAAGCGGGTACAATTGTATCCAAGATGACGGGAAATGCAAGTTTTCCGACCCCGACACCTTCATTGGCAGATCTTACCACTGCGTATGAAGCTTTAGACGCCGCGGCCATAGCTGCCAGCGGAGGCGATCGAGATGCAATATTATTGCGCTCAAAGCAGGAGCTTGTAGTTGCCAATATGCTCCGCACTATCGCATCGTATGTTACCATGGAATCGGATGGTGATGGTGCAACGATTGCAAGTTCAGGTTTCGATTTACAACGTCTACCCGAGCCGCTGCCTATGCTTGTACGTCCGGTAGATTTTAAGACCCTACGCGGACAACATGAAGGAGAAGTGGAACTGTCGTGGAAAAGTGTGCGTGGTGCCATGTCGTATGTAATCGAAATGACTACCAGCGATCCATCAGCACCGGATACCGTATGGTCTGCGGCGGCTATTACTACCAAGGTAAAGTACAGATTCGAAAACCTGCCGATCGGAAATTTTTACTACTACCGTATGAAAGCCGTAGGACGTAAAAACGAGAGCGCCTGGAGCGACATCAGTATGGTGATGACCGCTGCCTAAGCCATCCCCAAGGCAGTCATTGAGCTGGCAACCTCCCCTTAAATGGTAAGATTTACGCGAGGCCCGACGGCTACCTGCAAGGACGCCAACGATGGAGTTGGCACCGAAAACAAATCCCCCGGTATACTTCGCCGGGGGATTTTTTTTTTGTGCGGGAAATAGGCGGGTCATGGTAAGGTACTGTTTATTTGTTGCAAGTCCGGTTGTTGGGAGCCTTGGGGGGCATGCACTTAGGTTCCGCCTTACCGGCAAAATAGAGCGTGATTTATCCTTCCTTTGAGGCAGAAATACGGGTAAAGGAGTAACACGTAGTTGCGGCAGCAAGGCTACTGAGCGGAGCGGTCTCACCAACGACCACAGTGCGTGCACATGCAACGTACTTGATGCCGAGCGGTGCCGATTTTCAAAGCATCAAACAGGATTCAAAATACTTAATTTCATTCTTCACGAATGAGTGTAACTCCGTTGGCAGGATGATACAACAAGGGGGCGTATTCAATTTGAACATCGCTTTTATCGAGTCCAAAATAACGTTCATCACTCAAGCTTATACGCTTCAATAGGAAATAAGCATTCAGTAACATGCCCTGATGCAAGGTAAACTCATTTTCAACCGAAAGGAATCTTTCAATCACAACAAATTTAAAATCAGGTTGGCTGTTGTATTTAGTTGACCCGTCAGGGCGAATATGCAAGTTCAACTCTTTATTGCCCACCAAATCATCAACAATTTTCTTAAAATATAGCTCTGTTCTTGGCTGAATGCGAAAACCTACGTTAATGTTAACTTTTATGATCGTGTCATCAACCAATTCCGACACGTCATAAGAAAGTGTATGAGGTTCATCCGTGCGGTTTAGATGTACAAACCAATATACATCTGCCCGTTTGGGTTTCTTAGCCAAAATGGATTTAATAATTTTTTTCTCAACCTGATGCCGTAATTCGGCTTTTGTAAGATAGATTAAATGGGTAGCGTATTTTGGAATCTTTTCATCGGCACTCAATTCTTTTAGGATTTCTACATATTCTCCAATATCAACAAATTTTGTAAGCTTATTTCTGACTTTTCTTCCATAATACACCGAATACATGACAAAAATAAACCCTAAAGCAATAATCAATGTGATATAACCACCGTCTGTGAATTTGTTGGCGTTGGCGAGCAAAAATGTAATTTCGATACTCGCAAAGAACACTACCAAAGCATAAACAGCAAATTTATTCCACTTTAAGCGCAACCGTAAATAATAAGAAAGCAAATAGGTGGTAACCAACATCGTAATTGTGATTGCTAATCCATAAGCGGCTTCCATTTTTGTAGAATCATCAAAATGAAGAACCATAAAAATACACCCCATCCATAGCAGCAGGTTAATACTTGGAATATAAATCTGACCTTTCACTTCAGAAGGCTGCCGGACCGCCACGCGAGGCCAAAAATTTAAACTCATCCCTTCACTGATTAGTGTGTAACTGCCACTTATCATTGCCTGCGAGGCAATAATAGTGGCTATGGTGGCAATAATTATTCCCACAACTAAAAACCAACCGGGCATAATTTCATAAAACGGATTTCTTCCATTGAGGGTGGCATTTTCACCCAAATTCATAATCCAGGCGGCCTGCCCCATATAGTTGAGCAACAAAGCGGATTTTACCCCAACCCACGTAATGCGTATATTTTTTATACCGCAATGACCTAAATCCGCATATAAAGCTTCTGCACCTGTGGTGGCGAGAAATACACCTCCCAAAAGTGCAAATCCTCCCGGGTATTTGACCAAAAAATCGAAAGCGTATACAGGATTCAGAGCTTGAAAGATCTGAGGATGCTTAATAATTTGTGAAATTCCTAACGTGGAAAGCATCGTGAACCAGATTAGCATAGCGGGACCAAATGTTCCTCCTACTCTGTGCGTGCCAAAACGCTGGAAGAAAAACAACGCCGATAAAATGGCAATTACAATCGGTACGGTTGGTAAGTTTGCCAAGGCCTTAATATTGGTAATTCCCTCTACAGCTGAGGATACAGATATGGGGGGCGTGATCATTCCATCAGCCAGCATTGTAGCTGCACCAATCATGGTAGGTAGAATTAAAAATTTGCCATAGCGCCTTACCAAAGCGTACAAAGAAAAAATGCCACCCTCGCCTTTGTTATCGGCTCTTAACGTGAGCACAATATATTTCAGCGTAGTTAAAAATGTAATGGTCCAAAAAACACATGAAATACCACCGTAAACCAATGCTTCGGTGATGGGTTTGTCGCCTACAATGGCTTTTAATACATAAAGCGGACTGGTACCTATATCGCCATAAATAATACCCAAAGCGACCAAAAGAGTTCCTGCGGTAACCTTGTTGCTGATGGCGTTTTTATTTTCAATCATTTGTATATTCGATTTGCTTTTCCAATTCGGCTAAGTGTTGGGTCAGGTTGAAAAGCGTATCAACGATTTTTTCCTTGTCCATAATTGGAACTTGCAGGTTGTTGTATATGTCTAATGTATTTTTTGCAGCTTCTTTGATAGGCCGAAACATTTTCAGTCATTTCATCTCTATTTTCAGCACCAATGAACCATTTCAACCCTTTTAATACGGAGGCATTGCACTGAAAAACCCGTTTGGCATCACCGGGTTTTTCTTGATCGAACAAGCTGGAAAACTCAACAATGTCGAAACATACTTTAATACTAATTTCTCCTATTTGCTTTAAGATCATAGCTTCCTCTTTCATGAACCAAGCTTTATGAACCGAAATAGAAATAACAGACGCCAATAGCACTGCCTAGTACTACCATTGCGATAGTCGGAATAATCAAATGTTTGATATCCCTGTACCAATCCCGGATAGATTCGTAGGGCTGGCTTTCGCCTTCATCATAAAAGAAATCCCATTTCACTTTGTTATATTAAGATGCTGCAAAGGTCGGAGTAAAGGAATATGGAAATCATTAAGGTTAAGGTCAGAAGCATAAAGATTTTATAAAGATGGAATCTGAAAAGAGGTGGTTTCAATTTTTCTTAAAGACATCTATGACTGAAATTACCAGCAGAAAGATTAGAAGTGCTGTGAGTAATATGAGACCTGCGGTATGCATTGTTGAGCCAGTTTACAGATTACCATGATTCAACAGCAAAATAAGGGCATTGCTTATAAGCAAAAGATAAAATCTTTCAGAAGAAAGTAAAGATTGTGTAAAGTTTACTGAAACCGATACCCAACTCCACTTTCTGTAACGATGTGTATAGGATTGTTGGGGTTATTTTCTATTTTTTTGCGGAGTGTACCCACAAAAACGCGAAGATATTGGGTTTCGGACTGATAGCCTACACCCCAAATCTCTTTGAGAATATACCGGTGTGTCAATACTTTGCTTTCATTTTTTGCAAACAATGCCAGCAAGTTATACTCAGTAGAAGTGAGTTTTATTATTTCGTTGTTTTTCTTGACAATTCGGGCAATCAGGTCTATCTCAATATCCCCACAAATGACTGTTGAGACGTTTTCGGTATTTTGGCTCTTTCGGATGGCGGAACGCATTCTCGCCAATAATTCGCCGGTTCTAAAAGGTTTGGTTAAATAATCGGTTGCACCATTATCAAGTGCCGAAACAATATCTGATTCGCTATCCTGAACCGAAAGAATAATAATTGGTTTATTATACCATTCTCGTAATTCTTGTAATATCAGGTGTCCGCTTTTGTCCGGCAAACCGATGTCGAGCAATATCAAATCGGGAGGATGGCTGGCAGCCAGGATAAGTCCTTCTTTTCCATTGCATGCTTGAGCTACTTTATAATCGTTGCTTTCTAAATTGATTTGCAACAACTTTCGAATTTGAGGTTCGTCGTCTATTATGAGTATTTCTACCTTATTCATTTTTTAAATTATTCACATAAGATGTTTCTGCCGGGATTTCAATTGTAAATTTTGCTCCGCCATGAGGCACATTTTCCAAATGTACTTTGCCGTTCATGGCTTCAGTAAATCCTTTTACAATAGAAAGCCCTAATCCGGTACCACCTGATACGGCACTGTTTGCGCGGTAAAATTTATCAAAAACCAAGTCAATTTCATTTTCAGGAAAGCCTCTGCCGTTGTCGGAAACGATAAGAATACATTGATTTTCTTTCTGAGTAACCATAATTTTTATGGTCGAATTTTTTGATGTATGCTGTAAAGCATTGTAGATAAGGTTGTGCAGTATTTGCTCTACCAAGCCACCGTCCATTCTGAACAAGGGAAGCGTATCATTCGGTGAAAATTCTATATGATGGTTTAAATCTTCTTTGTTGAGTTCATTTATTAAGGCAAATACGATTTCATTTATATCGCACCAATCGTTTTTGGGTTGAATAAATCCTGCTTCGAGTCTGCTCATACTCAATAGATTTTCGACCTGCCTATTTAATCGAAAACCGGCAATTTCAATTTCCGAATACAACTCCTCCCGATTACGGGCCGAGAGTTTTGTTTGCGTGTCTTTGATTGTATCAATTGCTCCGATTATGGTTGCAATGGGTGTCCTTAACTCGTGGGAAAGAGAGTTGAGCAAGGTATTGTAGAGTTTTATGCTCTTTTCTTTATTTTCTTTTTGTTGAAAGTCCCTGATTTTAAATGTTAATACCGCATTGATTAGGGCAATGACGAAATACATCAGAAACATCAGCGTATCCTCGATATTATCAATATGAAAAGTAAAAATGGGTGGAATGAATAAAAAATTCCATATCAATGCACTCAATAATGCGGAAAGCAGAACAGGAAGAATATCAAATAAAATGGCGTTGACAGAAACAGCTAACAATAATATTAAGGCAACTGCTTGATAGCCGACAAATTCAACGGAAAAGAAACATATTACCGTGGTAATTGCAATACAGAGCATGCTTATGGCGTACTGCTTTGTTTTCCGGTAATTCCTTGTTTTGAGAATGTCCAATATTTTTAGCGCTAAATTAGAGAATTAGGTGTAAAGATTTTGTAAAGATATTGGTTATGCGAGGGTTGATAAGAAATGATTTAGTCAGACTGAGCCATCTAAAACATATCCTTCCTTGTCTGAGATATATTTTGCCCTTCTCACAATTTTGTCAGTCTTGGTATTGTACCCTTTCAGTTTATCTCCGGCTATCCGGTTTTTTAAATGATATTCAATCCGTCTTTCATTTTTCAAGTTATACGTATAAGAATGTTGCCAATAGTTGAAGTTTAAAAGCGTATCGGGATTTTCAGTTGACCGAAAACAAGAGGTGTATAATCTACTTTTAATTTATTAAACCCTCCCAAATGGCTTTGCACACAGTCGAAGTGGTTTGTTTTTTGCTTTCATTCCACCATCATCCATGAAATGCATCCGCGTAGGATCATCACAGGTACGCTGTAAGCCATGACTTTTCGCTACTTTTTTATTCTCGTAACTAAACTGAGAATTTCCGAATATTTCAAATACTTTTCTTCTTTTGGAAGCTTGATAATCCTATCATCCATCGTTTTGGCGCTTCTGCCGTGTCACATCCATTTAGATTTGGTTCGTGTCCATTTCCCGTCTCGCCCTACCGAATCAATCATTTCTCTGAGATTATGGCATGCCGGGGTATAAAAAATTACGACCATTACCCAAAAGATAAAGAAAGAGCCGAAAGTCAATATAATCAGTACAGCTTCCATTTTTAGATCCGGCACACAGATTTACCTAAGGATTCAGTAGCTTTTAAAACATAATTCTGTTCACCACAAGGAGAGTGGGTTACACCTGGCAAACGGTGCCGGAAGTCGCTCCCCCGTGTTAAGCGATGCCGTGCTTCATGCGTATTCTTTCTCGCAATATTTCTTGTACCTACCCAAAATGTAATCCCACCCTTGTTCTGAGTTCATCATTTTGCGGTAATCGTCCGAACCTTCTCCGTGATTTTCAAAATTGAAATGTTCAAACGTTAGGATAGTCGAATTGCCATCCGGTTCAAAAACGACGGATAAATCGCTTGCTTTGTCGGGATTTGGAATGGGTTCTCGCTTCGGGCTGATCTGCCATTTCAAACCTATACTTTGGGGTTTGATGCATTCGGTAACAGTTCCCCAATCACAGCGATAGCCATTCGGGCCAATTTCTGTACAAAGCCCACCCTTTTTGCTGTCGATTTTGATTTCTTTCAGCTTATCCCGTGACCAGGTATATTCTTTAGGCCACCATTCGTTCAATTCACTAACAAACTTTTGAAAAGCACGCTCAGATGCGATTTCAATGTGCAATCTCTTCGATATTCTTTTCATTTTGAGTACAATTATTGAGGATAACATCCGAATGAACGACACTCAAACAAAACGTATGGCGTATATACCTCTAATAAGTGGTATATACGGATGTTTTTATATACGTATTGCGTATATACCGCTTATTTAGGTCGGATGTATATTCTCGCCAAAGTACGCATTCCCGTAAAAAAAAAAAAAAAAAAACAACGCATCACCACACACTTGCTATCACCACCAATACAACCACCAAAAACAAAACAAAATACCCAAATACCATACGTCGAAAAGACATATACCTACAATCTTTCGGCATACGCAGCCAGTATAGCCCATACATATGTAACTTCATGCATCGCAAAAAAGGTGAAACTGGGTTTCCATTTTTTTTGCGGTGGGTTCTGCGCTTGGTTCGGTATGACCAATGTGCACATTCATTGATTTGCTACTCCTCTATCAGAGCTTCTATTCTCTGCATATCTTATAAGCTATACCGTCTATAGGTAGGTAAACAATGGAGCACTTGGAGCGCAGATATTACGAAGGTACATCTATGAACTCATGGGTTGATCCCGACGACCGTGGAAACGATGTGGCCATAAGCTTGGGGTTCGAACGTTTGGTTATGGCTATAGACGTATTCCAAATTGTTGGGCGAAGTATTGGTTCATTCTTTAATAAGCTTTTTTAATTTGGCCGACGGTACGGTTTTTCAAAGAGCCTAAAAGGACAAGCCGAGTGATTTTTTCGGAGATGGAACTGTTGGATATGACGTATAAAATTACAATCCAAAATAGGCACGCAAACAAGCGATGAGCACCTCATTAAATTCTTTCCGATTGCCGTTTAGACAAATAGAGAAAGCAACATTTTCTTCAGGAAAGAAAGCAGAGAAACCTTCAAAAGAATCAATGTTTCCAGAATGGCCATACGCAGTTTTATCATAAAAGGGGAAGACGTAAAGCCCCAGTCCCACTCCGTCTTTTACATTCATCATTTCTCGTAGCTGCGCTTCTGGTAGAATTTTATGGTTAAACAGCGCTTGTAAAAACACATTCAAATCGTGAGGTGTACTTACCAAAGCGCCTGCACCTAGAAGACCGGGCGTATAAAAATCACCGTTGTCAAGCCATTTGTTTTTCCAGATATAGGAGTTGGCCTCATTTTGTGCAGCATCTATCGGCCCGCCTGCATGTGTGTTTTTGAGTGATAATGGCTTGGTGATGCGCGTATGTAACGATTCTGCAAAACTGGTTTTGTCTATTTCTTCAATAATCAAACTGAGCACAACATAGTTGGCGTTGTTGTAATCTACCTTTTTGCCGGGGGCAAAAGCAATAGGTGCATTTTCAAAAGCGGCCATAATATCCTCCCGGCTTTGCGGATTGATATTTTGGTATTTTTTTTCACTGCTCTTTCCAAAGTTATATATGCCCGATTCATGGCGCAGCAAATGTTCAATCGTGATTTTGCTGCTATTTGGCCAATTAGGGAAGAAGCGCGAAAGTTTATCGCTCAACGCAAGCTTGCCCTCCGCCACGAGTTGAAGTATCATAGTTGCTGTGAGCATTTTGGAAATAGAGCCGATACGATATTTGGTAAGTGTGTCTGCTTTTGTTTGTGTGTTGATTTGCGAAAAACCAAAAGCACGTGCGTATGTTATTACGTCATTTTCGGAAAAGGCGATGCTGCCCATTACTTGATTCCGTTTTTCGAAGTTACTTAGAACTTTATCCAGTTTACTAAAATCACGCTGCTGGCCTGCGACGGAAAAGGAAATAAAAAAGATATAGATGAAAAGTGTAAGTCGCATTAATTGTTTTCATTTACCAATTTGCTCACGCCCCCGGTTTCTCAAAGTTTATACTATTGTCCGGTATTTAGATTTTTTCCATTGGACTTTTTCATCGGTTTGCAGTTTTTGAGTGATTTACTGAAACTCTATTTCAGTACGTGACAATTTTTTCAGTACGCATATAACATCCCGATAAACCACACTCCCCACCCCCCTATGTGGTTTATATCGCTTATCTAGGAATATACGTTTTAAATTTTCCAAATATATCTCTTTTATAAATACTCCCTATTGAGTGGGCAATCGCGCAGAATGGGGTTTATATCACTTGCGGCTTTAGGAAACCCTGCAAGGAGGCATAGAAAAATGTTGGTACCAAAAAAGGATTGAATAAACCCTCCGGCACGATAAATTGGGAGATTTTATTAAGGGGTAAGGTGTAGGGGATTCTGGAGAACGGGCTGAGCAAACTCTCCCCCTTTAAAGGCGTTTATTTATTGTTAGCCAAAGTTATAATACCCCTTGAGTTGCAATTCTCGATAGAACAAATTTTTCGAGACCATCCAAATTTCTGTGCCATTAGATTTTAAATGCCTTGCGGCTTTCTGATTTCATTGTGTATTTGCGTTACGCCAAATGGGCACAGCACCTACACAGTATGCACATCCTCAATAGAATATTCACTCCTTGATGAGTACGAACTACTTGCTGAAATAGCGCGTTCATTCGTGGCTAAAATAAGAATCGCGCGAAAGCATAAATATATCTTCTGTGAGAAGCCATTTCCACCCAAAAAAAAAGCCGCAAACACAATGGTTCGCAGCTCTTTTTACTTATTTTACACGCTTCCCGAAACGATTCGAGAGCATATATTTTCACTTCCTTATTTTGACTTTCCCAAAACAACCGATTTGGTATTCACAAACTCCTTCATACCAAAACCTCCGTGCTCGCGGCCATAACCGGAGTCTTTCACACCACCAAAGGGCATCGCAGGATCGGCAAGGCCAAAGGCATTGATGAAAATCATTCCGGTGTCAAAGTGTTTTTGCGCAAGCTCAATGGCTCTTTCTTCATCTTTCGAGAAAATGCCGCCACCAAGACCAAATCTGCTATCATTGGCTATGCGCATGGCATCCGTCGTATCTTTCGCTTTTATAAGCGATGCCACAGGTCCGAAAAGCTCATCGTCATAAGCTGGCTGACCGGGCGTTACAGCTTCCAACACGGTTGGCGGATAGTAAAATCCTTTTCCTTCGGGAATCTGCCCACCGCACAGAATTTTCGCTCCGTGATTTACACTTTTAGTAACCTGTTTGTGCAATTTCTCACGGAGATCTTTTCGCGCCATCGGTCCAATTTTTGAATCCCCGTCATTCGGGTCACCCATTTTAAGGGCTTTCATGGCAGCAACGAATCCTTCCTTGAACTTATCGTAGATTTTATCTACTACGATAAACCGTTTTGCAGCAATGCAAGTCTCGCCGTTATTGTAAATTCTACCCAGCACACACATTTTGATGGCACGCTCTAAATCGGCATCCTCAAGCACAATATAGGCATCGTTACTACCCAGTTCCATAACCGATTTCTTAAGCTCCGAGCCTGCCTTTTCGGCAATTTTGCGTCCGGCGTCAGGACTTCCTGTGAGCGTAACTCCCCGCACCAAGTCGTGCTCAATGATCGCATCCGACTGATCGTGCTCAATAACCAATACCGTAAATAAATTGTCGGGCAGACCAGCCTCTTTGAAAATCTTTTCAAGCATCTTGGCTGTCCCGGTTACGTTGGAAGCGTGCTTAAGCAACACGCCATTACCTGCCATCAAACTGGCGATAGCATACCGTATAACCTGATAAGATGGGTAGTTCCAAGGTTGGATTCCATATATTACCCCAATTGGTTCGTACGACACTAATCCTTTTCCCCCGTTTAGCGTAGTTCGTTCATCACCCTTCAATACTTCAGGCCCGTGCTCGCTCGTATATGAACAGATAGCTGCACAAAGATCAATCTCTTGTGCGCTTTGTTTCAAGAGTTTTCCCATTTCGTCGGTCATGAGTTGACCTAATTCTTCTTTATTTGCTTTAAGCTCCTCGCCTATTGCGGCTATCGTTTTGGCCCGCTTTTCCAGCGGCACATGTCGCCAATTCAAAAAAGCCTTGTGGCATTTTTCAATGGCATTTGTTACTTCGGCGTCCGACATATACTCGTAATGCTTGAGCTCATCGCCGGTTGTAGGGTTTATTGTGGTTACTGTCTTGATATCTATGGTGTTCATATTTTAAGGTTTTTATGCATTTGTGTGATTCGGCTTCCGCCAATGACTGTCCGGAGCCGTGGGAGAGCGTTTCTCCTATTCATAAAGGCGCAAAAACCTGTCCATAATTTCGATCTTTTTCTATCGTACGCGTGCTCTGCCTATAGGGCAAATGCAGGAAAAAATGATTAACAAAACCGTGGAAATAAACGATGGGAATGGGGAAGGTTTTCTACTTTTACCAAATTAGACAAATCAACACATCAACCCGAAAGGTCATATAGACTTTAAAAGTTCATATGGTGTAATGGAACTGCTAGGGCTGGTTAGCGATTAGGTCGATGCGGATAGCGAAGGGCTACGCCCCTCGTTAGGGTATCGCGCCCCTTCAGGGCTGGGTGGTGATGACGCCTTTAAAGCGAAGGGCTAGGCCCCTCGTTAACGTAATTCGCCCCTTCAGGGCTGAATGGTAATGAAGGGTCTAAACACATAAATTTATTTGTGCTCCATACAAAAGAGCAATGATTCTTATTTCTATCCGTTTTACCAAATTTACGAATTAATTCATTTAGCAAAGCTACTTAGGGGCGCATTACGTAAACATCCCGTGCAGTGCGATCGAGGTATCGCGCCCCTTCAGGGCTGGGTGGTGATGACGCCTTTAAAGCGAAGGGTCACGCCCCTCGTTAACGTATTTCGCCCCTTCAGGGCTGAATGGTAATGAAGGGTCTAAACACACAAATTTATTTGTGCTCCATACAAAAGAGCAATGATTCTTATTTCTATCCGTTTTACCAAATTTACGAATTAATTCATTTAGCAAAGCTACTTAGGGGCGCATTACGTAAACATCCCGTGCAGCGGGATGCAAAGCCACCAGCACACCATGGCTACCCAGCCCTGAAAGGGCGCAATACATAAACATCCCGTGCAGCGGGATGCAAAACCACCAGCACACCATGGCTACCCAGCCCTGAAAGGGCGCAATACATAAACATCCCGTGCAGCGGGATGGGATAAATAGTCGCACCATTCACCCAAAGCCCCAGCAGGGCGCAATACGTAAACATCCCGTGTAGCGGGATGCAAAACCACCAGCACACCATGGCTACCCAGCCCTGAAAGGGCGCAATACATAAACATCCCGTGCAGCGGGATGTAACGCCACCACTACACCACAGCTACCCAGCCCTGAAAGGGCGCAATACGTAAACATCCCGTGTAGCGGGATGCAAAACCACCAGCACACCATGGCTACCCAGCCCTGAAAGGGCGCAATACATAAACATCCCGTGTAGCGGGATGCAAAACCACCAGCACACCACAGCTACCCAGCCCTGAAAGGGCGCAATACGTAAACATCCCGTAGAGTTGAAATTTGCTAAAACGGGTACTATCTAAATACAAACTCTAATTTATGAAATAACAAAAATGTGGTAGGAAAATCGTAATTTCCCCCTTTGACCAATGCACTAAAAGATGATCCGTTCTCTAAAAAATTCGTTTTTCCTTCTTTCTCTCGTAAGCCTCGTTTTGATCTCTTGCAGTGAGTCTCCAAAAAAATCTGCCGGGCTCGATCTCGAAGAAATGACGGTGACAGAGCTTCAACAAGCCTATGCGAATGGAGATTTCACAGCGGTGGATGTCGTTCAATACTACATCGATCGAATTAAAAAGATTGATCAACAGGGCCCTTCCCTACATTCGGTAATTGTTATTAATCCGGATGCTTTGAAAATCGCAGCCGCGATGGATGAAGAGCGGAAAAATGGAAAAGTCCGGGGTCCATTGCACGGCGTTCCGATACTTTTAAAAGACAATATCGATACCCACGATCAAATGGAAACCACAGCGGGTTCAAGAGCATTGATTGGTTCTCATCCTTTACACGACAGTTGGGTAGCCCAAAAACTGAGAGATGCGGGAGCCATCATTTTGGGAAAGACCAACCTGAGTGAATGGGCAAATTTCAGAGGGGACATGTCATCCAGCGGATGGAGTGGCGTGGGTGGCCAAACAAACAACCCGTATATCATCGACCGCAATCCGTGCGGAAGCAGCTCCGGTTCGGCTGTGGCGGTATCTGCCAATCTGTGCATGATCGCTATTGGAACGGAAACAAACGGATCGATCGTGTGTCCATCCAATGCAAACGGAATCGTAGGAATTAAACCAACGGTAGGACTAATAAGTCGTTCGGGGATCATTCCGATATCGTATACCCAGGATACCCCCGGACCGATGGCGCGAACGGTAAGCGATGCAGCCATAAGTCTGGGCGCTATGGTGGGAATTGACGAAGAGGATGGTAAAACACGTGAAAGTGGGGGCAATTCGCATACAGATTACAGCCCTTTCTTAAAAAAAGACGGGCTGAAAGGGAAGCGAATCGGACACTATACCGCGTATCGCGGGAGTAATTTCAAGGTCGATGAATTGATGGATCAGGCGATTGAAGACCTGAAGAAACAAGGCGCTGAGATCGTAGATATTGACAACATTTACGATCCTGCAGTGGATGACTATTCATTCCAAGTGATGCTCTACGAATATAAAGACGGGCTGAATAAATACTTCGCTTCATTGGGTGAAAACGCTCCCATAAAAAATTTAGATGATCTGATTGCCTTCAACAAAGAAGATTCGGTAGAAATGGGCTTTTACCGACAGGAATATCTGAAAATGGCCAATAAAAAAGGAGATCTGAATTCTCCCGAATATAGAGAAGCATTGGAAAAGGCACGGGTGGGCATGCAAGATGAAGGTATAGACCGTGTGATGGATGAATTGAACCTGGATGCAATCGTCGGCCCCACGGGATCTCCGGCGTGGAAAACCGATTGGGTAAATGGAGATTTCTACAGTATCAGCAGTTCTTCGCCGGCTGCGATATCGGGCTATCCGAACATTACCGTTCCGATGGGTTTTATTCAGAAATTGCCTGTCGGAATATCTTTTTTCGGACGCAAATGGAGCGAAGGAAAATTGATCGGGATGGCTTATTCCTACGAACAAAGTACCCATCATCGCCAGGCTCCACGTTTTTTAAAGAATTAAATTTTTTAGAAAATCTATACCCCGAACGCACGCTAATGTCTGCGGCCTATTAAAAAATAAGATTAGAGCACAGTACCTCGCCTTGTATAAAAGTATGTTATGCAAATAATATATAGATAGGTACGAGATGGATTAATTCAATTGTGAAGCAATATTAATAAAGCGGACATGAATTTGTTCACTTAGGGTCCTGTTCTTTGAAGTAGTTTTATAATTGCCAAACGAGATCTCCCTACTAATTCTTAATTTTTCGGTGATCAGCGTATTACCGACATTTCTGGCTCTTGATCAGATACTGCTTGGAACGATGTAGGACGCAAGCGCAGCTTTTTTTCAAGCCATGTCCGCTTTTTTTATTGCCAACAGCGGTATCCGGGTATGAAATGCCATTTGGCGAGTAACACTTTTTCCAAAGAGTTTTTCAAAGAATGAAAATTCATGCGTGAACATGGAGAGCATATCAGCGTTTATATCCGCAATAAATTCATCGATGCCCTCGGTAATTTCATCATTTTTGGACACGTGCACAGAAACATCTTCAAACTTATACTTTCTGACAAAATCTTTCTGAATTTTTAGGGTATCCATTTTTTGACTTGAATCCGAAGTCATCACATGCAAAATATAAATTTTGGCACCAAACAATCTGGCGAAAGGAATCAATGTCTGAAGTTCTTCCTCTGCTTCTGACATATCGGAAGCATAAACTATTCGCTTTATACCGTTAAAGCGTGCATACTCGGGAACTATCATTACAGGGATATTGCTCTCGGATACCACTGCAGCAGCAGTGCTTCCAATAAGCACTTTGGATAGACCGCTCGCCCCTTTGGTTCCCATAATTATCAAATCAATATCGTTCTGTTGGGTGTATGCCTGAACTTCGTCTACAATGGTTCCGCCCCGAATGATTTCATAGGAAACCTTAAGATTTTTATTTACGGTCTTAAGTTCATTTATGAGTTCGTGGCTTTCTCTTTCTGCACTTTCTTTCATTGCATCATCAAGTGAATTCATCATGGATGCAACAGCAACTCGTGGCGGTGCAATTATATATACCACATGCAACAAAACCAATTCGGATTTCAACTTTTTAGCCATTGCTGCTGCATATTGAACTGCAACTTTCGAAGGTTTTGAGAAGTCGGTTGGGATAAGAATTTTCATGATAATTGTTTTAGGGAATTTATTGAAGATGCCAATCCCTTTGGGGTATACAAAAATAATATAATCAGCGTGTAAAGCTTGTATTTCAAGAAATTATTATTGATTTTTTGCGGAGTTGAACCCCCGTGACAGCCGAGCACAGCTTCATCCTATTTCATTAATTGGAGAGAGGCATTCTCATTGTAGGCAATGTCCGTGATATTCAATTTCAGCCAAGTCCAATCCCCATCATCCAGCCTCCAAGTAGCCGTCATAATTGCGGGAACCTTAATGCCTTCAAAAACTTCGTAGTCGATGACGCGCATCACCCATTCAAACCTTTCTGCTTCGTCGGTATTGTCTTTGTAGCGCATAGCCGAAAATCTTGTGAAGTCGCCCCGCTCCCCAGCATTTATTACCATGAGGTCGCTCCATATTCTGATCGGTGTACCTCTTGCTGAAAGGCCAAACAAAACATGATCCTCATAAATCCAAATGCATCATTTATTTGACTTCATATAACTCTATAATTCACCGACAGGAATGGCTTACCTTAAGCAAACAAATCGCCAAGAATGAACGCCACAACAGAAAGGGGTATAAGTATGACGAGAACGGGAAGCAGCACATTTACGACGGCTCTTCCAATTGACATTTTCTGGACTTCAGATACCCCGATGATCAGCAATACAAAAGTCCAAATACCTAATAGTGCATTTAAACCATACGTGATGTAATAAAAGACCAGCAGGGGAAGGTTTGTTGCTGCGGGGAGGAAACTCTGAAACAGTTCATTTCTGAAAACCCCAATCTGTGCAAAAACAATAAACAATGCAGCGACAGATGGAATTTGAGCGTAAGCGACTACCCGCAGTAAGGACGACGTGTCGCAGGTGCCACCCAACCATTTTCCCATCCAACTCATCAGGGCGGAATAAATATAATAGGATACCCACCCCAACACGGCACCCACCCCAATAGCTATTGCTAAAACCGCCCAAAGCTCCAAATTATTTCCGGTGCCGCTCGAAATGGATCGGTCAATAGTGCTTCCTATTCCGGCCAGCACCAAAAGCATTGGCACATACTTACCGTAACTATTTTGGTGAACAAACCGAAATACCAGGCGCGGTGAAAGCCAAATTTTAGTAAATATTTCTTTATCCGTGAGTGTTATCTTTTCCTGCTCTGCTTCAATCACTAAGTTTTCGTCGAGTATCATCTGTTTGCCGCAATTATTTGGGTTAAAAACTCTACTTCTTGATAGGCAAAATACGTATTTTATTTAATCTTGAGGCAACGAGAAGGAGTTCATTGGTAATTTGAGCGACAGGACAATGTATGTTTTAATAAGCCATTCTATAAGCTCGGTGAATGATACTCCGGCTGCCACGGAAAAATGGATCATTTTACTTATGTCCGCTATCATATTCCACTCCTCACTGCACCTCTATGAGATGAATATCAAAAATAAGCACACTATTCTGCGGAATGCCCGGTCGTGGATTCGCGCCATACGCCAATCCCGATGGGATAAGCAACTTGCCTCTGCCCCCTTCTTTGAAATAAGGAATCCCTCGAGTCCAGCCTGTGATCACCTGATTGAGACCGAAAACCACTCCATTCGTGCTGCTTTCGTCAAATACCTGTCCATTTGTAAAATAGCCCTTGTAAGCCACCTTCACGGTAGAAGATGCCGTGGGATGTACACCGGTACCCGTCTCTTCATCCACGAAATAAAGTCCATCCCCTACATTTTGCGCGTCGAGGCCATTATCCGCGATATATGCGGCGATAATTTCTTCGTCAAGCTCAGATTGATTCACCTCATCCTTCTTGCATTGCACGGATACCACTGCCACCAATAGGAATAATAAAATGTGCTTCATCATAGTTTTTTACCGATTGAAAAGCTGCAAAGATACGATTGCCTGTTTATGAAAAAAGAGTGATGCATTAATCATACAACAGTTATCGGGTGGCGAAGTGGTTCTTGGTTGTCCTTTCTTCGAGCGAATAAAGCATTTTTTAGTATTATTACATGCAGAAGCAAACAATTCACTCCCTGAATTCAGGGAGTGAAAATCACGAAATGCAGGGTGAAGCATGGGTCTATCGTGCCTTACATTTACACCAGAATCTGAAAGATCTGAAAGAAATGACTAACCAATTTCTCATCCATTCTAAAAACAAGGCTTGTGTGCACGCTCGCTTTGTTTTTTTGATTTCAAAATTGAATAATCACTAACTTATAATATAAAGAACCCATGGCAGACCAAAACGAAAACACTCACACCACGTGCGAAGAGCTAATCCAAACAAATAAATCCGTACCCCGAAGTGCCCAAGAAGTGGCAGATGCAAAGAAAGATTTCACAAATGGATATTCCGTTGTAAATCCAAATTTAAAGGTAGAACCCGTAACAATCCATTTGAACGACATACTGCGTTTCTTAACCAACTATCCGCACGACCTTTGTCGTGGACTTGTTTTTCATTACGGTTACAACCCAACTTCTCATGAATTGGAATATATAATGAGTTGGGGTGAACTTAAAGTGAATGATAAGGGTGAATTGGAAATTTGGCCTTTACCGTTTAAAAGAGATGATCACTCAGAATATTACCTTCTATTAGCAGGGAAACTTTTGCCGCCCCGCGAAGTTACTGCAGGCGATCTTGAAACGTCATCCGATCTTTACTTTGCAAATCTAAAAATGAAGACCCCTACGGGAGCGCATGACATTGACCAAATTGCAGATCATCCAAGAATGATCTACCACCAAGGCTCAGAGCTAAATAAATTTTATGTGCACAATCAGGGAAAGACTCCTACGATACTATACATTTATCCTGGACAGAGTGCGACCTTAGGACAGAATGATCCATACCACGTCCCACTGTTTTGCTGGGGAAACGCAGCCGGCCCTTTTCCATTAGATCCCCATTCGAGCCAGCACGATTATAAAGAACGCGCATTAGATCTTGGCCATCTTTGCCCTCCTTATTGCAAGGATTAATCAACTTTTAAAGTTATCTTTCATGATAAATGACGTTTAGTGGAAACGAATGAATTAGTCAAATTGCCAACTGTTATTTGCATAGTAGTTGGGATTATTTCAACCTTTTACTTTCGAAAACTGAACACAACTGAAAGACTAATTCTGCTCGTTGTTTATCTAAATATTATTACAGACTTAATTGCAATTTATTTGGCAGATACCTTAAAACAGGATAACGGAATAATATATAATATTTTTTGCCCAACAGAGAAAATAATTACCCTATTGATCTACTATTTAAATGCTTTTCAGCTAAGCAATAAAAGGCTTAATATACTAGGTGTATTATTTGTGTGCCTGTTTAGCCTTTACGGTTTTATCGCCAACCCGGCAACGCATTTTCACACCGAAGTGTATATCCTTTCAGGATTTATTGTATCCATTCTCTCCTACCTCCAACTGAGGCAAATAATTCAAGAAAAGGCCAAACAAAGTACAGCAATATTCTTCTTTGCGATCGCCAATTTGGTCTATTATACGCTTATGGTTTCTTCAGTGAGCGCGTCGCCATTCGCCTATGAACTATCTGAGGATTTTGGCAAGGCAGTAATGATTGGAAACCAGGTGGCTTATTCACTCTGGTCTATTCTCATTTTAATCGGATTACTATGGAATCGGACAAAGATATAATCTCATTTATCGTCATTGCATCATCGGGTATTGTGCTGTTGCTTATAGCTATTATCCTCGACTTTTTTCTCCTTTTCCGGAAACGGAAAACCATAGCCAGGCAAGAAATAGAACTAAAGGAACGCCGTATAGACGAACTGATCCGCAAGCAGGAAATAGAGAATGTAAATACGCTACTGAAAGGCCAAAATACGGAGAGAAGACGTATTTCACAGGAGCTCCACGACCGACTCGGAAGCATACTCTTCACCGCCAAACTCTACAATGGAAATATTGAAAAAAAGCTGGATGAAATAAAACTTGAACAGGCCACCGGCTATAAAAAGCTTACAGGTCTCCTCGATGAAGCGGTAGACGAAGTACGAAGAATATCTCACGATCTCTATGAAGGTTCGTTGGCCAAATTTGGCTTCAGCACGGCTCTCCGGCAATTGATAGGTGCCATAGTAGAAGCCAATGGCGTAAAAATAACCCTGCAGGCGGACTCAGATTTTGATCAGCAGGACGAGGCAATGCAACATGAACTATATGCCATAACGCAAGAGATGCTAAGCAATACGCTCAAGCACGCTCAAGCCACGAAAATCGAAATTTCGGTAAAGGTTGAGGACACCATTGCATATCGATACTCCGATAATGGTGTAGGCTTCGCCCCGTCTAAAAGCAACGACGGCATCGGACTGGAGAATATAAAACAGCGCGCTGAAAAGCTAAACGCTGAATTTAAGCTTGATACCGCTCCCGCAAAAGGAACTTTATATTATCTTTCCATTCCAAAACCGTGAATAATGCTAACCATAAACATCGTTGACGACCATCGTATTATTACCGATGGCCTGCAGGTATTGCTCTCAGACGACCCCTCCATCCGAATAGGTGAAATAGCCCACACAGGTGAGATAGCTCTGGCGCAACTCAAGGAATCTTCACCCGATATCATTTTACTCGACTACAGCCTTTGCGGCGACAATGGATCTGACTGCCTGAGCGGGTATCAAACGGCTCAAAAGATTCTGGAATCCTACCCCCATATCAAGATCATGATGCTCACTATGCATGACTCGGCCGAAATCATTGTCCCTTGCGTTTCGCTGGGCGTACACGGCTATATGCTCAAAAGTGAGAAAAACATGAACATCGCTGCAGCCATCCACCAGCTCGATTCATACGGCTTCTACTTCAGCCCCGAAATCGCCAAATACCTTGCGGGAAATATGAGAGAACACGAGCTTAATGCCATAGACATATCCACCCGCGAAAAAGAAGTTTTGGAGTCACTCTTCAAAGGTGCCAGCACCAAAGAAATCGCCGAAGAACTCTTTATAAGCCACCACACGGTAGAATCACACCGCAAGAATCTTATCAACAAATTCGACGCTAAGAATAGTATTCATCTGATCTATCTGGCGCTGAAGAAGGGGTTTTTGATGGTGTGATTAGCTATAAGCCTGTGGTCTCAAGCCTTAAGCCACAAGCTGCAAGAGAAGGCGGTGGAGAATATGCAATCGACAAATGTGAAGCTGTCTAAATTAGGTTGACCGTTTTCGGAAACGACTCATAACCAAAATGTACGCCGTGCCTCTATTCCAATATCCCTGCATTCAGGGAGCAAATATCCCCAAAACTGATGAAAGCCGTACAGATGAAATGAGAGACTTTTGAAAACCAATCATTCATTATAATCAAACCTGAGATGAAACATGGTATAGAGTCGAAATTCGCATGGCAGATTATTTTAAACCTACATCTAAGACCACTCAACGTCTTACCCCCTAAAAAAGCTTCAAGTATTTTCAAACCTTAAAATACCTGGGGTTCTCGCCTTCCGAACACCTTTATAAATTCATAAACAATCACTAATCAAAACAATTAAATCATGAAAACAATCAACAAAATCTGGCTGGTGCTAAACGTGCTCTTCAGCCAAACACGCACAAAGCTTCATGCAGAAATACTATTCTGTGTCTCGCTCTTTTTAGTTCTTTCACCGTATAGTGCATCGTCACAGATCGACAGCCGGGGAACCGACTTTTGGGTGATGTTTACCCAAACGCTTCCTGAAGATCCTTTCGGAGATCCTCCACGATCCATCGATCTTCAAATATTCATATCGAGTATTCCGGGTGCCTCCGGAAGTGTCGAAATATCCGCTATTGGTTTTAATGAAGACTTTACCGTAGGGGCTAATAGCTTAATAACCGTAGAAATACCTGATGAGGGTATGATGACGGGAGACAATACTACAAGCGACCGTGGAATTCATATTACTTCAGATAATCCAGTGACAGTTTATGGCTTAAATCAGCGAACTTTCACAACAGATGCGTACTTAAGTATTCCTATTAATGGCTGGGATACCGATTACCGAATTATGGCTTTTGGTCAGGAAAATTTTAATAATGGTTCTCAAATGGGAATCGTAGCAGGTACAGACGGAACAGTCGTAACGATCACTCCCTCCACAGCGATTGGATTCAATCCTGCTTTCTTACCCTTTCAAATTACCTTGGATGAAGGCGAAACGTACCAGGCTCGTACCGGTCCGTTTGCCGATTTAACAGGCACATTGGTTACTGCAAATCAGCCTATTGGGGTATTCGGAGGGCATTATTGTGGGCAAGTACCTTTAGGTATTCAGGCATGTGATCATTTGGTAGAAATGCTTCCGCCGGTAAGTACTTGGGGACAAAGTTTCGTTACCACACCATTTGCCGGAAGGGAAAACGGAGATATATTTCGCGTGCTCGCATCCGAAGATAATACAACGGTTACTTTAAATGGTGCCTTGGTTGAAACCTTAAATGCCGGAGAATTCTATGAAACCAATTTAGAAGATCCTGCATCCATTCAAACTTCCAATCCAGCCCTGCTCGCACAGTACATGCAAGGTACGGCAATCGATGGACCGGATTTTCCCGGCGACCCGGCAATGGTCATCGTCGCTCCCGTGGAACAGTTCCTTGGCAATTATACCGTTTCTACTCCCGCCACAGGATTTGAAACCAATCACCTGAATATTGTTGTGGACAACAATGGAATAGGATCCATCCTCTTAAATGGAAGCGCTATCGATGCTACTGAATTTACTGCAATAGCCGGTACCAATTTCAATTCGGCACAAATAGCCATTGAACTGGGAACCTATACACTCACCAGTTCCACTGCATTTGGAGTGCTGGTATATGGAGCCAATTATTCTGACTCTTATGCCTACCCCGGCGGGCAGCTCTATTCAAATGTAGTATCTGTGAATAACCTCACCCTCGCTCCAGGGGCTTCAGAAGGTCCTGCATTCTCTCAGCTTTGCTTTACCGCAACACTTGCCACAGAAAATGGAGACCCCATAGAGGGTGTGCGAATTGACTTTACAGCAAGTGGAGCCAACACGGCCAGCGGTTTTGCATTTACGAATGCCGAGGGTGTAGCCACCTATTGTTACACCGCCGAAAACACCGGCAACGATGTGCTAACAGCTTTTCAAGGCGATCTTTCGGAAAATGTAAACGTTACTTGGACCGAACCCACATACGATTGTTTGGGTGTCCCCAATGGAACAGCTTTAGCGAATACACCTTGTGAGGTAGATGGTCAAACGGGAACATGGAACATTGACTGCAACTGTGATGTGGAGCTCCAGGCATGTGGAATTGAAATTATTTCTGCTTCGGATATCAATCATCCGTGTATTGACGGTTTTCCGCTAATAGACGGCGAACTAAATCTATACAACCCGAACAATGAAACCGAACTTACGGTTTATATTGATTATATCTTCAACGATGACTACGAAGATGAAGTACTAATTCTACCAGTATCAGAAGGAAACGAAAACATGTTATTCCAAATCCCGCTTGTAGGATATGGAATGACGGTTGATATTACCTTCCAACTCGGTGAAGGAGAAAATGCTTGTCAGGCTTCGCTTGCAGAAATGAACTTCGCCATCCCCGGATGTATTCCCGACTGCGAAGGAATCTTAGGCGGAAGCGCAAACCCGGGAACACCTTGTTTAATCAATGGTCAGGCTGGAGAATATAGTTCGGAATGTGCCTGCGAACCTTTAGAACCGGGTACATGCATCAATTTCAACTATTATTTGGCTGATATCCTGCCCAATGGAACTACCAATATCTATTCGGTAGCAATGAATGATACGGATGCCGAACTTTCACTGATTACTACCAGCGATATTGAAGTACATATTGCCTACAATGAGGACGACAAATTTATCTATGCCGTAAGCAAAGCCGACGGTTCATACCGCACTTTCGATCCAATAGGTGCCAGCTGGAGTGAAGTTACTATGATCAATGGAGCCGTGTCCGGAATAACGGGTGCTGCCTTCAATGCCAGCGGCAATCTGCTTATCGCCAGCCAATCTGACAATACCATATACCGCGTAGAATTGGGTACCAATGACGTATTTTTCTATAACGGGGACCTGACCATAACCGGAGGCGATATATCTGCCGGGCCCGATGGAAAGGTATACCTTGCTTCCCGAAATATGGGGGGTAGCCTTTACTTAGTAGGCCCTTTCGTCGAAGATGAGTATCTCGGCAGCACACCCGAAAAAGTTACAGGTTTATGTGCTTCGCAAGATGGAAATATGCTTATGTCGAGCAATGGAGCCACTACTATATTCTGGCGTAATCTCGACGACACGGTGAATGGGCAATACAATCTCCTTTTAAATGGGCAGCCATTTACAAGCCACTATGGCGATATGGCCAGCGGATGTGGCGATGACGATCCGGGCATCGAGTCCTGCTATGGCGCCGACAATGGGGTCTTGGAATACCTGCCTGGCCTCCAGAGCAATGGCCAGCCTATAACCGACCCCGAACGCAACAGCCCTCTTAAAGCATTGGGCGCTCCGCAAATAGACGACACCTACAACTTCGTATCGCTCGGATATGGCGGTAGCATCACACTCGGATTCGAGGCTGGTGTTGCACTCAATGGCCCCGGCGATGACATCCTTGTAGTTGAAACGACATTCGGTGCAGGTGCCGATTTCGAAAGCTATCCTGAGGCTGCCGAAGTATTCGTATCTCAAGATGGGTTTACGTTCTACTCAGTAGGATCAGTGTATACTGATGAAGAGGCTACATTCGATATCGATGCCTCAGGTCAGGATTTCGAATATATCGTAGCGGTAAGACTTGTAGACACCACCCCGATAGGCTCCGTATCTACCGACGGTTTTGACCTCGATGGTATCGAAAGCATGAACGGTTGCGGTCCAATACCGGTTTCGCAAATAGGCACGTGCTACGCATCCGAAATGATCGACTACGCACCCGGCTTACAGACCAATGGTCATCCGATAGCCGCCGAGCGCACGGATCCATCAACGGCTCTAAACGCACCCGATCAAAGCAATGCTCCCGGCGGATTTGTATCGCTCGGTGTAGGCGGAAGCATTACACTCGGCTTTAACGGTAACGTGATGGATGGCGACGGCGATGATCTCCTCATATTCGAAACCAGCTACAACGGCGATAACTGTTCAGGTGCCGGAGATGAAAGAGCGGATATTGCTGTGTCTCAAGATGGAATCACTTTCGTGGAAATGGGTACCATATGCCGCGATGGTGGTGTGGATATCAGCGGATCAGGATTGGCATATGTTTCTCAAGTGCGCATTACCAACGCGGCAACTACCACCAGCTTGGATGGGTATGATGTGGATGGAGTGATTGCCCTACACAACTGTGAAGAAGTAAAAGGAAACGTCGGAGCATCTTCCGGAAGCCATTTCGCGACCTCGGAACTTACTTCCTACCCGAATCCGACCAATGGCCTTTCAACGGTAGTCTTTATCCCAGCAGAATCCTCACGCGCTTCATTGGAAGTGTTTAACATGAGTAGCCATAAAATAACCACACTACTCGATGAAGAAGTTCGTGGCGGCCAAAAATACGAATTGCCCTTCGACGGTCGCAACCTGTCGAACGGCGTGTACATCTTTCGTCTCATCACCGCCAAAGACGTACGAACAGAAAAATTCATAATCTCTAAGTAAGCATCAAATAAAACAACTGCTATAGATGGGAAGGAGTGCAGGAAACTGCACTCCTTTTTATTTAGCCTAATCTCTACACATATCGTAAATATAAGTTAGATTCAAAAGTGTTTAGAGCATCCAAATAGCTGTTTTTCAATAGCGCCGATCAGTCGCATTTACCATTGGTGAGACTGCTACGCTAAGTGGCAACTTAGTGCCACGATCTTACGACCGGAGCGAGAATTGCTGCGCAATTCCACTTCAAAAGCTGCCCTACCCTGGCCAAATCAACCCATTAAAATTCAAAACAAGGCGCAGCAAATGGCCTTGGGAATACTTTCAATCCGGATGGTTTGTAGTTGCCTATCAGAAGGTTTCGCAGCGCTCTTACCGCAGATCAATCCACCACAAACTCCCTACTCCCGCTATTTATACCTTCTATCAATTGAAGGACGTACGTCCCTCGGCTCAAAACAGAAGTATCGATTGCGAAAGTCTGCTCGCCGTTGCCCGGTTCAAAGTTTTGTTTTGCCATAAGGTGTCCTTGGAGGTCGAATATATTGGCTGTAAGCCGGTCATTTGTTACGGAAGCGTAAACGATGAACAATTTGTCGGCCGTAGGATTGGGGTAGATCGTCAAATTCAGCTCGTGGGTGTGATCTGCCACTTGGGTGACCAATCTTTTATACAAAAACACCCCTTTACCACCTAAAAACACGTGATCGTTGTTCTCTATATTTTCAACTGTTAAGCACCTTATCTGCTGATTTGCCGAAGGGCCAATGTGCGAAAGGGTATCCCATGTTGCCCCCTGATTGTCGGTATAGAGCAACGGAACCAAATGGTCGGCATTGCCTCCTTTGAGCCCTGAGACATACAGAATATCGGTGCTTACCGGACTGAATTCAATACTTGTGAAATACAGACTATATGCCGATCCATTATCAAACAGATCTAAGAGCGGTACCCAATTCTCGCCTTCACTTGTCGACAGATTGATCACCCCCTCGCCTGCGGCATACCATTTTTCACCATCTATAGCCAAATCGTGTACACAATTGTCACCCGCAAAGTAGGATTGCATGGCTGCAAATGCCCAGGACTGGCCGAAGTCATTGGAGATCTGCAAAGTTGCATTAAAAAAATCTCCTTCACCCCCGATGATTATTTGAGCGGGATTCGTAGGGTTCACACGTATAAAACGGTTGGTTGCCACAAAGTAATTCATACTTTCCCATGTAGCTCCTGCATCATTGGTTTTTAATTGGTGGTTCAATAAATACAGCGTATCGTAATTGTTGACAGGATGCGCCATATGGTCGAGGTATTGATAATCATCGATATTCGACGTGTCGGTAGTCATCAAGGAAAAAGACAATCCCGCATCCTCCGATTTAAAAAGCCGTGTAGTATTCGTAGATTCAATTTGCACCAGCGCATAAAACGTGTGGTAATTTTCTACCAAGGTCTGCACCACATATTTCCCCTGCATTCCACTGCTTGTCCATTGAGTATCGGTACTGAAAATGCTTTTTTTGAAAATACCATCATCCGTGCTCGCATAGATGGTATCCGCATTTAGCGTAAGGTCATTGACCTGGTATTCATCCAGACCCAAATTGACCCACTGCGCTACTGCGTTAAACGTTGAAACATGAAGGAGTAGAAGCAAAAAGAGGGGTTTCATTTTACGAAGTTTAGGATCAGAATGGGTTTGTATGACGGGATGAATCAGGCAATGGTTGCATGCATCAGGCAGTGATTCCGTTTAAATCCGGTGGGTTTGCTTAACGAGGTGGTACCTTCGAAGTTCTTATATTCCTGAGATAGTTGAAACATATTGTCACGCTTTCACAACCGGAGGAAGTAATGCTGCGGAATAATTCTTCGATAAAACGGAATACCCTTCTCGCGATGTTTTCTCATTCCCGTTTTCGTTTTAAAAAACATACTGAAAAGCAGTGTGAGAATGAGTGTGAGTGAATAGGGTTATCCTTTTTTGTACTGCATGAATTCTCATTATTTTATACCTTCCCATCACCAATTTCAACCAAAGCTTTGTCCAGAATAAAAGCCACACTGCGTCAACACCTTATTTTCACAAAGCTCCATTCTCAGCCGTCAAGTTTTGATGAAATTGATGCATATCTTACTTTGCAATCAGAAATTCAAGGCTACAAGGTCAGTTGAAGTTCAAATCCGACTTAAAGTGTACCGCACCCACGACTTCATTATGGAATTGCTTTCGCACGGTCCGAATTTGAAAGTACAAGCACCGGAAATATGAGTAGAGCGGGTGAAAGGAGATTTTGAGAAAGGGTTGAGAAGGTATGAGTGAAAATGAAAAAAGGGACCCTTTAAACAAAATTTGTTCAAAGTATCCCTTCAAGAAAGTGTCTTAAACAATTTTAAGACTTAAAAAACTTAAAATTCCCTAACTGCCAATGCGTGAGCGCATAAACCCCATCCCATACTGAGTTCATTACCGTCTTCAGGATTACGAACCCAATTAGCTCCGGAAGCTGAATTCGTAGAACTCCAGTGAAAATCGTGAATTGAAATAAGTATTTCCACCCACCGCAAGACGCACCTCATTCAATTGAGTGGCGTTAGGCATTGCCCAGTTGCTATATGTACCGGTATTCAAATCATATAATTAATCCGATTAGCACCTCCTAAGGATGCTGAGCCAAGGCTTGGCGATGCCACCATACCGTGGGTTTCACCTGCTACGTAGCCCGCATCTCCAACCTGGAATATCTTATATACAATACCGCCTTCAGTTTGACTTCCCACCAATATGGGACAGGTACCGCCAGATGTCCAGGTAGGAACACCCTCACAAAAGGTTAACACCATTCCATTGCTCGGTGCAGCTATGAGAGTCCACGATTCACCATTGTAGTAACTCATATCTCCATTTACCGCATTTGTTGGCAACTCAATTTCGTTGGTTACAGATCCATCCACTTCTTCCGTCAGGTATCCATTGTTTGCCGCAAAGGCGTCCACTTGTGCTTCGGTAAGATGGGTATCCGTGTCAACCGTTTGCGCAATCCAGGCATAGTTTCCGCTGCCATCGGTTTTGAGCACTTGTCCATCTGAGCCACCCACAGGAAGCTCGATTTCATTGGTTACCGACCCATCTACTTCCTGAGTAAGGTATCCATTGTTTGCCGCAAAGGCGTCCACTTGTGCTTCGGTAAGATGGGTATCGGTGTCAACCGTTTGCGCAATCCAGGCATAGTTTCCGCTGCCATCGGTTTTGAGCACTTGTCCATCTGAGCCACCCACAGGAAGCTCGATTTCATTGGTTACCGACCCATCCACTTCCTGAGTAAGGTATCCATTGTTTGCTGCAAAGGCGTCCACTTGTGCTTCGTTAAGATGGGTATCGGTATCTACCGTATGCGCTAAGTCAGATATTTGGTTTTCGCTAATCACGATGCCATTGCTTTTATCCCATGCGGTAAATGCAGGATCAGATTCCATAATTCCGCCGGTGATAGTTTCGGCCGTTTTGGCGTGGAGTGCATAAGGTACACTCATCAGCTGGCTTACGCCGATGATGCTGTAGTTTGTGCCCCCATCAGGATCGGTTTCAGTTTTTATAAAATAAGGCCCATCAGACCAATCGATCGCAGAAAAATCTCCGAGCCATACCGTGCCAGAACCGATCTCCAAACTTATCAATCCATTGGCATTGGTTTCCGGAGTTTGGGTTTCCACATACAAGGCATCTCCCGACACCGATCCTTGTAAGATGCTTATTTGCATGCCTACGGTTTGATTGGAAATTAGCGAGCTGTTTGCATCGCGCACCACGGCTTGATAGCTCATTTTTTCAGGTGATTGTGCAAAAATGGATGCACTTAATAAGATTGCTGCTGAAAGAGTAAATAGTATTTTTTTCATAGTAAGGAGATTTAATTTTTAATAATTCGGTACGTTTTTAGGGGGTTATTATTTTGACTAATTTTTAAGATATAAGCAGCCGACGCAAGATCATGCATACTTATGGCAGTCGTATTTGCGGTTATTGATTGCGTCGCGATTGTTCGGCCTTGCAAATCGTAAAGAACGTATGTCAATGAAGACAAATCATTGTCAGATATGCTAAGGTTCAAATAATCGGATGTGGGATTTGGATAGACCGTCAAGGCTATATTGTCGAGCTCCGCGCCCGAGGTGGTAGCAATATCATAGGCCTGTTGTACCCCTTGCGCAACGGTTCCTCCAGCGCCTGAGTGCGCCGAAAAAACTACCTGACCAATGGAGTAGCTCGCCGATCCGCCTGCGCCTGATGCTTCAGCCCCTGCTGATAACGCGGCCTCTTGGGCGTGTAAGCTGCCTAGTCCCGCGATGAGAATAGCGATGCATGTCATTTTGTGTTTCATGAAATAAATGATTTATTGATGTATACTGATTTGAATGGATTCGATGAGAAAAGCGAAATGAATAGACTTTCGGTTTTTACGTTTCCGTAAATGTGCAATCCGCCTTGATCTGAATGGAAATCTTGCAAGAGCTTACGTGTATTCCTGTAAATGCGGATGCCGATAGATTTGCTTTCTGCGAAAATTGTTTTTCGTTGTTGGATGATTTCTTTCTGCCTGATTTCATAGGTGTTTAAGGGTTTTTGGAAAAGGTTTATGGTTACGGAAGCTTTCCTCGTAGAGTTTCACTATTTGAAAAACAAGGTTGATATTTATTGTAAGGCATCTGAAGACCAAACATTGCCAATTTCTCCAAAACCGTCTGAATGATACTTTTCGTCAGAAACAATCCGCACTCGTCCTCCCCCTGTATCCCCCTCCAAACTTACGTATCCTTTGTTTCAAAATCACGGCACGAGGGGGAGGCATCGCGGCTCTTTCGATGTCTGGGATTATGAAAATGATTGTGCAAGGGTGACAAAAAACCCTCAGCGGTCTCTGCCCCAAAAGCCCTGAAAGGGCGCAATACAATCAATGGGAACAATTCTCATATTTCAATTTTTCTAATATAAAAATGAATCCTGATCCCAACGACATATCTTGTCGCATCCTCCCTCTACTTTTGCATAAAACCCAAAAGATATGGAGACAAACATCAAACAGAAAATCCTTGCAAGCATCAGCCATATATACGATGAAGCAGATCACAGCGAACTAAATCCGGAATTTTTCGAAAAGATAGATACCGAGCTTTGCACGCTTTCCGATTACTTTCATACATCCAAAAATCAATCTCTACTCATTGCAGTAATCCTTGCACTGACCTGCAAAGGCGATTCAGTAGACATGAATGACCTTAGTGATTTATTTGGATGCAATCCTATCAAAATCCTTGAATTCAGCGACGATTTCGAGTATCTACTTCAAAAAGCTATTCTCACAAAACAAAGATCGAATAAGCGCAAAGCACATGGATTGGAAAAGCAATATACCATCAATGAAAAAATCCCTGCTGCGATTCTTCAAAACGAGCCTATGCCGGATCTCAGCCCGCAAAAGGTTGAGAACGTATTCAGCCTACTCGAAAAGATCGATAAACTGTGCGACCAGCGCGTGCAGGAAATCATTTCTACGAATTCCCTTTTTAGAGAAACGGAAGCTCTACTAACTGAAAACGAGCACTTCCCCTTAATAGCTAAAATAAAGGCGCAGCGCTTCAACGAGTCGGATACTGCCCTATTCTTACACCTCATTTGGGAAGCAATTAACAGCCGAGAATCCGTCCAGTTGGGTGGTACAATCGATACCATATTCGACTCCATAAACGACAGGCTCGTGTATATGCAGGAGTTCTTTCACGAAACAAACCTATTGATCACAAACGATTGGCTTGAGGTGGAGAAGGACCACTATTTAAGCTATACTTCGCTCTCACTTTCCGAACGCTCCAGAACCCTTTTGGGGGAATGCGGGATCAACCTCTTTACCAACGAAAAGAAAAAAGACAACATCCTAAAACCCGAAGATATTCCCCAACGGGAATTGGTATTCAGCGAATCGGAAATGAAGCAACTCTTCCTGTTGAAAGATCTCCTCAAACCCGATAAGCTCGACGCCATGCAGTGCTGGCTTTCGCTAAAAAATATGCCCAAGGGGATCACCGTACTTCTACACGGCGCCCCAGGCACCGGCAAAACTGAAATCGTAAGGCAACTCGCCCGCGAAACCGACAGGCGTTTGATGAAAATCGAAATCAGCCAGTCCAAGTCGATGTGGTTCGGCGAAAGCGAGAAAATCGTAAAACGGATGTTCACCGATTATAAGGCTTATGCCAAAAAATGTAAGACCACGCCTATCCTATTTTTCAATGAGGCCGACGCCATCCTGTCAAAACGCAAAGGTGTGGGAACGTCGGATGTAGCTCAAACCGAAAATGCCATCCAGAACATCCTCCTCGAAGAAATAGAAAACTTTGAAGGAATTCTTTTTGCGACAACCAATTTGATTTCCAATCTCGACAATGCGTTCGACCGCCGTTTCCTCTTTCAAAATCCATTTTCCAAAACCCGGCCTCCCCATCAAAACCCAAATCTGGAAACTCAAAATTCCGGTTTTATCAAATACAGAATGTGAATCATTGGCAGCCCAATTTGACTTTTCTGGCGGACAGATTGATAATATTGTACGTAAGTCAGAAATGCGGGAAATTATATACAATGAAGCGATCGCATATCAGCGAATTCTCGATTTTTGCAAAGAAGAAACTTTTGGCGAAAGCCGGAGAAGTATAGGATTTACTAAAGTATAACACTATGGAAGTTCTTGTCCCGCCCCCGTCCCCTAAAGGGGTGCCAACATAACTTAATGTAGGAAATGATGAAAATATGTGAAATTAAATCACTGGTAGAATGGTAGTTGTGCGGTGGAGCCCTTTCGACCATAGGAAGCCCGTATGGGAGGGCTTGGGCGCGCGCAAGGTAATTAACCCGCCCCCGTCCCCTAAAGGGGCGCCAACAGAACTTAATTTACGGATTATATGAAATGTGAAGTACTTTGTAGGAAGTTTGTCGTGCGGTGGAGCCCTTTAGGGTTTGGGCGCGCGTGGGAATTGGACGAATCTGTAATTATCAAAAAATGGAAAATGACCCTCTCAAGATAAGCGGAATGCACGATGGAGCTAAACCTGAAATTTTCAAGAATGCGGAAAAACTTCGGGCAAATATGACCAAATCCGAACTTTTAATTTGGCAATTTCTTAAAACTAAACCACTCGGAGTTAAATTTCGGCGACAGCATCCCATTAACAGATACATATTGGATTTTTATTGTCATCAGAAGAGACTTGCAATAGAAATTGACGGTGGATATCATTTGAGTTCGGAGCAAAAAGAAAAAAATATGCAGCGAACTTTATATTTGAATGGTGTTGGCATAAAAGAAATTCGATATACTAATGAGGAAGTATTAAACAGTCTTGAGATTATCAAATCCAAAATTGAATCTGAACTTCACCTACCGCCCCCATCCCCTAAAGGGGTGCCAACATAACTTAATGTAGGAGATGATGAAAATATGTGAAATTAAATCACTGGTAGAATGGTATTTGTGCGGCGGAGCCCTTTAGGGTTTGGGCGCGCGGGGGAGATGGTGAACATTCAAATTAATTAAAAGCTTAAAACAATGTCAGTATTAGAAAAAATATCCCGATTTAACCTCATCATAAAGAAATTGCGAAAAAATCCTGCAACGTGGAAAGAGATACAGGACTATCTGGCACTCGAATCCGAATTGGATGAATACGACTATAACATCTCAGAGCGTACCTTCCAACGGGATCTGAATTTGATACGCCGGATCTATCCATTCGATATTCAGCACGATCGGTCGCGGGGAGTTTATCACATCAACGATGACAAGCAATCGCAGGCCAATGAACGTATACTCGAAGCCTTTGACACCTTCAACGCCCTCAACCTCACGGATAGGCTCTCGGAATATATCCACTTTGAAAAAAGAAGGCCTCCGGGAACTGAAAACCTATACGGACTGCTCCACGCCATCAAAAATCAAGTGCAGATAAAGTTTACCTACCATAAATATTGGGAAGAGGAATTTACCGGGCGAAGCGCTGAGCCTTATGCCCTTAAAGAATTTCGAAACCGATGGTATATTCTGGCAAAAGATTTGGACGACAGAAACACCAAAACGTTTGCCCTCGACCGGCTCACCGATTTGGAGATCACAAACACAAAGTTTCAGTTTCCGGAAGGTTTTGACGTAAACGAGTATTTCAAAGATTACTTCGGAATAACCGCCTGGCAAAAAGGAAAACCACAAGAGATTGTTTTGTCTTTCAATGCTTTTCAGGGGAAGTATATCAAATCGCTGCCGTTGCATCACAGTCAGGAAGTAGTGGCGGATACCCCGGAAGAGTTTCGGATAAAACTATTGGCTGAACCTTACACACGATTTGGAAATGGAGCTATTGTCTTATGGCGAAAATTTGAAGGTGCTGGAGCCGAAAGGATTGGTGGATAAGATGAAGAAGAGGTTGACAACTTCTTTGGAGAGGTATGAATAAAGAATTCCCGGCAGGCGAAGGCAAAATCCACAGATTGTGATCTTTCTTAGGTATTCCCAATAACGATAAAAGGTAGCTCGAAAATTGATTGTTATACCCAGCATTGGTAATTCTCAAAATCTCATTACAAATAACAATTCCGAACCTTTCAGGGATGTCATTTTTGAAGATCATCCCGTTGAAAATATTCCCATTTTAACCATCCGAACGATTGGACTTTCCTGAGTTTTGTAACATGCCTGAATTCAGTAGCCTCGCCCGGACGTACCATCCATTACTTAATAAAAATCTCTTAGAAAGAGCATTTTCAGATTATTGCGATAGTTCGGATTTATATGAATTGTCAAAAAAAGAGCTGCATACCGCAATTAACCAACTGCTCTTTGAACACTACAAAGGTGAGGCTCGTCTGAAATATGAACTCGCCAATTATTTTAAAACCGAAGAATATCAAGCCGGGTTTGAAATAAAAGTTGGAAAGAGCCGCGCAGACTTCCTCGCGATAAATGGCCATACAAAGTGTTTCGAAATAAAATCAGAGCGAGACAATTTATCCAGATTAGATAAACAACTTGATGACTATCTTAAAGTATTTGAATATGTTTATACCGTTACAGATTACCGAAATGTATCAGAGATTGAAAAGCTCGCTCCGGAAAACTGTGGGATCTGGATATTCGAGAATAGCCGAAAAGTTGAAATCCGTCCGGCAAAATACAGCAATACTATTTGCTCTTCTTATCAGGTTTCCTTATTGACAAAAGCGGAAAGAACGAAAGTATTCAAATGTTCAGATCCAATAGAAATCGAAGATCAATTTACACCTTCTGAAATAAACACACGTTTCAAAAACACCTTGAAAAAACGGTATGAAAAGAGGTGGGAATTTGTGAAAAGGGAATGGAATGAAATCTTACCATTCGATCTCCAATTTTTCTTCAATCAAAATATTAGTCCTGAGCTTGTTTATTCGACTTAACCCAGGCCACCAGCTTCAATTCTCGTTTTAATACAATGCAAATAATGAAGCATGGCTATCTTTTTAAATTTTGCCTGACTCTTACCGCTTTCTTTTCCTGTAGCTATAGATTGTAATATTGCCCAACTCGGAGTATCTTATAAGTAGGGTAAATCTGCGGCTTCCCTATTTTTTGCAGCATCTGAAGAAAGAATTGCAGGTACTATCGTTTCTGATTCAATGGTCGTCTTGGTTTATAACAAAGATGCTCAAAATATTGAGAACAATGAGCATATCAATTTTAAAAGGTACCCGGAAAACCAAACTATTCCCTCACGATTCCAATTTTGTAGGATAGACTCTGCAATCCCCCTCGCCCATTCTTCCACCCTCCCACTCGGATCGTCAATCACAAAATCCTGACCGATACCAACCGTCGTTAAAAGTGTCTTTCCATCTCCGGTTTTTCTATATCTATCTCTTTTTTGATGTCTCGAAATAGAAACACCCGGATCACTAAAATATCCGGGAAGTTCCCAAATTGACTTATTGAAACCGGGCTTTGTAAGTCGCAAAGAATCATCGTAAACAAACGTTCCGGAACCATTCATAGATGTACCTTTCAAATTATCAGAAGCTACATAAATAGAATTTAATTCTTTGTAAATATCTGCATTCGCAAAATGCGGGTGTTGGCCGAAGATTTCTATTTTCTCTTTCTTCGAAATTTTATCTGCTCCAATGATTTCTCCAACTTCAAGATATCCGAAAATAGCGTGAAACGGATATTGTGATTCCCATTTCAAAATTCCGGACTCAATTTAAGTTTGCCTGAAACTCCCAAAGAACAGAAAAAATCACCCTCGCGTAATTCTTATTGACAACGTGGAAATACCACAAGGAAAATACATTCTTGGCTAAATGGCATTTGGGATTAACCTCCCCCTTTCCGCTTTAATTTCTTTTTAATGAAAATATCGAATAGTTCTGTAGTCGTAATAATACGCGAATACCCTTTCTTCTTTAATCCGTTTTCTAACACCTTGTCTCCCGTCCAAAGTTTGGATTTAAGATGATCTGCGAGTGCCACAAACAATGTATCGTCTTCATCAATAGCTTTTGTCAGATTAATTGCACTACTCAATGATTTATCGGAAATCAATTGTTCATCTAAAAAACGTATTTTCGAAATTATTAAATCGTAGGTTTCTTCAAATTGAGCATCTGTAAACCCAGTAATCTTTTGAATCTTTGATTTATGTTTGATAATTTCAACTCTAAGCAAATCAACTGTGTAGAAATCGAAATATGTTGATCCAAGGGTCAGCATTTGACCAATATGGCTCTTTGTATTGAGCATTGCACTAAATACAATATTGGAATCAACGATGATTTTCATCAATTACAAATTCCTTTGTTTTTTAACCTTCTTCCACATCGTTGAATTAACCGCTTTCGCCAGCTTATCTACATCTTCTTGCTTTGCATTTGAATTTGCCGTCAATTCTCTATATTTCAGATAATCCAACATGTCCTGCAGCTCTGTTAAGTCTATGCTCGATGGAAGTCGTACGACTATTTCATCCTTTGTCCTTTCTACTTTCATTTTAGGGATTCTTTCTTCAAATATACACAAATTGTGGGCTTGAGGTCGCTTATTGCTATAGTGGTTTCGCGAAATACTTCATTCTATTCTCGACCCTTAGCTCAATTCAAACTACCGAAACAGATTTCTCAACAATCCTCTTCGCCCATTCTTCCACCGTCCCACACGGATCGTCAATCACAAAATCCTGACCAATACCAACCGTCGTTAAAAGTGTCTTTTTAGCATCTCCCGTTTTTCGAAATCTATCTCTTTTTCCATGGCGGGAAATAGAAATACCCGGATCACTAAAATATGCCGGAAGTTCCCAAATTGACTTATTGTAACCGGGCATTGTAAGTCGCAAAGAATCGTCGTAAAGTAAAGTTCCTGAACCTTTCAATGATGTGCCTTTCAAATTATCAGAAGCCACATAAACGGAATTCAATTCTTTGTAGATGCCGGCAAAACTCCTAAATTTGCTACGCCTGTTTTGCATGAAGGTCGGCTCCACGCCGTTGAAGATTTATCTTCTTAGTGCAATTACGGGCATTTTTTATTTAAGATGGATTTGGTCGGCAGCTTGATTCTTCACGTGTAAATATTTTTCAGCAAGACCGTATAATCTGCTTTGTTGTCATAGCTTAATATTCAATTGCAACTGACCGCCAAACCCTATTTCAACAATCTTTTGCAGCGTTGAAAGCCTTACTTCTTTAATATCGTTCTCAATTTTTGAGATATACGACTTGGTAGTACCTACTTTTTCTGCCAGTTGCTCCTGAGTCATACCTTTTTCAAGCCGAGCTTGATGTATCATTACCCCAATTTTAAAATTCTGATAACCGGCTTCAAGTGCATCCCGTTTGGGCGTGCCGCGTTTGCCGTAGTTCTTCTCCGTAAATTGATCGAGACTTTTGAGGTTATTGTCTTTCGCTTTCATATTCTTTCTTGATTCTCAATCCCTCCAAATTGGATTAAATGAAATAACGCAGGCTACCATTCTGTAGAAACTTCATATTCTTCAATCTGCGAATCCTTTGTAATAATTGTGGCGTTGTCCGTCATGGCTTGTGCTATAATAAGTCTGTCAAAAGGATCGCGATGATGGAATTTTAACGTAGATACTCTCAAAGCATGGTCAAAAGAAATAGGGATTATATCAAATCCATTTTCATCAATTAAATTGAGGAATTCCTTAAACCCCTTCTCAAATTTAAACTTGCCGAGACTTATCTTAATAGCAAGCTCCCAAATGGATGCAATACTAACAAATTTCGTATTTATTCGGATCTTCTATAGTCTCTTTCGCCTTTTTGGAAAGTTTATCATCTCCATTTCAAAACCATATAAGGGTGTGGGTGTCTAAAATACAATCCATCACATATACTCTTTAAAATCATCGAGTGGCTCATCAAAGTCTGGAGAGATATAAATTTGTCCCTTTGCACATCCAAATACTGGCTTCCTGTTTTTGACTTCTTTCTTCCTCTTTGTTAGTAAGAAATCAATAAAGTTATTCACCTCAGATTTGATATCCTTGGGCAAGGAATTGATCTTAGAATATAGAGATAGGTGATCCAATTGTAGTGTTTATAACAAAGATACAAATCCATTTGATTAATTTTTGGTGGTTTGCGGATCATCGACTACAAAATCCTGACCAGTACTAACCGTCTGTAAAAGCGTCTTTTTAGCATTCGTTTCTCGAAACCTCTCTCTGTTTCCATGTCGGGAAATAGAAATACCCGGATCACCAAAAAACGCCGGAAGTTCCCAAATTGACTTATTGAAACCGGGCTTTGTAAGTCGCAAAGAATCGTCGTAAACGAAAGTTCCAGAACTTTTCGAGAATGGGCTTAATAGGAAATGACTTTTGCTTGACATGCTTGAATGATATTTTCAGAAATTCGCCACTTTGATTGTATAAAAAACTGTGATAACTTGTCCTCTAAAAATCAAAGCTATGAGTACTGAAAAATGCCAATGTAAAAATTGTGGACAACACTATTTCAATGTGCGACAATTGACCACCAATAAATGTTCAAGAGGTAATAACCGAGGAGGCTACCACGAGTTATACGAGGGAAGTGAAAAGGATAGATATACCTGCAAACACTGTGGGTTGCATTTCCAAACAATAACCATGATGTCTTATAATAAATGTGCAAATGGTGGTAATAAAGGAAGATACCACGAACCGGCACTATAAGTTTCCATTTACCTCTTTCAAAACCATTTCCCAATTTATTTCATAATCTAACTAACACGATGTTGCTATGAGTGAGGCGAACAACAATTACAGATTAACCAGTATAAAAGACATTCCCAGAAATGCCGCTGATGAAGAAAAAAATGAAGGCGACAGCTTCGGAATAAAACCGTTTGAAGAAGGCCTTACAAAATTTATTGAAGGAACAGATACACCAATAACGATTGCTTTGCAGGGTGAATGGGGAAGCGGAAAGACTTCGCTGATGTATAGTCTTCAAAAAAGTCTGGCAAGTGATGGTGGCAAGTATGAAGGGATATGGCTCAATACATGGGAATATGCCATGATGAATGAGCCGGCAGATACGCTGATTGAAATCTTGGGAAGCCTGATAAAGCGAATCTTAGAGAGAGCATACTCAGAAAAAGATCAAAATAAGACCAAGGAAATGCTTACCAAACTTTGGGGTATTGGAAAAAAAGCAGCCTTAATTGCCGCCAAAGCAGCTGCAAATCAAGCAGGAGTCGATGGTAATGAGCTTATGAATACGTTCTTTAATCAAAAAGACAACTCTTCTATCGGAGAAATTAGGGAAGATCTCCAAACAGCAATCAGGAAATTTAAAAATGAAAACAATAAACAAGGCTTCATCTTCTTCATAGATGACCTTGACAGAATAGACCCGCCCGTAGCAGTTCAACTCTTGGAATTACTAAAAAATATCTTCACCTTAAACCATTGCGTTTTCGTTCTTGCCATAGACTACGACGTAGTGGTAAAAGGGCTGGAACCCAAATTTGGAAAGCTTACAGATAAGAACGAACGGGAGTTCAGGTCTTTCTTTGATAAGATTATTCAGGTTCCTTTTTCTATGCCGGTTTCGGGATATAGAACAGATGATTTTATTAAAACGAGTTTGACATCTATTGGGTATCTTAAAAATGGTGTATCCAATGAAAGTACCTTAATAGAATCGCTTACTGAAGTCGCTACTTTATCTGTTGGTACGAATCCACGATCGTTAAAGCGATTACTCAATTCACTTTCGTTAATAAATTGTATTAATGAATCTATGGATGAGAAAGGAGTTGGAGCTGAATCTGAAAAAATTCATCTGAAAACAGATTTAGAGCTACTCGTTAATTTTGCATTGGTGAGCATTCAAATTGCATATCCACCCGTTTATCGCTTCCTAAATGCGCATCCTGATTTTGAAAAATGGGATGACAAGATTGCCACCCAAATGAATTTAAAGCGGCTGCCCAAAGGAGCAGAAGAACGCTTGAATGCCATTGAAGAATTTGATGAAGAATGGGAAAAAGTTATTTATAGGCTTTGTGAAAAGGATTTTTATTTAAAAAAGAATGCTCTCAGAATTTCACGGCTTTTAAATAAAATAAAAGATCACTTTGAAAAATCTGAGGAACCAATAGGTGATACCATTTCTTCTATCATTTCTCTGTCATCAGTAACGAGTCTCGACGAAGCTCCGGCAAAATCTGCTGAGCTGCATGTTAGTTCGTTTCTAAAAGAGATTCGAGAAAAGTTAATAAACCAAGTAAAAAAAGACTTCGCCAATGAGCAAGCTAACGTTAGTATTCAAGGGGCAAAGGTTATATCGAATGCTTATGTGAAATTTTCTGATAAAAGCTGGGGACGGTGGATCAAATTGTCAGTATCCCAATCAAATGGTTTAATCAAACTTCACCTCGACTCTGACAAATGGCAATGTGGGCGTGGTACGAATAATATTGCAGATTGGTATAAAGTCAAAGGCTTGTTAGATAGATATAAAGTGATTGAATCAAAATGGAAAGGATTATATGACAATGATGATAGAATTACAAAACATCAAAATGATTTTGGCGATTTTATCAAGAAGAAAGATGGTTTCTATCTGAAACTTGGTGTTACATATTCCTTGCCCAAAATTGAAGATTTTAAGGGTGAAGATGAGACAAGGAAAATTGCTCAAGTAATGGTTGATATTTTAGGGGTGTTTGGTGATTTATGGAAGTTGCGGAAGTCTATAGAAAATAAGGCTTAAGTGTTAGGTCGATGTCTAAATTCAAATCAAATTAAAAACTCTTCAATTCCAATAATTTAAATTCCGAAACGGCACAATTCATCAATTATGAAAGAACCAAACATTTTCAATTACGCAAAAAAAGAACTGAGTCAAGATGCATTCATCTGTTGGCTTTTAAAATGGAGTGAAAACCAATATGCCCAGGTAAATCCGAAACTACATTTGGTTTCAAAAGAATTAATCTCTGCTTTTACCGGAATTAGAGTTGCAGACATTTCCATTGCAGATTTAGAATTAAGTCCTCAGGAAAGGAAAATTGATATTGTCGCAAGATTCAAGAACGGAACCGATGCGTATGTCATAGCCATAGAAGATAAAGTCAGAGCTTTTCCCGGAAAAGATCAATTGATTAAGTATTCCAAAATGCTGGATCAACTTGCTAATGGCAAAAAGCTTAAAAAGATATATTTCAAATCTTATGCTATATCTAAAGATGAAATCAATGCAGCAGATATAGCAGGTTTTGAAGTATTTGACTTAAAACGAATTTTAAAAGTTCTGACAAAAGTAACGGCCGTAGAAAGTGAGATTCTAAAAAGCTTTATAGACCATAACTCAGGTGTGCACAATAACCTTTACGCATTTGATAAAAAGCCAATAAGCCAATGGAATATTGAAAACTATCAAGGATTCTGTATTGCATTGAATGATAAATTAGATTTGAACTCGCAGTTCAGAAGATACCGGGGCAGAAATACTTTTTGGTTTCCTTTAGCATCTAAAAACTTGGGAGACTTGCCATCATTACGACTTGAAATAAAGAACAAGCAAATGATTATTACTTCAACTTTAAAAAGCGATCAGTATGATAGGGTAATGGCAAATATTTATCAGAACTTTCCACGGAATGAAGAAGCACCAAGAGGTGCAAGAAGAAGAAGTGGAAACGCACCAACGCTCTATATTTTCAATCCCCTACTTATTCGAGATGGAGATTTAATTGACTTTCCGAAAACAGCAAAATTGATTGATAAACGAATCATTCGATTTTTGGAGATCTCCCGCATTATATCTTGACTATTTTAGAGCTTACAACACCTTGTGAGGTATAAATATTTATGAAGTAAGTTCCAGATGGTAATACTGATATGTTGATTGAAGTGCCAATTGCTGTGTTGTTTCTTTTTTGCAAGACAAGAACCCCAGTAACTGTATAAATTTCATAGCCATCAATCCCTGAATCAGATTCAACATTGATTACATTATTGGACGGGTTGGGATAAATCTTAATTTGCGGTTGTCGATCAATTTCAGACACATCACTCGTGGTATCTGCCACAATCGTAAAAACATTATCGCTTTGATCAACAATTGAATGATCTGCTTTTAAACGTGCTCTTATTTTGCATTGAGTTGAATTAACGTTGGGTATTTTCCAGTTAAAGGTTCGGAAAGCAGGAAAAAACATAGTGGTCTCGAAACCATTATATACCAAAGTATCTACCGGTATCCAATTAGCACCATTGTCAATGGAATATTGAAACTCCAGTTCATCATAAGTATTTAAGAATTTTAAGGTTATATTAAAATATTCCGTCAAGCCTTTTAAAGTTTCACCTCCATTTGGCGAAGTTATTTCCAAATCCTTAGGTAGTGCAACAGGATCGTATGTACTAAAATCCATATCGTTGATATCATAGACATTTGAATTGCTCACATCTGTAATGCGCATTCTGCCGAAGGTGATACCTTCATCCGGAATTGTCCATTGATAAGTTCCTGAACTTGCAGATACGGAATTTGCAATGGTTTGCCATTCGTTGGGGTTATCAAAGTCATAATTAAAGTAAGTCGCGTACTCAATTTTGATGTTACTTATCCCAGTCGTGTTCCAATTGATGGTTTGAACAGAATTGAATGGAAGTGAAGCCGAAGCGTTCATAGAAAGCACCTCGATACTTTTTGGCGGATCAGCAAGAATGGAAAATACCTGATCGCTTTCATCCATTATTGAATTATCGGATATATCACGTACGCGTATTTTGCATTGGTTGGAATTAACGTTTGGCACTTTCCAATTAAAGGTTCGGAAAGATGGGAAAAACATAGTGGTTTCGAAACCATTATATGCCAAAGTATCTATCGGAATCCAATTTAAACCGTTATCAATTGTGTATTGGAATTCTACAGCAGCATAAGTGTTTTCAAATTTTATTGCAATATTATACCAAGTACTCGAAGAGTCAAGAATTTCACCCCCATTTGGCGAAGTTATCTCTAAATTTTTCGGGAATGCAATAGGGTCATACGTACTAAAATCCATATCGTTGATGTCATAGACATTTGAATTGCTCACATCTGTAATGCGTATTCTGCCGAAGGTGATACCTTCATCCGGAATCGTCCATTGATAAGTTCCTGAACTTGCAGAGACAGAACTTGCAATGGTTTGCCATTCGTTGGGGTTATCAAAGTCATAATTAAAGTAAGTCGCGTACTCAATTTTGATGTTACTTATCCCAGTCGTGTTCCAATTGATGGTTTGAACAGAATTAAATGGAAGTGAAACCGCAGCGTTCATAGAAAACACCTCGATACTTTTTGGCGGATCGGCAAGAATAGAAAATACCTGATCGCTTTCATCCATAATTGAATTATCGGATATATCACGTACGCGTATTTTGCATTGGTTGGAATTAACGTTTGGCACTTTCCAATTAAAGGTTCGGAAAGAAGGAGGAAACATAGTGGTTTCAATTCCATTATATACCAATGTATCTATCGGAATCCAATTTAAACCGTTATCAATTGTGTATTGGAATTCTACAGCAGCATAAGTGTTTTCAAATTTTATTGCAATATTATACCAAGTACTCGAAGAGTCGATAATTTCACCCCCATTTGGCGAAGTTATCTCTAAATTTTTCGGGAATGCAACAGGATCATACGTACTAAAATCCATATCGTTTATGTCATAGACATTCCCATTGTTCACATCCGTAATGCGTATTCTGCCATAGGAGATACTCCCATCAGGAACCATCCATTGATAAGTCCCCGAACTTGCAGAGACTGAGTTTACGATAGTTTGCCAATCATTGGGGTTCTCAAAAATGAAATTGAAATTTGCCGCATACTCAATTTTGACATTATCAATCCCATCCGAATTCCAATGAATCGTTTTGATGGAATTTATCGGAAGAGATTCGGTTTCATTCAAAGAAAGAACTTCAACAAAAGGCTGACTGAAAGCCCAAATTGAAAATGCGGAAAATAGGATAGTAAGAATACGTTTTTTCATTTTCTTAGAAATTTCGGTTTAAAGTACATTTATTTCAATTCTCTTTGCGACCACAACCTCCGCCTTGTCATTTTTGGATAATGGTGATGCGGAAAACAGTATGCAAAAAATATCAGATGACACAAGTGTTTGAAGCATGAACGTTTCAAAGATTACGTTGCAAATTTGCTAAAAACCTTCCTGCCTCAACCAATACATAAATCCATTGATATCTTGTTGTGCCATTAATATAATACTTTGTTTTTTCAAAATCGTCAAAATAGAATGTATCCGGTTGGCGCGATGATTCAGCGATTTTAGATATGTAGGAGAATTTTCTTACGTCTTTTAGAGAGTCTTTTCCATAATCATCCACAATAGCTTCTCTCGTCCATGGATGAAGTTCCAATTGGCGACGTTTATCATAAGAAACATATTCTATCAATTTCCAATATTTAATCCCAATTCGAAAATACGGAAATGGAACTTCCGCTAAAATTTCATCATTACGTATCATAATCACTGCTTTTATTTCGTTGATACTCCTCCCCCGGCTCCGCCGCCATCTTCACTTCCCCTTCCTCACCCATAACTCTAACCTGCCCATTCATAAGCATAGGCAAAAGCCAATCGCGAAGCTCCGACAAGGTTTGGTTTTCATTTCGGTTTACAATAACTTTCTTGAGAATAGATTCAAAAAAGGAAATGTCCGATAACCCTGCTTTATCATCGGGAACAAGCAGTTTTAAGCCATTTATATCTTTAGCACTCAAATGTCCAACCGTAGTGCGGGAAACATTCTTTTCTCTTGCTTTTATGTATGGTTCTATTTGGAAGAAACAACTAAATATTGAACACCTCGATTTAGCTCTCATTCTTATTCTCAAGCTCCGTTGATTAATCCAACAATTTTCTCTTTCCCAAAAGTTCATGTGAAAATTCCCATCCATTCCAATAATCAAATCACCTTTCTCTAATAAATACTTTTCATCAACCTCTTCAGAAGAAAAAATTGAAATAGAATTGGTCTTAATATCTCTAATTCGAATTACTGGTTTATCCTGTGGATTATCTGTGAATTTCTTCGTGCTAAAAGGATAACCATACTGTAAATCCATTTCTTTTGTTAATGGAACTAAACCCCACCCCTCCGGCACATCCCTCTTCAACTCCTCATTAAAAACCATCTTACCACCCGAAGATTTATAAGGCTTACCTTGAAGCTCCGGACGACCCATAGCCGCCGCCTGCGCTGCTGAAATAGGAAAATCAAACTGGACAAACCAATAATCGTAAATCAACTTTGCCATCCCTTCCAATTCCGAATTGATGCGGTTGTTTAAGTCGATTTTGGCGTCGAGGTCGGAAAGGACTTTGGCGATTTTAGCTTGATCATTTAAAGGTGGTAGTTGCAATGGAAAACGAGCTAAAATCTTCGTGTTTAAATTTGGCATAGTTGCGCCAACAACCTGACTAAGTATCCATTTGACACTCGATTGAATTGACAAAAAATAAACTAAAAATTGCGAATTCACTTTATTACCAGGTCGAACCAAAAGACAACCAGTTCCACAAAAGAAACCATTATCAGCCTCTGTGACTAACGCCTTCAATGTGACATCGCCTCTCCTGCTATAAATTATATCTCCCGTTTTTACCAAATGACGTTTTAATCTAAACGCATCTGATTCGGTAATTCGGGCTACACCTTCAAGTGAAATCTTATTGTTTTTTAGATTCGTAGGCATAATACATGGAATGCCATTTTCAACATAATCCGCCGCATGTAATTGACTTCCAAAAGGCCCGGTTTGAATAAATCCTCCATCAGATTTAACTAATTCTCCAAGCGTGGTCCATTTCCAACTATTCAAAACTTAAAGATTTGAATTGATGACTTATCTCACTTTCCAATTTTCGGGACTCTTTAAAATATCCTGCAAGCGTCTCATCAAACGCATTCATTTTCTCCTCAAACTCCCCCTCCGAAATATCCACATACTCAATCTTAACCTCAAAATACTGCCCCGCGCTCAAACTATAATTCTTCGCAGCAATATCCCCATAACTCACCACCACACTAAAATGATCTTCAGCTTTTTTGGCATTAAAAACTTCAATAATCCGATCTTCTTCATCGCTGCTTAGCAAAGTCTTTTGGTTCTTGCCGTCTTTTACCTTGGTGCCCAGATTTGAAGCGTCTATCAAAACCACATCTCCCGTATTGGCCTTGTCGATAAAGAGAATGCTGACATTGGTGCCGGTGGTGGCAAAAATATTGCTCGGCATACTCACTACGCCCGCCAGCCATTTCTTCTCCACCAACTTCTGCCGTATCTTCTTGTCAATGCCGCTTTGGGCGGTTATAAATCCGGTGGGAACGACTACTGCCGCTTTTCCATTTTCCGAAAGGTTGTGCATGATGTGCTGGATAAAAAGCAGGTAAATCGCCATCTTGTCCTTTGCCTTGCCCGGCACATTGGGTATTCCGGCAAAAAAGCGTTCTCCGTTTTGCTTGGTGTCCAGACTATCGCGGTAATCGCTAAAGTCGAGCTTAAACGGCGGATTGCTTACGATATAGTCAAACTTATCAGGCCAGTCGCTGCTGTGATACGGTGCGGTGATGGTATTTCCGGCAATGATATTGGGAATGGAATGCACCAGGTTGTTCAATATCAGATTGAGCCGCAACATGCTCGATGATTTCTGGCTGATGTCTTGTGCAAAAATGCTGCACCGCTCTTCGCCTATTTCGTGCGCCAAATTCATCAACAAGGTTCCCGAACCTGCGCTGGGATCGTAACAGGTCTTGCTCCCCGATGTGTCGGTAACGAGGCAACGCGCCATTATTTTCGCGACAGCGTGCGGCGTATAATACTCTGCATATTTCCCGCCGCCGTCTTTGTTGTAGTCTTTTATAAGGTACTCAAAAATCGTGGCGAAGAAATCGAATTTCTCTTCAAAAATATGCTCAAAGCTAAATGGGCTCAGCTTATTGATAATGGCTTTGCAGAACGCATCGCGCTTGGACGCATCGTTTATATAATCGCTCAACCGGTCGAAGAGAGCAATCTTGGAACCACCGGCGGTTTGCACCGAAAAGATGGCCGAGTTTTGCGCCGCAATATCGCGCAGGGTATCGTCCATCAGGGTGTGAAAGTTTGGCGTATCCTGTTTTCTGTAAAGCGCACTCAGCAAGTGTTCGGGCTTCAATACGGCCGTATTTGCACCGATGCGCATCATCAGTTTCTCGTACTTGTCGGCCGGGTAAGCAGCCAGCTTCTCATCGAGGTTTTCGGCATTGCCCAGCTCGGGATCTATCGCCTTAATATCGCGAATAAACTTGTCGTTCATCAGCTTATATTGAAACATCTGAACAATGATTTTGTACTCATTCCCATCGTTTCCCAATCCGTAATTGGCACAAACATTCTTCAGTTCGTCAATGAGTTGCTTCGTCTTTTCCTGGTATTCTAAATTCATGCGGCTGCTCCGTTGTATTCATTCAAATATTCCCGCACCACCAGCTTATTTATATAGCGGGTTTCGTCGGCAGAAAGGTTTATATGGTGTTTATTTTCAAATTGTTCTATCACTGCTTTCATCAGCATACGCTCCACAAAACCTTCGTTGCTCAGCATCCTTGCGTTTTGCAATATCTGCGCATCGGCGGCCTGTTTCAGGTCATTCAGCGCTTCAAAAAGCAGGGCTTCTATTTTCGTCGGCTCGCCCTTTTCCAGCAGGCGCTTGTGTATGCGTGCGTACTTGGCATCGTTGGCGTATTTGGCGCGCAGCAATCTGTTCTTTCGGTCGTCTTCTTTCGCTTTCGCAAAAATGCCTTTTAGTGCGTCGATATTGGCTTCCATTTCTTCTTTGGTCACCTCGTTCAGGTTTTTCTTCTTGAAAAGGCGTTCGAGTTCTTCCTTCAGCGAAATGAACTGGGGAGAGCCTTTGTCGAAATTATCGGCAAGGGATTCGCGCGTTTTCCGCAAAATGTCTTTCAGTGCATCGGCAAGCACCATTTCTTCTTCGCGCACTTTCGTAAAAGCAAAAATCACGTTCTCCAATGCCACGTTTAGCAAGTTGGATGTGATGTCGCCGCTTTCGAGTTGTGCCTTTTGATTGATCATTCCCAATCTTGCTTCGGCTACTCCGGCGAGTTGTGTCAGTTTTCTGAAATCGAGTTTCTCCAGCAAATCGTAATTTCCCGTAAGGCGAATCAAATTGTACAGACTCCGCGCCGTATTCAATGCCTTCACGATATCGAGCATCTGCTTGCGGTCGTTTATCTCGCTGACCTGCTGGGTAAATATTTCGGCATTTTCGGTATCGAAATGGAAGAGTGCATCCTTCAAGGCTTCTATCTCGGCTTCTATTTCTTCGGCATTCAGAAAGAGGTCGGAATAGTGCTGCATTTCATCGCCCAGCTCCGATTGCAATTCATCAAAATAGGCCTTGTTGGTTTTGTCAAACTCACTCTGAATATCTGCAAAATCGACCACATAGCCATACCGAAAGTCCTTGTACGTTCTGTTCACACGGGTGAGGGTCTGCAGCAGGTTATGCGATTTCACCACCCTTCCCAAATACAATTTCTTGAGCCGCCGCGCATCAAATCCGGTGAGCAGCATATTGTAAACAAAGAGCAAATCAAGCTTCCCGGCTTTGAACGAATCTACCCATTCCTTGCGGTCGCTTTTGGTGCCAACATCATGCAAAATAACCGCAGCGGAATTCACTTTCCGCTCTGCCTGGCGTTTCATGCTGTACACCATTTTGGGATCGGCAGCCATCAGCATCGGCTCCGGCTTTTGGTCGGCGTACTTTTCAGTAAATATTTGGTACATCGCCTTTGCCTGATCTGAAGAATCGCAGACCACCATGCCGCCTATCGTATTATCGCCAAAGTCGCATGCGCGCATTCTCAAAATCTTCTACAATATAGTCGAGCAGCGCTTCCGCAAAAACCGGATGTGCATAGAGTTCTTTCTTGCTGCCTTCGCCGCGCAGGACTTTAATCTCTTCGAGGGTTTTGGCAAGCGTAAGCTTGTACTTGGTTTCAATCTCTTCGCGTATCAACCGCAGCGTATAGCCGTCCTTTATCGATGCGTTGTAATAGTACTTGTGGATATAATTTCCGAAAAGGTCGCGCGAATTATAGTCTTCACCGAGCAAGGGCGTTCCGGTCAATCCAATCTTTATCGCATTGGGATCCGATTCCTTCAGATTTGCCAAAAAGCTGCCTTTGGGATTGTAACTCCGGTGTACTTCATCCAGAAAATAAATCCGTTGAATGCCGAGATTGTAATCGGTATTGCGCACCACATCGGGATCGTCTTTGAATTTTTGGATATTCACCACCGTTATCTCCCGGCGACCGCTATCGTTTTGCACCGCCAGCGTAGATTTTATTTCGGCAGCAAACTCCGATCTGGAATTTACGCGCCGCACTTTCAGTCCACGCGCTTCAAATTCGGCGGCAGCCTGAGTAAGCAAGTCCAGCCGATCGACAATAAAATAAAACTTCGGCACCACTCCCTTCCGCTGATAATAATCGGTAAGGTGGTGCACATTGTAAAACGCCAGCGCGGTTTTGCCACTTCCCTGGGTATGCCAGATGATACCGCGATCGACTCCCTCGTCCAGCTTTTCTTCAATCGCCTTGGTGGCAAAAATTTGCGGATAACGCATAACGTGCTTCTCTAAGCCATTCACTTCATCCACATACACGATGGAATACTGAAGCATAAAAGCCAGCCGCTCCTTGCTGAAAAGAGAAGTACAAATCCGGTTGGTCGGCGCATCCACTTTCTTATTGGTCGCAAACTCCTTCGACTGCTTAATGCTCAAGAGATTATTGTCTTTCAAAATCGCATTCTCAAGCGCATCATCAAGCTCAGGCAGCACCGGCGATTTATACGCATCCATCTCCTCCCGGAAATAGTTGAATCCCGGCTTTTTGTAAGAGGGCGTGGCATAATACGCGCCTTGCAAGGGTTCGATATCGCCATCATCGTATTCCATATTATTCGAGAACACCATGAGCTGGGTGATATTGATAAACTTGCGAAACTTCTTGTTTTGAAACCGGGTGTAAATGCGATTCCGTTCGGCGATAATGCCCTCCCGGTTATTCGGTTTCTTCACTTCGATAAACACCAGCGGCATTCCATTTATCAGCAGCGTGATATCCGGCCTGAAGCTTTCGTCATCCTTCTCGCACGGCAATTCGGTAACCACGTGAAAACTGTTCTGATTGAAATTTTCAAAGTCGATTAGTTTGATTCCGGTTTGTTGGGTGAGCTTTCCGAAAAACTCACGCCCGAGGTCTTCATTTTCGAGGGTTAGAGAGAGGTCTTTGTAATACCGTCTGATCTCTTCGGTATCTACGTTTGGATTGATCTTGCTTAGGCTTTGCTCAAATATATCGGTGAAGACGTTTGTTTCCTTGTTCCAGTGCGTGTCTTTCAACGAAAGGTAATTGATATCCCAATCTGCAGAGATGCAGGATGGTTGGGATTTTCACGCGTGAGTCTTCGTTGAACATTTGGTCAGGGGGTTATCGCGTGGGTTGGGGTTTGTTGTTCATCGAGGGTATTGAGGGGTAAATATAGTATTGTAGATTGATGGATGCAATTTGGGTGGGAAAGAGAACCTATTAAATTCTGTTTCTGATTTGCATGCATTCCATTTCACCAAGCTGTGAAAGCATTTTTTATCCACATCTAGGATCAAAGACCTGCACAACACATTACTTATCAATACATTATTGAGCCAATAAGAAGTTCTCAATTCTTATAAACAATCGACATGTTTAAGGTCAAAAAACTTTACTTTTGGAAGGTGCTGAAAGCCAGTACCGAAAGATCTGAAAAATAAAACCAAAAAAGCGAGGAAAAAAGTTACGAGCCAAACTGAAACTGGCTTATCAATTCAAAATCCATAAAATGGATTATTATGTTTTAAATCGGTTTGTTGTTGCCGACAGGAGAAACCCTAAAAAACAATACCCGATATCACATGAAGTGATAATCGGGTACTTATTAGTTCTAATCGAGATTTATAGACTCTTCAAAGGCTAAATCTCTTAAAAAGGAGAAGTCGCGTGAGCGGCTTCTCTGCTTTTACAAAGCTAAGGTAAATACTTGTTAAAATATGCCAAAATCAGAGATTAACTTTTGAACAAAAAACAATATATACATAACTGACAAGTAGATATTTACATACGTAAATATTTTTTGTTAACCAACCTCATGAAGACTTTTTAACCCCACTTCTCCGTATTTGCCATGCTTCAGAATAATCTTTCAAAAAATGGACTACCCCTCCAATTCAAAAATTACCATTTATAATTTTAAAAACAGACTACATAAAATGGCATAAAGAAGGCTTCTTAAACTCGCTCAATTCGGAAGCCTTCATGTTCTCAATTGTTCAAATGGAATAAAAGAATTAGGAGCAGGTAGCACCGATTAATAAACGCAGTATAGTAGATGAATTTCAATCTATTTTAATTTTATTTCTACTGAATTTTCAGGCATATTAAATTTCTCCATAACATTTGCAATCCTTGTCATACAATTAGATGCTGAAATATTAATATGGATAAAAAGTAAGTCGTCATTTAATTCTTTCACCTTATCCCAAACCTTACCATCAAAAGTTTTATATCGACTTGACAAATCAACGTTAGAATCAATTAAATTCCTTTAAATTGCCCCATTTTAAAATGGTTTCGTCACGTCTGAACATTTCGAGTTGATTATCAAAAATGAATTCGAAATCATATTCAGGTTTGTCTCTTAAATATTTTAAAAACTTAATAAACACATCTTGCCAAGAATTAACCTTAATAATATCATCAAAAATATGAAGTTCGACTGGTTTGTTTCCTTCTGCCATATTCACCTGCATCATGAATCTAATGGAGAAAATGAAGTGTTTTCAATTGTTTGAGTATTCCAGTTTGCTTTTCTTTGTATTGTTCAGGCAATGGGAAAGTATTCAATGAAACCAATTCGTCATATTTGTCTGATGCTCCTTTATGCTTTGCTCATTCCAAGTGTTTCTATTGATAACGTCTAAGTCTATAATTAAGTGAAGAAGTGTTCAGTTTCTTTTCTTTATTTCAAAAGATTTGTTGCCTATTTCACTATTAAATTCTGTGAGAATAAGATTGCCAATATTGTGAAGATAATTTTTGTGAATTTCATCAAAATTATCTCCTAATTCTACTTTCCAATTGTCATCCAATTTTTGAGGCATTATATGTTCAATTGTAATTTTTGGATTACGAAAATCAACGGCCACTTTAGAATTATGTTCTTCAATCTTGCCTAAAATGAGTTTTGAATATTGTTTTAAACTTTCATAAAAATTCATTGATAGTTAAGGTATTCATCATCTCGGTGTTGTTAGGCAATCTCAGCCTATAAAACATATTTGTTAAAAGCTCAAACATTGAAATACTTCCGTTGGCTAGACCCTTCTATTTTTTTGCTTAATAAAACAATGTTCTTATTTTCCCCTTGAGTTAACCCTAATACTCTTCGTCTAATTAAATAGATTCTTATTGCTTTCAAAGTCGAAATTAGTATTTCGTCACTTAACTTTAAATTGTTTATGGTGTATTGATGATACTCCAATAGTCCTAAAACAAAAGGCTTAAAAGCTTCTGCCTTTATATCGTGGAAGATATTTCTTAGTAATTCTTTGATTTCTTTGTCTTTGTAATTATTACTCGAAATTGTATCATTGTTAATTTCAGTAATAATCCACTTATAACACTTTACAAAACGAACAATGTCATTTATAAAGGCATTATGGTTTTCAAAGCTTGTTTCTACAAATTCCTTAAACTGTTGGTAGAGTTCCTTAGTATTGTTATCGCTTACAACTTTTAAAGAACTAGCAGTTTTATATTGCAAATAATCTCGGAAAAATTTGGATGTATTGTCGTTGAGGACTACTTCAATTTTTGGATGCCATATCTTTTCATAAATATCTGATTGATTTTTACTTTCCATATTTAGCAACACAAAATTTCTCACAAGGTCAGATAATGTAAGAGGTTTGCCCAATGAATTAAGAGTTTCAAATATTATTTGAGGGTCTTCACCCTTAAATGGTCTTTCATCTAAAAAAATTACTGCTACATTCATTCTTTGTATTGCAATAATATAATGTTCAAAAACTACATCAGGATTTAGCCTTTTCTTTTCATTGATTAATTTTTTAAGTAGATTCATATGAGTTATTAATAACTCCTGGGCTAGGCTTGGTTTTTATTTACGAGATGCTTTATAGGAATCCCAATCTTTCGTGACTTGTTTAAGTTTTATCTTGTCTTGAAACGATGATGAATTATTCGTCAAATAATTTTGAGTTATAAAATCTTGTTTTATCGGGTCTGTTTCTGAATCTCTAAAGCGATTAAGAAAATTAGTGTTGTTGTAAGTCTTTGCTGACCATCAACTATTACCGATTTATTTGCAAACCCAGCTTTCTCTTCTTTAATTACAACTGTTCCAAAAAAGTGCTCTAATTTGTCATGTTGTTTGGAATCCAATTCTGATTCAATTATTCTCGATATGTCACTAAAATATCTTTCGATTTCAGGTCTACCCCAAGCATAAGCTCTTTGAAAAGGTGGAATAAAAAATGAAGTTGCATTTTTAGCTAATACGTCATTTATTGAATGGCTTTCTGTTTTCATCTATTTCGTTTATTGTTCAATTCTCAGTTCGATCTTGTTTGGGAAGTGTCTAACGGTAGAATATGTGGCCCAAATTCAAAGAGCTCGATGTCCCTGCATGGATTCAACTTTAATATCATCCTTCTAAATACTATCCCGCCACAAGCCTTTATTATTCTCCCGTGCTTCTCTCTGCAATTTCAAAAACAGATCTGCATATTTCACATTTGGTGGAACCGTCATTACTGTGGCATATCCGTCCATCATCATTTGGGCATTAATAAAAGTGCTATCAGGAAGATAGGCATACGCTAGCGTGCTTCCATATCTATCCAATGAATCGACATCATACTTTAAAACAACCAAGGAATCTCTTAGGATTTCTTTAATGTGTTTGGATGCCTCTTTACCGAATGGCTCTTCAGGCTTATTAAACACTTTTCGCGATTCCGGGGCATCCACTCCAATCAATCTGATCTTCATACCCTTTTTTGAGCCATCAGCTACCCAAAAAGTATCTCCGTCAACGAACTTGGATATCTTATAAGCACCATGCAAACTTTTTACGGGTGGCTTTTCTATAGTTCTGCAAGAAATTAGTTCAAGCCCAATGATGAAACAGATAATATGTCGGCCATAATGCATTTTCTTTAATACAGCATTATGGATTTAGAATAAATTCCTGTATGGGTCTATCGAGATTGGTGGGTAAATCGGTTGTCAATAATTCATATCTTGAAACACCCATTTTTTCAAGCCAATCACCCCAAAATTTATATATCACATCTTCTTCGTAATCATTTTTTTTATCTGGGTTAATTCCTATTACCAACACTTCCAAATCATTTAAACCAGATGTTGCAGGGATAAAACCGATCTTTTCAGAATCCATCTTCTCCTTCCAATTACTACTATCGAGTATGAAATATCTTATTTTCTCAGGCGTTAAATACGATACTTCATTACTTTCTTCCCGTTTATTATCAACGTGATAGATATATCCGTCTGTAAAAATTACCAATATATTCCTGCAATTTTCTCTCAGGCAATATTTTTTGACCTTATCTTTAAAAAAACCCCATGTGTCAGAGCCTACATAATGTCCGTCAGCAATAGCTTGTTCGTATATTTTTTGGGCACTATTTTCAAATGTGCTATTGAGTTCTTGAATCCTTTCCTTCGTTACATTGGTTCGATCAAACGAACCCTTCATTAAGTCTGCGTATTTATTCATTTCTGCACTCTTGGGCGCAGGATCAAAATATAGTTCTGAATATAATCGTCAATCGTTCTAACTTTTTTATTCAACAGGTTCTGCTGAAAAGCCATACAAACCGAATTTATTCCGGCAATATCCCTTTTATAATATTCCATAGCTTCATTGGGATATTTTGTAGGGCTAATTCTGTCCGAAAGATCAAGTAAGAATGAAATATTTAAATTTTGTGTATTTTCAACATGAGGTGGATTTGTTTTACCTCCTGCCCCATTTTCATTTGCAGAATCCGGAGCACAACCATAAACACAAATAAAATATAGAAAAATTAGTTTGGAAATTCTCCATTATTCCGCTTGTCGTAATGTTTCAGACTCTACAATTTCTTTCAAAGCGTCATCACCCTTCCAGTTAATCTCAATTTCATCAAGATGTGCAATGCTGCAATTATGTGTTGCTTCAAAGAGCTCACGTTTCTTTTTATTTTCAGTCATCAATTCTTTTTGAACGGCCATCATCCATCCTTTCACATACTCAGAATGATGTTCCAAATAATCTTTAGTTGGAAAGAAAATGGATGACAGACTGTTTTGCTCGCTCACAAGTTCTTCTTTCAGTTCAGAAATCCCTGCCGAAATTTCAGAACTTTCTATTTTTAAATCGTCGATCTGCGCTTGAATATTCACTTTTTTTTGTGCTAATCCATGTATGAATATTTTGATCTTATCGAAATTCTCATATTCCTTCATTACAAAATCAAATACCAATCCCCAAATTACGTATACCACGAATCCGGCAAAAATAATTCCCCAGAATTCTATAGATTGCAAAGCTATACCCATATTAAAATCTGGACTGTTTAATGTTCTGTTAAATTCATAAATCTTGAACTCAATGAGATATGCAAGTATCATATCGAAAAGCAGCGTTACCGTGAATAAGCCGACAATCTTAAATATTCCTTTTTTGCCTTCCTTCAGAAACATGTGAACTAAATAACCTAAGCCCATAAATACAAAGGGAATTGTTCCCACAAAAACAGCCTCCAAAAAACCATCTTGAATCGCTTTTGTAAATGCTTGTCCATCGAAGATTGCCGCAGTTATACTGCTCGTTTCAAAATCTTTGAAAAAGGCACTATAACTTGCCGATACATAAAATACGAGAAGATAAATAGTAATTGGCAGGAGTAGAAAAAGGCCAATATAAAATTGCGCTTTAGGTTTCCGAGAAACCTCCACTCCATAGCGCATAGGATCAACCTTAACCTGGCTTATATCGTTGTCTATTTTTGTAATAGCCTCTTTGTGATTTTCAATTTTATCCTTTTTAATACTCAAAAGTGCATTTCGTTTTTCAATATCTGCTTCCAGAGAAGAAATCTTAATACGTATTGGCTGTTTTTGCTCATCCTGATACTTTTCATCTCCGCGAACTGCTGCTTTAAATTTTTGATATAAATCTTGAAGACACTCTTTGAAAATATGTACCTCACCAAGCGCACTTACAGCATCACCATGACCTTTTTGAAAGATCGTCATTCTCTCCCCAATTACCTGAGAGTAGTTAATATACTTTTTGGTGCCTTCTTCGTTATCATTAGTTACAACTTTAAGTTCAGCAGCTGGTTTTAGTTTAACGAGGTCTCTTAAAGATTTCATAATCGTTATTTAGCTAAGTTCGGCAATCATTTCATTTAGTGGTTTCTTATCCTTTGCAGCTTGAAGTAAATAATCAGAAAGCTGTTCGATATTTTCTTCTTCAAAGCCAAATTTTCTGCAGAACTTATGAAGTGTGACTTTTTCATCTTCAGTTACTACACCGTCTGCCCATATAAGCTTACTCAAGTCGAATAAATATTCAAGCTTAGTTTCCAACTTTTCAGGAATGGCAATATTTCCTGTATGTCCCAAGAAAAGCTTATCCAAATCGTCAGAAGAAATTCCCCTCTCTTCAGCGAAGTTGTACAGCATTTTTAATTCGGATGGTGAAAAATCTCCGTCCGTAATAGCCATTTGATAAAGACGAATAAAATGTCCCTTTAATTCGGCCGTGATAGATTCCATCATGATTTTGGTCTGTTTTAGCGATTTAATTTACACTCTCGTCTGTCAAATATATTTTATTTGACCGATAAATGAAACTTATTGATAGAGAATTTACTGAAGTAATAAATTGAAACGAGATCTTAATGTATCGTTATTTAAAATCTCCGCTCCACTGTATTTTGAAGTACTACGGAATAATCCTTCAAAAACAGACCACCCACAATCCTCCAAACCTGCCAATTAAAATTCAAAAAAAGTCCTCCTAAAATAGCGCAAGAAATGCTGATACAACTATCCTATTTCAAATAAGCGCGTGCAAATAGTCAGCCGAATCATTGAGGCCATTTTTGCGGAAGCGAACCTGTCTGAATCAGGATTTTCTTGATTTGTGGATTTCCTTGATTTAATTTCGACACCATCAATTATAAATCATCCAAACTATCCCACACCAAATCCTCCTTATCCCCTAATCCTGAAAATCCTGATTCTGACAATTTTCCACTTCAACTATTTTCTTGATTCAGTTTGGGATTATAGATTTTCTTAAACTGCAAACTCTTGCCACCAAAATTGATCAACAAACCAATGGGTTTGTTATACGCCACTACATAATTCTTTGCTTGGGCCAAGTGCACATCTTCCAGCGAAACCAATGCTTTCAACTCCACAATAACCTGATCTTCCACCACAAAATCCGCTCTTCGGGAACCCACATTTATGCCTTCGTAATAAATAAAGTGTTCATCTTCTCTTTTAAAAGAGAGACCCGCAGATTTCAACTCAATAGCAAGACAGCGCTGATATATTACTTCCTGAAAACCATTGCCAAGGGTATTGTGTATCTTCATTGCACAACCGTTAATCTTATATGTGATTTCATCGAGTTTCATTTTTTGTTCGTTGATGTACAGCTCCAAATTTTGTACAACATACATCAAATCCTCCTTATCCTCTAATCCTATGAATCCTGATTCTGACAATTTCCAGCGAAATCCTCCTTATCCTCTAATCCTGTGAATCCTGATTCTGACAATTTACCGACAAATCTCCCCTCAAATCCTCCTTATCCTCCAATCCTGAAAATCCTGATTCCGACAATGTGGGAGAATGAAAGTGAGTGAACACAGAATACCCCCCTGCCCCCTCAATCATACTCCCCCATCAACCCCGATTTATAAAGCTCCTCGTATCGAATCTGATTATCATCAAACCACATTTGATCCATCGCCGGCAAAAGGTCTTCGGGAAAATCTCCGCGTTCGATCTCTTCGTAGTCCATCGCTCGCTTCAACCGTTCAAAGTCTTTTCGCGAAAGCGGTAATTTTATTTTGAACAATTCTTCTTTTTTCATTTTTATAGCATTTAGTTGACTTTACTTTAGCAGCAAAAGGCTGGATACTTTTTATCATTATCTGAAACTGCTAAATCCTTTCATCCTCCCTCCACCTGCCCAGCTGAATTACAATCCCACCAAATCTAAATTCGTCGGCATAGCATTCCTGACCATCGATATAGCAAAAATGGGAGTCGAATTTTTCACCGTTGTCACGGTATTCACCGCCAAAGCCACCCGTCCAATCTTCGTTGTAAAAATGTAATGCTCTCCCCTCCTTATCGGTCGCTTTTTCGGCACATGTACCACAGATGTAATGAGGGTATCTGCTAAAAGGCTTTAGCGGCACATCGCAAAGTGGACATTGATACTTTTCCGGGATTTTATTTTCGCTGTCGTCGGATGACAACGGCCTCTTGTTATTACATGTTTCTTCCTTTTTCATCATTGATCGACTACATTGATTTGAAACCAAATGTAAACACCGACAACGTAACCTATTTACGCTAAGCAGTACTGTATAGATAAAACGTCTGCAATATTTTGAACACAGGTTCTCGAGACAAACCCTTTCTATATTAGCGGCAGATATTCCCATCATAGATACAAGTTTTGATGGATACCGGCACGAGTCATACCCGATACCGCTACCAGATATACCCATTGCTGCTAACATATATCCCCATTGCGGGTACCAGATATACCGATTGCTATTTACAGATATACCCATTGCAGCTAGAAGATATACCAATAGCTGCTACCAGATATACCAATAGCTGCTACCAGATATACCGATTGCTATTAACAGATATACCCATTGCTGCTACCAGATATACCGATTGCTACTAACAGATATACCGATTGCAGCTATCAGATATACCCATTGTTGCTTCCAGTAATAACCATAACTGCTATCAGATATACCCATTGCTGCTACCAGATATACACTTTACCGGTTTCGCATATACCTATTACTGGTACCAAGCATACCCGCTGTTGATACCAGAAATAGGATCATTTGATTAAAGATTCGGAAATATGGAACGCCCAAAGGCCGGGTATCCTAAAATACCATCTGATTCTATTCTCCTCAGTGCCTGATTCATACAAACCCGATTATTGCCATGTTGAAAACTTAGGCGATTTGTTAATAAACATGCCCCGTTTAACAATTCCAATAACCACGCGGCAGAGAGATGTATTCCATGCTTTTTACCGGTTTGGGAGTCGTAACCACCTTCGCGGCAGCAAAGTATAACCAGATGAAGTTATTTTATTCATCTTTAAAAATTAGAAACGATGACTGTAAAAGTTAAAACCGGCCTCTACCGCCTGAAAACAAGCGATCTGATTTCAAAATCATTGAATATCGAATCAAAGATGACAGGGAATGCCCTGTATCCGAATCCGACTCCTGCATTGGCAGCTATTACTGCTGCCCGCGAAGAACTCGAGGCCCGCACTGCCGCATCGGCCATGGGCGACCGTCAGTTGTGTTCATTCCGCCGCGATCAGGAAGCAGTATTGGGAGATCTTCTCAGACGATTGGCTGCCTATGTGAAGCTGACCGCACACTCGGACAGCGACGTCTTGAGCAGTGGTTTTGAGGTGTATAGTGAAGCCGTGTCCTTAAGTAGGCCGAGCCGTCCGACAAAAGTAGAAGCGAAACGAAGTGACCATAGAGGTAAAGTGGAATTGAGCTGGAAACCGGTGCGTGGAAGTCAACATTATTTGGTAGAAATGGCTATCAATGATCCCGAAACCGACCATGCCAACTGGACATTGGTATCTTATTCGAGCAGAAGCAAACTTGAGATTGATTCGCTCACTCCCGGATGCACCTATTGGTTTCGGGTTTTGGCGCTCGGGGCTAAAGGAAGCAGTGGATACAGTGATCCGGCGATGATTATGGCTGCGTAGCTACTTCTGAAAATCGAACCTATGAAAATAAAACCCCTCTGTGATGTGGGGTTTTTTTGTTGGGGAAGTGTGTCGCTCCGCTGGAGCTTTAAATATAACTGACCAATCCAAGTTCTACAAAGGTGTCGTCCCTCTGGGACTCAAATGTTGAATTTTCATTGAAACTTCTCTATCAATTCCCAACATTCTCCTCCTTAATCAAAATCCCCCATGATCCCTTTCTCATAAAGCTCTTCAAAGCGTATTTGATTGTCATCAAACCACATTTGATCCATTGCCGGCAAAAGATCTTCGGGGCAATCCTGTCGTTCGATCCCTTCCAGTTCCATGGTTCTTTTTAGTTTTTCAAAGTCTTTTCGCGCAAGCGGCAAACGGATGTCGAATAATTCTTCTTTCTTCATAATTACATAATTTGGTTGATTTTGCTTTTAGCGTATCATTGGGCGTATGGATGCTTTTTTTGGTTTCTCCTTCCCCAGTGATTCCATTCTAAAAGTACGGGTTGGAAACGTAGCCTATTTACATTGTGTGGGGGCTGGTGTGATTTAATTGATGCAGTCGTCTTGAACCTGAAATAAACTCAAGGCGACTCATCATCCTGAACTTGTTTCAGTGTCAGAATGATTTCACGGAATGAAATAGCTCCATAGGAGCGATACCTTTGTAGCAAACAACAGTCCACAGGAGCCAAAGCCCCATCGGGGCGACACCCTTTACAAATAGAAAATAATCCAATAGTAGCACCTCTAAATAATGTATTTAGGGACGGAAATTGATTTCCCCCAATATTATTTTTTCTTTGTTTTTAACGCTTATAAATCGAGAAACAGTAAAGTTGTTAGGATACACATTTTCTGCGCTGTTCAGTACCCGAAAGTTGTAGCCATACGAAAATCGATACAGAGCCGACTTTTCGTGATCGTTCACTTCGTAGGTATATGCATTTCTGAAAAAGCTAATGATGGCAAACCACGATAGCTCCGGCTCAATATACAAATTCGCTTTGCCGGAGTTCAAGTAACTTTGAAGCTTTGCTCCCAAAAGATAATTATTGAACATTCCGATACTTTGCCCCGAACCCAGATAGATACTTAGTGCATCCGACTTGTTTTTCATCTTTATAGGCTGGGTTTCCGGGCCATAAATTTCCCTCTAATACAGGGTCTTCTATAGCCAATATAGCTTCTATAGAAAGGTTGCTCATCTTTGCTTTACGAACATAGCCTTTCACCGTATTTTTATTGATCAACAGGGTTTTGGCAATACTCTTTATTCCCTTGCCCTGTGCTTTGGAAAATCCTGCGGATTTTCCAAGTGGGGACTGACCAAGCCATAGCTTATATACTGTGTTCAAGCTATTTTTCGTAAGTGTTTTATTTTAAAGGAACGAAAGAGAGAAGTTCAGCCTTGGCCTATCGGCAGGCCGAATACTTAGTTATTGTACGTTGCCTCTTATAGATTTTTGATTTCAACACTTATTATGTGTAAATCTTTTCCACCTACATTTTTTAATCTATGAGCCCCTAAGGGTTCCGACCAGACACTCGGCGAAGAAGGCAACATTGATTTATCGAGCTTCCGTGAATCAAGAACAACATTGTCTTTATCATCATATCTGACGAAATCTGACCAGCTCAAAATATAAAGTGTTGCTGACCATTTATGCGTATGAACTGCTGTTATTTCATTTGGTCGGATAAGCGTGTCAAGTACTCTAACAGAGTCATTTTCTAATAATAGCTTATGATGCTCTGGCGCAGCGATTAAAGCATCTAATTCATCTGGCCAAGACCAAACAGCTTTCTTATTTTTTTCCATAATATAGGTTTCTTTTGGTTGCTTGCAACGGTAATATAAGCGTAGGGCGTAATTTCGAAGTATATCTTTTCAATTTACAGTAAAGTTGCTGCTTGAAAGGTATTCATTTTTAGACAAAAAGCCCGCATACTCTTATACAATGTTATGGTCTTTATTCTTTTTTTAATGCGTATTTAAATCCTATTGATAAGGTCATTCCATAATGTTTTGCCTCCCCATCAGAAAAATAATTTTCATTTGTTATACTCATAAAGCTTTGTTGATAGGCAAATGAAGTAAATAGTAAGAATTGTTGGTGGAATTTATAAGATGCCCCTATCTCAATCAGTCCACCAAAATCAAATTCCGTTGCTCTATCAGTAACGTCAGAAGATTCTCCATCAACGTTTTCAAAAGTTGGAATTACGGTTTCAGCATTTATCAAGAAAGATGGAACGAGACCAAGATTTAAAAATCCTGCAAAATTATTACCTATTGAAAATCCACCTTTTATGGGAAGTGTCAAATAGTCATAATTAAAATCAATTGTTCCCTGCTTCCCAATTGGGTTTCCAGTCTCATCTACAAAAAGGATATTGTTTTTAAATCCTTTTTGGGCATACACAAGGTCTAATTCTGCATGAAAATTATTTTTGAATTCATATTCATAAGTCAAACCACCCGCAAACCCATTTCTACTTTCATTATCATGTATAAAGTTGTCCGTGTTGACATTTGTCCAACTAATTCCACCTTTAATCCCAATAAAATTATTTTGTCCGAAAACAGGAATAGAAATAAGTATTATTAAGAACGTAAATATTTTTCTCATTAGTGTTCATTCTTTTAATTAAGCACAACGGTTCGTAGCTACATTTCGAAGCACTTCACTGTCAACCAAGCAAAAACTTTGATAGATGCACAGAGCTTGATTTAACCACTTAGCCGCCACTTTTGGGTAGGTGCTGTTGTGTGCCGTTTTAATTTTATTTCTTTGTTTGTAATTGATTTCTTAAACTTACCTCGTCTGGGAATCCCCATTGTTCGATAATTTTTCCGTTTGCTAATCGATAAATTGAAGTTTCATAAATTATAACTTTATTACCAGTAGAGTCAATGCCATTAAAAATCCCTTGATGGGTACCTGTCGATTTATACCTTGTTACTACTTTGTCATCTTCAGCAATAATGTCAACAATCTCCTCTGTCCAATCTGGAAATGACTTTTTGTGATTTGAGATGGAATTTTTTGCTCCTTCAATTCCCTCCCATTCTAGTCCGCCTATAAAATGGCAAACAAAGTCTGGGGATATTATTGTATCGAGAAGACTTATCTTTCCGTTAGACCAAACTTTATGGTATTTTTTTACAATATCTCGATTAGCGTCTAAATTAATTTCTTGTGTGTTAGTATTGCAACTGTAAGTAATGATACTCGCTGCAATAATTAATACTGATAAGAAATGGTTTTTCATTTTGTTGTTTGTTTAAATGATTTTTTTATTTGTCCTTTAAATGAAAGTGATGTCGTTCTTAAAAATGGCACACAACGGCAAGTATATGGTTAGTACGCTTGTCTAAAATTATGGACTTGCAACAAAAAAATGGACAAATAAGTTAAGCGACATTTTTCAATTGTATTAGATTTTCAAATTCTGTAATTGTTAGGTTTCCCAAGGCCGAATGTCTTCTGTGTTTATTATACCACGTTTCGATCCATTCAAACACCGATAATGCGGCCTCTTCTTTGGTGTTATACCGGGTTCTATAAACGAGCTCCACCTTCAAGGTTTTAAAGAAGCTTTCAGCTACGGCATTGTCCCAACAGTTTCCTTTTCTACTCATGCTTCTATCCACATGATTATAACTCTCCAGTAGTTTGGCAAATTCGTGACATGCATATTGTATCCCTCGATCGGAATGAAATATCAGACCATGAATAATCGGTCTGTTTTTCACCGCCATTTTCCATGCAGCAATAGCTGTATTTCTTGCAGTCAAATCGCTGCTTAGAGACCAGCCTATCACTTTGCGGTCGAAAAGATCCATGATAATAGTCAAGTAAAGCCAGCCTTTGAGCGTTCGTATATATGTAATGTCTGAAACCCACGATTGGCCTTTATCTTCAGGAGTAAAGTTTCTGTCCAATTTATTTTCTACCACCGGATATTTATGCGTAGAATCGGTGGTTACCACAAACTTCTTTGCATGTACAGCTCGTATTCGACTCTGCTTCATCAATCGCGCCACACGTGGTCTGGACACTTTAAATCCCCGGGCATTCAGTTCATCCGTAATCCGTGGACTTCCGTAACTGGCTCTGCTTTCAGCATGTATTCTTCTGATTTCAGAAAGGAGCATGCGGTTTTCATTATGATGATTGGAGGGAAGCCATCTTTGCCTGGCATAAAATCCACTTCTACTTATTTTAAATACTTTACACATCATCCCAACAGGAAATTCTCTTTGATGATCTTTTATGAATTGGTAGATTTCCTGTCGCTCACGGAGAAGATGCTCACGGCCTTTTTTAAAATATCCCGTTCCATTTTCACATCTCTCAACTCCTTTTTTAAATCTGCCAGCTCTTTCTGATCCGGCGTGAGTTGCCTGTTTCCGTTACCACTGAATGCCAGCGAGGGATTTTGGTTTAACTCACTACGCCAACGGTACAGAAGCTCTGCTCTGATTCCCAATTCACGTGCAACCTCTTGGGCGTTACCACGAACGTTGCTTAATTCAACAGCTTTTTGCTTGAATTCTTTGCTGTAATGCTTTCTTGTTTCTTTCATTTCGTTAGGGTTTATTTAGTTGTTCAATTTACCCTTAACTTCGTGTCCATACAAATGTAGCAGTTCCATTAAACTCAAAAAGCACTAAACGTCATAGCGTATTAACCTTATACAATGTTGTGTTTTCGTGTTTCTTTAATTCTTTATTTAAGTCTTATTGAAATATCAAGGTGACCACCAAGACCTTCATTAATAATTCTTTGTAGTGTTGAAAATCGTATGTCCTTCAAGTTTCTTTCTATCTTAGATATATAAGACTTGTTTGTTCCGGCAAGTTCCGCGAGTTGTTCCTGAGTCAGGCCCTTTTGTTCTCTGGCTTGTTGAATGAGTACGCCAAGCTTAAAGGTGTCATATTCATTTTCAAATTCTTCACGCTGGGTGCTTCCTGGCTTACCAATTTTTTTGTCAATAAATTCGTCAAGACTTGTTAGATTTTTATTTTTTGCTTTCATAATATGCGCTTTTAATTTGTTCAGCCTTTTCTATCTGTTGTTTTGGGGTCTTCTGGGTTTTCTTCTGAAACCCATGTCCAACCACGACAAGGTTGTCAACATCGAAAAAGCAAAAAATCCTGAAAATGTTGCTACCCACTTGAACTCTTATTTCATAAAGCCCCGAAGAGTTTTTTATGTGTTTTAAGTAAGTTTCTGGAATATGGGATAATTCTCTAATCACTTTTAACGTCCACAAGATTTTACTTTTAACCTTATCAGACTGCTCGTCATAAAACGTTTCAAAATAGTCCTTGAAGAAAAAGAGCTCTCGTCTTTCGTTCATTCAACAAATATACTAAAAGTAGTCCAATCGGACAATATTTAGTTTTACCTTAATGAAACACAACGTGAGTATAAGAGTAGTGCAGGACTTAGAAGCACATACTTTCAATGTATCGTAAAAATCATTGCTTGAAGGATGTTCATACTTAGACGACAACCTGCATTATCTCTTATACAATGTTATGCCCTTTTTTCCTTTTTCGTGTTTTGTTCGTAGCGTTGGCAAAGACATACTCTTTTGCAATTTTAGCCTTGGGTGTTGGCTCGTGCGAATTGCAAATGTGTATGGCTTTTAGCGTTGGCTTTTTCTTCTATTCATAAATAAGCTGGCAATAAGTCCAATTCCGACAATCACATCTACAATATTCCAAATCTCCCTTCCAAGTGCGATTTTGAAAAACGGTTGAAAGAGTAGAGCAAACCCACCGTAGATAATCATTTCGATATTCTTTCTCTCTTCGTTTGCTTTATAAGCTAAAATTCCAAATCCGATTAAAGCCACAAAACGAACAAACTGATAAAACCCGTATGGCATATCCAACAAACAAAGAAAGAAAAGAAGTGCAAGAACTAACTTAATTATCGCCTTTAAATTCAATTTCATCTGTAAATTCTTGGTACGAACCATAATTCTGAAAGTCAATCAAGTACTTCATCTGTTTTGGAAATTGTGTGATAATAGTTTCATCAGAGATGGTAAGCTTTGACTTTACCATTTGAAGAAACTTTACTTCACTATCTTCAATTTTATTATCTGATTCAATTGTTCGAATTAAAACTTCAATCAATACAAGTTCTTGTTTTTCTTTAAGATTTAGTTGACTTAATTCGTTCAAGTATTCGTTGATGGCGTTTTTTCCGTGCTCCTTTATATAACTCAAACTTTTTTTAAAAGGTTCATCTATATCAAACCCCATAAAGTAAATTTCATTATTGACCATATTCTTGATTTCTGTAATTTCAGATTCATCAATTGAACCATCACAAGCCATTACAGAAATTGCAGATCTTAATAAGAAATTTTGAAATGCTTCTGTCTTCATAATCCAAAGCCGATTTTAGTTGTGATATCTTCTTTGGAACTTTTCGGTAATAAATCAAGTAGTCCATAATTTATCTCTTTTAGTCTATCCCAATTTTGACTTTCAACAGCAAAGTTACCAGCATCTATAAGGCTTTTGGCTTGCGCTTGATCATTCATTTTAGGTTGCTCTTGTACCAGCCATCGAAAAACTCCTTTCAAATAATCCGGTGTTCTCCATCTAATTTGCCCAATAATACCGTGAAATTCATCTGATTTCTCTTGAATTTTTAACGGGCTTTTAGTCGCCATAAATGCACCTTCTTGAGAAACTATATCGTTAAATGTTTTTCGCTCGTGGTCATTTCCTGAATCTTCAATTAGCTGTTCGCATTCTTCTTTTGTTTCGTAATAATGGTCAGTTGCTTTTTGAAGACGTTTATTTTTTGTTGCACTATCTATTTTTTGTGCAATCTTTCTCTTTATGTCTTCTAATTGGTAACGCTTATCAGTAACATCATCATCAGTAAGTTTGTCAGCTTCATCTGCAACGGATTCCATTTCTTTTTTAACTTTAGAAAGTGCACTTGCAGTTTCGTAATCTTCTTTTTCAGTCGCTAAATCTATTTCTTCATCAAGTTTTGAAGATAGGTCTGTTACTTGACCTTTTAGAAGAGTAATGTTTGTATCTCTTTCTTTTGGATTAAATACGTTTTTAAATTCTTGGTCAGACATATTTAAGTAACCTGATACAGTAACGTCTCTACTTTCAGAAATCATAATTGTAATTTCAAGGTCAGAACCTTTAGCAATATCTCTTGAAACTTGTTTGCCCGAAATTTCTATGACACCAATAAGTTTGTTGGCTTCGGGTAATGATGTTTGTGGACCTTCATAAACATTTATCCAAAGTCTGTCAGATTCATTGCCTTTTAAAATCGGTTTGTTAATTGGAAAAGTTAAAGTCCTTTTTGTAGGAAGCACAGAATTACGTTCAAAAATCAAGGCTAATCGGGTTTGTCCTGGATTATCGTAATCGTCAACTTCTAAACAAATATCTTCTGGAAGCGGTTGTCCACTAATTCCAAATCCGCTATTAATTCCAATTGGCTCAATATCGGTTTCAATAACATTATTTTGACTATCGAAAACAGTTAAAGTGAAGAAATTATAGGTGTTTTCTACTAATGGTAAATCTTCATTAATTCTTTCGGACAGTTCTTTTAACCCGGAATCAAAACCACCATCTTGACGCACTATTTTATAAAAAAGTCCATCAGTATTTCCTTTTATTCTCGCTGCAAAAAGTTCGTCCGTTTCCTTTGATGCTTTATTGTAACTTGCTTTGATAGAAATTGCGGATTGTTTTTTCTCCGATTTGTCTTTTGTAACTTCCTTTTGTTTTGTTGCGGCATAATATGCAGCACCTATAGCAACAGCTGTCGTTGGGTCGATTTCACAGTTTGCAGGTATTTGTAAAACTTCTTCAACATGTTGTCTTACAAAAGGTATAAATGTAGAACCACCAACCATTAAATTAAATTGAACATCATTTGATGTCAATGAATTTCTTGTCAATATGGTTTTAATCATTTCAATTGTTCCGTCAATTGAATCTTTAATTAAGTCATTGAATTCTGATTTGGTAATCGTAATTTCCATATCAATTTCATTGCCTTCTTCATCCTCCATTCTTTCCACGATAATCTCTGCTGATGAAACTGCTGATAATCTAATTTTAGCTTCTTCTGCTTGATTTAAAAGAGAGTAATATTTTGCATTGTATTTTCCTGTTGCACTTTTCATCTGATTTTCTAAATCTTCAAAAGTGTATTGCTCGGAAATTTTAGGAATGATTAATTTTTCTACAATCAATCGGTCAAAATCCGAACCGCCTAAAAAATTATCTCCTTCGTGGTCAACAACCTTCATTTCGCCATCTTTGATTCTTACCAAAGCAACATCAAAAGTTCCACCGCCTAAATCGTAAACAAGCCAATTACCATCAGTAAGTTCTTTTGACTTTTTCATATTGGCATATGCCAAACTTGCTGCAATCGGTTCTTGTAATAAAACGACTTGTTTGAAACCTGCTTGTTTACCTGCTTCCTTGGTTGCGTTTGATTGGATTGAGTCAAATGAAGCTGGAATTGTAATTACTACAGATTCCAAAGTATCGCCTGTATTTACAAATGTTTTTAACTCTTTCAAAACTTGTGCAGAAAGGTCAACAGGGGTTTTGGATTCGTTTATTGATTTAATTTGAAAACTTTCAGAAGTTCCCATTTTACGTTTGAATAGACCAACAACATTTTTTGGGTCTCTCTCCAAATATTCTTTGGCTTTGTTGCCAACAACAATTCTGCCTTTTTTATAATAAACGACTGATGGCAAAGTTGAACGTCCATAGTCTAAAGGATTGTTGAAAACGATTACGACTCCTTTTACAAATTTTGCAATAGCGGAATTGGTAGTTCCTAAATCTATTCCAAAGTTGATTGTGTTTTCCATTATTTATGATTTAAATTTTTGATTCAACAACAACTACGCCTTTTCTGGCGATAAAAGTACTTCCACCACTTTTATATCGAATGATTGGTTTGATTACTTCTTTGATAACTAAATTTTCACTTGAGTTCCCTGCTATACTTGCTTCTAAATCTAAACGAGTTTCATTGTAAGGTTCGCCAATCGGGTCGTGATAAGTGAAACCTGTATCTAAACTTGTAGAGTTGGATAATAAATTCTCAAATATATCCTTCATTTTATTCAGATTCCTTGAAATACTGTTAGATTCCTGAATATTTGCAAGTTTCCTTTCAACTTCAAAAAGTTGGTCTAATAACTCAAAATATGGTTTGTACTGTTTAAATGTTTGCTCTATCATATCTATAATAAATGTGGTTTTGGTTTAGAAAACGTCCATCCACTTTCTATCTTCTCTCTCAATAATGGATGCTGCTTTAATATTCTATTGTTTAATTTTTTCACGGGTGGATCAGGGACTTTTTCGGTCTTTTTTTCAACCCATACCCCTGCTACTAATCCCACTATTCCAATTAAGAATCCAGCGGGGCCTTTAAAAATTATCACTCCCAAAATAACACCGAGAGCAAGTCCGGTTAGTGCAAAAATGTAGATTCTATCACTTTTTGAATGAACCTTTTTACAACTTTCACAACGTGGTATTATAAGAGGAAGATACGAATATTCAACTCTCTGCTGAAATATATTTCGTTCCTTAACCTTATAGATTGTTTTATGGAATCCGCAGTTTTTGTCAGGCATATTCGTTTCACAAAAAAAACAAGTAAAAATTTGCTTGTATTTTTGCTCTAATTCCAGAAGCTCTATTTTATCCTGTTCAAGTTTTAATTTATCCTCTTCTTTGAGTTTAAGTTTTAGTGCAAATTCAATTAAAAATAACGCAGATTTTATGTCTTCTTGCTCATTCCAACAAGCAATTGAAATACTCCGAATAGAGAGGGCTATTTGTGTTCTTATATCATCAGCAAATGATGGTAAATTATTTAGTTCACCCATATCAAAAGCTGATTTCACCGTAGCAACTGCTTCGCCAGCCTTTAAAGTTTTAATTTTGACGAGCTCTATCTTTTCCTGAATCGAAATTAGAACCTTTGCCCATTTTTTTAAGAGTGGTGCATTTCTCTCCTTCTCAATTCGATTTACATGTTCAACCCTGAATTCCTCATAATTATCTTCAAAAATGGGTTTTGAAACATTTGAAAGATTCAATTCGAGCAAATGCTCTAAAAGTGCCACAGGAACCGAGGTAGAGTCAAATTCATTCCAAGTACTCAAAACCAGATAATTTATGGATGTTGCGATTTTGTTTATTTGGCTTTGAAAATAAACTGGTAGCTCGTTGAGAAATCCAGACGGGAATCTCACTTTAATGACTTTGATTACACTATCAATATTTTCGGTTGTATAATCTGATATTTCTTCTTTTATTTTGACTGTAAGTTTGTCGGTTTCTGCAATCCGTTGTTGAATTTCATTGCTCAAACTTTTGTAGGCTTTGCTCATATCACTTTGAGAAATGAGATATTCTGCTCTAAGTGCTGTTGAGAACAGCTCTAATTCATTATTTTGAAATGACTTCAATAATAAATGATCAATTTTTGCTGAAAAATAAGGACTGATGAAATCTACAAATTCTGGTAGTTTGTAGATGCTTTCCTGTTTTAGATTATTAAGAAGTTCATTACTTCCGTTTGCCAAAAAGCTGTTAAGCTCAAAGTTGGTCGATAAGTGCGAATAAAACTCTATTTTATTTTTATCTTCTAATTCATCTATAGCCCGTTCGCAATCAGATTTCGTTAATTTCTGTCCATAGTAGTTGTAAAGTCCGTTGTCGGACAAATCTATGTCGGCAAATAATCGTCGCTTGGACTTTCTAATAATGCTTGAATCAATTTCATTGACTTCTTTACCTTTTAAGTCAAGAATCTCAATAGGATTAATGTAAATCATTTAGTCAATAATATTTATTTATCTGCTGCAAACGATGATTCGAACAAATCTTCAACATCCCTTAATAATGACTGGTCGAATTGATTGTTGGTTTGAATATTTGCTCTGTTTCCTATAAGTGAATATCTGTAAGCATTTTTAATTTCAAGACCTGAGTCTGACAAATATTCCTTATGTTTTTCCTTTAGGTCGGTAATTCCTTGATTGAAGCTTTTGATAGCCTTATTGAGCTTCTCGCTTCTGAGGGAATCGAGTGGACTTTCTTTTTTCATTATGTTAATTTTTTTTGTTCAGTTCAATTTCATTCTGAGCGTTGACAAAAAACAGCTCTTTTGGTTTTTTCAGCGTTGGCTTGTGTGTCTGCAAAAACCAAATGTGCTGTTTGTGCGGCTGGCTTTTTAATTGGGCATAACAATTCAATAAACGCCACAGTGGCGCTTTACCCCCCAAATATCACAAATAAGCGCACCTTTTTTACGGACAGTGGCGTTTATTTCGCCTATGGCACAATTGTCCTTCTGCTTAAATCGCTTCACAAAGTACGCAATTCGTTCAAAAAAGGAAATCCGCTGCACTGCATGTGTCATGCTGCGAAAGCCTCCTTTCAAACGTATCCATCAAGATTTAAAAGACGCTGTAAAATGGTATGAGCAATGATTCCTCACTACACGCTATTCACAGAAGCCTTGCTATGCAAAATTGCATGGATGGCACTTTTATACTTACCGGGATAATTCCGCTTAAGGACGAATGTTTGTTAGGCCGTTTTCAAATATATTTATTAGGGCTATCCATTTAAGTCGCGAAATTTTCAAATTTGCCTAAATCCCCATGGGTGCCGTAGCTCCGCGTCGCGCGAGGGACTTTTGTTTTCCGGCATCTTGCCGAAGCTCATGCCGCATACGTTTGAAATATTCCAATAGGACTTCAGAACGAAAAATTATTCATTATATACTGGGATTGGGTAGTATTTGCTCGGGATGTCACGCGAAAAAAGTGACTGGTTTTTTGTGCTTTTAAGATAAAATCGATTTCCTATATCTAAGTAGATTACCCTAAGATTTATTACATCCAGTGTTATCCTTCCATAAGTCTCAGGCTGCAAGATGTTTTGGTGCTCTAGGAAAAGAGTTGAATCATTTGGCGCGGTGGATCTCTCCTTTTGAGCGCAGTGAATCGTTATGGAAGGGGACGGGGGCGATTGTCGGGCGTCAGGCTGGCCTAAAGGCCATCACATAAACGGCATCACTTCCCCTTTGCCGCTTTCTTCTCCGCCTTTTCTTTTTTCTTAAAGAACCCTCGTAGCAAAAAATTGTGCTGAACGGCTTCGAGGTCTTCATCCAGCTTTTCTGAACTGCTTTTCAAATTCTTAACCGTCTCTTTCAAATTGGTACCTGTTTGCTCATCGTGGAGTAGAACTCCCAATGTGGTATTCGGATTTCTCTCTGCAGCTTGTAAGCTCCCCATCATGGCGTTGGCACTATCGGCCAAAAGTCTCAGCTGCAATGCCGATGCCTTCAGAGAAGCGAATACCACGGTATCGTTTACCAATTCATTTGCGAGGGTGCCTTGGGTATTCAATCCTTTACTGAAGGTATTTAGCGCGCTTATCAATTTTGACGCGCCATCGGATGTGTTGCGCAGCGATGCCGTGGCTGCCGCCAAATTATCATACACTTTGTCATCGCTCACGAGTTTGCCAAGGGTTCCTTTTCCCGCAAGGATATTAGCGCTCAAAGTCTTCACTGCATCCGTAATGGACAACAGATTCACGTTATTTTCCTGGAGGGTGTTAATCATATCATCTTGCGAAAATGTTTTCTCTACATAGAGCGTATCTCCCGATTCTACTTGTGCTACTTTGTTTGTGCCGCCGTATATTACGAGTATCCTGTTGCCTATCAACCCATCGCTGCCTATCTTGATTTTGGCATTTTTACGAATATATTCTTGCGCCTTCACATCCAGTTTTACACGTACCTCAACTTGCGACTGTTCGTAAAATTGGATTTCGCCTACGGTTCCAATCTTCACACCCGAGAACCAAACATTATTACCCGATTGCAATCCACTCACATCATCAAAGAAGGCGACTACTTCCATTTTCTTTTTGAAAGTTCCGTGGAGGTTTCCAATCATCAGGATTCCGCCCACCAGAAAAATGATTCCGAGGAGGATAAAAATGCCTACCCATACTGGGCGTTTATTAGATGGTTCTTTCATGGCGTTTGTGTAAAATTATAATCGTAAAAACTCTGTATTTGCGGGTCATCGATTTGGAAGACTTCTTCGAATGATCCGGTTTTCCGAAATACTCCGTCTAACAAGATTGCTATCCGATCGGATGTTTCCTTGGCACAGGTGAGGTCATGCGTAATAATTATTGCACTGGTATTGTATCGCTGTTGCACTTCCACTATAAGTTCATTAATCTCCGTGCAGGTGGCCGGGTCGAGTCCTGAAGTGGGTTCATCATAGAGCATGATTTCCGGCTTGAGAATCAGGGTGCGAGCTATTCCAATCCTTTTCCGCTGCCCACCGGAAAGATCGGCCGGCATTGTCGCTATTTTATCGCGCAACCCTACCGCCTCCAAGGCTTCATCTACCGCGTGGTCGATCTCTTTTTTAGTGAGGTTCTTTGAGTTCATTTTTAGCGGAAACGCAAGATTATTATACACATTCTTACTGTCGTAAAGTGCACTATGCTGAAATGAAAAACCAATGCGTAGCCGAAGGGCGTTGAGTTCCTTTTCGCTGATTTGATTGATGTTCTTTCCCAATACGATTACCTCACCGGCATCGGGCTTGAGCAGTCCCACAATGATTTTTATCAAAACAGACTTACCCGTACCCGACTTGCCCAGCACCGCAATATTTTCGCCTTTGTGAAGCGTAAAGTCCACCCCTTTCAAAACCTCCAACTCGCCAAAGGACTTGTAGAGGCCTTTTATGGAAATGACCGCTTCTTGCGTAATCGTATGTTCGGGCTCTTTCATGGTTTAGTAAAGTCTGATCCAGTTGGATATTTGAACGATGACTACTTCTTCGAGAAAAATCAAAAACATGGCAAGCACCACCGATTGATTGGCAGCGCGTCCCACTCCTCTGGTACCATTTACAGCGTTGAATCCCTTATAGCAACCCACGATGCCGATGGTAAAACCATAAGCAACAGATTTGGTGATGGAAGTAAAGAGATCAAGAAATGAGACCGATGAAAAAGCTTGTGTGTAGAAACTGATAATACCGGTAGCCTCTTCGCCGTGCACATTCACATAAGACCCCAAAAGCCCTACAAAAATACAGTAGAAGGATAAAATGGGAATGGTGATGGTCGTAGCCAAAACACGGGTTACCACCAGATATTTGAACGGATTGATGGCGCTTACTTCCATGGCTTCGATTTGCTCGGTGACTTTCATGGAGCTCAGTTCGGCACCTATGCTCGACCCCACTTTTCCGGCGCTTATAAGCGCCGTAACCAGTGGCCCCAAAGCTTTGACAACAGCAATACCGATCAGTGAAGGCAGCCACGAAGTTGCACCAAAATCTTCCAAAGAAGGCCGCGACTGTTTGGTGAAAACCACGCCGATAATAAAACCGGTAACGGTGATGAGCGGCAGCGACTTCAGGCCGATCTCGAAAGACTGATTTACGACTTCCCGAAAATGAAAAGGCCGCCGAAATAATTCCTTAAAAAAACGCGCGATAAAAACATATGCTTTATACACGTGGGCAAAAAATCGATCCAGCCCTTTTGATAATACATATGATTTTGAATTCCGTTTCATTGATATAAAAAAATTACCGTTGTCCTATTTCGCGAAAGCGCTATCGAAGGCTCTGCAGATGTACGCTCTCCAATGAACGCAACAATGGCGGGCATTGTTTATAGTGGGTGTGATATTAGAGGATGCTATGATCCATTTAGTCGCGTTAGGTGCCCCTTCTTGGGGAAAGGCTGGTTGCCGCAAGAGCGTATCAACAAAATGACTTACAAAGCCGCATCATGCTGAACTTGTTTCAGCATCTACCGCGCACACCCAGATGCTCCTTAAGGCTTATGCATCCGGCTTTACTCCTCAATCTCCTCCCGTGTGAACCAATCGTCAGCCAAATCATTCAGCTCCGGATTCGTCCCCTTTATCAGATTCCATTTCCATTCCATATGCTAGTTTTTGAGCTGTTTTTCTCGTTTTATGGCTTTTATCAATCCGAGAATGGTCTCGTAGTACATCAGGTCGTAAAGATTATAGCGGCTCGTGAATACAGATCCAATGCCGGCCTTATGCTGCCGAACCCTTAGCTTCAACTTGCTTGTTACGCCAACATAGAGCGTAGTCCTGTTTTTATTGCTCATTATGTAAACATGGGCAGTTATCACGTGCGGGGAGTTTGTGGTTAGGGTATGAATCTACAAAATGTTTCTGACCCCCAACCGTTAATGGGAAAATGGATTTAAACACCGATTGACCCCTTGAACGAAAGTGAGTTACAAAGACGCGTCATACTGAACTCGTATCAGCATCTGCCGCGCCTAGAGAAGTCGCCATTAAGAAACTATTGGGTAGAGGCAAATGCTACTAAGGTACTTTTGTACTCTACTCATCGCATTCTGAAACGTCATAGCATCAGGATGACCGTTCAGGAAAACTCGACATCTTTACTACCATCAAAACAGCCATTCGTGCAAAAACTCAAGCCAGACGTCAATAATAAAATTCTTATATTGGTATCGCTTTCGCAATACGCCTCGCACCGATGAAAAAAATCTACTTCAGCTTTTCCTTGTTTCTTTTGGCAGCGAGCGCAACCTGCCAGGATATCGATTATACATTACGTGCTTCATATTCTTATGCGGATACTAGCTGGCACGACAATTTGCGAAGCACCTATTCGTATGAAGACGGCAATCTTATTTTGATTAATGCAGAATATATGTTTCCCGATTCTCTGAATTGGAGTCCTGTTGAGCGGATCATCTATGAATATAACGCTGACGGCACAATTAGCGAAAGACGCAGAGAAGATTGGAATGAAAATTCATCCCTTTGGGATATCAAATCCAGAATACTTTATGCGTACAATTCAAGTGGATCAATCCTTCTCGAAACCCATGAAAACCGGATAGAGGAAGTCTGGGTTCCTGAATCAAAGAATGAGAGCGTTTATGATTCAAATAACATTTTAACTGTACTCTACACATATTTTTGGGACACAACGACTGACGATTGGCTCCTCACCTATCGGTCTCAATACACCTACAACACTGACGGAAATACTGAAAATGTGTTGCATACTATATTTCAGAATGGACAATGGAATTATCAAAACGAACATAATTACATCTACACCGATTTTGGAAAAATTGCTGAAATAGCAACACCGGTTGATACTGCCACCAATGGAACCCTATCGGGTGATAGGTGGAGGTATGACTACGATGCAAGTAACAATCTCATAGACGAGGTGTTTGAGTCGATATTTCCAACTACACAAAACTGGAGACAATTAATACTGGACACCTACATGTATTACCCTGACGGGAGTTTGCAATCCTCTATCCGGCAAATGAACATCGGAGTTGACTCAGCGCAATGGGTTAATTTTAGCAAAGCATCGTACTTCTATCTCACCCCGAATTTCGTCCCAACCCGCGAGTCCTTTCAATTTGCATTATTCCCAAATCCGGCCGGAAATGAAGTGTATATTCAAACTTCCGAGCCACTCGAACCTTCCTATTACAATATTCTATCCATGGAAGGTAAAACGATCTTATCGGGATCGCTCACTACAAGAAATCAGGCAATATGTACAACCTCACTTGCCGCCGGTATTTACTTACTTGAATTGCGTGCGGGGGATAAAATTGGAGTTTCGAAATTGGTGAAGGAGTAATCACTGGATATTCATTCCTTCAAGCTAACATTGACTTTATTGCATCAACCTTATTCTTTAACAAGTTGAATATTTCTTAGCCATTCTTTTGAACGAATAGTCAGGATATAAATGCCCGGCGCTTCGTTTACTTCTATGTCTGCTTTGACCCCATTTTGGATCTTTGTGCTAGAGATTAACCTACCCCGGCTATCCGAAACTTTAATAACGGCATCAGAAATAGGTTCGACAAACTCAACAGTAAATATGTTTGTTGAAGGATTGGGATAAACCAAGAAAGGAATGTCCTTCTCAATTTCAGTTACACCCACTGTGGTAATCGAAACACATTCGGAGGTAGCCACACATCCGTTTTCAGTAATTTCCACGGCGTAGTTACCATTGGCTGTAGCCGTCAATGATTGATTGGTTTCTCCGGGCAACGGTTCATAGTTATTGTCACAATCCATCCATTGGTAGGTTCCGTTGGCATTATTGGCAATGATGGTATGATCATTTACGGAAGTAGATACATCTAACGAAATCCAGTTGATTGCCTGAATTTGCGACAGCAGATTCCCATTTCCATCATCGTAAGTCCAAATAATTTGTGCTACTGATTCGTAGTCAATCGGAAATGAAAGATTAGGGGTTGCAATAAGCGGACCCGCACAATTATCTGACGCCGAAGGTGCATCTAAATCTGTTATTTCGCACATTGCAAAGACGTCAGGTAAATCAAACACATCGGGCAAGGGATGCGTAACATCGGCTATAGTTACGTTTTGATTTTGCGTAAGCACATTCCCATTTCCGTCATCGTAGGTCCAGGTAATTACAGTTGTGCCTTGTGCGGTAATTGGGAAAGATACGTTGGCAGCACCTTCCATTGCACCTGCACAATTGTCCGTAGCTACGGGAACGGGTATATCCGAAGCTGTAATTTCACAAGATGCTGTAAGATCTGGTAAATTATCTATATCGGGAACAGGATCTGTTACATCTCCAATGAAAACATTTTGATTTTGGGTTACCACATTTCCATGCCCGTCATCATAGGTCCAGGTAATCACTGTCAACCCTTCTTCGGTAATTGGAAAAGTGGTTTCGGTAACACCCGTTACTACCCCCGTACAATTGTCTGTGGCTGTGGGCGCAGGAATCGTGGCCGAAACACATTTGTTAATATCCGAAAGCGAATCCACATCGGGTACAGGATAACTCACATCATCAATGATAATGTTCTGAACTTGGGTGGAGATCGTTCCGTATCCATCATCATACTTCCACGTTATTGCGTAAGTCCCTTGAAATGAAAAGGGGAAATTTGTAGAAGTCGTTCCAACTATTGTGGCGGTGCACTCGGTATGTGCTGTAGGGTTATCTGCTGCAGTCACTGAACACTCATCTGATAAGTCAGGCAAGGTGATTATGTCCGGAGCAGGAGCGGTAGGAAAGCATTGTCCTAATTTTTGAACAAATGAATCTCTATAGACGGCAATAAGGCTATCTGTCCCTTCTCCCGGATCAAAATCGGCTGCTTCCTGAAAAACCCCGGTTGTATATACGTTCTGATTGAGGTCAACTGCTATTGAAAACCCTTGCTCACCGTAGTAGAGATCCGTACCTCCACCCATTTGCTGTACCCACAGCCCATTTCCATCAGCATCTAATTTTTGAACAAAAATGTCTTGGTGTCCAAGTGAATTAAAGGAAAAAGGGGGCCATTGCATGGGAAAATATGCCGTTCCGCCAAAATAACCCGTTGTGTATGAATTCCCTGAGGAATCGACAGCTATCGAATTGCCACGAGAATCATCTGCTCCACCCATTATTTTCACCCATAGGAAGTCTCCGTTGCCATCTAATTTCAAGACAAAAATTTCTTCGGATCCTAAAACAGTAGTTTGGTTAAACACTCCAGGTCCCGGGTCGAAATCTACCTGAAAACTATAATATCCGGTGGCATAGATATTTCCAAGAGGATCAATGGCTATAGAATTACCTTCCTTGTGTGAAAAGCTTCCGGATGCTTCAATTTGCTTAACCCATAGAAAATCTCCATTCGCATTCATTTTCTGAATAAATATATCCGGGTTACCTTCTGAAATGAGATTAGCTGTTTCTATTCCCGGATCGAAATCTACAGTCTCATTAAATCTTCCTAAAGTGTAGACATTTCCAGCGACATCAAGGGCTATGGAATTGCTATAATCAGAAACAGCACCTCCCATTTGCTTCGCCCAAAGGAAATCCCCGTTGCTGTCTAATTTTTCTACAAATACATCCATTCCACCTAAAGACGTAATATTAAACGTGTCTGTACCCGGATCAAAATCTGCTGTTTCACCAAAAAAACCCGTAAAATAAACGTTTCCCAAAGTATCCACCGATAAAGATTGGCCAAAATCCTGACCTGTTCCACCAATCTGCTTTACCCAAACGAAATCCCCATTAATATTCAATTTTTGAACAAAAACATCAGGATATGATCCATCCGTCGTGAGGTTTGCTGATCCATCTCCCGGGTCGAAATCTGCTGTTCCTTCAAAGTTGCCAATCGTATAGATATTCCCATCACTATCTATGGATATTAATTTGCCCAACACATTGTACGAACCCGCTATCTGCTTTATCCAAAGGAGATTTCCATCAGGATCTAATTTTTGAATAAAACCATCTTTGTACCCGACCGCAGTAAGATTTGACACTCCGGCTCCCGGATCAAAATCTACTGTTCCCGAAAATTCCCCAAAAGCATATAAATTACCTGAGCTGTCGACTGCTATAGATTTGGAACTCGCATGTATTTGCTTAGCCCATTCGTAGATAGGAACTTGAGCCAATAAGCTCTGAAAGCCGAACAAGCAGATAATTGCTAAAGTTTTTATTATTTTTTCGTTTTTCATAGGTTCATTCCATTCGAATTTCATAGTATTCGAAAATGCCACAAACACTTCGAATTCTATTCAATAACCGCAACAATTTGAGGACTGAAGGAAATTCCGGGCTGAACAAGATTAGTCCTGTTTAAGGTAATCTTGCTCAATTTTCCCCGACAAAATAAACATTCTTAAATAAACCTTCCCAAGTTAATTCGAATTGTATGCAAGCAACATTACCACAAAGGAACAATGTGCGAAGCAATAAACCATCGCTTTTGCCAAAACAAAATAAAGAAGAAAATAACCAGCTTCAACACCATTTTCTCTATCCGCATCCTTCCTTCAGCTTACTTATATCAAAGTCTTTTGGAATGGGAATAGTCTGGATAAATTTGAGCCAGTCTGATTCTAATTGCCCGATTGAAAGCCCATAAATTTCATCAAACTTTTCAAAGCCTTCTGACCATAGGAGTTTCATTTTCTCTACACCATACTTTTCGTAGAGATATTTGAAAAAACCCGCACTTTGGATGTATGCTATTACATCACTTTTCTTTGCCTGCGCATCAAAACGATTCACCAAACTATCCAACGGGAAGAGCTCTTTCTGCTGAAAATAATAGGCATTGATGGTATACATTGGATTGTCATAAAAACAGAAATTGTCGGTGTAGGTCGCGCCGCCTTCGTCCAATAAGCGATAATTCGTATCGCCCCATGTTTCGTGCGCAATAAGATGAAATAATTCATGTTTAAATTGAGGTCGGATTTCGGAATTATAAACAAAAAATACGAGGTCGTGCCCGACTGCAGCACCCCCTTTAATTTTATGTCCCATTACTTTTTGCATTTCTTCTTTGCTGTCAACAGCCAGCAAATAGATGCCATTGGTGTACGTGGTAACCCCTAAAAGGGATAGTACCCTGCTATACGCAATGTTCAATTCGTGCTCAATATTTTCGAGGTGCGAAGCGGTATAGGAAGTGTCCTTAAAATAGATGCGAAACGATTCGTAATTGACAGATGAAAGCTCAATTGAATCGTTTCCGATAAAACCAAGAACATAGCTCGATGGCTGCCTAAAAATGATCTTTTGGCTGAAGCCATTTAATGTGACCAATAAAAATGTGGCTATGAATACATCTTTTTTCACGTTGTCTGGTAAAGGCAGGTGTGACACGCGAATCTACGAATGAATGTACGTTTTGCGGAAAAGCAAAATCACAATTAAACGAAACGGTGCTTCGCCTTATTCACTCCTTTCCTTATAAAATCGCTGGAGATAACGCTATTCGAAATTTAATTCAGAATCCGATCCCACCCATACCCTGACTGCGTCCACCAGCCATACGTACTGCTCCGAACGATGCCCTGCGCTTTGCTGTATACCGCCGTACTTCCATTGCCATCATACGTCATCGGTTCGTTGTAGATATACACGCTCAGCGAGTCGTAGTGATGACCAAAAAGCGTATAGTCGGTAGTAAAAAGCTGTGCATTGGCCTCGACATAACTATACGAAGTGCGCCAACCGGTAAGCTCAACTTCCTCTTCGCTGTAGTCGCTGAATTTTAAACGGGCAACGCTGAGCAGATGGCTTTCAAAATAAGCCGCATCGGATTCCAGAAAAAGGGAATCGCCAACGATATTCCAGATATTGGTATAAACCGAATCTTTGTACCAATAATAGGTGGTGCTATCGGTCATCATATTGGAGCCGGCAGTAATCCGCTCAGATATCACCACGCCGGCAGTGGATATATTGAGTACTTCCAGCTCCAGCGTATCGCCGGTATAGTGGTACACGTCCGATTCCGGCTCGTAATAATTCTGGCCGAGAAGCAGGGTATAGTAGAGCTTATCGCCAATGTGCATGGCTTCGAGAAAGTTTTGAGATGCTATCGGAGGATTGCTGCAGATTTGAGGATCATCGTCTTTAGAGCAGCTTACGCAAAAAACAAACAGGATAAGAAGGGTGAAGAGGTTTTTCATTGGGATGTGTTTATTTAAAGATGCAGGAATGAGGTGATTGGTTGCATGGATTACCTTCAATTTCTAATTTTTTTGCTACCTTTCAAATCCTAAAAAACCAAAAACCGCCATGAACGACGAAAACGAATTTGAACGCGAATTCACAAAACTAAAACTCAGCGCAGAGCACGGCATCCCTTTTTCGGAAAAAAAGCAGCAAGAATGGCCTTCTGAAACCGAGAAGGAATTCCTGGAACGGATGCGGGAGATGGAAGAAGCGATGAAAAATCCGGATAAAACTAAAATCAGCGAGCTCTTGGGCTCCATCCATTTCCCGAAAGGGGATGAACTCACGGATGCTGAAGTAAGTGCCGCATTGGATCTTGCAACTACGGCGCTGGCCAATAAGAATATCGAACTCGATGTAATCTACCCCACCCCCGATCGCGAGATCTACCGGTTCATTACAGAGGAATTGATGCAGCGAGGTTCGGGTATGGCCGGAGCCGGAGGTATGATAATGCATTTTATCTACGAAGAGTTCTATCCCAATTATGTCGAAGATATTAGAGCCGATGTTACAGACACTCTGAATTATATATGCCGCGGACATAAAGCAGGACTACCTTGGCGAATTGCGAATGAGGTAAGCCTTTACGGCGAAAAAGTATCCCGCCAAGAATTTGAAGGTGTGCTCGGCAAGCATCGCGATATATTCAAGGGAATGACCTTTATAGGTGTGGATACTTTCGAGGTGGATATCAAGAAAACCAAAGCAATCGCAAAAGCTACTTTTCGGATTTATATGGATGAATCCTCAGGCTCGCCGGGGGAGGTAAGCGCCGATGCCGAATTTCAATTTAAGTTCCAGTATTACACCTTTGAAATCACCCGATTGGTGATTGATCAATTTGGGATAAGGTAGGCCTCCGCGGCCTCTTTTATCATATAAATGCGTCAGACCCATAAAAGCAACTTCGGCTTTAGCGCCCATCTTTATCCTCCAAAAAAAATTGCGCATCACTCTTTTACAAACTTTCCTACCGTATATTTCTTATCAGTTGATTCAATGAGTTTAAAAAAATAAATTCCCTTTTGAAAGTGCCCCACGCTTAAATTTAATTTTCCCGAACTATTCATTGAGTGGTATATTTCCTTTCCACTTACGTCAAAAATAAAAAGATCAAATAACGCATTTTGCTCATTTTCAAATGAGATTGTAAGCTCATCTATTACCGGATTGGGATGACATTCACTTTTGATGGAAGTATATCCGATTTCTTCGATGCCTTCTGCTACGTCATAAAATTCTAAATTGTCGAACATCAATCCATCTTTGTTCGTCTGAATGCTGTCGCTGATAAATGTAAATCTATAGAGTACGGTATCTCCAAACTGGATATTGAAAACCGGACCAAAACCAGCCATTCCGACTCCGAAATCAACCCAACCATCTGATGTTCCTGACAACGTCGGTATAGATGAGTACCATTCGTAACAGTATTGGTTCAGATAGAACGTATCGGTGAGCAGATTCACCCACGTTGCGCCATTGTCCGGAGAAATCTCTATCCTACCAAAATCGGAACTATCGCAATTCACTTTGTATTTCCCGCCTAAGTATACCGTATGCGGCCATACATAGCCCGCTCCAGCAATATGGGTGATTACAAATTGTGATGTATCACTTACCGGATACGGATTGAGGGTATCGGTTATGATAACATTCGGATCTGAATAGGCAGATGCCAAAACAGTCTTTTGTGGCGGGCCGATTTGCCAGATATTATTGGGATTGGAAATCGTATCGATATTAATCCGATAAAACTGAGTGGTATCTTCAAAATCGATTGCATAGGAATAATAATCCGATGGATTTTGAGCAAAAATGGTTTGCGAAACCAATATAAGAAAGAGAGTAAATGTTTTTTTCATATCAATGCTATTTCGGGGTTGTCGTCCATCCTAATTTCGAAATCCGGCGATTCCATTATCTCCAAAACTTCGATATACAGACCTATAAAGTTAAAATATTATTGGTTTATCCAATCTGGCAACAAGGCGACGACCGAATAGATTCCGGCGGCGTTCGCGTTCTACACAGTATGACCAATATCATATCTATTCCCTCAGTTTTCCCGACTTTTGCCCCGCCAAAAATAAAGACTATGAAAATCACATCTGCGGAGGAAGCTGTATCAAAAATCAAATCCAACAACCGGGTATTCATTCAGGGAGCTGCTATGACTCCAATTGCTTTAATAAAAGCATTGTGCGCTAACTCTGAAGGACTTTCCAATGTGGAACTCATCCACATGCATACCGAAGGAGAAGCCCCCTACGCACGACCGGAATTTAGCGATCGTTTTAAAGTCAACACCCTCTTCACCAGTGCCAATGTGCGCCAAGCTGTGAATGGAGATAATGGCGATTATATTCCGATTTTTCTGAGCGAGATTCATCTCCTTTTCAAAAATAATATCCTACCTATCGATGTGGCCGTCATTCAGGTTTCTCCGCCCGACAAGCACGGTTACTGCTCACTTGGAACTTCCATTGACGTGACACTCACAGTCATCGAATCAGCCAAAATCGTGATCGCTCAAATCAATCCGCAGGTGCCACGCTCACATGGCGACGGCATCGTGCACCGAGATAAGATCGACTTCGGAGTGGAAGTGGACACACCAATTTACAGTCCCTCACCTGCTCAGCCCACGGACATTGAAAAAAGGATTGGCAAGCATGTAGCCTCATTGGTTGAAGACGGCGCCACACTTCAAATGGGAATCGGTGCCATTCCAAATGCGGCTTTAACCAATCTTACTAACCACCGAGGCCTCGGAATTCATACCGAAATGTTTTCGGATGGTATTTTGCCACTGATCGAAAACGGCGTGATCACCGGCGAATACAAAGTTATAAAACCCGGCAAAATCGTTAGTTGCTTTGCTGAGGGATCGCCCCGACTATATGACTTTATTGATGACAATCCGATCGTACATCTAAAAGAAGCTGCTTATACAAACGACACAGCCATCATTCGCCAGAACCCAAAAGTGACTGCCATCAACAGTGCCATAGAAATTGACCTAACGGGCCAGGTTTGTGCAGATACAATCGGCCGGTATCAATACTCAGGTGTCGGTGGACAAATGGATTTCATCCGAGGTGCGTCCCTCTCAAAGGGTGGCAAAGCGATCTTCGCGCTTCCATCCATCACCCGCAAGGGGCAATCTAAACTGGTATCCACGCTCAAGGATGGAGCCGGCGTAACCACCACCCGCGCCCATGTGCACTACGTAGTAACCGAGTACGGCTGGGTAAACCTTTTCGGAAAAAACCTGAAACAGCGCGCACAGGCACTCATCTCCATCGCCCACCCCGACCACCGTGAGCAATTGGAGCGCGAGGCTTTTGCTGCACATATAAATAGCATTTAGTAGATCCCCACATGACAATAATCATATGCTAGGCCGAATACCCGCCATACATTTGTCCCAACAAAACAAAGAAAAAATGAAAACACAAATTCTCACAATGCTCTTTATTTGGGTCGGAGCCTTATTCACACCCACCCAAAAATACACGGTAAACAAAGCACCCTCAAGTCTTCAAATATTGGGTACTTCTTCCGTTCACGATTGGGAAATGAACGCCGAGAACTTCACCGGAACTGCCTCCATTTCGGAAGATAATGATCTAACCATTGAACAACTTGGATTTAGTATGAAGGTGGAAGATCTCAAAAGTGAACATTCATCAATGGATGATAACACATACGAGGCGCTGAAATCGGACAAATTTCCAAACATTAAATACGAGATGTTGAAAACACTCAGCACGAAAAAAGAGGGTGCCAATTACACAATTCAAACCAGCGGAAAACTCACCATTGCCGGAACCACGAAGGATGTGAATATAACTGTAAAAGCCATTAAAACAGGTACTGCAGTGCAATTCTCGGGCCAATACACTTTGAATATGACCGACTATGGGGTGGATCCACCGACCGCAGTGTGGGGCACCATCAAAACAGGAAACGAAATAATAGTAAAATTTAACGTTGAATATAAAATCTAATCACACGAAACAAAATAATCACACCATGAAAACAACAATTAAAATATCAGCCTTTCTTTTTCTGCTTTTCGCAACCTTCAATGGCTATGCGCAGCAAAACAGACAATTGCAATTTTTTAGACCCGTTGGTCAAGAAGGACTCAATGTGTTTGAGACATCAAAAGCCGATACCATCCCTTTTACCGGTCTCTATGTAAGAGTAGGTGGCGACTTCGCAATGCAATTTCAATCGCTTGATCACAGCAGTGAGGTAGATACTCTGGTACAGCTCGGATCTGATTTTAACTTGCCTACCGCAAACCTTAACCTCGACGTGCAATTGGCAGATGGGATGCGTATGCACCTACGCACCTTCCTTTCTTCTCGTCACCACCAGGAATCTTGGGTAAAAGGGGGTCATATTCAAATTGATAAATTGGATTTTATAAAACCCGGCTTTCTCGAAGGATTTATGAATATTGCCACCGTGCGTATTGGGTTGGATGAATTCAATTATGGAGATGCTCACTTCAGAAGAACCGACAATGCAAGAGCCATATACAACCCATTTGTTGGAAATTACATTATGGATTCTTACTCTACGGAAGCTTTTGGTGAATTGACACTCCAAAAAAGTGGATGGCTTGGTGTAGTGGGTCTCTCAAATGGAAAGCTTAATCAAAATGTGACTGTAACTGACAAAACCGACAACAAGGTTTCATTATATGGGAAACTGGGCTATGACAGCCAGGTATCTGAAGATCTACGACTCAGACTTACCGCCTCTGCTTATGTAAATAAAGGTACCTCAACCGGAGCATGGCTTTACGGAGGAGACCGCTCAGGTAGCCGATACTATCATGTTATGGAACCAGAAGGCGCTGGAGACAATGCTTTCAGCGGCAGATTCAATGCGCGCTTTACCGAACTCACCGCCATTCAGATCAACCCTTTCATCAAATTCAAAGGACTCGAATTCTTCGGAATTTATGAAGTAGCAAGTGGATCAGCCGATAAGGGTAATGGAGTAACAGAAGGTTCCTTCACCCAGGTAGCCGGAGAATTGGTTTACCGATTTGGAAGTAGAGAACAATTGTATGTGGGTGGCCGCTACAATACCGTATCCGGATCTTCCATTGACGGAGGTGCCGATATGAAAATCGACCGTCTTAATATTGGTGCTGGTTGGTTCCTTACCAACAACGTAATGGCAAAATTGGAATACGTAGATCAAAATTATTCCGGCGATGGATGGAATGGCTCTACATTCCAGGGAGGTCAATTCAACGGGATCGTACTAGAAGCAGCCATTAGCTTCTAACTTACCTATGAGACAATCAAATCTAAAATTAAGGGGCTTCGGCCCCTTAATTTTATTTCATTTTTTAAAGCCTCAAAGCGTAATGAGACATGTATTAATCTTTATTTTTTTTGGCCTTTTTACCCTTTCGGGAAATGCCCAGGAATGGAGAAAAGCCAGCATTCTGCCCCAAAGCAAGATTTTTCTGCACGGCGTATCGAATGTCAATTCATTCTCTTGCGAAGTTTGCGGAACCGACGAAGTTACTACGTTGAATCTATTCTTTTCCTCTGAGGGCAAACAACTTCTTTTTGATGAAAATGAATACCGAATACCTATCAAAAACTTCCTTTGTGAAAACAGCCGGATGACCGCTGACTTGCAGGAAGCCCTAAGAATGGATATTTATCCTGCCATGAGCTTAGAGCTCAAAGCACTCTCAAATCTCCCTGATTCAACCCAATTTCCACAAGCAAGATTGCAAATCAGCCTTGCGGGAAAATCCAATACCTACGACCTCACATACGCCTGCACCCGCATGTCTGAAAACTTCTACCATGTGGTTCTAACCCGCGATTTCAATATGTCCGAATTTGGCATCGATCCACCAACCGCCTTGATGGGATTGATAAAAGTGAAAGAAAAAATAGAAATCGAATTGGATCTGTATATTCTTTTAGGGCAATAGGAGGCTCTCCTATCACCTTCGGTATCAATATTAAATTGATTCATGTAAATTTACCGCATAAAATGATAGATAGGTCGGCGGGTATTTAATTGAGATTAGGCCATCCATATCTCCGAAACGTTCGTTAAAATTTACCATGTTAAGAAACGAATTATCCCAGTGAATTTGAAATTAATGAAAAAGCAAATATTTCTTTCTCCATTCGTATTATTTTTATGCCTTCTCCCAAAAATTTACCAGGCTCAAAGTACGGCTCCCGTTGAAATACAATGGGATCAAACAATTGACAAAAACTATAATGACAACGCTGCCAGTGTTGCGCTAAGCCCTGACGGAAGTATCGGGGTTGGCGGGAATTCTTTTAGCGGATATTCTTTTGATCACGGCCTACTCGCCAAGCTAAATAGTGAAGGGGATACGATATGGATTAAAGATCTTCCTGACTGTGAAAATATAATCTCCATGGTTGCCAATTGGGACGGTGGATATACGGTGACCGGTCTCTCCTTTCCTGCTGCTTTGTTTCAGTATGGTTCCTATTACGTAGCCCGGCTGAGTAATTCGGGCACGATAATGTGGAGCCATTCCTATGGTGGCCCAGCACGAACAGAAAAACCCTTTTCAATAAGCCACACTTCTGATAGTGGTTATATTATAGCAGGAGCTGCTCTTGGCCCAGATAGCTTGGTAACCAACTACAAAGGTGGAGGCAGCGACGCATGGGTGGTGAAGATTGACAGTGTGGGAATACTCCAATGGCAAAATGGGTACGGTGGTGATGGTCAAGACCGAATACAAGCTATAATTGAAACAAGCGATGGTGGCTATGCAATGGCAGGAATGTCTGACACCCAAGATAATGGAGATGTTATAGGCGTGCAAGGCTTTTCGGATTATTGGCTTGTGAAAACAGATGTTTATGGCGCTGTGGAATGGACAAAAACGTATGGAGGTTCCTATATTGAAGCAGCCAACACTATTATTGAAACTTCAGATGGTGGATATGCCGTTTCCGGGCGCACCTATTCGGCGGATGGAGATGTAACTGGTAATCATGGAGACTCTGATTATTGGATACTTAAAGTCAACCAATCCGGCGACCTGCAATGGGAAAGAAACTATGGATCGTATCAGTATGACAAGCCATATTCACTTATTCAGACCAGTGATGGCGGCTATGTCATTTCGGGAGATGTGCATTCGGGCGGCGACGATGTCACAAATATTGAACCGGGATATTCGAGCTATGCGTGGATACTAAAAATTGATAGCGCCGGTGTACCCTTATGGAATTTTGGTATTGGAAATGATCTCGGAAATGGGTTTTTCCCTAATTATCCGATGGTGCCCACCAGCGATGGCGGATATGTCTTGGTCGGCACTACAATTGGCGACCCCCATTATGAGAGTATTGTATTTAACAATAATATATGGATCGTAAAATTGGGAGGCACCACAGATTTGGACGAAGCAAACAACGATTTGAAACTCTCTTTATTTCCAAATCCGGCTAAAACTGAACTGTACATAAAATCAGCAACTGAGACAATTAATCAAATCTGCATTTACGACATAATGGGTAAAGATGTGATTACGATAGAAAATTCTCAAAATTATTCAGCCAATCGAAAAATCAGAATCGATGTAAGTAAACTCCCTGCGGGAAACTATTTCCTGAAGGCTAACACTTCGAAAGGTATTGTGAGTATGCCTTGGATAAAAAATTGATCCAGACCGCCCTAGTGATCTACATTCGAAACTTTCGCTCAATGGGCTTCCAATCACTCTGATCAAATATCCTCCAAAAATCGACGTTTAGAAAAAAACCTCTACTAAAACTGCCTTACAAGGATTCCCTCTTCTTGTAATACCTGTCAATAAAGGGCTGAATAATAAATATCAGGATAAAAACGAAGCGGGCAATCGGAAGACTAACAAAAGCCAATACCCCAGCTAAGATCCATATGATTAAAGGATTCAGTGCTCTTACCTTTTGCCATCTTAGCTCATTGGTAGTTATATCTCCGCGCTGATTAGCAGTTCTCATTATATTGCTAACCATCAAATAACTGAAAAGGCCTATAAAACTCAAATTAACGCAGTAAAATACAAAAGGCCCGGTATAATTGATTCCCTGCACATAAAAGGCCGTAGAGAAAGGCAGCAAAACAATACATAGAAGCAGGAAAATATTCAACCATAAGAGCCTATTTGACATCTCGGTAACATAGCGCATCATGCGCAAATTTGAAACCCAGTATAAGGCCGTTACCAAAAAACTGACCAACAATCCAATAAAACTTGGAATCAGGCTCTGCAAGACGCGAAGCGTTCCGTATTCGCCGATAGCCCGTGAAGAAGGAATCGTAATTTCAAGAATCAAAAGCGTCATTGCTATTGAAAAAACGGCATCGTTGAAGCTTTTTACTCTCTCCTTTTCGTAAAATATATTGTCCATAGAGAGGCTTTGTTGAAAAATCTGAAAGGGAAAATAGGCTTTAAATTAGACGAGCAATGTACAAATTAAGCCCGTGCTCCCAAACCCATATATGCCCACAGTGAACTTACGCAAACCACTTATTCTCAATTGCTAGTTTCACCGCTTCCGCTTTGGATGAAACCTGAATTTTTCCGTAAATATTGTGGATATGATTCCGCACGGTTTTCTCGCTGATAGTTAGTTCGTCTGCGATGGTTTTGTACGACTTGGCTTCCGCCAAAAGAGCTAATATTTCAATCTCTCTTTTGGTAAGTTCAAAAGACTCCGGAGTAGATGAATTGCTGCTTCTACCGCGTATCATACCCAGAGCTATGGATGCAATAACCGGCGACATTGGCAGACGATTTTCCATCACGTCGTGCAATGCGCGGTGAATGTTTTGAGGTTTTTCTCCCTTCAACAGATAGCCTGAAGCTCCGGCTAAAATGGCATCAAACACCATTTCTTCCTGATCGAAAATGGAAAGCATAATCACTTTTACATTGGGTACCAAAATCTTCAATTTGGCAGTGGCCGAAATACCATTAAGCACGGGCATGTCGATATCCATCAGCACCACATCGGCCGGTATATCAGCTTGTAGAAATGTATGAATAAGCTCTTTGCCATTTTTTGAAGCGAACAACACTTCCACATCATCAAACATTCCTAAGGCATCGCAAAGGGTTTTGCGAAATGTGGTATTATCTTCTGCTATGGCCAGTTTTATCATTGAAGGGTAAATTTAGCTCGAAAAACGGATAATCTCAATAGGACATTTGTTTCATTTTTAAAACGAAATTTCCAGCTGAAACCCTTTACCGGCAATCGATTCAATCTGCAATTTTGCACTCATATCCTTAGCGCGCTCCCGCATATTATCCAGACCGTAATGTGCAATATTATCGTTTTTAAAATCAGTACTCCCCGCACCATTATCGCTTATCGAAACGAACAACCCCGGTATTGTAGAAAAGCAAATCTTCACGGTATCAGCTTCGGAATGTTTCAATACATTTTGCAATGCTTCCTGTATAATTCTAAATAAATTGAGTGCTGTGAGTGAATTGAGTTCCAAAGGAATTTTTACTTCATTCCTTATCTCACATTTTAAGCCTTCCGGCAAAATACGCAGCGCATAAGCTTTTACTCTTTTGATAAAATCTGTGAGGTCAAATACATCTTGATGAATAGCCCAAATCGTATCACGCAATACTTCAACACTCTGCGATGCTTCCTCTTTGATTTTTTCCAATTCGGGAATAGAGTCATTATCCCCCATCTTAACTTGCATCATATTCACCCGCATGGCAATACTGGTGAGCTGCGCACCTACATTGTCGTGCAAGTCTTTTGAAATACGCGATCGCTCGGCTTCCAATGCCGCCGCATTTTTCAATTTTTGAATTTTGCGACGGTAACGCAATAACAAGAAAACGCCAATAATGACCAGAAGTAAAACAAACGCTATTCCTATTCCTGCATAGAGTCGATTTTGGCTTGTTCGTTTTTCACCCTCCAGTTCCAGCGCCTGAATTTCCAATTGTTGCTCCTTCTTCTCGGTCTCATACTTCTTTTGCAGCTCCATGGCTTTGCCTTCCATTTGTGCCAGGTGCAAACTGTCACGAATTTCCTTTGCGGCCATCAGGGAATTGTAAAGTGCCTTGTCATACTTTCGTACCTTAACCAATGCGAGCCGAAAGTCGATTTTTTGTTTTAAGTCAACATCGGTATAGCGCGTGTGCAACTTCTGCGCTTTTTCCAGATTTTCTTCAATTTTCTCAAAATCGCCAATGATTAAATTGCGCGCAGCGTGCTGATAGTAATTGGATGCGAGGGCATGGTAATTTTCGAGCTTTTCGTTGATTTCAATCGCCTTGTTCAAATAAGTATTCGACTCTTCGAGGTTTCCATTAAAATAAAGAGAAGAAGCTAAGTTGTGGTAGGATTTTGCAAGGCCCCAAAGATTGTTTTCGGCTTCTTGAATTTCAATCGCTTTTTTAAAATAAAACAAGGACGAATCAGTATTATCGCCTTCAAATACCTGTGCCAGGTTTAAGTAGGCTATCGATTCAAAATACTTCGATTCTATTTTTGCAGAAGCACGCAAAACGCGATAAAAATAGTTATGAGCATCCTCCATCCGATCGAGGCTGAGGTATATTAAACCGATATTATTTACGGTGCTGGTATATCCACGAAGTTGGCCAATTTTCTCAAAAAGCACCTCGGCCTTGTGGTAAAAATAGCGTGCAGAGTCAAGCTTTTCCTGATTCCAGTATATTAGCCCTATATTATTGAATGCCGACGCAATCATATTGGTATCTGCATAGTTTTCGGCTAAGGCCAGTCCCTCCCTGTAAAAAAAGAGCGCGCTATCGGGCTTATTCATCACATCGTATGGTACTCCACGGTTTACCACAACACGGGGCAAAAGTGTATTCAACTCATTTTGCTTTGCTGAAGACGCCACTTCCGCTAAATAAGCTGCCGCCAAAGCGGGCTCGCTGTACATGATTTCAAATGCGGCACCAACCGACTGTATCACCCAGGCCGAATCGCGGTCTTGTATTTCGATTGTGCGAAGTGAATCGATTTTTGTCTGTCCTTTTGCCGAAAAGCAGAAACACAACCCAAAGAGAAAAATTGAAAAAAAAGCTCCTAAAAACCGCAGTAAATGCATAAAAAGTGACCGTTTTACGCCGAAAGATAAAAATTTGGTACAAATGTTCTATTTACCAGAAGGAAACTACAAAATACCTTAGACCTAAATTAAAAACCTAAAAATATGAAAACAAGAATTGTACTCTTTACAGCACTTTTAGCTTTTAGCTCGGCCTTTTCACAACAGTGGGAATACCATTGGGCTGAGCGCATTGCCTCACTCGAAGACGAGGATGAAGCAATGTTCGTTCGCATAGATTCGGACGACAATGTATATGTCGCTCTCGAATATCAGGGAGCCATTACGGTAGGCGATACAGACTATCCAACTCCTGCAGACAATGGTCGCGACATATTGGTTGTAAAATACGACGAGGCCGGAAATGTATTGTGGTCAGGAAACATTGCAGGTGAAGGCAGTGCTTCAGGCACTGGTAACGGCGACTTACTTGAGGGCATGGAAGTAGACCCAGATGGCAATCTGATCATAATAGGCAATCTGGGTAATGGCGCAACCATATTGGGTGTAGAGACCAACTATTTAAACGATCCGTTCGACCTTCCGGGCAATCGAAACTTTGTCGCAAAAATTTCTCCTTCAGGCGAACTGGTATGGCATGTAGTGCGCAACGGTTCCGTTTTATTAAACGATTACTTTACCGCACTCCACATAGATGGAGATGGGAATGCTTATGTAGCCGCCAGTAACGAGAATTCTGGAAATGAATATGAAATTATTGGTGCAGGAGGTTCTGAAGTAAGCTCTGCAGAAAATACAGGACTGCATCTATTCAAATTAAACAGTGATGGCGCGGTACAATGGCTCGATCCCATCCCTTATCCCGGTGCAAAACAATTGGCCGTAGATGGAAGTGGGGATATACTTTATAGTGCACATGCGGCTGATGTGGATGACGACGTTAGTGAGACCGGACATTACCTTATAAAACTTGATGGAGAAACACGTGAAACTATTTGGACACGCTTTTCTAACACCGAAGGGTTTTATGATGATCGTGAACTTGGATTATACGTAAATGCCGATAATAGCATCATCCATTTTCATGCAACCGATAGAGACGTTATAGATTTTGGAGATGGATTTTCTGTCGATTCTGAATTTAATGACTTGGGCGTATTATGGAAAGTAGATTCCGATGGTCAAACCACTTCGGTGCTTCGGGTTGCCGATTTATTTGATGAACCGTATTACTCTGTTGATGCCTTGGATAATATGGTAACAGTCCAAAGTTTTGCCATGAAAAATGACAATCAATTCTATCTCGCATGTGGCCTTGAAGATGCTGCAACCCTCGCAGATGGGACGGTACTCACACCAAGCGAAGGTCTTTCGCCCTCAATTGCATCAAGCGATGCCTTATTGCTCCAAATAAATAGCGACTTTACGGTGCAAGGTGTTTCCTTCGAAGACGGTGGTGCCCACCAACGCGGTATGGACGTAGCTCCCTTTTCAAATGGTGACGCAGCGCTATTGGGTCATTATAGTTCTGGTACTTATTATGGGAGTGCCTTATACGGTGATATAGAACTCGAACCGCTTAACAATTCTAAAGATATGTTTCTAACCCGTATTACCCCCGGTTTTCCGGAATCTAATGGCCTTGAAGAAATGGCAAGTAATTTTGATTTCAAGCAATATCCGGTTCCCGCCTCCGAGTTTTTAAATATATCTTTTGAAAATAGCCTTTCGGCAAAAGCCACAATCGCTATTCTCGATATCACCGGGCGAATAGTCGCGCAAGAATCTGCCTATGGAAATGGAATGGTGAAAGTCAAAATGGATGTTTCAAAAATTCCTTCCGGGATGTATTTTACTCGCATAACTATCGGAGAAAATTCCTTCGGAAAAAAACTGATTATCACAAAATAAGCGATTACATATTCAACCGAGAAAAGGCATTCCGAAAAGGATGCCTTTTTTTTCTAAGGCTTCGTCAAAAACTTCCTCCACATATTCCAGCCTTGGCTCTGAGGTAACTCAAATAGGCAATCAGAGTTTGCATAGCTTCGTATTCCGGAAAAGGAACTACTTTGTCATATCCATGTTCGAAGTAGTGAATTTCTCTTATTTTTTTTCCATTTCTCCACTCCAGGGTGAGGCTGCCACCATCGCAAATCATAATTCTATCTTTCTCAGGAATCACTTCGGTGTCTTTTCGCCATTCTTCAGGGTTCATTGATTGATAAAGTACTTCCAAAGTGTCATCATTGTCTGATATCATTTTCTGATTTGCCAAAACATCGTCCATGGTAAACTCCTTCAAATCTACATTTTGGAAAAAGCCCGGATATGAAGAGCCATAGAAATACACCCGCCAGGGTTTAAAATCCATAAGAATAGTATAGACGACCTCTCCGCCAAAATAACTGGTTCCGCTTACCACGGCAATATTTTCTAATTTCATAATTCTTAATTTTCATCAAATGAAAAGTTTCAGAACGTAATCTATTTACGTTGCCTTTTAAAACATTTTTCTCTCGTGCCCCCCACCTTTTTATACCAATTAGCCATTCAGAAGAAGATAAAATTTTACAACTTAGTGCCGCTCCATTAAAAACAATTTCATTTTTCAATTGCTTTATTGACATGAATCCGGAACTGATCAAAACCCAAATCTTAAAACATCTCAAGAGCGGCGAAGCTTTTATGCCCATCCGCGAAGCAATCGAGAAGTTTAATTACCATTCGAGTGGTTTTCGGATGCATGATCTGCCCTACTCAGCATACGAGCTTTTCTATCATATCACTTATGCCCAAAAAGATATTCTGAACTTCTGCCGTAGCGATAAATATTACACACCCGATTGGCCGGATGATTATTGGCCTACAAAACAAGCGGCAAAAGATAAAGATGAATGGGAAGCCCTCAAGAAATCCTATTTCGAAGACCGCGATGCCCTCGCCGCACTCGTCAAAACTCCTGATTCGCTTACAGAAATCGTAAAAAACGGAGACTCTCAAACTCTTTTTAGAGAAATACTCTTAGTAATCGAGCATACCGCTTATCACAACGGTCAGTTGGTCGTTATTGCGCGCCTACTATCGTAAAAGAAACAATACCCGGTCTTTACATATTACGGGGAGCATTTCGAATTGGAATATTCGAAATTTTCAGTTGAGAAAAAATAACTAAAATTTTAAATCCCTTCCCCCAGCGCTACAGTTCATTAGAAACCTTGTGATAAATCTTTATACTCTTTAACAAATACAAATCAGCGCGGGTAGCTATTCGAGGTACCTTGTCACTCAATTTTTTAAATCACTTAAAAACTATGATTATGAAAAAAAGTATCTCCTTATTGGCATCTGTGCTTCTTATTTCTGCGAGCACATTCGCCCAACCCAATGCAAAAAAAGCTTCTCTTGGTGAAGATGGCCGACTTCACTATGAGGATGTGACCATAGATTTATCCACCCTTACTGCAAATAGGGACGCCGACGAACTTTCAGGTTTTCCTTTTGGCCGTCCTGCCAATCCAACCTTCAAGAATACACGCGGTGCAACTGTAGCAGATATCAACGATGATGGCAATGAAGAAATCCTTTTTGGTGCTGATTCCGTTTTCTATTGCCTCAGCGGCGACGGTTCTATATTGTGGGAACGCAATATGGCAGGCACCAATATTCTACCTCCAACTATTGGTGATTTGGATGGCGACGGAAATATCGAAATAGCGGTCAACAATGCCGGTATCGGTGCATTCGGCACTGTAGGACAAACATACCTGATGAATGCACAGGGGCAAGACCTTCCTGGTTGGCCTGCAAATTTCTCGGATCACTGGATGATCAATGCTCCCGTCATGGCCGATGTAGATGGCGATGGCACTATGGAAATCGTTACCGGAGAACGTGTAAATGGTAATCAAGGATTTCTTCACGTATTGATGATGGATGGCTCTGAGATGACAGGATGGCCCGCAGAAACACCTGGAACCGTTGCATTTACACCTTCTGTTGGTGATATAAATGACGATGGTGTAATAGATGTAGTTTCAGGAGTTTCTTCTGATGGAAGTCTCTATGCGTATGATGCTTCAGGCACGATACTCGACGGATTCCCACAGATAGCAACCGATGGAAAACTTTCCTACCAGTCGCCGCTACTGGTCGATCTCGATGGAGATAACAACCTCGAAATCGTTGGTTCACGTCACGGAGATGGAGCGGAATACTATGCCGTAAAATCGGACGGAACATATGCCGATGGCTGGCCTGTGGCTTCTCCCGGATGGACCTATTCCCCACCCTCAGCAGCTGATGCCGATGGCGATGGAAATTATGAAATCTACATGGGCAATCCGGAAATCGATGGAAGCGACGTTCCACAGCCAATGGATGTAATATTCGGATTTGCTCCTGATGGATCTGCCCTTCCAAATTTCCCAATTTCAAAAGTGGGTGGAAATGAAGGTGTGATAACCATTGCTGATATCGATAATAACGGAGTGGTTGATTTGGTCTTTACCAGCAATCTTTTTACACTCGATGACAACAGAGGTTTTATACACGCATTTGCCACCGATGGCTCCGGAGAGCTTGATGGCTTTCCGATTCGTACTCCCGGTTTGACCTATCTTAATTCAGCGATACTTGGCGATGTTGACGGCGACGGAAATCTTGACCTTACGTCGTTATCTTACCACTCTACATTTGGCACAGGCGTGGACAGTATGTGGGTAGATGCCTTTGATCTTGGAATGCCCTATATGCCAGAAAATATATACTTCAATGCCTATAAAGGAGACAACACCCGATCGGGATTGATCGAAGCCAATTCTACCGGTATCGCAGATCGCAACGTATTACCGCTCTCCATATATCCGAATCCCGCCAAGGCTAGTGTGAGCATTCAGTTGCCTGAAAATAGTGCTTCAAGCACAGTGCACGTTATCGATTTGCAGGGACGTACAGTGCTCAAAAACACTACTGAAGCCAATTCAGGTGCACGCTATGAGCTTAACACTGCATCGCTCAAGTCAGGAATTTATTTCGTGAAAATAGCCACTCAGAAAAAAACGTATATGGCGAAGCTCGTGATCGAATAAATAGTTAAGTGAATTTCTATTTTAATTTAAATGTGGCCTCTCGGGGCCACATTTTTTTGCTTGAAAACTATAGCAGAGAATCTTGGTGTCCATCCCTGCGAATAAAATGAAGGTAAAAAAAGGCAATTGCAAAAAAATATGCCTCTATTTTTCATTTCACTCGTGTCGTGTGAATGGACGACTCAGAACGATTGTCAAATCATATTCGGTTTTCACCAAAACTAGAGCACTTAATTTTTCTTACATTTATCACTCCCAAAATTCGTCCAACAAGTTGGTTTCCATAATTTAAAAATATGAACAGCTCAATTCGGAATTTCGTGTTTGTCATCTCAGCTTTGCTCATCACGGGTTGCCACAAAGAAACACCCGAATGCAAGTGCAACCAGAACAACGATTCCGGAGATTACCTTGTATTCGGAAGTTTCTACGGTGAGTGCCTTGGTGAGACTTGCGTCGAAACCTTCAAACTGACAGCTTCAGAAGTATTTGAAGATACCAACGATCATTATCCATGCGAGGCCCCGTACAATTTTGTGGGATTGACGGAAGAAAAATTCAATCAAGTAAACGGCCTGATGGCGCGAATTCCGGATGCCTTGCTCGCAGTGAACGATACAACTTTCGGTTGTCCCGACTGCGTGGATCAAGGCGGAATATTGATTAAATATTCTACCGGAGGTACCGAGAAAACGTGGAAAATGGATATGCAGGAAGATGTGGTTCCGGGATACCTCCACAGTTTTTTGGACTCCGTGAAAGTGAAAATATCGACGCTTAGCGAATAAAATCCGGCCAGAATGGATTTCACGAATTCTTTAAAAAGAGTTTTCCCCGACGTATATCATTCCGAAAAATCACTCCATTCCAAGCCACCACTTGTCAGACGCGTGCTTCGGATTATCCAGATACACCAACTTACCAATCTTGGGTGTAACTAATCCAATTGGACTATCGCGGAAATTCTCATGGATTTTTACCAAAGGCTCGTCCCAAGAATGATTTGCCAGATCGAATTTTGATGAATGAACCGATAAAACATGTTTTGTATTCAATGCTTCGGCGATTGCCAGTTGTTCCTCGGGTAAACTGTGAATATAACGCCAGCGCTTATCGTACTGCCCGTTTTCGAGTATTGCCAGATCAAAAGGCCCGTATTTTTCACCGATATCTTTGAAGTGGGTATCGAAGCCACTGTCACCACCGAGGAATAAATTTAAAGTTGACGTCTTAAGGACAAAAGACTGCCAAAGGGTCTGGTTTCGCTTAAAACTCCTTCCGGAAAAATGACGGGCCGGACAGGTAAAGAGCATAAGTTCGCTTCCCAAATTAACCGATTCATGCCAGTCCGTTTCGGTAATTTGGTCTGGGGCGTATCCCCATTTTTCGAGATGTGCCCCCACACCAAGAGCCGTCACAATTCTACCTACTTTGCCCTTCAATTCCACAATAGTTCTGTAATCCAGATGATCATAATGGTCGTGGCTAAGGAGCAAAATATCAATTTCCGGCAAATCATCCACACCATACATATCCGTTCCGGGAAAGGACTTCATCGTGCCGGGCAACGGGGAAGCATTTCCGCTAAATACCGGATCAACCAAAATGCGATTGCCATCTATTTGCATTAAATAGGAAGAATGGCCAAACCAGACGAGCGTATTTTCGCCGGAAGGAAGACTTTTCAAATCGACTTTCACCGAAGGAATGACTGATGAAGGTCTTTTCCGCGGTGCTTTTTTAAAAAGTTGCGTATACAGGATTCCCAGCATGTTGGTATCCTCCGTGAGTTGGGGCGTTTCACTCAAATTTTGAAATTCTCCCTCGCGGAAATTTGGCGAGGCTTTAATACGATCCAGCCTTTTGCCGGAAGGCTTAGCTCCAAATTTTGGGTGCCGGAGAAAGGCCCCTACCGCAAATGCAATTAAAATGAGAAAACCTGCTATCCAGATCATAATTCGAAAGAAAGCGCTACCAAAACACGATGGTGAAATATTGAAACATTACCTAAAATCCAATCTTCTCCTCCACCAAATACTTATTCCGGTCGGGAGAAATACCGCGCACCATTTCAGCAAGAAAACCACCAATAAATAGCTGTGATCCAATAATCATTGCGGTGAGCGCTACATAAAAAAGTGACATGTCGGCTATATTCTTTGCTTGAATATGCTGTGAAATGGCCCAAATTTTATAACCAGCAATCCACGCAAAAACTCCGACCCCAAACAAAAACATGATAGCTCCGTATAGCCCAAAAAGGTGCATTGGTCGCTTGCCGTAGCGCGAAACAAAACTCAAAGTGAGCAAATCTAACGGCCCTTTTACAAAACGCGAAATACCGTATTTGGTATGGCCAAATTTCCGGGCACGGTGTTCCACAACTTTTTCGCCGATCTTTCCATAGCCCATTCGTTTTGCAAGCACCGGAATATAGCGGTGCATATCGCCGTAAAGCTCGATGTTGCGCACCACTTTTCCTTTGTATGCCTTGAGGCCGCAGTTAAAATCGTGGAGATAAATTCCCGACATTTTGCGGGTAGCCCAATTGTATAATTTCGTTGGAACAGTTTTGGAGATCGGGTCGTAGCGCTTCTTTTTCCATCCCGAAACCAAATCGAAACCATCTTCGCGAATCATGCGCACCAACTCCGGAATCTCATCAGGCGAGTCCTGAAGATCGGCATCCATGGTTATAACCACGTCTCCTTTAGCGGCAGAAAAACCAGCTTGCAAGCCGGCAGCCTTGCCATAATTTCGCGCAAAGCGAATAGCCTTCACATACGGATACTCTTTGCGCAGCTTTTCGATCACTTCCCAACTTTCATCCGTACTCCCGTCATCGACAAAAATTACTTCGCCCTCAAGCCCGCTGGCCTTCAACACACGGTCTATCCAGGCAGTCAGTTCGGGAAGCGACTCGGCTTCATTCAATAAAGGTATAGCGATCGATATCAAGCCGGCAAAGTTGCGATTAATTATCTATTACTTCCGCTGAATCGAAAGGATTCTCGGGTTTTTTCTTCAAAGTAGCAGCGAGAATCAAGCTAAGCACCAGATATACCGCCAGCATTATCCCAAAGGTTTTTGCCATCCCGGCGGGAGTAAATCCAGCGCGTGTATCATTCTCCATTTTAGTAAGTGCCTCCACCATTTTATCTTCGGGCATATTGCCTTTCATAAACTTCATAGCACCTTCTACCTGCTGGTTTACAACCGTATCTACGTACGAAGCGTCAATATAATTGGCATAAACAAATGAGAATAAAAGATAAATAACGCCTCCGATTATCAGCCCTACAAAAGCAGTTAGAAAAGCATCTTTGAAAGAAATAATTCCACCAGCAGCAGCGCGTTGCTTACGGATAAAATAAATGGGAAGCATAATCATAATGGCCAGTGAAATAATTCCAATGGCAAAAGAGAACAACATGCCTCCCTGAATAATGGCCATTATCAAGAAGAGTACAATCGAAATGCCTCCCAAAACGAGACCGAGGTTTATTGGATAAGATTTATTCATGGTTTTTTGGTTTAGTTTGCTACAAATATAAAAAGGTGAGTGATTTTACACACTTTTTTATTGCCCAACAATGAATGATTCTTACTTTTGCGCCGGGCAAGTCTCATACGACCAGCTCCTGCAGAACTCCCCCAGGCCAGGAATGGAGCAAGGGTATGCGGTTGTAGCGGTGCGATGTGAGTAGCTTGCCCACTTTTTTTTCTCAATACTATCCATGGAGAGAAAGGTCGTACTTGTAACCGGTGGCTCGTCCGGAATAGGACTTGCAACATGCCGGTATCTTCAGCAAAAAGGTTGCAAAGTGTATGGAACCAGCCGCAAAGCGAGCCATGGCGAGTTGATGCATGATATCCCTATGCTCCAGCTTTTCCTCGATGATTCTAAAAGTATTGCCGATGCCATCCACTGGCTGATTCAAAAAGAAGGCCGCATAGATGTACTCGTAAACAATGCCGGAACGGGTATTGCCGGCGCCATAGAAGATACTACCACCGAAGAAATTGCAGCCATTTTTCAGACCAATGTCTTCGGTCAGCTCGAATGTTGCCGGGTCGCTATTCCTCAAATGCGCAAACAAAACAAAGGTCAGATTATTAATATCTCAAGTATCGGTGGCGAATTCGGGCTTCCTTACCGGGGTGTGTATTCAGCTTCAAAAGCTGCTATCGACCGTTTTTCGGAAACCATGCGCATGGAACTTGCCCAATGGAATATACCCGTGAGCATCGTACAGCCCGGCGATTACAAAACCAATATTAATAACAATAGGATTATCGCCAGGCGAAGCCTCGACAAAGAATCACCTTACTACGAAGGTTTTAAGAAAAACTACCAAGGTATCTCTCAGGACATCAACAATGGACACCCTCCTGCGGATGTGGCCAGGGTAATATGGAAAATTATAGATGCCAAAAAACCCCTTATGCGCTATCCAGCCGCCACCTTCTGGCAGCGGTTTTCCCTTTCGGTAAATCGCGTTCTGCCATTTCATCTCTTCCAAAAAATTCTCGAAAAACGTTTTCCGCTAAAATAAGTTTTCACGAACGCTGAGAAAACGTACCTTTGCGCCCGAATTTTAAGAAACACTAAAGACAAATTTTCCCATGGCCGGAACACGAACTTTTACCATGCTTAAGCCTGATGCGCTTGAAGCAAACAATACAGGAAAAATCCTCGACTTGATTATCGAAGCTGGTTTTTCCATCAAAGCAATGAAACTTACGCGCCTTACTGATGGCGAAGCAAAAGAATTTTATGCCGTTCACAAAGAGCGTCCTTTCTATGGCGAGCTTGTTGAATACATGACCTCAGGCCCTATTGTAGCAGCGATTCTTGAAAAAAGCAATGCCGTGGAAGATTTCCGCAAATTGATCGGGGCCACCGATCCTGCCGAAGCCGCAGCAGGAACCATCCGCAGCAAATACGCAGAATCAAAAGCCAAAAACGCCGTTCACGGAAGTGATAGCGATGAGAATGCCGAGATTGAAAGCAATTTCCATTTTTCGGGACGCGAGATTGTAGGATAGAAAAAGAGTCACGAGTCGCGAGTCGCGAGATGAAGCACTGAGCCCTGCTCTTCGTATTACGGAGATTAGGGCTTTTTTTATTGCAGTATAGATTCGAGGAAAGTTGATTGAGATGTATTTAAGTGAATTCCGGAACCATGAGACATGTAGCTAGTTACTCCAAAACCACCTCATTAGATTGATTCCCACTCGCGACTCGAGACTTTTCAACGACCTCCCGAGAACGATCCCCTCTCGCGGCTCGCGACTCGTGACTCGTGACTACCTAACCTCCACCCCCTTAACCAGCCGCATACCCAATTCCTTATTAATCTCCGTTTTGATCTTCTCTTTGGCGTAGCTCAGTTCCTGGCGCAGCGATGCCGATTCCATTTGGATAATGAGAATTCCGTTTTGGAGTTTTATGTGCTTGGTGCGACGCGCAATGGCCGGCCCCATTATTTTTTCCCAGTAGGTAACAATGGCAGCGGAGTAATACCCTTCCTCAAGTCCATAGGCTTTTAACAATCGATCGATTGCACTTCCGAGTGATTCTTCATTTTGGTTGCGGCTCATAGACTTCTCCTTTATTCACTTCAAATATTTTTACACTATCGCTGATTCCGTCAAAGATATCAGCTATTCGGTCGGAATGGGTATCGGTGATGAATATTTGCCCGAAATTATGATCGCTCACCAATTGCATAAGGTGTTTGACGCGCACATCATCTATTTTGTCAAAAATGTCATCTAACAGTAGCACCGGAACGAGCGAAGTCGCTTCTTTAATAAGGTCAAATTGGGCAAGCTTGAGCGCGATTAAAAAAGTCTTTTGCTGGCCCTGCGATCCGAACTTCTTCAATGGGTGGCCTTCAATCCGAAAGCGTAAATCATCCTTGTGCGTGCCGACATTTGTATACGATGTACGGCGGTCTTTATCGATGCTTGCTGTAAGTACTTCCGTAAAATTTCCATCTGCCAGATCTGATTTGTAATTCAGCGATACCGACTCCGCATTTCCGCTTATCGCGGCATAATGCATTTGAAAAACAGGTTCAAACCGATCAATAAACGCAGAACGACCTCTATAAATCTTGTTGGCACTTTCAACCAACTGATTCGACCATACTTCGAGGTTATCCGCTTCGAACGTCCGGTTCTCCCAAAAATACTTTAATAAGCTGTTGCGTTGCCGCAAAAGACGATTATAATGTATCAATTCATCGAGGTAAGCCCTATCATATTGGCATATTATACTATCCATAAATTTACGGCGCACCTCGCTCCCATCGCTGATCAAATCTTTATCATAAGGCGAAATTACCACAGCAGGATACCGGCCAATATGTTCCGCAAGGCGCTCGTAATCTGTCTTATTCTTCCGAAAAACTTTCTTCTGACCTTTCTTTACCCCACAATATATTTTATCTGTCTGCCCGCTTTTTTCAAAATAACCTTCCACCACAAAAAAATCTTCGTTGTGGCGAATATTCTGGCTGTCAATCGGATTAAAATAGCTTTTGCAAAAAGACAAATAGTGGATAGCATCGAGAATATTTGTTTTGCCGTGACCGTTCAAACCTGTAAAAATATTTACATTCGGGTCGAAATATAGGTTTGCGGAAGCATAATTCTTAAAATTAACGAGACTGAGTTGAGCTAAAATCATAGATATTTTGCAAAAATATTAAATCTAATGAGCTCAAACTGCATCAGTATCTAAAAAAGTCTATTTTTGCAGTCCGAATCAAATTATTATTATGTCAAAAACGATTAAAAAAGGTGACGATTCTAAAGTAAATGTTGCCGAAGCGTACTCAAAGACAGAGAAATACGTTGATGAAAACCGTAATACGCTTTTTATAATTGCGGGAATTTTAGTTGTGCTCTTTGCAGGATATTTTGCGGTAACACGGTTATATCTTGAGCCAAGAAACAAGGAAGGAATGGATTTACTCTGGAAAGCGGAGTATTGGCTTCAAATTGATTCGCTCGATAAGGCCCTTACCGGAAATGAGTCTTATTACGGTTTTGAGTACGTTGCCGATGAGTACAGCAGCACCAAAGCTGGCAATCTCGCGTCTTATTACGCAGGAGTTATCTATTTGAAAAAAGGAGATTTTCAGGCAGCGATTGACAATTTGCAAAATGCTGATCTGGATGATGAAATCGTTGGATCGATGGCTGAAGGCAGCCTCGGGGATGCGTATGTGGAGCTAGGCAACTTTGATAAAGCGTTGAGTTATTATAATGATGCAGCGAGCCATTCGAAAAACATGCTTACCACACCGATGTATTTGAAAAAAGCCGGTCTGATTTATGAGGACCAGAAAAAATACGATGCAGCATTGAAAAATTATGAGCGCATCAAGAACGATTTTCCAAAAAGCAACGAAGCGCGTAGTATCGATTCGTACATTGCAAGAGTAGGCGGATAATGGCCACATCCGGAAAAAATCTTTCGGCTATCGACAAGGGAAATACTCCGCCGGCAACCCTGTTTCATTTTGGAATAGTAGCCTCTGAGTGGAATAAAGACATTACAGATGCTTTAGCCATTGGGGCACGGGAAGCGCTCCTTGAGCTTGGAGCCTCCTCTCGTCATATCAAAACCCAGTTTGTTCCCGGAAGTTTTGAACTCCCGATTGGAGCTAAACTTATGATTGACTCGGGAAAATACGACGCAATTATTGCTGTCGGCTCTATTATTCAGGGCGAAACCCGCCATTTTGAATTCGTGTGCAATGCGGTGGCTCAAGGTATAAAGGATGTGAGTCTGGCCACAGGCGTTCCCGTAATATTCTGTGTATTGACCGATGATAATATGGCTCAGGCCAAAGCACGCTCAGGTGGAAAACACGGAAATAAAGGAGTGGAAGCTGCAGTGGCAGCAGTAAAAATGGCGCATTTGCGACATAAACTTTCTTAAGCAGTGATGCGGGGCATCCCTTCTTCACCCATTTTGACTCCACATATGTCCATAAATTCCACACTACCGGAATTAAGTTCAACAATTCACACCAGCATTCATCCGGGGTGATCCAACACCCTGAAAATCTATTATTCCTTTTATAGTCTAAATATCAAGTATTAACATCTCTTAAAATCCAAACTTCCCAGTCATTTCCATTCTGGCAGTCTTTTAAAATTTTATGGATAGATAATTGTAATTATTGTATCTAATCTTAATGGGACAAGTCCCGCACAATACATTTTTAATAAAGACTATATAACATGAAAAAAAACAAAATTTTATCTATTCTTTTTTTAGCTACCGCTGTATTATTTATAACCTCTTGTAGTAAGGACGAAAACGCTCCAATTTTAGGGCCTTCACTTACTGTCAGTGAATCCGTTTCAGGGTCATCCGGAGGAAGTATTGAAATAACTCAGGGAGCGCCATTGGTATTTGCCTGGGAAACTAGAAAAGGAGATGAAAAATTATCGACTTTCTCACTTTCAGAAACAGGTGCCAATCTTGACAACCCCGTACCCACAACTGTAGAAGGACATGATCTTCCTTACAGCCTTACGGGAGACGATAGAGACATTTATGTGGATACACTGTCTTTGCCAAATGCCGGGACAAATTTAGGCACGACCAACTATACCTTTAGTGTTGTGGATGCTGGCGGACTTTCCCGTTCTGTATCTTTCGACGTGACGGTTAATCAGGCTTTGGGTTCTACCCCACTTTCTGATCCAATCCCTTTTACATGGACACGTGAAGGAGCAAACCCGGGTACCGGACTTGAACCATTTGGATTGAAATGGACTCAAAATTCCAGTACTAGTGCAATCGTTGCTATTGACAATGCGACTACAATGGTCGATTTGGGTGATATTACATCATGGATCGCACTCCAAACTAAAGGAGATTTGAATGCTGCCATTGAGGATGGAAACGCTATCGAAACGTACCAAGGAGTTTCTGCTACGACAGATGGAACTTATGATGATGTGTTAGGTGTAATCCATAACGATGTTAATTATATAATCCATATTACCAGTGGTGCGGTAACTACCGGAGGTGCTGGAACAACGATCACAATATCAGGTCAGTACAAAAATTAATTTTTCTGAGGTATTCTATACCTTACAAATTGAAAGCGCAGATTCCTTTGGGATTTGCGCTTTTCTTATTACAGTCAGATCTTTACAAATTTGTTTTCACTGCTTTCCAAGCTTTGATTTGCCAGCGTGTATGAGCTGTAGCCACATGGTTTCCTTTAGAGTCGTGTACTGGAATTTCGCACGTATAAAAAACCACGCCATTGGCATTCAGAGGTTCTAAAATTTCCGATTCGAAAGTGGTACTATCCAATTCAAATCGCGCCTTACTGGTATGCTTCGCCTGGTAATGATATTCCACTTCAAGCTTTTGCATAATCAGTCTGTACCTTTTAGGATCGAGTCGACGCAGCAATACGAGACCACTGCAAAATTCGGCTGTAGTCGCCAATCCGCAGGCGTGGATTCCTTTTATATGGTTCAGATTTTTTCGCTTGAGTGGAATGGTGGTGGTCACGGCGTTAGGCTCCACTTGCACAATATGGATATTATGCGGCTTGTTGAACGGAATTCCCAATCCAAGAATAAAATTCAGCTTCCGCAAAGCCCATTTACTGCTTTCTGCTGCTTCGAGATATTTGGAGAGGTCAATTTTCAAGAATAGCAGAGATATCAGGTTTAAAATAACTATTTCCTTTGAGCACTTTTCCATCTTCGCGGTAGATAGGATTTCCATTTTCATCGAGCTTGCTCATGTTGCTTTCCTGAATTTCACGGAATACTGCTTCCATTTTATCGTCAAGTCCGTGCGATAAAATAGTTCCGCACAAGATGTACAGCATATCTCCGAGTGCATCCGCAATCTCCACCAAATCTCCATTTTGTGCAGCTTCGAGATACTCTTCATTTTCTTCGCGCATCAGTTTATAGCGAAGCAAGGTAGTCTCATGCGCAAGTTCGGCAGTTGGTTTGTCGGCATTTTCAATTCCAAAAGAATCGTGAAAGTGACGCACCATTCCGATCATTTCTTCGATTTTCATTTTGAGGTAAATTTTGGGTACAAGATAGTGTAAAGTTGACAACCGAAATGGGCTTCGAACGAATGAGATGAAAAGTATTTCGAAAAAAAATTGCCACCTAATTTACGGGCAGTCTCGTCCAAAATAAAATTATTTCGAAAAATTCTATGTTTAGCTCAAAGCCAGAATCAGCCCAGATATGAGGTAGTCTTTCTATCACTATAGAGGCTTCACTTTAATGTTAATTAGCAAATATTCTTTTCGGTTAAGACAATTTAACTATACTTGCAGCGCTAAATTAAAAATCAATAACATGAAGAAACTATTATTTGTGGCTATCGCACTATTAGCCCTTAATACTGTGCATGCTCAGGAAGCTGGGAAAGTTAGAGTTGGTCTTGACCTAGGATATGCTTCTACAAAAGGCGGTGGAGGTTTTTTATTCAATCTGGAACCAAAGTACAACCTTTCAGACAATATGAATGTAGGATTTCGCTATGGTGTAGCGGCCGTAATTAAGGCTGTCACAACTGATAATGGAAACCAGTTCGAATCAGCCAGTGTATCCGCCAATAATTCATTTATGGGGACTTTCGATTATTATTTTGTACTTGGAAATTCTTTTGCTCCATACGTCGGAGGTGGATTGGGATATGTATCTCTAGCAAGCGTAAGTGTGGCGAGTAATGGCAATAGTACTACTGTCGGTTCTAATAGTTCATATAAGCCTGAAGGGAAGTTTGGCCTTATGCTAAGAGGTGGTTTTGAAGCCAGTAAATTTCGATTTACCCTTGAGTATGATATAATTGGAAAATCTAAGCTGAAGGATATTAATGGCGACAAATATGGGTCATTAAAGAACAATTATCTTGGAATTACTGTCGGTTTCTTTGTAGGCGGTGGTAAATGGTAGTAATGGACCCTACTACATTTTTATAATTTTTTGTTTAAGCGTTCACAAACAATTTTGTGAACGCTTTTTTTTCGTTTTAACAATTTGATATCGAAGAAATAGCCTGGGCTGTTGCTCAAAAAAAAAAAATTAAAAGATGAATGATCACATATTGATCTATGGCTCCAGCTTTCGTGTGAGTTCGCACGTTGGCATCCTTTTTTATCGGTCGCTAATTTGTGGCGGAGGTCGGGCAGAGCGACACGTGAAGCTCCTGCCTAACCCCGCATCCCAGCGACTGAAAAAAAAAATAGAGACGGTAAAACGACCCCGTTAATCTAAGTCTAATTAGGTTCATTTTTCTATAGTACAAGATACCCAGTTGGAGATTTGACAGTCAAAACGAGGGGGCACACCAAAAAAATAAAATTAGAAAGCGCAGAAGCAGCCTTTAGGGAAAGACTGTTATCCCATTTGAACTTTGTTAAAAGTGTCAAATTATCAGATTATCAACAGAAAAACACTACCTTTGCCGTCCGAAAATGGATGGGTGGCATCCGAATTAATATAAACCGCTCTCAGTTAGCCACCACAGTTGAGATACAAATCATTAGCCCTTAATGGCAAACGAAGAAAACAAGGTTTCGGAAGAAACCGCAGAAGATCAAAACACCGCAGAAACTTCGACCGAAGAAACAAAAACGGAAACAACTCCTGAAACAAGCGAAGCGAAAACCGAAGAATCGAAAGAGCAAACGGCAGCGCCCGAAGCAAAAGAGGAGCAATCAGATGAAGTCGTATCTGAAGAAAAAAAGGTTGAAGAAATAACCGAAGAAATCAAAGAACATCCCAAAGCTGATACTTCTATCGCTGCGAAACGAGTAAGCGATGATAAAGACCACACGGAGGATGAAAATGAAAGCCCTGCTGAAGATGAGAAAGCTCCAAAAGCGAAATCATCCAATGAAAGCACAGATGCTGATGAAGATGACGATGACGATACGCCAAAAGCCAAATCATCGGATGACAACGACAGCGATGACGAAGAAGACGACGATGAAGAACTTAATCTTCACGGAGATCAACCTGCTTTCGACCCGGAGAATTTTGACTGGGATGCTTATGAAGAAGGGGAAGAACTCTATACCAGCGACGAACGTAAAGAACTCGATGCCCTTTATGACGACACACTAAATGCGGTACAGCAAGGTGAAGTGGTAAAAGGTACTGTAGTCGATGTGACCAAAAAAGAGGTCGTAGTAAACATTAACTACAAATCGGAAGGAATCGTAGGTGCTTCAGAATTTCGTTACAATGCAGATCTTAAAAAAGGTGATGTCGTTGACATTTATGTCGAGAATCTTGAAGATAAAGATGGGCAGCTTAACATTTCGCACAAGACTGCTCGTATGCACGAAGCGTGGCGATTGGTTAACAGTGCGCTTGAAAACAACGAGATTATCACTGGAAATATAAAATGCCGTACCAAAGGTGGGCTTATCGCCGATGTATTTGGTCTCGAAGCCTTCCTTCCCGGATCGCAAATCGATGTGAAACCCATCCGTGACTACGATATGTATGTAGGTAAAAAGATGGAATTCAAAGTTGTCAAAATCAACCACGAGTTTAAAAACGTTGTTGTTTCACACAAAGCATTGATCGAAGCAGAACTCGAAGAACAGAAAAAACAAATTATCGGTGGCCTTGAAAAAGGACAAGTACTGGAAGGTACCGTTAAAAACATCACTTCGTATGGTGTATTTATCGACCTTGGAGGTGTAGATGGTTTGATCCACATTACTGACTTGAGCTGGGGTCGCATAAACCACCCTGAAGAAGTGGTAGAACTCGACCAAAAACTGAATGTTGTAATTCTCGACTTCGACGACGACAAAAAACGTATCGCTCTGGGTCTGAAACAACTCAGCGAGCATCCATGGGACACCCTTCCGGAAGATGTACAAGTGGGTAGCAAAATAAAAGGTAAAGTAGTGGTTATGGCCGACTATGGTGCTTTTGTTGAAATTGCTCCCGGTGTGGAAGGGCTTGTTCACGTAAGTGAAATGTCGTGGTCTCAACACTTGCGCAGCGCACAGGACTTCCTGAACGTAGGCGACGAAGTAGAAACCGTAGTCCTTACCCTCGACCGTGAAGACCGCAAAATGTCTCTTGGTATCAAACAATTGATGCCAGATCCATGGGCCGATATCGCTAATAAATATCCGGTGGGAAGCAAGCACAAATCAACCGTGCGCAACTTCACCAACTTTGGTGTATTTGTAGAATTGGAAGAAGGTGTAGATGGATTGGTTCATATTTCAGATTTGAGCTGGTCTAAGAAAATCAAACATCCATCCGAATTCTGTAATATCGGTGATGAAATGGAAGTAGTAGTACTTGAAGTAGATGAAGAAAACCGCCGATTGAGCTTGGGTCACAAGCAATTGGAAGAAAATCCATGGGAAGTTTTCGAAACCATCTTTACTGAAGGTTCTACGCATGAAGGTACCGTTACGGCGATCGATAACAACACAGCAACTATCGCACTTCCTTACGGAGTCGAAGCGGTAGCACCTGTAAAACATTTGCGCAAAGAAGACGGCTCTACTATTAATTTAGAAGAAAAAGCAGACTTTATTGTTCTTGAGTTTAATAAGAACAGCCGCCGAATCATGGTATCGCACACCCGTATTTTCGAAGAAGATCCGAAGACTACCAAAGCGAAAGAAAGCAACGAGCGCAAAACGCAATCAAAATCTGCTTCGAAAGCCGTTAAGAATCTTCAGAAAAATCAGGAAAAAACCACCCTTGGTGATTTGAATGTACTGGCCGATCTGAAAGAAGAGATGGAAAAAGGCGAAAACGACGGGAAATAATCCGTTAGCTTCAAGCTGTAAGCGTCAAGCCTCAAGCTACGCTGAAAGTTTAAAATACGCACCCGGTTTTGCATTGCAGAACCGGGTGTTTTTTTTAGGTGGTGGCAAAGTCTCGAAAAGGTTGTCAAATGCCAATAATCAATTAATTTCGCGGAACATTATTTCAACTGTCTACCATGGCGCGCATAATTCCTTTCAGAGCAGTACGACCTCCACGCGATAAGGTGCATCTTGTCGCCACGCGCTCATTTGTAACGTATAAGCCGCATCAGCTGAGTCGGAAATTGCTCGAAAACCCCTACTCTTTCGTGCACATCATCAATCCGGAGTTTGGTTCTAAGCAAAAATCAAGGCCCAATTCTGACAAACGATTTTTGAAAATTAAAAAACGATTTGATGATTTTTGTGAAAATGGTGTTCTTTTTCAAGATTCAAAGCCTGCCTTTTACATTTATCGCCAGATTACGCCAACACATTCTTTTACCGGAATTATTTGTGGAGTGGATGTGACGGAATATTCCGAAGGACACATTAAGATTCACGAACATACGCTTACTTCGAGGGTAGATGTTTTCACAAAATACCTCGATATCTGCAATTTTAATGCGGAGCCCGTCCTGCTTACTTTTCGCGATTCGGCCATTCAGATTGATGACGATATTGAAAAAGGCACCTCTGAAAGAGCCGAATATGACTTCACCACTACCGACCGAATACGGCATCAGATATGGCCGGTGACAAACCCGGAGCAGATCGCAAAAATTCAGAATGACTTCGAAAAACTGGATTGTCTTTACATTGCCGATGGGCATCACAGGATGGCAAGCTCGGCACTTCTGGGTGAGAAGCGAAAAAAATCTCCTGATTGGAAACCGACCGACATATCTAATTTTGCGCTGGCACTTATCCTTCCTGAAAAAGAACTAAATATCAAAGCATTTCACCGTGTAATTCAGCTCGACGAACCTATTCCGGACAAGGAAATACTTGAAAAAGTGCGCACACACTTTACGGTCTCTGAGAAGTCTGGCACTTTTTTTCCGGCGGGAAAGCAAGAATTTGGTATGCGGCTCTGTTCGGGTTGGTATCAGCTTACGCTAAAAGATGAGATTACCTCTGATACAGTGGTGTCTCATCTCGATCCGATGATCCTCACCCAAACCATTCTCGAACCCATTTTTGATATTCACGACCAAAAAACGGACCGTCGTATCAGCTTCATTCCCGGAAGGCAAAACATTCATAAAATTGAGAAATCAATTGATGATGGACTGACCACAGCTCTTTTCACGCTTTTCCCAGTGAGCACTGATCAGGTATTTGCCGTGAGCGACGCCAATGAAATTATGCCACCTAAGAGTACTTTTGTTGAGCCCAAGCTACGGAGTGGCCTAACGATTATGGCGTTGGGCGGAAGCTTGGAATAGCTGCAAGCTGCAAGCTGCAAGCTACAAGAGATTAAGTGCTTGACGGATGGTCTTTCTTGAAGCTTCAAGAGATTTGCTGCTTGACGAGATTCTTTTCTTGAAGCTTGCAGCTTGCAGCTTGCAGCTAAATTCCCCATACATTAATCACCTTATCATCTCCCGCAGTAAACAATCTATCGCCAATTTTACAAAGTGTATTTGCTGAGTTTTTGTGGGTGGTTTTTCCTGTGTGGATTAGCCTGATTGGATTTTGGAGATCAGTGGTATCCCAGATTTTAACAATCCTATCGCGGGCGGCTGTTGCAAAATGCACTTCATCGAGCGCGATAGCATCGTAGATTGCATAGTTGTGCGCTTCGATTTTCCCGTCCGGTTTCCATCCTTCAGCATTCTTTTTCCAAAAACGCAGATGCGCATCGCGGCCACCGGTAAGTAAGCGGCCATTACTTAATCGCAAGAGCGCATACGTTCCCCCTTGGTGGGCTTTGAAAGATGCCAATTGATTGAAATACTCGGTATCGATTTGATGCACATATCCATCGCTTGACGACACAAAAAGATTATGGCCGGCGGCCGAGAGAGAAAGTCTCCGTAGTTTATTTGCGGAAAGTGGAATCGACATTACCAAATTAAAATCGGTGTCAAAAACAGCAAGCGAACCTCCTCCACCCGTGCTATAATAATGGCCGGTTACGGCATTGAAGCCAATATCAAAAACTCCCTTTTCGTGAAATTTCAAATGGCGGATTTCTTGCTTCGTTTTTCGATCTACAACATGGATTCCGCCGTGACCTTGCCCGATTAAAATCAAATCGCCGTGAATCAAAATTGCGTAAACCGGTAATCCCACTTTTACCGAAAAGGGAAGCGGCTTCAGCGATTCGGAATCCCACGATGCTAACATTCCATCACCGGAACCAGAGAAGAGTACTCCATTTTCGGCGGCTAATTTATAGATTGGTGCGGTATGACCGGTAAGGGATTTCAGGAACTTCATGTTCGAAATTTTTTTCAAAGGTAAAAGATATGCATGGACTAAAAAAAGTACATTCGCTTTATGAGAACCAGTCGATTAGAAGCATTCAGCGATGGCGTTTTAGCCATTATTATCACCATCATGGTGTTAGAATTGCATATTCCGGAAGGGACAAGTTTTGAAGATTTGACCACCGTATTGCCAACGCTAATAGCTTACGTGCTGAGCTTCATTTATATCGGAATTTATTGGAATAATCACCACCATTTTTGGCAAGCAGTTCAGAAAATATCTGGCGGCGCGCTTTGGGCAAATCTGCATCTTTTGTTTTGGCTCTCGCTATTTCCATTTACGACTGCTTGGCTTGGCGAAAATCATCTCACAGCCGTTCCCGTGGCGATTTATGGTTTTGTACTGCTTATGGCAAGTGTGGCCTGGTACATCATGGCGCTTGTCTGCATAAAGGCCGAAGGGAAAAAATCAATTTTAGCCATAGCGTATAAAGGAGATAATAAGACAAAATTCAGTGCATTAATTTACGCAAGTGCCATGGCTGTTGCTTTTCTTTCACCAACTTTGAGCTGCGTTCTATATGGACTTATTGCGATAGCCTGGCTCGTGCCTGACAAGAGAATTGAGAAAGCTTTGAAGGCAAAGGAATCCGGAAATTATGAAGATTTAATCGCGTGAGGGCTTTTTCGGAAGACAACTGCTTTTCAAAAAAAAACAGTATTTGGTAAAATCATTGATCGTAGTGAAACCTAAAAGATACAATCTGCAACTCATTATTAACCAACTGACAAACGAGCCGACGCTCCTTATCGATCCTGCGTGACCAAAATCCTGCCAGAACAGATTTTAAGCTTTCAGGTTTCCCAACACCTTGAAAGAGGGTTCTCCGGATATCTCTAATCAGTCGATTTATTTTATTGAGAACTCTTTTCTCATTCTTTTGCCAATACTAATACTCTTCCCATCCATTTTCTGTAAAGACAACTAACATCTTAAATATCCAGATTTGGTTGAATCGTTTTAATAGATTTTAATTGTCCAATAGATTGGTAAAGCCTATCTGCATTTTTCTTTGAACTTAGCAAATGCAAGGTCTCCATGATAGAATTGTACTCATCGAGGGAAAGCATTACAGCTCCCTTTCCACTCTTACGTTTGATGATAAGTATTTCATTATCGGCTTCAACGCTATCCAGAAAGGCTTTTAACTTACCTCTGAATTCACTAAAATTCGCTGCGAGCATAACAATATTGACTAAAATTATGAAGTATGAATATCCTTACTTAATTACGTAATTAAAAATTGGTATGAGAAGACAGAAACTAACCGGGCTGCTCCGACATTATTAAAAACTCTAAGCATCTTTTAAAAATTAATTCCCATTTCGATAATTTCTCTACATTCACAACACTAAACAATGTACCATGAAATGGCAAGGAAGAAGACAAAGTAACAATGTTGATGACCGGCGCGGGCAATCCGGAGGAGGTGGCAGAGGCTTTAATCCCATGCTCTTGGCGCCCTTGTTCCGGTTTTTGTTTACCAAAAAAGGACTGATCATTGTCGGAATACTTGCCGTAGTGATGTGGATTTTTGGCATCAATCCACTTACGCTCATAAGTAATTTTATGGGAGGTGGTGGTCAAGGTGTTCAGACCTCTCAACCTTATACCCCCACTGCTCAGGAAGAAGAACTCGCCGCTTTTAGTAAGACCATTCTCGCTGATACCGAAGACGTTTGGAAGACAGAATTGCAGGGATATCGCGCTCCCACCCTTGTGCTTTTTACGGGATCAGTTTCCTCAGCATGTGGGGGTGCGAGCGCTGCCACAGGGCCTTTTTACTGTCCTGTTGACGAAAAAGTATATCTCGATCTCAGCTTTTTTGAAGATATGAGCCGGAAGTTGAATGCACCGGGCGATTTTGCGGAAGCGTATGTAATCGCGCACGAGGTTGGTCATCACGTCCAGAAACTGATGGGAATATCCGACAAAGTTCAATCACAGCGCAGTCAGGTCAGCAAAACTGAGTACAATCGCCTTTCGGTAAAGCTGGAATTACAGGCAGATTTCTTAGCGGGTGTTTGGGCGCATTACTCGCAAAAACGAAATCATTGGCTCGAAGAAGGCGATATGGAAGAAGCGCTCAACGCTGCCAATGCCATTGGCGATGACCGATTGCAAAAACAAGCCACCGGACGCGTAGTTCCCGATGCTTTTACTCATGGTAGTTCGGCGCAGCGAATGTATTGGTTCAAACGAGGGTATGATACAGGCGACATTTCGCAGGGAGATACTTTTAGTGATCCGTCGTTATAAGGTTACCCAAAACAAATATTTATCGACCGAATCTTTCCATAAAAACTAAGCTCTCTAATTGAGAAAACCTAACAGGATTTAAAACAGAGCGATCTCACAACCGAAGGGCGTAAACCTGATAGGTATAGAACTCGCCAGGTCAGCAGTCTTCAGAAAGATTCAAAAAAATAACGTAGGAAAACCAAATTGATGATTACCAATTAACCTGATAAATAAACTTTTTCATACTCCGCATTTCTTCTTTAGAAAGTCTTTTTCCAAATTGAGCGATTAGAAAAAGGGCAACCATAAAAATAAATGACCCCAGAGCCATCCAGAATCCCCACGGCTGTTTATCGAGGCGATATTGAGAACTGCCAATGAGCAAACCGAAAAGAATTCCAAATCCGAGAAAGCTGTACAAAAACATAAACATAGTCCATACCGCCGGCGCCGGCGCGAGAAGGCAGCGCACCTGGGTCGTTTCAGTATAATCGTCGTGATAAACGGAAATATCCATTTGGGGCGACCAATAATGACGCACTTGCTCGGGCATTTTCAAAACAAAGTGTCCCTTCACCTTAACTGTTTCAAAATTATGTGGGGTGTTCAGTAAAACCTTCACACGATCTTCAGCTTGTTCTGCAGTGAGTTGGGTTTCGATCTTAAATCGAGGCCTTAGATTGAGTTCTGACATTTGCGTTTGGATTTCACCCGCAATATATCAAAATCCTATTTCACATAAACCGTTTTGCGGTTGATAAATTCCATCATTCCATCGCGGGAGAGCTCCCGGCCAAAACCAGAATTTTTCTGACCTCCAAAGGGCAATCGCGGATCGGATTTCACGAGTTCATTTACAAAGAACGCTCCATCAGCTACGCTATCAATATATTTCATGGCTTTCTTGACATTTCTGGTGCAAACTGAAATACCAAGTGCATAATTGGTTTTTTGGGCCAGCGCAAAAGCCTCATCTATATCTTTTGCTTTGATCATTGCGGCGAGTGGGCCGAAAGTTTCCTCATCAAAAGCCGGCATTCCAGGTTCCACGCCTCCCAAAACAGTAGGTTCGTGATACGCATCTTTCTGTTTGCCACCCAGAAGTAATTTTGCTCCTTTTTTTGTGGATTTTCGCACTTGATTCTGCAAATTTTCAGCCAAATCGATACGGGCTAGAGTTCCAATCTTGGTGTCTTCTTCCATTGGATCCCCAGATTTCAGCTCAATTACCGCTTTCACAAATCGGTTGACAAATTCATCGTATACCGTTGCTTCAATAATAAACCGTTTGGCGGCAATACAGCTCTGGCCGGTATTCATCATCCGCGCATTCACAGCGGTTGCAACGGTCTTGTCCATATCGGCATCAGCCAGAACGATGAATGCATTGCTCCCACCCAATTCGAGAAGCGATTTCTTCATGTACTTTCCTGCCAATTGTGCCACAGCCGAACCGGCTCGCTCGCTACCCGTAAGAGTAATAGCCTTTATGGTGGGATGTGAAATGATCAGTTCAGTTTTGTCGTGTCCCACAAAAACATTTTGGAAAACGCCCTTAGGAAAACCGGCTTTATCAAAGACTTCTTCGATCATTTTGGCGCAACCGAATACATTTTGAGCATGTTTCAGAATTCCTGTATTTCCGGCAGTAAGTGTGGGCGCCGCAAATCGAAAGACCTGCCAAAACGGATAATTCCAAGGCATTACCGCAAATACACATCCGATAGGGTTATGTCTTACAAAACTCTGACTCGCATCGGTTTTGATAATTTGGTCAGCTAAAAATTCTTTGGCATTTTCTGCATAGTAATCACAAACCCAGGCGCATTTATTCACCTCTGCGCGAGCTTCAACGACAGGCTTTCCCATTTCGAGGGTCATCATTTCAGCATACCGATCCACATTGTCGCGCAGCACCTGTCCGGCCTTTGCCATAAGGCGTGTTCGCTCTCCGAGGGGCACATTCCGCCAGTCACGAAAAGCCTTTTCGGCGGTGTTGAGAATTTTCGATAATTCGTGTTTAGTGGTTTCGTCGTGGGATCCAACCGCTTTGCCATTGTATGGGTTTACGCTTTCAAATTTCATGGGAGTTTGATTTTTTTTTATCCGCAAAGACGCAAAAGTTTACTTGCTTCGCGGCTTGAGGGCGCTTCGCTTAGTTTTCGCGAAGTTCTCAGAGGGTTCGAGTCAAAAAAGGTTTGTTCGAAGATTTATATTCATTCTTCTTTTTCATCATTATATGCTGTAGAATCATACTCCTCCACTCCTTTCAATTCATCAACCCAATTCCACGATGTGTAGATAATAATGGTTCGCATATGTTCCGATTCGTTAAATTCAGAAAGATCATATCGCCAGATAATATCCTCCGCGTCGGGGAATTTTTCGCCTTTAATATATGCATCATACAGCCGATTAAGGGTACTGTGTTCATTCATTCCATCCGCCAGAATACGTGCAATAAAACCACTGTCCGGGTTTTTGAGCATTTCTGACGAATCTGGATTTAAGCCTTTAATTTCAAGCTTAATGTAAGCCGCATCCGGTTCGTGAAATTTCATTGGAAATGCCACATGGAGCAAGTAACATACATTGAACATTTCCTGATGAAAGGCCACATCCGGATACCGCTCCCAAAGCTTCAGGCGTCGGGCATCGACAGCAATATTCTCACGTTGTCCGGCATTGAATTGATCGCCAAAACGAAATTCCAGGAGTTTTTCAGCGGCTTCTTCCGGTTCAAAATCGATGAGTGCCATACCCGCCGTATCCCGAAGTTCGTCCGTAGGAGTATCTTCCGGGTTTTCGACATCCAAAAATTTTAAGAGTTCAATGTAATTGGTATTCGTCCATCCTTCAGGCATTTCGTTGATGTCTTTCAATTCTGTTACCTGAACTTTGTACTTATGTTTTGACATGGATTATTTCGTTTTACGTAGAGACCTGCCAGGTTTTGAAAACCTGTCAGGTCTATATCCTGAATATATAACTTACTTCGTCAAAGTACCATGCAACTGCGGTTGCTCGCGACGGTCTTCATAAATGTGAGACACATAATTCATCCGTATTGCATTGATCCAATCTTTGGCACGTTTGGTAAGTTGAAAATTCTCAGTCATCATTCGACCACGAACTACCAAAATACCCATATCGGCGCCTTCGTAAAGGTAATCTCCTTCCTGAGTAATGCGCAAAAAGAATGCTTCATCTTCACGTTCTACAGCGCGACGGTGCGAATCCATTCGGTCGAACTTGATATGTCCATTGTCAAATTTTCTCCAGATTCCTGATCGCGGAGCCTGGCTCACGTATTCAATCGTATCTTCGGTGTGTTTGATAATAATCTGGCTCCAACTATCTGAAAATTCTTGTTTTGCCCAGCGATCATTCACTGCTTTTACGTCGAGTTCATAATCCACATTCATCCATTCCAAAATATGAAATAAGTGAAGTGGCATATCCGAAAGTGCGAATACCGCATGATTCGTAATGGAACTCGCTCCTGTAACACGCGGATTAAGCTCACCGAGGTAAATTTCGCCGTTGTCCTGATCGATCAAAAAGTCGAGTTCGAAATAACCTTTGTACCCTTCTTTTCTGAGTTGATCTCCAAATCTACGGGTATATTCTCTTGCCTTTCGGCGAATGGGAAGTGTAAATGAGCCTGGGAAAATTTCATTTCCACACCACCCGCCTTTGTACGGAGTTAATTCCTTAAATCCAACAAGCTCGGTCATAAGTGGAGCTACAACGGTACCATGGCGGGTTACACACGCTTCGATAGCTGATCCTCTGCAATTGATGCGTTTCATCACTTTCACCTCATCTTCGGCAATTATTTCATCTGCGTGCTTGTTGAATTCGGCTTCATTGGAAATGAAAAAAGTAGTATGTCCGGAATCACCGAAAGGAGTTTGAATAACCAAATCCGTTCCCAATTTTTTGGATACTTCGCCGAGGTGTTTGTAGCTTTTAACTTTCGTCAGTACATAGGGAACGCATTCCACGCCAGCCTTTTCGGCGATGCGGTTGGTGTTTACCTTATTATCCATAAAGTTTCGCATCTTGGCTGAAGGAAACATGATTTCCAATCCCAATTTTTTGGCGAGCTTTTCGGTTTTTTCATCAAACATCAGGAACATCACTTTTCCTGCATCTTTTCCATTTTTACGGGAGTTGATATAATCCTGCACTTCCGGGTGCTGAAGCAAATAATTATTGATGTCTTCGATACTCGTAAATTCATCGTGGGGAATCTCCTCTTTTGGTGAAAATACATTGGGATGCAACCCATTAAAACATTCGATATGGCAGATAAATTTGAACCCTTTTATCCACTCATCGGCACCGAGCAAATTGAAATTCGTAGCACTGATGAAATAGAGCGGGGTTTCGTTCATCAGAAAGAAACGACGTATATCTGGAATACCTTTTAGGACTTCTTGTTTGGGTTTAGCATCGGTTTTAGCGGCTCTCTTACTTGTCGCGGTTTTCTTAGCCGCCATTTTCTTGACGGCAGTTTTTTTGGCCGCAGCCGTTTTTTTCTTCCTTTTATCCGCAGCCGCTTTTTTGGCTGTAGCCACTTTATTTCTTGACTCTTTCGTTTGTTCTGCAGCCTTGGGATTGTTCTTTATAGCTGCTTTTACAGCCTTGGTTTTTGAAGGGGGCTTAATTGCCGCCGATGCTTTCTTGACGATCGGCGCATTTTTAGGCGTAGTGTTTTTCGAATTATTTTTGGGTTCCATTGTTTTAGTGTCGCTCATAATGATTTTTTTTAATTTGAATTTTCTTCAGACCGGACGATCCGGTCTTTCTCTTTCGATTTCTTTTTGGCGGCAGCCATTCCCATCGCTCCCATAGCAGTTGCTGTTTTCTGCCGGTTAAGCACGTTATCTTTGAATACCCGGAGACCAAGATCGGCGCGGTACCCGTGAATTTCTTTTACATCGAGTGCAATCATAAAACGGATTATCTCGGAGCTCACCACCTGACCTGGCACGAGTACCGGAAAGCCTGGCGGATATGGGATTACAAAGGAAGAGGCAACCAATTCGCGGCCTTCGGCAATCACAGATTTAACCTCAGGTAAGGTGAGATATTCACAATTATTTTCGTCGTAAGACAGAAAATAAGCAGCTCGCAAATCGCCCCCCGGAACGCCGGGAATAGCCTGAAAAGATGCGTGAAAAAAACTGAAATCGGGAAGTGGTGGCACCTCTTTGGTAAGCGATTTTATTCTCCGATCGGCCATCTCTTTTTCGCGCTCATTCATCGATTGAAATTCATCATCGAGTTGGTGGGAAATTTTGAGAAGTGCATTTGTCAAATACGCAATGCTGCCGCGCGTGGTACCGATATTGGTCATAAAAAGCACCGAGTTTCTGGAAGTCTTATTTATTTGAATATTAAATTGATCCATTAAATACTTATTCTTAAACGTATCGCCATCCACACCTGTGCGGCCGATGAACAAAGTTATTTTCGTGGGATCGAGCATAAACTCGTCTTTAGCCCAAGCAACATCCATTCGGTTCCAACCGGTCTCGGCATCATAGTATTCGCCCAATCCGGATTTGCGGTATTCATTTGGGATAAAATCCTTAATCGTAAGCACATCGAAGTATTTATTGAGTTGGGGATTGTCGGTAATCTTGGCACGCAATACCATGGCAAGTTCAATACTTTTTTCTACCATCTCATAACCTTCGAACTGCACCTGACGGCGGCCCACATCCAAGGAGGCTAGCATCTGGTAATTTGGAGAAGTGGAAGTGTGCGTCATGTACGCTTCTAAAAAGGTATTCTCCGATTTTTTTCTAAAATCTTCGTCCCAAATATGTATCATGCTTCCCTGTCTGAAGCTACTAAGGGTTTTGTGGGTGCTTTGGGTACAATAAACTCGTATTCTCACCTTGTCAGGATCGGGCATGATAGGAATTTCGCCCTTTTTTAAGCCTGCAATATGGGCTTTGTATTTTTCGCGGTATGCGGCAGTTTTATACCTTTTGTGAAGCCGTCTCGCGGTATACATCCCCGTACGCTGTTTGAAAGTATAGGTAAATCCTGCAAAGGCAAACCAGGCTTCATCCCAGAGAAAAATCATATCGGGTTTGATGGCCAATACGCGCTCCATCATTTGTTCGACATTATAAACCAAGCCATCGAAAGTGGCATTGGTAAGAAGAAGCATTTTCACTTTATCCAGTCTTGAGGCCTCTTTAAGTTGTAAAAGCTTATCGATAATAGTCTTTCGAGGTACGGCACCATACATCGAATATTTTTCAATGGGATATGAATCGAGATATACCGGAAAAGCTCCCGAAAGTACCAACCCGTAATGGTGCGATTTGTGGCAATCGCGATCTATCAGCACGAGGTCGCCAGGAACTACGAGTGCCTGTACCACAATTTTATTGGCTGTCGAAGTTCCGTTTGTCACGAAAAAAGTACGCTGTGCACCATAGGCTTCTGCAGCCATTTCTTGTGCCTTTTTCAAAGGCCCCGTTGGTTGCAACAAAGAATCCAAACCGCCGGTGGTGGCAGAGGTTTCGGCGAGAAACATATTCCGACCATAAAACTCTCCGAAATCTTTTATCCAGTGGGATTTGAAAACAGAATTACCTCTGGAAATAGGCATAGCGTGAAAAACACCCATCGGTTTGTGGCTGTACTCTTTCAGTGCTGTGAAAAAGGGAGTATTATACCGTTCGCTGATTCCGCGAAGAATGCCGAGATGCAATTCCTGAAGGTCTTCCCTTCGGTAATAAATACGGCGAAATTGTTGTAGCGTGGTATCTTTAAGATTTGAAAGCGAAGTATCTGTAACGTAATAGGCGTCTACCTCGGGTCTGAATTGCTTTATGAGTTTTCCGAGAATAGGACCGAGATCCAGCTCACTGTTTTTATTTAAATTCAGCTTTAGAACGCTTTGAATATATGGCTTAATCAGCGGCGAAATAGTCTCCGAATGGTAGCGCGGTGCATAACGGATTACGACTGCCTGAATATTGTGATTGAACAATAGAGCAATGAGTGCGTCCTGAAAGGAGGGCTGAACGGTCACGTCGTAAATAAAGTTTTCAGAAGGCTCGCGTAGTTGATGTAGTTTTTCGCGTAAAGCTACTTCGTCAGCAGCTTTCATTTCCTCAACGAATAGTACTTCGAAGCTTTTCTTTCCATTCAGATTTTGGTTTGTGTTGGAATCTTCCGCTTTGTCCTGATCGTACTCTTCAGCAGATTGTACCGAATGATTGTTATGGTATCCTTCGCTGGCCAGTTGCCGGTTGAACTCGGTAACATTGTGCAGAAGTGATGGATATTCCTTCCTGCCGAGGGAAAGCTTCAATTTTTCGACATTCGACTTTCCGGGGTATACAAAATATTGCTCTATGGATTTTAAATGTTCGAGACATTCAGAGATATTTCTATCGCAATCTGAATGTTCCTTTTTTGAAAGATCGTTGTGGGCTATTTCAGCCAATTCCTGTTTTAAGGCGTTCCAATGATCGAGGCGTAGCTGTCCGAGATTGTAATGTTTTGTGGCAATGAAATCATTTTTTTCGGACATATTGTTATTTGGTTTTTGGTGTTTGGTTCTTAGTTTTTGGTTTTTGGTGATTCGTATTTAGTTGGTGGAATTCAAAGCAAGCCTGTTTCCTTCGGAGTCGATAAAGAGTGCGAAGTAGCCCGATTCTTCATCGATCAATGTCTTTTCCATTACCACCCTACCACCGGCAGCAGGCACTCGCTCCAATATGGGCGCCAGATCTTTACCGGCATTGAGATAAATAAGCGATCCGGTTATACTGGGAGTACATCCCGGCCCTACAACGAGGGCTCCTCCGATTCCATTATCGGCAGGAAAGATGGCCATCGCATAATTTCCAACTTCCATTCGTTCCATTTTAAACCCATAAATTTGGTTGTAAAACCCAATCGCCCGATTCAGATCCAGCACCGGAATTTCAAACCAATTCACGTAGTTCTTCAGTTTCGGCTTTGCTTTCTTTGCTTTTGCTTTTGTATTTCCTCCCATAATTGGTTTTTGGTTTTTAGTTTTTAGTTTTTTTCCCGACGATTGTAATGGAATGTTTGATCTTTCTTCCTGTTCTGAAATATCGGTTTTAAACGTTTAGCAATTAGTTACTAAACCCTATAGACGGGTTGTCACTTCACCATATTAATCGGTAGTTGCATTTCTTCTTCTTTTTGCCTCAGTTCTGCAAGTTCATCCACCTTGGTAGGTTTGATAAGCGGGCCGAGTTGTTCCAAATATTGGTGTTTTAGTCCGGGTTTGTAAATTCCGAAATCGCCAATATTATCCCGAAAGCTTTTCATGGGTTGTCCCATTCGCATAACGCCAAATTCACGGCTACGTCTTACGCGCTCCAGATCTATTTCGTAGGGGAAAATCTCTTCGGTTTGGCCGGCTTGATATATTACACCACCGTCCGGACCACAAATAGTGGACTGGCCAATTCCGCCTGTTCCCAATCCATTTACGTCAAAAAAGTAGCATTGATTTACTGCAGCCATAGCCTGATCTATGGAATGCTCAATGGTACGATCCATTGTACCCGTCATTGTGGGGTGCAAGATAACTTCGGCTCCCATTACGGTTAGCGTTCGCGTAGTTTCGGGAAACCACATATCGTAGCAGATCGAAACGCCAAAACGTCCCACATTGGGAACATCGAAAATACAGAACTCTGAACCGGGAGTAACTCCCGACTCATAGGGATAAAAAGGAAACATTTTTCGGTATCGGGTAACAATTTCGCCGGCAGGATTAATCACCGTAGCCGTATTGTAAATTTTGTCGCCAGCTTTTTCAAAAATGGAACCGGGCAACAGCCAAATTCCGTATTTCTTTGCCAAGTCCTGCATCTTGGATTCGAATACGCCGGGAACTTCCTGTGCATGGTAGGTCAAAGGGCCGTAAGCACAGAGTTCGCTAAATAAAACCATCTGGACAGATGGGTAAAGATGCATTGCAATATCCAGTTTGGTTTTCATCATTTCCACATTCGGTTGAGTGGCTGAGACGTGCATCTGGATTCCTGCGATAGTGAATGGTACCATTTAATTTGTTTGGGTTTTAATAACGTTAACAAGGATGTCAAGCCCTTTGTTCAACTGCTCATCAGTGATAACAAGGGGTGAAAGTATGCGTATTACATTTTTGAAAGTACCTGCGCTGAGCAATATAAGGTTTTGAGCCGCACAGGCTTTGACAATATTTGAGCAAAGCTCCCCATCGGGTTGTTTGGGATCTCCGTTTTTGACAAATTCGATGGCTATCATTGCGCCGATACCCCGCACATCGCCAATTGCGGGAACTTCATCCTGAAGATCTACGAAAGCGATCTCTGATAGTTTTGCCAATTTTCGAGGCACGGCTATTCAAATCGAGATCTTTCATCAGTTGGATGGTCGCTATAGATGCAGCGCAGCATACGGGACTTCCAATGTATGTGCCACCAACGCTACCTCCCACCGCAGCATCCATCACCTCTGCCTTACCTAATACGGCAGCGATCGGAAGACCCGACCCCATCGACTTGGCATACGTGCTAATGTCGGGAGTCACATTGTAATGCTGCCATGAAGCCCAATGACCTGTACGGGCAAAGCCACTCTGCACTTCATCGAGAATGAGCATGACATTATGCTTATCGCAAAATTGGCGCAAGGCTTCGAGATATCGCTGTGGAACCACATTGAATCCTCCTTCTCCCTGCACGGGTTCGAGGATTATCGCTGCAAGGTTGTCCGGACTCACCAGGTTGTGGGCACTTTCGTGCAAACGGTGAATTTCCTGATCGACGTATTGATCGAAAGGAAGCCGGCCGTGATAACGGTAAAAATTTGGAAATGGGAGTCTATAAACTTCAGGTGCGAAGGGGCCGCAACCGGGTTTATAGTCTATTTTGCTTGTCAGCGAAAGTGCCATCAGCGTGCGTCCGTGGAAGGCATCTGTGTAGCACAAAACACCCTGTTTTCCGGTAGCTTGTCGTGCAATTTTAATGGCATTTTCAACTGCTTCAGCACCGGTACTTACCAGCATCGCTTTGGTGTGATCGCCGTGGGGCAAAATCTCAATAAGTTCTTCGCAGAGCTTTATATAGGGCTCGTATGTAACCACATTGAAACTCGTGTGAATGTACTTTCCTGCCTGCTCCCGAATAGCCGCTACAACCGACTCAGGACAATGCCCGGCATTTACTACCCCAATGCCACCGGCAAAGTCGATAAGTTCCCTGCCATCTTCATCAATAATTATTGCGCCTTTTGCCTCTCTTACGGTTGCCGTATTGAAAACTCCAACCCCATTAGCTACGACTTTTTTCCTGCGCTCGAGGAGTGCTTCTGATTTACTAAGTTCTTTTATCATCGCGTATTTTGTTGCGGATTAATATAGGTAAAATTATTTTTAATTTTTAAAAGTGGTGAATATATAACAGGAATTGTGAAGGGAGTGTTTTGGTTGGGATAATTTAAGCTGGGAGCGAACTTTGAGTCAAATTCATGTGAGATGGAATGTACCTTTTCACCCTCCTTCAAACTTTGGTGTATCTTTCGAGCCATTAACAATACATCTGTTTTGAAAAATTTTGAAGAATTAGGCATTGGCTCAGACTTTATAAAGGGCCTCGCTGAATTAAATATTATTGAGCCAACGGACATCCAGAACAAGGTAATACCGGTGTTGATGGCTACCGCAACGGATCTTGTTGCACAGGCGCAAACTGGCACCGGGAAAACTGCGGCTTACGGGCTTCCATTGTTGGCGGGTATAAACCCAAAAAAGAATTCGGTTCAGGGCTTAATTCTATGCCCTACGCGTGAACTGGCTAAACAAGTGGCCAAGCAGTTATTCAAATTCACAAAGTATACGGATAAAATTTTTGCGGAAGCAGTATATGGTGGAGAGCAGATTGATCGCCAAATTGGAGCCTTACTGCGACCAACGCATATCCTCGTGGCTACACCTGGCCGCTTGATTGATTTGGTAAAACGTAAAGCTGTAGACTTAAGCGCAGTAAGAACGGTGGTGCTCGATGAAGCAGACGAAATGCTGAGTATGGGCTTTAAAGCAGAATTGGATGAAATTCTGGGTTTTCTTCCTGCGGTTAAAAACAAATGGCTCTTTTCGGCGACTATGCCTCAGGGTATTCAAGAAATCATTTCGAAACATTTGTCCAAAGATGCTGAACGAATTCAGGGAAGCGGTAACGATATTGTGAATGAAAATATTTCACATAAATACGTGATCTGCGATAACACCGAGAAAGTAAATGCCCTCTTGCAATTCTTAAAATCGGAAGACGATAACCGAGGAATGATTTTTTGCAAAACGAAAGCAGCTGCCAAACTGCTTTCCAAACAATTGATGGCAAAAAACATCGCTACAGATGCCATTCATGGTGATCTGCTCCAAAAAGAACGGGATAAGGTAATGCGTGCTTTTAAGAATGAAACATTGCGTGTACTTGTTGCCACAGACATTGCTGCGCGTGGAATTGACATCTCTGATTTGGCTTTTGTGGCACATTATCAACTACCGGAAAATGATGAATATTATACGCACCGCAGCGGACGAACGGCTCGAGCTGGCAAAGAAGGTATTTCGATGTGTTTTGTGACCCCATCTGAAGCTCAGGTTTTACGGAAATACGAACGCAACTTAGGCATTGAATTTCACAAAGTAAAAAGGATTGTATAAGCCTACCGCACAAAGTCACCCCCTTCAACTATTCTCCTCAAACCGCTTCCCAAAGATCCATTTAAAAATATTATACAGATTTAAATGTCGCGGATTTCGTTGCTTTCATCTGTCCGTTTTTTTTTTGGCTCGGCATTACCAACTATATCTCTGAAATGAAAAGTTTTAGAATATAATAGGGCATTTCAAAAGTTAATTGGTATTACTTTGCAAAATGAATACGTTCGACGATTTCAAGATCAAAAAGCAACTGCAAAATGCCATCGCGGATTTAGGGTTTGAGAAACCGACGCCGATCCAGCGGGAATCCTACTCTCCTATTTTGGGGGGGTTCGATTTTGTGGGAATTGCGCAAACAGGAACCGGAAAAACATTCGCCTATTTGCTGCCCATCTTGCAGGAATTGAAATATTCTGAAGAACAACATCCGAGAGTATTGATCCTGGTTCCCACCCGAGAACTGGTTATTCAAATAGTAGAACAAATTGAAAAATTGACGGCTTACCTCAGCGTGCGCGTACTTGGGGTTTATGGAGGTTCAAATAATATAAAACGACAGAGAATAGCTGTTGCTGAAGGGCAAGACATTATTGTAGGCACGCCCAGAAGATTATATGACCTCGCTCTTTCGAATGATTTGCGTCTGAAATCGATCAAAAAACTGGTAGTGGATGAAGTGGATATTATGCTTGATTTTGGCTATAAAACGCAGCTTCAAAACATCTTTGAACTCATGCCAAAAAAGCGTCAAAACATTCTCTTTTCTGCTACCATGACCACTTATGTGGATGAATTATTGAATAATTTCCTGATTAATCCTGTCAAGATTACCGTTTCTATCAGCGGTACGCCATTGGAGAATATAAGTCAGGAAGCGTATGCTGTGCCTAATTTTTATACCAAGGTTAACCTCCTTAACCATTTATTGGCAAATAAGGTAGCCTATAATAAAGTACTTACCTATAATAAAGTACTTATTTTCGTTGCTTCGAGGATTTGTGCCGACAGGCTATTTGAAAAATTGGATTTTGAATCTGAAATGTCTGTAATTCACGCAGGTAAAGAACAGAACTACCGTACCAAATCCATAGAAAAATTTGCCGACGGAACGAGTAGAATTCTTATAGCGACCGATGTAATAGCCCGTGGAATTGATATAGAAAAGGTTTCTACCGTTATCAGTTTTAACACTCCTTTTTACCCAGAAAATTATATTCACCGAATAGGGAGAACCGGTAGGGCCGAACAAGAAGGGCGGTCTATACTTTTCTATACGGAGCAGGAAACAGCTCTAAAAGAGAACATTGAAAGTTTGATGAATTATCGTATTCCATTTAATGCTTTTCCGGAAGACGTGAAGATTGCTTCGCAGCTTACCCCTGAGGAAAAGAACAAACCGGTAGAAATAGCGGTTACGCCCGTTAAAAAATCAGCTAAGCAAGGTGGAGCTGCATTTCATGAAAAATCGGCTAAGAACCGTAAAGAAAAAGGCGAAAGGAAAAGCTACAATAAACAGCTTAAAGAGCGATTTAAAAAACCAATCAGACGTGGGGACAAAATTCAAAATAAGAAATCGAAAAAGAAGTGATTTTTTTGGGAATTTGCATGGCCAACATACAGGTAAATAGAATACTATATTTAAGATGGACTACCGCTTAACCTCCAACGACGCATTAACGAAACTTGCAAGAAGTTACGGATTGGATACATGGAATAAGCTAACCAATTATATTCAAAACATACCTTACGGAAGAAATGAAAATCGCGGTGACTTCGCTTCAGTTCTTACAGAAAATAAAGGAACATGTAGCTCAAAACATGTGCTACTAAAGCGTATTGCAGACTTTAATAAAATCCGGGATGTGAAATTGATCGTGGCTATTTATAAAATGAATAATCTGAATACACCTCAAATTGGGAGTATTCTAACTGATAATTATATTGACTGGCTTCCAGAGGCACACTGCTATTTACATCTCAAGAACGAAAGATTTGATTTCACTTTCGAGAAGTCATCTATTCACAGTATTGAAAAAGATATTCTTTCAGAAACTATATTTGAGCCTCAAGAGGTTTTGAATTACAAGGTTGATTATCATAAGGATTTTATTTTGAAATGGCTCAATGAGAATTCCAATTTCATGACTTTTGATAAAATCTGGGAAATCAGGGAAAAATGTATTGAAAGTATTTCCAATAACTACCTGCAATCGAAGCGATAGCCGAAACGTTGCCTGAGCGGTAGAAGCGGCACCCTTTGTCGGGCTTTGGTGAGTAGCCGTGGCTGCGGGCAAAGCGCCCAGCGGAAGCTCTTGACCGTGGCTTACGGCTACCTCCAAAGCCCGACGAAGGTATAGCGGATGACGCGACCCCGGTCGGACGAAATTTTCTCTTTATTCAGAAAATTGATAAATCAAGCAGAAACAAAATTCTCAACGAAAAAAGGTGCCGGGGGCTGGCCCTAAAAAACCAACGTCCAAAAAGATGCGGGTAGACAAATCGATTGAAGATTTTACTAATGGACCTCAAAAGAGATTTTTGCATTCACAGCAAAAGTCGTAATTCGGTTGTCTTTAACATGCGCTTTCATGTTTTCAATGTAAACTGACTTAATGTTTTTTACAGTTTTAGAAGCTTCGGTAACAGCATTTTGAGCTGCGTCATCAAATCCTTTTTCGGAGGTTGCAATGACCTCAATAATTTTAATAATACTCATGTGAATGGGGTTTTAATTAAACTGATTGTTTGTACTTTTAACAAAATGGCGACCTATATGTTTTACAATATATACCGCACACGCTTTTTCTACATTAAACATTTTTTGAATGGAACAGTATTTAGATCAACTTGCCATTTTAATGGATGTCATCATCGCTACAATTCTCAGTGGAATAATAGGATACGAGCGAGAACATTTGAATAAACCCGCCGGACTGCGCACGAACATGATTATTGGAGGAGCTTCCTGCCTTATAGCGGCCATTACGCTACCGCTTATCGCGGAGGTGGAAGTTTATGTAGATGCCGCCGAGGTACAAACAGATCCGATCAGGCTGCTTCAGGCTTTGGTCGTGGGTATAAGCTTTATAGGTGCCGGGACCATCATCAAGGCGGAAAGCGATAGAATACATGGACTCACTACCGCGGCTACCCTACTCTATTCGATGTCCATCGGGATTTGCGTAGCTATTCATCAATATGTGCTGGCGGTAGGGGTAATGATCATTGTTCTCATTGTGAATTTTGCAGTACGAAAAATGGAAATATCAAGGAAAAAACCACAAACCCGAAACGAATTATGAACCATAATGATGAAGACCACGATGGATTTTTTTCCTTTTTGAAAGGATTTGAACTTTCGAAATTAAAAGCTATTAGCGAGCATATCGACTTAAAAGAGATGCTCAGTTCGCTAAGCCACATGAATAAAACACAGCTTTATGAGTTATCTAAAGCACTGAAAGCGGGCAATAAGCATTATACTCCACCTGAGATTGAAGGGGATTTTTATCAACTTAGCGATTTGCTCACGCCCGAAGAGCGCGAAGTTCAATTACGCGTTCGAAAATTTATGAACGATGAGGTACAGCCGATTGCAAATGAATATTGGAATAAGGGTGAATTTCCAATGCATCTGATTCCTAAAATGGCTGCGCTGAATATTTGCGGTGTAGCGCTTGAAGGCCACGGGTGTCCAAATCACAGTTTTGTGCTGGAAGGAATTATTGCCATGGAAATGGCACGGGTGGACACTTCTATAAGCACATTTTTTGGTGTGCAAAGTGGTCTGGCTATGGGGTCGATTCATTATTGTGGTTCGGAAGAGCAGCAGAAAAAGTGGCTCCCGGGAATGCAGAAAATGGAGATCCTCGGTGCTTTTGGACTTACAGAACCGAAAGTCGGATCGGCGGTGGCCGGTGGATTGTTAACTACAGCGAGGCGTGACGGCGATACATGGACATTGAACGGTGAGAAAAAATGGATTGGCAATGCGACATTTGCGGATATCACTATTATTTGGGCGCAAGATGAGGCTGATGATCAGGTGAAGGGATTTATTGTTGAGAAAGATACTCCCGGATTTTTTGCTGAGAAAATCCAGAATAAGATGTCGCTGAGAACGGTACAAAATGCACATATCACACTGAAAGACTGCAAAGTGAGGGAAGAAAACCGATTGCAACGCGCCGATTCATTTAAAGATACTTCAAGGGTTTTGCGCGCTACACGAGCTGGTGTGGCGTGGCAAGCGGTGGGGTGCGCACGTGGCGCGTATGAAAATTCACTTGCCTATACCATGAAGCGCGAACAATTTGGAAAGCCAATCGCTTCGTTTCAACTTATACAGGATCAATTGGTACAAATGCTTAGCGCGCTCACGTCAATGCAGACGCTGGTCTTGCGCCTTTCGCAACTTCAGGATGCCGGCAAAATGAGCGATGAACAAGCCTCGCTGGCAAAAGTATCCTGCACTTTGCGCACCCGCGAGATCGTAGATATTGCCAGAGGAATCATGGGCGGAAATGGAATATTGCTAGAATACAATGTGGCTCGCTTTGTAGCCGATGCAGAAGCACTTTATAGTTATGAAGGAACGAAGGAGATTAATTCGCTGATTGTGGGTAGAGCAATTACCGGTATTAGTGCTTTCGTGTAAAAAATGCCATTATTTTCCTAAAAAGAACTAAAAAAGAGTATAAAAAAGTGATTTTTGATTCATTTACTTGATGGTTTGGCGCAAAATCTTATCTTTTGGTATTAAGATTTTTTCTAATTTAAACCAATACACATGAGTTATTACAAAACAATTGAAGGAAAAAAATACAAAGGCGATTTGATTGACCTCGCTGAAAAATTGACAAGTGGCGCCGGTGACGGCCGTATCTCGAATGCCGATGCCGAAAAACTTTTTGAAGGTGTAAAGGATGGCAAGGTTTATACCGACGTTGAAAAAGATACCATGTCATATATCCGCGAAAACTATAAATGGACTGATGCTGCGGATGATTGGTTTCGCACAGAAGTGCGCAAATGGGCCGCTACCTCCAATTAATTTTTCAATTTCGACTATTGGAGCCGGTTGCTTGATGCTGCCGGCTTTTTTTTTAACTGGAAGTAGATGAATTCAGGAATTAGTAGCCTAAAAATAAGTTTAATCCCGATATCGCTAGCGCGCTTCGGGATGAGTTCGACTACAAGTAGTGCTTCGAGCGCTTTCATCGTAACTTGCAATAATCCCGATATCGCTAGCGCGCTTCGGGATGAGTTCGACTACAAGTAGTGCTTCGAGCGCTTTCATCGTAACTTGCAATAATCCCGATATCGCTAGCGCGCTTCGGGATGAGTTCGACTACAAGTAGTGCTTCGAGCGCTTTCATCGTAACTTGCAATAATCCCGATATCGCTAGCGCGCTTCGGGATGAGTTCGACTACAAGTAGTGCTTCGAGCGCTTTCATCGTAACTTGCAATAATCCCGATATCGCTAGCGCGCTTCGGGATGAGTTCGACTACGAAAAAATCGGAGATTTTTTCTGTCTCACTCAATATCCAATGACCTTGCTCCTTCTCAGCGAATCTTTCTGCGCTTCGCTCCAATCGTGCCGGCCATTATAGATACCGTTCATCCAATCGCCGTATATCACATTTGGCAGAACGATATAGCGCTTCCCAAAATCCGCTTTCAAACTGTCGGTCAACGCATGACGGCGATCCGGAGCTTGGTGCTCGTATAAATCTGAAAAATCGGAGAGATTGTCTCCAATCAACATAATAACCTTGAAGTTTTTTTCAACCGCAGCGCGCCGATCGGCTTTGGAACTTTTTTCACCGCGAAACATAAGGTGTGTATCATCGACAAATGGTAAACCGTATGCATTCAAATTGTCTATGGTAGCCTGATGCATTTCTGGATAACGATTTGAAATATAGAAGATTTCGACACCTTGAGAAGCCGCGTAGTTGAAAAATTCTATGGATCCCGGCACAGGTTTGGCTGATCTTTTTTCGCCCCACTCTATCCAGTCTTGTTTCGAATAATTCCTATCAGCTTGAACCATTTTCCCGTTATATGGACTATTGTCCATAACTGATTCATCGAGATCGGTAATGATTGCCAGAGGCATTGAAACCTCTTTGTTTTCAGCGATCAACATATCAAGCTGGAGATGTGCCGTATTATATGCCTGAAAGCAAAGTGCTTTGTACTCAGCGGCTCGCTCTTGCCAGAGCACCGCCTGCACCGCATGCTCCTGAATAGGCGTTTCAATGGTTTCAACATTTGTTTGCTGAACTTCAATCACCGGCTTGCAAGCCACTAAACAGAGAAGAGAAAAGAGGACAATTTTAAATTTCAGATGCATGTGCTATTTAAAGATATTATGAAGGTATTACCGGCAAAAATAGACATATTATTGAAGGAAGACTTGAAAGTTTATGAAGCATTGACAACGCCATAAACCTTATTAAAAAATAAAGCCGACGAAAATCTTTCGTCGGCCGCTATTCTGGTTCAAATAATTTTCTAAAACTTCTGGAATACTTTTATCAGAGAGTATATCAAGCCCGGAATATAAAATATTAAGGTTAAAATAAGGCTAATCCAAAACTCGCCTCCTAAACCATAAAGTAAACCAACGGCTAAGGGCGGCAGTAGAATAGCTAATATGACATACAGCGCTAGACTTTCACTTCCCGATGCTGCTGCTGCAGCCGATGAGGATGCTAAGGCCTCTGAATTCGTTTGGTATTGTTTAGAAACCCATCTTTTTGAAGATTTCTTGTTGGTTTTAGTTGGTGTTTTTGCCACAGAAGTTGTCGCTTCACGGTGTGCCTTTACGGTTTTTGCCGATTGCGGAGTAGTCGGAATAATGGGACTCGGTGCCAAATCAGCTTCAGTAATCTCGGTAGATAGAGAAGCTTGAGCCGTAGCATCGGAAGGCATCGCATTTACCGGCTTGGCCTCAATAGATTCCATATCAGCGGTAACCGAATTATTCTTCTTATCGGTATTTCCTTTGATATTGACCTGATAACCTTTGGTATACCTTCTCTTTTTTAGAACAGATGTACTTGTCAAGTCAGAACTTGTATTGCAACTGCCTAATAAAACGGCAATGAGTGCAAATGATAAAATAGATAGTGTAGAGTTTCTCATAGTAAGCTGGGTTTTAATTCGTAAAAATGATTCCAAGATTTAACCCTAAAAAACATAAGATTGTTCAAATTAAACCACAACTATTTTAAAGAATAATTGATTCTAATGGATTGGCGCTTCTCTGATGGTGAAGCCGACTTTTTTCGCATTTAAAATGAATCCGCTATCAACCATTGAATAACTTATTCTTCCAGACCGGTTCTCCTCTATTAATCTTTCCCACTGAAAAAACCGAAGGCACATCGGTGGTCCAGCTTTGTAATTTGAGAATAATGAGCGCTATTTCGATTCTTGATAGGATTCCCAAGCTGATACAAGAAATGAAGGGGATGAAACTCCCCTTATTGAGGCAAAGATCGATCAGGAAAATCAGTAAACTGAGAGACCATATTTTTGCCAGAATCGAATGAGTGGCTATCGACTTTTTAAATTTGAGGAAACTCAAAGCATACGTGATAAACTCAAGAATTACCACGACCAGAATCCAAACATAATTTGCAGAAATGAAAGCCTGATTCATGTAAAAAATCGATGCAATAGTAACGATCCAAAAGAACTGATCGACGTTGGAATCAAGGACGCGCAGCTGTTGTGTGGAGATATTTAACCGACGTGCGATAATTCCGTCAAAAATATCAGTGAGGAGCCCGATGGACATCCCAATAACAATCCATACCCGCGCTTGTGCGAAATCCGTAAGTGCCAGAAGAGCGATCACAATCGCGAAGAATACGCGGCTGTACACAAGGATATACGGAAGTTTCTTTAAAAAAGTGGTCATCAGCAATGGAATGGATAAGACCGAACTTATTCCACTTCGAACTCGTGCTTCAATCTGCGTATTTGTTCGGGGTTTCCCAAAACAAACAGGATACTATCGGCGTGGAGCACCGTTTCAACAGCGGGATTAATAATCATTTTGGAATTTAATGACTTCATTCCAATCACATTACAACCGGTTTTTTTTTGGATGGCTAAATCTTCAATTGTAAGTGCGTGTAATTTTTTGGGAAGCATGCTTACACTCACTTCTTCAATAATGGTTTCGCTCAAGCCGCCAACAGAGAGGTGGTTAATAAATTCAGTAACGCCGGGTTTCATCAGGTTGTGCGCCATGTATCCACCGCCCAGCACATTTGGCGTTACGGTGGTATTGGCGCCAGCCGCCATTAATTTTTTCACCGTATTCTCGTCATTTGCACGCGCCGAAATAACCAAATTCTTGTTGAGCTGACGTGCCGTTATCACCACAAAAATATTGTCCGCATCTTCTTCCAGACAGGAGATCAGGGCGCGGGCGCGAAGTATTCCCGCTTTTTCGAGAACACTGTCTTCAGTGGCATCTCCATCAATAAAAACAATATCTTTCTGGTGTGAAAGCTCATTAAGTATACTCTCCTTCTGCTCTATTATCACGAACTCCTGACGGTACGCTCTCAAGACTTTTGCAGCCTGCGAACCATTTCTCCCATACCCGCATATTATTACATGATCGCTTAGGTGTTCCATCTTTTTTTTGAATGATTTATATTTAATATATGCCTGAAGGTTTTCTGTTGAAAGTATTTTCCAAAGAGAGGTTATTGCGAACGCAAAAGTACTAAAACCCATAATGATCAGCACGACGGTGAATTCTTTGCCGTAGGAGTGGAAGGGTTGCACTTCATTAAAACCAACCGTAGAGACCACCTGCATAGTCATGTACAATGCATCTCTAAACTGATAATGTTCAATAAGCATATAGCCGGCAATACCGAAGCTTATTGTCCCAAAAAGGATAAGAAGCAACTTGCGAAGTGATCTGAATGGGTTTTTCATATGGATTGGATACTAATTAAGTCATTTTTTTTTGAATCAGAAAGCCTTTTTGCTGGCTAATTCTATGTGAAATAGAAAAATATGAGGCATATCTATGACACAATTAGTTCCAATTTTGGTGTGGCTAATTTCATTGAATATCATTTCCCGATGATATTTTTCCGTAAATTGTGTTCACCTTTTTGAACCAATCTCGATAAGAAACCAAACACAACAAAATCCATATGAAAACTTCTTCCCTCTCTCTTTTCGCCATCCCGTTTTTCGCCATTTCAGCCTGCACCGGCCAAGATTATTCCGATGATAATTACGGTAATTCAAATGACAGTTACGGCACTTCAAATAATTCGCAACAATATGACAATGGCTATGGGAATCAAGGCCAACCACAAAATCAAGCTCAATATCAAAACCAGGGACAGCCTCAAAATCAAGTTTACCCGGTTGCAAATAGCCAGCAAGGAGGAGAAAATATTGTGATGCATCCCATAATGGATTCAAAAACCAATATTCCCTCAGCACAAATCCCACTTCCTGCGAGCTGGAAAATGAATCAAACCAATCAGCAAGGCGCGCCTGCGATATCCGGCCCTAACGGACTTAAGATTTACGCCTCAGGTTACCGCGCTTTTACGTATTCTAATGATCAAATGACTCAGCAGTTCTATCAACAAAGTGGTCAACAAATGCGCCAGCCGGTGGGTATAGATAATGTATTGAGACAAGATATAACTCAGATGGCACAAAAAAATGGACTCACTTTTGTTCGTCAGTTTCCACTTCCTCAAGTAGCTCAAAATGACAAATCCTATATGGATCAATTGTACAGCGTAGGACCACAAAATAATAGGTTTGAAGCAATGGGATCCGAATGGACTGACAAAAATGGGAATAAGGTTTTTATTGTTCTTCATTATAGTGAGATGGCTTCGACTGGAATGGTAAACTGGGGCTATTATTTGCAATCACTCGAAGCTGAGAATTCATATTTCGAAAAGGCAAAAAACGCCTATGTAAACGGACTTGCAAATACGCAATACAATCAACAACAGATCAATGCATATAACCAAAATGAAGCTTCAAAAGCCAATCAAAGTTGGTCTGCGCACAATCAAAAAATGCAAAATAATCAAGCGGCGTTCGACGCACAGCAACGCACGCATAATGAAACTTACAACGCTGTAAACAAGGCTTCGATGGATGCTTACAATAACAATAATGCATCGATGGATCGCAACCAGCACGCTTTTACAAATTACATAAATGACCAACAAACTGTAACCGATCCATCAAACGGTCAAAGCTACCAAGTGGAAGGATATTCGGACCAATACTGGATGAATGGAAATGGCGAATATATTCCATCTAACAATAGCAACTACGACCCGAATCTCGATCCAAATTTGAACAATCAAAACTGGCAGGAAGCTCCGGTAAATCCTTACGGTAAATAGTCCCCCCTAATCGCGCCACTTCATCCAATAAAAATCAACCATTAAAAACAGTAAAACCCGATCATTTCTGACCGGGTTTTTTGTTGATGGAATAGAATTATGCCTGTATGAGTTAAGTCAATGGAGGTAGACTACGGCTTGCCGTGTCTTAAGAATTATTGCTAAAAACCTAATCCTTCTCACTCTCTTCATCAGAATCCAAAACAACCTCACGCGCACCCGTAACTTTCAGCGTAGGTAAAAGGCTGCGTTCAATTATAATCTGATTAAGCCCCTGATCGCTGGAATATGAATAGGTATTCATATTTGAATCTTTTTCCGGGTCTTTCAATAAAAATTTACCATCAGCCGTTTCCGAAAGATTCTTGAAAGTGCCGTCTGTTTCGGAAAAGACTTTACGCACATCATCCGGTTTGTGGAAATAGAGCTTAGCAGAGGACCATTTTATATCTTCATAAATTCGGGTGGTGTGACCATCTGACACGAGTGTGTAATGATCGCCTGTGCGTTCGCAGTTCATATCGTTCTGGGTGCGGCCATTGAGATACACCGTAGCCGATGACGATACGAGAATATCATTTTTGTATATCGCCTGTAATTTATATTCAACTTTTACTTCAAATAAAATGGTCATTACCACCACAGAAGTGATATCGTATTGCACATAATCTCCATCCACAGATCGAGTAGCCGATATTTTCCCTACAAGTTTATCGCTCGATTCCACTTTGTAGTTTCGCAGATAGGTTTGGGCATTTGCCGAAAGGCAGAAAATGGTTAAAAAGGCAATTACAATCGATTTCATAGTTTGATTTTTAAGTGGGGTCGAAAATATCAATATTCATCCATACTTTTTGGAATTAAGCGAAAAAACATTCAATTCGTAGGAGATTGGACTGGAGGCATTAAAAAATCAGGCCACCAATTTATTCATCCGTTATTCCCCGGGGTCGCACCTTTTTTTCAAGCATCGCCATTCCACGATCAGCTGTGAGTGCAAGAAGTGCTGCTGGAATTGCTCCGCGGAGGATCATTTCGTTGTCATTCAAGGATATGCCTGTTATGATCGATTCTCCTAATCCACCGGCACCGATGAATGCGGCCAGCGTTGCCGTGCCAATATTGATGGTGAGAGCGGTACGAATTCCTGCCATGATTACATTTGCCGCAAGGGGAAGGCGAACCTGAAATAGTAGTTGCATACTACTCATTCCCATGGCTTTGCCAGCTTCAATCAGCAATGGGTCTGTGGCTGCCAAACCGGTATATGTATTTCTCAAAATGGGTAGCAAAGCATACAGAAAAAGTGCGATAATAGCTGGAGCGAAACCGATCCCAAAAAGAGGAATCATGAAACCCAGCAAGGCAAGACTCGGAATGGTCTGAACAATACCTGTGGCCGACATAAAAACCTGAGCTGTACGACGCTTGCCGTGAATATAAATACCTAATGGAACGGCGAGTAAGATGGCAAGAAATGTGGCGATAAATGTAAGTCGAATATGCTCAAACGTTTGCCTTATCACCGGATTCCATCGGTTTGATCGATTTGCTGAATGAACGAGGTTACGAGATTTCAATAATTCGAAAGCAATAGTTTCCGGAGCCTCATGATTTACTTCGTATCTTTTGTTAAGTGAGCGCATTGTTTTCTCATCGAGAATATTGCTGAGTTTCTCTAATGCCGATTTGAGTTTTGAATATTTATCCATCAAATTGTTTCGTACCAGCGGAACAGCATAATAGGGTGGAAAAAAATGGCGATCATCATCGAGCAATACAAAATTATATTCTTCCAGTTTTCCATCAGTACTATATGCATCGGTAATATCTATCTGTCCGTCGGAGAGCGCTTTGTACGCCAATCCGTGATCGATCCCGTGGGGTTTTTCTAAATGCAATCCATAAAATTTATTCAATCCGACAAATCCATCCGGTCTTTCAATAAACTCATTGCTTAAGCCAAATTTTAAGTCACTCCTGTCTGATAGTTGGGAGATTTTGACGAGATTTAATCCGGGACGTGCCGCCAGAACATACGAATTATTAAAGCCATAAGAAGCGCCCGTATATATCTGGTATTCCGACATAAGCCCTCTTGACACAACCGAATAAATCTCTTTTGCGGAAGCTCCGGTCATTTCCTTTTTCAAAATAGCAGTAAGCGCGGTACCGGTATATTCCGGATATATATCAATTTCGCCGGTGCGGAGTGCTTCAAAGCAAATCAGTGTTCCACCCAATCCAAAGCGCCGATTGACTTTGAAGTCGGTATTTTGCTCAATAAGCTGAGCCGTAATTTCTGCAAGCAGACGTGATTCCGGATGTAGCTTTGAACCGATGGTAATCGTTTGAGTAGGTCCCGCGTCATGAGGACTTCCTGCGGTCGAAAGGGCAATAGATAAACTGAAAAAGACCGTCATCCAACTATTCCGCATAGGCCGAGGCGATAAATTGTTCTACATATTTATTGGCCGGTTTTGAGCGAATATCATCGGGAGTGCCCCACTGAATAGCACGACCGCTTTCCAAAATCAAAATTTTATCGCCGAGTAAAAATGCCTCTTTGACATCATGGGTAACGAAAATACTTGTTTTTCGAACTGTTTCTTTCAGACGAAGAACTTCTTGCTGCAATTCTCCCCGCGTTATCGGATCAAGCGCGGAGAAGGGTTCGTCGTAGAGAATTAATTCTGGATTGCCAGCCAAGGCACGCGCTATTCCGATGCGCTGCTGCTGCCCGCCACTCAATTCGTAAGGATACCTGCTGGCAAATTGGTCGGAAGGCATTTGCATAAGCGTAAGCAATTCGTCTACACGCCTTTCAATCTTATTTCGTGGCCATTTCAGAAGTCTTGGCACCAGACCAATATTCTTGCGCACCGTCCAGTGGGGAAACAACCCGGGTTGCTGAAGCACATAACCGATTTGGCGGCGAAGATGCGTTGGTTCTATTTGTGAAATGTATTTATCAAAAAGTGAAATATCCCCTGCGTCAGGCTCAATTATCCGGTTTAGAAGCCGAAGTATGGTACTTTTCCCACTTCCACTTGCCCCGATTATGCTAAGGGTTTTACCGTCTTCGAGTGTAAATGAGACATTGTCAACGGCTTTGATTCCGTCAAAAGATTTGGATATATGATTGACTACAACGATATTTCAAAGGTATAAAATCCGAAGCGAGATTTTCTATTCTCCATAGCGGCAATATTTCCAGAAAAAAGTATAATGAGCTCCAAAGATTATATTCGGATTTTTCACCTGTCAGAACCGTTCGTCCAAAGGCGAGCACAACTTCCACAAATCCGATCTCCATTGTAGGAAATTGCGCAGCCAAAACTGCAGGTTCACAACCTCCATGAACCAGCCAGAAAGCACCAAAAATTCAGCCTTGGCCGCTTTCAGAATTTTAGAGTCAAAAATTCCTCTTCTTATTTTTTGTATTTCAGCCTATTGATTGACCCTTCAGGAATACATATCTTTGCCTTCTAACTCTATTGCTAATCCTTTTATGAAAAAGAAACTTCGCTATTCTGCCATTGTCCTTTTAAGTGCGATTGCATTCAATAATTCTGCTACTGCTCAACCTGAAAAACTTGCCAACTCCATGCTTTGGACGGTGGTTTCACCAAGAATCCCTGCTGATACCTCCTATATTTTTGGAACTATTCACGTTATTTCCGCAAAAGATTTTTCGATTAAAGATAAAGTCTGGGAAGCAATGTCGAAATCGCAAGTTCTTGTCACGGAGATGAATATGACTGATCCCATAACCATTAGAGATCTGAAAGAAGGTATGATTCTGCCTGATGGAATGACTCTGGACAACATTATTAAGAAGAAAAACTACGACATACTTAATTCATATCTTCTGGAAGGTAGCGGCAAGAGTCTTGATGAATACAACCACACGAAACCTTTTTTTGTGACCGGTGCCATGCTTGATTTTTATGTAAATGGCAAACCGGCAAGCTATGAAATGAATCTCACTCAGATGGCTGTTGGGAATAAAATGACCATTCATGGGCTTGAAAGTGCCAAAACTCAGATCACCATAGTCGACAGCATTCCATATGAAGAACAGACAAAAGAATTGCTTAAAATGGTAGAAGATGATCAGGCGATGCGCAAAGAATTTAATGCAATTGTAGAAACGTACAAAGCTGAAGATCTCAATAAGCTGGATTCTTTGCTCAATCTTAGTATGCCCTCCGAGCGAACGCGCAAACTCCTGATTGACAATCGAAATTTCATCTGGACGCTTAAAATCATTCCTGAGATTCGCGCGAAGAGATGCTTTATAGCTGTAGGCGCAGGCCACTTAGCGGGAGACAACGGCCTGATCTCAATTTTGCGTAAGTCGGGTTATAATGTGGAACCCGTATTTGATAAGCCGGAACGCGACTAAGGCGAGGATCAGCACTTTTTATAGATTTGACACTCTTTTTTATACGCGATCTACGGCAACCTTGTACCGCGGATCTTCGATGATATTCACGTCTATTACTTTTTCAGCATTGCCGAGCAATTTTTGACAATCAGGGCTAAGATGCTTGAGATGCACGGTTTTTCCAACTTTCAAATAGCGTTCAGTAAGCTTATTGAGCGCTTCGATAGCTGACATATCTGACACCCGGCTTTCTGCAAAATCTATGATGATTTCATCGGGATCATTGAGCACATCAAACTTTTCGTTAAAAACGGCCACGGATCCGAAGAATAGTGGCCCGTATATTTCGTAATGCTTTACGCCATTTTCATCGACATGCTTTCGGGCACGAATGCGTTTGGCATTATCCCAAGCAAAAACCAAAGCAGCAATCACTACTCCGATGAGCACAGCGAGTGCCAGGTTGTGAAGAAGTACAGTGACCAAGGTAACCATTACCATCACAAAGATATCTGACTTTGGAAATTTGGTCACCGCGCCAAAACTCGCCCATTCAAAAGTTCCTATCGCAACCATAATCATAACACCAGTCAGAGCAGCAATCGGTAGTTTTTCTATCAATCCGGATCCGAACATAATAAATACCAGCAACATCAAAGCTGCGACAATTCCGGAAAGGCGAGCACGCGCTCCTGAGGAAATATTGATCAAACTCTGTCCGATCATGGCACAACCTCCCATTCCTGAAAAGAATCCAGAAAGAATATTTGCGGTACCCTGAGCTACTGCCTCTTTATTTCCACGGCCGCGTGTCTCGGTTATTTCATCGATAATATTTAGCGTAAGCAAACTCTCTATCAAACCAACTCCAGCCATGATTGCTGCGTACGGAAAAATAATGGATAGCGTCTCGAAACTTAAAGGGACCGATGGAATGTGAAATGGTGGAAATCCGCCACTTATTGATGCAATATCACCAACGGTCTTGGTGTCGATACCGAGAATCGCCACCAGTCCAAAAATAACCAAAATCGCAGCCAACGAAGCCGGAAACACTTTGGTAATTTTAGGCAAGATCCAAATAATCAGCATTGTGAGCAGAACCAATCCCAGCAGGATATAAAGCGACTGTCCCGTAAGCCACGCACCTGATGGATCTTTAAACTGAGTGAGTTGCGACATGAAAATAATAATCGCCAGACCATTTACAAATCCGAAGATAACCGGGTGTGGCACAAGCCGCATGAGTTTTCCTAATTTCAGAACTCCTGCAAGAATTTGAATGATTCCGGCCAAAATTACGGTTGCAAAAATATACTCGACACCGTGAGAAAGCGAGAGGGATACAAGCACGACAGCCACAGCTCCCGTAGCACCTGAAATCATCCCGGGGCGGCCACCCAAAATGGCCGTTACCAATCCCATTATAAAAGCGGCGTAAAGTCCGGTAAGCGGAGAAAGGCCTGCAATAAGGGCAAAAGCCACTGCTTCCGGAATTAGCGCAAGGGCTACGGTGAGCCCGGCTAGAACTTCAGCTTTGTAATCTACCTTTTGGCGAAAATCGAACAGGTTTAAATATTTCTTCATGTGCTAAACATAAGTTATCGTGGAAGCGTTTCTTACGCTTCTCGTATCTTGCAATTACGGTAAAGGAAATGGATTAAATCTTCTCAGGATCAGGTACGAAAAGCCCGGCATTTGGCTCAGGCCAGGTACCACACATCGGGAGGGAATAAAATATTTTGGAATCCTTCATTTTTTGAAGGCGCAAAGATACGGTTTTTTTGGAAGCGGGTTGTATTGCTTTAGGAAAGGATTACGGGTAAAGAATATCTTGTTAATTGAACCTACGACACTATGAAGATTGTAGGTTTTCAAATACCTGAAAGGTCTCAAACTTCCAAAATACATTCAAAATCTCACAAAGCCCCTTCTTTAATCTCATCCACTACATCCGGATCGAGCAGTGTCGTGGTATCTCCCACCTTATCGAGCTCGCCTTCAGCAATTTTCCGCAAAATCCGGCGCATTATTTTACCGCTTCGTGTCTTGGGCAGACCGGTCACGAACTGAATCTTCTCGGGTTTTGCTATTTTCCCTATTTCCAAAACCACGGCTTCAACAATTTCAGCGCGCAATTTATCAGGATTTTCGGGTGGCTCTTTGGTAATTACATAGGCATAAATAGCCTGTCCTTTTATTTCGTGGGGATATCCTACGACGGCACTTTCAGAAACGATGTCATCGAGCGAGTTAATTGCATTTTCGATTTCGGCGGTTCCAAATCGATGTCCTGAAACATTTATAACATCATCTACCCTTCCACTTATGCGGTACATTCCTTTGGAATCCCTTTTAGCACCATCGCCGGTGAAGTAGTATCCTTTATAATGGGAGAAATAGGTATGCTTGCATCGGTCGTGATCGCCCCATGTGGTACGCAGCATCCCCGGCCATGGAAATTTTATCGCAAGATAGCCCTGCACATCCGGCTCTTGGATTTCATTGCCATCCTGATCGAGTAATACAGGCTGAACGCCCGGCATCGGAAATCCGGCAAAAGTAGGCTTCAGGGGACTCAGATTACCCAATCCGGATATCATAATCCCGCCGGTTTCGGTTTGCCACCACGTATCCACTATCGGGCACTTCTCCTTACCGACATGGATATGGTACCACTCCCAGGCTTCCCGATTTATAGGTTCACCCACACTTCCCAGCACTTTGAGGCTGTATAAGCCGTAACTCAAAACGTGATCCTCTCCTTTTGCCATTAGAGCGCGAATGGCAGTCGGCGCCGTATAAAATTGATTGACTGAATGCTTATCGCAAATTTGCCAAAATCGACCTGGGCCGGGATAGGTTGGAACACCCTCGAACATCACCGTCGTGGTTCCATTTGCCAGTGGGCCATAAATAATATATGAATGGCCGGTAACCCAGCCAATATCAGCTGTGCACCAATAAACATCGCTTTCATCAGGTTGAAAAACATTGGCGAAAGTATAAGCAGTATACACCATATATCCACCGCAGGTGTGCACTACTCCTTTGGGTTTTCCGGTGCTACCAGAAGTGTAAAGAATAAAGAGCGGGTCTTCAGCACCCATCGGTTCAGCGGGACAAATATCATCCACTTTTTCAAGTTCATCGTGAAGCCAAAAATCGCGACCTTCTTTCATCTTTACTGTCCAGCCGGTACGCTCAACAACCAACACTGTTTCTACCGTATCGCAGGTTTCAAGCGCTTCGTTTACCACAGCTTTTACCGGTATTTCTTTGCTTCCGCGAAAAAGGCCATCGGAGGTAAGTACCATCTTGCATTGCGAATCGTTTATGCGGTCGGCTAAGGAATGGGCTGAAAAGCCGGCAAAGACCACATTGTGAATAGCACCGATACGCGCACAGGCTAATATGGCGATTCCCAACTCCGGAATCATGGGCAAATAAACCGCCACACGGTCGCCTTTTTTGATTCCTTTCGCCTTGAGCACATTGGCAAACCGACAAACCTTTTCGTGCAATTCCTTAAAGGTATAGCGAACCACGCGCTCCTTAGGATCATTCGGCTCCCAAATAAGAGCGAGCTTGTTGCCTCGCTTCTCAAGATGCCGGTCGAGGCAATTTTCAGTGATATTCATTTCCCCCCCTAAAAACCATTTTACCGAAGGTGTATCAAACTCCCATTCCAGGGTTTTTTCCCATTTCTTTTGCCAGTAAAATTGTTCCGCTATTTCCGACCAGAAAGTTTCCGGGTCATCGATGCTTTTTTGGTAGGTCGTTTTATATTCTTCAAATGACTTAATTCTGTAATCCATGATAGTAAAACTTGGATGATAAACGTGTAATGGGTGAAAGGTAAAAAATAATTGTTGCCTGACCCAAAAATGCATCTTTCTAAAGTACCCATTGTGGGGACTTAATGCATTCACTCGATGGTAAATATGTATATTACATCGATAAGCAGCGCAAAACTTCCTCTGAAATTTCGCCTCATTCTAACTCCCACTTGAAAGGATAGATCATATTACTTTGATTCATTGCATTTTAAACCTATCAATCATCTTTTTTCGGGAGAAATTACAAAATCACAAGGAAAAAATGTAGATTTGAGCCTCTCTCAAGTGCGTTAATTTCATAGAAGATCGAAAAAATTCTCTATCTTTTTTCGTAAAGAAATTAAAAGCATCATGTAATATATTGATAATAACCATGTAGTCCGGACTATTTTGTTCGAACCACTTAACCGATCAAATAATTACCATGAAAACACCAAAATCCCTATTTACCCATGGCCTCCTCGCCTTATTACTTATTTTTAGTTTTACCTCAGCCAATGCTACTGAAAACTGTCTGGTATCGAAAGACCACGGTCAAGGATATACCTCGTCCATATCGTTGGTAACAGATAATGGAGATGGCACCCACACTATTTCACTCTATATAACCCAGGAAGGGCCTGCGAGTTGTAAAAAACTAAAACGCTATTCGGTAGAAGCAGAAACCGGCACATATTCTGATATAAGTGTTACGGTGCTTACGGGAAATATGCAATACTCCGGAATAACTTTCGGACCATTTCTTCCCAGTGATCCATTCACCGGCTTTCGACTCAATAACATTTCTGGTATTGGTCATGGCCAATCGGGATCTTTCGTAATAACATATACCTTATCGGGTGGATTGCAAAACCAGCGCGTAAAGGCAAAATTTGCCCAAGGCGATCAGACACAAAGTTTCACTCAGGAAGAATTTCAATGGTCGCAAGATTGTGCATATCCGCCACCTACTCCAGATAGCGATATTCTTCCTTATTACGAACCGCTTCCCGAAGGTAAATCCTTTGATATTATTGGGTCCGAGCTTACTTCCTTATACAATAATCCGGGGACATACGAATCAAATTATATTTTCCAGATTGACCAAACAAAAGTTTTGATTTTGATTCTCACCAAACCAGGCCAATACGCGAATGCCTTAAGTTTGCTCACCTCTCCCGCCTATGGTCTTGAATTTACTTCCGGAAATCCGGCGAACAATCTTATCTCAGGTTTATTTCCGATAGAGAATCTGCTTTCACTAAATATTCTTCCCGATCTACTGATATCGGCAAGCCCGATTTATACTCCGTTGAATAATGCAGGGTTGATAGAAAGTCAGGGAGATAAATCGCTGAGATCGGATATTTCGCGAAATGTGTTCCACATTAACGGTGAAGGCACCAAAGTCGGAGTAATATCTGACAGCTATAATACCATACTTGGCGACCCGGCAGGCGACGATATCATAAAAGGAGATTTGCCGGGTCCGTTGAATCCTGATTTTTCAAATCCGGTAGATCTATTATTAGATTATCCTTTTGGAACCCGGTCGGATGAAGGTAGAGCGATGCTTCAAATAGTGCATGATATTGCTCCGGCTGCTGAACTGGCTTTTAGAACGGGTTTTCTCGGGCCGGTTGATTTTGCCCATGGTATCCATGCCCTGCACAATGCCGGTTGCGACGTAATCGTTGATGACGTAACGTATATATCGGAGCTGTTTTTTCGAGATGGCGTAGTTGCTCAGGCCGTTGATAGCGTTACACTACAAGGAACATCTTACTTCAGTGCTGCCGGAAATTTTGGTACGCGCTCATGGGAAGGAGATTTCAACGCCTCTCCTGCCCCAACTGGGATTACGGGCGAAGCCAATAATTTTGCAGCTGATGAAAGTGGAATTGATATATTTCAAAACGTTACCCTTTATCAGGGACAATATACCCTTGTACTCCAGTGGGATGACGGCACTCCAGGAACTACGACCAATTCAGATTTTGATATCTATCTCACCAATGAAAATGGAATCACCCTTTTCGGTTTCAATCGCGTGAATACCGATGGTTTTCCGATTGAAGTATTGCCATTTACTGTGGCTGCGGACAGCACACAGTCGAATATAATGATTATCCGCAACTCCGGTTTCGGCGCTACGAAGCTTAAATATATCGTTTATCGAGGCGACCTTGTGGTAAATGAATATGATTCTCCCGGCGCTTCCACCATTACCGGTCAGGCAAATGCTTCAGGTGCGATGGCAGTAGGTGCTGTTCTGTTCAGCAATACGCCCGAATACAGTGGATCTGCTCCAACTATTGCCTCTTTTTCTTCGAGAGGAGGCACTCCCGTAAATGATAATGTACGTATCAAACCGGACTTCTGCGCGCCAAATGGCGTGAATACGAGTGTGGATCTGGGTGGGGTGAATTTCGATGACGATGAATTTCCAAACTTCTTTGGTACTTCTGCTTCAGCTCCTCATGCGGCTGGTGTGGCTGCCCTGGTATTGCAAGCCCGACAAAAATATTATGGCGATACCCTAAATCCCCTTTTGCTGAAAAGCATACTTCAGAATACGGCTTACGACATGGGCACTCCGGGTTTCGATCTTCAAAGTGGCGCAGGTTTTATTCTCGCTGATTCTGCACTACTCGATCTGGCAAATCCTTCACCTTATCTGGTGAGCCTCTCCTATGATACTACACTCACTCCGGGTTTAGACGATATATGGGTCACTATACACGGAGAGTATCTAAAGAGTGGAGCTACGGTTTGGTTTAACGGAGAACCCTTATCTGGCGAGTCCATAATTCAAGGTGACACCGCTATCTCAGCGTTGATATCTGCATATACTGATCTCTACCCGGCCATTCAGGTTTATAATGAACCCAAAGAAGGAACAAATGGTTTGGACGGTGGTCTTTCCAATCCACTCTACTTTACAACGAAGCAGACAATTGTAATAAGCGTAGACGATAAGGCAAAAAAATATGCTGAAGTGATGCCGGAATTTACGGCTGCATATTCACTACAAAGCTTAACAGATAGTATTCCATTTGGTTCTTCAGATTTGACAGCAGAAGAAGTGGCCCGGATTCAAGACATCACGCTTACGACGATTGCTAGCAACTTGAGCAATGTGGGCTTATGGGGAATAGAAGCCGATCCCGCCGATCCATTGAGCCCCAATAGCGAGACTGAGGCAACCGATGCGCTGGACATATCCCTACTTCAACGATTTAATATAGTGGTCAATAGCGGTATTCTAACTATCGACCCACTCGACTTGCTTATCACGCCTAGAGATACCAGCTTCGTGTACAACGATTCTATTGTGGGATTTACATTCGACTATCTTTTTAATAATGATTCTACCGGGTCCATAATTATTGGCGAACCAGACAGTTTAGCACTACTTTCAACATTGCAATCAGCGCACAACACCCCGCGAGAACCTGTTCTCGTGAGAGGAACAGCACTCGTGAATAGTGAAGGAGAAGAACTTCTGAACGGAACAGTTTTAACCAATAAAACCATTGCAGTTTCTCAATCGGAATATATAACCCGCGGAACTGCATTGGTGAATGGCGAGCAAATCGATCCGTTGGCATTTTACAATGCGACTGCTTTTACAAACAGCTCAAATCCTGCACCGTCGGTACCGGCAACATTTGTGCGCGGTACTGCGCTTGTTAATGGTTTTCAATTGGTGCGTGGAACTGCACTCGTAAATACCGTAGATGAAGATGGTAATGTAACAAATACTACAGCATTGACGAATTCAAACACCTTGATCAATAGCTCTGGCGATTTAAATTCAACGACTATCAATGCAAGCAGCAATACCGAAACCATCGTAATACTTGGCGAAGGTGATATAGCTATTCTATCAGGAGATTCGGTTGGAAATGTGGAAATTCGTTCGATAAATTTGATCACTGGGAAAACGGTCGGAACTCACCTTGCCGTGCCGGGAGTTTTATTCAGCAAAAATTTTAATGTACGCTACGGTGTGGGCAGTTTTGAGGTATTGCCAGATACCGCATCGTTTTCAATTGATCTGGAGAGTCTGACACAGATTTATGATGGAACGCCAAAAACAATCGGCGTCACCAGCATACCCGATAGTTTGGAATATACCATAACGTATGATGGAGATACCATTCCACCGGTGAATGCGGGAGAGTATGGGGTCGTAATAACTCCTATAGACAGTAATTATGTAGGAAGTGCCGAAGCAACGCTGACAATAATTCCAGCGGTTGCAGATATTATTTTCGATTCGGGTAGCCTATCGCAAACCTATGATGGTTCCCCAAAATCAGTAAGTGTTTCCACGATTCCCGATGGACTCGCAATTGACATTTCTTACAATGGAGACTCTGAACTGCCTGTCAATACAGGCTCATATCCCGTTACGGCAACTATCAGTAACCCTAACTATTCAGGATCGGCAAGTGCGGAATTGGTGATTCATCCGGCTGAGGCTCAAATTGTATTCGACCCTGCAACGCTTACTCAGACTTATGATAATACATTGAAGACTCCCGGAATTACTACGATTCCTGCAGGATTGAACTTCAATATCATTTATGAAATTGATTTACTTCCCATTAATCCCGGCACTTATACAATTAATGTTGAGGTTGATGAACCAAATTATGTTGGCTCGGGGAGTACCACATTAATCATTTTGCCTGCAATGGCTAGCATAACTATTGATCCGGAAAGTATGACTCAAGTTTATGATGGATTGCCAAAATCAGTAAGTGCTGCCACTAATCCGGAAGGTTTGGCAATTGACATTTCTTATGATGGGGATAGTGAGCTGCCGGTAAATGCCGGAACATATCTGGTAACGGCAACCATCAACGACCCAAATTATATCGGAACGGTAAGTACGGAACTTGTGATTACTCCGGCAGAAGTTCAGATTGAATTCGACCCTGAGACACTTACTCAGATTTATGACAATACGGTGAAAACTCCCGGAATAACAACAATTCCTGAAGGGTTGAACTTTACTGTTAGTTATGAAAATGATATATTGCCCATTAATCCTGGAACATATGCTATAGATGTGGAAATTGAAGAACCGAACTTTAGCGGTTCGTCCAGTACAAGCTTGGTGATTTTACCGGCAACGGTTACTATAAACATCGATCCGGAAAGCTTATCACAAGATTATAATGGGTTGCCGAAATCAATTTTGTTATCCTTTAATCCGGAAGGATTAAACTCGATTATTACCTACAACGGCTTGAGCGATCCACCTGTCAACGTAGGCTCTTATGATGTAAATGTAAGCGTAACTACTCCATTTTATAATGGGTCAGCAAATGCGACTTTAGTGATTAATCCTTTGGATGCCATTATATCAACGGGGACTTATGTGATAAATGCAGGAGATCCTATTCCTGACTTCGAAGCAACTTTTGATGGATTTATAAACGGAGACAATCCATCGGATGTTTCTTCGGTGTTATTCGAACTTTCTCCCGAATACTCAGGAAATGCTGGAACCTATGACATTCTTCCAACTGCCACAGCTACCAATTACATTTTCGAATCGATAAATGGAAAGTTGTTCGTAAATCCTTATGGCCCTGGCACCATACCTATATTCCCCTTTTTTCTCTGTCGTGAAGAATTAAACAAACCGGATACCAACGGATTTACTTTCATAGCACACTTTGGATACTACAATTTCAATGCTACAGATGTGTTTGTGCCAAAAGGCATCAACAATAGAATTATGGGAGCTACAAATGATGACACATTACTACCTGAGATCTTTACTCCCGGCTGGTCTTGGTTTGATATTCCTTATGATGGCAACCAAATGGAATGGAGAATAAGAAGCAATAGTTACTTCGGCGGCTCCATCACCTTGCGTGCTCATGCATGGGCTGTTTCCTGTAATGGTTATTATAATTCAGGTGAAAAAGCACTTGACGTAAATGAGAATGAAAACCACCCCACCGAATTGGCATATCCAAATCCATCGCATGGGAAGGTTTTCTTAAGTTTTGATTCTGATTTGCCTACCATTACTGCTATTGAGGTATATGATTACCTTGGTAGAAAATGTGACGTTCCATCCCAACATTTGTCAGATCAGTTTTTAGAAATTGATCTTACCGGCGTTAGCAAAGGGATGTATATAATCCGCATTGCAAGACAAGATCAAGTAGAATCGTACACTGTTATGATTCAATAGGCGTAATACAACGAAGCTAAATTAACCAAATTAACACACAAAATATCTGACCAAATCGATGCAGTATCCAAAAATGAAAACGATTAGTGAAATAGGAAAGAGACCGCCCTATGTGGTTGCTCTTAATAGGACACTAATTGGACTTATAAAATTGAATATTGAAAAGACGGCAAATGCGTAGATTACTAATTTCGATTCTCCTATTATATTGGTTTGTGCCTGTCTTTGGCCAGTCGGAATACATCGATAGCCTGAAAAATGTGTTGAAACATGAGCGGGTAGATTCGTCTAAAGTTTCCACTCTGATAGAATTATGCAGCCAGTATTATCGCTCGGATCCAAAAGAAGCACTGAAGATTGCAACTCAGGCCAAAGAACTTGCTCAAAAGAGCAAATTTCCCAGCGGTCTGGCTTATGCTCATAAGGCTATCGGTATGAGTTATTATTTTCAAAATGATTGGATAGATGCCTTGGTTGAATGGAAGCTCGCGCTGGAAGTATTTGAATCTATCAATGATTTGAACGGCGTGTCAAACATGTTGAACAACCTCGGAGCTGTCCATTTTAATGGAGGTGATGACGAAAAGGCTATTGACTATTATCTTCAATCTCTGCGAGTCGCCGAGCAGACGAATGATTCCCTACGAATCGTCACGGCTTTGGTGAATATTGGAACGGTATACTTTAATAAACCATCGAGTCGCAATCTTGCCTTCGAGTATTATCAACGAGCCTTGCCTATGAGTGCAAAACTTGGCAATTACGATGCGCTCGGAACTTGTGCTGTAAATATGGGCGAAATTTATCTTCAGGATAAAAACAACCCCGATTCAGCTTTAATTTATTTTGAAGAAGCACTTGATTCGTATCAGAAATCTGCAACAGGAAATATTGCTTTTGCTTTGAAAAGCATAGGTCGGGTTTATGCGGCTCGACGGGAATTTGATAAAGCCATTCAGTTTCAGACTGAGGCATATCAACTGGCTACGAGTCAAGATGCCCGCCTTGAAATGGCGCAATCACTGCTTAGCCTTGCTGATACTTATCAAAGCAAAGGTGATATACCGAAAGCGATTGAAATATTGAATAAAGCTAAAGAGCTGGCAGAAGCGATAGGTGCACAATACGAAATGACAGCAGCTTATAAGGAACTTGCTACTAACTATTCAGATATCTCAGATTATAAAAAAGCATATAAGAATCAGGTTCTCTTTTCAAGTCTAAAGGATACGCTCTACAATGCCCAAATGGACAAGAAATTGCAAGCCCAAAGTCTGAGCTATGAAATAGAAAAGAAACAGGGACAAATATCCCTTTTGGAAAAAGATCAGGAATTAAAAGAAGTAGAACTCAAACGCCAGAAGGCCATTAGAAATGGAGCGGCGGCCTTGGGATTGTTGCTTCTTGTAATAGTCGGTGGTCTTTTTAATAGATACAAATACACCAAGAAAACGAATAAAATAATAGAAGCAGAAAAGGAACGGGCAGAAACACTCCTGCTCAACATACTCCCAGCTGAAACCGCCGAAGAACTTAAAACCAAAGGCTACGCCACACCGAAATTCTATGAGAAGGTCACGGTGCTTTTTACAGATTTCAAAGGTTTTACCAATATAGCCGAAAAACTCACTCCGCAAGAATTGGTTGAAGAACTAAACCAATGCTTCATTGCTTTTGACAATATTATTGACAAGTACAAACTGGAAAAAATCAAGACAATCGGAGATGCGTATATGTGTGCCGGAGGAATTCCGGGTGCCAACGAAACCAATCCAATTGATATTGTGAAAGCAGCTTTGGAAATCAGAGATTTTATGAAAGTGCTCGGAGAGGAGAAAAAGAAACAGGGAAAAGAATCGTGGGAACTCCGTATCGGAATTCACACTGGGCCATTGATTGCAGGAGTAGTTGGTAAAAATAAATTTGCATACGACATATGGGGCGATGCAGTAAATATTGCGAGCAGGATGGAATCGAGTGGTGAGCCCGGTGAGATCAACATTTCGGGAGAAACCCAAAAACTCATTATTGAGTATTTTGAAACCACCTATCGGGGTAAAATCAAAGCCAAAAACAAAGGTGAAATCGATATGTATTTCGTAACTGCTTTGAAGAACTTATGGAAGTAAGGAAGGATCGCAGCGTTAGCGAGTTTTCCAGCCGTTCAAAGTTGCACTAACTCCACCAAGGAAAAGAGTCATTCCAATCTTCTGTATATAATGTTGATGAGATGTCAATATTAGAATGCTGGCAGGCTTTCAAAGCAGTCAATTCGCCTGTTCGTGTTTTCAAAAACCATCTCCCTGACGATAACCCCTTCTGGTTGCTTCTCTGGGTTATCCACTTCGATTTATGTATTTTAAGTAAAACCCATTTTCTCAGCACTACAGCATTTTTTCATCATGAAGGAACATTTACACTGTATCTCTGTTTCATTTTGGAATACCCAACCACCCGTAACTACTGTTGAAGGGGGTATTAAAACTAAGAAACCATGAAAAATCCTACATTCAGTAATCGTTTAAGTGCTTTGATAGAAGAAAACCGCGCCGCCGAGAGGGCTTACAGTCAGGTTGTGCAAAGTATTGAGAACAAACAATTTGGTCAGCTTCTCGACAATTGTGTTGAAGAGCGCATCCGTTTTGAAGAAGAACTTGAGGCTGCCATTGGTAATTCAGATTTTAACGGAAATTCTGTGTTACGATCTGAGGGAGAAGCTCATCCTTCGTGGTTACACATGCATGAGATTTTCCCAACCAGCAACGATGCCGCCATGCTCAATGAGGCAATTCAAGGAGAAGAACGGACGATCAGGATGTATGAAGCGGTAATAAGTGATCCCGAATTACCTGACAATTCAGCCTCTGTTTTACGCAATCATCTACGAAGTTTGTTGGCAAGTAAGGAGGCGATGGAGGCTTTGCGCAAAAATGCCCAACCGAAAGTCTAATAAAGAAAATCTTTGTGGCAGTGATTTTTATCAGTACCAACTTTTCATTGAAAAAAATCTTAGTTCTGATATTTTAAATTAGTTGTTGACATTTTTTTTCGATTTTTTGCCATCGAAACTACTTTGAATGTATTTTCGATGAATGGTATTTAAGTCCTTATCTCGTCTTAAATGGCTGCATCTATGCGCATGCGTCCTACTATTTTTTTCCGCGAAAGCGCAAAATGCGGACAGCTTAAAGGGTGTGTTAAAAGTGACACAAGGCAAAGAAAGAGTAGATATTCTCACAATCTTGAGTTTTGTCGAAAGCCAGAGCGAACCGGATAGCGGCCTGATCCACGCCGAAGCTGCTGCCTTATTGGCAAAAGAAATTAACTATACGACCGGGCTGGCATCTGCACTTTACAAAATGTCTATTATATTTCGATATCAAGGTTACTACGACCGGGCTCTTCAATACGGCGATAGCGCTTTAAGTTTTCTCACTGAGAAGGAAGAGCCCTTTTTGAGAGCCGGTATTTTGTCAAATATTGGCGTGATATACCGCTCTAAAGGTGATTTTGGTAAGGCACTAAATGCTTCTCAGCGTGCGATAACATTGTACAACGAAGTGGGTTCAAAAGCCGAGCTCGGAATGGTGCTCAACAATGTGGGTGTGATGTACATGTATATGGATAACTATCCTAAAGCGCTCGAATATTATCAAAGAGCATTCGCCATTCAAAATATAGCCGGAAATAAAAAGGAAATGGCGAATGTGCTCAACAATTTTGCAATCGTTTATGCCAATGAGGGCAACCTCGACTCCTCTTTAACCTATTTCCAAAAATCGCTGGCCATAGAAGAAGCGCTCGGCAATAAAAAAGGAATGTCGGAGTGTATTAATAATATCGGTGCGGTGTATTACTACATGGGAAATACCGATCAGGCCGTTAAGGAAGTGCGAAAATCCTACGTTATTGACAGTACGCTTGGTGATGTACGCGGACAAATAGCCAGCATGAATAATATTGCTGAGTTTCTTAGTGAGAGCGGCAAGTCGGATGAAGCTCTAGAGATTCTTCACGAAAACTTAATACGTGCGCGTAGCCTCGACTCCCACTCGGATGTGGAAGATGCCTATGAGAATCTCGCCTTGGCTTACAAGCAGAAAGGAGATTATAAATCCTCCTATACAATGCTTTCTGATTTTATCGCTGTTCACGATTCAGCGCTTGGCGATGCACGACAGCAGGCCATTGCCGAAATGGAAACAAAATTTAAAACCAAGGAAAAGGAACAGAAAATCGTAATTCAAAATCTGGAAATACAAGAAAAAGAAGCTACGATCGAAGCCCGTCAAAACATGATTTTTGGGCTTGTCATTGCGCTAGTCCTTATCATTATTGCCACCTCTCTCGGGTATCTCACATACAAATCGCGGAAAGCTGTTGAACTGCAAACAGCCATAAGTCAGGAACAAACCAAACGTCTGGATGCGGTAATTGACGCTACCGAAAGCGAACGTAGGAGGCTGGCCAAAGAACTACACGATGGGATTGGGCAGCAGTTATCGAGCATCAAACTGGGGCTGAGCAATTTTTTCAATTCGCTGACTTCTGCAACGACGGTAGACGAAGAGCGGATTGAGAAAATCCAAAAGGTGGTGGATGACTCGGCACGCGATGTGCGAAACCTATCCCATCAAATGATGCCAAAAGCCCTTACCGAATTAGGCCTCGCCCCGGCATTAAATGATTTATTCGATAAAAGTCTTGGACTCGTTGGTCTAAGATTTCAGTTTGATGCCGTTGCCGGCAAAAAGCGGCTACCCGAGAAAGTAGAAGTGAACCTGTATCGCATTGCACAGGAATTGGTAAACAATTGTATAAAACATTCCGGAGCTACCAAGGTAAATGTCGAATTGGTAGAAACACCTCGACGTGTGACTTTTCATTTTGAAGACAATGGAAAAGGTTTTAACCCGATAGAAACAGAAGGGCATGGAATGCTGAACATGAAATCGCGCGTAAATCAGGTAGATGGTACGATAGATTTTATACATTTACCAAACGGCGGGACGAGAGTCGAAATTGATGTCCCTCTCATTTAGAAATTAAATGAACGGAAAAGCAATGTACAAAGTACTCCTCGCCGACGATCATACATTAGTGTTGGAAAGTATTTCTGATTTAGTAGGTGCTCTCGGCCCTTACGAAGTGGTTGCGAAGGTGGAAAACGGCCGTGAAGCAATCAAGAATGTTGCGATTTTCAAACCGGACATCGTACTGATGGATGTTGATATGCCGGTACTTAATGGCTTGGAAGCTACACGCCAATTGAAACGTGACCTGCCAGATTTGAAAATAATTATTCTAACCATGCACGGCGATCCGGCGCTTATAAAACGCATGATGGAATTGGGTGCGGACGGTTTTCTGCTCAAGAACTCCGACCGGTCAGAATTTGAAGAAGCGCTGAAGCGTGTTTCAGCTGGTAAAACGTATTTCAGCAGCGATGCCGCAAAGGCCGTCATCACGGGTGAAAATCATACCAGTGGTAACTTTACCGTTGGCGAAGAGTCCATTCTCGTCTCTACCCTTTCAGAGCGTGAACGTGAAATACTTCAATTGATCGCCGAGGGATATTCGAATAAAGAAATTGGCGAAAACCTATTTATCTCCCATCGTACGGTAGATACCCATCGCACGAATATTATGAGAAAACTGGAAATCAGGAATACAGCGGGGCTTGTGCGGTTCGCGCTGAAAAATGGAATAATGTATGGCCGTGATTGAAATTTGAAACTTTAAGAAATTAAAGGTTTCGTGTTGGGCCTGTAAACTTTTTCGTGCTCGAAAAAGGATAACCATATAAGGATTAGAAGAAATTATAAGGACGTATAAGGTTTTTCGGATATTCACTTATAGGACCTTAAATGCATGTGAACTCATATGTTCTATAAGGTTCAAAAAAATAATTGCAAACCTTCAAACGTTCTCAAAAACCACTCACCCACTCTTGCCTTGTGATTCGCGACACGCGCCCCGAGACTCGTGCCTCCCTTTTTTCCAAATTTTTCCTATTTTCACCGTCCACGTATGAATCAACTCCAGAAAACCACATGGAAGAAACGCCGCTGTTTACCAACGACGCTATTGTAATTGGGCTATTGCTGATTGTTCTCGCTACTATTTTTTACACCTCCGGTATCAAGAATAAATTCTGGCAGAAGTTTTATATATACGTCCCTGCCCTACTGCTGTGCTATTTTATTCCTGCGCTTTTGCGCTGGCCGCTCAATTTGATTAACGGCGATTACAGCGAGCTCTACTTCGTTGCCTCGCGCTATCTTCTCCCGGCGAGTTTAATCTTGCTCTGCCTCGGTATCGACTTCAAAGGTGTAATGAATCTCGGTTCTAAGGCACTTATCATGTTCTTCACCGCCACGGCAGGAATCATTATCGGTGGCCCGATCGCTCTTTTAATTGTTTCCAACTTCTTCCCCGGCCTCATTGGCATTGATCCCCACGATTTATGGCGTGGATTTTCGACCGTGGCCGGTTCTTGGATTGGTGGCGGAGCCAACCAAACCGCTATGAAGGAAATATTTGATGTAAATGACACCATTTTCGCGAGTATGCTAATCGTAGATGTGGTGGTAGCAAATATTTGGATGGGTTTCTTACTCTACGGTGCGAATATTACTACAAAAGTGGACAAATGGTTGAAAGCGGACACTTCGGCTATTTCCAAATTGACCAAAAACATGCAAGACTATCAAACATCGGTACGGGTGTTCCCAACCACTACAAAGCTTTTTATACTTCTCGCCATTGCTTTTGGAGGTGTTGCTGTATCGCATTTGGGAGCCGATATTATTGCTCCCTACATGCAGAGACACGAAGATTTTCTGAGTGCGTACCGCCTAAATTCTCTTACTTCCTCCTTTTTCTGGCTTATTGTCATTTCCACGACCATTGGTTTAGCTCTTTCATTTACCAAAGCACGCAAAATTGAAGGCTACGGAGCCTCAAACTGGGGAAGTGTTTTTATTTACATTCTGGTGGCTACCATCGGAATGAAAATGAATATTAAGGAAATATTTGATAACCTCGGCCTCTTTGCGGTTGGCTTGATTTGGATGGGGGTCCACGTTGTGATCCTACTGATAGTCGCAAAGTTGATCAGAGCTCCGTTCTTCTTTGTGGCTGTGGGTAGTCAGGCCAATGTAGGTGGAGCTGCCTCTGCTCCTATTGTAGCATCCGCCTTCTCGCCGGCACTTGCGCCTGTGGGAGCCCTTATGGCCGTGCTTGGTTATGCGCTCGGTACGTATGGCGCAATAATCTGTGCGATATTGATGCAATACGCTGTCACATAATAATCAATAAGATACAAAGTACAGATTCCCGTCACTATCAAAAATCACGTATTAAGAACTAAAAACCAAAAACACCCTTGAACTGGATCCTCCTTATAATCGCAGGCTTATTCGAAGTTGGTTTTGCAACGTGTCTCGGAAAAGCTAATAATGCCAGCGGAAATGCCGTGACCTATTGGTATATCGGTTTTGTGGTATGTCTTACCATCAGCATGCTACTACTTGTAAAAGTGACTCAGGTTTTGCCGATAGGTACTTCTTACGCAGTGTGGACGGGCATCGGTGCGGTCGGAACAGTGCTGGTTGGAATGCTCTTCTTCAATGAAGCCGCAGATTTTTGGCGATTGTTTTTCATAACAACACTTATCGCATCCATAATTGGTCTAAAAGTAGTGTCACACTAATTGTCACAAATCTTCTTCCACCGCCGGTAAGATGATAAAATACGTGTTTTACCTTAGGCGATTACGCTAAATACAGTATTTATTAAGCTTTTATTATGTGGTTGATTTGCATTATACATTTAATGCAAATGGATCAATCTAAAGGAATAACTCAAGACACGTTAACGCTCCGAGAAAAAGAAATTCTCAAGCTCATTGCCGAAGGCTATTCCAATTCCAAAATTGGAACTGTGTTAAATATTAGTACACGAACGGTGAGCACCCACCGTGATAACATTCGGCGTAAATTACATGTGAACAACGTTGCAGGAATGGTTCGCTATGCATTCAAATTCAAACTGGTAGAATGAAAATACATTTCTTAATAGCAGGAATACTTTTGTCGCTTACCGTTTTTGGCCAAGGCACCAATATGGTTTACGATACATATGATATTTCACCTCCTCCCCTCAAGTTCTTACACTCAGATATGGATCGTATTCCAGGCACGGCCACGTATGCTGTTTCGGCTACCCAGAGTTTTCCGTTCTACGTTATCGATGGTCAATCGATGGAGATTTTAAACACCTATGATGTGGGTAACTGGTATGCCGGGTCGCGGATTCAACCTTCAAAAACAGGTAAATACATCTTGCTTCAGCAGTTGTTCTACCTCGATTATTCGCCCAATAAAGATCGCGAATGCCACTTTGAAGTTATGGAAACGGCAACCGGAAAGATTGTGCTAAATATTCCTTCGGCTCATGCAGCGAGGCTCCACCCCAGTGAGCAGGAACTTATTGTACTCATCGGCGATGAAGTATTCAGCTACCCCCTTAACGGAAAAGAGAAACGAAAGCTCTTTCCGGTACCCGCTGCCACCAATTGTCTTGCCATTTCGCCCGACGGAAATCAAATCGCCATTTCGCATCATGTCGAAGATGATTATCTCAATGCGTATGTGACTAAAAAACGGCAAAAGAAGAATTTCAAAATTTACAAGAAATACCGTCAGTGTATATCGGTGTACGATGCTACAAATTTTGAAAGAGTATATACAGTCGATGAGATGTTCGACCTCCCTTATGTTCTGGACTTTTCTCCGGATGGCGATTACCTGATCTGTTTTGCAATTCCACATACAAAAGTGGTGCAGAAAACGGGAATGACGGGTACCAAGTATATTTCCAAAATTAAGGCTACCACGGGTGAAACCACGACGGTCGGATTCGTCTCCAATTGTCAGTATGAGCCTGATATCGAGTTCAGTAGCGATGGGAGGAAACTTGCAATTGTATCAAATGGCACCAAATTTCCGGAAGTCTGGGTTTGTAATTTTGAGGAAGGTACCATCATCGATCGATTTCAATTGGCCCGTTCGATGTTTCCATCGCTTAAGGAAATGCCGGCAGATGCCGGTAGAATCGGAGTAGCTTTTTCGGCCGATGACCAATATTTACTATTCACAAATGGAACCCGAATCTTTAAATGGCAAATTAATTATGCGCGTTAAATCACTATTATTGATACTGTTGCTCAGCTTTTATTGTTTTGGCCTTACGGCAAATGGCCAAAAACCATTTTACAAAAATCAGTCTGAAATTGAGGCTGCGGCAACCGAAGAATTAAACACCTTAATGAAAGATGAAAAAGTTCTGAAAGAACTTGCTAAGGAGGATATTCACGGAACTTACCAATATAAAATAACTATAAATGAGAAGAGTCAGATTGCAAGTATGCAGTTTCTTGAGAAATCCGAATCCGGTTCAACTCGTGGACAAAACCATTTTAACTATCTGGTGCGGAAATATAAATTCAATTTCAAAACACCAAAGGGAAACTTTTACGCTTTCAATTACACTTTCAATGCTCCTTAACGACTAATGAATACTTCAATCAAAAATCTAAAATGAATAGATCATGAAAACAACAATTACAACAATCCTTACCCTCATGTGTGCTATCGGCATATACGCTCAGGAAGACATGAGAGAAATGTGGAGCACCAAGCTCGATCATCAAATTGATTTTTACGGTTGTGATGATGGTGGCTGGGTCGGGTACGGCTATGCCTCCGACGGAAAAGAATTGTCGATGTATGACAATGAAACGGGTAAAATACGGTGGACAAAAAAGATAAAAGATATTGCTCCCCGGCTTCGCAAAGTAGATGATTTTTTGCCCGTTTGGGAAGCTGATGCCCTATTTCTACTCGATCTGAAAATTGGAAAGGAACAAGTAGCTGTGATTAATATGAAAACTGGTGAGCCTCTTTGGTTTTCAGACCAATACAAATTAAAAACCGGGGAGATGGTAACCTTCATTAAGGAAGAACAAGGTTTTCTTTTCACTTTCAAAGACCGCAACGTTTTTGTGGATGCACTCACCGGTGCCGAAAAGTGGAGCACATCAAAATTCAAAGGGAAAGTAGGAAAATACTACTACGAGGATGGATTTTTGACTACGGTCAATTTTATTCCCTCCGAATTTATTGCCATGTTTTCAGGCTTCAAAAACCAAATCGCCAAGATCAATATGAAAACGGGTGAAATAGTTTGGGAAAACACCTACATAGGACGTGCAGAAAGAAAAACCATTACCCGCGAATTTCTTTATGACATCAATGTAGTGGATGGCCAAGTAGTGCTTAGGCTGAACGGCCTCCAAATGTATGACTATAAAACGGGTGCAAATCTATGGAGTGCCGCCTTTGATTATGAAGCCCCGGTAAAACAACCTATGAATGCCACTCGATTTGGGGTGTACGGTGCAATACCCGATCCGATTTTCACTGACAACTATATCTATGTGCTGGATATGGCCGGCAAGAAGAAGCAGTATATCAATAAATACGAACGCAAAACAGGAAAACTTGTATGGAAATCGCAGGAAATCTCAGGCGGTGCCAGAGCCGTTCCTAATATGTATGTAGTTGACAACAAAATTATTCTACAAATTGGTGGAAACGTGGAGTGTCAAGGTCTGTTCAAAGAGCGATCAGGATCCGGAGCCGATGCAACGATTTCGTATGTGAAACGCGTGTATCAGGAAAATGTAAAACCCAATGGAGTCCAAGCATATAGCGATGAAGATGGTCGAATGATTTGGGACAGTGAACGTTTCAAAAAAGGAATTACCAATATGTTTTTGTATGGTGAAGATCAACTGATTGTAAGCTCCGGAAAAGAACTTTACAATATGAATGTAAATACCGGCGATGTAAATTATGAGGAAGACGTTAAAAACGGAGGTGTAGGCAATGCGGTGAGTATTTTACCTTATGAAGATGCTATCGTGGTAGTTGGGGAGAAAGGAGTCTCAACTTTCAATATAACCGACGGCAAACTCATTGCTGCCAATAAATATAAGAAAGCCAGCATTCTGGAGTACCATGAAAACATGCTAATACTCGAAACTGATAAAAGCGACATAGCCGTATTCGATGTAGGAGATAAATGCAAGTACCGTGCTTACAATGCCAAAAACGGATCGAGCAGTGAGCTCACCACCGATGGAAAATCGGTTTATGTATATGAGAAAAAAACGATATCAAGGTTATTTACCACATCTGAATAAAAATAAAACAACCAATTAAGACAGAAAAAGGCTGCCTTCGGGTGGCCTTTTTTGATTTTATTGTAATCACACTTTCCTCAAAATGTCGATAAGGTTAAAGGGTATTAGACTAATTCCTAATTTCGTGGGATTTCTATTTTAAAACTATCTCCATATACCAAATTGATGAAAAGAATAGCACCCTTATTTTTCTTCCTGCTCCTTTTCCAAGCAGCATCGGCTCAGGACTCCACTCCCATTGCTTTGCGTCGTTTTGGACTTCGTGTAGGTATTAATTTTGCCCATCCTGATTTTTCGAAGGGAACTCCTCCTTCGGATTTGAAAACCAACTGGGGAACCGGATTTGTCGGTGGTTTCTTCTTGATGGTTCCTGTTTCCAACAAAATAGCCCTCCAACCAGAATATCTCTTTTCGCAAATGAATTCTTCCTTCATGGATATCGACGGTCATTTTAATGTCAATTACCTCTCGCTGCCGTTGTTGCTGCGCATTCAGCTTTCTGATCGATTTTCTATTCTCGCCGGGCCACAATTCGATCTTATGATTGGTGCGGAGATTCAAGATTCAGATGGCACGAACGATTATACCCACCAAATGGAAGAACGCGGCATTGCCGCCACCGCCGGACTGGAATGCCGGATTTGGAAATCATTCGCGTTGTCGCTACGCTATATGCAAGGATTAAATCATATCGGGATTGATTTGGGGAACCAGACGATCAAATTCAAATACCAGGTGTTGCAGATATCAGGGAGCTATCGGTTTTAAAGCAGTTCGAATAACTTACAAGATGAAACGCTTTACTGGATCTATCGGGTAAGAGCCTTTTTAATATTCGTTACAAACCTAAGGCTATCTCGATGTTAATTCTTGGCCATAGTTATCCAATGTCCTCCAAAAGAGCTACGTTTTATTCGGATGCCAAGCGCTTCACAACATTGACTTCCTATAATTTAAATATATTTGTGCTTATAGAGATTTAGATTTTAAACCTTAACCAATGAAAAATGCCCTAACCATTGCCTTTAGCACGATCACATTGATGTGCTTGGGTCAAAATAATGCACCTGAGGTTGAAATAACCGGCTTTGAAGCTGATCAAACCGAAGAAGTACTTACCGTAAATTATTCCTTAAATGACGCCGATGGTGATCCGTGCGAAGTATGGCTAAAGATGTCCGTAGATGGCGGGACTTACTTTGAAATGGTTCCGGTAGAAGTGCTTTCAGGTGATACAGGAACAGATATTTCTGGGAGTGAAACGCTCACCCTTTCTTGGGATTACTCAGATCTGCCAGTAGGAATTGGGAATGTAAGTATTCAACTTTTCGCATCGGATAACCAGCCGGTAGAGATTTCGGATATGGTGGATCAGGTCGACGAGACAAACCTTTTAAATACGCTGGAAACAATAGTTGGCGAAAGGCATTTCAACGCTGCTCCGGATCATTTGGATAGTGTTCGTTCGTACATTTTAGATGCTTTTGCTGATGCCAATCTACAAAGCGAAGGCCACGATTTTGAATATCTAAGTACAGATATGCAAAACATTTTGGGCCGTAAGCCCGGCGCCAAAGCAGAAGATATAACCTACATTATCGATGGTCATTTTGATGGCGTTCCGGGTAGTCCGGCGGCAGATGACAATGGCTCGGCAGTGGCAGGAGTATTGGAAGCCCTGCGTATACTTTCTCAATATTCATTTGAGCATTCCATTCGCTTCATTGGCTTTGATGCCGAGGAACTGGGACTTATAGGAAGTCAGCGCTATATTCAAAATGGGATAAAACCTTTTGAAGATATTCAGGGCGTGCTGAATTTCGAGATGATTGGATATTATTCCGACGAACCAAACTCACAGGAATTGCCAACAGGTTTTGATCTGCTATTCCCAACGGCATCACAACTCGTGGCTGATGATGAATACCGCGGTAATTTTCTTTTTGTTTGTGCCAATACCTCGTCAAATCCGCTACTCACGGCTTTTACAACGGCTTCAGATGCTTATGTGCCCGAACTTCGCGTAATATCCGCGTCACTCCCAGGTGCCGGTACCATTGCTCCGGATCTTCGCCGCAGCGACCACGCACGTTTTTGGGACGCCAATAAGCAGGCGTTGATGCTTACAGACGCCGCCGATTTTAGAAACCCCAATTACCATACCCCGGGCGATAGTATTGGTACGCTCGATTTTCAATTTATGACAAATGTGGTGAAGGCCACGTTGGCCACAGCAGCCGAACTTGCCATTCCAATTAGTGCCGCTTACGACGAAGCCGATTTATCGACCTTGACAAGCGTAGCTGATCACTCCCACTTATTTCCGGCAGAAGTGTGCATTTTCCCAAATCCTTCTGATGGCTACTTGTCCATAAGAGTTGATAACGCTAAAAATGGATTTAAATCGCGCGTTGAGGTTTATGAATTAACCGGTAAACGGGTGCACCGGGAGGTTTTGAATTTTCAGGCAGGAACAAGTGCTTCAACAATTGATCTTCAAAAACTAGCCATCGGATCGTATATGCTTGTCCTCCATTCGGATAATGCGACTAAGTCAATTGGGTTCATAATCACAGATTAAGAAGACAAAAGCTTTGATAGCAAGATTCAGTGAGCTAAGATTCTGTTACTGCATTACGAGTCGAAGCAAGCGAAGCGAGATGGAAAAGCTATGAACCAAAGCCAAGCATTTATCCCGATACAGATCCAAGAGCAGACGCATCAAAGAAGAAAGGATGAAAATCCGTCCGTAAAAAAAGAGCTCAAAGTTCCCAAGACAACCGAAACTCCAGGAAGGTGAGACAAAATAAAACGTATAAGAATCAAGAAATGGATCGCTTTTCCCATAAGGAAACACCAAATCCGTTAACAAGGTATTTTTCGCACGTATTTTATTAAATAGAAACGAAAGAGAGAAGTTCAGCCTTCGCCTATCGGCAGGCCGAATACTTAGTTATTTATACCATAATTCTTCATTCCTTTTCCATTTGTGAACCTATAAAAGGTATTCTTGGTGCTAAAAAATATCCTGTTAAACTTGCAAATAAAATTGGAATAAAATGTCCAAACCCTGTCAAAGTAGCAAGCAGAATTGTAGTACTCATTGGTGTTCGAGTTACACAAGCATTAATTGCAGCCATACAACTTACAATGGCTAAAGTCAGATTAATAGACGGAAAAATTTGATGGATTATTAGCCCTAACGTTGCTCCTACGAAAAACAGAGGAATTATAAATCCACCTCTCCAACCTGATGTAACGGTTATGGAAATTGCTATGATTTTAAAAATCAAAATTGCAAACAGTAAAGTCAATGAGAAATTTTTTGATAGTAGTAAGTTAATCTCGTGATGTCCAAAATATCTTGTTATTGGAAAATAAAATGCGATTATTCCAAGTGAAAATCCTCCAATTAACGTTTTGATATAAATGGGAATTGGTCTTTTCTCAAATAGTGATTTGAAAAACTTGGTACAAAAAATAAAAACCCACCCAAAAGTTGCTCCTATGATTGCAAAAAGAACCGCATAGCCAAAATCGAAAATCCCTGAATATTCATAAGCAGATAAATCCCATATTGGGGCAAGTCCCAAATGAACGATTAAAGCAAATACTAAATAACTAAAACAGCTTGCAACAAATGCAGGTATTATAGCTTTGTAATACTCAACTGCGTGTTTGTGGTGCAGTATTTCCAAAGAAAACAAACTACCACCTAAAGGTGCACCGAATAAGGCTGTAAAACCTGAAGCCATTCCTGCGATACTTAAAGACCTTAATTCTTCGCCTTTAAGTCGGAATAATTTACCTAACCAAGTACCTGTCGAACCTGTTACCTGCACTAATGGCGCCTCCGGTCCGAGACTTCCCCCTGACGCAACACATAGCAATGAAGAGAGAACCATTGAAGGGTTGTTTTTTGGGTCAAGTTTTCCCTTGTTAAATCGTATGTTGTTTACTATCAAATGTATTTCACCCGGGTCTCCAATGAAGTGGATTATCAAGCCTGCTAAAAGTCCGCAAGTTGCCATTAAAGGAATCACTTGCCAACCATTGAAAAACGCTAATTGATGTGTTAGAAATTCAAGTCCAATCCAATAAACGCCTGCAATTATTCCACCCAACAATCCAAGTAAAGCCCATAATAGAAAAGTCCTACTGAAAACGAAAGGGTTAAATCGGACAGGTTGGTCTAAAATATTTAAATAAGTTACTAATTTTCTTCTTCGTTTTAACTTCACCTTTTGGTTTCGATTTTATATTCTAACTGGAACTGCTAAATTTGTATGGACACGAAGTTAAGGGTAAATTGAACAACTAAATAAACCCGAACGAAACGAAAGAAACAGGAAAGCATTACAGCAAAGAATTCAAGCAAAAGGCTGTTGAATTAAGCGACGTTCGTGGAAATGCCCAGGAGGTTGCGCGTGAATTGGGAATCAGAGCAGAGCTTCTGTACCGTTGGCGCAGTGAGTTAAACCAAAATCCCTCGCTGGCCTTCAGTGGTAAAGGGAACAGGCAACTCACCCCGGATCAGAAAGAGTTGGCCGATTTAAAAAAAGAGTTGAGAGATATGAAAATGGAACGAGATATTTTAAAAAGGCCGTGAGCATCTTCTCCCTGAGCGACAGGAAATCTGCCAATTCATAAAAGATCAGCAAAGTGAATTTCCTGTTGGGTGATGTATAAAGTCGGATTACGGATAAATGGATGGCCGTGGATTTAAAGTGTCCGGACCACGTGTGGCGAGATTGATGAAGCCCACTATTGCACATGACCTATATTGCCCAAAAGGTAAGCATAAGGTTAATACGCTTGTCTAAATCAACCTCAAAAAGCACTAGACGTCATAGCGCATTGACCTCATACAATGCTGTGTTTTCGTGCGTTGATCTCTTCTTTACCAACTTGCTTTTGGATTTCAAATATGCTTTGAGTTCCTCGAAAGTCATATTTGAGATTTCTTTGGCAATCCTTTCCTTTTCAGTCCTAAAAAAAGCTACTGTATCAAATTCCTTAGTTGTCGTCTTCATGTCTTATAATCTTTTTCGGTGACCGGGTGTCTAATGGCGGATATCCTTCTCGAACGTTGATGGAATTATAACCTCTAATTCTAAAAACATTCACGATATGCTTAAAATTCCAACTTACAAGATTATCCTCTTTATTTATTTTAGTGGTAGAGATATGCAAGCAGTCATCAAGACGGGTCGGCCCTACAACTTTTTCTTTTAGGTAGCGTGTGGCACGCTCTCTCCCGGTTGAAGTCAATTCAATTTTTTTCCTGTCGAACGTCACAACTTTTTAAAAATACTTTTTAACTTTTTCTAGTGCATTTTCGAGTTCGGCTATTGTCAATTCCGAATACAAGCATACAATCTCCCCAAGCTCCATCATCCTAAAGAGCCGCTGGGTGTCATTTCCGAATTCTATGTCATAAACACAAAACAGATGTGTCAAAATACGACCTTGGCTTTATAGGATAAAGTTAATGATTATTTGTTGTTTCGTGCCTGGATGCACTTTTTTGCTAACGCACAACAACCCAATAAACGTACTTGTCCACGTATCCACAAATTTCCGGACATGTCTACGTATTTCGTTATTGAGTGTCTAAAATATTCTCCCACCAAAGTAAACATTCAAATGAAAAAACCAAAAACCCTACCGATCAATCCACTCCTTAAAAGCCCGAGTCCGCTCCCGGCTTAGCACGATCTTCTCATCGGGCAGCCCCACCAGCCGCACCCGTATACGTCCGTTGCCGTAAGCCACCATCTTCTCTACGGCGGTGTAGCGCGCCAGATACTGTCGGTTCAACCGGAAAAACACCGCAGGATCGAGCAGGCTTTCGAGCTGCTCCAGGCTATAATCCACCGGAAAATTCTTGCCCACAGTGCTTCGCAAATACGTTCCTTTTCCCCAAACATAAGCAAAAGCCACCTCTCCGGTTTCGATGGTCTGTATTTGCTCACCAATGCGAGTTACAAATCGCGACTTATAACGGCTCGCCATGTCTTCGGCCATACTGCGGTAACGCACCGCATCAAGCGCTCCCTGTCCTATTCGCGAATGGTATTTCTCAATCGCGGCCTGCAGCTCATCCATAGCAATGGGCTTGAGCAAATAGTCGATACTATTAACTTTGAATGCACGGATAGCGTATTGATCGTAAGCAGTAGTGAAAATAATGGGTGCACTGACTTCTACGCGTTCAAAAATCTCAAAACTATGCCCATCAGCAAGGTGAATATCCAGAAAAACCAAATCTGGTTTGGGATTGGCATTAAACCAGTCAGCAGCATCTTTCACGGTTTCTACCGCCCCATGGATGAAAGCCTCAGGCAAAACCTCCCGAAGCATTCGCTTTAGTTTATCAGCGGCACGCGACTCATCCTCTACTATCAGAACATTCATAAACTACTGTTTATTAAAGGGATGCTAACCTTAAAGTCACCATTTCCAGATAATACCTCCATAGATTTCTCGGTAAGGTAAGTCAATCGCTGACGAATATTTTCAAGTCCTATTCCCGATTCCTGTTCGGGCTGCAGGCGAGGCCGCACATTATTTTCAACTACAATTCGGCCAACTTCTTCAAATATCCGTATGCGAAGAGGCTCTTCACGCGTCGCGCTGTTGTGCTTTACGGCGTTCTCGAGCAAAAGCTGTAGCGACAAGGGGGGTAGTTGTTTTCCATTTTCATGAAAAGGACCAATCTCGTAAACCAGCTTTTCGCCAAAGCGTAATTTTTGAAGCTCCAGATAGCTGCGCGAGAAAGCCAGTTCACGACTCAAATCCACCAGGCGCTCATCCTGCACATCGAGCACGTAGCGGTATATTTTGGCCAGTCTTACCACAAAATCGTTGGCCTGATCTGGGTTTTCGTAGATCAAACTGCTCAACACATTTAGCGAATTGAACAAAAAATGCGGGTTCAACTGATCTTTAAGGCTCTGATATTGCCCCGCCATACGTTCTGTCTTCATGCGCTCGGCTTCAATCGCCGCCTGTTTCCATTCGAAAAGAAATGCCCTGCACGTAAAGAACGTGGTGATCAGAAGGGCGATAATGATCGGCACGGTGGTAGATCGCACCTGCATGGCCCAATTGATTTCGCCCCAGGTGATAAATCCCCACACATACACGGCGAAGATCGACCAAAGGACAATCGTCACCACGAAAGTATATACCACCACGCCGATAAAATCGAAGGCCAGACGCTTGAAAGGAGTTTCCAGCCAGGAGAAATGCTTTCCCGAAAAAACAATCATCCTGTTGATTCCGCCGCTCAGCAGGCACGAAATCAAAAATGAATACAGGAAATAGTTTTTGAAAAAACTCCATAGCCAGTCGCCACTCAGGCCGTACGAATCCACAAAAAACAAGGAGACGACAATGGAGATAAGTGCATTGACCAGTACAAAACCTTTAAATTTGGTGGGGAGGAATGTCTTTTTCATGAGTTTACGAATATACAATTATTGAGGGTTGTTTTCTTTTTAAAGGGCGCAGAGGTTAAGCGCAAAGTACGCCAAGAAGAATGTGCAGGAATTGCAGGTCTGAAAGAAGCTCCGATAAACGCTTATTCACCGGAGCCCCTCTCGTCGAAGACACGGACATTTATCATCAGCGAGACTCGCGACCTATTTCCCACAGTTCTTAAGCACATCATTCGCCTCATAAGCACCCCAATGTGGATCAAAACCGCTTCGGGTTTCTTTGTCAAGCATGTCTTTTCCTTGGTGCGCAAGTGTGCATGCCTCTTCAACCCCCGATCCAAAAAATTGAGCCGAACCGAGTTTCATTCGCGCCATCATAATCACCGCTCTTGGATTGGTAGGATCCATCACGCGAGCTTTACCAAAACTTTGCATAATCATCGGAGAGTATTGCTGTCCGCGAGTTTGTGGGTCTACCACCATTTTTGCCATCAGCGCGTAGCCGTGCATCACCTCTACTTCGCTGTTCTCGGGGCTCAATTGCGCGGCGCGATCGACGTGTTTTAGGGCTTCCGCCAAAAGTTGATCGCGTTTAGTGGCATCCGTCAGGTAGAAACTTTCGATTATCTGTACATAAGCTGCGTAATAATCCGGTAGATATGAGCTGTCCTCAGCGGCGGCAATTCGACTAAAACTGTTGGCAACATCGTTGAAGTCGGCAGGCCCTTCGGCTTTCGACCACTCTTGCATGGCTTTGCCCATGGCTTGTTCATAGTTTCCGGTTTGCGCTTTTGCGAAAATGGAAGTTAACAAAATGGCGATTACTAAACTTACTTTTTTCATAATGATTTGATTTTTAATTGTTATAGATTGTTTAATTGATTCGCTTGTTCATCTGTAGATATGGTCCAAAACACACCCACAAAGAAGAATCTGGCGGCTGGTTGCCCTTGTGGAAGGCTTGCATATTGACCCTGAATATCCGCTTGATTGGCGTATTGGTATCCATAAATATTTTCTCGCCCGGTCACATTGTTGCAGGCAAAGTGGATAATGAGATTCTCGCGCCACAGGTAGCTCCAGTTTAATGAAAGGGATGCATAATTTGGTGAAAGCGACTCCATTTGTCCTTCCACATTCGGATTATCATACGAATATCCGCTATTCCATGAGAAGGTGCCGCCTACCAACGATTTCCAGTCGGCGATCCAGTATTTTGCCACCACCGAGAGGTTGTGCGTGGGCGCAAATGAAGGCTGTACTTCCAAAAGGTATTGGTCATAGCTACGTCGGCTGTTCACGTAATTATACGTAATCCAGTAATCGAGATTTTTAAATGTCACGTTATCACGAAAAAACACATCGAATCCTTTTGCAATACCCTCACCATCTGCTTTATAAATACCATTTTCAATAAGTGGTAAACGGGTGTATTTTTTCAGATACCCTTCGATCCGAAACAAACGGTCGCCATCACCGTGCTGAAAACTCAGTTGCAAATGCTTGGCATGAGCATCCTTAATTCGGGGTGCTTGGACCACCACTTCCGCCTTGGCATCCTGACTGAAGGTTCCTGCAGCAAAAGAGATATTTCCTTTCGGATAGGGACGAAATGCTGCCGCAATGCGTGGCTCTAATGCATAATCCTCATTTTGAGTGGAATACCAGCCGCGGATTCCTCCTCTGAATGATAAAGAATTGGAAAGCAGCCATTCGGCTTCCGCAAAAGCTGCCGGACGCCACTCGTTATAGCCTTGCGAAAGTTCAAGGTTTTTATCCGTTTGCGAATAGTCGAGCAAGAAAACTTCGGCGCCGGTTTTCAGCTTTAGTGCATCTGAAAAGTAATGTGTGAATTTTTGCTTAATATGCAGCATGTTGACTTCCTGCTTATACTTAGCACTGTCTATTTCAGTATTATCGATATTGTGGCTAAGCGAAACTCCCCCTTCGTTCAGCCATTTTTTATTAAGTGGCTTTTTGTAAGAAATATTCCCAAATCCAAAATTGTTTTCGATTGAAATGCGTGTGCCTCGACCGGTCTCGCCGGGCTGTGGTTGCCAGATGATTAGTTTGCTTTGTGAGCCTTGCACAAAACCTTTCAGCATTCCATCATCTCCAAGTGTGTGGCGGTACAAGGCCTGGCCTTGCAGTGCTTGCGGTGCGCGTTCAAAATCAAAATTCTGCTTGATAAGTTTTTGGTAGGGTTGCAAGTCGGTATAAGATACTTCCGCAGAAACAGATTGATGCTCATCAACAAAAGTCGTTGCTACCGCAGCTCCCACCGACATAAACGAAAAATCTGTTTGGTTGCGAATAGGCTTATCGACGGTTTCGAGCGCAAGAACTGAAGAAAGTGCATCCCCATATTCGGACGAGTAACCACCTGTACTGAAGAAAGTTCCCTTAAAAAGTGAAGGGTTAAAACGATTTCGCGTCGGCAGCCCCGAAGTAGTCGATCCATACGCATTTGCAACGCGCAGGCCATCGAAATAAATCGCTGTTTCGGAAGCATCTCCTCCACGAACAAAGAGCCTTCCGTCGTTACCCACCTTCACCGCACCGGGCAGAGTGGTCAAAGCGCCAGTAATATCGGCCAGTGCTCCGGCTGTAGTTACGATATCAAGCGGCTTCATAACCATTGAGGTGGCCTTATCGCTCACGTCGATGGTGCCGGCTGTTATCGATACCGCATTCAGCTCGTTTACCTTTTCTTTGAGTTGGCAAACTATTCCTTGAGTTTCATTGAATAAATATTTTTCATAACTCTGATAACCAATAAATGAAGCAATTAAAACTAAACTATCACTTGAAGTAGTTTCGAATACGAATTTCCCGTCTGATCGCGAAGTACTTCCGTCAAATGTTCCTCTGATATAGACATTCACCCCGGGAAGAGATTGTCCCTTTTGATCGACCACTACACCCGAGATTTGGGTTTGGGCATTTCCCGTCAAGACGGTAAAAAGAAGAATGAAGATGGAAAGATAGCGCATGTCTTGTTTTTTGTGGACAGGACAAATGTGAGCTTTGGAAGGCTTCAATCAAAAAGAATTGGGCTGAAGTGACATTTTCGTATGCTGAAGCTACATGATCTGGATTTGGCCGATATGCGCATTTCACGATATGGGTTAAACTTTTAGAAATTCAGGTTACGACTGAACAATTTTTGAAGGGAATGCCTTTACTTTAACAGACGCGACGAATTGGCTACACGATAAATCGCGTTGATACAATCGCTTCAACGCACGAACCAAAAACTAAAAATCGAAGCTGCTGACCGAAGCGTCAGTAACAAAAACTAAAAACCATTCAATGAATGTATCCGAACAAATACTCGAAATCCTTGAAAACGCCGGAGTCACACAAATCTGGGGCGTTACTGGCGACGCACTCAACACTTTTACCGACGCCATTCGCGGAAGCGATAAAATAAAATGGAATGCGGTGCGGCACGAAGAAAACGGCGCCTTCGCTGCTTGTGGCGAGGCTCAGGTCACTGGTAATCTTGCAGTTTGCGCGGGAACGGTGGGCCCGGGCTCGCTCCATTTGATTAACGGCCTTTACAATGCAAAAAAAGAACGCGTACCAGTTCTGGCACTCAGTGGACAAGTGGCCCGGGTAAATATGGGTACCAATTACTTTCAAGAAGTGGGATTAACCAAAGTCTTCGACGATGTATGCGCATATCAAGCAGTTATCCGGTCGGCTGAAGAAGCACCGCGTGTGGTGCTCCGCGCGATTCAGATCGCTCTGGAACAAAAGGCGGTGGTTCGGGTTGAAATCCCAGTGGATATCGCAGTGGAAAAAGCTACAGGCGATCATTATTTCCACAAGGTATTCCGGTCCGAAGCTACGCTTAAGCCATCTGAACAAGCAGTGCTAGAGGCCGCTGATGCTATCAATGACGCCAAAAACGTTACTATACTCGCCGGTGCCGGATGTCGCGCCTGTCACGAAGACGTGATCAACTTGTCCGAAATGCTTAAAGCACCGATCGTCCATAGCTTTAGAGCTTCGGATATATTTCACAACGATGATCGAAATGTCGTCGGAATCACCGGACTTCTCGGAAACCCGTCCGGCTATCAGGCAGTTATGAAATGTGACTTACTGATCATGCTCGGTACTGATTTTCCTTACAGCAACTTCCTGCCAGATGAAGCCAAGGTGGTGCAAGTCGATAACCTGATCGGAAATATCGGGAACCGTGTGAAAGTCGATGTAGGGGTTCACGGAGATGCTCGGGAAACCTTAAAAATGCTGATCCCTAAGGTAAAAACCAAATCAGACGCTGATTTCCTCGATCATCTTTCGACAAAATTTCAAAAATGGAGGAAAGATAAGTTTAATGAACACTCGGATGACAAAGACACCACCCCCATTCACCCACAACTCTTTATGCGCGAGATAAATCAGCGAGCGAGTGCGGATGCGCATTTCACCGTCGATACCGGGGAGAGTGCCATATGGGTAGCACATCATCTTTCGCTCCACTCAAAGCGCCGACTTTTCGGTTCGTTCAATCACGGCACGATGGCAGTAGGATTTCCGCTGGCCATGGGTATTCAGGCGGCGCTGCCGGACAAGCAGGTCTGGGCACTTATCGGCGATGGTGCATTTGGTATGTGTATGAATGATTTTATCACAGCTGTTCGCTATAATTGGCCGGTTAAAATACTGGTTTACAACAATAGCCAGCTCGGATTTGTGAAAATCGAAATGGAAGAAGCCGGCTATGCAATGTCCGATGAGGCTCTGGGCTTGGTGAATCCCAATTTTGCTGAATACGCCAAGTTATGCGGCGGTGACGGCATACGGGTAGAAGATGGAGCCGACATCGAAAAAGCAGTTCAGATGGCCATCGACTCATCGAAACCATTTATCATTGATGCTGTCACAAACCCCGGAGAACTATCTCTCCCACCACACATTAGCCTGGAAGAAGCCTGGGGTTTCGGGAAATCAAAAGTCAAAGAAATTTTACTTTCCACGCAAGGTGAAAAGGCGCAAAAATCGAATTTAATGGCCGAAATAGAGGCTTTCTTTAAATAAAATATACATTTGAATTCTATCCACACTTAAAAAAACGATCAATTTTACAACAGTATGAGAGAAGCTATCCGATTTACTTTCGGCGCGTTATGCGTTTTCGCGGTGATTGCCGCAACTCTGCTCTGGCCTAAATGGGGTTTTATCGGAATCGCCCTATTTATTTTGGCAATAGGGATATATGATATTTCTCAGAAGGAACACACCATTTTACGCAATTTTCCGGTTCTGGGGCACATGCGTTATCTTTTTGAAATGATAGCTCCCGAGATCCATCAGTACTTTGTAGAAGACAACACTGACGGAACTCCAATAGACCGCAATCACCGAACCTATATTTATTCGCGGGCAAAACTCGAACTCGACACACACCCCTTTGGCACACAACTCGATGTAAACGCTGAGAATTACAAATTTATGCAGCACAGCATCTATCCTGCCCCGAGGCTGAGCGAAGCACCCCGTGTACGTGTCGGAGGCCCCGACTGTACTCAGCCTTATACAGCAAGTCTGCTCAATGTGTCAGCAATGAGTTTCGGATCGCTTAGCAAAAATGCCATCATGGCACTCAACAAAGGGGCTAAAGCCGGAGGTTTCTTCCACGATACCGGGGAAGGTGCTATTTCGGAATACCATCTTCAAGGCGGCGATCTGGTTTGGGAACTGGGTACAGCCTACTTCGGTTGCCGCACCGAAGACGGTAATTTCGATGCTGAACAATTTAAAGAAAAGGCTGGTTGGGATGCAGTAAAAATGATTGAAATAAAGATTTCACAAGGCGCAAAACCAGGTCACGGCGGTGTATTGCCTGCCGTGAAAAACACTAAAGAAATTGCCAAAATACGTGGCATCAAACCTCATACCGAAGTAATCTCGCCTCCGGGTCATACAGCTTTTCATGATGCGTATGGTCTACTTCGATTTATTCAGGAGTTGCGGGAACTCTCCAATGGTAAACCCATTGGCTTTAAGCTCTGTATCGGAAGCAAAGACGAATTCGATGATATTTGCAAAAAAATGGTTGAGACGGGGGTGCGCCCCGATTTCATCACAATCGATGGGTCTGAAGGTGGAACAGGAGCCGCACCTATCGACTTCTCAAATTATGTCGGAATGCCCTGGGAAAAGGGACTGGTCTATGCAGTTGATACCTTGAACGGCTATGACCTCAAAAAAGATATACGGGTAGTAACAGCTACCAAAATTATTACAGCTTTTGATATTTTCAAGGCCCTGTGTATAGGAGCTGACATTTGTAACTCAGCCCGGGCTATGATGATGGCTCTCGGGTGTATTCAAGCGCTGAAATGCGATGAAAACACATGCCCGACAGGTGTTGCTACGCAGGATCCAAAGCTTGTTCGAGGCTTGGTGGTGGAAGACAAATGGAAGCGGGTACGAAATTATCAAGGCGCCACGATCCACGACTTTCTGGAGCTCTTTATGGCTGCGGGGTGCACGCATCTCGAACAACTCAATAGAAAATTAATTTACAAACAGGTAAATGACAAAGTAATGACCTACGAAACCCTGTATCCCACTGTAAAACCAGGAAGTTATCTTAAGAAACAAGCCGTCAGTTAAGATTCATCCGAAAGAAAAACATTTTGACTTATTGAAGAACATTCCAAACATTGATAGGATGAACCTTGTTTTACTTCAAAATGAACATCATGCCCGGAAAGAAAATGAATAGTATTAAAAACGAGGATCAGTACGAAGCACTGAGAGAGAAAGGAATGAACAAGGAAAAGGCTGCACGTATTGCCAATACCGAGCACCCTGATCATGATTCAACTCCTTACGAGGAGAGATCCAGAGATAAGTTGTATCAGTTGGCGAAGAAAATCGGAATTGAGGGAAGAAGTAAAATGGATAAAAGCGAGTTGATTGCAGCCATCAGAAAGCAATAATACGCGTATGAATTTCGATGCTTTTAAATTTAAAAAAACAACGATATTCACGAGGCCGCTTGGCAAAATACCAAGAACTTTTCTTGTTGATTAAGACATGTAACCAAGAAATATAGAGTGAATTCGAACGTTTTGCTTCAAATTTCCTTTGTTAAATTAAATATTTAGATATACGCTTTATATATCTGATTATCTTATTTATAAAAACCTGATAAATAATTTCGATATCGCGTCTTTACAGGAAATGCGTCTTATAATGAATCGAAATTTTCGAGGCAGCTCCACCAAAATTAAACACGCATGACCTCGTCAAATTTTAGTGTATCATGAATCAATTTTTTTCGAAATTTGTAAAAATACGAGTGGCTCCATTTCCATGAAAAAATCATTTATCATTCCCCTCATTGCGGCGGGTACTTTTATTTTTGGAATGATTTGCCTGTTCCTTCCATTTTTACCTTTTGGATGGTTATTACTTTTTATGACTGCATTGCTGCTTACCCCTTATTTCAAACCCGTAGAGAAACTATTAAAATGGCTTATCAAAAAAGATAAAACCGGAACTTTTGAAAAGGCCCGCAGTAAAGTTGCACGGCTCTATCATTGGGCTGGTGATACCAAGCGCGGGAATGAAATGGATAATTTTCATGTCAATAAAGATTCTGAATAGCCTGAGTTTGGCTATTTCCTTGCACTTCCTATGGGTTTCATGACCTTATTCGGCTGGGTTCTCTTTCGGAAAAAAGCTACCTTTGAGACAATTACACAATTATTCTTATCCTCATGAAACAAACCATTCTCGGTGCTGGTGGAGCTATCGGCAAAGAACTCGCAAAGGCGCTGACAGCTTACACCACGGATATCAGACTCGTAAGTCGAAAACCAAAAAAGGTAAATCCAGCGGACGAAATAATGCCAGCTGATATTTTAGATCTGCCTCAATTGAAAAAAGCGATTCATGGTTCTTCCATAGTGTATCTAACAGCGGGGTTCAAATACAGCCTCAAAGCGTGGAGGAAGAATTGGCCAAAATTAATGGCAAACGTCATAAACATCTGTGCAGAAGAAAATTGCAAATTAGTATTCTTTGACAATATTTATATGTATGACAAGGATAGTTTGGACGGAATGGATGAAAACACTCCTATAAATCCTCCGAGCGAAAAAGGGAAAGTACGAGCTGAGATAGCGCGATATGTGATGGAAGCGATTGAATCAGGACGTATACAGGCACTTATTGCCCGATCTGCAGATTTTTACGGCCCGTCAATACAAAACACCAGCATGCTTACCGAAATGGTTTTTAAACCTTTTAGCAAAGGGAAGAAAGCCAATTGGATGGCATCCACAAAATACAAGCACTCTTTCACCTATACTCCCGATGCCGGTAAAGCAACGGCCCTCTTGGGAAATACCGAAGAAGCTTATGGAGAAGTTTGGCATTTGCCCACCGCTTCATTCCCACCCACAGGCAAAGAGCTGATCGGATTGATTGCAAAAGAAATGGGGGTTGAACCGAAAATTCAGGTGGCCCCGAAATTTTTGGTGCGCGGTATGGGCGTTTTTATGTCCATCATGCGCGAAATGGTGGAGATGCTGTATCAATACAACCGCGATTACGTTTTCGACAGCAGTAAATTTGAGAAACGTTTTGGGGTGTACCCAACCTCTTATACCGAAGGAGTTAGGGAAATTGTGAAGACAGATTACGCTTCCCTAAAAGAATCTGATTAGATTTCTTCAAAGTATTATTCTAATTTGATAAACTTCTCTGAAAGCTGACTCCCGTCGTCTGCGGTGATTCTGGCGATATATGACCCCGCCGCAAGGCTTGAAATATCGAGTAGTACATTTTGAAATGCCGGGCCTAGTTCCACTTGTTTCATTTGCTGCCCGGAAGTGTTGTAAACAGTTAACAGCCCATGTCTTTGTCCGTCGAGGTCGTACTCAATTTTGATTTGATCCTTACTTGGATTGGGATACAAAGAAAATCCACTGCGGCCGCTCAATTCAGGGCGGCCGGCAGTAACTTCTCCATTCATATTTCGAGCTGACAATTGCGGCATTTGTCCGCAGAAATGATAGATACGACTTAATCTATCCCCACTTGTAGGTGGCTGTTCAAATATTATGGTCGACCCTGAGGCATCCGAAACGACAGACCTTCTTAAAGGATCAAAGTTTTCAATGGTTCCGATCATAAATTCACTATATCCAACTAAGGAGAAAAATTCGGTCCCATCCTGATGAAGAATTTTAACAGAGGCTTCATTTGGTTCCCACGAGTTATTTACTGCCATATATTCCAATTGGGCAGTATCGCAATCGAAAAGCGTGCGGGTAATTAGAAACAGGCTATAATAGGTAGTGTCAATCGACGAGGGGATATCTACGTCGGCATACAGGGTATAATCCAGATTATAGACTTGAAAATCTCCGGGATGACTTACCAGTATCTTCGGCATATCGGTATCTATCAAAATAAATTTTGAGAAAGAATTTCCTGTCGTAGTATATTCTTGGACAAATTGAGGTTCATTTTGGGCAGAGACTTGGAAAGTGAGCGCCACGCCTATAAGAGAAGTCAGAAGATATTTCATTGTGGCTTGGATTGGTGAATAAGTGTTTAGCGGCTATGAATATACGCCCCAGCAAATTATTTATCAAATTTTCACAAAATATAAATAACAATTTCTTACTTAAATAATGAGCTATGACTTGGCTGATAGCAACTTTAATCTACCACAAACCAGCAAGTTCCAATTGAATTTTCACCTATAATTTTCAACGTGTAGGCACCTTTTGCGAAAGCCGATACTTCAACTTCAGTGACATTTCCCTTTGCTGAATAAACTTCCCTGCCAGTGGTGTCATAGATTTTGATTCCGGCTATCTCTTCCGTTTCCGGAAAGAGTAGGTAAAGCGTATCGGTAACAGGATTGGGATATACGGAGACTTTCAGAGCCCTGCTCATCTCATTTACGGAAGTAGAATTAGAAATAAACAGCCACTCAAAAGCTTCGGGAAATTCCTGCGCCCAAAACCATTCGGAATGCTGTCCGTTGGCTACAAACTTGAAATTAATTTCATCAAGCTGAAAACCCACACCCTCCATTGTAGAAATCATGTTATTGATATCGGTTTCGAGTGAGGCACTCTCCTGCCCTCCTGCAAGGAAATAGAATCTTTGAGATGCATCGTGGCCCTGCGCTTCGGTAAAGGAATAGATATCGTCGGTGAACCAAAAAGAAGGTGAAAATACACCCACTTTCGAAAATGTATTCGGGTATTTCACTCCCGCGTACTGCGAAATAAGACCTCCAAGTGAGCTGCCAAGTATTCCGGTATTGTCGCGATCTGCAAGGGTGCGATAATGTTCATCGACATATGGCTTGAGCGTATTCACGATGAAGTCAACATACTCGCTGCCCTCGCCGCCACCGTATTCGGGATTGGCCCAAGGGGTGTATTCATCGATTCGGTACTGACCGCCATTATCAATCGCTACTACAATTGCTCCCGGATAGCCCTCTGCTTCAAAGCTGGCAAGGGCTTCATCTACTTGCCATTCACCGGCGAAGGATTCGGATGCGCTGAAGAGATTTTGACCATCGTGCATATACAGTACGGGATAGTCGAAGGATGTGCTGTCGTAATTTAGCGGAAGCAATAGTCTTACACGTCGGCTGCGACTGAGTTGAGGCATAAAAAATGCATCGTCGAGAATGACAAGATTGGGCGGCAGGTCATCCCCGCCGCTGCTTCCATCTATCCATCCGGCAATCTGTATTGTGAGGGTATCGCTTGCAGCAAAATTGAATGTTCGGTTGCCGATATCGTTTCCTGCAGCCGTTGCTTCCACCGTTCCCCAATCACCGCGGGTTACCTTGCCTTGAAAACTCAATGGTGCCGATTCCGGTACAGATAAAATGTAAACCGTATCGACCGGATCGAATATCCATGTTTCATCGCCAGGGTTCCAACTATTTGCGGAAGCACCGAGATAAAAAGTCGCATCTGAAGGTGTATTTTCAGGAAAGGAATATATTACGATAGCACGCTGAGCGAGCAAGAATGTGGTCAGGAAAAGGCCGAGTATGGAGAGGAATATTCGCATGGAGCAAAATTAGGGAAAATGATTCTTGAAGAGAAAGTTGATTGGAAGTATTACAAAAGGTCCGGCCATCTACATCCATCCCTCCCCACTACTCTCCACATTATAAAGCAAAAAATCATAGAGTTTACGAGCATCATCAACTGGGAGATAGCGTAAATCGAGCTCGCCCGCAGCGGTATACAAACGAAGATGGCAGAGATTCCTATGGGCGATGAAAATATTTTGATGGATCGCGATGGATTGCACTTTATAGGTTGGTAAAATAACCCGATTCGTAAAAAACCAACCTTTGCGGATTAGGACATACGCCGAATCGAATGACAACACTACGGAGCGACCGTAGCGGTAACCTAAAACTCCAATTAGCGGAAGAAAAAATAAGAGCCAAAAAACCAAATAACCGAATCCGGTATACCCAAATATTAAAAATGGAACCAGGACAATCCCAGTGATGATGGCAAAAAATCTTCCATAGGATGCTGCGTCTGGAATGAGTGTAAATGAAGGATTGCGGTATGCGGGGAAAATTCCGTTAGCAAGTATTTCGCTTTGTGCTATTCTCAGTGCAGGAATCTCAATACGATGTTTTTTACCATCCTGCCCCACACTGCTTGATGGTTTGAGCTTTGCCGATTCTAGTCCTACCCAGCGTCGAAGTGGATTGGTAACCCATTTTACATATTGAATTTTGCGAATCGGTACCCGGAAGCTATTTCGCTTTACCAAACCGGTGCTAATCTCGACCGCATCTGAACGCAAAACTGCCTTGAGATCGTAAAACCGCAAGACCGTTCTGAAAATGCTTACCAAAACTGATACCACTGTAAAAAGAAAGATAAGGAGGAGAACTACTTTCACCCCCGATCGTAATGCCTGCTCGGCATATACATCTACCGATTGGTCCAGATACGACTCCACAGTTTTTTGGTATTGGCTAAGTGTACCAAAAATAAAAGCCACCGCGATGAAGGCAGTGCGCAGGTGATTTTCCGTAAGGCCTACTACCAATAAATCCCGAATACGCAGATGTACCAGCACCTGCTCTTTTCCCTCTTCTTCTTCTTCGGTTTCGATACTTTCGCCGTAAGGCAAACTCTCTGAATGAAATTCTCCCTGAGCGAGTTGCTTCTTTTTTCGGTAAAGCAAGTCTTTCAATGCATTAGCATACGTCCGCTTCAGAGCAGGTATTTCAAGCTCGTCGCCCTTAGATCCTGCTGTATCTACTTTGAGTGCAACGACACCCAGAGCGCGCTGCACCAAATTGTCCGTAATTTGAATAGACTGAATGCGATCGATATCGATAACCAGTCTCTCTTTGAAAAAAACGCCTTTGTGGATAACAAGCGAATTATCCTTTACCTGAAAAGTAAAATTCTGGTATTCGTAATACGAGACGACCCCGAAAATAATAAGTACCGGAAGGAGCGCAAAACCCAGGAGATACCAAAACCATGTAAGCTTTGATCCAACCGCAAACAGTGCGATAAAAATGGTTATTAATGCGCGGAAATGCCGAATCATATACACTGCTACGCCCAGAATACTCTGTCGCTGTGGCTCGTCCCAAACCAGAGGGAGTTTCTCATCAGACATACGTGGAGGCCTTTTTGGCAATAAAATCGCGTAATTTCTGTGCTTCATCTGCTTCGAGTCCCGGCACGGACAAATCGGACGAACTGCCTCCTGCCGTATAGACTTTTAGGGTCGATAGTTTATAACTCCTTTCAAGTGGACCTTGAGCTACTTCCGAGTGTTGAATTCGGTTGAAGGGAATGGTTGTGGTAGAAGAAAATAGCCAGCCTTTCTTATAGGTAATATCCTTATCGCGCAATGCGTATGACCGGCGGGGATAACCTTTGTAAATCCCGACAAAACTGAAAGCAATAATGAGTAACAGTAAGATGCCGACGTGCATCCATCCTTCTAACCCATTGATGAGAATAATAATAATAAGTACAACAACCGGCACCGCAAACAGCAATGAAGCTTTTGCAAATCGAAAAGTGCGGTACCTTACTGGATGGCTGTGAAAATCACCACTTTCCACTTCAGGAAGGCCTGCAATGGTCAGATCCTGGTTTTGCCAAAGTTCGTTCATGCGGCTAAAGTACCACTGTCCGAATGAATTTACAACAATTAAAAAAGCCCCGGGGATGAGCGATGAAAAAATTAGGTGGGTTTGAAAGAACCTTATGAGTTATGTCAATTAATTGTTCTGTAAACGTCCCCTATTTGTCAGCTTGTTGTATTTTCGTAGTCTAATTTTTATGGAAAAAGAACCTATTGGCATCGGGCACTGGATATTTGCCGGAATTTTTGCGGTCGTTTTCATCTCATTTATCGTATTTGCTTACCGCAAAGATTTACGACGTATAAAATTTCATTACCGCAAAGTGTGGCTCGTATTGCTGCTTATTATTGCCATTTATTTTGCGATCTTTTTTATAAACAGATGGACTTAAATCCGAATAATAAGTCATGAATAAAAATATCTATCTATTCTCCTTATTGGCGATTCTTTCAATTCCCTTTTCGGGAAAAGGCCAGGATACGGATAGGGATACCGAAGTGTACCGCATCCATCAATCCTATTACTCACAGGAAACGGAGATGATATTTTCATTTGCAAATATTAGTGCAGACTCAATGAACATTGATAACATTATGCGTTGGTCGCCAGTTTTCAACTTTACAGGGCATCTCAATTACGATTTCTCGAAAAATTTGGGGGTTGATCTCGGTTTGGGTATTCGCAACGTTGGCTTTATCGCCAAGTTTCCCAATGAGCCCAATGATACCAAACGAAAATACAGGACCTATAACCTTGGCTTGCCTATGGGTATTAAAGTCGGAAATTTAGATCAGAAACATCCGTTCTTCCTCTTTGGCGGATACGAAGTAGAAATGCCCTTCAGCTATAAAGAAAAGCATTTTGTAAACGGTGATAAAAAGGATAAAATAACCGGCTGGTTTAGCAACCGCACCGATCGGCTTACACAGTCTGTTTATGCGGGAGTCCAGTTTCCACAAGGATTTTCATTAAAATTTAAATACTATCTCAATAATTTCTTCAACGAAGATTACAAAGAATTTGTAGATGGAGTCGCCACCTTTCCGTATGCAGGAATCGATGTACATGTATTTTACTTTTCGATCAACTGGTACCCTTTTCAGGATGTGAAACTCTATGATATTCATGTTCCCGAATCAGATGGAACGGTTACTTCTTCCAATTGGCATTAAAACCGACCGCCCAAGGATAATAAATGATAGACTCAGACATCAACCGTAAGAACCCGGCTAAAGTATCACCCGAATTTCCACCTTTCTTTCCGGAAAAGAATACGCGCGCCTATTGGATTGCGGGGCCATGCAGTGCCGAAAGCGAAGAACAGGTATTAAGCACCGCACGCAGTTTGGCTGATGCCAAAATTGATCTCTTCAGAGCGGGAATATGGAAACCTCGCACCCGTCCCAATAGTTTTGAAGGAATAGGAATTCCAGCCTTAAAATGGCTCAACAAAGTGCAGAGCGAAACCGGATTGAAAGTTTGCACGGAAGTGGCCAACACGCAGCATGTGGAAGCCTGCCTGAAGCACCATATCGATGTATTGTGGATCGGTGCCCGAACGACTGTTAGTCCTTTTGCCGTTCAAGAAATCGCCGATGCCCTGAAGGGAACCAATATACCCGTCTTCGTGAAAAACCCAATCAATCCTGATATCAAATTATGGATTGGCGCCATTGAAAGACTCCGGAAGGCAGGGATCGAAAAGGTTGGAGCCGTCCACCGCGGATTCAGCACTTACGAAACCGGCAAATACCGCAACCAACCGAGATGGCAAGTGGCTATCGAACTCAAGCGGACATTTCCGGACATCACCCTTATTTGCGACAGCAGCCATATTTGTGGATCTCGCCCTCTGCTTGAACAGGTTTCACAAAAGGCACTCGACCTGAATTACGACGGCATAATGCTCGAAGTTCATCCCAATCCGGATTTGGCCTTGAGCGATGCCCAGCAACAAATTACGCCTGAAACGTATAAAGCGATCAAGGCAAGGCTCCAATATCGGCCGTCCGAATCGAATGATAATGCCTTTCGGCAAACCCTCCAGAATCTCCGTTTGCAGATTGATGAAATAGACGACGAAGTAGTGTCGCTCATGAACAGCCGCATGCAGATTATCGACAGTATTGGCGCGTATAAGAAACGGAATAATATCTCCATTCTTCAGACTAAGCGCTGGTCTGAAATCCTCGAACGCTGTATTGCTAAAGGAGAAGACCTGGGGCTGAATCCCGAATTTATCCGCAATTATCTTCAAGCTATTCACCAGGAATCGATCAACCGACAGCACGATATTTTAAACCTTGATGGTGGCGCGGAATAAATCTGGCGCGAACTTTGTGTTTTGGCGATTCATGAAGAACTCTTTCAAAACCAGTTTCGTCCTTTTCTTTTTGCTCGCTTGCATCGTTGCAAAAGCGCAGGAACGCGTTAGCATTGTCGATCCCGAGATCACTTTCTCTTATCTTTTGCCGGAAGGCTATGCATATACCGACGATCCTTACTACCATTATGTCTATCCAATATCGGGAAGCAAGGATCACTTGCCCCGGCTCTCACTAACTTATTTCGATAAGACTTGTCCCAATCTAGATGATTGTTTTGATGGAAAATTGAATGGTGATCTACGAACTCAATATGCAGATTTTAAGGTAATTGAAAAGAATAATCTGATTCTTAATGCTGCGCCTGCTAGCATGGCGACATATACTTTCACCGAAAAGGAAACAAACCTTGCAGGGATTCTGTGTACTTTTTTAACAGCCGATAGCTACTTCGTGATTGAGGCCCAATATAGGGCAAATGAGAGCGCAACATATCAAAGCGTTTTCAAGGAGATTATCAAGTCAATTGAAGTTGTAAAGCGTTGAATTTTTAAAAATATCTTGGTATAAACTCAACCATATAGGGACACGAGTCTCAATCGGAGAGTGTGCTTTCCAAAATTCAGGTTGTATAGTATTTTGAAGTCCCTTTTTTTGATCCACAAAAGCCTTTTTTCGATTTCTCGCCATTTTAAGAAGGATCGAAAAGCCAAAAGCCCTAATTTTCTTCAGAACCGAGTGGTAAGTTTTTTTGAATCATTCCACTTCTTCCTGAAAAACAACCGATGCTCAATTAAATTTTAAAATTCGTTAAATTCTTTCTATTTTTCATCGGGTTTAACGCAGTTTCAGCGAAAGTATTCCTTCTGGCAAGCTTATTTTTAGCAGTATTCCGGTTGTTCCCGAGACAAAACACCACGTTATGAAAAAAATTCTATCCCTACTCTTCTCAATTATTTTTTCAGTTCCGGTCTTAGCCACTGCGAATCATCCTAACACCCGTCCTGCCGGATTTACGGAAAACATCGGGCAGGTGAAAGATCAGCTCAATGCGCCCAATTGCGGTGTGCAGTATTTGTGGGCCGCGGCTCCTGGAGTGAATATTCAACTTCGCCAGAACGGAATAAGCTTCGATACCTATCGCGCGGTAGGCAGCAGTAAGAATATTGCCTTTCACCGAATGGATTTGAATCTTGTGGGTATAAATCCAACAGCAAAGCTTATGGCTCAGGAAGAAATGGATGGGGTCACCAACTATTTTTCATCGGGTCAAAAAGAGCGTATTTCCGATCTCAGGACTTTCGGAAAAATCACGTATAAGAATGTTTATGAAGGAATTGACTTTGACGTAAATACGACCAACGACGGACTTTTAAAGTACAACTTCACCGTGAATAATCCCAAAGAAATTAATAAGATACGACTTGAATATGCGGGCTTCGATGATTTTGAGATGTGCGATGGGATACTAGTTTTCACCCTTTCAGGAAAAACGATAACCGAAGAAATTCCCTCTAGTTGGATGACCGCCACCGGTCGATTGGTAAATGTGGCGTATAATATCGTAGAGCAATCGGAAAATCGAGTTGTGATCGGTTTTTCAACGAAAGATAAAATTTCAAATGCAGACGGTGATTTGGTTATCGATCCACTGGCAATCCGCGAATGGAGCACCTATTATGGAGATTCGCTCTACGATAAACCGGAGGGAATTGCAACCGATTCGCTTGGAAATATTTTTATCGTAGGAACCACAGAATCATTGGATCGCATGGCTTCTGTCGACGCCTACCAAAGTGTTTTTTCAGGTGGAAATACGGATGTTTTCGTAGCTCGATTTAATCAGCACGGGTTACGTCAGTGGGCCACTTATTACGGTGGCTCGGGCGATGATTACGGACTCGATATAGATGTGGATTCCTACCAGCGGCTGTTTATTACGGGTAGCACTACTTCTACCGATTCGATTGGGACAGCTACATGCCAACAGCCGGAGAACGGCGGCGGAAGAGATGGGTTTATTGCACAATTCGATCGGCATGGCCACTTTATCTGGGACAGCTACATTGGCGGAAGCGGAAATGAAGAAGGTACCGCGTGCTACGCCGACAATCGCGGCAATGTGCTGGTAGCCGGAAATACCGATGCCGGCGGCTTTCTCAGCAACGATTCCATCTCCCCACTCCTTCCCTATCACGCACTCACAGATGCCTTTATGGCAAAATACAATTCGGAAGGGAGAATCGTTTGGGCGAGCTACTATGGAGGCCCTGGCGACGACTACAGCAGCGATATTGTGGTAGATTCGCTGTACAACTGGGTGATGGTGGGAAGTACCAATTCCACTGAAAATATAGCCTGGGGACCTGTGGTTCAATCCGATTTTGGCGGTGACATCGACGGTTTTGCGGTGAAGATCGACACCACCGGAATGATTGAGTGGAGCACTTATTATGGTGGTGCGGGTCGGGACAGTATAGCCGGTGTGGAAACTGTGAATGGCGATTATTTCTTTGCGGGTAAAACCAATTCGGAAATCGCCGATGGTGATACCAGTTCGTATCAGGCAGAGTACGGTGGTAATGGCGATGCATTTGTTTTGAGCGTAGGCGAACATTGCGGGTTAAATTGGTTTACCTACTTGGGCGGCACCGAATATAACGCAGCCTCCGACATAAGCCGCGATTATGCGGGAGATATTTATGTTACGGGTACTACCAAACGCGATAGCGTAATGAATAGCGATACCCTGAGCATTTTCCCTTTTCCATTCGATGACCTTCAGTATTTTGTAACGAAATATGACATTTATGGCAATCAATTATATTCCGGTTCTTTCGGCGGCGAAGGCGATGAATATGGAAATGCGATCGCCGTCTTTGGCTACACATCCATTTACCTTACGGGCACTACCCTTTCTGAATTCGAAATGACAGAGGAATCGCAGTACGAATCGATTCATCAAACTGAGAAAAGCGGCGAGGAAGACGGATTTATAGCACGATACACACAGTACACATCTACACTTCCCATAGACATTGGCGACGGCGGTGGTGGTGGAAGCGGCGGCGGCGGCGGCGGTGGCAACGGAGGCACTAATCCCGGCCCACCACCAATTGGTATTTGTATTGGCGACAGCATATTACTTACGCTTAATGGCGGCGCCCTCGGCCAAGGGTGTCAGTGGGTATGGTATGTTGATACCTGCGGCGCCACGGATAATTATATAGGTGAAGGAGCCCAAATTTGGGTGAGCCCCGATACCACAACGACTTACTATGTGCGCTCGGAAAGCGTAGAGCGCGAAACTGACTGCGTTCATAAAACCGTTCACGTAGATTATCCCAATACGGCTATCGCTTCCGCAAATGATTCCATCTGTCCCGGCTCGCCACTTGAGCTCTTCGGCGATGGTGGGTATTATTATGGGTGGTCAGGACCAGAAGGCTATACAAGTGAGGCTCAAAATCCGGTGATAGATACGGTGCAGTACAATCAGGCGGGAATGTACACGCTTGTTGCAAATACGCAGTTCGGCTGTTCGGATACGACTACGATCGATGTAATCCTGCTCACTCCGCCACAATTTAGCACAGCAGTTATGGATGTGACCTGCTACAACGGAAGCAATGGAAGTATTTCGGTTACACCTGCAGATACTGCCGACATAAGCATTTATTGGTCGCAATTTGGTGCGGATACCAGCTTCATATCCGATCTGTATGCGGGCTCCTATGCGCTCTCGGTGGTCAATAATGTGAATGGCTGCACTTCAGGAGATTCTATTCTAATTACTGAACCAGACCGACTAATCGACAGCTTGTGGACGAGTCCTGCTTATTGCGACCAGCCCAATGGTGGAGGGCATGTACTTATTTCAGGTTCCAATTCACCATTTCAGGTAAACTGGACACCCGGTGGGCAAACTGGAAATCCTGCGAACACCCTCCTTCCGGGAAATCATACGGTGCACGTCACGGACAATATCGGTTGTGTGGACTCCATGGCTTTCTTTATTGGAAACATTGGCCAATTTACGGCAGTGATCGATCCAGACTCGGTATTTCTGGAAGCTTTTGCCACCGAAGATATCGAAGTCTACACGGTTCCCGAATTGGAAAACGCAACGTATTTGTGGACGCCTGCCTCGGGATTGAGTTGCGCCGATTGCCCCAACCCTACGCTCAATCCAGATACATCGACCGCTTATGTGGTGATGGTCACTAGCGAACATGGTTGTACTTCGAGCGACAGCTTGTATGTACACCGCGAACTTCCGCTGCCGAAAACTTTTGTGCCAACCGTTTTCTCACCTAATGGCGACGGACTGAATGACAAACTCTGTTTGATGGGCGTAAGAATCGAGACTTTCACACTCCGCATTTTTGACCGAAACGGTACAGAAGTATTCTCAACCAACGATCTCCAAAACTGCTGGGATGGAACGGTTGATGGCAAGCCCGTTTCTGGCACATATGTTTACACGCTCCAAGCAAAACTTCAGGAAGGAAAAGAGGTGAATGAATCAGGGAACATATCGGTGAGACGATGAGTAAAGCGTGGAAAATAAGGCACTCGATCAGCTATTCGCTTTACGGATGGTTTGTCGCGGCCTTGTTTTTCTTCGTTTTTGCGAAAGCAGAGGCACAAGATCCACAATTTTCAATGCCTCAATTCTCTCCGTTGTTGGTCAATCCCGCCCTTGCCGGCGAAATGGGAAAGTACCGCGCCAACCTGAACTATCGAACCCAGTGGAAATCGCTCGACTCCCCCTATACCACGCTGGCCGCAACCTTCGACATGCACATCGGCACCGGCACCAGAAAGGAATCGCACAACGCTTCGGGCATTGGCGCGGGGGTGGTATTCCTTACCGATCAATCGGGTACGGACGGGGTGAAAGTCACTTCTGTAAATGCACCCGTATCGTATCGCGTAAAGATAAATGCGCACAGCAGTTTTGGCGGCGGATTGAATATCGGGATTGAGCAGCGGAGCTTCGACCCGCAAGGCGGCCAATGGGGAAGCCAGTTTAATGGAACTGAGTACGACCCATCTTTGCCGAGTGGCGAAGATCTCAGCGCCGATCACGATTCCCATATCGATCTGGGTGGCGGTGTAGTGTATAGGTTTGCCAAAGGCTCCAAAAAACGAAACTGGAAGCTGGGCCCTGAGATCGAAGCGGGCTTGTCGGGTTATCATCTCGGGCGCATCGGAATCTCAGAATCCCAAACCCTTCCAGACGAGCTCACTCCGCGCTTTACGGCATTTGTGGACATCCAACTTCCCATCGGTGAAAAGGTGGCCGTCTGCCCTGCCTTTTATGGAAATGCCCAAAATGGTGCGCTCGATTATTTGGCGGCAGCCCGGGTGAAATACTTGCTCTTAGCGGGCGATAGTTTTATGGGCGACGAAGAGCCGCTCTCGCTTTCGGCGGGTGTTTATTTGCGAAATGGAAATAGTTTTGGCGTCGATGCACAGCTCAATTGGGGAGCTTACGCGATTGGGATGGCTTACGGGTTTGATTACAGCGGCCTTAGGGAATATTCTTCAGGACGAGGTGGTTTTGAGTTGAATTTGCGGTGGATTGGGATGGGGAAAAGGTAGACGTCTAAACAAAATCCACTTTTTTTGGGCTGGATTCTTTAGAAAATCGTGTTTTGTTTATCAGCTTTCTAATGCCATACAGTTATTTGTACTCATACGTAAATTCTTTAACAATTAATTGAATTCCCCATCCATTACTGATCTTTACCCACGCATAAAGTTGTTCATCATTTACCAAGTGACGTACGATTAAAAATTTATCATTCTTGTTCAACCAAGGACCACTATAAGATGACTCTCCAGGAGGTGGAAGAGCCTGAAAGTTATAAGAAACCAATGTACAACTATTCATAGACCAGTCTGCAGAATCTGAAATCATCACTATCATGCTATCTGCGCACAAGGCCAAATCATTACTTGCTGGTGAATTATCATAGGCTGCAATCTCAAAAACGCCTTTAGATTGGACCAACATTTCCTCTAAGGTGAAATTATTTGAGGCGTATCCATATGATGTAAACACTATATCCGATATACCATCTTGATTTATGTCCAGTTGATAATCAGATATGGGATAATTCAGGACAAAATCAGGAATAATATCAATCGTTTTTTTCTGAATAATCGATTCAGGCACCAATGGTGAATCCTCGGAATTTTCTTTTTTACACCCTAACAGGAGCAATACAAGAAGTATGATTGACAATTTTTTCATTTTACTTGACCATCTGTTGAACGATTAAACGTATGTATTTCTCTTGAGAATTACAACCCTATTTTTACCAAAAGTTGTATCGGTACATAGATCTCATGCACTGAAATTGAAATTGAAACCCTATAATTCGAATGCCAGTTAACGATTAACAGCTATGCTAAATCCCGTGGATTTCATTTACCAAATGATACCCCTAACCCATTAATCAGAAAACCACATCTACTTCAATATATTAAAATTGAACACCAATTTCTTTGAGTAAATCAAGGTGCGCCAGTCGATGAAAAAAAGACAAAAAATCAGCGTTAAGCTCAACACAAGGCTCGTGATAGACTGCCAGGAAAATGCGTTGTCGATCATACTTTGGGTATTTTCAGATGCATATTTTCCGGCATTCAAGATGATAGAATCCGTTGTGAACTTTCCTATGATGAATGCCGGCATAATATAAATCGGCTTTATTTTTGAAATGCCGGCGCCTAAAAAAAGCGGTGTGGTGGGAAGTGGCAACAAAGAATAGGCAAGAACTATCAAAATACCTTTCCACTTGTTGTCTTTCATTTTATCACCAAGAAGCTGAATGTCTTCATTCTTCGAAACCTTAAGATATTTTTTCGACAATATGGGCGCATACAGGAGAACAAGATATCTGCCCAGCACTGAGCCGGCCACTCCTACCACAACTACCGCCCACACATTCAAATCAAAAACGATCTGTAAGAAGACCATTACGGTAAATGCCGGTGGGAAAGGAATTGGAACTATATCACATATTAGCGCACCAATGAATACTAAGATATATTGCCACCACATTCTATTGGGGTTTTGCTTTTACTGAAAAGGATTATGTATCGAAGATTGCTCAAGTTTTTTTCTAAACTAAGTTTCAAAATACTGGCGACACCGTTTTGGCGAATTACTTTCTCTTTCGAACATCGACTAAATAGTAAATGGATTTCTCTGTCAGAAAAGTGATGGGAACTGCATCGGCTACCTTCTGAGATTGATAATCTGTGGTGGGAACTAAAGTGAATTCTTCATCTCCTTGCTCTATGTAAACTGGCCCGTCAGGATAAAATGGAATTTCTTCCTTCCATTTGTAATAGAGCTTATCTGCTTCTTTGTCTGCAAAAACTTCCAAAACAGGCGGTTCGACCTTATTCAGGTACCAATCAAATAAGGAAGAGTAGTTATTTCCTAATAAGGTATTGAACTTCTCTATAAGCGCCTCGGTAGATATATTTTGTTTGGCAAAGTCTTTTTGTATAATGAATAGACTCTTAAAAAAGAGGCTATCATCATTTACCACTTTTCTGAGTGAGTGCATCAATAGGGCACCCTTGTTGTAAATATCTTGATCGGCTGGATTAACCCAACTGTTGTATAAAACGTCACATTCTTTGCGCACCGGAATGGTGTTCATTGAAAAATAACGTGCGTAGTTCATCCTTTTATCATACGCCTCCGACCCGTAGATTTTTTCTAATACCAAAGCTTCAGAATAAGTCGCCATGCCTTCGTGTATCCAGATATCACAATAGTCTTCTCCGGTGATGCTGTTGCCCCACCACTCATGCGAAAATTCATGGATAAGCGTGGTGTTATAGTCTTTCCAATCGTAGGTGTAATCTGACCCAATCGCTATACAGGATTGGTGCTCCATGGCTGAAAAAGTGGACTCAACGAATTTGCAGCCATCTTTCCAAAATGGATATGGGCCATATAGTTTTTCTAACTCTCGTAAAATGATTGGGGTTTGATTAAAGAAAGTACTTGCGGTGTCCTGATTGTAATCCAACACTTGAAAAGTCAATTCTCTTTCGACGCCGCTGATATCCGTGTAGGGCTTAGTAAACTTTACGAAATTGCCCACATTAAAGGATAAACTGTAGGTATTTATTGGATTGGTTATTTCATGTTTGTAGGTTATCGTATTTGCTTGCGCATTGTTTTCGACTCCAATTAGTTGGCCATTTGAAACTACTTTTAAGTCGGACGGAACGGTAACCGTAATCGTTGATGAGTCTGACTCAGCGCGCAATAACGTATTGCAGGGCATAATAAACTGCGGACCTATACCTTCGGTTTGAGAAGATATCCACGTTCTGCCCTCGTTGTCTTTTTTCCATTGTATGGGGCCTTCACCTCCTACATTTGCCGGTTTTCCTTCATACGTGAGGCTGAGTATTTGTCGGGTGTGGGGGGATACATTTTCATCAAACTTCAAGTACAAAAGATCGTGCTTTCTCTCAATTTTAGGACTTCCTTCTGAACACGTATAAGACAGAATCTTCATCTTTTTTTGAAGATCGAAGAGGAAAGTATTTTGTGGGGAATTGTTGGTAAAAGTTATATCCATTTTACCTGAGATACGCCTATTATCGGGAAAAACCTCTATTGCCCAATCGTATCGGTTCACCTTATAATCTCTGGCAGGGTTGGAATTATCTCCGGCAATTCTTTCTGTTTTACTAAAATTCTTAAAGCCCTTCTTGTTTAAGGCATATCCAATAAAAGGTTTATAATAGCATGAATTTAGCAATAGCGCAAGAATGCCGAATAGCGCTAATGTTTTGTGTGTTTTTTGTCTCAAACCGATAAAACTATCAAAGCTTTACAAGGAGCTTTTCGTTTATAAAGTATATAGGTAAATCTCAGAAGTGCTGATATCTTCGACAAGATATATATTCCTTATGAATAGTATAACGATCAGCGCATGAAATCCATTAAGGATTTTGGGTTTGAAAGTTCATGGTTTAAGGCGTATCCCTCAGAAAGAGGTTGTTGTGAATGGAAGCTAATCTAAAAGCGTTTTCTTGAGCAATTCAATTTGACCCAGATGGTAATAGCAGTGCTCAATCATTCCGTCGATATTTCGCTGATAGGTTCCATATCTTTCATCCACGAAGCCTTGGTTTAATTATTCTTCGGTCATTTTTTCTATAAACCCTGCAAGTTTATCGGTGTCTTCCCAAATTTTATTTAGAAACGCTTTCCATTCATTTTGGGATTCAATCGGGGAAAATCAAAGCTATACTTATCTCTTCTTCAAGTCTTCCATTGATAAACACATTACTTATACCGCAGATATAGCGGTTTGCTAATTGAACCGTTTTTTTCATTTATTCGGAGATTATTGGGTGTGTGATACCAAGTTACAATCTTGTGCAAGCGCTTCCGTAAAGACCTAAGCTGGCAAGACGTTCATTTTTAGAATTAATTCCCTGTGGCACTCATATTACCATTAAGTAACCACTGACCAATAATAAAAAAGCAATTGAAAGGAAAAAGAGATTGGTATCAACATTTTTAAAAACGGGAGGGACACCATTCGGGTCAGCAAGCTTGCCTGCATAAATTTTTCTGACGCCAACGTTGAGAAAAAATCCACCTAAAACAATACATCCGATTAGAAATGCTAAATCGGTCGAAAATCCGGGATGGTCTTTCCGAAACCATAATAAGTACAGACTTAGTATTCCCAAGCAGAATGTTATAATCACTTGCCAAACAATATGAAACGTGGCATGGCCTGTCTAGGATGGGTTGGTTGCATGGGTAGCATTAAAATCCACGAAAGGAGGTATTAACCCGTATATTACCGTGGCCACTGTGATCAGAATTTTACCAATAAGTTGTAGCGTCGTCATCGTTAATAATTTTAGTTTGAAAATCTTTTCGAATCTCAATCAAAATTATAGCGTCTCAAGACAAAATTCATTCACCTACGTTAACTAATTCTCTTTTGAGAAGATTTTTTTTATTCTGCTTAACGACTGTGGCTTAATTCCGAAATAGGAAGCGATATAATGCTGTGGAATACGCTGAATAACTTCGGGGGCATATTACAGTAAAGAAAGATAATTTTCTTCTGCTGTTTTCGTTTGCGCATCCACAAGCTTTTGAGCCGACAAGTCAAAGCACTTTCGCATGTGAGAGAGATACCACTTTGTAAAGGCAGGAATATTTCCCAAAGCGGCTCCCATTTTAAGCTTTCACAGCGTAAGAGAATTGTATTTTCCAGCGCCTGCACGCTGAATTTTGCAAATTTGGGAAAATCAAAATTCTCTTTCTCACCTGTCCACCAATTCGGCAAGGAAAATTGCACCGTAGTTTCATGTCCTTTTTGATCCGTATGAAAGGTTCTGAGGCAACCTGAACAAACAAAGGCGAGGTATTGCCTGTGTTGTCCTTGTTTCAAAAAAAAAAAAACATTCTTTTTTAGTGTAACCTCCTCAAAATTGGGAATTAGATGTTTTAAATCATCGCTATTTAGAAAATTGGATTCTAAAAAATATTGCTGCAGTATCTGGAGATTCTGTAGTTAATCCATCCCCGTTTTTCATCGCAAAATTCAACTTTCCATCAAGCGTTGTTAATAACGGTTCAAAGCCCTACTCATGATAAATATCATATGATAACCTTTAAGGATCAGTAAATTTGAAGTACCAAATGAACATATCAAGGAACGATGGAAGTGAATAGAGGCGGAAGCGAGATGAACGCTATACAGCGTTGGAAGAGTGAGGAATTAAAAAATGTTGTTAGCAAGAAAAATAGAATCTAATATTCATTTAAGCACGATACATCATGAAAGATTTACTAATATTAGGTGCAGGGACAGCAGGAACAATGATGTCCAATCATTTAAGAAAAGCACTGCCGAAGAATACATGGAATATCACCATCGTTGACAATGCCGAAAACCATTACTACCAACCAGGGTTTTTGTTCATGCCTTTTGATATTTACAAACCGAGTCAGCTTAAAAAAACGGTGGCTGAGTTTATCCCCGAAGGGGTAAAACTTATTCACGAAAAGATAGATAAAATAGATAAAGACAATGATAAAGTGCTGTTGCAAAATGGCAGGGCTATAGCATATGAAATTTTGATTATAGCTACAGGATGTGACACTGCGCCTCAAGAAATAGACGGAATGCTGGGCGATGATTGGTATAAATCTATTTTTGACTTCTACACCTTTGAGGGATCTATAAGTTTGCGCGATAAACTTAAAACCTGGGAAGGCGGTAAATTGGTTGTGCATATCTGCGAAATGCCCATAAAGTGTCCAGTTGCTCCCTTGGAATTCGCTTTTCTAAGCGATGCCTTCTTTACCAATAAAGGAATGAGGGACAAAGTAGATATAACCTATGTCACCCCGATGTCAGGAGCATTTACCAAACCGGTTTGCACCAAAGAGCTGGGGTATCTGCTCGATCGAAAAAACATCAAAATTGTTCCCGATTTTAATATTGAAAAAGTAGATGCCGAAAACCACAAAATTATCGGCTATGGCGGCGAGGAAGTTGAATACGACCTCTTGGTAACTGTACCTACCAATATGGGCAATGACGCGATCGCACGTTCCGGGTTTGGTGACGAGCTCAACTATGTTCCCACCGATAAGGCCACGCTGCAATCAAAGGTTAAAGACAATATTTTCGTGATTGGTGATGCTACCAACGTACCAACTTCAAAAGCGGGTTCTGTAGCCCATTTTGAAGCAGATATCCTTACCAAAAATATTCAGTTGTATATAGCCGGTAAACCACTGAAAGCATCCTTCGACGGACATGCCAATTGCTTTATAGAAACCGGACATGAAAAAGCCTTGCTCATCGATTTTAATTACTTGCAGGAACCCGTCAAAGGGACTTTTCCTATTCCGGGACTCGGGCCTTTGAAGCTGTTGGAAGAAACGCGCCTGAATCACATGGGAAAATTAGCTTTCAAGTGGGTGTATTGGAATATGCTTTTAAAAGGCAGACCTATTCCATTTGTTCCCAGTAACATGAAACTTGCAGGAAAAGAGATTAAAGAAGAAGTATACTCGTAAATCAAAAATGAAATTAAAAATTAAGAAATCATGAGCGAAAAAACAATAGCTGGTTACGTCGTGGAGTGCAATGACCAAGGGTATCTTACCGATCCAAATCAATGGAACAAAGAAATAGGGCTTGAAATAGCTAAGGCGGAAGAAATCAATATGACCGATAAGCATTGGGAGGTAATCGATTATCTGCGTGATCAAGTCAAACAAGAAGTGCCCCTCACCATACGTAAAGTTGGCAAAAGTGGGGTCGTTGACATCAAGGAGTTTTACCAATTATTTCCAAAAGGCCCTTTAAAAATAGCGAGTAAGATAGCCGGTATTCCTAAACCGGTAAGCTGTATTTAACCAGAAAGGTGTGCTAAATAAAAGGAACGAACAAATAAAAAGACAAAATGGAAAATTCTGATAATAAGCCAGTTAAAAAAATGATGCTTATACTATCCAAGGCGAGTATAGAAAATGTGTATGCATGTTTCATTTTAGCCAATGGTGCGCGCATGGAAGGAATTGATTCAGAAATATTTTTCACCTTCTTTGGGCTGGAAGCCGTTCAGAAAAAGAAATTGAAACACCTGCACGTGGCAACGGTAGGCAATCCGGCCATGCACATGCCTACCATGTTAGGCGGCTTGCCCGGTATGGAAGCCCTCGCGACCAAAATGATGAAGTCGGAAATGGAAAGGCTGGACATTCCACCTGTAGATGAGTTTTTGGAAATTCTCTCTGCCTCCGGAACAAAATTGTGGGGGTGTAAGCTGGCCATGGATATGTTTAAGCTAAAAGAAGAAGATGTTATTGACGACCTTGATGGCATATTAACCGTGGGCGGATTTTACGAAAGGGCGAAAGGAGAAGGCACCCATCTTCTGTTTATTTGAGACAGAGAATACAAACTTGGTTGTTGGAATGGGAGGTGCGTCACCTCCCATTTTTTTTGCCAAAAATAAACTTAAACCCTACACTCCGAAGTGTGTGGGCAGTTTTCAATTTCCTTCTCCTAATTTTTACCCCATTTTTACATACCGTACTTCAGGTTTATTTGAAAAGTTTCAGTCGAACCTTATCAGATAGCCGCATACATTCTCAGGACTTATAGAAAGCAGTGGGATGAAAAGGATGTTTCGGCGCTTCTGAAAAGCGTCAGAATATCCATAAAAAAAATCATCATTTTGATTGCTTTCGTAAGCACATTAAAGACTTGTAGCGAACAAATTGAAACGAAGAAAAAGCTATCAGGAATGAAAGCCAATAAGTAAAAACTTATAGGTGGAGGTTGCGATACTTGAGCACTCATGAATGTCGAAAGGCCCAAATGAGCGATAACCAAAGAACGTAAAATGAATTTTATCTAGCGTTATAACCTCTTTAAAAGTGGAACAAGATATTAATTTCTCAGTTCTACTATATCGGCAAGAATTTCATACAGAATTTTAAGTAGAACGACCTCAGACCATTTCCAAACCAAAGGTATTAACCCTTTCTCTGCAGAAGGCCAATTGCACCAGTAAGACAATTACTCCAAGCGGTGCGTATGCTGGAAGTCCAAAATCAATAAAATATCTGGGTTTCGGACAGCAGGCTCAATGAGGATGGTTTGATCGGGCACATGTACCGTTTTGGCTGCAATGAAAGGGGCAATGTGCAAAGCAAAGAATGGAGAACTTAAATCGAAGAACTTAAAAAATATTTCTCTCAATAATTCGTACTTTTGCAAAAATGATAAAAACTGGCTTAGGAAGATATGTACCTGATCACGTTCGCCATAGAGCGAATGTGTTTATTGTGGCGTGGCTTCTTGTCTCTCCTGCCCTCTTTGTAAATTTGGCTGTACTGCAGGAGCAGAATACCAGTTGCTATGTGATAGGCTCTGAAGAGCAAAACGAACGTCAGCCGGGCAAGGAAATTCATGCTGGTAAGTCAAAAGTATTCTTAAGCAACTATCTCAGCAGTCAATTCCTTGCTGGATTGATCAAATCTGAAATATACGTACAGTCGGAAGTAGTACTCAACTCCCGCTATATGGATGATGTTCTTACCCAGCCTCCCCGGCCATTGAGGGCTTAGTTTTCTATACGTGCTCATCCTTTCATTTCCCGAAAGGGGAGCTTTCAAACATTCATTCCATTTTCATAAAAAAGGGTTCTTTTCAGGGGACTTAAAAACGTATTTATATGGTATCAAAATTTTCAAATCTATTTAATCACACCAAGGAAGACATGCTCTCGAGCATCGTAGTCTTTTTGGTAGCCCTGCCGCTCTGTTTGGGTATAGCGCTAGCATCGGGTGTACCACTGCTATCGGGGCTTATATCGGGGATTGTGGGCGGAATTGTCATCGGTATGGCGAGTAAATCTCACCTGAGCGTAAGCGGTCCCGCCGCCGGACTGGTGGTGATTGTGATCAACGCTATAAGCGATCTCGGGAGCTTTCAAGCTTTCCTTTTTGCTGTGATTATCGCCGGGGTATTACAAATTATTCTCGGTTTTGCGAAAGCGGGAGTAATCGGTATGTACTTTCCTTCGTCAGTCATAAAAGGGATGCTCGCTGCCATCGGTTTGATTCTTATTCTCAAGCAGTTTCCGCATTTACTCGGATTTGATGCCGATGCTTTTGGCGAAATGGAATTCTTCGAAGCTTCGGGTGGAAATACTTTTTCCACACTTATCGAACCTTTCAGGAATCCGGTGATCGGGAGTTTTATAATCGGAATTGTTTCCATCTTTTTCCTAATAATTTGGGGGAGCAAGCGGGTGCAAAATGTGAAAGGTCTGAAACAACTGCCGGGTGGAATCTTAGTGGTTTTTATGGGTGTATTTCTCAACTTCCTATTCAGGAAATTTTATCCCGAGGCCAATCTCGGAAGTGAACACTTGGTGCAGATTCCGGTATTCTCGGATTTCGGCTCCTTCACTTCCTCCATGATATTGCCATCATTTGATGCTATTGGCAATCCCACCACATACATTGTTGCAATAACCATAGCCATTGTGGCCAGCCTTGAAACCCTTCTGAGCACCGAAGCCATCGACCGGATGGACCCCTTGAAAAGACATACTCCTGCCAATGCTGAACTTAAGGCGCAGGGCTTGGGAAATATCGTTTGTGGGCTTGTGGGCGGACTGCCCGTAACCGCGGTAATCGTGCGCAGTAGCACCAATCTACAAGCAGGTGGACGTACCAAAATGGCTACGATTTATCACGGACTCATGCTGCTTATTGCGGTGGCATTTTTGCCGACCATTATGAACAAAATACCGCTCGCATCGCTAGCCGCAATATTGATAATGGTGGGTTATAAACTTACCAATGCCGGCCTCTACAAGGCGCAATACAAAATTGGGCTTCAGCAATTTATTCCATTTATCGTTACCATTGTAGCCATTCTGTTTACGGATTTACTAATAGGTATTATGGTCGGTATGGTCGTAGGAATCTTTTATATCCTGAAGTCAAATTATCAGGTACCGTATCGATATACCGAGGAGCGCGACGCTGCCAATGGACTCGAACGGATTGTAATTCAACTCAGCGAACATGTATCATTTCTCAATAAAGCCAACCTGCGCAATACACTGGAACACATTCCCGAACACGCGAAAGTCGTTATTGACGGGACGCAAACTAAGCGCATAGATCGCGATGCTCTGGAGCTTATTCACGATTTCAAATTTGAGGCAGTAGAAAAAAATATTCGCACAGAATTTATAAACATACCTCTTCTGTAAAGATCGGATAAAGAAATGGAATCTGCATGACACCGCACCTGATCATTGAAAACTGATGAGTCAGCTGGGATAAGCAGAACCTTGGATCCTGATACCTGTACCTGCACAAAAAAATGGTTTTCGACAGCTGCCGAAAACCATTTATTAGAGGCCAATGACCTTCTATTTTAGGCCTTGGCCTTACCGTTTTGCGATTTGGCACTGGTATTTTTGGCGTCCGTTTTTTTCTTAGATTGGACATTGGAGACTTCCGATCGAACATCCCTGTCGGTCTGCGATTTTATATGTATTCGGTTTTCGATATTGCGAATACCTGATATATAGTCTACCGCCGATTCAGCATTGCGTCGAGCCAATCGCGAATCGACCGTGCCGCTAAGAATTACATTTCCATCCTCAACCATTACCTCAACATCTGTAGCATCTACTGAGTGACTTTCAGTTAGTGCCTGATTTACATCGTCTTTGATATGCACATCCTGACGAATATAGTTTTTAGGGCCTTTTCCCCGGTGGCTGGGTCCCGTGTAAACATGATGTCGGTTACCGAGGCTGCGTCCATCCACGTTAGGATCATATGCTCCTCTTGAGAAGAGCACTTCATTGTAAGCCTCACGCTGCCCTTGGGTAAGTCCTGATCGCTCGTCGCGCGCATCTCCAAAACTACCATACTGGGTATGCTGGTAATCGTTCTGATATCGATAGTCAGGATTACTGTATTGGGAATTTCTGCGCTCACGATCGGCGTATTTTGTTCCCCGATACGCTTGATCGCGGTAATGATCGTCGTTGTAAATTTTGTTGCTGTACTGTTCGTTGCCGTAGCGATCATTGGGATAATTTTGAGGGCCATTCTGTCCAAATCTTTCACTTCGCGCTGCTTCGTTGCGCCAATCTCCACGGTCCTCTCTCCAACGTTGGTCTGAGCCATAAACAGGTCGTTGAGCTTGACTTCCGCCAAATGAACCGTTCTCAGATCGGGATTCGGAAAATTGACCCTTGTTTCTTTCTTCTCTTCTTTCGTTTTCTTGTTGACGGTTGTTCCGTCTATCTTCGTATGTGTTCATGAGATTATATTTTTAAGCGTTACAGTATATAACGTTCCTAAAATTATGCCACGACAAAGGGTATATTGCGACATCCACGGTTCCCAATTTTCAGAGAGGTATTATCTTTTGACAATGTATGCGTTACAAAGGGTTACCTTAAAGGTTAAATAATCTAACCAGTCTGAAATTGAGTTTTCCGGAAGGAAGTAGATTCGCTTACTGTTGCTTTAAGTCCTCAATGTGTAGATTACTGCACTGGTTCAGGAGCCTTTCTGAAATTTTATAGTTTAGGGTTATCCTGTTAAATATCGGAATTCGATTTTATCTCAAAAGCACAAAAAACCAGTTACTTCTTTCACGGCACTTCCCGAGCAAATACTACCCTATCCCAGTATTTAATGAATAATTTTTCGTTCTGGAGTCATACTGGAATATTTTCAAACCAATTCGGCATGAGACTCGGCAAGATGCTTGAAAAAAAAGTCCCTCGCAAGACGCGGAGCGACGGCACCCATGATTTTGACAAATTTGAAAATTTTGCGACGTAAATAGATAGCCTTATTATATTTTATGATAATGCTTTTCGAATTTATATTTCTATCTCCAAATGAAGTCCTGTTAGAAATGATCTTTCACTTCAAAATCCGATGAAAATCTTCTTAATGATTAAGAGTGCGGCAATTAGAGCAAAGCAAATGGCAACCATGATGTTAAACTTGCCGAAATAAGAGAGGATAACCATGCAGAATAATCCAACTGCCGCAACCATTGCCGCAATTAAAAAAGGCAAAATGTCTTGAAAAGTCAGTGCCTTGCCAGTAATGTGGTACAATCTGAATGGTTCAAAAATGCAACGTATCAAAGCTAAAAACGCAATCACCGTAGCTACTTTAGAAATCGTTTTGGGGTTCTTCCAAAGATTTTTTTGCATGAATACTTTCACATTCATTCATCTCTGACCCCCCAACCGTTCCATTCGTGAAGAGAGCTTCTCAGATAAAAGTCTTCAAATATGCTCATTTGAATCAATATTCTCACAATAAAACCATAAAAATGAAGTTTTTAGAATTAGATTAACACTTCTTTTCTTTTTAATTCTCAACCGATACCTAAACCTTATGAAAAATACCGTTCTTATCGCTCTCCTACTCGTAGCTAGCTATACTGCACATTGTCAAACAACTTCCGAGGCTTCCGAAAAAAGTGCGATGTATGGTTTTAATATCGGTTTGAATTATGCCAATGCATTTACCAAAGATGATCTCCAAACCAATTCCAGCATTCACAACGGAGTGGGTTTCAGCCTTGGTGTGCTTGCAGATTACACGCTTACAAATGCGCTCTTCTTCTCACCCAAAGCGGAACTTGCATTTTTCGATAGCCAACTCAATGAATCATTGCCTGACGGCTCTGAGACCGCCTACGAAATTATGCCTACGGCTCTTGATATTAAGGCCCACTTTACCGTAAAAAAAGTTGGAGATCGATTGAGCCCCTATTTTCTTGTTGGTCCAAGTGTGAAAATTCCATTAAACCAACCAAAAGTCAGCACCGAGTTTAGCACAGGATACGATATTGCAATTGATTTCGGAATTGGGCTCTCAAAGAAATATATATGGTTCAATCTCGCCCCGGAATTGCGCTACTCTTTTGGATTGCGCAATGTAAATGAAAACCCGATTTTGCGGTCGATGTATTTTCACAATGTATCGCTTGTGGTTAATATTCTGGGATAAAAAGAATTTAAAGCACCACGGACAAATATTTACTATTACGAAATCGAATTCCGCACCCGCTGGGTATAATTTCGTAAAGCCTTCGGAAATGGAATATTATCCGCTTCGATTTGCCGCTTTATAGCCAGAGCAGCAATAATGTGCGTAAGTTGTTCACCCTCGTCATCTCCTTCAATTTCAATCTTCAAAGGTTTCTCCTCAAGCAGAGCTAATTCAGAAGTTTCGAGTTCATCCAAAGTGTATCTCTCAACGATTTTCTTAATTACCGGAATTTTCATTACACCAGTTTATTTAAGAGTTCTTCTACTTTCTCCACTTTCGAGGTAGCCGATCCATCGACTAATTTACCATTTTGAAACATGGCAAAATAGGGGAGATTATCAACTCCGGCGATTTTTCGTGCGTTTTCATTATGCTCGGCATTGATCTCCAAAAAGGAAATATTCTTGTACCGCTCATCGGCTGCGAAACGTCTATATTTCGGAGCAATCAGTTTGCAGGACCCACACCAATCTGCATAGTACTTTACTGCTACGCGTTCGTTCGTATCTATTGTATTTTTGAAATTTTCGTCTGTTGCTACTTCTACTTCCATGATTTTAATTTTATGCAAATTTACATAGTTAGATTCTCTCGACCGAATGTTTTTGATAGGGATAACCTATATGGTGTTTGTTTTTTTATTTTTAGCTTTTTGGTCCATTTTCGGCTACGGAGAGTGGCGCTACTTAACCGCCAGTTTCGAAAAGATATTAAGCGGATTCCGTAGAGGTTTCCTGCAACCTTTGGGTTTATAATCTTCTATGAGCTAAGTGTTTCGTAATTATTTCAATTTCGCTCGATTCCAATACACATCCATCTCTTCCAGCGTCATCTCTCCCATCTTCTTGCCTTCTTTCGCTGATTCGGTTTCGAGGTATTTAAATCGGTAGATAAATTTCCTGTTAGTTCGCTCCAGTGCATTGTCGGGATTAACTCCCAAAAAACGCGCATAATTGATCATCGAAAAAAGAACATCACCAAACTCTTCTTCTATTCGGTCGGAATTGTCGCTGCTCTGCGCAGAATCAACTTCATACTTCAATTCTCCCAATTCCTCTTCCACTTTTTCCCAAACCTGCTCCTTATTATCCCAATCAAACCCAACGCCGCGGGCTTTATCCTGTATTCGGCTAGCTTTCACCAACGATGGTAAAGATTTAGGCACACCTTCGAGCACCGATTTTCGTCCTTTGCCCTCCTTAAGTTTTATCTTTTCCCAGTTGGCTTTTACTTCTTCTTCATCAGCTACTTCTATATCGCCGTATATATGAGGATGCCTGTGAATAAGCTTTTCACAAATACCATTCAGCACGTCCGTAATATCAAACGCTCCTTTTTCACTTCCTATTTTGCTATAAAAAACCAGGTGAAGCATAAGATCGCCCAGTTCCTTCCGCACTTCATCCATATCATTATCAATAATGGCATCCGACAGTTCGTATAACTCCTCGATAGATAGGTGGCGCAGGCTCTCCATAGTTTGCTTGCGGTCCCACGGACATTGCTCCCGCAATTCGTCCATAATGGTCAACAAACGCTCAAAGGCTTTCAACTTTTCTTCCATAGGTTTTCTATTTCCAGCAAAATTAGCCATTTCAATTTGGCAATTCTACTTTGGAACTCCTAAGTTTACGCCTCAAAATCCTGCTGTACGATTACGTGAAAATTCGATTCCTCTTATTTGTATGCATTTTTGCACAGCTCACTATGCGCGCGCAAGACTCGATACGCCATTTTTCCTTTGGCTTGGCCCCTATGTATGGCATCATTCTGCCGCACCATCCCGAGATGAAATACTTGGTAAACGGGCATATAAGCGCACTCGAAGCCGAGCTCGGTTTTGCCACCGATGGCTCCAAACCCTGGCAAGAAGCGTTTAATTTTCCTACCTGGGGATTCAGTTTTAATTATTACGACCTCAATTCTCCTTATCTCGGAAATGCTACAGCCACGCGTATATATTACGATCTGCCCCTTACGGGTAAAAGGTCGCTTGGAATTAAAATGGGGCTCGGCATAGGCTACGTGGAAAAACCGTTTGATAAGGACGACAACTTCCACAATTCGGCCATCGGATCTACCTGGAATGCATCGCTGGCACTAAATATTTATGGACGTATTCCGCTTTCGCAAAAATGGATACTCAAACCGGGCATCGGCATTCATCATCTCTCCAATGGAGCGATTAAAGTGCCCAACTCCGGAATCAATCTGGCGTTTCTCAAAATTCTTATTTCATACGATCCAAAAGGGTTTGCTATTCCCGAAAGTAAATCACCGCCCTTCACGAAAAAACCGTTCTCCATATATGCGGGAGCTTCTTTTGGAATGAAAGAAACTTATCCGATCGACGGGCCTCTTTACAATGTTTTCAATGTTTTTGGAATTTATGACAAGCAGATTAATTACAAATCGTCTTTCGGAGGTGAAATAGGGATTAACTATAACACAAGTCTTGAACATCGAATTACCGAAGACAATACTTCGAGTGGAAACAGCGCCGACAACTACCGTGCGTATGTTGCCGGATTGTACCAACTTCACTTTGATCCGCTTGGCATCCGCTTTGAAATGGGATCTTATCTCTTTCCGCGATTTACCGACGATGGAATGATTTTTTTCAGGTACCATATCTTGTATAATTTCAACCATTTTCAGGTATTTTTCGGGCTAAAATCGCATTTTGCGAAAGCAGACAATTTCGAAATCGGAATCGCATACAAACTCAAATGAAACGAATCTATGTCATATCCCTTTTAGTGTTTTTCGTTTCAGCATCATGCGACCGTGACTCGGGCTCGAATTGTGCACGAAAACTCGGCGACGAAACCACCGAAATACGTTACCCCGGTACCTTTTCGCGCATTTATACAGCCGACAAGGTTAATATTAATTACCGTTATGCTGACTCCTGTTTTGTGGAAGTAACCTACGGGAAAAATATTATCGACCAAATCGAGACTTCCGTTTCGCAAAGCACCCTTACCATCGCGAATAATTCCACCTGTAATTTCGTCCGCAACCTTTCCATTGTTCCGGAAGTAACCGTGTTCGCCCCCACCCTTGAAAATATTGAAAACCAATCGAGTGGCGACATAACCATGCTCGACACTTTGAAAAGTAATTTCTTCCAGTACGAGCAATTCAAAGCCAATGGGGAGATAAAACTAATCCTGCTTACCGACACAGCTCAGATATACGTTCACACCGGTTATTCAGGCGTAACTGTATCGGGCAAAACATTCAAAGCCGCGCTCTATAACCGCTCATCCGGCAAGCTCGATGCGCATGAATTCAGCGCCGAAAACACGTTTGTAAACAACTCCTCTATTCAGGATATCCGGTGTGTAGCACACAATTATCTCTATGGCGAGATACACCTTTCGGGAAATATTTATTACTTAGGCCACCCAGTTTTGGTGGAAACGAATATTTACGGCACAGGTACTGTAAGTCGGGAGTGAAAACTCCGCCCTAAATCGCGCAGATATTTACCTGACAATTTGGCTTTCCGTTTCCGTGGCATTACCTTTGCAGGCAAATAAGTACTATGTTAAAGTTACTTTTAGTTACAGTCGTAATGTTGGCACTCGCCTTCGCGGGTATTGCCATTAAAATTTTATTCAAAAAAGACGGTCAGTTTTCAGGAACCTGTGCGAGCAACAATCCGATGCTCAATGAAGCAGGAATTGCCTGCAGCGTTTGTGGTGCGCGACCTGAGGAGAAATGCCAGAAGGATTGATTAAACATCAAGCTTAAAATGAATGGTGACTGGGACAAGCCTGATGCTTCAAGCCATCCTCCCAATTCGCAAACCCTCTCGCGACTCGAGACTGGCGACCCTAAAGTACTTCCGTAATCTTCTCCAGCCCGGGACTCATATACGATTCCCACTCTCCATTTTCGCCATCGTAGATCAAATACACATCGAGGTGTAGTTCCGGATGGTCTTTGATAAATTCTTTCGTTTTCTCGACGCCCATCACCATAAACGCGGTTGCAAACGTATCGCCATTGGTGCAATTTGGCGCAAGCACGGTTGTGCTTATCAAATTATGTTCAACAGGTTTTCCTGATTGCGGATCGATGGTATGCGAATACCGTTTACCGTTCTTTTCATAAAACTTGCGGTAGCTTCCCGAAGTACAAATAGCCATATCTGTGACCAGCGCTACTGCCTGCAATTGCCGATCCTGATCAGGAGCAACCGGTTTGTCAATACCTATTTTCCAAGCTTCAGCATGTGCATTTTGGCCGTGAGCCAATACTTCTCCTCCCACTTCAATCATAAAATTGTGAATGCCTTTCGCCTCCAGAAAATCTCCAATCACATCGACCGAATAGCCCTGTGCAATTCCGTTCACATCGAGTTGCTGGCCTTTCATTTTATTGAAAATGAAGTGAGGTGAATCAAAATCTCCGTCCAGTGTGTCGAGCGGTGTAATCTCGATATCGGTATGCACGAGCGCCATCAGAGAATCGATATGTATGTCGCCTTTTGGAATGGCACCATTAGGCCCAAAACCCCATGCGTGAACCAATGGCATGATCATGGGCTCAAATGCTCCACCGGTAAGTTTTGAAATCTCACGTCCGCGGAAAAAGACATTCAAGAAATGAGGATCAGAAATCTCAACACTGTCGAGATCATTGAATTTTGATATCACAGAACTATCGACCCATTCCGAAAGCGACATGTCGATTGCATCCAATATTGAATCGGCTGATTGTTTGGAAAAAAGCGTTCCCGTGGAGTCTTCATATGAAATAGAATATGTGGTTCCCTGCGCCTTTCCAGAAAAAGAGTTAAAATGTGAATTTTCCGGTTCCTTTCTGTTTTCAGAATTACAGGCAGCCGCCAAAATACAAATGAGAATCAGGATTTTCCCATCGAATACGTACCTTTCTAATTTACTTTCTTTATACATGTTCTTGAACTTTCAAATTGGAGGATGCAAATATCGCAATTTCAAAATCAACCTTCATTCCCTTGAACGTGCCTGTATACTTCCACTTTACGATAATGCATTGGGCTCAAATTAACAGGAGCTCAGCAAAGCGTTCGCACATCGCAAAGCCAGTAAGTCTAGGCATGGGTACGCGCTCCCTTTCGCCGAAGAATTTACGTAACTCGAAGTTCAATCCGCAGCCATGGGTTCAGAACGAATTATTGCGACCTATCTGTATTATGCCTCACAGTAGTCTCATGCGTCGATCATTAATCCCCCAAAACGGCCCAAATACAGAATCCCCATTAGCTACATTGCAAATTACGAAAGTCGCTATATATGAAGAAGCACGCTAACCGATCTCTTCAAAAACCAAAACATCCGACCCAATCGGAAACCCATCGTAATGCGTAATTTCGCATTTCGTAATTCGTAATTCTCCTATTCTTAGTTTTTTCAATACAATGACAACATCTCTCCCAGAAAACTGTTGAATCCAAATAAAACCTTTTCAAAATAGTATGACCAAGAAATCAAAGTTGCCTTCCACGCTCAGAGAACTCCGGGAATCGGGATATACATCACGTTCAATAAAAGACGAAATACGTGCCAATTTGATAGCGAAACTCAAATCCGGCGAACCGGTTTTTGAAGGAATTCTGGGATATGAGACCACCGTTTTTCCTGAAATTGAGCGTGCCTTACTTTCACGCCATAATATAAACTTTCTCGGCCTTCGCGGACAAGCAAAAACACGGATGGCTCGCCAATTGGTTGCGCTGCTTGATGAATATTTACCTGCGATTGCCGGTTCGCAAATTGCCGACGATCCACTTCATCCTATTTCCCGTTATGGCAAAGATCTGATTGCTCAGAATGGAGATGACACCCCTATCGAATGGATTCACCGAGAGGAACGCTATACCGAAAAACTCGCAACCCCGGACGTTACAGTAGCCGACCTTATCGGTGATGCTGATCCGATAAAAGCCGCCAACCTCAAGCTCGACTATTCGGATGAACGTGTAATTCACTTTGGATTGATACCGCGCGCCAATCGAGGGATTTTTGTAATCAATGAACTTCCCGATCTCCAGCCGCGCATTCAAGTAGCACTTTTCAATATTTTGCAGGAAGGCGACATCCAAATCCGCGGCTTCAAACTTCGTCTTCCACTTGACGTAATGTTTGTATTTACCGCCAATCCGGAGGATTATACCAATCGGGGTGCAATCATTACGCCACTCAAAGACCGGATTCAAAGCCAGATTCTTACACACTACCCAAAGAACACATCTATTTCAGAAGCTATTACACGTCAGGAAGCACGGCTCGATAAAGCCCAAATAGACACTGTTAAGGTGCCACCACTGGTCAGTTCGCTTATCGAAAATATTGCCGTCGAGGCACGGAATAGTGAATTTATTGACCAAAAAAGTGGTGTATCGGCACGGCTTACCATAGGTGCTTTCGAAAATCTCGTAAGTGCAGTAGAACGACGCCTGATAATTAATAACGAAAAATCAGGCTCGGCGCGAATCGGTGACATTCTCGGTATTTTGCCATCCATTACCGGAAAGGTGGAACTCGTTTATGAAGGAGAGCAGGAAGGTTCGAAAAATGTAGCGCTTACCCTTATCGGTAAAGCGATTCGTAATCAGTTTGCCCAATATTTCCCTGATCCTGAACTTGCTAAAAAACGAAAATCAGAACCCAATCCGTATCAAAAAGTAATCGACTGGTTTAGTCGCAACGAAATCGAACTTCTTGCCGACCTTACTGAAAAAGAATACAGGGAAAAACTCGATGAAGTGCCCGGACTTCGTGACGTTGTCAAAAAATACAATCCCAAAATCAAAACCGGAAAATACCTATCTGTTAATGGAATTTATTCTTCATGGTCTGGCTGAATATTCGATGCTCAGCAAAAACGTTCTCGAAGACGGAATGTCGTTTTCCGATCTTTTCCGCTCCGTTTTCTCAGCCGAAGACTTTGATGAAAACGAATCCTAATGCGAAAAAGAATTCTTTGGGCTGCGCTTTTTACACTCCTTGGATTTCCACTTGTAGGCTGGGGAATTCTTCGGTTTTTTCGTGATTTTCCGCTTGAAATAATTTTCCGGACACGGGTTAATATCCTGATCCAGCTTGGCGGAGGGATAGTACTCGGAACCCTCCTCGGTTTTGGTGCCAAATGGCTGGTATCCCGACCTTTTCTCAAGGGAACTGAAAAAAAATACGCCCGAATAATTGGTAACCTTGGCCTTGGTGAAAAAGAAATAATATTCGTTTCGCTTTGCGCCGGTTTTGGCGAGGAACTGCTCTTTCGCGGGGCAATCCAACCTCTGTTGGGAATATGGGTTACTGCCTTCATATTTGTTGCCATCCATGGTTATCTTGACCCACGTGATTGGCGAATAAGTATTTATGGAGCTTTCATGACTTTCGCCATAGCCTGTTTGGGCTATTTTACCGACCTTGTGGGAATATTTGGCGCCTGTCTTGCACATGCCGCCATAGATTATGTACTTTTCAAATATCTAATTTCAATCGGAAATAAAAATGTGCCCTACCTATTTCAACCTAAGCAAAACAACGAACTTGCTGGCCATACTGATCATTCTTAGTTGCTGTATTTCGTGCGATGCTCAGACAGGCAAAAAACCTACCGAACCCTTTGACCTTGCCTATCCGGGGAAATTCATGGACTACTGGTATTCGGGAAATGCGGAGCTCGACCACTACAACCTAACTCAAATGCGGTACGCGGAACCCCGCAAAGGAGATGCTGTACTCATATTTGTAACCGAAGATTTCCTTCCGGAAAAACAAGTGAAAAAGGAATTTGGCGATATGCCGGGAATTTCTGTTTTAAAACTCAACTTCACTAAAAAATTTATCACCGGTATTTACGATTATGCAGTTATGACCAGTATTTTTACACCGGTAGAATTCCGCAAACATCCGGTTACGCTCAAGGTTACATTTTCATCTCAGGATTGGTGTGGGCAGAGCTTTTCGCAAATGAATTTTCGCAACGAAAAACTTAATTTCGAAACGCGGTCATATTTTCAGGCTGAGGGTGATACCGATATTGGGATAGATGCAACTTATCTCGAAGAAGATATTTGGACGCGCATCCGAATTGAACCTCAAACACTTCCACTTGGTAAGATAGATATTGTTCCTTCGATGGAATATCTTAGACTTAATCATAAAGATCTCAAACCGTATCCGGCTGAGGCCAATCTAATGCTTCAGGTGAATGATACAACGCTCGCAGGCCCTTCTGAATTTTATGTTTATACGCTGCGCTATGCCGACCTCGACCGCGAGCTGAAAATCAAATGTCAAACGGTTTTTCCTTTCAAGATTCTTGGTTGGGAAGAAATCCAAAATGCTTCAAATCCTGCGAAAAAGCAGATTACGAAGGCCCTACTCACCCACACCCTCATAAAGCCTTATTGGAACCTAAACAACAATGAAAATCAATCATTACGAGATTCTTTAGGGATACATTATCGGATGGAATAGGCCGAGAAAGCTGCAAGCCTTAAGCAAATGGCCCCAAGCCATGCGCTCTAAGCCTAATTTATTAGTAAGGAAATGATCTAATAAAAAATGCCGAATTACTAAATCCAGTTTAGTAATTCGGCATTCTTATGTATTGCAGTTATTTTGCGTGATTCTGTATGTTCAGCTTAAAGCTTAACGCTAAAATCTATGGGATTCCTGGCTAAACTATTCCATGTCAAACGACACTTCCAAATTTTCCCACATCATTTCCACTTCACCATCATTATCGATCGTAAATGTCAAACGCTCATAAAACTTATCAGTTTCCTCTGGTTTTACCTTAAAGCGCATTATATCTTTTGAAGCGTCGTAATTATAAGCGCCCCACTGATCCCAAACGCTATTAATAATAATCGTCCAATCATTTTTTCCAGGAATTGTAAAAACCCCGTATTTACCGGCTTTCAGCGTTTTTCCATCTATTTTCACATCCTTCTCAATCGTCAGCGTTGTTGCCTCATTAGCTCCCGTACGCCAAACTTTATCATAAGGTACAAGGTCGCCCCATATCTTACGGTCTTTTACTCCCGGTTGAGAATAATCTATTGTGGCAGCACCACCATTTACTATTGCTGTGGCAACTGCCGGAGGACTTGGGCGTTGTGATTTATCCTCATTTTTCTGGTCATCCTGAGCCTGCATTGCAATCGCAAAAAGACAAAACACCATTAACAAACTCGTTTTTACAATTTTCATATTATTTGGTTTAATTTTTATTCCTGACTTATTTTGTGAGCGTCGTTATTGTCGCTCTCAATTTCATCTTTTACTGCTTCTATTTGCTTCGCAACAATCGCCATTTCCCTGTGATTATTATCAATCAACCATTTCAATGCCTTTTGATCGCCATGTCCAACCATTGCTACATTGGCGAGAACATCAAAATTAAATTTTCTCAACCAGGCCACTGCGTTCGGATTCCCTTCAGCACCGGAAATGGTTGCAGCCAAATGCTCAAACTTATTTTTCAATAACCAATCTTTGGCATCGTCTTTATTTCGGAGCCCAAAAACAAACACCCCTAACTCGCGATACCCGTTTTTCATGAGCCATTCACGGATCTTTCTATTTCCCGCAATCGCTTCCGACCATGCTAATAATACTTTTGCCGGGTAATTTGTTTTCACAATTTTGTTTTTTATTCAATTGATTCCGATGAACGCAAATATCGACCCAAAATTTTTGAGCTTAGTAGATAACTCCGCTAAAAATACAAAACAAACCAAGTTCGAAAGGGATTATTGAAAAATTTAATCATTTTCCTCTTCCAAGAAAGCTCATTTAAGTCGCAGCAAGCTAACACGCGCTTACTTTGTAGGACCCTCTTTGAATAAAAATCAAAAAAACATTTTCGTCAAAAATTGGGGATTCGAAACAGACAGCGTAATTTGCACCATCCAGTATGACGAAATCTACCTTATTTGACGTATTCACTCCCTTAAATCAATAATTATGAGTTATTCAGATCCAATGCTAAGAGATAATGCCCTTAAAGGCAAAACTATTGTAGTAACCGGCGGCGGAACTGGACTCGGAAAATCCATGTCAACCTATTTTTCCCAGCTTGCAGCTAATGTGGTAATAACCAGCAGGAAAATCGATCGACTTGAGAAAACCGCCGAAGAAATTAGTGGCCTAACAGGTGGCAAAGTACTCGCTGTGGCTTGTGATGTACGTGATGAAGATCAAGTTGCTTCACTCCTTGAAAAATCGTTGAAGGAATTTGGAACAGTAACCAGTCTGCTCAATAATGCTGCCGGAAATTTCATTAGCCCCACAGAAAGGCTGAGCTCCAAAGCTTTTGGTGTGATCATCGATATTGTTCTTAAGGGAACAATCAACACAACTCTCACTTTTGGAAAACATTGGATTAAGCAGAAACAAGCCGCCAACATTGTAAATATCGTTACTACCTATGCTACAACCGGCTCGGCCTATGTAGTTCCTTCGGCTTGCGCCAAAGCAGGAGTACAAGCCATGACGCGCAGCCTTGCGGTAGAATGGGCTAAATACGGAATACGTTTTAATGGAATTGCCCCCGGCCCTTTTCCAACTAAAGGTGCGTGGGACCGGCTTTTGCCGGAGCCCTTAAAAGCTAAAATTTCAATGGAAAAGCGCATCCCGCTTGGACGCACTGGCGAACATCAGGAACTTGCAAATCTTGCAGCTTATCTTATGAGTGATTTTGCGGCATACATGAACGGTGAAATCGTGACTATTGACGGTGGCGAATGGCTGAAAGGCGCAGGACAGTTTAATCAGCTCGAAGCGATTCCGGCTGAGTTATGGGATGCTATTGAGGCGTCGATTCGGGGAAAGAAATAAAAAAGGAGCTGCAAGCTTACGGCTTCAAGCTTCAAGAAAATTTTTGGTCATCGGTAGGCCATTAATTTGTAGAGATATATGATAGTATTTGCGCATCCATAGGTAATTTCCGACAATAACTATATTTCTCCGCACTCCTAACATCCAAAACAATCTCCACAAACGTCACTTCTTGAAGGCAGCAGCTTAAAGCTTGAAGCCAAAAAAACGGAATACCTTCAAAAGGCAAAGCCGCTGACGAACCGAAATCCGAGCAGCGACTTTTCCCCTTAAACTATCTGTTTAAATATTATTGAACTATAATCTTCGTTGACAAGCGCTATTTTCTGTATATCACATTCTCAAAGTGCATTCCTTTGAAACGAATGACCCACTCTCTTAAAATCCCAAATCAACCTTCCACAAACGTCATTCTTCTTGAAGCTTGAAGCCAGCAGCTTGAGGCTACTTCCAGACTAATTTAAAAAGGCAAAGCCGCTGACGAACCGTGGTCCGAGCAGCGACTTCTCCCCTTAAACTATCTGTTTAAATATTATTGCACTATAAACTTCTTTGACAAACTTTGCTTTCCGTGGGTGACATTCACAAAATACATTCCCGTCCGTAAACCAGATATATCCAGTCTTTGTGGTTGCATGTCTTTAAAGTCCTTTTTAATCGTTTTTAAATGATGACCTTGTGCATCGCAAACCTGAATGATCAAATTTTCCCAATCACCATCGGTACGTAGATAAATCTGGCTTCCCAATTTGATTGGATTTGGGAAAATGAACATATTCAATTTCAACATATCCGGATCATTAAAGGCAATCTCGCAAACCTTACCCCATACAGTCCATTCTCCATCAATATAGGCTCTCGCTTGAGCCGTATAACTGTGGTTTGGAACTATTCCCGGTATACTTATTACTGGGAATGCCGGAAGGCTGTTTTGAACTGCGATTTCATTTCCTTCTCCGCTATCGCTAATTCTGAGTTCATATACGGACGCATTTTCAATTGGTTGCACAATTAGCTGATCATATACGATATCTATTTGAAAATTTTCACACCATACATCTGTAAGTGCCGTCGTCAGTACAACTGGCGCAATTTGAATAGCACATATTTCGCCATACTCACCCCAAATATTTCTATATTTGCCACGTATTGCTACCAAGTATTCTGTATTCGTTTGGAGCGTCGCAACATCTGCTAGTGGACAAGTAATCGCACCACCAGAATAGTAGTAATAGCGCTCGCCGGTAACTGCGTCTTCAAATCGGAATTCGTAGTCGGTACTTCCCTGAATTCCCGTATTACTAATTACATCGCTCATTGAGAGTGTCATGTTTCCGCAATCGATAGCCGTAAGTTTAGCCGTTCCGATAGTAAAACTCACCTGACATTCCGGCCCGAAGTCACTTGGTATTGTTGGATTCAGACCTTTCACACGAACACCATAAACTAAACCGGGAATTATTCCTGGAATGTCATTTGGCATGAAGACTGGTGCAGAAGTGTTAAACTCTATTAAATTGTTCAAGTCCTGAAGATCCCGTACGATCCAGGAATAGCTAATGGCATTTGGCACCGTTTCGCAAGCTGCATTTCCAAAGAATCCTATACTACCTTGAGCGCAAATTGAAGGAACAAGATTTGTCATTGTTAAACTGTCGCAGTTTTCCTGTCCGACGGTAAAACTAAAATCTGAATTACAGCTATGTGCATCACTTACCGATACATCATATGTCCCGGCAGCGAGTGAGCTAAGAACCGGGTCCCACACGACTTCATTATTTACCGTAAGGTTATAAGGCGCTGTACCTCCAGCAATAATAAGCTCTGCTGAACCGGTATTTCCATTCTCACAACCATCGTTTACAATATTATTTACGGAGATTTCGATTGCATCCGGCTCGCCTAATATTACTTCCAAAAATGCAGTACAACCATCTTCCAGAAGCGTTACAGAATACGTTCCCGCTGTAAGATTTGAAATGCTTTCCGTACTTGCTCCGGTATTCCATATTAAGGTATAATTTCCCGAAAGGCTAGTCGCCTCAACACTAATTGAGCCGTCATTTCCTCCGTGACATGAAGGCTCTGAGCTCGCTGATAGCGTCAAACCAAGTCCTTCGCATGGGACACAATCATTTGAAGGATCGCTATCACAGGTGCCACACTCATCATAATACGCGTCCCCCCCCCATACACCGGCACAATCTTGTGTACAATCGTTCGCAGGATTTACATCACAGACTCCGCAATTGTCCATCACAGCTGAGCCTCCCCAAACTCCGGCGCAATCTTGTACACAGTCATTTGATGCGTCGCTGTCACAAACTCCACAATTATCCATTATTGCAGTACCACCCCAAACTCCGAGACAATCCTGAATACAATCATTTGTTGGGTCGCTGTCGCAAACACCGCAATTGTCCATTACAGCTGTTCCACCCCAATCTCCGAGGCAATCCTGTTGGCAATCATTCAATGTATTCGCATCACAGACTCCGCAATTGTCCATCGCAGCTGAGCCACCCCAAACACCGGCACAATCTTGTACACAGTCATTTGATGCGTTGCTGTCACAAACTCCACAATTATCCATTACTGCAGTACCACCCCAAACTCCGAGACAATCTTGAGTACAATCATTTGTTGGGTCGCTGTCGCAAACACCGCAATTGTCCATTACAGCTGTTCCGCCCAATACTCCTAAACAATCCACCGCACAATCATTGGAAGGATCGGCATCGCAGACTCCACAATTGTCCATTATTGCAGATCCACCCCAAACTCCGAGGCAATCTTGAGTACAATCATTCGATGGGTTGCTATCGCAAACGCCACAATTATCCATTACTCCTGTTCCTCCCCACACTCCGAGGCAATCTTGAGTACAATCATTTGATGGGTTGCTGTCGCAAACACCACAATTATCCATTACTGCAGTTCCACCCCATACTCCGAGGCAATCTTGCGTACAATCATTTGATGGGTTGCTGTCGCAAACGCCACAATTATCCATTACTGCAGTTCCACCCCATACTCCGAGGCAATCTTGCGTACAATCATTTGATGGGTTGCTGTCGCAAACACCACAATTATCCATTACTGCAGTTCCACCCCAAACTCCGGCGCAATCCTGTGTACAATCATTCGATGGGTTGCTATCGCAAACGCCACAATTATCCATTACTGCAGATCCACCCCATACCCCGAGACAGTCTTGCTCACAATCATTTCCCGCATTGCTATCACACGTACCACAATTATCCATTACTGCAGATCCACCCCATACCCCGAGACAGTCTTGCTCACAATCATTTCCCGCATTGCTATCACACGTACCACAATTATCAAGATACGCAGTGCCATTCATCACCCCTAAACAGTCGTAACAACTATTCCAGCTTCCACCGTTTGAATCATCACAATCATCCCCCAACGCCACATAACCTGCCGGTTGCGCACACGCTGAAGTAGTATTTGAAGGATCTCCGTGTCCGTCGCCATCTGTATCTGCGTACCAGGTTTGACCTGCGTCTACAGTGATATATCCTGATTTCAATTCCACATCCTGTCCATACTGATTGGTTGCCGACAGGCGTACATTATACGTACCCGGGGTGCTGTAAGTAATTGTTCCCGGATTCGCTCCTGAAGCAGTGAACGGGGTTCCCCCAAAAAATTTCCAGCTAAATGAATCAACGTCACCTGAAGTGAGATTGTTAAAAGTAGTGCTTCCGCCTTCGCAAATATTGACATTGGCTGCCGAAAAGTCGGCAACAGGTGGGCTACCACCTGCGTTCACACAAAAATTCGTTACATCCTGATTTCCAAAACTTGCTCCGCTTGCCAAAATGGCATTGTTTTCATCACGCAGTTCGTACGATCCATTACCGGTAGCACAGCAAATTCCGTTTCCACCTGCATCGAATATCACGAGATCGTAGCATCCATTATCCACGCAGAATACCTCCGTTTCGACACTTCCGCTTTGAAAATTAGCATATGGACCACCGGAAGCCAGTGTCTCATTGGCACCATTGCGTAAGAGCCAAGAAGTCTGTCCTCCAAGGATATCAAGAGTAATGTTCAGCGTAAGGGTATGTCCGTTTTGGACTGCATTATAATCTATTGAAAAACTATCATTTCCCGGAGCAGCATCTGCACCCCCGTTTGGATTACTCGTTTTTGCTTCGAGTGTCCTTTGTCCCCAACCGCCATCATATAATGGCATGGTAACATAAACCGATTGTCCCGGACCGAGTAGACCAGTCCAATTATAGCTTTGCCATGCACCGGCCGTACGATATTGGATCACTGCAGTAGCCAAATTCACAGATCCTTCATTCGAAATCTGCACTTTGGGTTGGATCATATTCGTACACGTGTTACCTGTAGGTTCACTAATATCCGCAATGGCAGCATTTGCCAAAACCTGGGTAATAGGCTGACATGAATTTGCGTTAATCAGATTGCTTCGAAGGTTTTGAATGGCGGTACGCATCCGTGTTTTCTGGCCTTCGGTAAACATGTTTTTACACGTCTGGCTCGTATAGTCCATATAATTCTCTACTTGTTGTGTTCCGCCACAAGCAGGATTATTACAATTCGAATTCAATGTAGTGGGTGGGGTATCACATACCCGGTCTCCCTGAAATACACAATTCGTTTCGACTGCGCAGCTTCCACCCTGAAAAGTATGGTATAAACCAAAAGCATGACCCATCTCGTGGGTAAGCGTACGGTTCATATTCGTATACGACTTGAGATTACCTTCGGTACCAAAAGTGTTGTAGAGCAAAACCACGCCATCAACTTGCGAAGTAGTGGGAAAATAGGCATACCCCTGTATTCCGGAGCCTCCATTATTATTCTCAATTTCTGTAACTACCCAAATATTGTAGTACTGTTGGTTTGGCCAGCGTGAAAGATTTTTCACTGTGAGTTCATTCGCACCTTGACCATTACCGGCAGTGATTCCTTCCGTACAATAGAGGGGCACACTGCATCCGTTGGTGCGCGTTATTCCCGTACTTGGATTTCCGGAAGGGTCGCGCTGCGCAAGACAAAATTCAACTCCGATATCAGCTCCGGCGCCATCTCCGTTCGTACCAGTCATTTTTCTAAAATCCTGATTCAGTCCATTGATAGCACTGTATATCTGCTCATCAGAAATATTGGATCCCGTACCATATGCATCGCCATCGTGGATGATGTGCACCACAACCGGAACGGTGAAAATTTCATCTGTTTTGGGGATCATCCCGTTATTGTATTGACGTACAAGATCGTCAAGCATTTCTTCCTGAGCCTCTTGCTCTGCGGCGAATGCAGGATTTTCTGCCATTCTCCGCTCGCGTATCTCATTCTGTGCACACTGCTCATATTGCAGTGTATTCTTGTTTCCGTAGATTGATGGAGTGGTCTCCTGTGCGAACAGAGTAGAAATTCCAAAAAATAATAGTATTGTTCCGTATATCCTTGCAGTCATGAATCAGTTTCATAAATTCCTGCATGTTTACTCTTTCAACTGTTTATTGGTTACGAGAATTTGACAAAAACCAATTTTTTAGCTACGAACACCAAGTCTTAATAGGCTGAAAAGCGAAATGAATGGTTTGATGGTAGGTAAGGGTATGTGGATCCATATTTGGCTGTACTATTTAAGGGGTTCGACCTTTAACAACGATATAGATTTGGTGCAAAGTGAATAGAAGAATTGTCGAAGACCCTTCACATCAGACCATCGTTTTAATACTCGTTTGACGATTTGAAATATCAACAACAATTAGCGGCCAAGCGGTTCGCTGCAGATTCCCTATATCTCTATATAATTCTTCCTTCAATGCCGTGGTTGTTTTCTTTGTAGCTATGTAGTTAACTATATTTGTGGTTGAAAATAAATCCCAGTGGCACTCGGTCTTTGAGAGTTCGGAAATGGGACAAAGGACTCAATCCAAATTCCTACCTTTGGCAACACCAAAAAAAAAACCATTCCATGAAATTCTTTATCGACACAGCAAACCTTGACCAAATCCGCGAAGCGGGCGATTTTGGCGTCTTAGATGGCGTTACTACAAATCCTTCTCTAATGGCCAAAGAAGGTATTAGCGGAGACGCTAATGTTATACAGCATTATCTCGATATTTGTGAAATTGTAGATGGTCCGGTGAGTGCAGAAGTTATTTCCACTGATTTTGATGGAATGGTTTCCGAAGGTGAAAAACTCGCTGCCCTCCACAAAAATATTGTTGTAAAAGTGCCGATGATCAAAGATGGTATTAAGGCGCTCCGTTACTTCAGCGATAAAGGAATCAAAACCAATTGCACGCTTGTATTTTCTGCCGGTCAGGCGTTGCTTGCTGCAAAAGCTGGGGCAACTTATGTGTCGCCATTTATTGGGCGATTGGATGATATCTCTACCGACGGGCTGTCGCTCATTGCTCAAATCCGGTTGATTTATGACAACTACGGATTTCAAACCGAAATCTTGGCCGCCTCTGTTCGACACACCATGCATATCGTGCAATGCGCTGAGCTCGGAGCCGATGTAATGACCGGTCCGTTGAGTGCAATTCTTGGCCTACTCAAACATCCGCTTACCGACAGTGGTCTTGCTCAATTTTTAGCCGATCATAAAAAGGCGTCGATGGTCAATCAATAATTTATATTAGCTTAGCTTATTCTGAAATTTAAAAATTTCTCAGATAATTTTTTTTTTCCCTTTTCAGTAAAAAGTTATAATCGGATTTAGCAGATCGGAATTACTTTGAACCCAAAAAACCAATTCTACCATGATCTTAAACATACACCCTAATAACCCCGACGAGAAGCGTATGCAGCAAGTAGTCGATGTGCTCAAAGGCGGCGGCGTAATCATCTACCCTACCGATTCAGTATACAGCATCGGTTGCGACCTCAATAATGTGAAAGCCGTGGCACGGGTAGCGCAAATAAAAGGGGAGAAAGCCGACAAAGCCAATTTCTCCATAATCTGTCATGACTTGAGCCATATCGCCGAATATGCTCGGGTTGATACACCCGATTACAAGCTCATGAAGAAGAATCTTCCGGGGCCATTTACTTTTATTTTAAATGGAACAAGTGCCCTGCCGAAGATTTTTAAAACAAAGAAAAAAGAAGTAGGTATTCGCGTTCCCGATAATAATATTGCTCGCGGATTGGTAGAAATGCTTGGCAACCCATTGGCGTCAACATCGGTACATGATGATGATGAAGTCATCGAATATACTACTGACCCTGAATTGATTCACGAAAAATACAATCATCTCGTCGATCTTGTGATCAACGGTGGTTTTGGAAATAACGAAGCTTCAACAGTGGTCGATCTAACTTCCGGCACCCCGGAAATCGTGAGGGAAGGATTGAAATCACTTATACTGTAGTTGATATATGATTGAGAAATAGCGCGTAAGATTTAAAATCATTTGGGTCTTTGTTCTTTCAGTCAATTCAGCAAACCTGTGCAACTTACCACCGAAATACCGTTTAGCCCAATATCCTCAACAATAGGTTATACCAGCCGATGCGTATTTTCGGGGAGCTGCTTTTCGTCTAATATTGGTGAGTGGCTGCAAGATTTAAAGTTTGATGTAGCCATTAATCTTTGCGGTATAAGTTACAACCCTATCAGCTTGGCAAGGCATATCCGGCTTGCCCTTTCGGGAAAAGGAGTTGCTGAATCCGAATTGCAGCAAAGTCGTGATCAATTTGTACATCCTGACTTTCACAGCATTTTTAATGCCCAAAATTCTCATGAAGCATTAACAAAAATAAATCAAGGACTCAAGGAGTACTGCCAAGCCTTGCGTCAAGCCGACTTCCTCTTTGTAACCTTCGGAACGGCCATCGGTTTCGAATCGATGAAAACCAGCAGGATTGTAAATAATTGTCATCACCTTCCATCAAGCGATTTCACACAGCGCATGATGAGTGATAGAGAAGTTTTTGAGGCCATGGAGGAAGCAGTCGATCTTTTGCATTCTCAAAATCCGGAAGTGTATATTGTCTTTACCGTATCTCCTATACGTCATTTGCGTCAAGGAGGAATTGTCAATATGCGCTCAAAGGCACGACTAATAAGGCTTTGCGAGAATCTTGAAAATCGATTTTCACAAAGTGTTTATCTTCCTGTTTATGAATATGTGATGGACGAATTGCGCGACTATCGATATTACCGACAAGATGATCTGATTCATCTCAACGACCTTGGAATCGGACTCATTCGCGAAAAAGTAAAAGAGGCGGCCATATCGCCTGATGCATATCCATTAATGCATAGAATTGAAAAATGGAATGCAATGAAGGGGCACAAGGTTCAAAACGTCGAAAGTGAAGCGAACCGAAAATTCGAAGGGAAACTCGCCAAAGAAACGCTGGAGATCAAGGCCTTACTTCCCAATAGGTTTTAATCACTTCAAATCATTTTGAACGGGCTACGAAAATGGATTTTACTGGCCTTTTCGGTTTGATCACTTAAAATCATTTTCCCCTCAGATTTATCATCCCGGTCGAATTCCGGCAATGTAAGACCGGCCTTTTCGGCGGCATAGCGGTAATATTTTTCACGCGTCGGATGATCGGAAGATACCGCATGAAAAATCCTTCTACGCATTTCTGATTCAAGAACCACACGAGTAAGCTCTATCAAATCATCGAGATAAACCAGATTTACCGGTTCATTTCTGCCGGGAATATTCGTTTTGCCCGCCAGATGTTTTGCCGGATGACGATCCTTTCCAATCAGGCCTCCGGGACGAATGATTACTGCACGATTGCTGAATTTTTCAATAAAAAAGTTTTCTGCAGCTAATAAAATCTCACCAGCCTTACGAGAAGGCATAGGCGGTGTGTCTTCATTTACTTCTGCCTGGCTGTCGCCAAAAACACCTGTTGACGAAATAAAAATCAGTTTATGAAAGGCATTATACTTAACGATTCCCTTAGCGATCTTATGCATTTGTGTTAAATACAAAGCCTCTCCATTTTCCACATTTCTTGGTGGAGGAATATTTACAACGAGCGCATCCACTTCGAAGAGTGGTTGCAAACGATGATAATTCGGCTCCTGGTTCAAATCCAGAAAAAAAGTTTTGAACGGATAATGTCCATATTGCCCCGCCCCTTCCGCAGTCGATTTGGTACCGAATATCCGATGTTTTGAAGAAAGTGTTTTAGCAAGTTCTGTTCCGAACCAGCCGAGTCCTATTATTGCAATTTTCATTCGTTTGGATTAAAAATTAAGTTTCCGCTTTCGAAGAATACATCCGGCGTTTTGAGAAATCCACACATCAACTCGTGATTGGCAATCTCAGCCGGGGTTCCGACAGCATAATCTCCAGCTTCACCGAGGAGGACGATCCGGTCAGCCATTTTGAAAATAAGCGATAAATTATGAGAGCTGAGAAGAATAGTCTTCTGCTCTTCTTTTGCCAACTTCCGGATCAATTTCAAAAATTCGACACTGCTTGGTAAATCAAGATGTGTGGTTGGTTCATCGAGAATCATAATAGGTGCATTTTGCGCAAGCATTTTGGCAAGCATAGCTTTCCGAAACTCTCCATCGCTAAGTGTACCAAGTTGATTATTTGCAAAATGCTGCAATCCTACTTTTTCAAGCGAAGCGGCAATGAATTTGTGATCACCAGGTTTCAACTTTCCGAAAATCCCCAGATAGGGCTGTCTGCCAAGTGAAACCAGATCGTAAACTGTAAATCCATCAACACGCACATAATTGCTAAAAAGATTGGATAAATTGGTCGGACGTATCGGTATCGGTATTTCCGAAAGGTTGGTTTCATTCCAAAAAACGATACCTGTCGATGGTTTCTGCAATCCCGATAATACCCGCAGCAGGCTCGACTTTCCGGTTCCATTCGAACCGATACAGGCGATGACCTCTCCATTTGCAGCCTTCAGATTGAAATCTGTGAGAATTACCCTTTTCTCAGCTGTTGTACCGTATTCGATGGCAATATTTCGGGCTTCAATCAGGCTCATAGCAAAAACTTCTTTTTACGACCCGAAACTATGAGGTAAATCACAACGGGAGCGCCCATAAATGCACATACCGTATTGAGCGGGATAGCATGATCAGAACCGGGCAGCCTGGAAATAATGTCACAAGCTAAAGCTATCACTCCACCGAGCAGAATGGAAGAAGGTAAAACTATCCGATGATTCACCGAACGAAAAATAAACCGTGCAATATGGGGCGATGCGAGACCAATAAACGCGACCGGCCCACAAAATGCGGTAATTACCCCCGTGAGAATTCCGGTGGCAAGCATAATTTGAATGCGCAGCGATTTAACTTTTATTCCCATCGATGAGGCGTGCATTTCGCCGAGCAATAGCGCATTTAACGGTTTAATAAAAAAGAAAGAAAGTACAAGGACAATCGAAACCGGAACTAAAAAAAGCCAGGTCTGTCCAAGGGTAAGATTTGCAAAACTTCCAAACCCCCAAAATACATATGACTTAATGGAACTGGCTGACGCATATGATTGGAGAAGGCTGACAATAGCTGAAGTAAAGAAACTGAGCATAAGTCCGACGATCAACACGGCAGTAACATCAAAAAACTTTTTGGCTACAGCGAGGATAACCAATAAAACGGCTAAAGATCCAAGGATTGCAGCGATAACGATTTGATATTTGGTAATCGTAGCGATAGAAATACCAAGCGTTAAAATAGCCACCGCGAGCGAAGCGCCCGACGTTATTCCCAATACCGATGGCCCGGCAAGTGGATTCCGAAAGAGCGTTTGCATAAGCAATCCTGCGAGAGCGAGCCCGGCACCTCCACCAAATGCTGCCAGGCCACGTGGGAGGCGCGATTCGATAAGAATTGTTTTTTGAATATTGGTCAGAGGGTCAGAACCAAAGGAAGCCGACAAAGGAATATGCACCGACCCGAGGAACAAGCTTAATCCGAAGAGAAGCACCAAAACGACGGAAAGTACAAGCCACAATCGATACGGATTTTTTGACATGGGCACAAAGATAATCGGGTTGATGGAATGTGTGGGGTATTATTCGCGATTAGGTTGGGGTTTTCAACCCACACGATGCGGGGCAGGGTAAATACCCAGTGCAGTAGAGGCGTTACATTCAAAAATTACAGCGGATGAAAATATCGGTAATCTCTATCCGCGATTATATCCGGGTGCAAAATGCTCACCATATCTTTCAGTATCTCATCGGGCTCCATTACGGCGTTGCCAAAATAATCGGTTTTAGCTGCGTTGCAGACAAAAATATGATCGGTGCGGAACGAATTGAACGATGTATAGCGAGGATCTTCTTCTCTTAAGGTTTCCAAAGTATATGGCTCCTTTTGCGAAACTACCATCCCCCAATAATCGGCGTTGGAAATTGCTTTTAGGGCGACTTCAAAATCAATCTCTGTACTGCCCGCCCCCTCGAGATCACGGAAAACATAATTGCCACCTGCATCCTGAATCAAACTGGCAATATAACTATCGCGCCCCGGAGCGAACCAGGAATTTTGATACCGACTCCCTGTGAAAACGGTTGGTCCTTTGGAACTTTTTTTGGCTGTGGACCGAATTAAGCTGTAAGATTTTTCTACTTCCGCAAAAAGGCTGTCGGCACGTTCAAAATTTCCAGTAAGGATTCCAACCAACTTTATCCATTCTGCACGTCCCAAAGGAGTTAATTCGAGGTATTCCATATTGAGAACAACCGGAATTTGCTGGGCTTTTATTCTGCTAAAATCGCTTTCACCATAGCTGTAAGCCATAAAAATATCTGGTTGAAGTGCGATTAACTTTTCAAAATCCAGATTGCCGGCAGAAGTTAATTCAACAGTTTCTTTTTTAGCGATTTGCTCGTTTATATGGGCATTCATTACGCGATCCGTAAAAGTCACTCCTTTTACCTTCTCGGCGAATCCAAGCTTATCAAAAAAAGCGATGAAAGTAGTACTGTTCAACGCAACTTTTTGAATTGGAATCGCTATCGTATCGCCCACGGATTTTGATAGAGACCCATCGAAAAAATAGGTTGCCATCCTTATCGTAGTATCTCTCGGATGGCGGATTTCCACTTTGTATGTATCCGCATTTTTCCATATTCGAAGACCTTGTGAATAGTCAATTTGAACCCTATGATATTCTTGGGAAACCAATTCGACAGGGGTCGTTTCAGAGCAAGCGAATAAGATTGAAGCAAGGCATGCAATTGAGAAATAATAAATAAATTTAAAATTGCTCATCTTCTTAAAGCGCAAGGAATAATAAAAATAAACCTGTTTTAACGGCACCATACCTTCAATTTTTTTTTCCTTCTACCTTTTAAGAATACGAATAGTGATCTCGAAAAGAGGGGGCTTGGGGAAGACAACTTTGTAAGATTGTGAAATAAAATCAATGGATTAAACTTTCGTACACACACCGTTTTAAGGCATGGAGTCCGTATTAATTCCCTTTCTTTAAACATTTTGCGAAGCGCCACTTAGACAAACAGAATAAGTAGCCACATTTAGGAATTTAGCGGGAAGCAACATTCAGTAAAGACTCAAAGGTATAAAATAATACCGTGAAACAACCGGTATGATTGTGCCCGAGTTTACTATTAATATCGAGTTAAAAAAGACTTTTACACCACATCAAAGGGCAGCCCGAAAGGGCCACATCATTCGTGCCACAAGAAATGCTCTGAGAGAATGGATTGAATTAGATTTTACTTCAAATGATAATTTACCAATCCATCAATCGGTGCACGGATAATGTTGTCGAGTATTATACCACATCGATCGGCCTGTTTTTGGATCTGTGATTTGTAATAAAAGCCCACCGATCCAACAATTCGTAGGAGATATTTTTGATAATCCGGATATTGGATAATGTAGCGGTCAAAGAATTTCATAAAAGCGTCATCTGCCAATCCGAGAATATAGGGATGATCGATATTATCGTGGACGAAAGTACTGAAGGAGGCCAAGAAGCGGTTAGGGAAGTCTTTTTTGTAGACTGAAAAACTAATTTCATCCTTGGTAAGCCCATAAGTTGCTTTAAAAATTTCGAGAATATCTGGCGGCATGAGGTCGTTCATAAATTCGCGAACCACCTTTCGACCAATATGCATTCCGCTTCCTTCGTCTCCTAAAATATATCCCTGGCCGCCGAGTGTTTGTTCGATTTTTCCATTTAGAAATAAGCATGAATTCGAGCCGGTTCCTAAAATTGCGGCAATACCAGAATTCTCTTTAAATAAAGCTCGGGCGGCACCCAGCAGATCGTGGAGGATATGAATTTTGGCATTTTTAAAAATGGGTTGGAAGCCGAGCTCCATAATTTCCCGGTTTTGAGCGCTGCTGCTTCCGGCACCGTAGAAAAAGATTTTGGAGATATCCGAGAAATTAAATGGTTGAATATTCAATCGTTCGAGCGTTCGGGTAATTGAAGTGCTCGAATGAAAGTAAGGATTAATCCCCTCGCTTTTGAAAGAGAAGATTTTACCATTATTGGCAATCAATCGCCAATCAGTTTTCGTGGAACCGCTGTCAGCTATTAAAATCATAGAGGCGGCAAATCTATGGAATTTGTTAACGCGAGAACAGAAACTTATTCACGTTTACCAAATTAGTCTTCACGGCATACATTACCACCGCAGCTGTATTGCGCGCACCGAGCTTTTGCATAATATTCTTTCGGTGCGTATTCACGGTATGCGGGCTGAGAAAAAGCCTTTCGGCAATAGCCGTATTGGTCATTCCTTCAGCAATAAGCGTAATAATTTCCTGCTCCCGCTCTGAGAGGTGAACTGACTCGCAATTGAAATTTTTATAATTCTCATCATCGGGATTAATATCCACCCGGCGAATGGTTTCGAGGATTTTCCCACAGAAAAATTTACTGCCATTTGCAGTTTCCCGTACCGAAGAAATGATTTCATCAAAATCACAATCCTTTTTTACATAACTCGTTACTCCAGCTTTGAGGGCATTGATAATCGTCGTACCTTCCTGATCGGGAGTAATGGCCACCACACGGGTATCGGGGGAAATTTTAAAAATATCGGGAATAAATTCCAAGCTAAAACCGGGTGCTGTAAAATCCATTAAAACAACATCTATCCTTTCGCGACCAAGAATTTCCATCAATTCGGTGGCGGTCTCCGCTACAGCAACCAAAGAAATATTTCCCTCTTTGGAAAGAACCACGTCCAGGCCAAGATTTATTAGCTTGTTACTGTCGGCAATAGCTACTTGAATAAGGTTATTTTGTACAGGCACTTATTTAGATTCCTTTTAAATAGCAAATATAAGGTGCTTCGAGGCTTATATCAAAACTTAATTTTACACAATCGAGAATTGTTATTAATAGCCATCTCCAATCAGACAAAAATGTCAAAAACTGTATTTAAATCGGAGGTAGAATGATTGAAAATTACTTTCATAAGGTTTGTTTTCGGCAAGATTTTCAACAGTAATCTGGCTTACAAAGTCGATGTCGAGATTCTGTGCCGCTGAATATGTAAAAGTTGGGCTTAAAAACATGGGATGTCGTGAATTGAAACTGTATACCATGGCAAGGCCACAGGTGCTCAGCGATCCGATGGTATAACTTCCCTGAACGAAAGCCGAGTAGACATATGGATAAAGATTCGCAGCGGTGGGTTCGAAGTTGATAAGGTTCAAAATGGATTTATCTTGTCCATTTGAATTGTAAAGCCCTCCAAATGAACAGAGCAAATTGAACGAAGTCGAACGTTGATATTCCAAAGTAGCAGAAATCGCCTTGTCTAGCGAACTTTCGTAAGGTGTAAAATAAGAAATTTCTCCTTTAAGACTTCCGTTAAATAGATTTCCTGCAAAACCACCACCCAGGGTAAAAGAATCGAAATAATTTCCCGCAGTGATCTGAATATCATACCCCTTGAAACCAAACTTTGCACGACCTGCAAGTACAGATTCATCGAAATTATCTGCGAGTTTTCCGGCAACTTCAAAAGTAGTATTCCAGTTTTTATACCAGGTCAACCTTACTGCATCACTACCGGGTCTCTCCTCGTAATCGAAATCGGTAAAATTGTAAGTGTTGAATAAATCGTTTGGGTTCCAGAGGGATGATATCCCCCAATTTATACGCTGTCTTCCAACAGCAAGCTCCCATTCCCCATGGGAATAAACTCCGTAAAGTCTGTCAAGGACGGTATGGATTACCAGGCCTTTGCGGTCGATCGGTAAAAGGTCGATATCCCAATAATCATTGGCTCCCCGACTTATAAATTCGCCAAAATTTGGGATTGTTTTTACGAGTTCACCGTAGAAGAGTCGTGTTCGCAATCCCGCATTAAGTTGTATATGTTTGGTAACATCCCAGCGGGCATCGAGCCGATTGTGCAATAGCTGCTCGCTGGTAAACTGATCCAAATCGCCTGGATTAATTCCTACAGTCATAAATTTTTGATACCCCTTCAGGTGAAATCTTTTGACCTGTGTAGTATCCTGTCCAAAAGCCATATTTGCGAAAAGCAAAAGCCCAAAAGAAATTTCGAGATATTTAACCATGCGTTTCATCCGAAGTTATTACACCATCTTCGAGGGTTATTATTCGTTTTGCCCGATCGATCACACGCTGATCGTGCGTTGAGAAAATAAATGTAATACCCTCTTTTTTATTTAACTTCAACATCAAACCGAGCAATTGGGAAGTACTTACTGAATCGAGGTTGGCGGTTGGTTCATCAGCGAGGATAAAGCTTGGTTTTGGTGCCAGAGCTCTTGCCACAGCGACCCGTTGCTGCTGCCCTCCCGAAAGTTGACCGGGTCGTTTGTTTATTTGATCTGACATTCCCATCGCGTTGAGCAATTCCGCTACGCGGGCTTTTCGTTTCTTTTCAGATTTACCCTGAAGGAGCATAACAAACTCGGTATTCTCGTAGGCTGTCAAAACGGGGATCAGATTATAGGCTTGGAAAACGAATCCAATGTGATCGCGGCGAAAAGCGATAAGATCATTGCCATTCATAGCATGCACATCCGTACCATCGATCCAGACGCTTCCATGATCCGGTTCGTCAAGCCCGCCGATAATGTTAAGTAAAGTGGTTTTTCCGGATCCCGAAGGGCCGACAATAGCGGTAAATTCACCTTTACAAAAACCGAGAGAAACGTCGTTGACCGCATGGACTGCAATTCCTTCCGGATTGTAGGTCTTGGTAATATTTTTTATGGAAATAACTTCTTTTCGCATAGGTATCAAATTTTTCTAATTGCGTCGACCGGGCGCAGGCGGACTGCTTTAATAGCTGGATAAATGGATGCCAAAAGGGCTGTAATGGCGATGGCAATTCCGATTTGACCATACATGGCGGAATCGAGCTCGGGATAGATTTTAGTGCTGATCCCAAATTGTGACATTCCTTGAGCCCAGTTTGAAAGATCAAGTCCCGTATCACCCATTTTCAAAATTGTAAACCAGGCCAATAACATACCTATTGGAGCAGAAGCCAGAGCGAGAAAGAATGTTTCATAAACAATCATCAGGAAAGTTTGCCTGCGTGTGAGCCCAATGGCCATCAACATTCCTATTTCCCGAATTCGTTCCAATACGGCCATCAGCATAGTATTTATTATTCCAAAAATAAGTGCCAGCATAAAAATTACTACATAGATATAACTGCTCGATTTAATCTGGGACTTAAAAAGAGAAACTTCCGGTGCCAGTTCTTCATAGTCTTGCACCCGAAGATTGGGATAATCGCCTTTCAGCATTTCTGTCACTCTGTCGACATGTTCGTCTGCCAGGCAGCGGATTACGATTTCCTGCGCTTGATTTTTCATTCCTATTAGGGGATCCAAATCCACATTACGCACAAAAAGATGGCTATTATCAAATCCCGAGTCATCGGTTTTAAAAAGCCCTGCGATCCGAAATGCAGCACTGACCATATTTCCCGATTTATCCTGAAATGTGAGTACCACCTTTTTACCCGGGACCACTTGCAAATCTCGCGCGAGCTTGGCTCCTATCAGAATCGGATTACGCATTGTAGTATCCAGATTGCTTCCTTTGACCAGCATGTCTTTGTATCCAAAAACATTCTTTTCTAGATGCGGAATAACGCCGGCAATATTCACTCCGCGCACGCCATGGCCGGTACTGACCATTCCGGTGAGAATCGTACGATAGGTTGCCGATTTTACTCCCTGCATCTTAGAAATTACACGGGCTAGGCTGTCGGGATTTTCAATTGAATTCGAAAGCAACGGATCATCGCTGTACGCTGGATTATGCATTTGAATATGCCCCAACTCCTTATCGATCACATTATTAACGTAATTATTTACAAAGGCCTGAGTGAACGACACCAACATAATCACGCTCCACGTACCGGCACAAATCGCCAGCATTACCACCATGCTCCGCAGCTTGCTTCTCCAAATATTTCTCCAGGCTATTTTTAGTAACATCATCAGAAACTCGATTTATGAGCGCATGGCTTCGATGGGTTTAAGTTGCAAAATTCGAAACAGCGGGTAAAATGACAAAAACACAACCACGACAAAAATAATTCCCGCTTGGGCTAAAAATATTTCTGTATTGAGCGATGTGGGCATCTCCGGGGGGAGGCCGAATTGGGCATAAGCTTTTGCCATTTCCTCACCTAAATTGATGGGGTGAAAATGAAGCCATGCCGAAATGGGATAGGCAATAATCAAACCTCCGAAAACGCCAATAAAAGCGATAAATAAAATCTCAAGCCACACGATTCCAAATAATTGCATACGTTTCAATCCGATTGAAAGCAAAACTCCAAATTCGTAAAGACGCTCCTGTAGCATCATCAGAACCGTTCCAAAAATCCCAAAAGTTATGATGATATAGAGCACCATTAATATAATGCGAGCAGTAGCAGTATCGACCGTTCGGGCCTGCACCAGATCGGGCATAAGTTCTTCCCAATCCTTGGCTACCATATTGGTACTCAGATAGTTTTTCACTTCTTTCAAGACCTGGGGTACATCCGATCGGGTATCAATATTGAGTGCAATGGAAGTTGCCATTCCTGGAGCTCCGAAAAACACGCCTGCTTCATTTAAAGACATATAGACCATTTTATCATTCAGGTCGGGTGACGGAAAGTGGATAATTCCTCTTACTGGAAAAATCGCCGCAGAATTGATTCCGTGGTATCCCTGAGAGATGAGAATGAGCGAATCACCAACAGTGATGGAGTTGCGATCTGCGATTCCTTGCGCTATCAGGACACCAGAGGAATTCTCATCCAGATATTTCCCAGCTTTCAACCGGCCTGCCAAACCGGTCATTTCATCTTCGGCTTTTGGATCAATGCCAACCGTAATCACTCCTTTGGTTTCGCTACCGAAAGAAGCCAGTGCAAAATTTTCGAAGCGTGGCACCAGTGATTTTAATCCTTCAATTTGAGGTATTTGTTTTTCAACATTGTCAATTTTAAAAGCATAATTGATGTTTTTGTCATTCCAATAGGTACGGTCTTGCACCTGTCCGTATCCGTAGTAATAATTTACCACATTGCCGATCATATAGTCCCAGGTTCCCGTTTGTAATGAGGAGAGCAGGCTTGCAAAAAACACGCTGAACATAATACTCGCAGCAGTGATAAAAGTACGGCGCTTATTTCGCCAAACATTTCGCCAGGCTAGTTTCAGCAGGAGCTTCATCAGTTGGGCCTTTTAAGATTTTGAATGGAGAAAAAATCGGAATTGATACCAATATCGAAACGCATATTTTTCTGTTCCACCACCGTTTTCTGATCCGGATTCTCGGCGGGAATTACTTCCAACACACTTGGGATGAGGCGTCCGCCCATTTCCTTTACTTCTTTTCCGTAGAGGGTGTGCACCAGCTCGCCATCTTCATCGTAAAACTCGGATTTGAGTTGCAGAAAATGTTCATTCGAAATCCAGATTTTAACCTTACCCCAAACTACCGGTGCACTTGGCTTTGGGGTGAGAAGGATGATATAGCAATCGCGGCCTTCAATCGTGGCTTCACCAGTCATTTCCTGGGTGTAATCTTCAATCATAGACGATTGTTTTACGAGGTCGTCGTTGGTGAAATCCGACCCCATCCAAGACTGCGACATCATGCTGGGCGGCATCTTCACCGTTCGGTTGATGGTAGGCTGCCAATTCCAAATTTCATTTCCACGTTTAAGAAAACCAGTACCTTGATCGCGCGCCGGGGCACTCACCCTCATGAGCGAATATTCTGTTCCGTATGTCCACGTTTTGAGCGAAATTTCCCTCGTCCAGGTTGGTCGAACAATGGTCATTTTCATTTCACCATAACTCGATTTACCTTGCATTTGGTCGATACTTTTCTGAACTATTTCTTGTGCGGTTTGTGCTTTCGCGAAAAATCCAAGTGTGAGAAAAGCAATGCTCAATAGCCATTTCCTATTCATAAGTTTAAATGCTTTAAGATATTTTGAATAAATTTCTTTTTGATGGCCTCCCAAGGGTAATTCGAATCTTCTCTAAAAAAAATATGGTGCATTCCGAGCCCGTCGAGAGCCGAAACCAATAAATAGGTTTCTAATTCGGGATCTTCAACTCCAGCTTCGTTGAGAATAACCATAAAATATTGAATAAGTTCTTGGGTAGCTCGTTCAGAAAATTTGCTCACCTCCCCCATCGAATCTCCGTGAAGCGTTAAGAGTAATAACATACGCACTTCCTCGGGACGTTTTTCCATGGCTTCAATGGAATATTCTACTGTCGCCAGGATTTTCTCGCGCGGGGTTTTAAATTTTTTAAGTTGATCGGCAAAAGCGTAACTCTCTTCGGTTAAACCCATTACGATGGCTTTCAAGAGGGCTTCTTTGCTATCATAATAATTGTACATCAACCCTTTAGACATTTTTGCCTTTTGGGCTACTTCACTTATCGAAGTATTGTGAAAACCTTTTGAACTAAATAGCTCTAAGGCTGCATTTCTAATTTTCTTCGCACGACCTTCACGAATTTCTCTATTAGCAGATGCCGATCTTGGTGCCATTTTTTTAATTGAACGATGGGTCAAAAGTAATGTGAACTATCGAATTGAACAAACGGTCAGTTAAAAAAAGAATGTTAAATAGCTGTTTTTATAAAAATAGGAATCCCTTATGCGATGAAATCATGCGGGTGTGGAATCGAATATCAGTGGCCAGTCATTTGCTCTAAAAAGGAGAACCTAACGCACAAGTTGAAATTCGTAATTGCTTTGATTATATCCGAATCTTCATCCCTTCATCGGCCAATGTCGTATTCTCAAAAATGGCCTTTGCTTCAGTTAAAAAAGGATCGGTATTGCGGTACCGCGCAGAAAAATGCCCCAACAACAGATTTTTGACTCCGGCTTCTTGGGCGACACGTGCGGCATCGGAGGCTGTGCTGTGAAATGTTTTCTTTGCCCGCTGCCTTTCTGCTTGCAAAAAGGTGCTTTCGTGGTAGAGTAAATCTACATTTTGGACACACCTTGCAGTTGCATCTGCATAGGCTGTGTCGGTGCAAAAAGCATATGATTTTGGTAGATCCGGATCGAGGGTAAGATCGAGATTTTGAATCACAGTTCCGTCTTCGAGCTGGTAATCAGCTCCTTCTTTTATTTGGCGAATACGCGGTACGGGAATAGAATATTTCTCAATTAATTCAGGAATCATATTCCTAGGTTTTAACTTTTCAATTATTCGAAACCCGCAACAAGGCACCCGATGATTTAGTGGAAAGCTATAGACCTCTAACTTATTTGTCTCCAAAATGCGTTCTTCACCATCATAAGTCAAGCTATGCCACTGAATAGGAAATCGCAACCGCGAATGTGAAATGCGCAATTGAAACTCCACTGCTTCCTTCAAACTTTCATGGGCATAAATATGCAAATCCTTAGTGCGACCAAGAAGATGCATGGTGGAGATAAGACCAGGCAGACCGAGACAGTGGTCGCCGTGAAGATGGGTAATAAAAATATGGTTTATTCGCTGAAATTTGATACCGTAACGTCGCAGCTGAAGCTGGGTTCCTTCACCGCAATCTAGCAGGAAAAAATGCTCATCGTGGTTTAAAATCTGAGCTGTAGGCCAATGACGCAATGTAGGTGTAGCGGAGCCACAACCAAGAATAGTAACTTCGAATTTCATAATTTAGGCAAGCAGGTTTTCTGCTGCTTGGCAAACCCAACTTAATGAACCACCACGAGGCGGCTAGTCATAGATTCACCAAAAGCATCCACGCGATAAATGTAAACACCTTCGGTCAGATCGGAGGTCACGTATTCCAGCTTATTAGAGCCTTGAGTGAGCATTAAATTCTTGCTATAAACAACTTTTCCAACCAAATCATACACACGGAAAAGTCCGGTACCCGAATTAGTGGTTTTTATCTGAATCATTGCTTTATCGCGTGCCGGATTTGGTTTGGCGTCAGCCAGTTGAAGCTTCAAAATTGGCACATCATTTAGTCCGGTAGGGCCATCAACAAAAATATGGTAGCCCGTGAATGGCAGCGGGTAAGGTCCGAAATTGGTATAAACCGTAAGATTGACAATCAAATTGTATGTTCCGCCTGAGCTAGGAATTCCAGAAATAATAGCACAACCGACTGTTCCCGGCAGATAGGTGCATTCTGAGCTTGCGTTTCCGTTGCATTGAAGCGACAATCCGGCGGGAAGTCCCTCGATGGAAGTAACGCGAGCTGAATCAACCAGGACAAAAGAAGCACCCGTAAAACTCCCGTCAACGGGAACTTTCACATCAATTTGTTGCGAATAGATTGTGTTTACCGCTCCATCTACAAAATTCACAACCGTATCGGGAGCCACACCATAAGCAGCATCTCCAAAGTCGGCAATCGGTTCGCACTGGCCAAAAGTCAATACAGTGAACAAAAGTCCAAAACCTGAAAGTAAAAGTTTTTTCATATTTCCTTATTTTTTATCTGCCGTACCGCGTTCGTCCTCGATTTCGCGGTTAATCTCGTCCATCATTACGATATCGATGGCTTCGTTCCGGGTAGGTGCAATTTCAAATACCGTCGTCAATTGAGAAATAGAAATCAATTTTTCCACTCCTGGTTGAAGACAACAGATTACAAAGGATCCTCGCTGATCCTTACTTAGGCGATTGCCAGTAAGCAAGGCACTCAGCCCGCTTGAATCGACATACCGTGTTTCCGTTAAATCGACGATAATATTCTTATGGCCGCTTTTCAATAAATACACGAGTTCCGACTTAATATCGGGTGCATATATGGCGTCTAATTTCTCTACATGCGAAATTACGATCGCAAATTGTTCTTCTTTTTCTACACTGAAATTCATGGCTTTGTTTACGTGATTGAAGTCAAATATAGTGATTTATGATTTCCGTTCAATATTTCCAGCTAAAAGGTATAAAACTGCCATCCGGATAGCAACCCCATTTTCCACCTGTCGGAGAATGATGCTATGCGGGCTATCGGCTACCTCACTGGATATTTCCACACCGCGATTAATCGGCCCCGGATGCATTATAAGTATTTCTTTTTTAAGGCTTTGTAATATTTCTGTAGTCACTCCGTACATCATTGTGTATTCTCTCAAAGATGGAAAGTAGGCAATATCCTGCCTTTCGAGTTGAATTCTTAAAATATTTGCCACATCGCACCATGCCAACGCTTTTCGCAGATTGTACTCCACTTTTACTCCCAGCGATCCGATATATTTAGGAATAAGAGTAGTAGGACCACAAACCATAACCTCTGCACCGAGTTTTTGCAAGCAAAAAATATTGCTCAGTGCGACCCGAGAGTGGAGAATGTCCCCTACGATTACAATCTTTTTTCCGGCCACAGTCCCGAATTTTTCGCGAATCGAAAAAGTATCCAACAATGCCTGGGTAGGATGTTCGTGTGTTCCATCGCCGGCATTTACAATGCGTGCATCAATATGTTTTGAAAGAAAATAATGTGCTCCGGGATTGGGGTGGCGCATGACTATCATATCCACTTTCATGGATAGGATGTTATTTACTGTATCGATAAGGGTCTCGCCTTTTTTAACCGAAGAGGAAGCTGATGAAAAATTAATAACATCGGCAGAAAGTCGTTTTTCAGCGAGTTCGAAGCTCAGCCTTGTGCGCGTGGAATTTTCAAAAAAGAGATTGGCAATGGTAATATCGCGCAGCGAAGGAACTTTTTTTATCGGGCGATTGATTACTTCCTTAAAATTCTCGGCGGTTTCAAAAATGAGCTCGATATCTTCTTTAGGAAGATCTTTGATACCCAGAAGATGATTCACGCTCAAACTACTCATACCGTTATTTTAATTGGGAATAAAGTTACCTGATCTATTCCTTCGGTTTCCGTCCAGTCTACAGAAACTCTTTCACTGGCAATGGCATCTATTGTGCGGCCTACATAATCAGCCTGAACGGGCAGGTCGCGGCTAAATCTCCGATCGATAAGTACGAGCAATTCCACTGTTTTTGGACGACCAAATGCGAGCATGGCGTCGAGTCCGGCGCGAATGGTGCGCCCGGTATAAAGTACATCGTCAATTAAAATGACGTTTTGCTCTTCAATATCAAAGTCGATTTGGGTTTCGCTGGCTACGGCCGGATTTTCTTTTCGACGGAAGTCGTCGCGGTAAAAGGTAATATCCAACATGCCGTGTCGAATAGACTTTACGCCGGTTCGTTCTTCCAATTCATGTACTACCCGGTTTGCCAAATAGATTCCGCGGGGTTGGAGTCCAATAATCACAGATTTTTCAAAGTCGCCGTGATTTTCAATGAGCTGATGACACAACCTAGTGATGGTAATGCCAACTTGCCGGCTATTGAGGAGTTTTACAGAATTCATTGCGCGGCGTCAAATATAGTATAATGACATCTTAGTTTCGATTTTTTGACGAGTAGATTTTCAGCGATACCAATATTTTACCGAAAGGCAAGCGTCAAAAGTAAAATTCTGCTTATTTTGGCACTTCATTGCAGGATTTCTAAGCTTCCGCAAAAAGTAATCTTACAGAATTATCTAAGAAAGTATTTCGACTCCCTTTTATCCTACCTTGTTAACTTATTATCGGCTTAAGCTGAATTTTTTCGCAAATAGTGTTGGTTTTCCCAAATCAAACAATTAGGCGGTTCTACCTTATATTATTTGGAAAAAGATTTTGGCGACGGACTTCAATTTCCTTTTACCTTCCAGTTTCCGCTTTCGTTCGAAGAGTTGAACCCGACAACTGCGTTTGAGGTGTTTCCATGTCCGACGCACGATGAGATTCATGTAAATCTTTCGGGCTATGCTAGTGAAGTGGATTTGATGATTTACACTAGTCTTGGGGTAAGGTTTATTCACAACGACTTCGCACTTCTGATTCTGAATATCGGCGTGATATTAATTTATCGGAATTCGAGTTGGGGGTATATTGTACGGATTAATGATGGAACCCGGATGGGGTCGCAGAAGGTGGTGAAGAATTGATGGTCTAAAAAAAAATATAAGAACAAATAAAATTCGATGCTTCTTCTCTTATATGGCTTTACATGCCTTCCGTTTGTATGCCTTATCTGGTTCAAAAAAATTAAACTCATAAGTATCTAATATCTTGATAGCCATGACTTGATACTCGTGACATTAATGTGTTTCAAAGAAAAGCAAACTAAAAAAGCTCCACACCTGCGGAGCTTTTTCATTATCTAAATCTAATTTCAAAGGATATTATGCCGGAGTTAATTCCGCGATAATCAAATCTGCAAGCTCGGCTCCAATTCGGTCCTGAGCCTCAACTGTGGCCGCTCCGATATGAGGACTGAGCGCGATTTTCTCATGATGCAGTATTCCAACAGAAGGGGTAGGTTCGTTTTCGAATACATCAAGCGCTGCACCGGCAACATGGCCGCTATCCAATGCTGACATTAAAGCCGCTTCATCAACCACTCCACCACGAGCCGCATTTACGATAAGTACACCTTTTTTCATATTAGCAATTTCTTTGGCGTCGATTACTGCACTCCCATCGCTTTGTTTAGGAACATGAATTGAAATGGCATCACTGCGACGAATCAATTCCTCAATTTCCACTTTTTCAACATCAACGACCACCTCGCCATGGCCATGGATGAGGAAGTGTACTTTAGTATAAACGTCGTAGATATCAGCACAGATTACGAACATGCCACATCCAAGTGCATATTCGGCAACTGCCTGGCCAATGCGTCCAAAACCGATGATTCCCAAAGTCTTTCCGCGCAATTCGATTCCTTTGGCGTATTTCTTTTTCAGTCCTTTGAAATCAGACTCGCCCTTCACCGGCATTTGTCGGTTGGCGTCGTACGTTTCGCGTGCCAGGCTAAAAAGATGTGCCATTACCAATTCGGCTACCGATTGAGAACTGCTGGCGGGCGTGTTGGCTACAACGATATCTTTGTCGCGGGCATATTCCACGTCGATATTGTCCATACCCACTCCACCGCGACCGATAAACTTCAGTCCGGGACAAGCGTCGATCAACTCTTTGCGCGCAGTGGTAGCACTGCGCACGCATAGCGCAACTACATTATTATCATTTATATAAGCCGCCAATTGGTCCTGTGGAACCGTATTTGTAATTACCTCAAAACCGGCTTTTTCGAGTTTCGTTTTCCCGGAAGGGGAAATTCCATCATTTGCAAGAACTTTCATAATTCATTTTTTTATTTAAGCTGTTCTTTCTAGTTCCTTCATCACATCTACAAGCACCTGCAGGCTATCGATTGGGAGAGCATTGTACATCGAAGCCCGGTAACCACCAACTGAACGGTGACCAACGATTCCACTTACACCGGCGGCTTTCCACATCTCATTGAAACGATCATTAAGCGAATCGTCCGTAAGAACGAACGTCGGGTTCATAAGGCTTCGGTCTTCCGAGGCAGTAGTTCCCTTAAACAAAGAATTGCGGTCGATCTCTGCATAAAGCAACTCTCCTTTTGCCACACTTCTTTTCTGCATTTCCGGCACACCACCCTGTTCTTTCATCCATTCCATCATCAGCATAGAGCCATACACGGCAAACACGGGAGGCGTATTGTACATAGAGTCCTTAGCATCCTGCTTTTGCAAATCGAGCATCGAAGGGAGTGCACGTCCCGTTTTACCGAGTTTGTCTTTATTGACAATGTAAAGCGTAGTTCCGGCGGGTCCCATATTCTTTTGGGCTCCTGCATAAATAAGGTCGAAGTCGGCCACATTTATTTTGCGGCTAAAGATATCGCTCGACATATCGCAAATCATAGGAACCGGGCTGTTTGGGAATTTTTTTAATTGCGTACCGCGAATCGTGTTATTTGAAGTGATGTGAAAATAATCCGCATCTGCAGGGATCGTATAATTCTTTGGTATAGCCTTATACTCGCTATCCTTTCCAGAAGCAACGGTAATTACTTCTCCCAAAAGTTTTGCTTCTTTGATAGCTCCCGTACTCCAGGTGCCTGTATCAAGATAGGCTGCTTTTCCACCTTCAGCTTTCATAAAATTGATAGCCGACATATAAAATCCCAAACTCGCACCTCCCTGAAGGAAAAGTACCGTGTAATTATCAGGCACATTGAGCAACTCACGCACAAGATTTCGGGCATTCTCCATGATTTCCACGAAGGGTTTGCTCCGGTGTGACATTTCGATTAGCGACAGCCCGCTATCTCCGAGTTCGAGTATACTTTCCGAGGCTTTCTGCAGAACAGATGGCGGAAGAATACACGGACCCGCGCTAAAATTGTGGATCTTTCGTGTTGTTTTACTATCCTCTTTAATTATTGGGTTATCGGTACTTGAAGTTTGGCTTTCCATATTGGATTTGCTTTTTTAATTGGGTGCAAAATTACGCCTACTATTTCAGATAGCCAAGGAAGTTTGGGGAGTTTAGGAGAACAGGGTGATTTTTCTCTGAAACATCGGGCTCGCTGCGCTCACAAAAGAATTTCTCGCAAAGGCGCAAAGATTTATGCCCAAAGCCAGAGAAATCTTACGCTAAGTTCGCAAAGATTCACTACGTGAATTGCGGAGGGGAAGAAAGAAAGCAAAGGGATAAGAAAAACTTTTCTTTGTGGAGTTTATTCGCTCCGCTCACCCTGCGGGCTCCCTACGGTCGTGAGGCCACTTCGTTTAGTTTCGGTACTTTGCGGACTTTGCGTGAAACCCTTTTTTCCCGCTAAGAATGTGGGAGACCTACTTACCGCGGAGTGGGTCGGTGTTGGATCTCGTGCGTTCAAAATCTACCTTATCGGGAAAATTGAACTGTGCACCGGTTTCGGAAGATTTTGGTCGGGTCATGTCAAAGAATTCGTTCAACTCCCACAAACCTTGCTTATTGAGCACATATCCGTCATAGGCCGTGCTCGGAATATAGTATTCGTACGCTCCTTCGAGCCCGCTTTTTTCGGGCTGAAGCCTGTCATATATTATAGCTTCTTTGGGTTTGAGATACCTCAAATTTATCCGTGCCTGCTCGGCATATTCAAAAACTCTTCGGTCAACGAATTCATCGCTTACCTGATAAACCGGACGACCGAGCGTCACGCGATACTTTTTGTCAATATTCAGGACATCGAGAATTTTTTTATTCGAAAGATTATCGTTTCCGTCCCATCCCATAATGGTGTAATAGGTTTCTCCTTTGTGCTTTACAGGAAATATTTCATAGTACAAAGCTCCGTACCATTCATCCGGTGTGAGCGTTTTATCCAGGATTTTATCATCGAGATCGGCATTGTCTTTCAATTCTACATATTCCCCCTTTTCGGGAAAAAGAATAAAAGCATAATAAGACTGGGTACCATCGAGGTGCGGCTGGTTCCAGTTGAAAAGTCGGAAGGCTCCATCCGGACTGGTAACGCACGCCATTCGGTTCAATTTATAAAACGGATATTGGAAAACGCTGTCTTCTGCAAAAGCTGCCATCAGAACAGTACGCATATTTTCAGAAGCTTCCTCACGCGCGGCATCGGTAGCTCCCTCGGCAATGGCCAATTGAACCGCTGCCATTTCGTTTTCCAAGCTATCAAGTCCATTTGCGGAAGCGGAAGCCAGCAGAAATATGAATCCATAAAATGTGAGAAACGTGCGCATCGTAAGAGATAAAGAACGGCAAAACAAGAATTGCATTGCCGAAGCAGCCTGTTAAAGGTGCATAAAACTCTTTTTGGCGAGAAGCTCCTCTTGAGACTCTCTGTGGTCGGGATCATCCACGCAACAATCCACCGGACAAACCGCAGCGCATTGAGGCTCATCATGAAAACCTACGCACTCGGTACACTTATCAGGAACGATGTAATAGACATCCATATCAACCGGTTCCTGTTCAGCATCAGCCACATAGGTATTCCCCATTGGAGTATTTACCGTGCCGCTCAGATCGGTCCCATCGGTCATCCTCCACTCCACTCCCCCTTCATATATTGCGTTATTCGGACATTCCGGTTCGCAAGCCCCACAATTTATACATTCGTCCGTTATGATTATAGCCATAGCTCTAAAGTCTTTTTTGATATTACTTTTGCAAATATATAGCACTCCTTTGAGGGAATCGTTCTAAGTTACGAATAAAATGACAAAAGCATCTCAAAACACGGATACTCAAAACCTTTCGGTTTATACCGAAATACTGGGTGAACTGGCAACAGCAACCCGAAATTTTGCTGAAAATCCGGCACCTGATTCACAAGCAGAATTTCATGTCCTTTTGGAAAAGGCTACCGCTTTCAATCCTTGGTTCACATCTTCATCCATTGCCGAAGCGCTCGAAGCTCTTGCTTATATGGTACGGCCCGAAGCGTTGAAAAAGTGGCTCTCCTCCTACGCGATTGAGTCGGCAACGAAGCAAAAGCGCGTAGGTCTTATCCTTGCGGGAAATATTCCAATGGTCGGTTTTCATGATATTTTTTCGGTTGCCCTTTCGGGAAATAAGCCGGTGGTAAAACTTTCGTCAAAAGATCAATTATTGCTTCCCTATGTTTTCGGGAAATTTTATGAAGCCACGGGAAATGAAAATTTTCAAATCGAATGGATTACCGAGCGGCTTCCTGAAGTGGATGCGGTGATTGCCACGGGGAGCAATAATACGTCGCGGTACTTCGAGTATTATTTCGGGAAGTACCCGAATATTATCCGCAAAAATCGCAGTTCGCTGGCCATCCTTACGGGAAATGAAAGCGACGAAGAACTCAGGGCCCTCGGTCACGATATTTTCTCCAACTTCGGTTTGGGCTGTCGCAACGTGTCAAAACTGTATATTCATGAGGACTTTGATCTGGACCGGTTTTTCAAAGGGATTTATGATTTTCATCCGATTGCAAATCATCATAAATACGCCAATAATTACGATTACTACCGCGCGCTTTGGATGCTCAATCAGGAGGATTTGCTTGAGAACGGTTTTATGATTTTACGGCCGAGTGAAGCTTTGTCGAGTCCTATCGGCACTGTATTTTACGAACGGTATAGCGATGCGAAAGAATTGCGTAATCAACTTCGCTCTATCGAAAATGAAATTCAGTGTATTGTGTCTCAGGAGGATATTCCATTTGGCCATAGCCAAAAACCCGAATTATGGGATTATGCGGACGGGGTGGATACGATGGAGTTTTTGACGGGACTGGGGTGAGGTATTTTAATCACGAGTTTCGCAAAGGGTTTACGTAAGATTCGCAGAGGGTTTTCCTCCATTCAAACAGTATTATTCACCGGAGTTTATTTTTCACATTTTCGGAAGTAGTAAGGGCTGAAATAGGTTACTAAGTCGCTTGTATTTCGCTCATTTCGAGCAATATTCCACCTTTTATAATATTTTGAAGTATGGCTTAACCACGGGTTAAGTATGGGATAAGTATAGGTTAAGTATAGATTATATACGAAGTTCCCCCTTGGTAAGTGTAGAGTACACCTTTAGCTACATCTTAGTTACCCCTTTTCTTCTCCTTAGTTGGACCTTTGGAAATCCTTGGTACGCGCGGCAGAAATGCGGGAAAGCAATTTTTACAATACTAATTCCATGAGGTTTGTACTTTTGAAACTCAGGGAGCGCAATGAATTTAAAAAGAAGGTGCTAATGAGTTCCGTGCTTTTTTGAAATCCGGTCTTCAGGATATATGAAGAAATTGGATTTTGGATGAGCGCGCGAAGGATGAAAAACTTTCGAACCAAGCTGCCTTTTTATTCACATCGTTAATCATATAGTGAAACTATCCTTGCTTTAACGGGCTGTAATGAAACACCGAATTTCAAGATGGAGATAAGCCAGTTAAAACCGCGCAGGGCGCTCAATAAAGCATTTTTGAAAGTGAAGCCGAATCGCGCGGCTATTGAGGATTTTAAGGCGAATCTTATTTTATTGCTCGATCGAAGTATTTCGGATGAAAGCGAGGAGTTTCATAAGAATCTGCTTATAAATTTTTTGAAAAAGACGTATTACGATCGCGCGCATTTTGTGAATACCAAAGGCCGGAATGATCTGGTGATCCACAATGGCGATAAAGCCAAAAGTACGGTTGGCGTAATTATCGAAGCCAAAGGGGGATTTGAGAGATGTAAAGATATAAGCAGCTATATGGAAAATTGTTTTCAGAAGCATTCCCAAAAGGTTCTCAGATTATACGAAATCCTATCACGGTGCACAGTGGGTATCGCTTCGTGCAACTCTGTTTTGAAAATTAGGGGCTTTGTTTAAAAACAAAGAATTTGTGGAACTTACAAGGGTCACGCTGCATTTGCATAACCTTTCACATCTTACTTACTCCTTCACAAACTTTCCCTGACTTTGATTTTCGCCATCAAAAAGCCGGATGAAATATATACCGGGAGAAAAAGGCGAAATATCAATTCTTAATGGATCATTGGAGCGAAAACTTGAAGGAAATGATTGAAGAACCTCCTGCCCTGTTGCATTGTAAATTCTAATAGCAACATGCTTGCCTGCCCCACTGACGAATGAAGTTTTTACAGAAATGCTATTATTTGCTGGATTGGGATAAACAGTAACACTTGATATACCTTTGTTCACTTGTTCAACACCATTCGGCTCGCATTCACCAATTGTCACCTCAATAGGTGACTGGCTGTCAGTAGTTGTTCCATTGCCCAATTGTCCAAAACCATTAGATCCGCAAACCCAAACGCTACCATCATTTTTCAGATAGAGAGAGTGATCTGAACCTGCAGCTATTGCGCTAATGTCTGCTAGTTCGCTCACCAGAAGTGGTGTATTACTAGCAATGGTTGTTCCCGTGGCTAATTGTCCAGAGCCATTCGCACCACAAGCCCACACACTACCATCACTATTCAGGAAGAGTGAATGTGCACTGCCTACTGCAATGGCAGTGATACCCGACAGCCCGCCCACCTGAACCGGGACGAGTCTGTTTGTATTTGTCGCATCACCCAATTGTCCAAAAAGATTATCTCCGCAGGCCCAAACGGTACTATCATTTTTCAGAAAGAGAGAATGAAGCACCCCTGCGATGGTGGTGATTCCTGATAGTCCGTACACTTGAACAGGCGTGAGCCTATCTGTAGTTGTTCCATCTCCCAATTGCCCAAATTCATTATATCCGCAGGCCCATACGGTGCCATCATTTTTCACAAAGAGAGAATGCCGATATCCAGCTATTGCGATGATGCCGGATAGCCCGCTCACAGGGGCAGGTATGCTTCTGTCGGCAGTTGTGCCATCGCCCAATTGTCCATAATAATTACTGCCACATGCCCATACGCTGCTATCACTTTTCAGAAAAAGAGAATGATTTTCTCCTCCTGCTATTGCGATGACATCCGAGAGCCCGGGCACCTGTATCGGTATGAGTCTGTTTGTAGTTGTTCCATCGCCCAATTGTCCGTGATCATTCCTACCGGATGCCCATACAGTGCCATCATTTTTCAGAAAGAGTGAATGATATCTTCCTTCTGCAACAGCAATAATTCCGGAGAGCTCACCTACTGAGACCGGTGAATACCTGTGTGTGGTGGTTCCATCGCCTAATGCTCCAAAAAGATTGAATCCCCATCCCCGAAGGTAACCGGATGGGCATAAATACAAGGAAGAGTTTGAATTGCTTCCAGAAGCGATACCTTGTGCATCGGCACATATGGTCATACCGAATAGTGCGATAATGACAACTACTAGTTTTTTTTCCATTGCACTAATTTTATATGTTTAGAATTTTGCTGTGTTCTTTAAACGTTTTGGAGCGTTCGATTTTATACTAATTTCTTATTTCTGAAAAAGAATTAATCCGGCTAAAGGGCGTTTTAGAAATCGGTTTCGAAAATAAGATTCGATTTCTGAATCCAATCAAATGTAGCTATATAGAAAGACTTAATTAAATCGCACCCTCCTTTTTAAGAAGTAAATTTAGGCCTTTTTATACCACAGAATAAGTGAAAAGAACCAACTATAAAATAAGAACTACCATTTAATTATTGGTTACAGGGTTGCTCATTGGGAATGGAATGTAATTATAGAATGAGAACAGGAAAATTGTTGAATTTCAAGGAAATAAGGAGCGGAAAAATATTTTACTCCACAAAAGTAAAGCACCCAATAGGCCGCGGGTTACTGTACTGCACTCCATCCAGATCTGATTGCGGCAAACCGGTAAAACTTCCTCCTTTGTCGCGGACAAATGCATCGGCGTTTAGGTGAAAGTCGCCGTCGGGGAAATTCACAAAGCCGGGATCCTGCCCTACATAGTTGGTGCCTGTGAGGTAGGTTGAAAAGGGTTGCAATACTTCTTCTTCGCCGCGGATAAGGCAATTTGTCAATGCTAAATCGACCGTAATAGATGGGTCATCAAAAGCAAAATCAAAATTAAGCTCGTTGATCCCATTTCCATATATTATACAATTCCGAAATTGACTGTTTTCAATAGAATATTCGTATACATCTGTGCTGTTGACGGCGACAAGATTTGTGAGATAGAGTGCCGGAGTTTGTCGCGTGCCAAAAGTCCAATTGTTGGCAAAGGTGCATTGGTCAAAATTGTACTGCCCTGCTCCCGTTCCGGCGAGGAGATACTGACCGCCGCTGCTCAGGGAAACATTATTTGCATCGATGCGATAATTTTTGGAATAAATGGACGCAATTGAATTGTTGCGGATGACCACATTGTCGAGCTTGAGGCTATTGGAAGACAATCCCGGCTCGGTGGGATTATTAAATGGTAAAGTCTCGCACTGGATCCCGATAAAATTATTTTTAATCAGGACATTTTTAAAGATATTGTCCTTCGAGGGATCGCTATTTTCATTAATCCAGATCCGGTCCCATTGTCCCGGTTGCTCATCATAAAAGGATTCCAGTCTGTCGCCCTGAAAAATAATCGGTTCTTCCGGCGTTCCTTCGGCTTTGATATTTCCTCCGCGGTACACCCAGAGCCCGGAGCTCTTATGGAAAAAGACCTGAGTTCCCGGTTCGACAATCAAGGTTTGCAGCGAATCCACAACTAAATATCCATATACTACGATCGGCTTTTCTTCCGTCCAGGTTACAGTTGCATTCGGATTTATAGTATCAATTAGCGTAAAATCTGGCAATCCATTCGTGGGAAAACGCGAAGGGGTATAAAAAATCGCGTCCCAGCCCCAAGCTACCAAATCGACCTTTTGATTATTTCCATTGGTAGTGAACTCGATACTTCCATCAACAAAAGGGTATAAGGCATTCTCGCCAGGTTCGACGGTTACTTCTACGAAAACGAAAATACTGTCGTTGGGACCGATCTCAATATCGTGAAGATCCGTGCCCGAAATACCATCCACATTCATGCGGTAGGAATTATTGGGGTCGTTGGAAAGTTTTATCTCCTCGATACTTACATAGGAATTGGCATTATTGTACACTTTCAGCCATTGGGTGGCGGAGCCGACTGTTGTAAAAACAGTGTCGAAAACCACTGAGTCAGTAGAGAAACTCAAACGCAAATCGGGCGAAGTATCGTAGTTGTCTTTTTTACAACCCGAGAGCAGGACAGCACCGACAGCTACGAAAAGTAAGAAAAAGAATACGAATTTATAAACCGGATTTTTCAATAATTGGATCGTGTAAAATGATGTTACCAAATCAATGGCTCCTTCCATAAACAGAAAGAAGGCACAAATATTATAAATTTGTTCGAAGTATTTTATCAATCGAAACAATTCTGTACATTTGCACCCCGATAATTGGAAATAGAAGAGTCGAAACGCGACTTTAATATTTTTCAGCAGTCGTTAAATTCGGCAGATGGCCAAATCCATTTGCATTAAAGAATCCCAAATAAATAAAACGATGAGAAAAGACATTCACCCCGAGAATTACAGATTTGTTGTTTTCAAAGACATGTCCAATGATTATGCATTTTTGAGCCGATCTACGGCTGCATCCAACGAAACGATTGAGTGGGAAGATGGAAACGAATATCCCTTGGTAAAGCTTGAGATTTCTTACAAATCGCACCCTTTCTTTACAGGAAAAATGCAATTTGTTGATACTGCAGGACGTGTTGACAAGTTCAAGAAACGATATGCAAAATTCGACAAGAAGGAAGCTAAGCCTGAAGAGAGTAAAGAAGATAACGCAGAATAAGCTGAACACACTATATTTTGAAAGCCTTTCCGTATTGGAGAGGCTTTTTTTGTGTGAATTTTAAAGGTTAACCATATAAGGCATGTTAGTTCAAATGCATATAAGGTCATATAAGGGATGATCCAAAGAATTTTTATGACCTTATAATTTTCTTATAATCCTTGTATGGTTCAAAAAAATAGAAGGCCAAATGAACCTTCGCGTTCCAACCAATTCTTTTACATTTACCACACAAAAATTCTGGAATGACCTCAGTACTCATCGACATAAATTGGAAAAAACTACTTCCGCTTACTTTTGCAAAGCCGGTATCTCATCTCCTTATCGGAATTGATACGATTCACGAAAAGTGGGGGCGTCATTTGGACGAAAGTCCAGGAGTACTTCCGCCACAATACCTTAAGGCTGCATTTCCAACCGAGGCTTCGGGTGATATAATCCTGATCAACTCGGCTGCTCTCCCCTCGCCTGCGCTGGTTGCTGCGATACGAAGTTTGAAATCAGGACAAGTGCTCACCAATCGCGGTAGGTTTATTGCCGCTTCCGCGAAAAGTGAATCAATGGAAAACCTCGCCAATAGAATCGATTCGGGTGATCAAATCGGTTTTTCCCTTTTCGGAAAAGAAGAGGTTTTCTTCAATGAACCACTTAACCTTATCGAATCAACGGCTGACATTTTTGCACTCAATGATGCCATTTTGCGCACCGACTTCTCGGAAATCACGAAAAATTTTCGGTCACTCGACCTGCCGGACGCCGTTATCATCAGAGGAAACGAAATCTTTATCGATCCCGAATCCAAAGTAAATCACTGCGTATTGAATGCAGAAACAGGTCCGATTTTTATCGGAAAAGGTGCTGAAATTATGGAAGGTTCGCTTATCCGGGGTCCCTTTGCCATAGGCGAAAATTCCACCTTAAAAATGGGAACTAAGATATACGGAGCCACGAGCATTGGAAGGCATTGCAAAGCTGGAGGCGAAATAAACAACTGTATTATAAATGATTATAGCAATAAAGGCCACGATGGTTTTTTGGGAAATTCGGTAATCGGTTCCTGGTGCAATCTCGGCGCAGATACTAATACTTCGAATCTCAAAAATAATTATGGCAAGGTGAAAGTATGGAATTATGCCAACGAAAAAGTCCAAAACTCAGGGCTTCAATTTCACGGCCTTATTATGGGCGATCATTCCAAGGCGGGTATAAATACCATGTTTAACACCGGCACCGTCGTGGGTATGTGCGCCAATGTTTTCGATTGTGGCTTTCCGCCAAAATTTGTCCCATCTTTTTCTTGGGGCTCCGCGGCCAAAGGGTTTGAAGAATTTAAAATTGAAAAAGCCGAAGAAGTTGCTGGCGCTATGATGGCGCGGCGCGATTTGGAATTCGGTAGCACTGATCGGGATATTTTCAGGGAAGTATTTTCGCGTACAGCAAAATTCCGCAAATAAATCCTACTTTTTTTTGGCACGGTATCTGACTAATACCGGTAACTATTAAAAACAGGGGTACGTACTGCCAAAATGACGTATTCCATTAAAATTAGACAAAAAAGTATGTTCGAAGCACTCGAATTTCAAGATATACCGGATTCAGAAACCGAATTTATCCCACTTATCACCTCAGAAGATGAAGATGCGATGAATAATGAGGAAACTCCTAACGAGCTTCCCATTCTTCCTATTAAAAACACGGTTCTCTTTCCCGGAGTTGTGCTGCCAATAACGGTAGGACGCGACAAAAGCATCAAATTAGTTCAGGACGCTTATAAGGGAAATCGCACTGTGGGTGTATGCAGCCAGAAAGATCAGGCGGTGGAGGATCCCTCTTTTAAGGATCTTAATTCGATCGGTACGATTGCGCGTATTATACGCCTGCTCAAAATGCCCGACGGAAGCACCACGGTGATAATCCAAGGAAAAAAGCGTTTTGAAATGCTCGACGTTTTACAAACCGAGCCTTATCTGAAAGCGAGCGTAAAAGAATTTGCAGAGATTAAGCCACAGCGCGATATCAAAAAATTTGAAGCACTGGTAAGTTCCATCAAAGATTTGGCTTTGCGTATCATAAAGCTGTCGCCAAATATCCCAAGTGAAGCTGCTTTTGCCATCAAGAACATCGAAAGCCATAGTTTTCTAATAAATTTTGTATCGAGTAATATGAATGCCGTTGTCAGCGACAAGCAGAAGCTTCTCGAAACGGCCGATTTGCGAAAGCGAGCCGAAATGGTATTGGAGTATTTGACCAAAGAATTGCAAATGCTCGAACTCAAAAACGATATTCAAAGCAAGGTCAAAACCGATATCGATCAGCAACAGCGGGAATACTTTTTGCACCAACAAATGAAAACCATCCAGGAAGAACTCGGCGGGAACCCGCAAGATGAGATGGTACAGAATTTGAAAAAACGCTCAAAAAAGAAAAAGTGGAATGAAAAAACTGCCAAGGCATTTAAAAAAGAAATTGAACGTCTGGAGCGAATGAATCCACAGGGAGCCGACTATTCGGTTCAGCTTAATTATGTAGAGCTCCTCCTCGATTTGCCTTGGGACACTTATTCGAAAGATAAATTTGACCTGGCCCGTGCCCAAAAAATACTCGATCGCGATCATTATGGTCTCGAAAAAGTTAAAGAGCGAATTATAGAGCATTTGGCGGTATTGAAACTGAAAGGCAATATGAAGTCGCCGATTCTCTGTCTTTACGGCCCTCCGGGAGTTGGGAAAACTTCTTTGGGAAAATCAATTGCCGAGGCTTTAGGCAGGAAATATACGCGCATGTCGCTCGGTGGACTCCGCGATGAGGCAGAGATTCGGGGTCACCGTAAAACATACATTGGTGCCCTTCCAGGAAGGATCATACAAAACATTAAAAAAGCAGAGACTTCAAATCCTGTTTTCATCCTCGATGAGATGGACAAACTCGGACGCGATTCACATGGAGATCCGTCATCGGCGATGCTCGAAGTGCTCGATCCGGAACAAAACAATTCTTTTTATGACAATTATGTCGAGCTCGATTACGACCTCTCCAAAGTGATGTTTATTGCCACGGCAAATTCGCTGGGCACTGTGCACCCCGCACTTCGCGACCGCATGGAAGTCATTGAAGTAAATGGATATACGGTAGAAGAGAAAATCGAAATTGCCAAACGTCACTTAATCCCAAAACAGATTGATGAGAATGGTTTGAAAAAAGACCAGATTAAAATCGGTAAAGCGGTGTTGGAAAAAATAATTACTGAATACACCAATGAATCGGGTGTACGTGGATTGGAAAAAAGAATTGGAAAAGTGGTGCGTAATCGCGCCAAGCAAATCGCAATGGATGAACCGTTCAAAATGGAAATATTGCTCTCCGATTTGGAAATGATTCTAGGCCCTTCTCATGCCAAGGACAAATATCAGGACAACGATGTAGCCGGGGTGGTAACCGGATTGGCATGGACTCCCACGGGTGGCGATATTCTCTTTATTGAATCATCGCTTACCAAAGGAAAAGGGAAATTGACCCTTACGGGAAATCTCGGCGATGTCATGAAAGAATCGGCTATGCTGGCACTCGAATATCTCAAGGCACATTCGGAAACCATAGGCCTTGAGCAAGAAGTTTTTGACAAATGGAATGTACATATTCACGTGCCTGAAGGAGCTACACCGAAAGATGGCCCTTCGGCGGGAATTACACTTCTCACGGCGCTCGCTTCAGCGTTTACCCAACGAAAAGTGAAAAAATATCTGGCCATGACCGGTGAGATAACTCTTCGCGGTAAAGTGCTGCCGGTGGGTGGTATTAAAGAGAAGATTCTTGCTGCGAAACGCGCTGACATCAGAGAAATTATTCTATCGTCGAAAAACGAGAAGGATATCAATGAGATCAATCCGAAATATATCGAGGGACTAACTTTTCATTACGTGGATGAGATGCTCGATGTTGTCAAAAAAGCACTCACCGAAGAGAAGGTTGCGGAGCCATTGAAGGTAGCCTAATGAACCTCGGTATTTCGAGTGTTTTATCTGAAAAAATTTGAATGGTTTATACACATAGATCTGCCTGATTATTAAAAACCTGATAGTTCTCCATCTTGCAAAAATTTCTTTTTATTGGGATTGAAATAATCTTTTATTGAACTACTAATGGCCTCATGTTTCCCAAAGGTATGAGGGTTTCAACCTTTCAGAATCTCCACTCTTATGCAAATTAAGCGTTCGATTAACATTCTTTATTGAATGGTCATCGCTTAGTCATGGTCGCATCAATTGAAAAACGACCTGCACCGATAAAAAATATCCCCATAAAAACAATGAGATAGATTAAGCCTTTTTCCAAGCTAACGAAATCCTTGTCAATATTTGCGATAAAGGTGACAACCGCAAAATTTATAATCAGCACCAGAGCTGCAAGTCGCGTAAAGAGCCCGAGCCCAATGAGAAGCGCACAGAAAAACTCTGCGAAAATAACAAGTACCACACTTGCAGTTACTCCAATGCCAATCGGATCGGAGAAATTTTCCAACATAGAATTAAAATTGGTGAATTTGCCATAGCCATGCCCGTGAATAAGTGTGAATGCAATTCCCAAGCGGAGAATAAGCATTCCGAAACCCATATCATTTCGGCGACCAGTGCGAAGCGTGCGTTCAATAAATCCTTTCATGAGTACCAAGGTAGGAAATCTTCATTTTCTTGCAAAGACTTTTTGCTAAAGGGCTATAAGAAAACAGTATCAGGCAGCAAGCTACAAGCTTTCACTCCTTAATGATTGAATTGCCTATTTATTATAGACTATTGCTAATTGCCCATGGCATATTGCAAATTCTTACTACTCCTTGTCGAAATCGTATTCACCGGATTTATCCAATCTGCTGGAAATTATAGGAAGGGCGAAATACTGAAAGAAGCTGGTATCCGCCTTAAAGACGTGATTGTAAAAACTCTCCAGACTCTCTTCAATCTCAATAGCAAGATCTTGATCCACCTTTTTTTCCAATAATTTATGGCAATGCTTTACCTGAGCCTCAAGAAAAATGATACGATCTTTTTGCTTCTCCGGAAGGCGCGCATTTAGCTTGTCAAATCGATTTTCAAAACGATCATCTACTCGTGCATAAAACTCGCGGAGCGACTTGGGTGATGTAAAAGTGCGAAGGTGCGCTAATTTCACAGCATCTGCACGTTCATCACGACTTACCTTACCATCACCTGTATACGCTGCCAATAGCGATAGCCATACGGGAGTATCAAGTAGTTCACCTAATTCAGTATCGGAAAGGTTTTGAAAAGCTTTTTTTATCTCAATCATTCTTCATTATTAATAGAACCACAAATTTAAAATAAGAAATCTATGTGGCAACAGTTAGGTTCTTAGTTTTTCGTTTTTCATTTTTGGTAAGAAATGTATATCAAATTCTGTGCAAAAGTTGGTATCCGTCATCTCGTGACGTACGACCCGAGACTCGCTTCTATTTTTTACCTTTGCAGCGCAAAATTCAAAATAAATAGACAAAAAAACTGCATTACATGAAAAACCACATCGTAAAAGTTTACCCTTCAAAAGCCAATCTGCCCAAAGAAGATCAGCTGGCATGGAAGCTTGCCTGTGTGGTGACAGACAATGTCGCCATCAGCAATGAAGTAAAAGAGATGGTCATCAACCGCATTATTGACAATGCATCGGTAGCCATCGCTTCTGTAAACCGAACACCTGTGGTTCACGCCCGCGCGCAAGCTCTCGCTCACAAACGCGAAGACCGCGGTGCAAATCTTTTTGGAATGCCGAGAGACTTTAAAGTGCACGCCGAGTGGGCTGCATGGGCCAATTGTGTAGCTGTACGCGAATTGGATTATCACGACACTTTCCTCGCCGCCGATTATTCGCATCCGGGTGACAGCATACCCGCAGTGATTGCGGTAGCTCAGCAAATGGGTAAAACCGGCGAAGACATTCTTCGCGGAATCGTAGCGGCATATGAAGTTCATGTAAATCTTGTAAAAGCAATCAGTCTTCACAAGCACAAAATTGACCATGTTGCCCACCTTTGTCCTGCACAAGCGGCCGGGGTTTGCGCGCTGCTCGGTCTTAATACTGAAACGACATATCAGGCTATCCAACAAGCCTTGCACGTCTCAATTAGCACCCGCCAAAGCCGCAAAGGAGAAATCTCGAGCTGGAAGGCATATGTTCCCGGCCATGGTGCAAAGCTCGCAATTGAAGCGGTAGACCGGGCTATGCGCGGAGAGAAAAGCCCGTCGCCTATTTACGAAGGGGAAGATAGTGTTCTAGCCTGGATCCTCGATGGTCCCGCTGCGGAATACACCATTCCCTTGCCCGAGCCTGGAGAAGAAAAACGCGCCATTCTGGAAACCTACACCAAAGAACATTCTGCCGAGTACCAATCGCAAGCCCTTATTGATCTTGCAGCACGAATGCGTGAAAATATTCAGGACTTTTCGGATATCGATAGCATCCTTATTGAAACGTCGCACCATACGCATTACGTAATCGGAACGGGATCGAATGACCCACAGAAATTTGATCCACATGCTACCCGCGAGACCTTAGATCACAGTATTATGTATATTTTTGCCGTAGCACTTGAAGACGGCACCTGGCACCACGAAAAATCGTATGCACCGAGTCGAGCGCAACGCCCTGAAACGATAGAACTTTGGAAGAAAATATCAACCGTTGAGAAAGAAAAATGGACGAAACTTTACCATGATCCGGATCCTGACAAAAAAGCCTTTGGCGGTCGGGTAATTATAAAGATGAATGACGGTGAAGAAATTATTGATGAAATAGAACGTGCGAATGCCCACCCCGCAGGCGCCCGCCCTTTCAAACGACCAAATTATATTGGCAAATTTGATATGCTCACCGAAAACCTTATTACGAAAGAAGAGCGCGACCGCTTTATCGGTATTGCCGAAAGGCTTAGCACTCTAAGTGCTAAAGAGGTAAATGACCTTACGGTAGAAATGCCATTTGAGAATGTAAAAGAAAACAAACCCAACCAAAACGGAATATTTTAATGATAATAAGCGACCTATTACCTGAAGCCAAGCGCGCAGCTTTTCGAAAAGCTTTAAACAGCGGAAAGCTTTTGCAATTTCCCGGTGCCTACAACCCCATGGTTGCCATGCTGATTCAACAAACAGGCTTTGACGGCGTTTATGTATCGGGTGCGGTGATGGCCAATTCGCTGGGACTGCCCGACATCGGTATGACCACTTTGACAGAAGTCAGTCAGACTGCATCGAGCGTTGCGCGCGTTACCGACCTGCCCACTATTATGGACATCGATACGGGCTTTGGCGAAACCATGAGCGTAGCGCGCACGATTAAAGAATTGACCTATCTCGGCATTGCCGGATGCCATATCGAAGATCAGATAAACCCAAAACGCTGTGGGCATCTCGATAATAAAGAGTTGATACCCACGAACGAGATGGTTCAGAAAGTAAAAGCAGCAGCTGACGCTAAGACGGATCCAAACTTTCTGCTTATTGCGCGCACCGATGCTCGTGGAGTGGAAGGACTGAATGCCGCGATTGATCGTGCAAAGGCATATGTTGATGCAGGTGCCGAAATGATTTTTCCCGAAGCGATGCAGAATGAATCTGAGTTTGAGGCTTTCCGAAAGGCGTTAGATGTTCCGCTTTTGGCGAATATGACCGAGTTTGGAAAATCTCGGTTGCTTTCGAAAACAGAATTGGAGAATCTCGGTTTTAACCTTGTAATCTATCCAGTTACCACACAACGAATAGCGATGGGAGCCGTGGAACATGGATTGAAAACGATTAAAACTGAAGGGACGCAGGAATCGCTTGTGGAGAAAATGCAAACCCGAAAAAGACTATATGAAGTGTTGCATTACGAGGATTATAACGCGTATGATGCTTCACTTTTTAATTTTAAATTATAACCCTATAATATAAAGAACAATGAGTGATAAAATAATAGTTCCCAAAGGATTGGCCGGTGTGGTAACCGACGACACATCCATTTCGAAAGTAATGCCCGAGAGCAATTCGCTGACCTATCGCGGGTACCGCGTTCAGGATCTTTGCGAGATGTGTGCTTTCGAAGAAGTAGCCTACCTTATGGTAAACGGAGAACTTCCAACCAAGGCAGAGCTCCAAGCTTTTACCGATAAGGAACGTAACTACCGAGGAATTTCTGATAATTTGAATGCCGTAATTGGAAAATTCCCGAAAGAAGCCCATCCGATGGATACACTTCGTACTGGAGTTAGCTTTTTGGGAATGGAAGATAAACGTATTTGGGATGATTCGCCGGAAACGAGCATGGACAAATTTATCGGTCTGCTTGCACGAATTCCCACTATTATTGCGGCAAGCTATCGCCACGCTATCGGAAAGGACATTATCGACCCGGATAAAAACCTGAGCATTAGCGAGAATTTCTTCAATATGTGTTTTGGAAAAGTTCCAGCCAAAGAAGTTATCAAAGCCTTTGATGTTTCCCTTATTTTATATGCCGAGCACAGCTTCAACGCTTCTACTTTTGCAGCACGCGTTATTACCTCTACTACCAGCGACATGTATAGTGCAGTAGTTGGCGGAATTGGTGCTTTGAAAGGGCCACTTCACGGGGGCGCGAATGAACAGGTAATGCACATGATTAAAGAGGTAGCCGATCCGGCTAAAGCCAGAGAATGGATGCTCGATGCCCTTGCCAACAAGAAAAAAGTGATGGGCTTTGGACACCGGGTGTACCGAAATGGTGACTCTCGTGTGCCTACCATGAAAAAATATACGGAGAAGATGGCTTCATTTACCGGTGAGGAAAAATGGCTTGAAATCGCCAATATCCTTGAAGAGACCATGGTTTCAGAAAAAGGAATTTACCCAAACCTAGACTTTCCGGCGGGCCCCGCATATTATATGATGGGCTTCGACATCGATATGTTTACACCGATATTTGTAATGAGTCGCATCACAGGTTGGTGTGCGCATATTATGGAGCAGCGGGCTGACAATCGTATCATTCGTCCATTGAGCGCGTATATCGGCAGTCCTGAGCGAGAGGTCACACCTATGTCTGAACGATAGACCCCCCAAATATCATTCTATTGAGGCATCTGAAATTCGGATGCCTTTTTTTGTGAAATAATTTAGCCTTTCAAAAATCTTCTAAGTAAATCAAAGCTTCGACAAGAAGAACTCATTCATCGCTAAATGAATTTTTTTATTGAAAAAGTTATGAACAATTAGTTTTTCATGGAAACCCAGAAGGCAAAGGGGTTTCAGAAGAGCAACTTAATATTCAGCGAAAATTATTATACAATTGTCGATGTTTTTAACCCTTTCATCGTTAGGATATTTCAAAAACCTTTTTTACTTTTCGCCTTGGATTCGAAGGTTATAATCGCTTTTGAATTTATGCCAATCATGAACCATTTAACCAATTATAGAGTTCGATATCGCACTTCCTTCGGGATTCAACTGTCTTCGTGCAGATGCGAAATATCCATGCTTTCCTATTGTGGTTCTCTCCCTTTCTCTCAACTAGAACTTTTCTCGATACAGGATTTACCGCAATTCCTGTCCATACTTATATTTCAACGATTTAAGCCTATTAACCCTCTCTTTGATTGGGTTAAGTTTTACACCTTTTAATCACTACTTGTAAATACCCAAACCATATAGAACCTTTTTAGAGTACTAACCAATTATTACACGTTATGAAATCAAATTCCACCCTCTTCCGAGTGTTGAGCCTCTCGGTGTTTTTCATTTTTGCTACTTCAATTTTGACAGGTAAAACTGTAATTTCTAAAATTGAAACTGATGTTTTAAGTACACCATCCCTAACTGCTGATCTCTCCGACATGTCAGAGTTAATAGATGTTTCTCGAGTATCAAATTTCGGAGATACAGACTTCCCCTCCGAAAAACGGGAAATACCTGAGTCCTTGAATGAACCCTTATTCACTGCGCCTCCTTCATGCAATAATGTAACGAACGGGGGATCTATTTCCGGAGGAATGATTAGTTGCGGTTTAATAACAAACCCTTCTATGATTACAAGCCAAACCACGCCTTCAGGTGGTTCCGGCGATTTGGAATATATCTGGATGTGGAGTCATGAGGATGTACTTAATTATGGTGATGGCACCTGGCATCCTATCGCGGGAACTAACTCCCCAACCTACACTCCGACGGGCCCAATTACACAAACGACTTATTTCCTACGCTGTTCACGTAGAAGTGGATGTAGCAATTATCTTGGTGAAACTGCCTCTGTTGCTTTTATTGTGAATCCTTCACCGCTTATAGACATTGCTTGTGGATCTGATCCTCTCCTTGCTTTAGGGGGTGACAATACGGTTACAAATGCAACCGGATGTCCTGGGCTTAATTATGCGTTTTATACCAATTCACTTCTTAGTGCTTATGGAGGTGCTGATAATCACTGGACCGTTCAAAATGGAAGCTTTGTGGAAAATGCGGGAGGTACTGCCATATTCACGGGCTCATTTGTAAACAATAGCAATAGCAACCTTTCCTTTGATTTTAATGTGATATTCAGTGACAAATCCTATGTTGCTCCTGCAAATTCTCCTAAAGAAAATGAACTTTGTGTTGGTGACCTTGATAATTCAGACTGGGTATATTATCAATCTACTAACGGTACATTGATTGGTACCGGAAATCTTTCAGGTGCAGTTGTCAACATTTCCCGTTTCGGTCCTTCATTTCAAATGGGAACGGGAGCAAATCTCAATAAAGCAAATGTATATGGTGCAAGTGGTTGGCTAACTTTTCAAATTCTAAGCAATCCAACTTCGGGGCCTGCCCTCAATCCGAATGTTCCACATGGTGATTTTAACTTTAGCTTATTAAATGGTCCACAGCTTGTGAATATCCCTTCCTGTTTGACGATTTGTTCAGGGAGTTCAGTGGATCTTTTTGCATCGGCTTTACCAATGTCAGGTTCATATTCGTATGCCTGGTCAACTGGTCAATCTTCTGCTTCAATTACGGTGTCACCGACTACGACTACTATCTATTCAGTTGTTGTTACGAATACGCTTACAGGTTGTAGCTCTACGACCCAAATAACCGTTGATGTGAATCCACTTCCGGTGATCGAATGTTCATCAACAGATGATACCTGCGAGCCCGGTGATCAGGGAACTGTCTCTGTTACTGATGGTCCCGGATATACGTTTTCATGGGTCAATGTATCTATCGATCCCAATGTTGAAATTTCTACGCAGCGCGAACTCAGCGGACTTGGTGCAGGTACTTATAAAGTTTATGTAACCACTGAAAATGGTTGTGTCGATTCATGTACCGCTGTGGTTGGCCCTCCTCCGTGCTGCAATGTAACTGACGGTGGGGAAATTGATGGAGGTGACTCCAACTGCGGGCCTTTCGATCCGGGTACGCTTACAAGTACTACACTGCCTTCCGGCGGAATCGGTGAGCTGGAATACATCTGGCTACAAAGCCCCGTGAATGTGCCCAATGTGGTAGGTAACTCAAACTGGGTGCCGATATCCGGTTCCAATACCCCTACGTATGCACCCGGTACTGTATCTCAAACAACATATTATATCCGTTGCGCTCGACGTAACGGTTGTGACTTCTACGCCGGTGAATCAAATATCATTGGTGTCATTATTTTCCCCGGTGACCTCGATGTGGCGTGTGACCTAACTCAGGCAGACTGCAACAATGGCAACCTCGGTTCCATTACCGCAATCCCTTCCGGCGGTCAAGCACCGTACACATACCTGTGGAGCAATACGGCAACAACACCAACAATCGCTGATTTAGTCGATGGAACCTACTCCGTTACCGTTACAGATGCAAACGGTTGTACGGATGTGTGCGAAACTACAATATCAACTGTGGGTTGCTGCAATGTAACTGACGGTGGGGAAATTGATGGAGGGGGCTCCAACTGCGGGCCTTTCGATCCGGGTACACTTACAAGTACTACACTGCCTTCTGGTGGAATCGGTGAGCTGGAATACATCTGGCTGCAAAGCCCCGTGAATGTGCCCAATGTGGTAGGTAACTCAAACTGGGTGCCGATATCCGGTTCCAATACCCCTACGTATGCACCCGGTACTGTATCTCAAACAACATATTATATCCGTTGCGCTCGACGTAACGGTTGCGACTTCTTCGCCGGTGAATCAAATATCATTGGTGTCATTATTTTCCCCGGTGACCTCGATGTGGCGTGTGACCTAACTCAGGCGGACTGCAACAATGGCAACCTCGGTTCCATTACCGCAATCCCTTCCGGTGGTCAAGCACCGTACACATACCTGTGGAGCAATACGGCAACAACACCAACAATCGCTGATTTAGTCGATGGAACCTACTCCGTTACCGTTACAGATGCAAACGGTTGTACGGATGTGTGCGAAACTACAATATCAACTGTGGGTTGCTGCAATGTAACTGACGGTGGGGAAATTGATGGAGGGGGCTCTAACTGCGGGCCTTTCGATCCGGGTACACTTACAAGTACTACACTGCCTTCTGGTGGAATCGGTGAGCTGGAATACATCTGGCTACAAAGCCCCGTGAATGTGCCCAATGTGGTAGGTAACTCAAACTGGGTGCCGATATCCGGTTCCAATACCCCTACGTATGCACCCGGTACTGTATCTCAAACAACATATTATATCCGTTGCGCTCGACGTAACGGTTGCGACTTCTACGCCGGTGAATCAAATATCATTGGTGTCATTATTTTCCCCGGTGACCTCGATGTGGCGTGTGACCTAACTCAGGCGGACTGCAACAATGGCAACCTCGGTTCCATTACCGCAATCCCTTCCGGTGGTCAAGCACCGTACACATACCTGTGGAGCAATACGGCAACCACACCAACAATCGCTGATTTGGTCGATGGAACCTACTCCGTTACCGTTACAGATGCAAACGGTTGTACGGATATGTGCGAAACTACAATATCAACTGTGGGTTGCTGCAATGTAACTGACGGTGGGGAAATTGATGGAGGGGGCTCTAACTGCGGGCCTTTCGATCCGGGTACACTTACAAGTACTACACTGCCTTCCGGCGGAATCGGTGAGCTGGAATACATCTGGCTGCAAAGCCCCGTGAATGTGCCCAATGTGGTAGGTAACTCAAACTGGGTGCCGATATCCGGTTCCAATACCCCTACGTATGCACCCGGTACTGTATCTCAAACAACATATTATATCCGTTGCGCTCGACGTAACGGTTGCGACTTCTTCGCCGGTGAATCAAATATCATTGGTGTCATTATTTTCCCCGGTGACCTCGATGTGGCGTGTGACCTAACTCAGGCAGACTGCAACAATGGTAACCTCGGTTCCATTACCGCAATCCCTTCCGGTGGTCAAGCACCGTACACATACCTGTGGAGCAATACGGCAACCACACCAACAATCGCTGATTTAGTCGATGGAACCTACTCCGTTACCGTTACAGATGCAAACGGTTGTACGGATATGTGCGAAACTACAATATCAACTGTGGGTTGCTGCAATGTAACTGACGGTGGGGAAATTGATGGAGGGGGCTCTAACTGCGGGCCTTTCGATCCGGGTACACTTACAAGTACTACACTGCCTTCCGGCGGAATCGGTGAGCTGGAATACATCTGGCTGCAAAGCCCCGTGAATGTGCCCAATGTGGTAGGTAACTCAAACTGGGTGCCGATATCCGGTTCCAATACCCCTACGTATGCACCCGGTACTGTATCTCAAACAACATATTATATCCGTTGCGCTCGACGTAACGGTTGCGACTTCTTCGCCGGTGAATCAAATATCATTGGTGTCATTATTTTCCCCGGTGACCTCGATGTGGCGTGTGACCTAACTCAGGCGGACTGCAACAATGGTAACCTCGGTTCCATTACCGCAATCCCTTCCGGTGGTCAAGCACCGTACACATACCTGTGGAGCAATACGGCAACAACACCAACAATCGCTGATTTAGTCGATGGAACCTACTCCGTTACCGTTACAGATGCAAACGGTTGTACGGATGTGTGCGAAACTACAATATCAACTGTGGGTTGCTGCAATGTAACTGACGGTGGGGAAATTGATGGAGGGGGCTCCAACTGCGGGCCTTTCGATCCGGGTACACTTACAAGTACTACACTGCCTTCTGGTGGAATCGGTGAGCTGGAATACATCTGGCTGCAAAGCCCCGTGAATGTGCCCAATGTGGTAGGTAACTCAAACTGGGTGCCGATATCCGGTTCCAATACCCCTACGTATGCACCCGGTACTGTATCTCAAACAACATATTATATCCGTTGCGCTCGACGTAACGGTTGCGACTTCTTCGCCGGTGAATCAAATATCATTGGTGTCATTATTTTCCCCGGTGACCTCGATGTGGCGTGTGACCTAACTCAGGCGGACTGCAACAATGGCAACCTCGGTTCCATTACCGCAATCCCTTCCGGTGGTCAAGCACCGTACACATACCTGTGGAGCAATACGGCAACCACACCAACAATCGCTGATTTAGTCGATGGAACCTACTCCGTTACCGTTACAGATGCAAACGGTTGTACGGATATGTGCGAAACTACAATATCAACTGTGGGTTGCTGCAATGTAACTGACGGTGGGGAAATTGATGGAGGGGGCTCTAACTGCGGGCCTTTCGATCCGGGTACACTTACAAGTACTACACTGCCTTCCGGCGGAATCGGTGAGCTGGAATACATCTGGCTACAAAGCCCCGTGAATGTGCCCAATGTGGTAGGTAACTCAAACTGGGTGCCGATATCCGGTTCCAATACCCCTACGTATGCACCCGGTACTGTATCTCAAACAACATATTATATCCGTTGCGCTCGACGTAACGGTTGCGACTTCTTCGCCGGTGAATCAAATATCATTGGTGTCATTATTTTCCCCGGTGACCTCGATGTGGCGTGTGACCTAACTCAGGCGGACTGCAACAATGGTAACCTCGGTTCCATTACCGCAATCCCTTCCGGTGGTCAAGCACCGTACACATACCTGTGGAGCAATACGGCAACCACACCAACAATCGCTGATTTAGTCGATGGAACCTACTCCGTTACCGTTACAGATGCAAACGGTTGTACGGATATGTGCGAAACTACAATATCAACTGTGGGTTGCTGCAATGTAACTGACGGTGGGGAAATTGATGGAGGGGGCTCTAACTGCGGGCCTTTCGATCCGGGTACGCTTACAAGTACTACACTGCCTTCTGGTGGAATCGGTGAGCTGGAATACATCTGGCTACAAAGCCCCGTGAATGTGCCCAATGTGGTAGGTAACTCAAACTGGGTGCCGATATCCGGTTCCAATACCCCTACGTATGCACCCGGTACTGTATCTCAAACAACATATTATATCCGTTGCGCTCGACGTAACGGTTGCGACTTCTTCGCCGGTGAATCAAATATCATTGGTGTCATTATTTTCCCCGGTGACCTCGATGTGGCGTGTGACCTAACTCAGGCGGACTGCAACAATGGTAACCTCGGTTCCATTACCGCAATCCCTTCCGGTGGTCAAGCACCGTACACATACCTGTGGAGCAATACGGCAACCACACCAACAATCGCTGATTTGGTCGATGGAACCTACTCCGTTACCGTTACAGATGCAAACGGTTGTACGGATATGTGCGAAACTACAATATCAACTGTGGGTTGCTGCAATGTAACTGACGGTGGGGAAATTGATGGAGGGGGCTCTAACTGCGGGCCTTTCGATCCGGCGCTTATTATAAACTCTCAACTTCCTTCCGGTGGACTCGGTGACTTAGAGTATGTATGGCTATACAACCTTAACGATGTACCGTTGAACAATGGAAGCAATGGGTGGGTTGAAATCCCAGGATCAAATTCCGAAGATTACAATCCAGATCCAATTACACAAACAACTTATTTCCTAAGATGCTCTCGTAGAAATGGATGTACACCTTATCTCGGCGAATCAAACATAGTGGTATTTGTGGTGAATCCTAACCCCGAAATCACATGCTCTGCTACCGATGTAGTATGCGGTGTGAATGGATCGGTATCTACTACCGACAATGATGACTACACGTATGTATGGACTAATGCCGCTAATGCAGTTGTCGGCGATGCTTCTACTGTTCTCAATCTTCCTGCCGGAACATATACCGTTGTCGTTACAGATGAAAACGGTTGTACCGCTACCTGCGATGCGACTATTGCTGATCAACCTGCACTCACCGCAGAATGTGAAGGAACGGACGGTCTTTGTGGCGCCTCAGCTTCTGCCTCGATAACTCCAGGTGGCGGAACTGCTCCTTACACCTATCTCTGGTCTAATGGTGGAACGACTGCTACTATATCCGGACTCGGTGCCGGAACATATTCTGTGGTCGTTACCGATGCAAATGGGTGTGAAGCGGATTGTGAAACAACCGTTGCCACTTCGGTGGAACCACTCGTAGATATTCTTTGCGAAGATGATCTGCTGCTCGTGGTGAACGGTGGTGCATCGCAATCTGTGGAAAACACAGTGAATTGCAGCAACGGACCTTATGCATTCTGGTCGAATACACTGGTAAATGCATACACGAATGAAAAACACTGGACTGTTACAAATGGATCTTTCGTAGAAGGACCCGGCGGAACAGCTCAACTTACAGCGACGTATACCAACAAAAGTGACAACAGCCTCGTATTTGAAGCTGCCATCACTTTCTCTGGTCGAACGTTTGCTCCACCTGCTGGTTCTCCTAAGGAAAATGACGTATGCGTAGGCGACTTAGATAATACGGATTGGTACTACTACACGTCTACCGCTGGTACACTTATCGGACAAGGTGCCCTTGCAGGTGCTGTCGTAAATGTGTCCCGCTTTGGAGAAGCCTTCCAGGTTGGAACAGGTGCAAACCTGAATATTGCCAATGAATATGGCGCGTCGGGATGGCTTGATTTTGATATCCTTTCTCAACCATCGGTGGGTGCGCAGCTAAACCTTAACTCTGGTCACTGTGATATCAATTTCGCATTGATCGGCGGACCAAACCTATTTACCACCCCTGATTGCAGCGTCCTGTGTGCCGGTGAATCTGCTACGCTCGTTGCTTCTGCCCTTGCGGGAGATGGCACCTATACATACGCGTGGTCACCAGGTGGTGCAACTACTGCTTCTATTACGGTTACACCTACCGAAACTACCACTTACACGGTGACTGTCACTTCAGATGGTTGCAGTGCCGAAGCTTCGATTGAATTAATCGTGAATGATGCTCCGGTTATCGAATGCTCGGCCACAGACGTAATATGCGGTGTGAATGGATCGGTATCTACTACCGACAATGATGACTACACGTATGTATGGACTAATGCCGCTAATGCAGTTGTCGGCGATGCTTCTACTGTTCTCAATCTTCCTGCCGGAACATATACCGTTGTCGTTACAGATGAAAACGGTTGTACCGCTACCTGCGATGCGACTATTGCTGATCAACCTGCACTCACCGCAGAATGTGAAGGAACGGACGGTCTTTGTGGCGCCTCAGCTTCTGCCTCGATAACTCCAGGTGGCGGAACTGCTCCTTACACCTATCTCTGGTCTAATGGTGGAACGACTGCTACTATATCCGGACTCGGTGCCGGAACATATTCTGTGGTCGTTACCGATGCAAATGGGTGTGAAGCGGATTGTGAAACAACCGTTGCCACTTCGGTGGAACCACTCGTAGATATTCTTTGCGAAGATGATCTGCTGCTCGTGGTGAACGGTGGTGCATCGCAATCTGTGGAAAACACAGTGAATTGCAGCAACGGACCTTATGCATTCTGGTCGAATACACTGGTAAATGCATACACGAATGAAAAACACTGGACTGTTACAAATGGATCTTTCGTAGAAGGACCCGGCGGAACAGCTCAACTTACAGCGACGTATACCAACAAAAGTGACAACAGCCTCGTATTTGAAGCTGCCATCACTTTCTCTGGTCGAACGTTTGCTCCACCTGCTGGTTCTCCTAAGGAAAATGACGTATGCGTAGGCGACTTAGATAATACGGATTGGTACTACTACACGTCTACCGCTGGTACACTTATCGGACAAGGTGCCCTTGCAGGTGCTGTCGTAAATGTGTCCCGCTTTGGAGAAGCCTTCCAGGTTGGAACAGGTGCAAACCTGAATATTGCCAATGAATATGGCGCATCGGGATGGCTTGATTTTGATATCCTTTCTCAACCATCGGTGGGTGCGCAGCTAAACCTTAACTCTGGTCACTGTGATATCAATTTCGCATTGATCGGCGGACCAAACCTATTTACCACCCCTGATTGCAGCGTCCTGTGTGCCGGTGAATCTGCTACGCTCGTTGCTTCTGCCCTTGCGGGAGATGGCACCTATACATACGCGTGGTCACCAGGTGGTGCAACTACTGCTTCTATTACGGTTACACCTACCGAAACTACCACTTACACGGTGACGGTGACTTCGGATGGATGTACTGCGGAAGCTTCTATTGAAATAATCGTAAATGATGCTCCGCTTGTAACTTGCATTCCTGTAAATGGAACATGTGGCAATCCCGGATCAGCTTCGGTTGATATATCGGGCGGAAGCGGTGATTACTCGTATGCATGGAGCAACGGGGAAAACACTCCTTCAATCTCCGATCTTGCGGATGGTCCTTACTCAGTAACGGTGACCGACAATGAAACCGGTTGCTCAGCTTCGTGTGAGTTCAATATTGAAAACACTCCTGCTGTGGAGCTTTCATGTGATTCTGAAAATGGTGCGTGTGGCCAACTCGGCTCCGCTTCGGTATCTGTGTTAAGCGGTACGCCTCCCTATACGTATTCCTGGACCAATGTTCTCAATGAGGTAGTTTCTACCGATGCGACGGCTTCCGGTCTTGTAAATGGAGTATACGTTGTGCGGGTGACCGATGCGAATGGGTGTACAAATACTTGTACCGAAACGATTGTAAATACTTTGGCTCTTGTGGCTGACTGCTCCTCTGAGAATGGCCTCTGTGGAGGTCTTGGATCGGCTTCGGTTAGCGTAAGCGATGGAAGCGGTGATTACTCATACGCTTGGTCAAATGGTGGTACAACTGCTTCTATATCTGATCTTGCTGATGGTACCTATTCTGTACTTGTTACTGATAATGTTACAGGTTGCACTGCGACTTGTGAAGAAACGATTACCAACCAACTTGCTCTCGTGGCTGACTGCTCTTCTGAGAATGGCCTCTGTGGAGGTCTTGGTTCTGCTTCGGTTAGCGTAAGCGATGGAAGCGGTGATTACTCATACGCTTGGTCGAATGGTGCTACAACTGCTTCGATCTCCGGTCTCGCTGATGGGACCTATTCTGTACTTGTTACTGATAATGTTACAGGTTGTACGGCGAATTGTGAAGAAACGATCTCCAATCAACCTGCACTCAGCATTGCATGCGTGCCAGTGAATGGTGGCTGTGGTGAACTTGGTTCGGCATCAGTTTCTGTAACCACGGGCACCGGCCCATATATCTATTCTTGGTCCAACGGAGCCATTACGGCTTCTATTGAAAACCTGCCTGCCGGAACATATTCCGTTACGGTTACCGATGCTAACGGTTGTACTGCTACCTGCTCTACTTCTGTTGGTTCTACTACTCCGCCCCTTGTGGATATTGCTTGCGGCTTCGATCCCTTCAATGCACTCGGCGGGCTGAATTCTGTGGAAAATGCAACCGGTTGCAACAACGATTACGCTTTTTGGTCGAATACGCTTGTTAATGCGTACACATCGGGAAAACACTGGTCGGTTGTCAATGGAAGTTTTGTGGAAAATGCAGGTGGAACGGCAATATTTACCGGTTCATTTATAAACAATGCGGATAACAACCTTGCCTTTGATTTCAGTGTAATCTTCAGTGATAAAACGTATGCTCCACCTACTGGATCGCCTAAAGAAAATGAACTCTGTGTGGGAGATGTAGACAACTCGGACTGGGTCTACTACACTACTACAACCGGTATCCTTGTCGGTACGGGTGACCTCGCCGGTGCAGTCGTGAACATCTCTCGCTTCGGTCCTTCCTTCCAAGTAGGTACAGGTGCAAACTTAAATGATGCAAATGTCTTTGGCGCAAGCGGCTGGTTAGACCTTGAAATTGTCAGTAACCCGACTACGGGAGCTGCACTCAACGCCAACTCGAATCACTGCGACTTTAACTTTACATTGCCAAACGGGCCGCAGCTTGTAAATATTACTCCGTGTACCACCATTTGCAGTGGGGAGTCGGTAGATCTATTTGCTTCGGCGCTGCCTATTTCGGGTTCGTACACTTATCTCTGGTCAAACGGAGAAACATCAGCGTCTATTTCTGTTTCGCCTACTTCGACTACCACCTATTCGGTTGAAGTTACCGATTCGGCTACCGGGTGCTCCACTACTACCACTATTACCGTTAACGTTAATGAGGCTCCCGTTGTACAATGCATTCCAATAAATGGATTATGTGGCAACCCCGGATCTGCTTCAGTTGATGTATCTGGTGGAAGTGGTGATTACTCCTATGCATGGAGCAACGGGGAAAACACTCCTTCAATCTCCGATCTTGCGGATGGTCCTTACTCAGTAACGGTGACCGACAATGAAACCGGTTGCTCAGCTTCGTGTGAGTTCAATATTGAAAACACTCCTGCTGTGGAGCTTTCATGTGATTCTGAAAATGGTGCGTGTGGCCAACTCGGCTCCGCTTCGGTATCTGTGTTAAGCGGTACGCCTCCCTATACGTATTCCTGGACCAATGTTCTCAATGAGGTAGTTTCTACCGATGCGACGGCTTCCGGTCTTGTAAATGGAGTATACGTTGTGCGGGTGACCGATGCGAATGGGTGTACAAATACTTGTACCGAAACGATTGTAAATACTTTGGCTCTTGTGGCTGATTGCTCCTCTGAGAATGGCCTCTGTGGAGGTCTTGGATCGGCTTCGGTTAGCGTAAGCGATGGAAGCGGTGATTACTCATACGCTTGGTCAAATGGTGGTACGACTGCTTCTATATCTGATCTTGCTGATGGTACCTATTCTGTAATTGTTACTGATAATGTTACAGGTTGCACTGCGACTTGTGAAGAAACGATTACCAACCAACTTGCTCTCGTGGCTGACTGCTCTTCTGAGAATGGCCTCTGTGGAGGTCTTGGTTCTGCTTCGGTTAGCGTAAGCGATGGAAGCGGTGATTACTCATACGCTTGGTCGAATGGTGCTACAACTGCTTCGATCTCCGGTCTCGCTGATGGGACCTATTCTGTACTTGTTACTGATAATGTTACAGGTTGTACGGCGAATTGTGAAGAAACGATCTCCAATCAACCTGCACTCAGCATTGCATGCGTGCCAGTGAATGGTGGCTGTGGTGAACTTGGTTCGGCGTCGGTGAATATATTGACAGGAACGGGTCCTTATACCTATTCTTGGACAAACATGGTGAGTAATCTCTACGGCTTTCTATCTGAAATCCTGCCTCGACGGAAGCATATTCCGTTATGGTTACCGATGCCAATGGTTGTACTGTTGACCTGTTCTACTACCGTACTTCTACAACTCCGCCCTCTTGTGGATATCGCTTGCGGATCCGATCCCCTTGCTTCGATTGGTGGATCAAATACAACAGTTGAAAATGCAACAGGTTGCGGAAGTCATCGATTATGCTTTCTGGACCAATAATCTGCTAATGCGCATATGGTGTAGATAACCATTGGTCGGTTATTGGCGGAAGCTTTGTAGAAAACGGTGGTGGAACAGCCCTTTTTACCGGTTCATTTGTAAATAATGATGACAGCAACCTTTCCTTTAACTTCAATGTGATCTTTGGTGGCAAAACATATGCGCCTCCTGCCGGTTCGCCAAAAGAATCGGGTGGGCCTTGCAGTGCAAGATGTGGACAACTCGGATTGGTATTACTACACAACTACCAACGGAACACTTCTCGGAACAGGTGATTTGGCCGGGGCTGTTGTAAATATCACCCGTCACGGTCCTGCTTTCCAACTCGGTACAGGTGCCAATGAAAACAATATGATTGTATTTGGCGCAAGCGGTTGGTTAGACTGTGAGGTGGTGAGCAATCCTACTACAGGCCCTGCCTTCAATGCAAATGCCGGTCATTGTGACTTTAATATTGAATTGCCCAATGGTCCACAATTTGGAAACGAAACGCCTTGTACTACAATCTGTAGTGGCGGTTCTGTGGATCTGTTTGCAACAGCCTTGCCGATCGTAGGTTCATACTCCTACCTCTGGTCTACCGGTGCAATAACTGCTTCTATTACTGTTTCTCCGACTTCAACTACAGTATACTCTGTTCTGGTTACCGATTTGGTTACAAACTGTACTACACTCTACTGAAATTACGGTTACCGTTAATGATGCGCCGGAAGTCACTTGCATTCCTGTAAATGGAACATGTGGAAACCCCGGATCTGCTTCAGTTGATGTATCTGGTGGAAGTGGTGATTATGCCTATGCATGGAGCAACGGGGAAAACACTCCTTCAATCTCCGATCTTGCGGATGGTCCTTACTCAGTAACGGTGACCGACAATGAAACCGGTTGCTCAGCTTCGTGTGAGTTCAATATTGAAAACACTCCTGCTGTGGAGCTTTCATGTGATTCTGAAAATGGTGCGTGTGGCCAACTCGGCTCCGCTTCGGTATCTGTGTTAAGCGGTACGCCTCCCTATACGTATTCCTGGACCAATGTTCTCAATGAGGTAGTTTCTACCGATGCGACGGCTTCCGGTCTTGTAAATGGAGTATACGTTGTGCGGGTGACCGATGCGAATGGGTGTACAAATACTTGTACCGAAACGATTGTAAATACTTTGGCTCTTGTGGCTGATTGCTCCTCTGAGAATGGCCTCTGTGGAGGTCTTGGTTCGGCTTCGGTTAGCGTAAGCGATGGAAGCGGTGATTACTCATACGCTTGGTCAAATGGTGGTACGACTGCTTCTATATCTGATCTTGCTGATGGTACCTATTCTGTAATTGTTACTGATAATGTTACAGGTTGCACTGCGACTTGTGAAGAAACGATTACCAACCAACTTGCTCTCGTGGCTGACTGCTCTTCTGAGAATGGCCTCTGTGGAGGTCTTGGTTCTGCTTCGGTTAGCGTAAGCGATGGAAGCGGTGATTACTCATACGCTTGGTCGAATGGTGCTACAACTGCTTCGATCTCCGGTCTTGCTGATGGGACCTATTCTGTACTTGTTACTGATAATGTTACAGGTTGTACGGCGAATTGTGAAGAAACGATTACCAACCAACTTGCTCTCGTGGCTGACTGCTCTTCTGAGAATGGCCTCTGTGGAGGTCTTGGTTCTGCCTCGGTTAATGTAAGCGATGGAAGCGGTGATTACTCATACGCTTGGTCGAATGGTGCTACAACTGCTTCGATCTCCGGTCTCGCTGATGGGACCTATTCTGTACTTGTTACTGATAATGTTACAGGTTGTACTGCGACTTGTGAAGAAACGATCTCCAATCAACCTGCACTCAGCATTGCCTGCGTGCCAGTGAATGGCGGTTGTGGTGAACTTGGTTCGGGTTCGGTGAATATATTGACAGGAACGGGTCCTTATACCTATTCTTGGACAAACAGTGGTGGTGAAGTAATCTCTACAGATGTTTCCATCTCTGATCTTGCCGACGGAATTTACTCCGTTATTGTTACCGATGCCAATGGTTGTACAGACGATTGTTCGGCTACGATCGTTAACCAGTCTGATCTGGTAATCGATTGCTCTTCGATGGAAGCGGCTTGTGGTGAGCTTGGTTCTGTATCTGTGGATGTGTTAAGCGGTACGCCCCCTTACTCCTACTCTTGGACAAATGCGGCTAATGTGGTCATTTCTACAGATGCCTCTGTAGCTAATCTTGATGCCGGTACTTACACCGTTTCTGTTTCGGATGCAAATGGGTGTTCGAACTCATGTTCTACTACCATCACTTCTACCACTCCTCCTCTTGTAGATATCGCTTGCGGAGCCGATCCCCTCGCTTCGATTGGTGGATCAAATACAACGGTTGAAAATGCTACAGGGTGCGGAAGTCTCGACTATGCATTCTGGACTAATAATCTGCTGAATGCCTATGGTGTAGATAACCACTGGTCGGTCATTGGCGGAAGCTTTGTAGAAAACGGTGGCGGAACTGCCCTGTTTACGGGTTCATTTGTCAATAATGACGATAGCGATCTATCCTTTGACTTCAATGTAATATTTGGTGGCAAAACATACGCTCCACCTTCAGGTTCGCCAAAAGAATCGGGTGGTCCTTGTAGTGCCGATGTCGATAATACAGATTGGTATTACTACACAACTACAAACGGAACACTTCTCGGAACAGGTGATTTGGCCGGGGCTGTTGTAAATATCACCCGTCACGGTCCTGCTTTCCAACTCGGTACAGGTGCCAATGAAAACAATATGTTTGTATTTGGCGCAAGCGGTTGGTTAGACTGTGAGGTGGTGAGCAATCCTACTACAGGCCCTGCCTTCAATGCAAATGCCGGTCATTGTGACTTTAATATTGAATTGCCCAATGGTCCACAATTTGGAAACGAAACGCCTTGTACTACAATCTGTAGTGGCGGTTCTGTGGATCTGTTTGCAACAGCCTTGCCGATCGTAGGTTCATACTCCTACCTCTGGTCTACCGGTGCAATAACTGCTTCTATTACTGTTTCTCCGACTTCAACTACAGTATACTCTGTTCTGGTTACCGATTTGGTTACAAACTGTACTACCTCTACTGAAATTACGGTTACCGTTAATGATGCGCCGGAAGTCACTTGCATTCCTGTAAATGGAACATGTGGAAACCCCGGATCTGCTTCAGTTGATGTATCTGGTGGAAGTGGTGATTATGCCTATGCATGGAGCAACGGGGAAAACACTCCTTCAATCTCCGATCTTGCGGATGGTCCTTACTCAGTAACGGTGACCGACAATGAAACCGGTTGCTCAGCTTCGTGTGAGTTCAATATTGAAAACACTCCTGCTGTGGAGCTTTCATGTGATTCTGAAAATGGTGCGTGTGGCCAACTCGGCTCCGCTTCGGTATCTGTGTTAAGCGGTACGCCTCCCTATACGTATTCCTGGACCAATGTTCTCAATGAGGTAGTTTCTACCGATGCGACGGCTTCCGGTCTTGTAAATGGAGTATACGTTGTGCGGGTGACCGATGCGAATGGGTGTACAAATACTTGTACCGAAACGATTGTAAATACTTTGGCTCTTGTGGCTGACTGCTCCTCTGAGAATGGCCTCTGTGGAAGTCTTGGTTCTGCTTCGGTTAGCGTAAGCGATGGAAGCGGTGATTACTCATACGCTTGGTCAAATGGTGGTACGACTGCTTCTATATCTGATCTTGCTGATGGTACCTATTCTGTACTTGTTACTGATAATGTTACAGGTTGCACTGCGACTTGTGAAGAAACGATTACCAACCAACTTGCTCTCGTGGCTGACTGCTCTTCTGAGAATGGCCTCTGTGGAGGTCTTGGTTCTGCTTCGGTTAGCGTAAGCGATGGAAGCGGTGATTACTCATACGCTTGGTCGAATGGTGCTACAACTGCTTCGATCTCCGGTCTCGCTGATGGGACCTATTCTGTACTTGTTACTGATAATGTTACAGGTTGTACGGCGAATTGTGAAGAAACGATTACCAATCAACCTGCACTCAGCATTGCATGCGTGCCAGTGAATGGTGGCTGTGGTGAACTTGGTTCGGCGTCGGTGAATATATTGACAGGAACGGGTCCTTATACCTATTCTTGGACAAACAGTGGTGGTGAAGTAATCTCTACAGATGCTGTTATCTCAAGTCTCGAAGATGGCGTATACTCGGTAGTTGTTACGGACGCAAATGGTTGTTCAGATGACTGTTCTACTACCATCTCTACAACCATGGCACCGCTTGTGGACATCGCTTGTGGATCAGATCCTCTTGCTTCGATTGGTGGATCAAACACCACAGTCGAAAATGCAACAGGTTGCGGAAGTCTCGATTATGCTTTCTGGACCAATAATCTGCTAAGCGCATATGGTGTAGATAATCATTGGTCGGTTATTGGCGGAAGCTTTGTAGAAAACGGTGGTGGAACAGCCCTTTTTACCGGTTCGTTTGTAAACAATGATGACAGCAACCTTTCCTTTAACTTCAATGTGATCTTTGGTGGCAAAACTTTTGCGCCTCCTGCCGGTTCGCCTAAAGAATCGGGTGGGCCTTGCAGTCAAGACGTGGACAACTCGGATTGGTATTACTACACAACTACCAATGGAACACTTCTCGGAACAGGTGATTTGGCCGGGGCTGTTGTAAATATCACCCGTCACGGTCCTGCTTTCCAACTCGGTACAGGTGCCAATGAAAACAACATGAGTGTATTTGGCGCAAGCGGTTGGTTAGACTGTGAGGTGGTGAGCAATCCTACTACAGGTCCTGCTTTCAATGCAAATGCCGGACATTGTGACTTTAATATTGAATTGCCAGACGGTCCACAATTTGGAAACGAAACGCCTTGTACTACAATCTGTAGTGGCGGTTCTGTGGATCTGTTTGCAACAGCCTTGCCGATCGTAGGTTCATACTCTTACCTCTGGTCTACCGGTGAAACGACAGAATCTATTACCGTTTCTCCAGCTTTGACCACTGAATATAGTGTAGTCGTTTCTGATGGAAGCTGTTCATCTACAGCCTATATCACTGTTACAGTTGAAGATTGTACACCTCCAGTATATGATTGTCCAGCGCTTGAAGCAAATATCGGTGACCTTTGTGATGATGGAGATCCATCAACAGGAAACGACGTTGTTGGTGCTGATTGTGTATGTGCCGGTACGATCATATACGACTGTCCATTGCTTGAAGCAAATATCGGAGACCCATGTAATGATGGCATGGCAAATACTGAAAACGATATGATCGTGGAAGGTTGTGGATGTGAAGGAACCGAGGTGTTTGACTGCGAGGAATTAGGATTGAATTTCGGAAGTCCTTGCGATGATGGTGATCCTACAACTCAAAATGATGTGGTCGGTGAAGATTGTATCTGTGCAGGCGAAAGTCTGATACCAGCAAATGATCTTCCTTGCGATGCGATTAGTCTTGAATGCGCTAGTTCAGTTTCTGGATCAACAGAATTTGCGACCCCCGATGATGAGCCTACTGCATTTTGCGGAACTACACCTGGTGCTCCTGGAGTTTGGTATTCGATAATAGGTACCGGTGCAGAAACGACTGTAAGTCTTTGTGGTTCTGATTTCGATACCAAGTTGAATATCTACGTTGGATCATGCGATGCACTTGAATGCATTACCGGAAACGATGACAATTTCAGCGCATGTGGTGCCGGAAATAATTCACAACTCACTTTCGATGCAGCAGTTGGAACTGAATATTTCATTTTTGTAAATGGCTTTTCAGGTGCAGTTGGAGATTTTGCTCTCGCAATAACATGTGTTGAATATGAATGTCCGTTGGCTCTTGCCAACATTGGTGATGCATGTGATGATAATAATCCAGCAACGTATAATGATGTGCGTGGCGAAGACTGCGGTTGTGCAGGTACCCTTTATGATTGCGTTGACCTATTAGCTAATATTGGTGATTCGTGTGATGATGAAGATCCTACTACTATAGATGATGTAGTCGGAACGAACTGTATATGCTCGGGTACTCCAATCGTATTGCCTGAAAACGATGATTGTGCGGATGCAATTCAACTCATTTGCGGTGCCGAACCTCTTACGTTCTCATCAATTGGTTCTCAAGCAACAAATACAACCAGCTGTAGTATGGGAAGCAACGGAATCTGGTTTAGCGTAGTTGGAACTGGAGGTGATATAATCATCAACTCTACAGCAAGTTTTGATCACGAACTATCAATCAATACAGGTACTTGTGAATTGCTTGAAAATATTGGTTGCGATGATCAATCAGTTGGAGCTGAAACCTACACGATTTCTAATTCTGTATTAGACCAGACTTACTTTATCTATGTGGCTCACTATAGCTCTTCAAGCACAACGACTGGCGACATCACAATGGATATTGATTGTCCTGAGCCACCCTCGTGTACTGCTCCTTCTGCCCTTTCAACAAGTATCATTGAAAACTGCGAAAACGGCGACGGAACTTTTGATGTAACAGTTACACTAAGCCAAGATGGTACAATTGGAGATTATGTTATAACCAATGACTATGATCCGTCAACAGCAACGATTGCGATAGATGGTTCAGCTCAATTCTCAGGATTCCCATCTGGAACTACTGTTAATTTCACTGCTACTGCAGATGGATTCGAAGATTGTACGGTGAGTGGTTCAGCAAGCTTTACTTGCCCACCGGCAGTTCCTGAGAACGACGAATGTGCAGATGCCACTCCAATCGGTTGTGGTGCTGAAGTTACCGGCACTACCGAAGGAGCCAATTCTGATTCAGCACCATTCTGCGGAACAGGTGATGGTTCAGGTGGAGGTGTTTGGTACGTGTTTACACCCGAGTCTGATCAAATCGTTACAGCGAGCCTTTGCGGTTCGAGCTTTGACACCAAAATCAGAGTCTTTACTGGAAGTTGTGATGCCTTAGAATGCGTTGGCGGAAACGACGATGCATGCGGCACTCAATCAAGTGTAACATTTGATTCATTCTTTGATGTGGATTACTACATCCTTGTACATGGATTTAGTAGCAATCAAGGTGAATTCGTATTAAACATTACTTGTGAAGATCCACCGTCATGTACCGCTCCTTCTACACTTATTACCAGCATCACAGAAAACTGCGAAAACGGCGATGGAACATTTGATGTAACAGTTACATTGAGCCAAGATGGTACGACTGGAGATTATGTTATAACCAATGATTTTGATTTATCAACTGCAACCATTTCAATTGATGGTTCAGCATTATTCTCAGGATTCCCATCCGGAACTACTGTTAATTTCACAGCTTCACATGAAGGTTTTAATGATTGTAACGTGAGTGGATCGGCGAGCTTTACTTGCCCACCACCTGCTCTTGAAAATGATGAGTGTGATGGAGCAATTGCATTGGCATGTAACGAAACTCTTGACGCCACGTCAGTTTCTGCAACCCAGTCTCTTGCCCCTGTTCTTTGTGGTGGCTTTACGGCTACTGCTCCTGTAGAAGATGTATGGTTTTCTATTGAAGCCGATGGAGTTTCTGCTTACACCATTTCAACGGATGGTAACGGAGGAGGATTTGACGCTGTCCTATCTATATATAGTGGTACTTGCGATGAATTGGCATATATTACTTGTGCGGATAATACTGTTACTGCAGATCCAGAAGTATTAGAAACTGGTATCTTAACCGCTGGAACGTATTATGTGCGTGTATACAGATATTCAGGTGAAGGCAACTTTACTATTAGCTTAGATTGTGAAATTCCCGTCTTTGATTGTCCCGACGAACAAGCCAACTATGGTGATCCATGTGATGACGGTGATCCGAATACAGTAAATGACGTAATCGGACAAGACTGTGGATGTGCTGGTCAGTTGCCTCTTGTTGGAAGTACATGCGAAACTGCAATCGCTGTTGATTGTAATGCAGCACCTGTTACTTACTCTTCAGTAGGTTCGGCAGCGGTGAACGCTACATCCTGCTCTATGGGCAATAATGGTATTTGGTTTACATTTACTGGAACAGGAGGAGATATTACGGTGAACTCAACTGCTAGCTTCGATCATGAAATGTCTATCAATTCAGGCTCTTGTGGTGCATTGTCAAGCATTGTGTGCGACGACCAGTCAACCGGTGCTGAAACACATCTAATTTCGAGCACTGTAATTGGGGAAACGTATTATGTGTACATAGCGCACTATAGTTCGGGAAGTAGTACTACGGGTGATATTTCAATCGACATTGATTGTGCTGAACCACCTGCTTGCACCGCACCGGAAATGAGTCTATCGTTGCTTGATGACGCTCTCTCTCCACAGGTAGGATGTATTGCTTCCGACGCACAGTATTACGTTGAAGTACTTCTAACAGGAGGTGCTGGTAACACAAACTATAGTATCGTTGCTAATGGAGGAATACCTCTTGTGATTGATCCATCTGTGGCTTCTGGAATTGTAGGACCTTTTGCCGCCGGAACTACCGCAAGCATTGTTGCTACAGGGGTTGAGGATGGTGATTGTGATGTCTCAGGTACTATTTCTCCAATGGTTTGCCCTCCGGCTAATGATACTTGCGAGGAAGCGATAGCTACTATTTGTGGTGGGTCATATTCGGGGACTACCACTTGGGCAACATCGGATCCCACACAAACTTATTGTGGCCCATCTGGCCCATCGGCTTTGAATGGAGGGGTATGGTATAGCTTTGTTTCTGAAGATGCAACTTCAGTAACTCTTGATCTTTCCTTATCATCATTTGATACTAAGATGTGGGTATATACCGGTATATGTGGTGAATTAACATGTTTAGACGGTGACGACGATGGAGGTACCAGTACGCGATCATTAATTGGGTTTGAAGCTGATCCTGGTGTAGAATACCTGATTTATATTTCTGGTTACAGCACTGCGAGAGGCGCGTACACGTTGGAAGTGTCTTGCGAAAGTGCATGTATTGTAGGCGATCCTTGTGATGATGGAGATGCCAATACAATTAATGACGTGATTCAGTCAGATTGCACTTGTGCCGGGGTTCCTGTAGGCACTGCATCCATTGAAGGTGAGGCTGACTGGAATGGATCGTGCGGATCTCGTCCTGCAATTATTAAATTGTATGATCCTAATACGGGTGAAATGGTCAGCGAGTACAACACAATGATAAATGAGAATGGAGATTTCAACGTGAGTATTAATGAAGTTGGAACGTTTGATATTGTTTTCAAGGTTTCAGGATACTTAAGCGAAGCTATGCCTGATCATACAATAGTTGCCGGTTCTAACACAATGATATGCGGCGCTTTGTTTCCCGGTGATATCAATAATGATAATCTGGTTAACATGTACGATGTATCTTCGATGAACTTATATTTCGGAAGTACAATTGGTGATTCAAATTATAATCCACTAGCCGATTTCAATTGCGATGGTGTGATTACGATCATCGATATTTCCATGTTGAACACAACTTTCGGAATGGCGGGACAAACACAAACAGGCAATTGATGCAAATGAAGTAAATAATAGTTCATAAATGAAAAGTATACAGCCCTGACATCTTAGATATCAGGGCTGTACTTTTTTGACCGAAGTCATAGCACTATTTGAAGATTCGTATTAGTAAACCGTGGGATACCGGAATGTCAAAACCAAACTGAAAATGAGGAAATATCTCCTATTCTGGTAGTATTATAATTCAATGCGACGAACTGCTTCCCTTCTGCTTAAATTACTCAGCTCCGTATTGTCAACAAAATCCATAACCCAGTCAGGATTGGTTTTGGCGTATTCACGCAAAGCCCATCCGATGGCTTTATTTATGAAAAATTCATTTGAACCCGTTAAAGATTTTATCACGGAAGACAAAACTTCAGTATGGGTGTCCTGTTTGTATTTTAACTGAAATAATAAAGCGGATCGTTGTAGCCACATATTTTCTGATCGCAGCCATTTTTTTGTATATGGTTTTACCTTTTTGGGATAACGTTGAAAATAACTACCGATCAACTTATTCGCAATAAAATCTACTGAATCCCACCAAGATTTATGGATCACCATACATTCATAAAGTTCGATGTCATTTTTATCATGACGTTTAAGATATTTAGACGCAAGTTCCTGCGCAAAATATTGAAATTCGCGTTCCGGTTTGTTCCATAAAATCTTTACGATTGTTGCCAGTTCATCTTTTGCCGGAAGGTTTGCCTTGCTAAAAAACGGTCTGGCAATCTCTTTTATATGAGGAGCCCTAATACCGTGAAAAACAAATTTATTGCGCATGTAAGCCTCTTTTCCCATCTTAATTACGGGATCGGCATTTAATAAAAACGCCACTTCAAGGGCCTCGATATAATCTTTCATTTGCAAGAAAAGAATACTTGAAAAGCTTAAAGATACACGGATTCAATTCAAAAAAAAAGCTGCGCAAGGGCAGCTTTTTTCTTTATAAATTTTTGATGAAATTATGCTCTACCCAGCGCTTTAAGCATTTTCCCATGCTCCCATATCGCACGCGCAAAACTCTTCTGCTGATTATATTTTATTCCAAATTCCTCTGCTGTTGCAGAGACAATTTTAGAAATTTCACGGTAATGGGTATGGCAGATATTCGAAAATAAATGGTGCTCGATCTGAAAATTTAGTCCACCCACAAACCACGAGAAAACTCTGCTATTGGGAGAGAAATTTGTCGTTGTTTGCATTTGATGAATAGCCCAGCTATTTTCAATCGTACCGGTAGCATTGGCTTGTGGAAATTGACATTCGGGCATAACATGTGCACTCTGAAAAATCAGCGCAAGCATAAGGCCCAACACATAATGCATGGTTCCAAATCCTACCAATACAAGCCACCATGGAACAGGAGCGAAAATAAGTGGAATAGCCAAAATATAGATAAAGTAGAATAATTTTCCATAAAGGATATTGAGAATAATGTTTCGGTATTCACTTGATTTTCTGATCAATCCACGATCACGAAAGATTTTAGCATTGGTAAAATCTGTTGCAAGGGTTCGGGCGAATGTTTGTAAACCATAGAAGAACCAAGCATAAATGTGTTGGAAACGGTGATACCCCCTCTTTTCCTGTGAAGGTGAAAAGCGTAGGAAAATGGGCCCTTCGAGATCGTGATCCATTCCTTCCACATTTGTATAGGCATGGTGGAGAACATTGTGTTGCAATTGCCATGTTTTGGCATTTCCACCGATAAGGTTTACACTTTTGCCCATTACCGAATTCCAGAACTTACTCTTCGACCAAGCACCGTGGTTGGCATCGTGCATAACATTGACACCGATACCGGCGCCCCCCAATCCCATGATAAGCCATAGACCTACAAATAAAAATGGATTCGTAACCCAGCCCATAACGATAAAAAGATACGGACCAAAATAAAGTAAAAACATTATAATGGTTTTAATCACGATCTTCTTATCCCCATGCATGGGAATATTGTTTTTCGTAAAATGGTCGTTGACCCTTTGACGAAGTGTATTAAAAAATTCAGCATTGACCTGATTGGAAAACCTAAATCGTTTGGGAGTTATACTCATTATTTTTTGCCTTTTTATTAACCTTTAGATATCAAAAACAGATGATATCCTGCGAAACATCTAAGTTTTAAGTGTGCAACTTTTGCAAATATACGCTAACCTATTGTATGATTTGTCTTGAAACTGTAATTAATCAACAATCTTAATATCCGTCATCGTTTAAAACTTACGATCAAAAATCAACAATTGGATTCAAACCACGTTCAATTGTCGGAGTTTTAACTACTTTTCGACATGCGGAAAAAAAAATGGATAATAATCGTCAGTTCGATAGTCTTGTTTGTAATTATTGCAGGAGGTATTGCACAATACATCATCAACAAGAAATTGAATGATTTGTTGTCCAATACCATCGAGGAACAACTAGGCTATAGATATCGTGTTGATTATCAAGATTGTCATTTTAGTATTATTCAAAATAAATTAATGCTCAATGATCTGCGTTTTAGCAAAAGTGATGCAGAAAAATACGAATGGACTTTCACCGCTTCAGATGTTGATTTTAAAGGATTTAGGGCTGTTGCGTTCCTTTTCGGAAATGGTTTTGGCCTCGATGAATTGATAATTGAAAATCCTGAATTGAATCTAATGCATGTTCAAAAAAGTGATTCCACACGTACTGATACTTCGCAATCATCTCAAAAAATACCGGAAGTGCAAATTTCAATTGGTGCGATAGTTACCCGTGAAGGTAATTTTAAATTCAACCCGGATGGCCCTGAAGAATTTACTTGCAAATTTGGCTTTACATTAAAGGAAATAGATTTTAAAGGGCAGCTTAAGAATATTGAGAAACTTTGGGATAATTCGGGAGTGAACTTGTCAAAATGTCATTATCAATTTCCAGATTCTACCTACGTTGTGAATGTGGATCGAATTGATTTACCTGAGAACGGAAGCGAAATAAGTGTGAACAATCTGCACTTTACCTCCAATTTATCTGAAGCTGCTTTTCCTAAAAAGTTTGGCTGGAGAAAGTCGCGTTTCGAAGCCTCTTCGCCTCATATCCAAATCTCGCGACCCAAAAACTTTACCGACAGTTTATTGGTTATCTCGAAAATAAAAGTGGACAGCCTCGATTTGCAAATCCAAAAAGACGCGCGATATCCCTGGATTGACCGTGTAACTAAGATGCCACAGGCAGGAATTAAAAATCTTCCGATGGCTTTGAAAGTGGATTCAGTTCTATGTTCTGATAGCCATTTTACCTTTACTTCAGTTTTTGAAGATGGAGCTCCTTCGAAACTTTCTTTTACAGGAATTACTGCTTCAGTTGCTGGTCTTCAGAATGTTGATACCACCAAAGCAACTTTCACTTTTAATGCAAATGCGACTTTCATGAAGGCTACTACTGTGGAGACAGAGATTCAATATTTATACGGCAAGAATGATCCTTTTACTTGCACTGCGACAATGGGCAAAACCCAGCTTGGTTTTATGAGCAATTTTCTTCAAAGCGCGGCCGGCATTCGAATTCAGGAAGGAAGTGCTGATAAACTTGAACTCCATATGAGTGGAAATAAATACAGTGAGCACGGATTTGTGGATTTCTATTACCATGATTTGAAAATTGAAGCTGTAAATAAAGAAACTGGTGAGACAAAATGGCTACTGAATGTCGCCGCCGATCTGGCAAGAGGGGTGCTTTTTTGGAAAAAGAATCCGGAAAATAAAAACTTCAGACGGGGAGAATTCCAAAAAGACCGGACGGTATACAAAGGTTTTCCGTCGCAGTGGATAGAAGGATTATTTGCTGGGATTTTGAATTCCGTTTCTAAAATCGATCCTTCAAAATTTCAGCTGGATAAGAAAAAAAAGTAGCCTTTAACCCTCATAACGTGTCACGGGGATTAGCTTTGTTGGCATTTTCTAATACAACAAGAAGCAATATATCTGGAAATATCATCCAAGCGGCAACCGATAGATCACTCTCAAATTTCCAAAAAGTCCGTCACGAAATTGCTGATTGAGCGGCTCTCCCCGATCGTCACCAAATTTAATAATACTCAATCGAAAACCGACGAGACTCCCATTTCGATATTGCTCGTATTTTCGCGCAAGCGCATACCCAACACGCGCTTCCATAAAAATATTCCCTACCAAATTCATTTGGAGAAAACCGGATAGATCGATACTGCTGCGCTCCATATACGTATCGCTGTACTCCGGATTGGTGAGGTTGTAGGATGTGAAAAGTCCGAAATGGCTGAGACCGGTAGTGAACTTATCATTGATTTTGTAATTCAACTTTCCGTAAATGGGGAAAAGGCCGGTAAGGCTCCATCTCGCGCTTATATTCCAATCAATTCCCACCAAGGGGACGAATAACGGCCCGGCAATTTCGCTATTGTATAAAGCTCCGAACCGCATCTTTAGGTTATCTCCAAAGCGGTGCTCATAAAGACCAACAGCCCCAAGCTGCCAGCTTTCTGATCCGGGATTGATCATATCACTCATGTATCGTGGCACAACAAGAATCTGCAACGAATTGACGCCGCTCAGCTTTTGAACTAATCCAGTTTGACAAACAAATCCATGAAGACGAATCGGTTGGGTTTCGCCTGAAGGAAGCTCCAATGAATAGTCTACTCCGTAATAGGTATACGTGAAATCGCTGTACCAAATCGACTTCTTATTCAGTACAACCGGAATCTTCAGATTTACCAGAGCACCTGATTCAGAAGCTGTTTCGGAAGTATTGTCGGTAAAATCACTAGGAAATCCACTTCTGCCTGAAAGAGTAATCAAATCGATCGCATCTTGAGCCCTAACTGTAGTGCCCAAAAGGAAAACTACGCAAAAAATCCAGACTCGGGTCATACCGGCGATAACCCTTTCTGAGAGTAAATGAGCAAGTGATGCTCGAAGGCCGATCATTTTACCATTTTAAAACCCGCGAGTTTTTTAACGCGCGCCCATTTCAGATAGAGGACTCCATCCTCGACCGAATAATTATCAGCTTTTTGAAGCAGTGAAAGGATGCTTTTTTCGGTAGTCAGATCGGGACAAGCCATAGCAGTATTTTCCAAATCGGAAAAAGATATTTTTTGTTTAACCTCCATAGTATATTTTCCGAAAAAAGTATTGCAGCCTAAACGACCAGTAATTCTCTTTTGACCAGAGTCGAGCATAAAATATACCGAATCTTGTGAAGAAACTTTGAATCTATTACCATCCAACTCGACCAAAACCCACTTTTTATCTTCAATACTTGAGTTTGCCTGTGCGTTATTATCCATTGATTGTTCGGATTTTGGTTTTTCCGAACTTTCGGGAGTTGAATTTGAATTGCACGCCACAACCAGCGAGGCAAGTACAAAGAATTGGAGAATACGCATAAAGTGGAGTTTTCGTTTTTTTCCAAATATATTAAAAAAGCGAGATGAACAAGGGAACGAAGGTAATTTGCGTCGAGCAATTGGCAACAGAGAATGGTTGACAGGGAGCAAAATTCAATGTTATGATTCGCTTTTTTTCCTTTTTCAAAATGGTTCACATTCTTGGCCACCTCTCGATAAGTTGATTGAATCCACTTTTAAATATTCTATTTTGAATTTTCATGCAGACATTCCCAAATCTCGAAAAGCGGCAAATTCCGCCATAGAAGATTTCTTTTACGAGCGACAGTTTATTAAAGCCAACTTTAAAGACGGTAAAAACATATACATAAATAATTATTACAAAGGTGAATCGACAAGCGTGAAATTAAAACCGAGAATTAACTACAGCACATTTTACAAAAACTCTAGTCACGGTGGCGCGCTTGTGTTTGAATATTCTTTGGTAAATGGAATCTTGGAATACGAATGCTATACTCCGATTTGGCTTTTTGGCATGTGGGTATGGAAACTTTATTTTAAGGAAAATCCCATATCCATTTTTAAATACTTAAAAGATGGATTTCTCATTGAGCAAGAATTCATCCAACTCATGAATAAACAGAATACCTGAAAAGTAAAAATTCTCAAAAGAATAGTGACTTCACCTAGGGGAGATTCATATTCAATGCTGCTCATTAAAAATGTATAACAGATTGAAAATCGATGAAAATTAAAATTAACTCCTTTCTCTACACCGGCCAGTTAATATTATCCTCATCCAAAAAGAAAGGGCCGAATTGAACTTCGGTAATCAAGCCTTCCCGCAGCCAAAATAACATTTCAATGTCATCGGCTTCTACAGTTTCAAGTTTTGCACCGTCGTCGTAATCTTCGGTAAAGCTAAGACTTTTATGTCCTTTTTTTCTCAGTAAATCCACCAGCCGGTCCCGCCCCATATCGATGAGACGCTCGCCATAAAGAACCGTATCGTTATTTGCTGATACAATCGTTGTCAAACGCATGCGTTCCACTGCATCAAAAACCAAAGAAAGCCCCAGTGTGTCGTAGTGCCAATATTCCAAGTTATCCTGATCTTCCGCTGGTTCAATTTCATCGGGTTCACCTATTACCTTATGAACCTGAGGACCTTTCATTCCAAAAGTAATTTTACCAATCCCCTGTCCGGGCGTGATAATTGTATTATTTTCCATGTTGCGTTTGAAAGCTTTTCTTTTTTTGAAAATTATTTATTTAATGAAAACGAAAAGACAAGTATAAACTAATTTCTTGAAACTTTATCAACTTTATCTGCGCTTGCCACCACCCGCTGGCTCCTTAGATCTCGGTTGAGGCAAACTGCGCTGAGTTGGAGCTGCCTGTTGATGACTCCGTTGGTAATTTTGTTGTCCACGCTCCCTCGACTCATACGATTTATTCAGATTCGGATTAGGAGCCGGTTGCTTCGCTGGCTTTGGCCGGGAAGGAGCTGTAGCAGGGTTTTCGCGGGTCGGAGTTTTCCGTGTCGGTCTCTCACGAGTGGGAGTTTGACGCGTTGGAGCATCCGGTCGGGGCGACTGTCGGGTTTTCGTATTCTCTTTCACAGGTGCTTGCTTTTCACGCGATTGGTTTAGCATTTTATCCCAGTCTCCCTTGTCATTGCGCTGATATACGTTTCCTTTTTTATCTGAATACATATTATTAGGTCTTTTCGAAGCTCGTGAAACATCTTTTGCGCGAGCCATTTGATCTCGGGAATTTGTTTGGCGAACACCCGTCGACTGATATTTATACGCATTGCGGCTACCTACGCGATATCCATCCACTATTCCGCTGTTATAGCCGTGGTTATAGCCGTGATCATAGCCGTTGTAATATCCATTCCGGTATCCTGCGTGATATCCGCAAGGTCCCCAATAGTGCCGGTAATATGGAATGTAGCCCCAACCGATCCATCCGTATGAATAGCTCATGCTAAACCCCCATCCTATATATGGGTTGTAATGTACACCATAACCATAGGTCACCGGTCTCGGATAATAAATCGATCCATACCAATAGGGATAATAATATCCTGTACCGTATACTATGACTCCATCGTAGATATACGAATTGGTGTATCCTGGCAAGTATCCGACGTAAACCACTTCGGGTGTGGAACTATAAACATATACATATTTGGTGTTGTAAACGGGTTCTGTAGGTGGTATCTGGTCAACTTCCGGTGGACGTTGATCGCTGACTTCCCAAGACCCTTCAGGATAATTGGACACAAACCAGATTCCATTATCGACGCAATAATATTTCTTATTGATTTTCAAAACTGACTTATCAGAATTGAGTGAATAAGCTACATCGGTATTTGAAATATGTTTAAACTGTGGATCTCCGTCAAAATTCACTTCGAGTTTTGCTTCACTTCGCACCACCTCAGCAGTTTGCGGAATGGCTTGCTCGAGCAATGCATCGCGCGCAGCATCAGTTCCTGGCACGCTGGTGAGTACATCGCCCATAGGGCTGTCTTCAGAAATTTTGGCAAAATCCGCGGGCAGATCACCCGGCTCCTGAAAAGTCCAGCTTCCATCTGCGAGCGTTTTCGACTTGTACCAACGACCAGCAATTAGCACATAGTGCATCTGAGAATTGATATCCATCAGAATATCATCTTCCGAATTTTCCACATAAAGCAGAGAAGTTCCTTCGATAGTCTTGTAATCAGGTGTACCACCAGTTACGATTAACTCTGATGGTTTGTAAACCACTAAAACTTCTGGCACAACCACTGATTCTGATTTTTCAATATTCTCTGGAATGGTTTTCTCCGTAGCATCTTTTGGACGATTCTGTGCAGCAAAATTTTCAATGTTATTAGGAACATCCTTTGTCACAGCCCAATTGGCAGCACTCGATTTCTTAGAATACCAATTCCCATCTCCATTGATAAAGTACGCTCCTGTTTTGCTGTCTTTCGCAATAAAAAAAGGTGAATTCTGAACATATTCCAAGCCTTGATCTTTCAACTCCTTCCACAATGGATCACCATCAACGCTTATAAGGATTGTCGCTTTTTCACGATAGAAAATTTGTGGAGGTGTATTATTAATATTATCGCCAAGTGCTTTAATATCCTCATTTTCATCTATTGATGCAATTAGCCGATCGAGCGACATGACGATACCCATTCCTTCGATTTGCTTTCGGATAGATTCCTTGGCACTCTCCATCTTGGTGCTGTCATCTACCCCCGGAAACTGAAGTTGCAGGATAGCGATTTGGTCGAGTGTGGCTGTACGCGTTTCCTTATCAGTTTGCAAAAATGCCCTAAACTGAAAAGCGCCAAAAGACAGTTCTCCTCCTTTGGGTTTAAAACTTAAGGCGCAACGACCTTCGATAATATTCGCTGAATACGAATCAATTTGAGGCTGATAATACGTTACCAATCCTTTATCAGTTTTAATTTCTCTTGGCCAAGAAAGCTCGGTCAGGAAACTATCCTGAGCATTCGATTGAAAGGCGATAAAAATCCAAAAGAAGACGAATAAATATTTTTTAGAATAAATCATTTGTTAGATTTTAGAGTTGTAAGATACCGTTTTGAATCCAAATTCGTGCCAGATAGTTTAGAAATTAAAAATAGATTAACGAAAAAAGAGCTTTCCCTTTACTCCTGTATTCGAAGCTGCTACACCCTATCCATTAAAATAAATACAGTACTTCTTAAATTTTTGTATCAATTTTTTAAACTCACCACTGCATAGGAAGAAAGTAGCCGTGAAAAATTCAATGACAGTTAAAAAATACTTTGAAAAAAATTCAAACTGGGAAGATGTTCTAGAACGATTGCATGTCATTAAATTAAAAAAGTGGATCTACCGAAAGAGTTGAAGGATGCCTTTAAATCTGAAAAAATTTTACGCGCTGAATACGATGAAATCACTCCCGGAAAACAGCGTGAATACTGCGCCTACATTGCAGAAGCTAAGCAGGAATCCACACGGAAAAGTCGACTGGAAAAATGTATACCAATCATTGTTTCTGGCAAAGAATTGAATGACAAGTATAAAAAATAAGATTACTGATGCTGATCACTCATATAAAAAACGTCCCATGTTTTGTGTTCCTACCATCAGGTTAACGAATTGCGCCAGATCGATCAGTTCTGGGTTCGACAAGGACTGAGAAGGTATTGAATCTTTGGTTCCACCGCAGCCGATAAACAGAAGAGGAACCGAGACGAGCAGAATATACTTTTTCATGAGGTAAATTTGGAGAAAATTATGGGAAATGGGAGTTGGAAGGAACGCTAATTTCTGAAGGTTACATAAACTCAGCGTTACAAATTATACGTAACATCTTTTTAAAAATAGTCGATTGTGTGATTATAATTTTAAGCAAACACGCAGCGTACGTGAGAAAAGCCACTCGCGACTACCTCACCGTGCCAACAACTCTCCCGAAAAGGCGCGTCCCTTTTTCCACTTTATTATACCCTTTTGTCTTATAGAAACCACCATCAAAAACTGTTTCTTCGGTCGTACTAAATAGGGTCAAATTCGCTTTTTCACCTTCTTTGATCTCAGGAACCGGGAGACCTAAAAGTTTTCTGGGATTGATACTAAAGGTTGCCACGAGTTTTTCAAGAGGCATGCTGTCGCCAACTGCATTGAAGAGCAATGGGAAAAATGATTCTATGGAAGCCATCCCAAAAGCAGCATGTTCAAACTCCAATTTCTTATGCTCTTCATCCTCGGGGCTATGATCTGAGGTTAAAACGTCGATTTGACCGTTCGCAAGTGCTTTAATAAGTTCCTTGCGATTTTTCGCTGAGCGCAAAGGAGGCATTAATTTAAAATTGGTATCAAAACTTTCGAGTTCGCTTTCATCATAAGCGAGATGTGCAGGGGTAGTTTCGCAGGTAATACGCAATCCAGCTTTTTTAGCGGCAGCAATCTGCTTTACCGATTCGACAGAGGAAATTGGCCCAAGATGTAGCCGACCTCCGGTGTATTCTGTAAGTGTAATATCGCGGGCAACCATCATTTCTTCAGCAATTGCAGGTATACCTTTTAACCCCAGCAGGGTAGATTGATCACCTTCATTGATCTGACCGTGTGGAATAAGGGTGGCATCGTATGGGAAATGCAGTATGGGAGCATCAAAATTCCTCGCATAAAGCAATGCGCGATGCAGCAACCCCGATTCTTTTACCGACTGCTTATCATCACTAAAGGCGCGTGCACCTACTCGATGCATGTCGTACATTTCGGCGAGGCTCTCCCCTTTTAATCCTTTGGAAAGCGTGCCGATAGCAATGACTTCTACTTTTTTTGATTTTGCCCGGTTGAGAAGGTATTCTATGGCACCCTTATTGTCTGTGGCCGGCTCATTCGAGGGCATAACGGCTACTGCCGTAAATCCTCCATTTTCGGCGGCGGCCAAACCGGTTTTTAAATCTTCCTTAGGTTCATTTCCGGGATCACGAAAATTGACCCGCATATCCATCCATCCAATCGAAACACACAATCCTTGGGCTTCAATGATCCGATCAGCCTCTGTACTAATTTTCGAAGCTATTTTTGCAATCCGTCCGTTTTCAATCAAAATATCTCGTTTCTTTCCATTATCAGGATGGCGCTCATCAACTATCGTGGCCTGGGAGATGCGAATTTTCATTTCGTTGTGGTTAAATAGTATTTCAGTTTTACCTTAATTATTACAATTTCTCGAACTCTGGCTCCCTTTAGGGTCGGGGCCGCGTTCATCTACAATCATGGCCTGGGAGATGCGGATTTTCATGGAGGTTGGATTCTATTTTAATTAAACTTTCGGTATCTTATTCAATGATATTTGTGACTCGACAGCAATCCGTTGCGACCTTGGTGTAAAACTTTTTCGAAGTCGAAGACCTTTGCGGTTAAATCCATTATTTTTTCCAAAATCGAAGAAGAATAGATTCGGCGAGCAAAAACAGCAGCACCAAAATTAAACAGATTTTCCAAAGCTCGGTTCCCTTGCTTGCCTTTTCAACAATGTGGCTCAATTGATTCGAGTTGCCATCGTAAATCTTTATCTTATTAGGTGCATTGGCCACAGCCGCCTCGAGCTCACTTTGTGAATACGATTCCAGATTGCTTTCTGAGCGCGGATAATTTAAACCTACTGACGCAATGGTGTCTTGGCCGAGAATAATATCGTAAGTACCGGCCTCATTCACGTCCGGGCCGGGATTTATTTCGATTTGTCCTTCGCGCGATTGATATTGCGGAATGACATCCAGATTTCCATTGGTGGAAATGAGATGAAAAACGGATTCGGTTCCCATCTGCATTCCGGGAAGGGTGAAACTGCTGCCCAGATTTGCTGTTTTGATAGAGGTTGCACGACTCGTTTCGGCGATGCGCAGCGCTGTTGCCACAAATAGAGCATGTCGCGAAAAATTATTCGCTTCCGATCTCAAAGGTACAGCCAAGGCGTAAAACTTGCCTTGACCGATAGAATAGCTACCCAGAAAACTATCACCGTTTCCAAAGGTCATAATATTATCAATAGTGGATCGCACGGATTGCGAAAAGCGGTAATATTGGGTTGCGTTTGGCAGATCCAGATTTCGCGGAAGCTTATCAAACACCCCGGCATAGAGCGGATGCTCCGTATTCAATTTACGCACAGTAAAGTCGCCTTTCATTTCGACCGTAATAGCACCGGAATTAATTTCGGTCAAAAACTGATTATACGAATCCAAATTGGCAGAAACTGAGGGGATAAGCCATACTGAGCCGCCATTATTGGCAAATGTCACGAGTTCATCTGCCAGACCGCTGGGTATGTCGTCGATCTCGTAGAGAATCACCAAATCGGTGTTGGGAAGCTTAGAATAATCCACATTTGTTACCGAAATACTGCGGTAATCGAAGGCAGAATCGCTTTTGAAAACAGTGGATAGAAATTGATCTTTTGATTGACCTTCGTTCTGGATAGCAGTGATTTTGATTTGGCGTATCACTTTGTATGCCAAGTAGTAATTATCGTCATACGTCACCGGCGAGTCATCAAGAGATACCTTTATTCGCTTCAGCCCAGCAGTAGTATTGGCAAAATGCAGTGTGGTATCGGTTTCGCTTTTCGCGGCAGCACCAAAACTACCTATGGCGACTTTTTTTCCATTCATACTGAGCTTTAGCGGCACATCCTTGACCGCCTCATCGCCGGTATTTACGATGCGCACATTGAGTTTATCCGAATCACTGAGCTTGCGCACCGGATTTGAAAACCATACCGAGTCGATATAAAGATTGGCGGGGGAATTGCGCGGTAAATAAACCATCGACATGGAAATGGTCGAATCGCTGTTGACCTTTGTAAAATCAAACCGCGACTTTTGAAAATCACTGATTATATAACTGCTACGGTTATGAGTCTCACCATCCGATTTTAGCAAATCATTCTGCCTGGCAGTAATTTCGTCGAGACTGTGTGAGCGCGAACTAACGGTAACGTTTTGCACCATTTCATTAAATTCAGACCGGGTAACGAGTCGTTGATTACGGCCTTCGAAATCTTGCGTAAGGAGCTGAAAACGATCGGTGGGTGCATATGCCTGAGCAATATCCATCGCACGATTTTTAGCCACTTCGAGCATCACTCCCTCAGCACTTTCGCCTTCCATGCTGAAGGAATTGTCGATAAATATCGAAACATCCTTTGTTCCTTCTTTGGTTATCCCTGCTTTTTCAGGAATAAACGGCTGTGCAAAAGCAAATACCAAAAATGCAACGGCTAAGAGCCGCAAAAGGAGAATTAAGAGATGCTTAAGCCGATTTTGACTCTGAGTCTGGAGTTTTATTTCCCTTAAAAACCGAACATTGGTAAAAGCAACTTTTTTGAACTTTCGGAAATTGAAAAGATGGATAAGAACAGGTATGGCCAGTGCAGCCAATGCGTAAAGAAAACCGGGATACAAAAATTCCATAGAGACCTTATCCTAAATATGCGTCGGGTGCCAAAGATACACGGAATGTTTCAATCGCGGAACATCGGTTTTTGAGACGGAATATTTTATAAAATCGGTCTTATCCATCTATTTAATACGCCACGGCATCGGTGCTATCATCAGTTCCATGTGTAATCTGCTTCTCCGTACTTTTTTCCATATCATATTCAAAAACCTGCAAAACTCCTTCAAGTCGCTTATTGTAATAGAGCTGGTCGCCGCTTATGGACCACGCAGGATATGCAGCGTGAGGTATGATAAAATCAAGGCTGAGCCCTTCATTATCAGAATAATTATAAATTTCAATTTGACCTTGAATCGAGATCGCAATTTTCTTGGCACTTTTCGCCCACGAATATCCGGTAATTCGCTTATCGGTGGTTAAGAGCGAATAGTTCTCACTCGTTTCTTCATTATATACTATGAATGTATTTTGCTTCGCCGAATTATGCACATAGCTGATTTCAGGCATTCCTGGCACGGATTTCAAAAATTGGTTTGCGCCTCCCGCTGGAGCTACCTCGTAGGTGCTGTCCTGATCGATTATTTTATAATAAACGCCTTCATAGCCTTTTCGCAATGATTTGAAATAGATCCGTGATTTCCCGGAAGGGCTCCATACAGGCTGTGAGTCGATTGTTTTTGTATCGGTAATTCTCAACTCATCGCTTCCGTCGGGATTGCTTATATATATGTCGCGGTTGTTTTCGCGATCGGCCATATATGCTATTTTGCTTCCATCGGGTGCCCATGCAGGAAAACTCTCAATCGATGGCCCGGATGCCGATTGAATTTCGGTATTGGTTTCAAGGTTAAAAATATGAATATTCCAATTGCCGGAATCTTCGCTCATAAAGGCAATTTGCGATCTGTCGGGCGACAAAATTGGATAGGCCACTCTCTGTTTCCGGGGGAGCAATGGGCTTAGATTTCCTTGTGTATCCGATTTATAAAAGGTCTCTGTCCCATTTTCTTTCGAAATGATGAGTAAGGAATCCGTATTCTGTCCACAACTCGCTACTATTAAAGCGATTGCAATTAGTAAGAAATTTTGTTTCATTTTTCGATGCTGATGCTGGCTGCGAATGTAACCGAAATGCCTCTTAGGCAAAGGGCTTTATCCTTTAAAAGTTCTTAATTTCGTGAAGCAGGTTTCATTCCGAGATTTGCTTCCGCAAAAAGAGATATTGCTTCAAAAACTTCGTATACTGCACCCGATTTAATATCGCTGGCTATTACATGGGTGCCGGCTTTTGGAAATTCCTGATACACTTTCAGCCTATCCGTTGTACCGAGTTCCGCATGCATTTTGCGCACAGCCGATACACGCACTACGGGATCCTGATGCTCCTCATCTCGGAAATACACCCCATCGAATACAGGACATGTCACTTTTTCAAAAACGTTCGGAGTGGCCATTGTTTCGACCATTTCTTCGAGCTGTACAGTCGATTCGAGGCGGTAGCTCGTGTACCAATATTTTTTATAAATGCTGTCGCCCTCTACCGTCCGAATATCTCCATGAAAAACCAATCTGGCGATTTGCAATCCCCAAGGATCATTGAGTAAAAATGCAGCTGGATCGTTGATTTCAATATTTGGAGAGAAGTTTATCAGCCCCTTAATCTCCGGATAGGTGGCTGCAAGTTTTAATGCAAGTGTGCCTCCTGTAGAAGTACTCATAATGACGACTTCGTCCCCGAGTTTTTTGGCAATTGCATACCCTTCTTTTGCACTTTCCCAAGCGCGATCAGCAGTAAAGTTAAGCATCGCATCGGTGGTATCGATTCCGTGATCTGCTATGCGGGCGAAGTAGGCATTGCAGCCGTACTTTTCAGCAAAATTAATATGCGTAGGAAAGCCTTCATGGCGACTTGCCGAGAAACCGTGAAGGTAGAGCAGTGCTATCTTTGTCTTCATTTTTGTCGAATTGTACCACCAGATTTTGGCTTCGTTATCGGGTTTTACTTTGTGCTGTGCTTCACGATTGGCTATGTACCTTTCGAGTGTCTGCGCTGAATCGGGCACTAACGGAAGATTCGAAGTATAGACTGGTTTGTCCGGTGTCGGCCCGAGGCAATAGATAAGGATTAATACGCCGACTATTAGAAGGATTTTTTTCATGTGTACTAAAGTAGTGGAATTCGGTGGAATCAAATGCTACTGCGCAATTGCTTGAAAAAAAAAAAAAAAAATAGTAACCGCAAGGTGCCCAAAGGTTGAGCGCCAAGTTTGCAGAGAAATCCGTGAATCGAGGCAACTTAGACTTTAAATGAAATCTTACGGATCAATGTTTGATTTTAGACATTCAATTGAAAGTAAATACCGAAGCGGTTGTAGGAATTCTCTGCGACCTTTGCGAAGAAACTTTGCGAAGCCGAAGGCGCTTTGTGGTTCAGAAAAACGCGATTTTACTACTGGTTAGTCCGATTTCAATACTTCTCAAAAGCTCCTAAACCAAACAGTGCAAAATCATATTTCACCGGATCTACCGGATCGAGCTTTCGCAAATTCGAGGTTAGCTCTACCACCGCTTTCCAATCGTCTTGTTTTCTTGTTAGCAGACCGAGCTTTCTGGCTACACGTGAGGTGTGCACGTCGAGGGGCAAGTAGAGCTGCGCCGGTTTCAAGGATTTCCAAATTCCAAAATCGACACCGTTTACATCGCTGCGAACCATCCACCGCAGGTACATATTCATTCGCTTAGCGGCAGATCCTTTCAGCGGGTCGGGTAGGTGTTTTTCAGTTCGCTTGAGGTGCGGACTTTTGAAGAACTCAGTTTTAAAACGATTCCATCCACTGCCGGGATTTTCAAATTCTGTAGAAAAGGAATCAGCCAGAACGGATTCCAGACCACTTTTCACCAAATAAATGCGTCGCAGACTGTGCAAGAACGCTAAAGCATCATCGCCATTAAACGTTCGATGCACGAATTGCGTAAATGGTTTTAGATCGCTTTCGCGAAAATTGAGGATAAAATCATAAGGTGAATTATCCATGTTTTCCATCAATCGGTTGGCATTGTTGATGATGGTGGTGCGTTGCCCCCAAGCAATTACAGAGCTCAAAAATCCTGCGATTTCAACGTCTTCTTTTTTTGAAAATCTTCGTGGGATTTGAATCGGATCAGTGCCGATAAAGTCAGGATGGTTGTATTGCAGAACTTTGGCGTTAAGCAGCGCTATAGTTTCTTTCTTCAATGTGCTAATGCGGCTTCTGTGGCAAATTTTCCATCTACCATTGTGAGCATTCGATCCGCCATTGCAGCCAATTCTTTGTTGTGGGTCACGATCACGAAAGTCTGTTTGAAATCGTCGCGCAATTCAAAAAAGAGATTGTGAAGATGGGTCGCATTTTTCGAGTCGAGGTTTCCGGAAGGCTCGTCGGCAAAGATCACCGCCGGTTCATTCATCAATGCCCGCGCCACCGCCACGCGTTGCTGCTCACCGCCTGAAAGTTGCGCCGGTTTGTGATCCGCACGATCAGCAAGCCCCAAACGATCCAGCAATTTTTCGGCACGAGCCGCTGCCTTGTCTTTATTCACGCCGCGGATAAATGCTGGAATACAAATATTTTCAAGCGCGGTAAACTCGGGGAGCAGGTGATGAAACTGAAAAATGAAACCAATATTTTTATTACGGAATGCCGCCAACTCACGTTTACTCAGCGACTGGATGCTCGTATCGTGGATCCAAACCTCGCCGGCAGAAGCCTTATCGAGTGTACCCAAGATTTGCAGAAGTGTAGTCTTTCCGGCTCCGGAATCACCGACTATGGAAATTATTTCACTCGGAAGAACTTCGAGATCGACACCTTTCAGCACCTGCAAGTCGCCGTAAGATTTGGTAATGTTTTTTGCTTTAATCATTGCGGTGGCGAAGATAGGTTTTTTCGACATTCAGCTACGGAGATCATCCGTTTCAAAATACGTTCTTCTCTTGCAGCTTGCAGCCTATAGCTTATAGCTTTTTTAATAATGTCTATTCCGATTTTTCTTCTTTTTGTTTTTTGCTTTCATCACCCGTGCAAAGATGATAAGGGCTACGATGAATATGCCAACAAAACTCAATTTTATCCCAATCGAAACAGCTAAAAGTGTCATATTTGATCTTTTTAAAGTGATCGAAAAGGTATAAAATATTTTTTAATTTCTCAGAACAAAGGTCGATAGTTCTATTTTACTTTAAACCCCTCAAGTAAAAAATATAGAATCGAAGAACAAAGAAAGCTCAAATAATTACGCAATCCATTTTTGAGTCACCCTAAGTCTTGATCTTCACCATGACGCTTTCAGCGTGAGGCTTGAGGCTTGAGGCTCAATTAAAAGAAACCAAATCCGTAGTAATCCCAATCTGAATTCTAAAATCGGTATACTTTCCATCCAGAAACGCACCGGTAACATCTATTCTGAAAAACCGGAATAAGTTGTCAATACTATATCCCACTTCGGTATAATTCTTAACCGAAGGAGTAATCAAATGATTGATATTGATATTTTCCTTTACTCCAGTCAAGCGTAAAATGCGGATATTGGTAAGAAGAAACTGGCGGAATTCGTAGTTGATATACGTGCTTAAATATTCATCATTCGTAGAGTAATCGTAATACGGCGCGATTGAATATCCTTGCATTTGCGCAAATCGGGTGAATATGGTTTGATTGCCCATAAAATGGGCATAATCCATGAAATCCATTGTTTTATTACGCAAGAATTTTCCACCTTCAGTTCGCACAGATACATTTCCAAAAAGATTTAGATCGAAACGGTATTTTACCTCAAGCGTCGCGAGATCGTAATCGGCTGTAGATTGAAAAACTCCCGGAATTGCTTTCTCATATTTGGCGGTAATCGTAGGTGGATTATTTGCTTTCGAATAATTGTCACCATTTTTATAATAACGAGCCCAGGGTTTGTAAATCAGTTGCAATTGCGCTTTAAATGCTCTCGACATTCCAAAATGAGTGTCGGGCAATTCGATACTAATTGGTGCATTTGGTGGATAGTCGTGATCAGCTCTGGGAAAAAAAACCTGGCTTGTATTATTATAGGTTTCAATTCTTTCGGCATAGCTGATCCCGGGTGAAAAAGTGAGATTATGCCGCAGGGTATGCTCGAGACCGGCTTCGACAAACTTTCGATCATAGACCCGCATAAAATGGTTTTCGACAAAAAGCGAAGAGATGGCGTCCGTAAAAGTTGCAATGGGTTCGTTTTCATTAAACTGACTATAGTAGTAGCCACCCGAAAGGCGGATTTTTCCTTTTTTCAATCCGGTACCGTACTTGTATTCGGTGGTTATTTTTCCATCTGCCAGATTTCGTGCAAAGGCGTAGCGAAATAAAGGTGTAATCTCCAGCCGCTTGCCTTTTTCAAAGCGCTTGTAATAGCTCACTCCATATTCAAAATTCCATCCATCCACCGTATTAAACCTGATGGAAGCCAGATTGGGTTTTATTCGAAAGTAGTTATCATTTCCTAAGCTGTAATTATTGCCCCAGACCAAGTCTATAATCTTGAATTTCTTTCCGATATCCAATGTATCACCAATTTCGCGCTTCTTTTGTTCTACCGCCAGACTGTCCTGAAGTTGGTATCCTTTTTCTTCGCGTTCGGTAAGTGGAATCGGCCTCCGCATAGCCCAATAGCTGCTGTCGTTTTGATAGGCAGTCGAATCTATTTCAACTTTTCGGGTTTCAATGACCGTGGGTTCTTCGGTCTCTTTTCGTTCCTTCTTTTCGTAATCGCGCATCAGCTTCCGCAATTCTTTTCGGGTAAGCTCATCACCTTTCATCAGCTTTTCTTCCGATTCACTGATTCCTTTTTCAATTTTTGACACCCGCACTGTATCACGCGCATCAATCTCGTCCTGCTCAGTTTTTTCATCCAAAACAGTAAACGAATCACTCAAATCTGGATTTATGGTAATAGAGTATTTACTCACTGTGGCGAGATACTGAAACTCAAATTCAAAGCCCAGAATCTTACCTTTCCCGTCATACTTGTGCGACACTGGCATCCAGACATTGGGCAAAACGGGCGCAAATATTTGCAAAACATTCACACCAACTCCTTGAATTACAAAATTCAAATCCACGCTATGAATCGCCCAGAGATTCTCAACGACAAAGATTTTTCCTGCAAAAACATCTTCGCCACGGCTGCGGGGAATTACTTTGATTTCATCGATCTGATAACCTCGATCCTCAAAAGTGCGGATGTATCGAAATTTATAATACGCAAATGCCTTTGGCGAAAAAGGCGAGATCAGTCCGGCTATTTCGGGTTCATACAGCGAACTGTTGATATAATTCATCGGGCTGGTATTCTGATCATCGCCCGTAGAGCGAATGCTGATTACCTTCTCTTCATAGTTTCCCGGACGTGTATAGGTAATCTCGGAAACCGATTCCGTCACGAAAGTAGCCGACGTATCCACACCTTCTTTTTCGAGTGTTTTCCGCAAAAACCAGGGTGAATCCACCAATCGTCCGCCGCCTTTGAGATACACTTCGCAGGTATAATGATCCACCTGCTGCCGGTGAAAACTACTTTTAGCAATAGCCTTCCGCATGATTTTATATGCCGGATCTTCCTTTCCGCCGTCAACCTCAGCTTGGTTCAGAAGGTAAGCTTGCTTTTGCAAAATAATATCTTTGGAGATCATTGCATCAGAAACCTTTACGACTTCCTGCTCACTTTTATAGCCTAAAAATTGAAAATTAATATGATACGTGCCCGACGCCAGTCTAATTTCATACCATCCTTTTTCATTCGAAACGCTCCCCGAACCGGTTTCGGTAACGTAAATTGTAGTAAAAGGCATCGGCTTGCCGTCCTGATCTATCACACGACCTTTTATTCCCTGGGCTTTCGCCAAAACGGGCAGCAGAAAAATGCAGCATAGAAATAGGTTAAATTTATTCATACAGTATTTCCCTGAGACGAATAGCCATTTAAAAAGTAACAAGGTCGGCAAAAATAACCGAAACTTTCAAAGCTTGTTTAGGAGGTGCGGTTATAATTTGAGTCGTGTCAAATCATTTAGTCAATTGCCGTTTCTGGCAAACTGAATATTATGACACTTCGGCCTTTGATAAATTGCCTCGGGTGCGTACATTTGCCCCACAAAAATTTGACTCCATGAATATCCACGAATACCAAGGAAAATCGATTCTCAACTCTTTTGGCGTAGCCATCCAGCGCGGTCTTGTTGCCGACACCCCCGATGAAGCAGTTGAAGCTGCAAAAAAAATAACGGAAACCACCGGTTCGGAATGGTTCGTTATTAAAGCGCAAATCCACGCCGGTGGACGCGGCAAGGGTGGAGGAGTAAAAATTGCCAAAAACCTGGATCAGGTTCGTGAGATTGCCGGACAAATATTGGGAATGCAGCTTATTACGCCGCAAACTCCGCCCGAAGGCAAGAAGGTGAATAAAATTATGATTGCCGAAGATGTCTATTATCCCGGCGACTCGGAGCCCGACGAGATTTACATGTCGGTTTTGCTCGACAGAGCTACCAGTAAAATTACCCTTATGTATTCTACCGAAGGTGGAATGGATATCGAATCGGTTGCAGAAAATACACCTGAGAAAATTTTTAAAGAATCTATCGATCCTGGGCTGGGAATTCAGGCGTATCAATGCCGAAAAGTTGCTTTTAATTTGGGCCTCAGTGGCAAAGCCTTCAAAGAGATGACCAAATTCGTTAAATCACTTTACGAAGCTTACGTGGGTTGCGATGCCAGTCTATTCGAAATAAACCCAGTACTCAAAACGTCTGACGACCGGATTATAGCCGTCGATGCCAAAGTAACGCTCGATAATAGTGCCCTTTTCCGACATAAAGAGTACGCCGAAATGCGCGATCTTTCGGAAGAAGATCCTACCGAAGTGGAAGCGGGTGAAGCCGGATTAAATTATGTACAGCTCGATGGAAATGTGGGGTGTATGGTAAATGGTGCAGGACTTGCCATGGCTACCATGGACATTATAAAACTATCTGGAGGCGAGCCTGCGAACTTCCTTGATGTAGGAGGTACGGCTGATGCCAAACGTGTTGAGACAGCTTTCCGAATCATTCTGAAAGATGAAAAAGTAAAAGCCATTTTGGTGAATATTTTCGGAGGAATTGTACGTTGCGATCGTGTTGCGCAGGGGATTGTGGATGCGTACAAAAACATTGGCGATATCCGTGTGCCGATCATAGTGCGTCTTCAAGGTACCAATGCCGAAGAAGCCAAGAAACTTATCGACGATTCCGGACTGAAAGTACATTCGGTTGTATTGCTACAGGATGCTGCGGATCGCGTGAAGGAAGTGATGGCGTAAGTGTCTGTCTAAAATGTCCGCTATTGGCGTTGCACGTAGGGTTGAAAACCATCGGGAAACGTATGGGCTATCGAACATTCTGACCGAGACATTTTTATGTGTTGAAAATTTAAACCGATTCTAATTTCCCGAAAGGGTGTGAGTGCCTCCGACATAACAATACGTCAATTTTGACGTTTAACGGATACATGCGCAAGGTTTTCTCCATAGTCTTTCCTGTTTTGTTTTTTTGCCTTACGGCAAAAGGACAAACTCCTACTGATGTAGATTCCTACCAGGGGTTGTACCTGCTGCAAACCATTGTGGTAGATGGCGATACCATTCCCGTTGTTACATTGCGAACAGCGCATATTTCGAGCAGCAGACGAGCTCGCAGCAAAAGATATCAGCGAAAATGGGACAAACTTCATCGCAATGTAGTGAAGACCTATCCATACGCCAAAGTGGCCGGAGTGCTCATAAAAGCATACAACGAAAATCTGTCTCTCCTTGACACCGAGGCCGCCCGTGAGGCGTATCTGGATAAATGTGAGGATGATCTGAAAGCGGAATTTGAAGGTGATTTGAATAAAATGACCACAAGCCAGGGGCGCGTGCTTATTAAATTGATTGACCGCGAAACGGGAAATACCAGCTACGATCTTATAAAGCAGCTAAAGAATGGATTTACGGCCTTTATGTGGCAGGGAATAGCCAAGATTTTTGGTACCGATCTGAAAGCCCATTACGATCCGGCGACCAACGAGAATGACTACATGATTGAAGAAATCGTAGCGATGATTGAGTCGGGTCAAATAGCCGTAGCCACCCGCGAGGTTCAAACCCCCGCAGCACAAGAAGTTCTCGAAGCCCACGACAAACGGCTCCAACGTAAAATCGAACGTCAAAGAAAGCGACAGGCTCGTCAGGATTCGAATTCGTGATCACACAAATTCTCAAACACCACTTCTCTGCGAACTCTGCGTAAACGCTCTGCGAAGCTTGAGGTTAATTGCATTCAACAAGATAATCTGGATGCTACTTCGCCTCTTGCGAACCAAAAACTTTCTTCAATATATCCGTAACCCGCGCTGCCGGATCTTCCCTTATTTTCTTTTCCTCATCCGAGATAAGTTTGAAAAGCCCATCGATAGTTTGCTGGGTAACATAAGCCGTAAGATCGGGATTGATCGGCTCGCCGCCGGTAAACTTTGTAGCAGTATTGTACGCGCTCGCCAATGGATTGTAGTATTCCGTAAGTTGCACTGAGTTGACCGCTTCAGCTACTTTCGGTTCAAATTTGCTGAAAAGCTGATCACTTGTTTTGCTGCGTAGATATTCGGTAGCAGCATTGTCGCCACCTCTCAAAAGCCCAAAAGCATCTTCTACCGACATTGATGTAATCGCATTCACGAATATGGGTTTGGCCTCCTGCACGGCTTTCTCGGCTGCGCGATTCAAGGTTTCTTCGAATTGATTCACCTGAGCGTTTAAGCCCAGTTTCAAAGCGGTCTCCTTTACTTTCTCCGCTTCCGGCGGAAATGGGATATACAATCTCGGATTTTTATAAAAACCGTCCTTAACGCCAGATAAATCAACCGCATAACCTGTACCTTTTACGAGAGCTTCCTTCAATCCGGAAGTGACTTCGCTCGTAGTAAGACTTTGACCCGAGCCATTGATGGCTTCGTCCACACCTTTCATAGTGCGTTGAAGATCTTGTTGTGTGCACGCCAACAGAAATAGGGCGAGAAGTGGAATAAGTTTGCGCATATTATTTTTTTTCGGATTTGCTTGCAAAAGTAAGGCCTTTCATTCAGAAATCGACAGGTGAATTTGAATTGAACGCGAATAAGCGTATCAGTTTCAAATCTCAACCTTCAACCCATCATACCCTAGAAAAACCCCTTCCGGCAAATCTTTCGAAACGTCCACATGTTTCCCCATCAGGTGGGAAATATGGGTCAGGTAGGTACGCTTCGGTTTCAATTCTTCCGAAAGCGCAATCGCCTCTTCGAGGTTGAAATGCGAAATGTGTTTTTTTTGCCGTAAGGCATTCACTATCAAAACATCGAGTCCTTGAAGTTTTTCCTTTTCAGGGTCGGATATAAAATTTGCATCCGTGATATAGGCCATATTCTCAATTCGAAAACCCAGCACCGGCAGTTTATAATGCAGTACTTCAATAGGAATCACTTCGGTGTGGCTTACGTGAAACGGCTTGTCCGCATAGATCCGATGAAGATTTATTTGAGGCGCACCTGGATATTTAAAATCAGCAAAAATGTATTGATATTCGCGTTTCAACGCCTCCTCTACCTGCTGGGTGGCATAAATGTTAAGTGGTTTTCCCGATTTAAAATTAAAAGGACGAATATCATCGAGACCAGCTACATGGTCTTTATGCTCATGGGTGAACAAAACGGCATCTACGTTCGACGGTTTTTCGCGCAACATTTGCTGACGAAAATCAGGACCGGTGTCGATTACAATCGTTTGATCATCTACTTCTACCATAACGGAAGTGCGCAACCGCTTGTCGCGGCTATCTTCCGATGTACACACATCGCACTGACAACCAATTACTGGCACACCCTGTGAGGTTCCGGTACCGAGAAAAGTTAGATTCATAGGCTTGGGCAAAGTTAGCCGAAACATTTGAAAGCCCCAGAACTATACCGGAACTAAAAAGAACGGTATAATTTATGTAATTCACATGAAAGGCCGTAATTTTACGGCATCTATGTACGCTTTAAAATAGACATGACTTTTGGAAAGGGTAATCCTCACAGCTAAACAGAAAGCACTACGATTAAATCTTGATCCCGGAATTTACGGGACATTTTCTGAAATCGGCGCGGGCCAGGAAGTCGTTCGGCACTTTTTTAGGGCCGGTGGTGCTTCGGGTACTATTGCGAAAACGATGTCGGCTTATGACAAGGACGTCAGCGATGCCATATACGGGAAGGAAGACCACAACCGATATGTCTGTGAGTCGCGTTTGCGCAAAATGATCAACCACGAATATGGATTGACCGAAGAGCGCCTCGATCGGGACAAACACCCGGGAAAAAAATTCTTTTCATTTGCGAATACTGTTGCTACAATCGATTTCAAAAAAAAATTCAAAGGTCATGGATGGTGCGGCATAAAATTTCAAACCAGTCCTGAAAAAGCACCAAATGAAGTAATTCTGCACGTACAATTTCATGAAAATGAAGCTGCACTCCAGCAGGAAACAGTGGGAGTATTGGGGGTAAATATGCTCTATGGATGCTATTTTTATTACCAAAATCCGAGAGAATACCTTAAATCTTTATACGATAATATTTCGCGCGACCAGATTGAGATCAACATGATTTCGATGACCGGACCCGATTTTGAGACGCTCGACAATCGCCTTCTCAGTTTGCAATTGGTCAAAAATGGAATGACCGATGCGGTAATTTTCAGCCCTGATGGGAAAAATCTTCAGCCGGCAGATGTACTTTACAAGAAGAATATTTTGGCCATTCGCGGAAGCTTCCGACCGGTTACAAAGGTTAATATCGACATGATCATCAACGGATACAACGCCTTTGTGAAAGAGCATCGTGTCGATCCGGATAATATTCAGGTGCTTTTTGAAATTACACTCAACAACCTCCGCGCAGATGGCGATATCGACGAGCAGGATTTCCTCGATCGAGCCGATATTCTCTGTTCGCTGGGGCAAACTGTTTTGATCTCGAATTATCAGGAATATTTCAAGCTGATTCAATATTTCTCGATCTTCACCAGCAAGCGAATGGGCTTGATTATGGGCGTATCGAATATGATAGAGCTCTTCGATGAAAAATACTACCGCGATCTGAATGGTGGAATTCTCGAAGCATTCGGAATACTCTTTACGCGCGACTTGAAAGTGTATCTCTATCCTTCGAAAGGAGAAGGAGATAAGGAAATGATGACCTGCAAAAACATGCAAGTTCATCCCCGAATGCGACCGCTTTATGACTATTTAATTTTCAACGGACGTATCACCGATTTGGAAGGTTTCGATCCCGAAGTACTTGCTATTCAAAGCCGCGAGGCACTCAAGCTTATAAAGAGCGGTGAGTCCGGATGGGAGAAAATGGTGCCGAACTATGTCGATGTGATGATTAAGAAGAATCACCTTTTTGGATTTGATCCGGAGTTGTTTGAGGAGAAGAATCCTGAGTTGGTTGAGGGGAAGGGGGAGTAGGTTTTTTGCTGCAAGTATAAGCTATAAGCTGCAAGTTCAAGCCTCAAGCTCTAAGCTATATCGGGAACAGTTTTTAGTTTTTGGTGACTAGTTTTTGTTTTGCGAATGGACGTTCCATTTGGCATTTCTTAAGTGATTACCCTTTCTTATATTTGTAAAAACTGTCGTTATGGAAATTACTATTAAAATAGATCAAAGAAGTAAACAGGCTAAAGCCTTTTATGAATATCTAAAAAGCCTTCCCTTTGTAAAAGTTGAAGAAAGAGAATTAAATAAAGTGACTAAGGAGGCTATGGAAGAAGTAGAGAATGGAAAAGCCACGAAAGTTACTTTAGACCAATTCAGAAAACAACTGTATTGATATGTATGAAATCTACCAAACCAAACAGTTCAAAAAAGACATTAAAACTTCAAGAAAAAGAGGTTTAAAAATGAAATTGTTGGATACGGTAGTAACGGTTTTAATAGAAAACGGAAATCTCCCTGCTAAATACAAACCACACAAATTGAAAGGGAGTTACAAAGGTTATTGGGAGTGTCATATTGAGCCTGATTGGCTATTAATTTGGAAAATGAATGACAGTCCGAAATGTATCTTTCTAACCCGAACCGGAACGCATTCCGATTTATTCAATTAAGAATTCAAAATAGAGATAACAATACGAAGAGTTTGATTTGCAAAGATTCAATTTTTGGCATTAAGCCGACTACACAAGCTCCCCCAATAAATGAAAACCAATTCCCCACAGCGAAGTTAATCGCTACTTTAGCTACATTTCTGCTAAAAGAAAATTAAAGCCACAGAAGTTTTCTTAGCCAAGGACAAAAAACAAAAATTATATTTTGTCTCATCTACCTTCATTTTTCGTACCTTTAAGAATGTCGTTCGCGGTTCTCGCTGAGCACAATAATTTCTCCCAAAAATCAGTTTTAAATCAAAGTGGCGGATGGCCAAAGGATGGGTTAACCATCGGATAACCATGGGATAACCTTAGGAAAAGGATCAAGTTGGTATAAAAGAAGCATAGGGTTGGTACCTGTGAAGATCTTAGTAACCCCTTAGGAACCCTTTAATTGGAACGGGTGTACCACTTATGAGTTCCTTTGATAATACATGTCTGCTCCTTTTGGGGTGTTTGGCAATTCCCGTTACAGCCATTCACTTTAAATCGCTAAAATCGGAATGATTTTGGTGGAATAAAACGGATTTGCTTATTAAAAAATAGAAAAAATGGCAACTTATAAAAGTGATAATGAATTAAATGGAAGATTAGGGAATTTGGTGTTTTACACCTTAAACGGAACACCTACTACACGGACCAAGCGAAGGACATTAACCAAAACAGAAAAGAAGAAGATGAGTCCTACGACACAAAGACAGAATTCCCGTTTTGGAATGTCAAGTACATTTAGTAAAATGCTACGGCATGGAGTTCCTGAAAAATTTGCAGGTAATTCGAACCTACATGGAACCTTATTGAAACGGGTAAAAAAAGAGATATTGGAGCGTGACAGCATTAGCGCACGGGATGCATTTAAGTTTCGGAAAGAGCACCTGCACCACTTGAACGGGGTAGTTTTGAATGATGAATTTCCGAAGGATATTTTGAAGAAACTGACTGCGACTACATTTGAATTCAAGGGTGAGAACCTTGAGGTAAAAATACCCAGGCTTCCTTTAAGGAAATTGGCAAAGCAGCCGGAAGGATTTAAGGTTTGGGTTCAGATCAAAATTCTTTCTATGGATTTTCCGTACAATATCAGTTATGTGCGATTGAAAGAGTCAGATTCTGTTGATTTAGATAAAAATGAGAAGATGGCTTTTTCTTTTGATTTGCCTGCTGCCGGTGACAATGAAGGTGTTTTTGCGGCGATTGGTTTTAAGAGCTTGAAAGAGGGGAAAATGATTGAGGATGTGCGGATGAATGGGTATGTGATGGTGAGTGTTATATGATTTCAGAAAAGTGGTTTGACATTTTTCCTGCCTTCGCTAAAATCCTTGCTTATTTCGTATAATATTAAAAGTACGACTTCTTGTTGCATGGATCTAATTTAGGTTTCAAAAGCTAAATAAGTAGTTCTCTTATTCCTTCAAATAGGAATGTTGCCGGGCATGAAATATACCCGGCATTTTCCTTTTTTGTAGCCTACGGTCAGGAATCGAAAAAGAGGGTTTGCGTGATTTGTGAAGGAGTGATTGCGTTAAAAGTGAATCAGAAACCGTATATTGTTGCCCAATCATTTTAAATCCATAAACCCTCTTCGCTATGGAAAAGTGCTATAAAATTCCGTTTACGCTATTTTTTCTGACGGGAAATCTGGCTTCAATGGTCTCAACTGCGCAGACTGCCCGAACGGATGCCAGATACGTTTTTCCATGTGATGATCCCCCACCCTCCTCCATCACGCTAACCACCGACGCCCCGCCCGACCTCACCGTTTGCGGAAGCACCCAGTGGCATTTTGATGTGGACTATACCGGTGGCGACTTGTACCAGTGGAAAATTTTGGATCCGGCGATGGGGAGCATCGTGGCGGGAAATTACTCGCCACACGTCGAGGTTTTGTTTAACAATCCTCCCGGTGCGACCGAGGATGTGCAGGTAATTGTGGCAGTGACCAAATGCAGTGCGATACTAAGAGATACCCTCACTATGCATGTGTTCAGTGTGCCGGAATATAGCGTCACGCCCGGAGCTATCACGGTCTGCGCCGGCGAACCTGTGAATTTTAGTGTCTCGCCTACTCCCGGCAGCGGGAATCTTTCATGGGATTTTGGCGACGGCAATGGCACAACCACATCCACCCCCATATACGCCTACCCCAATAGTGCAAGTCAGGCGGTATATACGCCGGTGGCCACCATCGAAAATCCGGAGGGGTGTCCGACTACTGTCGTAACGCAAGGCGGGCCGGTAACGGTAAAACCCGCTCCGGTGGCGCATGTCTCGCCGGATAATCTATTCGGATGCGGTTCATTCAATACTACGCTTACGGCTACCGTTACCACCGGTTTTGGGAGCACCACCAACTATGAGTGGTTCGGTTCGACGACGTCACCGGCACCGCCCAATTGCAGCACGTGCGATACCTGGAATATTAATACGTATGGCGACAACTATTATGTAATCGTTGAAAACAGCAATGGATGTCAGGCATCTTCAAACATTGTGCATGTTGACGAAAACTGTCCCGTTGGAGATTGTCCGGGGCCAACTCCTCAGCTTGTCACCTCTGATAGCAGTTTTATAGATTGCGCTGAGGTAAAAGCACATATTCAGTACTCCCACAATGGAGCAACTATTGTAAGTGAATCCTGGGTATTTCCCGATGAGGCGACGGTTATATCTTCTAACACCGGAACCAATGCCATGGCTACAGCAACGTTTGAGAAAGCCGGGGTGTATCCATTTAATTATTTGGTGACGTATGGCGATGGCACGTGTCAGGTATTGTTTATTCAGTCTGTTTATGTGCCTTTTGTTGGCGATATGCTGTACGAAGTAAGCTGCGGTAGCGGATACTTATATAATATTACGCTCTTCGATCATTCCAATATTTTCCCGGGCGAAGAAACACATATTCACCACAGCTATGCGTATTACGCCTATGGATCGTGGTATACCATTACCGCAGGCTGGGATGCGACGGAGATATCAGTGACATTGCCCGCGGGCAACTATCCACTTCGAGAGATCATATATAGCGACGCAACCACCGCTGCACCGGCCTGCACCACTTTGGTAAATCTCAACCTACCCGATAAACCCGATGCCGATTTTGAGTTCGAGGCACCGTTTATCCCGGCGTGTATTAACGATGTGGTTGTTCATTTGGATAATCAAAGTACGCCGGCGAGCGGGCTGGAATTTGTTTGGGATTTTGGAGATGGACCTACCAATTATCAACAAGATCCGGATAAGGTATATGGATCTCCACCACCTGTGGGTAATCTCTTTACTATCACTCTAACGGCTAACAATGATATAGGCTGTACAGACACTGCTCAAAATACCATTGATATTGAGGATAACGTTTATTGGGATGGAGCATCTTTAGCTTCTATTTTAACCAGTCCCTCTTCCCCTCAATGTGCGGGAACGCCAATCACATTGACTTACTATAACCCTCCTTTCTCCAATACACCAAATTATTCCTGGTATCAGGGTACTACGCCCCTCACACCGGTAGTCAGTTCTTCCAGTTTTGATGTAACCGAGCCGGGTGCGTATTGGGTGATGGGTTCTGATTCTTACGGATGTCTGGTTCCGTCAAGCTCCACAGCGGTTAATTTTACACAAGTACCTGTACCCACCATTTTAGGAAATCATGAATATTGCGATAGTGTGGATTTCTCGCTTACCAGCTCATTAAACGGTCTGGTATCGGGACTGACGTATGATTGGGAGCGTTCACCGGGTGGATATGAAGGCAATACTCCCACCATTTATCAAACATTGACTACAGGTACCTACACCTATACGCTTACGGCAAGCCAAAGCGGTTGTTCATCGACCAGTGCACCCTTTACGGTAACGATTGCCGATCCCGTAGATACTCCTGCCGTATCATTTGATATTACCGGTTGCCAGCCTTATGAGGTGGAACTCACCGCTACCAATACCGTAAGCGGCACGTACAACTGGAGCAATGGAGGCACAGGAGCTACGGTTACTGCGTATTCGGGAGGCCCCTACAAGGTAACCTTTACGAGTGACGGCGGGTGTACCACCGAGGCTTTTATCGACGTACCCAAATCACCCGATGAATATCTGTGGATTTTCCCCACAGGTTGCTTCTGTGCCGATGATCTGGTTTTCGAAGGCCATGCTTGTTCCCATCAGTATAGCGGCCCTTTTATTACCGGACCGATTATTCCATTTTCACATTGGTATTATGATAACGGCAACAACTATCTGGAAGGTACGGCCAGTGTTCCTTCAGCTTTTACCTATTTTGTGCCGGGTACGATCAATCTTTTGTTAGATAATGGCTATTGTCATTCCGTCAGCGGAGATATGTACTACAGTACTGACTGTTCCAATTTTGAACAGGCGGGTTTGGTGCAAAGTGGAGACGGAAGTGTCGAGCCCGAAACGGGAATCGCGGCCGAAACTGCGAATCAAAATACAAACCCACTCGAACCGCTGCTTTTGCTTATACCCAATCCCGCAACCGGACAAACACGGGTGCAATATCGTTTTGAGAAGAGCGATAGTCGCAACAGTATAGAAGTATATGATATGACAGGAAGGAAAGTAAAAACCTTTGTTACCCAAAACGGTGCTGGAAGTATGACCCTGCCGCTGAATGGGTATACAGGGGGTATTTATGAAGTATGTCTGCGCCAGGACGGAAGCATTATCGCCCAAACCAAATTGTCTGTTCTCCTTAATTTTTGAATTTCCCCGGGGCGGTTTAAAAACTCTCCGGGGATTTTTATTCAACGACTTAAAAAATACTCCGATGAAAAAATTAATTCCTATTTCATATATTTTCCTGTTTCTCATTTCTGGCTAAGTGTTGTCGCGGAGCCATCCTGGCAGTGGGGAAAAAACGTACGATTAAATTCCGGAAATATTGCTGTGGACAATATGGGCAACTCCTATGTTACCTGGAACTTGCAGGATACGTACGAAATTAATGGGCATGTTTTTACCAGCCATGGGCTCAGTGATTTTGCAGTAACCAGCTATGCTTGCGATGGTACCTACCGTTGGACTAAGACGATTGGTGGAAGCAGTAATGATGCCGTTAGAGCGGTGCAAACCGACTCGCTCGGCGGGGTATATTTGATAAGTAACGCAAATATAGGTCGTCTTGAAACCGACAATTTATATATAGATGACGACACCATCATCGATCCCCACCGGAAAGGACTATTAGTGGTAAAATACAATACCGACGGAGATTTTCAATGGCTGCGAATGCCCGAAGACACCGTTATTATTGATCCGACTAATTTACAATTGGCTGCGGTCATTGATATGGATGTAGCTCCTAATGGAGACTGCTATATCTACAGCAAACTCCCCCCCGAAACTTACGCAGATGGTGCTTATGAGGCTACTTTTCCGCTTACACCTGATCCGAATAGCGGGCGTAACCTTTATGCATTGAAATACGATCGAAACGGAAACTGCACGGGCGGAATTCATCTTGATATGTATTATTCAAGCTCTGTTCTTGTTCAAACCGATTTTACCCGTGATCATATCACCGGAAACTTTTATGCCTCAGGATTTAATCGTCATGAGACAGATACCATTGCTCTTGAAAACAACACAATTGACAGAATTACCGGATACCTCATTTGCTTTAACAATTTAGGAAATCTCAATTGGGTTAAAACCGCAAATGATTCTGTCGTGAATGAGGCAGTCCTTACTTCAGCGCCTTTGGGAAAACTTGCGTTCAGTCCCTCTGGCAATATATACGCCGGAGGTGGTGCAGGCGGCAGCGGTGCAGGTTTTGGAGACTTTACTTTTGTTAACTCATTGGGGAACTATCTTACCGGATTTCCGGTTATATTCAAGTTTAGTCCTTCCGGAGAATTAGTAGATGCCACAAGTGCCTCAACCAATGCCACATCAGCGATTAATACAATAGCCCTTGCTGACAATATAGTTGGAGCAGCAGGTACTTATGGTAGTAAAATTATTTGGGGTGACTTAAGTGCTTTAAACGTGAGCGGATATTACAACGTGTTATTGGCTCGATTCAATTCCGATTCATTTAACCAGCCTATTGCCTTAGATACTTTGCAAAGCTCAGTGCTCAGCACGGAATACGTCTCATACCTAACTTCAGACAACCAAGGCAATTTCTACATTGGTGGTAGATTTAGTAGCACCCTGTACATCGCCGACGATACCCTCTACAACCAAACGGGCACGTCAGAAGGCTTTATCGCCAAGTTTGGTTCCGATTCGTGTTACTGTCCTTTGCCTGTGGCACTTTTTAGCTATGATACCATCCCCGATCAGGGCGGATATGCTTTTGCATATACAGGAACAGCCGAGGTTGACAGCGTTGTCTGGGATTTTGGTGATGGCCAATCCGGGTATGGCATCAATCCTTCTCACCTTTTTGCCGAAAGCGGCACCTATATGGTTTGTGCTACGGCGTATAATTCCTGTGGTGCCGCCTCGGTATGCATGAACATCGACGCCACCGGCCCCGATGCTGTGAAGGTTATCAACGGCTTTGAAAAAATACGGCTCTATCCCAATCCGGCGCAGGAGTGGCTGAATATTGCCAATGCAGAGTTCGGCACACGCGTAGATATGATAAGTTCCGTGGGAGTCCGTCTGTACAGCTCTGAATTGCACGCCAGTTCTTCACAAATGGATATTAGTGCTTTGCCGCCGGGGGTGTATCTTTTGCAGCTTACGGATAGAAGCGGGAGGCGAGGCTATGCGCGGTTTGTGAAGGAGTGAGGATACGGATTTTCAAATTTAAAAGAGGCCTTAGTGAACCCCGAAGCAAATGTCGTGGAGGGCAGTCAGGCAATCTGAGATCCTAGAAAGTTCAAGCTGGCAGTATACTTGGCAATTTTAATACATTCCTATCTCCTAGAAAAAATCCTTGATATCCCTGAATTCTGGGATATAAAATCACGGATTTCTGTATGTCGCATAGCATTATTGATCCTTAATTTTACAGGAAAATCTTAACGCCATGAAGATCCAAACTGGTGAAATCATCAAAAGGCAAGTGTATAAATCTTCATTTTTTTTTCAACTGCAAATAAGTAAACAATTAATCGATAAGGACTTAACACTATAAAACTTGCATTAAGCAGGCTTCTTCATTCGATTTTAAGATTTTTATTATACATTGCATTTTCATAAAACAACCATGAAGAACTTAGGATATACCAACCAGTATCCGGAAACCGACCATTTTATAGGAAATGCGGTCGATGATTTGGATGTTTCATCCAATAAAATAGAACGTCTTCAACCCAGATTCACCCATTTTTTTGAATTGGGAAAAACATCGCATTTTATTTTGCGGATGCCGCAGAAAGAAATAGAATTGGGAGCCAATGGATGGCTCAATTTTTTCAGTGAAGAGTCAGATGAATTTTCAGAGGATAACATTCTATCTATAATCCATCCAAAGGACTTACGTTTTTACCTTGAATGTGAAAGCGAGAGTCTTCGGTTTTTCGGTGAACTTTCACAGGAGGACTTAACGCATTACAAAACCCGATTTGATTTCAGAATCAAGAGGAATGGTATTTACAAGCGATTCGTACAGCAATGGATTGTGTTGGAGCCATCACCGGAGGTGGTATTGCGTTTTCTGGTAATCACTACCGATATAAGCCAACTAAAACGTTCGTCTTCATCCCGTTTTTCGATTTTGAACACGACCGCAAACGGTGATCCTATTTCAAAATATATAACAAGCTCAACTCACCCAAGTCCCCTGCCATTTAGCAGACGCGAACACGAGATTTTTGTTTACCTCATGCAAAATTTGAGCAGCAAAGAAATAGCTTCTAAGCTCTATGTTACCGAAGATACGGTGAGAGGCCACAGAAAGCGAATGCTTAAAAAAGCAAATTGCAAAAATACCTTGGGGCTTATTATGACATCGTTTGAAAATGGATGGATTTGATCCTTTAAATATATCCGACTCCGTTGCGTCTGAAGATAAAATTAATGTATGGAAAGCACTTTCAGGAAATTCAAAACCGTCAAGGAGTTATGTTTACTGATTTAAAACTCGCATACTTATGGATGAATCAGGTCAGGGAGGTTTACCAGAATACCTCAATTACAACCCCACCTTTGAAATTTGGAAGGAACAGGCAGGAATATCTAATCCGGGAGAACTAAGTTATAACCTTTCGTTGTATTCAAAAATTCTGGGGATCTTCAACTCCAGTGACTTTTGCTACCTCATCTTCAATTTACACGATGTATCAATAGAATGGTGTAGTAAAGGTGTCAAAAAACTCTTCGGCCTGGAAGCAGATGAATTTCAACCGATTCAATTTTTTTCGCTGCTGCATCCGGATGACGTCCCGACATATCAGAAAAGAGAGGGATTGGTAACCGACTTTTTCCGCTCGCTGCCCAAGGAAAGAATATTTAAGTACAAACAGCGACATGATTTTCGGGTGGTGCTTAAGGATGGAAGCTCAAAGCGCATTTTACAGCAAGTGATAGCTTTACAAGTAGGAGAAGATCGCGAAATCCAACGAAGCCTTGTCTCGTTTACCGATGTAGATTTTCTTGAAGAAGGTTTCGTGAGCGGGCTATCTTTTATTGGATTGGATGGGGAACCCAGCTATTACCATATAGACTCAGAGAATGGGTGGGAAGAAAGTGTTAATCCGCTGAGTGTACGTGAGAATGAAATCCTAATCCTTTTGAGTCAGGAACTTGATACTGCTCAGATAGCAGAAATATTGGGATTAAGCCCGGAGACGGTTAAGCGACATAGGAAGAATATGTTGGCAAGGACGAAGTGTCGGGATACGAATGAGTTGGTGCTAATGGCATTGCGGAAGTGTTGGATTTGATGCAGAGATTGTAAAATTGGTAAGGCTCCTACTCTGTGGCTTGCTGCTAAATATTCCGCCATCGCTTCAGAAAATGAGCAAATTCTCCAAAAATTCAACCCCTAGGGGTTATTGTTTCGCATTCAAAAGATTTTCAACTTTGGTTCTTTCATTTTCATTAAACCAATCACCACTAAAAACCAAACTTATGAAAACCGCTAAAATTATCTCAACTTGTCTTCTGGCTTTAGGTATCCTACCTGCTTCTGCCACTATCCTTACCGTCGATGTCAACCCACTGAATAATGCTCAGTTCGGTTCTTTTCCTGAAGCTCATGGTGCTGCGTCTGACGGGGACACCATTTTATTACAACCTTCCTCAGCCACTTATGGAGATATCTATATTTCAAAATCCATTACACTTATAGGAAGAAGCCACAATCAGACGGGTAATTTGGGCACAAAAATAGGTTTACTTTACATTCAAGTATCTAACGTAAGGGTACAAGCATTGAGAGTAGAAAGCTATGCCGTTATTCAAGCTGGTAATGGTTCGATCATCTCTAATTGCTATATTAATAATTACTTGAATATAAATGGCGGTAGCGGTCACATAATAACTGGTAATGTCCTTTATGGTTTCATTGCAGTTAATGGTGCTCTCTCAGACGTACTTATTTTGAATAATTATATTCAAAATAACCCTAATAACCCATATGGTACTGATTATAGGGTTCTATTAGCAACAGGTAATTCAAGTACAGTCTATAGAAACAATATTTTCTATCAGGTGGGTGATTATCCATTATTCGCTACAAATGCCAAAGATTTTACTGCTTTCGACAATATATTCATTTCAGAAAATACAGATATGTTTGATCCCGCAGCTTGTGTAAACTGCATTTTCAGTTCCAACCTTACATGGTCGCCTAATGGCACTATGCTCGAACTACCCTATTCAACTATGAATAATGTAGCTCCTACCTGGAATGAAACCGAATTGGGTTTTGATTATGGAGACGATTACCACATGTTGAGTGGCACACCGCTCACCGGCGCAAGCGATGGAGGTCAGGTCGGTATTCACGGTGGAATCTATGAGAATATATTTCGATACGACGGTTCAGCACGAGGCATTCCTTTGGTAACCACTACAATGATTACCACACCTGTAGTGCTTGCAAATGGTCAGATACAAATCCAGTTCGAAGCCGAAGCCGGTACCGAATAAGAAAATCCTACGGCCATGAAAAAATTTCTACTCATCTGGTTGAGCTGGCTTCTCGTTGGCCAACTTTCCGCTCAGCTAATCAGTCAAGCTGAATATTTCTTTAATTCCGATCCCGGCGTCGGCAATGGCCTGTCCATTCCAATTACACCAGGGGCTAACATATCACAATCTTTCTCTGCCGATATTTCAAATCTTCCAGGAGGCTTTCACTCGCTCTATATCAGAACGTATCAGAATGGAGTCTGGGGTTTCTTCGGACCCAGACGTACTTTTTATATCGATGATCTCAGCGCAACAATCCCTCAAGGTGATATTGACCCCAACATTGAAGCCGCCGAATTCTTCTTTGATCAAGATCCCGGCCCGGGAAATGGTGAACCTATATCCGTAACTCCTTCCCCAAATCAAAATATTTCTTTTGCAGCAGATGTTTCCAACCTTTCAGGTGGTTTCCACTCACTCTATATCCGCACGAAACAAGGTGGGATATGGGGATTCTTCGGACCCAGACGTACTTTTTATATCGATGATCTCGGCACTACAATCCCGCAAGGCGATATTGACCCCGACATTGAAGCCGCCGAATTCTTCTTTGATCAAGATCTCGGCCCGGGAAATGGTGAACCTATATCCGTAACTCCTTCCCCAAATCAAAATATTTCTTTTGCAGCAGATGTTTCCAGCCTTTCAGGTGGTTTCCACTCACTCTATATCCGTACAAAACAAGGTGGGATATGGGGATTCTTCGGGCCAAGACGTACTTTTTATATCGACGATCTCGGCACTACAATCCCGCAAGGCGATATTGACCCCAACATTGAAGCCGCCGAATTCTTCTTCGATCAGGATCCCGGCCCGGGAAATGGTGAATCTATAACCGTAGCCCCTTCCCCAAATCAAAATATTTCTTTTGCAGCAGATGTTTCCAGCCTTTCAGGTGGTTTCCACTCACTCTATATCCGTACAAAACAAGGCGGAAGATGGGGATTTTTCGGTCCCAGACGTACTTTTTATATCGACAACTTAACCTCCGAAACATTTGAAGTGGCCGCCATCAATAGAGTCGAAATATTCTTCGATCAGGATCCCGGTGTCGGAAATGGCCAAATAATAGATATTACGGAAGGCTTCTCTATTGCCCAAACGATAGAAGCAAATGTTCCCGACCTTCCTTATGGTCTTCATGCACTTTATTTACGGGTCATTAATACAAACAACGTTCCCAGCCATTTTATACGACGTAATTTTACAATTTGTGAACCCGGTGTTCTGAGTCCCGAACTCACGGCTGCAATAGAACCTAATTGTGCCAGCCAGCAATACTCCGTAACCCTAACCATGCCCGAGTCGTGGGCAGGTCCTGCTTATACCCTTACCAACGATTTTAATGGCCAGTCCAATCACTTATCGCCGGTACAACCTATACCTTCGGCCCATTTGCCAGTGCATCAATATAACTTTTGTAGGAAACCCAAATGGCGAAGGTGATTTTTGCCCCGTAACCCTTCTCCAAAATTTTACCTGTTATAATTGCCAGGAACTTGAAGTTAATAATGGTAATGCATGTACCCTCGACGGTCTAACGGGGATATACGAAGACTGCCTTTGTGTAACTGTGCCAGTGGACTGCAACGGAGTGGAAAATGGAACGGCCTATTTCGATAATCGCAGTACTTGTGTTGGTGGAAATACCGGCCTCGAAGCTTGCACCCAGGATTGCGCCGGAGTGTATGGCGGTGCAGCAACAACCGACTTATGCGGAGTATGCGATACCGATCCCGACAACGACAACCTTAGCTGTACCATTTGTCGGCGTAATTAATGGAGAAGCCACTTCGATGCTGTGGCCTCTGTACTGGCGGAATCACTAAATAAACCCCCTGTGATGAATTAGAGTTTGTTGTTGTTTCCATTTCAAATACCAATCGGATTGGTTCCACTGGGCTATTGGAAACACCTGTTCACCTTCTCACTTACTAATAAATGGAGTAAACACAGAACGGATATGGGTAATAGCAATCCCAGTACAGTTTCCCAAATAATAAATTACGATTCAAACACGGATTCCCTCGTTTTTGTATCGTGGGTAGTAGACGATTGGGTGACTTGGTCAGTAAACGGTGAAATAGTTCTTGTTGACAATAACATTTCTGAGCAATACGAGTTATTAAACCTTACGGAATTTCTTACTCCCGGTGCGAATACTATTTCAGCAACACTAACAAAATTGCATTCTTGCTTCGGCTTATTTTGTCTGATTTATGAGATTCCTTCAACCCCTTCTATCGACTGCGCAGGGGTGCTAAACGGAAGTGCCGCAATCGACCTTTGTGGCGTGTGCAGCGGAGGTACCACCGGAATAGCCACAAATGCCTGCGTAGATTGCGGGTGTACCAAATGGAACCGCAACTGAAGGCACACGTACAATTGACGGTGCAGAAGGAGTATACAATAATGAGTGCCAATGTATGCCATTCTATCCTGATCTTGCAGTTGAAAATGTAAATACCGATCTAAATATTATTTCACCTGAACAGGTGGTAAGTCTAAATTGGAATGTAATAAATCTGGGGCAGGCAAGCAAACCACAATCTGGACAGAGCGGATTTATATTCAAACAACATCCGGCACCAATCGAACACTTATCTCCCAATCAGACTTTACATCCGATCAGGTATTGGAAACCAACCAAAGCCTCGGAAGATCGGTTTTATTCACTATGCCCGCATTACTCACCATCGGAGAATCAGCCAGATTCGTGGTAAAAATAACACCTTCCGGATATGCTGAGACCAATCAGGATGCCATACCAAATAATATTGCCGTACAAACTACTCCATGGGAAATAGCGAAAACCCTAAAAATAGTTTTGGCGCAAGCTCAAATCCTTGAAGGTTCACCGGTAGGACTGTCGGTAACCCTTACCAGCGGAAATATAACCGGTACTCTGCCAGTTTCTATCCAGCTAACCGACCCTGAGCGATTTAATGCTCCCTCTACCGTTAATATCGTAGCCGGCAATGCAGCCAAAACATTCAGTATCTACCGTAAATAACCAAATGATCGAAGGCCCTAAAACAATTACTCTTACCTATAGTGCTGCCGGATACAACGCATTGACCAACCCTTCTTTCACATTAATCGATGATGACCTCGCATCTCTTAGTTTTGTGAATAGTCCCACCGAAGGTTCGGAAGGAGATGTATTCCAACTCGAAATCGCAACAAATTTGCCTTCAAACAGCCTATTACAGTATTCCTAAATTCTCGAAATACTGCCAAGATATTAGTTCCGGCTTCTGTTGTAATTCGCCGGTGCCGAATCGGTGGTTTTCGAAGGCTCCATCCCTGAAAACACCATGCTAACCGGATATTTCGGTAACGCTAAATGCAGGAGCCGCGGGCCAGTCCGACTTCCACAAGCATTTTAGTCAATAACGACAATGATCTTCCAGCCATTAGCTTCACGCTGAATGTCGATACGGTTTCAGAATCCGGTGGATATTATGCCGCGATCGGAACAATCACCCGTGGTGCCGGAAATGAAGGTGCGTTCACAGTTAACTTATCGAATTCTCCTGACGGAACCCTTATAATGCCTGCAAGCATAAGCTTTACAGCAAATAATCAATCCAAAACTTTCGACATCGGTGTAATCGACAATACGCTGGATGACGGATTCCGATCTTTTGAGATCGAAGCTCCGTTTTCCTATCAGGTTGCGGCTGCTCTGCATCGCCCGCCAGCGCAGGATATGCTCTGAAAACACTCACCATAGCAGATAACGATCGTCCGAGTCTTTCCTTGACGGTCAATCCCCTATCTTCCCGAAGGATTAACAAATGCAGGTACCCTCACCGTGACCCGAAATACAAATACCGACCTTCCTTTGGTGGTAAATCTGACTTCATCAAATCTATCCGAATTAACCGTCCCCTCTTCGGTGACTATTCCTGCCGGAGGTGCATCTATAGATGTTGCCATTACTACTGTAAATGATAATACGCCAGATGGAAACCAACAAGTATTTATAAACGCTTCATCCGAAGGTTTATCCCCCGGAGTGGCTTGGGTTATTGTGTCCGATCAAAACAAACCCGATCTTAAAATTACCAATCTGATCTTAACAAACACAACCGTTGAAACCGGACAAGCCATAGATTTTCGGGTTTTTGTAAAAAATAGCGGCTTTTCAACAGCACCTTCAGGTGTTTCGGTTAAAGGATATACTCTCAAGATGCAATGATTAGCACCGAAGACATTCTTCTTTTTCGGGAAATTTACCACAAGCTCTAACAGTTGGAACCACATACGAATTAATAAATATTGGAACCGCTCCTTCAACTCCAGGTATTTACAACATAATTTTTCAGGTAACTCAGGCGAACAGACTTCAGAATTCGTGCACACAAACAACACTTCAATAGCTGTTCCGCTTACGGTCGTTCCGGCATACACCGCAACAGCCTCAGAAGAAGGAGAGATTTTTGAAAAAGACCAAACCATCCAGATTACAGGATCGGCTGTGCTCACAAATGGAAACTCTGCCGCGAATAAAGCAGTGGAAGTCTATATTCTCAGAGTTCCTTCGACGAACAGTACTTGTGAATACGGACGCTGAGGGAAATTTTATCGCTGAATTTGATCCTCTTACTACCGAATCAGGACACTACCGCATTGGCGCAAGCTTTCCCGGTATTCAGGCAAATACAGTTCAGGATGAATTCGATATTCTCGGTCTGAATATAAATGGAGGTCAATATGTATTGCTTCCGGTAATTCTCGGTGATACACTCCACGGTTCATTTACCGTTACCAATAAAACAGGACTCACACTCCACGATCTCACCTTTAATCCAATTTCACTTCCCGCCGGTGCTAACCTCAATGTGCCCGGTCTAACTTAGTTGGAACCTTACGCTTCTGCAACAATTTTATACGATGCTTTCGGAACGATTCTCAGCTCAGGGAATGACTATCTCCAAATTGATTTTGAATCAATAGCTGACGAAGGTCTGGTTCACAACTTCCCAACTTATTATTACTGTGTTGCTCCAAATGGAAACCTGGTGGCAAGTATATCAAATATTCAGACCACAGCATCCGTCCAATCCGGGCAATCGCTCGTTCAGTTTAATGTGGTGAATACCGGCGGTGGTGTAGCTGAAAACACCCAATTGAGTATCCCTAATGTTGATTGGCTTCAATCCGTAACTCCTACGAATATCGGCGATTTAGCTCCCGGAGATACCGCAACCGTTATCCTACGCTTTTTGGCGAATGCCTCTTTACCTCTATCCTATCCTGTAAACGGCAGTATTGCCATGAATACTTCTAATTCCAATTCACTCTCCATACCTTTCTCATTCGAAAAGGTTACCACCTCTTCAGGTGGGGTGGTCATTGAAGTGGTGGATCAATATACTTACTTCACAGAAGAGGCACCCAAAGTAGAAAATGCTCTGGTAACCATTAGCAATTATTACACAGGACAGGTATATGCTTCGGGATTGACAAATTCAGATGGTCTATTCTCTTCAGAAGAAGTCCCTGAAGGAACTCACAGAATCCGTGTATCCAAAGACCAACACCTTGCCTATGAATCGACAATGGTGATAAACCCGGGAATAGAAAATTACAAAAATGTCTATATTCAATATCAGGCAATTACGTATACCTGGAGTGTAATTCCAACTTCCATACAGGATGAATATACCATTGATCTGATAGCCACCTTTGAAACAAATGTTCCAACTCCGGTTGTCATAATCAATATGCCAAGTCAACTACCCGCATTGATGGCCGACGAGACATTTGCATTCAATGTTACCCTGACAAATTATGGGCTCATTGCAGCGCAGAATACCCAATTGACCCTCCCTGAAGATATCGAGTATGAATTCATTTATGACTATCCGAATGGGAGCGAACTTCTTGCTCTTCAATCGATACAAGTTCCGGTATTGATGATACGGCGCGACACGATCGGTCTGAATTTAAACTTTTCAGCCGGTCTAATGGTTGACGATGTCTCCTCTATGCTGAATATTGCAACGATTCCCCAAGCATTTGCAGGTGCCCAGCTTCCATGCAACGATATTGCAGGCTTTTCATTTTCATTCTCGTGCGGCGGTAGTGATAATTTGAGCGCAGCGGCATCACTTTTCAGTTACGAAGGTCGAGATTGTACAATTGAAGACGGCCCGGAAGTTATTTGCGCTGACTGTGGTACAGGTCCCTCCGGCGGTGGCGGCGGAGGAGGAGGTTCTGGGCCACCTTGCTACGGTTGCAGTTGGGATACGGCTCCTATAGAATCCGGCTCTTCTTCTGCGCCTATCCTTGTTCTTAATAATCTTTCATGTAATGAGGCGATAGATCACATTCTGGGAATTATGGGAAGTTGTTTAGGAGGACCACTTGCTCTCGCAGCTTCTGCAATTTCATTTCCTGGAGATGTCAAAAAGGCTGTGGAGTGCGGTGCCAGCGTAGACGCCTCTTCCGCATCATCCTTAATCTCCACACTTCTGCCTTGCATTCCAATACCCGCAGCATTTCCCGTGCTCGGTTGTGTTAAAGCTGCCATTGAGGCTCTTGACGCCGTATTTGATGTTAATACTTCAAACTCCACAAATAATCAAAATTTAACTGCAAATATGGCTGTGCCAAGTCTTCCATTAGAATTGATACAACCATATCAAAATTTAGTAGTTGCTGAACAAACCTACGAAGCGTCAATAGCTCTTTCCGAAGAATTTTTTCAAGGTATAGATACCATCCCTGGCTTTCTCGAAGCACTTCCCTTTTTTGGTTCCAAAATAATCCTACTTGATACAATTAGAGTAGCGGATATGGCGAATTCAATGAATGCTATCGAATCTTATGAGTTAACAGAAATTCAACTACAGCAGTTTTTTGACCGTTGGAATTTGTCTATGACTTTATGGATGAATGATATTTTGACTGATGATCAGGCCGGGCAAGACATTATTGATTTTTATACGGTTACCTCGCTTCAAAACAATATTGACGAGGGTGTCGAATATGTAGAAAGTTCCGGTTATGATAGCTTTGTAGATATGTTAGAAGATGCAAGTGTCCAAACTATAGAGTATTTAACTCCTCAAGCAAATGCAGTCTGTGCTTCCGTAACAGTCCAAATAAGCCAGCAGGTCACCATGACCCGTGAAGCTTTTGAAGGAACCTTGGATATTTTCAACGGTCATCCTACCGACTTGCTCGATTCACTTACCGTAAATATTCAAATCACAGACGAGAATGGTACTCCCTCCAATGGCCTTTTCCAAATCGAAACTACCGGTCTAACCAATCTTACAGATGTTACCGGCACTGGTTCTATCATTGCCCAGAATCATGGAATCGCAGAATTTCTATTTATCCCCGAAATCGGCGCAGCTCCAACCGTCAGCAAACAATATTCGTTCGGAGGAACCATTTCGTACTTCGATCCTTTTGTACAACTTATGGTTACTCTGCCTCTATCACCGATTACACTTACCGTAAATCCAAGTCCACAGCTCTATATGGAGTATTTCCTTGAGCGAAATATCCTTGGAGATGATCCGCTTACCGAAACCATCGAACCCATTGTTCCGGCTCAATTGGCAGTGATGATCGATAATCACGGCTACGGCCCCGCAGTGAACGTATCTATCTCTTCAGCTCAACCAGTAATTACTGAAAATGAATCGGGATTGGCCATAAACTTTAGTCTGATAGGTTCCAATCTTCAGGGATTACCCATGAGTCTGGGACTAAACAATATTAGCTTCGGCACCGTGCAACCCCAATCAGCCAAAATTGGTCAATGGTATTTTACAAGCTCGTTACTCGGTAAATTTGTAGCATTTGAAACAAATGTCGTCCACAACAATAGTTTCGGCAATCCGGAACTCAGCCTGATTCAAGAAGTAAACCTCCACGAACTTACAAAATCCATTGAAGCTTATGGCGAACTCGCCGACGGTATAAACGACTTTTTGGTGAATGATCAGGCGGACCTACACGACAATCCCGATAAAATCTATTTCTCGCAAGGGCAATTGACAGCTGATGTTTATCAGGCAGAATCTGGACACTTTGAGGGAAACATTAATCCTCCCACATTCTCAAATACTTTGCAATTTACACCTTCTGAAGAAGGATGGAATTATATCCAATTGGACGATCCCGGTGACAACGAATATGAAGTTACAAGCGTAACACGAAGTGATGGGCAAGTTATTCCACTCGCAAATGCCTGGCTCACCTTTGTTACCCTACCCCAATTTCAACCGCCGGTCTATGAAAATAAATTCCATTTTGTAGATCTTTTCGATGGTTTGCAAGAGGTGTCTTACACAATCACATGGAGCCCAAAAGATACCGATGTTCCTGAAATTGTAAGCATAACCGGAATACCAGCTAGTGTGAGTGGTGTCGCTATTACAAACTTTACGGTAGAATTTAACAAACCGATAAACCCCGAAACTTTCACTTCGGATGATATGACACTCGTTTTCCAGGGGGGGTCTAATCTTATAAATTCTTCAGTGCAAATAAGCCAACTCACCGCAACAACCTATAATGTCGATGTGAGTTCAATTACAACCGGCAATGGCTTTTATTTCCTCACTGTACAAGCTGCCGCTGTAGAAGATTTGAATGGAATTAACGGAACTGAAGGAGCCCAAGTTGGCTGGACTCAATACCTGTCTCTTCCTGCAGTAGAATCTTATACAGGAATTGAATTTGATGCAACCGTAAATAATCTCGATGCCATTGACTTGCTCTTCAATATTCCTATTGATCCGACGAGCTTTACGACCGAAGATTTGCAAATTCTCCTCAATGGAGAGATCTTTCCCAGTTCGCTGATTATCACTTCTCAAAACGAGGAGAACCGCCTCTTTACAATTTCAAATCTGAGTCCGGTAACTGCAACAGACGGTTCTTACCAACTTGTTATTTTACTCAGCGGAATTTCAACACCTGATGACATAGCTGGAGAAGGCGACCAAAGTATATCCTTCAAAATTGATAATTCCGGACCGGCAATTGAAGAATTCTATCTTTCAAGTACGGGTGGTCTTGACAGCCAACACAACACTTTTGCCTGGCTTAAACTAAACGAAGTCGGCTATGGTTTAAATAGTGCCGCATTTGACTTGATCAGAAACAGTGAAACGGTAAACCTAACTTTCAATCAGGTAGAATACCTGCCTCTCGAAGATATATGGAAAATAGGTCCGTTCGGCATGGAAACCTTTTACGAAGGGGATTACACTCTGAGCGTGGATCTCAGCAATACGATCGATATAATCGGAAACGCCGGTTCTGAATCACAAAGCCTCAGTTGGTCAGTAAACAGATCCTCTTCGATTGAAATATTAAATTTGCAAATATCTCCCGATCTCGGATTCTCAGATTCTGATGGAATTACTTCTTCCGGCGCGTTCAATGTACTCTTCGATCTGAATGAAGATGCAAGTTCGGTAGTGATCTCACAAATTGATTTTGGAAATGTCATTCCACTTAAGTTCAGCTCGAATGTAGCTTCCGGACTGGCGTCCATCCCTCTGACCCTGCCCACAACCGGTAATACCGTGATTCGAGTGGAAGCTTTTGATGCCATGGGAAACAGTTCGTCCATCGAAAGGAGTCTCTTTATCGATGCTACCGCATTAACGGCAAGTTGGACATTCAATCCCAATCAAACCTTAACAACTCAGCCGGTCTCCATTCCACTTAACTTTTCTGCGCGGCTTCTGGATGAAGATGCCATTCATACCGCATTGCGCATCCGCAAAAATAATGTTCTCCAGTCTTCGGATGACCTCGTCGTGACCAAAATAAGCAATACCGAATTTAGCGTCAGCGGATTTGAAAACGTTTCTTCAGCCAATGGTGCTTTTTCTCTGGGAGTACAATTATCCGGTCTTCACAAATATTCAAGCGGCATAAGCGGAGCAGGTATTCCGGCTACATCATGGACTATCCAGTCTGCCAATACTCCTCCTGTCGCAAATGCGGGTTCTGATCTTACGATCACCACAACGGGTGAATATCTGCTCGATGCATCAGGTTCAACGGATAATGAAAATGACGTACTAACCTATACTTGGATACCGCCTTCATTTCTGAATCTCACCAATGCAAATACGGTGAATGCCTCATTAATCGTTACAGGCCAAACCCAAAATGGCACTTATTCAATTCAACTTGTGGTAAGTGATGGAACGTCTTCCAGCTCAGATATTGTTCAGGTTCAAATAAATCTGGGAGACGGTGAGTACGACTGTCCTGATCTGGAAGCAAACAACGGCGATCCATGTACGGTAAGTGGCCAGAGCGGTGAATATGTGGACTGTGAATGTCAGGCATATGATTGTAATGGAGTGCCGGGCGGATCAGCATCGTTTGATGATTGCGGAGTTTGTTCGGGAGGAACTACCGGCTTCGTACCTAATGAATCTTGTACCGATTGCGAAGGAGTTGTGAACGGAGATTCGCATCCTGGTTCAATTTGCTATAATGGTGATTATGTAGGTATCTACAATGCGGATTGTGAATGTATAACTAATCTATCGGAAAATATAGCTGGTAATGTAACCGGACTGACAGAATGTGGTTCAAGTGATATGACCATCTCCATTTACAATGCCGATTTTCCAGAATTGAATAATGTCTTCTCCACAACAATTGATGAAAACGGTAATTTTACAACCCCTCAATTTGCACCGGGAACTTATAGTATTCTGATTAAAGTTGACGGATATTTAGCAAAACTCTTTCCCGATGAAATTATTGAAAACGGAATTAATCCGCTTGATATTTCCGGACTTATCGGCGGAGATTTCAACAATTCTAATAGTATAAATGTAATGGATGTTTCCGTTATGTGCGCAGCGTTTGGGTCTGTAGTGGGCGAAGAAGCTTATAACCCTTCAGTTGATATGAACTGCGACGGAGTCGTGAATATTTATGATATATCGGCACTGAATATAACCTTCGGTATGGAGGGTGATCAGCCGCCGGGTCAGTAAATTTAATTACATAGATTACATAGGAATCCCTGTCAATAATTTTGGCAGGGGTTTTTCCTGACTTCCGCGTTCTTTTCGCCGAAAATATACTTGTGGTATTCTCCCTTTGCCAACATAAAAAGGGTATTTTCTCGAAATAAAAAAGTTTAGGAAATATAAAATAGGAAGTATATTGGGGTAATAGAGAATTTAGATAGTTGGTTACTTCAATCTCTGGTCCTATCCCACCGAATGCACAACCTCCTCCACGAAATGATAAACCAACCTTTCCACCGCAAAATCAATCTCTTCCTTGGAAGTATATCGGCTAAAAGAAAACCGAATACTCGGCGTATCTTGCTTCACTCCTAAGCCACGCAGTACATGGCTTCCCTGATTACTGCCACTCGAACAAGCGCTTCCTCCTGAGCAGGCAATTCCGTCGATATCGAGAAGGAATAAGAAGCATAGACGCTTTGTCAGTGGCAGGAAGTTTTACATTTAAAACGGTGTAAAGACTATGCTCTTCACATCCATTTACCGAAACATTTTGCAAGCGTTTTTGGAGCTGCGCTTTCATGTAATTCTTCAATGCGAGAACATGTTTCTGATGGCCTTCCAAATCGGTATAAGCCATATCGAGTGCTTTGGCCATTCCCACGATACCGTAAATATTTTCTGTTCCGGCACGGAGATTTCTTTCTTGTGAACCACCCCGAATCAAGGGTTCTACATGAACTTCTTTATTCATGTACAAGAATCCAACTCCTTTGGGGCCGTGAAATTTATGAGCCGCTCCGGTGATAAAGTGAACTTTCGTTTTGGCCAAATCAAGTTTGTAGTGTCCCATCGTTTGTACGGTATCCGAATGGAATAATGCTCCGAACTCTTCACATATTCCGGCAATTTCGTCTAAGTCGATCATGGTGCCCACTTCATTGTTGGCGTGCATAAGCGAAACAAGCGTTTTCTTATCACTTTCGCTGAGCAGTTTTCGCAAATGATCAAGGTCAACCTTGCCCTTGTCGTCGAGATTTACCATAACCAGTTCTACTCCGCAATCGCTTTCGCAATGCTCCACCGTATGCAAAACGGCATGATGCTCGACAGGAGAAGAAATTATTCTTGTGACGCCAAGCTGCTTGATAGCCCCATTGATTGCCATATTATCCGCTTCGGTTCCACCGGAAGTGAAGCAGATTTCCATCGGCGAGCAGTTTAAATGGCGGGCAATAGACTTGCGTGCCGTTTCGATTGCCGATTTTACCGTTCTCCCGTAATGATGGGTGCTTGAAGGATTTCCAAAATGGGTTGTGAGAAATGGCATCATTGCTTCTAATACTTCCGGTGCGAGCGGAGTGGTAGCAGCATTATCGAGGTAAACATTCATAAAAAATCAGATTGGGTCAAAACTACGAAATAAGTGCCTTGGCATCGGTAATGATTCCATTTGCGAGTTGGATTGCCAATTCCTCATTTTCGGCTTCGGCGTAAATTCGGATTATAGGTTCGGTATTCGATTTTCGCAGGTGCACCCACCCTTCTTTAAAATCTATTTTCACACCATCGATTAGGTTTACGGATTCATGGCTGTATTTGGTCGCCACATTCTCAAGCAATGCATCAACATTAATATCCGGAGTGAGTTCGATTTTGTTTTTGGAGATGAAGTATTTCGGGTATGAATCGCGGAGTTGAGAGACGGTTTTTCCGGTTCTAGCCAGATGTGTCAGAAAGAGACCGATTCCTATCAACGCATCTCTTCCGTAATGAAAGTCAGGAACGATAATTCCTCCATTGCCTTCGCCACCGATGGTGGCATTGGTTTCTTTCATTTTGGTGACAACATTCACCTCTCCTACTGCCGATGCCTCATATGTGGCTCCATGTCGGGTGGCGACATCGCGAAGTGCGCGGGTGGAAGAAAGGTTGGAAACAGCACTACCGCCTTTTTGCGAAAGCACATAATCGGCCACTGCAACGAGGGTGTATTCTTCACCAAAAACGGATCCATCTTCGCATACAAATGCGAGACGATCTACATCCGGATCGACAGTGATTCCGAGGTCGCATTCTTGGACTTCCACCGTTTTCGAAAGTTCGGCAAGATGTGCAGGAAGAGGTTCCGGATTGTGTGGAAACTCACCTGTTGGATCGCAGAACAATTTCACAATTTTATTTACCCCAAGTGCCTCAAGCAATGCAGGAACGAATATTCCTCCGGAGGAATTTACCGCATCCACGGCAATTTTAAAATTCGCTTTTCGAATGGCATCCACATCCACCAAAGGATAGTTGACAACGCTGTCGATATGCTTCTGCAAATAACTATCATCCTGAGAGTAGGAACCTAAACTGCGTACCTCAGCGAATTCAAAATTTTCCTTTTCGGCGGTTTCGATAATTTCTTTTCCGGCTGCAGCCGAGATAAACTCACCGCTTCTATCGAGGAGCTTGAGAGCATTCCATTGCTCAGGATTGTGGCTGGCGGTGAGGATAATTCCACCGTCGGCTTTCTCGGCTGGCACGGCAATTTCTACAGTTGGCGTGGTGCTCAGACCAAGATCTACCACATCAATTCCCAAACCAGTGAGCGTGGATGAGACAAGCGATGAGACCATTTGGCCTGAGATACGCGCATCACGCCCTATGACCACTTTGAGTTTTTTGCCCGGATAAGTCTTACTGAGCATTTCGCCATAAGCGGCAGCAAATTTCACAATATCAACAGGGGTAAGATTATCTCCCGGTTGCCCGCCAATGGTACCTCTTATTCCGGAAATGGATTTTATTAAAGTCAAATTATGTGATTATTAAATGCCTGAACGAAATAAATTTGGAGAAAAACATTCCAGCTACAGGCAAAAATTTTCAGCTGCAAAGGTAGGATTACCAAACAAAATGAGCCAATAGTTCATTCCTAATTTATCAACCACAAAAAAGTGGAATACGAGTGTAAAAAGTGTACCTTTGTCCATTGTATAAAGGAAAATCGTAAAATCTTTCCAGGGCTTTTTTCCTCAATTTGATTGTTTAAAACAAATATTTACCCCGTGAAATTACAGTGTGAGTTTTTCTAAATTTGACAAGGATCACACATAAGAAAGCCTATGACAGAGTATTCGAGTAATTTTTATAGTGAGCCCAACCCGGCGCTCATCGAAAAATTTGAAGACATGCTCAAGTTGCGAAATTCCTATTTCTTCGATGTGGAGGAGATAGAAATTTTAGCGGATCATTATCTCGAAAAGGGCATTTATCACAAAGCACGTAAGGCCGTTAATCACGGTTTGCAGCTTTTTCCGCAAAGTTCCTGCCTTTTGCTTAAGCAAGCACAGACCTTGCTACTGGGTAAAAAGCCCAGAAAAGCGATGGAAATCCTGGACTTTCTCGAAGCTGCTGAACCACAGAATACGGAGATGTTGCTATTTAAAGCGGTTGTTCACCGCAATCTAAGCGACTTTGAAGGAACTAAATCCTGCCTGTTAAAGGCTTTAAATACCAGTTCTGAAAACAAAGAAGATATCTATCTCGACCTAGCATTCGAACAGGAAATGGTGGAAGATTACAAAGGTGCCATTCAGAGCCTGAAGCAATCGCTTGCCATCAATCCGGATCATGAACCAAGCCTTTTTGAAATCGGCTATTGCTTCGATATGGCTGATGAATTGGAAAAAGGAATTACGTATTTCCATAAATATTTAGATCAATCGCCTTATAGCTTTGTGGGCTGGTATAATCTGGCGCTTTGCTACGAAAAACTGAGCTTTTTTGAAAAAGCAATTGAAGCAGTGGAGTATTGCCTCGCCATTAAAGACGACTTTGTAAATGCACACATCCTTCGCGCCAATATGTACACGAGTTGCGATCAGGATGTAAAAGCTATTGAAGCGTATAATGACGCATTGGAATACGACAGCACCAACCCCATGGTATATGCTGCCGTCGGCGAATGCTTTGAGCGATTGGAAATGTGGACCCTCGCACATGAAAACTATACGTTTGCACTGAATCTCGACCCAAAATATACCGATGCATTAATGGGCTTGGGAGCTATAAAAGAACACGAAGAAAATTATACCGAGAGTGCCCGATTATACAAAGAAGCACTCCGTCAAGACGAGCTGAATATTGACAATTGGCATATTTACGCAGAATTGCTGGTAAAAGCAGAACAACTCGAAGAAGCCGAAGTCGCCTATCTCAAGATAATTGAAAACTTTTTAGATGATGAGGAAGCCTGGATTGCTTTGGCAGATATTCAGGCACAAACTCGCGGGCATTTGACGGCAGTCGAAACCTTAGAAAAAGCAATTGATCAGTTGGCTTTTACCCAAGATATTCCTTGGCATCAGGCAAAGCATCTCATAAAAGCCGGCAAAATCGAATACGGCTTTGAAATACTAGGAAATGCACTTACCACAAATGCTAAAGGCTGCAAATATTTCCTCAACATCTTTCCTGAGTCAGTTCTATTTCCCAATATTGCAGCCCTTATCGAATTATACACACAAGCGCAACGCAAAGATGAATTTTGAACTCCCATTTATTCCCGAACGTACTGAAAAGTCACGTTCAAACGGCCTTACTATGGTCATGGACAAGGGATTGAGTCTAAAAGCAGCCGAGAATTTTCTGGATGAAAGCAGTCACCTTACGGACATCGTGAAACTCGGATTTGGAACTTCGTATGTTTCCAAGGATCTGAAAGCCAAGATAAAACTTTACCATGATGCAGATATGAAAGTCTACCTCGGTGGTACGCTCTTTGAGGCTTTTATAGCACGCGATATGTTTGACGGCTATCGAAAACTAATTGATGAGTTTGGACTCCAAACTGTTGAAGTCTCCGATGGAAGCATCCACTTGGAGCACGATCAGAAACTTGAATATATTTCAAAACTCGCCAAAGATTTCACCGTTTTGTCAGAAGTGGGTTCCAAAGAAGAAGGAATCTTAATTGCTCCTGCAAAGTGGGTTAAAATGATGGATACCGAGTTGAAAGCCGGAAGTTGGAAAGTAATTGCCGAAGCCCGGGAGAGCGGAAATGTAGGCATTTATCGTCCGAATGGAACGGCTCATGTTGTATTGGTCAATAAAATACTGGCCAAAGTAGCCTCTGAAGATATTCTTTGGGAAGCTCCTCAAAAAGGGCAGCAAGTATGGTTTATAAAATTGATTGGCCCCAATGTGAATCTAGGAAATATTGCTCCCTATGATGTTATTCCGTTGGAAACGCTGCGTATCGGCCTTCGCGGAGATACATTTTTTGAATATCTGCCTGAGGAGGTTTCAGCCACTTTCAGGCCGTAGGAAGGAGTCGCGAGTCGCGAGAGTGGAAAGAGGCAATAGGCAATAGGCAATAGGCAATAGGCAATAGGCAATAGGCAATAGGCAATAGGCAATAGGCAATAGGCAATAGGCAAAATTTACAAAAAGTTGATGGCAAGTAGTTTTTGTGATGGACCTATTCTGGGAGTTACTAAAAACAAAGCATGAAAGAAATTACACCGATGGCACTCAAGAAAAAATTGGATGCCGGTGAAGACATTCAAATTATTGATATTCGCGAATACCATGAGGTGGAGTCAGGAAATATTGACGGATTGCATATCCCAATGGCGGAGGTGATGGATCAGTGTGATAAAATTCGAAAGGATTGTCCGGTGGTAATTCATTGCCGGAGTGGAGCGCGCGCTGAAGCGATGATTCACTCCCTCGAAAGACAAAAAGGTTTCGAAAACCTCTATCATTTATCCGGAGGAATTCAAGAATGGGCCAATCAAATAGACCCTAAAATAACTGTGTATTGATACGAACTTTACGTGATTATAGTATCCTCTTTCTCAAGGGAATGGGTATGGGAGCAGCCGATGTAGTGCCCGGTGTTTCGGGAGGCACAATCGCTTTTATAACAGGAATTTACGAGGAGCTGATCGAGACTATTAGCCAGGTTAATCTACAAACCATACGCGTACTATTCAAGGAGGGAATCCAACCTTTTTGGAAAACCATAAACGGGAATTTCCTTGTGGCCGTATTGGGAGGAATTGCGGTGAGCATTCTGAGTCTGGCTAAGCTTATTTCATACCTTTTAGAGCAACACACTATTGCGACGTGGTCCTTCTTTTTCGGATTAATAATAGCCAGTATTCCGCTTGTAGGTCGTAAAGTGCGCAACTGGAGCGGCTCGCGGTATTTTGCATTTGCCGCCGGTGCCATTATTGCCTGGCTCATCTCCGATCTACCGCCTGTTACCGAACCGGGAGCCACTTGGTATCTTTTTATTTCAGGAATGATAGCCATTTGCGCGATGATCCTTCCGGGAATTTCGGGAAGTTTTATTCTTATTTTGCTCGGTTCGTATTATACGATTCTCAATGCTGTAAACGATCGAAACATCCTGTCTGTGCTGGTTTTTCTGACAGGAGCTGTTACCGGCTTGCTTGTTTTTAGCCGCTTTTTAAAATTCATGTTCTCCCGTTTTCATGATATTACAATCGCTTTGCTGGCCGGCTTTTTATTAGGATCACTCAATAAAATATGGCCTTGGAAAGAAGTATTGCAATGGTTTGTAAAACATCCCGGTGAGGCGAATGAAGAGAAAATTGCCTTGGTTGAAAAAAGCGTATTGCCCGGAACTTACACCCAACTCACCGGCGAACCTGCCATGTTGGGTACCGCCATTGTATTGGCAATAGCCGGTATTTTGGTAATCTTCATTATGGATCGCGTTGCCGCCAAAAAAGCTTAAAATGGAGCTTTACGGACTCATTGGCAAATCACTAAAACATTCTTTTTCTCAGGACTATTTCTCCAAAAAATTTAAAAAAGAGAACATCGACGCTCGATTTTTTAATTTTGAGCTTGGATCGATTCAGGAATTTCCTGCTATCCTTTCGGAAAATCCGAACTTAAAAGGTCTGAGCGTTACTATCCCATATAAAACGGAGATTATTTCCTTTCTCGATTCGATTGATGCTACTGCAAAAGCTATTGGATCGGTAAACAGCATTCGCGTAAGCGGCGGAAAAACCGAAGGAACCAACACGGATGCAAGTGGTTTTGCGGCTAGCATCAAACCCTTCTTGGCGCATGGAATGGAGCGCGCGCTGATATTGGGAACGGGAGGTGCTTCCAAGGCTGTGGCTTATGCCTTGCGGCAAATTGGTCTTGACGTGATGTTCGTAAGTCGCAATCCTACTTCGGGACAATTGGGTTACGGCGAACTCAATAAGAATGCGATGGATGCCTTTAAATTGATTGTAAATACGACGCCGCTCGGGATGTTTCCTGATGTAGATTCGTTTCCGGATATGCCCTATTCTGCTATCGGTGCGAATCATCTCCTCTTCGATTTGACTTACAATCCGGCAGAAACTGTGTTCTTACGAAAAGGAAAAGCCGCGGGTGCTCTCACTGTAAATGGAATGAGTATGCTGAAAATTCAAGCTGAGAAGAGTTGGGTTTTTTGGCGAAAGCCATAGGATAATCGCTCCTTTCAAAATAATAAATTAGGGTCGCATTTCGCATCAATTCGGAAAGAGTAGCCTCAGAAATAAGGCAGGAATGTTTCAGATTATTCCATTGGAAAGCTCGTTTGATTTTGTAGATTTATTCTTTAATCAAAAGATTAGGTTGCAGAAAGTATTTCTTTTAGAATGCTCTATAATTTAAGTCACTTAAAGACAATCCTAAATATATGAGGCATACTACTCCCAATAAAAAACAGGTGAAATACGTATGGAAAACAGCGAGAAATTCATTACGAAGATGAACGGTGACCGAGTATTTTTCGATTCGGGGAAACTCCACAATTCGTTGGAGCGATCGGGTGCCGGCGAACCGGTCATTCAGCAAATTATCCGGAAGGTGGAATCAGCACTTTACGAAGGGATCACCACAAAAAAAATATATAAACTCGCTTATAGACTGTTGCGCGAAAGTTCGAGACCCTCTGCTGCGCGTTATAAGCTGAAAAAAGCAATTATGGAACTCGGGCCTACCGGCTTTCCTTTTGAAAAATACATAGCAGAAATTTTCAAACATGAGGGATTCAGCACAAAGGTAGGTGTAGTAGTGAAAGGACATTGCGTAAATCACGAAGTAGATGTGATAGCCGAAAGGAATCATGAAAAACGAATCGTAGAATGCAAGTACCATAGCCTTGAGGGTCGAAAAAGCGATATAAAAACTTCCCTTTATTTCCAGTCGAGATTTCTGGATATCACGAAAGAATTGCAAAAAAGTGATAAGCAAAAAATTGGGATTTATGAAGGCTGGATAAGCACCAATACGCGCTTCACCAGTGACGCCATAAAATATGGAAATTGTGTGGGACTAAATTTACTGGGATGGGACTACCCGGAAAAGGGAAGTCTGAAAGAGCGAATTGATGGGTCAGGGCTTTATCCGGTAACCTGTCTTACCACACTCACCAATCGGGAAAAGGAAAAATTGCTATCGAAAGAAGTTGTACTTTGCTCTGAAATATCCAAACACCCCGATGTACTAAAGTTAGCAACTTTAGTTGAAAAACGCCGCGAAAATGTTTTGAAAGAAGTGCGGGAACTTTGTATGATCTAACACCTGCGAAATTGATGAACACCAAAGCTATTACCCTCCATTTTTTAGGTGCCGCCTGTACGGTAACGGGTTCGAAATTTCTCATTGATACCGGTCAACGAAAAATTCTCATAGACTGCGGTCTTTTTCAGGGGTTGAAAAAGTTACGCGAATTGAATTGGGATAGCTTACCTATATCTATTGGCGACATTGATACCGTTTTGTTGACACATGGTCACCTCGATCACACCGGATATCTGCCGCGGCTGATGCAAAAAGGGTTTAAAAACAACATTTGGGGTACCTCTCCTACACTGGATATTGCAGAAATCATTCTTCGCGACAGCGCCAAAATACAAGAGGAAGAAGCCGAAAAAGCCAACAAAGAAGGATATTCGAAACACAACCCGGCGAAACCACTCTATACCGTAGCAGACGCCGAACTTGCCATAGCGCATTTCAAGTCGGTTGAAGAAGGAGAATGGCTTGAGCTCTATGACAATATCAGAGCGCGGTTCCAATATGTCGGACACATTATCGGAGCCACTTTTATCGAAATGGATATTCACGGAAAAAGGTTTGTATTTTCGGGAGATGTGGGGCGCAAAAAGGACCTTTTATTACACGCCTACAAAAAGCCAAAAAAGGCAGATGTGCTCCTGATTGAGAGTACCTACGGCGACAGGCTCCACCCTACGGAAGATCCGAATATAAAACTAACAGAGATTATTCTACATACCATAAACAAAGGTGGAACGCTGATAATACCCAGCTTTGCGGTCGAAAGAGCTCAAATTCTGATGTATCTGATTTGGAAATTGCGTGAAAAGAATGTCATTCCTGATATCCCACTTATTTTAGATACGCCCATGGGTGCCAATGTATTGGGAGTTTTTGATAAAAACCGGGAATGGCATGCACTATCCGAAAAGGACTACAACGAGATGTGCAAAGCGTTTCGGATCGTTGAGGAATTCAAAGAAACCTGGGAAGTAATAGATGACCCAAACCCGAAGATTATAATTGCCGGCAGTGGTATGGTTAGCGGCGGCAGGGTTTTGACATACCTTCAGCAGTATCTTGAAAAATCCGAAACATCGATATTGATAGCTGGTTATCAAGGTGAAGGAACCAGAGGGAGAAAACTCCTCGAAGGTACCCACGAATTAAAAATCTATGGAAAATATTACGACGTTCGGGCGGAGGTGTTTGATCTTCAGGTTTTATCAGCTCATGCTGATCAGGCCGAGCTCCTTGACTGGTTGAGCGAAATCACGACGCCCCCCGAAAATGTCTTCCTGGTTCACGGGGAAAGCCAGGCGGCGGATGCCTTTAGAGTGAAGCTGAAATATACGTTTGGATGGGAATGTACCATACCCGAATTGTACAGTACGGAAGAAATAAAATTAGAATGAACGGTTTGACAATATGAAATTTAAATTGCACTAACATCATGGATTTTGAGATGTATATTAAACCCTTTTTGCCTTTGATGATTCGGATAATTCTGGGAAGTCTTTTTTTCTTTCAGGCCTACCATAAAGTGTTCAAGATCGGGCTGAAGGAAACCAACGAAACGATTTATTCGGGCTACAGGGATACAAAAGTTCCCGAGTGGTTTATTCGTTTGTCGGTGATGCTATCAACTTATATTGAATTGATTGGCGGCATCCTTTTGGTTCTCGGACTTTTCAAGCCGCTGGCAATGATTTTTCTGGGAATAAATTTAATACTGGTTACCATCGGGTTTAGCTTTTTAAAAGGAATCTGGGATATGCAGCATGTATTTCCGCGATTGGTGTTGCTTATTGCGTTGTTCTTGATTCCTTTTGAGTGGGATGTCTGGTCGCTGGATAGTTTGATTCGTTGAAGCGGCTGTTGACAATTTGGAATTATTTCCTCTATTCTATTCAGTCCTTCAAACGATCATGCCTTGTGGCATGATCGTATTGAAAGAGTAGGTTGTTTTCCTAATTGATTACAAGTTTTTTCGTCATTATCTTTTCACCGCTTTGTGCTGTGATTATATAAAGTCCTGAAGCAAAAATTGCCTCATTCACTTCAAGTGATGTTTCTCCAATTTTCAGATCCCGTTGGAAAATGACTTTTCCCGTAAGGTCGGTAATACGGAGCTGTCCCGCTTCTACCCCATTTTCAAAACGGATTGTAAACTGTCCATTGCTCGGATTTGGAGATACAGTCATCATTCGGCTATTTTTTTCAATTTCAGAAAGACCGTCGGGACTGACGAAATGGGCGGTGAGGAAAATACTGGATGATATCGGCCCATTTGCCCCTTCGCAGAGCGGATAGAGCTTCAATTCGATGTTTTCAAAATCCTGGATACTGCTCATATTGGGTTGGTGAATAGATACCGTTGCATCGGTCAAACATCCGCCTGCTGGTACATTCTGAAATTCAACTCCATTATCGTTGGTAGAAAAAAGATTATTTCCAAATCCTTCTACAATTGCTCCGTTGAGATTTGATCCTGCATTACCTTTAAGGAAATAATCGCGTTCTTCGCTGCTAGCGTTGCATATTTTGATTTGAAAGTCAGCAGTGGTTCCATCGGGAATATCCTCCAAAGTGAGATTATCGCTATCATCGAGAAAAGTAAGTTTGGGTTGATCACGCTGATACCCGCCCTGGTATGGACAGCTGCTTTTTGTTCCGCCATCAATTTTGAAGATCGGTGTACCAAACATCGGGTCGCGTACAACTTGTAAGTTGAATATATCGCCACTATCGTCATCGTTAAGTGTATATTTTACCAGTTTTGATGCCTCATCAGATTGTCCTTGAGTTTGACCATAACGCTTTGAGCCATTGAACTCATAACCTCCGGTTACACCCGAACCACCTACTTCAATAACGGCCTCTAAGCCCGCAGTAACATCAATGTAATTTTGGTAGTTAATTGTGTTGGTTTCTACAACAGTTATACTCGTTTCATTGTAGCTTGTGGTGCTTCCACTGAAAGAGGTGGGATCGAGCACGACATTATCGGGGTTATTGATATTCTCAACGTTCATAGCCAGCACTTGATTCCAAACGTCGATTTGGTTTTGGGCATTATTGGAAATTCGCGGACCATTGGCAGCGGAATTTGCCACGATGGCTTGCAAATTTTCAATATCTGCTTCGATGGCGGCTTTGGTATAGATAAATTTTCGCGGTAGCCCAATGGGAGCATATACCAATGCTTTATCAAGAGTCGATTCACACGCGCCCGGTTGGACAACGCGTACATCATAAAGTCCAACCACATAATCAGTGCCGTAGCCTATAAAAACATCACCATCACCATCAGGACCGGTGAGTGCATCTGTTGCAAATCCCTCACCTACGGTCACACACGTTTGATTATCAGTTGTGACTACATTCATATTCCCTGCCGTTAAGCCGGCACTCATTGTAACTGAAAATTCAAATTCTGTAGTTATGAAAATCCCAGCCGATCCTGCAACACCAAGCTTCACAGCCAGGTTTGCGGAACTGGAGTTTCCCTGTTCAACGGTAGTTTCAAAATTGCGGCAAGTAGTTTTATTCGATTGAAATTCACTACTACTTTCATCCCCAGGGGGAGCGTGCAGGACGAGGTAAGGCAATTGAGGTTCCTGAATGGTGTCGAGAATACCAATGGGGTTTCCTACATCTATTCTTCCCAAAACCGTGATTGGAACAGTAATCAAATAATTAGTTCCTGGGTCTCCGCCATAATTACTATGGAATAGTATTCTCACAAAGGCCTTTTCGGCAGCATGAGCGAATAAATATGGAATTTTGGCTCGTTTGTACCCAGCCGGTGCGCCCACTGTTAAGGGGATAAACAGCGCATTCGCGAAGTTGTTATCACCAACTATACCCCAGCCAGTAAATATTCCAGTTGTACCGGTGAACTCGGTAATATCAGGAATATCGAATATAAGGGTATCCGGCACACCTGCCTGTGCCATATGATAACTGCCAGGATCTGAATTTAATTCACTCGCGCTGACATCGGTTAGAGAATAATTTTGACTACCCGGTACCCAATTGTACAAGGATGATCCATCGGAATTACAAATAGTGGCACCAGTATTAAAAGTGACTTGCTGCCCGGAAATTAGTGTTATGGCAAACTGTTGAGCCCTTATTATTCCGGAACAGCATAGTGCAATACAAAGCAAAACTACTGAAGTCAGCATTTTTGCATTATTAAATAAGTAGAATTTTGTTTTCATAAGGATTGGATTTTTACGAAAAGTAGTCGCTTCGCACCTGAATATCAGAGCTAATTTTCCGAATGGAGGTATATATTTACCGAAAGGGGCGTTTCATCGTCCGAATGGAAATAAAACGTTCGAGATTGAATTTTGAAAGAAATTGGCATTGGTCTTAATGCATAAGTCCGTTTGGAATAGACTGAATATTACTATCTTTCCCAGCAGTAGTGAATACCAATATCAATCCGACAAATGTTTTTAAGCTTTTTAACCAAGTTTCCCGCCTTTCGAGAAATACCTTTTTGCAAAAATCAGAAGGCTTTACTCCTCCTGTTTTGCACGGCAGCGAGCACCCAAGTACTTTTTGCGCAAAGCACTGCCCTCGACAGTCTTGAAAGTCTTTACGCATCTGAGAGTAGTGATGGAAGGAGATTAGAACTTCTGGAAGAAATGACCGATATCGCCTTCACCACCGATCTGGAGCAGGCTTTGATTTATTCCGGAAGAGGTGTGGCTCTTGCCAAAAAGGCAGGTGATAAAATTATGCTCCCAGAATTTTATGAAATGCATGGGCGGATGTATGCCAATCTCATGGAGCTAGACAGTGCCTCGCTCTATTTCGAAAAGGCAATGACCGGTTACAAGACTATTGACAATAAAAAAGGAGAAGCCACCACGTCATTTAAAATTGCTTTTGTAGCCAAGCGAAGAGGTAACACTGAAGCCGCAATGCAAGCAGATCTTTATGGACTCAAATGTATGGAGGAACTTAAAGATTATGAAGGAATTGCGAGTGCTTATGGGCGCGTGTCTGATGATCTATCGCAACAGGGGCGTCCTGATGAGGCACTTAAATACGCTTTGGATGCAATCCGAATTTGCAAAGAAAACGACCTCGAGAACGAACTATTTTTCGCCTATATCAGTGCTGGAGATTCCTATATGGATGCACGTAATTTTGAAGAATCATTGACGTATTATGAAAAATCCCGTGATCAGGGCATGAAATTGAACATGGATGTGATCAGTATGGCTCAAGTCGCCAATAATCTTGGCAATGCGCTCAAAAAATTGGGCAGATACCAGGAAGCTGCTGTGGATTATCAGGAATGTCTGAAAGCTGCGAAGGAGGCAAACTTTCCGGGAGGAATAGCCGCTTCAACAGCCAATCTGAGTGATGTAAACTTTCTTTTGGGCGATACAACGGAAGGATTGCGGTATTTATTGGAAGGAATTGCAATGCTCGACGCCAACGAGGATATTTATAGTCTGGAGGCAAATTACCGCCAAGCCGCATCTATTTATGGCGCCATGGGTGATTTCAAATCAGCGTTTGAATATTCTCAAAAATCGAGAGTGCTTCGCGACAGTCTTTTTAATGAAAATAGTGATGAAGCCATATCAGAGCTCCGTACCCAGTACGAAGCGGATAAAAAAGAGGCAACAATTGCCGCCCAAAATATCCAATTGAATCAGCGTAGTAAAATACAGTGGCTTACGGGTGGTGTCGCCGTTTTGCTTGCGGTATTTCTGTTTTTTCTTTTTAGAAGTTATCGCATTCGTAGCCGAAACAATGCTCTGCTTAAAGCAAAAAATGCAGAGAACGAGCTGCTGCTAAAAGAGATTCACCACCGTGTAAAAAACAACCTAGAAGTTGTGTCGAGTCTTTTGGAATTGCAATCTGCACAGATAGACGATCAGGGCATTAAAGATGCCATGCAGGAAGGGCAAAATCGAGTGCAGTCGATCGGAATAGTGCATCAAAAGCTCTATCTCGGCAAGAATTTGGGAGCCATTGAAATGAAAGACTATTTCCTCAATCTAAGCGAGAGTATTCTGGATTCGTTTGGAGCCGATGACCGTGTTACGATTGATTGTGCCATGGAAAATCTGGATGTAGATATTGATACCGCCGTACCACTTGGTTTGATTGTAAATGAATTGCTTACCAATACATTGAAGTATGCATTTCCCGACGGACGCACAGGTAAAGTGCGTATTCATTTAGAAAAAGACGCGGAAGGAAGTTTGCTTCTCGAAGTGGCTGATGATGGAATTGGCAAAAGCGAAATTACCAAAGGCACCGGATTCGGCACTCAACTGATTTCGCTGCTCACCACTCAATTGCGAGGTACGATGCGCGAAGAAATCGCAAACGGCACACGTGTTTTCTTCTCTTTTAAAATGAGCAACGTGCATGGCTGACAATAGAATTAAGATTGCCGTTATCGAAGATGAAATGATAGTCGGTGCTAAGATCGCGATGTATCTCTCCGAGCTTGGTTACGAGGTAACGGGTATTATCGGACAGTCGGATGAAGTACTTCTTCATATTGAATTAAATATGCCCGATATCGTTTTGCTCGATGTACAGCTTAAAGGCAAATTAGATGGAATCGAACTGGCGAATATATTGCATGAGAAATCTCAAATTCCTATCGTTTTCCTTACGGCAAATTCCGATGATGCCACTTTTGAACGGGCTAGGAAAACGAAACCCGATGCTTTTCTCACCAAGCCTTTTAAGAAATTAGACTTAAAGCGAACCCTGGAGCTCGTCGTGAGCCGGATGTCCATAAAATCGATTACAGAAGAGGAAGCAGAATTGGGAAATTCTGAAGAGGAAAATCAAATAATCACTCCTCTCTCCGACCGAATATTTGTATTAAACAAGGACAAAAAAGTGAAAATAATGTTCGATGCAATCTTATATATCGAAGCCGAACGCAGCTACTGTCGCATACATACCAGCAGCAAAAGTTACCTGCTAACTATGCCATTGAAAAGCCTTGAGAATGTCCTTCCGGCCGTGGATTTTCTTCGTATCCATCGATCCTATATCGTTAATATTAAACATGTAGACGAAATGGATGAGCATACCATAATGGTAGATGGTAAGTTGCTTGGCTTAAGTCGCTCTTACCGGAAGGAATTTTTAAAGCGGATTAGGGCGTTGTAAACTTTCGGTTATCCTTTGATGCGAATCGTGTATTAATCATATGAAACATCGATGTGATGTCTGTGCATTTTTAAGCTGAAATTGAATCACTCCACCACAAACTTAACCCCCGCTGAGAATAAATCCGCGTGAAAGTTTGTGCTCCTCGCGTAGTGATTATACTTCAAATCCACACTTTTCAAGCCTAAGCACAGCGATATGAAATTTTGTGAAGATATCGGTATAGCTGATCCCAAATCCGAATTGATTGGCTGAAAATCCGGAAAGATCATAATCAGATGTATAGTATTGATCTGTTGAAAGATGGGTTTCAAAAGGAGCAAAATAAGTGGCCGCTGTTTGGCTGTAAAAGCGATAAGAAGGGTACAGAGTAAATTTGGGTGAAATCTTAATGGGCACCTCCAGGCTGGCGGTATGTGAAAGGATGCCCCAATCGTCGGCATAGAATCTGTAATACCCCCGAAGCACAAAAATTTCATTCAAGTAGAAATTTAATCTACCCCCAATGGCTATTTTATTTCGGATACCGGGTAGGAGCTCATTGGCGTCGCCAAGTTGAAAATCCTGTATGTACGAATCGGCGACATCGCTGAAATAAACCCGCTGAAAAGGAGTAGATAACAATCCCTGTTGCCGCACCAAATCAGCTTCAAGAGACGACTGCAATCGTTTGGAAAGGATTTGCGTAACCGTTAGTCCTATTGAATACGAATTCCTTGATGTCTTTGTAAATTCCGAGACCTGCGGACTATAATTTGGATTTCCCGTAATGGGATAAAATCTGATATAATTGCTATTCAGGCCATAACCACCTGCCAAAAATGGCCTCATCTCATACGGATATATGGGTCGCCAAGTATCAAAATAGGCTTTGGCGTTCAGGGTCAGCTCGGTGTTTTTATCATTGAACAAATGGGTATAGCTTCCGCCAATACCAAACGAGGAATAATCGAATTCATTTGAAAAGGAAACGTCGGCTGACCAAATTTGATTTCGATCATCGGAACTGTGGCTATAAGAGAGCGTAGCATTGGTCCAAACATCATTGGAAGAAGCTCCCGAAGACGCCACAAACGGATCAGCGGGAGTATTTGTATCAAATGGATTAATATTGCTTGATGAAGCAGAGGTATATGCAGAAATATTTGCGTCTATGCTTAAGATATCGTCGGCATTGAGCGGGACAGAAACGACAATACTCGCCGCCGCGTCATTCAATTTTTCGGAGCCATTTCCGCCCGTCACCGCGGCATGGTTTCCATCTTGAGAATAATAGCTCCCCAATAGGTCCAATTCGGCATTTTCGAGCACGCGCTTTTTATACGTTTTTGTAGAATCTTGGGATTGGGCCATAAGTATAGATCCATTGAGAATCAATACGAGGCAAATTAGCGAAAATTTCATCTTTACCGTTTATTAATTACACCCACATCCGCCACCTGTTTTGCCACCATTGGCACCTGAAGCCGATTCGCGATACGCATGGAAATTGGTTTCGAATTTGTCCACTTTTTTTGTTCCCAGAACCATATCGGGATCATTAATATACACCCTTTGGTACTGTTTTACAGCAGTGCATGAGGTCATACCTGCCACACATATCACGAGCAATGCGATTTGCTTTCTCATTTTAAATCTAATTTAATATGCTTTGATGTAAATATTTCACCCTTATCATCGATCAGAATACACTCTATTTCAGGCAACTGGTTGATGCGGTCGATTCCGGCGTCTTTTCCCATTACAAAGATAGACGTAGCCAACGCGTCGGCCAATTCAGCCTTTGGAGCAAAAACCGTTGCGCTTATAATCCCGGTAGCTGGGTAGCCCGAGCGTGGATCGATAATATGCGTAAAGCGTATACCATCGAAAATCACATACTTTTCATAATCTCCCGAGGTAACCACCGCTTCATTTTCGATGGGCAAGAGGGCAAAGGCATTGTTCTTATTCATTGGGTTGGTAATGGCCACTTTCCATTCGGAACCATCCGGTTGACGGCCCCATACATCCATATCGCCTGATGCATTTATAATACCCGCTTCCACCCCATGATCTTGTAAAAGTTGTTTCGCTTTATCGGCGGCATATCCTTTCCCAATAGCGCCAAAGCCAATCTTCATGCCCGGAAGTTTTAAGAATACGCTGTGGTCATCCGGGTTGAGGACAATATTCTTGTAGCCTACTTTGGCAACCGCCTCTTTTACCTTTTCGGGAGAAGGCATTTCAGTCATACTTCCGTCAAATTTCCAGATGGCATCCATGGAGGCATACGAAATATCAAAAGCGCCATCGGTCAATTTAGAAATGCCTAACGCCCTTTGGATTAAGTCGTACAATTCCGTTGAAACGAGGATCGGTTTTATTCCAGCATTTCTATTAATTTCAGAAGTTTCCGAATTTGGATCCCAAGATGAGATCAATTTTTCGATTCGCGTTATTTCAGCTACGGCCCGATCTATTTCGTCATTGGCCATTGTTTCATTCTCTGCTACCACAGTAATCTCGAAGCGGCTGCCCATCAATTTCAGGACGCGTTTATGTATTTCTTGAGAATTTGCATTCAGTGAAACCAAGAGGACAATGGCCGTTACCAGAAACTTTTTCAACTTAGTTCAGGAATGCGTTTAAGATTTTTATAAATTCCTCAGGAGTGGTCTTTTGATAACCGGTTTTGCCCAATACTTTTCCATCTTTATCGAGCACTACCACGAGTGGAAAATACCCTTCCGAATTATAGGTTTCGGCCAATTTATCGTTTTTCTTCTGCTGCTCAGGAGGTAACATATTTTTACTTCGACGCGGAAAATCTGCTTTAAGCATTACGTAATGATCTTTGGCATAATCTTTAAAGGTATCTGTTGACCAAATCTCATTATTCAATTTCATGCAGGGGGCACACCAGTCCGACCCTTGAAAAACCAGCACAATGGGCGTATCATTTGTGGCGGCAAGCTTTTCTGACTCTGCCAAATCTGTACGCCAGTCTTGAGCCTTCGCTACATTCAGAAAACCAATGATTAAAATTAATACCGGAACGATTCTTTTAATTCTCATCGCAATACGTATTTAAACTTTAAAAATATTGAGTAAATCAAATGTACAGTACTTGCATATAAAAAATCGGTTTAGTAAAAGTTTTAAGTCAATTTTAAGGAAAAAAGAAATTCATTTTTAAAAGATCAATCGTGTTGTGAATTGTTTCTGATCTTTATTTCAAGAGGAGGAACCGCAGCACGCGTTCATCGAAATTAACGCCAAATTTAGCGGGGAATTGTTTTCGGTATATTAAATTTAGGTAAATAGGAGTTTATCTAAAGGTTAATGGAAATCAGGGGAAGACAGTAGGGATGGAGGTTTTGAATTGCATTGGCTTACGCAGGTTTTATTCTAAAGGAGTTCGCTGAGCCTCCTTACGTGGGGTTCAGCCCTTTACACGATGACGAAATATAAAAACGGAAAGATCAAATTAGTGAAAACCATCATGTTTTAAAACAGAATAGCAACAATAAAGATGGAATAAACTCCTACACCCCCAACTCTCCCAAATCTATCTTCCCGGCATAATTTTCGGCTACGCGTTCTGAGGCGGCTACTTCAATCCAGCAGATCTGGTCAAAGTCCATGCGAATCCAAAGCTCGGCGTAGAATGAGTTCACAGAATAAAGATGAACCGCATAGGCCCGGTAATACCGCGTAGCGACGTAGGTTCCTGATTTTTGCAGCAGCTCCTTACGGGCCATTAGTGGGCATTTCTGAAATTCATCTTTGGTGAACATAACTTAAAGATAAACTTTTTTCAGAAAGGCACCTTGATTTTAGTCTTCTATTTCGATGCGTATAATATCGCCTTCTCGGATTCCCAATAAATCAGCAGCGCCGCCCCCACTTCCCTCTACTCCTCGATTGATGGCTATCTCGAGGTATCCGACGCTTGTGAAAATGGCAAGCTTTTCGCCCTGATCAACTTCATTGTAAGCACGCGAAATACGGTTCAGTTCGGTATCGCCCCGGCGTACAACTATATGGAAAGGCTTCTTGCCAACTGCTTCGTCAAAAAGAGTTTGGGTAATATTGGTAATTACATTGCCGTAACCGTCGATATAGATAGCGGTTCCGCGTATGTTATTATGCTCTATAACGGGATGAATGGATGGCCGGCGGCGGTAATCCTCGCGAAGTGTGCCAATCGATTCAACGTCGTTGGTTTCAATCATTTTGGCTATAGCCGGAATAAAAATCGATTTCGTAGGAAAACCCAAATCCTCATCTCCCTGCATATTAAGGGTGTAGACTGCTTCGGCTGGTTCACTGTCGAAAAGAAGCGAGAAGAAACCATTGTCAGATCCGATGAAATACTGCCCTTCCATTTTGACAATAACATAGGGTGACCCGGCGCGCCAATCGCTATCAACTCCCACGATATGAAAGGTACCGGCGGGAAACTCCCGCCAAACATTTTTCAACACAAAAGCCGCTTTTGCCATGTCAAATGCCGGAACGTGATGCGAAATATCTACCCAATGTAAATCCTTAACCAGCTTTAGCGCAGTGGCTTTCACACTGGCTAAATAGTAATCTTTGGTACCGAGATCAGATGTGAGGGTAATAATGTTCATGTTGAATTTTAAGCGCACTTTCGTGGGAAAAGACGAAAAAATATTCCTTAATTTGGACGGCAAAAGTACGGAATTTTAAACACGACGAAAGTGCTTTTACAGGTTCTTCGTCCCGAAAAACATAACCTTTATTGAGCGAGCGAATTATACCCATTGAATCCATCGATCCGAGAGAGCTTCTTGGCGTGAACAACAAGAAATTTCATTTTATCGGAAAGCATTTCCCAAAGCTGAAGCTGATAGCACGGGGCAATATTATCAAAGCCCTGGGTGACGAAGAAGAGCTGGATATGTTTGAACAGAAAATTGAACTCTTCATGGAACATTTAAACAAATACAACCAGCTGACTGAAAATAATATAGAACGAATTTTAGTCGAAGAAACGGAGGATATTCTTCACGAAAACGGCGGCGATTCTGTATTGGTGCATGGCAATAGCGGCTTGCAAGTGAAGGCTCGAACAGCGAATCAGCGGAAGCTGGTGGAGCTGACCAATGAAAATGACATGGTCTTTGCCATCGGGCCGGCCGGAACCGGGAAGACCTATACAGCTGTGGCTCTGGCAGTAAGAGCTTTGAAGCAAAAAGAAGTTCGGAAGATTATTCTTACGCGCCCGGCAGTGGAAGCAGGAGAAAATCTCGGTTTTTTGCCGGGTGACTTGAAAGATAAGCTCGACCCCTATCTTCAGCCGCTTTATGATGCCCTCCGCGATATGATTCCTCCCGAGCGGTTACGCGATTTTCTGGAAACAGGAACGATACAGATTGCGCCTCTGGCCTATATGCGGGGACGTACATTGGACAATGCTTTTGTCATTCTCGATGAGGCCCAAAATGCTACAACTTCGCAGTTAAAGATGTTTTTGACCCGTATGGGAAAATCGGCGAGTTTCATGATAACCGGCGATCTAACCCAAATCGACCTTCCCAAAAGGCAGCCCAGCGGATTGGTACATACCTTAAAATATCTGAAAGATATTCCCGGTATTGGCGTGGTATACCTCAATGAAAACGATGTAATCCGGCATCCATTGGTAAAAAGTATAATCAGAGCATTCGAAAAAGAAAAACAAGAAGAGGAATGATTGTCAATACAGAATCGGATTTTACATTTCCCGGTCAGCAAGACGTATACAACGGAAAAGTACGGGACGTTTACACACTTGAAAACGATATTTTAGTAATGGTTGCGAGCGACCGGATATCGGCTTTTGACGTGGTTTTGCCGAAAGGTATCCCCTACAAAGGAGCCATTTTAAATCGCATTGCTGCAAAATTTTTAAAAGCCACCGAAGACATTTGCCCCAATTGGCTTATCGGCACCCCGGCACCAAATGTCGCCGTAGGGCATCGCTGTGATGCGTTCAGAGTGGAGATGGTCATTCGCGGATACCTTACCGGCCACGCCTGGCGCACGTACAAAACCGGGAGTCGAAAACTCTGTGGTGTTCGGATGCCAGATGGATTGAAGGAACATGATAAATTTCCACAAGCCATTATCACGCCTGCCACCAAAGCTGCAGCAGGGCATGATGAGGATATTTCGCGCGAAGAAATTATCGCCCAAGGATTTGCTTCGAAAGAAGCATATGAAAAAATGGAGGCATACACACAGCAACTTTTTGAACGTGGTACAGAAATGGCAGCTGAGAAAGGTTTGATTTTGGTCGATACCAAATACGAATTCGGAATGCGGGACGGCGAGGTGGTACTAATGGACGAAATACACACGCCCGATTCATCGCGGTACTTTTATGCTGAAGGATACGCCGAACGTCAAAAAAAGGGAGAAGCGCAGAAGCAACTCTCCAAGGAATTTGTGCGTGAATGGTTGATCGAAAACGGATTTCAGGGAAGAAAAGGTCAAAAAGTTCCTGAAATGAGTGATGAATGGGTGCAGACTATCAGCGAGCGTTATATAGAGCTTTACGAAAAAATTACCGGTGAGGCGTTTGACAAGGCTTCGGCAGAGCTCACTCCTACTGAAACTCAGAATGCTGTTATGGCTTTTTTGAAGGAGCTGGTGTAATGACGGGTGGAAAAAATGGATCGATGTCGATTTGGTGACCGAGAGCTGGCGCTCAATTTAACTCTACGATTTCACGTCATCAAGTAAGCCATTTAGTAAAGTCGAGTGGATTAAGTCATTGACAATCCATTCAGATTAAACTCAAAAAAAAACCACCAAACGAAATCCGCCCGGTGGTTTTGAAATCAGCTTTTTATTCTCAATACGTACTTTGCTTTTCTTTTTCTTTTACCACCAATATTTTCAATCGATCGAAAGCTTGTTGGGCTGCCGACATAAATGAATCGGCCTCTTGCTCCACAAAAATATCTTTGCCGGGCATAAAAAGTCGAACTTCAATTTTCTTATCATGTTTCGGCGTTTCATTGAGGGCTTTTAGATAAATATCGGCACTCACAATCCGATCATTGTACTTTAAGAGTTTGTCAAATATTTCGCCTACTTCGTCAATGAGGCCTGGTTTGGCGTTGAAATTTACGGGTTCAATTGTTTTATCCATGGTTCAAATTTTAGTTTGCAATTTTTAATTCTCTAATGTATTGATCTTTTATTTTAAACGCTAATAAAGGTAAGGTGTTTTGATAAATTTCAGTTTTGAGTAAAATTTAGCAAGCTTTCACGTATGTTCGCTCCTGACGCTTCGGTCAGGATCGAATCAAATCTCAACTTGACCTAAAGATTTTAAGCGGTTAATGCATAATCGGGCAGCTTCACTTTGAGAAGAGCAAAGGATGTAAAAATCATTAACTGAATGCTATTCAATTGTTTTATTCCTTGCTTTTCTCCTTTTGCAGAAAATAAATTCTGTAAATCCTCTGTTTAATTCGAAAAAGTACATGCAACCAACGAACATTCAGACGTATTTTTTTTTCGCGCAAGCGTAACTTTATAAAGGATAGAAGCGTACACCGAGGCACCCCTTAAACTTTTGAATTAAACAGATGACACTTATAAAAATCGGATTGCGAAGCCTTAAGCCGGCAGAAAAAATGGAACATGCCGGCCGCATAGCTAAAGGACTCAAGTCCACTCCGGTTTTTGCCAAAGAAAAAACACTTATTACCGAAATTGAGAAAGCTCGTGCCGCACTTTATGAGGCGATAGAACTGGCCACATTTGGCGATAGGCGCGCTTTGGAACAGCGAAGGACTTGTGAGAAAAATATGGATGATCTATTGCGTAAAGCTGCGGCCTTTGTGAATCATTCATCCGACGGAAATCCGGAATTGATAAAATCTGCGGGATTCGCTTTGCGAAAGCGGAATAATAAGCCGCGAGAATTGTCCAATCCACAGGAATTGAAGGTAAAGCGAACCGAGAACAGCGGTGAATTTATCTTGAGGTGGAAACCTGTAAAAAACAGCAGAAGCTATTTGGTGCAAACGCGCACCAAAAAGCCTGAAACGGACAGCATATGGGATACCCGCGCCTTTTCAACCCGAAGCAGATGCGTTATTGACCAACTGAAACCGGGAAAAACATATTGGATACGCATATTGGCCGTAGGTGCCAAGGGCGTAAGTCAGCCGAGTAAAATCATCGAAATAATGGCTGCTTGAAAACACCTCTTAAACATGTCACGAAAAATCCCCCAAGAGATAAAACTCAAGGGGGATTTTCATTTTACTTTTGGCAAATTCGGTAAAACCAAAGCCACCACGATCTAGTACCGATTCGAAAAATAAAATAGTCCAATTTTGACTTGGTCTCTTTGTACTATTTATTTATTAATCTCGGCATTCACCCCTGTAAATTTATTTTTTGTCAAACAAAAAATAAATACAATTGGCATAATTGTTTAACCTAAATTATTCACAAAACATGATTCGAATGCTGTTCAACACATTGCGAAATGTCCTATATATAGTGCCTGTCCATACAGGCCAATACCATCTATGCTCGATTTGAAAACAGTCATCGTGACGTTCACAGTCAGGACTCCTTGTTTCTCAAATCTTCACAAGCTTTGATCTTGAACTTTATGATCCAGACCCAATAGAAGTCGATTCTACATAGAGAGGTGAAAAATTCAGGAGCGCGAAGATACAAAATTCTTAAATAGAATCAATTTAAACGGATGCTGAAATCGCGGCAAAAGGAATTAGTATTCGGGTAGCTCCCTCTGCATACGAGGCCACCTCATAGCTATTGTAAATCAGCAGCAAACCATTGGGTGTAAGCCCCATGTTTTCGGGTAGTGCGAACTTGCCGTCTTTGAAAAGAAAACCTGCATCATTGAGATCGGCTTCTGGGGAGAGATTATTCATTTCGCGAAAGCGTTTTTCAGCTTCTTTTCCAACCACGCGCATATCAAAACGACCTGCAAAATCGATTTGGTTTCCCGTTTTTAAATTGAAAGACTGAAGTCGGGTAAAGGAGGCTCCGTGGGCACCGCCCACATACTCACTTTGGTGGAGCATGAGCGTATAATAATCGTCTCCCACAACACTGCTATCGCCGAGAATTTCCAGATACCATTTCTGATCTGAATCGGGAAATTCGAGCAGGAAGAGCTTATAGCCTTCGATAAAAGATTCACACATGGCATCGAGTGGCACATTGCCTTGCGGTTCGGGCAGTCGGGATTTTACTGCTTCGCGGATTTCATCTTGGGTAAAGTTGTTTATAGCCTCGCACACTTTTGGATCTCCTCCATTCAGCACTGGAATATTCAAACGAATATGCGTACAATCATCTGAATCACAGCCATCTTCCTGGGCCTTATGCGTTTCGATACTCAATTGAAACGGCGCGGGAATGGAATCTGTATTTATTTCGGTGCCCGAAGCTGCAGGCTTCGATGAATCACCACAGCTTTGAAAAATGAGCGCGGCGAGACAGATAGTTACGAAAAAAGTAAAATGGTTTTTCATTGATTGTAAAAGGTATTTAAAACTTTTTTTAGTTCGTTTAAAAGCTCAGCGTGAGGTGCATCCGGATGGACATCCAGAAAATCGTCAATGTCGAAAATAGCTTCCTGTAACATTTCCATATCGCTGATTGCTTCAATATTCTCTATTACAGTAAGCACTTCCAAAGCAACCATAAAATCGCCCCGTATGGCGTGTTTCACCAAGAGATCGATATCATTGACAGGATACAAACCCGAATGCCAAAAAGATGAAACAATCAGTGTTCGATCTTCATCAAATTGTGGATCTTCAAGGGCTTCGATCAATTCAGGAATAGCCGATTCAGTTTTTAGTTGGCCAAGAATTACAGCGATTTTTTCACGGATATCGGGTTCACCTTCCCAGGCTTTGTATGTTTTGAGCAAGGGAAGTACAATACGTGCATCTCCCTGTTCGGGGACCTTTTCGAGGGCTTTGCGCACCGTATCCGATTTGGTTGAAAACAAGTCTGTGAGAAGTGCTTCCGCACGTTTTGATTTTGGTTTTTGAGATTCTGTCATTGGTTTTGACTTATTAACCTGAGTTCAATTCTTATTTAAAAACTGCGGAACCGATACGCACCATGTTTGCTCCGGCCGAAATAGCGATTTCAAAATCCTGGCTCATACCCATGCTGAGGCGCTCCATACGCACATTTGCCGGAAGGTCTGAACTTTTTAGTTCTTCGAAAAGCTTTTTCAACGATTCAAATTCCTTTTTCACGGTTTCTGAATTATCGGTATTCGTGGCCATTCCCATAAGGCCAATTATCTCGACATTATCGAGTTCGGCGAGTTCTGGTTTTGCCAAAAGCTCTTTTACCTCCGTTTCATCGAGACCATATTTCGACTCTTCGCGCGCAATAAACACTTGAAGTAAACAAGCAATAAGCCGATCGGTTTTGGCGGCTTGCTTATTAATTTCCCGAAGGAGCCTCCAGCTATCCACGGAATGAATAAGATGCACATAATCTGCGATATACTTCACCTTATTTCGCTGCAAATGGCCTATAAAATGCCACCTTATATCGTTTGGGAGATCTTTGTGTTTGGCTTCGAGATCTTGTGCTTTATTTTCGCCAAAATCACGCTGCCCGGCATCGTATGCTTCACGGACAGCGTCATTTTCGCTGTATTTGGATACGGCTACCAGAATAACCTCCGCGCCGATTTCCTTTTTAATTTTTTCAATATTCTGAGCTATACCCATACATCCATTTTCACCAGAGCACCATCTTCATAAACAGGTATTACCCGTGTTTGATTTGGTGTAAGGCAATATTTAATATCTTCGTTAAGATTGAGATTTCGCAAGCGGCGGCGGTGTGATGAGGCTTTTAAAAATCCAAAATAATTGTCACGGGCCTTTTGAAAAAGAAACAATGCAGCGATCGTCGAATCTTCGTCGCTCAAATATTTTCCACTAGCTAGTAAGGCTTCGGTAATTGCCCCGGCGCATATACTATCTTCGAGATTAAACTTGCCTTGCCAGCCCGAAGCCAGCAAGAGTACATCATCAGGTTGATCAATCAAATACTCTATTACAGCATCGAGGTTTACAAGCGCACCGACGATCACTTTGTGGGTTTTTGCGGCGAGATTGATAGCGCGTGTGCCATTGGTCGTGGTTAGAACTATAGTTTTGCCGCGAACGGCATCGCCCATAAAGCTAAAAGGTGAATTTCCGAAATCAAATCCTTCGACGATTTTTCCTCCTCTTTCGGCTCCGGCCATAAAGCCCTTCCGTTTGTATTCTAATGCTTCCTCCACACTCGAAACCGGAATAACCTTCTCGGCACCGTGCTCAAATGCTGTACAAATTGCAGTAGTAGCACGAAGCACATCAATAGCAACAACGACCGAATATTCTTGTTTGTACAAATCAAATTCATCGGGCGAAAAGCAAACCTCTACCCTGCACTTCTTTTCCTCTGCCATCAATTGGTTTTAGCTTCTTCTTTAAAAAAAGGTACACGTTTAACTTTGGCTTTTAATGGTTTCTTTCGCACTTCAACGAAAATTTCTGTTCCAGGTGCTTTAAAATCCGTTTTCACGTATCCCATACCAATCGCTTTATCGAGCGAAGGACTTTGGGTACCTGAAGTCACTGTTCCTATGGTATTTCCATCCGCATCAACGATGGTATAATCCTTACGGGGAATACCGCGGTCGATCATTTCGAAACCAATAAGCCGACGCTCGGTACCTTCTTCTTTTTGTTTTTCAAGAATATCTTTATCGATAAAATCTTTTGTGAACTTGGTTATCCAACCCAAGCCTGCTTCGATGGGCGAAGTAGTATCATCGATATCATTTCCATAAAGGCAAAAACCCATTTCGAGACGCAGCGTATCGCGGGCTGCGAGACCGGCAGGTTTTATGCCAAAATCGGCACCAGTCTTCATAACAATATCCCAGATTTTTTCAGCATCGCTGTTGTCAGCATAAATTTCAAATCCGCCGGACCCGGTATAACCAGTAGCCGAGATAAGCACATTGTCAATTCCGGCAAATTTGCCAATTGCAAAGGTGTAATACCCCATTTCTGAGAGATTAATTTCCGTCAAACTTTGGAGAGCTTGGACTGTTTTGGGACCTTGTATTGCGAGAAGCGAAAGCTTATCACTATTATCGGTAAGGGCAACATCAAAGGTATTTTGCTCATTTATCCATTTCCAGTCCTTCTCAATATTGGAAGCATTTACGACCAGCATAAAAACGGTGCTTGAGATGCAGTACACCAGCAGATCATCTACGATTCCGCCTTTACCGTTGGGCATACAGGTGTATTGCACTTTTCCCGGTTTGAGTTTGGCCACGTCATTGGTGGTAATTTTTTGCAATAGATCAACGGCTTCAGGGCCTTTGAGAAAAAATTCGCCCATATGCGAGACATCAAACATTCCCATTCCGTTTCGAACAGCGAGATGCTCATCCTTCACTCCCGTGTATTGCACGGGCATTTCATAACCTGCAAAAGGTACGATTTTGGCTCCAAGGGCGACGTGTTTATCAAATAGGGCGGTTTTTTTCATAATGAGCGGATTATTTTGGAATGCAAAAGTAACATTATTAAATGTGAAAGATTAGAAGTGCTATACAATCTTGATTGGCAGGAATAGAATCTGAGGTTGGTAGTGAGAAGTATTATACGGTTCCGCATGCTTGGATCCTGGATTTGCATCCATTTTAAACCCCAGCATCGAAATATTGTATATTTGACCCGATCATATAAGATCTCTATGATTTTTCCCAATCAAAATGTTCCCCGATGGATCATCTTTTTGATCGATACCGTTTTGGTGATTGCATCGCTCGCGTCGGCGTATATGTTGCGTTTCGATTTTTCACTTCCTCACCGCGAGATCGGCCCTTTGATTTTTGCATTTCCCATCTACATGATCCTGCGCATCAGTTCGTTTCTGATAGGCAGCACGTATGCGGGAATAATACGTTTTACCGGCATCCAGGATTCAATGCGTATCCTTAAAGTACTCTTTTTTGGCTCCATTTTAATGGCCATTTTCAATCCGCTGAAATTGTATTTCTGGGACGGAGCGCACTTCCTTCCTTACTCCATCATTATTCTCGATTTTATAATAGCTTCGGCTTTTCTTATTACATTTCGCATAAGCGTAAAAATGCTCTATTCGGAATTAAAAAATCCGAGATCCGAAAGGCTGAGTGTGGTCATTTATGGTGCCGGAGAAGCAGGTGTAGTGACCAAGCGAACGCTTGATCGCGATGCCGAAATAAATTATCACGTAGTTGCTTTTGTGGACGACGACCGAAAGAAACGCGGAAAGCGTCTCGAAGGGACACCCATTTTTCACACGAGTGAACTCAATAATCTCCTGGAGAGAAAGATTTGTTCTCATCTCATAATATCCATCCAAAAACCTGAACCGGCGAATCGCAGACGCGTAATCGAAGCCGCATTGAAGCACGGGGTGAAAGTACTGAATGTACCACCGGCGGATAGCTGGATAAACGGTGAGTTGAGTTTTAAACAAATTAAAGAAGTCCGGATAGAAGAATTACTCGGCCGTAATGTGATAAAGCTTGACGATGGAAAAGTAGAAAATCAACTCCGTGGAAAAACCGTTTTGGTAACCGGTGCAGCCGGGTCGATCGGAAGTGGGTTGGTGCGGCAGATTGTTCATTACCATCCAAAATTGATCATTGCACTCGATCAGGCAGAGTCGCCAATCTATGAACTGGAAATAGAGTTACGCAGGAAATACCCCGATATTTCTCTCGAAGTGGTTATTGGCGATGTGCGCCGAAAAGAACGTATGGCACGTGTTTTTTCAAAATTCCATCCCGAGATTATTTTTCATGCTGCGGCTTATAAGCACGTTCCACTTATGGAACTCAATCCGAGCGAGGCAGTACTTACAAATGTGATGGGCACCAAGATATTAGTCGACCTGAGCCTTGCGGCGAAAGTAGAAAAATTTGTACTTATCTCTACCGACAAAGCTGTGAATCCGACAAATGTGATGGGGACGACTAAACGCGTTGCGGAGATTTACACCCAGTCCCAAATTCAAAAGGGTGGCACGCGATTTATAACTACTCGTTTTGGGAATGTATTGGGCAGCAACGGCTCAGTGATACCCCTTTTTAAAAAGCAAATTGCAGAAGGTGGACCGGTGACCGTTACCGATCCGGAGGTAACTAGGTATTTCATGACCATACCCGAAGCTTGCCAGCTTGTACTTGAGGCGGGTGCTATGGGTGAGGGGGGCGAAATTTTCGTTTTTGACATGGGCGAATCGGTGAAAATAATCGATCTTGCCAAGCAGATGATAAAACTCAGCGGGCTGGAGCTCAACAAAGATATTGATATTCACTTTACGGGTTTACGTCCGGGTGAAAAGCTGTATGAGGAATTGCTCAACTCTGAAGAAAACACGCTACCCACACATCATCCACAAATAAAAATTGCCAAAGTGAGGAGCTACGATCTCGAATCGATGGGACAGGAAATTGAGCAGCTTATATCTCTGTTTGATATGCAAAATAATGATGACCTGGTTCAGAAATTAAAACAGATCGTTCCCGAGTACAAGAGTAAGAACTCAGAATTCAGTAAATTTGACGCCTAAATTAGGAGTGTAATGACCGATAAGAATATTCAACTATCAAAAATACAACGCGAAATCGAAGAATATATCGGACTGGGTCCCAACAGTCTGGTCTATAATTATGATGTGCATGATCACAAAACTATGCTGCATCTGGTTACGCTAAATCCGCGGCATAATCAGTCGTTTCTGTTTCATTCGGAAGAAGGCTATGACAAAATTGATGTCTTGAAAAAGATGTTGAGCTACGTAAAGAGTTACAAAGACAAGGAAAGTTCTTATACGATCCAATGGAAACGCGCAACCGATGATACGCTTCAAACTTCATACTTCAGCGCAAAAAATCTTCAGGCGGCACTCGACAAACTCACCTACGACCGCGATCCCAACAGCATTACCGTTTTTAGTGTAATCATGAATCCTTCTACGTAATGGCGAAACACAATTCATATCCTATCCATATCCGCTTCAACGATTTGGACGTGTATGGCCATGTCAATAATGCGATTTATCTTACGTATTTTGAAGAAGGGAGATCGCAATACTTCCGAGATAAAGTAGGTCAAGACTGGGATTGGCAAAATGAAGGCATATTGCTAGCGCGAAATGAGATTGATTATAAGCAACCCATTCTTTTGAGCGACGAAGTGCGAATCGAAGTTTGGATATCGGCTTTTGGTACTAAAAGCGTGAATATCGGATATCGAATAATCAAAAAAGGTAAGAACGAGTGGATAACCTGCACCACAGGAAAATCCGTTATTGTTTGTTTTAATTATTCGAACCAGCAGACCATTCTGGTGCCTGAGAGGTGGAGAGAGATTATTGAAATTGGGGAGTAGGTTTTTAATTTGTAATGAATTTAAGTCATGGCTGCACCGCGGCTCGGCGAACTAATTTGTATAATCCTTTATTTCAAAGATATTACATTCACTTTCCTCCTATGTAGACAAGTTCAATTGTTGGCATCCCTTTAGGGAAAGAGGGCGAAAGAACAGTTGCAAATACTTTCTATACAGTCTCCCACACGCGCCCCCGACCCCAAAGGGGAGCCTCACACACCCAATCTCGGAAATTTCGCATTTGATGAACCGATCATTCTCATCACCCATGAATCAGTCTCCGACTTCCCATATTTCTCCATAAGCTTTCCTTCAAAATCAAGAAATTCCGCCCACCGTTTATCGACATCCATTCCATCGCTAAACTTTCGCGCTAAGCGCAGGAACATGGTATAGTGACGGGCTTCACTCGCCATAAGCCCGCGGTAAAACGTGCGAAGGTCTTCATCTGCAATTTCTTCCGAGAGCACCCGAAAACGCTCGCAACTCCGTGCTTCAATCATGCCGGCCATCAGGAGTGTCTGTACCAGTTGTTGTTTGCGGTTGCCCCCCTGAATGATAAATGAGGACAGATCTTTCACGTACGGATCTTTGCGTTCGAAACCGAGTTTGAGTCCACGCTCTTTTATTTTTTGGTGCACCAATGCAAAATGTTCCATCTCTTCGCGGGCAAGGGCAGTCATCTCATCGATAAGCTCGGGATATTCCGGAAAACGAACAATGAGACTAATCGCAGTACTTGCCGCTTTCTGCTCGCACCACGCGTGATCGGTAAGAATTTCTTCAATATTCTTTTCTACAATATTGACCCAGCGTGGGTCGGTAGGCATTTTTAGTCCGAGCATTGTGAGAGGATTTGTACCGATTTAACTATCAAATGTCGCAGATATCGTTCCTCATCTGCTCGTTTGTTAGTAGCTCGGCATTTACCAATTGTACCTTTGAATAAGTCAAGAAGAAGAATGTTATATGGCATTTCAAAGGTTCATTGGTATAACTTTTGATTTTTGAGTCGTGAGGCAAATTTAGTATTTCTTTTTTGGGTGGGTGAAACCTCCCAATCCCCCCTTTCCCGAAACGGAAAAATTAAATCGCTCTTAACACACAATTAACATAATGCTAAACCGTTATCGAATACGTTAACGGTTTACGGCTTGTTTATAGCCCATCTTTGCGCAATTTAAATAAATTTGCGCCCTATTTTATACGATGCTTGCTTATGAGAGGAATTTACTTGATTTCCTTAGTAGCCCTATTATACAGTTGCGATGTTTTCGACACCAAGAAAGAAGAGATTCCCGGATTTGTGGTCATTACCGCAGCCGACCTTCAAACGAATCTCGATCAAGGTGCAAACACCAGCAATATCGTGGATGCCACCGTTTTTGCGAATAGTGTTTTTATAGGAACTTTTGAATTGCCCGCCACCGTACCGATACTTCATCCCGGAACGGTACAACTGCAAATTGCCGCAGGAATAAAAAATAATGGCCTCACGAATGACCGCCAGATATATCCTTTCTACGATTTCTTTGAGAAAGAGGTCACAGTAATTCCTGATGCCACGGTTCCAATTACCACAGATAGCACGATTACCTTCCAGTATTTCCCTACAGGAATTAATTACGTCATCGAAGATTTTGAACAGATCGGTTATACGCTCGTGCCAACGGGAATCAATACTGCAGAATTGGATCAAATATCAAGTCCACCGAAAAATGTAAAAACAATTACCAGTTTGCAAGTAGTATTGCCACCTGACTCGGGTAGGTTCAATGTAGTATCACAATGGAATTTATCGGGTTTGCCGAAAGGCAATAATATGTACCTCGAAATAGACTTCAAAGGAACGGTACCGTTAGAAATAGGAATAGTAACACTAGATCCTTCCATACAATTTGTTTTTGCGGTTGGTCTCATCCCCAAACAAGAATACACCAAAGTCTATATTGATTTAACCGATGAGATTTCGCAACAGATTTCTGCAAACAATTTTGAAATCTATCTCGATGCTCAAGCTTCAAACAGCTCTGTAAGCGACAGTATTTTTATTGATAATTTAAAATTCGTTTATCCCTAACCACGATGAACCGTAAAGCCCAGGTGGCAAAGTACATATTAGCTGATATATTGAGCTCTACTGTGGCTTGGGTGCTTTTCTATGCGTTCCGCAAAAAAATAATCGAGCCTGAGAAGTTTGGCTATCCCATTCCTTTTGAGTTTGATAGCCGCTTTTATTACAGTCTTATTCTAATTCCACTTTTCTGGCTCGCACTTTATGCACTTTTTGGGATGTACCGCAATATTTTCAGGCGGCATCGCTTGCGCGAACTTGGCCAGGTACTTCTTGCATCTTTCGTTGGGGTAATTATCTTGTTTTTCTTTGTGCTATTAGATGATCAAATAGCGAGTTACGTGGTATATTACAGATCGTTGATTGTCCTCTTCTTATTGCATTTCACACTTACTTTTACATTTCGAATTATTCTTACCACCCAAACAGTAAAGCGGATTCACAAGCGAAAATTCGGGTTTAATACAGTGATAATAGGTGGAAATGAAGAAGCGCTAAACGTGTATCGGGAAATGGAAAATATGGTGCCCGCTCCCGGGTTCAAATTTATCGGTTACGTGAGCGTAAATGGAAAAGATCATCTGCTCGAAAACGAACTCGCCTGGCTTGGTAAATTCAATGATATAAACCGCGTAGTGACTGAGCATAATGTGGAGGAAGTGGTTATAGCAGTCGAAACCTCAGAGCATAAAAATCTGGGTAGCATCGTATCTGACCTCGAAGGAATGAATGTGAAAATCAAAATTATACCCGATATATACGACATCCTCTCGGGATCTGTAAAGATGAGCAGCATCTTTGGTGCACCGCTTATTCAGATTAATACCGAGATCATGCCTGCCTGGCAGTTTTTCCTCAAACGATTAATCGATTTTGCCGGTTCAATTTTCGCGATTATTTTGCTTTCTCCAGTCTATCTGATTCTTGCTCTTCTTGTGCGAATGTCTTCACCCGGCCCCATATTCTTTAAGCAAGAACGTATCGGCCAGCACAACAAGCCTTTTAGTATTTACAAGTTCCGGTCGATGTATCAAAATGCCGAGTTGCGTGGTCCACAGCTTAGCAGCAAGCACGATCCGCGGATTACACCTATTGGCCGCTTTATGCGCAAAACCCGTATGGACGAGATTCCTCAATTTTTCAATGTATTGAAAGGAGAAATGAGTCTTGTAGGCCCACGTCCCGAGCGCCAATTTTATATCGATCAGATTGTAAAAGTCGCTCCCCACTACCGCCATTTACAGAAAGTAAAACCTGGAATAACCAGTTGGGGACAAGTGAAATACGGCTACGCAGAAAATGTAGAACAAATGGTAGCCCGGCTCAAATACGACGTTCTTTATATTGAAAATATGTCGCTTGCCATTGATATAAAAATAATGGCTTATACCTTGATTATTATTTTGAAGGGAAGCGGGAAATAATGTTTTAATGTAGAATATATCATTTAGAATGTATCATTTACCATAGAGGGTGGGCAAATTCGTAATTCGTAATTTAAAACAATTTGGCTCTCAGTTTATTTAGACAGTATATAAATTAAAATATATTATTTGAGCATGAAAACTATAGCAGTAATTGGAGCAGGAACAATGGGAAACGGAATAGCCCACGTTTTTGCACAAAATGGATATGAAGTTAGCCTCATCGATGTATCGGAAGATGCCTTGCAACGGGCTCTTGCAACTATTGGGAAGAATATGGATCGCATGATTGCGAAAGAGAAGATCAGCGAAAAAGACAAGAGCGATGCTCTGGGTCGTTTGAAAACGTATACCGAACTTAAAAACAGTGTTTCCAATGCCGATCTGATCGTCGAAGCTGCGACCGAAAATGTAGATCTTAAAATTAAGCTTTTCAAGCAAATGGACGAGTATGCTCCTGAAGGCTGTGTGCTCGCCACCAATACTTCTTCCATCTCTATTACCAAAATGGCGGCGGTAACATCTCGTCCCGACAAAGTGATCGGAATGCACTTTATGAATCCAGTGCCAGTGATGAAACTCGTGGAGGTAATCCGCGGATATGCCACGAGCGATGAAGTGACGCAACGCATTATGGAATTATCGAAAAAACTCGGAAAGATTCCTACAGAAGTGAATGATTATCCGGGATTTGTGGCCAATAGAATTTTGATGCCGATGATTAATGAGGCGATTCACACCCTTCACGAAGGTGTAGCCGGTGTGGAAGAAATCGATACCGTTATGAAGCTTGGGATGGCGCATCCAATGGGACCGCTACAACTCGCAGATTTTATAGGTCTAGACGTATGCCTGAGCATTCTGCGTGTGCTGCACGACGGCTTTGGTCTCGACAAGTATGCCCCTTCTCCCCTATTGGTAAATATGGTGATGGCGGGAAAACTCGGTTCCAAATCCGGTGAAGGATTTTATACGTATGAGGCTGGAAGCAAGGACTTAGTCGTTTCCGAAAATTTCAGCAAATAATAGAAGTACCTTTATTTGGTTCTACTCATATTAAGATACGTTATTTTTTATAGTCTAATTGGTATAGTTTGCCGTTTCTTTTCTTGCTTTAATATTTATAATTTTCGTATCTTTCCTCTCCTTTTCTTTGGGAAAAAACAATTTAAATTGATGTACTCTATGAAACGATTTTTACTTATTGCCATCTCGATCTTATTATACACATCGGGCTTTTCGCAAGTTCTGACTATTGAGATCCCCGAACATCATTTTAGGATTGATCCATACGACCATATTATTGTGGTACGCCCAGATAATATTGAGCAATATACAGGATTGACCAGCTATGAAGAAGTTGATTTGGCACTGGCCAGTTTTCAATTTCAGTTTGTTTCCATTCCTGAATCGCTTGAATACACAGGATCTTATGTAGTAAACGACGGAAGTGATGATTATCACCTCTTCTTCACCCAATTGCCACTTTTAAAAATTCAGAGTTTTGCCATAATTACAAGCGGGTCAAAAATTCCTTCGGAATTTTATTATTCCGATGATTCGCAAATTATTGTGGCCGCCAGTGGAGTAAATTTTGATACCGGTTACACCCAAATATATCCGAAAAAAAGCTATTCTCTCCAGTTCTGGACTGACTCAGGGAGTACTATCGAAACTGAGGTGCAAGTAGGAAATTTGCAACCAAGTGCAAATTACATTCTCAGCGCGATGTACAACGACCCATTGCGATTGCGCACTTTTACAGCTCATAAATTATGGCTGGCAATGCACCAGCCCTCTTATTTACAGCAGGAGCCGAATGCTCACGCTGGTGCTGACGGAATGTATGTGGAGCTTTTTGTAAGCGGCCATTATTCGGGTGTTTACTTTTTTTCCCGAGAGGTAGACCCCCAACTTTTAAGCCTTCAGCCGTTTGATGGAACCATAAAAGGCGAACTTTATAAAGGCAAGCAGGCTGCCGCTGCAACGCTTTTTACCGGAGCCCCTACTGCTGACAATGAAAATCGATATTGGGCAGGACATCTTATGAAATATCCTTTGGATACAACAAATTGGGAAAATATTCGAGGATTTACGCAGTTCGTGTTGAATTCTGATGCTACGGAGTTTGAAAATATCTGGGACCATTTCGACTATCAGAACTACCTAGATTATTTTATTTTTCTGAATCTTACACGGACCGCCGATAATACCGGAAAAAATATTTACATGGCTAAATACGATGCCGCTGCACCTTATTTTTATGTTCCGTGGCAGCTCAATGGAAGCTTTGGAATTAAGTGGGATGGAACCGATTTGAATATTACCAACGATATCTTGACCAATGGATTTATGGATCGGGTAATTGCTTCGGACGTAAATGATTATACTACTGATGTGGAAGCGCGCTGGGCTGAACTGCGCACCGGGCCGTTGTCACTAGACAGTCTTATGGCAGATTTTACCGATTCGTATGATTTGCTTTTAGCAAATAATGTGTACGAACGGGAAGCTCTTGTTTATCCAAATTATCCGTTCGATCAAGAAAGCTTTGATTACACCACTGCCTGGCTTTTAGCGCGTATTGCTTATCTCGATGTGTATTTTAACTACACACCTGAATCTGTTTCAACTATTGCAAAATCTCAATTTCGGGTATATCCCAATCCGGTGAAGGAGAATTTAAGCATTCAGGCTTCAGCTAATTTAAAGGATACGCCGTTTCAAATAGTTAACCTACAGGGAAAAATTGTAAAATCGGGAATCTACAATGGTCAATCCATTTCAGTTTCCGACCTTGATCATGGATTCTATATCTTGAAGATGAAAAATATAGGCGAAAAAATCATTATCGAGTAAATCAACTTTTCCGAAAGTTGTGACATTTGAATTAACCAACCAAAACCAATGAAAAAGCTTGTATTACTATCCTTTCTGATTGTAGCACAAGTTGTTGGGTTTGCTCAGGTACTCACTATTTCCATTGCTGAACATCGTTTTAGAATAGATCCGTACAATCATATCATCGTGGTTCAATCGGATAGCATCGAAAATTATACAGGTCTAAGTGCGAATGAGGGAATAGATTTATCGCTGAATACCATGGTATATCATTTTGTCGAAATTCCTGATAATCTTATGTACACTGCTTCATATGTTGTGAATGATGGAAGCAATGATTTTTACTTATTTTTCACACAGTTACCGCTTCTGAAAATTCAAAGTTCAACCAATATTTCGAGTCAGAATAAGATTCCTGCCCAGTTTCTTTATGCCGACGAGAATCAAATTTTAATTGCTACCATAGGCATCGAATTTCGAGGGAATATTTCTCAGAGCTATGATAAAAAGAGTTATGATATTGAGTTTTGGGAAGATGCTGATACCGAAACAAGTGTGTATGTTCAATTCGGAAATTTGAGAAGTGACGACGATTGGGTACTCGATGGATTGTACAATGAGCCTTTGCGATTGAGATCGCATGTGAGTTCAGAATTGTGGCTCGATATCCATCAACCCTATTACGCTCAACAAGAGCCGAACGCCCAGTCCGGTGCCGGTGGCTTTTATGTCGAACTCTTCTTGAATGGAAAATATTCGGGTATTTATCTCCTTTCGGAGCAAATTGACCGTAAGCTCTTGAAAATTAAGCATTTTAATGGGAATATCAGAGGAGAACTTTATAAGGGAAAAGAAAACAGTCAAGCCACCAACTTCATTGAGCTACCTGATTTCGATAATACAAATCGGTTTTGGGGTGGTTTTCAAATTAAATATCCGAAAGTAGACGACACCACCGACTGGCAAAATCTGTACAGATTTGTAGAGTTTGTTTTAAATTCAAGCGATGATACCTTTAGCGGCATTTGGGATAATTTCAATTATCAGAATTATCTGGATTATTTCATTTTTTTAAATCTAACACGCGCTGCAGACAATACCGGCAAGAATATTTACATAGCCAAATACGATACTGCTTCTCCCTATTTTTATGTTCCTTGGGATCTCGACGGCACTTTTGGATTGAAATGGGACGGAACGTATTGGAATATCACAGATGATATTCTCACCAATGGTTTTATGGATCGGGTCATTGACACGGACGTAGGAAACTATACCGAAGATGTGAATGCGCGCTGGGCCGAGTTGCGCCAGAGTGTGTTAACCACCGATTATGTTATTGATCGTTTTCAATATTCCTATGATCTGCTCAAGGCAAATAATATCTATGCCAGAGAAGCCCTTGTTTTTCCAAATTATCCATTTGATCAGCAGAGCCTTGACTATTTGGAAATCTGGATTGAGGAACGCATGGCATTTTTGGATATTTATTTTGGCTATGATCCGGTTGGAGTGCCGAAAAATAATAAATTAAAATTACGGATTTATCCGAACCCGGTATCTGACGAGTTGTGGGTATCAAATGCCGCCGACTTTACCAATATTGAATATCGATTAATTGATATTCAGGGCGTTTTAGTTAAACAAGGACTTTTCAATGGGCAGTCCATATCGGTTTCAAACATTCGGCCGGGATTCTACTTTTTAAAACTCGGAAATTTAGGAGGAAAGCTAATTATCCGCTAAAACCGGATAAATACGTATTGCCTGAATACGAGCCATTCTCGGGCGAGCAGATAGATTTTTACGATAAGTACTTCTAATTTTCCATACCCGAAAAATTCACCGGAGCGCGTACCTTTGTCCTTCACATGGCAAAAAAAGATAAACGTGCGACATCCACTATGGACAATGGAAGTGAGAAATCCAAACTGAGTTTTAGAGAACGACTTTCGGCCTTCAAGAATTTGCCCAAGTTTTTCAAAATGATTTGGGAAACCAGCCCTTCCATGACCTTGGGAAATATAATACTCCGCATTATAAAGGCGGCTATTCCAGTGGTGATGTTATGGGTGGGAAAATTGATTATCGATGAAATCATCTTTCAGATCGATAATCCGGGACATGCTTTTACCAAAATTTGGATTTATATCGGAATGGAATTCGCGTTGGCAATTATCAGCGACCTGACCAACCGTGGCATTACGCTACTCGACAGCCAATTAGGCGACCTCTTCAGTAATAAAACTTCCGTAAAGTTAATCCATCATGCTGCTTCGCTCGATTTGCATCAATTCGAAGACAGCGAATTTTACGACAAACTCGAACGGGCGCGCCGGCAAACTACCAGTCGCACTGTTCTAATGAGTCAAGTACTTACACAAGTTCAGGATATTATCACCATTGCTTTTTTTGCTGTCGGGTTGATTGCTTTTAAGCCTATACTCATTCTGATTCTGGTTATTGCGATTATTCCATCGTTTTTGGGCGAAACCCATTTCAGCGAAGCCAGCTACAGTCTTACCCGAAGCTGGACACCTCAGAGGCGCGAGCTGGACTATTTGCGCTTTATTGGTGCCAGCGATGAGACGGCCAAAGAGGTCAAGATTTTCGGACTATCTTCCTTTATTAGTTCACGCTTTAAACGGCTCGCTGATCAGTATTATGAAGCGAATAAAAAGCTCGCAGTAAGGCGTGCATTTTGGGGATCGCTGCTCGCAATAATCGGAACAGGAGCATATTACGGCGCTTACATTTTCATTGCAATGGATACCGTTCAGGGGAAGATATCCGTTGGTCAGCTCACTTTCCTTGCAGGCTCATTTTTGCAAATGCGGAATATGCTGCAAGCGATAATGAACCGGTTCAGCCAGATTGCCGAGAGTGCGCTTTATCTCCAGGATTTATTCGACTTTTTTGAAATCAAGCCCGATATTATGGAGGCAAAAGAAGGTTTGCCTATTCCCAATCCAATCAAAAAGGGTTTCACATTCGAGAATGTCGGATTCAAATACCGAGGTAGCGAAAACTGGTCGCTTCGCAATTTAAGTTTCGATCTGCGTGCTGGTGAAAAACTCGCGCTTGTGGGCGAAAATGGAGCTGGAAAAACCACGCTTGTAAAATTGCTCGCCCGACTTTACGAACCTTCTGAAGGACGCATCTTGCTTGATGGGCGCGACTTGCGCGATTATAAACTCGACGATCTCCGCAAAAATGTGAGCATTATCTTTCAGGACTATATGAAATTTCAACTCGAAGCGCGGGAGAACATTGCTATTGGCGAAATTGAAGGACTCGAAAACCAAGAACATATCGAAATCAGTGCAGTAAAAAGCTTGGCAGACACAGTAATAGAAAAACTGCCCGGAAAATACCAGCAAATGCTGGGAAAACGCTTTTTGGGCGGAGTGGAACTCAGTGGCGGCGAATGGCAAAAAATAGCGCTGGCCCGCGCCTACATGGGCGATGCTCAACTCATGATTTTGGATGAACCAACCAGTGCCCTCGATGCGCGGGCGGAGAATGAAGTCTTCATACGTTTTGCCGAATTAATGCAAGGACGCAGCGCTGTCCTTATCTCCCACCGCTTCAGCACGGTGCGCATGGCCGATCGGATTCTCTTTCTCGAAAACGGCCGTAAACTTGAGCTCGGCAGCCACGAAGCATTGATGGGATTGGATGGGAAGTATGCTGCTTTATTCAAATTGCAGGCGAAAGGCTACGTTTAAGAATCGCAATCACTAATTGCTAATGAAATCTTTCATTCCAGAACCCCTCATTCCTAATTAGTGCTACCTTTACGAAAACCTAAAAAAGTAATTCCGTCATGACCAGAATTTTAAGAATATTCGCTCTTTTCATTTTGACTGTTTCCCTATTTTCTTGTGGAAACGCCCCTTCATCCAAAAATACAGATGCTATACACGAAGATCAGGAACAGATGAATGAAGATTCCATTGCTTTAAGCCAAAATTCCGATCTGGAAATCGAGTTAAATGCAGGCGAAAAATGGATGATGAATGAGGAGATGAAACCTTATATAGCCGATGGTGAAGCGGCTGTCAATGATTATATTGCATCGAACAACACAGATTATAAATCGCTTGCAGCAAAACTAAAAGATGCCGACAGCAAACTTATTTCGAGCTGCACAATGGAAGGAGAAAGCCACGACGAATTACACAAATGGCTGCACCCCCATTTGGAATTGGTGAATGAACTGGATACTGCCCAAAATGAGAAAGAAGCAAATGAGGTGGTACAAAAGTTGAAAAAATCTTACGCGAATTTTTGGGTTTATTTTCAATAGCTAAGGAGCTGTAACCTTAAATTTGCGAGATAGGTACCGGCCGCTTTAAATACAGAAATCAAAGCAATAGCATTAAACAGTCGTGCGAAATAAGGGTATTAAAACCTTTTCCTGATTTAATTTCTTCACACCTTTTGACCAAAGAAAGCCCTTGGGATGGGTGTGGTTAAGACAACGATAATCTAAAAATCGGATTCTATATTCGGCAGTTCTTCTTGAAGCGTGAAGCTAAAAATTAATTCTTCATCTTATTAAACCTGAAGCAGCTAAGCAACCACACCGGCAACGACTTCTTATCACTTCGCTTCCGCAAATCAAGGAACCAACCCCATTTTTCGACGATGGGAAATTTATGTGTTTCCACAAATTCGATGAGGGCGCCGTCGGGATCTTCTACATAGGCAAATCTTCCGGCCGCTTTTCCCATATCAAATGAGTCAGCACTATCTACAGTGAATGGATAGTTGAGTTCAGCGGCTTTCTGCTTAAATCCATTCATGTCTCTTACATCAAAACAGAGATGTATAAATCCGAGATCGCCCCAGAAACGGTTTTCGAATATTTTTCTCCCTTTTTGGGCCATTGGCTGTATCAGTTCCAATTGATTGATTCCCAAAAGCGGATTAAAAGCACCGATGCCCTGATTTGATTGGGAAAGGATTACGCGACGGACGGGTGCATTCGAACCGGGCAGTCCGGACAAATCAGCAGCCATACCTGTATCATCGGATAGTACGGTGTCAAAGCCAAGAAGATCATTGTAAAAAGCCATCGACTTTGACATATCGCTCACACCTATTACCACTCCATATACGCCACCGGTTATAGAATCCGCTTTTTTGAACCAATTGGTACTCTCCACGATATCAAACCAATATCCATTGGGATCGGCAAGGAGGAAATGTTCATCTCCAGCCGGATTCTTTGCCTTTTGGGTAAGAATCGAAGCACCTACTTTCTTAAGCGATTCAAGTGCAGTGGTGGTGTTTGGTGTTTTCATTTTTACAGCGAGAAATCCGTAATCTCCAATTTCGGGAGTAAAAGTGGCTGGTTGTGGCTTTCTGCTTGTATATTGCCAAATTTCAAAACCTCCACCCCCACGCATATTCAAGGCCAACGCGGCGACCCGTTTTTGTACTTCACCGCCTGTATAATTTATCATTAATGGAGCCTCGGCAGCATCTTCGAATACCCGAATGTTCATTCCGAATGCCCTTCGATACCATTTCCAGTCGCGGTGAAGATTGTCTGTACCAATCCCTACCTGTTGAATTCCGCAAATGTGTTTTCCCATTATTAAAATTTCAATTCACCTCTTGGGTTTTGTTTTACAGCCATTTTGAAGAATAATTCAGGCAAAAACAATTTGAGCTTTAAGCCTAATTTTTCTTTAAAACCACCTATCACAATTTCCTTCTTTTTATTAGCAATCGCTTTGAGCATAGTTCGTACAGCACGATCTACGGGCAATCCATTCTGTTGCATTTCATCCATTTCTCCGGTAGGATTCCCACTGCCATCAAGTGCATGTTTGGAAATATCGGTTTGGATTGGCCCCGGACAAATAAGCGTAACATCAATTCCACGATCGCTCAACTCAATGCGCAAAGATTCGAAAAAACCATGGAGCGCATGTTTTGAAGCAGCGTAAGCGGAACGAACTCCGTAGCCAAACTTTCCAGTGATACTTGTAACGACTGCAAATTGTCCACCGCCTGCTGCCAGCATTCGGGGAAGCACAGCCTTGGTCAATCCGATGGTTCCAAAATAATTAATTTCCATGATCTTTCGGTCTACTGAAAGATCGGTATCGATAGCATAGGAACGCTGGCTGATTCCTGCATTATTGAAGAGTAAATCTACTTTTCCGAAAAGATCATACACCCGATTTACTGCAGCTTCAAAGGTCTCCGGAAGGGCAAGATCGAGAGGAAGAACCGCTACGTTGGCAACATCACCAATTTCGGCTTGAATGGCATTGAGATCAGCTTCTTGGCGGGAGGAAAGTACAATCTGAGCCCCGCTCCTATGCAGTTGAAATGCCGCTTCTTTGCCGATACCGGAACTTGCACCGGTTATCCAGACCACCTTATTTTTGAACTCCTGCATGAATTGGCGAAGATAAGGTTTTGCCAATAACTTGATGCGACGGAGAATTGAAATTATACGATTTTCCATTTTTAAAGCACCAACTCAGGTATTAAAAATCGAATTAGGAACAGGTGGCAACTTATGGAAATGAAAATTAGAAAAGGATTTACATAAAAAAACCCGGCAACATGTGCCGGGAATTTCTATCTAAACCAATTAATACTATGCGTATGATGCTTACTTCGGAGATTGATACGGCTATTCTTTTCAAAAGGTTATAAAAAATTCATCTTTTTTTGTATTAATCTGTATATCAGCCCGATAAAACCACACCGAAATAGGGTAAAAAAACAAAAGAGAAAAATATCCTATTAATGTTTTAGAATCTCAGGAATAATCATCAATTTGGCTCTATTCACCAACGCAATGGAAACAGGATTTGCTCCCCTATTTTCATCCTTTAATTACTTGAAATGATACAGTTATGGACTCAAAGTACCTTCATTCGCTACAGAAAATAGCGCGCAATTTGATTATCACAAATTCGAATCCGGAAGAGATGCCTGCATTCGATTATTCCAATTTCCCATTAACGCCGAGTCAGGCATTGTATATCATGTCCATTAAAGACGAGCGGCTGGTTTATCAGCGTAATATTTTAAACTTATTGGGCTATCACGAACGGGAATTTCGATTCGATACTATTTTCAACCTGATGCACCGCGATGACAAGCCCATTGTAGAGACGATTGTAAAAAACACACTTGCTTTTTCGGAGGCCAATGGAATGTCTGAAAGTGCTGTGCTCTATCTTACCTATCGGCTAAGGCGAAAAGATGGAAATTATATTAAAGTTCAACGAATTTCGGGCATAAGCAGTGTCACGGATTCAAAGGCACTCGAAAGCAATTATTCCATCATTCAGGATATATCCTACATGGGACTTTCTACAGCAGTAAGGTGGGATTGGAACAGTCCTATATTGAATAAGGAAGCCTATCATAAATACATAAAAGTAATGCCTGAAGATCTCTTTTCGAAGCGGGAATTGCAGATATACAAACTGATGAAAAACGGAGTGAAAGGAGCTGAGATAGCCGAAAAACTTCATATAAGCCCGAATACGGTTAAGAGTCACAAGCATAAAATGGTACAGAAAACAGGATTATTTTCTACGACTGATTTGGTGGATTATTTTGAGAATAAGGCTTTTCAACCCCGACATTGATGAAAGGCTGGAAATGAATTTCAATTTGTGAGGTCAAATTCCAGAGGTTAGAAAATTTTCTTTTTAAGCACAAGGTCAGCAAATGTTTTACGCAGACTTCGCAAAGCGTTTTAAAAACAATTCAAATCATTCGCACGGAGGAAAACCGATGCTCCCATAAAATCACTTTTAGACCGAGAATGGAATTAGATTCCCGCAAAGCGTAATGACTAACCATTTCAGTTTGTTATCTTCGCGATTCGAAAAAATTCTGTCAATTCATCCATTTTAGTTAAAAAAGAATTTTTTTTGATTCGCATTTCATTCTGTTTATAAGGTGGTATGGTTGAATCTTTAATTTAAAAAAAGAAAAAAATAAGAAAGAAAATATGTCGAATTCTCCCCGCATTATTTACACCAAAACTGACGAAGCACCGGCATTAGCCACAGCTTCTTTTTTGCCCGTCATAAAAGCTTTTGCCAACACAGCCGGAGTGGCAATTGAAACACGCGACATATCACTGGCAGCGCGAATTTTGTCGGCTTTTAACGATAAGTTGAAACCAGAACAAAAAACCCACGATGCCCTGAGGGAGCTTGGAGAAATAGCACACACACCGGAAGCCAATATTGTAAAATTACCGAATATTAGCGCTTCGATTCCACAGTTGAAAGCAGCGATTAAGGAATTGCAATTGAAGGGATACGCGCTGCCCGACTACCCCGAAGATCCGGAGAATGACGCCGAAAAAGATGCCAAAAAAAGATACGATAAAATAAAAGGTAGTGCTGTGAATCCGGTGCTTCGCGAAGGAAACTCAGATCGCCGTGCCCCAAAAGCCGTAAAGGAATACGCGCGCAAACATCCACACTCAATGGGTGCTTGGTCTAAAGATTCGAAAACCCATGTGTCGAGCATGAGCCATTCGGATTTTTACGGAAGTGAAAAATCGAAAACAATGGAGAAACCCACCACAATTTCTATTGAGTGGGAAGGTGAAGAAGGAACAAAAGTCACGTTGAAAAAAGGCCTTGAGTTGCTGGAAGGCGAGATAATCGATGCTTCGGTGATGAGCTGTAATGCGCTCAACCATTTTTTGCAAGAGCAAAAGGAAGACGCAAAAGAAAAAGGAGTTCTCTTCAGCATCCATCTGAAAGCTACCATGATGAAAGTTTCCGACCCAATTATTTTTGGTCATGCGGTTACCACTTATTTTAAGGATGTTTATACCAAATTCGCAGCCATTCTCGATGAATTGGGTGTGGACCCGCGCAATGGATTTGCCGATTTGTTGAACGCCATCAAAGGTCTTCCTGATGCTCAGCGCAAGGAAATAGAAGCCGAGATTGCTCACGCTTATGCCAATGGCCCCGATCTGGCAATGGTAAATTCGGATAAAGGAATTACGAATTTGTACGTACCCAGCGATGTAATTATTGATGCTTCAATGCCTGCCATGATCCGTAATTCGGGTCAGATGTGGAATAAGAAAGGCAAATCGCAAGATACAAAAGCCATTATTCCAGATCGCTGCTATGCGGGAATTTATGATCAGACCATTCAATTTTGTAAAAAGAACGGCGCGTTTGATCCGCGAACGATGGGCAGCGTTTCGAATGTGGGATTGATGGCTCAAAAAGCGGAAGAATACGGTTCGCATGACAAGACTTTCGAAATAGCTGGCGACGGTGTAGTAAATGTGAAAGATGTTGATGGAAAAGTGTTGTTGAGCCACGAAGTAGAAGCAGGCGACATTTGGCGTATGTGCCAGACCAAAGACGAACCCATTCGCGATTGGGTAAAACTTGCCGTAAAACGAGCACGCACAACCGGCACACCGACCATATTTTGGCTCGACCCGAACAGAGCCCACGACCGAGCGATTATACTGAAAGTAAACGAATACCTTCCCGGACATGACACCGACAAACTGGATATCCGCATCATGTCACCTGAAGAAGCCATGCTCTTTTCGCTTCAGCGGATGAAAGACGGGAAGGACACAATCTCCGTTTCCGGAAATGTGCTCCGCGACTACCTCACCGACCTCTTCCCAATTCTGGAAGTAGGCACAAGTGCCAAAATGCTTTCAATTGTTCCGCTTATGAATGGAGGCGGTCTCTTTGAAACTGGTGCCGGCGGGTCCGCTCCAAAGCATGTGCAACAATTTCTGGAAGAAGATCACCTTCGCTGGGATTCGTTGGGCGAGTTTTTAGCTCTGGCTGCCTCGCTCGAACATCTTGGAAACTATGCGAACAATAAACGTGCGATTATCCTCGGGGAAGCACTGGATGAGGCCACCGGAAAATATTTGGAAAATGATAAATCGCCTTCGCGTAAAGTGAATGAACGCGACAACCGCGGAAGTCATTTCTATTTGGCTATGTATTGGGCGGAAGCATTGGCGGCTCAGGATAAAGATGCCGAAATGAAACGCATTTTCACAAAAGTGAGCGAGACATTCAAATCGTCAGAAGCCAAAATCAATTCTGAGCTCCTGGCCGTTCAGGGCCATGGTGTTGATATTGGCGGATATTATGAACCACGAGACACTCTCGTGGCTGCGGCTATGCGCCCGAGTGAAACGCTAAATAAGTGCCTAACTTTTGGTGGTTAATTTTTGGGTGTCCCTTTAACGTATTTGTTTCTGTCTTTCATTAAGCACTAGTTAAGCGGATATTTTGGGCAACTAAACGAATTCTTAACACGCAGCGTGAGTGGAGTGAATAAAGTCGAGGGTGCTAAGTTTTTCCATTGGGAAGTACCTTAGGTATCCCGTGAGCCCGTGCTTTGCACCTCCTGAATAGATACTGTATCGCGTCCGCTGTCCAGATTCTTGAAAAAACGGAGTTCATTGATATTTGCCAATGCTTTGCACGCGTATTTAATTTTCAATTTAGAACCTTTAAACGCAGCTTCCGATCGTACGTAATTGGTCTCCATGATTTTGATAATCATACACGTAAAGGGGCGATTCAAATTCCTTAACAAGATCTAAGGCAGTGCAACTTCCTCCGACGGTGAATGCTTCTTTTTCTACGGGCATAATTTGAAATCCAGTGGTGAAAAGAAGGACTCTGCCTTCAATTATTCTGGAAACACCGCGATCTAATTCTGATAGGATAATCAATCATTTACAATCTCCCTTTCTTCTTCATTGATGATTACTCTCATTATGCACCCGATTTGAAGGGTCTATAACCCACCTTTTTTCGAAAGAAAATCAGCATTCAAAAAAATAGTTTTTAACAATTTTATTTTTCATTATGGCTTTGGTGTGTAATAAAAAGCTCTTAATCTAATGTCAATCAGTCCTCGTCGAAAACGAGAATATATTCATACTCATTTCATATTAACATAAATTGGTACGGATGCGAAAGATGGTATATTGCACTAACTTTTTTTCACCAATCTTAAACCTGTTATGAAATTAACTAATCTGACCCGCCGGATTCTTCCGGCCCTTTTAGGGCTTATCTTGTGTTCAAGTATCAATGCCCAAGACAATCTAATTTTTGAAGACTTTGAAGACGCGAGTGTTAATTACACTACGAATCCTGCAGAATTTTCGGATGGAACCAGTGACTTCTTTACACGAACCGATGGAAGTAATATTTCCGGTTCATACGGGGTAACCGGCTTTCAGGGCTCCTCGTATTTCGCGGCTCAGGATGTGGATGGAGATCAAGCTGTCATTCCTGTTCAGATGGTATTAACAGGAGATATTTCTAATCATACCGATCTTAACTTTTCAGTCCTTCTCGCGGAAGATGATGATGGTTCAAATCAGGATTGGGACAATCCAGACTATGTAACAATTGAATATTCCATTGACGGAGGCCAATATTTATCTCTAATTTGTGTTCACAATGATGGATCAGGAATCAATATGCCTCCTTACATAGATTCTGATTGTGACGGTATCGGCGAAGGTGCTGAAATTACAAGTCTATTTACTAGTTACGGAGCTTCGATAGCTGAAACCGGAAATTCTATCACGATTCGAATTACGATAAATTTGGACTCTGGCGACGAAGACATCGCCTTCGACAATATACTCCTATCTGGCATCCTTGCCTCGGATCCCGGAGATAATGAAGACCCGGTCGCAAGCTGTGCTCCTTTAGGAAGTGTGACTGCTGAAATTGATCAAAATGGAATAGCCACTGTAAATGCAGAAAGCTTAGACGGGGGTTCCACTGACAATTTCGGCATCGCTTCATTTGATGCGAGTCCTGCTTCATTCACCTGTGTCGAGATTGGCGCCCAGCCGGTAATGCTTACAGTAACCGATACGAATGGAAATACGGCAACGTGCACGACCGATATTCAGGTAGTCGATCTCTTAGGCCCTGTCCTTTCGGTAAATGAAGAGATAACCGTAACCCTCGATGCCAGCGGCAATGTGATGCTCGATCCAAACACGATCAATAACGGCACAACCGACAATTGCGGGGTGCTCTCAACGAATGTCGGTCCCAACTCATTGAATTGCAGCGATGCATTCGATCCAAACCCCCTCACCACCGACTTGATAATTAGCGAATATGTTGAAGGTTCAAGTTATAACAAATACTTAGAAATATACAACGGTACTGGTCATGCGGTGGATATGGCGGATTATGAACTTCAATTGTTTTCAAATGGTGCATTTGAAGCAACCATTAGTGAAGGCCTTGCAATAGCTGGTATATTGAATAATGGCGAAACTGTCGTATTTGGCAATTCACAGGCCGAAATTTATTCGGGTTCATATTACAATAGCGCAATCGCTGGTTTCAACGGAAATGATTTATTGGTACTTTTTACTTCGGTAAACACCGAATCTTTAAAACTTATTGATCTTTTCGGTGACTTGTCCGACCCTCAGCCCACTGCTTGGACAAATGGAGCTAAAAGTACTGCAGATCATACCTTGCGCCGCAAAAGAACCATTTTACACGGGAGTGTCTCCGCAATGAATTCGAACTTCCTTAATGAATGGGAGCAATTTGATCAAGATGATGTGAGCGACCTCGGAATGCACTATGTTGAAGATACCCCTGCAGAAGTTAGTTTTAGCGCTACCGACAACAACGGAAATGTCAGCACCGAAACTATTTCAGTAAAAGTAATGGACAATATAGCACCGCAATTCCTTGACCAAATTGATGATATCGTTCTATCCTCAGAGTTTGGTCAATGTACCCAAGCAGTATATTATGATTACCCCGATGTAGAAGACAATTGCAGCGGGGAGATAAAAATTTCCAGCAATCATCCATCCGGTTCTACATTTTTTAGCGGCGAAACGTTGGTAACTGTCACAGCTACCGATCCGAGTGGAAATACAGACCAAGTTCAATTTACGGTAACCATTTTAGTCGATCCATTGACCGCCGAAGTTTCATCCTATCGAGATTACGTTTGTCCCTACCAGGAAGGAGCAGATGGGACCCCAGGTCAGTCTATATATTCCACAATACAAGGTGGTTGTCGCCCTTACACCTACGTCTGGAATGGTGAGGAAGGAACCTCCTCACTCGAGGCGTTAACCGGCGGCACCTTCAATCTGGTTGTTACAGATGCGAATGGCGAAACGGCTTCTGCGACGATAACACTCGCCGATATTCCATTAACTAATTTTGACGTAACGCAAATTAATCCGAGCTGCACTGATGGTGCTAACGGAAGCTTGGTAGTAACCAATCGCACCGGTGGATCAGGCGGTCCCTATATTACGGCCTGGTATTTAGAAGAACTCGGCCCAGATGGAGATTTTATATATGATATATTTGATGTTGACTCCATAGGTGGACTCCAGCCGGGTTTAGTCAGAGCGTATGTAATGGATTCTCTTTTTTGTCCAACATTTCAGGATATTTACTTAATCAATGAAGATTTAACCCCTCCAACACCTATTTGCGGAAGCACTACCCTCACCCTCAATGCTAGCGGAACGGCTATTCTTGACCCTTCGGATCTCGACGCTGGCAGCACCGACGATTGCGGAAATTTGAGTTTCTCAGCATCACAAGAGATCTTTGATTGTACTAATCTGGGCGATAATGAAATAACCCTTTTTGTGGCTGATGACTCCTTGAATACTTCTACTTGTCTGGCCAATGTTACGGTAATTGATAATCTCCCACCCGAACTCGTCGTGCACAATACGCTAAATTTTAGCCTCGATAATTCAGGACAGGTGGTGATCGACGCCAATCTATTTGACATTGGATCGACTGATAATTGTGGAATTACTGAATTTACAGTTGATCCGTCAACGCTTTCCTGCGCTGACATTGGCGAAGGACCGGGACTTACGAACGATCTTCTTATTAGTGAGTATGTGGAAGGCTCGAGCAACAACAAATACATTGAGATTTATAATGGAACCGGCGCGTCGGTAGATTTGTCAAATTATGTTCTCAGATTATACACGAACGGGTCATCAAACCCCACTTCAGCCAGTCTTAGCCCTGCCGGGATGCTTGCCGATGGTGCAACAGCCGTATTTAAAAATTCATCCGCAAATATTTACTCCGGAACAAGTTTTAACAACGGTGCGGTAAACTTTAATGGCAATGACGCGATGGCTTTGTTCAATTCGGTTACCGGTCAAAATGTAGATATTTTTGGCGTGATGGGTGTGGATCCGGGTTCGTACTGGTCTGGAAATGGAATAAACACACAGAACCATACGCTACGTCGTATTTCTACGGTAACTTCCGGAAATACCAACCCAACGAATGCGAACTTCCTCGATGAATATGAGCAATATGCTCAAGATGATGTAAGTGGACTCGGCGCTCACAGCCTCGGTGGTGGAGGAGGAACCGAAATCACTTTCACGGCAACCGATGCTAGCGGAAATTCCACAAGCACCACCGTTACAGCAACAGTTATTGATAATACTCCTCCGGTATTCACCGATTTCCCTGTAGATCTTACCACAGAATCAAATTCTGCAACTTGCTCTGCTCTCGTAAATTGGGCTGAACCCACCGCAAGCGACAATTGTGAAGCTACACTGTCGAGCGATCATGCTTCAGGAGAAGCTTTCACCACGGGTGAAACCACCGTAACGTATACCGCTACCGATCCTTTTGGAAATTCTGTTTCTCAGTCATTCACCATTACCGTAACCTCTCCCACCTTAATGTCGGAAGTGGCCATAGACGATGTGGTGCATTGCAACGGTGGTACTGCCGAAGTTCACGCCGAAGCAACCGGCGGTTGTCAACCCTATACATTCAGCTGGGATGGTGTAGCTGGCAGTGCAACGCAAACCGTATCAGCAGGCAATCACACGCTTCTTCTCACCGATGTAAATGGAAATGTGGTTACCAAAGACTTTTCAATAGATGAACCCTCTGCTCTAGCGATGACGCTTGATGCGACCAACCCGACTTGCGCTTCGATTGCGGATGGTGCAATCACTGCTGCGGTAAGCGGGGGTACTCCCTCCTATTCTATAATTTGGAGCGGAGATGCCATTGGAGTCAGCAATCCACTTTCGAATATCGGAAACGGAACCTACACAGCTACTGTCACCGATCTTGAAGGATGCATGCTCAGCGAAACTGCAGTGCTAAATGGTATAGATACCATACCACCTACACTCCTTGTTGGAAATAGTTTTCTAGACCTTCTTCCAAATGGTATGACATCAGTATTGATGCCTGCGTATATTGACAATGGAAGCTATGACAATTGCGGAGATGTAACCATTTCGCTTTCGAGAAACCAATGGGATTGCTCTGAGCTTGGTGAAAACGAATTGATCGTAACAGGTACCGACGAAGCCGGAAATACCACCACGCGTGTGGTATACGTGTACGTATTGGATAATAGTAACCCCGCATTATCGGCCCAAAATATTGACCTACCGCTCGACGCTTCAGGCACTGCCCACTTGGATTTAGAAGATCTCAGCGTCGCAGCCAGTGACAATTGCGGAATAGCCTCGTTGGAAATCACCGGCGGACAGGTAGATTACAGCTGCGAAGACCTCGGGCAGACTTTTGCGGTAACGCTCACTGCCATCGATCCTTTTGGCAATATGACAAATGCAACTGCAGAAGTTACCATTGTAGATAATATAGCACCGATATTCACTTCTTTTCCTGAAGATATCATCGCTACATCCGATCCTGCGACTTGTTCTGCGATCGTGACCTGGACAGATCCAGAGGCGCTTGAGAATTGTCTGGTTTACATCCTTTACAGCCACCATTCCGGCGACGCATTTCCGGTTGGTGTAACTACTGTAACCGCTACCGCCGCTGACCTGTCTGGAAATACGATATCACAATCATTTACGGTAACGGTAACAGCCGAAGATCTTCTGGTAAGCATTTCGCAAGACCAGGATATTCTTTGCCACGGAGGCACGACCAATCTATCGACTATAGTTTCAGGTGGTTGCCAGCCTTACGATTACAATTGGGATGGACAAGCCGGGGGTGCAAGCCTTTCGGCAAATGCCGGATTGCATACACTTGTTGTAACCGATGCCAGTGGTGCTTCCGCTTCCGCGGATATTACGCTGGCAGAGCCTTCGGATCTTGCGGTATCACATAGTTCTACCCAACCGAGCTGCAGTGCCGGTACAGATGGAGAAGTTTCTGTAGCCATATCAGGTGGCACTGCTCCTTACTATATTGCCTGGAGCGGCGATGCAGCCGGTACAGGAAATACCCTTTCGAACCTTGGAAACGGCACATATACCGCCACCATTACAGACAATAATGGTTGCTCGGTGAGCGAATTTATTACCCTCGATGGTACAGACGTTACTCCACCCACGGCCATTTGCGGAAACGCTACGCTGTACCTCAATGCACAAGGACAGGCAACACTTGATCCATCAGTTTTAGATGGTGGAAGTTCGGACAACTGTGGAAACATAAGTCTTTCGGTTTCTCAAGCTGCTTTCGATTGTTCGGATTTGGGCAGTAATCAAATAACCCTCACCGTGACCGATGGCACTGGAATGACCAACGCATGCACCTCCACGGTAACCGTAGTGGATAATCTCGCACCGGTTGTTACTACCCAAGACATCGATATTTCGCTCGATCCTACCGGATATGCGCTTGTTGGCATATCAGAAATTAACGACGCTACCAGCGACAATTGCGGACTTGCCTCCTTGGAAATCACATCAGGCCAAACGCAATATGGATGCGAAGACGTGGGACAGACGTTTGAGGTAACGCTCACGGCCTTCGACTTTAGTGGAAACGAAAGTAGCTCGGTATCCCAAGTTACGGTAGTGCCGGGCGACGACACAGATGGTGATGGCGTAAGCGATGCATGCGATATTTGCGAAGGCGACGACAGCCTGGGCGATGCCGATGGCGATGGAATATGCGATGAACTCCAGCAGTTTTGTCCGGGCGGAGAAGCAATTGCCGATCCTACTTTGACATGCAATATTGAAACGAATGTTTCAGGCACTTTTAATGCCAATCAAAACCAAATATATTGCATCAGCGGTCCATTCGTTAACCAAAATATAAAACTTACCAATGGAAGTACGGTGCGCCTTTCCGGAAACGGGATATTGCGTTTGTCTATTGGAACCAATTGTGCAGTAGAGATTATGAGCGGTTCGAATATTACGTTCAACTCCATATCTATGGGATGGAACGCAAGAGGATTGGTGGTGCATCCGGGCGCTGAGATGAGCATCAACGGTTTTGCGCCAGGCGAGCCGGTTGTAAATTGCGGAACGATAAATTGCTCATTGATCAACATGGGCTGGCAGAGTTCGTTTCTCAACAACGGAACTGTTAACACCACGGATATCAATTTTACCTACCAAAGTGGATTCATCAATAATGGAACATTGAATTGTGACAACTTCAGCGCCGGATACGGATCATCCTTTACCAACAATGGAGCTCTCAACTCTACGGGCGTTAATGAAAACAACCAGCTTGATGGAACCCTTGTAAATTACGGAACCGTTGAAATAGCCGGAAAACTCACCCAGTCGTACAACGGGCATATTGACAACTACTGTACGATCCTAATCGGGAAAGACTTTAATGTGGGCAAAGACGTGAAAAACTATGCTTTGGTGTCGGTTGGTGGAAATAGCAAACTCGCTTACAACGCGCGTGTTTTTCTTTACAATGGCGCGATGTATCAGACCTATTCTACCCAAATAAGTGGTAGATATATCGGAAATGGCAGTCCGTCGCTTGTAAAAGTACAGGCCATTACCACCGCTGATTGGAACGCCAAAGTTCAGGGAAGCATTTATTTCTGCGATGCTAACGGCATAGAATCGATTTCAAATCCGAATGGACTCACCATTAACGGCGCTTTGAAATCATGCGAACTCAACATCCCAATTTCCGATTGCAACCCTATCGGAAATGTTGTGCTTCCATCGGCTCTTGTGCTCAATGGTGACGGTAGTCAGGATGGCAACGATGCTTTGCAAACCGATGGAAATATGTCTACTGATGGAAATGTGTCTACTACAGGATTTGAAAATTCTGCAGGTACTCAAGGTAAAAGGGATGCGATAACCCTATTCCCCAATCCTACAGAGGGCAAAGCACGGATTACGTTTACTCCACAATTTGATAGCGGAGTTACGATCAGCGTTTATAACGTAAGCGGCCAGAAGTTGCAGGAATTCAAACCCAGCAACCAGATTGCGGGGCAGCCTTATGAGGCGCTACTTGATCTGTCGAAATATGACAATGGCGTTTATTTTATTCAGGTAATCGATCAGGCACAGACTGAGACAAAGAAGCTGGTATTGGCGAAATAGTCTCGGGCAGTGAAAGTCGCACTGACGTTTCAGTCAGTGGCTTCGCCGAATCTCGAGAGGGTTTACGGCTAGTTTTAAATATTTGATTGTTTGAAAGAGCACCTTGCAGAAATGTGAGGTGTTTTTTTTTACCACCTAGAAATATAGAAACCTAACGTTTGGTGGAAAATGAAGGGTAGAGTTGTCTGCGACAATTCAGATAGAGGTTTGAGTGCTAAAGGAGTTCCTTTTGATGTATCCTTCCACGTTGCACGGTTTCCTCAGTGGCCTTTAGACCGCAGGAAGTCCGTTTGGAGCGTTTAACTTCTGTGTCCTTTCCCGTCCGGGCTACCTCTGATCGACAGTTTAATAAATATAAGCCCAGAAACGATGTCTCCAAAAAAAAATCGACAAAATATCAACCCTTAATGCCCCCTCCAACCCGACTAATTGGAGAATCCCCTTGATATGGGTCGTATATATAATCCTCTAAATCCATGATTTACCGAACAAAAGTGGAGTTCTATCGGTTTTAAGTATGCTTATCAACAGTGTGTTTAAAACTTATTGGGCTTAAGTGTCTTTATTGTGTAACTTACGGGTTGATTTTATTTAAGATTTAGATCACTTTGGCCTAACCAACCACGCGTAATTTTGTATGCTTAATAACCAATTTGAATGCTAAAAGAATTTTTCATAGGAGTAGTACGGTGGTGGTTAGTGGGATTGCTGGCGGTTGTTGGGGTTTTTTGTGGTGGGGAGGTTGTGGGGCAGGATACTCTTGCCATTCAGGATTTTGAGGCTGTGCCAGCTACGCCAACTTATGGGTACATTGGAGGTGGTAGTAATGTAACTGGAAGCGATCTTATTCCTCATGATCCTAAATATGTAAGTGGAATACAGAGGGCGAGAAATCAATGACGGTGACGTAACTCTTGTATTTGCTGACATTAATACAAGCTTATATACAGATGTTGAGTTAAGTTTTAGATTGGCTTCATTCTCGGGTACATCTGTAAATGGTGCGGAAAGTTCGGATTTTGTTGTTCATTTCTGTGAGTGAAGACGACGGGAGGAAACTGGTCTCAAGAATTACGAATGAACGGGATTCAATGAATAATGCTCGTTGGTCATTTCAATTCAGGAACAGGAGTTGCATCTTCTACTTATGACGGGGACAATTTAGCCAAACCAATTTTCGCCCCGAGTGGAGGTGGAAATCGCACAACAGATGGTTCAGTTACATCCAATTGTCTGAACATTCCAGCAGTAGATCAACTTAAAATTAGAATTCAACTTAAAGAATGATCACGATGAATGAGTTTTGGGTTATAGATGATGTCGTTCTCACCGGAACCGTTGCAATTACAACTACCACTATCGATTTCTCCTCCGCCACCTACACCCAAACAGAAGACGGCACGTACAATCAATCTCTGCGCGGATATCACAAATCAGAACGCAAATGCCACCACCGCAGATCTTGTTTTAACCTCCGGTGCTGCCGCCGAACTTGGCAATTACACCACCCAAACCGTCACTTTTCCGACAAATAGCTCTGCGCAGCAATGTATTACGGTTGACATTACAGATAATGCAACCTGCGATGGAAACCGTGATTATACCTTTCAGTTGCAAAATGTGGCTGGTGGAGATGCTGCGGTAGCGGGGAGTGTGAATGAAACTGTGTTGACGGTTACGGATGATGAGCAGACTTCGGGTACGATTGCATTTCAGGGATTTGAAGGTTCGGGGTGGAGTTATACTCCCTCTACCCCGGAATGTATAAATGCTGATGATATTTGGAGCACGGTTTCCAATATCAATTCAATAAACCCGAGCCTTGGGTCTTTCTTTTTTGGAATTCAGGATTTAAATGGTAATTGTGGGGGAAACGGTTTTGAAACCTTGACGTTTGGAGACATAAACACAATCGGTTATTCAAATTTGGAATTTTCCTTTGATTACAATGTTTACGAATATGATGGAGGAGATGACATTAAGTACCAAATTTATGTTGACGGTGTTGGACAAGGGGAAGTATTACTGATTAATGGTAATAATGACTTCTCAACTTCAGGATGGCAAACCGAAACTGTCAATTATTCTGGAAATCCGAGTACTGCATCCATTGTAATAAGTGTAAAACAAGATGGTGCTGGTGACTGGGCAGGAATTGACAATGTTAAATTGAGTGGAGTCGGCTGCAACACGTGCGCCGAACCTACCTTAGAAGCCAATTTTGACAACAACTCCCCCACCTTCCTCACCGAAACGGGTGCAACCTACAATTGGACGAACGGAAACGACGCTGACAATAGCTTACTCATATTACGAGAAAATCTTGCTATATCTACCAATCCTGTCGATGGCACAAGCTATCCGGCAAGTGCAGCTTTTGGAACAGCCGGAACAGATATCGGCACCAACGAATATGCGGTTTACAATGGACCGAATGACAATGTGGTCCTCACCAACCTCACTCCCGGAACAGAATACTTCGCTAAGATATTTGAATACAATTGTCTTCCGGGGAGTGAAAACTACCTGACTTCGGGCACTCCCGATACCGATGTATTTATCACCCCTCCGGAAAATCCGGCGAGCTTTGACGAAGGATGTGTAGGGCCTACTTCTCTGGACCTGAGCTGGACGCCTCCGGCGAATGGGAATTATGACGGGTATATGCTGGTAGTGCGAGAAGGTGCATTACCACCGGTTGCAGTGACCTCTTTGGATCCGTCGAGTCAAACTTTTAATTTGAATTATGGCAGTGCACCAACATACGGAGCCGGTTCTCCTGTTTCAAAAGTGCTGTATAAAGGTACGGGTACTTCAGTTACAATCACGAACCTCCTAGCCGATGCGAATTATACGTTCGAACTGTATTCATACACCATAGGTTCGTCTGGATCAAAATATTCAGCAGGCACTACCACAAATCAAACGATCACTATAGCCGAAGTGAGCAATTTGACTAGCACACCTCATTCTACAACCATTGATTTTACATGGAATTTGGATGTATCTTGTGTGGATGAAATAATTCTTGCTGCCTCAGATGCGGGCGGAGTTACGAGTACTCCAACCGTAACAACCGGCTATAATGTTGTTTCGAATTCGTTTACCAACCCTTCCAATCCAACTCTCACTCCGGGTGGAGAAAAAGTAGTGTACAGCAGCAGTTCGGTAAATGCCGCGACGGTAACCGGTCTTACTACCGATCAGGAATACTGTTTTAAGGTATTTGTGCGAAAAGGAAATGTTTGGTCGGATGGAGTAGATATTTGTGAGACTCCGAGGGATATTACGGTACTCGAACCCGGCGATATTTCGATTGTGGCGATAAATACAGGGACAAATATAAGTAGTTCAGGTGATGATGAAGTCTGTTTCCTTTCCTATAAAAGCATAACACCAAACACCTCGATTGACCTGACGGACAATGGATATGAACGCGCAGCAGCCGGGAAATGGGGAGATACCGAAGGTGTAATTCGAATTACCCGAAAGCCAACTGCTCCAACAATTCCTGCGGGAAAAGTTATTTGTATTGAAGGAGTGAAGCGGTCACCTGACCAACCGGTTTTACTATTTATACCTGTGGAATAGTAGACAATGGATTGGGTCGTGAGCTCCCTGAACGGTTAAGTTTCGATTTCAACTTAAATGAAGATGATCAGGTTTGGATCATGCAAAATGGAAGTTGGTCATCAGGAGGATCTGTCCATCACGCAACCTATTCGGGAAATGTTCTATACGGATGGACTGCAACCGGATGGGAACCGAACTCCGGGTATTTAAGCACGAGTGGTTCCACCCTCTATCCCAACTCTTTTTGCCTCAGCACGGATTTGGAGAACATTGCCGGGAGCATTGACAAAGTAAAATATATAGGCCCATTGACCGCTCAGAATCGAATTGAGTGGATTCAGGCTTTCAATGATGATACCAATTGGGACGGATATGATGACAACCCGGCTTATTTTGCTGCCACTCCACAATACAACAGTACCTGTGTCCAAATACCCATTAGCCCGATGAATTTCTACGCCGGTCTCTGGACGGGAAATGCCGATGCCGACTGGTTCAATTGCAAAAATTGGGACAATCTGCGCCTGCCGGATGCATCGGTGACTGCAACGATAGGCAATGTTTCCAACGATCCGCTGATCGACGGACCGGGAGCGGCATGTTACGACCTGATTATTGAAACCGGCGGAAATGTTACCCTCAACGATCCCAGTTCGGAGTTGAGTATTTTTGGAAATCTCTCTGCGGAGGGAAGTCTTACAAATACAAATGGAACGATTGTTTTTGCCGGTGATGCAGACCAAAACATTACGGATAGCAGCGCGACCGTGAGCACAATTAGTTTTAAAAATCTCACGATAAATAAACCGAATGGGGATTTATCATCGGATGAGAATATCAGTATTTCGGGTGAGGGTGTTTTTACCAAAGGGCTGTTGCAACCCGGAACGAATGTTTTGGTTACTTTCCAATCCGGCGCCACCACTTCCGGCGCCACGAATGCCAGTTTTGTGAATGGAAAAGTCCAAAAGATAGCTTCAACAACTACCAATTTTGCCTTCCCGATCGGCGATACCAAGGGCGATACCATTGCCTGGTATCAGCCCGCACGCATCTTTGGAAATAGTGGTACCACCACCATGGAAGCCCAATATTTTGCCGAAGCAAATGCAAATGCTGGAGCCTATTATGACGGGGACTCCAATACCGAGGGCGACAATCAGGAAATCAGCAATTGTGACTACTGGACGATTGATAAAATATCAGGAGCAAATGTCATGTTGGCTTTGACTTGGACCAACAACGATCCTGAATATTGCAATGTGGTGGGAGATACAGCATATGTTCAGATCTTCAGTCTTAATCCTTCAAATATCTGGGATCAAGTAGGATCCGGTAATTCCGGAAATGAAATTGTATCTACAGGTTTTATCGGAACCGGCGGAAGTGGAACCTATGGAGACTTCGCTCTTGGTGGCCCTTCTCAAAACAACCTCAACGTCCTCCCAATTACCCTCCTCTCCTTTACAGCCCAGCCAAAAGATTCCCAGGTTCTCACATCATGGATCACCGCATCGGAGCTCAACAACGATTTCTTCACCATCGAACGCTCTGCCGATGCACGCACTTTTATACCCATAGGAACAGTGGAGGGTGCAGGCACAAGTCATCAAATGATTGCGTATTCCTTTGTAGATGAAGAACCGTTGAGTGGCATCTCTTACTACCGCTTACGTCAAACCGACTTTGATGGAACCGCTACTTTCAGCGAAATCCGTGCGGTGGAGTTTTATAATTCCGGAGTGTTTAGCCTTGATATGGCATATCGAAGTGAAGACGGGATGAGCCTGGCCTTTACCAGTATTGCTCCTTACCTTACGGTCGAGATTTTTGATGTATTCGGGCAACGTGTGTATGGCGATGTAGTTGAAAATTACGGTGGCCGAGCGGTGATTCAGCCGAATATGAGCCGCGGGGTTTATGTGGTGCGCCTTTCGCAGGGAAATATGAGCGATAGCCGGAAGGTTTTCTGGTAAGGGAGTTTTTGGTTCTTAGTTTTGGTACTGACGAAATCAGAGATTTGTACATAGGTACTCCCTTTGGTCATGAGCATCTGCGATTTTTAGTTCGAGAAAAGTTAAACCATTCAGGAATTAAGAAAATTAAGATCGCTGGGGGAGAGCTCTGGGTCTTTTAATTCCTTATGTCTTTTAGGATTCAAAAAAAGAAAACCCCATTTATATCTCACAACTGACCGATGCTGAATTCATTTCGGATTAATGGTTAGCATTGAGTATATTGTGAGTCTATAAACAGAATTGCCCGAAAGACGGGTGAGACAATTCATCTTTAATACCTCTAACCAAATGAAAAAATATCTACTCATACTCGTTGCACTTTTGCCAATTGCGCTCTTCGGTCAAAATACTACCGAAACGGCTGTTCTAAGCGATGCAAACATTATTCTTAATTCCAACGGGGTAATGTTTAGCGATTATGCAAATGGACTTCCGGGCTACGAAGTTCCTGCAGGCTCCAACAATAATTCAGTGTTTGCCGCTGCAATTTGGATCGGTGGTCTGGATTCGAATGACAATCTTCATTTGGCGGGTGAGACCTATTGTCAGGATAATCCCACAGGATTCTGCGAATTCTTTCCGGGACCATTAAAAACCGACGGTTCGGCTTCGACTACAACGGACGTGCAAGGCGAATACAACCATTTTTGGCATATCACCCGCGCTGAAGTCACCGTCCATCAAGCGTACTTCGATTGTCTCAATGATCCGGATTGCAATACAGATACAGAGTATCCAAGTGGCTATATGGTACCGACGGAAATTTTGGAATGGCCAACTCATGGGAATACCAATGAAGGGTATTCAGCCAATCTCGCTCCTTTTGTAGACTACAATGGAAATGGAATTTACGATCCTGCTGAAGGAGATTACCCATCCTTTAACGGCGATCAAGCGTACTATTTAATTTCAAACGATAACGGCGGTGCACACACACAGTCGCAGGGAACGCCTCTCGGCATAGAAATCCACAGCCTGTTTTACTATTATTTGAGTGATGACCCTGCGTTGAGAGCAACTATGTTTGTCCATCAGGATTTTATAAACCGCAGTGATACCAACTATCATGATGTATACTTAGGTATATTCAACGATTTTGATTTGGGAAACCCAAGTGATGATTATATAGCCACCGATGTAGAAAACAGTTATGTATACGTATACAACGGCGACGGTACTGATGAACCCTCTGTTTCCGGTCCCGGTTATGGAACCGATATTCCAATGATGGCATGTAAAATCCTTGCCGGGCCTTATCTCGATCCAAATGGAATGGATGACCCCGGGCTATATGAAGGAACTCAGGAGTACGGTGATTATACAAAAGGATGGAACGATGGAGTTATTGACAACGAGCGAATGGGACTTAGTTCGTCCATATATTTCGCAAATGCACCCGGCCCGACAGGAGATCCCACGTTCTCATTTGATTACTATAGCTATCTTATGCATACCTGGCTAAATGGAGTACCATTCAGATTTGGAGGTACCGGTTACAATCCTTCTTGTCAGTCGTGTGCTACTGCAAAATACATTTATCCCGGAGAAAGTGATCCATTATTCTTTGGAACAAATGGTATTGACCCCGGATATATGACTGCCGGTGGGTGGTCAGAACCGAATGAATCCACCCCTGCAGGAGACAGAAGGATAAATGCCAACTGCGGCCCCTTCACCCTCAATGCCGGACAATCCCAAAGTCTCGACTATGTATATGTCTTCGCACGTCAATCCGACAATCCCGGTGAGGACCTCCACGACATCCTCACCAATCATGTGCAAATAGCCGCTGCCACGCCTGACAGTTTACCGGTGGGTGTGGTATCCTCTGTGGGACAAGTAGAACCTGAGCAAATCGGTTTTGGGCTGTATCCCAATCCTGCAGGCGATGCAGTGACCATCAACCTTTCGGGAAATGCGCAAGCCAGCTATCGCATGTACAATATACTTGGCGCACAAGTGAGCGGCGGCCTGTTGCAAGGCGGTGCTACAATTATTGATATCGCCTTTCTCGAACATGGTTTGTATCTGGTGAATATTACTATTGGCGATAGATCTGCGACACGGAAATTGGTGGTGGAGTGAGGTTTTTAAACCGTTCTAAAATTAAGGTGATAAAGGTTGCCGATGGTTGGAGCTATGGTGTGTTATGAACGTATAATCCTAACTTCGCTCAAAAAAATAAAACCTAAAAGACAAACAGGGTTTTAAAGGGGTATCTGTTTGGCAGCAGCCCAAGAAAAAATTCAATCCCGCCCGGCACCTTCAATCTAATGTCTATTGATATCTTTACGCGGAGATACCAATGGCTACAGAATACAACGACACGGATTTTGCAGAAAATGTGGATGATTCCAAGTCTTTTTGGAAATCCTTTAAGTTATTCTTTCCGGAGATTGCCATTTTACTTGCCTTTGTATTTTCTTATGTGCAGCGGCTCAATTTCGATTTCTGGAACGACGAGATCTATACCCTTCGGCATTACACATTTACATCGATTCAAAAAACCGTGGGCAGCTATCCGGTGCCCAATAATCATGTGTTTTTCAATCTGGTAGACAATATTTACCTGAAGGTAATACAGGTAGATTCTTTTACCGCGCTTATCGAACACCCATGGATGCTCCGTATCCTCTTCTTCTGTTATGCACTGCTCACCCTCTTTTTAACCTACCTGCTCGCGCGCAGATTGTTCAACCGGACGACTGCCCGCCTTGCAGTGATAATCCTCATTACCACCATTCCCTACTTCAATTTTGCACTGCAGGCGCGGGGGTATGGATTGAGCACCCTCCTACTGGTTGGGATGGTATATGGATGTCTCGCTTACGAACGATCGCAACGGCCGATCTCCCTCTTGCTGATCGGCCTTACGGCGGCGGCGGCGGTTTATACCCTGCCATCCAACCTGCTGCCCATCGGGGCGATTCTTTTACCTTATGGATTTCTATTTTTATGGGAAGTAATCCGCTACCGCAAAAAATCCATTCCAAGCTTTTCAATAGCCTTTAGGCAAAATATAGCGATACGCATTATCCTTGCGCTCATTGCCGGCATCGGGGTGGCCTTGCTCTGTTATTTACCCATTTTCAAGGATGTATTTTTCAACGATTATGTCACCGCAGCAACGCCCCTGGATTTTCCCAAACTCCAATTTTACTTAACCCATATAGGCATAGGAATCGTATCAGGCCGAGGTATTCTGGTAATCATTGCCTGCATCGGATTATTGGTGGGTGGCTTGGTCGGGCGACGCATGTGGCCTGTATTGCTGTTTCTTTCAGTTGCAGTCCTGCCCATAATCATCATCTACGTGCAGGGAGTGAGTCCTCCATTACGCACCTTCGTATATTTTGCTCCGTTTACCGCACTTATTCTTGCCGCCGGACTTGATGGCTTTGCACTTCGCCTTTTGCCGAAAGGCAGAACCATCACTCTATATTTTCCGATAGGATTAAGCATTTATGTCCTTACGGCAATGTATTTTGAAGTGCAAAAAATAGAGACCCATCTGGCAAAGGATATCCAAAGTGGAAACAAATCACAGGATCTTTACGCGCAGTATTACTCCGGGCATTACTACCCGCTCAAAGCAGTTAAGCAGCTAAAAAACATGAAGGCAGCGAATGATTTGCCCGTGGTTATTTCAGGTTGCGAACCCCACGGGGTGCCCAATTACCTTATGGCTCTTGATGTACCTTTTCACCGGCAGGATGAACTCGACAACCTGCTGAGCACCAATGACAGCCTGTATATTATGACCAATCACCCGGAGCCTTTTCTGCATCTAAATGGATACCACGCACGAATGATAAACCGCAGCCTGAACTACCACAACATTCTGGTTTTTTCGAAATCGGCTGCGGGGTACGCCGCGATCAATGAACTGGAACGCCTCCACGCGACATACCGTGATTCGGTGGGTTTTGTACTCAATGTGTTTTCGAAAGGCTCCTACGCCCATATTTCAGATAGCGCTGACTGCTACTTCGTAACCGATTCTACTTACAAACACGTTGGCGACCTGATTGAATTCGCTGCGCGTAAGCCGTATATCTGCTATTTAAATATGACGGGCACAGCATCAGCCACCATCAAAGCCGTCGCTTACGATCGCCGCCGGGAGATTGATTTGCCGGCGGCACTTACTATGCCCAACGCATATTTGGGCAAGCTTACCGAACCATTGACCGGAATGAGACCGGCTCATGACACAGCCGAAAGGCTAGATTCCACGCGTACATTTTCTTCAATGTACACCACGGAAACGGGGAGATTGGAACCCAGGCAAACGCTGAAGATTTCGCTCGACGCATCATTTCAACCCCAAACCGGAGCACTCCTTGTGATTTCGATTGTGTATAAGAACGAGCCGGTAGTTTGGAAAGGCATACCTCTGAAAGACTACTGGTTGGAAGGTGCCCAATGGCAAAGGGTTGTGGCTGCGTATACGCTCCCTAACGATCTGCTCGATAGGGACGAACTGAGCATCTACGTTTGGAATCCTAAAAAGGAGGTAGTACTGGTGGATAATTTGAAGGTGGAGCCTTTTAGGTTTTCCGAACCGTGAATCAGCCGGTAGATGTATTCGAGGATGAGCCTGTCGGCTACCATCTCTTTTTCCGTAAGGAAGTGAAGCAAATACATCCCCGGCGGCTGGTCGCTCAGATCAAGGCGGAAATGCTGCTCCACTCCATTTAGTTATTTCACCAATTTTCCTTGGGTGTCGAATATTCTGAGGGAAGTTTTGGTGGGAATTTGATCAATCCTGATATTCACTAAGCCGTTGGACAGATTGGGGAAAACCCGTACTTCCGACGAATGATTCTTTTCATCCGCAGAAACAGTTTCCAAACAACCTTCCGTTACATTGAGTTCTTCACCTGTTATTTCCACAAATGGATTCGAAGGCTCCGTAGTCGCAAGTTGCACTCCAAACTCAAGATTATTCCCGACGAGAGGAGCTTTTGCGTATGTATTTCTCCGGATTTTTAAAAGGAAATACAGGGGTAGGGTTTCGCTCCGTCCTTACATATCATGCAGCAAGTTCAACAAAACCATACTTGCAATAAAAAAAATGAACAAAAAAGATAAGCGACTTTTTACTTCCCTTTTCGCTTCAGCCCGGGTAGGGCGAACAGGTGATGCATCGTGCACAGAACAGAAAAAAAACAGAGCTGTATAAAAAGTTCTTTAAACTATAGTATTAGGTTTTAAAGCCTGAACAAACAGACTGCCAACTCTTCTATGTTTAGAATCAAGGTTTGAATTATAATTGCGTCTCTCAACATCGACGAATCCAAATTCACCCAGCTTTTTTTTCATCGTTTCAAAGTCCCAGGCAAATCTATGATTTTCGAAATGGCTATAACTCATTCCTCTCCAACGCTGACGAAAGTGATGATTTATGTGTTCCATAAATGTTGAACAATCTTTGGGATGCCAGTTATACTTTTTACAAGCCTCTAAATATGAATTTTTACCCTTAACAAATTCATCAAGTGGCCATTGCGTATCAGGAACAGAAATTGATATTACCCCATTAGACTCAAGAATTCTAAAACACTCAGAAAAATGCATCTCAACACCTTCCGGATATGTAAGATGCTCAACAAAGTGTTCAGAATAAATAAAGTTACACGAAGAATCGTTCAAAGGCAAAGGCTTTCTTAAATCAAGTCTGATATCTGCAGAACTGGAAAAATCAAGATTTAAAAATCCTGATTTCGTTGCGCTGCCACTACCAAAATTAATTTTCAGCCCTTTTTTATTCTTATTCTTCCTTCGGCATTTATAGATGTTTATTTGATGTACAAGAGCCACATAAATCTCAATATAAAAGTTTATAAAATGATCAGCAATAGGAGATGTCTGCATTAACTTTTTTATGTATTTAGTCATGCTATTTACGGATTTAGCGTCCATGTAAACGTACAAAGAAATTTCAAATAGAGGCTTAAAAGGGAAATGTCACTACCTACGCATTTGGCCGACCAACAAAGTACCGCAACGTCGGCACTACGATCTCTTCGTATGGGGAAAGCGATACGATTCTTCGTTCTTTTCATGTTTTGACAGAGTACGTGTTGCCGACAAGTACTCAGTTAACACTTTGGTAATAAACCCTTTCGAGCCGTTGGACAAATAGCAACAAACCAATTAATCCTTACATTTAAATCCCTCAAAAACATCAAATCATGTTAGCAAAAAGCAAAGCCTTCAGTGGATATTCAGTAAATGATATCGATAAAGCGAAACAGTTTTACGGAGAAGTCTTGGGACTAAAAGTAAAGCTGAATGCGACGGGAATTCTCGAATTAAATATTGAAAACGGAGCGCGCGCAGTTCACTCTACGAAGCCGAATCACGTAGCGGCGACTTTTACCGTGCTCAACTTTCCCGTAGCCGATATTGATATGGCTGTGGATGGCCTTGCGGCGAAAGGAGTGGAATTTCTTCAATACGGTTCGCCGATGGATACCGATGCAAAAGGAATTTGCCGAAGTTCGGGCGCAGATCGCGGGCCACATATTGCGTGGTTTAAAGACCCTGCGGGGAATATACTTTCGGTGCTCCAAGCATCGGGGCAGCCATAACGTTTTGGCAACATGTGATCCTTAAACCATACATTCCAAAATCACAATATCAACCGATTCTGGTTACCCCAGCAATTTCAAACCTATCATTCCTACCAAAAAGCCAAAACAAGCACCCAGTGCCGGAATCCAGCTTTTTTTAATGCTCGACAACGGGCCGATATCCTGAAAAATCAAATAAATTATTCCTCCTGAAGAAAAGAGCATAAGGGCTCCTATCATACGGGGCATTCCGGATAAAAAGTAATAGCCTGCGATTGCGGAAGCGACCCCGGAAAAACTCAGGAAGAAAAGTATTATCAAACTTTTCTTAGCCGTAAAGCTCGATTTCAATTCCGGGTAGGCGTTGAATGCCTCCGGAAAATTTTGCACCCCAATAATGATAGCCAACAGTATACCGAGGTTAATATCCTTTGAAAACACAGCGCCCATTGCTATAGATTCGGGCACAAAATCTGAAAGCATGCCTAACAATTGTGCTATCGTACCCCCTTTCCGCTCAATATATCGATCTATTAAAAAGAAGGCTATAGCACCGGCCAGAAAGCATATTGTCATGGGTAGCATAGAGAGCACTTTCATTCCTTCCGGAATCAATACCAGCGCTACTGCAGCCATTAAAATACCCCCTCCAAAAGCGATGGAGATATGGATTATTTCGGCTTTTATTAATCCGGATTTAACGTGTTCCCCAAAATAATGAGAAAGAATCCCTCCCAAAAAAACAGTAGAACCTGAGAGAAAGGAGTATACTATAATGAGCTGTAGTTCTGTCATGATAAAGCTAAAAGCTATTTTACATATTTATACTTTGGGCTTGTTATTATCAACGATTAATCACACTCTCTCTATTATTCAGAACTTTTCAGCCTTATTGTATTCTACTTCAGTGATATAAAATTTCGCATAACTAAAATCACCTTTCTCGAGTCGCCATTTCACGTCAAAGGCAGTTGGAATCAGCATACCGCTGAAGGGCTTGTAGTCCGTGGCTTTGATTACCCAAGTTTCGAGATTCGCTTCATCCATGTATCGTTCGGTTTCCAACTCCGTAATCTCACCCCTATCGCTAAAAGTAACTTTGAAAAACAATGATGGTTCATTGTAATTATAGGTGAGTTTTGCAGAATTTGAATCAATGGATGACCAAACTAGTCTTTCAGCGGGTAAGAGATTTGTTGGATACAAAACGCTCTCTCCGAGCCATCGAAGAAGCTCGCCCTGATCATATTGCGCACCTTTGGCATTAACCACATTAAACAAGGATAAAAGTGACACAACCAATCGGCCTTGGTTTGAAATATACAGGTCTCTTGCTACAAACATTGCTGTAGTGCCTTTCCAAATAAACCCAGGCTTTTGGGTAGTGGCATATTGTTCTCCTGAAATGTTCATCCAACCTTTGTCAAGACCTGCTTTAAATTGACCTTTGTGTTTAATTCTGGCATAACTAATATAGGGTTGCCCATCTTTTAGGATATGTTTGAAATATCTTTGCACGGGTTCAGGCAAACCCTCAAGTTGCTCATAGCTGAATTTCTTGTTGGAGATATTTTTCGATTGAGAAAATAATTCTTTTACTTGGCTATTAAATTTGATTGATAAATTTATTTTTCCGCCAAGGAATATGAGGGCAACTATGACAATAAAAATAACAACTATCGTCATGCCTTTTTTCATTTTGATTTTTGGTAATTACTAGTATTAAAACTATAACATCCGCCTAAAATGGAGGATGAAATTACTCATTTAAGATGAATTTCTGAGCTATAGACAGCTTTCTGAAAAGCCGCCTGTTTTTGAAATTATTTTTACGGCTCCGGCTCAGTATGTTATGCAATGTTTTAAGCACCTCTATGGTATGCCCACCTTTGTTAATCATCACGCAATCGGCTTGAGCAGCGTGCGCTGCATCGGTTATTTCGCTACGAGTAGCCAAACCACCCTTGTTCATATTTTCAAGCACCTGAGTAGCCCATATTACCGGAGTATGTGCAGCTTCACAAATCCATAGGATCTCATCTTGAATCTCACTCATCCTTTCAAAACCAATTTCCACAGCGAGATCTCCTCTGGCGATCATGATGCCAATTAGGTTATGCTGCATGCCCTGCAAAATAATTGCCGGTAGATTATTCACTGCCTGGTTGGTTTCAATTTTAGCTACAATGGGAAGGTGAGGTTTATTTAATCGGCTCAGCTGCATTTGCAATTCCCGTATATCGCTGCCTTTGTTCACAAATGAAAATCCCACCATATCAGCGTACTGCACAATGAAGGGAAGGCATTTCTGGTCATAATCGGTAATGGGATTAATTTGAAAGATAGTATCCGGAAAATTTATGCCTTTTTGACTTTTAATAATCGGTTTTTTTGCGGAAACGCGAATAATTTTAAGGATAGCTAGGGTACCATTCACGCTCTGTACCACCGTTTCAAATAATCCGTCATCAAAATAAACCCGGTGTCCCGGTTTCAATTTTTCTACAATCCCCGGCAGAGTGCAGCGTATATTTTTTTTCTCCGTTAACGCCTTATGTTCGGGATCAGTCAAGGTGATTTCATCACCCCATTCTACTTTAATTTTGGCATTCTTGTGCTTCTTGCTGATAATTTCTGTTCGAATTTTAGGACCGGCGAGATCCATATAAAGCTTGCAAGGCATGTTCATTTCAGCAATCGCCTTTTTTAAATTTTCAATCATTTTTAACCAAGTCGGTTCATCATCATGTGCGCAATTGATACGGGCTACCTGCATCCCATTTTTCAGCAGGTCGCACATCAGTTCGAAGTCTTCGGCAAAATACGTGTCAAACGTAACCATTATGGGAGGCGTTTCATCTATTCCGGCTTTTCCCAAAAGTGTAATGATGTTTTGTTGTAATTGCTTAAACCCGCTGGAAACATCTAACTTATAAGTGGTAGTTGTATTATCGCCAAGCCAGCCCATAATACTTCTAACCTGAGCTTTAATATGACTCTCACTGCTTGCCAGAGATGATAAACCCATGTAATGCAACTGTTTTTGAAGCTGCTCAATATTCTGTGAACGTAAGGCTAAATAATCTACCAGATTGATGGCGCTTTTGCGAAAGTGAGATTTAGCACCTTTGATTTGTAGGTCTTTTTGGACTTCAGCTGCGAGCATCCGTTCATGAATATCTTCTAACTCCTTAAGAAGATTTGGTTTTGATTTCATTTTAATAGTACTTCATTTTAAACTGTGGCTGAAGGTACTTTGATTACATTCCGGTATACCGGCAATTTTTTTTTGAATCCACAATTGATAGTAAAGCCTTTATTTACAGAACAATGCACATCACTTAAAAAATTAAACTGCCGCGCAAATCCTAAGGTTCCTTTTCTGAATAATGCCATTCTCAAGAGTATAGGGACGACTCCAGAAATAGCAAGAAAAAAACTTTTAACAAGCTATAACTATCAATAAAGCCACAAATAACTGTCAATAAAGCCACAAATAGATACCTGAATTTTATCCCATCCAAGTATCTATAGTGTTAATATAAAGAGGTCAAATACATGAGATGACAACATTGCCGTCAAGGATTAATAGATTCTTAGTGCGAATCTTTCGTTCCATCGGTTCAGACCGCCATCTTCTTTCCTTCGAGTGTCTTTAAGAGCAACTTGGCTGCATCTTCAGAAGAGCCCGGATTTTGACCTGTAATTAATAAACCATCGTGTTTTACGTAAGACGCCCAATCTGCTCCCTTGGAGTAATGAGCACCCTGTTTTGTGAGTTCATCTTCGAGTAAAAAAGGCACCACTTTCGTTAATTGAACTGCCTCTTCTTCTGTGTTTGAAAATCCCGTCACGTGTTTGCCTTTCACAATCGGCTCTCCATTCATGGCTTTCACATTTACCAGTGCCGCAGGGGCGTGGCATACAAAAGCAATCGGTTTTTGATTGTTGTAAAACGCTTCGATTAACTTGATAGATGATTCATCCGTTGCTAAATCCCATAATGGCCCATGCCCACCTGGATAAAAAACGGCATCGTAATCATCTTGCTTTACCTCACTGAGCTCTACAGTATGCGCTACCTTATCAATTAAGGTATTGTCTTTATAGAACCTTTCTGTGGCAGGAGTTTGGGCATCTTTCGTTTCACTTTTGGGATCAACGGGTGGCTGACCTCCTTTTGGGGATGCAATGGTAATTTCTGCTCCGGCGTCCGCAAAAACATAATACGGCGCTGCAAATTCCTCAATCCAAAAACCTGTTTTTTCTCCTGTTTTTCCCAATTCGCTGTGGGAAGTTAAAACTATCAATACGTTCATTTCAGTTTATTTTTTAGGGTTAATACTATATTTTTATTTAGAATTACTTTTCCTTGGTTCTTTCCTTCAAAAGAAATGAAGAAAAACCTGCGCCCTCCTATCAAATTCTTCGATAAACTATTCGCTACAGTCTACTCTTTTAACAACTGTTCAAGCTGTTTGTTGAATTAGGATAGCTCTATTTTCGAACTTCAGTTACTAAGAATATTTGAAGTTCTATATTATCAAATTTTGATGCATCAGATACCTTCTTCAACGGGTTATGTGTATCCCACATTTTTATGCAAATAGACTAAAAACACACTTTTTAAAGAAAACTCAATGAAATCCGTGACTACACCAGCGACGGGAATGCTGATGGATTTACCACTTACCTCCCAACCAGAATAATCTTTCGCTTTTCGCATAGATAGCGCAGGCAAACCAATTTTCACTTGTGCTCCTACTCTGACTCAGGCACTGAAGAAAATTATGAATGGCAGAAATGCATTTGTCAAATCTTTCTGCAGCGACCAAATGTCTTTCTTCATTATCACAAGTTGGTTTCTGAATAAACCGTGCTGGCGCGGCCTGAAACATTCGAAAATGTTATGTGATTCTATCTCAAGACCCAAAAATTCATTTTCAGAACCCCTTTGTGTTTTACAAACTGTCCACTTTAATAAAGAGTTTTGAATCTGTCATCGAGATTTCACAACGGCTGGGTGCTTTGGTTGCATAAGTATTTCCACAAGTTGGGCATAAGTAGTATTGTTTGGCCAATGTATTCTCAGTACCGCCTTCAAGAGCAGCCAATGCACCCATGTAGAAATCCCTATGCTTTTGCTCTACTTTATAGGCATATGTGCAACTAATTTGAGCCATATAATTTCCTGCGGCATTTGCGTTTTTAATAAATTCGGGATACATGGTAGTGAACTCATAACTCTCTCCGTCAATTGCTTCTTTTAAATTTTCGATGGTTGTGTTTACCGTGAATTCGGGAGTGATTTCAGGTATGGTTTCTCCCATTCTGATCAAAACCACTTTGTGATTATTCGCGTGAATTAATTCAGCTCCGGAAGCAGCTTTAAAAAGCAATGCGATTTCAGGATGACCCTCGGCCGCCGCCTTTTTGCTGTAAGCCGCATATTTAAAGTGAGCCGTCGTCTCTCCTTTATAGGCATCGTGCATGTTTTGAATGATTAATTTTTGTGGATCCTGGTTTTCAACATTGGGTGCCGTTGCCGTATCCTTTGCCACAGTATTTGACTTTGCTACTTCAATTTTATTTTCCGCGTTCAAATTACAAGATTCCAGAAGCCCACTTAAGGTGGCTGCCGCCAATACAAATACTAAAATTGACTTTTTCATTTTGATGTTTTTTTTGTTTTTAAAACTTATTTGTAAATCTATTTCTGTAGCACTTAAGGTTAGCTTTGTAGTTTATTAAGAATCACTTAAGATCCTATGTTAATTGCGATCACTCCGCTGATGGATCCCCAAAATCAGGAAGTACCAATTCTATTCCCGCACCATGTTTGAAAACCAACTGTCCGCCTAAATAACCGGTTCTTGCTACAAAACCAATCAAAGTGGCAAACAAGAGAATGCTCGCCCATTTGGCCCAGTTTTTTTGAAAGTCGAAATAATAGATTGCAGCTCTAAAAAGCGCTGTAATAATAGCCAGCCATAGGGTTACAAGTGCAGCGTCTTCGTGTAATTCCAGAGGTTCCTGTAGAAAACCATCTGTCATTCCACCTCCGGCGTAGCTCCCACTTATATAGGCCACTATTGCGCCTAGCGCCCCAAGAATCAACAAATAAAAAGCGGCATCCTTAAAAAATTTCCTTTTCGTAAACAATGCAATAAGCTCGGACAAAAAACCCACTATAAGCAAGGCTATCGGAAAATGAATAACCATGGCATGAAGATGTGGTGCAGTGATCATAATTATTTTGTTTAGTGATTACGCGAACCCGAAATGAGATTCAGTGTTTTTAATATTTGAGTCTAAAGGTAGACCTGTGCCACCTTGAATTCCCTTAGAGAATCATTAAGGTTGGCTTAAGAATTCGCAATAGCCGTGCACTTTACGTTAGTCATGCAAATTAGAAAATGCCAATTCTATTCCTGAAAACCAGTTGACCTTCCGGGTAAACGGTATTTAGGTTGCGTTTCGAATTCCTATTTCACAAAGGCATTCTTTTCATGGTCTGTCGACTGATTTGCTGCTTTTGCCTTTAAGCCTATATCCGACTTTTACCAATTCGTACCACATCACGGAAACAAAACCTATCGCTACACACATGAATATCTCTGTGACATTGAGGGTCTCAAATTCAAAAAATGCCGTTAAGGGTGGAACATACAATATGAGTCCCGTAATGGTAATCGTGATACCAATAATGAGCCCGATCAAATTGTTTTTATAGCTCAGGGTGGTGAAAATTGAGTAATAGAAGGAACGATTTACCAAGGTTAAAAAAACATTGGCAACGATTAAAACTGTGAAAACGATGGTGCGGGTATGGGCTTCATCAAATCCTTCATAAACGGAATGCTGATAGGCAAACAGGGTTCCTGCTGTAATGATCAATCCTTGAATAATACTGGTTGTTAACTCTTTTCCGTTAAAAAAAGTAGAGGTAAATGGTCTTGGTTTATGAGACATGGTATTTTTCTCCATAGGCTCATTTTCAAAAATGATGGAGCACGTTGGCCCCATTATTAATTCCAGAAAAATGATGTGTACAGGTGAAAGGATATTCGGATAAATCCAGCCCAAGGCCAATGGAAGAAAAACGGTAAGAATAATAGGTATATGAATGGATATGATGTATTGAATGGCTTTTTTGAGATTGGAATAAATTTTCCTGCCCATGGCCACAGCTTCCACCATTTTGGATAGATCATCTTCCAGCAAAATCAACGAGGCTGCTTGTTTGGCTATTTCTGTGCCTTTCTTGCCCATAGCAATTCCGATGTGCGCGGCTTTCAAAGCGGGTCCGTCATTCACACCGTCACCTGTCATGGCAACTATTTGATTATTTGCTTTTAAGGCATTGATAATTTTAAGCTTTGCCTCGGGAAACATCCGTGTAAAAATGTTCGTCTCCTTCACTTTTTCATTTAGGTCAGCATCCGATAGTTTCATCAACTCATCGCCGGTCGCGCTCTGTTCATATCCTCTAAATGCTATTTGTTGAGCAATAGCCATGGTGGTTTCGGCATTATCGCCTGTGATAATTTTCACATCGAGTCCCGCTTTGTAAAAGTCTTGCAAAACCCTATTGATATTTTTCTTTGGTGGGTCATAAAAAGCCACTACTCCTTTGAATGTAAAAGGAATTTCTTGTTGCGTTTTGGGATAATCATTGCCTCGAAAAGCACCTTCACCCACACCTAAAACTCTATATCCTTCGCTGGTGACGGTTTTTATAGCTTGCTCAACCTGCTTTTTTTCAGCCTCGGTCAAATGGCAGACACGCATCAATGCTTCGGGCGCTCCTTTAGCTGCTATAATTCTTTTGCCGGATTTATTTTCAAAAAAATGGGTCATCATTGGTGGTTTCCCATCCAAAGGGTATTCATGCACCATTTTGAAATTGGATCGTTCATCCCCGGTTTCTACATTGGCATATGCATCGTGCAGAGCCACTTCCATCGGGTCAAACGGTATGGGTTCACTTGCCCACATCGCTGTGGTTATGAGCAGTTTTTCATCGTCGGTCAATTCATCTTCAGGACTGGAGATAGTTTGGGCTGAAAGTACAAATAGCTTTGCCAGACTCATTTTATTCTCGGTAATAGTTCCTGTTTTATCAGTGCATATTACGGTGGCGCTCCCCAATGTTTCAACTGTTTTCATTTGCTTCACTATTATCCCCTTCTTCATCAAACGCCATGCACCAATCGCCATAAAAGCGCTAAAAGCCATTGGGATTTCTTCCGGTAGAATGCTCATTGCCAAGGTGAGCGCTTTCAGCAAACTGTCCAACACATTATATGTACGAAAATAATTGATAGCCCACACCACCAGGAAAACCACCGTGCCGGCAATGACCAGTTTCTTAACAAAATTGTTTATTTGCTTTTCTAATGGGGTTTTTTCTTCCTGAATGCTCTCCAGACTCTTGCCAATTTTCCCAAGTTTCGTTTCATTACCAATGCGCGTTATCGTTACAATGGCCAATCCGCTGGCAACGGTTGTGCCCTTATAAATGAGGTTGTCTTCCTTGTCTTTGTCTTTAAAGACTGATAAGGATTCTCCTGTAAGGATAGATTCGTTTACAGAGAAATCATTTGAATGGACAATGATTCCATCGGCTGCAATTAACGTTCCTTCTTCAACTACCAAACTATCACCCCGAACTAAGTTTTCGCTTTTTATTTCTTCAAACTCGCCATTTCGAATGACTTTGGAATTTGGTTGTGTCAGATTCTTCAGCTTTTGCAAAGCATTGCGGCTCCTTGAATCTTGGTACAAGGAAATGACTGAAACAAGAATAATAGCAGATGCCAGAAAAATTCCATCGCCGGGTTGGCCACTGCCAAAGTAAATAATGGATGCGACCAACAAGAGAATAATCATTGGCTCTTTCAGCAATTTTTTCAAGGCATCCAAAACGCCGTTTTCCTGTTTGTAATTTAAGGTATTCTGTCCATATTTCTCTCTAGCTATATTAACTTGCTCATCCGTCAACCCTTGAATATTGAAATTGTCTAAACGCATAATTAGAGACTATTATAGCCAAGTGTAGAAGCGCTGTTATGGGTATTTTGAATTTTATCTTCCATTTGTTTTATGGTCGCTTTATCTTCCGAAATACCCTTAAGTGAAAACTTTTCATATTCCACAGATCCGTGCTTTTGGAAAGCTAATCAATTTTTTAATGATAAAGTGCATTTGAGAAAAGGAAAGAATGATTTAGTTTTAAATTCCTCAAACCGAAATCCAGAGCTTAGAAAAGAGATATGCTCTCTATTCGAAACGTAATATTTGAGGTATTTAATGAAAATAATCCCTATGAATCGACACATATACTATTGGTAAAACGGATATAAAGCGGCACCTGAAATGCTTGAAGCTTTAGTATTGCATTACATTCTCTAACTTTTGGATATTGATCATCATATTAGAATCGTTCAATTTATAAAAGGAACGATACTACCATGAAAGGATAATATATTTTCTTCCCCTTACTCCTCCACCAAAAAAGTAAACTCAAAGCCAAAAGGATCCAGATTTTCCACCAACTGCTCCACGAAAGTTTTTCCAAAAGCAAGATACATCGGCGCAAAATTCATATTACGCTCTTGCAGCCCGCCTCGGGGTAATAAGGATTCGTAAATCTTGTCGAGTCGTCCGACCAGAATTTCTTGCTTTTTGCGCTCGGCACGCATCATTTTCTTTTCCAGATTGCGCACAATACGGTCGGTCCGGGCGTAGCCGCTGCGCACAGATTTTTCAAGATCGCTGTTTATTTTGCGCAAGCGCGCTTCGATGGCGAGAAATACTTCTTCAAGATTGTCGCGTTCCGTATCGAGTTGGAGCGATTCAGATGTGGCAGCCCGCACGAGTTCGTCTTCCAATTCCTGCTGAGGACGGAAAAGATCATCGATTGTCAGTCCGAGTTGATTCAATCGCTCCTGAGTGGGGGCATCGACCACCATCACCGAATTGCGCAGCATTAAAATCGGAAAGGTAATCCCAAAAGCCTCAAAGACACTCTTGAGTTGAAACCAATACGCCAACTCTCCGCCACCACCGATATAGGCAAGATTGGGCAGGATTATTTCCTGATAAAGGGGCCGCAAAATTACGTTGGGACTGAACTTTTCAGGGCTTTTTTGCAATTCGTCAAGGATCTCCTTCCTGCTGAATTCTTTATTGGTACGAAGCACTTTGTACTTCCCCAAATCGTCTTTTTCAATTCGCTCGCGCAATTGATCGTCGAGGTAAAAAAGATTGATACCTTGAGGGTCGACCTGCAGATTATATCCGTTTTCAGAAAGGGCTATGTCGGTTTTGCGCATAGCACCTGCAGCGGTCATTTCAGTCAATTCTTTTGAAAATGTGGGAATCGCGAGCTTCTTAAGTTCGGCGTCGTCGCCCTCCACGACTAATACTCCATAAGAACCAAATAGCTGATGAACAAGGTAACGGGTAGCTTCAGAAATCGTCTTGTGATTGACATACGCTTTTGAAAACAGATCAATCAATTCGCCGGAGGAATAACCAATGCCTAACTGCTCACGCATATCTTCCACTACTTGATCCATGCCTACGGTTTCCATTCTACCGACTGCTCCTCCCTGACCGCTCTCCCATTCTATTTTGCCTCCAAATACGGGCTCCTTTCTGTCGGAAGGCAGATAAAAATGGTTTGCCTCTTCGAAATCATGATCTTCGGTAGCCATCCAATAAACGGGAATAAAAGCATTGTCCGGATAGGTTTCCTTCAGCTTTTTGCAGGTATTTATCGCGGTGATAATCTTATAAAAAAAGTATAACGGTCCTGTAAATAAACATACCTGATGACCCGTCGTAATGGTAAATGAATTGTCAGACTTTAACAGCTCTAGCGAAGGCGATTTGAGTTTTGCACGGTTGTATTGCTTTTCGAGCACCGCAGTGAGTGCTTTGCGATGTGGATAATTTTCGGCTTTCTCGCGCATCTGCTCCGCGAATGCAGCCAACGTAGGAAAGCGGCCGTAAAAAGGTTTAAGGCCTTCATTCTCCGAAAGGTAATCGAGGGCTATTTTGCTAAAAAAGCCAGTCTTAGCATACGCAACAGTTTGCTTTTTGAGCGTGGAAGGTTGAATCTTATCCAATTTCATCGGTGCCAAATTACGGTTTTAGAAACGTTTGGCATAGAGTGTTGTTTGGAAAGGGCTACAAGTTTTTAGCCTCGAGCTACAAGAGGACGCGTCGTTAGACGAGGAGATTTGAAATTAAGCTTATCCAATCGATATGTTTACTTTTTTTCCAAGTCCAAATTCAAAAATTCTGTAGAGTGTTGAAAGTTGAATATCGCACTTTCCGTTTTCAAGCCTGGAAATATAACTTTTGTTAGTACCAACTTTATCAGGCAATTGCTCCTGTGTCATGTGAGCTTCTTTTCTACCTTCTTTTAAAATCTCGCTAACCACAAAATATTGAGTTCTTTTTCAAACTCATCGCGGTCTTTATCACCTAATTTTCCATATTTAAGATCCAAAAGTTCTTCAAAATTTCTGGCATTTCTTATTTCATCCTTTTTCATTGAAAATCTTTTTTGAATTGAAATATTTTTCTTTTAATTTTTCTGCAAAGGCAATTTACTTTTAGGGTGTTTTCCGAATTTTCTTCTGAAAACCACTAAAAAGAACAACTCAATTTCCTTTGTCAAAACAGCAGAATATGAGTTAGATAGTACGCTCAAATTCGATGCTGATTTCAAACAATTCCTCGGTTCCTGTGATATGGTCAAGAAATTTTCTTGGAATATTTTGAACCATCCTGATGACTTTGAAAACGTACTCCATTTTTTCCTGAACTTTATCCGTTTGCTGGAAATAGAATTCCGAGAAATAGTTCTCATAGAGTATGATTTTCCTGACGGTAATCATATTATAGAGTTAACTTTAAAGTTATCATTTTTCAAATACTTGGTTTAATCTAGTGTGTAGAGACCCTTTTGGAAATAGCTGCAATCTATAGCTGCATGCTTAAAGGGATTTTGGGGATGTGGGTACCATTCGGAAATATCCTACATAATATTATCGCGGTAAGTATAGTCTTTCCAAGCCGGTTTTCGTTTTGAGAATAATTTTCGCTTTCCGCACGTTCTTTTCTTGCGGCTTGTAGCTTACGGCTTGAAGGTTATTTAAACATCCTTCAAGCACAGAGGTTATTCTCTTGAGACGAAATAATCTTTAAATAAATTACAAAATGAAATCTTTAGAGAATAAATCCATATTGATAACCGGCGGTACTAAGGGAATCGGCTACGGAATAGCAGAATCGCTGCTCCAGCAAGGCTGCCAAGTCGCTATTACCGGAAGGAAAAAAGAAGACGCTGTGGAAGCCGCGAAAAAGCTAAGCTCGAAAACCGGCGCGAAAGCGATCGGGTTTCAGGCCGATGTGCGAAATCTCGATGACATGAAGGGTGTTTCAAAAGCAGTTGAAGCGGAATTTGGCGGCATCGATGTGGTCGTTGGTAATGCAGGGGTGGGTCATTTCGGGTCGATCGAAGAATTGGAGCCGAAAGATTGGCAAACCATGATCGATACGAATCTTACGGGCTTATACAATACGATAAAGGCTGCGCTCCCGATGTTAAAAGCGAGTAAAGGATATTATTTTACAATATCGAGTCTGGCCGGAACGAACTTTTTCGAAGGCGGATCGGGCTACAACGCGAGCAAATTTGGTGCAGTTGGCTTCACCCAAGCTATAATGCTGGACTTACGTCAAAGCGATATCAAGGTGTCGACCATTATGCCGGGATCGGTAACCAGCCATTTTGCCGGACATACGCCCGATGAGAAAGATGCATGGAAAATCCAGCCCGAAGATATTGGCGAATTGGTGATTGACCTTTTGAAAATGAACCCACGTACCCTTCCGTCAAAAATAGAAGTACGCCCGAGCAAGCCGCCAAAGCATTAAGCTCCTACCCTATCCGATTTCAGCCCTTTGGCAGCACGGCTTTCGATATAATCAATTACAGCCCCGGCAACATCTTTGCCGGTGGCTTTTTCAATCCCTTCAAGTCCGGGCGAAGAATTGACTTCGAGTACCAGCGGACCACGTTCTGATTCGATCATATCCACACCAGCCATTTCAAGTCCCATGGCTTTAGCAGCATTGAGCGCGAGAATGCGTTGATCTTTTTTCAGTCGCACCATTTTGGCAGAGCCGCCGCGATGGAGATTGGATCGAAATTCGCCTTCAGCGCCCTGACGACGCATGGCGCCAATTACTTTCCCGTTTACGACAAACGCACGGATATCTGCACCCCCGGCTTCTTCGATAAATTCCTGCATAAGCATGTTCGCATTCAGACCGTAAAAAGCTTCTACAACAGATTTTGCTGCTTTCTTGGTTTCCGCAAGAACCACTCCGATTCCCTGAGTTCCTTCCAGCAATTTGATGACAATAGGCGCTCCACCAAGCTCTTTGATCAAGGGATCCAAAAACTTGTGATTGTTGGTGAAAACCGTTTTCGGAATGTCAATATCATGGCGCGAAAATATCTGAAGACTTCGCAACTTATCACGCGAACGAACGATTGCCATTGAAGAGTTCACGGAGAGTACTTTCTGCATTTCAAACTGGCGTACCACTGCTGTGCCATACATCGTTACAGATGCACCGATTCGTGGGATTACGGCATCCACATCCTTCAGCTCTTCGCCGTTGTATATAATGCGGGGATTCTTGTGCTCACCAATAATGGAGCATCGTAAATGATCAATTACCAGCGCTTCATGGCCATGCTCTTCGGCCGCCTCTTTGAGCCTGCGAGTAGAATATAGTTTCGAATTTCTCGAAAGGATTACAATTTTCATAAAATCTTTTTGGTTTGGAGATAACTTCGCGAAACGTCGATTAGGAAATCATCTTTTAAAAATTTTCGCCCCAGCAGTACTGAGTAGTTCATCGTCGATCGATCGGTTAGTGTCACGTCTGTAGTTTTCACAACCGATGCCAATTTGATAGTGAGCTGCACTACATAACGGGATTGCAGTGTACCATTGGAGCTCTTGACTTTTTTTCGTTTAAACTTTTCAAAGCGAACAACCTTATGCGTGCGCTTCAGGAAATGACAACAAAGTATGCGCTTACCTGCCAACTTCTCCACCCATATTTTATCGCAATGTGCTGAGGACGATAAAGCTCCGCTATCGATTCGCGCCACAATATTTGCTCTTTTCATTTCCGGAAAGGAGATTTTTTCTTTGTTGCCAATAATTAATTTTTCAGTCATTCCTAAGCGTTATGCACACGTAAAAGAAGCGCAAAGTTATAATTCCATGCACATCCCAATACCAAACATGTATATTTGAGCCAAAATTATAGTATTATCAAAGCTACAGCTCTCACCATCAACGGAAAAACTATTAAGCCCGGCGAATCTGTTCGGGTTAAAGCTAATATCGCCAAGCTGCCTTCCGGAACGCTAATCGACTTGCCTATATACGTGTTTCGCAGTAAAAACACCGGCCCGACCTTATTGTTGAGTGGTGGAATTCACGGAGATGAAATCAATGGAATTGAAATAATCCGGCGCATGTTGGATCAATCGCTTTTCGACCATCTGCATTGTGGAAGTGTGATTGCCTTGCCGGTAACGAATATCTACGGATTTCTGAATTTCAGTCGGGAAGTTCCGGATGGGAAAGATATTAACCGAAGCTTTCCGGGACATGATGGTGGCTCGCTGGCCTCGCGGGTTGCAAATTTCCTGCATAAAAATATCCTCACACAGATCGATCTCGGAATAGATTTTCATACGGGAGGTGCTTCTCGGTTTAATTTCCCACAAGTGCGTTATGCAAGTAATGACCGAAACGCCTTAAAACTTGCCAAAGCTTTTGCTCCGCCGGTTGTGCTTCAGAGCCGGCTGATTGATAAGAGCTTTCGCAAACAGGCATTCAAAATGAAAAAATCTATCCTCGTGTATGAAGGTGGCGAAAGTTTGCGTCTCGATGAAGAGGTGGTTCAGGAAGGGATCAATGGAGCCATGCGGGTGATGAAACATCTGAAAATGATTGACGTGGCACCAAATCAGGAGGTTGAGCCGGTTTTCCTGAAAGAATCTACGTGGGTTCGCGCCAAAAGATCCGGAATATATACAGGGCACATGACTTCGGGAATGACTGTAAATAAGGGCGATGTATTAGGAAAGATTACCGATCCTTTCGGCGAATTTGAAATGAAAATGAAATCTACAAAATCAGGCTTTATTATTGGCCACAACAATATGCCGGTAGTTAATCAAGGCGACCCGTTGATCCATCTTGGGGTGATCAGTTAAAATCGGAGAAACCGGGCTAAAAATCGATTAACCCCATTTTGATGGCTGCCAGAACTATTCCAACGCGCGATCGGGCTCCAAGTTTTACAAACAACGATTCGCGATAGCCATCAACCGTGCGGTGGCTCACATTCATTTTGTCGGCTATTTCCTTATAAGTAAGCTCCGAACAACAATGTTCGAGGAAATCTGATTCGCGGTCGGATAAGTGTATTTCGGAGGCATCCGGCTCTCCTCCTTCCCCCCTTGAATAGTTTTTGTAAAGTAAACCCGACACTAATTCCGAGTGATAATATCCTTTGGAATGTACATCAGTTATGGCTTGAACGAGCTCATCGGGTTCAGCATCCTTGAGCAAATATCCACGTGCTCCGGCACGAATTACCTTTAAAACCGAGAAATCATCAGCGAACATGCTGAGGCCAATTACGTGCACATCCGGATATTTTTCCTTGAGGGCCGCGGTCGTTTCCCATCCGTTCATTACGGGCATATTCAAATCCATAAGAACGACATCTACTTGATTTTCAGAAATATAATCGAGAAGAACTTGCCCATTTTCTGCTTGAAAGACCACATTCATATCCTTGGACTTCAATAAATTTGCAATGCCACTACGAACCAGTTTATGATCGTCGGCGATGGCTATTTTTATATTCGATTCCAAGATTTTAAAGCTTTAATACGGTTACCTCTTCAAAGAAGTCTCGCTTCCTTTCGGTAAATGTAAAAGGGGAAATCGAATAAACAAATATTAAATGAAATCTCTGCTCATTTAGAGTGATTCAGTTTGGTCAACCATCTAATTTCTGCAGCAATCCTTTTCTGGGAACAGAAATTTTTACGGTTGTGCCTGCAGAAGGGCTACTTTGAATATTTAGCTCCCCGCCAAGAAGTTGAATTCGTTTTTTCATGCTACCCATTCCTACCCCTTTATCCCTAAGTTGGGAGGTTTGAAATCCATCTCCATCATCCTTGATTTCAATCTCGAGTTGACTTTCTGAATGATTTACTCCAATATTCAGGTTTTCGGCATTAGCGTGTTTGAGGGTATTGCTAATGGCTTCTTGTACACAGCGGTATAGTATTATTTCAGCATTTGGCGAAAGCCCGGCAACATCAAATTGCCCTGTGAAATCACAGTGTATTTCGCCAGTTTGATTAATGAATTTCACTTCCCTTTCAAGTGCCTTATGGATTCCTTCGCGGAGAATATACTCTCCATTCAGCGTTTTGCTCAAATTTCTCAAATCGCGAAGCGAACGGGTTATCAATTCTTTGGCTGAGTCTGCATGTTCGCGGTAATCCGCATCGGTCATTGAATTGAGGTTGAGCTTGGCCACGGTGAGAGTCTGCCCGATATTGTCGTGAATCTCTTCCGAAATGGTTGCCATAATTTGCTCGGTAAGTTCGAGTTGGGTGCGAAGCATTTCTTCCGAAAACTTCTGTTCACGAAGAATCCGTTCATTATGATATATCAGCTGGCGACGCTTGTACATATATACTGAGGCAAATACAAAGACCACAAGAAGTACGAAGAGAAATGTTCCGATTACGGCATAAAATACAAAGTCATTGTTACTTAATGTCATGACTCGAATATTTTTTTTTATTCATATAAATCGCAACAATCAGAATGCTATAAAATAAACCCATCAACACTATATTTATATAATTGTAAAGACCTCCGGCAAATTCCTGAAGCAATTCTCTCCCCGCAAAATAAATCCCTGATGCTGAAAAGTAAAAGAGAATTCCGGATAGTGCTATAAAACGGCTATTTTTAATTGGATTTTCAGCGACATCAGAGAGCATAAAGTCCAGTAAAGATAGCATTGCGCAAACGGCATAAACAAAACTCCCGAACACAATTGCCTTCATAGAAACCTGATAGGCAGGCATGTGGGTCTTAACAAAATATGCTATAACCAATGTAGAAATCCCAAATATAAGCATCACTATATTTCGGGTGATCTTGCGCCCAGACAAGTAGTAAAAAATTGTAAACAATATGAAGTGATAGAAGAAAATAGCGAAATTGTACAATGAAGTATTCGAACCATGAAAGAGCTTCTTGATAATAAACGCAGCAAACAACTGAAGGAGACCAACGGCTAGCAAGTATATTCCTACCCATCTGTAGGCAGGGTGCAATTTTTTGTAATTCACCATTGCGAAAATTGCTCCACCAAGTGATATTGCATAGATAAGTAGTGATATGATTTCCTCAATCATCGTATATCACTTTCGAGTCCAATTTTTATTCCAAAGTTGACTCGAATTAAGGCTGCAGTCAAATGGGCAAACATTTGAATAATCATAAATATAATCCGTCCAAATATCTCCATTATCAGGCAACATTAATTCAGGTTCAACGCCAATTCCCGGATCTGCATCAACCACCGCAACCCAAATAAGCGTGTAAGTGCTATCAATGTCATTGTACGCCGGAATAGCCGAAAGTCCAAGAAATTCCTTATTCAATGCTTTGGCTTTTGCCTTCAACGGATCAATCAGCGTGGCCTCATCAGCATAAAATTGAGAAATCGCCTGTCCTTTGTTCCGCAGCGGAGCCTGACTTCCCGAGGGAGTATTGGACTGATGATAATTTTGAAAAAAGGTATATGCTAAAGAATCTGATATCGGCCTTGAGCCCGAAGGTGGAGGAGGTGTACTTAGTTGTGTGGACGGTTGAGTCGTTGACGTATTCTGAGCTAAAACAGTGTTAACTGCAAGCCCTGAGACGCAGACGGCCCCGACTGCTAAAAACCTAAGCGTTAATTTTCTGGTCATGACTAATTTGGTTAGTAAGTGTTGGTACATAGTATTTCAAAGAAACGATTCTTATAGTTTCCTCAAATGCAGCGTAAAAGAACAATATTAAGTGCAGTTTTAAAATATCAAATTCAAAAAAGGGTGTTTTTACCCGCGCGCTATACCGTAAAAATACGGTATGAATTTGGGTGTTTTAAATTCGTTTCAACCACATTACCAGGCATATATTTGTACCGCAAGTCAGCAGTACATTCTTTGAAAAACGCAGCAAAGCAACTAACCAATCCCTTTGGCTAACCTTGACTAAGCATCAATTATGGGGCTAACCACACCATGCTATTTCCTCGATTTTGGAAGAATGACGATGACTGAAAAAATCGATAAAAAGAATGGACTTGCAATATGGCGACCGATTAGCCAAACCCACCGGCAATCCTTCGGGTCCCTCGTCCGTTAAATCGGAACCAACCCGCCTGAAGGAAACCGGGCTATGAATCAAGAAGCCCGAAACGCTATGTTTCGGGCTTCTCATTTTTTTAGATTCACCTAGCAATATTACTTTCATCCGCCATTAACCTTTCGATACCAAGCCACAAATTTCTCAAGCCCTTCCTCCATCTCCGTTTTAGGATCATAGCCAAAAAGCCTGCGCGCCTTGTCAATATCGGCAAAGGTGATATCCACATCTCCCTGCTGCATGGGCAATCTATCGATTCTAACCGGTTTGCCTACCGCCTCGCCAATGGCTGCGATAAGGTCATTGAGTTTTACCGGACTATTATTACCAAGATTCACAATTTCGAAAACCGAATCGTGATTCCACAAATATTCCAACGCTCCATAGATGCCGCGCACCGTATCATCCACGAATGTGTAATCGCGTGCTGTGCTGCCATCTCCAAACATCGGAATGGATTTGCCTTCACTTATCAATCTTACAAATTTATGTATAGCGAGATCAGGACGCTGCCGTGGGCCATACACCGTAAAGAAGCGGAGATTCACAATGTCGAGTTTATACAAATGATGGTATGTAAAGTTCATAAACTCGCAACTGCGCTTGGTAAATGCGTAAGGAGAGATGGGTTCGTATTCCTGCCCTTCTTCTGTAAAAGGTATTTTTTTTGAATTGCCATAAATACTCGAGCTGCTGGCAAAAGCAATTTTACGGACTTTGCGAGCTACACAAAGCTCAAGAATATTATGAGTACCCGTAATATTGGTATCAATATAGTCTTGTGGATTTTCAATGGAAGGTCTTACCCCTGCCTTGGCAGCTAGATGTACCACCGAATGAAAAAGGGGTAAAAGCGTCAAAGCATTCGGATCGCGTAGATCGCATTCACAAAATTGAAAATTAGAAAGTTTCTGTAATTCCTTGAGATTACGCTCTTTAATGTAGCGCGGATAGAAAGGGTCGAAATTGTCAATGCCAATTACGACATGACCTTTATCTAGCAAAAATTCGCATAAATGAGATCCTATAAATCCAGCAGCGCCGGTTACAAGAATAGTTTCAGCCATGCTGCGAATATAAACAATTCAACAGCCTTGAGAGCCTTTTTATTGGACTTCCTCTGGTGCAGGCCGGGCACTAGATTCTTGCTGTGCATAGGCGGCACATACCTGATGAGCATTCGAGCAGGACTGAGTCGCCATAACCACAAAAACGATCCCTATTAAAGCGAATATTTTTTTCATGCTATTGATTTCAAAATTCCATCCTTATACCAACAATAGACTGAAAAGTTTCAAATCGCTGTGAATTCACCATTTATCCTTTTTCAAAACCACTCATACAGTACTTGGTCAAAATATGGTACTTTGTTTTGCATAGTACCATATAGTTTTTATATATTTGTCCCATCAATCCATTTAAAAAGTGAAAAACATTCTTCCAAATATTCTAATTCTTCTTGTGCTGGTAGCCTTTTCTGCTAAAAGTGGCCACTGCCAGGTTCCTGCAAATATTGATTACGATTTGATCAAGCCGGATCAAATTTTGCATCTCCCGAACCAATTGATGGAAATTTCAGGGCTCGCTGCATTGCAAAATGAAACATTTGCCTGCGTGCAAGACGAAAAAGGAATTGTTTTTATATATGATGCACTCAAAAACGAGATCATAAACGAATTTAATTTTCATCTCGATGGCGATTATGAAGGAATAACAGAGGCACATGGCTCCATTTATATTCTGCGTAGCGACGGCACTATTTTTGAAATATCAGATTACTATACATCCGGATATTCGGAGCAGACTTACAAAAGTGGAATCCCTGCAAAAAACAATGAAGGACTTTGCTTTGACCCGAAAAACAATCGATTGCTGATTGCCAGCAAAAGCCATCCAAGCACAGAGCCGAAGAAAACACCACTTCGGGCAATCTATAGTTTTGATTTAAGAACCAAAAAATTATCCAAGATACCAGCCTACGAATTCAATGTAAATGAACTCGAAGCTTACGCCAAAAAACACGATATAGCCTTGCCGGTGAAAATCAAAAAAGACGGAACCGTTTCCAAACCGTCATTAAAATTAAGAACGTCGGCATTGGCCATTCATCCTATTTCGAAAGAGCTTTACCTCCTTTCGGCAAAAGACTATTTTCTATTCATTTTCAATAACGACGGCGGCTTAATACACATGCTTCCGCTTGATCCGGAAATGTACAACAAATCAGAAGGAATAACTTTTTATCAGAATGGCGATATGTTAATAACCAATGAAGGAGAGAAAGACGGATCGAAAGAGGCGACAGCCTTGAAATTCAATTACAAGAAAAAAATGAAGCTCCCAATGAATCAAAAAACCTTGAATACCCCAACGGAATGAAAATCGAAAACACAAAAGCGCAAATGCGCAAAGGAGTATTGGAGTTTTGCATTCTCCAATTACTGAAAGTGCAGGAAATGTATCCTTCGGATATCATCCACGCTTTAAAAGAATCCAAGCTGATCGTAGTAGAAGGCACTCTATATCCGCTACTCACTCGGCTCAAAAATGCGGGAATACTGGACTACCGCTGGGAAGAATCCAATGCAGGGCCACCCCGAAAATATTACAAACTTACGCCATTGGGCGAGCAGGTGCTCAGCGAATTACGCGAAACCTGGGATGAATTATTAAATGCCGTAAACCGAACTATAAACAATTAGCCATGAACAAAACAATAAGTGTAAATATAGGAGGCCGCGTTTTCAATATTGAAGAGCTCGCCTACGACAAACTCAGCCGTTATCTCAACACAATCCGTGGATATTTTGAAAAACGCGAAAGCACTGATGAGATTATCTCGGATATCGAATTGCGCATTGCCGAGTTGTTTATGGAACGTATTTCCAATCAGAAGCAGGTCATTACTGAAAAGGATGTGGATGAGATAATTACCATCATGGGAAAACCCGAAGACTATATGGATGGCGATGAAGAAGAAATGGAATTCGAGCAAACCCAGTCAAAAAGCCGCAGAAGCTCCAGCAAAGTGTTTCGCGATCCGGACAATAAAATAGTTTTTGGCGTATGCAGTGGAATCAGTGCTTATTTCGGAATTGATCCGATTATAATGCGCGCCATTTTTGCTGTGTCGTTCATTTTTTACGGATCAGGATTAATTTTGTATTTCATTCTCGCTCTTATAATCCCAAAAGCGAAAACCACCGCCGAGAAACTGCAAATGCACGGGGAACCGGTAACGGTCGATAATATTTCGCGAAAGGTGGGCGAGTCATTTCATGGCGTGAAAGAGGATATCAAAGATTTTGGAAAAAAAAACAACATAAATGAAAATCGGGTGAGAAATGTGGGGAATCAGGCAGGAGAATTTATAAGTGATCTTTTTACTAATCTCGCAAGAATCCTGCGCATCTTGCTTATCATTCTCGTAAAAGTAATCGGTGTATGTCTTATTATAGCCGGAATTGGTGGAATCATTGGTGCACTCGGTTTTCTTTTTGGTTGGGACACCTTTCTGGGCTTTGTGCACAATGGATTTGTAAACGATATGGATCTGCCCATTTTTGTACAATCGCTATTTGACTCCCAGGTTGACAAAACTTTGCTTACCGTCGGAATGATGATTGTGTTGATTGCACCCGCCATAGGCTTTCTACTTCTGGGTATTCGTATGCTTTTCGACTACAAGAGAATACCTATCTGGATCGGTATAGTATTGGTAATAATATGGTTTGGTGGCGCGGCAATGCTTGCCGCAAGTGGCGCGGACATCTACAAACAGTTTCAGATAGAGACTTCCTTTTCCGAAAATGTACCGCTCGAATTCTCCAATTCGGATTTGCTCTATCTTGATATTATCAGTGATGCCGATGATAAATACAAATTTACAAATGGTTTTGGCCGCCGGAATTTTTTAAGCACTTCGGATGTAACATTTCCGGGTATTAATTCGACTGATATTATATACATCGGAGAAAACGAATTTACGGTAGAAACCAATCTTGTGGACAGCTTATATCATTTACGTATAGAGTACACATCGCGCGGCTCAACTCAAAAAGATGCTATTGCCAATGCACGAAGTATCGTATCGAACGAAATAGTTTCCGGCGACAGCTTATTGATAAGTCGTTATTTTGCAGTGCTTAAGGATGGGAAAATCAGAGGTCAGGAAGTAAAATATATCCTCAACATTCCCGTTGGTAAATCAATTTACTTTACGAAAGGAAGCAATAAAATCATTTATGATGTTCCGAATGTGACCAATACCTATGATGGGAGAATGATAAACCGTGCGTGGAAAATGACACCGGACGGATTGATGAATCCTCATTTTTCGCGCAAGCAAAGGCAGGATGATGATACTGATTATAATGACTCCTTATATGACTCCAGCCATTAACGCAAAATAACCAACCGATGCTCTTTTGAAGGAGTATCGGTTAAAAAACCTACTACCATGCCAACCAAGAAAGTACTTATTATTGCCCTTTTTGTTTTCGTCGGCTTTTTTGCGACATGCATCTGTTTCGCCATCGCTGTTAAATCCAATGGAAATAGAAACGCTGAGGAGGCAGCAACAACGCATATCAATACCCATTATGAGCTCCCAAAGCTTATCCCGGCAGCCTGGTATGTAGGCAAATAGCACGTCTTTGCAAAGAATAAGGATTTCGAAATTCAATTTCTTACCTTTGCACTGCTGAATATTGCCTACATGATGAATCAAGACAAAGAAGCTATAGCTACACAAGAAAAAACATTCATAAAAGAGGTTATCGCCGATTACACGCTGGCTTGCGAGAGCCGGGAGGCGTCACTACTCGGTCGTAAGGAAGTCCTTACCGGAAAAGCCAAATTTGGCATTTTCGGAGATGGTAAAGAAGTAGCGCAAATCGCGATGGCCAAGCAGTTTAAAAACGGAGATTTCCGATCCGGCTATTACCGCGATCAAACCTTTATGATGGCCATAGGCGCCCTCAGTATTCAGCAGGCTTTTGCCGCTCTCTACGCTCATACCAATTCTGAAAAAGAACCTGCAAGTGCAGGAAGACAGATGGGTGGCCACTTTTCGACCCGGAGCCTTAATCCCGACGGTACGTGGAAGAACCTGATGGAGCAAAAAAACTCTTCGGCAGATATTTCCCCTACAGCTGGTCAGATGCCTCGCCTACTCGGTTTGGCGCAAGCCTCAAAAATATACCGCAACAATAAAAATCTTCACAAAGGCTTCGAGAATTTTACCGAAAAGGGAAATGAAGTAGCCTTTGGAACCATCGGCGATGCGAGCACTAGCGAAGGACTCTTTTTTGAAACCATGAATGCTGCAGGAGTGCTGCAAGTCCCTATGGTTATGTCGGTTTGGGATGACGGTTACGGCATCTCGGTACCAAAGAAATATCAGACCACAGGCGGCAGCATTTCCGAATTGATGAAAGGATTTCAGCGGGACGAAAACCGCAAAGGATTCGAAATTTTCAATGTGAAAGGATGGGATTATCCAGCGCTGATAAATACATACGAAAAGGCGGTGTCAATTGCTCGAAAAGAACACGTGCCGGTATTGATTCACGTCGAGGAAATTACACAGCCACAGGGCCACTCCACGAGCGGTTCGCACGAGCGCTACAAATCGGCAGAAAGATTGCAGTGGGGCAAAGATTTTGACTGCATTTCGAAAATGCGCACTTGGATGGTGGAGCACGATATCGCAGAAGCCGATCAACTGGATGAAATTGAAAAAACAGCCAAACAAGAGGTGCGTGCAGCACAGAAAGCCGCTTGGAAAGATTTTCAGGGCGAAATAAATACCGACCGCGATGAGGCTATCGCAATTTTGGATAAACTCTCTGGCAGTTCATCAGAAGTCGGCGAACTCACCGAAGCATTGAGAAAAACAATGGATCCGGTGCGGAAAGATGTGATTTCCACGGTGAGAAAGGCGCTGTTAAAAACAGCCGGATCAAACGATGCCGCGCGCAATGAGTTGATCGAATGGTTGAATGCCAGAAACGCTGAAAACACCGACCGCTATTCCGCCAATTTATATTCTCAAAGCGATCGGGCTGCGCTAAATATCCCGGA
>CAVUKD010000002.1:0-445000 GCA_963741985.1 uncultured Cryomorphaceae bacterium
AGTAAAACCCGTTTTTGACAAAAATGTCGAAGAGGTTGACGGCAGACTGGTACTGCGCGATAATTTTGAAGCATTGTTCCATAAATATCCCGGTATCCTAACTTTTGGTGAAGACGTTGGAAAAATAGGAGGTGTAAACCAGTCGATGGAAGGAATGCAGGAGAAATTTGGCGAAATTCGTGTAAGCGATACGGGTATCCGCGAGGCGACTATTCTGGGCCAAGGAATCGGTATGGCAATGCGCGGACTGCGACCTATTGCAGAGATTCAATATCTCGATTATCTTTACTATGCACTTCAAATCATAAGCGATGATTTAGCCACGGTGCAGTACCGCACCAAAGGCGGACAAAAGGCACCAATGATCATCCGCACACGCGGTCATCGTTTGGAAGGAATCTGGCATTCAGGCTCCCCAATGGGAGCTATAATACACTCTATAAGAGGTGTTTACGTTTGTGTGCCGCGCGATATGGTTACGGCAGCAGGTTTTTACAATACGCTTCTCAAAAGCGACGATCCAGCCCTTGTAATAGAACCACTAAACGGATACCGCTCCAAGGAACTAAAACCAACGAATCTCGGAGAGTTTTGCATTCCTTTAGGTGTTCCCGAAATCGTTCATGAAGGTACGGATTTGACAATTGTATCTTACGGAGCGACTTGCAATATGGCCGAAAAGGCCTGTGAAGAGCTGGCTGACTTGGGCATCAACGCCGAACTTATTGACGTACGCACCCTCCTCCCCTTCGATTTGAATCAAATGATTGGCGAAAGCCTAAGCAAAACAAACAGATTGCTTATTGTTGATGAAGACGTTCCCGGCGGTGCTTCGGCCTTTATTCTCGACCAAATATTGAACGAGCAAGGCGGATATTTCAATTTGGACAGCCGACCAGTTACGCTCACTTCAAAACAACATCGTCCCGCTTATGGTACCGATGGCGATTATTTTTCCAAACCTTCGGTGGAAGATATTGTCGAAACGGCATACACGATGATGCACGAAACTGATCCTGAATCTTTTCCGGGTATTTATTAATCTGTTTTTCCATTTCGCGAAATATGTTTAGGAACTAACAATCCAAGGGGTGCGGTTTTTATTTGGAAAAAAAGAAGCACTGAATACCAATTCCTATTCTTTATTCTTTATTTTGGCTTCTCAAAGTGTAGATTTGACACGATTAAAAGCATAAACGACTTTATGGATTGGAAGAGAATGGTGTTGCCCACATTGCTAATTGTGGCCATGGGATTTTGTATGATACAAAGTATGGCTCAAGGCACAATTACCGGGATCGTTTCCGACAATACAACCGGCGAAACGCTTATAGGTGCTACCGTAATTCTCAAAGGTACTTCCACCGGTGCAACGACCGACTTGGACGGAAAATTTTCAATAAAGGTAAACGAGGACCCACCACTCACACTCGTCATCAACTTTTTGGGCTATTCCCCGAAGGAAGTTACTGTCACTTCTTTTTCAGAAAAAGTAAAAATCGATCTGTCTCAGGATAATGTGATGATCAATGAGGTGGAAGTAGTTGGGAGTCGGATCAGTGAAAAGGCCAAACAAGCTGCACTCACGGTAGAGTCAATGGACGTAATTGCCATAAAAGAAGCTCCAAGCGGCAATTTTTACGAAAGTCTAGGTAACTTGAAAGGAGTAGATGTTACCTCGGCCAGTATGGGTTTCAAAATTATAAATACACGTGGTTTCAATTCTACATCGCCGGTAAGATCGCTTCAGCTCATAGATGGCGTGGACAATCAATCACCGGGGCTTAACTTCTCACTCGGAAATTTTCTTGGTGCATCCGATCTCGACGTGCAATCTGTGGATATTATTGCTGGTGCAAGCTCAGCGTATTACGGTCCAGGGGCTTTTAACGGGGTGATCGATATGCACACCAAAGATCCATTTTTATTTCCGGGTCTTACAGTGTCGCTGAAAGGTGGTGAGCGCAATATGTTTGAAGGTGCCGTTCGCTGGGCAGAGGTTATTAAAAACAAAGCTGGTGAAGATAAATTCGGGTATAAACTCAATCTTTTTTACCTGAGAGCCGACGACTGGAAAGCAAATAATTACAACCCGGTAGATGGTTCTTTGGTAACAGCAGCCAATTATTCGGGCTACGACGCGGTAAACGTTTATGGCGATGAAGTGACCGAAGGAGGAAATAATTACGCCAAAGACCTTAACACACCCGGTCTTGGGAGAATCTATCGAAGTGGCTATCGCGAAGAAGACATAGCCGATTATGACACTAAGAATACCAAAGCGAATGTCGGTTTGTATTATAAATTGAATAAAGATCTTATTTTGAATTATGGATTCAATTACGGAAACGGAACCACTATCTATCAGGGGGATAATCGGATCAGTCTTCGCAACATCCAATTTTTTCAGAATAAAATTGAATTGAAAAAAGAGAATAAATTCTTCCTTCGTTTTTACAGCACCAATGAAAACGCCGGCGACTCCTACGATGCAGTTCTTACCGCAAATATCATGTCAGATTTGTCAAAGCTACAGGCCAATTTTTACAAAGATTATGCGGCTTTTTACCGGCTTGGGAGAGACACATTGTACAGCCAGGGAATGCCCGATCAACAGGATTTTTCTGACACACGACCAGACATTAATGACTATTACGACGATCAGGGTAATCTCGATCTTGAAGCGTACGGTGCTGCCAATGTCGCATGGAGGAGTGGAATAATTGATGCACAAAATGATTGGGCACAAAGCCATCCCGGTGCGATGAATGCGTATAATGCGGATGTAAGAAGACAAACTGAAAATTCTGCTGTGGACGAAGAACAACCTTATTACCGGCCGGGTACACAGCGTTTTGACAGCCTATTTCAAGATGTTACTTCTCGCCTTTTCACCAACAATGGATCCCGGTTTTATGATAAATCGGCCTTATATCACGGGCAGGGTGAATATGTTTTTGATTTCGACTTTGGCAAAATAAGAGTAGGTGCCAACGGGCGACTCTATGCACCCGATTCGCGCGGAACCATCTTCCGTGATTCGCTCACCTACGATCGTGAAGTTCGGATGAAGATTGATCCGCTCACTCAAGATACCACTTTCGTTGAAACAAAAGTAGATTCGAGCTATAGTAAAATAAAAAACTGGGAATTCGGTATATATGCGGGGTATGAGAAAAAATTAATCAACGAAACCCTTACCCTGAATGCAACGCTCAGAATGGATAAAAACGAAAACTTCGATGCCGTATTTTCTCCGGCTCTGTCGCTTGTTTTTCAATTGAATGAGAACAATATTATCCGTGGTGGAGTGTCATCGGCTGTGCGTAATCCAACACTTGCCGATCAATATTTATATTACGATGTAGGCCGCGCCACTTTGATAGGAAATCTGAATGGATTTGACTCTTTGGTTACTATCGATTCTTTTAACGAAGCCCGAAACACAGGAGTCACTTTTGCATGGGATAAACTGGATTATTACAATGTCGATCCGATTCAACCTGAGAAAGTGCGGACTTTGGAGTTGGGATATCGCGGCACTGTTTCCAACAAAATATACATCGATGCGGCCTATTATTACAGCATATACACTGATTTTATTGGTTATAATATTGGTCTGGATATTCCATATACCCCTGATAACCCGCTGCCCAACAATTTCACTGCCTATCGTATAGCAGCAAATGCAAAAGGGAATGTTACCACACAGGGTGCATCTATTGGATTAAATTATTATTTCTATAAAAAGTTTGCGTTAACCACTAACTACTCCTTCAATAAGCTTACAAGCGGAGCCGACGACCCAATCATCCCGGCATTCAATACACCAAAGAATAAAGTAAATTTCGGTATTAATGCGAGAGATTTGAATACAGACTTTGGATTTTTTCGTTTGAAGAACTGGGGCTTTGGAGTCAATTACAAATGGGTGGAAGGTTTTCAGTATGAAGGAAGTCCGCAATTTACAGGATACGTCCCGAGCTATTATTTAATAGATGCTGCGATCACCGCCAATTTCAAAAAAATCAATACAAGTGTCAAGGTTGGGGCTTCGAATGTTACTGATAATCGCATATATACCGTGTACGGAGGTCCTTATATCGGAAGGCTTGCATACATTTCTTTGGTATATGAATGGTTGAATCGATAAATATTCCGTATTTTTCACTCTCATTAATTTAAATCACTCTCTATGAAAAACTATTTACAAACTACATGCGTAGCAATTGCCATTTTGGCTTTTAACTTCGCCAATGCTCAAACCCGCTACCTTGATCAGGTCTTTGATAGCAACCAAATGCAAGCTGATGTGTCGATTGGTTTTAATGTTGATCCACTCCGCTCGAATTTTTCAGATTTAGGTGCATTTCTCGCCGACATGTCAACGCTTAATGATTTAATGGATAATGGTACAGCTATCCCACTAAACTACTTCCAAAGTAATACCAATCTCCCTGTAGATCAGCAAACTACAGCGAAATTATTTCCAATTACAATGGATGTTTACACTCCACCAGCCAGCGATGAGAACACAAGCCGGCCGGTAATTATATATCTTCACACCGGAAATTTCTTGCCTCAGGTAATCAATGGAAGTCCGACAGGAAGTAAAAGGGACAGTGCGGTTGTAAATATGTGCAAGCAATGGGCGCGCAGTGGCTATGTAGTAGCCGCTTTGAACTATCGATTGGGTTGGAATCCAATTTCTTCAGACCCGGATGTTCGACGAGGTACGCTTTTGCAAGCCGTATATCGAGCCCTTCACGATACACAAACGGCTGTACGGTTTATGCGCTCGACTATGGGAGCTGATAATCCTTACGGCATTGACCCAGAAAAAATTGCACTTTTTGGTCAGGGTTCCGGTGGATATGTAGCTCAGGCTTACGTAACGCTAAGCGATTATGATTCGGAGGTTGCTATCGATAAGTTTACCGGAGAAAATGGTATTCCTTATGTCGTAGAGCAAGTTGACGGAAATATTGATGGTGGTCCGGGTGCCACTCGCCTTCCCGATCCGCTGCAAGAGGCCGGAATCTCAAAAGAAGTTTCTGTTGCTGCAAACATTGGTGGCGCACTCGCTGATATTTCATGGTTGGAAGCCGGAGATGTCCCTATGATATCCATGCATTGTGTACGCGATCCCTTCGCACCTTTTGACGATGGAACCGTTGTAGTTCCTACCACAAACGAAGATGTAGTCGATGTTTCCGGACCGAATGTGTTTATTCAAAAAGCGAATGCTTTAGGAAACAACAGCGCATTTACAAGCATACCCGATGGGAATGACCCCTACACCGATCGCGCCCGTTCACTTTATGGACAAACGTTCGACTATATACTCGCGTCACAACCTACCATTACAATTAACCCATCTCCGGAAGGTTTATACCCATTTGTGTTGCCTATTAATACACTGGATGGAAATCGATTTACCAACCAAGGAAGTCCTTGGGACTGGTGGGATTTTGCCACATTGCAACAAGTAGTAGCAGCCACAAATGCTGCCACGGGTGGTACCTATGATGCAGCTATAATCAATGCACAAAATGAAGCCGGGAATCCCGGACAAGGAGCCGCAAAAGGACTCGCATATATTGACACCATTCAGGGATATATTAATCCACGATTGATGTGTGCAATGGCACTTCCTGAAGCACCATGTACTACAGGCATCACGGAAACGTCTGCAGACAATGGAACATCCATCTATCCAAATCCTGCAAAATCAGCGATCACCGTTCGTAACGACGAAAATGTAATTGGAATTGTTCGACTTTTCGACATCACCGGACGCGTAGTATTTGAAAGAAATGTGAATGCACATCTTTTCCATATGGATCGTGGCGACCTCAACAGCGGCGTTTACCTGATGGAAATCAATTTTGATAATTCGAAAATTACCAAGAAAATAATGTTCAACTAAGCATATTTTCATCTTAATATTTAACCCCCGATCTTTATTGATCGGGGGTTTTTTCGTTTGACCTACTCAACGATCGAAATACACATCCAATAAAATAAATCACTTAATCGTCCTCCCCCTTTATCCCCCTCCAACTAACATTTTCCATCTTGTCAAAATCACGACACGAGGGGGAGGCATCTCGGTTCTTTTGATGATCTGAGCTCAGACAAAGGATGGTTCAAACAAGATCGAATCTCCCTTGACAAATGGATTCCTCTACCCCTTTTTCGCTTAATCTTGGCGCACTTTGCGGTTAAAGAAAAAACATCCGATTAATACGAAGTCAAAATAAAAACCAATCAAAAAAAACCTCGAAAATCCCGAGAAATCGGGAAAAAACCAAAATGAGGTTTTTACATTTGCACCGTGGAAAGAAGCACCGAAAAAGAATCGCTCTATAATAACTTAGAGCATAAGTCAGTCGAAGAAATCCTGACAGATATTAATCGAGAAGACGCGAAAGTGGCTGTGGCTGTGAAGCGTTGTATTCCGGTTATCGCAAATTTGGTTAATGCTGCGCTTCCGCGAATGGAAGGTGGTGGACGACTCTTTTACATCGGTGCAGGGACGAGTGGCCGACTCGGCATAGTCGATGCCAGCGAAATCCCTCCTACTTTTGGAGCCGCTCATGGATTGGTGATTGGAATGATGGCCGGTGGCGATGCAGCTATCCGTAAAGCGGTAGAATTTGCGGAAGACAGTGAAGATCAGGGATGGCAAGATTTGCAAAAGCACGCGATTGGCAAAAACGATACCCTTATTGGAATAGCTGCTTCGGGAACCACTCCATACGTAATTGGTGCTCTCAAAGAAGCGCGGAAAAACGGTGTGCTGACGGGATGTATTACCTGCAACCCCGGCTCGCCGATTGGAATAGCGGCTGAGATTCCCATCGAAGTTTCTGTCGGACCGGAATATGTTACCGGTAGCACGCGCATGAAATCGGGAACTGCGCAAAAACTGGTGCTCAATATGATATCTACCTCTCTGATGATAAAACTCGGGAGGGTAAAAGGCAATAGAATGGTAGATATGCAGTTGAGTAATAACAAACTTGTAGATCGCGGTACGCTGATGGTGATGGACGTATTGAAAATTGGTTATGATCAAGCAAACGCGCTGCTTTTAAAGCATGGGAGCGTGCGAAATGCGATTGAGAAAGGGAGGTAGGTCGCGAGTCGCGAGTCACGGGTCGCGAGAGGATCTCCGGAGTAGAGAGCTGTCATTATTAAAAGGCAATTTGCAAAAAGCATTCGGCAAAGGTCAATACCAAATGGAAATGGCTGTCTGTAATAAGCATTTGAACATTTTACATTCTAAATTGTACATTATACATTCTACATTAAAAATAAATGCATACCATAGAACCACATTATAACTGGCGCCATCTATACACCGCTGAAGAAGATGTACGGTCACCTTTTTACGGAAGGGAATACAGCGAATTTGAATTTACCCATGCTATATATGATCATCTGATCCATCCGCAATGGGATGATTTTGGGTCGTCTTCGCTTTTTATGAAAATACTCTACGCCGACTATCTTCAGGGATATGCGATCATTGAACTATTTGGCGAGTGGAATGACTGCCTGCACAATGATATCATGTTTCTCAAGCGCGATATCGCCGATCACTTGATGGGCGAAGGCATCCATAAGTTTATCCTTATCGGGGAAAATGTATTGAACTTCCACTACTCCGACGATTCGTATTATGAAGAATGGTTTGACGATGTAACCGAAACCGATGGCTGGATAGCGGTGCTTAACTTTCGGGATCATGTACTGCGCGAATTTTCGGCGGTGAATGCCGACAGCTATTTCCTCTTTGACGGACGGCTGAATGAAATTGCATGGCGCGCCCTTAATCCAAAAGGCTTGTTTAAGAAAGTGAATACTTTGGTGGAACGACGTTTTTTAAATTTGCATTAAGCAAGCCAAGGAATTGCCAATATAGCGCTATTGGGACCGCACGAAAATGAGCAATTGGCAAGAAAAACAAAAAGCAGGTTTGTTGATCAGATTTGAAATGCCTCCGATCACCGGATGGAATAATGAGCAAAAAAGCGCTCTTTCAACAATCAGTCTTTATCATCCTTATCCTTCCCTGATTTCTCCTCCTCTCCTTCTCCTTTTTCGAGTACTACTTCCTTTTGTCTAACTTCCATAGCGTGGGCAGCAGGTTCAACACCAAGTCCGAATCGCTTGGCATAGACGTACGTAAATTCTGCTCCAAAGAATAGCGCCAGACAGGAATACGAAACCCATAATAGTATGAGAATAATTGATCCGGCCGCTCCGTAAGTTGATCCAGGATTGGCTTTACCGAAATAAATACCCAGCAAAAATTTACCCAGGGTGAAAAGCAGTGCTGTGATCAAGGCACCAATCCAAACCGTTTTCCAACTGATCTTGGCATCTGGTAAATAGCGATACATCAATGCAAAAAGCACGGTAATAATTCCCAGCGACAACAGCGCATTGAGGATAAATGCAATATAAACCATCGCTTCTGGTAAAATAGATTCAATGTATCCGGAGAGGAAAGACATGACCGCAGTGACCATAAAACTGATCAGCAATAAAAACCCTATAATGAGCACAAAAGCGAAACTCAAAAGGCGGTCTTTCAAAAATTTCTTGACATTGGAATCCGGATTGGGCTTAATATGCCAAATCTGATTGAGTGAAATTTGCAAGTGAAAAAAAACTCCTGTAGCTCCAAAAATTAATGTCGCAATACCGATAATGGTAGAAATAATACTTTTATTTCCACCCTGAGTTCCTTCGATTATTCCCTTAATGGCCTCGGCAGCTTTCGGCCCAAGCACAGAAGAAATTTCACCGGTTAGGCGGCCAGTCACGATATCATTTCCCCATATGGCGCCAACGCTATTTATAACAATAACCAATAAACCCGGTAAAGATAAAATAGCGTAATAAGCCACCACAGCACTAAGTCGCCAAGGGTTATTATCGTTCCAAGCTACTGCCGTTTCTTTCAGGAGAGAAGGTAACTGACGAAAGGAAAATTTTTTATTTTTTTCACTCATTTAGCATTGGTTCTTTTAATGGTTTTCGGATTCACTAACAAAAAAAAGAGCGAATTGTGCGTAAGGATTTTAGTTTTTCACCTCATTTGGAGAAGACTCCACTTTTTTAATCAACGCTTTTTTATAGGCTCGCTGGTAGTGTTCAATTAGAACTGCCCAATCAAAGTTTTCGGAAAAATCCTCTAATTTATTTCGTTGGAGCATACGATATCGGCGATTTGTTTTCACAAAATGAAGTAAATACCGACCGAGGTTTTCAGCAGCTTTTTTCTCATTTACCTGATTTCGCTGAAGCACATAAACGCCTTTATCCTCGTGGTCCGAATCCAGGGTTTCCACATAATTTCCAAAACCTGAGAGATCCGATGTAATGGCCGGAACTCCGCGTGCCACACATTCAAGAGGCGTATATCCCCATGGCTCATAATAACTTGGGAATATTCCGAGATGGCAACCACGTACAAATTGACCATAATCCATTCCAAAAAGTGGATTGGTAGATTCTATAAAATCGGGATGATACACCACTTTTACCCGATCGAGTGGTGAATTGACCATTTGCTGTCCACGTAAAAAGTTGAGCAATTCGTCGTCGATATCATTCACGAGATTGTGCGTTACGACGATTGGCCAATCTTTGGTTTTCCAGGATTGAATGGTTCTTCGATAGCGCAATTTCCAATAATCATCTATTAATTCGTTGAGATCGGGAAGTCTGTGATCGTCGCGCGAACTTGCAGCTGCATAAAAAAGCCTTTCGCCCAGTTGTTTTTCGATCGATTCACAATTTCGCTTTATTTCCTGCATTACCCCGCGTGATTCGAGCACTTCGGGATTGATAGACCATGTAGGTCTTTTGGTAACAAAAAACATTACAACTGTTTTCTTAATCCCTTCTTTTACCATCATTCGGTTGAGCCATTGCAAAGCCAGAAGCGTGATGTCGAAGCCTTTATTCCGAAACTCATAGCGACCCGAAGTAAAGAAATAGAGGGTGTCATCCAATTCAAAATCGTACGAATTAAAAAAATGACCGATTACGAATTCGTGGATTTTATCTTTGTACAATTCGTGTCGGTTATGCACTTCGTGATAGGCCACATAACGTGTAATATTCAAGCCGTTTGGAGTGATCACATCCGGACTTTTGCCCAGAAGGTGGAAACATTCTCTACCTGTAACTTCGCTGACCGTCGTAAAACTATCTACATTGTGCGCTGAGAGACGTTCAATTTGCACTTGAGGCAGAATTCCAAAACGGGCAGCCTCTTTTTCCCAATCGTAGGAGGCAAGTTTTTTATAAAAATCGGTATCATTTCCCGCAAGGTAGCGCCCGAGCATTGTGGCATGGGTGGTAAAGACAGTAGATACCGGCAAGTTTTCATTACGGATATCGAGTATGGGCAGGCTGGCCATCCATTCGTGAAAATGGGCGATAATTCTTTGATTTCCTTTTACTGCTTCCTTGCTGAGCAGAGTAAAAAAGGTTCTGTTAAGATCAGCCCACATCACCACTTTATCGAGCAGCGGATCTTCACGGTGGGTGTTGATTTCAAAATCAACTTTTAAATGACGGTGCAGTGTATCGAGGCGATTGTATACATTTTGCGGATTTAGAAGAACCACGCGCGGACGACCTGTAACGAGCCAGCGGCCATACCAGACTTCATACCCCATATTGCGCATTTTCTCAACCGTGCGGCCAATGTGATCGTTAAGTTGCGTAATGGGTTCAAATTCAGCGTTAATATTTTCATTTTCGAGCGGCCCCAGAAGGCAGTAGTTTTCACCAAACGTATCTACCGCTGCCGGCACTTTGGAACGAATTACAGTATAAATTCCGCCTACCTGATTGCATACTTCCCATGCACATTCAACTATGATCGGGTCTTTGTCTTCTGAAGCCATACATGTTGCATTATGGCCGTAAGATAAAAAAAAGATTTGCAGATTTCTCAGCGATTGAAATCGAATCTGCATATCGCTGAATAATTTGATAAGAAATGCTATTTTTGCACTCCGAATTTAGGGTCCCGTAGCTCAGCTGGATAGAGCACCTGCCTTCTAAGCAGGTGGTCACAGGTTCGAATCCTGTCGGGATCACCAGAGAATCAAACCGTAATCGTTTTTCACGATTGCGGTTTTTTTGTGTTCGAATTTGCTCGTGCATGCATGAAAGGAAATTCGAACACAAAAAAATCCAAGGCTGCAGCGCAGGCTTGTGGTTCGATTTTGACCTTGGATAGACAAGATCTGCAGAGCAAATCCTGTCGGGATCACCAGAGAATCAAACCGTAATCGTTTTTCACGATTGCGGTTTTTTTGTGTTCGAATTTGCTCGTGCTTGCATGAAAGGAAATTCGAACACAAAAAAATCCAAGGCTGCAGCGCAGGCTTGTGGTTCGATTTTGACCTTGGATAGACAAGATCTGCAGAGCAAATCCTGTCGGGATCACCGCCTTGGATTCTCGAAATTAAAATTTCGCTGATGCCCTCTCATCCTTTCATTCCCTAAAGCGGGAAGGCATCGGATGGTTTTGCCGTTATAGAATTTTATTCCGGCAGAACTTCATAGTTTTGGGTAATGATCTGTTATACCAATTCTTATGGTTTCAAAATACAGACTTAAAAGTTAATCTTTAAATGATCTTAGTCATTTGTTTAAACATAGTGTTAGGACTACATTTGATGTAATGCCACAAACATGCTATTTTTTAGAAAAATAAAAGAGCAGTTCTATTCATTTCTCATTGAGATTGGAGAAATATCTTCATTCACTGCGCGATTTTTTAATACCGTTTTTAAGCCTCCGTTTGAGTTTAAGGAATTTTTGCGCCAATGCTATTACATGGGCAATCGTTCACTCGTATTGGTAGGCGTTACTGCCTTTATTATTGGATTGGTATTTTCCTTACAAACGCGCCCAACACTTACGCAATTTGGCGCAGTGTCATGGATGCCATATATGGTAAGTATTGCAATAGTAAGAGAAATAGGACCCATTGTGGTAGCCCTGGTTTGTGCCGGCAGAATTGGCTCCGGTATTAGCGCAGAGTTGGGATCTATGCGCGTAACAGAACAAATTGATGCCATGGAGGTATCCGGAACAAATCCGTTTAAGTATTTAGTTGTTACGCGTGTTTTGGCCATAACCTTAATGCTTCCCTTGCTGGTAATTGTAGGGGATGCTTTAGCAATTTACGGTTCATATTTAGTTGAAAATACCAAAGCGGATGTCTCGTTTCAACTCTACTTTAATCAAGTTTTTGATGCCTTAGTTTTTGGCGATCTTCTTCCGGCCACCATAAAAACATTCTTCTTTGGTTTTGCAATAGGAATTGTAGGTAGCTTTAAAGGTTATTATTCCAGCAAAGGAACTGCCGGTGTAGGTAAAGCCGCCAATACAGCCGTAGTATTTATAACAATGCTGCTGTTCATTATAGATTTTATTGCCGTTTTTATAACCGCAATCTTTATTGATTTATGAACCGACCAGCGCACATATCCACTCAACAGAAAGCAGCCGACACGCGGGAAGTAGTGCTGGAAATAAAAGATTTACGTAAAAGTTTTGGGGATAATCATGTACTCAATGGGTTCAATTTAAAACTTCATAAAGGCGAAAACCTGGTAATAATGGGGAAGTCGGGTTCGGGTAAGTCTGTAATGGTAAAATGCATGGTAGGTTTAATGCAAGCCGATAGTGGTTTGATTCGTGTAATGAAAAATGACATCACTGAACTAAACCAGGAAGCTCTGGATATTTTGCGTTCAGATATTGGTTTTTTATTTCAGGGTAGCGCGCTTTATGACTCCATGACGATCAGGGAAAACTTAGAGTTTCCCTTAAGAAGGCACAAAAGGAAAATTGCAAAAGGTGCCGATCTGGAAGTTTTAGTAAAAGAAGCTTTAGAAAGTGTTGGGTTATTAAATACCATAGACTTGCTCCCTTCTGAACTTTCTGGAGGTATGCAACGGCGCGCAGCCATAGCTCGCGCGCTGATTTTGAAACCAAAAGTGATGCTTTACGACGAGCCAACATCGGGACTGGATCCCATAACCTCAAAAGAGATTATTACGCTTATGCATACTATTCAAAAAAAATACGACACCTCGTCGATCATCATTACTCACGACGTAGATTGTGCAAGAGTAATTTCTGACAGAATGATTCTACTTATTGATGGCAAAGATTATGTGGGTGGGACTTTTGAAGAATTGGAAGCTTCAGATGACCCCACGGTAAAAGCTTTTTTTAAATAGGAATAGAATAATCACTTTCTGCTAAAACTATTTTGACATGGACAATACAAAATCACAGAAAATAAAATTAGGACTCTTCGTCATTTTAGGTACTATTTTATTTGTTGCTGCTGTTTATTTAATCGGACAGCGTCAAAGTATGTTCAATAAAACATTTACTATTCGTTCCTATTTTCAGAATGTGAATGGATTGCAAAAAGGGAATAATGTGCGTTACGCAGGAATAGTAATCGGTACGGTAAAAGAAATTGAAATGCTGAGCGATACAACGATACAAGTCGAAATGAGCATCGCGGAAAACATTGTTCCATACATAAAAAAAGATGCGGTTGCGACCATTGGATCAGATGGACTGGTAGGCAGTATGATCGTTAATATTGTACCCGGAAACGGATTAGCGCCAGTTATTGTTAATGGAGATATAATAAAGTCTTACTCAAATGTTAGCACAGATGAAGTTTTAAACACGCTGAATGCCGGATCCGAAAAAGCTTCTATTCTCATTACAGATTTAATTGCAATCACAAACAAAATTAACAACGGTGCAGGAACTGTGGGTGAATTGGTTAATGACAGCATTCTTGCAAATGATTTTAAACAATCGATTCTTTCGCTAAGAACGGTTGTTAACGACTTAAAAATAAAGGACAACAGTGTTTTAGGGGTACTATTAAAAGATTCTATTTCCGGCACCAAGTTGAAATCGGCAATTGTGAACTTGGAAACATCCAGTGCCAAATTAGAAAAAACTACAGGTACTCTAAATAATCTTGTAACAGCAATAGACAGTAGCGATGGCGCTTTCAATTATATCGTAAAAGACAGCACCTTGGTCTTTGAGCTAAAATCTTCCATTAAAAATATAGAAGAAGGAACCGTGAAATTCAATGAAAATATGGAAGCTCTGAAACATAATTTTTTAACGCGTGGATATTTTAGAAAATTAGAGAAGCAGGAAGAAAAAGCGAAAGAGTTAGAAAATAAAAAATGAAAACCCTTTTACAGGTTAAAAGCTCCCTTCAAAAATGGGGAGCTTATTTTGCCAAACCTCAAATCGAAATATAAGATCAAATCAAAATTCCATCTCAAGATTTACGGGACAATGGTCTGAGCCATAATAATCGGATGCTATTTCAACCTCCTTTATCTTGTCTTTTAATGATTTACTAACAAGGAAATAATCGATCCTCCAACCTGTGTTTCTCTCCCTCGACTTAAAGCGGTAGCTCCAATAGGTGTATGCAATTTTATCGGGATGCAAATATCGGAACGAATCTACCAATCCGGCAGCGATGAAATTATCCATTCCATCAATTTCTGTTTGGGTGTATCCTGCCGATTTGTTGTAATTCGATTTATCATTCTTAAGGTCAATAGGACGATGAGCCACATTAAAATCGCCACAAGCAATAACGGGTTTGGTTTTTTCCAGATGTTTTAAATACGTGAGAAAAGCTGCATCCCATTCCTTTCTGTAATCAAGCCTTTCCAATTTTTGTCCCGAATTGGGGACATAAACGTTGACTAAATAGAAATTCTCATATTCTGCGCATTGCACGCGCCCTTCTGTATCGTGTTCTGCAATACCCATATCATTTGAAATTGATATGGGTTTAATAGCACTCAACAGTGCAGTTCCGGAGTATCCTTTTTTTTCTGCCGAATTGTAATACCGGTCATAATCGCTCATTTTCGACACCGTATTTTCAACTTCCTCATCTTGCGCTTTCGTTTCCTGAAGGCACAGTATATCCGGATGCATTTTTTCGATATCTTCAAAAAAATTCTTTTTAGCAATGGCTCTTATTCCATTTACGTTCCAGGAGACAATTTTCATAGTTATAAAGCGCTTCTAATTCCTTGAAATTGTAAATCTATACAAAAGAAAATAAAACGCGTCACCCAATTATCAAGTATGCATTTCCGAGCAAAACACTTTTATCGAGGTGTGCACGTCTATGTTGGTATTTCAGAGAAAGTGCATCCAAATGAAGAAATTAATGTAGCAACTCAAAAGCCTGTTTCGCAATCTCCAGTTCTTCGTTGGTAGGAACGACCAATATTTTCACTTTCGAAGCGGAAGTGTTGATTTCCCGTAAATCTTTTGATTTGGAATCATTCAGGGTTTCATCCAAATCAATTCCACAGAAATCCATATCGGCACATACCAGCTTACGTATCGCACTTGAATGCTCACCAATTCCGGCAGTAAATACAATAGCATCCAACCCGTTCATGGCGGCAATATATGCTCCGATATACTTTTTGATACGGTAGGCATTCATCGCTAAGGCGAGGATGCAATTCCTGTTTCCCTTTTCAGCTTCAGCCTCAATATCTCGTAGATCCGTATATCCGGTAAGACCCAGCATTCCACTTTTTTTAGTGAGCAGACTGTTGACTTCGTCGGGACTATAACCTAGATTATGGATTAAATAGAAGATAATGGCTTGGTCGATATCACCGCTCCTTGTTCCCATAATTAAACCGGGAGACGGCGAGAATCCCATACTGTGATCTATGCTTTTGCCATCTCTAATGGCAGTGATACTGCATCCATTGCCCAAATGGATTGAAATAATTTTGGATGTTTTGGAACCCAGAAATTCAATTGCTTTTACAGAAACATATTGGTGACTAGTGCCGTGAAAACCGTACACCTGAATGCCATGTTCATCATAAAATTTGTTCGGAATTGCATACTTTTTGGCTTTCTCCGGAATCGTGTGATGAAAGGCAGTATCGAAAACTGCCACTTGTTTTGCCAAAGGAAAAAGCTGTTCCGCGACAAGAATACCTTCCAGATTATGCGGGTTGTGTAAAGGTGCCAACGCAGCATACTCCAATATATCTTGCTTCACTGAGGCCGTAATTAAAGTGGTATCAGAAAATAACTTACCTCCGTGTACCACACGATGTCCTACTACATCAATTTCATTTGTGTTCTCAACAACTCCGTTTTCAGGGTCAAGCAATACATCGACAATTTTGCTCAGGGCCTGGTTATGCGTTTCTATGTGATCCTTCTGCTGAAGGGTTACTCCGCTGCTCGTATTATAGTTTAGAATGGCATCTTTCTGTCCAATACGCTCTACTATTCCGCTACATATCAAGGCTTCGGAAGGCATTTCCATTAATTGAAATTTTATGGAAGAGCTTCCGGAATTGATTATTAATATGTTCATAGGTTTCTTATATTTCAAATTCCCTGTGCCTGAATTGCTGTAACAATAACGGTATTAAAAATATCATCTATCGTACAGCCCCGGCTTAAATCATTCACCGGCTTATTCAATCCTTGAATAATGGGGCCAATAGCCAATGCTTTGGTTTCCCGTTGTACTGCTTTGTAGGTGTTATTTCCGGTATTGAGATCGGGAAAAATAAAGACATTCGCTTGTCCGGCGACTTCAGAATTCGGCATTTTCAATTTACCAACAGAAATGTCGACTGCCGCATCATATTGAATTGGGCCTTCCACTTTCAGATCGGGTCTTTTCTTCTTTACGATTTCTGTTGCTTTCCGTACCTTCTCTACATCCTCTCCTACACCCGAAGTACCTGAAGAATAGGACAGCATTGCAATTTTCGGATCAATTTCAAAAGCCAAACTCGTACCTGCGGTGGAAATGGCAATTTCGGCCAATTGCTCTGCGGTTGGATTGGGGTTTATGGCGCAATCTCCATAAACCGTAACGCGATCTTCCAAACACATAAAAAATACGGAAGAAACGATTGAGGCTTCCGGCTTAGTCTTAATAACTTGCAGTGCCGGGCGAATAGTGTGCTGGGTAGTATGGGCAGCTCCTGAAACCATACCATCGGCATCGCCAGTATGTACCATCATGGTACCGAAATAAGAAACATCTTCCATTAAATCACGAGCCATTGCAAGGTTGACATCTTTATGTTTCCTGAGCTCATATAGGGCTTGTGCATAGGTTTCAAAATGGCTGGATTCCACGGGGTTTACAATGTCAATCTTACTGATATCCAATGCTATATCGAGCAACGCTATTTTCTCTTCAATTTCTTTTCGGCTTCCGAGCAACGTGATTTTTACGACATCCAGATCCACCAAATGTTTTGTAGCTCTTAAAATGCGTTCATCCAACCCTTCGGGCAGGACAATGTGCTTTTTGTTCAATTTTGCTTTTTTCAATAAGTTATACTGGAACATTCTGGGCGTAACGCCATTCGTCTTGAACGTAATGAGTCGTTCGACCAGCGCATTCACTTTTACAAACTTTTCAAAGTCCTTTATGGAGGTAGTTATCTTTTGCGTGTTCTCGGCATAAATCTGTGATTTTATAGCTCCAATTCTATTCGTTACTGCAAATGTTCCTCCTTTAACTGAAATAATGGGAACAATATTTGAAAGACCTTCAATGAGTTTAATGATTGAATTTTCCGGCACCAGCCCCGCGGTAAGTACAATTCCCGATATGACAGGGTAGTTCCCTGAAATATTTGCCTGCAAGGCTCCCAAAATCAGATCGGCACGGTCTCCCGGCGTAATTACCAAGTCATTGTCTCTAAGGTGAAGGAGATAATTGTGCAGCTGCATGGCACCCACGCTAAAATTCCCTACTTGATTATTGATGAATGCCTCGCCAAAAAGTACCTTTCCAGCCAATACATCCACGATTTCTTTGATGGATGGATTCGCTAGAGTTGGATTTAAGGGGATGGCGCTTACTATAACTTCCGCAGGCAAATATTTCTCCAATTCAGAAACTACTAAGGTTTGATTTTGCGGTTGAACCTTATTGCCAATGACCGATAATACTTCAACCCCTTTAGCCTTAAAAGATTCAAAAGCCATCTGTAAATTACCGACAAGTTCTTCTAAGGTTTTGCCAATACCACTGGCTAAAATTATGGCCGGAATTCCCAGATTTTTGGCAATAACTACATTAAAATCAAATTCTATAATGGAACCTTCACCGGTAAAACTGGTACCTTCTACTAGGACAAAATCAAACCGATCTTCCAGTGTTTTATATTTTTCAATTATCTTCCCGATAATCTCATCGTCTTTATTCTCATTCTTTTTTCGGACCACCTCGCTCCGCGTGAAAGCGAATGCATCTTCAAACTTAATATCCAAATTGAAATAAGTGGAGACCGTATTGAAATGATTATCGATTTTTCCAGGCTCCAAGTCATCAATAATAGGCCTGAAATAGCCAACTCTTGCCGCCCTGCCCAATAGCGATTGCATCAATCCCAAAGCGATAATAGACTTACCGCTATGGGGCTCAGTAGTCGCAATATAAATGGCTTTATTGGTTGCTTTTTTTGTCATGTGCTTAGCAAACTACATTTTAATTTTATATCGTTGTTTCCACGAATAAATTGGTTTCAATCTGTAAAGAGTCAGAATATTAAATTTTGAAGCTATCCTTACGGGGAAAAACCCAAAAGAACCACTTGTAAAAACGATTAAGTCAAATTGTATTAAATTAGAAAAGGACGAAGTTAGGGTCTTTGGATGTCTCATTTGATGAATACTCAATTCTGTATTGGCCTTCATTAAACCATCGGGTCATGAACAAGGTTCAATTTCGTCGAATTCACTTTGAATCGCAAATTCATACGCCTTATCAACTACTTTACGCGCCTCACTATCAAGTAGGTCAATATCTTCATAATTGATTAAATCTTCGAATAGCAGATGGTTTCTAAGTCGTTTAACAGGATCTTTAGCCCTTAAACCCGCAACATCATCGCTTACGTGATCTGATTCCGTGTCACCTTGAGAATGATCTAAATATTGATACGTTTTAATATCTATTATGGAAGGGCCTTCACCTTTTCTTGCACTTTCCACAGCTTGCTTACTTACACTGTACATTTCTAAGGGATCATTGTCTTTTACCAAATAGCCTTTAATTCCATGCGCCGTGGCTCTCAATACATTCGTAGGTGCAGCAGCATACTTTTGAGCAACTGCAATTCCCCAGCCATTGTCTTCAATAACCAGAATGATAGGTAATTTCCATAGGACTGCCAGATTCAAAGACTCGTTAAAAGCTCCCGAATTCGAAGCACCTTCATTTATAAAAGCCACTACAACATCATTTGTTCTTTTTTTCTTATTTGCCAAAGCAGTATCGACGGCGTGCTCAATACCGGCGCTGACAAAACCACCACAAGAAAAATTCACGTCCGAATCTAACAAGTGCATATGGCCATCTATTTCTTTTTTAAAACCTGATTTTTTACCATAAATCTCTGCAGTCATTTTCGCGAGATCCACACCTTTTGCAATAGCATGATAATGCGGCTGATGGGTTGCATATACGGCGTCATTCTTGGTAAGATGAACGATCATGCCTGCTGCGGCTGACTCTTGACCGTTAGAGAGGTGCATCTCACCGGATATAGGTTCCGCTTCAAAGCAAAATACAGGATGCTTGCCTTCTATATTGACGCTTTCCATTCTTTCCTCGAAGTATCGTCCTGTTTTCATAGCCCGATACATCCAAACAAGGTCATTTTTATTTATCCTATTCATGACAAAGCATTTTTGATCGGTAAATTTACAGTCTATGGGTACCCGAAAAAATGACCACCGTCAGGTCAAGGAAGGATTGCACCCATAAATTCTGTCCCTCCCATTGTATCTTTCAACTTTATAGCTTTATATTATTTTATAAACCTTTATTGACCAGGGGAAACTTCCTATTAAAACTCCAGATATTTCAACCGGATCAATCTCCATAAAATAATTGATTTTGCATTACCGTGAGAACCGTTAAAAGGTACCTTTGTCCTCGCAAATTATGACGACCGAAATCGGAACAAATATCGAAACCGCAGCGGATTATCTTCACAAAGGATCTTGTGTGGCCATTCCTACCGAGACCGTTTATGGACTGGCTGCAAATGGTTTGAGCGAAGTAGCAGTTTCCAAAATTTTTGCCGCCAAGGCCCGACCTTCTTACGATCCGCTTATATTGCACATTGCTCACATCGACGACGTATCACCTTTGGTTGTCCATTTTCCTGAAAAGGCAAAACAACTTGCCGCACGATTCTGGCCTGGACCGCTCACGCTCATCTTACCAAAATCAGATAAGGTTCCCAACTCGGTTTCAGCCGGACTGCCCACAGTGGGTATCCGAATGCCGCAACATGAAATGACCCTTCAATTGCTAAAATCAATTGATTTTCCGCTGGCAGCGCCAAGTGCCAATCCATTTGGCTATATCAGTCCAACTTCGGCTCAGCACGTATTGAATCAGCTCGGCGGCAAAATTCCGTACATCCTAGATGGAGGATTATGCACCGTGGGACTTGAATCGACTATCGTTTTGGTTACCGATTTGGCAGTTAAGATTTTACGGAAAGGCGGAATCCCTATTGAAGCCATCGAAGAAGTGGTTGGCAAAATTGAAGTGCAAACCGAAAGTAGCTCAAACCCGATGGCTCCGGGAATGTTAATAGCACATTATGCGCCGAAGAAAAAATTGATCTTGGGAAATATTCCTGATTTGCTCAAAGCGCATTCGAATGAAATAATTGGCGTAATTGGTTTTAAATCCACCTATGGTTTCGCGGGTGAAATACTGAGCGAAAAAGGTGATTTGGCGGAAGCTGCACAGAACCTTTACGCTACTTTGCGCAAGATGGACGAATCGGATTGCACGCTAATTCTTGTTGAAAAAGTACCTGACATCGGGGTTGGAAAAGCCATTAACGATCGGCTGAAAAGAGCGACCTCACGAACCGATTAAGACCCCAGAAGCAATCCTCGGCTTCCAAAACTCATCTCAATTCCAATCACAAAAACGCGGTCGGGCTCATTGGTATTCCAGTGGCGATAGGTCATGAAATAGACCTCCAATTCCCGTTTTTGAGCGAGCGCAATATCCATGCCGGCGGTAAATCTCGATCGGTCGAATCCAGTCAGATAAGGTGTATTGGCATCGCGGAGCAAAAACCGAAAATCCAGCGTAGCGAAGGGTTGATATACCCGATTGATAGTGTAATTAGCTTTAAAAGTGTTCCTAAAATCGGTAGCGGGGGCAAATCCGTTTTCGTGGGTATAATTATATGTTTTGACTTCAGTCTGAATCCGGGCACGATAGCTTAATGTGAACCGCTTCTGATAGGTTCTCAAAATCAAGTCTCCCATTATGCGGTGGCGCTGTCCGTAGCTTCCATCCTTCCGCTTGTTGAATATAAAACGATAATTGAAACCAAAACGAATCCATCTTTTAAGTTTGTAATCGAGTCCGAGGGTAGTATAACTCTTGCCGAGGGAAGTCGCATTGTCTTCAAACCGCACTTCTTCTCTTAATGAAATGTCGATATCTTTAGTGAGATCTGAATTATAGGATAAAGCCGCCCGTACTTCAAAATCTTTGTCGAGCTGAGCTGAGGCAGTAAAGCAGAGTCCAAAAACCACAAAAGAGAGTAGATATTTCAGGTTAAGCCTCATGGTTTTTATCGCTGTAATAATAGATTTTGAGCAAGGCTGTATCTCTCAAAAAATCAATTCTCTTGATATAAACTTTATGCACTTTCAAACCAGTTCGGGCACGTAGATCTTCAATCAGTTCTTCGCGCTTATCAGGAGTAATGAGTTCTATTTTTTCATATTCAACCGTTTTAAAAAACTCTGGTTTTATAAGCACGTTGCCCTCCAACAAATAGGCTCCCAACACTATGATCAGATTAATAACCACCAATTCGAGCAATGTACCCATATTGATGGAAGAAATAAGTCCGACGGTGATAGACAGAAAAAGATACGTCATATCGCGCGTCGAAATATCTTCGGTGCGGTAACGCAGCATGGAGAAAATGGCAAAAAGACCAAATGCAGCTCCAAGGCTAAATCCGGAATTGGAATTGAGCAGGAAGGTGATTATGAAAATCACCAGGTTGAACATGAAGAAGGTAAAAAAGAAATCACCGCGCCCATATACTCTGAAATAGATACCCCGAATGAGGATAATCATACTCAAGAGATTAACCCCTAATCGTATAAAGAAATCGCGGTTGAAATTACTGAGTTGAAAATCAAAGAAATTGATCGAACTCATCAAATCTGAACCTTGCTGACCGAGTTCGTTCACCGGTTGTTGACCAAAAACGGTTAGCCCAGCAAAAGCGAAAAAGCAGAGAAGGCTTAGAGAAATTATATTTTTATACGGTTTCAATTTGTTCATTTGTTATTTTTCTTAATCGACGTAAGTCTGCTTTGAATCGATTGGATTTCAAATTAGGTTTGAGCATGGTGAGTGCCAAGCAATATTTACTCATTGATTCTTCAAAATATCTCAAATCTCGCATGTGCCGCACAATAGGGGAAGTAAACCGATAATCTTGTTTCACCTCCAAAATTGCTATCGGACCAAATTCCACGCTCTTGCCATTCAAACTTGCCCGTATATCGAAATCAATCGAAAACCGCTCATTTTTGTCTTTCGAAATGAATTGAATACGGTGATAATCGACTCTTGCCGAAGGAATAAGATCTTCGGGACGGACTTCGGGCACACCTTGATTGAGAAACCGCAATGACTCGCTATCCATTTTAAAGGACTGCGTTTCTCTGAGGATTCGATCTTTCAGGGTTTGTCCTGTATTGGCTTTATGCTTGATTTCTAAAAATGTAGTAGCAGTATTTGGATAGGAGCGATACCTGATTTTGTCGCGGTTCAGGTAGCCTCGCTGATGCCGTTGAAAGAATAAAAATTCAGGTGTATCGAGATAGGTTGAATTATACAAAGAAATACGTTTTCCGGCAGCAACCACTATTGCATACCATGGAGTCATGGCTTCCAATATCTTCGGGATTCGTGAAACTGGAAACGCATATTTGCGATCAATACGCTCCATCTGGGCACCCTCGGCAACATCATCGAGCAATATCGCATCGTAACCTCCCAAAATGGAAATCAGCGAATCTGATTGTTTGCCCTTATTCATACGCATACTTTTTAATTTCCAATAACTCCCCAGATTTATCGTAGGTACGTTTTTCGGTTTTGAAACCTCTTTTATCGTAAGTATACACCTCTTTCTCAACCAACTCACCATTTTTATCGGTCGTGATTTCTTCCATCTGATCTCCGAATTTATTGTAAGTATACACCTTGGTTTCTTTGACTTCACCTTTACGATTTACGTCTTCTTTTTTTACAAGAACATCTTTGGCATACGTATATCTCTGATTATCATAAGCTGGAGTCTTCTCGGTCCATTCTTTCTCGAGAGGTTCGTCTTTAATTTCTTCAATGATTTGGTCGCCATCGTATTTTCTGGTCTCTCTCTTCTTTATTTCACCCTCTTTTTGCAAATCAACTCTTTCAATCCATTCACCGTCATCATTGTACATTTCATATTCCGAGACATATTCCTTTTCCTCTTTTCCGTCTTTGAATTTTACAATGGTTTCCGTTTTTTTTGAAACACCATAGGTCCGTAATTTTTTCTTTGATTGGGCAGAAAGTTGTCCGGTTATTGAGCTCAATAAAACTAGGGAAACAAGGAATCTCATCATCTAATTACCACTATGTCTTGCGTTACCATCTTTTGCTTGCGATCTGTAATTTCCATTTCTTTGATTACTGCCTCAAGCTGACCGGGCACATCACAATTTTCCGAAAGGGCATAGACTTTATATTTCCCTTTTCGCAGGTAGCGAAACCAAAAGGTGCCATCGGGTCCGGTCTTTACCCTGTCAAAATAGGAAGGATCATCTCCAGCGATAATAAACACATCTTCATCGATTCCATAATATTGGTCGCGCAACTCAGTGCAATTACCATTATATTCCTGAACATAAACCTTTCCGCTAATGGAAGCCATACCACCTTCTCCGGGATCTTTTTCACAGGATGACACTATGAGAACAGAGAGGATTAATAAAAGTCGTAAGCTTTTAGTCATAGATTTTACTTGCAGAATGCTCAAATATCGTAAAGTTCGGCTAATTCTTAAAGAAAGGGCAACCTAAATTTAATATTCTGGAAATGCTACCGGATAAGGACTATATTACCTGTGGTTTCGGTTATTTGGTCCGTGACCGTATTCACGTATCTAACGAAATAAACGTAATTTCCCGGAGGGACATAATAGTCCCCTCCATTTACCGATCCATTCCATCCATTGTCGGGATTTTCAGTATAAAAGATCTCCTTGCCCCAGCGATCCATTATGGAAAGGCGAAAATCACTGGGATCAATTTCCTGCGAATAGACTCTGAAAATATCGTTTACGCCATCTTCATTCGGCGTAAAACTTGTAGGAATATATACCGAGCTTAACCGTTCTTCAAAATGGGCAACTATCTTGGTTGGAACCCCAAAATAGTATTGTTGATAAGCCGTCTGGGAATTATCAAAAGGGTATCCGAAAATTACTTCCCAATGATCAAAACTATATTTACCGCGATCCACCGCTTCGAAAGAAACGCTCACATCACCCAAATGCTCTGCCTGATAGGGAAATTTTTGAATAAGGGTATCTGACAGTTTTACCCATCCGACATTTCGCGGTTTTGTATCGATTGTTAAAGGATAATGCGCAAGTTCTATGTAATTTGCCACTACCACATCAGGCCCCGCAAAAGTCATTTGCACAGAGGCCGTATTTTCGTTGGGAACGGGAGAAGCCGCAAGCGTGTTCCAATGGCTAAAAGCATAAAATTTCTGTATAGGTTTTGTATCAATGTCTATCGGAGCATTGCCTTGAAGGGTGAGTGTTTCTGGCAGTGACTCGAGTGTATTACCCATCACTTTTATCGATGCTACTTCAGGCGGACTTACGTCAAAAGTAATATCGTATATAACCTCAAAGAAGTGCGCAGTGAGATTTCCATTGTCATCTATTGAAAAACTTGTAGATGCATTCGTCAGTGGACTATTGAGGGCAAAAGAAGGGGTCCAGTTTTCAAAACCCCAACCAGTCACTGCGGCTGCGCTGGCTTCGTTAAGTGTATTTCCGGGAACATTTACCGTTACCGGAAAACTTGTATAGGTTGTTCCATTTAGTGTGATGGTACCAGTATTGGCAGGTGCCACATTTAGCGTAAGCGAATAAACCACATCGGGAACAAAATGAGCAATCAGCGTATCATTGGATGTATAATTGACCACGACCGAATCTGAAACATCTGTTGGATTGAAGGCAGTGGAGTTGGACGTCCAATGGCTAAATGTAAAACCGGCATTGGGATTTACTTCCAATTTTACATTAATCCCACCAAAATAGGTTCCCGTGAACGGATACATTGAAATATCCATGGTCGGCAGTTCAATCGTTCCTCCTTCAGGCGGATCGGCGAGATAGGTGATGGTATACGGTCCATTGAGCTGCGGGTAGCAATCTACATAACCCTGATTTACAGCAGTACATCGCTCACTAATAAAATCATGCATGGCTTGTACATTTTGCTGCCATTCGGCCATTGTTCCACCCCATCGGGCAATTTGCTGTGGCATTTCAGGTTCAATAAGTGCTATCAGGCTATCGAGGTGTTGGTTCATAAAATCGCAGGAGAAATAGCTGCCGGAGAGATCAGAATATCGATTGATATAATCGGCAAAAAACTCGTCATTATTAAGCAAAGCATTCCAGATAGGTACGTGCCCCTGGCCACCTGGATCACTGAGTTGGTCAGGATTGCAAGGATCCGCCTCCGGGCTTTGATCTGGCACACCGGTATAATTTATATAATGCCCGAAAGTGGCATCCATATCCCAAAGTGTGTAGCGCCATTTTTTCTTATCTCCATCGGGATTTCTGCCTCGCCACCACGATGTATTCCAGTTGAGCCAATCCGAGCACACCACGTAAGAATTAAGGAGAAAATAATCGATCAAGCTACCCGTATTATACAAGCCTTTCACATAGTCGTAATTGGCCTGAACACTCATATCGTTATTGAGGATATAATCGCGGAGCGTGTAAAAATCAGCTCCCGAACCATACTCGTCCCATGTTCCACCCCAAGTTTTTACGTAGTCTACATTTCCAGCACCCTGATCGTAATAGTGGTCTGTAAAGTCGAGGTCATCGACTTTTTCACGAATATCATACACCCCCCAATATTCACCATTTACGTAAAGTACACATGGCTCATAGGTGCGTTCGTCCATTCGCAAATCGGCCACTTGTGAAAGCGATTGCACATACGCATCGCGTATATGAGCACCACCATTTTGGAAAGGATAGTTATCATTTGCCGCAGCTTTAAGTATCAAGCGCTGATATCCATTACGATTTTTACTTGGAAAAACAGGATAGTCCACCTCATTCCCGTAGCCAAATTCATCTTGTGTTATATAATCGACCCCACGCTGCGCATAGGCCCAAGAGTCATTTCCGTGTTTATTATATTCGCCTTCCGCCTCGGCGACCATGGTACCATTGCGATCAATAAGTTCAAAATGCCCTTCGGGTTCTATCTGCTGGCCGTTGAGAAGGGTTGCCAGATCATCTCCACAAATAGAGACGACGGGAAGGGTGTGCGGGTCATTGATTAAATAGGTGTTGGTTTCGATAAAACTCGCCGGTATATTTGGATCGGGATTGAAGGCTCTTGCCCGAACCACAGTGGTTTGATTTATATCGAGAGGAGCGGAATAAGTGGGAGAAGCCACGGTAGGTATTGAGCCATTCAAAGTGTAATGAATAACCGAGGTGGGATCCTCACTCGAAATTGTTACTAAGACATTGCTATTATAAGCACCTCCATCTGCATCGATAGAGACGGTAGTGTATTCATTTCTAGCATTGGTGTTAGCTGCGCCGGGAGTTGGGGTTAGAAATACACTCCACGAAGCAGCACCATCGGTAGTTCGTCCTCTTGAATTGTTTCGTTGATTGGGAATGGTAAGCAGGTATGAATCAATAATATTTCCGGCAGGATCGCTAAAAACAGCGCCTTCCTGCTTGGCTTGGGTGATCTTAAAATTTGTGTGTAAATTGCCTCCGCTAACTTCATCACGATCAGAAGCATAAATCACAAGATAACTCGTTGCCGGAATACTTATCCCGGCAGGAATTACCCATTTCATAGGTTCTACATCATTGTCGCTCAGGAAATACCCACTAATATCCACCGCCGTGGTACTTGTATTATACAGCTCTATCCAATCTTCATATTCGCCGTAGTTGTCAGTGGTACCTCCTCCGGCAAAATTGGCAGCCGAGAGTTCATTTATTACAACTTGTGCATTGACTTGAATTACAGTCCATAAGCAGACAAAAGAAAGTAGAAATATTTTGGATTTCATAGAGGTGCAGGCATTCGTAAAAAGGTAAAAAGGGGTTTCACAACTATGACGTTGAAATTCCCAAAGAAGTTGTACAGATTAATTTACGACAAACTTTGCGCTTCGGAGATTGGTCATCACGACATAAATGCCCGGATTAAGGCTCTGTATATTAAAAGCTTGCTCACCAGGTTTCAGCAGTCCTTGCATTACTATCCGACCGTTTATATCATAAAAACGAACAACTTCATTCTTCAAATTAGGAGATTTGATCCAGATACGATCTACTGCAGGATTCGGCCATACTTTTAAAATATCTCTGTTTGTTTTTTCAGCTACGCCGGTCGGGGTTCCATTATTTTCACCAAAAGTAGGGATCATGCAGGCAATTGATCCAGTGCCATTTCCATATCGCCCTTCGGAGTCGTCGGGTATCTGCGGACCGTAGCGCACATAATCTATTGTCAGGGTATCGCTATTGGAAAGCAAAATATCATCCCCATCTGATCCCAATTTAAAAAATGTGTGGAGCCCCGGCTCCATCAACCCCTGATCACACCAAATAATAAGGTATGAATCTGGATTCAGAACCGTATCGGGAAATTGAAATTGGGTAGGGTCTCCGATTTTATCGGAAAGGAAATATCCCGAAAGATTAATGGGTTGACTGTTATTGTTATAAAGTTCCACCCAATCGGCATACTCACCCCACTGATCTTGGGCTGTGGATTCATTCGTAGCCTGATACTCGTTTATTACCAAACCCGGACTCACAGAATTTACATTTCCCGAATTAAAAGTTGGAATCAGTTTATTAAAAGGTCCGCTCCCATTCGGGTAGCGACCAATTGAAATATCACCGGGGGTATCGCCGAATCTGACATAATCAACCGAAGTTGTATCGGGATTATAGAGCCCCACTTCTTCTCCGCTACTGCTCAATCGAAAAGGTGCATGCAACTCTCCCTGATCGATCTGGTCATCACACCAAATAATCAAATAGCCATTTGCGCCAATTACGATATCCGGAAAAACATATTTTGTTTCGTTTCCATGGCTGTCAGAGAGAAAATATCCGTTCAAATTTATAGGTTGATCGGTCGCATTATACAGCTCAACCCAGTCGTCGTATTCACCATTTTCGTCGGTGGCTGTCGAAGAATTTGCAGGCATCAGCTCATTGATTACTAATTGTCCAAAAAAGGGAACGCATTGACTATGAGCATTAAATGAAAAAAAGAACGCAAACAATGGCGTAGTTAAGCAGGTAAAGATTGGTTTCATTTTGGAAATATAGAAATAGTTCAGGTTAAAGATCTAATTTTTCGAATCAAATTTTCTTGAATTCGTGTAATGCCGAGAAATAATTTTCTAAAAAATAGCGGACTGAAAATCAGAGGAATCAGAAGGTATATTAGGGCGCGAAATCATTTACATTTTATTCAGGAGGCGTCCGACATCTAAAAAAAGAAAAGCCATCCGCAATGAATGGCTTTTCTTAAGTCGGGGTGGCAGGATTCGAACCTGCGACCTCCTGCTCCCAAAGCAGGCGCGATAACCGAGCTACGCTACACCCCGTTGAAACTGAATTTTATTTCAGTTTCGGAGCGCAAATATATAAATTATTTACCTCCCCACACGCATTTTTCGGGTTAATTGAAATTTCCTCATGATTTTTTTACAATACATTGATTTACATATAATTGAACAACACTTCCATCTTCCCCACTCTAAACCTCCTTCTCGTCATCCATATGCGTATCAACTGCCTCGCTGAGGGAATTTGCGTGGGCGATAGTGCCTGAGTTCACAACCCAAATAACATCGGCATTTTCGATTTTATTCAGGCGATAAGTGAAGCAACGCATGGAAGTTTCGGATTCGATTTTGAAGGAGTAAATTACCACACAACCTACTAAAATATCATTGCTTACACGCTTCGTGATGGCCGAAAAGTGGAAGCCGTTTTTAATAATGCAGGTGATAAAACCGAAATCGTATCGGTCTTTGATGCCTGAAGTCAAAACTCAATCGAAATGCAACGTGGCGGCTGGCAAGCTATTCTGGATTCTTTTTGAAAAGTATGTAGAGCGATACCTACTCATGCAGCACCAAAAAAGGAATTTTTGTATGGTAGCTTATTTCCTCAACACGCGGGCGGAAGAGAATTTTCTGGAAAAAATTGAGGTTTTTTGCCACCATAGCGATCATATCAATATTTTTTTCTTCTGAAAACTCCTCGACTAAACTATCGAGTCGTGTGCCGGTAAGGCAATGGAAGGAATGAGGTATATCCAATAAATAATCTTCAAGAAATTCTTTATTCTGCGCCTGTTCGTCGCTCAGTACTTCTTCATTTTTAGAAATATGTAAAATCCGGATGGAGGCATTGTTAATTTTGGCGATTTCAAGAAGGTCATCGAGTACTTTCATATCATAACCGATTTGATAATCCGTTGGAAAAGCTATTTCTCTTATTTTGTTGCATTTCGCTTTTTCAGGCACTGCCAATAAAGGAAATTTCACCTTCGTAATCACATCTCCCGTATTGCTCCCGACCGCTATTTTTTTCAGACCGGTCGCACCTTTTGTTCCCATCAGTATCAGGTCGATTTTTCTATGTGTAGCTTCATGTTTAATAGCATCTACAAAATAATCATAACGGGCTACCGGCACAAAATAATGTTTTGGGTTAGGCAATTCGGTTTCTATTCTGTCTATCCAGTTTTTGAGATGTGTTTGAGTTTCTTTGAGCACCATCTTCTCCATTCTCGGTGCAGTAATAAGCACCGAAGATTCGGCGCCGGAATACACAGGAATTGGATTTACATTCAGCAAATGAAAGGTGCATTTAGTGTCCCTGAACAATTCAAGACCGTATTTTATCGCGTTCCATGAATTCTCGGAAAAGTCGGTTGGTATCAAAATTTGCTTCATGCCATCTAACACTTGAGATTAAAGTGCAAATTTAAGGGGACAGTTTGAGGCGAACTATGACCGTCGTCATACCGTGTGGGCAGATAGCAGTTCATGTGCAGAACTTAAAGCACTTCGGTCCACAGCACCTATAATCCGTACCACACGCCGAAAAAGAAGAAATCAATTCACCTGTTGCAATTTTTCAAAATCGAGAATTCTGATATTCCTTCCTTCAATTTCAATGAGACCTTCTTTTTTTAGTGTGGATAATGTGCGAATTAAAGTCTCTGTTGCCATTCCAGCAACGCTGGCCAGGTCGCTTCTCAAAATATGGATATTCCCATGTGCATCTCTGTCCAGCTTTTCAGCAAATTTGAGAATGGTCTTGGCCGTTTTTTTGCGCACCGATCCATACGCCATTTCCAGCAGCTGATCTTTGGCCTCATCCAGACTTTCGGATAGTTGTTGCATGAGCTCTAAAGCCAAATCCTGATTTTCGAGGAGCAGTTTTTTTAATTCATCGGTCGAAATGGTGACAAGTTTTGTGTTTTCGAGCGCTGTGGCAGACTCCTGGTGCTTAGTGCTACGGGCAAAACTTGTAAAACCAAAATAGTCGTCGGCTTTAAAAACACCTGTTATTAACTCCTTGCCCATTCGATCTAACTTGTGCGTTTTCACTACTCCACTCATTATCAAATACACAATATTGGAAGTTGTTCCTTCCGTAAAAATAGAATCGCCAGTATCATAGGACTCTTCTTTCCCATTATCGTCAATGAAGTTCTTTAGTTGATGTATGTCGGAAATGTTATCCTCCGTCTCTTTCTCCGATGTTGGTTTATCCGATTTGCTCTCTCTGAGAATGGCCACTTTTGCCAAACGGCTTTCAATTGCACCTACCAACTCTATTTCTTCGTAAGGTTTGGTCAGATAATCGTCGGCTCCGAGTTCCATTCCTTTACGAATATCGCGGTGTTCGGTCTTCGCCGAAAGAAAAATAAAGGGGATCCTATTTGTGTTTGCATTTTGCAAAAGCGCGGATAAAACCCCATACCCATCCAGTTCGGGCATCATAATATCGCAGATAATCATGTCGGGTAAATATTCTTTCGCAGCTTCTACGCCTTTTTTCCCGTTCGTGGCGATTTGGACTTCGTAACCGTTAAGTTCCAGTAATTCGGCGGTGTTTTCTCTTAGAACTTTGTCGTCTTCTATTAGTAAGAGGCGTTTCATTGTATTTAATTTGATTGGGAAGAAATCGAAGTTTTAAAGATGAACTTAGTGGCAATTTTTTTTAACCATAAATCTCGGATCAAGCCGGAGGAATGAAAGCGCAAAGATTTTACGTAAAGTGCGCAAAGAATTCTGCTCAAAATACGGAACTTTCTCATATTAAGTGCAAATTTCGGTCGTTTAGGTAACTTGTCATTGATCTTCCGTTTTCTTTACAGGCAATTCAATTGTAAAAGTACTTCCTTTATTTTCTTTGGATTTGAAATAAATCATACCGCCGAGATTTTCCAGGTGAGCCTTGATAATATTGAGCCCTATGCCCGTGCCCTGGGTAAGAATGACATTCTCGGCACGAAAATACCGCTCGAAAATATGCTTTTGATCTTTCGCCGGAATTCCAACTCCCTGATCTTTAATATGGAAAATAATTTTCGTGCCGGTCATCTCCACTTCAATATCAATAGTTGTGTTTTCGGGTGAGTATTTAATCGCATTGTACAAAAGATTGGAAAGTGCCAGGGTAATAATCTTTTCATCCTGAACAATTTCTATATCATCAATATTCTGAGGATAGTTGATTTTCTGTCCGGTTTTGAGCATCATATTGGCATTGTAAACCACTTCATTCAAGAGTCTACTAAGTGAAAAATCAGTGAGTCGATAAACCTCTTTTCCTTTTTCAAGACGTTCGAGGGAGAGGAAGTCGTTGAGAATATTGGTAAGATGATGCACCCCGTTAGTGATGGTTTTCAAATGTTTATCCCGCTTTTCCTGCTGACCTGCCTGTGTATATTTGCCTACGAGCATCGCCGAAGTAAGAATGCCACTCAGCGGCGTTTTAAACTCGTGCGAAACCAAGGACAAAAATCTGGTTTTCAACTCGTTTAATTCTTTTTCCTTTTCGAGTGCGTCCTTGAGTTCCTCGGTTCTTTGGGCTACCGTTTTTTCGAGTTTTAGCGTGTAATCTTTCTTGTCGGAAATATCGAGAATAATGGCCGCACAAATATCCCTTTCGCCCATTACCGAAGATTGGAGATGGACATCTACTGGATAGGTGCTACCATCTTTGCGCCGTTGGGTGGTTTCAAATCCAAGTTTTTTTCGTTTATCGCGGATTATTGGCTCAATCATTTTTCGGTAGGAACCCTCAGTAAAATCCGGCTTCAGATCCACTGGCGTTAGATTTTTTAGCTCTTGGAGGCTGTATCCAGTTTTTGCTACGGCTCCAGGATTCGCATTTATGTACTTGAGCGTTTCGGCATCAAAAACGTAAATTTCATTCAGTGATTCCTCAAATATTTTGGCGAGGAGCTCGATTTCCTGCTCTGCGTTTTTGCGATCGGTTATGTCATTTTGAATCCCAACCCAATGTGTAATTTTCTCGTCGTGATCTTTAATAGGCGTTATCGACAGTTCGTTCCAAAATAGGGTTCCATCCTTTTTGTAATTGCGTACATGCACCCTACATTTCTCTCCTTGCCTAATAGCACGCTTCATTTTATACACCGCCTCCTGATCTTCATTGTGGTTGTGCAAAAATCTCAGGTTTGTATTTAACACCTCCGCGCGCGAATAACCCGTAATTTTCTCAAAAGTCGGATTGCAATATATCACCGGATTATCCTTTTTTAGTGCATCTGTAATGACAACTCCGTTGAATGCGGCATCCAGAGCTGCCGTCTTCATTTTTTGGCGCTCTTCGTTTTCCTGCCTTTGGGTAATATTAATTACCAAGGCAAGAACGTATGTCTTACTCCTGAATTCGAAAGGATTGAGCCCGATCTCTACCGGAAATTCCGTCCCGTCCTTTCGCAAACCGTAAAGCTTTCGCCCTTCAGCCATTCGTCGACTTTCTGCACTTTTATAATATTTTGAGACGTGGTTTTTATGAGATCCTCTATACGACTCCGGAACTAATCTATGCAACGGCTTTCCCAGTAATTCACCTGGCTCGTAGCCAAACATTTTGCTCGCAAATTTATTCATTGATACAATTTCCTGAGCAATATTCACAACGACAATCCCTTCGGGAATAGCCTCTGAGAGTAAACTAAATATGTCGTTTCCTTGATTGAAAGTTTCCATTCAGGAATTTGAATTTTTGGGGTGCATTTTGGAAACTAATTTCGGGTTCCCTTCCTATTTAGATCAGTATAGAAAAAAATAAATACTAAACTAAATGCAAATGTAGGGAATTAAACCATCTCTAACATTCGCCATGACTACCCCAGAAGATCAAAAGTTTCACCTGACATTTATCATTTTGCCAATGTAAGATTCGGGGTAATTTTGACACAAATTTCAGCAGCACATGCCAAATTTAATTCGCAAGTACAATATTCCCGGCCCGCGATACACGAGCTACCCCACCGTACCGTATTGGAATCCAGACTCTTTCGAAAAAAAGAAATGGGAAGAATCCGTCGTCCGAGCTTTTAAAGCAAGCAATACTTCCGAAGGTATCAGCCTATATATCCACCTTCCATTTTGCGAAAGCTTATGCACATTTTGCGGATGCCACAAGCGGATTACCAAGCGCCACGAAGTTGAAACCCCCTATATCGATTCGGTGCTCAAGGAGTGGAAAATGTATTGTGATCTGTTTATCGAAAGGCCAAAAATCAAGCAATTGCACCTCGGTGGCGGAACCCCTACTTTTTTCTCTTCCGAGAATTTACTCGAATTGATTGAGGGGCTTTTTGTACACGCCGACCGGGCCGATGAACCTGAATACAGTATCGAAGGACACCCAAACAACACAACTGAAAAGCAACTAAAAACTTTGTATAAACTGGGTTTCAGGCGTGTGAGTTATGGTGTGCAGGATTACAATCCAACAGTTCAAAAAGCAATTAACCGCATTCAGCCTTTCAGGAATGTAAAAGGTGTAACCTCAACGGCGCGCGAAATCGGATATACATCTATTAGCCATGATTTAATATTCGGATTGCCCCATCAGACGGTAGAACATGTAGAAAACACCATTCAACAAACGCTCGAACTCATGCCCGATCGGCTTGCATTTTACAGCTATGCCCACGTGCCATGGATAAAAGGAAACGGTCAGCGCGGCTTTAAAGACAGTGACCTGCCGAGCCCTGAAGAAAAACGAAGGCAGTATGAAAGAGGTAAAGCAATGCTCGCCGAGGCAGGCTACCTGGAAATAGGAATGGATCATTTTGCACTCATGCATGACAGCCTGTATAAGTCGATGGTTTCCGGGAAACTACACCGCAATTTTATGGGGTATACTGAGTCCAAAACTCAGCTAATGATCGGTTTAGGCGCATCAAGCATTAGCGATAGTTGGTACGCTTTCGCTCAAAACGAAAAGAACATTGAGGAATATCAGGCACTTATTGAAGATGGAATAATTCCGGTTTTTAAAGGTCATATCCTTTCGGAAGAAGACGAGATAATCCGTCGCCATATTCTCAACCTAATGTGCCGGTTCAGAACTTCTTGGACGAGGGAACAAGGTTTCTTTCCTAAATTACCAACTGTCCTCGAAAGACTGCGTGAAATAGAATCGGACGACTTGATTGAAATATTTCCGAACGAGATTCGGGTGAAAGAAAATGGACGTCCATTTATACGAAACATCTGTATGGCCTTCGATCTGCTGCTCGCACGAAAAATGCCCGAGACCAAATTGTTCTCAATGACTATTTGATTTGTTCTATCATTCGATACGAACTTCCTTCGGTCAAAAGCCGCGAAGTAAGAGCAAAGCTCATCAATAAACAGCTCGATCTCTTCCTACAAATTTTACAATTTTTTGCCCATTCTAAATCTCATTTTCACTAGTTGAAAATCTAATGGTGAACGCAAATCCTTTGCTCCTTCATGCACTTAGAAGCGATCTCACCTGGCGAAGGAGGTAACTTTTTACGCTCTTATCCTAGGACTTAATCCAAGATTTGCGATTAAAACTATCCCTCTTTTTCATAAAAAAGACATTTTTATCCGAAACATGACAATTATCATATTTTAAGATTAGCTCCGCCCCTACATTTGCTGTGTAAATTAATACGCATTTAAATATGAAACGCATCCAAAATACACTCATAATTTTACTTTCACTTTCACTTTTTAGCTGTGGAGGTTCATCAACTCAGGACGCTGCCAGCAGTGGAACTGAAACAAAAACCACCACTGAGAAATCTGAGACAGCAACTGAAAATGAAGTTCCTGCATCTCAGCGCATCACATTAGATGATAAAGGAGTAGGTCCAATTAAATCGGTGACACTCGCACCCGAAATTGACATGAAACTGGCCGAAAAAGGAAAAGCCAATTACGATGCCATGTGTCTTGGATGTCATCGACCGGATAAAAAATTTATCGGCCCCGCACCCAAAGGCGTTTTGGACCGACGATCTCCTGAATGGATAATGAATATGATACTCAACCCTGAAGTGATGATCGTTGAAAATGAGGAGGCAAAAGACTTACTGATGGAATTTAATGGTGCCCCTATGGCAAATCAGGGATTAACAGAAGAACAAGCACGTGCCATTTTAGAATACTTCAGGACTTTAAAATAAGCGTAAAAAAAAAACAGTTTAAAAAGTACCACTTTACTAAACACCAAAGCAAAATGAAAAAAATTAATTATTTAATTATTATGGCGATTGGGCTTGCTGCATTTGCGACAAGCTGTGGCCAACAAAAGGAAGGTGCCAAGCAAGGTGCTCTAAGTTCCAATGCTGCAGAAAGGGTGTATGTTAAACCCGGAGACCACGATGAATTTTATGCCTTCTTGTCTGGTGGATTCAGTGGCCAGTTGGCTGTTTATGGATTGCCGTCGGGGCGTCTTTTTAAGATAATTCCTGTTTTCTCACAAGACCCCGAGAAATCATATGGTTACAGTGAAGAGACTAAACCGATGTTAAACACTTCACATGGATTTATTCCATGGGACGACTCTCACCACCCTGACATTTCACAAAGCAATGGTGAACTTGACGGACGCTGGGTTTTTATCAACGGAAACAATACCCCCCGAATCGCACGTATCGATCTCACTTCTTTTGAAACAGCAGAGATACTCGAAATACCAAACAGCGCCGGTAACCACAGCTCTTCATTCGTTACTGAAAATACCGAGTACGTTGTAGCAGGAACGAGATTCTCAGTACCTTATCCACAGCGCGACATGCCGATTAAAGAGTACAAAGGTAATTTTAAAGGTGCCTTATCTTTTATTAAAGTAGATCCGGAAAACGGAAATATGAGTATCAAATTCCAGCTGATGATGCCCGGATTTGACTACGATCTTTCACACCCCGGCCGTGGCAAATCGCATGGATGGTTCTTCTTTACCACCTACAACACTGAAGAGGCTAATTCACTTTTGGAAGTCAATGCTTCACAAAATGACAAAGATTTTATCGCAGCCATCAACTGGAAGAAAATTGAAGAATATGTGAATAACGGCGGAGGCAAAATGGTGCCTGCCAACTATGCACACAATATGTATAGCGACGAAACACACCAAGCTACTTCGACCTTGGAAAAAGAAGTTCGGATAATCGACCCCGCAGAAGTGCCCGGAGCGATTTTCTTTCTACCTACACCAAAATCGCCTCACGGTTGCGACGTTGACCCAACAGGTGAATACATCGTAGGTAATGGAAAACTTTCTGCTGACCTCACGGTACATTCGTTCACCAAAATGCTCGACGCTATCGAAAACAAAAAATTCGACGGGGAAGCATACGGTATTCCAATTCTAAAATTCGAAGATGTATTAGCAGGGACCGTAAAACAAGCCGGACTTGGACCTCTCCATACAGAATTTGACGGAAAAGGAAACGCATATACCAGTTTCTTTATCTCTTCTGAAGTTGTAAAATGGAACGTGGGAACTTGGGAAGTAGAAGATCGACAACCTTGTTATTATTCTGTAGGTCACGTAATGATTCCCGGTGGAAACTCGCGTAAACCTTTCGGCAAATACTTGGTAGCAATGAATAAAATCACCAAAGACCGCTACTTGCCAACTGGACCAGAAGTATGTCAATCAGCACAGCTTTATGATATTACCGGAGATAAAATGCAATTATTGCTCGACTTCCCGACTATCGGTGAACCCCACTACGGTGCAGGTATCCCTGCCGAGATGATAGCAAAAAATTCACGCAAGATTTACAAATTGAGCGAGAATAAAAATCCTTTTGCAACCATTGCTGATAGCGATGCACGCGTGGAACGAGATGGTAAAAATGTGCATGTATATATGACCATGATTCGAAGCCACTTCAACCCGGATAATATTGAAGGAATTAAAGTTGGAGATAAAGTCTTCTTTCATGTCACCAATCACGAACAAGATTATGATGTACCCCATGGTTTCGCAATGATAGGTGCGCGGAACTCCGAGCTGTTGATTATGCCTGGGCAAACGAAAACCATGACTTGGGAACCTACAAAAGAAGGAGTATGGCCATTCTACTGTACTGATTTCTGTTCGGCTCTTCATCAGGAAATGCAAGGATATGTCAGAGTATCTGCAGCTAATTCGAATGTGCCGATGAGTTCATCACTAGGAGAGTAAGTAAAAGGTTAAATTGGAAAAGCAAAAAGTGGGTCGAGTCTTTAAAAGCCTTCCCGCTTTTTGTTTTTAAAACAAAAAAAGAACACCATGAAAAAAGCAAGTATATTGATGATTGTCGGGTCCTTGTTATTATTGGGTTTGTTCAAGTTTCCACTCTGGAATATCGAGTTGGGCGCCCCACAATATCCGGATCCGTTAGGAATGAATATTCACATTACCGGAATTCAAGGTGAAGAAGAATTTGACATTCAAAACATTGACGGGCTGAACCATTACATCGGGATGAAAACCATTCCCGAACCGGAAGAAATGTGGGAATTCAACATCTTCCCTACTGCCATACTTCTTATGGTGGCACTAGGCGTACTTTTGGGAATCCTTGGATTATTCGGTAAAGTGAGTGCCAATTGGTTTTTGATTTGGTTTATTCTCATGTCCGCCCTCGGAATTTATGGAATGTACGATTTTAACCAATGGCTTATTGATTATGGAACCAACCTGAATCCAAATGCCATCATGAAAATGACCTTTCCCGATGGTTCACCAATGACGTATAAACCGCCACTTTTTGGCCATCAAAAAATGCTGAATTTCGATGTTACATCTTTGCCGGCAATGGGTGGGTATATGATGTTTGTTGGAATGATGATGACATTAGCTGCCTTTCTGATTGGAAAAAAATTTAAAAGGAAAAACAATTCAATTGGTCACACTGCGGCAACTGCATTCGCCTAAAAACAGAGTGGTTCTCTTTAGGTTTTTAGATATACAAAGAAGCTCTTGCCTCATTTGTTAGTATTTTCAATGGAAGACTCATACATTTTAACCGCTCCCATATGTGTTCCGTGCGGCCGAAGGTTAATTGCTGAGACTACTGAGAAGTGCCTGCCAATAAGTAAATATTGAATCCGGCGGGGGTGCATGTAGGCAAAAAATGCAACTCCCTTCAATAAAAAAAATATAAAATAATGACCAAAATTATCATAGCTTTTTCCTTTGCACTTTTGGTGCTAAGCTCCTGTAAAATAGAACCACAACCAATAGACTATGGCCATGAGAGCTGCCACTTTTGCAGCATGACGATTGTGGATAACCAGCACGCAGCCCAGATCGTCACTGATAAGGGCAAGCCATACAATTACGATAGCATTGAATGTATGGTCAATGACTTGAATAATGAAGGCCAGAGTCCCGGATCAATTTTTTCGGTAAGCGATTATCAAAATCCCGGCCATTTGATAGATGCCACCCATGCTTTCTACCTTCTCGGAAGCCAAATTCCCAGTCCAATGGGGGCCTTTCTTTCAGCTTCAAAAACCTTTGACGCGGCCCAGTCGATGCAAAGCGAGTACCAGGGTGAAATCCTTGCTTGGGAGGAGCTCAAAACACGCGCTCAAAATAGCGATGAAGGAAAGCTATAATCGTTCACTGCCGTTTTTCAATTAACTTCGCCACTTATGTTTCGGTATATCAAAAAATATAAATGCCGGTATGGAAAAATTACCGCTCTATGCCTCACATTAGTTTTTTTGAGCATCAGCAGTATAGCGCTTGCCACCACTATTAAAGTATGCCAAACATGCACATCGAAAACAATTCAAACCGCCATTGATGGTGCGAAACCTTTCGATACCATTCTGATTAAAGAAGGCACCTACCACGAATTCAATCTAATCGTTGATAAGCCCTTAACCATTTTGGGCGAGAACCTACCGGTAATTGACGGTCGCGATAAGGGCGAAATATTCAAAATCGTTTCGGACAGCGTCACAATCGACGGCTTGAAAATAATAAATGTCGGTACGAGCTACACTTCAGATTATGCAGCTGTAAGGGTAGTCAACTCTTCCGATTTCGTCATAAAAAACTTGGTTCTCGAGAAGCTTTTCTTCGGTATTTATCTGGAGAAATCGCGAAATGGAAAAGTACTCTACAATACTATACAGGGCGATGCCTTGGAAGAGTACAACTCAGGTAACGGCATCCAGCTTTGGTATTGCAAACATATTGAAGTTCGCGGCAACAAAGTGAGCCAGGTGCGGGATGGCATTTATCTCGAATTTTCAGATTTTATCGAAATCAGCGAAAATTACAGTAAGAATAATGTGCGTTATGGGCTACATTTTATGTTTTCGAACGATGATACGTATACCAAAAACACTTTTGAAAATAATGGGGCAGGAGTGGCTGTAATGTTTTCAAAACAGATAAAAATGATTGGAAATAGCTTTCGTAAAAACTGGGGTTCGGCTGCTTTTGGCCTCTTGCTCAAGGAAATAAACGATTCTGAAATTACCGGCAATACTTTTGAGGAAAACACGGTGGGAATCAATATTGAAGGGTCAAACCGGATTGCATATAGTAAGAATATTTTTTCCAATAACGGATGGGCCATCAAGGTGCGTGGAGCCTGTTACACCAATTCGTTTGTCAACAATAATTTCCTTTACAACTCCTTTGATATTTCCTACAACAGCAACCTGAATGACAATACTTTCAACCGGAACTACTGGAGTAGCTATACGGGCTATGATCTTGATAAAGATGGAATCGGCGATGTACCTTACCGACCGGTAAAACTCTTTTCGTATATCGTAAACCGCAGCCCGGAAACGATCGTTTTGCTGCGCAGCCTTTTTATGGATTTAATTGATTTTTCGGAACGAATTTCACCGGTCTTTACCCCCGACAATTTATTCGACGAGTCGCCACTAATGAAACCATTTAGATGATTAAAATTGAAAATCTTGAAAAAAAATTTGGGAGCAATCAGGTACTGCACGATCTGGATTTGGAAATATCCGGAGGAGGCATTTTTGCCGTACTCGGGCCCAATGGTTCTGGAAAAACAACGCTTATAAAAAGCATTCTTGGAATGGTAGTTCCCAACAAAGGAAATATCATCTTAGATGGTCAAAACATCAAAAATCAATGGGAATACCGGCAGAAAATAAACTATCTGCCCCAGATTGCTAACTTTCCGGGCAACCTGAAAGTGAGTGAATTAATCCGTATGATTCAGGACTTGCGACAAAAGCCAAGCAATCCTGATGCGCTGGTTGCACTGTTTGGAATTGAATCATTTCTGGATAAAAAATTGACCAATCTTTCGGGAGGCACACGCCAAAAAGTAAATCTGGTTTTGACCTTTATGTTTGATAGTCCGCTGTTGATTTTGGATGAGCCGACCACCGGCCTCGACCCGGCGTCACTTATCCGATTAAAAAATCTAATCGAAGCTGAAAAGGCCAAAGGCAAAACTATTCTCGTAACATCTCATATCATGCAATTTGTCGAAGAAATCGCCGATGAAATTGTGTATTTGCTCGAAGGCAAAATTTATTTTAAGGGAAGTATTGCCATGCTCAAAACCCAAACCGGTGAAGCAAATTTTGAACACGCCATAGCAGAAATATCTATCCAAAATGTTTAAGATACTTAAATACAGCTTTTACGACCTAATACGAAGCCGCTGGAGCTACGTTTATTTTGCGTTTTACCTCGCCCTTGGATTTGTGCTTTTGTTTTTAAACAACGACCTCTCCAAAGCGGTAATTACCTTGATGAACGTCATCATCGTGTTGGTACCACTCATCGGAACTATCTTCGGAGTAATGTATTTCTACAACTCCAAAGAGTTCACCGAATTACTTTTGGCTCAGCCGCTTAAACGATCCACCATTTTCCTCGGACAATACTTTGGAGTAGCAGGCTCATTGAGTCTTAGTCTGGTTTTAGGGCTCGGTATTCCCTTTGTTTTGTACGGACTTTTTGAAAGCGATGCCATCTGGAATTTCGGACTCTTGCTCGTCACCGGTGCCTTCCTCACCTTGATTTTTACTGCTTTGGCTTTTAATATCGCGCTTCGCAACGAAAACAAGATCAAAGGATTTGGCTACGCAGTATTGATGTGGCTCTTCCTCGCCGTCATTTACGACGGGTTGTTTTTGCTTTCGCTAATGGTGTTTGAAGAATACCCGCTGGATAAGTTTTCGCTGATTGCCACTATGTTCAATCCCATTGACTTGTCTCGAATTCTCATCCTTCTAAAACTCGATATCTCCGCACTTTTGGGATATACAGGGGCTATTTTCAAAAAATTCTTCGGCACCCATTTAGGGTTTTTTGTTTCGCTGGGGGTTTTGATTCTCTGGACAATTATTCCAGTGTTTTTGCTCGCTCGTAAATCCAAGCGGAAGGATTTTTGATTGAGCAACTAAGGAATTAAGAAACACGCTTAAGATTTTCTCAAAAAACCTTAACTTATTTCATTTCCTTCTTCATTTGCTCTAGGATCATTTCTTTCCTGTTGTCTCTGCCCTCTTTGAAGGTTTTATACATTGTCCCCATTTTAGACAGATACAATTCGGGATTAGAAGCTCCCCTGTGACATACTACACAGTTTATCACAAACACCTGATCAGGCTTTGGATCTGGAAAGTGAGGCTGAAAGTAGTTCGCATTAATTTCATTCGTCATTTTAATCATTCCACGTGCAATTTCCTTTTCAATTTTGTCATCGCTAGCGAAATCCAATCTCTCTGGATTATCTTTTTTGGGTGTGTGGCAATATTCGCATTCCACGCTTAAGGCATTCTCGTAGCCATGCATGAGATACATCAGGCTGTCTTTAGAAATGTCTTGCGGAAGTACCTTCAGGTTTTTCCATTTATGTTCTTGCACATTACTATCAGTTGCAGTGGTTTCGGGGGTAAATCCATAAAATTGGGATACGAAAATGATAACTCCTAATGCAAAAAGTACCGAAATTGATTTTTTTTTTGATTTTCATGATTGCTGCAATTTAAAATGTGTTGGAAATTTGAAGGTACAGAAAAATAATTTGGGTAAAGGATTCAAAATACTACTTGAAGCAATGTCTTCAAACTTCCCTCAGTCCTTTTATCTTTGCCCCTATTGAAATTGAAGTATGATTTTCCCAAAAATAAGCACAAAGTTACACGCCAAAACCGCCCTCACCTATTTCGCCATAGCGGCTACATTGGGATTGCTACTTCGCGTTTATTTCACCACATCGCTGCCTTTCAATTTCCGGTACGTTGTACACGCCCATTCTCACACCGCACTACTCGGCTGGATTTATATGGGATTGACCACAATTCTATTTCATCTTTTCCAAAATAAACCCGACCTCGAACCCAAATACCGCAAGATCTTTTGGTTCACTCAACTCACTCTTATGGGTATGCTTCTCACCTTTCCATTTCAGGGTTATGGTTTGTACTCCATTATTTTTTCGACACTATTTCTTGTTGCCTCTTATTGGTTTACAGGATTTTTCATTAGAAATATTCCCAAAGCCTCAAAAGCAACCTATACATACAAATGCTTTCGGGTGGCACTGATTTATCTCGTGATATCCACCATCGGCCCGTGGACCATGGGTTATGTCATGTCGGTACTCGGGCCAACCTCCATCTGGTATCGCATTGTGATTTATTTCTACCTGCATTTCCAGTACAACGGCTGGATGGTTATGGCACTTGTGGGCTTTCTTTTTTACGTTATTGAAAACCGAAATATTCCTGTATCATCCAAAAATTTCAGGGCCTTCTTTTGGTTTATGAATCTCGGAATTGTCCTCACTTTCTTCCTCTCCGTTCTTTGGACAAGTCCACACATCATCTTTTACGTTTTTAGCGGAATCGGAGCCATTTTTCAAATTGTTGCATTCGGCCTTCTGGCCAAAATTTCCGGAAGAATATTTCACAAATCGTCTGGAATATTTACCGATTTTCAGTTGCAAATACTAAAAACCGTTAGTCTACTCTGGGCCATAAAACTCGTACTTGAACTACTGGCCTCGTTTCCCTATTTTGCCAATCTTTCTTCTACTGTTCTCGATTTTACCATCGGCTACCTACATTGGACTTTCCTCGGGGTGATAACCCTTTCAATTTTTCTGTTTTTCGAATTTTTCAATATTCAGCGTATTCCGCGAAAAGCGTATTGGCTGTACCTCTTTGGATTTGTGACCACCGAAGCACTTATTTTCGGAAAAGGATTGGCCACATGGCTACACTTGGAATTGTTTAGCAGTTATTTTCTCGTTTTGGCGGTTTTGAGTGCTGCTTTTCCTTTAGCGATTTATTTTTTTATGATTGCACCGAAGCCGATGGAATGAGCATTTATATTCGATAGGAAACCTGACCGAAATCATTTCCTAGCGGTCACTCGCTTCATACCTTTGTGCCTTCAAATCGCATCCTTCGGGAAATAGGTTAAAAGCACCCTACTGCGTCATGAAAGAGAAAAACAGGGTGAAACTCACTCTCAACGAAAAGTCAAATTCTTTATCGATATGAATACCGAAATCATTAAAACGAGTATCTCAAAATCAATAGATTACCCAACGTATTCGGCTATCGTAAATGCTTTTGCGAAAGCGAATAAAACATCTGGGCTTGAACAAACTCAAAATTACATTGATTACACCAAGCTCAATGCAAGTCGAATGCGAAGGATTGAGAAATCAGTCCAGTTTTCTGACAAAGAGCTTGAGCCATTCAAAAATGTTCTTGAAAAGCAAACCTGGCTGGTAATCTCTGAGACTTGGTGTGGGGACAGTGCACAGATTATTCCAATTTTGAACAAAATTTCGAAATGCAGTTCAAACATCGATTTGAGACTCGTTTTTCGGGATGGAAATCTGGAATTGATGGACTTGTTTTTGACCAATAATAGCCGCTCAATTCCGAAGTTAATCCTGCTGAATAAAGATTTTGAAGTACTAACCACTTGGGGGCCAAGACCACAAAAAGCCGCGGAAATGGTAGCCCATTACAAGCTGAAGCATGGAACAATTGATGCAGAATTCAAAACCGAATTACAGCGTTGGTACAATTACGATAAAGGGAATGAGATTTTGAATGATTTGGGCACAATGTTCGTTCACGCATGAAAAAAATTTCACGCAACGGTCGCAAGAGAAATGTGCAAAGCTGGATGCATAGGAACTCTTTTCGGCAGAAAATCTTAGACCAATTTGTTACTTGCATCGCTGGTTGAGAACGCTTTGCCCAGGTACGATTAAATCCCACTAAACAACAAATACGGGAATTCCCACCTTGTGTCGCACACTATTCACAGTGGTACCGAAAATCAAATCTTTAACCCCCTTATGCCCGTGGCTTCCAAGAATCAGCAGATCGAAATTGCCCTTTTTGACAATCTCCGGAATCGCCTTTTTCGGAGAACCGAAGCCCAACTCAAACATTACTGAATAGCCTTGTTTTTCCAATCCCACCTGATAGGTTTCTAAAGATTTTTTATCACTCTCGGTCTCAAAATCATCAATCGAACTGCCATACATCAGCGCGCCGGGAGTTTCAACAATATGGATGAGGGTGTAAATCGCTTTCTTCCCGCCGAGTTTCAACGCGTTTGAAATCCCTTTGAGATCAGCCGATGAAAAGTCCACTGCAATTGCAATATGCCGATAATCTGGCTCTTGAGGAAATATATCCAATTGGATCGGAGCGTTGTGAGGAATCAGTCGCTGTTTAGTCAACTGCCGCCGCTTAAGCAATGGTTTTATAACAATATACCCCAGAAGGACTGCAGATCCTGTGACAACCGGCACAACAAAAATCCAGATCAGAAGAGGATTTTCAGAAGTTTTTAGCCATCCTGACACTTCATCATACACCAGTTTTGCATTCAATGCAACAATAATAACGGTGATGAGCCAGGAGGCAATTTTCATCGGCAGTTTTATGTTAAAACCACCCATTTTGTTCTTATCGCTTACAAAGTGAATAAGCGGAACAATCGCAAATCCGAGTTGCAAACTCAATACGACCTGACTCAAAACGAGCAATTGGCCGGTGGCTCTTGGGCCAAAATAAATGATTGTGAGAAAGGCCGGAATGATGGCAATCAGACGGGTAATCAGGCGTCGCGCCCACGGCTGAATTCGCAAATTAAGGTAGCCCTCCATTACGATTTGACCTGCAAGAGTTCCTGTGAGAGTGGAGCTTTGACCGGCAGCAATCAAAGCCAAAGCGAAAAGAATCGGTGCCCACTTAGTTCCGAGTAAAGGTTGTAAAAGCTCGTGTGCGTCTTGAATTTCGGCGACTTCGTACATTCCATTTTTGTAAAAGACGGCCGCCGCCAAAATGAGGATGGCCGCATTGACGAAAAAAGCGAAATTTAATGCAACGGCCGAGTCAATAAAATTGAAGCGAAGTGCCTGTTTGATGCCTCTTTTGGAACGCGAAAAAGTGCGTGACTGCACCAACGATGAATGCAAATACAAGTTATGCGGCATAACAGTGGCGCCAATAATTCCAATAGCTATATAAAGCGCGCCTTCGCCCGGAAGAGACGGAATCAGTCCCGTAAGCACGTCGCCCACGTCAGGAGCGGCGAAGAACATTTCCGCAAGGAATGAAAGCCCAATTACGAGGATCAACCCGATGATAAAAGCTTCCATTTTACGCATTCCCTTATTGAGCAAAAAGAGAAGCAGAAAACTATCGAGAACGGTAATGCTTACTCCCCAAATCATGGGAAGGCCAAAAAGCAGATTCAGCCCGATCGCCATACCGATTACTTCCGCCAAATCGCAAGCAGCAATGGCAATTTCAGCGAAAATCCAAAGGATATAATTTACGAAAGGTGGATAGGTTTCTCGAGAAGCTTGTGCCAAATCACGTCCACGTACCACGCCGAGGCGGGCACTGAGGCTTTGCAGCAAAAGCGCCATAATATTCGACATGAGCAGAACCCACAATAGGGCGTATCCAAACTGACTACCTCCTGCGAGATCTGTCGCCCAGTTCCCCGGATCCATATAGCCCACACTCACCAAATACGCAGGCCCAAGAAAGGCTAAAATTTTTCTCCATCCGGTCTTTTTCCCGGAAGTATTTACCGTTCCATGGACTTCCTCCAAGGATTTATGATTTTCGGAAAGTTTCATTTCTTAGCTTTCGGTCTGAGATAAATATTGGAAGCTGTCTTGTTAGAAACCACGACGGTTTTGTTATGCACTACGATTTCTACTGATTGGTCGAACGACTCACGATGAATAATTTGAATCAAGTCTCCCAAAGCGATAGATTGTTTGTCGAGGTATTGTAAAAATTCGGGAGAGGAGTCTTTGACGCCTACAAAAACACCAGCAGCACCCTCAACACATTCCGAAATTAAATATTTTTGTATGGTTGTAAATTTCCCTTCTTTGTCAGGAATGCTGTCGCCATGCGGATCTACCTTTGGAAAACCCAAAAATTGATCGAGCCTGTCAATGAGTTTTTGCGATTGGATATGCTCCAGTTCTTCGGCAATAGCGTGTACCTCATCCCATGAAAAATTAAGCTTGTCGACCAAAAAACATTCCCAAAGCCGATGACGGCGAATTACCAAAACCGCGTGCTTACGGCCGGCTTCCAGAAGGGTAACCCCGCGATACGGCTTGTACGAAAGCAAGTTTTTATCCGCTAAGCGCTGCACCATATCTGTAACCGAAGATGCCTTGGTATCCAAAAATTCAGCAATGGCACTCGTCGAAACTCCTGTGGAATAAGTCTTTTCGAGGTGGTAAATGGATTTTAAGTAATTTTCTTCAGAGAGTGTCATCAAATATTTTCAAAGGCACAAAGATATATATTTTTATTCTTATAATAATATTTTTAGACATGCCTAATTATAAATTAAGTAGAAGGGTTATCCATTTAGATATCGGAATTCGATATTATCTCAAAAGCAAAAAAAAACCAGTCACTTCTTTCGTCGGATATCCGGATCAAATACTACCCGGTCTCAGTATTTAATGAATAATTTTTCGTTCTGAAGTCATATTGGAATATTTTCAAACCTATTGGGTATGAGACTCGGCAAGATGTTGGTAAAAAAGTCCCTCGCGAGACGCGGAGCGACGGTACCCATTGGGATATAGACAAATTTGAAAATTTTGCAACTTAAATGGATAGCCCTATAAAGTAATTTTTAAAATCTAAAAAGAAACTCATCTTCAAATGATCAAATAAATATTTACTCATATGTTTTAATCATATGATTAATTTTTCTTACATTTGCAAAGTCAAAAATAACGTATGGCAAAGAAAGAACGGAACGATTCGGCAGAAGAGAAAATAAAAATCGCAGCGCGAAAACTCTTTATTAAAAAGGGTTTTGCTGCGACGCGCACCCGTGAGATCGCCGATGAGGCTGGAATAAATCTCGCCCTTCTCAATTACTACTTTCGCGGTAAGCAAAACCTCTTTAATATCATTATGGAGGAAACAATGTTGGGTTTTCTCGGTGTGGTGTCAACGCATTTTCACAATCCGGATACCACGCTGGAAGAAAAAATGCAGCAAGTCAGCAATGCCTATATAGAATTTTTACTCGAACGACCAGATCTGCCGATTTTTATTCTGAGTGAATTGCGTAATCAGAAAAAAGAGTTTTTTGCAAAAGTGGCAGGTAAGCTAAATTTGCAAAAGTCGGTGTTTTTCCAACAGATAAAAGCTAGTTATGGCAATTCAGAAAAGAGTATGAAATTAGAAAATCATGTTCTCATGAATCTGATTAGCATGATTATGTTTCCGATTTTGGGAGCGCCTGTGGTTAAGTTGATGCTTGGGATGGATGATGCGGAATACACTTCACAGATTAAAAAGCGAGAGGAGTTGATTCCGAAATGGATTGGGAATATGTTTTTAACGGATGAAAAATCATAGAACATGAACAGTTTTTCTTTCTTTTACGATCGACCAACGGGAGCCCATACGGGAAAGACGCAAAGGTATAGCGCAGAGGTCCCAAAGGAGTTTTCATCCAATTTGGGCATTCTATCATTTGGGGTTGTCTTCTTGATATCGGTATTTTCAAATTTTAATCTTTCGGCGCAAGGAACTTCTCCACTTACCTTAGACTCATGTTACGCGAAAGCGGAGCGGAATTTTCCGCTTACCGCAAATCGCAAATTGCTCGAGAGCAGCCGCGAATTTACCGTTTCCAACGCATCAAAAGGTTACTTGCCACAGATTTCTATCAAAGGGCAGGCGAGCTACCAATCGGATGTACCTGGTCTCCCTGACTCACCTTCGGGTGCGCTTTTTCCTACAATCCCGAAAGCCCAATACAATATGCACGGTGAACTCTACCAACCGCTAACCGACATATATACCGTATCTCAAAAGAAACAATCTGCCGAAGTTCAGTCGCTAATAGCTCAAAAAAATCTTGAAGTGGATTTATATAGCCTCAAAGGAAGAATCGACCAAATATTCTTTGGAATCATGCTTCTCGACGAGCAAATTCGGTTGAGTAAAATACTGCAAGCAAAAATTCAATCGGCTTTGAGTACAACCCAAAAGGCTGTGGATAACGGTATGCGACTCCAAAGTGACGGTTCGGAACTGGAAGCCGAACTTCTCAGCGCAAAGCAACACGAAACCGAACTCAAATCGGCGCGGCAAGGATTTGCAGATATGCTTTCGCAATTTATCGGAGAACCTTTGACGGACGATACGGAAATGGCCGCTCCGGAAAATATCGAACCTTCGCTGGAAATCAAGCGTCCGGAACTTTCGGTTTTCGACGCTAAGGAAAAGAACGTGTTCATTCAAAACAATCTCACAGAAGCGCAGAACTTGCCAAAAGTCGGAATCTTTTTTCAAGGCGGATATGCGAGTCCGCCGCCGGTTAATTTCCTTATGCCGGATTGGGATTGGTACTACATCGGCGGGTTGCGGCTAAGCTGGTCGATTAGCGGATATTACACCCAGCACAAGGAGAAATCACTTTTGCAAATCCAGCATAACACCATCGAAAATCAGCGTGAAACTTTTATATTCAATACCAACCTTAGCATGAAACGCGAAACGGCAGAAATAGCGAAGTACAGAGAACTCATACTAAGCGACGGCGAAATAATCGACTTGCGTGAAAAGGTGACTAAAACCGCCGATTCTCAATTACAAAATGGCGCGATAACGGTCAATGAATTTATCCAAAAAGCCAATGCGGCAGATCAGGCAAGGCAGAACAGGATACTGCACCGTGTACAATTACTAGAAGCCGAATACGCTCATAAAAACACCACCGGAAATTGATTTTAACACTATGAAAAACCATCACTTCATTCTCATCATCAGCTCGCTACTACTCGTGGCGTGCAACAAGTCCGAAACGGATTACGATGCTTCAGGAACTTTCGAAGCTACCGAAACACTCATTTCCGCGGAAGCGAACGGAAGGCTAATGTCATTTACTGTCGAAGAAGGTCAAACGCTTAATTCAGGACAATACGTAGGCTATATCGACAGCACCCAGCTCTTTTTGCAGAAGCGACAACTACTCGCTCAGGTTACAGCCACCGAGAGTCAAAAACCGGATATTAGCGCACAGTTGGCTGCACTGAAAGCCCAGTTGGCTGTCGCAAAAAAAGATCAAATACGCATTCAGAATATGGCGGATCAGAAAGCTGCTACTCAGCAGGCCCTCGACAATGCCAACTCCAGAGTTGAAACACTCGAAAAGCAAATTAATGCACAGCGATCGAGCTTAGAAATTACCACAGGTAGTATTTCGAGTCAAACTGCTCCGATTGAGGCTCAGGTGGATCAGATCGAAGATAAAATCAAAAAATGCCGATTGGTAAATCCAATAAACGGAACCATTTTGGCGAAGTATGCTGAGCCCAATGAAGTTGTAAATCTGGGCAAACCGCTATACCGCATCGCCGATCTAAACGAGATATATCTTAAGGCGTATATCACAGCTTCCCAACTCGACACCTTGAAGCTAAATCAGAAAGTTACAGTGCTGACAGATGATGGAAACGACGGCTATAAAAAGTATGACGGAACACTTTATTGGATTAGCGACAAGGCGGAGTTTACACCAAAAACGATCCAGACAAAAGAGGAACGGGCGAATAAAGTTTATGCAGCGAAAATTCGCGTAGTGAATGACGGATTTTTAAAAATCGGAATGTATGGGGAGGTGCAGTTTTAAAACGTCGCGATTCTCTGGTCTAGAGTCGCGAGCGGGCCAATCTACCGTCCAAAAATTAAAAGCCACAACGATCCCTACACATCGGGAAATAACTCAAAACTAATGCAAGATATCACTCTCGAAAATATCACCAAAACATACGACAAAAAAAACGTCGTTGCCGTGGATGATGTGAGCCTCTCTATCAATCAGGGAGAGCTTTTCGGCTTGATTGGTCCCGACGGTGCGGGGAAAACGAGCATATTCCGAATTCTGACCACCCTCCTCCTCCCCGATAGCGGTCATGCATCAGTCAGCGGCCACGACGTAGTAAAAGAATACAAGAAAATACGAAGCAAGGTGGGATATATGCCCGGAAAATTTTCACTGTATCAAGACCTGACCGTAGAGCAGAATCTCCAGTTTTTCGCGAGTATTTTTAGGACGACAATTGCAGAAAACTACCACCTCATTGAGGACATTTACAAACAACTTGAACCCTTTAAAAACCGCAAAGCCGGTGATCTTTCCGGGGGAATGAAACAAAAGCTCGCGCTTTGTTGCGCACTGATTCACAAACCGTCAGTTCTCTTTCTCGACGAGCCCACAACCGGTGTGGATGCCGTATCGCGAAAGGAATTTTGGGAAATGCTCAAGCGGTTGAAAGAACAGGAAATAACCATTCTCGTGTCTACGCCCTACATGGACGAAGCTGCGCTCTGTGATCGAATTGCCCTCATGCAAGGCGGAAAAATATTATCGACAAATACACCTCAGCAAGTTTCGGAGTCCTATGAAGGGAAACTATTTGCCGTAAAGACGGACAGCGAGAACGGAGCGAAATCAAAATACAGTCTGATCCGGGACTTGGAGGAGTTTCCCGACACCAAAAATTGCTACGCTTTCGGCGAATTTATTCACCTGCGCTTTAAAGACGCCCTTTCTGATTCTACTGAAAATCTGTCCAATTACCTAAGAAAAGCGGGGCATAAAAAAATTGTGATTAAGAAAATAAAACCGGGGATCGAAGATCGCTTTATTCAACTATTAAAAAACTGATTCATGGCCGAATACGCAATAGAAACGGAGGATTTGACCAAGACATTTGGAAGTTTTACTGCCGTAAAAAAAATTTCGATGCAGGTGAAGCAAGGTGAAGTTTTTGGTTTTCTCGGTGCCAACGGAGCCGGTAAAACCACAGCTATGCGGATGCTTTGCGGGCTATCTATTCCGAGCTCTGGTGTGGCCACTGTTTCGGGATTTGACGTGTATCGCCAACGCGAAGAAATTAAACGGAACATCGGCTATATGAGTCAGAAATTTTCACTTTACGAAGACCTCACAGTTCAGGAAAATATTCGGCTCTACGCAGGCATATATGGATTGACTGATAAGGAAATTAAAGATAAATCGAAGGCATTACTCGAAAGGCTGAATCTGAAGAATGAGGCAAAGAAGCGGGTGAGTGAACTACCCCTTGGATGGCGCCAGAAACTCGCTTTTTCGGTAGCGATCATCCACGATCCAAAAATCGTATTTCTCGATGAGCCGACCGGTGGAGTTGATCCTGTAACGCGTCGCCAATTTTGGAATCTGATGTATGAGACCGCCAACCGCGGGGTAACCATTTTTGTAACAACGCATTATATGGACGAAGCCGAATACTGCAACCGGATTTCGATTATGGTCGATGGGGAAATCAAGGCGCTGGATACTCCCGAAGCCCTGAAGAAAACGTATGAATCAAAATCTATGGATGAGGTTTTTTTGAAACTGGCACGAAGTGCAAAAAGGGAATGATTTTTTAGCTACAAGCCTTAAGCTCATAAGCTGCAAGCTGCAAGGCGAATATAAACGAGAATTAAAGAAACGATTGATAATGAATTATTACAACAAGTTAAAGACATCTCGATACAATATTAAAAATAAGAATCTCTAACTCGCTTCGCTCGAAGAACTTCTAATTTTTAAAATCACTCGATGTGACATGTTTTATAGACTACTAACAGAATGATAAATTATCAAACATTTTCGAAAATTTCCAGGTGTCACGAAATCTCTTTGCGGCCTTTGCGTAGAACCTTTGCGCCCTTTGCGGTTAAAGAGAAACAACCTCAAAAAACGAAAATAAACTCCTAAAACGGAGACAAACAAAAAACTAAAATGAGGCAGTTAAGGACATTCATCCGCAAAGAATTCATCCACGTATTTTACGACCGGAGGACTTTGCTTATGCTTTTTGGATTGCCTATTGCACAGATAATTCTTTTTGGCTTTGCCCTGAGTCTTGAATTGCAAAATGCTAAAATCGCGGTTGTCGACTACGCTCATGACGCTACTTCTCAAGCCATAATTCAGAAAATTTCGGCAAGTGTATATTTTGACCTTGCCCAAAACGTACAATCTGAATCTGAGCTCGAGTCCGTTTTCCGCAAAGGAAAGATCAAGGCTGCATTGGTTTTTCCTGCAAATTTCGGCAGTGACATAAATGACCCGGGAGGAAGCAAAATTCAAATAGTAGCCGATGCCACAGATATCAATACGGCAAATACCATTTCGAACTATCTCACATCGATCATCAACGATTATCAGATAGAGCAAAATCAGAATTCACAAATTCCGATGCAAATCTCTCCCGATATCCGGATGCTTTACAATCCGCAGTTAAAAGGTGAATACACTTTTATTCCGGGTATGATGGCGATGATAATGATGCTTATCGGCGTAATGATGACCGCCATTGCGATTGTTCGCGAACGCGAAATAGGAACGATGGAAATTCTTCTGGTATCGCCTTTCCGGCCTCTGATGGTAATAATCGCAAAATTCATCCCTTATCTCATTATATCCTTAATAAATGTGACCTCTATCCTACTCCTTAGCAAGCTATTTCTCGGTTTGGGTGTGAATGGCAGTTTGGTATTGCTGTATGCAGAAAGTCTTCTTTTTATTATGACTTCTCTGGCGCTCGGATTGCTAATTTCCATTATCGCAGATTCTCAGCAAACAGCTATGTTCGTGTCGATTGTGGGCACAATGCTTCCCACTCTATTACTGAGCGGGTTTGTATTTCCAATAGCCAATATGCCCGTGCCATTGCAGGTTGTTTCGCACATCGTCCCATCGAGATGGTATTACGAAATTGTAAAATCAATCATGATTAAGGGGCTCGGATTCTCCTTTATCTGGAAGCAAACATTGATTCTGGCAGGAATGACCATTTTTCTAATACTGGTGAGCATTCGCAAATTTAAAATAAGGTTGGAATGAGAACATTACGCTTTTTATTGGAAAAAGAATTCCGCCAAATATTTCGCAACAAGGCTATCTTACGAATGATGGTCGCAATGCCTCTGATTCAGCTCATGGTCTTGCCATGGGCGGCAGATTACGAGATCAAGCATATCCAACTCACGGTAGTGGATCACGATCATTCGGAATTCTCGAGCGAAATGACCCAAAAAATTCTTTCGTCTGGATATTTTGAACTTTCGGGTGAGGCTTCTTCCTATCCTGATGCGATGAACCTGATTGAGAACGGTGAGTCCGATATTATTCTGGAAATCCCCGCCAACTTTGAAGACAACCTCATTCGCGATAAAAAGGCAAAAGTTTTCCTCGCGGCAAATGCCATCGACGGCACCAAAGCCCTGGTGGGGAGCGGATACCTCGTCAATATTATTCGCGACTACAATCAATCCGTTCGTTTAGAATGGGCTCAACCCGGCATGAACCAAAATATTTCTCAAATATCCGTTTCGACTATCAACTGGTACAACCCGATGATGAATTACCAGTTCTTTATGGTTCCCGGGATTTTGGTTTTTCTCATTACACTGGTTGGCAGTGTAATGTGTGCACTGAATATTGTCAAAGAGAAAGAAATCGGAACGATCGAACAGATTAATGTTACCCCGGTGCGAAAGCATATTTTCATTATCGGAAAGCTGCTTCCCTTTTGGATAATCAGTGTCCTTATTTTTACTCTCGGCTTGGTGATTTCCAGATTTATTTACGGGATCGTACCGCTGGGAAATATGGGGGTTATTTACCTCTTTCTATCCGTTTATCTGATAGCTATTCTGGGCTTTGGCTTATTGCTTTCTACCTACTCAAACACCCAACAGCAAGCCCTATCTCTTTCCTTCTTCTTTATCATGATATTCAATTTGCTCAGCGGTCTGTTCACTCCGATCGAAAGCATGCCCGAGTGGGCGCAGGTAATTGCGCATGTTAACCCCGTGACCTATTTTATTCAGGTTATGCGAATGGTGGTCCTGAAGGGAAGCACTCTTTCCGACATTAAATTTCAGTTTTTGATAATGGTCGGTTTCGCTATAGTTTTTAATGTTTGGGCCATTTTGAATTACCGCAAAGCGGAATGATAAAAAACAAACGTATTGTTTCTTGGAATTGCATCTCATTGTCGCATAATTTCCTATTTAATAAGATCCTAACGACCGTTTTCAGTATCTTTTGTGGTTTTGCACTATAAGACAGCGAGATGATTTTTTAATTCCTCCTTTTGAGTTATCATTTTTTCATTTTGAATAACTCGACCTTTATTTTCATGTTTTAATGGATACCAAACCATCCAATTACGCAACTTTCCATGTTGTCCTTTTTTTAATCGAAATATTTTTAGGATATTGATACAAACAATTAAAAAAAGAATAAATGAATATTTTTGAAGCCATACGAAAAGACCACGATAAACAGCGCGAGCTATGCCGATTGGTAACTTCTACAACGGGCGACTCAAAAGGAAGAAGGGAAATGTGGAATAAACTCAAACATGAGCTAAAAACCCATGCAGATGCTGAAGAACGCACTTTCTATTCGCCCTTGATTCAAAATGATATGATGCAAGAACACGCCCGCCATGGAATTGCCGAACATCACGAGATGGACGAGCTTATGGAAAAAGTGGATGAGACCGACATGGACACTCCTCCGTGGCTGGTATATGTAAAACAATTATGTGAAAAAGTTGAGCACCATCTGGATGATGAAGAGCACAGTTTTTTTCAACTTGCGGGAAAAGTATTCACCGAAAACCAAAAAATAACTCTCGCCAAGGATTATTTGGAGGAAATGAAAAAAAACAGATAAGTGGCACCAATTTATGTGCTATCCTTGCGTATTACATCTCAGGTCATTTTGATGAATACATTATTTGAAAACCAATTTTTTGGCAATCTATTTTAATTGCAGAACCCTTTCTGCAAGCTTTATCTAAGTGATTTTATAATCAGAGAAGGTCCGGAGATTTCATTATTTCCCGGGCCTTTCGTATCACACTCTTGGGTCAAGAAAAAAACCACAAACGAGATCGTTTGCGGTTTTAAAAATTCAGGTGCGGGACAGATTCCCACCTCCAATATTTTATTTTTCCATATGGTCTTTGTCCATATCATTATCCATATCTTTCCCTGGCATCTCTGGAGAATCCATGTAGTTCATGTAGGTATCTTTCATTGAAATATACTTTTTGTACTGATCTTCTTTCAAAATACGTTTCATTGCAGAATTATATTGATCCATAGACTTATTCTTCATGGCATGCATATCAGAATCGTCCATGCTTTTCATTTTATTATCTGCCATTTCCGTATAAAGTTCCTTGTTTTGAGCCAGAACTTGCTTGCTTTGCTCTGTAGTGAGCTCCAAATCTCTCGTCATTTTTTCAGTTAATGTTCTCGCCTGTTTGGTGACATCCTGCTGTGGATCAGATTTCACAGACTTCACATCTGATGCTTTTTGTAATGATTTGTTGGTTTGGGCCTGAGCTGAAAATACGGTCGCAACACTCAATGCCATAACTATTAATAGGGTTTTCATAAGAATTGATTTTTGTTTTAATTAATTGGGTTATTAATACATCAAGGTAGATACAATTTCCCGACCAACTTATGAATTTATATTAATAGTAATCTTCAGATTATTGCAATACGTTTACCTCACAATACCTTATCAAAATATTTTAAATTTATATATTTGACTGACTGGTTGTTACAGGTATTTCATTGCTTTAGCATAAAACAAAAAACCCAAAAGAGTTTTGTAATTAAATAATCCACCTTTCGGTAAAAAATTTAGGATCACAGTAGTTTTGGGGTAAGAATTTCCCAAATTCAACAGTTTGTAGGAGAGGGCATTTAGTGTTCGTTCTCTATAAATTTCATTTTTCATTCATCACCATGAATTGGAATACAATTTTGTAGAGTTTTTAAGTGGTTATCAAGGAAGAAGCCATTTCCGGGTTGCAAAGCGGGGTTTATTTCGTTCGGCTTACCCTTTCGGGAAATGTGCAAACGCAAAAATTCGTGGTTGAGTAGGAAATTTGATAAACGACTTTTATTCAATCACAATTTTCCGGGTAGCTCCCTTTTCTTTTGACCTCAGCTCCATAAAATACCCCCCCGATTCGAGGCTATTTAAGTCGATAGACTGACTTCTTGTTCCGTTGCCGGAAAGGGTCTTCACCACTTTCCCGGAAAGGGAAAAAACGCGAATAGATTGAATTTCTGAATTTGACTCAATAGTGCATTTTCCGATGGTTGGATTTGGAAAAAGATTGAAATTATCGCGGTCAATTTCCGAAACAGCATTCGTAAAATCACTTTCTGCCGCTCCGATATCTACAAATAGCACCTCACGCAAATTTCCATAAAAATCAAATTCTTCGGGCAGTGAACGTAAAAAATGGATTGCCCTGATTGATACAAGGTGATCCTTCGAGCAAATGAAAATCGGGATTTGCGGCGTCTGTGTCCGTCAAGCAATGGATCCTGAAAAGGCATATTTTCAACCGTGACCGCGCTTCCATCAGCCGGGGAAATTGCAATAACACGATCAGTTTCTCCAGCTGTGCTGTAGAGTTGGTTATTGGTGACCATCAGATTTTCAGCCAAATAACCAAATGCACTTATCCCATAAAAATCTGCGCTTGTGAGGTAAACGATATTATCCCTGATATAGCTATCCTTGCATTTTTGAATAGAAATACTTCCGGAATTGTCGAAGAAAATGCCATTATTAAAAAACGTATTGTTGCGCATTGTACAGTTTTCGATATTGCCGGCATTTGCGCCAAAACTGCTACCAAAACGGTCGTTGTTGTACACGATATTATCGGCGACGGTAATATCAGAGGCGAGCGCGCCGGCATTTTCACACCCGATAGAAATTCCCGTTCCACAATCATGGACTTCATTTCGATCGATGATCACATGGGCCCCGCCATCCACATAAATCCCTGCAGGGTCATTGCCTGCAGTGGGGCGCCTGCAATTTCGGATTTCATTTCGGCGTATTCGGCCATTCCGCGCCTGATTCAATTCGGGATCAAGCTCCACGGGAAAAGCCCAAGAATAATGACCGGCAATGACGATACCGATATTGGTCACATCTTCAATGGTGTTGTCTTCAATCAGAAAGTCAACCGTATTTCCCGTAAGGGTAACCACTTCACTATTGCCCACAATGATATCGTGAAAATGATTTCGCCCGATATATACATTGTGAATTCCCGCTTCGTTACTTCCGTTAACCAATATGGCATGTGCCTGCCTTGTCGGCGAAAAACTTTCTGGGTCGATACTCGGATCACTTCCCCATCCGATATTGAAAAATTCGCAATCGGTAATTGCCAGACCGTCTCCGCTTCCATACGCGTAAATGGAAATTGCATCCTGAATAAAATGCTCACGCAGAATGAGATTAGCAATGTGAATATTATCCGAATTCGTAATTTCTATTTGGTACAAACCTTCCACACCGCTCCCCGAGAGCGTAGATTTATTGAGCGGGTCGAAACTTGCAATATAAATTCCCGACTTTTGAGAAATCAGAAAATGCTGCCAGTAGCTACCTTCGGTGAGATAGATGGTATCGCTTCCGCTGATGCAATTATCGACGGCTTCCTGAATCAGGAAGAAGGGATCCTCAACTGACCCAGCGGCCCCATTGTTACCCGTTGGGCTTACATAATATGTTTCAGCGAAAGCGCCGGAACTGAGAAATATCAATAAAGCGAGGACTCGGTTGGCTTTGGTCATTATTTTTGGATAACAAAATAGGCTTATAAATCGAAAGGGCCAATAAACTCGTCCGCACCGGTACCATTGACATTACCTGAAATGCAATATTTGGTTCCCGTATAGTTGAAGAGTAAATAATAGCGGTAATTGCCAATAAAAAAGCCAATACCTGCCCCAATCTTAGCAACCTCAAATGGCATATCCCCCGATCCCCATTCGCCAGAATTATGCACAGCGGCAAATGAATTCGGATTGTTGGTGTATCTTGAATATTGGTCACCGTCCTTATTAATCATGTATCTCGAGGATGGACCATCCGGATCTTTGCTTCTAAAAACAATGGCACCTATACCGTTAAGTCCAAAGGGATTGTCGCCAGTGGCCAGATTTGATATAGGTTGCACCTGCGTACTCCACGACCCATCTGATCGCAGGTATGAATATTGCGAACCTGTCATATCCATAACCATTGTCCAGGAGTCGGCGCTCTGATTCCCATCGATACGACATGCAGCACCAATACCGGAAAAAGGCATATCTCCGGTACCGAGTTCTGAAATCGGATATGGCCCATCGAGGGTGCCAATATTGCTAATCATGAACTGATTTCCCGCCTGGTTGATGAGATAAAAAGTCGTTCCCTCACCAGAAAAAGCAGCCCCAACAGGCCCCATAGCCGATAATACATGACCCGCCCAATGTGCGGTGTATGCGGGGGCTCCGGAATCTGTAGCGGGAGAACATTCGGTAACATCGTATTGGGTAGCGAGCTGCACACTCACTATTTGCTTGGTTTGTACGCTTCGTACTACGTAGCTTATAGGCACTCCGGTTGAAATCGTTGTACTCTCGGCAAGGAGGTCCACGAGATTGCCTAGGTTGGTTTCGCCTACGGTTAGCAGAGTGGATGTTGCATCTCCACCAAAAGCCATCACCTTGATTTTCAATTGATCGAGGCTACTCAGCGAAGACCCATCAATATTGGCTTCAGCACTTGCTACTACTCCACTAAAGGAAGCATTTATGGAAGCTTCCATCTCTGTGTAGGAGGATGAAGACTCGATCAGCATATAATAAATACGGCCGTACGTAACGTCTGAGATAAATGCCGCCGGATTTCCCGGACCCACATATTGGGCTAAATCAGAAGGGGTAACATTTGGAGCGTAGATTCCGGCATCGCTGGTAGGTATATCGAAACTCATGGTGTAGAAGCTTTGTTTGAGTTTTACCAAAATACGATTGAGACTGCTTCCACTGCTGAATGAAAAATCGGAACTCACATCCGTAAAAGCACTGTTGTAATCTATGCCAAGCGACAGTGCCAGTGCTTGTTCGCTCTGCACCTGGCTGTAATTGAACGTAAAATTCGCCGGAAGATCGGGCGGTGAATTTGCGATAATTTGATTCATCGCATTTTGAATCGTACTCTTCTTCACTTCGTCTACATCAAAATAGGATTCGGTATTTCCATTTATCAGGTCGTACGAAATCGTTCCCCCTGCGCGATCTACTGCTATTACGTTCGGAGTAGCTTGCTTTAGCGAATTGCCCTGAAGCAGGCTGCCGGGATAAATAACGGAAGCATTGGGGTTGAAAAGTGGAAAACCATTGTTGCCTCCACCTGCCGAGAGCGCATCGTAGGTAGTGGTTGTACAATTCCACTGTTCGCCATTGATGATTTCACTGCTCTGGGTGGTATCAGTAGGTTCCTCGGATTGTGTTACTTCGCGGAAAATCTCCTCCGCTATGCGATCACTTTCGCAAAAGTGTCAAGAGTTGGAGATTCATTTTTGTCCTTTTTGCAGGATGAAAAAATTAGAAAAATAAGGCTGAGGATAGCAAGGTTTTTCATAACGGATTTATCAAAATGTTTGATTTCAGGAATTGAAATTGTATGAACAAAGATATTCTCTACTGGAATTGAAAAAATGGAAATTGGACGCTGTCCCCCATTTGTCCACCCCATAAACATCACTAAAAATTAGGCCATACATTCTTTTTAAATCAAACATCAACAATCTATCTATTTGTTTTACTGATATATACAGCAACAAATTTGGAGAAGATCGATTTCTATGTGATGCAAATCTACCATGACGCTATCCGTAAGAATATGGGGTTATATAACGGATCAAAATTTGAAATTAGGCGGATACACCGATTGGATTATAAATCAAACGGTCCAATAATTACGTGTTCCCCAAATGCATCTTCGCCGGAAATGGCGTATTTGGTTCCGGTGTTGTTAAAGAGCAAAACGTATTGATAATTTCCAATGTTGAATCCAATAGCGGCACTGCATTTAGGTAAGGCAAATGGAATGCCTCCACCCCCAAAATTATCAACTGTGAAAGTAGTTCCAAACGAATTTGAGAAGTTGCTATACAGCGCAAATTGGTCTCCATCTTTATTAAACACCCATCTGCTCGAGGAGCCATCAGCATCTAGATGGTTGAATGCAAGTGCGCCAATACCATTAAGTCCAAACGGATTATTACCAACCGCTATATTTGAAATTGGTTGGACCTGGGTGCTCCATGCTCCATCGCCTTGCAAGTATGTATATAAAGACCCCGTCAAATCAACCATCATTACCCAGCCGTCATCCGATTGATTCCCATCAATACGACATGCAGCACCAATACCGGAAAAAGGCATATCTCCGGTACCGAGTTCTGAAATGGGATATGGCCCATCGAGGGTGCCAATATTGCTAATCATGAACTGATTTCCGGCCTGGTTGATGAGATAAAAAGTCGTTCCCTCACCAGAAAAAGCAGCCCCAACAGGCCCCATTGCCGATAATACATGACCCGCCCAATGTGCGGTGTAAGCGGGGGCTCCGGAATCTGATAGCGGGAGAACATTCGGTAACATCATATTGTGTAGCGAGCTGAACACTCACTATTTGCTTGGATTGAACGCTTCTCACTACGTAGCTTATAGGCACTCCGGTTGAAATGGTTGTACTCTCGGCAAGGAGATCTACGAGATTGCCTAGGTTGGTTTCGCCTACGGTTAGCAGAGTGGATGTTGCATCTCCACCAAAAGCCATCACTTTGATTTTCAATTGATCGAGACTACTCAGCGAAGACCCATCAATATTGGCTTCGGCACTTGCCACCACACCGCTAAAAGAAGCATTTATGGAAGCTTCCATCTCTGTGTAAGAGGAAGAAGATTCGATCAGCATATAATAAATCCGACCATACGTAACGTCTGAGATAAATGCCGCCGGGTTTCCGGGGCCCACATATTGGGCTAAATCAGAAGGGGTAACATTTGGCGCGTAGATTCCCGCATCGCTGGTAGGTATATCGAAACTCATGGTGTAAAAACTTTGTTTGAGTTTTACCAAAATACGATTGAGACTGCTTCCACTGCTGAATGAAAAATCGGAACTCACATCCGTGAAAGCGCTGTTGTAATCAATACCAAGTGATAGCGCGAGAGCTTGCTCGCTCTGCACCTGGCTGTAATTGAACGTAAAATTCGCCGGAAGATCGGGCGGTGAATTTGCGATAATTTGATTCATCGCATTTTGAATCGTACTCTTCTTCACTTCGTCTACATCAAAATAGGATTCGGTATTTCCATTTATCAGGTCGTACGAAATCGTTCCCCCTGCGCGATCTACTGCTATTACGTTCGGAGTAGCTTGCTTTAGCGAATTGCCCTGAAGCAGGCTGCCGGGATAAATAACGGAAGCATTGGGGTTGAAAAGAGGAAAACCATTGTTGCCTCCTCCTGCCGACAGTGCATCGTAGGTAGTGGTTGTACAATTCCACTGTTCGCCATTGATGATTTCAGAACTCACGGTGGTATCAGTAGGTTCCTCGGATTGCGTTACTTCGGGAAAATCTCCTCCACTTGCGATCACTTTAGCAAAAGTGTCCAAAGTTGGAGATTCATTTTTGTCTTTCTTACAAGACGAAAAAATTAGAAAAATAAGGCTGAGGATAGCAAGGTTTTTCATAACGGATTTATCAAAATGTTTGATTTCAGGAATTGAAATTGTATGAAACAAAGATATTCCCTACTGGAATTGAAAAAATGGAAATTGGACGCTGTCCCCCATTTGTCCACCCCAACAAAGAACAGCGAAAAATACGTTCCCGAAATATTTGAAGTAGCCCGGATGGCCCTATTCGTTTGTTTTTCTGAACTATATAAAAATCACAATACCAAAACCCGATTTGATACTGCCGGTAAGGGTTTGAAATTGATCTTCCCGTGCGGGTATCCCAACAAAGTCAATTTTTGGGCTGAATTAAGTATATTGTTGCCAAATATTTTCACTCGGTATTGAATGAAAGTTGGTTTGAACCCATACATAGCATTTGATTTCTGACTTGTATTTACCCTCTTGAAAATATGAATGAACCAAACCATTGCTTATGATCCATCTAAAATGCCTTATTAGGCTACTAATTTTACTGGTCTTTCCAATTTCCATTATACAAGCACAAGAGGCTATAATTCTGGATGATACGTTTGCCGGGCTTTTTGATTCGGCATCGGCCTGCCTCCATAGTTCAAATAGTAATTGCGAGGTAGAATTCGATAGATGCACGGATTATTTAAATTCTTTAAGCAATGACACCGTTGCGGGCTCCTATTTTTTAATGCTGGGAATTAAACGCATGCGTGCAGGCAGATGGGACAGTATTTCTCATAACATGTTTGTGGCAGCAGATCAACGCTATCGTGCATCAGGAGAACCCTGTGAAATAGTAAAAAGTCAGTTTGCCCTTACGCGGTTTGCCCGCTTCAAAGGGGCGAGTGACTCTTCTATAGTTCTTGCCAACCGTGCTTTAGCGGCAGCAAATGCATGTGGTGAAAAAACAAAAATAGCCAGAGCCCACAATTTTCTTGGGAGCGCTTTTGTCGATAATGGAAACTACAGCAAGGGGCTTATGCATTATCAAGAGTCCGACCGCATTTATACCTCAATTGGAGATAGCACCGGACTCGCATCTCTTATGCTCGACATGGCTACAATGTACTCCGAAATGCATGAAAAAGATAAATCGAGAGAATATACCATCAAGGCAGCGAAACTTTTTAAGTCAGCGGGAGAAGATATGCGCTACGCCGTTGCATTAGTGGACTTTAGCGCCGATCTAATAGATGTAAAACTCGCTGACAGCGCCCTGAAGGTTTTGCCTATTGCCGAAGCCATTATTCACGACCAACATCCGAGAGCTGAGGCATATATGGAACAAAATTACGGAAGTGCCTATTACCTCAATGAAAAATATGAAAAGTCTATCGAACATTACAAAAAAGGGTTGAAATTGAATGAAAAAGTAGGTGACCAAGGACTCGCCATTCTACTGAACATTTTTTTATCAGAGTGTTATTTGAAACTGAATGAACCGGCAGAAGCGCAAAAAAGCGCTCTCAAAGCTGACTCAATAGCCAAATTCACTCCCCGAAATTTTAAGCGTTCGCAGGCATATCTCGCCTTAGCGGAATCAGCGTATGCATCCAAAAATTACGATTTGAGCTACCTTTCATTCAAAAGGTTCATCATACTCAGAGACAGCTTGCTTGGAGCAGACAAGAGAGCCGCTATTGCAGCCACTGAAAGCTCCTATGAAGCGGAGAAAAAAGAAAAGGCAATTGAATATGCCCGTCAGGAGAATGCACTTCTCGCAGCAAAAAATAAAGCTGCCACCAATGGCAATTTTGCTTTGGCTGCCTGTTTGATACTTTTCGTAGTACTAACGATCGGCCTTATAAGTCGGAAAAACGGAAGAATAAAAATCCAGCAGTCCCTTTTAAAAGTAAACGAGTTAGAAAATGAAAAGCTCAATCAGGAATTAGCATATCGCAAACGGGAACTTTCCACAAAAGCACTGCATATCGCCCGAAACAGCCAAGTACTGGGCGATTTGAAAAATGAATTACAAACCATGTCCGACACCGAAAGCAGAATAGTAAAATCACTGACCGGAAAGCTTCGAATACGGGAGATTCAGGATAAAAACTGGGAATCGTTCATTCATGAATTCAACGAATTGAATCCGGATTTTCACAAATCACTTATTGAAAATTATGGAGCCCTCACCAACAGCGAAATCCGTCTTGCGGCCTTAATTCGGATGGGAATTCAGACCAAAGATATTGCTACAATGTTAAATATCAGTGATCAGGGAGTTAAAAAAGGAAGGCATCGGCTGCGTAAAAAATTGAGAATTGAAAGTGCCGAGAGTCTCGAAAGTATTATCCTACGGATTTAATCTCGCGTGCCTATCAGCTTCTCTAGGTTTTTCTTTTTCAGGGGTTCCAGCACCTTTTTGCCGTAGCTTGTAAAATACCGGTGTTGAGTTAGAAACTTGATTTGAATTTCGTGCCAATGCTTTTCGGTCAAATTTGGATCCGCTTCTTTAAATTCGAAAAATAGCTTATCCCCAAAATGTTTAAACTGCGGACTAGCAAGATAAAATAGATCGGCATCCGCAAGTATTTTATCGTACCTATTCTTTGGGCTTTGCGGAATCTCGGTTGCCATGATCATCCCACATATTTTTTCAATCTGTGTATTAGTAAATCCGTATTCGGGGAGGTCGATTCTTGCACGTTGGCAACTTCTGATTTCGTGTTCTTTAGCACCGCCAATATATCCAAGATCATGAAAAAGGGCTGCTGTTTCAATTAACCAGATTTCAGTCTCCTTAAAGTTTTCTTTTTCTGCCAAAAGGCGTGCTTTTGCAATGACATACTGGGTGTGCTCCACATTGTGATAACCCGCCGAAGCAGGTAAATTTTCATCCAAAAAGTGGAAAATGCCTGTATATAAGTCCTTAAGATTTTTCAAAAATTCTAATTAATTCCGTTTTACGATCCCTCCTCTCACTTCTTTTATACTATTGATAAACAAGAATGCTTTTGGATCTATTTCATTGATAGCCTCCGTTATACGGTGTACTTCCAATCGTGTTACTATAAGTAGGATAATATCGCAATCTTCCGGGTTATATAAGTCTCCCGGGAGGAATCCTCGCTTTCCTTTATATACAGCCAAACTTTTTCCAAATTCATTTATGATCAAAGACTTAATCTTTTCGTGTTCCTTTGAAATAATATTAAGGGAAGTAAATTCTTCAAAACCATCTACCACGTAATTGGTGGTTTTCATCGCTGTAAAATAGACCAAAATAGAATACATACCGGCTTCGATTCCAAATTTATAAGCTGCACCAAGGACCATCAATGTATTGAGCGCTAGAATAATTTCACTTGCAGTGAATGCTGAATTCCGTTCGGTATATTGGCCTATTACATCTATACCGTCGATTACTCCACCACCACGAATAACGAATCCAATCCCTAAACCGATACAGAAACCACCGAAAACGGCAATCAGAATTTTATCCTGTGTGAATGTAGGAATATCAACAAAATACATGCCCAGGGCAAGCAAAAGAACAGCGATAAAAGATTGCAGTGCAAAGGATTTGCTAATCTTATAATACCCAACAATAAGAAATGGAATATTGAAAAGAATAAGGTAAAAACTTATGTGAATATCGAAGTAAGCCTTAACCAAAATAGAGATACCGGTTACCCCACCATCGAGGAAATGGTTGGGCACCAAAAAGCCCTGAAGTCCAACCACTGCAAAGAAAACCCCGAGAATCGTAAACCCGATGGCCCTCGGTGAAAGAATTGATTTCCAGTCTATTTTTCTCGTATCTGAATGATGCATATGGGAAATGAGCTTGGCGCGTATTGTTTAACTTTTAGAATTTTTAGTTTAGAATCCCTGATGAAAAGCCAAGGTATCCAAATTATCGAATAACTTCATACACTTTCACCGGTAGTTCTTTATTTTTCATCTTAATGTCACCGACCTCTTTACACTCAAAACTTTCTTTTACTTTTTGATACCCATGTTCTGTAATGAGAATTTGGCCATGGCCGGCAGCGGCTTGTAAACGGGCCGCAACATTTACAGCATCGCCTATCACCGTATAATCGAGACGTTTGAGAGTTGAGGAACCAATATTTCCCCACACCATATCTCCACTATTAATGCCGATGGAAACCTCCGGTTTAAAAGCTTCTGTACCAATTCCAATATCTGCATTGGCGATGGCATTTCGAATAGCAACCGATGCATCTATCGCTCTATCAAGATGGTACTCCCCTTTAAAAGAAGCCATCACCGCATCTCCGAGAAATTTATCGACCATACCTTCCTGATGAATAATTTCTTTGACCATAATTTCAAAATAGGCATTCAGCATAGTCACTACTTTGTCGGCCGGTTCCTTTTCGCTGATAGTGGTAAATCCACAAATATCCACAAAAACAACAGTCCCCTCAATAATCTGATTATTGAAAATTGCCGATTCGGCTTCCTTACTTCCCATGAAATTCAGGACAGTCTCATCGACATACATCCGCAGAATATTGTTCTCTTTCACGGCTTGAATTGTTTTTTTAATGGTCGCTACATGTGCAATCGTTTTTTCAATAGTGATTTCAAGATCTTTAAAATCTATCGGTTTTGTAATGAAATCGAAGGCTCCCCGATTCATTGCCGTACGGATATTTTCCATATCGCCATACGCCGACACTATAACCGATTTGAGAAGTGAATTCTGCTCATGGAGTTTGGTGAGCAAGGTGAGCCCGTCCATTTCGGGCATGTTTATATCACTTAGCACCAAATCGATATCCGGATGTTCCAAAATTTGTTCGAGTGCAACCCTTCCATTTTCAGCAAAAATAAAATCATATTCATTGTTGCGGATTTTTTGCCTGAATCGTTGTTTTATCAACACCTTCAAATCTTCTTCATCATCAACTACAAGTATTTTGGTCATAGGATCCAGCATTTACATTCAATCTTTAATAAGACTAATTTCCTTTTTTATTGAGTCAAAATCAATGGGTTTGGTAAAAAATTCTTTTGCCCCCGAGCTCTTAGCTTTGTTGTAATTCTCGGCATCGCCATAAGCAGAAATCATACTTACATTTATAGTTGGAAACCGAGCTTTAACTTTTTCAAGCAGTTCAATTCCGGTCATGCCGGGCATATTAATATCTGAAAACACATACATTACCTCTGGCGGATGAGAGCTTTCGAGTATTTGCAGAGCTTCATTTCCCGAAAAGGCAAAGACCATATCGATCTCTCCACTTTTTATCTCTTTTCTGAATTTTTGACGGAAAAGCATTTCTACATCTTTTTCGTCGTCTACGATTAGTATCTTCATTTTTTCCTTTTTTTGGTTTTTAGTGCTTAGTTTTTGGTTTTTAATTTTTGTTTAACGCTTTAGAGGGGCATTTTTGCGCGTGCTTGCTTTTAACCGTCGACCGAAGGGAGCCCGTATGGGGAGGGGCTGGGGGCGGGGGCGCATGTATTTGGATAGTTCGCTCATCTTAAGCTTTTAGTTTTTGGTCGTTTGGAAGATTAATTTCAAACCGGGTAAATTCATGTTCTTTAGTGGTAATGGCCAAACTACCCCCGTGGGCTTTTATAATATCGTAGGTTATTGCCAATCCGAGTCCCGTGCCTTCTTTTCCCTTCTTGGTAGTGAAAAAAGGTTGGAGAATTTTGTCTTTTATTGCGTCGGAGATTCCGGTTCCATTGTCTTGTATCGAGAGAATTATACCTGTGGGTGTTTTTTTTGTACCGAGTGTGAGGTCGGGATTTTCAATGCCGCGCATCGCGTCGAATGCATTGTTGCACAGATTGAGAATTACGCGGCTGAAATCATCTGCTATCAAGGGAATCTCGCCAATCGATTCATCGAGATCGTAATTGAGCTTTACGTTTATCGGTTTTTTTCCGGCGCGCATTCCGTGGAAAGCGAGATTGGTAAATTCGCGAACCATGGCATTAATATCCGTTGGCTCCATAATTCCATTTCCGCCACGACTGTGCTGAAGCATTGATTTTACTATGCCGTCGGCACGCTGCCCATGCTGCAATATTTTACGTAAGTTGGACTCAATATCGTTCAGCAATTCAGCAATTTCATCCACCGTTTTGTTTTGATCCAATTTGGCGAGTTCGCCTCTTATTTCTTCGACATACTCGAGACTCAGCTCCGAGAAATTATTTACGAAGTTCATTGGATTCTTAATCTCATGCGCTATCCCTGCGGCGAGCTGACCAAGGCTGGCGAGTTTTTCCTGAACGATAAGTTGCTCTTGAGCGGCTTTCAAATCGGTAAGCGACTGTTCGAGATCGGCCGTTTTATCGGCTACTTGCTTTCTCAGCTCTTCGTTTTTATTTTTCCAATCATTGATATGAAAAGTGTCATTTTCACTCTTTACTGCGGCAGAAGAATGAAAGTGTACCAGTTTCCAATCGTTGGCGTTACTATCGAGAACACAGGTGAAACGCAAAGGAAATTCTAAAGAGTCCTCACCCGATTTAACGGTAAGATTGATCTCCTCGACTATGACTGCGACATTTCCGCCTCCGATTATACGTTCAAAACGAAACCCGCTTTTTTCAAACTTCACTTCGGAATTCGCTGCTTCAGCCACCTGAGATTCTATAAGTTCACGAAATTGCGATTTACTTTCTACGCGCTCATCAATGGTAGTGCCAAAACCCATCATATCCGCATCCAAAAACCGGACAGCCTTATCAAAAGGCAATTCAAGAAAACCGGCCTTGATAATAGTATCATAGGCTTTTCTTAAATTCCGTTCTTTATCGGGGGACATAGTGATCATAGCGTGCTCAGATTAATGGTAAATCGGGTTCCGCTCCCAATATCGGAATCTATTTTCAAATCGCCGCCATGGGCTATAACAATATCATTGGTAATACTCAAGCCGAGGCCGGTTCCGTCGGTTCCTTTTTTGGTGGTAAAAAAGGGCTGGAGAATTTTATTTCGGATTTCTTCGGGTATTCCCGGGCCATTGTCGGCAATGGATAATTCTACTGAGTCTCCCATTCGACGGGAGATAACGGTGAGGGTGGGGTTGTATTCTACGCCGTCATTATTAAGGTTTTGCGCGTTAGCTTTCTCGCGCATCGCATCGAACGCATTGTTGCAGAGATTTAACACCACACGACTGAAATCATCGGAGATAAGATTGACTTGACCTACCTTTTCATCGAGATCAAAATCTAACTTTACGTTCATAGGATTCTTGCCCGCACGCATCCCATGAAAAGCCAAATTGGTGAATTCTTGAACCAGCGCATTGAGTTCGGTAGGTTCTTTCTTACCGCTTCCACCCCTGCTGTGTTGCAACATCGATTTCACAATACCATCGGCACGCGTTCCATGCTGATTGATTTTGAGTAAATTTGCTTTAATATCATTGAGATTGTTCTCAACTTCTTCTTTCTGAGCTTCATTAATTTTCGTTTTGAATTCATCCAAAACTTCGTCTATCAGTTCGATACTGAGATCGCTGAAGTTGATTACAAAATTTAGCGGATTCTTTATTTCGTGGGCAATACCTGCGGTAAGCTGACCAAGGCTGGCAAGCTTTTCCTGCTCGACAAGTTGACTTTGAGCCGATTTTAATTCCTGATGAGCTACTTCCAAATTGTGATATGCCTTTTCAATTTCTTTGGCTTGCGCCAATTCTTTTTCACGGTTTTTCTCTCTTTCGCGATCGGCAATACGCTTGCGCATAAAGCGGTCGACTCCAAAAATGAGCAGTGCCAAAATAAGTACATACCCGGCATAGGCCCATCCACTGCGCCACCACGGAGCGGCGATAGAAATATGGATAGTCAACCCATCTTTATTCCAAACCCCAAAAGCATTTGAGGCACGAATTTTAAAAACGTATTTTCCCGGATCGAGGTTGGTATATGCGGCGTAGTTGCGGTTGTCATATATCCAATCCGTGTCGTAGCCCTCCAACTTATGGGCGTATTGGTTTTTTGATGGATTGGAATAATGCAATGCAGTAAATTCAAAACTAATCGCGTTTTCATCGTACGAAAGATCAATGTCTTTTGTATTTATCAACGCATCATTAAGCGGTGATGCGTCTCCCATGTCGGTCACTGATTTATTCGCGATGAACAAATCGGTCAGAATAATTTGTGGTGGCACCTGATTGGCCACAACTTTCTCGAACGCGGTAATACCTTTATTACCACCAAAAAAATATACACCTGCATTGGTGCAAAGACCTGCATTGGCCGAGAAATTATCATTTCCTATTCCGTCGCTTGAGTTATAATTTACAAAAGTGATTTTGTCAATCCCCTCGCTTTGCACCATTTGAGAAAGCCCGTTTTGGGTAGAAATCCAGAGCTCGCCCTTGTCGCCGGGTACGATGTCTGAAATGAAATTGGTCGGAAGTCCGTCCTCTTCCGAAAAATGGGTGAATGATTTTGTAATGGAATTAAACCGGTCGAGCCCACCATCTGTCGCGAGCCAGATAGCCGTATCGCTTTCGAAATACATTCCATTTATCTTATCATTTAAGAGCGAATTAACGTTTTCCGGATCGTGTTGAAAAATCAGAATAGAATCGGTATTTAAATCGAGTCGATTTAATCCGCCAAGCGTTGAAATCCACGCATATTTTTCGCCCAGAGCGATATCGGATATTGAAACATTGGAAAGAATTTGCGTCTTTTCAATATTTGTAATAGCTTCATCTAAAGTGGTTTGAAGAGAAGAGTTCGTCACAGAAACGATCGCTATTCCGTATAATGAAAGTAGATTCGGTGGGGTGGAATTCCACATACCATAGCTATGACTATCGTCGGTAACATAATGGAGGGTGTACGAGCCTTTTTCCAAATTCACCCAGCCGAGTTGCATGCGGTTTTTTACTGCACCACCGGCAAAATACGAGTCCGAATATTTACTGCTTGACCAGATGGTATCGCCCCGGGCATTTTCAATCCATCCATAATCTACCATATAGGTTATTCCTTCCCCGACAGCCACAGCCAAATACTTGCCGGGTGCCGTAATTTGGATCCGAATCGAGTCTTTTTTATTGTCTGTTTCTTTGTCGATTATTCCCATCACCCCATCCGTGTGCAGTAAGTTTTCAACCTTGTTTGTTGTACTTTTCGTGAAAGACCGTGAATTGAGATCGCTTATCCGGGTGAATTTCTCTGAAGACGGATTAAAAATAGAAAGACCCGTATTCGTTCCAATCCACAAATTATGTATCGAATCTTTTTTAATCACCCGAATAAAATTTCCCGAAATGGGGTTCTCAACGCTATCTCTGGCATTATATCTTTTGATTTCCTGGCGATTTGCGTCCATTTTGATAAGACCGTCGCCCCAGGTACCTAACCAGAGCGTACCATTTCTTTCTTCCAACATTCCACCAACGACACCTCTACTGGATCCCAGTTGCGACTTGAAAGGTATAGACGTAAACTTTTGAACCTTGGGATTGAATTCCGCAAAACCTGAGCCCATGCAACTTACGTAAATTAAATCCGGATGAACCGTCGATTCGATTAACCCGAAAACTGGTCCGATTAAAGGATATAAGGTATCGGAAGCTACAGGCATATAAAAACGAAAAGGTTTGCTTATCGGATTGTATTTCAATAAGCCGAACCCATAGGTACCCATCCAAAATATTCCACTTCGGTCTTGGCAAAAATCTGTCAACATCAATCCATCAATTTGCCTATTGTCCGTATTTCCCTGAATCTTAACACTTTCGTACGAATCCGAAATTCCATCAAATTTGAGTGCCTCTCTTTGATTATTGGTGATCCAGATATTGCCTTGAATGTCGGGCTTGATTTGGTTCCAGGAATTAAGGAAGACATAATCCTCTCCGTAATCAATGATCGTTTTTAACGAATGTGTCTCCGGATAATATTTAAAAATTGCAGTGCGTGTAGTAATCCAAATGGTATTAGTGGAATCTACATAGAGTGCCGTAATAAGTGTATTTGCATTTTTAAATAAAGTGCTATTCTTATTTTGAAAAGGAGCAGCACGGAAAATACTATCGTTTGCTGCGCAAAACATCAATCCTTCTCTGATAGTTCCAACCCATTTATTCCCTTTGTTATCAGATGCAAAAGCGAGCGAAATGCTGAGATCTCTACCCATAACCGTCTTGCCATTCACCTCAGCCCTTATTTCCTTCCAGTCGCCGGTTTTGCTATCCAAAAAGAATATACCAAGTTGAGGCGCCGCAAACCAGATGCCCCCTTCTGCATCGTGAAATAAATGCAGCACTATTCCCTCATTAGAGGTGCTTGAATAATACTTTTTAGAGAAATTAAAGTTGGTGAATTTCCGGGATTTGCGGTTAAATTTGGAAAGACCAAAATCATTTCCAACCCAAATATTGTGTTCATTATCCTCAATAATAGCATAGCAATTATTGTTTTGCAAACTACCCGGATCTTGCATGTCGTTTTTGTAATTTCTAAAAGAATTACCATCATACATCTGGACTCCATTCCCTGTGGCCAACCATATAAGCCCATAGGAATCCTGAATGACATCGCGCACACTCGGCGAGGCAAGTCCATCGACTATTGAGATGGTTTCGGTCGAGATGGTTGTGTTCGGGATGGTTTCCTGTGCGAAGGTGTTTTGGACTGGACATGCCAAACTCAGACAAACGAGGAGAAATGCAGTTGAAAAACGATGCGCCAAAAGGTAGGAGCTCTTTGATTGGTTAGCCAGTCTATATTGATTATCCATATTGCATGTAGAATTAGACATTTCGCACGAGATTTCAAAATTAAAAAGGACGAATAGTCGAAATGGTTGTACGAAACACGAATAATACTTTTCAGAGAAGAATAGTAAACTTGGTACCTTCTCCTTCAGTGGTCTCCACTTTCAATTCGCCGCCATGCGCTTTCACAATATCATAACTCAGGCTGAGCCCGAGTCCGGTGCCTTGTCCGGGGGGTTTGGTGGTGAAAAATGGCTGGAATATCTTTTCTAAATTCTGTTGCGGAATGCCGTTTCCATTGTCACTTACTCTGATTTCAATTTTGCCGTTTCGTTCTTTTGTTTGAACAAACACGAGTGGTTGAAAATTATCCGTAGATGCTGCGTAGTGTGCTTTATCGTTGACTGCAAAAAAGGCATTGTCAAATACATTGACAAGTACCCGGCTCAAATCCTGTGGTACGACATTTAGCTTTCCGATACTTTCGTCAAAATCCATTTTAAAATCCGAATTGAACGATTTGTCTTTTGCGCGTATGCCGTGATACGAGAGCTTCAAATATTCTTCACACAATGCATTAATATTCGTCGGTTCTTTTTCACCGGTGTTTTTTCTTGAATGCTGTAGCATACCTTTTACTATAGAGTCGGCTGATTTGCCATGAAGATTTATCTTTTTCTCATTGGCAGCGATGTCATTGAGAATTTCATTTTCCAGCTCCTCATCGCGTTCCTCTTTGGGTTTTGCTTTTTCTATTATTAATTCTTGAATTAATTCAGCATTCAGTTCACTAAAATTATTGACGAAGTTCAAGGGGTTTTGAATTTCATGTGCAATGCCCGCCGTGAGCGTACCGAGCGATGCCATTTTTTCACTTTGTATCAATTGAGACTGAGCATCCTTCAGGTCTGTGAGTGCTTTTTCGAGTCCTATTTTTTGAGCATCGATCTTCTGCTTTTGTTCTTGTAGTAAATTATAATCCCGTTGCTTATGCCGATAGGAAAAAATAAAGAAAATAATAAATCCAAACAATAAAAGGATGATGAGCAGACCGGCACATACAAATACGATTACCTCGGTTGACGTTACATTATTCATGGATACGTATAGATTTTGGTTTATGGATCACATTTAATACAATTGAAAGTGTATAAACGAGATAGAGCAAGGCACTCAGCAATAAATTAATCTTGTAAATAATCATCGGTGGATTATGAAATAAATAAACTTCAAAACTGTGAAAACCGGCTATTAGAATATTAAAAGTATAATAGACTAATACCATGCTATTGAACCAAAATACACCTTCTAATAATATATTCTCGCTGGTATGTGATATCCGGATATTTACAAATAGCAAGAGTGATAGAAAAACCAGAAAAATGTTTTCCAACAACATTATATTCGTATTATCAACTTCTAAGGGTTGCAGGTATTTCGTATTTAAAAACTCCACGAGAATAAGCACTACAACACTTAAAATTAAAAAGCCCGACCACCTTTTCTTTTTGAAGAATCGGTAAAAAATATTGGCGTAGAAAAAATATTCAATGGGTGTAAAAACATGGTAAACAATACTGTTATTTCCAAATTGAGTACCCAGATATTTTGCAGTAAATTCGCTGGCCAATGTGATAATAATTAACCAAGAGAGCCATCGAAATGGAGGCTCAGTTTTATAAAATAAACCTAAACTGACACATGCCGCCAGAATCAAAGCACCGTAATAACATCCCTGATAAAATTCAGAAAACATAATTTTTTCTAATCTAAAAGATGCTGGGGTGATTTTACTGGACAGCCTGGTCCCGGACAGGGAAGTGCCTTATCGTAAATAGATGATTTCGTTTTATCTCCCCAATCATTCGGACTTTTCGGAATCATGAATTTTCCATTTTTCATACCTAAAGCAATAAGTCTAATATTTCCGTGAGTAATCTGACGATTAGTAGTCGTTCCATCCTGGCCTAAGTAAAATAATAGTGTATCCGGCTTTACAAGAAGACCTGAATTATCTCTGCAGGCATTATTTTCAATAATTGTTTCTAAAACACTTATAGCAATAGGGAAACCCTCAAGCATACCTTCCTGCGGTGTACCCTCTAAATCATACCAAATTGGTATTTTGTTAGATACACCAAATTGAGTACAATAGTCAATCATCTCAGAAGTGGAAATAAGATGATCTTTAATACCAGGATCGGGTTGATCCAAATTTGAATTACTATTAATTAAATAAACGACCAGTAATGTGATAATAACAGTACCGCCAATTTTTAAAAAATCTGACTTTTGAGAGGCTGGCATGAGGTTGGTTTTTAGGGATTAATAGTTAAAACTAAGATAATAATTCTGAAATCCAATGCAAACCGTGATTTCAGCACACGCAGATTTTAAGCGCAATCTCTCAAAACCAAATCCGTGGAATCTGTGTAATCCATTAAATACGTGATTCAGACAGTGGGGATTGTGATTATAAACGTCGTCCCTTCTCCTTGCTTCGTCTCAACTTTCAACTCTCCGCCATGGGCTTTTACGATGTCGTAACTCAGACTCAATCCCAGTCCCGTTCCCTGACCGGTAGGTTTGGTGGTGAAAAATGGTTGGAAAATTTTGTCGACGATATTTTGCGGGATTCCATTTCCGTTGTCGCTTACGTGGATTTCGATGTGAGAATTTATGGCCGTGCCGCCGCCCCCGACCCCTTCCGTACGGATTCCCAAATGGTCAAAAGGGGAGACAACGCGCAACGTGGATACCGAGACTATCGGTTGGTAATTCGTTTTACCAGTTTTGTCTCCCTTTAGGGTCGGGGCGGCGTGGCGTTCATCCACTTCACTTCGACTTCGTTCACTCACCGCATAAAACCCATTATTAAAAAGATTCAGAAGTACCCTTCCGATATCCTGTGGAATCACATTTATTTTGCCAAGACTTTCGTCAAAATCAGTTTTGATATCGGAATTGAAAGATTTGTCCTTCGCGCGCAAACCGTGATATGCCAGCCGCAAATATTCATCGGCTAAGGCATTTATATCCGTCGGTTCTTTTGCGCCTGTTTTTGTGCGCGAATGTTGAAGCATTCCCTTCACAATGGCGTCGGCGCGCTTTCCGTGGTGGTTTATTTTTTCGAGGTTTTGTTTGATGTTATTGGAGATGGACTTTGCTTCATCAAGATCACCTTTTGCCAATTCTTCATTCATCTCATCCATCAGCTCATTGCTGAGTTCAGCGAAATTATTCACGAAGTTGAGCGGGTTTTGAATCTCGTGGGCAATGCCTGCCGTGAGTTCTCCAAGCGAGGCCATTTTCTCCGCCTGAATCAGTTGGGATTGAGCGGATTTGAGTTCAGTCAATGCGTTCTCAGCCTCCTGTTTGGCAATTTGCAGTTTGATTAAATCCTTCTCAGCCTGAATGGTATTTGCCTCGGCTATTTTCAAGTCATTGAAACGGGTGTATGTCAAATTAAATACCGCCGCAAAGCGCTCGAGCAATTGCGTAGTTTCTGCGGGCTGTTCTTCCGGCGACGCCATACCTATTAATCCCTGACCGAAATAGGCAATGGTCTGCACCCTGCGTTTTTGCGAAAGCCCTCCTTTAAACGGGATTTTCATTTCATCGGCCAGATAATGAAAATAGTTTTGCAATTCCTTGCCTTTCATATCAATGGTTATGGAGGTTTTCTTTTGCTTCCAGCCTTCATACATTTTCTTCACGGATGCATTGCGGTCCGCGTTTAATGTAAATTGATTTCCAATTTTAGTACCGTCCTCGTTCGTTGCCCAAGCTTCAAGGGCCTTGGTTTCTTTATTAATGATGCCAATAAAAAGACGGTTTGGTGCAATACCAAGGTTTATAAGTTGTTGAAAAACAACTACAGAAGTCTCTGCCAGTTCATCCGATTTCTGCATCGCCATCGTGCGACTACGCACCCGTTCAAGCGACATTTCAATGAGTGCTTTACGCGCTTGTGCCTCTGCTTGCGCCAAATCTGAATACCGCTTATATGCAAATGTGAATACGTTCCTGAATCTTCCCAGCATTTCCTTATGCTCGTCATCCAGCGGACCAAAGTTTGAAATCCCGATGGAACCATTTCCAAAAGAGTACATATTGTAGGATACCTCGTCAATTCTCAGAAGGCGTGGATCTTCTGCTTCTCCATTCGCTCTTCGCATATCAATAAGGTCTTGCAGTTTCTTTCCCTTCAATAAAATCTCAAAAAAGTCGTCGGTCTTCGATATCATTTTTTGAAATTGTTCCTCCAGTGTTGGATCATCCTTGTACGTCATTTGGGTAACCGTGCCCGACATTTCCTCCGAATAATCGTAATCCGTAAAAGTTCCATCCCCACCGTTGTCGATGTCTATGAGTGCATTTCGTATATCATCAAAACCCAGCTCGCGCAACTGCTCGTAAAGCACCTGCGCAATTTCGAGCATATCTTCCGATTTTTGCAGGCCGAGCGCTACATTCCGGACTTTCTCGAGTGCCGATTCAAGCTTCGCTTCTCTTGCCTGTGCTTCCGCTTTTTGCAAATCGAGAAAGCGGGTATAGGTTTGTTGAAAAACCTTCCCAAAACGCATAAGGATTTTGTTCTCTTCGTCTGTAAAAGGAATGCCTTGAAAATTCTCAATATACAGCGAAACCGTATCCATCAAAACCGTAGATCCAGCAAGGCCGGGGCAAGTCAGATAATATTCCTTTGTTTCCTCCGGCACTTCGGGAATCAACGAAAAAAGCTTTTTGTAAAATTTATTCTTCTCTTTAAAATCCAGCAGCGTAGGAAAGAAATCGGTTCCATTTTCTTTGGCTTCATTAAAGCTATTCCAATGCGAAGAATCAAAATATGGAAGGAATAACTCTGACGGAACTTCGTGCTGATCGGCCAGCCAAATATGCATATCGTCACGCGTATTGTAATCCATAATAAATCCGGTGTGCTCGATGGCGATATTCAATTGAATGAACTGATCGTACACCACCTGAATTACCTCTTTGAGTTCATCACTTTTTTGCATTCCCATCGAGCGGCTGCGGACTTTTTCGAGCGCCATTTCGATTTGTGCTTCGCGCGCTTGTGCTTCTGCTTTTCGCAAATCGAGGAAACGGGTGTAAGTCTGCTCAAAAACTTTTGCAAAACGTTTGAAAATTTCATGAGCTTCAGGCACCGGTTCAAAAGTGATAAATAAGAGATAGCCGTATTTAAAGAATGAAACATGATCTATTTGGCGTGTTGGGAATGAGCCACCCGCTGCGATCATCTGTTTTAAACCATCACCCATTACCGGCAGGGTACATAAATAATTGTACCATTCAGCGCATTCTTTTCCTGCAAATTCCCTGGTTAAAAATGTTTCACCTTTTTGACCTGCTTCGTAATAATCGAGAAAGACAGTTTCTCTCGGCGTTTTATAAGTTGGCATAGTCCCCATTTCAGAACTGAACCATTCGGTAGATTCTTTTTCACCATAAATATTAAATGCACACCCTCTTGTTTTTATTCCCAATCCTCTCACCTGTTCATCTAATAATAGTGAAGCATCTGCTAATTCATCACTATGCTGCATGGCCATTGTTCTGGCTCTTACTCTTTCGAGTGCTAATTCTATTTCTGATTCTCTTGCCTGTGCCTCTGCTTTTTGCAAATCGAGAAAGCGGGTGTAGGTTTGATCGAAAACTTTGGCAAATCTTACAAGAATGTCCTGATCCGTGTAGGGTTCGAGTGTGATGACCAACAGATATCCATGCTTGAAGTAGGCGGTATTCCATTGCTGCCACTCCGGGAATGAAAGTCCTTCATCGAGGATTTTTTGAAAAAACGGTTTAACCTCCGGCAGGGAGAGCATGTAGTCATAATGGTTTTGAAGATCCTCACCGGAAGCCTCAATGGACAGAAAGTCTAACCCAGATTTCCATCCTTCAAACATCTGTTGATGAGCCGGATCTGTAGTATTCGGAATAGATACCGACGGGAAAACACCATTCTCATTTGCAAACCAGAAGGAATCCTTATCGCTGTCCTTCTCACATAATCCGAAGCCTGTACCCCAAAGATTCCCACCCAATCCTCTTAGTTGTTCAAAGAGTACAAAGGCCACGTCTGCCAGTTCTTCGGAATTCTGCATGGCCATGGTTCTTGCTCTTACCCTTTCCAATGCTAATTCTATCTCGGCTTCCCTTGCCTGCGCTTCTGCTTTCTGCAAATCGAGAAAGCGACGATACACCTGTCCAAAAACATTCGCAAACCGCAGCATTATCCTGATTTTCATTCTCATCCAGAGGCAGAAGTGAAATTACATTAAGCGCACCTTCCGGGAAAAAGAAGGACGAGAGCGTTTCCGCAGCATTGTATTTTGCGGGAAGCGGATACGAAAGATATTCTGATACTTTTTTGTAATAATCACCTACTTCTTTTCCTTTGCGGGTACTGGCATAAAATGGTTTTTTCTGCTTCCAGGCTTTCACCATTTTGTCAAAAACAGAGGAAACGCCTTTGGGCACAACCCCAAGAATTTTATCCTCGACCTTCTTTTTAGTTTCAGATCGTGACCAGATTTCTGCTGCTTCGGTTTTTGCATTGATTGTACAGATTCCGATCCGCAGTGCATGGATATTCAATTTCGTGATTTCGGCCAGCATCACATCCGAAGTTTCGAGCAATTCATCGCTCGACTGCATGGCGAGGCTGCGTGCTCGAACACGCTCAAGGGTGGATTCTATCTCCAACTCCCTGTTCTTTTCTTCCAGCTCAAGAGTACGCCGTTTTATGGCTTCCTTCAGTTTTACGTTTTCCACTTTTATAGGATCGGTATTCACTTGCTGGCCTCCATCGGTTCTGCCGTCCGGCATGGATCCGTGTTGATGTACAATTTTCCATTTATCACCGAATTTTGAAAACAGAGTAGAAAATCTTCCGGGTGCATAAAATGTCCAGACGGAATCTATTAGTACAAAAAAATCATTTTCCTCACTTACAAGAACATCTTTGCCAGCAGGCGACACATCGATTTTTCTGTTACGCATTTCGGCTTTGCCGCTTATTTGGTCTGCAGTTTTTGTGTAATATTCAATTGCTTCTTTTTTGTTTTTAAAGAACTCCCCATTCCCCGAACCAATCAACATAATATGGTCGTCCATAAAGGAAGCTACAAGTTTCATATCACCTTCTAAATACGCATCCCAATACGCTGTATAATCTTCTACAATTTCGGCTTGTATTTTTTTGGTCAGTTTCATCCTTCGGTATTCATTGGTATTGAAATCATAAATGTAGTTCCCTCTCCTTCCTTGGTTTCTACTTTCAACTCTCCGCCGTGGGCTTTTACGATATCATAACTCAGACTCAGCCCAAGGCCGGTCCCTTGTCCGGTAGGCTTGGTGGTAAAAAATGGTTGGAAGATTTTGTCGAGGTTTTTTTGAGGGATGCCGTTTCCGTTGTCCCTAACTTCTATTTCAACACCTTTTCCGGATTTGGTGTATTTAGTTCCTACGGTTACCGTTGGTTCAAAACCATTTTCTCCCTGATTTTTCCTTTCGTTCACCGCGTAAAAAGCATTGGTAATTAAATTCAAAAGTACCCGTCCGATATCTTGCGGAATCACGTTTATTTTTCTCGAGCGACTCATCAAATTCGGAGTTCAGTGTTGCATTGAAAGATTTATTCTTGGCGCGCAATCCATGGTAAGCCAATCTGAAAATACTCATCGGCGAGGGCATTGATATCGGTCGGTTGTTTTTCGCCGCTGCTGGTTCGCGAGTGTTGCAACATCCCTTTCACAATCGCGTCGGCACGCTTTCCGTGGTGGTTTATTTTTTCAAGATTCTGGATTAAGTCATCTGCGATTTCTTTTACTTCTGTCAGATTTCCGGCGTCGAGCTCTTCCTTCATTTCATCGAGCATCTCCTTGCTCACTTCGCTGAAATTATTGACGAAATTCAAGGGATTTTGAATCTCATGCGCAATGCCGGCTGTAAGCTCTCCGAGGCTGGCCATTTTTTCGGCCTGGATAAGTTGTGATTGGGCCGATTTGAGATCGTTGAGCGCTACCTGTAATTTTTGGTAGGCTTCCGCATTTTGCATGGCAATGCCGACATTCGCAGCAATAGTGCCTAAGAGGCGAAGGTCGTTATCCGAGAACCGATTCTCAAGCTCTGTACTTTGCACGCTGATGACTCCTACTGAATTATTTCCCGAAATAATCGGAACACCAAGATACGATTCCACCATTTTTCCTTTCTTCTCAGCCTTTAATGTACTATAAGCCTGATCGAGGTTTTTATTGATTAGAAGCGGCTCGCGGCTGAGGATTATTTTCTCTGTAATTCCATTTCCGAAAGGCCGGGGTTTTGCCGGATCGCCGTAGTAATATGGAAAATTGAGCATATTGCTCTTGGTGTCATGGATTGCCAAATAGACAATATCGGCATTAAATGTTTCGCGCATTTGCTCGCCCACAAGGTTCATCAGCGCGTCGAATTCGAGTTGAGAAACGAGCGCCTTGCTGATCTTATTTACGGTCTGCATTTCGGTGGCACGTTGCTCTGTTTCGGCAAGCAAGCGCGTGGTTTCATTGAAGAGTCGCGCATTTTCGAGCGCCACACTCATACTATTTGTAAGTGTGTTGAGAAGTCGCACATCCGACTCGGTAAAGGCATTTTCTTCAACGACATTTTGCAAGCTGATCGATCCCATCACTTTTCCTCCGACAAGCATCGGAACAAAAATGGCCGATTTTGGCGGAAGCCCTTTGCTTACACCACTTTCGGTATCACCAAACTCTCTGGCTTTTTCGACATAGTTTTCATTTATAAGAAGCGATTCTTTGGTTTTTATAAGGTATCTGTTTGCCCAAATAAAAGGGCGCGGATCGTTGTACATCCGCGCTCCGTTTTCGATGGCGTACTCCCAGATTTCGATATTTTTCTCGTGGTCGAATGTGCGAATGAGAAGGGTTTGGGTATTCAAAACTTTGCAGATAATTGTCCCCACGAGATCGTAAATAGACTCCATATCCATCTCTCGCACGAGGCCTTCCTGCACACTATTTATTACGGCGAGTTCGGCGTTGCGCTGTTCGGTTTCGGCGAGGAGGCGGGTAGTTTCATTGAAGAGTCGGGCATTTTCGAGAGCCACGGTCATACTGTTAGCGAGCGTGCTCAAGAGGCGCACATCCGAGTCGCTGAAAGCGTGCTCCTTGTCGAGATTTTGAAGGCTCACGCATCCTTTTACTTCAGTACCTGAAATGAGCGGTACGAAAAGCATAGACTGCGGCAAACGGGTGCCAGGAATAGCCTCGACATTTTGCTCTCCGGTAAGTTCAAAGATTTCCTCCTGAACATTTTCATTTACAACCAAGAGGAGTTCACGGTTTTTTATAACCAGTTTCGTAAGTCGATTAAGCGGTCGCGGCTCAGGATACAGCCTTTCGCCATCTTCAAAAAGATAATGGAAATGTTCCATTTTTGTATCGTGATCGAACGAGTAAATCCCTGTAACCTGCGCATCGAAAAGGTCGCGCACTCTATCACCGACAAGGTTATAAATCCCCTGCATATCCATCTCGGCAACCAGCCCTTGCTGCACACCATTTATTACGGCAAGCTCGGCATTGCGCTGCTCGGCTTCATTGTAGAGCCGGGCGTTTTCGATAGCCACGCTCATGCTGTTTGCGAGTGTGGTCAAAAGCCGCACATCTGAATCGCTGAATGCATGTTCGCGATCGAGGTTTTGCAAACTCACGTAGCCCCGAACAGTCTCACCCACCACCAAAGGCACGTAAAGCATTGATTTTGGAATTTTGGTGCCGGGCGCAGCTTCCAGCGTAATTCCGAATTTTTTTACTTCTTCTACAGCGTTTTCACGAATGTAAACGGGTTTATGGCTTTCAATAAACGCTTCCCGGATTTGATCAAAAACCCGTGCATCTGGATGATAACGCTTTCCATCTTCAAATACATAATTGAAAATCTCCGTATGATTTTCATGGTCGAAACTGGCGATTACAGTGACTTGTGAATCGAATAGGTCTTTTACTTTTTCGCCTACCAGATCGTAAATCCCTTGCATATCCATTTCGGCAACGAGGCCTTGCTGCACACTGTTTATCACTGCGAGTTCGGCATTGCGCTGTTCACTTTCGTGAAAAAGCCGGGCATTTTCCAGCGCCACACTCATGCTGTTCGTTAAAGTACCGAGAAGCTGAATATCGGATTTGCTAAAAGCATTTTCACGATCCACATTTTGCAGACTTACATATCCGAATACCTTCTCACCGACTTTCATCGGGACGAAAATTGCGGATTGAGTAAGCTGTGTTCCGGGTACTACTGTAGGTTCTTCGCCGGTAATTTTTGACCATTCAGCATCCGCATTTTCATTCAAACAGAGTAAATCTTTCGTGTCGATGATCAATTGTCTTACCTTATCGATCGGTCTGGAATCCAGAACAAACCTCTTCCCGTCTTCAAAGAAATACTGGAATTCTTCGGTATTATTTTCATAATTAAAAGTCGAAATTGCAGCTACTTGTGCATCGAAGAGATCGCGAATCCTATCGCCCACCAAATTGTATATGCCCTGCATGCCCTTTTCAGCCGACATTCCTTCTTGCACGCTGTTTATCACGGCAAGTTCGGCATTGCGCTGCTCCACTAACTGGAGTGCTTCGGCCAATTCAGGGGATTGATTTTGATTGGTTTTCATGGTGGTTAAGATTTTGATTCGATAGGTAATTTTATACTAAATGTTGTCCCTTTATTTTCGCTGGTTTCGACTGCTAATTCGCCGCCATGTGCTTTCACAATATCGTAACTTAAACTTAATCCCAAACCTGTTCCCTGTCCGGTGGGTTTTGTGGTGAAAAAAGGTTGAAAGATTTTGTCTTTTATAGAATCCGGTATTCCATCGCCGTTGTCGGTTACTCGGATTTCGATGTGGGATTTGGAATTGATGCCCACGGCCCCGCCCCCGACCCCTTCTAACTTAAAAGGGGAGACGACGCGCAAAGTGGATACAGAGACTGTGGGTTTATAATTGGTTCGACCGGCTTTGTCAACCTTTCGCTGCGAAGCAAGTCCGTCTGGAAGGGTCGGGGCGGCGCGGCGGCGGTCATCTGCCTCACTGAGGCTTCGCTCAGCACAGGCATAAAAAGCATTATTGAAAAGATTCAAAAGCACCCTCCCGATATCTTGAGGTATCACATCAATCTTTCCAAGACTTTCGTCAAAATCGGTTTTCAAATTGGTATTGAATGATTTGTCTTTCGCAAGCATTCCGTGATATGAAAGTCTCAAATATTCATCTGTCAGCGCATTGATATCCGTGGCTTCTTTTGCGCCTTTGCTTGCTTTGGAATGCTCTAACATCCCTTTTACAATGGCATCTGCTCGCTTTCCGTGGTGGGTTATTTTGGTAAGATTTTGCTTGATGTCTGATGCAATTTCCATTGCCGATTGCTGATTGCCTGTTGCCAATTCTTCTTTCATTTCATCCATCAGCTCATTGCTCAATTCTGAGAAATTATTGACAAAATTCAGCGGGTTCTGTATCTCGTGAGCAATGCCTGCTGTGAGCTCTCCAAGACTCGCCATTTTTTCGGATTGGATGAGTTGGTTTTGCATAGATTTCAAATTGGTGAGTGTTTTTTCCAATACTTTATTGGCCTTCTGTTTTTGCTTATTATTTCGCATGAGCACAAAGGCGACCAACAGAAAAACAAGCAAGCCCGCCAACAGGCCATATTTCACCATTTTGTTCTGATAGTCTTCCCTTTTTTTTGCGTCTTCAAAGCTGCGCATGCGTTCCTTAAAAGCAATGTTCTGAATCTTGTTTTTATTGCCGGTGCTAAAAATCAAGTTATTGATTTTTGCCTCCACCTGCGAATAATAGTAGGCACTATCGACCTGCCCCAACGTATCAAAAACTTGACGCAGCCAACTTGCCCCAGCGAGTTTTAAACCATTGTTTTTTAACTGTATTCCACTTGCAAGTAAAGTATCTGCTTGTGTTTTTGCTTCCTCGATTCGCTTTTCAGCTAAAAGAAATGGGATATAATTGTTGTAAAAAAACAGCCAATCTGAAGGACGCTCTGATGCTTTAAGCTTAAGAAGGTTGAGAGCCTTTAAATAATATGTATCCGCCATTTCGGGCATTTGCTTTTGTGCGTAGGCTGCCGCCAAAAAAGAATAACTCGTAAACTGAAAAGACGGATTCCAACCAAGTAAATTATAGGTATCTGAAAGTTTATTTGAATAAAAATATGCTGAGTCGCCTTGATTTTTAACCAAAAAATATTGAGCCATATTACCCTGATATTGCACCAACATAAAATTGTATAATGGCTGGGCTGTATCAGGAAGGTTTTCTTTTCCCAGTTGGGTCACCTCAAGGGCTTGTTCATTTTCCTGAAGATCAAAATATACGAGAGCAAGGTCAAAATACAATGAACTTATTCTTCGTTTGTCTTGCACTTTTTCCGCAAAAGGAATTCCTTTATAGTAGTACTCTAAGGCGGTGGTATAGTCCCCACCATTCAAGTAAAAATAGGTACCTAACCAATTGTAACTTATCGCCAAAAGCGAGTCGTTATCTAATTCCTGCGCAACTTTCAGCATTTCCATGGCAGAAGTGGAATCCACAAGTCCACCTGTACTATTTATTTCCAAAATCATTCTATTGAGCATGTCAAAACGTTCAATTGGCTTTGTCGTGGTTTCTAAAACCGTTCTCAAACTATCGGCAAGTTTTGTCTGAGCAAACCCTGAAATGGTGCAAGAAAGGATCAAAATAAATAGTAAGAATAACTTTTTCATGTTTCTATTTTAAGAAGGAATTTGAATGATAAAAGTAGTGCCTTTCCCTTTCCCGATATTGTCCGGATTTCCTTCGTCAACTTTCGTTTCCACTTTCAATTCTCCACCATGCGCTTTGATTATATCATAGCTCAGGCTCAGCCCAAGTCCGGTTCCTTGGCCGGTGGGTTTGGTAGTGTAGAAAGGTTGGAAGATTTTGTCTTTGATGGAATCCGGTATTCCGTTTCCATTGTCGGTTATACGGATTTCGATGTGGTTCTCAACTCTTTTTGTGGTAACGGAAACAACAGGACTAAAACCTAATTTTCCTTCTTTTGCTTTTTCCTGAACGGCATAAAAAGCATTATTAAAAAGGTTCAAAAGAACTCTTCCGATATCTTGCGGAATCACATCAATCTTCTCAAGACTTTCGTCAAAATCGGTCTTGATATCGGCATTGAAAGATTTGTCTTTAGCGCGCAAGCCATGATAACTCAATCGCAAATATTCATCGGCCAAGGCATTGATATCGGCAGGCTCTTTTGTTCCCGTACTTGTTCGTGAATGTTCCAACATCCCCTTTACGATAGAGTCAGCGCGCTTGCCGTGATGGGTGATTTTCTCGAGATTTAGTTTAATGTCATCCGCGATTTCCAGTGCTTCGTGATGATTGCCAATTGTCAATACCTCTTTCATTTCATCGAGCATTTCACTGCTCACTTCCGAGAAATTATTGACAAAGTTCAACGGGTTTTGAATCTCGTGGGCAATACCTGCTGTGAGTTCTCCAAGGCTCGCCATTTTTTCGGATTGGATGAGTTGGGATTGCGTTGTTTGCAATTCCTTGATGGAACTTTCCAATTGTGATTTTTGCTGATCAATCTCTTGCTTCTGCTTCTTTAGAAGGTCGTATGATTTTTTCCTTCTCCGGTTGTTCCTGTATACTATCAGCCCAATCATGAGGGCAACAATACCTATGGTCAGCAAAGCGTACAACCTTAGTTTAGCTGCATACGCATCGTCTGAATTTTTCTTTGCAAGCGCAATATCATCCAATCTTCGCTGTTCTGACAATGACATGTTCTGAATCTGCCTACTGCTCTCATCATTGTATAGGGTTTTATAAGCTTCAAAACCGATCTGTTGATAGAAATAGGCGGAGTCGGTGTTATTGATATTTTGAAAATAAGCGGTAATTAAACTACTGGATTCTGATATATATGGCAAAAAGCCTTTGTCTAATGCAGTTCCAAGAGATAACCTGGCGTAAAATAAGGTGGAATCAGGCATTTCCCTTTTATGGAAATACTGGGCAAGACCAATAGTGGTAACGCAGTAATTAAGGTACTGAATTTCTACTTTTGTAAAATAGACAAGACTACGGCGCAGGTAGTTTAAGGCAAGGCTATCTTTTCCTAATGCATCGTAGGTCATTCCAAGATCATTTAAAACGCCACCATACACTTTATCCTCACTGCCAAATAATCTAAGAGCCAGCTTATAGGTGAGATCAGCATAATAAAGAGCCGAATCATTCTGCTGCTGCAATAAATAAGCTTTAGCAAGATCATCATGGATAAAAATATAATAGAAAGGATCTTTATCACCGTATTCTTTCGCCTTATTTAAATACGCTATTGCCCTTTTTGTGTCATTGGTTTCAACATACGTGTGTCCTATCCGATATAAGGTATATTCTATGGCTGCACTGTCCTGCTTTTCCTCATTGGCATGTAATATTTCAAACAAAACCTGCAGTGCTTTTGGATAATTTCCCATATCCGTGGCGGCTTGTGCAAAAGTGCCCATAAACTGCAGAGAGTCCAGGTTATTTTCACGGCTGAGTGAGAGCATTTTCTCATAATTCGTGAAAAAGTCATCTTTGACAAAAAAGCCACTTTCAGTCGCGATATATGTCCTCAAAACCAAGATTTCCTGATCAGCAAAATGATTCTGCCTTGCCATGGAAAGTGCTTCTGCCAGAATTAAATGGGCACTATCGGGCGTAAGATATTTTGTGTGCACACCCGCCATTTGCCTTAAAGACAAAATTTCCTGTTTAACAAAGCCTTTTTCACGGGCTATGGACAGGGCATTTTCATAGATTATAAAGGCTGTATCATTTTTTAAAAGATTTTTCTCGTAATACCTTCCTAGTTCAAGTAATGCGTCAACTTTTACAGAATCTGACGGCGCATTTACCAACAGTTCTTTCAGGCTATCGGATGTAGAATCCTGTCCATATAGATTCGTAAGGATAAGCATCATCAAGGCGAGACCCCGGAATGATTTTTTCAGTATCATAAGGTAGAATTTGGTAAAATTATTTTGAATGTAGTTCCTTCATTTTCTCCTGATTCCACTTTCAAATCGCCACCATGTGCTTTCACGATATCATAGCTGAGACTCAGCCCGAGACCCGTTCCTTGTCCGGTAGGTTTTGTTGTGAAAAAAGGTTGGAATATTTTGTCTTTAATGTCGTCGGGGATGCCGGTACCATTGTCCTTTACAGAAATCTCTATGCCTTCCGGCAAAAGATTGGTTGAAACGGTGACCGTTGGTTTTTCGATGCCATCCGTAGCGCAGGCCTGAAATGCGTTGTTGATCAGATTCAGCAGGACTCGCCCGATATCTTGTGGTACCACATTTACTTTGGGAAGGTTTGGATCAAAATCGGTTTTGAAGTCGGCGTTGAAACTGCTGTCTTTTGCCCGAAGGCCGTGGTAGGAAAGCTTCAGATACTCTTCGGCGAGCGCGTTGAGATCTGTTGGTACTTTTTCGCCTTTGCCAGCGCGGCTGTGTGCGAGCATTCCTTTCACAATCGCATCGGCGCGCTTGCCGTGGTGGGTTATTTTTTCTTCATTGGCCTCAATATCTCCGGCTATGAGCTGCACTTCGTCCATATTGCCTTTGCCGATTTCGGTTTTCATTTCTGCGATCATTTCCCGATTGAGCTCTGAGAAATTATTGACGAAGTTCAACGGGTTTTGAATTTCGTGGGCAATACCTGCTGTGAGTTCTCCAAGGCTCGCCATTTTTTCGGATTGTATCAATTGGGACTGCGTAGTCTTGAGATTCGATAGTGTTGTTTCTAAAACCCGGTTCGTTCGTTGTTTTTGCCGATTATTTCTAACAAGGAAAACAGTAATCAACAAGAAGACCGCGAGCCCGCCTATCAATCCGTACATTTTCAATTTATTCTGATAGGCTTCTTGCTCATCAGCTACTTTTTTGAGCCGAAGCTGTTCTTTAAAAGCAAGCCGCTGATATGCTATATATTTAGTAATTCGTTCATTATTGAGTTGATCACTAAGTGCTTTTGAAAGTTCCAGATAATGCAGGGCGCTATCCCTTTCGTTTTTGGTTTTGTACCCCTCGTAAATTGAAGTATATGCGTATAAAACAAAATTTGGCGCAGACATTTCTTTAGCAATTTGCATTTGCCGCCGAGCGTAAAATAAACTCGAATCCGGCTGCGCCATTTTCTGGAAAGCCTTTGCGGCAAAACCATAATCATATGTAAATGCCCTTATATTATTCTCTAAAGCATCGTTTTCAAGGCCTTTCCGTATGTAATATAAAGCTGAATCTTTTTGACCTTTCTCAGCATATATATACCCTATTGACGCCAAACTACCGCCGCTTTGGTACTTATAACCTACCTTATTGGCGTACAAGAGCGCCAGCTTTTGCAATATTAATGCAGAATCAGAAAGCATAGGAAAAGCCATATTTGCGTACCCGAGCGATAATATCTTGCCGTTATCAATCGTTCGACCAATTTCGATTGATTTTGAGAGACTCTGATTTTGCATAACTGTATCGCCAAGAGCAATATAAACACCGCTTAACATTTGGTAATTCATAGCCAAGACAGACAACCTTGATTCGTGAAGGCTTTTTGAATTTGAAAACACCCAATATCTCCAGTTACTCGATTCATTTTTTTCATCACTGGCTATATTCTGAGCCTTCATAAAGTAGGTGTATGCTTCGCTATATCTTCCCGAGCCTGTGAACAGATAAGCCAATTGGCTATAGGCATCGGCTTCCCATATTTTTAGTTTCAGTTTTTGCGAAAGCTCCAGTTGCTTTTGATGGTAAAAAATGGCACTGTCCGCCAAAACCTCCTGATAGTAAAATCCCAGCAAGCGGTAGTCCGCCATACGTAAGGTGTCGTTGGGTTCCGAAAGTACTGAAACCCGTAGCTTGTTCTTCTCTTTTTGATTGACATAGCCCCATTTATCGCCAGTTTGTGCCTTTGTGAGAATGGGAAGAAATGCGAGTAGAAATAATGTGACAACTGATTTCATTTTCATTTGATAAATATGTAACTAATTGGATGATGTATTGGATTCCCTCGCCTACTTTTGAAACACGGATTAAGCGGATTAATAGATTTCACGGATTCTACAGTCATAGTACAAGTCTTTTGAATGTGAGACTTTTACTTCCGAAATTTATGAGTAAACCGACTTCCAAACGGTAGGCTTTCAAGTAATTTAGCGCTTGGGCCATATGCACATCCTGCAATTCAATTACGGCTTTTAACTCGACCAATACTTTACGCTCTACCACAAAATCTGCACGTCGCTTTCCAATGGGTTCCGGCAAATCCTTGTAAAATATCTCCTGCTCTATTTCTCTTGCAAAAGCCAACCCAGCCTGACGAAGCTCCCAAGCCAAAGCACGCTGATAGATTACTTCTTGGAAACCATTTCCCAAAAACTTATGCACCTCAAAAGAAGCCCCAATGATTTTCTCTGTAATGTCCTTATATTTTAATTCCATCGATCACAGATTTAATGGATTACACAGATTACACGGATTAGATTCGTGATTGAAAAGGATTGGAGGGATTTTGTAGATATTGTATTCATAGCGTGAGTCTTTTGTGGGTTAGAGTTTTGATTCCGAATATAATAAGTAATCCGTTCTATGCCTTATTTTAATCCCTTCCATAATTTCATTTTTAATCCTTTCCATAACTTCATTTTTAATCCTTTCCATAACTTCATTTTTAATCCTTTTCAAAATCCAATTTTCAATCCGTGTGATCCGTGCAATCCATTAAATCCGTGATTCAGACAGTGGGGATTTCGATAATAAACATCGTCCCTTTCCCTTCCTTACTTTCTAAGTTGAGTTCTCCCCCATGCGCTTTCACAATATCATGCGTAATACTCAATCCCAATCCAGTGCCGTCCGTACCCTTTTTTGTAGTAAAGAAGGGCAGCAGTATTTTGTCTTTGATATCTTCCGGAATTCCCGGCCCGTTATCCGCGATCGACAGGCGTACTTCCGAATCTGTTCGTTCCGTTTTCACGGTTAATCGCGGTTGGTAATCCGCTTCGGTTTTGGTTTTTTCGCGCATCGCATCGAAAGCATTGTTTGACAAGTTGAGCACGAGTCGGCTAAAGTCATCAGCGATGAGATTGACTTCGCCCATAGTGGGATCCAGGTCAAACTTGAGATCCACATTTATTGGATTTTTCGCGGCGCGCATTCCATGAAAAGAAAGATTTACAAATTCGGAAACCAGTACATTCAGATCCGTGGGTTCCATATTTCCGCTGCCGCCTCGGCTGTGCTGTAGCATGGATTTTACGATACCGTCAGCGCGTGTGCCATGTTGGTTTATCTTTTGCAAATTGGCCTTTATATCCGAAATATGGGATTTGATTTCCTCACCATTTCCGGAAAATTCGCCTTTGTCAAACTCATCACTCAACTCATCTAAGAGCTCCACGCTAAGATCGCTGAAATTGTTAACGAAGTTGAGCGGGTTTTTGATTTCATGTGCTATTCCGGCGGTGAGCTGGCCGAGGCTCGCCAGTTTTTCCTGTTGCACCAATCGATCTTGAGCCGATTTCAAATCATCGTGCGCCACCTCGAGCTTGTGGTAAGCTTTCTCAATTTCTTTGGCTTGAGCCAATTCCTTTTCCCGGTTTTTTTCGCGCTCACGATCGGCGATACGCTTTTGCAAAAACCGATTGATCATAACGACCAGTACTATAACGATGAGAATGTATGCCGCATAAGCCCACCAGGTGCGCCACCACGGTGAAGCGATGTGAATGGAAATGGATTTTCCTTCTTCATTCCAAACTCCGTACGCATTCGCAGCTCGTATTTTTAAGGTATAATCTCCCGGTTCTAAATTGGTGTAAGCCGCAAAATTTCGGTTATCATAACTCCAGTCTTTATCAAAACCTTCGAGCTTATGCGCGTATTGGTTTTTGGAAGGATCGGCGTATTGCAATGCCGTAAATTCAAAACTCAGGTCATTCTCATCGTACGAAAGATTCATGTCGCTCAGGCTTTCAAGCGGCAGGCTAACCGGAGCGTTATTGTCCCATTCCTAATACCGAAGCATTCGAGATCAAAAAGTTTGAAAGACACAATATCCGGTGGGCTTTGGCTTCCCGAAATAGCCCGAAAGGTGTTAAGACCAAATTCACTCCCGAAATAATAGGTGCCGCCCGCGCTCCGAAGCCCTGCGATAGTGTCACGAAATTATCGCTCGTAAGTCCATCGGAAGTAAAATAGTTGATGAAGGTCACTTTATTGAGCGATGTATTGCTGAGCATTCGCGAAAGCCCGCCGGTAGTGGCAATCCACATTTCGTCTTCATCGCCCTTTACGATTGAAGAAATTGTATTGGTGGCCAATCCCGATTCGCGGGTATAATTGGTGAAGGTATTTGTATTGATATCGAATTTATTCAATCCATTATCGGTTCCTATCCATAAAAATCCTTCATCATCAAAACAGAGTGCCCGAATAGCGTTATTACTTATGGAATTTTCATCACCTGCATCGTTTTGATAAAAGGTAATCACATACGTGTCGAGCTCAATGCGATTCAAACCGCCACTATTGGTTCCAATCCATGCCACACTATCGGTCAATTCAATGGCCGTAATATTAGCATCGCTCAGGAAATTTGCACCAACAAATTGGGTAGTCGCTTCGCTCAGGTGATCCTTTAAAGTCTTGTCATTAGTTGGCACTATTGCAATTCCCCACCATTGGTCATTGTCCGGGGATAATTCATTGTAGGCCCCATAGCTATGGCTGTCATCTGAGTTGTAGTGCAAGGTATATATTCCGCTCTCAAGCGAGACCACGTCTATGCGCAATCTGTTTTTGACGGCTCCACCTGCCCAAAAAGACTTTTTAGCATCTATCGCAGTCCATACGGTATCGCCAGCTTCATTGGCTATCCAGCCGTAGTCGAAGTTTATGTCGGTCCTGCCTTCCCCCATAGACTCAATGAGATAATCGCTTTTTTTCTTCACTTCAAATTTTCGCGAAAGCGCTGCATTGTCGCCAACTCTTAAAATGGAAATGGTATCTGGCGCGCTCAGCTTCTCATAAACACTCTCAGTAAGGTCAAAGCTATACCGGCGGGTGGTCAGACTTTTAAAATTTTTAAATGTATCCGCTTTTCTATTCCAGCGATTGAGGCCATTGCTCGTGCCAATCCAAATCTGACCATCGGTATCTTTTTTCAATACGCGCACATTGTTATCTGTCAGGCCGCTGCCCTTTTTGCCGTAAGATAAATGCCTGATTTCTTTGTAATTATTATCCAATTCTAACATTCCGTCTCCCCATGTTCCCACGAGTAGAGTGCCTTGATCTGTTTCTATCATGCTCCGAGCAGAGCCCTCGGATTGTTCGCCTTCAGATTGGATAGGAATATGGGTGAACTGCTTTGTATTTTCATCAAACAGATCGAGACCTGCATCTCTCAAACCCACATATATTTTCGAAGGATTTCGATCAGAAGCATAGAGACCATAAATGTAATTTCCGTTGAGCGTTCCCTGCAGCCCGGGTTGTGCTATATAGGTAGTAAATGGTTTTTGAACCGGGTCGTATTTCATAATACCCTTATCACGGGTTCCAAACCAAAAAATACCGCTCCTGTCGATACAAAAAGTGGTTAAAGTCAAATCCCAGCCGAATCCTTCAACTTTGCTAATCCGGTCAATTCTGACTTCTTCCGGCTTGTCGCTACCCTTTTCAAACCGAAGCATTCCGTGGTAATTATTCGACACCCAAATAGTACTATCTACGTCTTCGCGCACACAATTCCAGCTAGCCCATACATTGAAATCATCAGAACGATAGGTCTTTAAAGTTTTGAAAGTTTTCGTTTCGGGATTTAATCGGTAAACCCCTGACCGGGTGGTGATCCAGAGCAAATTTTGAGAATCAACGAAATGGCGTGAAATGGAGTGTTCCTGTTTGGAAAAATCAACCGGCAGTTCGAATGTGATATTGCTATTCTTAAAAACATCTTCGCCCGGCATACGCACGAAAAGGCCCACATTCTGAATTCCTGCCCACAATCGCCCTTGCGCATCCTCTACCACACCAAAACTTATACCGGGTATTGGCGCAGCCGGGTCATCCTTTCCAAGCTGAAAATTTGCCTCCACCCATTTTTCAGAATCTTCATCGTACCGCACAACTCCATGCCCTTGCGTGCCCGCCCAAAGCACTTTTTTGCTATCCTCGAAAATTGAAAAAACCCTTAGTAGATCAGGGCTTCGAGAATCGGTGAAATTGAAATTTGTGAAGGTATTTGTTTTCTTGTCGAAACGCGAAATCCCTATATCCGTTCCAAGCCAAATGGTATGTTGTGAATCTTCGAATACAGTCCAACAGTAATTGTTTAGCAAACTGGTGGAATCCTTCGCATCGTGGCGAAAAGTTTGAAACTGGTAGCCGTCGTATTTCTGAAAACCGTTTTCGGTTGCTATCCAAAGAAATCCATAGGAATCTTGAATTACGCGATTCACAATAGGTGCTGCCACACCGTCACTCACCCCAAGGTAGGTCGGTGTGATGACCTGGGCAGAGAGAATTCCCAACACGAAGAGGGTTTGAATGGAAAGAAGTGCTTTTAGAAGGATGCTGGTTTTCATATTAAAATTGGTTTTATTCGCCTGGGTGAATTTAGTGTAGAAATACATATTCACGAGATGATTTGAAAGTCCTTCAGGACGAATGGGAAGATTAATTGGACGAATGGAGTGATATACTTTTCAAAGCGTTTTCGGATACGTTCATTTTCATGAAAAATGGAATCACAATACCCACCGGTTTTAAGAAAGAATTTGGCCATTTAAAACGGGTATGAACAAAAATGACCGATTTTTTTTGAAAAAATTAAAATCTGCGGAATCCTCGTCAACTCTTCCTAAAAACGAAACTAAACGGATATAAACGGAAGTAACCGTTTACCATCCGACTAATTTTTGACCCTTGCCGCACCTTTGACCTGTCGACAAAAACAAAAACACGTTCTGACGGGAACAAAAAAGTAATTCAATTATAAACCGCTGAAGGCTAAAAAAACCGAAGCACAAAATGTAGAAGACATGCAAACGCTAACAAACAAAGTACAGTTAATTGGACACCTCGGAGCAGATCCAGAAATCAAAAAATTCGAAAATGGAAAAGTCCTGAATGTCAACATCGCAACCAACTCATCTTACACCGACAAAGACGGCAACAAAGTAGAAGATACGCAATGGCACCGTCTTGTGGGATGGAACAAGGTGGCTGAACTGGGTGAAAAATATTTCAAAAAAGGAACTTTTTTAGCAGTCGAAGGTCAATTGAAAAATCGATCTTACGATGATAAAGAGGGGAAAAAGCAGTACATCACTGAAGTGATTGTTGATCAGTTTCAGATGCTCGACAAGAAACCGGATTGACCAACACAATCAATCTTTCTTGAGAAAATCAACCAGATAAGAAATGTGTGGTTCTTCGAATACCGAACGAGCCACGCATTTTTCTATTTTTGTAGAATGAAAATAGGCTGGTTAACTTATTGCATTCCCATCTTGGTTTTGATTGGCTGCTCTGGCGAAACAATCACTACGCGAAATATCAAAAATTCCAGTGAGGACACCTTACGATTTCAACTATACAGAAACGGAGGATTTTTGACCGATACAATCTTACTGTTACCTTCTACAAGCCACCAAATCTCCGTTACCACAGGAAATCGAGCCGAGGAAGAGGCACCTGATTGTTCGGACCGAATTGATTCGGCCTATTTCGAAATATTTGGCGGTGGTACGGTGTCGAAAGAAATTGGCTTCAACCGAAATTGGGAGACCGAATCAGAGCAAACTAAAACTGTACCTCCCGAATACGAGCACACGTGTACTTTCACAATTTTGGATTCGGATATTCTCCATTGATTATTGATATCAACTCTTTTCTACTTTTATAAATACTTGTTTAAGCTTCGGTGTCTTTTGCAGCACTTACCTTTATTTTAGCTAAAAACTTTGTATCCCTTATTTAGCCGGAGCAAAAATTAAATGAGAATACCAAGCCCAATCCCAGTCACCATCGCCGAAATAGCATAAATAAAATCGGTAGGTCATTTTTAAGTTTAAAACGATCAGAAATATTATTAGAGCGAAGAGACCGAGTCGCGCCCAAATCTTTCTATCAGTTGACTCTATTAAGTAGCAGAGTGGAATTGAAAAAACAGCTAGAAACTCTACAAAATTTCGAGCTCCATAACTGCATCCAAAAGCCCAATCCCACCAACACGAAAAAATATAAGAAAGCAATCCGAATAGCAAGACTAAATATATTCCGGTCGCATTCTTTTTACTCGCCATTAAAACAGAACCAAAAATCATGGCAATATAAAAAGGGGTGTAGAGAAAAAGTCCGTTTTTTGGTGAAAACCAAGTGTGCAATACTTTTGGATTTAACCAGTCAAAAGTCTCTTTTCCATACGAGTATTGCAAATAATCTCCCGTAGTGTAGTTCCAATAAACCAATTGTGGAAGCCAAATTAAAACAGCGGCTGCGAAGAGAATAATAATTGTTCTTGGTTTGACAAGCGTCATAAAACGCTCTCCTATTTGCTTGACTGAGCCAATATCCAACACGAAATAAATGAGAAGAAACAAAATATTGACCGGACGAATTAGCACAATAAGAGATGCTACACATCCAAATAAGAAGATTCGTTTTGCATCCGCCTTTTGCAAAAAAGCGGTTTTTTTTATCAAAAATAAAAAAACCGAAAAAAGAAAAAACGAATAGACATGAGACATTCCGGATTCCTCGATGGTATAATAGAAGAGATTCGTTCCCAGAAAAAGGGATGCAACCGTAATGAGGGCCGTTGTTTTTCGAAAGGAGAAGCGCAAAAACATAAAGAGCAGCAGCATTCCGAAAAAGCCATAGCAAACTGCGGAGAAATAGAGAATGTAATAGTAGATTGGAGAATAGCCGGACCTCTCCATACCGAATAATGGCGCGAGGGTATGTGCCACAAGGAAAAATGGTAATTCACAGAGTGCCACCCCGTATGTGTATTTGGTAATTACTTTTCCAGATTCGCGATTTAAAATGAATCCGTCACCCGTCTTTTTCTCAATTGAATCGGGGAAATGGGTCGCATCAAAATTGTAAATAAAAGTTGCCGGGAGATATACGTTGTACCCGGCACGGTCTGCCCAAATTACACTTTGTTGAGAATATATTTCTGCTAGATAATGCTTCTTAATGGATAAAGCCGCCATCATCATGAGAATGATAATAGATCCAATTAGAGAAAAATAACTCTTCTTAATCATTACAGAGTATTAGCCTAATTTGAAAAGGATAAACGATTCTCAAGTAGGTCGAAAATTATACAATTAAACCCAACTTGTTACAGAGATACTTCGCAAATCTATATTATTTTGAAATAACGGTAGCGACAATATAGCTGATTTAGAAATTTCAAGTGCAAGGCGCGTGAACACTCAAAAAGCGGAGTTGCGTTTTTTCGCAATGAGCATTTTTGAGTGGAACGCAACGCCGCAATTGGAATTTATAAACAGCTAAAGGGATTACCGCTCCTTCGTCGCGGTGATCCCAGAGGGGGACCTACAACCAATCAAAACCTTCATCAGCCTGAAATAGGCTGATGGGTTTTTTAATGTCTAATTTTTTCTTGAGCGAGCTCAGAAAAAATTAGACATTAAAAAACCCACATCGCGCTGCGATGCGGGTTTTGAGTGGTTGCGGAGAGGGGGGGATTCGAACCCCCGGTACCAGTTTCCCAGTACGCATGTTTAGCAAACATGTGGTTTCAGCCACTCACCCACCCCTCCAATGGGAGCGCAAATTTAAAAAGTATTCCCAATTTCAACAACCTTAACCGAAAAATCTCCAAAAAAGTATTTATACACCTCAAAATCGGAAATTTATATATCGAAAAGGTAGGCTCAGTATCCACACCTTCGTACCTTTGCACGCTCATTTATCATTTGAAAATAAAATTTATGGCAGATTCTGCGGGACATCCACTTAGGAAAACTTTTGACACTCTTGGTCACGAAATTTCTCCACAACTTGACGAGGAAGTAAAGAACTACTTAATTGATATTGACGGAACCATAACTGACGACGTGCCTAATGAAGAGCCCTCGCGTATGGCAACTTGCGAACCGTATGCAGATGCGCTCGAAATCCTAAATAAATGGTACGACCAAGGCCATATCATTACATTTTTCACTTCACGTACTGAAGCGCATCGTGAAGTGACCGAAACCTGGTTGAACAAACACGGATTTAAATACCACGGTCTCCTTCTCGGAAAACCGCGCGGCGGAAACTACCATTGGATTGATAACCACATCGTAAGAGCCACGAAATTTAACGGTAAGTTTACCGATCTGGTAAAAATCAATAAAGAAATCGAAGTTTTCAAACGCTGACACATCGCTGTGATTTATTTTCTCTTAAAAAATTACCTTTACCCATTCAAAAATTTAGCTTGTATCCGATGGATATAAAAATAACATTGCCCGATGGGGCTGAAAAAAAATACCCGGCGGGAATTACCGCTTTGGAAATTGCGCAAGATATCAGCGAAGGACTTGCACGGAATGTATTGGCCGCAAAAGTTAACGGATATGTTAGTGACGCTAACCTTCCAATAAATGAAGATGCTGAATTAAGCCTCCTCACTTGGAATGACGATGAAGGCAAATCGACCATGTGGCACTCTTCTGCACACCTCATGGCCGAGGCACTCCAGTCTTTCTATCCCGATATGAAATTCGCTATCGGTCCGCCTATTGAAAATGGATTTTATTATGACGTGGATCTGGGAGATTCTCAAATAAGTGATAAAGATTTTCCCAAAATTGAAGCGAAAATGCTTGAATTGGCGCGGAAGAAGAATCCATACATACGTCACGAAATTTCAAAAAGGGATGCCCTCGATTACTATGAGAAAAAAGATGATGAGTATAAATTAGAACTCATTGATGATCTGGAAGATGGTTCCATTACTTTTTATGAGCAAGGTGGATTTACAGATCTTTGCCGTGGCCCGCATATTCCAAATACAGGTTTTGTGAAAGCGGTAAAACTCACATCTATTGCGGGTGCCTATTGGCGTGGAGATGAAAAGAATAAACAGCTTACACGCATATACGGAATCACTTTTCCAAAACAAAAAGAGCTCACAGAATATCTTACCTTTTTGGAAGAGGCTCAAAAACGTGATCATCGAAAACTAGGAAAAGAGTTGGGACTCTTCACATTCTCGCAGCGCGTAGGCGCCGGACTTCCTTTGTGGTTGCCAAAAGGCGCAACATTGCGCGGGCGGTTGGAAGATTTTTTGAAGAAAGCACAAAAAAAAGCCGGGTATCTGCCTGTTATTACTCCGCATATTGGTAGCAAAGAACTATACATCACTTCGGGACACTATGCCAAATATGGGAAAGACTCTTTCCAACCCATTCTTACACCGAATGAGGGCGAAGAGTACTTGCTGAAACCCATGAATTGCCCGCATCACTGCGAAATTTATAAATCTGAGCCCAGATCGTACAAAGATCTGCCCTTGCGACTTGCCGAATTTGGAACAGTTTATCGTTATGAGCAAAGTGGCGAACTTCATGGGCTGACCCGCGTTAGGGGTTTTACACAAGACGATGCGCATATTTTCTGTACTCCCGATCAAGTCAAAGAAGAATTTACGAAAGTGATCGATTTGGTACTTTACATCTTCAAAACCCTTGATTTTAAAGATTACACAGCGCAAGTATCGCTTCGCGATCCGAATGATCTTGAGAAATATATTGGATCAGACGAAAACTGGCAGAAGGCAGAAAATGCAATTCTCAATGCAGTAAAAGAATCCGGATTAAAATATGTAATCGAAGAAGGTGAGGCAGCCTTTTATGGGCCCAAACTCGACTTTATGGTTCGCGATGCAATTGGTAGAAAGTGGCAACTCGGTACTATTCAGGTAGATTATAACCTACCGGAGAGATTTGAATTAGAATATGTTGGTAGCGATAATTCAAAACACAGACCCGTTATGATTCACCGTGCTCCTTTCGGAAGTATGGAGCGCTTTGTGGCTGTGCTAATTGAGCATTGTGCCGGCAAATTCCCTTTGTGGCTTACTCCCGATCAAGTCAAAATTTTACCGGTGAGTGATAAGTATAATAAATACGCCCAATTGGTTTTAAATAAGCTAAATAATTACGATATTCGCGGCCTCGTTGACGAGCGTAGTGAAAAAGTAGGACGAAAAATCCGTGATGCTGAAGTTGAAAAAGTCCCGTACATGTTGATTGTCGGGGAAGATGAAGAAAAGAACGGAACCGTTTCGGTGCGCAAGCAAGGAGAAGGCGACAAAGGCTCTTTAACCGTAAAAGCTTTTGCCGACTTAATAAATGAAGAAATTAATGCCCTTTTGGGTGATGTTGAATAAAAAAATATAAGTCATAGCTAAGAGATTTCACAAAAAACGAGGCCCAAGAAGGGTTGTAAAGGAAGATCCTCACAAGATTAACGGCAGAATAACCGCGCTTAAAGTGCGTGTAGTCGCTGACGATATTCCACCAGATGTATACGCAACAGATGAAGCCATACGAATGGCCGAAGAACGCAATCTTGATTTGGTGGAAATTGCGCCAAATGCAGATCCTCCGGTTTGTAAAATAATTGACTATAAAAAGTTTCTTTACGACCAGAAGAAGAAACAAAAAGAGATTAAAAGTAAACAGCAAAAAGTTGTTGTTAAAGAAATACGCTTCGGACCAAACACAGATGATCACGATTTTGAGTTTAAACTAAACCATGCTCGGAAGTTTCTCGAAGAAGGATCTAAAGTAAAGGCCTACGTTTTCTTTAAAGGACGTACGATTGTTTTTAAAGAGCGTGGCGAATTGCTCTTATTGAAATTTGCCAACGAACTTTCTGATTTGGGAGCTGTGGAACAACTGCCTAAACTGGAGGGAAAACGGATGATCATGATGATCAATCCTAAGAAAAAGTAATACACATAAATTAAATATATAGTATCATGCCAAAAATGAAGACTGTATCCAGTGCTAAAAAACGATTCAAGTTTACTGGAACGGGAAAAATCAAGCGCAAGCATGCTTTCAAAAGCCACATTCTGACTAAGAAAGGTACTAAACAGAAGCGTAACCTTACGCATTCAGGCTTAGTGCATCCGGCAGATGAGGCCAATGTGAAAAACATGCTTAACGCAAAGTAATACCAACTGTATTTATTTTTTAATCAAAAAAAATAAATTTACAATGGTTAATGCCGAGAGTAACAAATAAATTGTACAATGAGACAAAGTCGAAATTCTACTATATTATTTACCAAATCGGTATAAATTAAATTAGGTTTATTAATCCGGAGACTGAGTTCCAAGATTCCGATTCGTCAGAGCACTTATTCTCAAAACTAAAAACAAATGCCAAGATCAGTAAATGCAGTAGCCTCCAGAGCCCGCCGCAAAAAAGTACTCAAACAGACCAAAGGTTATTTCGGTCGAAGAAAAAATGTCTTTACCGTCGCCAAAAACACACTGGAAAAAGGACTCCAGTATGCGTACCGCGACCGACGTCAGAAAAAACGTAACTTTCGTGCACTATGGATTCAGCGTATCAACGCCGGGGCCCGTTTACACGGAATGTCATACTCAACTTTTATGGGAAAACTTCATGCAAAGGATATCCAATTGAACCGAAAAGTTCTTGCCGATCTCGCTATGAATCACCCTACCGCTTTCAAAGCGATCGTTGACGCGGTAAATTAAATCCGTCAATTTATTAGAATTTTAAAGAGCCTTTCGGGGCTCTTTTTTTGTGCTTAATTTTCGAATTCTCAATTAACCTGAATTCGATAAGAGATCTCAAACCCCTTTTGGTACGACTCCGCTCTTTAGCTCCTAAAATAGTGATAGACTTAAAGTGAAATTGATAGAATCAGCTGATGATCATCCATATATATTCCTCCAGCTCTCAAATTATACTAATACAAACGTGAAAAATAAATAGCTCATAATACCACCTACGCTCATCAAAACGGCAAGTAATGATATTTTCCATGGCATGCTCAAGTCTTTCAACAAAAAAACAAAAGGAAATAATAGTGATTCAGCTCGGTACATACTCAAACTACCTCCTACTATCCAAGGTGTAATTAAAAATAAAGTGATATATGAAAATGACAATAGATACAGCTCATTACGGTATAACTTCTTAATAATAAAGAAAACGGAAAGCAATAAATAACCAATTATCACCAATACCGACTGTAGAATTATAGTATTCTCCAATGCAAAAATAGTACTGGAAATTCCTTTTAACATATCTCCAATGCCTTTTATCGGATTATGAAATCCATGACCGTATTTTGCTTGAACTTGAATAAATGCACTCCAATCATCAACTTGAAGTTGAAAAATAAAAAATACCAACAGAAGGCCAACTCCACCACAAAAAAGAGGAATCAGACATTTACCGAGGATATTAAGCCGTCTTTCTTTTTGGTCATTGAAGAGTAAAGTAACTGCAATTGCAAACGAGAGTAAAAACCCGGTAGGATAAAAGAAAGCGGCTAAAAAACAGCACAAGCCGGTTAACCATAATTTTCTTTTTAAGAAAAAATAAAATCCCAATAATGAAAAAAATAGAACCGCAGAAATTGGAAAAACTGCATTATAGTATATGAAGCCAAAGGAAAATGCAGCTAATAATAAATAAATGATATTTTTGAATGAAATCTTATCTATTTTGCTAATAATCAAGACCATCCATAAGGATAGAAAGTAGAATGTTTTGGATATGACAACTCCTAAAAATGTTTCATCTGTGACAATGTATGATAACACCCTTATTAATAAAGGATAACCGGGAAACCACCCGGTATTGCCGCACATTTCAGTCGCATCTATAGGATATCCAAATTTACCGGCACAGGGAAAGAATTCATACCCTTGTTTTGCTATAGCAAGGTAATGACCAGAATCCCATCGGCTCCAGACTTCAGGTACATAAAAGCTTAAGGATGAAATATCTAAGACCACAATTAGAAATAACTGTGTTATCAAAAAAACAATACCAACTAAGACCAACTGGTTTATTATTCTCTTCATTTTACTGCCAAATAGTACGCTTTTATATTGTTAAATGCCCGTCTAACAAACATGCATAATTATAGGGTTACTTGACAACTACCCAATTCTTCTAACAAATCTATTCTAATAACCGCTCCAACCCTTTTGCCGCAAGCGTATATTGTGGATTCTGATCAAGCACTTTACGATATGTTTCTATCGCTTTCTCCTTCTCCCCCATCTCCTCATAACACACTCCACGGTTGAAAACCGCGTCGATGTAATCAGGCTGAAGGGTCAAAACCTGATCAAAATAAAAAAGTGCCGAATCGTATTTCTGAAACTCAGTAAGATCCAAATACCCCGCATTATAATATCCCAAAAAATTATCTGGATCCAGCTCCATCAATTTCCGGTATACGTTCATAGCCTCATCGAATTTTGAACCAGCCTGCAAAAACATTCCCTTGTTATAAAGAGCTTCGGCACTATTGGGACGAATGGTTAAGGCAGTATTAAAATATTCCAATGCAAGCGGATCACCCTGATAAGCTGACAGATTCCCCAATTCCATAAACGATTCGTAGTGATCGGGATTCACCTCAGTGGCTGTTTGAAAAGACGATTTTGACAGTGCCGTGTCACCCAATTCTTTGTAAATATAACCCTTGATAAAATATCCCTGGGCAAGCTGATCATTTTGCCTCAAGGCATCATTCACATGTTTGATGGCTTCATCGTATCTGCGGAGCAAAAAATCAGTTTCTCCAAGCTTGAGAAGTGCGTCAGTATTGGTTGGATCTTTATCTACCGCCTTTTGCAAATCAATTCGCGCACCACCTAAATTCCCACTTTGAAACTCAAGTTCGCCGAGCACTCCATGAAAAAATGAAACAGTACTGTCAATAGCCAAAGCGCGTTGGGCATCACGAATAGCCAATTGCATCATCGACTTATCCCGATAAGCCATAGCCCGTTTTATGTAAAGATTCGGATCATTAGGGCTTTCGAGAATCTGCTTATTCAGCTGTTCAATTTGGTCATTTTTAGATTTTGTCTGCCCCTGCGTTTTACCGCTCCCACCTTTATTTTCGGATGATTGACATGCAATTAATCCCGGAAATATCAAAAAAATCAAAATCCACTTAACTATTTTCATTCAACTTGGAATATTAGTAAAACCAACTACGCTTTAAAATGCCATTTAATATTTTAATACTTATTCTTTTCAAAGGTACAATTGGTAAATGCCGAGCTACTAACAAATGAGTAGATGAAGAACGACATCTACACCAGTCCCGAGAAATCGGGAACATTTGATAGGTCAATCGGTATAAAACCTGAAAAATACAGCTTTGAAATCGCAAAAGTACGAAAACCAATCAGGGATTGAGGAAGGGTCGATATTTCCATAAAAAAGGATGCCGCTTTACTCAAAAGTACAGCGGCAACCCTCTTTAAAAAAACACTTGAAAAATTATTTTTTAAGCTCTGCTTTAATTTTTCCTTCCAGCTCATCCATCAGTTCAGGATTGTCTTCGATAAGCGATTTTACTGCATCGCGACCTTGCCCGAGTTTCGTTTCGCCATAGCTAAACCAGGATCCACTTTTCTTCACAATATTCATTTCTACTGCAAGGTCGAGAATCTCTCCACTTTTGGAAATTCCTTTGCCATACATGATATCAAACTCTGCCCGTGTAAATGGCGGAGCGACTTTGTTTTTCACCACTTTCACGCGTGTGCGGTTCCCGATTACGTTATCGCCATCTTTTATTTGAGTGGCTCGACGGATATCGATACGTACCGAAGAATAAAATTTGAGTGCATTTCCACCAGTAGTAGTCTCGGGATTTCCGAACATTACTCCGATTTTTTCGCGAAGTTGATTGATAAATATACAGCAACATCCGGTTTTAGAAATGGCTCCCGTGAGTTTGCGCAATGCTTTTGACATAAGTCGAGCCTGCAATCCTACCTGCGAATCGCCCATCTCGCCTTCTATCTCCGCGCGTGGCGTAAGTGCGGCTACCGAGTCAACGACTAATAAGTCGATCGCGCCGGAGCGAATCAAATTTTCAGCAATTTCGAGTGCTTGCTCACCATTATCAGGTTGAGAAATGAAAAGATTTTCGGTGTCCACACCCAGATTTTCAGCGTACTGCCGATCAAAAGCGTGCTCAGCATCGACAATTGCCGCAATTCCGCCGAGCTTTTGAACCTCTGCAATGGCGTGAATAGCCAACGTGGTTTTACCCGAAGATTCAGGTCCATATATTTCAACAACTCTTCCTCTTGGATAACCGCCTATGCCAAGGGCCAGATCGATTCCCAGCGATCCGGAAGGAATAAAATCTACCTTCTCAATCGCGTTGTCTCCTAATTTCATTACCGCTCCTTTGCCATACGATTTTTCCATACGGTCGATCGTCATCTGGAGCGCTTTCAGTTTTTCTTTGTTTACTTCTGCCATGATTTATGTGGTTTTATGATTAGTTCAATATTTCAAGCACCTGTGCGGTAGCTTCTTTTGTTTTTACTTTTTCTATTACGTGCGCTATCTTGCCTTCTTCATTTATGATAAATGTCTTTCGATGGATCCCATTGTAGGACTTACCCATAAATTTTTTCGGACCCCAAATACCGTATTTATTAATGACATCTTTGTCCGTGTCGGCGATCAAAGTAAATGGCAATTTGAACTTGTCGATAAACTTCTGATGGGATTTCTCGTTGTCGGCACTCACGCCAATTACCTCAAATCCCTTTTTCGCCAATGCGGAATAATTATCTCTGAAATTGCACGATTCAGTGGTGCATCCCGGAGTGTTGTCCTTGGGATAAAAGTACAGAATTACTTTCTTTCCACGGTAATCGCTGAGCGAAACTTCCTTTCCGTTTTGATCCTTTGCAGTAAAATCAGGAGCTGCATCGCCCTGTTTGAATGTTTTCATGTGTTTATTAATTCTAATTCTCTATTTTGTCTCTTGTTTCTGCCAAGTTCGTCTTTGCGACCTTCGCGCTCTTCGCGGTTAAGAAAAATATCAACTCACTTTTAAGAGACCAAAAAGTTAATCATTTTGTTTTAACCTTCTGCAAATATTCTTTTTCACAACGTAACCTATTTACGCACCCAACAAAAAAAGCTTCTGTATTTTTGCATCATGGATTACACACCCCTTGCAGAAAGACTTCGCCCCAAAACACTCGATGATTACATCGGTCAGGAACAGCTCGTGGGCAAAGATGCGGTTTTTAGACAAGCTCTACAAAATGGAATTATTCCCTCCATCATCTTCTGGGGGCCGCCAGGGGTGGGAAAAACAACTTTAGCACGGATAATCTCAACCACCCTCAATCGGCCTTTTTATACATTGAGTGCCGTGAGTTCGGGTGTGAAAGATGTTCGAGAAGTAATTCATAAAGTAGAAAACTCCGGGCTTTTCGGTACCGGAAATGCCATTTTATTCATCGATGAGATTCATCGTTTTAGCAAGTCTCAGCAAGATTCGCTCTTGGGTGCCGTTGAAAAAGGAGTACTCACGTTAATCGGAGCTACGACCGAAAATCCATCTTTTGAGGTAAACTCCGCTTTACTTTCCCGCTGTCAGGTTTATGTGCTCAAGGCAATGGACACAAAGGATCTGGAAAATTTATTGCAGCGCGCACTCACAAAAGACCCTCAAATTGCCGCTTTGAATCTCGATGTGAAAGAGAAAAAAGCACTCTTCAAATTGAGCGGTGGGGATGCACGTCGTTTACTTAATGTTTTGGAAACGGTTGTTCAGTCGATGCCCAAAGGTACGAATGTCATTACCGATAAATTGGTGTCTGAAATCGTTCAGGAAAATCCGGCGTTGTACGATAAAGATGGCGAGCAACATTACGATATCATTTCGGCTTTTATAAAATCAATTCGCGGAAGCGACCCAAATGCGGCTGTATACTGGCTTGCGCGGATGCTGGCCGGTGGCGAAGACCCCAAATTTATTGCCCGAAGGCTGATTATTCTTGCGAGTGAAGATATTGGGAATGCAAATCCGACAGGCCTCGTTTTGGCAAACACCACATTTGAGGCTGTTCAAAAAATAGGAATGCCCGAATCGCGGATCATCCTGAGTCAATGTGTAGTTTATCTGGCTTCCTCGCCAAAAAGTAATGCATCCTATGAAGCGATTGGAAAAGCTATGGCTACCGCCAAAGAACAAGGAAACCTCGCAGTACCGATGCATTTACGCAACGCCCCTACCCGATTGATGAAAGATTTAGGCTATGGCGAAGATTATAAATACAGCCACGGATATACAGGCAACTTTGTAGTTCAAGAATTTATGCCCAAAGAGATATCCGGTTTAAAATTTTACGATCCGGGACAAAATCCGAGAGAGAATGAATTGAGAGCCCGATTGAAAAATTGGTGGAAGGAGAAATACAAGTATTGAACGGAGAAAATCCTAGGACGTGTCCGCGAATCCATTGGAACGAAATAATTTTTATTTACAAACGCTGATTCGCTCCAAATAGACATTTTAAAGTCTCTTTACGAATTCACATTGGGAAAGCATGGCTGAACTATACCTCAATTCCGCACTTTGCCAGTTTTGGTAATTATATTACTTAGTCGGACCTACGATCAAACTTAAATAATGATTCCAGTCCCAAATACCATCACCAAAGAAGCACATATCATAACTATAAATTAGTTTTAAATTAAAACCAATAAGAAGAAATAATACGGCAAAAAGAAATATCCGACTCTGTTTTTTACTCATAGATATATCTATTAAGTAACAAAGACTTAAAGAAAAAACAGCAAGATATTCGACAAAGCTTCTTGCTCCAAGACTACACCCAAAGGACCAATCCCACCAAGAAGCAAATACATACGAAATAACGACAAATAAACAAGTTAAAAACATACCATTTCCTACCCTGTTTAACCACATTTTTACCATACCGATAATCAGCAAAACATAAAGAGGGGTATAAAGAAACAAACCATTGAGAGGTGCAAACCAAGTATATAAAAATTTTGGTGTCATCCAATTAAACCCCTCCTCGTCATACGGATAGATAATGTATTGTCCTGATAAATAGTTCCAATAAATAAACTGAGGAAGCCAAATAATTAGGGCGGTTATTAGTAATATAATCAAGGTTCTAAAATGAAATATGCTTTTCAGGCGGATTGATAATTCTTTTATCGAAGTAGCATCTAGAAAGAAGAATGCTGACAGAAAAATAACGTTTGTAGGACGGACTAAAACTATAAGTGATGACACCAATCCAAATAAAATAACCTTTCCGTAACCAAAATTTCTAAGGTAAGAGGTTCGCCGAAGTAGGTAGAGGAAAACTGAAAAAAGAAAAAAAGAATAGACATGCGACATTCCGGATTCTTCGATGGAATACTGATATAGGTTCGTACCTAAAAATAATATTGTAATTGCTACGCGTGAAACATTTATACCATAATCAAAACGGAGAAAACGATACAGGAACAACATTCCGAAGAACAAATAAGATACGGCGGCCACGTATAAAGCTGCAAAGTAGATAGGCGAGTAGCCACTCTGATCCATGTTAAAAATAGGAGCCAGCAATTGCGCACCTAAATAAAATGGTGTCTGGAGCAATGCAACTCCATACGAATACTTGGTACGTACCTGACCAGTGGTTCTATTCAATGAAAAGCCTGACCCAGTCTTAACATCAATCGAATCTGGAAAAAGTCTTGCATCAAAACCATAATTGAAAGCAGCTGGTAAATAAACATTGTAACCAGCTCTATCAGCCCAGATAACACTTTGATAGCTATATGTTTTCGATTTACTATGCTTGTTAAAAGCCAAAAAAAGCAACAATCCAAAAAGAAGAACAGAACCAACGATTCGAAATATTTTTTTTTTATTCATTTCTATTGTCTCGATAAAAATTCAGAAATAATAACTGGACAAAAATCGGGGCAAGTTAGAAAAACATGAATTATTTATCGGAAAATTGCCTCGGAAATGGTGGGACGTTTTTTTAAATTGTTTGTCCCCATAAAAGTCTTGACACTATTTCACTTCCTTCTCAACCGTAGCACACTGTAATTTAGCTTTTTCCAATAGTCTGTCGTCAGATAAAGCCTCTCTATCCTGAAATTGCTTTCGCTTAATTGATACGTAACAATAAAGCCCTTTCCGGCAGACTAAAGATTGGTTAATATGGAAAACTCACCTGCTGATAGAAACCATTCATTTCAATCGTTCAACCAAGGTTTTTCACAAAAATTCAAGCCTTGCCAAAAACCTGATCACGCCGTCGAGCCAAAAGATAGACACCACCCACGATACTTCCCCCGAAACCCTGCTCAATCATTTGCCAAATAAAATCGACTACAACATGATCGGCACTACCTCCTTGAAAAGAAACACCTAAAACAAAGGCAATCAAGTAAATAAAAAACCCGAGAGCCATTCCCATAAGTGAGCCTTTGAGTTTCAAACCAATTCCCATACTTAAATAGGTGTATGTAAAAGAAAGTGCAAAGCCGATAACAAGATATGCCAATACAGCGAGACTATAGAAAAGTTGAGGTGGAACAGTGATGAATTTCAGATCATTGAGGAGTATTCCATGCCAAATCAAGCTCAATGTAAACATCGAGACTGATGACAAAATCCATGATATGAAGAAGCGTTTTTTAAGCATAATGACCTAATCGCAAATATAATTCATTTTACCGTTAAAAAGCAACACTTAATGCCTATATACCAAAGTTTGTGCATTTGAAAATTAATCACTTTCATAGGAATTGCTTAGGAATATAAGAGGGTCAAGATTTAAAGTGAAAAAAGGAATTCTCAAAAAACTATATTTGCGCTATGCGTGTTCTGCTCCTTTTTATTTTCATATCCCTGCTCATGTCGTGCTCCAAGGCCCCGGCTAATTGGGACACTCAGGTTAGCACCCCGCTCGTAAGAGCGACATTGGGACTAGATAATCTTGTTGCAGATTCGCTTATTCAAATTAATGATGATCAATCGGTGGGAATCCGTTTGAAGCGGGACATCCTTACTTTCAAGGTCGATTCACTTGTAGAAATACCAGCAGATACCGTTGAACGAAAATTCTCAATTTCACCTCTCGCATCGTTTACACTTAATCCGGGTCAGACGTTTTATCAGACAAATGATGAATTTGAGTTTAACAGTATTGAAGCCCAACTCAGCGAGGCGATTATTAAGAATGGAATTTTAAAATTTCACGCGGAAAACACAATTCCAAATCCATTGGATTTTGTCCTCGAAATTCCCGGTGCATCACTAAATGGAGTTGTACTCCAAATCGAAACTACTGTTCCCGGATCAAGTTCTGGTCAAAACGGAATTTTAAATTTTGAAATTGATTTGACGAATTACACCCTCGATTTGACCGGTACAAGTCAGTATGGATATAATTCCTTATCGGTAAATTTTCGTTTGACGATACCCCAAGATGGCGGTACCGTTACGGTTTTCAATCCGGATTTTGTGAAACTGCAATTAACCTATTCCGGCCTGGAAGTGGCTTACGCGAAAGGATATCTCGGGACGATAAATCAGAACGTCAAGGAAGGTTCCAGTCTCTCAGATTTCAAAAAATTCAACGAAGCTATTCTCGATCTTGAAAATAGCACCGCGGAACTCATTTTTTCAAATGGCTTCGGTGTAGATATTCAAGCCCACGTTTCTCAAATTAAAGGTTGGAATACTTCAAAAAACACTTCGCTTTCATTGCAAAGCTCCTTTATTGGGAATACAATAAATCTATCCCGCGCTTCCTATCCAAGTGATCGGATTATACCTTTCGAAAAATTTTATCTTCTGGATAATGGAAATTCGAATTTGGATGAAATGCTCGAACTCCTGCCCGACTCCATCCAAATTCTAGCGAATATTGACGTCAATCCTTTTGGAAATATTTCAAATTACAACGATTTTGTTTCTTACGAAAGTACGATTAAATGCGCCATAGATGCCTATATTCCTCTAACGCTAAGCTTGAGCAATCTTACCTTACGAGATACGGCTGCATTTGAATTCACCGATGATGACACCTTCGTAATCAGCGATGGAAAACTTTTTGTCGTTGCCGCAAATGGCTTTCCGGCCAATATCAAATTATCCCTGCAGGCGCTCGACGAGAATAATATGGTGTTGATAAACCTCGACAACTATCTGGAAGGCGATGGCCTAATAATAGGACGAACCGACAATACTCCAAAAAATTCTATCCTCAAATATTCTCTGAACGAAGCGGTAACATTGGTGCTCAAACAGGCAACAAAGATCGCCATCACCGCCGATTTTGAAACGACGAACTATCCAGACCGGATAACTTTTACGAGCAATGATAGCCTCAATATTCTTATTTCTGCAGATATTAACTCCACAATCAATTTCTGATTTGCCGCGCCTGATATATATTTCGGTCTTTCTCTGCGTGAGTTCTCTGTGCTTTTCGCAAAATCCAATCCTGAATGACGGTACGCTTGCTTTTGATTCCACAAGTTCTGTAATTATTAGTATTCATGCCGATCGATTCGATCAGAGCAATGCCCTAACCCGAGACTTTTTTCAAAAATTGAGCTTTGGTGGCTATATTAGTGAAGATTCAAAACAAGGTGTAGCTAAAGGATTGAAAGCAACAAATCATTACGGTGGTGGGATGCAGCCCGGATTGAACCTCACATTTCTGCGCGATTCTGCTAAATATGGTTATACAGTAGCGTATCGTTACACCCAACTTTCAAGTGCTCAGTTCTCAGATGATTTGTTTAATCTGATTTTTCGTGGCAATTCCTATTTTGGTTCCGATCCGGCAAACCTTTCTGATTCTAAATTCATGAATCAAAGCTACCAGCTTATTGATTTTGGATTGATGGATCAAAAGACAGGATCGTTTCTAAGCGTTGGAATTTATGATGGAATCAAATTTCAAAATTTTTCTACTGACGATGCGGGCTTTCTCACCCAATACAACACGATCAGTGGTATCTCCTATGCCGACAAAGTCTCGTTAACCACGCAAAACCTGGTAATCGAAGAATCTGAAAATTCCTACAGCCCGTTTAAGAATGGTTTCGGATTTGGATTAAACGGAGCGTATAATTTGAAAACGGACATCGGTTTTTTCTCAGCCGAAATTCAAGATATTGGAATCATTCGCTGGAATATTGAGCAATCTGACACCAGTGGAACTTTTGAATTTGAGGGGATGGATTGGAATCCGGATTTAGAAGATACAGACGGAAATATTATCGCAAAATCTCAAAGACAGTCTTCAAATCCATTCGACAAGCGAAACCAAATGGGCTCTCCTTCCGGGGATGATTTCACTCCGCTATGTTTCTCCCACAGACTGGAAAATATTTTGCCACAGCCGCGCTACGCTATTATCTATTCCTTCGGCTACTATCCTGAGTTAACCGTTTCCGTAAACAGAAAATACGGCGAAAGAAATGTTCTTTGGTTTAGCGCAAATGCTGGAGGCTACAACTATTTTGACATTGGATTAGGAACCCAAATTCAGTTCTTCGAAAGAAGTTTTTTAACTTTAGGTACTCGAAATTTATCGGGACTCCTTTTGAATAATGGTCATGCCGAAAGTTTATTCGTTCAATTTCTACTAAAAATATGATGCGCGTTTTATTCTTCATCATTGCATTAATCCCGACCCATTTCGTCTTAGGTCAGGCCGTTTTTCAGCGAAGCTATGGCGGTCAAGGGAGCGATTACGGACGCGCGGTAATTGAATGCAGCAATGACGGATATTTGGTGGTGGGTTCTACAAACAGTTTTATAAACGAATCGACTGACATCTATCTTCTAAGAGTTGACGAAGCAGGTGAATTTCTATGGGGGAAAAACATTGGCTTTGCCGATCAAATAGAATGGGGAGTGGATCTTAAGGAAGATGCTGAAGGCAATTTTATTATTGCGGGATATACGGACGCCACTCCTTCGGGCACCTACGATGGTTTTATTGTCAAAACCAATCCTGCCGGAAATGTACTCTGGCAGAAAACATATGGATCTGATGATTGGGATTTTTTCGAAAGTATGACGCTCACTTCTGAAGGAAATATTCTGATTTGTGGACAAAAAATGGTTGATGGAAATCCGGAAGGTTGGCTGCTCTTGACTTCACCCGATGGCACAATACTTTGGGAAACACTTATTCCCGGAAACGGAAACGTAAAACTTACGGGAATGGATATTTGTGAGTCAGGCGTTATTGTGTTTACAGGATATATTGAAAACACATTACTTAGTACAAAAAAGCAGGTTTCCGGGAGTCTTACTGTGAATGGCGATATTATTTGGGCTTCAACCTTCGCTGAGTTTGGTAGGGTTCAAACCGGAAAGTGCATTTGTTCAGAATCGAATGAAATCTTGACTGTCGCTACGAATTACAATGATGAAAATGAATCGCATCTTTTCTTCGAATCAATAAATTCTGCAAACGGAATCGTAAATTGGAGTAGATCCTTGTCCAATCCGGGGTCTGGTATTGGGAATGGAATAAGCCTAAAATCCAATATGCATATTCTACTGGCTGGTGCATTGGACGGCATTATTAGCGCGGAATATTCATCAACGAGTTATGAATTTAAGAGCAACGGACAAGATGTTTCAATAGAAAATCCCGCACCTTATTCGGTTCTTCAAGGATCTATCGGTGAAGATATTTTTTTCGACATTGCTCCTACAACAGATGGTGGATATGTTTGCACCGGTCAAACCACAAGTTATGGATACAACACGCAACTCCAACTTTGCAAAATTGGCCCGAACGGAGAACGTGATCTGACGAACACAGACTACCTCGACACTTCCACAAAAATTACATTTTTAAGCAAACCAACTCAATTCAATATTTACCCCAATCCGGCAAAAACAGAGATTCGTGTAGATTTTGAAATTACAAGTTATGCTGCATACGAAATTCATGACCTTACGGGAAAAATATTGAAAACCGGAAGTCTTAACTCTGGAAGCAGAGATCAATATTGATATAAGCCAATTAAACCCGGGAATGTATTTCTTCCAAATCGAAAGCAGCAACAAGGGAAGATTGCTTTCGCGCTTTGTGAAAATCGATTAATTCGAGCTTAGTATCTTGAATTCAGTCCGTCGATTTTGGGCACGACCCGCTTCGGTATCATTCGTCGCAATCGGATTTGCAGCTCCGTATCCTTTGGTTTCAATCCGAGCAGCATCGATAGATTCCTGATCAATCAAATATTGTTTTACTGCATTTGCCCTGCGTTGTGACAAATCTGCATTGTGCTTATCATCTCCTTGATTGTCGGTATATCCGGCCACTTCAATCACCACGTTTGGGTTCGATTTTAAAAACAAAGCCAACTCATGAAGTTCGGGTTTCGATTGAGGTTTCAATTCAGCTTTGTCCAAATCAAAGAACACATTCTTCAGAACCACCCGATTTCCGGCTTCTATTTTATGCAGCGCAACATCTACGGCATATCCATTGGCCGGAACTTTTTCCGGTATAGTATACGTTTCAGAATGAATAAGATATCCAGCGGCTTTCACGGTCATGGCATAGGTAGAATTTGCGGTAAGCGCTACCAAAAACTCTCCGTTCTTAGCATCACTGGAGAATGAATTTTTATCTCTGGTATCATTGACGTTTGCCATTTCAACCGAAGCAGCAACAGGCTGTTTGGTTTCCGCATCCGTTACTCTACCGCGCACATAACTCACAGGAATTGCCCGATCTTGCAAAGGCAATTCGAAAGAATATAAATCCAAGTCCCCTTCCCCTCCTGTCCTATTACTGGCGTAATACGCGAGTTTTCCGTTGGGCGAAACCAGCACACTGTTTTCGTCGTTGAATGTATTAATAGGATAACCGAGATTTTCGGGAACACCCCAATTTCCTGTTGAATCCAATCTCGAAACATACAAATCCAAACCACCCATTCCGGGATGGCCATTCGAAGAAAAGTAAAGCGTTCGGCCATCCGGATGAATATGAACGGACTCTTCTCTGTCAGGTGTATTAATTCTATCGCTTATCCGAGCTGGCGCCGACCATGAGCTGTCGTCCTGCCTTTTGGTAAAATAGATATCCTGATCTTTCACTCCTGTTCGCGACGGTTTTCCGCGCACAAAATAAAGCGTATTTCCATCTGCCGAGAGACTCGGCTGCGTTTCCCAATAAGGAGAATTTACGGGTGCCCCCAAATTAACAGGAGGATCCCAGGTACCACCTGAAAGTTTGCTTATAAAAAGATCGCACGATCCATATCCTTTTCGATCGGTACCGTAATTTCCTAATATTTCGCACGCAGTGAAAACCAGTGTCCTACCATCCGAAGAAATAGTCGGCGCACCTTCATTCATTTCGGAATTAATGGCGCGCAATGGAAATGCCGGAAACCACGTTCCATCGCGATTTGTACTTACGTAAAAATCTTCATTCTTACCTCCATAAGCATATTTATCGCTAATCAATCGGGTGAATAGGAAAGTGGATTCATCTGTTGTAATTGCCGGATAATACTCCGGGTTCGGGGAATTAATGGCCGGCCCCATATTCTTTGGATCGAAATCTACAGGATGCGCCATTGCATATTCCGCAAAATCGCAGTTGATCAATTGCTTCTTGGAATTCGCTACCATATCCGGATTGAGATCCTTGTACGTCAGAAATTTCTCGTAATGCGGTTTTGCCTCTCCGTATTTTCCCTGTGAAAACTCAGCCGATGCGAGGAAAAACCAGGAATTCGGAAAGAAATCCGGGTTAAAAGATTGGGCTTCTTCAAGCGCTGCTTCCGCTTTGGCAAGATCGCCCTGGTCTGAATAAACTTCAAATCGGAGATAATAAGGTTCGATGAAATTTTTATCCCGGCCGAGCGCTTCGTTAATAAACTCCAGTGTCAACTCATCATTGCGCGAATCGAAGGCTCGGAGTGCGTTTTCGTAAGAACGAATTGCTTTGGTGTCCTTTGTTGAATAATTCTGTGCCGACATCGAAATCGGCAAGAGGAAAAATAGGAAAAGGAAAAAAATGGAATTAGAAAAAAACTTCAAATTAAGGAATCCCCAAAAACTTATGGGTTTGAAGTGAAATTTTCCAACGTGGGTTTTCTTTGACATATTCTGTTATTAAAGGCATCATCTCTTCCGAGCGACTCCATTCGGGTTGAAGATATAACAAACAATCCTTACGCACTTCAGCCGCATGGGTTTCCGCCCATTTTAAATCGCTTTTATTAAAAACAACCACCTTCAATTCATGCGCTTGGGTATAAATTTCGGGGAGTGGTTTTTTAAACTTCTTCGGCGAGAAGCAAATCCAGTGCCAATCTCCGGTTAGTGGATGTGTACCCGAGGTTTCAATATGTGTTCGGATACCCTTGCTCTGAAGGTCTTTAGTTAGAATATTCAAATCGTGCATTGTGGGTTCTCCTCCCGTGATTACCGCGATATTTGTACCGGAGTCAACTGCCAGAGAAGTGAGTTCCGTTGTTTTTAAAACCGGATAGCCTTCGGTATTCCAGCTTTCCTTTACGTCACACCATACACAGCCTACATCGCAGCCGGCAAGGCGGATAAAATAAGCGGCTGAGCCTGTAAAAGCACCCTCGCCCTGAATAGTATAAAACTGTTCCATCACAGGTAATTCGATACCCGTTACAATTTGTTTTTGAGATGATAGCTGCATGGAGAAAATTCTTGACAAAAAAAGAACCTGTGCGAGAGTGTGGCTTAGAAAAACTCTAAACGACATTTGTGGAACTGCCACTTCGGCTCGGTAATCCTCCTTTCCTAATTAAAGGAGATTCACAATGTGAATTGAGGCCCGCCCTTACCAAAATGAGCTTAGTACCAATATAAATCTTGTTAGTTTTTCAAACTGTTGTGTCTCGCACAGGAGTTCTTATACTTTTAATAGAAGTTCTTTCACTTCTGATGAAACGAAGTTACGAATTTTCGCAATACAAATAAAGAATATCAACTTTTACTTGAAAAATGATCGTCCTTATCAGCAAAAAGTATGTTAAAGGTAGTGAGCGAACCGTAAATCCTACTTATATATTGCTGAAGATGAACCTTATCCGTATCATCCAGCTTTTCATGACTGTTGATATTTTGTTCCAAAACTCGCAGCCGATCCCGCACCATAACGATCTTGTGAAAAAAGCCATCTATAGGCACTTCTTTCGACTGAAGTGCAGGATTTCCAGGTTTCATTTCCAATGTTCCCTTCTCCCATTTGGCAGCCATTTCTATCGGTTTGTTAATACCCGCAACTTCGGATAAGACACGTTTAAGAGCGGATTCCACTGTTTTCAAGTCGAGCGAATTGTCCATTTCCTGAGGAGAGTCAAGAACTTTCAAGCCTTCAAAAGTGCGGGATATTTCGCGATCGCCATCATTTTTAAAAAAAACTTCCATGGTAGAAACGTCCATTTTAGTTACAATTCCTTCGCCAAAACTGGGGTGTTTTACGCGTGCTCCAATTCCCAAAACAGGGGTATTTAAATCCATGCTGATATTTTTTAGTTTAGAGATGTCAATTTGTTCTTGTACCTAATTAACATTGTACTTTATGTTCCGCACATTGGTTTCGGAGGATTCAAAATTATTCAAAAAATCAAAATGTTGAACTTAAAAATGGAGGTTCAAATCAGCTGCTAACAGCCCGAAAGCAATTCAAAAGAAGCGCAACACGTGTCATCGGACCCACACCTCCCGGCACCGGAGTAATAGCAGAAGTCTTTGTGGCGACTTCTTCAAAACGGACATCGCCCGCAAGTCTGAAACCTGACTTACGCGTGGAATCTTCAACCCGAGTGGTACCTACATCAATAACCACCGCACCGGGTTTTACCATTTCGGCGGTTACGAATCCAGGTTTTCCCAATGCGGAAATCAGGATATCTGCTTGTGTTGTAATGGATAAAAGATTTTGTGTGCGGCTGTGGCAAAGGGTTACGGTAGCATTTCCGTATTGTGTATTACGCGAAAGCAAAATACTGAGCGGCGTACCCACAATATTACTGCGACCAATAATCACGCAATGTTTCCCTGGGATTTGAATATTGTTTCGCTTTAGTAATTCAATTACTCCCATTGGGGTCGCCGGCAAATAACAAGGGATCTGTAAGGTCATTTTACCAATATTCTCCGGATGAAAACCATCCACGTCTTTATCCGGATTTATCGCCATAATGACCTTTTGCGGATCTATATGCCCAGGCAATGGCAGCTGAACAATAAACCCGTCAATTTCCGGATTGTCATTCAGATCATGAACCACTTTTAATAGGTCCTCCTCGCTTATTGTATTCGGTTTGCGAATGAGCGTCGACTCAAAACCAACTTCCATGCAATCCTTTACCTTATAACTCACATACGACTCACTACCCGGGTCACTTCCAACTAAAACCGCCGCGAGATGTGGAATCTTAAGTCCTTTCTTCTTTCGCTCTGCGACTTTGATTGCAAGTTCTCTCCGGATTGCAGCAGCGGTTGCTTTTCCATCGAGGAGGGTGGTTTGGGTCATATTAGCTTTCATTTGTTGAGCCGTTGCATGCAACGGCTTTACTATATAATACTTACATTCCGCGGAGGCGTTGGATGCAACGCCTCTACGCGGGCAATCACATCTTTGGCATTCCTTTCATTCCACCCATCTGCTTCATCAAGCTGGCCATATTTTTCTTATTCGACATCATTTGCATCATTTTGCGGGTTTCCTCAAATTGCTTTACCAACTTGTTGACATCTTGCAGGGTAGATCCACTTCCTTTTGCAATTCTATTCCGTCGGCTTCCATTGAGAATCTTGTGGTCATTCCGCTCCTGTGCTGTCATAGAATGTATAATGGCCTCAATTCCTTTGAAAGCATCGTCATCGATATCCATATTCTTCACCGCTTTGCCCATTCCGGGAATCATTCCAATGAGGTCTTTCATATTCCCCATTTTTTTGATTTGTTGAATTTGATCCAGAAAATCATCAAAATTGAATTCATTCCGGGCAATCTTTTTGTGGAGTTTTCGCGCTTTTTCTTCATCGTAATTCTCCTGGGCGCGTTCCACAAGCGATACCACATCTCCCATTCCGAGAATCCGGTCGGCCATCCTTTTGGGATAAAAAAGGTCGATGGCTTCCATCTTCTCACCGGTTCCGATAAACTTGATGGGTTTGTTTACCACCGATTTTATGGAAATGGCAGCACCACCTCGCGTATCGCCGTCAAGTTTTGTTAAAACGACTCCATCAAAATCGAGTCGTTCGTTGAATGCTTTTGCCGTATTCACCGCATCCTGGCCAGTCATCGCATCTACAACGAACAAAGTCTCGGAAGGGTTGATAGCTTCTTTGACAGCAGAAATTTCCGCCATCATCTGCTCATCGATTGCCAGACGACCGGCAGTATCGACAATTACTACATTAAATCCATTGCTTCGCGCATACTTGATGGCATCCTGAGAAATCTTAACCGGATCCTTTTCTTCGCGCTGAGAAAAAACTTCAACACCGATTTGCTCTCCAACCACGTGCAATTGATCAATAGCTGCCGGGCGGTATATATCGCAGGCTACCAATAGAGGTTTTTTTCCCTTCTTGGTTTTAAGGTAGTTGGCAAGTTTTCCTGAAAAGGTGGTCTTTCCAGACCCTTGAAGACCAGACATAAGGATAACTGCCGGATTACCTTTAATATCAATTTCTTCCTGTTCGCCGCCCATTAATTCGGCAAGCGTTTCTTGAGTGATTTTTACGAGAAGCTGACCTGGCTTTACGGCCGTAAGTACCTGTTGTCCCAGCGCTTTTTCTTTTACCTCATTGGTAAATTCCTTTGCTGTTTTGAAGTTTACATCGGCGTCGAGAAGTGCGCGTCTAACTTCTTTGAGTGTTTCGGCAACGTTTACTTCGGTTATTTGTCCTTGTCCTTTAAGGATTTTAAAGGCTCTGTCAAATTTGTCGGTGAGATTATCGAACATATCGGGCGATTATTTTAGGGCTGCAAAGTTAAAAAATTTTCTGCATGAAATGTGGCGTGTCGCCCTTTGTGGCTCCGCGATGAATCGCAGATCTACATTCGGTCGGGAACACCGATTCCCAAGAGTTCCATTCCGCTTTTTATAATATTACCTGTGGCTACCGCCAAGCCTGCACGATAGGTTTTCAGCTCTTCGGTTTCGGCTTGAAGAATGGAAAGATTTTGGTAAAAGGAACCGAAACTCTTGGCGAGTTCATATATATAATTGGCCAGTACAGCAGGATTATATTCCAATGCCGCGGCTTCAATTACAGAGGGATATTGATAAATTTTTTGCTGAAGCAAACGCTCAAGCGCCGATATTTCCACAAGAGGATCAAAACTTTCAGGAGTATCGCCATAATTTCTTAAAACGGATTGAATACGCGCATAGCTATATTGAATAAATGGGCCAGTGTGACCATTGAAATCAATACTTTCCTGCGGATTGAAGAGCATGTTTTTCTTCGGATCTACTTTAAGTAAAAAATATTTCAACGCTGCCAATCCGATTTCTTCATAGAGCGTCCGTTTTTCAGCATCTTCCAATCCGTCGAGTTTGCCCAATTCCGCGGTCAAATCTTCTGCATTCTGAACCATTGCCTCCATTATTTCATCAGCATCGACGACGGTTCCTTCGCGCGATTTCATCTTGCCCTCAGGCAGTTCTACCATTCCATATGATAAATGGTGGCAATTGGCGGCCCAGGAATAACCCAATTTTTCAAGAATTAAAAACAACACTTTAAAGTGGTACTCTTGTTCATTCCCAACAGTATAAACAAGCTGGGTGAGGCTCGGGAAATCTTCATACCGCAAGATGGCGGTACCGATATCCTGAGTCATATACACGGCTGTCCCGTCAGCTCTAAGAATCAATTTCTGATCGAGTCCCTTATCCGTAAGATCGACCCAAATGGAGCCATCTTCTTTTTTGAAAAAATATCCGTCTTCAATTGCTTTTAAGGCTATGTCCTTTCCGACCGACCAGGTATTACTTTCGTAATAAAGTTTGTCAAAATGAACCCCCATGCGCTTATAAGTCTTATCAAAACCTTCGTACACCCAGTCGTTCATCATTTCCCAAAGCTCATAAACCTCAGGATCTTTAACCTCCCATTTCTTTAGCATTTGCCGAGCTTCGATAATCAGCGGAGCTTCTTTTTCGGCTTCTTCCTGCGTTTTTCCGTTCGAAACCAATTCCGCAACCTGGGCTTTGTATTTCTTATCAAAAATCACATAATATTTGCCGACAAGGTGATCTCCTTTCATTCCGGTAGAACGCGGTGTTTCACCTTCACCAAATTTCTGCCAGGCCACCATCGATTTACAGATATGAATACCACGGTCGTTGATAATCTGCACCCGTTTCACTTTGTGGCCAAAAGCTTCCAATATTTGGGAAACCGAATACCCGAGAAAGATATTTCTGAGGTGACCTAAATGAAGGGGTTTGTTCGTATTTGGAGACGAATACTCAACCATGACCAAACTTTTGGAACCGGCGGTTTTAAAACCATACCTTTCTTCTTTTAAAGTTCGTGAAAGCTGATCAACCCAGAATCTTGCACTCATTTTAAAATTCAAAAAACCCTTTACTACTGAAAAAGATTCGACTTCAGACCATTCATTAGCAATAAAACGCCCGATCATTTCACCGGTTTGCTCCGGAGATTTTCGCGCTATTTTCACGAAAGGAAAAACCACTACGGTAAATTCTCCTTCGAATTCTTTACGAGTAGGTTGGATCTGAACTTCATCAGAAGATACTGAGGTTTCAAAAAGTGTATTTACCGCGTTTGCAGCACGTTTCTGCAATTCATTTTCGATTGTGGTCATTTTAAATTTTCTTTTTTTGGCAAGAATATTTCTGCCATCATGCAGCGTGCACTGCCCCCACCGAGTGCCTCGATAGTGTCGAGCGAACTGTGTATAATCTTAGCGTATTTTTCGATGAGTTCAACTTGATCCTTGCGCAAAGAGTGAAACGCTGCAGAACTCATAACACAAAACTCTTCTCCTTCGAGATTCGCAACATTGAGCATGTTACCCGCAAAATGTTCTTTTTGATCCTGGCTTATTTCGATTATTTTCTTTCCATTTTTCTTGAGATGATTCCGCACCTCAATTCGCTCGTCTTCATCGTCAATGGCATTCAGGCAAATCACTGAAAAAGCAGTTCCCAAGCACATCATTACATTTGTGTGATATATTGGAAGCCGCTCTCCATCAAATGTTTGAAAAGCATGAAAAGCAACCGCATCGTAATTAAAGCGTTGGCAAAAAGATTCGAGTACATCAGCATCCGTTCGTTCGCTCAAAGCGGCATACGCGAGTCGATTCACACGATCAAGAATCATGCTTCCGGTTCCTTCCAAATACAAGCCTTCATTTTCAAATTCGGTGAAATCCTCGATTTCATCAACTTCAAACCCAAAATCATCTGCAAGGATTTCTAAAATCTCTTCGCGACGCTCTAAACGTCTGTTTTCAGCGTACATTGGATACAGTGCAATACGTCCATCAGAATGAAAAGAAACCCAATTGTTTGGAAAAATCGAATCCGGTGTATCGGGATATTTATCATCCTGAAAAACATAGACCTGCACTCCTACAGAACGCAATTTCTCAACGAAAGTATCAAACTCAACTATAGCTTTTTCATTGGCTTCAGCAGGACTCAGATTTTCCAGTACTTTTTGATAATAATTATTTACTGCTGTCTGATCGTTGAAGCGAAAATTCGCCGGACGGATCATTAAAATATGAGGTGTAATTTGTAAATTCATTTTTCTCGTATCAATGGCATTGTTGAGCAGCGAAGCAGCCCTTCCTGTTTGCTTATTTCACTATATGGAACTTCTTCGACTATGAATCCGCGTTCCCTCAATGCGTCGTTGAGCCGCTTAAATCCTTTTTCGGAAACGATCACTTCAGGTGAAATGGAGAAAACATTGGAGAACATTTTATACATCTCATCCCGCGTGATTTCAATAATATTATCCTGACCGAAATATTCTCTTAGAAATTCTACATCAGCGGCATTCTTAAAACCGCCCGGATAGAGTATTGCCTGATCTTTTCCAATAGGTTGAAAACAGCAATCGAGGTGGAGCGCATTCTGGCGTGGGTTTTCGTCCGACTTCACCAATTCAAAAGCATGTACTTCAAATTCAGGAAAAGAACTTTTTAAAAACTCAACACCCGCCTTATTGGTGCGGCTTACTCGAAAATTCATAAAATCCTCAGGTTCGGAATAGCCAATAAATAGTTTTTCATTCCAAGGCATAATATCTCCCCCTTCTGCTCTCACATCGTCGGGCATTTCTATAATGCGCGACGGATCAATCTTTCGAAGAATGTACTGAATCGCATCTATTTCATCTTTCCTGTCCTCCAACACATTGGCAACCACTATTTTATCGCGAATTACGAAGGCAATATCCCGACTAAAAATCTGATTGATATCATCCAGAATGCGCGGACGAAGTACCTCAACGCCGTGTTTTCGCAAGGTTTTTTCAAAAGCATCCATTTCGCAAATGGTATCTTCTTCAATAGAATATGCGCCGAGCTTGATAAATTCTTTCGACTTTGGATCATAGGCATCTTCGACCGAGGGTACAGGGCCGGGAGACTCAGCCACGCCGAGAATGACGGTTTTTAGGGTATTCGTTTCGTTTGGTACAAAAATATTGAGCATATCAAAATCCGATTTTGGTGGACAAATTTAGACAAGAAAGCCTGATAACGAAGCAGAAAATCACCTTTATATGTTTATGGTTTTGAAACTTTTCGAACCTATTGCCGTATTTCTCGGAACATGTTTCCAAAAAATATTGGATTCGAAAGCGTTTCATACACTATCTAATACAGCCCAACGTGATCAATAAATCTCCTCAAACGCATATACCAACTGCTCTTATAACTAAGGCAATTTGGCTTACACCAATTGTCATCATGGCGCTTTTAGTCGTAGCCTGCAATAAGTTATCAACGAATGTTTTTAACTCGGGGGTAAAAGAAGGAATTATAGAATATCAGGTATCCTTTCCGGAATTGGATGCATCAAGCCTGACAGCGACATTGATGCCGGACAAAATGACTTATGCTTTTACAAAAAATGCATTCGCTTCTTATTTTGAGGCGGCCGGTGGAGTTTTTAAAAACCGAATTATCGCCGATAAGGACAAAAAAACAGTGGAACAACAATTGAAGATTTTTCGCAAAAAAGTGAAAGTAGACATGGATGAAACCGATGTGCTTCAAATGGTGGCTAAATACCCGAAGATGACAGTTGTGCATACCCAAGAGGTTGACACAATTGCAGGTTATCCATGCAAAAAAGCTATAATAGTATTCGAAGATGCTGAAATGGCGGATATCGAAGTGTACTATACCAATGCCATAGAAATGGAAAATCCAAATTGGTGCACGCAGTATTATGACATAAAAGGCGTACTCATGGCATATGAAATTGAGCAGTTCGGTGTTCGGATGCGGCTTGTAGCCACTTCGGTAGAAGCCAGAAAAATTGAGCCTGAAATTCTAAAACCTACCGGTGATTTCACCCCTATTTCAAGAGAATCAATGGACGTTGAAATCGCTCAATTGGTAGAAACTTTTGAATTATGAAAGTCAGAAAATATTCTCTTCTCTTCCTTTTCCTTTTAGGCATTATTGAATTGTGCAATGCGCAGTTTGAAGGCAGGATAGAATATGCTATGTCCTATCAAACCAGCGATGTAGAATTAAAAATGTATGAAGATGCTCTTCCGAAAAAGTGCACCTTATTAATACACAATGAGCATTTGAGGTTTGAGCAGGCTCTGGCAGGTGGTGGAAAACAGGCTTTTGTCGCTAACGCAAATTTAGGAACCAGCATTCTACTGATGAATTTTTTAGGTCAGGAATTTCAGGTGAAAATGGATGAATCGGAATTACTGCAACTTAAAAAAACGAAAAAACTTCAAATGATTGAAAGTGAGAAAACCAAAATGATTGCCGGCTATTTGTGCAAAGAGGCCTTCGCCATTGACGGGGCAGATACATTACACATATTTTATTCACCTGATATACAGACCCCCACAATTCTTCCCCAATTTGAAAGCTTGAAAGGATTACCCTTACAATATGAAGTAGTGAAAGGTAGCCTAAACATTTTGTATGTTTGTACAGAAGTCAAGACGGAATCTGTATCTCTGGAAAATTTTGAAGTCTCTGACAAAATAAAAGAGATTCCTTTTGCGGAATTTGCCCGATCCTTCGCTATTTCGAAATAGACAAACTTCAGAGATTTCTTTGATTAATTAAAGTCTGTGTCAATATACCATAATAAATAGGGTTGAGATTTCGATAGCTCATACGAGTGCGTGCTCGCAGAAATGATGACCCTATAAATGAATACCAAGCGCGTAACGATCTCAATACCAAAGGGTTTAATCAAGGAATCGGTTCATGTAAATAACTATTATACAAGTCGGTGCATCGCCAATTGAAGATCAAGCCGAAAGAAGGGTATCGGACATGATGGAAAGACCCTAATTATACCACAAATTCACTTCCGTAGCACCTTGTCCATAGCGGGAATAGTCGGCATCTACATATTCACAATTTGGCCTTTCCCTCAGCTCTGCTCGAATCTCAGACCGCAGCACTCCTTCTCCCACTCCATGAATAAAAATTACTTTCTGATATCTATTTTCAAAAGCAAAAGACAACATACTTCTGAAGTGATTCATTTGAATGGTCACAAGTTGAAAATTCGTCAGATGTGCAGTTTTGTCTAAAAGTTCATTTATATGTAAATCAACTTCTAAAATGGCCTTTGTCTTTGATCTCCCTTTTTTCGAGGAAAAATTAACTTCTGAATTTTTCCTATTTTTGCCCGCGTCCATATCGCGTTTCTGATCGAGGCCAAAATCACAGGTATGGTGTAACTCATCTAAGTTAATCTTCGACTCAACGACCTCTTTATCTGACACTTCAATAACAAATCCATGTTCATCTTCAACCTCGAGTTGATTATCGTGCACAGCGATGACGATCCCCTCGTCTACGGAATTCAAAAATTTTACTCGATCTCCTTTTTTGAAATTCATATTTAAACCATAATACTACCTGCAAGAATTGATTAATTTCACGCCCAAATTTAACAGCATTATTTCATATCAACATTATCTATCATGTTTTCACGGTCACGATTTCTCATCATTGCATTCGGTTTGATTATCTTAATCGGATTAGTAATCTATGCGCGCACTCCGAAAGGACAAATCGCTGCAATGGACAAACAGCTAACCATAGGATTTTATAATGTTGAAAATCTTTTTGACACTATTGATGATCCACTTAAAGACGATCAGGAATTTCTGCCCACAGCAGAAAGAAAATGGACAAAAGAAAGGTATGACGATAAGATTATAAAATTAGGATCTGTCATTTCTCAGATAAATGGTGACATGCCTGTAATAATGGGATTGAGCGAGATTGAAAATCAACAAGTTTTGCAAGATCTGGCACACACCCCATCTATGAAACCCGGTGAATATGAAATAATCCATTACGAAAGCCCGGATGAAAGAGGAATTGATGTGGCGATGCTTTATCGAAAATCAAAATTCAATCCTGAATTTTCGAAACCTATACACGTGGAACTTCCAGATTCTACGAGGCCTACTCGAGACATTCTGTACGTTAAAGGCAAGATTAAAGATGGCCCGGAGCTGCATATATTTGTAAACCATTGGCCCTCAAGGTGGGGTGGAATGGAGCAATCTGAGCCAAAGAGACTGGCGGCAGCAGCTACACTTAGGCATGCCATAGATAGTATTCAGGGAACGGATAATAGCGCTTATATCCTTTGTATGGGCGATTTTAACGATTATCCGTCGAATAATTCCATCGTTGAGGTTTTGGATGCCGACTCGTTAAATTCACATTCCACGATGGTTGATTTGATGTCTGGATTGAAGAAAACCAAACGTGGATCATACAATTATCGTGGTGATTGGGACTTTCTCGACCAATTTATGGTAAGCCGATCCTTAATTGACAAGAAAGCTCCCGATGTACAATCGGATAATACTGGCCCTTATTTCAGACCTGAAATGGTTCATAAAAATGAGAAATATGGCGATATTAAAACTAATCGCACATATGGAGGGATAGAATACTACGGCGGATTTAGCGATCACCTGCCGGTATATACCGTATTGGCGTATTAACTCGGGCTGTTTTAGAAATAAAACCAGTGCCACCTGAGATCACCTTGCGCTATTTCTAATGTGGGTGCGGGTACTTTTATAAATCCCACCACCGAGAATATCGTTTTTAAAAAATGAGATCTCGTCTGAATTCGGCCGAGATCCACATCTAAGCTAAGGTAAAATTGGCGTGACCTGTTAAATTCAGGTAAGGTTTTGGAGTTTTCATTTTCCGAAGGGTTGGAATCCCCTCCGAGCATTCCGTCAGCACCGTAGCCCATCGCCACATTGAGCCAAGGCAAAAATTTTGTCTTGGAACGGGAAAAACTCGATGGGTTGACTGACAACCAAATCGTTTGGCCATTGTAATCCTTAAGTGCGCTTTCAAGACCTCCGCTGCCAAGCAGATCCGGTCTGTATTGCGCAAATTCCGATTTGGAATACGAAAATTTAAGTGCCATTCTTTGTTCATTCCACCCGGCCTGTTGGGCAATAAACAAAGCCGTACCGCCAAAATTTGCAAGCATATCGCCGGCGCTAAACCCCCACTCCGCTGAATATCCGTCCATTATTTCGACACTCGTCATAAATAAAAGACCGAACCCGCCCCCGATCCATGTGGACTTTTTAACATCCAAACCGGACCATCGCAATGTTTCATAACCATGGAGACCGAGCTGGTAGGTGGTAAGTGAATGACCCAATTTATCCATTTGCAACCAAGAGGAATTGTCATTAAAAAAATGAAAACCGCTTTGGGGATAATCGTTGTACCACAATTGGCTGAGTCCAACTACCGAAGCTGCATACCCCAAACTCGCAGCAGCAGCGACGGTCATTACTCTCGGTTTATTCAGAGTATCAGAGGGCACAAAAATTTGGGCGTTCAACTGCGTTGCCATCCAAAGGAACAAACAGAAAAAATAAATTAATTTGAAGGGCAATTTCACGCTCATTTATAGCACTTTTTACAAACTAATAATTCTGCGCTTTCATTCATATTCCCTGCGTGTACATCAGATATCGAAGAATTTCAAAATTAAGCATTCCATTTGGCCGGAAGTTACAAACTCTATCGCAAAGCAACGTATTTCTTGAAACCCTTTCAATTTTCTCCAATTAATAAATACCAATCTCGATATGACAAACATCAACAGTCGAATGTTGAAATACTCAGCCGAATTTTGCGTTAAACCTTGATTACAGTTGTAAATTTGAAGATTAACCCATTATACGGACACCAAGAAATCAATGGCCAGGAAAAACCGTCTAAAAGCGACAAAATCAAAACCATCTACCGGAAAGAAAACCTCTTCTGCTGCAAAGAAAACATCTTCCGGCGGGTTTAAAAAATTCCTTAGCGACTCGCGTACGCATCGCGTAGGAGGATTATTTATTTTTTTCTGTTGCATTTATTGCCTGATAGCCTTTACCAGTTTTCTTTTTACCTGGAAGGCTGATCAATCCATGCTCTCGGATAGCTGGTGGTCAGTGCTCAGCGACGGAAATTATGATGCCGAAAACTGGCTCGGTCCATTTGGCGCCATGGTAGGACATGTATTTATTCACCAATGGTTTGGAGTAATGAGTTTCTTATTTATTCTCATATTCTTTATCATCGGATTTCGGGTGTTATTCAAGAAAAATATTTTGCCTATGGGCAAGACAATTTTATCATCAATACTGGCATTGGTGATTTTTTCACCGCTGTTTGCATTTCTTTTCAGAGCAGAAAATACGCAGATAATTGGGGGTGCTTTCGGTTATGATCTTAATCATACCCTTATTGGAATTGTGGGGCAAATCGGGACGGGAATTCTACTCTTTTTTGCAGCAGTAGCATTTATTGTCATAGTGTTCAACCCTTCTTTTTCATGGCTTGGCAAATTGGCTCAAAAAGTAGGTCTGCTAATGGAAAGCCTTTTTGCGACAGCAAAAAAACAAGCTGTGGAAGCGCGGAACAAAATGGCGGTTGGAGATGACAAAGATGAATTTCAGGATACGATAGGCGAGATGGATGATTTCCAAACTTCTGCAGCAGATCTGGCTATGGCAGATGATGATGATGAATCGGATGCTGAATATGTTGAAGAATATGAAGATAATAAAATTTCGAACGACGGTCCTGAGTTGGAGTTCGGCTCAAATGTTTCAAATGAAGAAGTTTCCGATGAAAAAAATGACGGCGAATTTTCGGTTGAAATGCCGAAATTGGAAAAGGAACTTACCGAAGAAGAACTGAACGCTAAAGTAAATGATTTTGGTGAATACGATCCTAAGCTTGATTTGGCTCAATATCAGATGCCTAAGATTGAATTGCTTCAGGATTATGGCGGAGGAAAAGTAACCGTAAGTAAGGAAGAACTTGAAGAAAATAAAAATAAAATCGTAACGACGCTCTCGCATTATAAGATCGGGATTGATAAGATTAAAGCGACTATCGGGCCAACTGTTACGCTATACGAAATTGTACCTGAGCCGGGAGTTAGAATTAGTAAAATAAAAAATCTGGAAGATGATATCGCCTTGAGCCTTGCGGCTTTGGGTATTCGTATCATTGCTCCTATTCCCGGAAGGGGAACGATAGGAATAGAAGTACCGAACAGCAATCCGGACATTGTGTCGATGAGGTCGCTTATTGCTTCAGAAAAATTCCAGAATTCGAATATGGAACTTCCTATTGCATTAGGAAAAACCATTTCGAATGAATCTTTCGTGACCGACTTGGCAAAAATGCCTCACTTGCTGATGGCGGGTGCTACCGGACAGGGAAAGTCAGTAGGGCTAAATGCGATTTTAGTTTCGCTCCTCTATAAACGACATCCTTCACAGATTAAATTTGTTCTTGTAGATCCTAAAAAAGTGGAGCTTACCCTTTTCAATAAGATAGAGCGCCATTATCTGGCAAAACTCCCCGGTGAAGAGGAAGCCATCATTACAGATACAAAGAAAGTTGTAAAAACCCTGAAGTCGCTCTGTATTGAAATGGATAACCGCTACGAATTGCTCAAAAATGCGGAGGTTCGTAATATTAAAGAGTACAACACCAAATTCATTAAACGTAGGTTAAATCCTGAAAAAGGACATAAATACCTACCATACATTGTATTGGTAGTTGATGAGTTCGCCGATTTGATTATGACTGCCGGCAAAGAAGTGGAAACTCCAATAGCCCGACTGGCACAGCTTGCCCGAGCCATTGGTATTCACCTGATCATTGCCACCCAGCGCCCTTCGGTAAATATTATAACCGGCGTAATTAAAGCTAACTTTCCCGCAAGGATTGCCTTTAGAGTATCATCAAAAATTGATTCAAGGACTATTCTCGATGCCAGCGGAGCCGATCAACTTATAGGTCGCGGAGATATGCTACTTTCTACAGGAAATGATATTATTCGTCTTCAGTGTGGATTTGTTGACACACCTGAGGTCGGCGATATTACGGAGTTCATCGGAAATCAGAGGGCCTATCCATCTGCTTTTGAATTACCAGAAGTCGCAGACGAAGATGGTGGCAGCGGTGCAGGTGAAATAGATCTTGGCGATCGTGATGCCATGTTTGAAGAAGCGGCACGCGTAATTGTCCTCAACCAACAAGGAAGCACGTCTCTCATTCAGCGCAAGCTGAAATTGGGATACAACCGTGCTGGAAGAATTGTTGATCAACTGGAGGCTGCAGGAATTGTCGGACCCTTTGAAGGAAGTAAAGCGAGACAGGTATTAATTCCTGACGAATATTCTTTGGAACAATTATTGAGGGCAGAAACCGAAAACATAGAAAACTAAAAGCATGAAGTACCTGCAATCCCTCTTAATCATTACGCTGATCGGCCTTGTGAATGTCAGCCATGCACAAGATCCAAAGGCAAAAGCCATTCTTGACGAGTTGAGCAATAAAACCCGCCAATACCAATCGATCACTAGCGATTTTACCTTCACCCTTGACGACAACGCAAGCGATGTGCACCAAACGCAAAAAGGTACACTGAAAATGAAAGGAGATAAATACTACATCAAACTGGGAAACAATCAGATATACTCTGATGGAGAAACCCGCTGGACTTATTCGGAAGAAATGAACGAGGTATACATCGACTTTGCCGACGGCGGGGAAGATGCTTTGAATCCTTCAAAAATATATACCGTTTGGGAGTCGGGTTTCAAACACTTTTTCGATGGCGAAGTAACCGAAGGAGGGGTAACCTATCAGGTAATTAAACTTGTACCAAATAAGCCCGATGAAAAGACTTTTCACACGGTAAAGGTATTTGTAAACAAAGCTAAGGAAGAGGTCGGTAAAATTCAGATTTTTGGGAAACAGGGAGACAATTATACCTATTCTGTGAATTCTTTTAAGACAGATATCCCCTATAATTCCGACACGTTCGTGTTTAATAAAACAGATCATCCCGGCGTAGAATCCGTGGACAATCGATAGGCTTATGTAAGTTGGCTTCCATGCGGACAATACTTTTAATTCGTTAATTGGATTAACTTAAGATTCATTGGATCGATAAAAAGTGTCCGTTGTACCCCGATCGAAATTGTATCTTTGACTGCCAATTTACACGAACTTTTCTATATGAGAATGAAGTACTTTTTTACCCCCCTAATACTTCTATCATGCTCGCAGATTTTCGCTCAGGATCACTTTCCGGATGGTTTTTCAAAGGAGGTTGCTTACGACCAATTTGATGGCCCGGGGGGATACCTGCCCACTGACTCAACAATAGCTGCCGTATGGGAAATCCAAGGGAAATTGTTTATCATTAAAGATGAAATAGTACCTGACAGTCCGGTTATCGACATTACTGAAGAAGTAGCATTTTGGGGAGATCTGGGTTTAGTGGGAGCTGCCCTAGACCCCCATTTTCTCCAAAATGGATACGTTTATCTACTTTATAATGTAGATCGTCATTATTATAAATATTTTGGCACCGCTCAATACGATCCCAATGCAACCGAAACATACGGGCCGACAATGGGAAGGTTGACGAGATATACTGTAAATACCAACGATTTTGAATCTTTGGTTCCCAATAGTCGACATATTCTTTTGGGCGACAGTGTGGGAAATGGAATCGCAGTTTGCACAGCGTCTCATGGGGTTGGAATAATAAAGTTTGGTGAAGATGGGTCCCTTCTTCTGACCGCTGGCGATGGAAATACCTGGGTCGGGACAGCCGCAGGAACCGGCTACAACGGAACCGGCCCCATCCCTGACTTCGGTTACGACAGTTTGGCCTACGCCGATGGATTAATAACCTCAAAAGAGTTTTTGGGCGCATATCGTGCCCAATATTTGGATGGCCTGAATGGAAAATTACTTCGAATAAATCCCGAAACGGGTGAAGGAATGCCTAATAATCCCTTTTACAGAAATGACGCTCCAAACAGCCCACGTTCTAAAATTTGGGCATTGGGAATGCGAAATCCATACCGTATGACTATCAAACCCGAAACTGGTTACGGAGACCTTTCAGATGGTTTTCCCGGAATAGTGTATGTTTCTGATGTTGGAGATTGGGTCTGGGAAGAGATTAATGTAGTGCGTGAAGGCGGTTTGAATTTTGGCTGGCCTATGTTTCAGGGACCGGTAGTCCACCCATTTTATAACGATGCTCCTACCCAAAATACCAATGCCCCCAATCCCCTTGCGGGAAATATAGGTTGTGAAAAACCTTATTTCAACTACCAAAATACAGTAGTACAAGCAAATCAATTTCACGATTACAATTATCCTAACCCGTGCAATCCGGCGGTATCAATTCCGGATTCAATACAGACTTTTATCCATGAACAACCCGCATTGGCGTATGGTAATGCTGCTAATGTTGATAATCCATATGCTATAATACCCGCTTGGGATTCTCAGGGGAACGCTACCTATATGAAAGTGACCGATCCAAATAGCCCAGTAGAGGGAATTAATTTTTCAGGATACAGCGGTTCCGGGGGTGCCTTCTTGGAGGGTGAACACATTCCCCATGAATATCAAGGCTGGTACGTGCAGGCAGATTATTCAGGCTGGCTCAACGCATTCTATTTCGATTCAAACAACGATTTGCAAAGGATCGAAAACTGGAGCGAAAATCTCGGAGGGCCTGTTCATGTTATCCAATCGCCAAATGACGGCTGTATATATGTAACCTCGATCTTCCCTCCCAAAATCTATCGCATCTGTTACGGTGGCAACCAAAAACCTTTTATCGTTGTAACGCCTGATTTGGTGTATGGTAATAGTCCACAAAATGTACATTTTGACGCAAGTGCCAGTTACGACCCTGAAGGTGGTTCGCTAGACTTCTACTGGGATTTTGGCGATGGAAGCACCGGTACAGGTGGTATAATCGATCATTCTTATACTGCTCCGGATAATAATGTCGCCACCTATACAGCCACACTTACGGTGACCGATTCCGCCGCCGCATTTCGAAGTATCGCAATACCGGTATCTCTCAACAATACGCCACCTCAGGTGAATATTACTGGTATTACAGAGGGGCAGCTATATGCCATTGACTCGGCTACCAGTATGTGGTTATCGGCCGAAGTTGATGATGCCGAGCAATCTGCGGATGAAATGAATTACCATTGGCAATTGTATTTACACCACAATCAACATTACCACAATTTGGAGGCATGGGAAGGTAATAATATTGATATGCAAGTTGTCCCTACCGGTTGTTCCGAACATGAAAGCTATTGGTACGAAATAAAAGTTACCGTTACGGATCCGGGCGGACTGACGGATAGCGATTCACGAAATATTTATCCAAATTGCGATGGTACTCCCTCGCCGGGAATTAAGATTGATCAACCCTTTCTGATTTTACCAAATCCGGCAGAGAATTACATTGATTTATATAGCCAAGTCAGTCTGGGTTCTGAAGTGCAATACTATATATATGGCTCCGATGGCAAAATCGATAGCCATAATATGGTTGGCTATCTGGATGATAAGCAAAACTTTAGAATTAACATTTCAGCTCTTAGCAGTGGTGTCTACGTTCTAAAATTCAACGTGAAAGGTGAATGGTATCAGGAACGATTTGTGAAAATCAATTACTAGTCTTTTCTCAATTTTTATATAGCAATAAATACAATTTTTTTTCGATCCGCTTCTTGATCATTACCTCCAAACCGGTTCCCTGAAAAATTAGTTTCGGCCGAAAACGAATTGATAAGTTGCATTATCTTATCATTTGATTGTTTGGCATAAGAATCAAATTGCCTTTCCAGTATGCTTTCCGAATGCCAGAAGTGTGTCATAATTTGGCGAGATATCAATCAGTGGAGATTCTTCATGAGAGGTAATTCCCACAGCATTCAACCCTTCACCGATTATCAATTCCACACATTATTTCACCTCTCTGTTGGGCAATACCCCTACCCTGCAATCCTATACGCTCGATCTCAGCAGTGGCTTAGTCAACCGAAATCCTATCCACAAACGAAACTCGCACCTGAAAACTCGAATTCCGCATAGTGCGTAACTAACAAAATGGCTCGACCAAAACCACTGTTTGCTGTTTTTCAGTAAAATTGACAATCAATCTAAATATAATAAACAACTCTTAAGGGACTCATAAGATTTGTTTTTTCAAAAAAACCTTCAATACCGAAAAGTTGGCTTTCGACGAAAAATAAATATGATAATCTAAATTTATTCATCCTATCTCTTATACGCCTGATTTTTAATTTTTTATATGTTTCTATATTGAATTCCCATATTTATATAACAGCATATAGTTTCGACGAAACTATTTATTTATTCGATCAAACTTGACTTTGATCAGATAAATTTCGGATATTTGCATCGCTTAACAGTTAAAACTATGAACATGAAAAAATCATTTACTAAAATCAGCAGTGTACTTTTTGCTTTTATTCTTTGTATCGGAAATCTTTCCGCTCAGGAATCCGATTGTTTGGATTACCGGTTTTACTATTCTGATGCCCACGGATCGTTCTCTGAAATTTATGAAGTAGTTTTAGGAGAAGGCGTTGCCGACATGACTCTTCTCAAAGAAGTACCTTATGATGCACACATCGCATACAATTCCGACGAGCATTTGCTTTACATCGTCAACACCTCCAATGGATCATTTCAGAAACTCGAAGTTTCGGCGCCCGATGGAATCATTTCTACCCCGGTGGGTCTTGATATTTCCATAAGTCATGTTATCAACGCAACGTTCAACCATGATAATAAACTTCTGGTAGCTGCCGAAAGTACCGATAAAGTTTATCAAGTTACTGACTTAGACGCAGGCTCTACGCTTGAGTTTTCAGACGCTCCTGTTTTGGGTGGTGATATTGCTTTCGACAACGAAGGGAACTTACTCATGGCTACGAGAGAAGGTGGCGGGAAACTCATTCGAATTCATTCTTTTAACCCTGTAACGTTGGAATATCCTGTAAACGTTCAGATTGGAACGGTTCCCGCACTAGTAACCGGTATTGCAAAAACGGAAGATGGGAATATGTTGCTTTCTGCTAAAAATGCAAATGCTTTTGTAGTGTATGCCTCTGACGGTTCTGGCCCAATTGACGGACAGAGTTATGCAACTCCATTTACACTATCGAATGGCGATATGGCTTCAGGTTGTGCACAAAGTGCGCCCGTAATAGAAGGATGTCAAAACTTTAAATACTACTATATAGCTGATAATACTCCAGGATATGCGCAGGGAACCGTTTTCAGTGGAGATATCGTAAACGGAGAATTCGCTCTTACTGAACTTTTCGAATCAGGTATTAGTTCTCACCTTGCGGTAAACAATGATAACGGAGATCTGTATGTAGTAAATGGAAGCGTTTTAAGAACCTACAACGAGTCAGGTGACCAGCTTAATTCTGTAAGCACCTCTGGTCTCGGATCTATTGTCGCTGCCGTTTGGAATCCAGCCGATGGATTGGTTTATGCAGGTTCAAACCAACACAAAATTTACAAAATCAATCCGGCTTCAGGAGCTTCTGAACTCGTTGCATCACAAGTACCTGTTCATGGTGGTGATTTGATTTTGGATGACGAAGGAAATCTTCTACTCATCGAACGTAATGATGATGCACCTTCTAAACTACACCTAATCGCCGGTGGTACCGCAACACTTATAAATGGAGACTTAACTCCGGCCATAAATGGTGCCGCTTTGACGCAAATGGGAGGAATCATTGCTGCAAAAGGCAATAATACCAACAGTTTTTATCTCTATGATCTCGAAGGCAACAATGGATTTGCAATCGATGCTGTAATCAATGGTGAACCCTTCCCGGTAGTAGATGGTGATATGGCAAGCGGTTGTTTTGACAATGAGCCTGTAATTATTCCCGGACAATGTTACGCTACTGAAGTAATTGAATATATAGAGGGAACTTCTAAAAATGGTGGAAACATTGCAGTTAATCGCACAGATGCATCACAGGCTACTGGACAACCCGAAAGAACGGATGCAAACGTTTTTGTATCGCTCGGATATGACGGAAGCTTGACGTTAGCGTTTGACGGTGCCATCCCAAATTTGGAAGGTGATGATATCGAAGTGGTTGAAACTTCTTTTGGCCACCCATCATGCGCGTCATACCCCGAATTTGCAGATGTTTATGTGTCACAGAATGGTGTTGACTTTTTCTTTGCACAAACAATATGCCGCACGGACGGTTTCGTTGATATCAGCGACGCAGGCGACTTCGATTACATAATGGAAGTGAAAATTGTGAACAATAATATCCTTTCTACCACACCCGATGGATTTGATGTAGACGGAGTAGTAGCACTTCACAATTGTGATGAGTTACAAATAGGTTTACAGGAAACCGTTGATACTTCTTATGAAATCGATGGAATTTCTGCTGATGAGAGCACTTCTGACATGGTAAGCAAGTTGAGTACCTATCCAAATCCAACAACCGGTCCTGCCACCATTCAATTCGTTCCGGCAAAATCGGGAAAAACCACATTGGTAGTGATGGACATGAATGGAAGAATCGTTCAGACGCTCTTTGATTCCGATGCTGTTTCTGGAGAAACATACTCTCTTGATTTTAATGGTATGTCCTTGCCAAATGGCATCTACATCACTAAGCTTACAACGAACACAGAATCAATTATCAATAAGATAATTATCGGTAAATAAGTTCAAAGATTTAATGGTTTTTGAAAAAGCATCCTTCGGGGTGCTTTTTTTATGGAAATGTTTACCTGAGTTCGACTATTATTCAGGATTCAGACCGCCTGTAAATAGTGAGTTTCACCTATAAAACATGAAATAACTTACGACCAAAGGAAGTGTGTATGCAGCGTAAGCGATCTCCTTATAGCCTTTGAAAATAAACATTTCGTAAAAATAGCGGGCTATTATGAGTCATTTATAGACAGGAAATTACAGTTTAGAGTTGGAATGCTGGAAGACTTTCCTTCAAAAGCCGATATACCGCATTGCCTTTTCGCGACATAGCCTGCTATGTCTTTGAAAACGAAACTTGTAGATCGACTTTTGAAAAAGTCTGAATCTCCGAAGAATAATCTAACACAGGTAATTAATAAAGCGTACCTTTGCGCGCCTTTTAAAAAGCGAGTTATGCAAAAGATCAGAAATATTGCCATCATTGCCCACGTTGACCACGGAAAAACTACCCTTGTAGATAAAATGATTCTAATAGGAAAGGTTTTCTCAGACCACGAAAATCCTGGAGACCTCATCATGGACAGCAATGATCTGGAGCGCGAAAGAGGAATTACCATCCTTGCCAAAAACGTTTCTGTAAAGTACAAAGATTATAAAATCAATATTATCGATACTCCCGGTCACAGCGACTTTGGGGGTGAAGTGGAGCGCGTACTCAATATGGCTGACGGAGTAATCCTTCTCGTAGATGCTTTTGAAGGTCCAATGCCCCAAACTCGTTTTGTACTGGAAAAAGCCATTCAGCTCGGACTGAAGCCCATTGTGGTAATCAATAAAGTTGACAAAGAAAATTGTACCCCTGAAGAAGTCCATGAAGCTGTTTTCGATCTCATGTTTAACCTTGAAGCGTCTGAAGACCAATTAAATTTCCCCGAGGTTTATGGCTCTGCTAAAAATGGCTGGATGAATACCGACTGGAGAGTACCTACCGATAGTATTGCTCCGCTGATGGATATTATTATTGAGCATATTCCTGAACCGAAGGTCGAAGAAGGAACATTGCAAATGCTTATTACTTCACTCGAATATTCTTCTTTTATCGGCCGAATTGCTATCGGAAGAGTAAAACGTGGCTCCGTTGAGGCCGGTCAAAAGATAAACCTTATAAAACGCGATGGTACTGCAGTAAAAGGAAAAATCAAGGAACTCTATGTATTTGAAGGCTTAAGCAAAAAGAAAGCAGACATAGTACATGCCGGAGATATTTGCGCAATCGCGGGTCTTGACGGATTTGAAATTGGTGACACAGTTGCCGATTTTGAAAATCCCGAAGCTCTTCCCCCCATCTCGATTGATGAACCTACAATGAGCATGGTTTTTACAATCAATGACTCTCCATTTTACGGACAGGAAGGAAAATTCGTAACATCACGCCATCTTCACGACCGACTGATGAAGGAATTGGAAAAAAATCTTGCACTCCGTGTTGAAAACACCGGTACCAGCGATGCACACACCGTTTATGGCCGCGGTGTTCTTCACCTTTCTGTGTTAATTGAAACCATGCGTCGTGAGGGATATGAACTTCAAATTGGACAACCTCAGGTAATTATTAAAGAAATTGACGGAAAGAAAAACGAACCAATTGAAGAATTACGAATCGATCTTCCAGAAGAGTATTCAGGGAAAGCCATCGAAACGGTAAACCTGCGAAAAGGCGAAATGCTCAGCATGACCCCAAAAGGCGACCGCATGTTATTGGAATTTAAAATCCCATCACGTGGTATTATCGGTTTGCGTAACTATATGCTTACTGCTACAGCAGGTGAAGCTATTATGTCGCATCGATTTGTTGGTTTCGAGCCCTATCGCGGTGCAATCCCCGCTCGCCAGAACGGCTCGCTTATCAGTATGGAGAAAGGAAAAGCCATTCCTTATTCGTTAAGCAATATGCAAGACCGTGGCCGCTTCTTCGTAAATCCCAATGAAGAGATTTACGAAGGTCAGGTAATCGGTGAGAATACCCGCCCCGGCGATTTGGTAATCAACATTACCAAAACCAAAAAAATGAGCAATATGCGTAGCTCGGGTGCCGATGACAAAATTAAAATCGCACCAGCAATTAAGTTTTCGCTTGAAGAAGCACTCGAATATATTCAGGCAGACGAATATGTGGAAGTAACACCAAAATCACTTCGTGTGCGCAAGACACAGCTCAAAGAACAGGACCGAAAACGATCGCGTTCGGCTGTGCCACAAGGCTAAATTTTATCTTTTCACTCTTTGAAAAGTGCATTAATTTCTGTTAATGCACTTTTTCTGTTCTCATCGAAAGGTAACGAAGACTCTAGTTCAACCTATCAATCCAGAATAGGTCGCTTTACGATTGCTGAAAAATTTATATACTTAATGTATTTTTAACACGTTTAGCTTTTCAATTTTGCTCACCAATTTGAAAACTAACTTAACGATTAGGTTTTTTTGGGGGATTAAGATTATATTCTAAAACATTAAAAACAGATCTATGGAAGAGTATTTTTTCAATTGTCCGTATTGCCTTGCACGTATATCCATGCTGATAGACACGTCGATAAGGCATCAGGAGTATGTCGAAGATTGTGAGGTGTGTTGTAATCCTATCGACTTGAAAATAAAAATTGACGCAGGAGAAATTACGCAATTTGAGGCATTAGAATTGGGTCAGTGAATACAATCTTAACAGATTGAAAAATCTCGTAAAGCCTTTTATATCGAAGAATACAGGATGTATTTCCATGATTTTCAAATGTTCGTCGAACAGCCTAAAAATACTTCTGCTCTTACGAGTCCAATAGAGATACAATCTTGAATTCACAAACTAGTGAAATCACTTTTTTTTAACGATAAGTTGACGTACATTTGTCCTGTATTCTTCTCTATGGAGAATACAGCGAGGTTTTGGTTAGCCCCGTTAGCATACCGCAAGGTTGCTAACAACCGCAAGCAACGTCCGATCTTTAATGGTTGTTTTAGATTGATTGGTTATCGATTCTTTGAATCGCTTTCATTATGGACTTGCTTGCGGTCTTTTTATTTTCTTAAACTTGTAGCGATTATTCAATTTTCATTTTCTTGAAAGAAGCTACATTCCCGCAAATCAATATTCAATTTTCAGATGAGAGTTTAGTCGCTCTAAATATATGTCTGGGCATTATTATGTTTGGCATTGCCTTAGGAATCGCCCCAACTGATTTCAACCAAATTTTAAAAAAACCCAAGAGTGCCACCATTGGCGTATTATCTCAATTTCTATTTCTTCCCTTCTTTACATTCCTGCTGGTATATTTTCTCCGGCCGAATCCTGCATTGGCGTTGGGAATGATTTTGGTTGCGGCCTGTCCTGGTGGAAATATTTCCAACTTTATCTCTTCTATTTCGGGGGCTAATATTGCTTTATCTGTTTCGCTTACCGCTGTGGCTACATTGCTCACTCCCATATTCACTCCCTTAAATTTTGAAATTTGGGCTCATGCCCTTCCGGGAACGGAGACGCTTTTAAAAAGTTTTGAAATCTCATTTATCGATATCCTCAAAACGGTTTTGCTTCTTTTGATTATTCCTTTGATAGTAGGAATGTGGATGCGCAAAAAGTTTCCGAAACTGAGCATGAAAATTGAAAAACCTATTCGCATAATAAGTGTGCTCATACTCTTTGGCTTTATTGTTATTGCGTTAAAAAACAATTTCAAAACATTTGAGCATTACCTCTATTTGGTTTTTATTTTAGTGCTAGTTCACAATGCTATGGCTTTTGCGATTGGCTATTTGGCGGGAAGAATAAGCGGTTTGCCCGAAGCAGATCGCCGAACTATTTCGATCGAAACGGGCATCCAAAATTCAGGCTTAGGTTTGATTATTATTTTTACTTTTTTTGCCGGCAACGGCGGAATGGCAATCGTTGCTGCCTGGTGGGGAATCTGGCATATTGTAGCCGGCATGTTGCTATCCTTTTACTACCGATATCACGACCGGAGCATGGCTCTTATCTCTTAAGACCGATCTTCCTATTTTTCACTATTCCCTTTTCACTATTCACTATTCTCTATTCACTTTTCACTGAAACAAAGTACATCTCTATTTCACCTTTGCCTTTGGCCGCAATTTTACCACGGCTTTCAAAAGCAAATTGTCTATCATTTTTTAAAAGCTCATAAGTCGCGTGGCTGATGTTCACTTTGCCTACCTCGCCCGAACTTTCCATCCGACTGGCGGTATTCACGGTATCGCCCCAAATATCGTATTGAAATTTCTTTAAGCCTACCACACCTGCCACTACCGGCCCGGTGTGTATACCTATCCTGATTTCAAAATACGGAAGTCCGGCTTCTATCTTTCTGGCTTTTCCTTTTTCAACATAGTCCCGCATTTTAAATGCTGCCTTCATTACATCGGTGGCATGTGTTTGATTCGGGGTGGGTATCCCACCGGCAGCCATGTATGCATCTCCAATGGTCTTGATCTTTTCAATGTTGTGTTCTTCCATAATGGTATCAAACTCTGAAAAACACATGTTAAGATCTTTCAAAAGTGCTCTGGGAGTCAAGATTTCTGCCATAGCCGTAAACCCTTTAAAGTCGGTAAAGATTACCGTGACCTGCTCGATCAGTTTGGCTTCTGTAATGCCTTTGAGCTTGAGTTCCTCCGCTACCACTTCATGCAGAATGTTCAAAAGCAATTCGTCACTTTTGTTTCTTTGAAATTCTACTTCTTCTTTCTCTTTTTCAATTTCATCTTTCTGCTCGCGAAGTTCAATATGGTTACCGGGCAAGCCTTCTTTTTCGGTATAGATTGTAATAGAATCTTTCGTGTACTTGACGATACCTCCCCCTTGTGTTCCAAACCAAATATTTCCGGACTTATCCTCTAGCATGGCAAGGATCCGCGCTCCGGAAAACCCGTCTTTCCGGGTGAAATATGTAAAGAATTCACCAATCATAGCGTATCAGTCCTACACTATAAGAACCGAACCAAAGATTTCCTTTTCTGTCTTCCAATATAGAGGAAACCATACTAAAGTTTAAGCCGGCTGTATGGCTAAAATTCATGAAATATTCTCCGTCATACCGACTCATCCCCTGATCGGTACCAAACCAAAGATTTCCCTTTTTATCCTCGAAGATAGTCTGGACGTATGACCCACCCAAACCCTGCTCCACATCGAGGTACTGCAGATTAATGCGGGTTCCTTCTTTATATCTCAGGGGCTTCGCTTTTTGGAGTTCAGGTTGAATTATGGGAATCGTATTGCCATGTGTAGGCATCGCAACACCCGTTTTCAGGGTGTCTCCAAAACTGTTCACTATATAGTGAGAAGTGTCTCCCGGGGCAATATCTTCAAGAATAACCGTAGTTAAACTGTCCTTGTTTACGGGTATTACCGGTAAGTCATCGGGGATAATGTGTACATTTTGAGGAAATATTAAAACTGTCGGTTTTGGCGTTTAAGGGAACCGATTTTGCAATGGCTGCACTATCAGGATCTATTCTCTTCCCTTGAATTTTAAGCGGTACGCCTGTGCGAATGGTATCGCCGGTTCTGTTAATTAAAAGCGCTATGCTGTCGCCGGTTACGGTGTTGTACTTGTAGCCTCCTTCCGTGTTTAATTTTACCCTTGTGGGTCCTGTATATCGTGTGGCAACCGTATCGCTTTCTTTCTTTTGGTCGCATGCTCCGAGAAACAAAAGAACGATTAGATATTTCGATAGTGATTTCAAGGTACTGTTGGTTACGGGTATGGCATACCACCATAGAATAAGCGCGGTTTTGGCACTAAGTTACTCAAATATAGGAAATAAGCACTCCTTTATACAGCGTAGTGTCTTTTATACTATAATACGTATAGAGTCATTTGTACTTTTGATTCTCAAGGGACTCCTGCTTTTACTTACTCCTGCATGGTTAAGAATTTAGGAGAAGCATTCTAGTCACAACCACATTCGAATTCCAACTTAATAACCATCTACTGGTATAGCGATTTACCAGACCCACATCACCCGGTAGTAAAAAGATCGTCTCCATACTCTTCCATAATTACCAATTCCACTTTATCCCCACCGGGGTCGAGATACCCCTGATCATAGCAGAATTTGTAGGTATCTCCCGATTCGGTGCAATGGGTTGCTGTATAAAACGCAAAATCAAAACCTTTTCTGGCAAGCTCTGCCACCCCAACTTCTTTAATATCCGATGAATAATATTCACTAAGAATTTTTCGATTCCTCCTCAAAATAGCATTGATACGTCTTACAAAGCTGCTTTGATATCCGTTTTCTTTATTGTTATACGAACTGCGGCATTGATCCGAACAAAATTTCGCATCTGATCGACCAATAAATTTATCACCGCATTCTTTACAGAATTTTTCCATGCCCCAAAATGGATTTGAATGGAGAAATATAGTTATAAAATTGCAAAATCCGTTCAAATGGCTTTCGTCAAATATGTAAATACTCGTATATTTGTCCCAAGAAATAGATAATTATTATGCTCGAAAAGAAAGACAAAAGTTTAGAACCTCAAATTGCGGGACCGGTACTTGTCGCCCTTATCATTTTGGCGCTCAGTGTTTTATTGATATGGATGGCTAAATAATGCTATCCTACCACACTATGGGATCTTGATTGTGTGAAACCAAATATTCATTGGTTTTCTTAAAATGTTGGTTTCCAAAAAATCCGCGATATGCCGAAAGAGGCGATGGATGGGATGACTTCAAAATCAAATTTTTATCTTTATTAATTTGATTTCCCTTCTTTTGCGCGTAAGCGCCCCAGAGCATATACACTACCCCTTCTTTTTTCTCATTTAGGGTTTTGATCACGGCATCCGTGAATTGTTCCCACCCTTTGTTTTGATGGGATCCTGCTTCATTAGCCTTCACAGTCAACGTGGCGTTCAAAAGTAGAACGCCCTGCTTTGCCCAGGGTTCCAGATTCCCATCGGCAACTTTAATATGCGAATAATCTGCGCGTATTTCTTTGAAAATATTTGTCAGCGACGGTGGAATTTTCACACCGCTATTTACAGAAAAGCAGAGCCCATTGGCCTGCCCCGGTCCATGGTAAGGGTCTTGGCCCAAAATCACTACCCGCACGCTAGAAAGGGGAGTGTAATTTAGTGCTTTAAAAATATTCTTGCCAGTTGGAAAAACGGTGTTCTGCTCGTATTCGCGGTGTAGAAACAAACGCAACTCATTGAAATAATCTTTGAAAAACTCGTCTTGGAGAGCCGCTTTCCACTCCGCATTCATTTCAACTTCTGTTGCTACCATTACATCATTTGTTGGCGAATTTCGTTCCGCAATTTTCGAACATAAGTCTCGATCAACCATAGACAATAACTGTCAGTGGCATTGTGCAGGCAATGGCAATATATCCGTAGTCGATATTCTATTTCTTCCGCGAGCAAGTCTATAATTTCAAGGGCATCGTAGTAATCATCCGTATTATTAAAAATCTGACGGGCATGGTTGTACATGCTTTCGTCTATAGCTTTCTTGGGACGCTCTCCTCTGGCTGTCATATTATTATAAACAGCCTTCATATCGAAATCGTCTTTTTCCGGATCGTATTTCGTCAACTTTGCCTTCAAATCGAGTGATCGCTCATAATTATAATCAATCAGCAGATTTTCATCACGCTCCTGAATTCTTTCAAAATATTTTTCGGGATATTTAAAAATCTCTTCCCAATTGATAAAATCCTGCCACAGCCCCAGTCGCTGTACGTTATTACCTAAATCGATAATTACAAATTTTCCTTTGGTGGCCGTAATTCGGGAGCCGCGACCAATCATTTGGTGGTAAAGTGTCAAAGATCGTGTAGCCCGATTGAGGATAATCGCTTCTACCGAAGGTTCATCAAAACCGGTGGTAAGAATCCCTACCGAAGTTAGAATTGCTCCCGGAGTGGTTCGGAACCATTCGAGCGTATCGTACCGATCCTTTGGACTGAAAGTACTGTCGAGGTGCTTGATAGTATATCCGGCATTTTTAAATAGCTCGAATACGCGGATCGAGGTCGCAATACCACTATTAAAAATAAGTGTCTTCTTCCCTCTGGCCCTTTCATCGAATGCGGCTAACAATCTATCCTGCATGCTGTAAAGACTGTAAAGTCGGTCGAGTGAACTGACGGTATAATCTCCATCAGACCCTACCTTAAGCGAACGAAGATTTACATTAAAGGTATAGGTTGTAGCGCGACTCAAATACCCATCTTCTATCAAATCGGCTATTCCATGACCAATAATCAGCTCTCCATAATTTTCATTAAGCGGCAAATTACGGTTCGAACTCAGCGGGGTAGCCGTAACTCCCAGCATATTCGCATTTTCAAAAAACTTAAAAAGCTTGCGGAATGAATTATAATGCGCCTCATCAATAATTACCAGTCCGATATTTCGGAGATAGTTCTCATTTTCAGTTAGCCGATTATTCAGCGTCTCGACCATCGCAACATAGCAATCAAAGTCTTCGCGATCATGCAATTCTTTGACATCCCTGTCAATGATTTTATTTTTCACTTCGATTTCGCTCAAAGCTTTGGAAGTTTGAGCACAGAGTTCCACCCGATGTGTTAGAATCAATACTTTTTGATTGCGTTGCGCGATAAATTGACGGGCAATTTCTGAGAAAATCACCGTTTTTCCACCACCTGTAGGCAATTGGAAAAGGATATTAACCTTCCCTTCTATCTTATCGAGCTTTTCAAAAATTTGTTCTATCGCCTCTTCCTGGTATGGATAGAGCTCTTTGTACGATTCCTCTATGCTTGTTGATGCTTTACTTTCCATAAAAACGGCACAAAGTTAGCGGAAATAGGCGGTATATCGAAAATAGATTTGAACTTGTATGTGTTTCTTTGTTAAGAAGAGTGGAATTATGCAGAATTTCATGAAACTTATACCACATTACCAATCATTTATACTTATACTGAATGAATCGATCAACTATGGATTTTAGAAATCGGACTTGCCGTTCTATCGGGTTGGTATCTCTGCATTTTTTTAAACAAACCCTCAATCGTATCCGAAACCAATATGAAATCGGCATAGGCTTGCTTGAGTAGACCCTGTTGAGTCATAGAATTTATAAATCTGAGAAAATGATCGTAATAACCAGCCGTGTTAAGAATACCAATCGGCTTAAAGTGTAATCCAAGCTGAGCCCACGTAAGCATTTCCATTAATTCTTCAAGCGTTCCAAATCCTCCGGGAAGCGCAATTATCCCTTCGCTTAGCTCGTGCATTAAGAGTTTTCGTTCGTGCATAGATTCGACCATTCTTAACTCGGTAAGATTAGAATGCGCTATTTCACGACTTTGCATAAACCGCGGTAAAACTCCGCGAACTATCCCTCCATTTTCCAATCCTCCATTTGCCAAAGCGCCCATCAAACCGAGGTGAGAACCTCCAAAAATGATTTCAATATTTTTTCCAGCCAAAAATTTACCCACGCCATAAGCCGATTCTTGATAGACAGGATTGACACCCGGACTTGACGCACAAAAAACTACGATACTCTTCATTTCCTTGATTTTCTAATTTGAATTATTCAGCGTGCTCCTATTCTCAATGAACCAATGCAAAGCGAACAAAGTCACCAAAACCATCGGAATTAAAACAGGTGCAGAATACCGCTCCTCAATACCGCGTTGGACCATGCAAAGGTAACCAAGATAGAGTAAAATCGGTACTCCGAGCATTTGAATTTGCCGGTTCCGGACAAAGAGAAGAACTGCAAGAGGGAAAATCATAAAAGTACCACAATAGACGAAAAAGGAGAAAAACCGAAAAATTTTCATCAGAATCGCCCCCCGTAAGGGACGCTGAAACATATATAGAGAAAGATTGCTGTGACCAGCCAGTCGCCAATAAACCTCCATCGGCACCACCATATTCGAATAAAAAAAATGGTGACTCACGTATTCGGTACGGTAAGCCTGAAAATCGGCACTCAGACGGGTTTCCTCCATAGTGATACCCGGCATCGGTTGCCCATCTTTAAAATAAGTGGCCTGCCGCTCCAAAATATGGTAGTAATGTACATATGAATTTCTTAAATTTTTCCGCCCTATTTCCTCTACCACCTCGATATCCATGTCTTTTAGGATATTATCGATTGTGGTATTTGGGGGGCTTCCGTCAAGTGCATCTTGCCACAGTGCCGTCATTCCACGATGAAAATCAACTCCTTTCTGCCCCCAACTTTTATGAAAATTCCAAATATCGCTGTGAATCGGTCGGTACAAATCATTGCTGTCGGAATGATAAATGGGATGTATGCCTATCCACTTTTCTGTTTTCGCGGAAGCCCAAACCTGCCAGAGAAGCAACGGAATAAATGCCAAGATTAGGGTAAAATATGAAGTCGTTTTCTTAGGGAGACTGTTACCTTTGAAAAGTAAAACGACCGGAGCTACCATCCATACAAGCATAGCAGGACGAACGAGTATGAGCACACTTAAATATAAAATGGCCTTCAACCATTCAGACATTGAACCTTCCTGAGCTTTCAAAAGCCTGTATAAAAACAATACAACGAGTGCCGGCGTGACTCCCTCGGTGAGTGAATAGGATAAAAATCCCGAAAACGTGGGCATGACGGCTATAAATAAAGCCGAGATAAATCCCCACTTCGGGGGAATATTCAGGATATCTGTTATTTGTGGGATTCTCGAAACAGCAAAAGCAAATAGCAAAAATTGAAAAGCCATTAGAAAGATCAACGCCGTCTTTTCTGAGGTAAATACCCTGAATACCAAATATATAAACCCATATCCCGGACTGCGGGTAGTAAATGCTGCATCGCCCACGGCATTGCTTTTCCAGCCCTTCCCTTCGAGAAAATTCTTTACAGGTGCAATGTATGATGCATCATCCGAGGTTTTTACGGTCACGCCATCCCGCAATATTTCCGGTGCTGCATCCAATAGAAACGAGCGATTAGTAAGGTGTACAGTGCTCACCGAGATCAGTGCCACAAAAATGATGAGTATCTGAAAATTTCTTTTGACCATATTCCGGTGCTACAAACATAGTTTACTCAATCCAATCAATTCGTATTCTTTGGGTGTATCTATCTAAACCAAAAGCCTACTTTTGAGTTTATATTAAATTCAGGAATCGTCAAGATTTTTATGAAGCAGGTACTTGGAATTTTATTCAGAATTTTAAAATGGATTTTTATTACCATTCTGGCGGTTTTGCTCTTGCTGGTAATTGTAGTGAAAGTTCCTGCGGTTCATGATTTTATTCTTCGAAAAGCCACCACCTATTTTAACGAAAAAACGGAGGGGAACCTTAGCATTCGTGACATTGACCTGCGTATTCCGAGCTATGTCCAGCTCGAAGGAGTATCCCTTGAGTCTCCTGATAGCCACCGAATTGCTTATGTTGGCGATATCGAGATCAGTTTAGGGTGGCGATACTTGTTCAACCAAACCATTCACGTGGATCGGCTTATTTTAAAAGATGTTGAAGGCAGAATTTTCCAAAGGGATGCATCCGGATGGAATTACGATTTTATTGTAAATGCATTTAGTGATAGCACCGCTACCCCCGCCAACACTAAGAGTAGCTCCAACTGGGATTTTTCCATTGGATACGTTGATCTTCAAAATATTGACATCGCTTATTACGATTACTTCACCGGTGATTCTATTCACGCAATTCTCGGCAATTTATCTGTGGACATGGACGACTTTTCCGTAACCCAAAAGACGTATCAAGCGGATAAGATTGCTTTAAAGAATTCTGCGGCATTCATACGGATTGGCAACCGGGAAACAAATTCAAGTACACCCGAAACAAATCCATCTGAAACGCAAGCAACCCCTTTAAATCTTGGTTTAAAAAGGCTTGCTTTTGAAAATAATAAGATCCTTTACGAAATGGGACCGGCACCTGACAAATACTTTTTTGATATTGGAAAACTTGAAGCCTACCTTGAAAAACTCGATATCGAAAAACAAATATACCGAGCTGACCAACTGGCTTTGTCACAGACTAAAATTCATTTGAAAATAGCACCAACTTCATCCGACACCTCTCATACTCCGCTCTCCATTTTTGCTCCAATCGAGGTCCAATTAGCGCAGCTTGCCATCGATAATATCGATTTTAAAATGGAAACAATCGGCCAACCAGATAACACAATACTGCTTGAAAATCTGGGTATTGATCTGCGCGACGCTATAATCGACTCTACCCAGTACGTCGGAAATATCGAAAGTATCGAAGGGAGCTACAACCAGTTTAGGGCATTGAAAAATTTCTCCACCGAATTCGAAATTTCCTCCCGACAGGCTTCCCTCCAGGATTTAAACCTGCAATATGGTCAGTCAACGTTGCGTGCAAATCTCGATTTGAAATTTGACCGAATGGATTCATTAATCAGTGCTGGAATATTCCGATCCGCATCTATTGATATTCCGCAGTTGCGAATAGTTCCGGAAGATATTCGTTCAATCGTATCTGCGCTGGATATTCCCGATTCGGCTTTTATTCTTCCCTTACATCCAATCTTGCTGCAGGCTAAAGTAAACGGGAATACCGATAAATTTACTGTCGAACAATTTGACTTGGGTACGGGGCAATCCAATCTGAAATTTACGGCAGTTGCCGATGGTAACTCTTGGCTGACCAAAACCTATCGTATCAATAATTTGGAATTAGATTTAGCTCGTGAAGATATTCTCCCATATCTCACCGGACTTGACACCAATTACGTCCCACCTCATACGAATCTCCTACTCAGCGGAAATTTCACAACAAACTCAACCGATTTTAACGCAAGTGTGGCCACTACCTATGGCGATCTTAGCCTTTCGGGAAAAGGCGGAGGATATGCAGCAGATACGCTTCCTGTAAAAACAATTCTTAAAAGCAATAACATAGACTTCGCCAGTTTTCTCGGTATGCCCCAGACATTCAACTCTGACATCAGGCTAGAGGCAACGTTTAAAAATGTGCTTGACACGAACAATTTTCAATTGAATGCTGATTTGAAAATTGACACTTTGAAGTACGACAAGTACCGATTACACAATCTTCATGCAGATGCCACCCTCGATAGCAATCTTTATTCAGCCAAATTTCTGATCAACGACACATTTGTGGTGGCCGATTTCGGAGTATCCGGCAAGATCAACCCCGGGATGAGTGCTGACCTCTTTGGCCAGATTGACGGAATTGATCTACAAGGACTCGGTTTTTCCAAAGAAGATCTTCGAGGAAAATTTAATCTAAAGGCGTCATATAGTCAGGTCGATTCTATTCAAAAAGGCACGATTCTGATAAACAAAATCATATTTGTAAGAAATGAACGCAGGTTTGAATTTGATCCGATCGAAGCATCAGCTTTTCTTTCACCTGACTCAACTTCTGCCCATATTACCAGTCCCCTGATCGATCTCAATTCAGTTACAAATCGCAGTATCGATCAATTGGGAATGGATATGGCCAATACTTTTGGCAGAACTCAAGTTGCTGTTTCCGATACATCAGCATTTTGGAATTTAAATTTTAAAACAAAAGATAATACCGATTTGAGGGAATTATTCATTCCTCAGCTTACCCAATTTGACCCTGCAAGCGGGGTGGTTGATTATAGTGCCGAAAAGCGCAAGATAGACGCGGATATTCAAATTCCTAAAATTCAGTTTTCTTCCTATACTATTGACAGCCTGTACATAAAATCGTACGGAAACAGAGACCTTATCGAGACCAATCTCTACGTAAAGCATGCCGGGATGGACAGTCTGGCGATTGAAAATCTGCATGGTCGGGCACAAACCACCGATAAAGGAGCCTTTACAGAGCTGCACATTGGGGCGGATAGCTTAAAACCGAATTATTATGTCGGCCTAAACTTAATTGCCGATTCGGTGCGTTTAAAGAATGGATTCAGCCTCAACATCCTCGATTCGCTTGTGCTTAATCAGGAAGTCTGGCAGGTTGATCCTGAAAATGATATCCACTACTTTCCAAAAGGTTGGGAACTCAAAAAACTAAGAGTTTACAAAGATAATAGTGAGCTCTTGGTCCAAAAAAATAGGGAAGAAAATGCAACTTCCATTTCCGCTTCGGACTTCGATTTGAAGACCCTATTCGGATTGATTGCCACCGAGCAACCGTTGCTTTCAGGTCAACTTTTTGGTGATTTTAAATTAATGGGATCCGGTTCTTTTGAAGGCGATGGCCGGGTTGACAATTTCTATGTTTCCAAAGCTGATTTTGGCAAACTGAAATGGCGCGCAGTCAACACAAATGCTGGATTTGACATTGCTGTGAATACCAAGGGCGGCGTGGTTGATTTTGACCTCAACGGGAATATGAAACCCCAAAATGAGGCATCCTCAGCCCTCCAACTCGATCTGGTATTAAACAAACTTGATCTCGGAGCACTACCAAAACTATTGCCATCGGAAATTTTTGACGGATCAGGTGAAATGACCGGAAAAATGAAAATTGACGGAACCACCGCAGCTCCGCAACTGAACGGAAATTTACATTTTGAAAATGCTATGATCGGTTTAGCTGCAAATGGATCGAGGTATTCCATAAAAAATCAATCCATCGCTATTCAACCGAAAGCGATTGAATTCAATACTTTTACGGTACGCGATTCGAGTGGTAATAAACTAAATGTAGACGGGAAAATCACGCATGATAATTTTAGCAAAATCAGATCGGACTTATCCATAAATGCCAGTGATTTTGAAATCGCTAATCTCAAACCCGGAGTAAACGAAAATATGTACGGTAAGTTGATTGCCGACGCCGAAATAAAAATCAACGGGAGACTTGATGCTCCAAGCATCGATGCAAAAATCGGAATTTCTGACAAAACCAATCTTTCCTATATCGTTCCGGTATCTGATTACGAAGATCCTTTTGATGACAATCTCATTAAATGGACAAACTTTGACTCGACAAAAACAACTTCAATCCTGACCCGCGACAAGAAAAAGCAAACCGGTAAAGTGGATATTTATGCGAATACGGTTGATCTCAACGGATCGATTAAAATCAATAAAGATGCTACTTTTCGGGTAGTGATTGATTCGGCGGCCGGCGATTATTTAGAAATACGCGGTGGCGGCGATTTGGGAATTACTTACGACCGCACCGGAAGCTTAAAACTCAATGGAACCTACCAAATCCAAGATGGTTTTTACCAAATGACTTTTTACAATATTGTAAAGAAAAAATTTGATTTCCAGGAGGGTAGCCTGCTCACCTGGAACGGAGATCCGATGGCGGCAAATTTGGATATTACAGCTATTTATAAAACGAAAGCCAGCGTGGCCGGGTTAATGGTTTCTGGTCAGAGTGACCAATCCAACCAAACTTTTAATCAACGGCTTCCCTTTGAAGTTTTGATGCACTTGAAAGGCAACTTATTGAAACCGGAAATAACTTTTGATATTCAGGTGGCCTCTGAAAGCCGCGGAGCATTTGGCGGTGCCGTAGATGCCAAACTTGCTGACATGCGCTCAAACCCAAACGAGCTTAATAAACAAGTCTTTGCTCTGCTCGTACTCAATACTTTTATGAGTAGCGGAAACGGAAGCGACAACCTCGTCGCCAATCAGGCGAGAAATAGTGCGAGCCAAATACTCTCTCAACAGCTCAATGCACTTAGTAGCAAGCTTATTAAAGGTGTAGATCTCAATTTCAATCTCGACTCCTACGGTGGAGCCGCTGGCCAGGGAAACACAGATTTGAATGTCGATTTGGCAAAAACTTTTTTGAATGACCGGATAGTGGTACGCATAGGAAGCACGATTGCACTCGAAGAGAATTCAAGCAATGCTTCTCAGGCTTCGAAAGAAATGATGACCAATATCGCTGTGGAATACAAAATTACACCAAACGGTGCATATCGGTTTAAAGCGTATCGCAAAAATGATTTCGAAGATATCATAGTGGGACGAATCACCCGAACCGGAGTCGGTGTGTTATTTCAACACGATTTTAGCCGTTTTCATAATATTTTTAAAATTAATACGGACAGTACTCAAACTGCCAATCCCGACATCCAAAGTACACCCGAAAAAACCAAAGAAGAAAAACAGGATAAATGAAAAACCGGTTTCTCTATATCGCTTTATGTTTTGCCTTATTATCATGTTCTGCAAATAAATTTTTACCGCAAGGCGAAAAGTATTTTGAAGGACATGAAATTAAGTATTCCGATGATGCTTCCGCCCTGCCGCGAAATGTGAAATTTAACCTGAGCGATGAACTAAAGCCGAATGGAACACGCCAATTTTTCATTAGTCGTCCTGGAACCTGGATATTTGAGGTGATCAATGAACCTAAGAAAACGAAGAGCCTAAGCCATTGGATAAAGTACAAACTGGGTAAAAAACCAGTATATCTCAGCTCGGTGAATCTCAATCATAATGCATCTATTATTGAGTCAAAACTAAATTCAAACGGCTTCTTCAGAGCCGATGTTTCCACTGCGATAGACAGCACAAAACATAATGCAATAGCCGTTTACAATGTTCATCTTGGCACTCCCTATTACTTTGATACACTCGAAGTGTGCACAACGCCGGATGAAATTTGCACTAAAATTGACAGTATTCATAGGGCCGATCCCCAAATCGTGGGGGGTGATTTATTTCAAAAGACTAAATTGGAAGCCGAGCGTCAGCAAATATCCAAAACTTTTAAAAATCAGGGCTACTTTTACTTTGTTCCCGGATTTACATATTTCAGTGCGGATAGTAGCGCCGATAGCCATGAAGTAAAACTCAGACTAAATGTGAAGGAGCGCATTCCTGATGTCGGTTTGAGCCAGTACACGGTTAGTTCAGCTACCATAAATCTGGCGGCTGGATCGAAAAACACTAAAATCATTGGCGACAGCCTGCGTATAGAAATCGATCCCGATAAGCTGTTTCTAAAACCGAAGAAACTGGCTCCTTTTATAGCGATAAAGCCCGGCGAACTTTATAGTGCGCAGGATGAGGAAACTACCCTGAAGCAATTGAACAGACTGGAAGTCTTTGAATTTGTAAACATTCAATTTATTCCTGACACTAGCGATGGGCACCGGTTTCTTGCAGCGCGCCTATTGGCAAATCCGAAACCCAAACATTCCGTACAAAGCGAATTCAACCTTTCCACCACTTCTACCGGCTTCACCGGACCTGGATTGCAATTGGAATATTACAACCGCAACGTATTTCACGGAGCAGAGAAGTTTAGATTTACTGCTACGGGACGTTATGAAAAACAACTTTCCCGCAAAAATCAGGGGCTCACCTCGTATGATATCGATCTAAAAGCGGCTTTATTATTTCCGCGAGTTGGCTTGCCTTTCATCAACGATAAAGGAAATATGGGTAATGTCCCCAAAACTAAATATGAATTGAGATACCGGCTATACGACCAACCTAATTATTACGCACAAAGCAGCTTGGGAGCCAGTTTTGGCTATGAATGGCTAAGAGGTAATACACTCTTCAATGATTTGAAACTAATTAATTTGGACTATGTAAAACTGCTGCGCTCATCTGACAATTTGGAACAGCTCTTTCAAGAAGGGATTCTATCGCGCGAGAGTTTTGATGATTTATATATCTTTGGCCCATCGTATGGATTTACCTATAATCCCCCGATTACGAAAGATAATATTTTCAGGTATTTTCTAGGTGGTTCCGCTGAATCTTCTGGCAATATTCTCAATGGAATCTACAGTTTAATAAATGCATCCAAAAATGAAGATGGTCAATATACATTGTTTAATGTCCCCTTTGCTCAATATGTGCGATTTCAGATTGATTTCAGGACGTATTATAAATTAAGCAAGTATAATACCCTTGCCTTTCGGCAAAATATTGGGCTCGGTATCCCTTACAGAAATAGCTCGGAACTGCCCTTTTCAAAACAATTTTTTGTGGGTGGAGCGTCTTCTCTTCGGGGCTTTAAGGTGAGGTCAGTAGGTCCGGGAACGTACTATAACACCAGCAGTAACAGCTACTTCGACCAAACAGGAGATATCCTAATTGAATTAAATCTGGAAGACCGAATAGATCTTGGCGACTATCTGGAAGGAGCTGTATTTGTGGATGCGGGAAATGTTTGGCTTAAGAATTCTTCTGATGCAAGGCCCGGCGGAAAATTCAAGTGGAAAGACTTTGGGCGCGAAATGGCTATTGCAAGCGGTATAGGTCTGAGGATCAATTTACAATTTGTAATTGTACGCTTCGACTTTGGTGTTCCGCTGCGCAAGCCCTATCAGCAAAAATACAATGGCTGGGTATTTAAAAACATTCAACTGAATAATCAATGGTTGAATGATAACCTGATACTCAATATCGCTATTGGATATCCGTTCTAACTTATACTTGTAAATCATAAAAAAAGCGCACCAAATGGATGCGCTTTTGTATGCTTTAGGTAAAATTATTTGGTTTTGATAATCGAATCAACTATTCCATATTTCACGCTTTCGTTGGCATCCATCCAATAATCACGGTTAAAATCTTTCATGATTCTTTCTTCTGACTGACCGCAGTTTTCTGCAAGAATCCGCGCTCCTATTTCTTTGGTTTTCATAATTTCAATCGCTTGAATTTCAATATCAGATGATGGCCCACGTGCTCCACCACTGGGTTGGTGAATCATCACTTTTGCATAGGGATAGACAAATCGTCTTCCTTTTTCACCTGCAGAAAGCAAAATGCTTCCCATGGAAGCAGCGAGCCCCATACATACAGTCGATACCGGACTTTTTAAACTTCTCAGTGTATCATAAATAGCAAAACCTGAAGTCACATATCCCCCGGGGCTATTGATAATAAATGAAATTTCTTTACCCGGATCTACGGCCTCGAGGTACAGAAACCGATCGATCACGTGTTTAGCCGAATCATCATCGACCTGTCCCCATAAAAAAACCTTTCGCTCATTGATATAAAGTTTTTCGATATCCCGTTTTAATCCTCCATCCTTCTCTTTGCCTTTCTCTTTGTCTTTTTCTTCGCTCATTTTTAATATGATTTACGTTTTGATTCTAAATAATTCTGCAATATAAGCGTTGCGCTTATTTTATCTAAATTTCCTTTTTCTCTTCGCTTCTTTTTTCTTGCCCCAGACTGAATCATCGCTTCCATCGCTAGCTTTGAGGTGAAAGCCTCATTAACTCTTTCAACCTGAATATTCGGATGAATTTTTTTAAACTTGCCAATGAATTTCAAAATCTCACTTTCAATTTCAGAAACTTCTCCACTCATTCGTATCGGTTGACCGAAAACGGCAATATCTACCTGATTTCGACTACAGTAATCCTTTAAAAATACGAGCGCTTCTTTGGTGGGAATCGTAGTAAGCGCACTTGCAATAATTTGAAGGTCATCAGTCTCAGCGATTCCACACCGCTTCGCTCCATAATCAATTGCAATAATTTTAGCCATGAGCAAAAGTAATCATCCGCTAAGAATTATTACCTTTTCACCTTCAAATGAAATCATTTTTAAATTCTAAGCTTTATGAAACGCATTTTTATACTTATTCCATTCTTCTTCATCCTCAGTTTTTCTGCGAAAGCGCAGGATCAATATCTCGTTGAAAGTGAATTCCTGAGCTCAACTCCCGCATTTTTACTTGGATTTATCCCACAAATACCTGCGGTGTATGATGTAAAATTCTACCGCCTAACTTACAATACCGTTGATACGCATGGTGAACCGACAATTGCCTCAGGTGCGGTAGCTATCCCAAACACGACAGAATGTAATACCTTTCCCATGGCAGTTTATTGCCACGGCACGGTGTTAAAACAGCTGGATGTGCCATCCGAAGAGAATTCTGAAGGATTAATTACCAAGATATTTGCGAGTACCGGCTTTATTGCCGTGGCGCCTGATTATCTTGGATTGGGCCAGGGTACGGGTATCCATCCGTATGTCCATGCCCAATCAGAAGCTACCGCTTCTATCGATTTAATCCGTGCAACTCGTGAATTTTTGGCAACAATCCCCATCTCGGATAATGGAGAAGTCTACGTAACCGGATATTCGCAAGGCGGGCAGGGAGCCATGGCCACGTTGGAATATGCCGAGGCAAATAACCTCAATGAGGAGCTTGGGATTGTGGCCGGAGCACCGTGTAGTGGCCCCTATAATCTTTCCGGATCGCAAGCCGCTGTCTTGCTCAGCAACCAGCCTTATTCCAATCCGGGATATGTAATTTATTTACTAATGAGTTATGAGCTTGCTTATGGAAATCTTTACAATCAGTTGAGTGACATTATCCAGCAACCCTATGCCGATCAGGTCGCTCCTTATTTTGACGGAATGCAAAACTCAAGTAATATGGGCGCGGTAAATGCTATTTTGCCCGGCCAACTTAGCGATTTGCTCGTTGATAGTGTATATACAAATTTTCAATCCAATCCGAACCATCCCCTTTGGGAGGATCTAAGAGCGAATGATACGTACAATTGGACTCCTCAAGTGCCCATACGCATGTATTATTGCACAGGTGATGAACAGGTAGATTATCACAATAGTCTTACCGCCGATTCGGCGATGAATGCCAACGGGGCGGCGAATGTAGCTGCGTATAATGTGCTTTCGGGAGGCTCACATGGAGATTGTGTTGTGCCTGCATTGACGCAAGTGTTCATGTTCTTTGATAGTCTTGCTACCACTTGCAGCTTCAGTACGGGAATCGCCGAGTCGCGCTTGAAAGAATTGAAAATCTTCCCAAATCCTGCCACGGATATTGTCCATATCACGCTTCCTGAATCAAAAGGATATTTGATTGTACAGGATATAAATGGTCGGGTGATTTTGGAAAAAAGAATTGTGCAGGAAGATACGCGACTGGATATTTCAAAGCTCCCGGCAGCCACGTATGTAATTTCACTTCAGGCAAATGACATTATTCGCAGAGCGACATTGGTGGTTAGATAATTAACACTACGAGCCAGACGACGACTCAATCTTCTTCTTGATCTTCCGATAAAGGTGTGTAACAAAATTGGATCTTTGTGGACCTTCATCGGGATTTCCAAGAAGGTAAGCGTATGGCTCAAGCCCATCGATTGCCTGAAATATTTCACGTAAAATAGCGACCAATGGGATAAAAAGAATCATACCGATTAGTCCCCAAATGCTGGCGCCTACGATCAATGTTATGAGTGTAACCAGCGGATTCAAGCTCACATTGTTCCCCACAATTTTTGGGGTGAGAAAATTTCCTTCTACGGCTTGAATCAGAACAAAACTACCAAGCACTGCTACCGGATAAAAAAGGGAATCCATGGTTAGGAATGCAAATAATATCGGCAGTGAAGAACCAATAAAAGGCCCGATGAAAGGAATAATATTGAGCGATGCTGCAATGGCCGCAAAAAGAAAAGCGTGCTCAATTCCCAATGAAAATAGCGCGATGCTATACAGAACGAAAAGAATACACATGACATAAAAAACCCCCGTAAGATATTTCTGAATCACCTTCCGAATTTTTGGTACCAGCTGCTTAATTCCCTGCTGCTTAACCAAATTTTCATCCGATTCAGATTTCTCTCTTTGCCTGAAAAGGCGGAATAAAAATTCTTTAAGATGATCGCGGTAAATGAGAATTAACGCAATATAAATCGGGATGATAATAATGAAGGTGAAACTTCCAAAAAAGGCTGTAACACTGCTGAATATAGTACCCATATGCGATTGAGCCATACCAATTATTTCCTCGAAAGAGTAGCCTTGCACATACTGAAGAATAGCGTCCGGAAGTTTCGACTTTAAATGACCGACCTTTTGCGAAATATGATCCATATCATCCGTAAATCGCTTGACCTGAGAGCCCAATAGCGTCAATGCACCTGACAATGCAATGATAAAAACCAGAATACTCGTTATGGCCGCCAACGGTCGTGCGAAGTGAATCCGTTCGAAAAAATTGGTTAGAGGAATGAGCAGAAACGAAATAAAAAATGCAATGGTCAACGGCACCAACACACTCTTGCCCATAATAAGGATGAATACCAATAAAGTAGCGAATATCAACCCTACGGTTATCTTGTATAAGGAATGAAAACTTAGATCTTTCATTAAAAAAATTGTGGATTAAGGTATCTTCAGGTAAAGAAAATCATTCTATTTGGTTTGACACTTCTAACATTCATTTTTCGCTTTGGTTCGAGGCCGGTTCATTAATGTTATATTTGCGGGAGAAACTGCAAGAATGACTGAGAAAGAAGCGATCGAGGCAGCCTGGGAAAACCGGGAATTGCTAAAAGTCAATGAATATACGGACGCGATTGAATCTGTTATTGGCCAATTAGATCGTGGTGCACTGCGATGTGCCAGTCCCAAAGGAGATACTTGGGAGGTAAATGAATGGGTAAAGAAGGCAGTCGTGCTGTATTTCCCTATTCGAAAAATGGAAACAATCGAATTGCCGCCCTTCGAATTTCATGATAAGATGCAGCTCAAGACCCACTACGCTGAGAAAAACGTACGCGTTGTACCTCATGCTATAGCTCGATATGGTGCGTATCTCGCCCCGGGAGTCGTCATGATGCCGAGCTATATAAATATTGGAGCTTATGTAGATTCGAACACGCTGGTCGATACCTGGGCTACAGTCGGCAGTTGCGCCCAGATTGGCAAGAATGTGCATCTGAGCGGAGGCGTTGGAATTGGCGGCGTATTAGAACCCCTCCAGGCCTCTCCGGTTATTATCGAAGATGGTGCGTTTATCGGTTCTCGTTGTATTGTTGTTGAAGGTGTGCGCGTATGTCGTGAAGCTGTGTTGGGAGCGAATGTAGTTTTGACAAAAAGTACTCGTATTATCGACGTTACCGGAAACAAACCCGTTACCCTGCGAGGTGAAGTTCCTGCCAGGTCTGTCGTTATACCCGGGTCGTATCCAAAAGAATTTCCGGCGGGAACGTTCAATGTTCCCTGTGCGCTGATAATAGGAACTAGAAAAGAGAGCACAAATCTCAAGACGTCGCTCAATGATGCGCTGAGAACCCATAATGTAGCTGTTTGATGAAAAAAGTGCAATGAAAAAGTTTTTAATTATTCAAACCGCTTTTATCGGAGATGTAATTTTAGCAACTCCGTTGATTGAAAAATTAAAGCGTTTTTATCCCGATAGTGAAATCGATTTTTTGCTCCGTAAAGGAAATGAAGGCCTTTTGCGCGAGCATCCTAAACTTAATAAAGTACTGATTTGGGACAAAAAGAAATCGAAATACAATTCCTTGGCACGACTTACGAAGCAAATTCGAAAAGGTAAATATGACGTACTGATTAATCTTCAGCGATTTGCTTCTTCGGGATTGCTGTCAACCTCATCAAAGGCAAAAGAAAAAATCGGATTTACTAAAAATCCTTTTTCTTTCGCTTTCACTCACAAGTTTCCGCATGTCATAGACCAGGAAATGCACGAAGTACATCGGAATTTAAGTCTAATCACTCACCTCACTGATGATTCATTTCAGAGGCCGCGACTCTATCCCACCCCTGGAGATTATGCTAAAGTGGAAGCGTATCAATCTAGTCCTTATTTCTGTATCGCACCCGCATCTGTTTGGTATACTAAACAATACCCTGCCGAGAAATGGATCGAACTCATTGATAAACTGCACCCCGACCGTACTATTTATTTGCTTGGCTCTCCCAGCGATATTGAACTCTGTGCTTCGATCAAAAAAGAATCTATTCATGGGAAGCTTCAAATCTTGGCCGGAGAACTTAATTTTCTCCAGTCTGCGGCTCTCATGGAAAAAGCGAAGATGAATTATGTAAACGATTCTGCACCCATGCATATCGCTTCTGCGATGAACGCTGCCGTTACGGCAATTTATTGTAGCACCATTCCGGAATTTGGTTTCGGTCCCTTAAGTGATGATGCGCGAATAATAGAAACCAAAGAAAAATTGGAATGCCGTCCGTGCGGTCTTCACGGCAAAAAGGCTTGTCCGGAGGGACATTTTAAATGTGCTTACACAATCGATGTTAACCAAATTCTCGAACCTTGAAAGAAATAACACTCCAAGAAGCACCTCGCATTATTAAATCGGGTGCTATTGTCCTATGCTTTTTACAAGACAGTATATCTCTCATTTGCGATGCGCGAAATGATGACGCTGTCGAAATATTGCGCGAAGCAAAGAATCGAAAAACGGACAAGGGATTTACCATACTGATTGACAGCGACGCACGTCTCAACCGATATGTAACCGACGTTCCCGCATTAGCTTGGGATATTATCGATACTTCCGATTCACCCATTATTCTGGTTCTTCCGGGTGGTAAAAATATGTCGAAGAAAGCCCTTGCATCTGACAAAAGCATAGCGGTACGAATGGTAACTCAGATCGAAGAACAAAAACTGGTGCAAGCCACCAATGGGCCCGTAGCCTCTACAGCTTTACTTCGTAGGGATGGTTCGCTGGCCCAGGGAATTGAAGAAGCCGACCCTTCACTTTTGGAGAAGGTAGATTATGTATTATCTTTGCCGACCTCAAAAAGCGCGTATTCACAAAAGAAAATTCCGATAATCTCTTTGGATGCAGAAAGCAACGTGAGGATAATCAGAGAATAACCGTATCGCACCATAAGATGTCCGTCCACGATTTTAGCCATGTGCTTGAACTTCCCGTTTTTCAAGTATTAAAAAAAGTAGTTCAAAAAGAAGGGTGCGCGGCGTACGTCGTCGGAGGATTTGTACGCGACAGTCTATTAGGAAAATCTCCCAAAGATCTGGACATTGTTACCGTAGGAGATGGTATTGCGCTTGCGAAATCTGTCGCAGAATCCATTGGGAATACCAATGTTACGATTTTCAAAACCTTTGGTACTGCAATGCTTCGGTATGAAGATTGGGAAATCGAATTCGTCGGTGCACGAAAAGAGAGCTACAGCCCTGATTCGCGAAAACCCAGCGTAGAAAAAGGAAGCCTTAGCGATGACCAGCTCCGCAGAGATTTCACCATTAATGCACTCGCGTTTTCGCTCTCTACGCACAATTTTGGAAATCTTATCGATCCTTTTGGCGGCCTTCGGGATCTTGATAATCAATTGATTCGAACACCAACCGATCCAAAAATAACCTATAGTGACGATCCGCTTCGTATGATGCGGGCTATAAGGTTCTCTACACAACTCCAGTTTAAAATTGAAACCAAATCACTCGAAGCCATTTCTGAAATGCACGAGCGAATATCAATTGTCAGTGCCGAAAGAATTACTACCGAATTGAACAAAATTATCGCTTCTGAAAAACCGTCTATTGGTTTCAAACTGCTCTTCGATACCGGCTTGCTCCGAATGTTCTTTCCTGAAATGGTTGATTTGCACGGCGTAGAAGTAGTAAATGGCCATCGCCATAAGGACAATTTTTACCATACCTTGGAAGTGCTTGACAATACAGCACGCGTATCAGACAACCTGTGGCTCAGATGGGCTGCCATATTGCACGACATCGCTAAACCGGCCACCAAGCGGCTTTCGCCTGAAGCCGGTTGGACTTTTCACGGGCATGAAGACAAAGGCGCGCGCATGGTACCCACAATTTTTAAGCGACTAAAGCTTCCGCTTGACGCTAAAATGAAATACGTGCAGAAGCTTGTAAGCCTTCACCTCAGGCCAATTGCCCTTACCAAAGCGGAGGCAACAGATTCGGCAATCAGACGGTTGCTTTTTGATGCCGGCGATGATATCGACGACTTGATGACCCTCTGCAAAAGCGATATTACCTCAAAAAATGAAGAGAAAGTAGCACGTTACCTGTCCAATTATGAGAAAGTAAAAAAGAAGCTGGTAAAAGTGGAGGAAAAAGATCGGGTTCGGAACTGGCAACCGCCGATAAGTGGTGAGTTTATTATGGAAACATTTGGAATTCAGCCTTCACGTGAAGTTGGAATTATCAAAAACACCATTAAGGAAGCCATCTTAGATGGGAAAATCCATAATAATTTTGCGGAAGCCAAAGAATTTATGCTCAATGAAGGTAAAAAATTGGGACTTAAACCAGTGAATTAACCTTCAACGACCTCTACACCCTTCCAGAAAGCGATATGATTTTTGATTTCTGCCGCAGCATCTTTGGGATTTGGATAATACCAGGCCGCATTTTCGTTCGTATCCCCATCTACCTCAAGGGTATAATAAGATGCCAATCCTTTCCACGGACATGTGGTATTCAAATCACTTTCCTTAAAATATTCGTTCTTAACGCTCTCAGGGGGAAAATAGGCATTTCCTTCCACGTTAATTGTCTTTTGGCTTTCTGCCAATACTTTACCATTCCAAATTGCTTTCATAACTTTTTCGCTAAGGTATCAACATAATAATGCTTGGCATCAAGATAATGTTTGACCAATTCAAAATTAGACCCTTTAAATAAGTCCTCTATTTGCTCCAGCGTATATTTCCGACTTATCTCGGTGTGAATACATTCCCCCTCCGAAAAGGAGAATGTCTCGCCCAAACTATCGATGCGTACTTTTTGGTTTCTTAGACTCACGAGATAGCTTTTTGCTAAACCAGATTCAGGATCGTAGTTTGGGTAATGATCGAATGCCTTTAAATCAAAATGTCCGCCCAGTTCCATATTAATCCGCGCCAAAACATTCAAATTAAAAGCTTTTGTAATTCCCTCAGCATCATTATAGGCCTGAAGAATCGTCTTAGGATTCTTTTGCAAATCAAAACCAATCAAAGCTTTGTCTCCTGATTGTAATTCTGCATATAAGCCATTGAGAAAGGCTACTGTTCTATCCTGTAAGAAATTACCAATACTTGATCCGATAAATAGAACCAGCTTCGGATTATCGGATTTCTTTCGAATGTTTTCAAGTGCCTGAAAATATTCAGCATTTTCGGACTCCACTTCTAAATCCGGAAAGCTCTTTTCAAAATCTGCTTTTAAATCCTTGAGTACATCTTTCGAAATATCGATAGGTATATACCTGAAATCGGCTTTGGTTTCTAAAAGTCTTTCAATCAATATTTTTGTTTTATAGCCGTCGCCCGCACCAAATTCAACCAAATCGAACTTTCGTCCATCTAATTGCAACGCATCGAAGATTGCCTTGGCTTGGGTGGAGAATATTTCATATTCCGAATCGGTAAGATAATAATCAGGCATTTTCATAATATCCTGAAAAATCTTATCGCCCTTAGCGTCATAAAAATATTTGGAAGAAAGGTATTTGGCTTTAGCCTGAAGACCAATCAGTACATCTTCTTTAAAACTCATATCACTTGGCGAGCCGTATACCCGCGTATTGCCATTGAAGATTAGGATGAAAAAAATTGCGGTAAGACGTGCGGCTATGACCAGGGGTTGTGGCCGAGGATGCTCCACGTAGCACCATTTGATTAACCATAAATTTGCCATTATACTCACCCAAAGCTCCGGGTGCAGACTCAAAACCGGGATATGGTAAATAGGCACTATTCGTCCATTCCCAAACTTTGCCCCATGAAAACTTATCAGCAGCTATTTCCCATTCAAATTCCGTGGAGAGCCTCATTTTTTTCCAAGTAGCAAATGCTGCCGCCTCATAATAACATACATGAACCAACGTTTCTTCGGGATCAACTTCTATATATCCGCTTAGCGTGTAGCGCATCCATTTTCCATTGTCTTTATACATGTACATAGGAGCAGAAATTTTATTTTCCTTTAGCCAAGCCCAGGCATCACTATGCCAAAATTCAAATCGATGGTAGCCGTCGTCCTCAATAAACGCAATAAAATCACCAAATTTTACCGGTTCGCTCGCAATCTCAAAATCATGGATATAAACTGTGTGGCGATTTAATTCATTATCAAAAAAGAAACCGTCGCCTTGAAATCCAATTTCGTAATTTCCGGCAGGAATGTGAATGAATTCTGATGATTTGTTGCTTTTAGTTCGATCTGTCTTATTCGTAGAATCGTAAACCGGGAATGTGGGGTTATGGCCCAAAATATATTTTATATCTGAAAGAAGAAGCTCCTGATGCTGCATTTCATGTTGCAATCCCAATTCCATTATTTCAATAAGTTCAGGATGTATTGTTTGGTGTACCAAAGCTTCTTTTACTTTTGCATTTACATAACCTCGGTACTCCATAATTTGTTTAACGCCGGGACGTGTAATGTTTCCACGATTCGTGCGGAGCACCCGAGCTCCCACAGATTCGTAATAGCTATTGAAAAGAAAATTGAAGTCGGCATGAAAAGGTTTATAATCTTTGAAAACAGCCTTTAAGAAAAAGGTTTCGAAAAACCAGCTGGTATGTGCCAAATGCCATTTAGGCGGAGACACATAATCTACCGGTTGAACCACATAATCTTCCGTTTCTAAGGGCTTGCAAATAGTTTCAGTTCTTAGTCGGACGGCCTCAAACCGATCTGATAAGTTGCCTTCCAAAATATTATTTTCTTCGCTGTGCGAAACAATTTCACGCATAATAGTCTTTTAGGGAATAACGCCAAACTCTACAGAAGGTTGAGATGGGTATTAATTTCGGATAAGAATTTTCTCGGAATGGTAATCCAGCCCACCCCGTATTAACACAATATAGAATCCATTCGGAATGGAACGGGTAATGCGAAAACTCGATTTATTCTTAAAAGTATCCGAATAGAACAGACGTCCATAAAGATCGAATACTTCGACTGTATAAACAACATTTGCCTTGAGCGATTCACAATACCAAGGCAAACCTATAATATAAGGATTCGCAAAAAGGCAGTCTATCTTGTCATCCCCCTGATGGAGGTTACCATTTACATATTTTGTCCAGAAGTGCACCTGTTTTTGATAGAGATCCCATGATCCGGATTCGGAATTCCATACGCTGTTAAGCACTTGGCCCACGTTTCCGTTATTATCATAATTTGATTCCTGAGATTGAATGGGCACACCATTGTTTATGTCCGCAGAAGAATGCATTTGACTGGATGACAATACCTGCCCTTTTTCATTGTATATCAAAGATATCACTGATAAGTCTACCCAACCTTTGTCATCCAGGTCCCAATTGCTCTTAGTGGTTGATATCAATTTATTGGAACTATTGTATTTATATTGCTGACTGGCTTGATTCACCCATTTATGCAGGCTGTCATTCCAGACCTGATAAATTTCTTGCTTAATACTTTCATTCTCAAAATACGTGTATAAATAGCGTGAAATTGCCTCCCAGTGTTGCCCTTCAAAATTGCGAGAATAGGCAACTTCTTCGGAAATGTCATAGGCCGAATTATAGGTGTATTCAACTTTGGAATCAAGCCGCCACGCTTGTTGAAAAAGCTTTTCAGTAATAACAAGGTCCTCGAGACCTATGACATTATAAGAATACGTACGGCGCAGTGATGCCAACCATTTTCCGGACTTCGGCTCCCATCCATCCTCCTTTTGAGAAATCAAAAACTGGTCATCGCTATAGGTATTCTGGAGCCGGCTATCATTTATCCAATCTGCTGAATCTGACAGCTTGCTGTGAACACTTTCAAGAACCCTTCCTTGATTGTCATAAGAATAGATGAATTTGTCGCGCAGATTCCAATTAGAATCGATACCCGAATCCGAAAGGTATACATATGTTGAATCGCGTAAAAAATTGGTTTTGATAATATCATCCTCCGGGAAATAGCGTAGTCCGCTGTTTGCCCCGAAAGTAAAACCGGAAAGGTTCTTAGCATAGGCTTGTCCGTCCACAGTTTGGGGCAGAATCACACTTGCATAAAATACAAGAATGCCAAGGAGATATTTTGAAGCGATGCGCATCTGGTTAAATAAGGCATCAAGTTACAAAAATTATAAACACCAAACTGAAAATCTTGTCTATAAAGTATAAGCCACAATGCGCCTTAATGACGCTATCAAGCGCTAAAAGATGCTCCCAAAAATCTATTTTTTTGCTTTTTTCTCTCCTATTTCAAGCGCAGTCAACAAGGAAGGGACGCCAGGATAGCGTAAAACTTTTTTTAATTTCATCTCCGCACCATCCATAATAACCAGCGTATTTTTTGTTGGAGATATTGACTTTTCGATAAGTTTGATAATTTCAGATGCAGAGGCATCAGGAAAGGCTCCCCGTAATACAGTGGCCATTCCAGCAATAACGGGGGATGCCATACTAGTTCCCGACAAACTTTGGGTGAGACTATCGGGTTCTAAACTTCGTATACTTACGCCGGGTGCCAATACATCCACTTCTTTACGGGAGTAATTTGAAAAATCGGCAATGAAATTCGTATCCGCTTTTTTAGTACCCGCAGCGACAGTAATCCATCCTTTCACAGATTTATTCCCACCCAATGTGCCATCCGGGTAATTTTTGACTTTGGTATTGTTTTCCCCATCATTCCCGGCAGCATGAACGAATAGTACATCTTTGCTAATAGCGTATCTGATAGCATCATAAACTACTCCTTTCTTAGGAGAGAAAGCTTTTCCAAAACTCATATTGATTACCTTCGCACCATTATCAGCGGCATACCGTATTCCGAGTGCCACGTCCTCATCGCGCTCATCGCCGTCTGGAACAATCCGTACCGGCATTATTATTGCATTTTCGGCCACTCCATTTATACCTTCACCGTTATTCCTTTTAGCTCCGATAATCCCCGCCACATGGGTGCCATGTGCAGGATCGCCCGCCCATACGTTATTATTTCCGTACCCAGTGCCTAGCCTATTTGCTTCTTCCACATTAACAGAATCTCGGGGATGATAATCCAGATTGTAGTGATAATTAATTTTAGAGTTAAAATATGCTTCTTCTTTGATAATATACGCTCTTAGATTTTGCTTTTCAGCAGTGAGAAGAAAATTCTTGACCTGCTCATCATTTTTATCATCCGATTCAAAGTTTAGAAGTGCATTGATGGTTAACGAGTCAGTCGCAAGCTTCGCCTTCATGTACTCAGCAGCACCCTGATAAAGGGCGGCAAGCTGGGCGTATTGACTGAATTCGGCATTAAGATCCGATACGAGCGTATCATACCTTGCCTTGTAATTTTGAAATTTTTGGTAGTCCTTCTTTTGAGTTTTGGAAAGGGTATCGGGATTTACATTTCCAAAAATATTCTTGTACTCTCCGTAAAGTCGGGTAATCTCGAGAGGGGCATGTACCAGATTCCAGCCGTCCGAATTTCCCATAAAATTCCAACCATTCACATCATCGATATACCCATTGTGGTCATCGTCTACACCGTTTCCGGGAATTTCTCCCGTATTGACCCAGATTTTCCCTTGAAAATCAGGATGGTAAATATCCACACCATCATCGAGAACTGCGACAATAACCGGAGCAATTTCCAATCCATTGAATTGTTTATATGCCTCATTCACAGAAACGCCATAGACGCCATCAACATCTGGATCCAGATTAAACCAGTCTCCATTTCCGGTTTGTGCGAACAAACCGGTTGCACATAGTAGTATAGCGAAGAAGCTTGAAAGAAAATTTTTCATTTGAAAAGATTAATCCATTCACTGCGTAATAATCAAAAAATTGCAGTTCTAATAATTTTGAGCTCTCTTAGAAGCGGTGAGAAAGACCAAATCGACCTCCTGAAAGATGGCTGCCGCCACCAAATTCAAGGTTCACTCCCCACCCATTATTCCAATAGTAACGGCCACCAACCTGTGCGCCAAGATCCAATCCGTCGTCGTGGTAATAATCATCGATGCCTGCAACGAACCCGATATTAAGTCCAGCATAAAAATCCCAATCACGCGGAATATTCAACAAGGTATTGAAATGATAATCACCTCGACCTGAAATTGCGAGATAGTCCAACCTTAAATCCAGACCAAGTTGCCCACCTAAGGTAATGTCGGGATGTACACCGAAATCCAACCCTATATAAAGAGGGACGCCACGACCGTAGAGGCCTACACCAAAATTAAGTTGTTTACCATTAGCACCAATGGGACTTTGAGCCATTGCCATAGAGGCCATCCCAAGGAATAATGCAATTCCAATCAATTTTTTCATCTTCACTATTTTCATTCCTAATTTTCTTGAACAAAGGTATAGAAGAATAGAGCAGCCATGCCATTTAAATTCTAAAAAACTTCACGCTTTTTTGGGATATTAACAGGTTACACCGGTGCATGATCATTTGTTTCAGCCGGAGTGTTTCTATTTTCATAATTCCATTTCATAAATAATCTTTTAAACGCCTGATAAACGGAGTATTTCGAAAGATACAAAAGCAAAAATCCTAAATAATGAAATTCTAAGAAGATTTTTTTGGGAAATTCTTTTGGACAAAAGAATTTTAGGTTACTTTTGCCACCGCTTCGAATGAGAAGCATTTATTTTTATACCGGGTCCGGTAGTTCAGTTGGTTAGAATGCCTGCCTGTCACGCAGGAGGTCGCGAGTTCGAGTCTCGTCCGGACCGCTTAAAAAGCTCTTCAGAAATGAGGGGCTTTTTTGCGTTTTAGGAGTGTATGAAGTTTGCTCGGAATATTTCACACTTTCGGCAAAAATGCTGATTCGAGAATCGTCACGTTTTGAAAAAGGGTCGATTATAATATCTATTTTCACATGATCAACTTCTTCCCGAATGATTATTTATAAAAATTATATTTTATACTCTCATAAATCTGACGTTTTTTATTGCGGACAGACAAACAATCTCAAAGATCGTCTTCGTCGTCACAATACCGGTCTGGTAGCTTCACCAAAAAATGGCATTCCGTGGAATCTGCTATGGCATGTCGAAAAACCAAATAGAAGCGAGACTATAAGATTGGAGATGAAACTCAAAAATTTTCCGCTTATGGCAAATCTCTCTGCGATTTCCGTATAGACTTTGCGCAACTTGCGGTTAAAGTATTCGCAGCCTCCTCAGCCCACAAGGCAAATGAGTACATCCAGAATACTGCTAAAAAAGTTTCTTCCTTTTGATAATGTATTTGAGCAATACATCATTGAATCCATCAGAGATATCGGCAGGCACAAAATCAATTCCGTACTGGCCGCATTTCACAGAAAGTTCCTCCGTAAACGATTTTATTTGAGATAAATAAGTATCCCTAATTTCATTGGGATGAGCCTTTATTTGCTCGCCTGTCTCGGTATCAATAAAAGTATAAGGCCGGTTATCGAAATCGAAATCGAGTTCCGTACGCTTATCTGTAATATGAAAGAGGATTACCTCATGCTTGTTGAATTTGAGGTGCTGCAGCGCCGAGAAAAGTTGGTCACTATGCGCTGAATTGTCGAACATATCGCTAAAAACTACAACCAGCGAACGACGATGAATACGCTCTGCTATTTGATGCAAAGCATCCACTGCAGCTGTTTCTGAAGCATCTGTAGATTTCTCGGCATTTAAAAATGACTCCATGTGATTGAAGAGAAACTTATGATGTGCCATGGTGGATTTAGCCGGAGAATGAAAATCCACTTCTCCCGCAAATGTGGTAAGTCCCACGGCATCGCGCTGTCTGCGCATCATTTCGGTAATCGCTGCTGAAGCATATATAGAAAAAGTCAGTTTGCTGTGTTTGTCATCACCCTGAGGCTCGGGATAACGCATAGATGCTGATGTATCGAGCAATATCCGGCAGCGAAGATTAGTCTCTTCTTCATACCGCTTTACAAAAAGTTTATCCGTTCGGGCAAACAGCTTCCAATCCATGTGGCGGGTGCTTTCTCCCGTATTATATAATCGATGCTCAGCAAATTCCACAGAAAAACCGTGGAAAGGACTCTTATGCATTCCGGTAATAAACCCTTCAACCACCTGTCGCGCAAGGAACTCAAGATGGGTAAGGTTCTGATATCTCTTTCGATCAATATTGATAGCCATAGGTGCCGAAATTACAAAAGTTTAAAGTAAGTAATTCGGTTGATGTAATGGTCTTCTGCAGATTTCCATGCAAAAAATAAAAAATAGTAAACCGAAAAAGCCCGATCCCCTTTCGGGAATTGGACTTTCACGGTTTCTTTCTGTTCAAAGACGATATTACATTCTGTCAATAGTTTCTTTGATCTTTTCTTTCGACTCGCCGGTTTTCTGTTGGATTCTACCAAGCAATTCGTCTTCCTTACCTTCTGCGTATTGCAAATCATCATCAGTAAGATCGGCATATTGTTGTTTCAATTTACCTTTCATTTCATTCCAATTTCCTTTAATTTTATCTTCAGTTGCGCTCATAATATTTTGTTTTATTGAGATTAATATTTAATTCTGGTATAAACACTACCAGAAATATGCCACCCAAAGCGAATAGACACACTAATCAACATAACCTATTGTAATTCAAAATATTAATCTCAATTTTCAAATTTTACGCGAAAAAAGCTATTCGAAAAGATTGGGGTAAATCTACACGTGGTGGGGTAGATAATGGTACACATGCTGTGAAAGCGACTTTGCCGAAAGGTAAGTTCAACCCGAAAATTTATGCAAGAGGAGGCTCCAAATCCGACTGATGATCGATCAACTTTTTAATAATGGTATCAATCTCATCCTTATTCTCCACAATAAATGCTTTCGCTGCCTGCCGAAGGGCCTCCATATTTTTTGGATCTGCATTGTCCATTTCAGGATCAGCCAGACCGATTTCTGGATCCAGCCGATGATAATCCTCCTTATCAGCAGCTAGCTGGGTATTGTAAATTTGCTTCAATTGGTAATTCACAGTTTCCGAATTTCCACTCATCATTATGTCGATTATCGGTTGAATCCACCTGAACTTACCGGCATTTTTGAATTTATCATATTTATAAGGCTGCTTTTTAGCCATCGATCCCGCCCCGGTGCCGAGCGAAATAAATAACATATCTTCCACGCACGGTTGATTCACCTTTCCAGCATCTTCAAAGTTTAATTTTCGAGCTTCGGCATAGGCGCAAAGTGCCGGATTATTTGCAAACATACCTCCATCAATCAAAGCATAAGCAGTATCATCTTGTGAATATATGAGAGGCGGTTCAAAATAAGTCGGTGCCGAAGCGGTGGCCCTTACCACATCGCGCATTTTAAAATCTTTGATGTTGCTTTCCCGAGCATCTTTAGAAGTGAAGAAAATAGCCTTGCGTTTTTCGATGTCATAGGCGGTTATCAAACAGGGCTTTAAAAGACCAGAGAGGAGGCTTTCGCCAAAATACGCTCGGAGTGCTGTCTCAAATTCAACGGCATCATATTTTTCGTCTGACAAGCCACCAAACGACTCTATCTTTTGCCAAATCTTAAGATTGAAAATGCGCGGACCATTAAGAAAATAAAGATCTACGGCTTCTTCGGCGGTGTATTTTGGTCGTATTCCATTCTTTGGGTCAGGAAGTAAGTAAAGTCCGGTGAGAATCCCCCCTGTACTCGTGCCGGCTATGAGATCGAAATAATCGGCAATACGTACATTATCACCCTGTATTCGACGAAGTTCCGATTCGATATATTCCAAAATCACCCCAGGGATTATTCCCCGAATTCCTCCTCCATCAATCGATAAAATAGCAACTTTCTTTTTCATAGCAGACGCAATTTGATTTCAATAATTAATCACTTACTGAAATACGAAGGTAAGGATTATGAAAAATCAGTGCCGAAAAAGAAGCATTTGAAACAGCGCTTAACAGCCTCTCCAATTAGAACAGGCAAAATCTTCTTGCTAAAATGCTTGATGAAAACGTTCAACATTATAAAATGCGTACACCGATATTATAAAATCAGCTTGCGGTTGTTGTGGCCAGTTGTCTTTATCAAAACCCGGAGCCTTTTCGAGTCGCTCTTTGGAAACATCTAAAACCATCCGTTCATTAATGGTATCGACGGAAAATGCCTGAAGTGGAACTGCAAAATATTTGCTTCCCATGTTTAAAAATCCATCCTCAACCGAAAGAACCGCATAAATCACTTCACCCGTTCGCAGATCGATCATCAAATCTTTAATATTCCCCAGTACTTCGTCGTGTTTGTCGCGTACCGGAGTTCCTTTTATACTTGCTGCCGTAAGTAGGAGATCTTCAGAAGAAGTCATATCAATTCATTTTTAGTTTGTATTATTTCTTATTGGTGCAATTTCTATTCCATACGTATGGATCAGATAATGTGCTCTTTAAAAAAATAGACTGGGGAAAGCTTGCTACAAAAAATGGGTATTGGCCCCCGTTGGGAAAATTTTAACTCCCCCTTTCCAAGAGTTCCTTTCCTTCTTGTACTTCAGCCCTTTTTTTATCATCTGTCTTCGGCCAGGGCTCTTTGACTTTATCCAATTCCCGGGCTACAATAGTTGTAACAATCGCACGGGCAGTATCCTTATCATCACCGGGTATGATAAACCAAGGACTGTCTGCAGTTGCCGTATGGGCAATGGCCTCTTCAAAAGCGTGCATATAATCATCCCAAAAAGGACGCTCTTTCACATCGCTCATTTTAAACTTCCAATGCTTATCCGGTTCATTAATCCGATCGAACAAACGATCTTTCTGCTCTTCTTTGGAAATGTGCAGAAAAAACTTTATCACGGTAGTTCCGGTATCGACCTGATTTTGCTCAAAATTTCGAATCATTCGAAACCTACGCTGCCACAATTCCTCAGTGACGTCGCCGGCGCCATGAATTCCGGGAATATCCTGAGGCACGAGGTACGAAGGATGAACGCGTACAACGAGAACTTCCTCGTAGTGAGATCGGTTAAATATCCCAATAATCCCACGAGGCGGTAGCCGGAGATGCACGCGCCACAAAAAATCGTGGCGCAACTCAATGGGTGTTGGCTGTTTGAATCCGTGCACCTGAACTCCTTGCGGATTAACCCCGGTGACAAGTCGCTCAATGGTTCCATCCTTTCCGGCAGCGTCCATCGCCTGAAAAATAAGGAGTACGGCTCGATTTTGATTCGCGTACATGCGCTCCTGAAAATCGGCTATGGTTTTCACATTTTCTTCAATAATATGCTTTGAGTCGTCATCGCTGATCTCATCATCGGGCTTCGTTGAATAATCAGAAAGTTTAAAATCCTTTCCTGAACTTACTTGGTATTTATCAGTTTCGATGTCTTTCATGGCTTATAATTTTGTGTGGGGTGAAATAAACGGTCAGGAATAAAACCAAATATTATTCCATTTGTTGCTATAATTTCCCTTCAAAGATTTAAATGGTAGAGAGATTAAATGAAACCGAAATACCAAAACTCAACGGAAAGGGCTATATTTAGCAGTTAAATCAATTCCCTGCCACCCTAATTTACACGTCAGGCTTACAATGAATTTCAGCGGGAAGATCAATCTGATAAAACCTTTTGAAAAGGGTGAGATTTGACTATTTAAAATATCCGATTTAAAAATCCCGATGAGAAAAATTGAATCATTAAACCAGTTTAAATCCAAAAAAGCAGGAATAGCTATTCTTGTTATTATGTACGCGATAATGGGATTGGGCTATAGATCAGCCCTCTCGACTTGGTTCGTGTTTCTCACACCCATTATGCTATTTATTACTGCAGGGATGATTTGGGTAGATTCCAAAACGAATAACAAACTGGGATGGCCGGTTGCGATAATCGTGATTCTGGCAGGCTATCTTATTGAAATTATCGGTGTTCACTTTCCGGAAATTTTCGGTTCCTATAAATACGGTGAAATGATGGGATGGAAATTTTTCGAAGCTCCGCCAATTATAGGCGTCGAATGGTTGATTATTGTCTGGGGATCGTTTGCTATGGCAACTCCATTTCAAGTACATCCTGTTTTAAAATGGCTTTTTGCAGCATTAATCGGAACTGGACTTTTTTGGGCTATTGAGCCTGTGGCGCGCCACTATTCATTGTGGACATGGTACGAAGCCACAATTCCGTTTCGTAATTACGGCCTTCGATTTATTCTTCTTTTTATTTTTGCAGCTCTTTTTGAAAAATATCCACTTATGGCAAAACCACGACTTGGTCAAACCGCAATAATTTGCCAAATTCTTTTCTTTATATGGTTACGCTCCCAAATTCGATAAAGTAATGGTATCAAAAATTATTAAAACCATTTTCATCCTCGGTTTATTATTCCTGACCGGCTGGGTATTGTATACCTCTTCCACCATTATTCTTTACATTCTGGTATCTATAGTAGTAGCGCTCATTGCACGACCTGTCATGGTTCTTTTGCAAAAGGTGCACTTGCGCGGAAGAAGAATGGGAAACAGCCTGAGAGCCGGGATATCACTCTTTATCGTTTTGGGCCTTGTATCTTTGGTAATTGGGCTCTTTTTACCAATTATAGTCAAAGAATTTCGCCTTATTTCTCAAATCGATTTGACCGCTGTTCAGAATAAAACAGCACCATTCATATCAAAATTCAACGAGTATGCAGAAAAATTTAACATAAACGAAAGCGACCAAATCCAGAAAGGAGATATTATAGGATTCTTGATGCAATCCTTAAACCTTTCGCATCTGCCGGGCATATTCAATTCGGTCCTGGGCGTATTTGGAAACATTCTTATTGCTATTTTCTCCATTGCATTTATTTCATTTTTCTTGTTAAAAGACAATGAACGCATTACGCGATTGGTACTATCAGTCACTCCATTTTCACTCGAATCGGACGTCTTGCGAATAATGACGAACACACGAACCACCCTATCCAGGTATTTCTTAGGATTGTTGATACAAATTGTCGCCATCTCCACTACCGTTTTTATTGGGTTGAGTATTCTGGGTGTAGAAAATGCATTATTAATTGCCGTTTTCACGGGGATGGTGAATCTGGTGCCCTATCTCGGGCCTTGGATTGGTGCTACGTTTGGTGTCTTTATCGTAATTGCGAATAATATTAACGGAAGCTTCACCGAAGTAATCGAACCTAAACTAATCGGCCTATTGGTCGTTTTCGCGATTACGCAAATGATAGATAATTACGTGTTTCAACCCACTATTTTCTCTAATAGTATTAATGCTCATCCATTGGAGATCTTTTTGGTAATCCTTGTTGCCGGAACTATCGGTGGTGTAGGTGGAATGATTGCCGCCATTCCTGTCTATGCATTTTTGCGTATTGTCTTTACAGAAATGGACAATGAGTTTGGATGGCTTAAACGAATAAGAGCCCGATAATACAATCGGAACATCAAAAAATATGAACCTTCTGAAAACCTAAAAACCCTTCTCGATTGAAGGGTTTTCAGGGCTATGAAACAGAAAAACTATCTTGGAAAATGATGAGAGCCATTTAGAGTGAGACGATGAAAGATAGGGGGCTCCCACATTTTGTCTTCCAAGTGACACAAATATATAACAAAGTTTTCAATAATCCTGAACTTTTTTTTTACCCCTTGGAAACCTACTAAGATATATATTTCATATAATATTGTATATTAGGTTTTTAACACGGATTTAGAAATGATTCCTTTTTTCAAAAAAAATAAACCAAGGGTTTATTTTCTATTCTAACACATCCATGTTTGACCGAGAAATTTAATTCTCGTTTCTCGTTAAAGAATGTATAATGGAGCCGCCCGAATAATTTGAAATTTATATATTCACCGGCTATTTGTTCCAAAAAATAGATATGAGGAAAAACCATACCCTGATTTTCACCACTATATGTGCATTGCTGTCTCTAAACAGTTTTTTAAAATCCGAACAAATAGCCTTAGGAGAAATAGGGGACGGTATCTTTTGCGAAGAAAGTGGCTCCCGAATTTGCAGCATGACCGATGAGCCGGATTTCACAAGTAGTAAATCGAACTATGGTAACCAATACATTATTGAATACACACTTGCTGATGTTACCCCATCAGATCCTATTTTACGTAACGATGCTCTAAAAAATCAATGGGGAGAAACACCAGAATTTCCGAGTTATTCATTCGGCCCTAAAAAAACGAAGGTATTACTGGCAAAAAATGAGCAACCAATGTATGATGGGTCAAAAAAAGCGAATCACTCCCCTTGCGATCTGACCGCAAAACTCTTCGCTCCCATTACCGATTTCTCAAAAGTCAAACAGCAACTCGCCGATTTTGAGCCAAACAGAAACAATGTAGAATGCCACATCAATTCTCCCAGCAATTTTCAAAATAAACTAAAAGGAAAATATTTCCTCATTCTTGAAGCGGCAGAGAACAATGTCCATTCTCAGAATACAATCGAAATGATTTTATCTTTGGTCGCCGCCAGCAAGCAATTCTACTTTTTTATTTATCCGAATAAAAACCACAGTATATTTGGCGGCAATACCCACCTTCATCTTTATACCAAAATGACAAATTTCATACAAGAAAATCTGTAAAATATGCCTTTAGATACACCCATGCAATCAGCACATGCTCCGATCCAGCGTAAAGAACTTTTTGGTCATCCGGTAGGACTTTACATACTGTTCTTTGCCGAATTGTGGGAACGGTTTAGCTATTATGGAATGCGCGCCATCTTGGTTCTTTTCCTTATTTCTTCAAGTACGGATGTCAATGCTGGCTACGGCTGGAGCGAAACCGATGCCTTGGTTTTATATGGTTGGTATACAATGTTGGTGTATGTAATGTCAATACCTGGAGGTTGGATCGCCGACAAATTTTGGGGTCAAAAACGCACCGTACTTATCGGTGGTTTATTGCTCTGTGCAGGTCACGGGATTCTGGCAGTAAATGCTCCTTGGGCATTCTATAGCGGTCTGGCGCTTATAGTGCTGGGTGTGGGAGGCTTGAAGCCAAACATTTCAACTATGGTTGGTGGACTCTATCCTCCCGGAGATGAGCGCCGAGACAAAGGTTTTACTATTTTCTACATTGGTATTAATGTTGGAGCCTTTCTTTCTGCGCTGATCGTTGGATATGTGGGAGAAACTATAGGATGGCACTATGGTTTCGGACTTGCCGGAATTGGGATGCTTCTGGGGCAAGCTGTATTCATGTGGGGACAGAAATATTTAAAAGGGGTTGGTGAGGCAACAACCTCCCTTTCTCCGGAAGAAGCTGAAGCAAAAAAACGGCCTTTAAATCAGGTTGAAAAAGACCGTATGAAGGTTATGTTCATTTCCTTTTTGCTTATCATAGTTTTCTGGGGAGCCTTCGAGCAGGCCGGAGGTTTGATGAATATATACACCCAACAAAAAACGGATTTATACATCGCTTTCTTAAACTTTACTGTTCCTGCCTCATGGTTTCAGTCGGTGAACGCCTTCTTTATTATCACCCTTGGAGTGCCGATAGCATGGTTTTGGGCACAGCGTAAACAAAAAAGGAAAGAGGCTTCCTCACTTTTCAAAATGGCAATTGGTGTAATCATTATGGGCTGGGGCTTCCTTTTTATGTCTGGTGCTTCTCTTCAATACGAAGCTTTAGGCGAATCAGCCATGTACTGGTTAGTGCTTGCTTACCTGTTCCACACTGTCGGAGAATTGTGCGCCTCGCCTGTGGCGCTTTCGTTTATTACAAAACTGGCTCCGCTCAAATATGCTTCTTTAATGATGGGAGCCTATTTCGCGGCAACTGGATTTGGAAATAAACTGGCAGGTCTATTGGGTGAATTATCCCAATCGGCTGGTGAACTTCAGGTCTTTACAGGTATTGCTATCTTTTGTACTATTGTCGGACTCCTCGTTATTGCATTGCTCAAGCCGCTCAAGCGATTGACCCATGGTGCTGAGGATCTGCAGATTCAGACGCATGAACAGGAAAAATTTGAGCTTGCCGAAGAACCCGCGTAACTGAATATTTGAAATTTAACTAACTTGCCACCTACTAACTAATACTACTTCCCATGAATAATATTGCTTTTTGGATCATGGTTGGCGCCTGGATCTTTGTACTGATCTGGGTTCCTTTTATCATCTTTACCAACCGCAAACTCCATCCGCGGGCATTATTCATCCTCTTCTTTGCAGAAATGTGGGAACGCTTTTCCTACTACGGAATGCGGGCTCTGCTCACCCTCTATATGGTTAAGGTGCTTTTTGAGCATCTTGGGAATGGGGCCGACGCAAAAGCACTCGGAATTTATGGCTCGTATACCGCAATGGTCTACCTCTTTCCCGTTGTCGGTGGTATCATTGCCGACCGGATTCTTGGATTTCGAAAAGCTATAATGTTTGGTGGAATTCTGATGATGGCCGGCCACTTTTCCCTCGCTCTCGAGGGGATGATGTTTCCGGGCAATATGCAGCTATTCTTTATTTCCCTTTCTTTTATTATTATCGGTAACGGATTCTTCAAACCCAATATCTCCAGCTTTCTCGGCAAGTTCTATGGTCTGAATGACAGCCGAAAAGACGGTGCCTTCACGATTTTTTACATGGGTGTAAACATTGGAGCACTTCTGGCTATCGTAACATGCGGATATGTAGGCGAGGAAATAAGCTGGCACTATGGTTTTGGTCTCGCCGGTATCGGTATGGCTGCGGGAGTGCTCGTATTCTGGCTCTTAGGCCCCAAATCATTTGGTAAAAAAGGACTTAATCCCAGTGCTCATGACATAGATGAAGAAATAAACGAAGAAGAGCAAGTTGCTCTTTTGCATGGAAGTGCCAAATCCCGGCAGGATGTGCTCGATCAGGAAGCTGAAAAATTTGAAGTCTATAGCTCACCCAAACTCAAGCGCAACCAGTTTCTTACCATCATTGGCACCCTTATTTTTATCCCAATATGCGCACAGTTTCTTGACCTCAGCGAAACGGTAACAGCCATACTTCTGGTTTTGAGTATTGGTATACTGGTAGTTTTGTTCGTAATGTCACTCAAACAGGACGAAAAAGCTAAGAAAGAACGTCTTTGGGTTGTGATGGTCCTCTTCGTATTTCACGCTGTGTTCTGGGCACTTTTCGAACAGGCCGGCGGTTCTATTACCCTTTTTACCGAAAGAAATGTTCTAAGGCACGGTATTCCCGCATCCACTTTCCAGTTCTTCAATAGCTTCTTTATAATGATTTTGGCCCCGGTATTTTCATATATCTGGATCAAACTCAATCAGGCGAAAAAAGAACCATCTACCCCGATGAAATTTGTCCTCGGACTTTTCTTCCTCGCCGTTGGATTTGCAGTAATTGTAATAGGTTCTAAATACTTTGCAGTAGATGGAATGGTTTCGATGGTCTTTCTGATCGCTATGTATTTCTTTCACACTACCGGTGAGCTCTGCCTCTCTCCTGTTGGTCTTTCCATGATAACCAAACTTTCGCCTGCCAAAGCTGTGGGATTTGTGATGGGTGCTTGGTTCTTGTCCATTTCACTTGCCAACAAAATGGCAGGATTAATTGGACAGCTAACTGCCACCGAAAATGTGGACGCCGATATTAACCCGGCCGAAAGTCTTGCGGTTTACGCACATACCTACCTTATTTGGGGAGTTGGCGTTGTCCTTGGTGCAGCTTTGCTTCTATTCCTATTGGTACCCACTTTGCGTAAATGGATGAACGGAATACACTAAGATCGTACCTTTGACCAAAATCGAATTAATTCATAAACCGTTATGAAAAAATTGATCATCCTATTTCTTCTTTTACCCTTCACTTTTTTGGCGAAAGCACAACAAGCAACAACGGCCCCAAAAGAAACCATAAACTGGATAACATGGAACGAAGTAGAAGCCAAAATGGCCAAAGAGCCTCGTAAAGTTTTGGTAGATGTGAACACATCTTGGTGCGGACCGTGCAAAATGATGGCGCGGCTCACCTTCACCGACCCCGAGGTGGTAAAATACGTGAATGAGCATTACTATGCGATAAATTTTGATGCAGAAGGACCCGACTCCATCACTTTCAAGGGAACTACCTATCGCAACCAGAATTACGACCCATCGCGCACCGGCCGAAACGGAACCCACGACCTTACCATGGCCATCGCTCCCGTTAATGGAAAAATAGCATATCCTACTATCGTTTACATGGACGAAGATTTTAAAATCCTATCCCCCGTTCAAGGTTATCTCAAGCCCGATCAGATTATGCCAATCCTAAAGTATTTTGGCAATAATGCTTACAAAACAGAAACTTGGGAGCAGTATACGAAAGCGGATTGATTTTGAGCTTCAAGCTGCAAGAATATTGCTGTTCAATTCTAATCCTCACTAAGAATACGAATTTCCGCTTCGTATAGCCTCTCTGGGGCTATAAACTACACCTCTGCGCCATTTGAGGTTAAAATAAAAGAGAACAGTAACCCCAAATCAATTCATGTGATTTATTTACGAAAAACAAATCGCCATATAAAGCGTTAACTTTACTATCTTTGCAGTCTCAAATTAACATCTAAATTTTCGCATATAATGAGTGAAACCGCCCAGCTTACGGTTAAAGGTCAAACATACGAGTTGCCTCTTGTAACCGGCACAGAAAATGAAGTCGCAATCGACATTTCTAAACTCAGAGCCAGTTCGGGCCTGATAACCCTTGATCCCGGATATAAGAACACCGGATCAACAACTTCGGCGGTGACTTTTCTGGATGGCGAAAAGGGAATTTTGCGTTACCGGGGATATCCAATTGAACAACTTGCTGAGAAATCAGATTTTCTGGAAGTGGCTTATTTGCTTATCAACGGCGATCTGCCAAACGTAGAGCAAAAAGATTACTTTCAGCGACGCATTACCAATCATACCCTCATTCATGAAGATATGAAACGCTTTTATGAAGCATTTCCGTCGAATGCGCATCCGATGGGGATTTTGTCCTCTATGATTTCGTCACTCAGCACGTTCTATCCCGAATCGCAAAACCCAAACCGATCGATAGAGGATATTGAACTTACCATTCACCGCCTTGTGGCGAAAATCACGACGCTTTCCGCACTTTCGTACAAATCGAGCAAAGGACATCCGTATATATATCCAGACAACAGCCTGACCTATGTAGAGAATTTCCTATACATGATGTTTGCCGTGCCCAGCGAAGATTACGAACTCGACCCGCTTGTAGTAGATGCACTCAACAAATTGCTCATCCTTCACGCCGATCACGAACAAAACTGTTCTGCAAGCACCGTGCGCATCGTAGGTTCTTCACAAGCCAATCTATATTCATCGATTTCAGCCGGAGTTTCTGCATTGTGGGGCCCCCTTCATGGAGGTGCAAACCAAGCTGTTATCGAAATGCTCGAAATGATTATGCGCGATGGGGGCGATCTTCAAAAATGGATCGATAAAGCAAAAGACAAAAACGACTCTTTCCGCCTCATGGGCTTTGGACACCGCGTGTACAAGAATTTTGACCCGCGCGCCACCATTATCAAAAAATCATGTGATGAGATATTGAAAAAAATGGGCGTTAACGATAAGGCACTTGAAATCGCTAAGAAACTCGAAGAAGTAGCGCTCAAAGATGAATACTTCGTAGAGAGAGGTTTGTATCCAAACGTCGATTTTTACTCAGGAATTATCTATCGCGCTATCGGAATTCCAACCGAAATGTTTACCGTTCTTTTTGCCATAGGCCGACTGCCAGGTTGGATTGCCCAATGGAAAGAAATGATCGAAAACAGCGAACCTATTGGCCGTCCGCGGCAGATATATGTAGGAGCTACCAAACGAGACTACGTCCCACTTGAGAAGCGTCATTGATCAAATTCTACGATTTAAACGAATTGAAAAAACTATCCGAAAGGATGGTTTTTTTTATGCTTCTTCGCAAATTGAACATCAAGCTAAGGCTCATGAAGTCTAGTCGAGCGCAGGTTTATAAAATATTCGCCTATGAATGCGAATACTACCTCTATGTTCGCGAAAGTAGGATACCTCCTAAGGCCTTCGAACTACGGAGCTCTCTCACATCTGCAAGAAGTCCGATTGGGTTCGCTTTGCTCACAAATTTTTTCCCATAAGGGCGCATCGGTAAGCCACAATGGTGGAGAAATCTTTCTGACTGCCGGCTCTACCTTTCCGGAAATCTATATGTTGGGCAGAATTGAACTCCCGAAAATTTCCCCTTTGCATATCTGCGATTCAACCGTATATTTACAGGGACAGAACTTAAACCCAAACCATCCATGAAATCCATACTCGTTCCCACCGACTTTTCCGAAGGTTCGTTCATCGCTTTGAATATCGCGATCAAAATAGCGAATAAACTCGGCTACAATATCAACGTATTTCATGCCTATAGTATGCCTGCTTCCGGAGATGCAGTAATGGTGAATATCAGCGAAATATTGGAGAAAAATGCCATAGAAGAACTCGGAATTCTCAAAAAGCGAATGAGTATGATGGAACACAGCGAAGGTGTAGATATTACCTACAAAGCACATCACGGTAAAGTAGTCGAGGTAATTAACAGACTTGGAAAAGCGGATCGCAGCCAAATGGTTATTATGAGTACACGGGGAGCAAATGATTTTTCTCAAAAGGTATTGGGAACAACGGCTTCGGATGCATCTAAGAATGTAAATATGCCATTGCTTATTATCCCTCCGGATGCCCATATTCCCGACAATCCGAAATTCCTGTTTACGGCTGACTTTAAGGTTCTGAAATTTGACTTTTCGCAGAAATTTCTTGCAGAATTCGCACGAGACCTCCATTCAGAAATAAGTTTTGTGAATATCAAAAATGAAAAGCGAAAGGTAGCAGAGGAAGAAAAGAAAAAATACCTTTCACAGTTGGATCGCAACTTTGGTAGCAACCGATCTCCAATCCAGTATATTCCAAATACAGATATTGAAGAGGGAATAACCGATGCAATAAAGGAGTTTCACCCTGATATTCTGGTAATAGTTCGTCACAATTTCAGTTTTTTAGAAAGTATTTTCCATACTTCCGTAAGTCAAAAACTGGTTAAATCGGCTCCACTACCGATATTTGTTCTTCAGGCGTAATGAAGAATAAAGGGGGGTATATGAAATATTTTAAACCAGTTTTTAAGACCTTTAGTGGTCTTATATTTTCTTAAGTGAATTATATGGTTCAAATGACGACCTGAATCGAGGATCACAATTAAAATTTCCAAAAAAACCGTCCTCACTATTGCAAATAGCCAAACGAAATTCTTAATTTTGCACCCTTATTATAAACGGTGGTTGTAGCTCAGTTGGTTAGAGCGCCTGATTGTGGTTCAGGAGGTCGTCGGTTCGAAACCGATCTTCCACCCATTGACAAAAAGCTGTTTCATCTGAAAGATGAAACGGCTTTTTCATTTTTATACAGACGCAAGCTTGCTTGCAAGTCTGTATAAAAATGAAAAAGCAGCGCAGCCATTTTCGGCTGCGATAAGCTTTTTGGCAATGAGACCCCCCCACCAGGTTCATCGCGACGAAGGAGCGATAAACCGTAGCTTGCAAGTCTGTATAAAAATGAAAAAGCAGCGCAGCCATTTTCGGCTGCGATAAGCTTTTTGGCAATGAGACTCCCCCACCCGGTTCATCGCGACGAAGGAGCGATAAACCGTAGCTTGCAAGTCTGTATAAAAATGAAAAAGCATCGCAGCCGCTCCTCCACCGTATAAACCGTGGTCTCTGCTGTTGTGTCGATATTCGCTTTATACGTTGCCATTACATTGCCACTCGCATCCCGACTGTAGTCATACTTTTCTAAAAAAGAATAATCTATAGATTTCCGGAATGATGCCGAGGTAATAGCTGTTTAGTCCATTTTTGGACTATTACAGATATACAATCGGTATAATTTGAGTACAATAAAGTTCCCGTTGGGCTGTAAACTTTCTTCGAGAGTCGGTTTCCCGAAGGGTCGTAATCAAAGCCGAGATCCTTTTCGCCACTGCTTCCCGCACGGATTATGGCGCGTATCTTGCCGTCGTTGCGCCAGTCTATATGGTTTATCTCCTCTTGGCCATCATAGACAAGCTGGCCAAGCTCGTCGTATCGATAGTTGTTATTTGTGGCAACATTTGCGGGAGCGCCAAAAATCTACAGACAACTCAAAACCACCCCATTGATCCGCCGATTCTGAAGCGGCAACCCATCCACATACGTCTGAAATCCACACGCAAATACCAAAGCCTCATCCGCTTCAGCCACAATCGGATCCAATGTCAGCAGCTCACCACTAATATAATCTGGCAAGCGCATTTCACTCTCTTTCGAACTCGTATGAATAAAACCTTTCCCATTCAACTTCACCCGGTTAACTGTAGACCAAACTTTATATGAATCAAAATTTTCTTTCAAATCGCGTAAATCAAAAACAGGTAGCGAAAAGTAAATCCCGGCATCATCCTGTTCCCACGTCGCAGCTCGTAATTGTCCATTCGCCGTGGAATACATCTCGCGATTGGGTGCAAAATCTTTCAGTACTTTTGTTGATCGGGCATTACTACCCTTTTGCCACGATCGTGAGTAGGATCTTGCCGAACAACATTTTTGTAAAGAAATCCCTGCAAACGTGAATGCACCATCCGATCCGTACAAGTCTTCAAATGTAATCCTTGCCGGATATTGGCTCCAACCGTTATCGCATTTCCAAATTCCACAGCATTCTGTCGCGTGTTCTTCATCGATTTAGCGGTCATCACTTTCTCTTTTGTCGCTCCGCCTTTCATGGCAAGTATTGTTTTTCCACCCCGGCGATAGGCAATCAAATTACCAACCTTGCCTTTAAATTCTAATGGACCTGTGATCTCTCCCATATCTCAATGTATTGTGGTTAAAGTACACTATAGATGTGTGTACCATTATAAGCATAATAAAAATAATAGATAAATATTGTATAAGCTATTAATATGTATTTTCTAAGCATACACAAAGCATTACCGAAGCATAACCAAAGCATAATATTTATATTTGGTATTGGTACCTTCCTTATACACGAACCGACCCTTATCCGAATGTCAGAATATTAACTAAAGCACAGATTTACTTACCCTTTTACTCTCACCTTGATTCTTGCCAGACTGCACAAACGCTAACACTATTACGGTCAAAAACGAAAAAACGGAAAGAATGCTCGATACATAAACTACTGTGAAATGCCTTGGCAACTATCCCTTCCTCTTTCACACAGCATCTATAATTCTATCTTTCTATGTGGTAAAAAATGAACCACAATGAAAATCAGAAATACGAAGAAATTCTATCTCAATTCTCTACTGTGAATTGCCTCGGCAACTATCCCCATCTTCTTAATCCACGTCTAAAATTCTATGTTTTTATATGGTAAAAAAAAACCTAACAGAGTATTCCTTCATATAGATCGATAAAAAGTTTAACCACTCCTTTCCAATCCAGATTCGTAATTTTGCCTCATGAATCCCTCAGAAATTTCACTCCACGTAGAAGGCATGACTTGCAACAACTGCGCGGCAGGAATAAGCAAGTCTCTCCAAAATTCCGGGTTCAAAGATGCCGATGCTAGTTTCCTGGATGGCGAGGTGACCTTTTCGGCAATAGCCGGCAAATCGGTCGATGAGGCCATTAAGAATATTGAAAGCTTAGGGTATCAAGTCAAATCTGATGAAGAGGCCGAAGTAGTCAATCCCGGCTTAAGCAAAATTGAGAAGAAGTTTCTATTCAGCTTGATTTTTACCTTCCCTCTTTTCCTACACATGTTTGCCCCAAAAGATTGGTGGATAAACGACCCCATCGTTCAAATCGCCCTTTGCACACCCGTTTATCTCATCGGTTTTTTCCATTTTGGAAAATCCGCTTGGGGCTCACTCAAAGCCGGAATGGCCAATATGGATGTGCTTATTTTCATCGGATCGACCGCAGCATTTGCATATAGCTTAATTGGAACTATCATCTTTTGGCAGCAGCCGCAAATGCATGATTATATGTTTTTTGAAACAGCCGCGACAATCATTACACTGGTTCTATTGGGCAATGTACTCGAGCACAGATCGATACAGCAGACTACCAAGAGTATTGGCGAACTTACCAAAATGGAATCTTCTGTAGCCCGAATTGTGATGCGGATGAATGGAAAAGAGAAAATCTTCGAGACCAATCCAAAAGCGGTCAAGCAAGGCGATGAATTGCAGGTGAACGAAGGAGATCATTTTCCGGTAGACGGAAAGGTTTTGAAAGGAACCGCACTCGTTGATGAATCTGCAATAACGGGAGAGAGCGAACTGGTTCGAAAAGGACAATTGGTTCGGAAGTGTTTTCGGGAACGACATTGTTATCCGGCAATCTTAGAATGGAAGCATTAAGACCCGCAAGTCGCCTCGACCCTCCAGAAAATTATCGACCTCGTAAAAAGAGCGCAGAAAAGATCAGCCCAATATTCAAAAACTCGGCGACAAAGTCAGCGCTATCTTCGTTCCGGTGGTGCTCGGCATATCGGCTCTGACCTTTGTGCTGGCGTATTGGGCATTCGACGTCGGCATTACCCACTCGCTTATGAACGCCGTGGCAGTCCTCGTTATTTCCTGTCCTTGCGCCATGGGACTAGCCACTCCTACTGCGGTAGTCGCAGGTGTTGGCCGTGCTGCAAAAAACGGAATCCTAATAAAAGGTGGAAGCACATTGGAGCGCTTTGCTCAGGCAAAAACCATCATTTTTGACAAAACCGGCACGCTTACTTCAGGTGATTTCAATGTAAATGAAGATGTAAATAAAATCGGGAATCGAGCCGAAGAACTGATCAAATCACTGGAGTCAAATTCCTCACATCCTATTGCCCTCTCGCTCGTGGCTCATTTTGAAGACACCGAACCTGAAGCTCTTAACTCGATAAAAGAAGTGAAAGGAAAAGGCATGGAGGCCCTCTCGGCAAAAGGTGAAAAGATCTTTTTTGGTAAAAACGAAGATTCCAACAGCTCCAGCGATCTTATATTGAAAATTGATGATCAACCGATGGCGGCTTATTCGATCTCTGATACAATTCTACCCCATACCCGTAAGATGATCGATACGTTCAAAAAAGAGGGATTTAAAACCATTCTCCTTTCCGGCGATCATAAAAATAAAGTGCTCGCTACCGCAAAAGAATTGGGAATAGACCACGCCTTTTTTGAAATCAACCCTGAAGGAAAGTTGGATTTTATAGAAAAGCTTTCTGCTTCTACAAATGTCGTGATGGTCGGCGACGGAATCAATGACGGACCGGCACTTTCACGCGCTCAGGTCGGGATTTCTCCCGGAAATGCTTCGGCGCTCGCTCTCGACTCTTCGCGGATTGTGATCATGAATCGGCACGAAATGGAGAGTCTGATTCAATCTTTCAAAATCTCAAAACATACCTATCTCACCATCAAGCAAAACTTGTTTTGGGCTTTCTTTTACAACGTAATGGCTATTCCACTCGCTGCATTTGGGTTTTTGAATCCGATGGTTGCGGCACTGGCCATGGCATTTTCGGATGTGATCGTTATTGGAAATTCACTTCGATTGAAGGTGAAGAAATTGGATTGAGTAAAGTGATTTCTGCCTAGTTTTAACCGCCAGTTCCGCAGAGTTTTTACGCAGGTTTCGCAAAGACAATATCTGTGCTTCAAGTCTAAATATGGAAAGTAAAGTTATTTAAAACTAACTGCCATTCAAATATGGTTTTCCCATTTGTACGGAACCCTCTGCGCCTAACCTTTGCGCACTTTGCGGTTAAATAAAAAGCGTTCTTAAAATTTTATATCAAATCGAAGAGACTCTCTACTCCCACCGGCCGTTCTGCAGTATACCCTTCCGCAAAAGAAACCCCGATCATCCGCCCATATTCTCTTCCACGCGCATTCAGAAAATGCATAAAATCAGGAGTTGAAATCGGGGTATTCGGCTCTAAAGAATTCGGATCGTAAAACTGGGTTTTAAATGCCCGGATTGCTTCAATTTTCTTTTCCCACTGAGCCGTCACATCTATCACAAAATCCGGCTTCAAATAATGATCCTGTACGAAATGATAAACCGCTTTAGGACGCCAGGCTTCCTGCTCATTCCCTTCCTCATCGGTAGTTTTCAAAGCACGCAACCCACTTAAAAAGCACGCGTCAGAAGCCAGTTTTGCTGCTTTTCCATGATCCGGATGACGATCAGAAACTGCATTCGCAAGCACAATTTCCGGCTGGTACTTTCGTAAAAAAGGAAGAATCCGCATTTGAAATTCCTCGCTATTTTCTAAAAATCCATCCGGCAAATCCACATTATCCCGCACCGAAACTCCCAATATCTTTGAAGAAGCTTCGGATTCTTGCTTTCGGGTTTCGGCGGTACCACGCGTACCCATTTCTCCACGTGTAAGATCGAGGATACCGACTCTCTTTCCGGATTCAATCGCTTTAACAAGGGTGCCTCCCGCACCGAGTTCAGCATCATCCGGATGTGCGGCAATGACTAATATATCGAGTTTCATTTCTTCAAAAACTTTTTCAATTCAACATATAATTTCTGAGTCGGTAATCCCATCACATTGTAAAAAGAACCCTCAATCTTTTCAATCCCGATATATCCGATCCACTCCTGAATGCCGTAGGCTCCGGCTTTGTCATAAGGTTTGAAATTCTTCACATACCACTCAATTTCAGCTTTCTCCAATTGGGCAAAATAGACTTTTGTGACATCCGAAAATACAGCTTGTTTACCAGAAGTGGTCAAGCAAACCCCGGTAATCACTTGGTGGCTTTTCCCCGAAAGGGTGGCGATCATCTCAATTGCTTCTTCCTCCGTGTCGGGTTTGTTAAAAACAGAATCGCCCAAACAGACCACGGTATCGCTGGTTATTACCAATTCATTTTCCAAAAGGCTATCTCGAAATGCATCCGCCTTTTTTCTGGCAAGAAACTCAGGAATCTCAGCACCTTTAAGTTCTTCTGAAAAGGATTCGTCCACATGCTTCGTCCGGATTTCAAAATCTATTCTGAGCCCTTGGAGTAAGTTATGACGTCGCGGAGACTTTGAAGCGAGAATAATTTTAAATCCGTTTAAATCAAGCAAAACCTGAGGCGTAATATATGTAATAATGAACAATGCTGTAAAGAATTCCTCCCAGCATGGCGAGTTTTAGAAAATTTCCCGCCCGGAGAAATTGATTCCTTTTTATAGCTTTTTGGTTGACCCACAAACTAATTACTAAAGGCAATATTACAGCAATCGTGAGATAAATCAAAGATATAATATCGCTCACGAACTTTTGTTGAACCAACACCAAAGCACCGATAGCCATGATAGTTAATGCAGCAGAAATCCATTTCGCCTTTCGGATGCCAATTACCAAAGGAATTGTATGGGCATATATCCGATTGTCGCCTTTCACATCGGCCATATCTTTTTGAATCTCACGAATAAGATTGAGCAAAAAGGCAAATACCGAATAGCCGATAATGAAATAAAACATGACTTTGAAATACGCTGAAGGATCTTTTCCCGGAAGGCTTTCGGCATAAGCCTTGACAACCTCAGCACCGTATGCTTTGATAAGCAAAGGAATCTCGTAAACTCCCACCAACAAAGGAACGAGACCGGCCAAAACGGCAATAATTATATTGCCGACAATAAACTCTTTCTTGAACTGAACACTGTAAAACCAGAGCGACCCGGCGGCAAAGAAACTGATAATACTCAATTTCCAGATCCCGACCTGATAAGCCACAAAAAAGGCCAAGGTCAAACCAGCAAGATTAAAAATCTGATGCAAAGCCATGGCGACACGGCGTTTCACGTGTACACCAACGATGATGTCTTTTGGTTTATTTACTCGATCCGCTCTCTGATCAAAATAGTCGTTGATAATATTTCCGGCAGCGGCAATTAAAACCGTCGAAAGCACCAACAAGGCGAAATAAAATGTGGGAAATTGCAAGTCAAAACCGTTGACTTCCACCATCGGGCGGATTACGAAATAGCGCATCAACGCCATTGTCAGCGCAATGATAAAAAGATTTAGTGGCCGCGTAAGCCGAACATATTGCAAAAATTTCTGCATGTTTTACCAATCAAAAGCATCCGCCTGAAACCAGTTTCCCTGAACTTTCAGCGTTTGCTCAATAATATCTCTCACACAACCATCTCCGCCTCTCTTGTGCGAAATGTAATGGCTGATTCGCTTTATCTCAGCACAAGCATCGGAAGGACAAGCTGCCACACCTACCCGCGACATCACCTCATAATCCGGAATATCGTCGCCCATAAATAAAATCTCCTCTGCTTTCAGTCCTTCCTTTTCGATAAAAGTCTGAAAAACTTTGACTTTATTCTTCGATTCCATAAAAATATGTCGCACACCGAGGCTTTGAAAACTATCACGAACGGAAATGGAATTGGCGCCCGTAATTAGGACAATACCATATTCTTTCTTAATCGCATATTGAATCGCGTAACTATCCTTTACGCAAAGCTTTCTCACTAATTGCCCGTCGGGTAGTACGCTGACCATGCCATCGGTGAAAACTCCATCCACATCAAAAATCAATGTTTTTATATGCGGAAGTCGCTCTTTATAGCTCTTGCTCATGGTTGCGATTGTGTATTTCGCGGGTTAGCAAATCATACACTTCACGATATGCATTATTCTCGCCGAGCAGTTCTCTATGTGATTTTATTGTTTCCAAATCGCCACGTGATGCAGGCCCTGTTTGAGATTCGGAAGCACGCTGCATAAGCAGTTTATTCGCTGTTTCCAGAATAAGTGGATGCAAAATGGTGCGGTCAATATCATTTTTCACTAGCAGTTCCTCAGATATTTCAAACATGAGATTCGCAAAATTATTGGCAAAAACTGCAGCCAAATGAAGGCCTTTACGTTGATCTGAAGTAAGCACATAAATTTTTTTAGATAGCAATTCTGCCAGTGATCCAAGATCGTTCAGATCATCATCGTTTTCTGCCTCAAGGCAAAATGGGACATTCTCCCAAAAAATATTTTTGTCGATACTAAAACTTTGCAGAGGATAAAACACACCACGACGTAAATCACCGGGAATGGCGCTCATCGGGACCGCCCCGGAAGTATGCACCACAAGCGCTTTATTATTTTTCGACAGCTGAGAAGCTACTTCCTGAATGGAATCATCTGAAACAGCGATAATGATCAAATCAGCTTTTATGACTTTGCTCAAATCATCGATCACCTCACTACCCGCTCTTTTAGCAAGTGCTTTAGCTTCAACCTTATCACGACTAAAAATGCCTGTAACCTCTATTCCTTTCATAAAAAGAGCAGGTGCTATATGATGGGCAACTCTGCCCGCTCCAATAATTGCAATTGATTTAATTTCACTCACCTTTTCTCGATTTTTTAGATATTCTTATTCGATGCCTCACTCCCATTAGTGCTCCCAAAAACATAACAATACACCCAATCCACAATAAATTAATCATTGGGAATTGAATCGCCTGTAGCACGATAAATTCTTTTCTGTTCGAAACTTTCTCTGCAATCTTAAATTTATGTTTACCCGTTTTGGGGTCTATTTTCTCAAAACTTATGCGCAAACCAGTTTCATCCTGAATAACCGGATCAGGCACGTGTAGGATCGAATCGCGTAAAATATACAACGGATCGGCTTCGTAAACATTTCCTTGACCATCTCTAACGCCAATTATAGCTCTCACCGCCAGATCGTTATCTCCTACCATATATTCTTCTCGCTCTGAATCCTTAACCACGGCCAATCCGTTGAGGCGCAGTTCGGTAGAACCCACAAATGCAGAATCGCCAACAGCCAGATCCAGCTCTTTAGGTGTGCGATACCCGGTATCATCTGAATCAACTTCGAGCTCAGCCCATTTTACGTGGGTATAGATATCGTGATCCCAATATCGCTTGGTAGAAGGTTCAGCAACATTTCCAAATTTTGGATTGAGCTGAATCCGTGGCTTGAGCGTAAATATTTTTTTACCCGCTTTGTAAGGTGACCAATTGTTTATGGCATCGATATTGAGGTTTCGCGGATCGTCCACCATCTGCCAATGTGCCTGATCCATAATAAAATCGGGGCCCGGACGGTTATCATCGAGTGCTTTAAAAATAGCCCCCCGAGCCACAACTAAGTCGCCCTGATGGTACACCCGCGGCACTTTTGTAAAATAATCTACGTGGTAATAAACATTGATTCCCTTCTTCTCACGACCATCATAACTCACAAAATAATCGCCCATAGCGACAGTATCTTTATGAAAAAGAAGGATATCCTCATTGTTCTTAAAATCTTCATTGAGTTGCTCAATATTAAAACGGCTCTTATTTTCAGAAATCTTGACGCTGCGTGAAGTTGAAATCAAGGCACCGAGAATGAGTAAGGCAAAACCGATGTGCGCCACGCTCCCTCCGGCCGCGTCAAATTTCCCTTTCATGAATCGAATGAGGTAGGTAAAATTGGCCGCTATAGCGAAAACGGTGGTAAAGATGAGCACCACTAATGCGAATTCATCCTTTTTATAATTCAATCCATAGGCTGCAAGCCCCGCAACAATTAACCCAATAACCAGCGAGATTGAAATATGCTTGAGGAAGGTCAAAAAATTATTCTTTCCATACCGAAAAAACTGGGTGAAGCCTAACAGGAAAGTAACAACGAAAGCAAAGGGTACCTGCCATTTATTAAAACTGGCGAGCCGGTCGCTATGGGCGGCAAGCTTACCGTTAGCTAACGACTGGAATCCTTCGATATTCGTAAGATTGTATATATCCATCAATGGGCCGGAGAATGGTTTTGCCAGAATATTCCATATGGGTTTGGAAGTTTCCAAAGCTATTTGACCAGCTGATAGCAAGAGTACCAGTGAGCCAATAAAAATCCAAAATTCGCGACTCCAGAGCGGTTCTTCTTTTTCGGGTTTGGGAAATGAGCGGCGGTATGACACAACGATCATGATAAAACACATAACCACAAAAGCTACTATTGCTGCTATCTTCGCTCTAGGCACCGCAAAAGAGATAATCACCAGAACTGCCGATATGCTCCAGAAAATATATTTTAGCCTTTTTTGGAAAAGCAGAAGCGCAGTGGTAACCGACACAATGGCCAACAGGATGAACATATGCTGCTTCAGAAGTCCGTTTCCTGTAAAGGAGTGAACGGAAGTATCGCCCAACACGCCAGAATGAACCAAAAATGAAGAGTACATTACGAGGCCATAGGTGATGGCCATAAGAACAATGCCCGTGTAGAGCGATCGATTCTTATGTTGGTTGACGACCATAACATGGGCTGCTCCAACGAGGGTAAGCCACGGGAGCAAGCTCGCATTTTCTACCGGGTCCCACGCCCAGAATCCTCCAAAACTCAATGCTTCATATGCCCATGCGCCTCCCATCAAAATTCCGATTCCCAGAATGGCTACCGAGAAATAAGCCCATGGTAATGCAGGGCGAATCCATTCTTTGATCTTACCACTCCAAAGTCCTGCAATCATAAAAGAAAACGGTACAATCGTTGAAGCATAGCCTAGAAAAAGGGTAGGCGGGTGAATGGTCATCCAGTAGTTTTGCAAAAGCGGATTGAGCCCTCGTCCATCCTGAAAGGTTGGAATTGACTGAAGGTAGTTGGCCATGTTTGTCCATGGAAGACCAATATTTTCTGGCAATTCCCGAATCAGTGTGAACGGACTATTTCCGAGGTGGATATCGAAAACGAAAAGGCCAAGGAGCATGGAGCCAAGGAGCACCTGTATGGCAGCAACGACCATCATCGTGAGGTTTTCCCATTTCCGAGCGGTAAGGAGTAGAATGTTTCCGAGAATTACGTGCCAAAAGCTCCAGAGTAGAAAACTTCCTTCTTGACCTTCCCAAAAACAAGCGAAAATATATCGAAGTGGCATGTCCTTATTGGCGTGCTTCCAAACATAATCGTATTCGAAATACTGATTAACAAGCATGTAGAATAAGGTCAGCGCGGCTCCAATCAACGCAGCTGAATGTATCCAAAAGGAAATACGGGCAAGATATCTGTATGAATTTTCTTTGGTTCGGTAGGCCAAATAGTAGGAGACCATAGCCAAAAGTGCACCTACTACCGCAAAAATTATTAATGTATTTCCAAACTGCCCAATCCAGGTGTGTTCACCTACATAGTCGATCATTCAAATAGCTTATTTTGATGCTGTTTTGTTGATGTCAAATTTTCCTTCCTGCTTGTATTTTGAAGGACACTTCATGAGCATATCCGAAGCAATGAACTGATCCCCATTAGCTTTCCCTATTAAAACCACGCTTTGTGATCGTTCAAAATCCTGGGGTTTACTTTTATTTAGTAAAACAGTACTGCGCTGCCCACTTTTATCGATCATCGTAAACTGGGTGAGATTGGGATTATTCTCCGGATTGTATATTATGTCCGCCTCCTTGTCGAGGGTGCCGACAACGTGATACTCCTTTCCGGGATTTTTGAACGCATCGGCAAAATCGGCGTAAGAGCTTGACTGGGATACAGAACTGAGAATAAACGCCACAGCTACCGCAATAAGCACTATTCCAACTATATGAGACTTTTTCATTTTATTTCGTTTATATTATTTTCTTCCATTTTTTTGAGTTTCCGGTCTATCGAAATCAGGTAAATAACGATAAGGACAAAAATCACGGAAATCACTCCCACCACAACATTTATCTTACCCGATGAAAACATCGTATTGTTGAGCCAGCTTGCATCTCCCTGTGCAAAAACAGGAATTGTTAGCAAACAAAGCACCATGAATAAAAGGGATTTTAATTTATGCTTTTTCATCGTAAATCAATTGTTTGAAATTGAGTTTTCCCATTCGGTATCTGATTTGGAATACCCATACCGCCATGCCTATCCATCCAATAACCGCCGGATAAAAAACCATCCGCATATTATTATCGAGGTCGTATTTGCTAAAAGCTGGATTTCCACCTGCTCCTGGATGCAGTGAATCCATCATTCGCGGCAATATCAACACAAATACAATCATCATCACATAGGCAAAGATATTATAAACGCCTCCCAAACGGGCAGCTTTTTCCTTATCATTTACAGATGATTTCAGAATAAAATAGGCGAGATATATCAGCACAGCCATGGCAGCACCATTTAGTCTCGGATCGCTCACCCACCATGCACCCCAGGTAAATCGCGCCCAGAGACTACCCGTTGCCAGTCCAATTATGGCAAAAAGCAAACCTACGTGGGCGGCACTTTCGGCGGCAATATCGTATTTGAACTTGCCCGTTGACAGATTCATAATGCTATATACCAATGAAATAGACATCACAAAAAGCATGGCGAACCAGCTCGGAACGTGGTAGTATATATTGCGGATCGTCTCATTAAGAATCGGCTGATTGGGAAAATCAAATCGCTCAGGCTTAGGAGCCAATTGTCCTACGCAGGCTTTTGTTTTATCCGGATGGAGTGATACCTCCAGCCCATTTTGCAACAACGCGCTTGGCAAATAGAGCGTTCCGTCAATCGGATTATTGACATAAAGGTCGAAAAAAGCATTTTCGATTTTATCTGTTACGCTAAAGCTGGCGCGAAGATGCGTATCATCAACCACCGCGAGTTCATACGGACAAAACTGAGCATCGCCATTTTCCACCCATACCTTCAGGTTCTTTTCAGCTTCCTTGAAATGTGTATTGTAACCGATTACAGTTACCGATGTAGCTCCGTTAATTAATTGATCGGGCGACACCTTAGGCACCCCCGGCGACAATGGTGTCCTGAGACCAAAAATGAGTGTTCCGAGTACAAGGATAGCGGAAAGGATTTTCCACCAATAATTAGACATATTCCCCTGCGAATTATTCGCGCCAAAGGTAAGGAAATAAAATATAAGAAAGTCCCAATGAAAGCACTGAAATTGCTAATAATTGCCACGCATAAATATCATTTACAGAACGAGAAATTCCATCCATGGCGTTTTTAGAAAATCGAATCAATATCAACAACATAGGGAGAATAACCGGAAGTCCCAGTACGGCCATTATACCAATATTATTATCGGTTTGAGATGCAAGTGCCGAGACCAACGTAAGGACAAATGCCAGGCCCACAGCGCCTAAAGTGAGAGCGATGATCATGGATGGCCAATCCACTTTTTCGAGCGGACCGCTGCCAAGCACGGCCATATAAACCAGAAAACTGGTAAAAACCATGACCAGCATCAGAAAGGCATTGTAAAGCATTTTTCCGATGATAACACTCTCAGGACGTGCGAGCGTGAAGAGATAAAGTCGTCTGCCACTGGTCTCAATTGCAAAACTTCGCGCGGCCGCATTGAAAGCCGCGAAAAGCACAATTATCCAGAACAGGGCATTGTAAGTCGGCACATCCACAATTTTCCGAAAGCCCATGTAAGCCACAAAGATTGAAGCAACTACATAAAGAAAAATACTTCCCAGCGCATGTTTCTGCCTCCACTCCATGCGGAGGTCTTTGGATACAATGGCTTTGATTTCTGAGAGCATTCGTCGAATCTTTCCTTTCGGGATTTTGAGGAGGCGAAGATAGCGGTTTTGGTTTATCCGTATTATTCCAGCTAAATCAATCTAAAGGCAGCATGTTCAATTCGACGGTTCTTTTGAGAAAAACTATTTTCCCCAGTCGAATCGTTTATTGAAAGAAACTTTGAGCGCCATGTTTTGAACAGTATCTATTTCATCCCTGAAGTCATGGGAATTAAGATAATAAGTACCTGTTAATCCAACCAAGGTATTGGCATTGATATTCCAGATTACTCCTGCTGTAGTATTTGATGGCTGATAATAGGACAAATCATACAGAGAAGCTAATGTCCAGTTATTTTCAGTCACATTTTTGGAATATTCTCCAAACACCTTCCAATGATCTGATATTAAATAATTAACCTGAAAACCAATATGGACATTCTCAGCAGTTGAGTACCCGAGGTTCATACGTACTCCCATTTTTTCGAAAAAGAGAGTTTCAGCGGCTAAATTCGCACGAATGACTCCCCCCCGTTAGGCTGGCTACTGTACTCAATACTTACACCAACGGCCGGTACGTCTCCGGATCCGTTTAAAATTTGACCTTTTACAGCAAAATCAAAATAATCTGTATGATCGTTATTTTCATTTGGTTCATTAATCGAGTACTCAACTCGACTATTTGTGAACATTGTTCCATATTGTGCCGAAATTTCAAGCCGTTCGAAAGCACCGTAGCGCAGCTTTAAGGCACATGCATTGGACGAACTTTTTATAGTGGTAAAATAATTATTCCAACCGTAGGGATTCTTTTCATTAAATTCGACATCACCATTGAAGTAAGAGTACCCCGCCTCCACCTGTAGTGCTTTTTTCCTAACGGTTTCTGGGCTCATGGTGTAGCCGGTATTGTCCGAATTAATGTTGTTTGAATCTTGTGCCTGAGAAGAAATTGAGGCAATGCAAGCGATCGCTAAGACAAGATTTCTGTACATGACGGTTTAAATTTGGTTAAATAAGTGGAGATAAATTTCATCTCCGGGTAAATATTAAGGACGATAAAATAAACTGAGGTTGCTTTTTCTATTCCTGTCCGTAGAATTAAACTATCGAAAACTAACCTTTTGACGGAAAACCCTTCGCGATCTTGGCGTAAGCGAAGCGTTCTCACGCAGCGAAGCAAGTAAAACTTTGCGAACTTTCCCATACGGGCTCCCTTTGATCGACGGTTAAAAAGAGTACAAGGCATCTCTCAACCAATTACTTTTCCGACATTTGGAATCAAAATCAACCCATATGAAAACCATCAAAACAAAAAAGGCCCCCTCCCCAATTGGCCCATACAATCAAGCAATAGAACACAACGGAACTCTCTATATCAGTGGCCAAGTGGCAATCGATCCAGCCAAAGGCAAAATGATAGAAGGCGACTTAAAAGACGAAGCGCATCAGGTGATGAAAAATCTTGGAGCGGTTCTCAAAGAAGCCGGAATGGATTATAGTAATCTGGTGAAAACTTCCATTTTCTTATTAGATATGAAGCGGTTTAGTGAGGTAAATGAAGTGTATGGTAGTTACTTCGATACGCATTTTCCAGCAAGGGAGACGGTGCAGGTAAGTGCATTGCCGGCAGGCGCTCACGTTGAAATCTCAGCCATAGCCGTTAAAATCTAATGCATATATTTTCGGTTCACCCCATATAATACAACGAAAATTGCACCTACTACCACCGCAAATCCATAAATCATGCCGGTGAGCAAATTGAATCCCAACAATGTAAGCGGAACGATTATACCAAAAATTTTAGCAACGATATAGGTATAATAACCAGCCTTTTGCAAGCGAAACATAAAGTAGGCACCGATTATGGATCCTGCAGAGACCAAAAGTTCAACAAGCCCAAGTGCTGTGGCATGTTCCACCCCTGCCTGAATGGTGATCGAAAGGCTATCAATAATACGCATCAGGAAATGCTGCGTGCGATCATCAGCCGATTGTGCTGCATCTTTCAATTTTGAAACGGCGTCTTCCATTCCAGAAGCATCGTACGATTTCGATTGAAAAAGACCCAGCAAAGAAAATACAAAATTATACCCCGAAACGATAAAGGTTAGGATGCAGAGTACTGTAAGGAAGGTGGGGCGTTTATTTAAAACCCCGGTTTCACCAATATCGATTGTTTCACTCTCCATAATACGGCATATTATATTTCAGCAGTTTTCATTTTTTTCTCCATATAGTTCTTCCACTTTTTGAAAAGTACCTGATCAGAATCGTGATCTTGAACTACCCGGTATTTTTTCATCCAAACTTTTTCATCTGCCTTAGGGGAAACTATTTTTTGGCGAAAGCCCGAACGAACTGTAATTTCTATTCCACGAATAGCTTCATATTCTCCTTTTGCAAAAAAGGCATCGGGGAGCATCCCTCCTATTTCCAACACCTGATCGCCAAACCAAATTCCGGCTTTTTCGGCAGGGGAATCTTTTAGCACATTGAGTACTTCCCAATTGCCATTTATTTGCGCAAAGCTCACACCCCAATCTTTCTCCCATAACTTTTCAGACGCTTTCGCAGAAATACTGAGATCCATTTCAGAAAGTGCATCTTCCACATACTTCTCTAACTTCCCGGTACCATCCAAAACATCCTTTCGCAAATGAGACCAATCGAGATCAGCGAAATGCTGTAATTCAGCCCAGTATTGATCCTCGAAAAAACCTTTCTTAGCTCCGTATTTTTCGTAAAGCGACTTCATAACGTCACTGAGACTCTTTTTTCCTTTTGTTGCATTCAGAATTTGAATATCGCAAACCAAAGCGAGCAAGGCTCCTTCAACATAAATACTAACACGTCTTCTTGGTGTTCCCCGACCATATCCATCTACCCATGTGTCGACAGACGAATCGGCTAAGGAAAGATTAAACCGACCCTCATTGTCCAGATGTCGTTGTACATGCGTAGATAGTTCTGAGAGAAAAGCTTCATCTGAAAAGAATTGCGATTGCCAAAGCATCCAGTCACCCATGTACGTAGTGACTCCTTCGGCCACATATCCAAGCCTCGAAAAACCCGGACCGGAGAAATCATACGGCGTCCAGTCGGCGGGGCGAAGGCTCTTTACATTCCAGGTGTGATAGAGCTCGTGAGATGAAACACCTATCAGTTCTTTGTAAAAATCCCATTTATTGACCTCCGAGGAAGGACCCATAATGACTACCGTACTCGTTTCGTGTTCTACACCATGATAGGCCTTATGAGGCAATATTAAAGTAAGAAAGTGGTAGCGATCTACCGGAAAACTTCCGAAGGCCGCAATCTGAACACGGGTGAAATCTTCGAAATCCTGCTGGAACTTTTCTTTATCCCCCAGGCCGTCACCATAGATATCGATATAAAAATCGACACCTTCCTGCGTATAGAACAATGTTTCTATATTTTCAGAAGCCAAAATCGGAGTATCGAGGAGATCTTGCAAATCAGTGCATTGAAAGGTTTTATCGACGCCGTTTGTGATAGCCTTCATGGCAGTTGCCACTTGCCAGTTGGCTGGAATGCAGAGGGACAGTTGCATCGGTTTATGCTCTTTTCCAAGAACATAAACTAAACAATTTACTGGATTGACAAGCATCAATTCCTCATCGAGATATGTATTTCCTGCTGTGAGCTCGGCTCCGTAACACCCATATCGCACTTCTACTTCTTTTCCAGGATGCGTATCTAGCTCCCAGGAATTTCCGGTTATTTTTTTACAATCAAGCAATTCTCCATCGGTATATGATTGCAATCCTATAATATTCTTTGAGAAATTACCTCCTTCATATCGTCCAGGACGCCAATAAGGCATTTGCAATTTTGTGATAGAATCGGATGCTTTGAAAGTAAGCGTAACGTTCAAAATATGTTGTGAAAACTTCTCAGCTTCAATTTTATATTTGATCATAACAAGAAATGTTTTTTTCAAAGGTAGCAAGAAAATGCGGCGGACGCCCTAACTCGAACCTATCACTCAATTATTAATGCCATTGCTAATGCAAAAATCAGCACTAAAAAAGGGCTGCCCAAAACGGACAGCCCACATTTAATTTGGTTGGCATCTTATTATCTTGCAATCATGATCTTCTCGATTGACACCTCATTATCGGTTGTCAATTTAGTCACATATACGCCATTAGGGAGATCAGATCCATTAAAGGTCACGCGATATGTTTGATCTGCATCAACATTTTGGTTAAAGATCGTTTCTACAATCCGACCACTCATATCAATTACCTGAATAATTGATTTTCCCTTAGTTGCAGGCGTAAACTCGACAACTGCCGGTCCGGTAGTTGGATTTGGATAAACAGAAAGTCCGGATTGCGCTTCTATTACCTGAAAATCGAGACCACCGTCATCTGCACAGTTGTGAAGGGCCACTACACCATCCACGTCGAAGCCATCAGGAGTGGTAGTCAGCGTATCGTTATTTACGATTTTCACGTAGTTGATATAATCGAATGTTCCAGCCGAGCTAATATCTACAAATCCATCGTATTTGCATACGGTTTTCGCAAAATGCCAATCTGATCCATCTACAGAAAGATAAACATCGGCATACTCAGGGTAAGAACCGCAGTATGCGGGATAGCCGTAAGTAGTTTCCACAATTTCGATATCATCTCCGGGTTGATTAGGAACTGAACCGCTGAAGCCAAGAATAATGCTACCACCATATCCGAGGGTCACATAAGAATATCCGCTTGTAGCTCTTTCAGGAGCACCCAACGCCTGAGATGCATCCGTCTGAATTGGGTTTATATTTGTTCCATCATTTTTCAAACCCTGAACGTAGTCCACCATCACGGTAGCATTACATTGTCCTGGAGTATTCTCGTTTCCTGAGTCGAGGCATACACCTGTCAGGTCTCCCCACATCATATTAATATCGGCATCATAAGTTACGCCAGTGAGTGCCCCAGCATTTGGATCTACTTCATAAAGCAAGGAAACACCTCCACCTTCGGCTGCTGCAAAATTGCCATTTGGCAATAGTGAAATACCATCTACATTGAAAAGTGGAACAGCAAAGGATGTACCAGCGGTGAGGTTTCTGAACATGCTATTATCGCGATCCATAACCCACATATCATCATTGTCATCGAATAGAATATCTGAGATACGACCAGGAAGACCAACAAATGTAGCGCTCGCCTGACCCGTTGAAGGATTCAAGGCATAAATATTTTCATCTTTGGATATTACGTAGAGCATTCCATTGTGAATTACACTTCCGGCAATTTCCTGAATATTATTACCTATTTCATCTGTCATAGGAATATTTCCACCAATTTGTGTATTGGTATTCACATCCCAAACCACATAAAATCCTGTACCATAACGATTACAGATGTATAGCTTACCGTCGGATGATACTGCACCGCTTGTAGAGCTGAATGGAAGGTTGGTAAGGAATGTTTTAGTAAGCGTATTGTCTTGGTTCAAATCAAGGCGATAAACATCCGCACTGGACTGATTTATGTAATTGGTATAGAACATACTATAAGAATCGCATCCCTCAGCGGATGAATTGTTGCTACTCATACAGCCGCTTGCCATATCACCATCGAAAAGGTGGAATGGGTTACCCAAATTATCAACAGAATTGAGAATTGCCAAAGGAGCTCCGAAAGCATCATAGGTGTGGAAATTGGTAGAATTTTTACCCTCGGCCATAATATAACCTCCTGTTGAGGTCAATGCTGCACCGTTTATTGCCGTTGCCACATCATATAAGAATACAGCAGAACCTGAAGTGATATCGTAAACTTTTGACGCCCCATTATCTATTCGCTTTACGAGAAGCAATTGACCAGCATCTGTACTTATCATATCTCCTCCTTGCACGGGTACATTACTTGCAAACAAAGCTTTAGCTCCTGTTAGAGGATCGATAATATACACTTTATCATTATTCGCATTTCCGACATAGAGAAGGCCATCAGCTTTGTGCCAAACAAGGGCATACGTACTGTTAAGACCCGAAATTGGAGCTGTATTTAAAAGAATTCCATTGGAGTCAAAAGTTTTAATATCGGAACCATTGTTATTCACAACATAAATATTTCCGCTGTTTTCGTCCAGTGCCATATGACCGGCATTACCAGCATTGAACAAGAACGTCAATACAAAATCCCCACCTACTACGGTTCCATTATATACGTTTCCTTGAGGAATCCCGGGAGTATTGTCAGCAATGTAGTAGTATTGGAAGGATGGACAACTAATTGACGAATTATTATCTAGGCAAGCGCTGGCCATATCACCACCGGTGCCCAAAATTGGGAATGGATTTCCATTTGTATCTACAGGATTTAAAACTCCCTGAGAGACTCCAGCCGAATTGTAAATATGGAATTTTAGAGTACTTCCTCCTTCAGACATAATATAGTCGCCTGAAGGAGTATTTGCAGCACCACAAACTTCTTGTACCACATCGTATAAATATACTGCTGTACCCGAAGTTATGTCATATACTTTAGAAGGGGTATTGTGACCTCGACGAACAAGCAATAATTCACCGGAATCAGTACTTATCAAATCTCCTCCGAATAACGGCATATTATTGGCAAACAAGGTTTTGGTGCCTGTAATAGGATCCAGCGTATAAACCTGCTGGCTATTGATATTCCCTACATACAATTTTCCGTCAGCTTTATTCCAAACGATGGCGTAGGTGCTGTTCAATCCAGAAAGCGCTACGTCACTAAGGAGCGTCCCAGTTTGATCATATGTTTTGATTTTTGTGCCATGGGCATCGATCACATAAATATCTTTGGTATTCTGGTTTATTGCAATATCTCCGAGCATTCCAGGATCAAGTAAAGGGGTTAAAACAAAATTTCCTCCACTAATTTGACCACTGTATACAATGCCTGTGTCATCATTATATAAAAATTGGAAATTATTGCAGTTTTGAGCAGCAGTTTTAGTAGTACTAATCCCTGATAACAAAGTAACTAAAGAGAAAACTATAGTTGAAAAAGTAAAATTTCTCATCGCATTCTTGATTTAAAAATTGGTTAGAATTACGGCTTAAAAGTAGCAATTTCTTTCGTCGAACCGAAATTTATCAAAGAAATTTCCTACTTCATCGAAAAATAAATACCTACTATCGAATTCGGATAGCCAGAAAATGTGCAAAACGTGTAACCAATCTTAAGCCTACAACGGCCATGGAAAAAACTCTTCAAATGTAAAGGACTATTTCTTAGGTTTTAAAAACTCATCGGTAAAATTCTGATTATGTTTAGGTTGCGGAAAATTATCCGTACTATAAGCCCCGAAACTTCCTCGCGGGATGGAGAGTGAATCCCACTTTTCACTCGCAAACATTTTTCCCAGAAAAACAATCTGCCCAATATGGTATGAGTAATGTGCAAGCTGCCTGTTTATGGCTTCGACAACTGAGTGCCCCTGATTTCGGATATAAATCTCACGGCTTAAGTCGCTTTCAGAAAGGGGTGTGATTGCATTAAAAAGGCATTTCCATCCCTCGTTCCACTTTTCAATCAGTTCTTCCCGGGTTTTTATATCATTCTCAAACTCAGCATCACGTCTACGCCATTCTTTTTCGCCATCGCTCTTGAGAAAATCAGTCCAACGGGAGAGCATATTTCCCCAAAGGTGCTTTACGATTATAGCTATACTATTGCTCTCTGCATTGTATTGATATAATAATTGTGGGTCAGAAACCTGAGAAAATGTCTTCTCACCCAAGCTCTTGTAGTATTCGAATTGTTTAGTTACGCTGGAAAGGTAATCGGTTGTCATTTGATTCGCAGTAAAGTACAGAGATGATTTATTGTACTAAGCTACGCTTTCGGCAGAATAAATCCAAACAGTTTGCCATGAGCAACTCGCAAAAGGCAATTTAAGGTGCAACGGGAAGAAGGTAACGGGATTGGGAAACAGAAAATGGAAATTTCGAATGATATTTGCCTATTTCTTTTTACTCCCTATCAAACGGTCTCCCTTCATACCCATATAGACAATACTTTCAGTCGTCGGTATAGTAATCGTTACGTTCTATTGAAGAAAAAGGGTAAATTTCAGAAAGCATTTTGCATTATGCATTCTGTGAATTACCCAATTGTTTCGTAAAAAACTAAAGCTCAGCGACCATGACCATTTCAAAATCAATATCTATAATGGCGTCATAATCTTCTCCTGCCTCGAGCATATCTTCATCATCCTCTTCGTAGTGCCATTTTATCTTTACCGCATTTCCGGCTTTCTGAATATTCTCAAGTTTTTTAAATACATCAAGAATACATTTAGAGCTGCTGGTATTAAAATACTCAAGCTGCATATTTAGAACGGTTAATTCTTTTGGCTGATTTGCGTAAGCATCTATCCAGTCAACAAGTGGTTTATAGAAGTCAATCGAATTTTCAGGAATAGATCTTCCCTTTATAACCAACTGTCCAGTATTAGTATCGAATTCTACAATCGGTGTTTTTGTAGTTCCTTCAATGTGAATGTTTTCCATGCGATTTTAATTGTGATTAACCTTTACGTTTAAGCTGAAGAATGAACTTCCGTCTCCAAAAGGAATAAAGCCATATTCGAGTTTTTCGCCACTTTTGCGTGCAATATCGATCATACCCAGACCTCCTCCACCTTTATCCGACATCTTACCATCGGCCAAAACAGATTTATATAGATTTTTTACTTCTTCCTGGGTCATCCCGTTAATCTCTTCGAGACGCGATTTCAGTATATCGGCATTACCGCGAAGCATAAAATTGCCCGTAATTATAGAATATCCGGTCACATTTTTTGCCACCATTACGATGACGGAAGGAGTATCATCTTTTGCCTGAATAGGAGGACGATCAATATGATGATATAAATTTTGAAGGCATTCGACTAGAATATTAAAAATACGCTTTTTCACTTTTGGGCTTTCGCCAAAACGATCGAGCTTATTTTCGATTACCTGAAGAATGGAAGTCAATAAATCTGTAGACATATCACCTTTGAAAGAGAGCATAATATTCTTACGCTCCATGGTATCGTACAGATCGAATATCTCTTGAATCTGGGTCAAACTATAAATTATTTGAGCAAATATAGCATTTTGTCTTACTTGCCTCTTGTACTACGTAATTTGATATCAGCAGTTTCGTGTTAATTAAACTATTTAAAGAAATTTATAGCTTCGCAACTTATTTCCACCCAAAATTTACGCTTTTAAAACCTATGCAAAAACCCTCGTGGTACAGAACCTGGTTCAATTCGCCTTATTATCACATCCTCTATCGTGACAGAGATGAACGCGAAGCTGCACTCTTTATAGATAGAGTAATGAAATATTTCCTTCCCCCAGCGGGGTCAAAGTTTCTTGACCTTGCCTGTGGTAAAGGAAGGCATAGCGTATATATCAACAAAAAAGGATTCGATGTGACTGGAGTCGATCTGTCTGCCGAGAGTATTAAAATTGCCAAAAAAGAACATGTCGACAACCTGCATTTTTACGTTCACGATATGCGGTATCCATTTGCCAATGAAACTTTCGATTATGTATTCAATTTATTTACCAGCTTCGGATACTTTAATATGCGCGCTGAAAACGAGGCTGTACTTTTTGCGTCTTATCAAAATCTAAAACCGAAAGGATATCTGCTGATTGATTTTTTGAATGCCGAAGAAGTAATTCACAATTTGGTAAACAAAGAAGTGAAAATCATTGACGATATTGAATTTAGCATTTCGCGGAAGCATGAAAACGGACAAATAATCAAAACAATCGAAATTGATGACCATGGTAAGAAATTTGAGTTTGTTGAAAAAGTAGCAGCCCTCACACGCGCTGATTTCATTGGGATGCTCAACCAAGCCAATTTTGAAATCCACGACATTTTTGGCAACTATCAACTCGAAAATTTCAAAGCCGAGATATCGCCAAGACTGATTATTATAGCACGTAAATCACGATGAATATCCTCCAATTAATTTCACCCGTTCTGGCAGGTATTCTCGGAGGAGTAGCCGGAATTTACCTTCATGGAAAGATTACCAAAAATGTAAAAATCTTGTTGGCATTTAGCGGTGCTTATCTTTTTGCCCTTACGGTAATGCATTTATTACCGGATATTTATCGGATTCTGAGCCTCTCAGCCGGCTATTATATACTCCTTGGTTTTTTGATCCAGATCACTCTCGATTATTTCTCCAAGGGAGTCGAACATGGCCATATACATCGTCATCACAATAGTGCACAGATATTTCCATTGGGTATTTTTTTGAGCTTGTTTTTACATTCCATGATCGAAGGTTTGCCATTGGCAGGCGGCAGCAATGCGGCTATCGACCCGCATGGGCACGGCGATGCACTCCTTATCGGAATCGTAATTCACAAAATTCCCGAAGCGATAGCGCTTGCCGCCTTACTTCACCATTATTTCACTACCGTAAAAAAAACTGTAGGATATCTCGCCTTATATTCATTGGCCACACCCATAGGCATTGTAATCGGCTGGCTTTTGCTCAGATCAGGAGCTGAAAACACTGAAGTCATCTATGCGCAGGTGCTCTCGGTCGCCGTGGGGATTTTTATTCACGTTTCTACCACCATCATTTTTGAGGCTGATGAAGACCACCGTATTAGTTGGAAAAAAGCTGCGGCCATTGCCCTAGGACTCGGACTTGTATTACTGCTCTAATTTCCGACATCAAATTACGAGGTTTCTATGGAAGTATAGATAATACTAATGAGGGATTCACCTATACTTCCACGCCTTCCAGTATCTTTGTGGCAACATTAAAAAAAAAGAAATTTATGTCAGTATTAGTTGGAAAAAAAGCACCAGAATTTAAAGCCGCTGCAGTAATCAATGGCGAAGAAATAATTGAAGATTTTTCATTGAATCAATTCATTGGTTCGAAGCACGTAATCCTTATCTTTTATCCGAAGGATTTCACATTTGTATGCCCTACCGAGCTTCACGCATTTCAATCGCGACTCAACGATTTTAAAGAACGTGGAGTAGAAATTATAGCCGTGTCTACCGACACCGAGCAGTCACACTGGGGCTGGTTACAAGTAGCAAAAGACAATGGTGGAATTCAAGGAATTACATATCCGCTTGTTGCAGATACCAATAAGACAATTTCACACAATTACGATGTTTTGACTGGCGATTTTTACTATGACGATGAAGGAATGCTTCAGGCTGATGGAGAATTGGTAGCTTACCGAGGTTTATTCCTTATTGATAAAGAAGGAATTGTACGTCATCAATTGGTTAACGACCTTCCACTCGGAAGAAACGTTGAAGAAGCCCTTCGCATGGTGGATTCTCTTCAGTTTTTTGAAGAAAAAGGGGATGTATGTCCTGCCAACTGGGAAAAAGGAAAAGAAGGTATGAACGCCTCACACAGTGGTGTTGCCGAGTATCTTTCTGCTAATTAATTCATTGAAAAAGAGTGAATACTAAGAACCGGCCTGAAAGCCGGTTTTTTTATGCGAAAGATTTAGGAGAGATCACGAGTTATCTGCAAATTACTATTTTAAAAAAATTTGAGTGATTAACAAGATTCCGAGCCGTTCTATCCTGTACGAATGGCTCACCAACAATCCAAATAAAACTCAAAAATGAATCAATATGAGCTATAAAAGGAGTTTTCATGAGCGTGAAAAATTGAAATGCTTAGAACATGAAATCATTTTCAATCCAAAAACCGTCCCCTCACATTCGCATCCGGAATCATACAGGACTCGTTTTTTCCAAACCACTTATACCGATTTCTGGCAATAAATCCATAAATAGCATCCCGGAGAAACCGCGGAACAATCCAAAAAACGTTTATCAAAGGCCACAAACCACCCAATCGCCAGGCGATTTTCAATCCGGCAGAACTTTTATCAAATACTTTGTCATTTTCAAAAACCAAAATACTATCCGTGGCTTTAAATTTTGGAAACTGCCGGATAATATCTTCACCCACAGGCCAGGAAAGACCTGCAAATAGAAATTGCTTTTTTTTATCCCGTTTCAGTATAAATTGTACCGCGCCATTGCATAGATTGCAATATCCGTCAAAAAGTATCAGTGTTTTTCCCGCAGGAATGTTCACTTTTTTAGAAATTTCGGGAGAACTCATCGCCACAAAATTAATCTTTACCCAAGTATTTGCTAATTTTGCGCTCTGCTTTAGGAAACCTCGAAAAACCCGGTTTCGAGATGCCATTAACTCAAAGGAAAAAACATGAAAAGAGATACCCGCGTATTCGAAATAATTGATCAGGAGAGAAACCGCCAGCTCGAAGGCATCGAACTGATTGCCTCAGAAAATTTTGTGAGCGATCAGGTTATGGAAGCCATGGGGTCGGTAATGACAAATAAATATGCCGAAGGCCTTCCAGGCAAAAGGTACTACGGAGGCTGCGTATTTGTTGATCAAACCGAAAATCTAGCAATCGACCGACTCAAAAAACTCTTTGGTGCCGAATGGGCAAATGTGCAACCTCACAGCGGTGCGCAAGCGAATGCGGCAGTAATGCTAGCTATTCTCCAGCCGGGCGACAAAATTATGGGCTTCAACCTCAGCCATGGAGGGCATTTAACACACGGATCTCCGGTAAACTTTTCAGGGAAACTGTATCAACCCTGTTTTTATGGGGTAGAAAAAGAAACGGGAAAAATCGATTATGACAAGCTCGAGCAAAAAGCTATTGATGAAAAACCAAAACTCATTATTTGCGGAGCATCAGCCTATTCACGAGATTGGGATTATGAAAGATTGCGTTCTGTAGCTGACAAAATCGGTGCTATGCTGCTTGCTGATATTTCACATCCTGCGGGACTCATTGCCACCGGGTTGATGAACGACCCACTCCCCCATTGTCATGTGGTAACTTCCACAACCCACAAAACTCTACGCGGTCCCCGCGGGGGAGTTATTATGATGGGACAAGATTTCGACAACCCTTTCGGGCTGAAAACGCCAAAAGGTGTCGTTCGTAAAATGTCATCACTGTTTGATTCGGCAGTATTTCCGGGTACACAAGGCGGGCCACTTGAGCATGTAATCGCTTCAAAAGCAATAGCCTTTGGGGAAGCCTTGACGGATGAGTACAAGGAGTACATAAAACAAGTGCGCACAAATGCCCAAAAAATGGCTGAAGCATTTGTAAATAGGGGATACCAAGTAATCAGCGGCGGTACGGATAATCATTCGATGCTGATAGACCTCCGTTCAAAAAATATTACTGGAAAAGAAGCTGAAAATGCATTGATCGAAGCAGATATTACAGTAAACAAGAATATGGTCCCATTTGATGATAAATCTCCTTTTGTAACGAGCGGAATGCGCATAGGTACACCGGCCATAACAACCCGTGGACTCAAAGAAAGTGACATGGAACCAATCGTGGAATTGATCGACAGGGTCCTTGAAAACCGCAACAATGCCGCAGAAGTTGCGAAAATTAAAACCGAGGTACATAAAATGATGCGCAATTATCCGCTCTTTGCCTCCGAAACTCACATTGAAAAATAAAAAACGTTTTGACTGAAATAACCGCAAATAACCCCAATAAAACTTCATGGGTATCCATACCCAGAACCAGCGATTTTCCTCTTCAAAATATTCCTTTTGGAATCTACAGTGATTCCAAAACGCAGCCACGAACGTGTATCGCAATTGGTGATAAAATCCTCGATTTACACGAATTAGCTGTACGTGGCTATTTTGAGGAACTCGGATTTGAAAATGAATCTTTTGAAAAACCAGAACTGAATGACCTCATGAAATCAGGAAGAGAAGGAATGCGCAAATTGCGCAATCGTATTGCTGATTTGCTCGACGAGAGCAATGATGAACTTCAGAAAAATCCAGATCATGTGGATGCAGCTTTGAAAGAGCAATCGGCTGTGAAAATGCATGTTCCCGTAAGGATCGGCGACTACACCGATTTTTATTCAAGTGTAGAACACGCTACGAATGTGGGTTCTCTTTTTCGCGATCCTAAAAATGCCTTAATGCCCAACTGGAAACATATTCCAGTGGCCTATCACGGACGCAGCTCATCGATAATTGAATCCGGACGTCCGATTCATCGTCCGAAGGGACAAACCCGACCCGACCCGGAAGCACCTCCCATTTTTGGCCCATCTAAACGACTCGATTTCGAACTCGAAATGGCCTTCATTACTTTTGACGGAAAGCCACTTGGCAACCGCATTACCACCGAAGAAGCCGATAATTACGTATTTGGAATGACGCTCTTTAACGACTGGTCGGCACGCGATATTCAAAAGTGGGAATACGTACCACTCGGACCCTTTCTGGGGAAAAACTTCGCGTCCTCCATCTCTCCGTGGATCGTTACAATGGATGCACTTGAACCATTCCGCACTGAAGGGCCAGAACAAAACCCAGAAGTATTGCCTTATTTAAAATCCAATCGCAATAAGAATATTGACATTGAATTGGAGGTGCTCCTGAAACCCGAAAATGGTGAAGAGGAAAAAATTTGTGACTCCAATTATAAATATTTGTACTGGAGTATTAATCAACAACTTGCACATCACACCGTGAATGGATGTGATATACGTGTGGGAGATCTGATGGCTTCGGGAACCATTTCCGGAAAGGACCAAAACAGCTATGGATCTATGCTTGAGCTCTCTTGGGCTGGTAAAAACCCATTGAAATTAGCGAATGGTGAGGAACGAAAATTTATTGAAGATGGCGACACAGTAATAATGCGTGGACACAGTTCGCGTAATGGAATTCGCATAGGATTTGGAGAAGTGCGCACAAAAGTATTGCCCGCTATTGAGGATTAATGTAGATTTACGTGGTCAACTGCGTATATGGAGCTCAAAATAGATTTAGAAGAAGAGAAAAAAGAAATTCTTTCACGATATCGGGGCCTACTCCGCACGGTTAAAAATACGAAATCGGCCAAAGACAAAAAGGATATACGCAAAGCGTTTGATGTGGCACTCGAAGCCCACAAGGATATGCGTCGGAAATCAGGCGAGCCTTATATTTATCATCCCATTGCGGTAGCGCGAATTGCTGCTGAAGAAATTGGTCTAGGGCCAACGGCAATTGTGGCAGCATTGCTCCACGATACCGTCGAAGATACCGACATCAGTCTTGACGATATCGATCATCTCTTCGGCCCAAAAGTCCGGTCGATTATTGACGGTCTGACGAAAATATCCGATGTTTTCGATCATACAGCAAGTTTACAGGCCGAGAATTTCAAAAAAATGCTACTTACCCTTTCCGACGATGTACGGGTAATATTGATAAAGCTCGCAGACCGCCTTCACAACATGCGCACGCTCGAATCGATGCGACATGATAAGCAATTAAAAATCGCCAGCGAAACCCTTTTCATGTACGCACCACTGGCGCATCGACTTGGCCTATATTCCATCAAAACAGAGCTCGAAGATCTTTCGCTGAAATATACTGAGCCGGAAGAATACGAAGATATTGCCGTAAAACTGAAAAAGGGTCAGGCAGTGCGCACCCGTTTTATCAATCGGTTTACCCTGCCTATTCGGCGAAAGCTTGATGAGGAAGGTTTTAAATATCAAATAAAGAGCAGGCCAAAGTCCATTTACAGCATCTGGAATAAGATTCACAAAAAGAATATTCCATTCGAAGAAATTTATGATCTCTTCGCAATTCGTGTTATTCTCGACACACCACCTGATCACGAGAAGGCCGAATGCTGGAAAGTTTATTCCATTGTCACGGATTTTTATCAACCCAATCCAGATCGGCTTCGCGACTGGATTTCCACACCGAAGGCAAATGGCTACGAGTCACTCCATACCACCGTAATGAGTCCCACCGGAAAGTGGGTGGAAATACAAATTCGTACACAGCGTATGGATGAAGTAGCTGAAATGGGCTATGCCGCCCACTGGAAGTACAAAGCCAATCAGGGTGGCGAGACCAGTTTGGACATGTGGCTGTCTCGTATTCGCGAGATGCTTTCGTCGAATCAAAGCGGAGCGCTCGACTTCATAGACGACTTTAAGCTCAATCTATTCAGCGACGAAATCTTCGTTTTTACACCTCAGGGCGAATTAAAAACATTGCCAACCGGAGCCACCGCACTCGACTTCGCTTTTGAAATCCACAGCCAAGTGGGTGAAGCCTGCATAGGCGCAAAAGTGAATCAAAAATTGGTTCCTTTGAGCCACACGCTTAAAAGTGGCGACCAGATAGAAATACTTACATCAAAAAAGCAAAAAGCAAAAGAGGACTGGTTGGGATATGTCATAACTGCCAAAGCAAAGTCGAAAATAAAAAGCGCTTTAAAAGAAGAGCAGAAAAAAGTAGCTAGCATAGGCAAGGAAATGGTGCAGCGCAAATTTAAAAGCCTCGGTGCCGAATTCAACAGCAAAAATGTGGCCGAGCTTGAACAATATTACAAGTATAAGAATACCACCGATCTGTATCAGGACATCGCCAAAGGCAAAATTTTACTTAAGAAATTAAAAGGCTACAGTGTTGAAAATGGGATGCTCACCTTCTCGGCAAATAAAGTCGTAGCAGTTGAGAGTGACTCCAAAACGGAGAAATCAAGTCAAAAAATCCCAAAAGACACATTGTTTATTGGCGACGATGAAAAAGATGTTCCATACAAACTCGCACCTTGCTGCAATCCCATCCCCGGTGATGATGTTTTTGGATTTGTAACTATTAATGACGGTATTAAAATTCACCGAACGAATTGCCCAAATGCTGTACAACTTCGATCCAATTATGCCTACAGAATTATCAAAGCCAAGTGGCAAAGCCAGAAGGATAAAGAATTTATGGCACATGTGTATTTCAAAGGAATAGATGATGTAGGCCTTGTTAACAGCATCACCCAAACCATCAGCAACGACCTGAATGTAAATATGAAAGCAATAAGTTTTGAAAGCAATGATGGAGTTTTTGACGGGCGCGTTACCGTTTTTGTGTATGATACCAATCACCTTAACAATTTGATCAACCGATTGCGGCGTGTAGAAGGCGTACTGACGGCAGAGCGCGGAAAGCTTCCTGGAGAAAAAGATAATGCATAGAAATGATTGATAGATCGCGGGATTTACCGTACTTTCGTAGGTTCAATTGGGTATGGTGTCAAGAATAGAATTACAAGAAAAAGTAAAACAGATTTTCTCGGCTTATTTGGAGCAAAACGGGCATCGCAAAACTCCCGAACGGTTTGCCATACTTAACGAAATTTACGAGTACGATGGTCATTTTGATATTGAATCTCTTTATATCAAAATGAAAAACAAAAACTACCGTGTAAGCCGTGCCACTTTATATAATACGATTGATTTACTCCTGGCTTGCACCCTGGTTCGCAAGCACCAATTTGGCAAAAACATCGCTCAATTTGAAAAATCACATGAATACAAACAACACGATCATATAATTTGCACCGATACCGGAGAAGTACTCGAATTTTGCGATCCCAGAATCGAAACAATCAAAAAAACGATTGAAGAAATTTTTGATGTAAAAGTTCTCCACCATAGTTTGTATTTTTACGCCCTTAGAAATCCAAAAGATAACCCTGAACCTCATTAAACTATCAAAGAAAATGGCATTTTCGTATAAATTGAATAAAACTGATGACCTTGTTGTGTTGGAAATGGAAGGAAGACTTGTTGATAAGGTCGAAGCCATCGAAATCAGTGTAGAAATTGAAGAGGAATTGGCTGAAGGAACTTCCAAATTTATAATTGATCTGAGTAGACTGGATTATATGAATAGCACCGGTCTGAATATCCTTATAAACCTGATGAACAAGGCGCGAAATGAGGGCGGTGAAGCAGTAATCGTCGGTGCACTACCGCGCATTCAGGCCTTGTTTGAAGTGACCAAACTCAATTCCGTTTTTAAAATTACCAAAAACCGTGAAGAAGCAGATGCTATATTTGCTGATTCGGAGTAAAACAAACAAATGAATTCAAAAGTTGACGTACTTCTCGGCTTGCAATGGGGCGACGAAGGCAAAGGAAAAATTGTGGATGTTTTAACTCCACACTACGACATTATTGCCCGATTCCAAGGAGGACCAAACGCGGGGCATACGTTGGAATTCAACAATATCAAACACGTTCTTCATACCATTCCCTCGGGAATATTCCATCCCGAAAAACTGAATATTGTCGGAAACGGAGTGGTAATTGATCCTATCATTTTTAAAAGAGAAATAGAAGCATTAGAAAAAATGGGGGTGGATGTGAAATCTCATTTGCTCATTTCGCGCAAAGCCCATTTAATTTTACCTACCCACTGCGTGCTCGACTCCGCCAATGAAGCCGAAAAAGGCAAGAAAAAAATCGGATCGACATTGAAAGGAATCGGACCGACCTACATGGATAAGACCGGCAGAAATGGATTGCGAATCGGTGATTTATTTCTTGACGATTTTTCTTCACGTTATCAGGCATTAAAATCAAAACATGAGCACATGCTTGAGCAGTTTGATTTTGAATACGATATTACTGAAAAGGAAAAAGCCTGGTTTGAAGGCGTGGAGAAAATTAAAAAACTCCAGATAATCGATTCTGAGCAATACATAAATGATGCTCTAAAAAATAATCGAAAAGTTCTGGCCGAAGGAGCTCAGGGCAGCCTCCTCGATATTGATTTTGGGAGCTATCCTTTTGTAACTTCATCGAACACTGTTGCAGCAGGTGCATGTACAGGACTTGGTATTGCTCCTAACCGAATCGGTGAAGTAATCGGTATTTTCAAAGCTTATTGCACACGCGTAGGTAGCGGGCCTTTTCCGACTGAACTTTTTGACGAAACGGGCGAACTCCTCCGTAAAGAAGGCCATGAGTTTGGTGCTACTACAGGTCGTCCGCGGCGTTGCGGATGGATTGATCTGCCGGCACTCAAATATGCGGTAATGATTAATGGTGTGACCCAGCTCAACATGACCAAAGCGGACGTACTTTCCGTTTTTGATGAAATAAAAGTTTGTACACATTATATGTATGAGGGCCAACGCATTGATTACCTCCCTTACGACTTGAATGCAAATGAGCTGGAGCCTATTTACGAAATACTGCCAGGTTGGAAAACCGATGTTACCAAACTCAGAAGTGAATCGGAATTTCCCGCTACGCTAATCGCGTACATTGCGTATCTGGAGGAAAAACTGGAAACACCAATCACTATTGTATCATTAGGCCCCGACCGCAAGCAGACGATTTTACGCGAACCGGTGACTGCTTAATTTCGGCATCAAATTTGACCACGGCAAGATCATGAAGATGAAACACGCATTTTTCACTTGTCTCTTTTTCCTGATTCTGATTGCTGATCTCACTGCCCAGAGCAATAAGATTGAGCTTCTTGGCGCCAATAGTCTCAAGTATGATAAATCACTCGGGGTAGATGCACAACGCCTTCTGGGAAATGTCCGGTTCAAACACAAGGGAGCCATCATGTATTGCGACAGTGCCTACCTGTACAGCACCAACAATAGCCTCGATGCGTTTGGAAAAGTACGCATTATTCAGGGTGATACCTTAACGCTTCATAGTGATAAACTCTATTATAACGGAAATACGCAATACGTAAAAGTGCGTGACAACGTAACGCTGAATGATCAGAATATGACGCTGAAAACAAACACGTTGGATTACGATCGAAAAACGGGTAAAGCAATATTTTACGATCGCGGTACAATCATTTCCACCGAAAACGACAACAAATTGGTTTCGTGTGAAGGAATTTACGATGCGAATAATTCGTTCTTCTATTTTCGCGACAGCGTAGTACTCAATAACCCAAACTATCGTGTGGAAACCGACACCCTCAACTACGGAAATACTACGGAAATAGCTTATTTTGAAGGACCTACATTTATCTTTTCGGATCAGAACACGATATATTGCGAAAACGGATGGTACGATACGAAGCGAGATATATCCCAATTTAATGAAAATGCCTACCTCGACAATGGCAAGCAAATCCTTAAAGGCGACAGCCTCTGGTATGACCGCAATCTGGGATTGGGTAAAGCTTATGAAAATGTTTCGATCATCGATACTACTGACAGGCTGGATATTAATGGCAATTATGGAGAATATGACGAAAAGAGCAATAAATCATTGGTTACCGGCCGAGCCGAAATGGTACAATATGATAAGCTGGATTCCCTCTTTTTGCATGGCGATACGCTCCTAGCTATAAAGGATTCAATACGTGGCGACCGGATTTATGCGTATCACAATGTGCGTTTTTTCAGAAGCGATATGCAAGGCGCTGCCGATTCATTGGTTTTTTCTCAGTCCGACAGCCTGATTCACATGTACAATAATCCGGTGCTGTGGTCTGAACACCTGCAAATTACCGGAGATACGATTGAGATAAAATCAGCTGAAGGTAAAATAGAGAATCTCTACGTATTCGAAAATGCATTTATGGCAGACCGGGTAGATTCCTTGAAGTACAACCAAATAAAAGGAAAGCGACTCACGGGATATTTTCGCAACAACGACTTGTATAAAGTACTAATAAAAGGAAACGGTGAATCGCTCTACTACGCAGCCGAAGAGCAGAAGGTGGCTCCGGATTCATCGGCAGCAACGACCGACAGCAGCCAAAATGAGCTGAAGCCGACACTAGAATATAAGTATATAGGAGTAAATAAAGCCATCTGTAGCGATATTTCCATATATCTGATAGACAATCGTGTACAGCGAATTGTATTCTTAAATAAACCCGATGGAACATTTTATCCGCTTTTCAAATTTCCCGAAGAGGAACGTTTTTACAAAGGATTCAATTGGGAAGAAGAGCGCCGGCCGATTTCTCATGCAGATATTTTTAGGAAAACGGAGTTTGAAATCAAAGCTGACTCTTCTGTTGGTAAGCCATTGGAGATTTTACTCAAAAAGTAAAACAACTCATTATTTACGTTTAAACGATTCTTTATAGCTCTGTTTACGAGCCAACTCCCGCGTTATTCCATTAACTCTTATGAGGTTGTAGGTGTACCAAAAGGATAGTCTTTTAGATAGTTCGCTGAGTAAATATGATGGATGGAAGCGACCTCCCGTTAAAACACCGCCTATAAAAAGAAATTACCGTCGGCAGAGAAGCTGTGATTGCGTTCCAGTTTGAGATCGCGAAGCATCGATGACTTGATATTGAAGCGAATACTGTAACTTTTGCGTTCGCCATATGGAATCACATTTGCTGAAAATTCCCAACAATTTAGATCGATGGTCATATTAATTGTCATGGGTGTGAGTTTTCTATTCACAAAATCATACCCAGAGTTTACATTCACAGATATCTTATTAAAAAGCCTAAAATCTCCGTTGAATACAATGGATTGAATAAACTTTATCGAATCGACAATTGCGTAACCTTCATTAAGTTCAATACTTCTCCTGCCACGATTAGCGGTGAGCTTATAGCCAAAACCAACATGCCATGGAATTGTGAAATCCTCGAAAAGCCCCTTTTTTTCCGTTATAATTGGTACTGTATTTTCGGTTTCAGTTTCATCATCATCTGCAGATACTATGTTGCCCGGTGGTTCTTTAGCGTACATTTCACTTCCAAAACCTTTACCGGTTATATTTAGTTGACCGTTTTCAAAACTGGCAAGTTTTCCGGTTTGCTGCACCAAATAAACATTTTCAGTTGTTGAACTTTGAAGGTTATCCGGATTAGGAAAATGGGCGTAGGGTTCAAAAGTTCCACTTGCTGTAAGGTCAAGATACTTAGTGACTTTAGTACGTAAGGATAAATTGATCGGACTGAGATTTAGCGAATCCTTTTGGAAATCGTAACTTGACGAAGCTGTGAAATTATCAATCAAAGAGACTTTTGTGTACTTGCCTGTTGTGTCCCTTTTGCTAAGCACTTTGGCTTCTAAATTATTCGTAAGCGAAAAACTCAGTAGTTCAGATCTTCCGGAAGACGGGCCACCATAGATGGTACCATCGTAAGGTGAATAGCTGCCCAATCTCCCTTCGGCCCCATAAAATCCGTAAACATTTGAATTGAAATCAGGTGTAACGGTGTATCTCACATTCGGGGTAATCGTATGGCGGATGGCTTTTATTGGACCTTTTCTAAAACTGAACATTCCATATAGCTTGGTAGTCATCGAGGCCGAAAAATTATAATTGTAATTTCTATTAAACCCCTGAATTGTATCCCTCTCATACGTACCAAGATCGTCGTTAAAGGTTCGCCCAAAGGTTTTCAAATACCAACGCTCTTGATAATTGAAAGCCGGAGATATAGATAGCGGGCCTGCGTTTAGCGGTAAGCTTAGACTAGCATTATGCCTTATACCATTTTGAAATTTATCCATCAGGTTTCTGAAATTATTTAGTGCCAATTCACTTTCAGAAGTTGTAAGTCGGTTTTCTGCAATAGCACTGTAGCTAAGGGCCAGTTTTTCATAGAGAGCCTGTTTTGGATTGTTATTAAACAACCCATCGAGCGGCATAGTAATGGCACGATTAATCGTCAAAGAAGGTAATGTAAATGAATAAACCCTGGTTTGGGAATTTTGCGAATGACCGGCATTCAACCCGAATGACCAGGGTGAATCATAAAAAGATTTCGAATACCTAATATTGGATTGAAAAGTATTTTGAAGGTAATTTTCTTGTGAAGCATTGAGATCATTGCGATAATTTTGAGAACTTCCGGCGTTGACTGATGCCGAAAAATTAGAGTTTGGTCGGGCTTTCATATCCTGCTTGTGATTCCACCTGATAAAAAATTGATTGCCAGCAGTATAATTATTCAAATCCCGATCTCCGGTTACGGTTTTATTATATTGTAAACTGAAACCGCCGTTATACCTATATCTCTTATTATAATTCGTTTCATTCTTCAGACCCCAGCTTCCACGGCTATAAATATCCGCCAAAAACTTTGTATCCCACATTTCGCCAAGTGGTACATAAAAACCAAGGTTGGTCAGAAAATAACCTCTATTCCCACCGTTTCCATAACTTGGAAAAATCAAGCCTGCTTGTCGTTTGTCGGAATTCGGGAAAAAGCCAAATGGAAAAGCCAGCGGAGTCGGGACTTTTCCAATGACCATATATCCTGGGCCTGTAACAATCTCTTTATCCTTGATAACTTTGAGTTTCCCGATTTTAAAACGCGTTTTAGCATTGGGGTCTGCACAGGGACAATATTCTCCGTGGCGCACGTATATAACGTTGTTATTGTCAGTGGTTTTCACCTCACTACCCGTGAGTGTGCCTTCAATAACATCTGTCTGAACTTGTCTTACAAAAGCCTTTTTCGATCGGAAATTGTAATTCATTTCATGGGAAGTGAATTTGGAGCTTCCTTGTTTAAAATCAGGCAGTCCTACCCAATTTCCAGAGGTATCCTGCACACCTTCGGCATGGACGGTATAATTCAAAAAATCGTATTCTATGAGGGCAGCCTTCAGTGTAATATCCTGATATTGTATCTGGGCATTTCCATATAAATACACTTTCCGATTCACAACATCATTGTCGATTGAATCGTCGGCGCTATATTTTATCTGACTGGAAATAACCGATTTGTCAGCTTCCTTCTTCAAGTCCAAGCTATCCGAACTGAGGTTTGTGGCCAATGAATCTGAAACGGTCATTAGGGAATCCTTAGCAACATTCGGCACGGTATCTGTAATCAGCGAATCGGGGTGGTCTTGCGCAGAAGCGTTAAATGGCACGATTATGAACATCATCCCAAGGATAAATAGTAGCTTTGCTATTCGGTTTTTCCGCTCTATGTATGTAATTTTAAGTATGATTTCAGTACCTTTAAAATCGTCCAAAACTAAGCAAATACCCCCGCAATAATGGACGTAAAAAATCAAATTATTAAATGGTCTAAAAAGAGACCCATATTATTGGGTGTAATATCCGTTGTTTCGGGGATGCTTCTAATAGCATCTTCCGTGCCAAAAACACCAGGTCGGGCAGCCATTAGATGTGTGGTAATCGACGCTGGGCATGGAGGAAAAGACCCGGGAAATCTTGGTACAGGACGATATAAAACGACCGAAAAAACAGTAGCTTTAAATGTCGCTTTGAAGGTGGGAAATTATATAAAAGAGGCATTTCCCGACGTAAAAGTTCTTTACACACGAGATACAGATGAGTTCATCCCTTTGCATGAGCGCACCACCTATGCCAACACCAATGGTGCCGACCTTTTTATCTCCATTCACTGCGATGCCTTCACGCGTGAATCTGCAAAAGGGACAGGAACCTACGTCATGGGAGCCGCCAAAACGGATGCCAATCTTCGCATGGCACAGCGCGAGAATAAGGCGATGCTTCTTGAGGACAATCAGGATGCGAACTACAATGGTTTTGACCCTAATTCACCGGAGGGCCTTATAGAACTTAGCTTACGCCAAAATGCGCACATTCACCAAAGTTTGAAATTTGCCAAAGAGGTACAAGATCAAATGCGCGAACGCGTTGGCCGAATTGATCGAGGGGTTCGTCAAGCTCCTTACTGGGTAATTTCTTTTACCACTATGCCTAGTGTCCTTATCGAAATGGGATTTCTGACCAATACGGAAGAAGAGGATTTTTTAATGAGCGAAAAAGGTCAGGATTACATTTCATCGGCCATCTACCGTGCGTTTAAGACTTACAAGACTGGCATGGATTCCTTCGAATCATCGACCGGAAAAGTTGAAAATACAGAAGCTGTAGAAGAGGCTGTACCCGCTGATTCGTCGATTAATTCGAACAAAGGTGTGATATTTAAAGTTCAGCTATTATCTTCATCGATTCAGGTAAATACTATCCCCGGTAACTTCAACGGTATTGAAAACGTATCAGAACATGTTGATAATGGGGTTTATAAATACCTTTATGGCGAAGCCACAACGTATGAAGGCGCAAAAAACCTTCAAAAATCGGTGCGCAAAAATGGGTATAAAGGTGCCTTCGTTGTAGCTTTTGATGAAAACAACAACCGTATTGCGCTCGAAAAAGCTATTGAGATGACAAGTGAAAAATAAAAATACTGTTTGTGAAAATTCGTAAGGAAACCAAAATAGGAATTTTAGTTATAGCAGCCATTGCATTGCTTTTTGTAGGATTTAACTATCTGAAAGGAGTATATGTATTCGAACAGTCCAGGATATTTTACGGGGTCTATCATCGTATAAATGGATTGGAGAAATCAAATCCGGTAATGCTCAATGGCTTCAAAATAGGACAAGTCAAGAAAATTGAAATTGAAAATAATGGATCCGGTATGTTATTGGTTACCATGGCAATAAATGAAGATTTCGATATTCCAAAAGATTCAAAAGCACTCTTAAAAGCAGGAGATTTATTAGGATCAATGCAAATTCACCTCATATTGGGCAACAGTGCTCAGCTTGCAGTTTCAGGCGACACCCTTACGCCCGAAGTTGAAGGAGATCTTGTAGAAGAAGTGAATGCCCAACTGCGACCTCTAAAAATGAAAACCGAGAGTCTAATTTCTTCTGTAGATTCGGTCATCAAAGTAATCGAAGTAATTTTAAATCCGGAATCCCAGAACAATTTGGTACAAAGCTTTAAGGGAATCAACGACGCTATTGCCAGCCTTCAGCGTACTTCATTTCGTATAGATACTTTGGTACGCGATGAAAAAATACGCATTGGACATATCCTTGATAACATAAACAATCTGAGCGCAGTGCTTAGTGAAAACGGTGGGCAGTTGGATAATATTATTAAAAACTTTTCGCAGATAAGCGATACGCTGGCTAAGGCAAATATTTCTGAGACTATTCTAAAAACAAATGCAGCTCTTACTGATTTTGAGAATATTATGACCAAAATTAATAATGGAGAAGGTTCACTCGGCATGTTGATTAACAATCCCGAATTGTATAATAAGCTCGAATCTGCTACCAATAATATGGATTTGCTTATGGAAGATATCCGGGTAAATCCGAACCGATATGTTCAATTCTCGGTTTTTGGGCGTAAGAATAAAAGTGTAGAATTGACTAAAAAAGAATTGGAAGAACTTCAGAAATACGTTAAAGACAGCGAGCAATAAAAGCCATAACCAGTGAACCAATTCGTTTAACCAGTAAATTATGGAATTAGGCAATATTATTTTCGTACTGCTTTTATTAGGACTTGTAGGTCTGTTCACCTTTCAGGTGCGAAAAATTCGACGGAATATATTGTTGGGTCGGGAGGTCGACCGCAGCGACCAACCCGGGCGTCGTCTGGCAATGATGGCACGTGTAGCCTTAGGGCAATCTAAAATGGTGGTACGACCCTTAGCGGGTATCATGCATATTTTCATTTATGTTGGTTTTGTAATTATAAATATCGAAGTACTTGAGATCATTATCGATGGCATTTTCGGGACCCATCGTATTTTTTCATTTCTCGGCGGGTTCTACAGTTTCCTGATCGGTAGTTTTGAAATACTTGCCATTCTGGTTTTACTCGCCTGTATCATATTTCTCATTCGAAGAAATATCGGAAAAATCAAACGGTTTCATGCACGCGAAATGACGGCATGGCCAAAGAGCGATGCCAATCTTATCCTCATAATCGAAATCTTGCTAATGCTTGCCTTTCTGACGATGAATGGTTCGGATTACATATTGCAACAGCGTGGTGCAACCCATTATATTGAAGCCGGCGCATTCCCCGTGAGCGGAATGTTCGCGCCCTTTCTAAACGGACTTTCAACGCAAGCACTTATCGTTACTGAACGCGGAACCTGGTGGTTTCACATAATTGGCATCTTGCTGTTTATGAATTATTTACCAATTTCAAAACATTTTCACATTATCCTCGCATTTCCAAATGTGTATTTCGCCAGCTTAAAGCCAAAAGGGCAGTTTACGAATATGCAGCGTGTCTCCGATGAAGTGAAATTGATGATGGATCCCGAAGCCGATCCATATGCCGCTCCACCTGAAGGACAAGCGGTTCCGGAAGAAAAATTCGGGGCGAAGGATGTCACTGATTTGCATTGGAAAAATCTGATGGACGCATATTCATGTACCGAATGTGGAAGGTGCACGAGTGTTTGTCCAGCAAATATCACGGGCAAATTACTCTCTCCCCGTAAAATTATGATGGATACCCGCGACCGACTTCAGGAAGTGGGTAAAAATATTGACAAACACGGAAAAGATTACTCGGATGGCAAATCCCTACTCCATGATTATATAACTCCCGAAGAACTTTGGGCATGCACTACCTGCAATGCATGTGTGGAAGCATGTCCTGTAAATATTACACCGCTTGAAATTATAATCGATCTGCGTCAATATCTCGTAATGGAAGAATCGAAAGCACCGACGGAGTTGAACGGTATGTTTACAAATATTGAAAATAATGGCGCTCCCTGGGCATTTCCGACGAGCGATCGCTTAAAATGGGCGGAAGAAAATTAAGACTACTTTAATGAGTGAAAGAATAGAAGTTCCAACTATGGCCGAAATGGCCGCGAAAGGTGAAATGCCGGAAGTCCTTTTTTGGGTCGGTTGTTCTGGAAGTTTCGACGACCGTGCAAAAAAAATCACAAAAGCGATCGTTAAAATTCTTCATAAAGGATCCGTAAAGTTCGCCGTTTTGGGCACAGAAGAAAGCTGTACAGGCGATCCTGCAAAACGCGCCGGAAACGAATTTCTTTTTCAGATGCAAGCTATGTCCAATATTCAAGTGCTTGATGGATATGGAATAAAAAATATAATAACCGGTTGTCCGCATTGTTTCAATACAATCAAAAATGAATATCCCGGCCTTGGTGGCAATTACGAAATAATGCACCACAGCCAGTTTATTCAAAAACTGATAGACGAAGGAAAACTTAGCATTCAGGGGGGAGGTGTATTCAAAGGCAAACGAATCACCTTTCACGATCCCTGTTATCTCGGTAGAGGGAATAATGTCTACGAAGCACCGAGAGTATTAATCGAAACCCTCGATGCCGAATTGGTGGAAATGAAACGCTGCAAAAGCAGAGGACTATGTTGCGGAGCTGGAGGTGCACAGATGTTTAAAGAAGCGGAACCCGGAAATAAGGAAGTTAATGTAGAGCGCACTGAAGAGGCCCTCGAATTGAAACCCAATATCGTCGCCACCGGGTGTCCTTTTTGCATGACTATGATGACCGATGGAGTGAAAAACAAAAACAAGGAAGAATCCGTCAAAGTGATGGACATCGCCGAACTCATTGCACAAGCAAACGACTTATGACACTCCCCACTCAAAATCAAACAATCGAAATAAATAAAGAGATCAATTCCAAGGCGCGAGTATGGATTTATCAAGCTTCCCGTTTTTTTACCGATCAGGAAATGGAGAAATTGGAGGATAACTGCGCTGATTTTATCCAAAAGTGGCAAGCTCATGGCACAGATCTGCAAGCTTCTTATCAGGTATTTTTCAATCGGTTTGTCTGTCTTTTTGTAGATGAGGATTCTTTTGGCGCATCAGGTTGCTCGATTGATAGTTCGGTGCATTTTATCCAATCATTGGAACGAAATTTTGATATTTCTCTCATGGATCGCACCCAAATGGCCTATTTGGATTCGGATGGAACTATCCAGCTCAAAAATCTTCACGAATTAGCAAATGCTTTCAAAAATGGTGATTTGACAGCCGATACCCTGGTTTTCAATAATCTTGTTGCCACAAAAGGAGAAATGGAAACCCATTGGATTGTTCCTGCCTCTCAAAGCTGGCACAAGAGAATGTTGGTTTAAGAAATTTCTAAATCTTTATTTTTCTGGCTGATAATCTCATTTGTGTCCATATTTAAACATACAAGCCTTCCGTACCCCAAAATATCGGCGCGGATGCATCCATTGTCGAGGTTGATATTCTTATTAGCAGACACTACCGCGGAAGAAATATCGTCGAAGGGAATTGGAACATGGCCGTGAATCACCATCTTCTTCTTAAATTTCTTCTTGTCATATTCAAAACGGCGCATCCAGATCATGTCTTTCCATTCCTCAAAATGATTGATTTTGCGGGTATTAAACCCTGCGTGTACCAGATAAGCAATATCAGTTTCGTAGTAGTATGGCAAGCGACTGAAAAACAAATCAATAAACTCCGGAAGATGACCTGTTTCATTGAGCAGGTGGCGGGCGTATTGCCTTCCGGCAAAGGTCTTGAGCTTTCGCGGATTCTCACGATTAAAATTTAAAAACAGCTGTTCGTGATTGCCGCGCAAGGGAAAAATAGCATATCCCTCATTAATAAGTTGAACAATCTTTTCGATAACTAAGTATGAATACGGGCCGCGATCGACCATATCGCCCAGGATAAAAAGTTGATCCACTTTTTTGAGAGAAATCTTATCGAGTAATTTTAAAAAAGTTTGAAAACACCCATGAATATCCGTGATCACAAAACGGCGACCTGATTCAGGTTTTTCAATATAAAAAGATCTTTTGCGTCGATCTAAGGGATCGGTCAGTACCTTATCAAGCTGTTTTACCGCCTCTTTCACTGCCCATTTAAGATTTTAAAAATTCAAATTTCTTCATCAGTCTAAAAATTTTTTCAAATATAAGGTAATTGGAAATATTGAAAAGCCGCCGGAGCAGCAGCAAAGGAGTATAGTTATATCAAGGTGTAAATTCTACAGGAAAACTTTTTCGGGTAAGATTTCCATCTGAATCCAGAATTTTAATTAACAATTCGGAAGGCTGATATACATCGTAATCCGGAAAAATTGTATCGTTTTGGGTTGCAAAATCCCAAGTGGTAACTGAGTCAGTAATATTGAAACTCACAGTTTTGATTGCCCTTTCGGAAGCGGTTTGAAGAATAACACTCAATTTACTCAAATTTATATCGTCCGTAGCCTGTCCGACAAAAGACAGAGTGTCTGTTGAATTAAGATAAATTACCTCACCGATCATCGGGGGATTGGTTTGAAAATCAATTAGCTGAGGTGCCGATTCCGGTTGAAGAATAGTAAAATAAATTAGTGAATCAATGGTTCCGTTCCCCTCCATATCAGCTGCCTGAGTAGCAATTTGGTAATACCCCGCTGTAACCGAATCAGGGACAACAAAAGAAAAAGTTCCCTGAAAGGAAGTTCCTGAAATATCCCGAATGGAGAGTTCATCCCAATGGGTAAAAGTCTTAGAAAATGCCTGAGAAATCCGAACACGAACCTGATTAAGAGAAGCATTATCACTGAGTGAAACCTGCAGATTCATCACATCATTAGGTACATATTCAACAGCATCGATCGACAGACTGTTGATTACTGGTGGCGTTGTATCTTTATTTTCCTTTTGACACGCGCAAAATCCACACAAAAGGATGATGAAGAGAATCCAAATTTTCATGGCCGAAAAATACGAAATATGCGATTGAAAATTTTCAGTTCGAATTTTCGCGAAAGTAAAGGAAGTAGATGTAAAAATATTTAATACCCGATTCCCAGCTTGCGGTATATAAAATGTAGCAACCATGCAGGGCCAATCAGTAAGAATTTGAGATCATCGAAAAAGGAAGGCTTCGCACCCTCAATTTTATGTCCGATAAATTGTCCAATCCAACTGGCAACAAAAACAATGATGAAAAACATCCAAGCATCCGCTCCAAATTTCAAATAAGTGAGATTCACCAACCAAAGCATCACAGATGATACGACTGCCATTCCCAAGGCTATCGGAACACTTAAACGTAGGAAGAAAAGTAAACCAAAGAGCGCGAGTAAAGTTCCTAAATGAATGAAAGGTTGCATATTTTCAGGAAACAGTGCTTTTGCAAAAGCGAGTGGTATGAGCGAGAGAATTCCAAGAATCGAGTAAAAAATAAGCGGCACACAAATCCAATGCACCGCTTCATTGGTTTTATTTTTGTGACTCTTGCCATAGGCATCGAACCAATCCTGCATCGTGTTCATATTGCTGCCATTTGAGGTATAAATATAGTAAAAAAGGCCTCAGAAATTTAAAATTCTCTAAGGGGTTTCAAAATTCATTTCCTATTCAGTTCTATTTTTTCACCCATAAAACCGAATGAGGTCCGACACCCGTTTCATAATCATCGATCATCTGGCCCTCAGAAGTGTAAAAATTCACATGTCCTCCTTGCGAAAAATCAAGAGCGTCGGTAAGTGCAATTTCACCGTTGTCAGGATTTACATTCAAGGCATAAAAAGATGCCGGGAATTTCGAAATAAAAGGTAAATCAGGCAAAACCGATGCTGATATTGACATCTTAAAAAGTTCACCTCCCATAACATAAAGTACCGATTCTTTGTCAGCACTCATTTCCAATATTCCTCCATAGCCCGTTCCTGTAGGAAAAATAAAAGTGCCAAGAATCTCTTTGGAATCTCCATCAATATGGTAGATTGCCGGCTCTATTGAGGGTGTTGAATAAGTGCTCTGAGCCAATATCCAAAAATCATTATTCCCATCCATTCCGATCTCGCTTACTCCGAGACTCAGGGTAAGGCTGTCAGAGATTTGATCGGTAGAAAGATTAAGGAAATAGAGCTTATCGCTTCCGGGAGCTGTGCACCACAATTCTCCATTGTATTGCTTCATTTTTTCGATATAATTGCTTGTCGCAATTGAGTTCGTAAAGGTCCCATACACAGGATCGATAACATCGATACGGTTGGCGAACAAATTGGAAACATAAGCTTTCGAATCAGAGGCGAAATGCATATATCGTGGAGATGCAAAACCAGAAATTATGCGCTTACTGCTAAAATCGGATGTGTCGACCACTTCAATTTTTCCGGAATTATTTACCACCAGGTAGATCTCCCCATTTCTTAAATTCATGCTTTGGAGAACATCTCCTAACACCGCTCCATTATTCGCTTCCGCAAATACATTTTGATTCAGGGTAGTATCTTCACGGTTAATTACGGTAAGAGAAGCAGTTTCTCCACCAAATGCACCTTCATTTCCTACGACTATATAATCTGTAGCAGTGGTCGGCGGGGTTACCACTGGCTCGGGATTATCGTCTTTCACGCAAGAAGTGAAAGTCACGGTGGCAAGTGCTAAATAGAGAAATTTACTGTTCATTGATCGTTTTATGATTAAGGTTCAAATTGAATTTTAAGCCGGTTTCGAAGTATAATCCGGGCAGCGGGTGAGCGGCTTGAAGCAGGTAATCCGTATCAAAAATATTGCGAACAGCCGCAAATACAGATAGATTAATTTTTTTAAAATCCAGTTTGCCTGTCACTTCCACATCTACCAAAAAATAAGGATCGAGGCTACGCGAATTGTCAGCAGTTGTAAAGCGTTCGCTAAAATATTTTCCCAGCAATGCAACTGTGAGTTGGTTTTCCATAAAGCCGATTTCCTCTTTCGCGAAAGCAGACCAAATCGGAATATAGATCAATTGTTTATCAACTGATTTATCCCCAGAAAACATAGGTTCTATGCTAATAGACTTTGCATAAGTTCCACTGAACATGTGGTTAAACTGTACCGATCCAAAACGATGAGAGATATCAAAGCTTCCATCAAATCCCTGACTGCTCACGGTTTTCACATTCATCGGTGCCCAATAGTCTGCACCCGGTACCCACTGAATCCAGTTTTCAATAATGCGGTGAAAAGCAGTTATTTTTGCTTCAATTTTGGCAGTTTCATATTTGCGCAAGGAATGAAAACCGGCTTCCTGAAACCATCCCGATTCCGGTTTTAGGTCGGGATTTCCGCCCGGCCTCCAATAGAGATCATTCAAACCGGGAAGGCGATACGCTCTTCCGACCGAAATTTCCAAACTCAGATCCCTGCTTAATTTTTGATTCAAAGATAAGATAGGGATCACCGGAAGTGCATTTGTATTGAGAAATTCCTGACGTATCAGAAGGGAGACCGAAGAACGATCTGACCAAAAATTCCTGCGTGCTCCTGCAACAATAGCCGGGCTTAATCGCTGCTCCGTTTTAGAATAGGTCTCAGTGGAGACAAACGAATCCCGAAAAATTCCAAAGAGAAAAACATGGGTTTTTCCAAAATCTTTTCGCGCCTCACCCTGAAAGTGGAGACTCGTATAATCTGAATTTTCATTGAGATTAGCTCCCGGATCTTTAAAATTCAGGAATCCGTGATCCACAGCTGTATTAAATTTAAGTTCAACTGCTTTTACGCGAGTAGAGACAATAGCCTGCGCTCGGAATGATTCGTCTTTTTGGGATGTTTTTGCCGATTCCCGCGATTTTACGGGCGGTATTTCGCGATCGGTTTCGCTGGCCCAAAAGAAAAGCTGAGCCGAAGTAACACCTTTTGAATAGAGGAAAAAATCCTGAGCAAAACCCTTAGTTTTGAAAGCTGCATTGGGTTGCGGCTGCATTTTCGACCGGTCGGTCGGATCCACTCGAAGGAAATCGTTTTGCGCTTGTTGAAAATAAACTTTCGTACTTCCTGCAAAACGATTATTTCCATATGTTGAGGTGGTCAGAGAGCCAAAATTTCCGAAGCTTCCAAATGTAATATTTTGGGAAAGAGATTCGTGAAAATCTGGTTTGCCAGAATTGAGCAGAACGCTTCCTCCTACAGATCCATTGCCGAGATAGGCAGCACCCGATCCGCGGTAAATAGAGACATCCGAATAGATTCCATTTGCCAGGAGCGATACATCTGAAGTAGCCAGGCCGGGATTTTCAAAAGGAATTCCGTTGAGCACCACCTGTGTTTGACTCGTGCTGCTTCCGCGAATAGAAATTCCATAACTCGAGCCGGGTCCGTAACCACGTAATACCAGATTGGTGCGATTTGCAAGTAGATCATTGAAGGTGGAAGAAGCGCTTAGGGATGCGTCTTTCAGTGATATTTTTTCAAAATCAGCTACAGCCACGTCAGAGCGCATACTTTCGGCCACAACTTCTACCCGCTTTAAATGAAGCGTATCCATTTGCGCAAAAAGCAAGGTCGGCAAAAGCCACAAAGTGACCAGAACAAATATATTTACCACAATCCGAATCATTTTCCAGGTAAAACCTTAGTAATTTTTGATCGGACTTGGGAGTGCAAAGTTGAGAATTACGCAGGCAGTCAGAGCCTGTGCAATTTCCTGCCTTTTTTCCCGAAAGCCTGAAATAAAAGTTGGGCATAGGCAGGTCTTCTGACTTACTCCGATCAATTGGCCTTCCCGTTTCAATCTAAAAAACAGTGGCACCATTCAATTGACATTAAAGAGCTTACAGCAGCGGGTACTGTTCAGGTTTTGCACCTGATTCCCTATTCTCTATTCAAAAACAGAAACTGGTTTTGAATAAAACCTAAGCACCACAAAGGTAGAAATGAATTCCAATTAAGCGGGTTCGCTTATTAAATGATTTCAACAGTCGGAGCAATATCCAGCACTTTTATCGTAAGTTTCTACCAAAAGTGCCTAATCCCGATCAACTCGCTATATTTACTGCTTTTAATAAGAAGAAAACTGGATGCGCATAATAATAGCCGGTGCTGGCGAAGTAGGATTCCACCTTGCAAAACTATTAACTCTGGAAGGGCATAATATTACCGTGATCGACACAAATCCTGATCAGCTTCGCAATATTTCGAACCATCTGGATCTCGAGGTTATCTCAGGGAGCTCCACCTCTATAAATACGCTAACACAAGCAAATGTCCAAAAGGCAGATTTGGTGATCGGCGTAACGAATAGTGAAGACGTAAATCTTACGACCTGCATTATTTCCAAGCATCTCGGCGCAAAGAAAACCGTGGCGCGAATTTTCAATATTGAATTCTTAAACAGCCGCGAAAAGCTCGACCTATGCAATATCGGAATTGATGAGTTGATCTCTCCTGCTTCGTTAGTCGCACGCGAGATTAAACGTTTATGCAAAGAATCGGCTTTGACCGACTTCATTGATTTCGACAAAGGGAAACTGTCTTTAATCGGTATCAAAGTGGAACAAGAAAGCCAGGTGGTTGGAAAAACAATGGAAGAAACTTCGCATTTAAATCCAAATCGCGATTTTATTCCCGTCGCAATCTTGCGTAATAATGAGACGATTATACCTAAAAAAGAAACACGCTTTTTGGTAAATGATCATGCTTACTTTATTGCTAATAGCTCAGGTATGAATCGTGTATTAGACGTTTTCAATAAAAATAGAATTTCCATTAAAAACCTGATGATTTTGGGAGGAAGTTCTGTTGGCTATCACGCGGCTAAGGCTTTAAGTAAAAAATATCGTGTAAAATTAGTTGAACCCGATCGCGAGCGCTGTCTTAAATTGGCCGATATGCTGCCTGATACATTGATTATTAATGCTGACGGAAGAAATGTAGATGTGTTAGAACAAGAAAATCTTTCTGAAATGGATGCCTTTATTGCGGTTACCGATAATAGCGAAACAAATATCATTACAAGCCTCGTAGCAAAAAATCATGGTGTGGCAAAGACCATAGCGTTGGTAGAAAACATCGACTACATCCATCTCTCTCAAAGCATTGGGGTTGATACCCTTATCAATAAAAAACTGATTGCCGCCAATTTTATTTTTCGATATATCCGAAAAGGAGAAATACTATCACTAACCAGTTTGCACGGTGCAGATGTGGAAGTGTTGGAATTTGAGGTAACTTACCAATCCAAAATAAAAGACAAGCGCATTTTGGACATCAAATTTCCTTCAGCATCGCTGGTTGGAGGTGTAATTCGAAATGAAGTTGGCTATATACCGGATCAGAATTTTGAATTCAAAGAAAGGGATCATGTCGTTATTTTAGCCAAGATGGAGTCTATTCATAAAGTAGAAAGCTTCTTCAAGTGAAAGTAAACTTTATCGGCATTTTACATATTCTGAGCACATTGCTATTTGTCAATGGTGCTCTGATGGCGCTGTGTATTCCATTTTCAATTTATTATCTCGACGGCACCCTTATCAATTGGATATACTCTGTAATTATCAGCGTATTGCTTGGGCTGATTCTGTGGGGCACGACCTTTAGAAGCAAGCATCGCCAAAATATAAAAAAGCGCGATGGATACATTATCGTAACTTTCAGTTGGTTTGTCATGGCCATTTCGGGATCAATCCCGTTTATGCTTACTGGAGCCATTCCGAATTTTACCAATGCCTTTTTCGAAAGCATTTCCGGATTCACCACAACGGGAGCATCAATTTTAGACAACATCGAATCTTTACCTGAGAGCATTCTCTTTTGGCGTAGCCTTATTCAATGGATTGGCGGACTCGGTTTTATCGTTTTGGTGATAAGCATATTACCCAAACTCGGAATTGGCGGCATGCAGCTCTTTATGGCCGAAGCTCCTGGAATTACGGCAGATAAACTCAAGCCGCGTATTCAGGACACTAGCAAACGATTGTGGTTCCTTTATATCGTTCTGACCTTAGCCGAAACGCTGCTTTTGACCTTTGGCGATATGAATTTTTTCGATGCCATTAACCATAGCCTCACCACCATGTCTACTGGAGGTTTTTCAACAAAACAAGGAAGTATTGCACATTTCAACTCTTCATATATTCAATATGTTATCACGGTTTTTATGTTTCTTGGAGGTACCAATTTTGTTCTGCTCTATTTATGTTTCAAGGGCAAAGTGAAAAAACTCTTTCAAAACGGTGAATTCAAGACGTATCTGGGTATTACGCTTGCAGCAACTGCTTTGGTAACCGGCATTCTGTTTTATCGCAATGAGCTTCCCTTCAGCCTCGCTTTCCGCGAATCGATATTTCAGGTAGTATCCATCCTAACTACCACCGGTTTTGCATCTTCAGATTTCACGACTTGGGGCAGCAGCGTTTCGCTGATTTTTTTCATCCTAATGTTTATTGGAGCTTGCGCGGGATCTACCGCTGGAGGAATAAAAATTGTTCGCCATCTGGTTATTGCAAAAAACTCGATAATCGAATTTCGGCGCCAGCTTCATCCATCGGCTATCATCCCGGTACGGATCAATGGAAAAGCCATCCCTCATGATGTAACCCAAAATATTATGGCTTTTGTAATCATTTATATAACGATTTTTGGAGTGGCGTCAGTAATTTTGACCCTTTTTGGAATGGATGCAGTGTCTGCAATGGGGTCGGTGGCAACTTCACTTGGCAACGTAGGCCCAGGACTGAATGCCACCGGACCTTCGCATAGTTTCTCACAAATTCCGGACGTTTCAAAATGGATTTTGAGCGCTACAATGGTCATCGGAAGGCTTGAATTATTTACAGTGCTCATTATTTTCACCCGATATTTTTGGCGCAGCATATGATCAAAGCTGCAATTTTTGATATGGATGGTCTTTTGATTGATTCAGAGCCTTTTTGGCGAAAAGCCGAAATTAAATCGTTCAAAGAAGTAGGAGTTCACCTTACGGAAAATGACTGTCGCGAAACAATGGGCTACCGATTGAATGAGGTCGTTTCACTTTGGTATAGTCGGAAACCCTGGAGTGGAGCCTCATTGCAGGAAGTTGAAGATACCATTTTGAAAAGAGTGGCCGAGTATATTGAAAAGGAAGGTGAACCCATGGAAGGGGCCCTAGAAGCAATTGAAATTTGCCTTAAAGCGGGATTAAAAACTGCAATTGCTTCCTCATCTCCCATGTCGCTCATCTACAGTGTTGTAAATCGCTTCAAACTTCAAAATTCTTTTGATTGTCTCCATTCGGCAGAAAGCGAAGAATACGGAAAACCGCATCCAGCAGTATTTATTTCTACTTCCGTAAAATTAGGAGTCGAGCCTCGCGAATGCATGGTTTTTGAAGACTCTTTTCACGGAATTATCGCTGCCCTTGCTGCAAAAATGACAGCTATTGCAGTGCCTGATTTCGAAAATTATAAATCCAATAATTTTGACATCGCCCATTTGAAAATCAAATCATTGAAAGAATTTGATTTATCAGCTTTCATGTCACCTTAACTTTTCTACATTTTCCGCGTATAACGGGACGATGAACAGAATAATTTCCACGCTCGTTCCCCTTTTATTTTCAATTACGCTAGTGGGACAAGAGAGTCCATATGTAATGGCGCAAGCGCACTACGACAAAGCGCAATATACTGAGGCACTAGTTACTCTGGAAAATATTACCGGCGATGAGGCCGTTGATTTTAATACATGGTTGCTTAAAGGCAATTGTCTTCAAAAGGAGGAAAAGTTTGAAGAAGCCATGGCAGCGTATTCTGAAGCGGCCAAGCTCAATTCTCAATCCGCTTTGCTATATGCCAATTGGTCTGCTGCTTGCTATAATCTCAATCAAATAGAGGCTGCCGAAAAAAAGGCCAAAAAAGCACTAAAACTCGATGCTGACCTGCCTGAGGCAAATTACTTTATGGGCAACGTGAAATACCATGAATTCAATCTCACTGCAGCACTCCGACTTTATAATAACGCCATAAAGGCCAGACCTGATTACCGGGATGCCTTGTACATGCGCGCCGCTACTCATGGCGAATTGAGAAATTACAAAAATGCCTTGCAGGATTATACCCGTGTGCTGGAATTAGATCCATCGCTCGAAGTGGCCAAATATAACATGGGAGTCATTCAATTGGCCGCAGAATCCTTTGAGGAAGCCTCGAAAACTTTTTCGGAGATCGATCCAAACAAACTTCCTAAACCAGCTGATTTCTATTACTATAAAGCGGAAGCACTGTATTTTGATGGTAAAGAAGAGGAAGCAAGCAAACTCTACCAGAAAGCTGCCGAACTGGGCGACGCTGAATCGGCAGAGATCTATGAAAAGTATTATGTAAAAAAGGAACCACGATCGGAAAAACCTCAGACGCGAACAATCCGAGCTACTTTCTAAGCTGCTGATCTCAATAATCCCCGTAGGTTTCAAGTAGCATTCTTTCGATAAGCTCTTTTATGTGATTCGGACTTCCGTCAAAATTATTGACAAGAACTGCGAATGCTAATTGCCTTCCCGAAAGGGCAGTAATCACTCCGGCATACGCCTTTACCTTTTCCATGGAGCCACTCTTACCCCGAAGATTTCCCTGAAGGTTTGTGCGATTTCCAAACCATTTCATACTTCCCTGGACCCCGGCCATTGGCAATTTATCCAATAGATTCTTTTGGAGCACATCATCCTGAGCATCATAGCAAAGAAGCTGTATAACCTGACGGGCAGAAACGGCTGTGAATCGGGACAAGCCGCTCCCATCATAGGCGTAGAAGGGATAAGAATTGGCAAAAATCGGGGCATAAAAATTTGTAAGCGCATCGAGGCCACCTTGCAAAGAAGGATCTCCGTTCTTGGCGCCTATTTGATAAAGAAAAGATTCAGCGTAGAGATTGTCGCTATCAACGTTCGTATGTTCCACAAGTTCAGAAAGTGTAGGCGATTCATGCGTGCCTATTACTTTCAATGTCGCGCGTTCGTGCAAGGTTGTTAATTCCACCGATATTCCGTCGCTCACTCCTACTCCCGCGGTCTCCAAAGCTTTTTTAAAATGCCAGGCCGCAAATAATGGTGGATTTGGTAAACTTCCTTTTATTTCAAAATGCTGGCGACCTGCGGGTAACGTACCGCGCACAACACGTTCATTGTCAAAAGGAGATCCAAAAATAAAAGCCTGATCAGACAAGATTTTACTACTGAGAACTTCAGAAGTGATTTGAAGCCCGGGAACTTCCGGTGTGATTTTTAGAATTCGTGCTTTTTGGTCTAAATCTGCCGGAACCTCAAAATGGACATAATAGGTGTTGTCGTTAATATTTAATCCGGAGACTGCTGCACCGTAATAATTCGCCATATCCTCCCAAATTCGGGTACGTGGAATACCATCGCCGGAAAAATGTACGGCGTTGGCAATGATTTTTCCGTGAATGGTATCGATTCCGGCGCCCTTGATATCTTTCAGCCATTCGCTTAATACTCCTTCAAAGTTTTGATCAAAAAATTGTGATCCCAGAGAAGGATCCCCGCCACCAATTAAGAAAATATTCCCGTCGAGAATGCCATTTGACAGATTTCCCTGATAAGCTATAACCGTATGAAATCGAAAATCAGATCCCAAAATTTTTATCGCTGCCGATGTAGTGAACAATTTCCACACAGATGCTGGGCAAAGGCGCTGATCGATATTTTGAGATTCCATAACTTCGCCAGTAGCCATATCAGCAACGGCTACCGAAATCAGCGCTCCTTTCAAATCTGGATTTTCAGCAAAGCTTCTCACGGCATTTTGAGCCTCCAGTTGAAAGAACAACGAGGTAAAAAGAACAAGGAAAATGAGTTTTAAATACCGGTGCATGAAAAAGTCTTCACTATTCTAATGCAAAGAATGCACATTTGGTATAATTTCGCTCAAATATTTAGAATAATTTGTGCGGAATTGCGGGAATACGGAAAATTGATGGAATAATATCCAAAGATGAGGATGCTATCAGTAGGATGGTTAGTTGCATAGGAAAGCGTGGCCCCGATGCCCAGGCGGTTTGGAAATCTGATAATGCCGTTTTGGGTCATACACGTCTCTCAATTATAGATGTCGGCGATCGTTCGAATCAGCCGATGTTAGATGTTTCGGGTCGATACGTGTTAGTTTTCAATGGCGAAATCTATAATTTCAAAGTTCTCAAAACTGAATTGGAAAGTTCAAAGAACATTTCTTTTTCTACCACCAGCGATACCGAAGTACTGCTATATGGTTTAATTCATTATGGGTCTTCATTCGTAGATAAGCTCAATGGTTTTTTTGCCTTCGCTTTTTACGACAAAGTAGAAAGTCGATTAATCCTTGCTCGCGACCGATTCGGAATCAAGCCGTTGTATTACTATTCTAAAGAACGTACTTTCGCTTTTGCGAGTAGCCTTACGGCATTGTCAGAAGCGATGCCTCAAAAAAAACTGGATCATCGAAGTTTGGCGACCTATTTTCAGCTGAGCTATATTCCTGCACCACATACCATTTTACTCGACGCAAAAAAGCTACTTCCCGGAACGGTTTTGGAGGTTACTTCCTTGGGAATGAAGGAAAAGAAATATTATTCGCTTCCTCAAACCGAATCACAAGAACCGCAACCTTCGGAAGCTAAAGCAGTTGTCGAATTCCGTACTCTATTGCACTCCGCTGTTCGTGATCGCCTAATAGCGGATGTTCCGATCGGCACTTTCCTGAGTGGTGGGATTGACTCGTCGGTCATCACCTATTTGGCGCAAGCTGAAAAACCGAATATCCCTGTTTTTTCTATTGGTTTTCCGGATCAGCCTTTTTTTGACGAAAGTGATCGGGCAGCGGTCATAGCAAAGCATTTACAACTGGATCACCATATCGTACAAGTGCGTGAAAAAGAGATTGATGAAAAGCTTCATTCCATTTTAGAAGCTTTTGACGAACCCTTCGCAGATTCTTCTGCAGTGCTCGTGAACCTGCTCTCTGAGCAAACGCGGAAAGAAAAGGTAAAAGTGGCTCTAAGTGGAGATGGCGCTGATGAAATAATGGGCGGGTACAATAAGCACCGTGCCCTACTTCAATCGCTAAATAACAGCGTAACCAACCGGACAATTCGGGCTACTTCAGCTTTCTGGAAACGGATTCCGGAATCGCGCAACACAAAAACGCTCAATTATTTTCGGAAACTTAAACGCTATAGTCAGGGGCTTGATGAGTCTTTTGCCGAACGATTTGTATCTTGGGCTTCATTCACTCCGCGAAGTGAGGTGAGCCGGCTTATAAGAAATGTGCATCACGCTGAAATACCTGATATAGCATTAGATGAACACGACTTTAATTCAGTGTTACGTGCAGATGTTGGTTTGATATTGCCCAATGATATGCTTCACAAAGTAGATTTGATGAGCATGAATCAAAGTCTTGAAGTACGCGTACCATTTCTGGATCATCACTTGGTCGACTTTCTCTTTAAGCTGCCGGCATCGTATAAGATTGATAAGAACCGTGGGAAAAAGATTTTGCGTAAAGCATTTGAAGACGAATTCCCGAAAGGATTTTTTGACGCACCAAAACGCGGTTTTGAAGCTCCGTTGAGTTATTGGCTTCAAGGCCCGCTGAAAGGTATATGTGAGAAATATTTATCCGAATCTTTTATTCAAATGCAAGGATTGTTTCGATACAGTGTTGTAAAGCAGCTCGAAGACAAGGCCAAAAGCAAATATCCCGGTGATACGCCGCATACCGTTTGGGCACTCATCGTTTTTCAATATTGGTATTCGAAACAGTTTGAACTCGGCCACCATTAAATTTTTACCTTCGCCAACTCAATTTGTAGACTTTTCATGACACGTATTCTCAGAATTATCAATCGGTTTAATCTCGGTGGGCCTACCTATAATGCGGCCTACCTGACCAAATATTTGCCGGATGAATTCGAGACGTTACTCGTGGGCGGAATGAAAGATAATACCGAAGACAGCTCTCAGTTTATTGTTGAAAATTTAGGTATTACGCCTATGGTTTTGAGTGAGATGAAACGATCTATCAATCCATTTCAGGATTATATTGCCTACAAAAAAATCAAAGAGGTGATCCGCACTTTCAAACCCGACATTGTACATACCCATGCTTCGAAACCCGGCGCACTGGGGAGATGGGCGGCGCACGAAATGAAAGTTCCGGTCATTATCCACACTTTTCATGGACACGTTTTTCATTCGTATTTCAATCCGTTGAAAACCGGGGTTTATAAAATTTTGGAAAGGAAGCTTGCATCTGTGAGTACAAAAATTATCGCCATAAGCGAAAAGCAGAAACAAGAGCTGGTGGAAGAGCACGGGATTTGCAATGCGGATAAAATCGCTGTAATCCCATTGGGATTTGACCTTCAACGATTTCAGGATAAAATTGATGAGAAGCGGAATGTTTTCCGTGAAGAATTTAAACTGGCTGATTCGGACATAGCCATCGGTATTGTGGGAAGGTTGGTTCCTATTAAGAATCACCGTTTATTTTTGGAATCATTCAAGTGGGTGAAAGAACGCAGCCCCAAGCGCATAAAGGCATTCATCGTAGGCGACGGCGAGTCGCGGCAGGAAATTGAACAAATGTGTACTGATCTTGATATTTCTTTCAGCAGCGACTCAGAAGACGATGTAGAAGTATATTTCACTTCATGGGTGAAAAATGTGGATTTCGTGAATGCTGGAGTGGATATTATTGCTCTTACATCCAAGAACGAGGGAACACCCGTAAGTCTTATCGAAGCTCAAGCCGCCAACCGTGCCATCGTTTCTACGAAAGTGGGAGGAATAGAAAACATAGTAATTGACGGACAAACAGCACTTTTGAGTCATCCCAGTGATGGCGATGGATTTAGAAGAAACCTACTTGAAATGGTGAATGACGATAGCTTACGGTTGCAATTTGGCGAAAAAGGTTGGCAATTTGTGAAGGACAAATTTCATTATGAACGTCTCGTTGATGATATTGCAAAACTTTACGGCAGTCTATTGCCATAAATTTAATACTTTCGAAGATTGAATATGAACAAAATTTGGCGCATGAAGTATGTGTTGGCATGGCTTACGGTCTGTCTACTTTTGGGAAGTTGTACGGTGAACAGAGATATCCTGTTTAAGACCCCCACGGATTACGTGTATGACGCGTTGCCCGATACCATGATCACGGAATCGCGCATTACGCCAAACAATATTCTCACGATGAACTTTTTTACCGGCGATGGCCATATGCTCATTGAAAGCGGTATTGGTTCAAGTCTGCTCACGGGTAATACCTCAGGCGGTAATTCTTCGAGTTTTGGGCGAAACCGATTAAGTTATCTCGTTGATAATGATGGAACTGTCAAGCTTCCTGTTTTGGGAAGAGTGGAATTAGCCGGGCTTAGCATTCGAGAAGCTGAATCGAAACTCGAAAACCTATATACCAAATATTACAACGAGCCCTTTGTAATGCTTGAAGTAAATAACAACAGGGTAATCGTATCGCCCGGTTCAGGTGGAAAAGCGCAGGTCATTACTTTAGTAAATGCCAATACCACCCTTCTTGAAGCACTCGCATTAGCTGGTGGTGTGTCCGATCGGGGAATTGCAAGTGAGATAAAACTGATTCGCACCAATAAGAAAACCGGCACCAGAGATGTTTACCAAATTGATCTTTCAACCATTGATGGTTTGGCAATGGCCGATATGATCGTTCAACCTGAGGATATTATTTATGTAGAGCCACTTCCATTGATTGCGAGCCAAGTGGTCAGCGAAATAGCTCCTTTCATAACCCTTCTCACTACAGCAGTTTTGGTACTTACCCTAGCAAGAACTTTTTAAAAGCACATGTATAACGAGGATATTAACAAGCTTAATAGCAATTTTGACAGCTATCGAGAAAGGCTCACAAACTTCAGCAATGAGTTTGAGCTAGGTTTGTTTCTTCATATCCTTCGTAAGAACATTTACCTTGTGGTAATTATAGTTTCGGTAGCGCTTACGGCTTCATATCTATATTTGCGCTACACTGCACCTGTATATGAGGCACGCACCATCCTTCAGTTGAGCGACAAAGACAACGCCAAGCAAATACTCAATGTAAATCGATTTTATGATGACAATTCACTTCTGGGTGAGGTCGAATTGATGAAATCAAAACTGCTCGTGACTCGCGTGGTCAAGCAATTACCCTTAGGAATTACTTATTATGAGCAAGGAAAAGTGCTCACCGATCAGCGATACCCTACCTCCTCGTTTGTCATTGATCTTTCCTCTATTCGGGATTCGTCTATAATGGATACCCCCATTTTTGTCCGTTTTGGTAAAGATAATACCTTCCATCTCGAAGTCAATGATCGACCTCTCGGTGAGACCCAACGCGTCGGGAAATTGGTGAAAAACAAATATTTTGAGTATAAATTACTGATTATCAACCCAGATCATTATAAACGTGTAGAAAGCGGTGAAATCGAATTCTATTTTCAGCTTAACCGTGCCGGTACGCTCGCAAGCAAGTTTATCAAGAATATGGGAATCAAGATTCTCAATAGTACTGCGCAAACAATTGAGATCAGTTTAAAAGACAACAATCCAGGAATAGCGCGTGATTTTGTAGTGGCTCACTCAACTGAATACATCCAGTTTGATCTTGAAAACAGAGAAAAAAGTGCCAAGAGCATTCTAACATTCATTGACAGCCAACTTGATACCGTTTATCAAAATCTGCGGGATTCGGAGTTGAAGCTCAATATTTACAAAAAGGAAAATAAGATTTCAAACCTCGACAATCTTGCGGCTCTGTATTTCGATTATTTCAGACAGTTTGAAGATGAAATGGTACAGGTAGATTTAGAATCGAATATGCTGACTCAGGTAATCGAAACGATTAAGAACGATAAAAGCGGAGTAGATGTCTATAATATTATTCCGTTGCTGACTGGCACTAAGTACGAAACAACCATCACCGGCATGCTTGACCAGTTTCGTGATTTACTGGTGCAGCGTGAAGAAATTCAGTTTGACTTGAAGGAGACAAGTTCACGAATCAAGGCATTGGATTACAGTATAAATATTCAGAAAAATCTGATTGTAGAAAGCGTAAAATCTGCACTGGACAAATTGCAATTACGCCGGGAATTTCTTCAATCAAAAATCGAAGAATACGAAGGAGATTTTGGCACCTTGCCCAAGAAGGAACTTGAATATGCCCGTTTGAAACGTCTCTTCGATATCAACGAAAAGTACTATACTCTCCTGCTGGAAAAAAAGACGCAATATCGTATTTCACAAGCCGGATATGTCCCTGAAAATCGTGTGCTTGAGCAAGTTATAAGTTCCAACGAACCTATTTCCCCGAAGAAAAGTTTGATTACCACCAGCGCAGTGGTGGCTGGAATTTTGATTAGCCTTTTGATTATTGTTATAAAATACCTGCTCCACAATAATATCACATCGCTGAGTGAAATTACAAAACTTTCGAATGCATCAATGACCATTTTGGGTATGATTCCGAAGTACAAAAAGGATATTCCCACTTCCCAATTGCTTATTGACAAAAGTCCAAAATCGATGATATCGGAGGCATTCCGCAGTCTGCGGACGAATCTCCAATTCATGGGCGAAGGTGATGAGAAAAAAGAAGCGCGCATAGTAGCCATCACTTCTACCACATCAGGAGAAGGAAAAACCTTCGTTGCAATTAATCTTGCGGGAATAATTTCGTATTCTGGCCAGCGTGTATTGGTAATGGATCTTGACATGCGTAAACCAAAAATCCACCTCGGTTTTGATGTGGATAATGTAAAAGGGATGAGTACCGTATTGATAGGAAAATCAGGTCTTCAAGAATGTATCCAGCAAAGTAAGGTTGACAATCTCGACTTTATCACAGCCGGCCCTATCCCGCCAAATCCAGCTGAGCTCATAATTAGCAAACGCATGCAGGCGGTTCTCAAAGAACTGAAATCCATGTACGATGTAATTATTATTGACAACCCACCCGTAGGACTCGTTACAGATGGGATCCAAATGATCAAACAAGCGGACCATCCTATCTTCATTTTTAGAGCCGATTTCTCGAAAAAACAATATGTCCAAATGGTTGACCGCCTGGTAAATGAGAATAATTTGCATAAACTTTCAGTCGTTTTAAATTGTGTGGACGTTGATCGAAATAAATACGGTTATAGCTACGGCTATGGCTATGGCTATGGCTACGGTTATGGCTACGGATATGGTTATGGGTATTACGATGATAATAAAAAACAGCAGGAAGGCGGTTGGCTAAGCAGAATATTTAAGAGTTAATGGAAGTAGAGAAGTTTGATATTGAGGGTTTATTGCTCATAAAGCCACGTGTTTTCAATGATGATCGGGGTTATTTTTTTGAAAGTTTCAATCGTCAGGTTTTTCAGAAGGCAACCGGACTCGATTTAGAATTTGTGCAAGATAATGAATCTGCTTCACAAGCAAATGTCGTACGTGGTTTACACATACAGTTGCCGCCTTTCCAACAAGGAAAATTGGTGAGAGTAACTCGCGGAAAAGTATTTGATGTGGCTGTAGATGTGCGTAAAGATTCAAAAACATATGGTCAATACGTTGGAGTAGAACTTAATGCCAATGACAAATATCAATTCTATATTCCTCCCGGTTTTGCGCATGGATTCTCCGTTTTGGAACCTGAAACTATTTTTGCGTATAAATGCACAGGATATTACAATCGTGAAAGCGAACGAGCAATTCGGTGGGATGACCCTAAGATTGGAATTGATTGGAAAATTAAAAATCCAATCATTTCTGAAAAGGATAAACACAGTAGTATTTCCTTAGATGACTTTACCGAAGCATTTTAATGTATGACAGATACCGTCGAATTAATAATTCTTTTTGCGTTCTTCTTCTGCGGGATGACTGCTTTTGCACTACTTATAAACAGTATTTTACTCCGCTTTGTAAAAACACTAGGAACCAAGAATCAACCCGGCGCGGTAGTGCGATGGAGTGAAGAGACCAAACCGGCAATTGGCGGCCTCGCTTTCTTTATAATTTTTTTGATCAGCATATGTGTTTATTCGGTCGCCTTTGACCCTAACCATGTATTTAGCAGTGCCCCAATCCTCGGTTTGTTAGTTGCTGGCACCATGGGTTTTGTTTTAGGACTCACCGACGACGCGTACAATACTCGCCCAGTCTTAAAATTTACTGTACAGGTTATTTGTGGAATTGTTTTGCTTGTTACTGGTACAAAAATCGAAGTTTTCCAGTATGCCATGCTAAACGATATCCTCACCGTGGTATGGGTAATTGGAATAATGAATTCGATTAATATGCTCGATAACATGGATGGAATTTCCACCTCTGTAAGCGGCTTTATTATAGCTGCAGCTCTGGGCTATATTATTCTTCACGGGGGATGGATGAACGTCGATTTTCTGGTTTTGCTTGGTTTATTGGCTTCTCTCGTTGGCTTTTTATTTTACAATTGGAACCCAAGCACTATGTATATGGGTGATACCGGCAGCCAATTTTTAGGGGTAATTCTCGGCTATATTGGAATTAACTACTGCTGGAATGCACATACTGTGGCGGGCGAAACAAATGCCTACTTCGGCATCGCAGCTCTGGTTTTGGTGTTTATTTTGCCCTTGAGCGACACTATTACGGTAACTATTAATCGATTACGTCGGGGGCAATCTCCCTTTGTAGGTGGGAAAGATCATACCACACATCATCTTTCCTATACAGGTCTTACGGATCGCAAAGTGGCCGTGGTTTACTGCATTATTTCAGCTCTTGCTCTATTCTTTTATTTAATTCTTATCCAAACATATAAAAGCTCTGGTTTTACTGAGATACTTCTGGGGTATATATTCTTTTTGTTGGTATTTTTGTGCTTGTACGGTATTACTCTTTATAACCAAAAGCGAAATGTTGGCGTAGAAATTGCAAAAGAATCCCCTGAAACTGAAATAAATGATCAATAAAACTCTTAAAAAAACCGGATTTATACTTTTGCTTTTCGCTATGATAGGTGTGGGCTGGATTGCAGCCTCGTTCTCATCCGAGGAAGCCAATGTCGATATTTCGTATCAACGCTATTTTAATGAAAATTACAAAATATTTTCATTGAATACTCCCAATCAAATTAGTTTTGCTAGCGAGCATGTGCCGATTGAAATAGAAGATGTGCGCGAAAGTTTTGATCGTGAGCTCTTGGTCAATACGTATTGGCAGTCGCAATCATTGCTTTTTCAAAAACGCGCCAACCGCTGGTTTCCAGTCATTGAACCCATTTTAAAAGAAGAAGGAGTTCCTGATGATTTCAAATATTTGGCCGTAATCGAAAGTGGTTTAGATAATGTGGTTTCGCCTGCAGGAGCTACCGGATACTGGCAGCTCCTTCGCGATACTGGGCGTGAATATGGTCTCGAAATAAACAATGAAGTCGATGAGCGCTATAATGTAGAGAAGTCGACGCATGCTGCGTGCAAATATTTAAAAACTGCATACAAAAAGTACGGTAGCTGGACTATGGCAGCCGCTTCGTACAATATGGGAATAAATGGTTTGGCCAACCAAATGGAACGTCAAAGAGCGAATAATTACTACGATTTATTGCTCAATACAGAAACAGGAAGGTACGTATTCCGAGCCATCGCCGTAAAGGAAATACTTAGCAAGCCGGCTCAATACGGTTTCCATTTTCGCCCTAAAGATCTTTACCAGCCCTATAAAACCTATACGGTACAGGTGGATACAGCCGTAAATGATTTCGCAGAATTTGCATTTCTACACGGTGTGAATTATAAAATTCTTAAAACATTAAATCCTTGGTTAAGAGATACATACATCACTAATCCGTCCGGTAAAGCTTATGAGATAAAACTTCCGGAAAATCCTGAGGATGGAATGTATCCATATAAAATGAGTGATGAACAAAAGGCACTGATTGACACTTTAAGGAGTGACTCAATGGAAATAAAATAGTGGATACCGATATTATCAATACCCAACTGGCAGACATAGAAGTTCTTGGCGCCAGAGTTCATAATTTAAAAAACATAGATGTTAACATACCACGAAATAAACTGGTAGTTATTACCGGTTTAAGTGGAAGTGGGAAATCATCGCTGGCGTTCGACACGATTTATGCTGAAGGCCAACGCCGCTATATCGAGACTTTTTCGGCTTATGCGCGCCAGTTTCTTGGAAATATGGAGCGCCCGGATGTTGACCAGATAAATGGTTTGAGCCCGGTAATAAGCATCGAGCAGAAAACAATCAGCAAAAGCCCGCGATCTACCGTTGGCACGATTACAGAAATTTACGACTTCCTGCGTCTTCTCTATGCGCGAGTCGGTAATGCGTATTCATATAACACTGGTGAGAAAATGATTCATTATTCTGAAGATCAGATTATTGAATTGATTCTTGAATCGTACGAGAATAAGAAAATATCTATTCTTGCACCAGTAATTCGAGCGAGAAAAGGGCATTACAGGGAGCTTTTTCAGCAAATAGCCAAACAAGGATTTATTCGAGCTCGTATAGATGGGGAAATAACCGAATTGAGTCCAAATCTGAAGCTTGACCGCTACAAAATACATGATATTGAAATTGTAATAGATCGGCTAGAAGTGCGCTCCGATGGCAAAGATCGTCTGCGGCAAACAGTTGCTACAGCACTCGATATCGGTAAAGGTGCGCTTATGGTTCTTCCTGTAGATACCGATAGCGTGCGGCATTTCAGCAAAAATCTCATGTGCCCAACTACGGGAATTTCATACCCGGATCCGGAACCGAACTTGTTCTCGTTCAACTCCCCGTATGGAGTGTGCCCGACCTGCAACGGACTCGGGGTAGTGAGCGAAATAGATCGCAAAAAACTAATTCCCGATACAAAAAAATCAATCCGAAAAGGGGCAATCGCACCCTTAGGAGCATACAAGAGCAATTGGATTTTCACCCAAGTGGAAGCGCTTCTCAAAAAATACGGAAATAGTCTCGATACTCCAATTGGTGAAATAGAAGATGATTTGATTGACAAACTCTTTCATGGTACAGATGAAACCGTGAAAATCGATTCAGAAAAAGGAACCAATGAATATAGTTTTCAGTTTGAAGGAATAGTTGATTTTATCACACGCCAAGCTGAGGAAAGTAGCTCTGCTCCTATTAAAAGATGGGCGAACAGCTTTATGAATCAGGTAGTTTGTCCTACTTGCGAAGGTGCGCGCTTACGTAAGGAAGCACTCTATTTCAGGCTTGATGATAAGAACATTGCGGAGGTATCCTCTGTGGGCGTTTCCGAATTTGACAGCTGGATTAATAATCTGGAGTCGACACTTACGAAACGCCAAAAACGCATAGCCCACGATATTATAAAGGAAATAAAAAATCGCTCTGGGTTCCTTCGCGATGTAGGCCTAGACTATCTCAGTTTGAATCGAAGCGCCAAAACCCTTTCGGGTGGAGAAGCGCAGCGAATAAGGCTGGCCACACAGATTGGAGCTCAACTGGTAGGCGTGCTTTATATTCTCGATGAGCCCAGTATTGGTCTACATCAACGTGACAATCACAAATTGATCGAATCTTTAAAATCGCTGCGTGATATAGGCAATTCGGTGATTGTTGTTGAACATGATAAAGACATGATTCTGGCTGCAGATTATGTGATAGATATTGGTCCCTTGGCGGGAATAAAAGGCGGAGAAGTAGTTGCTCAAGGAACGGCGAAAGAAATTCAGAAAAGTAATTCGCTTACTGCAAAGTACCTGGAGAACAAACTAAAAATTCCTGTTCCAGGAAAGCACAATAAAGGTTCGGGAAAGAAAATAAAGTTAAAAGGAGCCACTGGTCACAACCTGAAAAATATTGATGTAGATTTTCCACTCGGAAAATTTATATGTGTAACGGGGGTTTCGGGTAGCGGCAAATCGAGTTTAGTGAATCAAACCCTCTATCCGCTGTTAAATGCCGTGATTTACAAAGGAGTAAAAAAGCCACTCCCCTATAAATCAATTACCGGACTGGAGAATATTGACAAGGTAATCGAAATCGACCAATCGCCTATCGGCCGCACTCCCCGTAGTAATCCGGCCACATACACCGGTGTTTTTACACATATTCGAGCCCTCTTCGCCGAATTGCCTGAAGCTAAAATCCGGGGATATAAAGTGGGTCGATTTTCTTTCAACACTTCAGGTGGAAGATGCGAAACATGCAAAGGTGCTGGAGTACGGACAATCGAAATGAACTTCCTGCCCGACGTGTACGTACAATGTGAAACTTGTCAAGGAAAAAGGTATAACCGTGAAACGCTGGAAGTACGTTTTAAAGGAAACTCTATTAGCGACGTACTTAATATGACAATAGCGCATGGAGCAGACTTTTTCAGCGAATTGCCAAGAATAGCAGAAAAGCTTAAAACACTTAATGATGTAGGCCTTGGATATCTCACGCTCGGTCAGCAATCTACAACACTCTCAGGAGGAGAAGCACAACGTATAAAACTATCGTCGGAACTTTCGAAAAGAGACACCGGAAATACATTTTATATTTTGGACGAACCCACCACAGGATTGCATTTTGAAGACATTCGCCTGCTCATTGACGTACTGAATAAATTGGTGAAAACCGGCAATACTGTGGTAGTGGTGGAACACAATCTTGACATTATCAAAGTAGCCGATTATATTATCGACCTTGGCCCGGAAGGAGGTCAGGCGGGTGGGTATATCGTCGCAAAAGGCACCCCTCAACAAATTGTAAAACAAAACAGAGGATATACAGCCCCTTATTTAAAAGAAGAATTAAAATGATGAACAACAACGATGAAAATAAAATAAAACGAGCCTTTAAACACCGTAGCTGGAACGAACAGAAATCAAATGATAGTTGGCAAATATTTAAAATCATGGCAGAGTTTGTACAGGGCTTCGAAAAAATGTCGCGTATCAAACCCTGCGTCTCCATTTTTGGATCGGCTCGTTTCACCGAAGATGATCCCTCCTATATTGCTGCCGAAGAAATCGCATTCAAACTTAGTCAGAACGGATACGGTGTAATAACCGGTGGTGGCCCGGGAATAATGGAAGCCGGAAATAAAGGAGCGCATCGAGGTGGCGGCGTGAGTGTCGGAATGAACATCGACCTACCTTTCGAACAAAAAGGAAACCCGTACATAGATGGCGACAAGCTCATAGAATTCGATTATTTCTTTGTCCGAAAGGTAATGTTCGTAAAATATTCACAAGGATTTATCGTAATGCCCGGTGGTTTTGGAACGCTGGATGAAGTATTTGAAGCACTTACATTAATACAAACCGGAAAAATTGGTCGTTTTCCAATTATTCTTTACGGTGAAGATTACTGGTCTGGACTTCTCGATTGGATTAAAAATACGCTTCTTAAAAAGTATAAATCCATCAAAGAAGAGGATTTACAGCTTTTCAGACTTGTAAATACCCCCGATGAAGCCATCGAACACATCGAGCGCTTTTATGGTAAATACATGCTAAAACCCAATTTCTAAAACGGCAAACGGCTTCCTTTATATTGTCAACAATTTTCTGTTTGCAAAAACGGATTAGATCGGGCATTTCGTCCGAGCTATTCGATAGATTTGTTCTATACGCCAATATTCAAGCAATAAAGTGCGATTATGATCAAATCAATGTTAATTGGGCTCAACATCCTAGGATTGTTGTTGGTAGGTTTTATTCAAAAAAGTGATCTCAAAATCAGTCAAAATTTACCCGCATCGCTCAATCCCGGTGAGGAAGAAGTTGTAACCGTCAATATCGACAAATCCGATGTGTCGGGTTTTGCCAAGTTTCAAATTACGCTGGCTCCCGGGTTGCGTGCGGAAATGGTGGACAATGCCGGAGCCTCTTTTACATTCAATGACCAAAAAGCTAAGTTTATCTGGATGGCTTTACCGGGCGCAAAGAGTTTCAGTCTCAAATACCGCATTATTGCTGACAAGGATGCCGTCGGAAACCTGAGTGTTGCCGCACGATTCTCATATATTTACGAAAACGAAAGAAAAAACTATGATGCTCCTTTGGCCACTATAGCCGTTGGCGATGCAAATTCAATTGCTGCCGAGCGCATAAAATCATCGATCGAAGAAAAAGCCTCGAATGCCACAGCAGAAGTTTCACTGCGCAGAACTGTTACGTCCGTTGGGATAAACCAATGGAAAGTAAATATCAACGTAGACAAAACCGGCCTCCAGGGCTTTGGGAAAATAGAAGAAACGATTCCGGAAGGTTATACCGTAATCGATCTCAAATCGAGTTCAGCAGTATTCAGTGTAAACGACAAGACTATCAAATACATTTGGTACGATATTCCTGAAAATAAAAACGTTGTTGTTACCTATAAAATGCTACCGGTAATTGCAATGAATGGTATAACTCCCGAAATAACCGGAAATTTCTCATATCTGAAAAACGAGGAAACGGTAACTATTCCGATAAATGGTGGTGGGGGGGAACCCGAACCGGAAGAAATGCTTACAGAAACAACCGAACCTACGGAAGCCGAAGTGGTTACACAAGAAAGTACAGCAGTAGATAATACCATCGAGAACACCGATCTGGCTGAAAATAAGCCAAAAGAAGTAGTAATAACGGCACTCCCTAAAACGACAACGACTGACTCCACCTCAAAAACTCCGAAAGTTAGTGCCAAAGAAAACACAAGTGAACTGGCTGAGGCAAAACCAAAAACTACTCTTCCCGCAAAGAAAGAACTACCTGAAGAAACGGTATCAGCCTCTGTAAAAAGCAAAACCGACGGTAATATTGTCGATGTACCCGAACCTGAAACAGGGGTATTTTACCGTGTGCAAATTGCTGCAGGTAAAAACAATTTGAAACAACCTGTATTTGCGAAATTATACCGTTTTGACGAGAAGTTTAATCTCGAGAACCAGAACGGACTTTTTAAATATACTACTGGACATTTTCAAGTTTATAAAGCTGCACGCGACGGCAGAGAGCGAATTACAGCCAAATACGACAAGTTTAAAGGTCCCTTCGTGACAGCTTACAATTCGGGCGAACGCATTACGGTTCAGGAAGCATTGATGATTACCAGCCAAAAATGGTATCAATAAATCTGTAGCTGCAACCTCTTCTGAATAAAATATTTGAAACCTATTTAGGTAAATTCCAGTATCAGGTATACATTAAGTACAATATGTATGCCCCCAAAAACACTACATATCCTCGTTAGTATTTTGGCCTTTGGGTCATTTATACATCTCAGCGCACAGTCTCAGATTGATTCGCTTGAGACCAAACCAATATCAAATTCAGCACTTTACCGACCTCAGATCGAAGCCGGATTCGGCGCACTAACCTACTATGGCGACGTGGGAAATTTAGGCGGTACCGGACGCACTTACCATCTCAACTGGGGATATCATATTGTCATCAAAAATCAAATATCCAATTCTTTCGGTCTCGATATTTTTGCCATGTTTGGAAAAATTGGTGGTACAGAACGTCTGGAATACAGCGATGCCAATTTTGAAACGCCCATTCAAATGGGCGGAATTTCCGTGAATTATAATTTTAATGCACTTCTTCCAAAAGATAGAATTATTACACCTTATGTGTCATTAGGTATGGCTACCTTCGAATTTGATCCAAAAGGTGACAAGTTCGATGCTCAGGGAAATAAATACCATTACTGGAGTGACGGAACCCTTCGCGATCGTGATGAATCTTTAGCTAAGGCAAATGATGCCGTCATTCTTCAAAGGGATGGTGTATATGAGACTGACCTACGCGAATCGAATACAGACAAAACAGACCGGTATCCGCTTCGTGCGCTCTCCGTGCCGATTGGCGCAGGTATAAATCTGAAAGTAACCGAGAGCTTTGCCATTTCAATGGGCGCTACATTCCATTATACTTTTACTGATAATTTGGACAATGTGCGTTCCAATGATCAAATCTATTCTTCAACGAAAAAAGGCAATGATTATCTGCTTTATTCGAATATCGGGATTCTCTATGATTTGCAATACAGGAAGAAAAAAGACTTAAAATCCTCCTTGGATCAGAAAGGAGATTATCCCGATTTGGCTTACGAAGATGAAGATGATGATGGAGTTGCCGACATTATTGATCTAAGTCCGTTTACGCCTCAAGACGCAATGGTGAATTTATTCGGATGTCCTGTGGATAATGACAAGGACGGGGTACCAGATTATGCAGATCTTGAACTGAAAACTGCGGCCGGTGCCATTGTAAATTCAGATGGTGTTACCATGACGGATGAAGATTTTGAAAATATGTATTTGGCTTACATCGACAGCACAGGAAATCTTCAAATAAATAAAACGCAAACATATACGGCCGATATTCAAGGAGTAAAACAAGGAAAACGAAGCAAAGGATACCGAATCGAATTTATCAATACAGCGAATATGCAAAGTGATGCCATTGGGCAATTGCTTTCTATTTCAGATATTCAGGCAAACCAGAATAATGATCCAACAACCTATTTTATCGGCGATTTTGATAATCTACAAGATGCCGTTGAACGCCAGATGCAACTGGAGCAAACCAACTTTAAATCTCGAATCGTATATGACAAATACGGCGAAATAAAACTTGTAGATCAAACAGAAATTGATCTCCTCGCCTTAGCAATTGATCCATCAGCGGTGGACAATACGACTATTACTTTCCGTGTTCAAATCGGAGCATATCGCTATAAATTGTCCAATGGGGTATTTACCGACGTGCCACACCTCCTTATGATAGAAGGCAATGACGGTCTGACCCGCTATGTATCCGGATCTTTTACAAATATCAAAGATGCGGCAGAACACAAAATCGATTTACTCCTGAAAGGGTTTGAAGGAGCTTTTGTTACGGCCTATCAAAATGGTAAACGAATTACGCTTAAAGCTGCCGGTGCTACGGTTTCATCGCAGGAGGATATTACCAGCTCTCAGGCTACAGGATCTATCAACAAGGATTTCGTAAAATTTTCGGTGCAACTTGGGTCTTTCGATGGTCGCGTGCCCGCCGATGTATTGAGTAAATATATGTCGCTCGGAAAAGTGCGCCCTGTGCGGGGAAGCAACGGAACTACCAAATATGTGTACGGAACATATAATTCACAGGCAGAAGCTAATATGGCTCGCAAATCGATTAATGATGAAAGCTTCAAGGATGCCTTTGTAGTAGGTGAATTCAATGGTCAGATAATTAATGCGGCTGAAGCAGAGAAGATTAAATCAGAATAGACAGTTGCGATTGACCCATATAAAAGGATCCTTTTGGTGCGAGAGAATGAACTTCCATTAAGAGTTGACCGTTTATGTGCTTGGGTGCAACATGAAACTTTGATTTTCAACTAATAATACATCTGTCCTTCAGAATAGATATTGTAGAAATTATCATTAGCATCCGCTTGTCAAAACTGCGAATAGTGGTAAACCAAATTATCTGAAAAGGTTCATTGCCAGTGCGAGAGAATGAACTTCCATTAAGAGTTGACCGTTTATGTGCTTGGGTGCAACATGAAACTTTGATTTTCAACTAATAATACATCTGTCCTTCAGAATAGATATTGTAGAAATTATCATTAGCATCCGTTTGTCAAAACTGCGAATAGTGGTAAACCAAATTATCTGAAAAGGTTCATTGCCAGCAAGAATTATTTCATTTGAGTCTTTATGGTAACTTTATAAAAACGTGAATGCACGGATGGATGAAGCTTAAAGCGAGAAAAATCCTTGTGACTGCATATCCCAATATTGATATCCTAGCGCATCGAGTCTATCTCTTATCTCATCTCTCTTCCATGGGGCCAGATTTGATGAAAGCACATAGATTATTTCCCGACTGTCCAATTGCGAATCAAGTAGCTTCAAATCATTCCTAATTAGAACAAAATCGCATGACATGGCTATGGCCCTATCTAAATCCTCTGGTTTGCTTAATATAGAAAAACGATGTGAATCAAAACTATAGAAGCCTTTTTTGCCAAATATTTCATTTTGATAAAAATCAATATGGTAAGGAATCCAGATCTGTCTTTCAATTCCCATTTTATCGAAATATCCATCCAAATAAAAAGCATTCTTCACCCGTCCCTGTTCGGAAGTATCTGCCAATATAATGTAGGCCAGACTGCCCCTTTGAAGACATATTGCGTCACCCTTATTCGCTTTGAGCACAGAGAGTTCAACCTTTCTGGAAACCCTAATTTTCCGATAATTCCACATTGCGGTGAGCACAATAAAAATTCCAAAAACAATCGCTAAATTTCTTTTACTCGGGAATCGGAGAAGATTTGCAGTAAGAATAATGGATAGATATAGTAGAATAACCGCCAAAATACTCAAATGAAGATGATCTGAAAGTGCCATGGGTAGAGAAGCCACCCATTCTATAAAAATGTTAAGAATCCAAAGATCCCATTGCAAAAACCAGGCGAAGATGTCGCCCAAAAAAGGAATCCAGTGAAATACCAGAAGTAATAATCCGGAATAGAGAGCTATCATCGCAGTTGGAATTACAACAATATTGGTAGGTAAGAAATAGTTGGGAAACTGTCCAAAATAATAAATACTAAGCGGAAAGGTGGAAATTTGTGCGGCAACCGCAACTACCAGCAGTGACCAAATTTTATCAGGCAACCAGTATTTGAAAATCCGCAATTGATACATCGGTTTAAAGAAATAAGAAATGCCGAGGACTGCCATGTAGGACAACTGAAAACCGACTTCTTTCACAAGCGCAGGATTATACACCAAAAGAACTATTGCGCTTGCCGCCAACATATTATAAATATTTGCTCGTTGGTCGAAAACTTTACCCAAAGCGATAAATGAAAACATAACAGTAGCGCGCATTACCGAGGGCGAAAATCCCGTAATGCCGGCGTATGTCCATAAAAAGAATAGGCTGACAACCAATATCAAAGGTCTCCATTTCTTGGATCTAAATATGCGTCCCAGCACGGTGACAATAACAATGTAAATAATGCCCACATGGAGACCGCTGACCGCCAAAATATGAACAGCACCGACCTCAGAATACTCACTCTTCAAATTAGGATCGATCAATGTTCGCTTCCCTAAAACTAAAGCCGATGCCACACCCAACTCCCGATCTGGAATATCAAAATCCGAAAAAATAGTTACGCTATAAGTCTGAATATGTTGAAAAGCATACGAAAATTTGAACGGCAGAGATTCAGGACGAGTTACGGCTATTCTGTCGCTAATATAAGTAGTTGTTGCAATTCCTTGGTTTTGCAAATAGCGGGAGTAATCGAACTGTCCGGGATTAAGTACTTCCATTTTTCGCGAAAGCGACGCAGAAAAAAATAGCTGATCTCCGGGTTGCAGGGTATCAAGAAGTAAATCCTCAGAGGTATATGCAAAAATCCGGGTAGGTTTGCAGGGAGTATAAATACTATCAATTGTGAAAGCACGAATAGACAAATCCAAACGAATAGAATTTTCGCCTGAATGTGGAAAGTCGAGAAGATCTGCGCAGTAATAATCTGCAGCGGGTGGCAGTTCCAAACTGGCAACCAACTCTTCATTCTTGCCCACCGATAAGAATATTCCCGCGAAAAAAAAACCACAATAAAAAATTACTCCTACCCAATACCGGTTTTTATAATAAATCCATTTTTGGCCAAGTATGAAATATATCGCCACAATAAGGATAACCAGAAAACCGCTTAAAACACGAAAAAGTGAAGAAGGTGTTAAATAGAATCCAAGAACAATCCCTGTAATAAGGGGTATTGCAATACGCAAGAGCGTTGCCTGATGCCAGAAATATTTCATAAAAAAAGGAGCTGGTTAGCTCCTTAAAATTAATAAAAATTTTCTGATTACGCCATCATGTTTAGAATACGCTCACCTTTTTGGTAATAACATGATCACCATTCATGGCTTTCAAAAGATAAATCCCAGACGAAAAGCCGGGGATTTTCCACTCAATTCTTGAACCTTCGTACTGCACAAAATCCTTTCTTTCTGCAATTAATTTTCCGCTCAAATCGAATAATTGAAGCTGGACATTCTGGTCAACATCTGAGGAAGAAACGTCCATAATAAGCCCTGATCGCGCATTACCCCCATTGTTCATAATAGTAACTTCGATTTCACTTTCAGGATGATTGGCATTCATCCCCTGAATAGATTCTGAATTACCCTCACCTGATGAAATTAAATCAGTTGATGGGGTTGCAAATCCATAGGAAGGTGCACCAATAGTAATATTGCAAATGGTGGAATAGTCACCATTCTTATTTCCCTGACGGGCTTTTACATCAAGGTCGTAGCTGTCGCCCGCGATAAGCCCAGTAACCCATTCCAAACGAATAAACCGGCTACCATCTGTTCGGGTATAGATCAAATCGGCTTGCGCCTCACTGGTATTTCTAAACCGCCATGTATACGTCTGAGCCCTACATATTTCGACGGCTTGAACTTGAGAATTCAAAGGGTAAGTGGCTCCGCAGGGATAAATATCGTTGCGTAGTCCTGTATTTGGGACAAAATTATTTGTGTTCAAAAACCGCGCTGTACCTGCGGGACTTTCCATTCCGTTTACTTCAGCAAAAACAGTAACAATATATGTCTTTCCGAGTCTAATTCCAGGCACCTTGGAAACCCTCAATAAGCGCTCATCGCCATCCCCATAAACGGATAGCGTGTTTTGGAGATCGAAAAACTGCCATCGGTAACGGTCAGCTCCACCTACATCATCTGCACCAATTACATCGCAAAATGAAAAAAATCCGCTTGCATACTGTTCCTCCAATTGTGTTGACAGAACGTCGTCTTGAAGTTTGATGGTACACGAAGGCCCGTAATCGCCTGCAGTAGCACCAGGACTAACCGCCAACCGGACGCTAACGTCATAGCTCCGACCGTACTGGATTTCATTAAAATACTTTAAACGAAGGTTCGGATTAGTCGGTGTGAGCGGAATTACTTCATATGTATTAAAAGGAGGATCCAATTCCTGAAAACGAAATTGGTAATACACAATGGCATCCGTATTTACCGGTTGAATGGATTTGATAATATCATTGGTTGTGTAATCTACGATTCCACAATTATAACTCTCCAATTGTACAGTGGGAATATAAGAAACAGCCACCTTAAAGGTTTGACTTACCGGAGCACTTCCCGATGCATTATAAACCCGGAAATAATAATACGTACCGATCGTTAAACCGGAAAGGCTGGCAACTTCTGCTGCACCAGCTCCCGAATTATTCAAACATTGGAGGGTAGACCCTCCGCAAGCGTCAAGTATTTCGAGTGCCAGATCGATATCTCCATTACCTTGGGCACGTACGAACATTTTTGAAGCATTCGCCTGAAATTTATACCATACATCTGCTTGACTTCCTGAGCCTGTACATTCTAAGGCACCAGAAAAAGTCTCGCCTGAAAAAGTACCATTCACCGGATTTTGATTGAGTGATTGTCTTGGAACGACCACACTCGCATTCGCACAATTGCTTGCAAAACTGCTTTGAGCAAACAATATCATCACAGAACTCAGGAGGCAAAATAAAAGTCCCTTCATAATTTTAATATAGATTATAGAATAAAATGAAACTAACTTCAAATCTACCTAAACGGATTCGCTTTAGAGAGGAAAATTGAAAAATAAGGCGACTACTTATTAACGAATTTTTCAACAAACCCAGATAATTAAGGAGCTGGTTTTATCAAGCTTATAAGAAATTCCGTTACAATTTAAAGTATTAAAGGATGTTCGAAACGAGTTCGGCCGTGCGTGATGAATACCCGTACTCATTGTCATACCAAGATATTACTTTAACCAAATTTCCATTTGCAGAAGTAAGCTCTGCGTCGAAAATACTGCTGAACCGGCTACCGACAATATCGATTGATACAATTGGATCTTCGTTGTATTCCACTATACCTTTCAATTTCCCGTCAGCTGCTTTCTTAACCGCTGCATTCACCTCATCAGAAGTTACTTCACGTTTCAAAATAACCACCAAATCAGTCATAGATCCGGTCGGAACCGGCACGCGGGTAGCAAGACCATCTAATCGACCTTTTAAATTGGGCAATACGAGACCAACTGCTTTTGCAGCTCCTGTACTAGTCGGAATAATGGAAGAAGCGGCTGCACGGGCTCTGCGAAGATCAGAATGCGGAGCATCCTGAAGGTTCTGGTCGGCGGTATAAGCATGAATGGTATTTATATATCCTTTCTCTATTCCAAATTCATCATCGAGAATCATTGCTATCGGTGCCAGACAATTGGTGGTACAACTTGCGTTAGATATAATTTTATCATCGTCGGTGATGCTATGATCATTCACCCCAATTACCACTGTCTTGATATCGTTGGAAGCCGGAGCGCTTATCACAACACGCTTCGCGCCTGCTGTAAGATGCTTGCCGGCACCAACGTGATCCCGAAAATGACCTGTACACTCTACAACTACATCAATGCCCAAATCTTTCCACGGCAATTTTTCCGGATCTCTTTCAGCAAACATGGGGATTTTTTTGCCGTTTACCACAAGGTTATTCCCATCTGTACTGACCTCACCGTCAAATCTTCCCTGATTCGAATCGTATTTGAGAAGATGTGCCAATGTTTTGGCGTTCGTGAGATCATTGATAGCAACTACTTCGAGATTCGATTTAGTCAGCAATTCGCGAAAGGTTAACCGACCGATACGACCGAAACCATTTATTGCAACTTTATTCATGATATGATTTTTTAATACTAAGTGTCATTTTTACACAAAGGTAGAAGAATATAATTTCCTTCGTTGCTTTTCCATCCCAATTATTGATCGAAAACGGCTTGTTCACCTGAACAAGGACAGAACTCAGGTTAACAGAGAATTAAAGTAAAGAATGAATGATTGCCTCTACACTTATGCCATCGGCTTCAGCCTGATAATTGCGCACAAGACGATGGCGTAAAATGGGAAGTGCCACGCTTTTAACATCAGCAATATCGGGTGAGAAACGTCCTTGAAGTGCGGCGTGACATTTGGCTCCTATAATTAGATACTGTGAAGCGCGGGGACCGGCACCCCAACTTAAATATTGATTGGTTTTTTCGGTCGACTGTTCAGTATTCGGACGGGTTTTTGAAACGACATTTACAGCGTATTCAACAACATTGTCCGCAACAGGTATTTTTCGAATAAGAGCCTGAAAACGTAGAATTTCCTCTGACGAAATCACCTGCTCAACTTCTGAAACCAGTCCCGAAGTAGTTGATTTTACGACATCCACCTCTTCCTGAAAGCTCGGATAATCCACCCAAATATTAAACATAAACCGGTCGAGCTGAGCCTCAGGCAAAGGATACGTTCCCTCCTGCTCTATCGGATTTTGAGTGGCAAGCACAAAAAAGGGAGAAGGCAAATCGTATGTCTGGCCGCCTGTAGTAACCGATTTTTCTTGCATGGCTTCAAGCAGTGCAGCCTGAGTCTTGGGAGGTGTACGGTTTATCTCATCTGCCAGAATTACATTGGAAAAAAGCGGTCCTTTAACAAATTTAAAATGTCGGTTTTCGTCCAAAATTTCAGACCCGATAATATCACTTGGCATCAAATCCGGTGTAAACTGAATACGATTAAAGCTGAGCCCCAAGGTCCTGGATATTGTATTGACCAGCAATGTTTTGGCAAGCCCCGGAACGCCCACAAGTAAACAGTGTCCGCGACTAAAAATGGCAATCAATAATTCATCAACGACATCCTGCTGTCCTATGATAACTTTACCGATTTCGCTGCGCATTGCAGCATATTTTTCTGTTAGTTGCTTTACAGCCTCAACATCGTTCATAATCCAAATATCATTTTATTGCTGATTTTTCATCTTTGGGTGCCGTCCAAGGATAGTGAAACTTACAATCAGCGTACATTGTATTCACTTTAATATAAGTTTGGTCAATATGCCGCGCCACCCAATCGTCCATATTCGATGAGCGTAATTTTTGGGTTGTCATATTCTGCAAAGTCTGGTAATCGTCTTTCATATTAGCACGGTGTGGCTGTGTGCGCGAAATAAGCTTCACCACACGATACCCTTTTTCTCTGTTTTCATTTTGAAAAAAGAAGGCGCCACTTACCTCACCCATACTTAAGGTATCTATGGCCAAAAATAAGGCAGGATCGAGTTCGCTCATTTCAAAAATAGTACTTCCCTTACCCACATTCACCATCATTCCATTTTGATTTTTGGAGCGCTCATCATCAGAGAATTTACTCGCAGCTAGGGCAAAAGAAATAGAATCGCGTACTACAAGATTTCGAATAGAATCCAATGAAGCTTTTGCTTGCAATAATTCGAACGAACTAGTCTTAGGTATGAGCAATATATGGTTGGCATCATACATTTCTCCTCGGCGCTCGACCATCTGAAGAATATGCCAGCCATAATCCGTTTTAAATGGGGCAGAAACCTCGCCATCTTTCAAATTAAAAGCTACCGCGTCAAACTCTGGAACCCAAGTGCCTCGCGGCTTCATCCCTAAATTTCCACCTTTTGAAGATGATCCCGGATCTTCGCTGTAAAGCGCCGCTAGTGTTTCAAATTCCTCTTTTCCGCTGGCGACAGCTTCCTTAAACTCACGCAGCCTTTTACGAACCCTTTCAGTCTCGGCAAGGCTTATTTCAGGATATTTTACAATCTGTGCCATTTCAACAGATGCATTTATAAAAGGCAAACTGTCTTGAGGAAGCGAATTATAAAATTCTTGTACATCTTGTGGCGTCACATTTACTCCTTCCGAAATCTGGCCTTGCATGCGCTGAACAAGAATTTGATCCCTGAGCACGGTAAAAAATTCTTCGCGTATTTCGCTCATAGTCTTCCCGTAATATGCTTCGAGCTTTTCTTTCGAGCCGATTTGATCGATAAAAACCTGTAGCCGCTTTTCTAACTCTGAATTAACCATATCATCGGTCACCTCAACAGAGTCAATTTTGGCCTGATTGAGCATCAATTTTTCCATGAGAATTTGCTCGAGAATATCACAATCAGAAATATCGCCTTTATAGCCTTGTTGCTTAAGCTGATTTTTTTGAATTTGAACATCGCTGTAGAGAATAATCTCATCGCCAACAACACCTACAATTTCATCAATAGTTTTTCCTTGCCCAAAAAGATGAACAGAAATAAAAAGAACGGGGAGTAAAAGAATGAATGATTTTCGCACTATGGATTTACTTGAATTTTTTTATTGGCGTAAGATTCTTCTACGACATCTTCACGCATTTTATTTATTAACTCTACTTTTCTTTTGTTCAAAATCAAATCTTTAACTCTTCTTTTCTCGAGAGAAAGAGGCGATGTATCGTCTTTCAATTTATAATCGAAAAAACGCACAAGATATTCAAATGATCCCGACTCAAATTTATAATACGTAGTATTTCGCAGAAAATTGTCCCACTCTTCTTGGTTTATAGGCACTTCCTTGAGTACATCCTGCAAATATAGCCAAGTATCTTCTTCGAAATAGTAGTTTTCGGCATACTTCAGACAATAGTCATAAAGTTTGTCAAAATCTTCCTCGTCATCGCTCCGGAACCACCGCTCCAGTTTAGCCTGTTTGGGTGCTTCTTCGCTCATTTTAATAAAACGCAACTTTACAATGTAATTCCTGAGTTTAAAATTTTGGATATTTTGATCGTAATACGCTTCTGCTTCAGCGTCCGAAACATTAGTGTCCAGCTTTTGATTGATTAATTCGCGTTCATATGCATAGGTAATGAGGCTATTGCGATATTCTTCCAATTGCCTGGTAAAATCTTTTTGGCTCTCGGTCAGATTTTCCTTTGCAAAATTGAGAACTGCCTTGTCGTGAATCCAGTTAGTAACAATTTGATTGGCTATCCTGGCCGAATCGCCTTCGGGAATCATTGCGGGCATTTTCGCAATCAACTCATCTTGGGTTAAAACGTCATTGTATACTTTTGCCACAGCCACCTCATCAGGTTCAGACTGTTCCTGACAAGCAAATAAAGTGAATGCCATTACACCTAAGGTGCATTTGAAAAATGCCATGGAATTCACTCTTATTTTCAAAAACCTGGATTATTTAATGGTGTAAAGTACGTTTCTATTAACAGTAATCGTATGTTCTGAGCGCAATTTCTTCACCCATTCAGTTTCGAGCTCATTTTGATACGCCGCAGTTATCAATCCACGTGCTTCGTCGAATTGTTTGGGTTCCGCTTTTCGAATTTCCTTAATATCAACCACAGACAATTGCCCGTCGCTATTAATTACATCTGATATACCTGCCTTCCACGGCACCTTTTGCAATATTGGCATCGTATCCTTTTCCTTCAATCCACTTTCTACTCTTACACTTAGTTCACTGTCTTTATTGAGGGCATCTCTGATTTCATCCTGATTCTTGCCTTTTTTAAGCATTTTTATGACCGTTTTGCCTTCTTTTTCAGTACTTACAGTATAAATATCATAAGCAGCGCGCTCGCTCCACATAAAATCGTCTTTATGTGTTTCGTAATAGTCACGCAGACCGACGCTATCTTTTACGGCTTTCGACCATACTTTTTGATCCGTTAGATCGAATAGCAAAATACCATCGCGATACTCATTGATAAGTGCCTTAAATTCCGGATATTTAGATTCGAGTCGGCTATCTTCATAATCCATTACACTCGACTCAACCCATTGATCATATGAATCATTGATTAGCTGGCTCATGGATTTTACCTGACGTCGCGGACGCATTCTCAAAAGAATGAAATTGAGAAATTCATTCTGAGTATATTGTGAATCAGCGAGTGTAAAAATCACTTTATTCATTTCTTTCAACTTGTCAGTTGGCTGCCACTTTCCAGAAAAATAAGAAGTATCAACTCCGCTTAAAAACGGTTTCAACTGGCGACGATCTTCATTAAAATGGTATTCATTCTTGCGTTTTGCAATAAACGACTCACGACTCATATTCGAGCGGCCGTCTTTGGTAATGCGAATACGGAGATCTTTTTCCATTTCGTCATAAGACTGAACCGGAATTTTTTCGAGCAACTTAATTATGTGCCATCCATAAGGCGACTTTACCGGCTCGGTAAGGTCCCCCACATTTTTAATAGCAAAAGCTGCATTTTCAAATTCGGGCACCATTTTACCGGCTCCAAATGGGGGAAGCTCACCGCCATGTGAAGCAGATGAACGGTCATCCGAAAATTTCTTTGCGAGTTCTGCAAAATCTTCTCCATTTTCCAAACGTTGATATACTTCATCGGCACGCTGCTTCATGCGATCCTGGACTTCCTGTGGGTCGCCTTCTTCGGTGCGAATCATGATATGTGCGACACGCACTTCTCCACGAGCTTTTCTTCGATCGGTTACTTTTATAAGATGGTATCCATATTGAGTCCGTACCGGCCCGCCGATTTTGCCGACAGGCGTATCATACGCAACCGTTTCGAAAGGATATACCATTTGTAAAGCAGTGAAATATCCTAAATCACCTCCATTGTTTTTCACGCTGGGATCATCGCTGTATTTCTTGGCAATCTCCGTAAATTTTGATGGATCCTTCAATACTTCAGCCTTCACTTTTACGATCTTATTGTACGCAGCAAGTGTATCATCGGGCGTTGGATCTGCAGGCAATTTTATAAGCAAATGCGAGGCACGCACTTCTGTTTGCATCCGGTCGTATGCTTCGTGCACTAATGAATCAGTCATCGTTTTGTCTACCAGGTATGGACGAGCCAGTTGATCTCTGTAGCCTTTCAACTCCCGCTTGAATTGAGCCACGGTATCCATCCCCAGTTCTTCTGCTTCGAGCACCTTCAGCTTAAAATTCTCGAAGAGATCAACATACTCATCCAAGTCGGCTTGGGTAATCGCACTGTCACGATTGTTTTTTCTGAAAATAGCTTCAAATTCAGACTTGGTAACTTTGGTGCTATCAATGGTGAGCAACACGGGATCTTCCTGCGTCTGCGCAAAAGTGGAAATGGCAATGAAAACAAAAAAGCTACAAATGAATGATTTCAACATGATTTTAATATTTGATTCATATTTCAGTAAGGCGTTTATTTCAGACTATAATTTGGAGCTTCGCGCGTAATAAGTACATCGTGCGGGTGGCTCTCTCTGATCCCTGCGTTTGTAATTCTAACAAAACGTGCTTCACCGAGTTTTTCGATGGTTGCGGCTCCGCAATACCCCATTCCGGCGCGCAGTCCGCCGATAAGTTGATACATCACCTCAGCAAGGGTTCCTTTATAAGGCACGCGTCCGGAAATTCCCTCCGGCACCAATTTACTAATATCGTCAGCATCGTCCTGAAAGTAGCGGTCGCTGCTCCCTTTCTGCATGGCCTCAATCGAGCCCATACCGCGGTATGACTTGAATTTCCGACCTTCATAGATAATAGTTTCTCCGGGTGATTCTTCCACTCCGGCAAAGAGCGAACCGATCATAATTGAATTTGCACCGGCTGCGAGTGCTTTCACCAAATCGCCTGTATAGCGTATTCCTCCATCGGCGATCATGGGTACGTTGCGGCCTTCGAGGGCAGAAGCCACTTCGAGAACTGCAGTAAATTGGGGCATTCCTACACCTGCTACCACCCGAGTTGTGCAGATCGAACCGGGACCAATACCAACCTTTATTCCGTCGGCTCCGGCTTCCGCCAAAAAGATTGCGCCCTCCGCTGTAGCGATGTTTCCGACCACTACATCTATTTCAGGAAAGCGGCTTTTTACCTCTTTTAATATTGAAAGTACTCCGCGTGTATGTCCGTGAGCTGTGTCAATAATCAAGGCATCTACTCCTGCATTCACCAAGGCTTCAGCACGTTGCACTGCGTCGGCAGTAACCCCTATTGCAGCAGCAACGCGCAAACGACCAAAAGAATCTTTACAGCTATTTGGGTGTTTGAGTACTTTAATAATATCTCTGTAGGTAATAAGACCGATTAATTTTCGATCGGCATCGATTACCGGAAGTTTTTCAATTTTGAATTCCTGAAGAGTAATTTCCGCCTGCTGCAGTGTTGTACCTTCATTGGCAGTAATGAGATTTTCGCGGGTCATAATCTCGCTCACTGGCTTGGACATATCTTTCTGGAAACGCAAATCCCGATTGGTAACAATTCCAACCAGTCTATTGGCGGCGTCTACAACCGGAATACCTCCGATACTGTGCTCGGCCATAATCTGGAGCGCGTCACCCACTTTGGCATCTTTAATAAGCGTAATTGGATCCAGGATCATTCCGCTTTCAGACCGTTTTACTTTGCGCACTTCTCGCGCTTGGTCTTCGATACTCATATTTTTATGAATCACACCAATCCCCCCTTGTTGGGCTATAGCAATCGCCATTTTAGCCCCGGTAACCGTATCCATCGCTGCAGAAACGATAGGTGTATTGAGCGTAATATTTTTGGAGAAGCGCGATTTGATATCAACTTCCCGGGGGAGTATTTCTGAATAGGCCGGCACGAGAAGAACATCGTCGTAAGTAAGTCCTTCCCCCATTATTTTGCTTGAATTTAAAGCCATGAAGCAGTTTTTACGGTTTCAACCTAAGTTTGACTAATAATTGGAGAGTCAGATTTTCAATAAATTCGGGCAAAAGTAAGAATTATTTGAATTAAAAAACGGCCTGATCCACACGAGCCTAAGGATAGGGTATAATTTATGTTAAGTATCTTTCAATACATAAAGCACGCCCTGATTTACGTAAGGTTTGCCCGAACCATCACGGTATGCAATAATATATCGATAATAATCTTCGCGTGCAGGATGTCCATTCACCATTCCATTCCAGCCCACATCAATATCACTAGATGAAAATATTTTTTGCCCCCATTTATTGTAAATCTCCATTCGATACGAGTTGAAGTCTATAAATCCAGCTGTAGGTTTAAACACTTTATTGAAACCATTTATGACAATGGTATTTGGAATCCACATATACGGCTCTTGAATAATACACACCACATTCGATTCAGAGGTTGTCTCATTTCCAAATTGATTCGCACCTTCCACAGCCACAATTTTATAACAAAACTCCCCCTCATCTTCTATAAATTCTTCGATGTTCTCTTCAAAGGAAAATTCGCCCGGAGAGAAGGTTGTGAAAAGCGAAAAAGCACTTTCTGAACCCAGTTTTCGATACACTTCATATTCCGTGACGCCGCCATCCCAGCTAGCATACCCCGTCCACTGAATAGAATTCACGAGGGATTCAGTGCTTGGAATCTGGCTCAAAACCATATTCTTCCCAATATTCGACTCTGCCAATTCCTGACCGCATCCATCAAAGGCTTTCCATTTATAGGTATAAACTGTATTGTCGGCATCTACATCGCTATCCAAAACAGTAAGAACGGGGTTGGCAGTTTGAGGATATATTCCTAAACTTTGAAAGGCCGCCCCACTTTTCGAGCGCATTAACTCATATTTCGTTCCCTGACCACTGGTATCCTGATACAAATCAATCTGAATATTGTGGTCGTCTATTGTCGTGACCCTATTTAAGTAATTAAAGGCAATAACTTCCGGATACTTCGTTTCAAAACAAGTCTGATTGGAAGTTGAAGGCCGCTCGATTCCATTGGAAATGGCTTCAATATATATGCAATAATCTGTATTTGGTTCGATATCCATCAGATAATTTAAGGTATTTTCTCCTGCTGTGCCAATTACCTGATCGGAACCACCATTTATGAAAGCATGGATTTTATATGAATTCACCCCTTCGTCCCAGCCTGAATACGCTGTCCAGCTGATAGACGCCGTCTGACTACAATCCTGATAATCGCTTTTAGCAAAAATAGTGGTATATACATTGCTAAATGACTGGTCATTACCGCAGCTATCAAAAGCAATAACGACCATATTTGTGGGTTTGTCGGAATTGGCTTCATTGTAATTGAAAACCGTGGGTTGATTTGCCTGGACATAGCCGGCATTGAGATATGTAGTATTTCCAGGTTGATAAATAACCGATTGAATAAGGTATTCATCCAGATCTGAGGCATCCGATGGATACCAATAAATCTCAGCTTCCCCTGTAAGCGGATTTATAAGAACCGTCTCCACGACCGGAGCCAATGGGCCGAGCAAATCCTGAAACTGATTGATCGTTTCTTGCGAAAACATCTCACATTGAACACGTTGAAAAGAGACTTTGTAATTTATTGGAATAGGGTCGGCTGAGCAAAGTCCAAAAAGCGTGTCGCTGTAGGTTGTATCATTGGCATCCAGAGTTGCTACAGGGTTGTATCCGTTTCCGGAAATATTGCGGTAAACAACAAAATTCCCATCGGTGGGGGTACTCGCAAAAGGAGAATTCCAGGAAAGCTCGGCGACGGAACTCAGGCTGGAAGAATTGAGCGTTAAAAAAAGTGTAGAAACAGTATTTCCCGGTGCAGAACTTCCATTCCCAACCGTTTGCAACCGATATGATACCGGCCCGGTACTCGCATTTACCAATCCATCCTGATAGGTAGTAGTGGTCTCGGGGCCAACGGTATTTACTACTTGAAAACCACTGCCATCGCCGATATCCCGTGAGATTTTATAATTGGAACCCACTGGAACATTTGTCGGAATTTGCCAGGTGAGCACAACGCTGCCATCAGGCTGAACATCTGCACAAAGCAATACCGGAGCCTGCAGTTGCGCGAATACAAATCCTGTAGAAGAACAGAATATCCATACCAGGGCAAAAAGAGATAAAATATGTGTTTTAAATTTCACCAGATTTCCTATCAATAAATGTAAACGCTATAGAATGTTATTTATTTGACGTTTACCCTTGAAAATTGTTGTGCCACGATCAAGGATTAGACAAAGGTAATCGTGTTAATTGATTTGGGATAATGGGATGATTGTTTTAAGTGAAAATCGGAATTTTAAGAGAATTCCTTTCAGTTAAAAGCTGATCCACACCCGCCCTAACCCTGGAATTTCGAAGGTGATGGTTGGCTGCGCTGAATATTTACCCTGCGCAACTGTATTTTCCGCAGGGTGAAAACCACCGCGGAGCGGCGATGAACTTTTTAAGGGGTTCCCCGTCATTTTTCAAAATGATTTTCAGAACAAATTTTGTCAGCAAGTCAAGCCGAAGCACATCGCATCGAGATTTTATTCAAAACAAAATGAAGAAGTGAAAAAATGACTTAATAGTTTGGTAAACGGATAATTAAGACACATCAACTGGTTTTAAATCTTAGAAACTCATAGGTTCTATGCAAATAAAAGATTCTTAGGTTTGAATATGTATTATACTTCACGAAATGGTGTCATGATCATAGGGAATAGATGTCTTTCATCAATTAGAGAATCCTTCATTGATCGCCACGCAGTAACTGGATATAAATCCATAGCCGCTCAAACATATTCAGGCTCGAGAAATCTTGCAATAACTGAGAAATCAGTCGATACGACGCAAGCTCTTTCTTTTACTGAGGTACTACATACCTCAAGCCAAAAAAACCAAATTATTTAGTTCCCAATGAATTCCCTACTTTTGCACGGATCATTTTTTTACGGAAGTACTTCCCAAAAATAGATTGTGAAATTTTTAAAATGTTTAAAAAAAGATTTCGCAGCTTCCCCCCGGAAAGATACTTTTGATCAACTTTACACGTTAAAATAAATTCCCGGTGAAGAATCACCCGAAAATACCTGAAATCACTTTATGAAAATATCTTACAACAGCTCGCGCCCCGACCTCATGCTGCCTGAGTATGGACGCAGTATCCACAACATGGTGAATCACTGTGTTGCTATTGAAGACCGTGAGGAGCGCAATAGATGCGCAAGAGCAATTATTACCATTATGGGAAATTTGTTCCCTTATCTGCGCGATGTGGATGATTTCAAACACAAACTTTGGGATCATCTCTATATAATGTCCGATTTTCAACTCGACGTGGATGCACCCTACCCGAAACCAGCTCGCGAAACATTTCAGGAAAAGCCAAGAACGGTGCCTTACCCTTCCGGGAAAATAAAATTTGGCCACTACGGCAAAACGATTGAAGCGATAATAGAACAAGTTTTAGCTGAAGAGGACGAAGAGAAAAGAAAAGAACTCGCCGTGAGCGTGGCCAACCTGATGAAAAAGACCTATGTGGTATGGAATCAGAATAGCGTGAAGGACGAGGTTATTGCCAGCGACTTGATGAAATTATCAGACGGAAAACTGAAAATCGAAAACCCCGAAGAAACATTGGCTTCAACAAAAGAAGTAATGCAGGAAATGGGTGTTCAGCGCAATCAAAAATCCCAGAACAACCGTTCGCGGAAGCGCCCACAATCGGGACGTAAAGGAGGACAACGAAAGAAGCGAAATTAAACTATGGGAGCATTTGAAATTATTGGGGGAACCAAATTAAAAGGAGAACTCATTCCACAAGGGGCCAAAAATGAAGTGCTTCAGATTTTATGCGCTGTACTGCTCACTCCAGAGCGCGTTGAAATTGAAAACGTGCCGGACATAGTAGATGTTAATAAACTCATTGACCTATTAGGTGACCTTGGCGTGAAAGTTGAAAAACTAGGAAAGGAACACTACGCCTTCACAGCTGAGAAAGTGGATATTGAATACCTTCACAGCGATACCTTTAAAACAAAAGGAAGCGGTTTGCGAGGATCCATAATGATCGTGGGGCCACTCCTCGCCCGCTTTGGCAAAGGGTATATCCCAAAACCCGGTGGCGACAAAATCGGACGACGACGTCTCGACACCCATTTTATTGGATTTCAAAAGCTTGGAGCGAATTTCAATTATCAGTCTAAAGAAAATTTTTACCAGGTAGAAGCCAATCACCTGAAAGGCACCTACCTCCACCTCGACGAACCATCGGTAACCGGCACAGCCAATATAATAATGGCTGCCTCCATGGCCAAAGGAACCACAACGCTTTACAATGCGGCTTGCGAACCCTATATACAGCAGCTCTGCAAAATGCTCAACACCATGGGCGCAAAAATTAAGGGAGCAGGTTCCAATCTCATTACCATTGAAGGAGTAGAGTTCCTCGGTGGATGCAAACACCGTGTGCTTCCCGACATGATCGAAATCGGAAGTTTTATCGGCCTCGCCGCTATGACTGGATCAGAAATCACGATCAAAGATGTCAATTATCCGATGTTGGGAATTATTCCAGATACTTTTAAAAGGCTCGGAATAAAAATGGAACGCAAAGGCGATGATATTTACATTCCGGCCCAAGATCGATATGAAATTGAATCGTATATTGATGGCTCCATAATGACGATTTCCGACCACCCATGGCCGGGCTTCACTCCCGACCTTTTGAGTATTGTTTTGGTCGTAGCCACACAGGCCAAAGGTTCCGTGCTCATACACCAGAAAATGTTTGAGAGCCGCCTATTCTTCGTGGATAAACTCATCGATATGGGGGCACAGATTATTCTTTGCGATCCGCACAGAGCCACTGTTATTGGTCTCGACCATCAGGTAAAATTACGTGGAATATCAATGACTTCACCCGATATACGTGCAGGTGTGTCCCTACTTATCGCAGCACTGAGCGCAGAAGGAAAAAGTACCATACATAATATTGAACAAATAGATCGCGGATACCAAAATATTGACACGCGTTTGCAAGCAATTGGTGCAAATATCAAACGCATTTCGTAACTTGGTATAGATTTTGTCATTTAAAGAAAAACATAAACAGGATAAAAAATGAAAATTTTAAAATATGCACTTCCAATTGCAGCCATCGTTTTGCTCGCTGCATTTGCCATTCCTAAATACGATACATCAGAAAACGTAAGTATAAAGACAGACCAAAATATCACGACGGTTCCACAAACCGGATTGAATGTAGGCGACATAGCTCCTGATCTGGAGTTTAAAAACCCGGATGGTAAAATGATTAAACTTTCCTCACTGAGAGGAAATATCGTTTTGGTTGATTTCTGGGCTTCGTGGTGCGGGCCTTGCAGACGTGAAAACCCAAATGTGGTAGCGGCTTACAACAAATATAGCAACGCAAAATTTAAAGACGCTAAAGGATTTAAAATCTACAGCGTGAGTCTTGACAAGAGCAAAGACGCTTGGGTAAATGCGATTGCACAAGATAAACTGATCTGGCCTGATCATGTAAGCGATTTGGGTGGCTGGGCGTCACAACCAGCTCAAATTTATGGAATCAGAAGTATTCCGCAGAGCTTTTTGCTGGACAAAAACGGAGTAATCATTGCGCAAAATTTAAGAGGCCAAAATCTACATACCACCCTCGACGGGATGGTGAAGAGTTTGTAATTCTATTGACAGCTTATATAGTCTGCTATCTGCGTTGCACTGCTTTTGCAAACAGTCATTGATAAAGTCCTTGGGTTTCAAAAGTGCGTGCGCCTTCCTATCGAACTGTATAAATCAGTCACTTGGCTTATTTGACATTTAATAATTTTACGAGACCCCCATTATTATTGGTTTATTGATAGAAGCACGCTGTGAGGCGTGCTTTTATTTTCTGGGGAGTATGGAGTTCTTAGTGGAAGTTTCGGAAGCATTATTACCTGACTATTGAAAATAATTTAGAGATAGGAATATCATCGATTGAAAATTTTAGGATATACACCTGTTAGAAGCAGTAGAAGATTTAACGCCTTCCGAGTATTTCCTGCAGAACCATTTTCTTTTCCCAGAATGGCAATTTTCTTATCTTGAATGGAATACAACGCAAATTGAACTTGTTTTCCACATTACAAATTAAAATCTACCGTAATTTTCCTATTAGCCGGATTGGGAGTAATACTGAGATCTGAAATTGGTGGACTTAAATGATTTCTCAATCCAACAATAGAATTAGTCTGATTAAAACTATTATCTGACCAGTACCCTAAAGAATCATAAGCTGCTACAACAGTGTGTACTACTGGTAATGGATTGCCGGGAGTATAATACGTGTAGAGATCTATGTGGAATGAGGACATATCAAAACTATTCGAAGACACAAGACTTCGAAGCAGTGGTCCCCAAAGATGTCTTCAAATCACATTAGGAAATGTATCCGTCGGAGTAATCAATTCACGGTATGCGTCCGCTTCAATAGGGAGCGGCCCTTTAAACGATAGTCCTAAGCCACCACTGCCTCCATCTGAACTTCCGTAGCAAGTTACAGTATGGGTATAAGACATCTCAAATTCAAAAGGAAACCTTAATACATCCAGCCTATAGCAAGTCATACCCAAATTCGTTGCATTTTATCATGCGATGGCCATGCTTCCGGATGTCAGCTTTTAAATTCCCACTATAAGGGCTCCATCTCCGGTAAATTGGTTAATACTCGACGTAATGTCTGACCAAGATAAATTACAAAATTGCTAAAAACATTGCGCTCCAGAGGGATATGATGGTCTCTAACTATGCGTTTCATTACTTTCGTTAATGCTGTAATTCCAATGCATATCTGATCCACCCTCCCCGGATCAAAAGCATCAATCTCAATCACACACAAGATAGAATCAAACTTAGCCTCAAAATCGGTAGAATGAAGCACGGGTTGCCCAGGAGATAGAAAAGGGGAAAAAGAAGAAAACAAAATAATCCTTACGTACGATTATCCATTACCGGATAGGTTTAGAAGATAGTGACAATGTACGACATAAATTTTTTCCTCGCCGAACCATTCACGCTATCACAGAAAAGCGATGGGGTGAATGCTGTGGAATTAATCAAGACCTAACAGGTAACCTGGTCTTCCACCGCTCAAGATAGACTCCGTTTCTCAACAATTACCCCCCACGACGAATTAAAGAAGGCTTTCACCGCAACACCAAAAAATCCCCTCCAGACTCCTGACTCCTGACCGCTCCCCCCTGCCTATTTGTCATATTTCCACACTTGGTGCATTATTTGCAAATAGCGCACCATAGAAATAAATCCGTGATGACCGAAAATATGAATCATACAGATCAAACACAGGAAATGAAAGAACAATCAGAAGCGAATAATCAGGAAGAAAACGTTTCGAATACTGAAAATACAAACCCCAAAGAGGGAAAAAGCACCGAAAGCGATCCTACTGAAACATCCAAGGAAGACAGTTTACTGACGGAATTGCAGAAAAAGTATGACACGCTGAACGATAAGTATCTGCGTATGTACAGTGAGTTTGAAAATTTTCGACGCAGAACGGCCAAAGAAAAACTCGAAAGCCTTCGCTCAGGAGGAGCCACTATTGTTAAGGATCTCCTCCCGGTAGTAGATGACTTCGACAGAGCTATGGTATCCAATGAATTGGTGGATGATCCCGAAGCTTTGAAAGAAGGATTTAAACTTATTCACGCCAAGTTGTATCGCATCCTAGAACAACAAGGTCTCAAACCCATGGACAGCATGGAAAAACCTTTTGATACCGAATACCACGATGCAATTACCAATATCCCGGCTCCTACCGATGATTTGAAAGGAAAAGTTGTGGACGTAGCCGAGAAAGGTTATTTCTTTAACGATACCGTTTTGCGTCATGCAAAAGTGATTGTAGGTCAATAAAATAGAATTCGAAACAAAGCATACCCGTTTTTTAGATGGCGAAAAGAGATTATTACGAAATATTGAGCGTATCCCGCACCGCAGAACAAATTGAACTTAAAAAATCATACCGCAAGCTTGCGCTGAAATATCACCCGGACAAAAACCCGGATGATGAAGAAGCCGAACATAAATTTAAGGAGGCAGCCGAAGCGTACGAAGTTTTGAGCAACCCTGAAAAAAGACAGCGCTACGATCGTTTTGGTCACGAAGGACTCCGCGGAGGCGGTGGCAATGGATTTGGCGGGGGCGGCATGAATATGGACGACATATTCTCCCAATTCGGTGATATCTTTGGAAACGCTTTCGGTGGCGGGGGCTTTAGCAGCGGCTTCGGTGGTGGCGGACAACGTCGCCGCAGGAAAGGCACGAACCTTCGCATAAAAGTGCGCCTCGAACTGTCCGAGATTCTTAAGGGAGCCACCAAAAAGATTAAAGTCAACAAATTGGTTCCCGCCGATGGCGCGACTTTCAAAACCTGCACCACCTGTCACGGATCGGGTCAGGTTACGCGCATAGCGAATACCATTTTAGGTCAGATGCAAACCGCGTCCACCTGCCCTTCTTGCCACGGCGCCGGACAGATATTGGACAAGAAACCACCGGGCTCCGATGAAAACGGCTTGGTACGTAAGGAAGAAATAATTGAAATAAAAATTCCGGCAGGCGTTGAAGAAGGAATGCAGCTCAATGTCAGCGGAAAAGGAAATGCCGCTCCAATGGGTGGTTCTCCCGGCGATCTGCACGTAGTAATTGAAGAAGTTGAGCATGCGACCATCAAAAGAAATGGCCAGAATCTGCATTATGATCTTTATGTAAGCTTCCTGGACGCCGCTCTCGGTGGCGACGCCGAAGTACCGTTGGTAGAGGGAAAAGCCAAAATCACCATTAACGCTGGAACACAAAGCGGAAAAATGGTTCGCCTTCGCGGCAAAGGACTCCCAAGCGTGCAGCGACATGGCAAAGGCGATATGCTCGTGAATATAAATGTATGGACACCGAAGCAATTAAGCTCTGAAGAGCAAAAAACGCTTGAATCTTTTCGCTCAAGCGAAAACTTTCAGCCCATGGCCGATCATGATGAGAAGAGCTTTTTCCAGAAGGTGAAGGATCTTTTTGAATAAAAGTTTGCAAAAAAAGGATTTTTCGCGGAGACGCCATGGTGCGTAAAGGACGCCAAAGAAAAAAGAAATTTGCTTTTTTTTCCTTCCTCACCTGAATGCGCAGTTTCTTTTCTTAGCGCCTTTGCGTGATATAAGAGTGAGCGTATCTTGGATGCTGATCGCAGCGTAAGTAGCGAACACTCAGTGAAACTTTGTGAGCACAGCAAACGAAATATTTGCGACTTTTGTACCACCATTAAAACCAAAGGTTATGACAATCGATGATTTTATACGAAATGCAGTCCGCGAGGATATAGGCGACGGTGATTATACTTCCGAAGCCTGTGTGCCCGACGATGCCATGGGACGTGCCAAAGTTTATATAAAGCAGGAGGGAGTTGTGGCTGGAACAGAAATTGCCCAGCACATAATGTATTTCATCGATCCCAATTTGCAGGTTGGCATCGATATTGCCGATGGAACGGTTGTAAAGCCCGGCGATGTCATAATGACCATTAGTGGCAAAGTGCGGAGCATTCTTAAAGCTGAGCGACTTAGCCTGAACTGCATGCAGCGCATGAGTGGGATTGCCTCGCTTACGCGAAAAGTCGTAAATGAGCTCGATGGTCTATCCACGAAAGTGCTCGACACACGAAAAACAACACCGGGAATACGTTTCCTCGAAAAGCTCGCCGTACAAATCGGCGGCGGCAAAAATCATCGCTTCGGACTATACGATATGATGATGATCAAAGACAACCATATCGACTATGCCGGAAGCATCGAAAAAGCAATCGATAGATGCGATACCTTCAGAAAATCAAACAAGCTGGACATAAAACTGGAAATTGAAGCACGCAACCTGGACGAGCTCAATCAAATTATAGCAGTAGGGCGAATCGATCGCATCATGCTCGACAATTTTAATTTTGCCGATTTAAAAGAGGCTGTAAAACGGATTAATGGCCGCTATGAAACGGAAGCAAGCGGAAATATCACCATCGAAACAGCGCGCGAATATGCTGAATGTGGAGTGGATTTTATAAGCATGGGTGCACTCACCCACAGCGCGGGAAGTCTGGATATTAGCCTCAAGGCTTTTTGATACCGTCTATCCCGCAACTATAAACAATTCGTTAGGAATAAGTCCTCTAACACCAAAAATTCCTTTACATCCAAAAGTTTACCTTCGTATTTGATTGGTACTGATCTATGGCTGGAATACTTGCGCATTGGAAAAATAAGATTCTGCGTTCACGCTTTGTGATCAGAAGCACCATAATAACCCGAAAAATTGTCATGCCCGGCTTCAACGGTCTCACACTCTATCAGGTTTTAAAATTTACATGGACCGGCATTCAAAAAGGACGGATTACAAACCGTGCAGCCGCAGTTTCCTTCCGAATACTACTTTCGCTTCCACCGTTAATCATTGTGCTTCTTTCGGTTATACCCTTTATTCCTATTGCCAATTTTCAGGAAAGTCTCTTCAGCTATCTCTCAAAAACAATGCCTTCGAATGCATTCAGCCTGGTAGAGCACACGCTCAATGACCTCATAAATAAAAAGCAACAAACCTTAATAAGTGTGTCGTTCATACTGGCACTTTTCTATTCTTCGAATGCCATTCAGGCAATTCTCGACGGATTTAGCCGTAGCTATAATATTGCAAAACCGCATAGTGCAATTATTCAATATGCCCGATCTTTCGGCCTGATGCTCGTTTTGAGCTTCGCAATGATTCTCGGAGTAGGTCTCATTACCTTCAGTGGCCCGGTACTTTCCTATTTGCAGGAACTTAACATTATCGGTGGCGACATTATCGTATTCTTCATCGAATTTATCAAATGGATTCTGGTTATAATAATCTTCGAAATAGGAATATCTTTGCTTTACAGAGCCGGTCATACCGGCCGTTGGCGGGCTTTGAATTCGGGCGCCGCTTTTGCCACGCTCGGATTTCTGATTGTATCTTCCTTATTTGGATGGTATGTCAACAATTTTGGAAGCTACAATAAGCTCTATGGTTCGGTGGGAACTGTTTTGGTCGTGATGCTCTGGATCTATTTTAATGCCATAGTTCTGCTGATAGGATTTGAAATAAACGCAGGAATAGAACGGGCCAGTGAACAAGACATTGCCAAAATCGAACCGGAAGACGTAATTCTGTAAAATTTCACGGTTATATTTACGGACATGCGCCGGGTTTATTGAAATGTTGGGTCTGAATCTTCCGAACCGGAATCTCAGATTATATGGGCTTTTTCAAATTCCTAGATAGTATCAAATTTATAATGAGTGCTTTTGGTCCGCACACGCATTCATAATCGTTAAAAGCGTAAAATAGCACGATGAATCCTTTTTTATTCCCGATAAATAATTACCTTTAAAGCCGTTATTTAATTTGATATAACTTCTAACCAATAATTAACCTATCTCCTCCTCCTATGAATAAACTTCCTTCTCGTTGCTGATAGCCAGAATTCTATGGCCAGCTTTCTATTCAACACTTTTTTTCTAACTAAATTTTAACCTAATGAAACCTTACAAAATTCTTGTTCTAGCCGCGTTTATTTTATTTAGTGCAAGCTTATATGCACAACCGGGCAATGCGACGGTATCAAAATCCGGAAGTGTACTATTAAGTGCCGACCAACCACTCAATAGCGTCTATGCTATTGATGCTGAAAATTTTCACTTTGAAAATTCCAGCGATGCAATCGAATATTTCAAAACAGTGAACACATCGGATGTGGTATACCGCCCCATCTTAGAAAACAATGTAGTGATGATGTACCTACAGGTTAAAAAGCATCCTGAATGGACTAAAGAAAACTGGGCCGCCTATCTATTTAATAATAAGGTCATGAAAAAAGACAATGCTCCCCAAGAAACAATAACCAATTAATTTCCAACCATGAAAAATTTTTATCAACTAATATCAACTCTGGTGGCCATGATGATGGTGCTAACCGGTTTCGGCCAAATAAGCGTCACCCCAGAAAATGATGCCACCGCACTTGCCAATTCCCTTATTGGCTCAGCAAGTAGTATAACCATTGTAAGCGCGACTTTTACCGGCGATCCAACCTCGGCTGGAACTTTTACAGGCGGCGATTTTGGAATTAGCCAAGGAATATTGCTTACATCAGGAGGTGCTGCATTGGCTACAGGATCAAATATATCTGGTTCAACGAGCCAGATTAATGGAACTGCAGGTGATTCGCAATTGGATGCGTTGGCAGCACCGTTCCCAACAAATGATGCATGTGTTCTATCGATTTCGTTTATCCCTGACGGAAACAGCCTTGAATTCTCCTATGTCTTCGCATCTGAAGAGTACAATGAATATGTCTGCTCATCTTTCAACGATGTTTTCGGGTTCTTTGTTGATGGGGGTGCCTATTCAAATGAGAATATAGCCCTAATTCCCGGCACAGACCCAGCCATTCCGGTAGCCATAAATAATGTAAACAATGGAACTGTTGGTGCAAATGGTCAGGCCTCTAATTGCACCGATCTTCAACTTGCCAATAGCGCGTTTTATGTAGACAATACGGGAGGCAACAATATCGAATACGATGGTTATACTACTACACTTACAGCTGTTATAGCAGTAGTTCCGGGCACCCAATACACCATAAAACTCGCCATCGCAGATGCAGGCGATTCTGCTTTAGATTCCGGAGTATTTCTTGAAGGAGAAAGTTTTGTTTCCGTAACATGCGACGGCGGCGTGGTTGAAGCTGATATTGATTTTCCGGCTACTTACTGCCAAAACAATCTTCCTGAAAGCATCACCCCTAGCCATTCATCAACAAGTAGCCAAAACGATAGCTATGTATATGCAGTTTCGAATTCATCGGGTTCGATCGTAGCTGTGGTAAACGAAGGCGATTCATTTAACCCGCAAGGATGGGATCCGGATACCTATTCCATTACGGGTATAAGCTACTCCGGAAACTTATTCGGTGTGAATGATGATGGAAACATCGGTAATATTAGTGCTGATGGTTGTTTTGACACCACCGATCCGGTTTCATTTACTATCGAGGAATGTGAAGATGTTGACTGTCCTGAACTGGGCGCTAATGTTGGTGACACTTGCGATGATGCCAACCCCAATACTGTGAACGATGTGGTTACCGTTGATTGCACTTGTGCAGGAACTCTTATTGAATATGATTGTCCTGAACTGGGTGCTAATGTTGGTAACGTTTGCGATGATGCCAACCCCAATACAGTGAACGATATGATTACTGCAGACTGCACTTGTGCCGGAACTCTTATTGAATATGATTGTCCTGAACTGGGTGGAAATATCGGCGATCCATGTCCGCTTTCTACCGAGCCAACTTTCCAAAAAGCCAACGCCGGTGGAGTAGCTATGGGCGTAATTGGTCCAGGATGTAATTGTATTCCACAACAGGTAAACAATTGCTTGAACTGGGAATACTTTCTGGCAGATTATGTTGGCGGAGTAACAACCATCTATAAAGTAGGATTGAATGATGCGACTCAGGAGGCCATCCTCACGGTTCTGAAAACAGTAAATTATGAAGTGCATATTGCCTACAACGAGAGTGACGGACTCCTCTATCTGGTTCAAAAATCAGATGGCTCTTTCCAAACACTCGATGTATCCGTGGTGAATGGAGCACTTTCGGCTTTTGTACCACTTAGCTCTCCACTTTCGGGAAGTATTCAGGCAGGCTTTGCACAAAATGGCAAGCTTATAATCGGGTCGCAAGATTCAAATGAATTTGTTTCGGTAAATATAAATACCGGAGTGCGCTCATTTTACGCCAACGGAGATATTTTCGGTGGAGATATGGTTTTTGACAATTCCGCACAGCCATTCTTTGTGACCCGCTCCAGTGGAGTGCTTTACCAACTAAATCCCGGTTTTACAAATGTCATGATTGGCAGTGTACCAACCACGGTAACCGGATTGAGCCTGAAGGATGACAACAGCTTCTTAGTGTCGTCGAGCGGAAGTTCTCAATTACTCGGCCGCACCAATGCGGGAGCTAATAACGGTGCTTACGACATTATTCTCAATGGTTCCGCTTTTACAACTTCAAGTGGAGATATGTCGTCGGGTTGTGCAGGCCCTGACTTTGAGGAAGGTGACTGTACATTGTTTAGTATGTTCTATGTAAATCATGACGCTTCATTAAATGGATCTGATCTATATCGTGTACAATTTACCCCTACCGACGCGATTCTTACCTTTCTTACCAATTCCCCTTTCGAGGCGCATATTGGTTTTGATGCGATGAACGATATCGTGTATATGGTAGATAAACAAGGTCTGTTCATCCGAGTTTACAACCCGACATTGGATATTTATTTAGGCGACATTCCACTCACACCGGGACCTGCGGCGATAACCGCTGTGGTATTTAACCCCTCCGATGGTATGCTGTATGTGGGTGATGACAGCCAAAATAAAATCTACACAATTGATCCGACAAATGGTAATACGGTATTTTATGCCAATGCACCGATTAGTGGTGGGGATTTGGCAATTCAGGGGAACATCCTTTACCTTGCTACCAAGGACGGTTCGAAACTCTACGATATGACCGGCGGAATCCCGACGTTAATAGGAGGTATCCCTGCGGTGATTAATGGTGCTGCTCAGGCAAATAATACTACCGATCTGATATTATCAAATCGAAATACGACTATTTTCAGTTCCATAGATGCAGCAACTGCCGCGCCTGTAAAAACCTACAATGCTATGTTGAATGGATCGCCCTTTACACTCCTAAATGGTGACATGGCTGCAGGTTGTGCCGATGGTGGAAATGTTGAAGAATGCGAAAACTTTGACTACTATTATATCGCTGACAATACTCCGGGAATACCTCAGGGGAATGTCTATAGTGGTGAAATAGTGGGAACCAACTTTGTCCTTAACTACCTGTTCAATGCAGGAATGAGCGGACATTTAGCGGTAAGTACAACCAATGGAAATATCTTTGTAGTAAATAACAACGGTAATAATCTGAAAACCTTTGATGCTAGTGGAAACCTACTGAACAATGTCAATATTGGTTTAAATTCCACGTACGCGTGTGCTTGGAATTCTTCAAATGATATGGTGTATGTTGGTAGTGCCAATGCGAATGAGGTGTATGAAGTAGATCCTGGAACGGGCCTGAAAACTTTATTTGCAAGTGGTGTTCCCGTTCAAGGTGGGGATCTTGTCTTCAATAATGCCGGAGACCTATTCCTGATCGAAAGACAGAACAATCCACCATCTCGCCTTTGGAATATTACCACAGGTGTGGCGGTACTTGTAGCCGATGTGGGACCTGCTATTAACGGAGCCGCAATCACAGATGCAGATGGATTCATTATGGCCGAAGGCTTGGGATCTACCAACTTCCATATTTATGACGGAAATGGAGTTTTCTTAAACACCCTCAATTCGGTGGATAATGGCCTTAATCCATTCCCTCTTTACGATGGTGATATGGCGAGTGGTTGTATGGACAATGTTCAAGTTGTCCCTCCTGCACCTTTTGGAGGGTTACAATCCACAATTACTTCAAATCCAAATCCTACCACAGGCCCCTCGCAGGTAGTATTTAACACACCCTCAGCAGGAAAAACAACTGTGGAAGTATTCGATATGAATGGAAGAAATGTGAAAACCCTTTTTAATCAAATGGCCAACGCAAATCAGGAATACCGTCTCGATTACGACGGATCAGATTTACCAAACGGTGTTTACATTTATAGACTTACAAGCAGTGACGGGGTGAAAATTCAAAAATTCATGATCGCGCATTGATAGAGTTTCAAGTCTTAATGGAAGGTTCCAGCAATGTCGAAGGCATTGAAAAGTGCCTTCAGGGGATTCAGTAAAAATGAATAAAAAGGAGCGAAAACCTCAGGGTCTTCGCTCCTTTTGGCTTTACATTAAGATAAGATTATCGAAATTTTAAATTTGTTGCTCCAATGTAAAAAATTCAACAAAACGAGACTTTTAGTTGAACCGTATTTATTGTATCGAAAGCTTACCTTATCCGGAAGATCAATGACTTCTGCGCAAAGCGGTTATATTTGCGTAGTCTTCTACCATGGGTAGATAGTCCACTCTCCTGAACTATACCTGAGCTAAAGTCCGGTAATCGGCTTTGGTAGCTTCGCGAAAAGTTATACCTTGAATTTTACTGTTCAACCAGATCGGATAATTGAAGAAATCAAAAATAACCTGATCGGTACTACTGTCTTTGTATGCTTCAATTTCTTTTTTAAACTCTTTGAATACATCAATCTTTTCAGGTTTACCGGCCATACGGGAAAGAGTTTTCATATAATTCAGAATCATTATCTCCAACTCATGATTTCGCTGTCGTTTTGTAAGATACCGCGATGTAGACTTGATAAGATACTCAAGTAAGTCAAAATTGCCCAGTTCATAATGGACGACGAGGTTGAACAAACGGGCGTAGCTGTATATATCCTGACGCAAATTTGGTTCATTATCATTAAGCACCCGGTTAAGCCATTGAAGAGATTCCTTATAATTTCCTGCACCGAAATAAACAGAAGCAATGCTCACCATAAAAAGCAATTCCTGTTCTTTATTCACCTTGCCTTCGCTGGATTCGATTCCATTCACAATATCATCAACGATCTGAATAGCCTTTTCAAATTCACCTTTCTTCTCATAAATTCGGAGCTCTGCGAGATAGGTCGATTTGAAAACCATGATCTCAACATCTTCTGAATTGAAGTGTGATTTTTTGACGAATCCGCGCATCGTGTCAATCATTTCTAGCGCCTCATTAATTCTACCTGTATTAATTTGTAAGGTGAGAATATTACTAAGCGTTCTAAAATAACGTTTGGGTAGATCCTTTCGGATCAGTGGATTGTCATCCAAAATTTCTTTTACCCGATTGAATTTCAGAAGTGCGGATTCCATATCCACATTTGCGGTAGCGCAAAAACCTTGAATATAATAACAGATGGTTGCTGCACGGTGACTCAAGGCTGTATTGCGCCCGATAATCAAGGGATGGTGGGAGATTTCTTCCACGAGTGCTTTGTCAGTATCACTGCGCACATACCCGCCACTTCTGAACACATAGTTTATTTTTGAATACAGCACGTGATATGCTGCAAGATTGCGCAATTTATCAATCACATCGCGCTCTTCGCGAATCAAGGCATCAAGATCCTTCGTAAACTCCCCAGCCTCATAAGCCTCCTCCAATAGTAGTTTTTCCAAACTCAGCATTTCAAAGAGATAATAAAACTTTTCGTGCTCGATAGCCAGTTTTTTAGCTCTGCCCAGAAATTTATTGCACTCACTATATAAAGCCTTCTTGTACAAAATTTCGATATTCTTGATCTCCTGTTTGAGAATGCTGCTTATAGAATTATCGGCGTGATAGGCGCGCAGACTTTTTAATATCAGCTTGTATAAATGATTCTTTTCTGATGGAAAATGTTTGATAAAAGTCTCACCCTCAAAACCTTCTTTGAGTAAATCTTCATCGTATTCTTTCTGCTTGTCAATTGCATCAAAGATTTTTAAATAGTTCTTATCTCCACTTTGGAGCGATGAAGAGAGTTTAAAAAATCTCTTTTCCGATTTGGAAAGGGATTTAATAAGATCGAATAAATCCGTAGATGGCTTCATTTAGGAATACTATAAATATTGAAAATTGAAAGTAAAACTACAAGCATTACAAAGACCTTGAAGTTTACCCTACGTCAAATATTGAAATAGCATTCCAATAAAACAAAAAAATGCTGCGATGAACCGATATAAAAAATAGCCGCACATTTCTGCGCGGCTATTCAACTCAAAAATCTATATTTATAATCACCTTAAGGCATATACTTAAAATCCTTTCCGGGATAATAGGCCATTTTGCCAAGTTGTTCTTCGATGCGTAACAATTGGTTATATTTAGCTATACGATCGGCGTGGATTGACAAACTGCTTGGCTGGGTCGGGCACAAAACACCTACCGAGTTGCGGGTCAAAAAACCGCGCCTCGAAGTCGTACATCTCAAGCCCCGTGGACACCGATGGGTCCCAATACTCGCTCGTCTGCAATTCTTTTCCAGCTGGTTGTCATTGTACAAATCTAAGTTATGCCTTACTGGTGGCCGACTACTATCTTTCAGCTCTACTTTCAGCGTTACACGCATCCTGTCCAAACCTTCTAATTTTATCCCGCCCAATACCGTTTTGGTGAGTAGCTGGTTGGTGTAGCTTAAAGATTCAGGATTGCGGGTGTTGAGCTTGTTTGCCATTGAAATAAAAGTTTCTTGCTATTATTTGGTACAAATCTACAAGATTTTATGCTATCAGCCACTATTATCTTGTTTTTATCTTCCTTATTTTAGCAGTATATTTGCGTAAACAAGCGATTAAAGACTTGTTTCATACCAAATAGTAGGGCAAAATGGCGTCGTTCGGAAAAAAAGTTAGAGAGTGCAGGGATACGAAAGGGATTTCTCAAAATGAACTCGCAAAGCTCATTGAAGCGCATCATTCCATTATTGGAAAGTACGAGCGCGATGAAGTAAAACCGTCTATTGATGTGGTGAAGAAACTGGCTACTGTGCTCGATACCACAGTAGGCTATCTGCTCGGGGAAACGGCTGATCAAGTACTCAAAGATCCGTCCATGCTCAAAAGGTTAAACGATATTATGGCCTTCCCCAAAGATGAGCAAGACCATATTATTTATACGATTGATGCTATGATTAAAGCGGCCAAGATTAATGCGTTGTGAATATTCAATTTATACAATCGACTGTCCTTTAGACCTAAAGTCAGAATACTCTTTAACTGCAACTTTATTCGCGTAAAAAGACTGGTGGCTCTAATCCAAAACTATCAACAGACTGTTTATATTCCTTTAGGTCGTCATACACGTTAAATGTAATATACTTATTAATTACAGTATCCAGCTTCCACTCCGGTGTATCAATATCAACGGAAGGAGTCATATAAACAGCGCCAATCTCATATAAAAAACTGACTGGAAGCGGTATGCTATCTGTAGGAATCTTGATTACCTTTCTTAAAAGAGTATCAGCATAAATATCCATTTTCATACCTTGAAATGTTCCGACGGCTCTAAACTCATCATCCCGTGGGACTAAAAAGAATTTAACGGAATCTCTATTCTCAAGCCAAGGATCGTAAAAAAGTATTTCTAATGTAATCCCTGTGTGTGCAGTATCCAAATAAGCTCTTTTAAGGCCATTGACAGATAACCAAACATTCTCCATGCTCTTTTGATTTTTATTTAAAGTTGGCGAAGTAGTACACGAAATATAGAAAGCAACAAGTAATAAGAAAAGAGGTGTTTTCATAGTTTAATAATTGATTTTTACATATTCACTATTGTTACCATTCGGAGTTTCATATGGTATTGTGCCATTCGGTACAAAAATCGTGTCTTTAATGACAGAGTATCGGTATGGACCAGATTGTCTCCAAACCTGAAGGGTATCCATTTCATCTACGATAATCTCCATTTGAAGTTTTGAACTAACCTTTGGCACTTTATGTATTTCATTGGCCATCTCAATAGCTTTCAAAGCAGCTTCTACTGCTGTAGCTAACTCTAACGCAGTTTTTCCCTTTGGCTCCCAATCAAGACCCCCAGCATATGAGCCCGGGAAGTAAGACCCGTCTTCGTAATCCACAAACATAGGTCTTGTCGAACGTATAGCCTGACCAACAGTACCATTATAAAAAGGGCTACCTTCTTTAGTGTACCAGTCAATTCCACCATAATTTCCGTAATCACCCTTCCCCATCCATCTATCAGTAGTATTTCCCATCCAGGATGGGTCATTATACCTACCATTCATACCTGATTTCATGAATTTATCAAATGAAGATAGAGATTTTCCAGCTGCCGCAAATAGCCTACCCAGAAAACCGGAATTCTGACCTGATTTACCCCCACCTGTTTGTGGAATCCAACCTAAGTCTGTTTTTTCAAAAATCCGTCCATTTTTATCAGTATAAGTATCACCAGCGTTTCCACCACCATTATTGGCGGTTTTTTGGTCAATTCCTTCAAGTCCTAAAGGATCGACAAATAATATAGGATTGTTATTAAAAGCTGCATAGCTTGATTGCCAGGGATAAGTCACCGGATCCACATTCCAACGACGCATAAGCCTGCTATCATACTGCCAGTATTCGGCTGTATAGCTATTCCCAACGCCACTAATTTCACTATCCATTTCCTGTCCACCGGCACCGCCATAGCGGTAGTTTCCCGCGTTAAAACTCCGCCCAGGCATGATAGACCCGCCGGGGTAGTAATGAATAATCTGCCGCGTATTACCACGCAAATACGTAACCATAAAATTGTCAAAACTTACCGCCTTCATGCCCTTATTGCTTACAAAACAATGCAGATAGCCATCGGTGAACGCGGATATCATCCCGATCCGAGGAGCCTTTCTCCATTTCCATACTATAAATTATTTCATAAATTTTAATTTCAATTCTTCAGGCACACCCAGATCTTTCCGCATTTGAAAATATTCTCTTTTAGTTAGTGGACCATATACTCTATCTTTTTTATGACTTATAATCCAATAGTTTATTTTCCTCGAAAATATACTTTGATAGTATGGATCACTATTGACAATCTCAACAGCTAAATGCTCACTTTTTTCATTAGAATAAATATCTTCCAGTTCAAAGGCAATAGCGCTTTTGTGCCACTGTTTATTAGGAGATTGAACAGCAACAATAAAATTTTCATTAAAAGAATAATCAACCACTTTTGAATAAATATTTTTTCTTAAATACATATACAAAGACGTGTCGTTTATCTCTATTACATCTTTGGTAGCCAAAATGTCCTTATAGTTTCTACCTGCATCATGATAAGTATATCCACCGCTTAGTGTACTTGTATAGCTTCCAGAGTTACAAGAATTTAATAATAGCAGTAAAACACCAGTAATGTATATCATTTGTTTCATGTTGCAGGCTTAATATTTAGGTTCCCATGGTTTAAGTAATCCCGGATTATTTGGAGAGAATATATTTCTATTAGGGCTTATTGTTCCTATACCAATAAAATCAATTTTGAATGGAGTTCCTTGTCCATGAATTGTTTTCCCAAAAAAGTTTTCTATATTTCTTGTAGTGTTACCCCACCAAGGTTTATAATCAAAATTATAGCGATCATCAAAAGCTTTTACAGTATTATTGGGATAAAGTCTTAATGAAATGGTTCCATGTACTAAACCATCTCTTATATTACCCCTGAATAAAAGATTAAATGATTGTACAGAGCCAACCCCACGAGGAAATTGTTTTGGTGTGATACTGCTAAGGTCTATATTCCCCAGAGGTACACGGACAGCTCGTCTATTGCCATTTTTCCACCAATTATAACTTTCATTAATTGTAAAAATACCATTTCCGTTCAAATCCCAACTTTCGCTTTGTCCGCCCTCAAGACTTACCCATTCAACAACGGCCGAACTCACATTTTCGTATTTGTATAAATCACCATTATAAATTTCGAAATAGGAACCACTAATCTCGTTATATTCTTTTTCATAACCATATTCCCCCCTATCTGAATTAAAATAAACTACACGGCCGTCACCGTAAATCGGTGCAAAACTTCCATTAATAGCCCCATAATCATTCAACCAACTCGATTTAGAAAGCCTATAGGAATCGTGATTTTCTCCCCAATTTAACTGGCTTGTCCAACCAAAAGGGCTACCTAGCCACTTCCATTTCCGGTATTTACTCCTTCACCTAGTGGAATAATGTTCAAATCATTTGGATCATTATACATAATCTCGACATCTTTTGAAAGTAGCACGGCTATTTCTTTTCTTTTGGAGATTTTAGCAATTCTGTTTTTGCATAATAAATATTATCCTCCGAAGAATACATCAACCTTATCTCGCCATCTACTACTTGCACTCTTGAATACCAATTACCACCACGAGCCCGAGTGAAAGACTCTTCATCACTATAAAAAAGAAAGTTTTTAAAAAGAATTTCGCAGCTAAGCGAATCATGCTTCCACTCGCCTTCTCTCTCAAAAACATTCCCAGTAGAGGCTATATACTGGTATCTATATGTACTATCAGCATATATAAAAATTGAATCTTTAGAGGAAGAAATACCATTATGACTATAGCAGTAACTACCAATCAACATTTTAGCATCCGGACAAGAAGAACATGCAGTAATTACCAATGTACAGCAAACTAAAATGATAAATAAAAGTCGTATGTCTTTTTTCATTTCTGAATCCACATAAATCGTTGATAAATTGTTCCATTTGGGGTTATTTGATTAGGAATACGATTAGTATCATCTCCCAGATGGTAAGAAAAAGAGTACCATTCTGTAGAATTATTAACTATAAAAGCAGTTCCGCTCCACCTCATATGCGTCTTGAGCACCGCTGCATTTGTAATGCTGCGGAATAATCCTCCAAAAAACATCCGTACCGCCATACTCCAAACTTACCTATTAAAATTCAAAAAAGGCGCTATCCGTATAACTTCCGGAATTTTAGACTCCAACTCCATATAATTAGAAATCGATGAATACACCCAATCCTCTTGGTTTCGGACGAAGCCAGCACGCACGGGATTGTCATGGATGTAATTTATCTTAGTCCACGTAAATTCCGGATTGTATAACTCTATAGCGTGGTTGCCCGGTTGCCAAAACATATATTCCTTGTGACGCGAGCTGTTCATGCCAAATTCTGAAAACAATTTAAGCATCCATTCTCTTCTGCTTTCCGAACCAGTTAATATTTGATTCATGCACGCTTTGGAAGTAAACTTTTTAAAATCACGAATTGTATCTCGTAATTCAAAGGGTTCATTGGAATTCACAATTAAGTGAATGTGATTCGTCATTATGACATACGCAAATACATTGAGCCCTTTTTCCTTTATACAATGCCGTATGGAATTAACCAATATTTCGCGATAAATATCTCTTGAGAAAATATCAATCCACCCTACAACTGTTATCGTAAGATAATAGGATTTGTTTTCTTTGATATTTGATTTAGAGCCTTGCTTCACAAAGTTCTAAGTTAGAAAAAATCCAGAAGTGAGGTGGCTATAATTTTGGGGGTTGCAATAGATGAGGTTTTTGGAAATGCGCAAATATGTTCCGCAGCATTGCAAATGCAGCGGAGCCCAAACGCATGTTAGTGGCAGATAATGCGGAGCGGAGGATATTTACGAATTGTGACTTTGACCGCAGGATTACAAATCCTGCGGTCGTACTTAAAATTCTAATCCCCTAATAAACTGAGTTTTAAAATGACGTTACTTATAATTGCATATGCAGCGGAGCTCCGTGCGAATTATTGTATATAACGCGGAACTGGGCTCGACTGTGCATAAAGGCAGTGTTTCTACGTCAATATTTCCCAATATATCCATACGTTATATAGAGAATGAAACGCCACTGCCCATAGAAATCCTCTGGAAATCCGAATTTGGTTAACAATAATCCTGAAGGTAGTGTAGAATAGAAACAAATACATCGATGGGAATAGTGATATGGATTGTGACGCTATGAAACTAAAGTATAAATGAAACGCAGCAAAAAGAAACACAGTAAAATAACCCAAAGGACGCTCATTACTTTTAACCACTCGATATACACTTTCAGCTAAACTTATCTTAGTAATTGAAGGAAGAATAACCCAGATTGAAGCGAATAAACTTGAACCTATCCAAACAAAAGTGAAATTGGAGAGCGAGAACTCAAGTTGATTAAACACAAGAAAATTCAATGCCGTAACAAAAAGGCCAATTAGCAAACAGGTACTTACGGTGACTTGACTCTTCTTTTTTCCAAGAAAAAAAGAAAATGCTAATTCTTCAAACAAAGGAAAAAAAATAACCCCTACAAAGAAGATAAGTGATTTATTATATGTGTACGAAGCGGTAGCTCCTTCCCTGCCAATAAAGTTAGGGTTAACTTCAGGAATAATGTAAACTATAAGATTTGAAATTATATTTAAAATCACGAATGTGATAATCGTGTAACCAAAAAGTCGCCAACCACTAATTTGAATAGATTTTAGCTTAAGTGTTTTCTCTAAATAGTTTTTGTAGCCTACCATATAATTGGAATTTTAATTCCTCGGATATTGGTAACGGTCCTTATATGGCCCAATACTACTACCATCTAAAATTAATTCTAACCCAGGAGTATTTAAGGGAAACAAATTAGTACCTGGAAACATCATTTTGCTAAGAGACCTAGACAATAAAACCGTCCCAGTTTTGGTAACCAGATACTGAAGTCTTTCGAAACCTGCCTGACCGTAGCAAAAATGCTCTAAGTCCCCCATAAAAGCTCCAACATTTGCCCAATTACTACCAGGGCCATCATAAGGGCCTGGTATATATATAAATGGTTTTTCTTTCTCCACATATGGAGTGCCGAATCTCCTCTTTGTAGGCGGATCAGTTGGCTTTTTCAAAGTGAGAGGATCAACTCCACTTCCCCCACCTTGATCCAAACTCACCCATTCAACAACGGCCGAACTCACATTTTCGTATTTGTATAAATCCCCATTATAAAGTTCGAAATAGGAACCACTAATCTCGTTATATTCAATTTCATAACCATACTCGCCCCTATCTGAATTAAAATAAACTATGTGTCCATTTTGGTAAATCGGTGCGAAACTTCCATTATGCGCACCATAAGCATTCAACCAACTATAATTCGAAAGCAAATACGAACCATGACCTGCTCCCCAATTTGAATAGCTTGATCCACCTCCATGCATTCCATGTATATCGTAATTTATATCCCACGGGAAATCAAAATTACTACTTGTATTATTACCACCTCCTGCAGCTTCTTCATCGTATAATGGCACAGTCATTCCAGTCGGGTCGGTATAGCGCACCGGATTATTGGCCATGGCGAGATATGGGTTGTGGAACTGCTCTGCGGGATCAGGTGTAAACCATCCGTAAAGCTCTATATGGCTTAAGGGAATTTGAATATTTTTAGATCGCCTTCCGGGTTCTAACATAATTTATTAATAAAAAAGCAGATACTACGTAACAAACCATTATAATATCAAATATTAATTTTCTATTTTTTCCGTTTTTCATGAAATTATGTTTTAGTTTTTCCAATCCTGTTATTTTTATAAAATAGTAATTAGAAAAAATGATAACAACTGCCATGATTACACTTAATAAATATTCATTTATTTCAATACTTCTTTGAATTTGTAACTCTAATAATCCAAAAAGACCAACAGCATAAATTCCTTGAATCACCATATGATTACACGCAAGAGTGAATGGATCAAATTTTTTTAAAAGTCCAGATTTCATTCCCACCTGATATATCCGAAAGGTAATATGATAAAAGAGTCCCATATCTTAACGATTATTAATCCAACTTTTAAACTGACCATAATTTGAATTTGGGCCGAATACTCCTACACCCCATGTGCTCGGCCCCCAATATTGTCCGGCTACTCCCGACCAATAAATTGCTTGGGCATATGGATGCCCATACGTACCAAGTACAGACCAACCTACATCGTATGTATATTTAAGCCCTGATATTTCATTATTACTATACTGAATACTACTCAGAGCAATATTCGTAGCAGCTCCCGCTTGCCCAACTCTTCTCATCAGGTTACCATAACCACCAAGCTCACCACCTCCCAAAAGCCTTATCAAATTCATTTTTAAAGCTTTAGACAACCCAAATATCGTTAATCCCAAGTGAGCGTTGCTATAAAAAGAATCAGAAGAATTTCGTGACGGATAATCTACCTGAAACGACTGATTGGTACCAATCTCTTGCGGTGTGCCGAGGGGTGACCATACGGGTACCCAAACAAAATTGCCATATACTCCGGCGATATATCCTCCATCCGGCTTTGCAAAGTAATAATCGCTAATTATTTGCCATTCTTCCTCATATCTTACGCTTAATGCAAGGGCTTTATTCCAAACAGCTTCTTTATCATTCATATTTACATGATCATAGCCATACATTTTGTCATAGGCATTTTTTGATAAAAATTGCCTGTTGGATTCTTCACTGCGATATGGGTTTGCCCAACTATAATTCGAAAGCAAATACGAACCATGACCTGCCCCCCAATTTGAATAGCTTGATCCACCTCCAATACCACCGTATTCTATATTCCATGGGAATTCAAAATTACCGCTTGTATTATTACCACCTCCTGCAGCTTCCTCATCGTATAACGGCACAGTCATTCCACTCGGGTCGGTATAGCGCACCGGATTATTGGCCATGGCGAGATAAGGGTTGTGGAACTGCGCGGCGGGGTCGGGCGTGAACCAGCGAGCTAATGCAGGAGCGTAAAACCGCGCATAAAAACATAGCTCAACAGTTTCAAGAGTCTCTTTAGAATAGTAACGGTGGTGGGAAATTAAAAATCTCATGGTTGAAAGTGTAGCATCGGTTAAACGTTCACGTTGTCTCAATTGATTTCAAATCTTATAAAATCCAACAACATCACTCACTCATCTAATTTCGAAAGAAACGATCCGTCCCACTCAGTTAAATAAGTTATCCAATGGACTGCAAAAATTAAGCGAACCGATTTGTCTTCAAAATTTAAAGTGTTCTCATCTCTTCCCAACATGATGGCCATAGCTCCAGGCCCTATGGTTCCACCTTCTCTTAAAACGATATTATCATACTGTTTTATAACAGGATTGCTGCGACCAATCATAGATAAAAATTCAGCATATTTTCCTTTAGTATTGATTTGCCATATTACGACCGAATCACTTGAAAATGGTTTATTGGGGGCCCCAACCATTCGAACCATCTCGTCCTTATCCCAAACTTCAGAAAAAAGACCATCCATTTTGAGCTTTCGAACTGCCAATCTCAATTCATTAATTGTTGGCTGTTTTGAAAAATCGCGGATCAGATTCGTCAAGTTAGTCGCACTTAAGCTATCTAAATAATACCGATACTTTAGATTGTATTCGCCTAAGCAATCTCCATCGCATATAATTTGATCAAAGATATCTACAAAGTTATAAAGCTTTTCTATCTCCTGCGAATTGAATTCAACCTGAGAAACGGGTTGTTTTTTCTTATCGCTCTGGTCTGTTTGATGGCAAGAACTATTAAGAATAGCAGGAAATAAAACCAAAGCAAGAATATAAATACGCATATCTATTTGTATATATAATTGTATAAAAAATCAGGGTTTGATAATCTAAATTGAATTACCATCATAGGTTTATTCCCATTAATTGCAGAAAATCTCCATTGATTATATTCCCCAGTTAAATCAATCCCCTTAAAATTTCCATAATTTAAAACAGACGTCTTCATATTTATTTTGAATAAATCTATTTTCATATCATCGTAGATAGCGAGATTGATATGCATTGGAATATTCTCATTATTGATATTAATGATAGAAGCAAGATCTACATAACCACCGCGATAGGGATAACTTTCAAAAATCGATCTCAGATCAATGTTTTCTAAACCAGCTTTTCGAGCCCTTCTCATTTCATTAATAATGTGTTCAATATTTTGTCTATCTGTTGACCCTAAAAAATTTTGTTTTTGGAAATTGAAAAACAGCGACCGCCAATGATCACCAATAGCGGATATAATTTCACCCTTGTTCAGATATACCCATTTTCCACCTATATCTATTACTTCCATTTGCGTGAGCATAAAAGCACCATTTCCAGGATCAAATGCTCCATTATGAGCCGTTCCTAATTGCCGGTATCCCCAATTTCCATTGTGATAGTAAATCGTTTTTCCCGCACTTCTATAAGGTGCAAAACTTCCATTATGCGCTCCAAAAGCATTCAACCAACTACTACTCGAAGGTAAATAAGAACCATGATTCGCTGACCAGTTTACTTGGCTGGCCCAGGGGTCATAACCGCTATCATCTATATCCCATGGAAATGGATCAATACTGCTTCCGCTCTCCCCGCCGTTGTTACCTCCGCCACCGCCATCCGTGCCTATATAAAAGTTACCGGCGAACGATCCACTGGGATCGATGTAGCGCACCGGATTATTGGCCATAGCGAGATAAGGGTTGTGGAACTGCTCGGCGGGATCAGGCGTGAACCAACGCCCCAAAGCTGGGTCATAAAACCGCGCTCCAAAATCAAACATCTCTAATCCCGAAGAAACCGTCGGATCAAACTCCCCGGTTTGCAATTCCTTACTGGTGTATTTATTCAAATACTCATCCGAATGTTCCAAGCCATCTATCGATAAACCGTACGGATAATAGTGGTTGATCTGTCGGGTATTACCGCGCAAATACGTAACCATAAAATTGTCAAAATTAACCGCTTTTACTCCTTTATTGCTTACAAAACAATGGAGGTATCCATCTTTAACCGCAGGGATTCCCTCTTCAATAAGCGTTCCCAGTTCATTGGGATTGGTTACGCGTTTGGCACCCGAGCCTTCGGGGATTAATTTCATATTATTGTCGTAAAGCATCCAGATCATATATGAATGTGGCTTGCTTACATCGGTAGTGTCAAAGTTATTCGAGAGCAGGTTTAGAATATCCGAGCCATAACTTCCGGCACCGGATGCAATATCTATCAATTGCCCTTCGGTGAGGTTGAGCACCCCAGCACCGGAAGTGGCCAGCGACATCAGAATTTGATTGACGAGAAAACCCGTATTGTCGTAGGTTTCTCCTTCGCCTACTTCTTCGTAAAAATACTTGGTACTCAGCGATACTTTATCACCGCGCTGAACGGGCAGTACAATACTCGGGCCTACCTCGGTACCGGTGGCTTCGGAGAGTTTTGCTATCTTTTCGTTAAACTCAGCCGAACCGTCCAGCGGATATCCCGAGGGCTTATCCTCGACCGTTTCATCGATATTGTCAAAGTTTTTCTTTTCCAGCACGCGGTAGGTGTCTTCCATCGTCGCTAAGAACTTTGTGGTATCGGTGGCGTTTTCTTCGGTGAGTACCACGCGAACGTTGCCCAAATAATCTTTGATAAAATAATCATAGACATAATCGGTTTCGTTGTCGGCATTTGATGGGGTGGGACGGATTACTCCTTCCGGTTGGTAGATCATTTTCAATTTGCCGTTTTGATACACAAAGTTACCGATATAATCTATAGTGAGCGGAGGCTTTACTTTAACCGGGTCATCCGGTAAGACGAAAGGCGGTTCTACGTGTTTTTGCAGTTTGTTTCCGGCGGCATCGTATAGAAATTCAATCTTGTACCCGGAGCCATTGTCCTGGACAGTGCGTGGGAGGCCCAACGCATTGTATGCGAAGGTTACCTTTTTGTTTCGGTCTTGCAGCGTACGCCCGGATGCATCATACGTATACTCCACCGATTGGTCATCTGTATCAATGAAATGTTTGTATTGTGTAGAAAAGTCAGATTCACCAGCATCATCCATTTTTTCGGGCAAGTATCCATGATTTTTATAGGTATAGGATATATCGTCCATGGAAATGGGATTCGGATAACTCGTACGTGTTGCATTTCTATTTCGCTTTAGGCGAACAATATTTCCCCCAATATCATAACTGAGTTGTTCGTTGTAATAATCCCTGTTCACATTAAACAAGCCCGGGTTAGAAGGTTCATCGGAGCCATAAAGTGCCTTGGTCAAATTACCGAGATCGTCATAGTTGTAAACGTACGCGTGGCGGTTTAACATTGCACCGTCTTCCTCGGGTGTTTTGGCATTCCACATCATGCTCGATATATTTCCACCGTATTGCGGAGTAACGTTATAAGGTCCGTCAATCGGAGGTGGGCCGGGTGGAATGTAATATTCCGGACTTTCGTCAAAATAAGTTAGCTCCTGCCCAAAAACATCGTCGTTGTCATCATTAAAAGCATCTTCAATGAGTGCGGTATTATTGATATGGGTCAGATTTCCCTGATCGTTGTACCGGTAATCTATATTTTGCAGATAATTATATATCCCCTGCCTTTTGTGCAATTTCAAGTCTTTTAATTGCCCTTTCTCATCGTACCAACGGCAACTGACTTCCACCTCGGGATCATTGTCCATTTTACAATAGGTTTTGTGAAGCTTGCCGTTGTCGAAATATTCAAAGCGCGTGCTAAAAACGCGGTAAGGGGAGGTGTCTTCGTAGCGGTGAAATTGCACGGTTTTTTCTACTTGGCCGTATTCATTATAATAGGTGTCTATGCGATCCCAACCGCCTTTGTGATTTTTGGTAAAAGCCTGTATCGGGCGTTTTTTATCGTCGTAGTAGCTCACAGTGGTAAGCCAGTTGCCATAAGAACCATCAGCATTTAAAATACGTGTTTTGGATCCAGTCGGCAACCCGCGAGTTACTTCCAAAGGATCAGAAATAGCACTAAAAGGAATGAATTCAAATTCTGAGGGATCAAGAAAGTCGTAGTTATCAAAATAATAGACATTCGTCAACTGATTTTCAGAAACAAAATCGGGATAGGAAAGATTAGAATAGCCTTCAAGACTTCCAGAACTTCCTAAATATGTTTCACCTCTAATAATTTCGTCATTCGAGTCAAAATGCCCGGCCGCTGCATCTCGGTGGTCGGTATAGTATCCGCTAATATTTCCAGTACCCTTCAATACAACCCTTCCCCGGGTATCGTATTTTACAAAATCCCATATTCCTTCATCTATTTTCTGCTCGTCCTGGCTCATAATCATGCGATCAAGATTATTGTGCACAAACTTCTGCCGTCCGTTTCCGGGCATGTTTTTCTGCCATATCCGGCCTTTCTGGTCATACGAATAGCCGGTAATGAGTTCATCAACTATTTGCTCAATATTGGGATGGCTATCTCCTCCGTAACAGTATACCAAATAACCTTCATTGTTAATGGCGAGCTCTTCCATAGCTTTTGCGGGGATTTCGAAAATCACTCTGCCAAAATCATCATAGACCGCATAGCTGGTAAGTTTCGCTGTACTTGTGGTTCCTCCGCCGTCTGCCCTGCCTGTATAAATTCTTCCATCACTGTGGTGCCTTACTTCAGCTTCTACAGTCGTGGCCACCTTCCGACCGCGTGCATCGGTAAAAGTGGAACTTACCCTGCCATCCGGGCCGGTAATTGTTTTCTTTCGAAGTTTATTCGCCGCATAAATTGTAGGAGCTGCCGCTGCGGCACTTCCACTATCGTAAACCCATTTTCGGATATTATCGGCCGCGGTGTTCCATCCATATTCAATGTGGGTGCTGTGTCCATTGCCGGGTTGCAACTCTTCGCCAATGCCTCCCGTTTCCACAGGTCGCTGTAGTGGGCTGTTTTCAAGTATAGTTTCTGTGTATGGTGCCGTATTTACTTCGTCGGGATCGTCCTGATCTAAATAGTAATTTTCTTGTTGTGTTTTGGCATCCGAAATATAGCCCTGATTAGCAGGTAAATGTTTAAAATATGGAAGGTGTTTTTTTTGTTCACGACCGAAAGGATCATAATCTGCAAACGTTATCATTTCCCTGTTGCTTGATGTAGCGTTCTGATCTATCGATTGCCTGAACCTTCCGAGGCCATCCATAAATTCCACGTGTTTGAATATCGTGTCGTGATGAGCGGTTGCGAAATTTGCTTTGGTCAGCCCTTCCATTCTCGCCGTAAAGGTGGTGTGGACATTATAGCTGTCGGGATCTCCAATGACTTTCTCCTGGTATTCGTGGTGCTCCATTACATCACGCTTACGATCCAATACCCATTCGAGTCGGTTTTTAGCGTCGTATTCGTAGGTAGCCACATCGCCGGAGGCCGAAGCTTGGTACTTTACTTTTCCGTCCGGGTAGTAGCCTTTGGTTTCCATCGTGGCATCAATTTCGTGAAGGCGGAGTTCGTCGATAAAGCCGGTGCCTTCTATGGAAATATAGTTATCATTTCCTGTCAAAGAAACAATTTTTTCGGTATACGTCCAGCCGTTTTCTGTAAAACTTGACTCGCTCAAATCTGACCCACCTGAAACGTCTCCCTCCTTATAGTAAACGGTGTTGACATCGCCTTTTCGCCAAAAGCTTAATAAATATTTTCCCGGGGGCAAGGCTGGATTTGCGGCACCTGTTGCCGTCTGAAAATTCCCATTGTTTCCATCAACGATTGCAAGGTTGTAATAGGTGTCACCGGTGATAGCTGTTTCACTCGAAGCAGCAGCCACAACATTGCTTTGGTCGTAATACCAGCCTCCGTTGTAGTCGGAGTCTTCAAAACTGGTGTAACGGGAGGTTGCGAGCCTGCCATTCCTAACTATGCCAATAACCTTATTATCTTCTATGTTTCGGAGTTGGCAATTGAATTCACCAACTCTATTTTCAGATTCTATTATCTGGTTGTCCGAATTATACCGATTAAAATGAAGGGTGTTCTCAAAAAGTGAGGCGGTATACGCGAAATTACCACTATTGTCAATCTGCGACATGGAGTAGCTTTGAGTAGGAAATAATAACTGCGTTGTTTTAAGCGTTCTTAACCGAGGTAAATCTTCGGCTTCAGATGTGTTCAATAAATTAATTTGGGAACTCAGTAATTTTTCCGTTCCTGTGTTACTCTTTGTGAATATAGCAGTTTCTATTGGCACGCCTATATATCCATTGCTAACTAAATTCTCAATCGCTAAGGATTGGTCGCCTTGGTACACTTGGGTGTTTTGAATTCCAAAATCCCCGGAATACTTAATTTTTTTGATTTGGCCAGTACCGTCCGCAAATGTCTTTGTAATTTCTGTTGGCTGGAGATGAATGTAATTACCATAGTCGGTAGTGGTGATCACGGAATCTTTCCCAATTCCATCATCAAAATATTTCTCTTTTGTAGATTTTAGGTAGTAAAATTTTGACTCAAGTGCATAATCTTTTGAAGAAAAATATTGAGTAAGCACACCTAAGTAAAGACCTGATGCACTGTTATTAAAAACAGTACCTTCTATAGTATCAAAAAGGGTGTCGAGATACGCATAGCTGTAATCTTTCTTGTACACTATTTTATTTTCTGTGTTGTATTTTTCAATTGATATTAGATTTCCATTCTCCCAATCATTGAATGACAGCGGGGCATACGGAATGGAAATGCCTTTATAATTATCCGAATGGAATGAAAATCTTTTTACTTCCTTTCCTACTAGATCTGACGCCAATATTTCATTGCCCTCTCCATCGATTGCCTCTGTTTCTATTTGAATATCTGTATACATGACCGGCCCTTGTTTGGTATATCGATTGTCAGGTATAATATATGATTTGTAGACAGGTATAGCAGTATAGGATTCTTCGAAGTAAGGATTATGTATGGTATCGGCTTTTCCATATAAATAACTTGTAATAACCGGGGTCAACAAATAACCGCTGGAATATAAAGGATGCTCAAATTTATTATACATATACTTTTGCGTATATATAGATCCATTGTTGTCTTTGATAATATGAGACTTAAGGCGCAATCCACCTGCTTTTTTATTGGTGTAATCCAGATCATCCATGATAATTTTCTTCGTCAGTCGAAAGTCATATTGGGAAGGACAGATAGGATCAAGGCTAGAGCAATTCAGCGGGTGGTTGTCATTTCCCTCTAATGGGTGAGGAAAATGCAACTTTAAAATTACCCAATATTTTCCCGGTGCAAGGTATTTACTCTCTGTCTGTGTTGAACTCATGTTCATAAATGTTGCAGAAAATATTTCTCCGGTAGTAATATTTTGAAATTTTACTGCGACATTTCGATTGCAAGGACAACCTCCTTGATTATTATCCAAACCAAGCAATTTAAAGTTAACCTCTTGTCCAGTAATTACTTCTAAGGGATTGTTCGTATTTATTTTATATTGAAGAAATTGCGTTATTTCATTGTTTGTAGTTAAAAGGTTACCGAATGAAAAAGGGTAGGATAATTCTTCATTTTGAGAAGACAAAGAATCATATCCGGCTATTTTGGTATACTCATTAAGCTCATAAGTAAAAGAGTCTGATCTGCCATTTAGATAGTTAACTCCTGATAGTGCCAGATGCTGGGCAGAATCAAGATCAGGAGTTCGATCTGCCCCCAAAAATGTCAAAAATTCGTCGGTATTATTCCCATTATAGAATCCCCAATAATCATAGCGATTAAAAGCACTTTTGTTATAAGCCTGTTCGGCTTGTTCAGAATTAGATGGATTATATTGAAGGTTTATTTTATCAATTATTTGACCATCGGGTGTCAGATACTCAACACTTAGAAGTAACTTGGGTGTATCAACTGTATAATTTAGATGAACAATTTTCAAGACTTCTTGCTGTGCGTTAAGATACTTTAACTCCTTGAGCAATTTACGGTGTCCTTCGCTGCTCGAGTATTCATCGTAAATGAATTGAATACTCCCGTGTTGCAAGGTGATGATTTCAATTGGTTTAGTGTATTCTTTTTTACTGACGTTATCTTTTTTCCAAATTTGATATGGGTAAGACTCGTTATCTTCATAACTTTCGTAATTTGTACGTGTATAAGTAAAAAACGAAGTGTCACTATAATTATATTTTGCAAGCGTATCCCCATAAGCACCTATGATTCCACCTATACTCCATTCACTGAAATACTTTATACCACATAATGGTGAGCCTGAACAATCGCCATTAATATTATTGGTTTCAACGATTGTTCTATTGTTTTTAAGAAAAAAACCTTTTAGCATTTCTGGTGTTTGAACGGTAAATTTTTCTAAATCCAACTGAAAATCGAAGCATCCCCAATCAAGTTCAGCACCTTCATTTTCCGAAGTGGAATAATCTAAGGATATCGTATTGGCGGTTCTGGGAATTTGAACCGCCTTACCAACAACATCTCCCGCGCATGGATTTTCTCCCCTTGATAAATAGAATGATCCTGAGTTGTCAAAGAGTTGGTAGGAGAACCTGTCAGGTTGGTAGTCCATTTTCCCGGTCCCTGCTTTGAAGTATTCTGAGTCATCAAATCTCCCAAAAGTAATTTGGTCTGAAGTCATGGAATGATTTAAGTATCCACGGATATCGTTTTGATTATCGTCGCTATCCTCAAAAGGTAAATCGTCTGGTAGCCCAATCATCTCCCGGGTTATTGAACCCCCATAATCTAACTGCCATCCGTAACCTACTATACCTGCGCTTTCTTTTGCCTGGTGGCCCTGTCCACTTGAATAATACAAATAGATTGGAATTGTTGCTTCACCAATATCTACATTCAATAACGGGATATTTAGATTTAAAGCCCCATTTGTCACATTTGCCTTGGCAGATGATTTTGAAATTTGTGAAAAATTGTTTTGCAGGGCTGTTTCAGAACTTTCCTGAGCTATTAAAGTGGAGCTACCTCCAAAAATAAATACGAGAGCGAGTTTAAAGTTTAAATTTTTCATCATCGTCCGATTAATAACCCGACTTTAAAGTCGAATTTAGGTTTTATATTACTCTGTGAATTAAGGTCATAGCTAAATTGTACTTGTGTGCTTTTTCCTCCGGCAATTGGCAAAATCGCTTTTAGCATCACGGGTATTCCCATCGTATATTTCGTATTTTCGAGTGCATCGTAAAGTTGCGCCGCCGGCACTTCAATGGTGTTGATAATAACTTGCGAACCAATCCCCGCAAAGAAGAATTTCCAAAGCCGATAATCGATATTGGCTCCGATAGAATAGTTGGAAACCAGCGTAGATTCAAACCGCAAATCTTCCGAAAAGCCCATTTTTGAACCATTCAAAAGCGTCTCAGCTTCGATATTTAAACCCGAATTATCAGAAATATGATACCCTCCGGTAAAAGTAACACCGAGACCGTCGGGATAATAGCCGGTACTATTTTCCCAATCAAAATTTACGCCGCCATAAAGCCGATCCCAAAACCGCTTTGAGGATTTGGAATTGATTTTTAGAGGCTTCTCTTTCTTGGGTTCTACTTTTGTTTCAGAAATACTTTGTAGCGAATCTTGCGCTGTTTGCTTCACCTCTTGAACTTTCTTGAAGAGTTCGCTTATGTTTTTAGCTCCGTTAATTTGCTCAGGTGAAAGGAGACCATCTGTTATTAGATTGTCTTGAAGCAACCCAAATAATGCTTCCTTATTATAACTGGATGCTTCACTCGCAGGATCGAGTTGCGTACCTGAATAGTCAGTCGCTGCGGAAGACATCATCGATTTATAGGAATCGGTGGCCTCGACACTTTTCATAATATTCAAATGATCATCGGCAAACTTTGCCATTATATCGGCATCTTGTGTTTTGAAAGATTGCCAAAGAATAGCTCGTTTCCGTAATTTGCGGTACAGGCGTTTTTGCTTTTTTGATCCGTCTTTAAAAGTGCGTTTGTACAGACCTACCCGCTTCTGCATATAAGTGGCATACTTCTCCGAGCCATACCTGTGTTGCTCTTTTTTGTGTTTCTCCTGTGCAGTTTCGGTTCCGGAAGATTCAAGCTCCGGTATAAGATTTTGACTCACCTCAACCACTTTTTGTATTCCTTGAGATTTTGTACTTGATTTTTCGATAAGGGTCTTACTCCTATCCGATTCCATTTTTCCAAAGCTCGCCGAAGCTGAGCGCATCAGGGCATTGGCTCTAAATTCATTTCTGTCACAGAGGGTATATAGCAATTCGTCTTCCACCGCTATAAATTTCAGGAAGCTTTTTCGATATGCTTTTTCGCTTCTCCGATCCAGAAGTGCGAGGTTCTTTTCATATCCTTTGGTGAACTTTTTATAATCGTTAAGACTTGGTATTTTGAAGACATCGAGATGACCACGTCTGGCTTCACTTAAACTTGGAAAAGAAAAATTGAATTGCGCTGAAATCGAATGGCTTAGAAATGCCATTACAAGAATAATTCCTACACGACTGGTTAGCGTCATGCCTTGAAGGTAAACAAATTTTTGTTAACAAGTTGTTATTTTCTTGACTTTGTCCCTTCAAATCACAAAGTGTCGAAATAATAATTAGTGCGTTATTAAAGGGATTAATGGCTATTTATACAGGGATAAAAAAATAAATAAAAAAATTTCATCCTGATAAATTAAAGATTTGCCTTTCCTTCATTTTAATACTCGGCTCTTTTGTAATGAGTCATCTTAGTAAAATCCGAGATATTTGAAGAATTAGTTTCAGCTATTCATTCTTCAGTAAGTTATCAGGTTTTCGTTATAGAATCGAATAGCCCCAAAAAAAATAGCCGCACATTTTTGGGCGGCTATTAAGTCAAAAACTGTTATTTCAAAAACTCTCAAGGAAGATACTTAAAATCCTTTCCGGGATAGTAAGCCATTTTACCAAGCTGCTCTTCTATTCTCAAAAGCTGGTTGTATTTGGCGATACGATCCGACCTTGACGCACTTCCGGTTTTTATCTGGCCGGTGTTCAAAGCTACCGCAAGATCGGCGATCGTAGTATCTTCTGTTTCTCCCGATCGGTGGCTCATTACGGATGTGTACCCATTTACTTTTGCGAGGTCAACTGCACTAATTGTTTCGGTAAGCGTGCCGATTTGATTAACTTTTATCAAAATCGAGTTGGCAATATCTTCGTCGATACCCCGCTTTAAACGTTTGGTATTGGTAACGAAAAGATCGTCACCCACCAATTGGATTTTAGCTCCAAGCTTTTTGGTCATTTCGGCCCAGCCTGACCAGTCATCTTCATCCAGACCGTCTTCGATACTTACAATTGGATATTTCTTAGCCCATTCGGCCATCATCGAAATCATATCACTTGAAGAAAGTTTCTCTCCGGATGAGCCCAGATGATATTTCTTATCTTCTTTGTTATAAAACTCGGAAGATGCAACATCGAGGGCGAGATAGACATCTTCACCGGGTTTGTAGCCCGCTTTTTCTATTGCCTGCAAAATGATTTGCATAGCTTCTTCATTACTCCCAAGATTTGGTGCAAAACCCCCTTCATCCCCCACATTGGTTGAAAGGTTTTTGCTTTTCAGAACTTCCTTGAGCTGATGAAATATCTCCACTCCCATCCGCAGCCCGCGCGAAAAGCTGTCCGCGCCAATAGGCATAATCATGAATTCCTGGACATCGACATTGTTGTCGGCGTGGGATCCGCCATTTACGATATTCATCATCGGAATGGGAAGCGTGTTGGCGCTCACACCTCCGATGTATCGATAGAGATACTGACTGGAAGTGGATGCTGCCGCTTTGGCTACAGCCAAAGAAACCCCGAGAATAGCATTGGCTCCGAGCATACTCTTATTCTCAGTACCATCGATGCCCATCATGGCACGATCGATAAGATTCTGCTCAAAAATATTCGCACCGTGCAATTCCTTGTTGAGCACTTCATTGACGTTGTGCACCGCTTTGGTCACACCTTTCCCGCCGTAGCGTGCCTTATCATCATCGCGCAATTCAACCGCTTCGTGCACACCTGTAGATGCGCCCGAGGGAACGGCGGCACGGCCTAAAACACCATTTTCGGTGATTACATCCACCTCGATGGTGGGATTTCCACGAGAATCGAGAATTTCGCGTGCTTCAATTTTGCGTATGTACATCGTATATTTTATTCGTTAATTACAGAAATTGAATCTTTTATATTGGCAACAAACTGATCAAAAAGATAACGTGAATCGTGCGGACCGGGAGATGATTCTGGGTGATATTGAACCGAGAAGACCGGCTTATCCTTCATTCGCAGTCCGGCAAGTGTTCCGTCGTTTAAATGCTGGTGCGTGACAATAATATTTGATGCGCTTCCGACAGATTCCAAATCAACCACAAAACCGTGATTCTGTGAAGTAATTTCACATTTACCCGTTTCCAGATTTTTCACCGGATGATTGATTCCCCGGTGACCGTTAAACATTTTGATTGTTTCGAGACCGCATTGACGTGCAATAAGTTGGTGTCCGAGGCAAATACCAAAAACTGGTTTGCCGGTATCTATAACTTTACCAACCAGTTGAATCGTCTCGTCCATTACAGACGGATCGCCCGGTCCATTCGAAAGCATAAATCCATCAGGATTCCAGGCTTCCATTTCCTCAATTGAAGTATCCATTGGAAAAACCCGGCAAAAACTACCACGATCAGTGAGGCAGCGCAAAATATTCTTTTTGATTCCGAAATCAAGAACCGCCACTTTAAAAGTACTTTCAGGATCACCAGCATTGTAGGCCGCTTTGCAGGAAACTTTTGATGACAATTCCAATCCATCCATGGAAGGCACTTTGGAAAGAATTTCTTTCAGCTTATCGACATCGGTCACCTCGGAGGAGATAATGGCATTCATTGCGCCTTTGCTTCGAATATGTCGAATAATTGCCCGGGTATCTACTTCGCGTATTGCTACTTTTCCATCACGTTCAAAATACTCCTGTAGCGATTCATTAGCTCCTGCCCTGCTATAATTTTCAGAGAACTTTTTGGTGACAAGACCGGAAATTTTAATGGATTCAGATTCGATTTCATCAAGATGGGTTCCATAATTGCCAATATGGGACGCTGCCATTACGACAATCTGACCATAATACGACGGGTCGGTAAAAATTTCCTGATAGCCTGTCATTCCGGTATTGAATGCTATTTCACCCGTGGTGGTACCTATAGATCCTGCTGCTAATCCTTCAAAAAAAGTTCCATCTTCGAGGAGTAGAATTGCAGGTTTATTGGGAAGTTGTTGCATGGGTACAAAATGATTAAAAAAAAGGGATAATGCCAAATGCATTATCCCCAAATATAAGATGAGTTTTAAACAAGTTATTACACTTAAGCGTCCGTTCTTGGTGGTTTTCCATCAGATTTAGGATCCTTAGCGGGAATTTTCTCTTTCGCTTCAATCGCTTTCTCTTCAGAAGCCAGCTCTTGAGCGCGTACTTCTTCTTCTTTTTCTTTGCGTGCAGCCTCTTGAGCTTCCAATTCCTGCTTAGCCTCTCTTTCAGACTCATTAGCAGAATCGTCAGCCGCAGCTTTAGCTTCTTCTTTTGCTGGAGCATCACCTTTTGCCTCTGTTGCTTTTTCAGCCTTCGGAGCATCGGTTTTGGCTTCAGTACTTTTTTTACCACCTCGGCGGCTACGGCGTGTTTTAGATTTCGATTCTTCGAGCATCAACTCATTAAAGTCAACCAATTCGATCATACACATTTCTGCCGCATCACCTAATCGGTTTCCAAGTTTAATAATGCGGGTATATCCACCTTCGCGTTTAGCAACTTTCGGTGCTACTTCGCGAAAAAGCTCGGTAACGGCTTCTTTACTTTTCAAGCTGCTGAATGCCAAACGACGCGAATGGGTAGAATCCGTTTTTGATTTTGTGATCAAAGGTTCTACGAATTTGCGGAGCGTTTTTGCTTTAGCAACCGTCGTATTGATGCGCTTATGTTCAATAAGCGAGCATGCCATATTCGAAAGCATTGCGCTTCGGTGACTTGCGGTGCGGCTTAATGCGTTATTGCGATTTCCGTGTCTCATTATTGATATTCATTCATCATTTTCAAAATTGAAAATGAAAGTGATTTATTCTTTATCCAATTTATATTTGGCCACATTCATACCGAATGAAAGCCCTTTTGCCTCGATCAAATCTTCAAGTTCCGTAAGTGATTTCTTACCGAAGTTTCGGAATTTCAACAGGTCATTTTTATTAAATGATACCAAATCACCAAGTGTTTCAATATCTGCTGCTTTAAGACAATTTAAAGCTCGTACGGAAAGATCCATATCTACCAACTTCGTTTTGAGAAGTTGACGCATGTGAAGCGACGTTTCGTCAAATTCTTCCGTTTCTGATTTCTCTTCATTGTCGAGTGTAATACGTTCGTCAGAGAAAAGCATAAAGTGGTGAATAAGAATTTTTGCAGCTTCCTGAAGTGAATCTTTCGGAGTAATGGATCCGTCAGTAGTCACATCAAAGACTAATTTTTCATAGTCTGTTTTTTGCTCTACACGATAATTTTCAATTGTATAATTTACCTTCCGAATAGGTGTAAAAATAGAATCAATGAAAATGGTTCCAATAGGTGCATTGGAAACTTTGTTCTCCTCAGAAGGACGATAACCGCGTCCTTTTCCAATATTCATTTCGATTTCCAATTTCACTTTTTTCTCCATTCGGCAAATCACCAAATCGGGATTAAGTACTTGAAAAGCTGAAGTAAATTTGCCAATATCACCCGCTGAAAAAACATCAGAACCACCAACCGTAATGGTTACTTTTTCTGTGTCAGTTGAGTCGATTTGTCTTTTGAAACGCACTTGTTTCAAGTTCAAAACGATTTCGGTAACATCTTCGACAACTCCTTCGATAGCTGAAAATTCGTGATCTACACCATCAATTTTTACTGAAGTGATGGCAAAACCTTCAAGCGATGAAAGAAGAATTCTGCGAAGGGCATTTCCAATTGTAATACCATAGCCCGGCTCCAAAGGTCTAAATTCAAATTGTCCCTGGTTGCTGTCCGAGTCGATCATTACGACCTTATCCGGTTTCTGAAAATCTAAAATGGCCATTGTATGTGTGTCCTTAAAGGGTTTAATTATTTTGAGTAAAGTTCGACGATGAGCTGTTCCTTGATATTTTCAGGGATTTGCTCACGCGTAGGGTGCTGAATGTAAGTACCAGTCAAGCTACTGCGGTCGAAATCATACCAATCATGTTTTTTGGTTGTAGAACCGGTGAGTGAATTGGAAATTATTTCGAGCGATTTAGATCTTTCGCGTACTCCGACTTTATCACCGGGTTTCAAGCTGTAAGATGGGATATTTACCACTTCGCCATTTACAGTAATATGTCTGTGTCCAACAAGCTGACGGGCGCCACGGCGTGTAGGCGATACTCCCATGCGGTAAACAACATTATCGAGACGTGCCTCGCAAAACTGGAGCAAAAGCTCACCGGTAATACCCATTTTGCGAGAAGCTTTATCAAACATTTTGGCAAACTGACGCTCAAGAATACCGTACGTGTATTTTGCTTTTTGTTTTTCAATCAGCTGAATAGAATATTCAGATTGTTTGTTTCGGCGTTTATTCGGACCGTGAAATCCGGGAGGATAATTCTTGCGCTCGAGAGCTTTATCCGGACCAAAAATTGGTTCTCGAAAACGTCGTGCTACTTTTGATTTTGGGCCTGTATATCGTGCCATAATTAATTTCTTTTTTGTCTTTTTAGATAGACGGAATGATTATACTCTTCTTCTTTTAGGGGGACGACATCCGTTGTGTGGGATTGGGGTAACATCTACTATTTCTGTTACTTCAATACCCGCATTATGGATAGAACGGATCGCTGATTCACGACCTGATCCGGGACCTTTTACAAAGACTTTTACTTTGCGCAAACCGGCTTCGTACGCCACCTTTGTGCAATCTTCGGCAGCAACCTGTGCTGCATACGGAGTGTTTTTCTTTGAACCACGGAACCCCTGTTTACCTGCTGTCGACCAGCTGATAACTTGTCCTGTACCGTTTGTAAGAGAGATAATAATATTGTTGAAAGACGCACGGATATGCGCTTCTCCCACAGCATCCACTTTTACAACACGTTTCTTTTTAGCATTCGATTTGGCCATAGTTGACAATTTTTTACTCGAATCGATTATCGATTATTTAGTAGCCTTTTTCTTGTTGGCAACAGTTTTACGTTTTCCTTTTCTTGTACGCGAGTTATTCTTCGTACGCTGACCACGCAAAGGAAGTCCCGAACGATGGCGAACACCTCGGTAGCATCCGATATCCATCAGACGCTTAATATTGGTTTGGATTTCTGAGCGCAGAGCTCCTTCCACTTTAAATTCTTCATTTAGAGTCTGACGAATTTTTGACAATTCATCATCATTCCAGTCTTCCACTTTCGTGTCTTCACTTACTTCGGCTTTCGCCAAAATGTCTGAAGCACGGCTGCGACCGATTCCAAAAATGTAGGTTAAGCCCACTACACCGCGCTTATTTTTAGGTAAATCTATACCAGCTATCCTAGCCATATTCTATATCTTTTTCTTATCCTTGACGTTGCTTGAACTTCGGGTTCTTTTTGTTAATCACGTACAGACGTCCTTTGCGTCGTACGATTTTGCATTCTACAGAACGCTTTTTAATACTTGCTCTTGTTTTCATAATCAATCGTTGTTCATCAGATGCAAAACGGAACGAATCTTCTCAGTTCAGCTCCTCGCTTCACACTTTATTTATATCTGAATGTAATTCTACCTTTGGATAGATCGTATGGCGACATTTCCACCTTTACCTTATCTCCTGGTAAAATTTTGATGTAATGCATGCGCATTTTACCGGAGATATGAGCGACGATCACATGACCATTTTCAAGTTCTACCTTAAACATTGCATTCGACAATGCTTCTACAATAGTACCATCTTGCTCAATAGAGGCTTGCTTTGCCATAAAATACTTTCCTTTATCTTTTTTTAACCGGCCATACCAAAGGTTGATGCTCTTCCGGCGAGTTTACCGGTTTTCATCAATCCATCGTAATGACGCATTAATAAATAACTTTCAATTTGTTGCAGAGTATCTAAAATTACCCCAACCATTATCAACAGCGATGTTCCACCGAAGAAAATGGCAAATGCATGTTTTATCCCGGCTTGCATAGCAAATACTGGGAGAACGGCAATAATTCCCAAGAAGATCGCTCCGGGAAGTGTAATTCGGGAGAGGATCGTATCGAGAAAATCAGCGGTGGATCGGCCAGGCTTTACACCGGGAACAAAACCACCATTTCGCTTTAAATCATCCGCCATCTGATTTGGATTTACGGTTATGGCTGTATAGAAATACGTGAAGGCCACAATCATAACAAAAAAGATAGCATTGTACCAAAAGCCTGCAAAGTTAGCTAATTCTACGAAAAAACCAGACTGTGCGTCGGAATATTGTGCAATATAAAGCGGAACAAACATAATAGCTTGTGCAAAAATGATCGGCATTACGCCTGCACTGTTGACCTTCAAGGGGATATACTGACGTGCACCTTCGCTGTACTGACGGTTTCCAACTTGTCTTTTAGGAAACTGAATAGGTACACGCCGGACTGCTTGAACTAATGCAACGGTACCTCCGATTACCACAAGAAGGGCAACCAATTCGATAAGGAGCATTACTAGTCCATTTCCTTCAGGCCCGGTAGCTGCGATTACTTCTTGGAAGAATGCTCCGGGAAGCCCGGCAATAATTCCAATCATAATGAGCAGCGAAATACCATTTCCAACTCCGCGATCTGTAATTCTTTCACCCAACCACATTACGAATAACGTACCACTCGTAAGAATTACGATTGTAGTAACCCACCAAAACGGATTGTCATACAAGCGCGCGCTGGCGGGAATAGAAGCTGCAATATATCCAGGAGCTTGAAAAGCTGTAATAACGATTGTCAGCAATCGGGTATACTGATTAATTTTTTTCTGTCCACTCTCGCCTTCTTTCTGCATTTTCTGAATGGTAGGAACCGCGATTCCCATCAACTGCATAATAATTGACGCAGAAATATAAGGCATGATACCCAAACTAAAGATTGAGGCACGATTGAAGGCACCTCCCGTAAATAGATTGAGAAGACCGGCGAGTCCGCCACCACCCTCATTGGCCTGAGCCAGGGCGGCTGCATCAATGCCGGGAAGTACAATATACGATCCGATTCTAAAAACCAAGAGGAGTGTGAGGGTCGTAATAATTCGACCCCTGAGCTCTTCGATGCTCCAAATATTCTTAAGAGTTTGAATAAAGTTTTTCATGCCAGCTTCAGAAATTTAAAGTTACAGTTGAGTTGTTTCACCACCTTTTGCCTCGATAGCCGTTTTCGCGCTAGCCGAAAAGGCATGTGCTGTAACATTGACTTTGGAATTAAGCTCTCCACGACCAAGTACTTTCACAAGATCTTTTTTAACGCATAATCCATTAGCAACAAATACTTCCGGATTAAAAGTATCAATCTTCTTATCCGCAGCCAGTTGTTCGATAGCATCCAAATTGATCGCTTTGTAACTCACACGGTTTGGGTTTGTAAATCCAAACTTAGGAACCCGTCTTTGAAGAGGCATTTGCCCACCTTCAAATCCACGTTTGCGGCTGTAACCGCTGCGCGATTTAGCACCTTTGTGACCACGTCCGGCGGTATCACCAAATCCGGAACCTTCTCCCCGGCCTAATCTTTTTTTATTCTTTCTTGAGCCTTTCGCGGGCTTCAGCTTACTGAGATCCATTTCTAAATATATTTAGATCGTTACTTATCTTCTACTTTAACCAGATGCCCTACTTTATTAATCATCCCGAGAACTTGCGGAGTCGCAGTTTTCTCAATAGGCCGATTTAATTTCTTGCATCCCAGAGCTATCAATGTCGCTTTTTGATCTTTCGGCTTGTTGATTGCACTGCGTACTTGGATTACTATAATTTTCTTTGCCATGTCTTTATCTTTTTGCTTCTTAGCCGTTAAAAACACGATTCATCTGAATACCCCGTTGTTGAGCTACGGTGCGTGCATCACGCAGTTGAGTAAGCGCATCGAAAGTTGCTTTTACAACGTTGTGAGGGTTCGACGAACCTTGCGATTTAGCAAGTACATCACTAATTCCAACGCTTTCAAGCACGGCGCGCATTGCTCCACCGGCGATAACTCCCGTACCATGCGATGCTGGTTTCAAAAAAACTTTCGCCCCAGCATATTTACCGTATTGGCTGTGAGGAACTGTACCGTTAACAATCGGCACTTTCATCAAATTCTTTTTCGCGTCATCGATCCCTTTTGCGATAGCTGTGGTAACTTCTTTCGCTTTACCAAGACCGTGTCCTACAACTCCACTTTCATTTCCAACCACAACGATTGCGGAGAAACTGAAGGTACGTCCCCCTTTGGTAACTTTGGTTACACGATTGATCGCAACAAGCTTATCTTTAAGTTCGATATCGCTTGACTTTACGCGTTTTATGTTTGCTTTTGCCATTATTTCCTTAAAATTTTAGTCCGCCTTCACGTGCTGAATCTGCAAGAGATTTTACACGTCCGTGATACAAATAACCGTTACGATCAAAGATCACTTCGGTAATACCAGCAGCAAGTGCTTTCTCAGCAAGTGTTTTACCTACTGCTTTTGCCTGCTCTAATTTCGATCCCTTGTGGGCATCGTCCGATTTCAATGACCCGGTTGACAATAGTGTATTTCCGGCATTGTCATCTATAATTTGAGCGTATATCTCCTTATTGCTTCTGTAAACAGTAAGCCGGGGGCGCTCAGCAGTCCCGAAAATATTTTTTCGGATACTTTGCTTGATTTTGTTTCTTCGTTGTAATTTACTCTTAGCCATAACTCAATATTATTTACCAGCTGCTTTACCTGCTTTTCTTCTAACCTGCTCACCCACAAATCGGATACCTTTTCCTTTGTACGGCTCAGGTTTACGAAGCGAGCGTATTTTGGCTGCTACCTGTCCGATTAATTGTTTATCATGCGATTCGAGGGTGATGGTAGGATTTTTACCTTTTTCAGTTTGTGCATCCATCTTGATTTCTGACGGCACCTGAATTACCACGGGATGCGAGAACCCGAGGGAAAGTTCCAATTGCTGACCGGTTACTTTAGCACGATATCCTACTCCAACCAGTTCTTGTTTGATAGTGTATCCTTCTTTAACACCGGTAACCATATTATTGATTAGCGAACGGTAAAGACCATGCAGTGCTTTCGACTCCTTACTCTCGTCAGGACGTGTAACAATAAGTTCACCGTCTTCAATTTTGCAGGTGATACCACCTCTTAAATCTTGTGTCAACTCCCCTTTTGGACCTTTTACGGAAACCACTGAATCTTTAATATCAATGGTAATACCGTCTGGAATTGTAACCGGGGCTTTTCCTATTCGTGACATTTCTTCTTAATTAACTGTTTAATATACGTAGCAGAGGACTTCTCCACCAACGTTTTGAACGCGAGCCTCTTTATCAGTCATTACTCCTACTGAAGTAGAGATGATAGAAACCCCCAGTCCATTCAATACACGTGGAAGCTCACCGCTGCCACTATACTTACGAAGACCAGGACGCGACGCGCGCTCCAATTTTTTAATAGCCGGAATTTTTGTTACCGGGTGATATTTCAAGGCAATTTTAATAGATCCTTGGGGACCGTTTTCCTCAAATTTATAATTGAGGATATACCCTTTTTCAGCAAGGATCTTAGTGATCTCTTTTTTGATGTTTGACGCAGGTATTTCCACTATGCGTTTGCGTGCCATAATTGCATTTCGCACGCGTGTTAAATAATCTGATATTGGATCGGAGTACATAATTGTTCTTCTTTAAACCTTGCTATTACCAACTTGCTTTTTTCACTCCGGGGATAAGGCCTTGCAGGGCCATTTCTCGAAATGTAACGCGGGAGATTCCAAACTGACGCATGTAACCACGCGGACGACCGGTCAACTGGCATCGGTTGTGCAGACGCACTTTCGATGAGTTTTTAGGAAGTTTTTGAAGCGCATCCCAATCTCCTGCTTCTTTCAATTCTTTGCGTTTTTCAGCGTATTGATCAACCATTCTCTGGCGTTTACGCTCGCGGGCTTTCATGGATTCTTTTGCCATTGTATTCTCTTATTTCTTGGTAAATGGAAAACCGAACTCTCTGAGGAGAGCTTTCGCTTCTTCGTCCGTCTTGGCCGTAGTTACGAATGTGATATCCATCCCATTAATTTTGTTTACTTTTTCAATATTAATTTCCGGAAAGATAATTTGTTCTTTCACTCCCATTGTAAAGTTTCCGCGACCGTCAAAACCGGTAGCTTTCACTCCGCGGAAATCGCGGGTACGTGGGAGAGAAACTGAGATCAAACGATCCAAAAATTCGTACATTTTATCACCTCGAAGTGTCACTCGTGCACCAATCGGCATTCCTTTACGCAATTTGAAGTTCGAGATATCCTTTTTAGAATAGGTTGCAACTGCGTGTTGACCAGCTATAGATGACATTTCGGTAACGGCTTGATCTACCATTTTCTTATCCGCTACAGCATCACCCAATCCTTGATTCAAACAAATCTTTTCGATTTGCGGAACTTCCATAGGCGATTTGTAACCGAACTCTTTTTTCAAAGCAGGTACGACTTCGTCGTTGTATTTTGTTTTTGCTCTTGGTATATACATTACTTATACGTCTTGGCCGGATTTCTTAAAATAACGTACTGACTTGCCATCAGTGTTTTTGTAACCAATGCGGCTTCCTTTTCCGGACTTGGGGTCAACCACCATTAGGTTAGAAATATGAATCGGAGCTTCTTTTTTAGTGATTCCTCCCTGAGGGCTTGTGGCACTCGGTTTGGTGTGTTTGGTCACTATATTTACTCCTTCGACGGTCGCCCGATACGTTGAGCGGTTGACAGAAATAACGCGACCTGTGCTGCCTTTGGCTACACCGGCGAGTACTTCCACCTTATCGTCTTTTTTTACATGAATTTTCATCTGCTTAATCCTTTGAAAATTTATAATACCTCAGGGGCGAGAGAAACGATTTTCATAAATTGCTTATCCCGTAACTCACGTGCTACGGGGCCGAAGATTCGTGTTCCACGCATCTCTCCTGTTGTATTTAGCAATACCACAGCGTTGTCATCAAATCGAATGTATGAACCATCCGCACGACGCACTTCTTTTTTAACGCGAACTACGACGGCTTTTGAAACCATACCTTTCTTCACGTTTCCCGAAGGCATTGCACCTTTTACAGACACAACTATTTTATCGCCAATCGACGCATAGCGGCGACGCGTTCCTCCGAGTACACGGATACAAAGAACTTCTTTCGCTCCGCTGTTGTCGGCAACTTTCAGTCTGCTTTCCTGCTGTATCATTTTAACTTATTATTTAGCTCTTTCAATAATTTCAACCAATCGCCAGTTCTTGCGCTTGCTAATTGGTCGTGTTTCCATTATGCGAACGGTGTCTCCGATATTGCAATCGTTCTTTTCGTCGTGCGCTACGAATTTAGACGTGTTTTTCATAAACTTTCCGTAGAGTTCGTGTTTTACTCTACGCTCTACTACCACGGTAATAGATTTGTCCATCTTGTTGCTTGCAACAACACCAACACGCTGTTTTCTTAAATTTCTTTCAGACATGGTCTTAATCTAATGCTGTTATTTTTTTTCCAATTGGCGCTTGCGCATTTCAGTATTCAAACGCGCAATCACTTTGCGTTTCAATCGCAGTTGAACCGGATTTTCTAACGCCGATACCGCATGGTTCAACCGCATTTTATTGTAGTTCTCCAGTTCGATTTCGATTTTCTCTTTAACCTCGTCGGTTGTAAGATCTTTTATATCTTTTGCTTTCATACGCTTTTTATGCTTCCACGTAATCTCTACGTACTACAAATTTTGTTTTTACCGGCAGCTTTTGAGCAGCAAGTCGCATTGCTTCCTGAGCTACAGCCAATGGCACTCCATCACATTCGAATAGCATACGTCCGGGACGTACAGGTGCTACCCAGTGACTTGGAGCTCCTTTACCTTTCCCCATCCGTACTTCGGCAGGTTTTGCGGTGATAGGTTTGTCCGGAAAAATGCGGATCCATACTTTTCCTTCACGCTTCATATAGCGAGTTACCGCAATACGGGCAGCCTCTATTTGACGTGAAGTTATAAAGGATTCGTCCATGGTTTTAATTCCAAAAGACCCAAAGGATATTTTCGTTCCGCGAGAAGCATTGCCTTTCATGCGGCCCTTCTGCATTTTTCTGAATTTTGTTCTTTTAGGCTGTAACATCGCTCTATTCTTGTTCTAATTTCTTAATTATCTTCTTCTGCTTCCGCCGCCGCCACGTGGTTTGCGTGCGCCGCCACCTTTAGGGGCAGTTTGGGTTTTACCGGTTTCGATATTTGGAGAGAGATCTCTTTTTCCATATACCTCACCATTACAAATCCATACTTTCACTCCGAGGCGACCCATTTTGGTGTGCGCTTCAGAAAGGGCGTAATCGATATCGGCACGGAAAGTATGCAATGGAATGCGTCCTTCTTTGTAGCCTTCGCTACGAGCCATCTCTGCACCATTCAATCGACCGGAAACCTGCACTTTAATTCCTTCAGCACCCATTCGCATGGTAGAAGCAATTGACATTTTCACCGCACGACGGAAAGATATCCGACCTTCGATCTGACGGGCAATACTATCTGCTACCAGACGAGCATCAAGCTCAGGTCGTTTTATTTCAAATATATTAATCTGAACTTCTTTGTTGGTCAGTTTTTTAAGCTCTTCTTTAAGCTTATCAACTTCTGTACCTCCCCGACCGATGATGACACCGGGACGGGCAGTTTTAATAGTAACGGTAACCAGTTTTAGGGTACGCTCGATGATTATGTTCGATACACTGGCTTTTGCCAAACGAACTTTGAGGTATTGACGAATTTTCTCATCCTCAACGAGTTTTTCGCTGTAATCATCTCCACCGAACCAGTTTGAGTCCCAGCCACGGATGAATCCTAATCTATTTCCTATTGGATTGGTCTTCTGTCCCATAATTACTTAACGCTATCTAAAATAATGGTTACGTGATTTGATCTTTTGCGAATACGGTGAGCACGTCCTTGCGGAGCAGGTCTCAGTCGTTTCAACATTCTGCCGCTATCAACAAAGATTTCCTTGATGATAAGACTTTCTTGATCTGCATTCTTGCCTTCGTTTTTGGCTTGCCAGTTGGCGAGAGCCGAAAGCACGAGCTTTTCTAATCTTGTGGCCGCATCTTGAGGCATGTGCTTAAGCATATTAAGTGCTTTAAGAACTTCTTCCCCACGAATTACATCTGCGACAAGTCGCATTTTGCGTGGAGAAGTAGGCACATTATTCAACTTCGCTATTGCGATGAGTTTGCGCTCTTCTTTGCGTTTATCCGCTGCTATTTTTTTTCTCGAACCCATAGGTTATATTTTTTCGAGCCTTTTCGGGCAAATTTACCGTCGTTTATCGTTTTTTATCCTTTCTATTACCGGCATGTCCCCGGAAGGTACGTGTGGGAGAAAATTCGCCCAGTTTGTGACCTACCATGTTTTCAGTAACATACACAGGGATAAATTTATTTCCGTTGTGCACCGCAATCGTCATTCCTACAAAGTCGGGAGTGATAGTACTCGCCCGAGACCAAGTTTTAATGACCGTTTTCTTACCACTCGATTGTGCTCCTTGAATTTTCGCATCGAGTTTGTAATGAATGAATGGTGGTTTTTTGAGTGATCTGCTCATATCTCAATTATTTCTTTCTGCGTTCGATAATATACTTATTCGAAGCTTTTTTCTTATTACGTGTTTTGAAACCTTTAGCAGGAATACCATTTCTCGAACGTGGGTGACCTCCGGAGTTTTTACCTTCACCACCACCCATTGGGTGATCGACCGGGTTCATAACTACTCCACGTACACGTGGACGACGTCCCTTCCAACGAGATCTACCCGCTTTACCTGATCTTTCAAGCGAATGCTCACCATTGGATACAGTTCCCACGGTAGCCATACAAGTTACCAATACTTGGCGTATTTCTCCAGAAGGCATTTTTAAATTGGCGTACTTTCCATCTCGGGCATTCAATTGTGCATAGCTTCCTGCACCTCTGGCCAAAACGCCCCCCTGTCCGGGTCGCATCTCCACATTATGAATTACCGTTCCCAATGGAACTTCACTCAAAAACATTGCGTTTCCAACTTCTACCGAAACTCCTTCACCACTGCGAATAGTCTGACCTACTTTTATTCCTTCAGGAGCAATTATGTAGCGTTTCTCACCATCTGTATATTTCACCAAAGCAATACGCGCTGTACGGTTTGGGTCATATTCCACAGTTTCTACTGTAGCATCTACTCCGTGTTTATTGCGTTTGAAGTCAATAATACGGTAGCGTCTCTTATGACCTCCACCTGTGTAACGCATGGTCATGCGCCCTTGGTTATTTCTACCACCTGACTTGCTGATGGGAGCCAAAAGACTCTTTTCAGGTTTGTCTGCAGTGATTTCTGAGAAGGTACTCAGAATCTTATGTCGTTGTCCTGGTGTCGTTGGACGAAATTTTCTTACCGGCATTCCTGTTCGGTTTATATATTACTGTAAATATCAATTGTTTCACCTTCGGCAATCGAAACGAGTGCTTTCTTGTAGGCGTTACTTCTTCCGGAAACCAATCCGGTTTTTGTGGTGCGGCTCTTGGTTTTTCCGGCATAGCGCATAGTCCACACTTTGTCTACATTCACACCGTAGAGTTTTTCAACTGCATCCTTGATTTCAATCTTATTGGCATCAAGCTTCACGAGAAAACCATACCGGTTCATATCTTCGCTTGTGGCAGTCATTTTTTCGGTGACAACCGGCTTTATTACAATTTGACTCATCGCTTAAATCGGTTTAATGTATTCTCAATCACAGGGATAGCACTTTCAGCGATTACCAAAGACTTGTGACGAAGGATATCATAAGTACACAAATCACTGGCTGACACTACTTTATGCCCCTGGCAATTTCGGGACGACAAAGATACTATATTATCCTTTTCCCCCAACACTAAAAGTGGTTTTTGATCTGCAACTTTTAATGCGTTCATTATTGTTAAGTAATCGCGCGTTTTGGCAGCATCCATTTTGATGTCTTCAACGATCGTAATCATGTTTTCCTGCGCCTTGTAGCTAAGGGCCGATTTACGCGCGAGCACTTTCAATTTTTTGTTCAATTTGAAACTGTAGTCTCTGGGCCGTGGACCAAATACGCGTCCACCACCACGGAACAAAGGGTTCTTAATATCGCCGGCACGTGCTGTACCGGTCCCTTTTTGTTTCTTAATTTTTCGGGTGCTTCCTTTTACTTCAGCTCGCTCCTTTGCCTTATGAGTTCCCTGACGGTTATTGGCACCGTATTGCTTTACGTCGAGATAGATCGCATGATCATTTGGCACTATGCCAAAAATCTCTTTATTGAGCGTAACCTTTTTGGTTTCCTTGCCCTCGATATTTAATACTGCTAGTTCCATTTAGTTTTTCTCCAAGATTAGAAATGAACCTTTAGGACCGGGTACTGAACCTTTCACGATAACCATCGATTGTTCGGGGAGTATTTTTACTACCTGAATATTCTCAAGCGTAACTTTGGTATTTCCCATCTGACCGCCCATGCGCATTCCTTTAAATACACGCGCCGGATACGATGCTGCACCGATAGATCCCGGAGCACGCAATCTGTTGTGCTGTCCGTGAGTAGATTGTCCTACTCCACCAAAGCCATGGCGTTTTACAACACCCTGAAAACCTTTTCCTTTGGTTTTTCCGACTACATCGATGTATTCTCCTTCAATGAGGATATCACAACCGACTTCATCACCCAATTTAAAGTTTTCGTGGTAGCCCCAAAATTCGGCCAACCGTTGTTTAGGGGTTGTTTTCGCTTTTTTGAAATGCCCTTTTAGTGGAGCGGGAGTATTTTTCTCCTTCCTTTCGCCGAAGCCCAATTGAATGGCATTGTAGCCATCCTTAGCTTCGGTCTTCACTTGTGTAACCACACAAGGACCAGCCTGTATAATTGTACAAGGGATGTTTTTTCCATCCGCATCGTACATACTGGTCATTCCGATTTTTTTACCTATTAAACCTGGCATTTTTTCTTTTTATTTCTATCAAACTTTAATCTCAACTTCAACACCGCTGGGTAGCTCAAGACGCATCAGGGCATCCACGGTTTTTGAAGAAGAACTATAAATATCGAGCAGGCGCTTGTATGCGCAAAGCTCAAATTGTTCTCTTGATTTCTTGTTCACGTGAGGTGAACGAAGCACCGTGTAAATGCGTTTGTGTGTGGGCAATGGAATTGGACCACTCACCACCGCTCCGGTGGTTTTTACTGTCTTTACGATTTTCTCAGCTGATTTATCAACGAGATTGTGATCGTATGACTTTAACTTGATGCGAATTTTTTGACTCATCGTTATGAATGCTGCTTGTTACGCTTCTAATTTTTTACCTTTTACTTTTGCAATGACTTCTTCCTGCACACCTTTTGGAGCTTCCGCGAAATGCGAGAATTCCATGGTAGATGTAGCACGGCCTGAGGACATTGTTCTTAATTGAGTTACATAACCAAACATTTCCGAAAGGGGAACTTTGGCTTTGATAACTTTAGCTCCGGAACGGTCGCCCATTCCTTCCATTACTCCACGACGTCGGTTAAGGTCACCTACGATGTCACCCATGTTTTCTTCGGGAGTTAAAACTTCTAATTTCATGATTGGCTCAAGAAGCACAGGTCCTGCTTTAGGAAGGGCCGTACGATAAGCCAATTTGGCGGCAAGCTCAAACGACAACTGATCTGAATCGACCGCGTGGAATGAACCGTCCTTCAAGGTTACTTTCAAAGAATCTACAGGATAACCGGCCAATACACCGTTTACCATAGCATCTTTGAATCCTTTCTCTACAGAAGGAACAAATTCACGTGGAATGTTACCACCTTTGATAATGTTTTCGAAAATCAATCCTGGTTTCTCCGGATCGCCTGGCTCTATCGTTACACTGATATCGGCAAATTTACCACGACCACCTGTTTGTTTTTTGTAAACCTCACGGTGATCAACAGAACCTGTAATAGTTTCTTTGTAGGATACCTGTGGGGCTCCTTGATTAACTTCTACCTTAAACTCACGACGCAAGACGGTCGATAAGAATATCCAAGTGAAGCTCGCCCATTCCGCTGATTACTGTCTGACCCGAATCCGGATCGGTATGTACTTGGAATGTCGGATCTTCTTCAGCAAGCTTTTGCAAACCTACGCCAAGACGATCAAGGTCGGCTTGCGTTTTAGGCTCGATGGCCAATCCAATAACCGGCTCAGGGAAATCCATTGACTCGAGTACAATTGGATGTTTCTCGTTGCAAAGGGTATCTCCTGTTTTAATATCTTTAAATCCAACCAAGGCTCCGATATCTCCGGCTGCCAACGAATCCACTTGATTTTGCTTATTGGCGTGCATTTGGAAAATACGCGAAATACGTTCTTTCTTACCGGTACGTGTATTCAACACATACGAACCTGAATCGAGATTACCCGAATATACACGTGTAAAGCACAGACGACCTACGAATGGATCGGTAGCGATTTTGAATGCCAACGCCGCAAACGGCTCATCCATACTCGGTTTTCTTTTCTCTTCCTGCTCAGTATCGGGATTTACTCCGATGATCGCTTCAACATCCATAGGCGATGGAAGCAATTCCATAACCATATCGAGCATGGCCTGTACACCTTTATTTTTAAATGAAGAACCGCACATCATCGGAACCACTTTTCCGGCGATAACCGCAGCACGTAAAGCAGTGAGAACCTCACGCTCAGTAAGCGATTCAGGATCTTCAAAATATTTTTCCATCAGACGTATCATCGAATTCAGCAACGGCCTCGAGCAAGTTTCTCGCGGTATGCACCAATGCTTCTTCCATAACATCATCTGGAATATCAACCGTTTCAAAGGTCATTCCCAAATCTTCGGTATTCCAGACAATCCCGCGGAAGTTGATCAAATCCACAACCCCTCTGAAATCGTCTTCAGTTCCAATTGGAATTTGAAGTGCCACAGCGTGGCTGCCCAGCATGTCTCGCACCTCTTGACAAACTTTCAAAAAGTCGGCACCTGAGCGGTCCATTTTATTAACGAATCCAAGACGTGGAACATTGTAGTTATTCGCAAGTCTCCAGTTGGTTTCAGATTGTGGCTCAACACCATCAACTGCGCTAAAAAGGAAAACCAATCCATCGAGTACACGAAGTGAACGATTTACCTCAACGGTAAAGTCAACGTGACCGGGAGTATCAATAACGTTAACGTGATAAATTTGATCACGGTATTTCCAGTCGAGTGTGGTAGCAGCGGAAGTAATGGTAATACCACGCTCCTGCTCCTGTGCCATCCAGTCCATGGTAGCTGCACCATCGTGCACCTCACCAATCTTGTGACTCACACCGCCGTAATATAGAATACGCTCGGTAGTCGTTGTTTTTCCCGCATCAATGTGGGCAGCGATACCGATGTTTCTGGTGAATTTTAAATCTCTTCTAGCCATTTTACTAAATCTTTCCGGGTGTCTTTCTTAGAATCTAAAATGAGAGAAGGCACGATTTGCCTCTGCCATTCTGTGCGTATCTTCTTTCTTTTTGTATGCGGCACCTTCTTCTTTCGAAGCGGCAATAATTTCATTTGCCAATCGTTGGCTCATTGTTTTCTCATTGCGCTTACGCGAATAGCTAATCAGCCATTGCATAGAGATCGCCATTTTGCGATTTTCGCGCACCGGCTGTGGAATTTGGAAAGTAGCTCCACCCACGCGGCGGCTGCGTACTTCGACAGCTGGAGTAACATTGCTCAAAGCTTTTTTCCAAACTTCAAGACCTGTAGTCTCCTCGCTTTTTCCATCAACGATTGCGATAGCGTCGTAAAAAATATTGTATGCCAGGTTTTTCTTACCTGAAAGCATCATATTGTTTACAAATTTAGTAACCAGAACTTCGTTAAACTTAGGATCCGGAAGGGTAATGCGTTTTTTAGCGGTCTTTCTTCTCATGACTTTAGCCTGCTATGATTATTTCTTAGGTCGTTTTGTACCGTACTTAGATCGGCGCTGGGTTCTACCATCGACACCGGCGGTATCGAGGGCACCACGTACTATGTGGTATCGTACACCGGGAAGGTCTTTTACTCTCCCACCGCGTACAAGGACAATACTGTGTTCCTGAAGGTTGTGACCTTCACCACCAATATATGCATTGACCTCTTTACCATTCGTAAGGCGCACACGGGCTACTTTACGCATAGCTGAGTTTGGTTTCTTAGGCGTAGTCGTATAAACACGGACACATACCCCACGTCGTTGCGGACATGAAGCCAGTGCAGCGGATTTACTTGTTTTCACTTTGGAAGTCCGCCCTTTGCGTACTAGTTGTTGTATCGTTGGCATAGTATAAAAATTGCTCTAAATCAGTTTTTTCGCGCGTTAAAATTGCCACAATTCGCTAAATTGGGGGTGCAAATGTACAAGAATTAATGAATAAACCAACACCGGATTTCAAATAATTTTCACTCTTTTTTTGAAAAGGATGAGAGATAGGTGAGTTGGCAGTTATTTTGGGCGTGTCCCCGGGTTTTTCGTCACGAAATAAATTGTGTTTTCAACCGGATTGCAAAGGTATTTTTTATTCTGTTTTGGTCAAAATAGTCCCGGGGTCGCCCTTCCGGCTTTATCTTTCATCCAGCATTGCGGGTTGCCTACGCGCAAAAAACGAGTTCCTCCGTCACTGTTTTTGCGCAACGCAACCAAAACGCAATGCCGAATGAAAGGATACCGCCGTACGTGCTCACGCGGCTTTCGGAGCGATTGTACATTTGGATTTTGAAGGTTGATGAATGGACGCGGTCACTTTGGTACGATTTGTCCGTTTTTGGTATCAAAAACGAGGCGAGGTCCTATTACCCCCTTAGTACATCCTTAGTACCCCCTTATGAGCACCTTACCTTCCCCTTAGTAAGACCTTTGTAGAACCTTGGGAGAATCTTAGTAAATTAGGGCCTGCCTTTTTTTAGGAATATTGATGTGGCCGACAAAATGTGGTTCGATCGAAGTTGGTATGGAGTAAGTATTGAGCTGTGCCTTAGTATGTACCGCAGTAAGCCGGTCTTTAAAGAGGAGGAAGTCGTGATTATAATTCCGGCCGTATCAAACCCCAATCTTGTCATTAAAGGCTCACCCCACTTTTTCTATTTCAGCAGATATTATTTTGAGCATGAATTGTAAAGTCCCTTTCCATCACTTCACAACTTGAATCTTATGATTCTCTCGTTTGCCATCCTTCTGAACAATTTCCAGCGCATATAATCCTGAAGGAAGATTGAGATTAATATCTAAAGATTGACCGCCACTTTGCGCATTTCCCTGCGCCACTTTCTGACCGGCAAGATTATAAACTGACCATGAAGATATATTTTCATTCTCGCCTGCTTCTATCGTAAACCGGCCATTGCTTGGATTGGGATAAACTGAAAAGCTTTGCGCTTCTTTTTCTGGGACTCCTACCGGCTGGCAGCCTTGCCATTCCTCATCACCGCATGCATCTACTTTTAGCAGCCAAGTTGCGTTGCGTGGGTCAATATCGTAGTTGTAAAATGATCCGGCGGCAACATAACCACCATCAGGTGCCAGTTCAATATCATAAAGTTTATTGCCACAATTATCACAGGATTGGTAGGTATATTCATGAAACCACTGTTGGTTTAAATCGGCGTCTACCTTCATCATCCAAGAATAGTGATCATAAAAGAACCCAGTACGTCTTCCGAGTATTACGGCACCTCCGTCTGATGTTGCAACCATATCTAATACTTGCCCCATTTTCATTTCATAATCATCAAAATAGGTTTGTTCATCATACATGGTCTCGTTTTGTGGATCGAATTTGAAGAGCCGTATTTTATTCCAAAAAACATTTGGATTTCCATTTGGATTGACCAATTCATACGAAAGAGCCTGACTCATCAGAACTTCTCCCGATTGGAGACGAATGGCATTTAAATAACCAGATTCCAACGCACCCTCATCTTCTACAACCGTTTCACTTTGAGTGATACCGAAGTTGTTTATTTGGGTAATTAATCCAAAGCGGTCATACCCCGTTTCTGGGGTACTTCCGCCACCGGCTATTAGGTATCCGGTTTCAGTTTTTAGAATGTTCAAGTTTCGGTAAATGTTCTGATAGATATCGGTTTGCAATATTTCACTCCACAATATATTGCCTTCGAAGTCAAGCTTCATAATAAAACTTCCACTTGAATTCGATATTACACCATATTCACCAACTACTATATATCCATCGGGTTCTACCTCGAAGATAAAGGGATAAGTATAGGGGGGGTATTGGCTGTAATTTCGAGTAAAAATAGCATTAAGGGCTTGATCAAATTCGATAAAGTATCCTTCAGTAGTTCCATCATTAAGATTCGTGCCATGGATATAGACGAATTTTTGGATAAATGGATTCCATTTAAATGAGTTTGTCAGCCCAATTAGGACGTATTCATTTTGGGAGATTAGCACATTCTCATTTATTATTTCGCCACTTAGATTGTATTTGCGAATGAAATATTTTAAGATATTATCTTCAATTCCGGCACCCCAAATTACGTAGCCATCCTCCACAACTTCTATATTGGTGGCCGATTGCGATTCTTCATCAGTCAAGTCTCCCGTAATTTGATTAAAATACGTAAACTGTGCGCTTGAAAGTGCACAGTTTACGATTAGAATGATTGTGAGCAGATTGCGTATCATTTTGCAATCTGTATTTGATGGATTTCTTTTAAATCACCTACTTCCGAGTGGAGATATAAGGTATAGCTTCCAGAAGCGAGTGCTCTTAAATTCAAGGTGGCCATACCTGAAGATAGAACTTCATTGCGAATCACTTTTCCACTCTCATTGCGTACAATTGCTTGCACTTCCACATAATCATCTGGAATTTCAATAAGTAAAACTCCTGCGGTAGGATTCGGATACACCTTACATTCCTTTATCTCAGGTGCTTTTGAGGGATGATTCATCGATTTGGGTGTTCCTCCGAATTCTGGTTTCACGAGAACTTCAAGGAATAGAATACCGGTATATCCAAAGAGCGTAACCTTCGCTATACTTGCTGCGAGGGTGGAATGTTTGTAGGCAATAGTATTCAATGTATTCTGCTCGTTTTGGGTAAGTGTGGTATCGCCAGTGGCTGCGTGGTCAAACAAGATGCCATATACTGCGATAAAATCAGCATATTCAGCATCGCGGCGGGGATCGAGGTTGAAATCGGTGCCTATAGCATTGAGCCAATTCTGTGCTTCGGTAATTTTGCCCGCTTTCAGATATAAATCTATAATTAAATAATAGTGATCAACGGTTTCGTACCCATCGATTGCCGATATAATTGCCGAAATCTTATCCAAACGTGTGGTATCCGCGAAAATTTCAAAAATAATCTGGTTTAACAGAAAATTGTATCTGGTTTTGTAATAGGACTCACGAGCTTCTAACCCTTCCTTATAAGACACAAGTTGGAGACCTTCGTCGATCATCGCGCGTTGGTAATCCGCCAGCGGAACGGCGCGCTCATCGAGTTTTTCCTGAATACGGCTCGACTTGGCTGCGTGTGGGTTGCTATTGAGAATAAGCGTGAGCAGCGAAGCTGGTAGCGTATATTCTTTGTTGATGGCTTCTATCATCACTTCACAATTTGAATTTTGTGATTCTCTCTTGTCCCATCGCTTTGCACCAGTTCCAAAGCATACAATCCAGACGGAAGGTTGAGATTGATTTCTAAAGATTGACCGCCACTTTGCGTATTTCCCTGCGCCACTTTTTGACCGGCAAGATTATAAACCGACCATGCCGATATATTTTCATTCTCACTCGTTTCTACCGTAAACCGCCCATTACTCGGATTGGGATAAACTGAAAAAATCTTTGGCTCTTTTTCCTCCACTCCACCGGCTCACAGCCCTGCCACTCTACATCGCCACATGCATCTACTTTTAATAGCCAGGTGGCTTGTCGAGGATCAACGTCATAATTTACAAATGAACCAGCCGCTATATATCCACCATCTGGTGCAAGCTCGACATCGTAGAGAGTATTTTCACAATTATTGCATGTTTGATACGTATATTCTTGATACCATTCTTGGTTTAAGTCTGAGTCCAGCTTGAGCATCCAAGCTATACGATCAAAATAATATCCCATGTAGATTCCAACCAATATAGTTCCTCCATCCGGTGTAGCCTCAATATCATAAGCTCCACCCGCAAAAAATTCGTAATTATCAAAATATTCGCGCTGATAGTAGATAGTGTCGTTTTCAGGATTGTATTTCGACAATACCAGTTTTGACCAATACACATCTGCGCCCTCAAAATCGGATACAAGCTCATAACCAAATGGCTGAACCAAAACAAACTCACCACTTGATAGAAGCGTGGAAATAACCGAATAAGACTTGGGCATTTCCGCATCAACCATTGTTTTTTCATTTATGGTCTCTCCTATCAAATTTGTTGTAGTTAAAAATCCAAAGGGCTCAAAATCAGATTCCGTTGTCTTTCCACCTCCTGTTATTAAGTACCCATAATCGAGTTTTTCAATTGTCCAATTCCGATAAACATCCTCATAGATCAAAGGCTGCATAAGCTCGCTCCACAACACATTTCCTTCAAAATCGAGCTTCATTATAAAAGTACCGGCTGAATAAGGAATACCTCCTGTTTCGCCATAGATTACATAACCATCTGGTTCAATCAAGAATCCAAAAAAATAAGTGTAAGGGGTGTAATTATCAAAATAAAGATTATCCTGTATTTCTAATTCTGAATTAAACGTTAACATTCTTCCTTCTACATTATCCCCTAAATCTGATCCCTGTAAGATTACAAATTGCTCGTTATAAGGATTCCATTGGAATGACTTTGTTAAACCTGCATAAAAATATTCATTTTCAAAATAAAGTCTGTTTGAATCAATCAAGTTGCCATTCAAGTCAAATTTTTTTATGTGCTCAAACAAGCCTGTTGTATCAATACCACTACCAAATACATAATAAAAATTTTCAACCACCTCAATATTTGAAACTGATTCTGATTCGTTATCAGTCAAATCACCTGTGATCTGGTTCAAATAAGTAAACTGTGCGCTGGTGAGCGCACAGTTTACTATAAGAAATATTGTGATAAGAAACCGCATCACTTAGTTATTTGTATTTGATGGGTTTCGTTTAAAGTGCCTTTTTTAGAATGAAGAATTAAGGTATAGCTTCCCGAAGCCAGTGTCCGGAGATTAAGCGTTGCCATACCAGGTGACAAAAGGCCATTGTAAACCGCTTTTCCAACTTCATCACGCACAGTCGTTTGCACTTCTTTAAACTCGTCAGGTATTTCGATCATTAGTATTCCAGCTGTTGGGTTGGGATAGACTTTACATTCCTTTATTTCAGGTGCTTTTGAGGGCTGATGCATCGATTTGGGTGTTCCGCCGAATTCCGGTTTCACGAGAACTTCGAGAAAAGGAATACCCTTATATCCAAACAACGTAACCTTTGCCAAACTCGCTGCGAGAGTGGAATGCTTGTAGGCAATAGTCTCTAACATATTCTGCTCGCTTTGAGTGAGTACAGTATCACCTGTTGTCGCCTTGTTAAACAAAATAGTATAGACATCTATAAAATCAATATACTCGGCATCGCGACGTGGATCAAGATTGAAGTCAATGCCTATAGCATTGAGCCAATTCTGTGCTTCGGTAATTTTGCCGGCTTTCAGATATAAATCTATAATTATATAATAGTGATCAACGGTTTCATACCCGTCAATTGCTGAAATAATAGCCGAGATTTTATCCATACGAGTGGTATCCGTGAAAATTTCAAAAATAATCTGATTTAAGAGAAAATTGTATCTGGTTTTGTAATAGGATTCACTTGCTTCTAACCCTTCCTTATAAGACACCAATTGGAGACCTTCGTCGATCATGGTGCGTTGGTAATCTGCCAGCGGCACTATTCGCTCATCGAGTTTTTCCTGAATACGGCTCGACTTGGCTGCGTGTGGGTTGCTATTGAGAATAAGCGTAAGGAGCGAAGCAGGTAGCGTATATTCTTTGTTGATGGCTTCTATCATTACTTCACAATTTGAATTTTGTGATTCTCTCGTTTACCATTTGTTTGCACCAGTTCCAAGGCATATAATCCTGAAGGCAGATTGAGATTAATCCCCAAAGATTGACCACCTCTTTGCGCACTACCCTGCGCCACTTTTTGACCTGAAAGGTTATAAACCGACCAAGCCGAAATATTTTCATTCTCACTCATTTCTACCGTAAACCGCCCATTACTCGGATTGGGATAAACAGAAATGCTCTGAACTTCTTTTTCCACAACCCCAACAGGCTCACAGCCCTGCCATTCCAGATCTCCACAAGCATCTACCTTAAGCAGCCAAGTGGCATTTCGCGGGTCTATATCCCAATTGTAAAAAGAACCCGCTGCAACGTAACCGCCGTCTGGGGCAAGTTCGAGGTCATATAGTTTATTACCACAATTATTACAGGATTGATACGTATATTCATGAAACCACTCTTGGTTTAAGTCGGCATCTACCTTCATCATCCAAGAATAGTGATCATAAAAGAACCCCGTTCGTCTTCCGAGTATTACGGCGCCTCCGTCTGATGTTGAGACCATATCTAATACTTGCCCCATTTTCATTTCATAATCATCAAAATAGGTTTGTTCGTCATAAATGGTTTCGCTTTGTAGATTGAATTTGAAGAGACGTATTTTATTCCAAAAAACATTTGGATTTCCATTTGGATTAACCAATTCATAGGACAGCGCTTGACTCATGAGAATTTCTCCCGATTGGAGACGAATGGCATTTAAATAACCAGATTCCAACGCACCCTCATCTTCTACAACCGTTTCACTTTGAGTAATACCGAGATTGTTGGTTTGAGTAATTAGACCAAACGGTTTATAGTTTGACTCAGGGGTACTGCCTCCCCCGGCTATCAGATATCCTACATCCGTTTTTAAAATGCTCCAGTTTCGATAAATATTTTGATAGATCTCAGTCTGCATTATTTCACTCCATAAAACATTCCCTTCAAAATCAACTTTCATTATAAAAGTGCCATTTGAATTTGATATCCCCCCCTGTTCTCCAACAACAATATATCCATCCGCCTCTAAATCAAAGATAAATGGATAAGTATATGGCGGGTACTGGTTATATCTGCGTGTAAAAGTTGTATCGAAGTTTTCGTTAAATTCGATTAGATAACCTTCTGTATTGCCATTGTCCAAATTTGTTCCGTGCAGGTAAACAAATCTTTCATTTTCCGGAATCCATTTAAAACTGTTTATCAAACCAGTTAAAACATATTGATTTTGAAAAATTAGCATATTCTCATTTATAATCTCTCCTTGTGGGTTATATTTACGGATAAAGTGGATCAAAATATTGTCATCAATTGCAGCACCCCAAATTACATAATCACCATCGACCACTTCAACATTGGTACAGATTTCGGATGATAAATTACCGAACTCACCCGTAATTTGGTTCAGATAGGAAAACTGTGCGCATAATAGCGCACAGTTTAGACTAAATAGAATACTGATTATGGCTTTCCTCACTTCGCTATTTGTATTTGATGTATTTCGTCCAAGTCACATTTTATCGAACGTAAATGCAGAATATAATTCCCTGATGATAGCGCACGTAAATTTAAAGTTGCCATACCTGATTGTAAAAATTCTTGATGCAAAATTCTACCATTACTGTCTCGTACAACCGCTTCCACTTTTTCACAATCCGTTGGGATTTCAACGAGCAAAATTCCTGCAGTAGGATTCGGATATACTTTACATTCCTTTATTTCAGGTGTTTTTGAGGGTTGATTCATTGATTTCGGCGTTCCGCCGAATTCGGGTTTCACAAGAACTTCAAGGAATGGAATACCTGTATAGCCGTACAGCGTAACCTTCGCTAAACTTGCTGCGAGGGTGGAATGCTTGTAAGCAATAGTCTCCAGAGTATTCTGCTCATTTTGGGTAAGTGTGGTATCGTCTGTGGTCGCCTTGTTAAACAAAATAGTATAGACAGCTATAAAGTCAGCGTATTCAGCATCGCGACGTGGATCGAGGTTGAAATCGGTACCTATAGCATTGAGCCAATTTTGTGCTTCTGTAATTTTACCGGCCTTCAGATATAAATCGATAATCAGATAGTAGTGATCGACAGTTTCATATCCATCGATTGCCGAAATAATAGCCGAAATTTTATCCATCCGTGTGGTATCTGCGAAAATCTCAAAAATAATTTGATTTAACAGGAAGTTGTACCTGGTTTTGTAATAGGATTCTCTTGCTTCTAACCCTTCCTTATAAGACACGAGTTGGAGACCTTCGTCGATCATAGCCCGTTGATAATCTGCCAGAGGTACCATACGCTCATCGAGTTTTTCTTGAATGCGTGACGACTTGGCTGCAACATTCTGACTACGGTTGATGAAAGTCGTTGATTGAAGATAGTCAAGTTGGGTATTTCGCGAAATCGAAATCATTACTTCACAATTTGGATTTTATGATTCTCTCTTTTGCCATCGCTTTGCACCAGTTCAAGCGCGTACAATCCCGACGGAAGGTTGAGATTGATCTCTAAAGATTGACCGCCACTTTGCGCATTTCCCTGAGCCACTTTTTGACCTGCAAGATTGTACACCGACCAGGTCGATATCCTTTCATTCTCGCTTGCTTCAATAGTAAACCGTCCATTGCTTGGATTGGGATAGACCGAAAACGCTTGTACTTCTCGCTCTGCCACACCCACCGGCTCACACCCCTGCCACTCCACATCGCCGCAAGCATCTACTTTTAATAGCCATGTGGCATTTCGCGGGTCAATATCGTAGTTGTAAAATGAGCCAGCTGCCACATAACCACCATCAGGTGCCAGTTCAATATCATAAAGTGTATTCCCGCAATTATTACAAGATTGGTAGGTATATTCGTGAAACCACTCTTGGTTTAAATCGGCATCAACCTTCATCATCCAGCCGTATGAATCATAAAAAAAACCTGATCGATTACCTAAAAGAACAGCACCACCATCGGAAGTAGCTACCATATCAATAGGCCCACCCATTTTCATTTCGTAATTATCAAAATACGTATGCTCGTCATACATTTCCCCAGTTTGTGGCTCGAATTTGAACAAGCGCGTTTTTAGCCAAAAAATGTTCGGATTTCCGTTCGGATTAACCAATTCATAAGCTATCGGTAGTGCCATAAGAATATCTCCCGACTCGAGACGGACTGCACCTAAGTATCCCGATCCTAACGCATTCTCATCTTCAACGACCATTTCACTTTGAGTAATACCGAGATTGTTGGTTTGAGTTATTAAACCGATTGGATTATAGTTCGATTCAGGGGTGCTTCCTCCACCAGCTATTAAGTAACCATTTTCTGTTTTTAGGATATTTCGGTTCCGGTAAATATTTTGATAGATTTCAGTCTGCATTATTTCACTCCAAAGAATATTCCCTTCAAAATCGAGCTTCATTATAAAAGTTCCGTTCGAATTCGATATCCCTCCATATTCTCCTGCTACAACATAACCATCCGACTCTAAATCAAAGATAAAGGGATACGTATAGGGTGGATATTGATTGTATCTCTTTGTGAAAACAATATTGAGATTTTGGTCAAATTCGATTAGGTAACCTTCGGTGGTACTATCGTCCAAATTAACACCATGGATGTAAACAAATTTGTTGAGATAAGAGTTCCACTTGAACGAATTTATTATACCGCCAAGCACATATACGCCTTCTGGATCTATTAATATGTTTTCATCAACTATATTTCCCAGCAGATCGTATTTGCGGACGAATTGAAGACCTTGCATGTTTTCATTCACACCACCTCCCCATAACACATATCCGTCATCTACAACCTCCACATTTGCAACAGTCTCAGAGGATTCATCAGTCAAGTCGCCGGTGATCTGATTAAAATAAGTAAACTGCGCACTGGTGAGCGCACAGTTTACTACAAGAATAACTGTAATTAAAGACCGTTTCACTTCGCTATTTGTATTGGATGGGTTTCTCTTAGATCGCCAACTTTCGAGTGGAGATATAAGGTATAGCTACCAGAAGCGAGTCCTCTTAAGTTCAAAGTGGCCATACCTGAAGATAGAACTTCATTGTGAACCCCTTTTCCACTCTTATCGCGTATAATTGCTTCCACTTCCACATAATCTTCTGGAATTTCAACCATTAATATTCCAGCCGTTGGGTTAGGATAAACTCGGCATTCCTTTATCTCAGGTGCTTTTGAGGGTTGATTCATCGATTTGGGTGTTCCTCCAAATTCTGGTTTCACGAGAACTTCGAGAAAAGGAATACCCGTATATCCAAACAGCGTAACCTTCGCTAAACTCGCCGCAAGCGTAGAATGTTTGTAGGCAATAGTGTTCAAGGTATTCTGCTCGTTTTGGGTAAGCGTGGTATCACCCGTAGCTGCCTTGTTAAACAAAATAGTATAGACATCTAAGAAATCGACGTATTCTGCATCCCGACGAGGATCAAGATTGAAGTCGATGCCTATAGCAGTGAGCCAATTCTGTGCTTCGGTAATTTTACCGGCTTTCAGATATAAATCTATAATCAGATAATAGTGATCGACGGTTTCATAACCGTCGATTGCCGATATAATTGCCGAAATTTTATCCATTCGGGTGGTGTCCGTAAAAATTTCAAAAATAATCTGGTTTAACAGAAAATTGTATCTGGTTTTGTAATAGGACTCACGCGCTTCTAACCCTTCCTTATACGATACAAGTTGGAGGCCTTCGTCGATCATCGCGCGTTGATACTCCGCAAGCGGAACGGAGCGCTCATCGAGTTTTTCCTGAATACGTAACGCCTTTTCTGCAACATGCTGAATACGATTGATGAAAGTCGTTGATTGAATGTAGTTAAGTTGATTATTTAGCGAAATCGAAATCATCACTTCACAATTTGAATTTTATGATTCTCTCTCTTGCCATCGGCTTGCACCAGTTCAAGCGCGTACAATCCCGACGGAAGGTTGAGATTGATCTCCAAAGTTTGACCTCCATTTTGCAAACTACCCTGCGCCACTTTTTGACCAGAAAGATTATAAACAGACCAAGTAGAAATGTTTTCATTCTCGCTTGCTTTTATTGTAAACCGTCCATTGCTCGGATTGGGATAAACTGAAAAGTTTTGCGATTCTTTTTCCGCAACCCCAACCGGCTGGCAGCCTTGCCACTCCACATCGCCGCATGCATCGACTTTGAGCAGCCAAGTTACATTTCGCGGGTCTATATCCCAATTGTAAAAAGAACCGGCTGCCACATAGCCGCCGTCAGGAGCAAGCTCAATATCATAGAGTTTATTGCCGCAATTATCACAGGATTGGTAGGTATATTCGTGAAACCACTCTTGGTTTAAATCGGCATCTACCTTCATCATCCAAGAATAGTGATCATAAAAGAACCCCGTTCGTCTTCCGAGTATTACGGCACCTCCGTCTGATGTTGAGACCATATCTAATACTTGCCCCATTTTCATTTCATAATCATCAAAATAGGTTTGTTCGTCATAAATGGTTTCGTTTTGTGGATTGAATTTGAAGAGCCGTATTTTATTCCAAAAAACATTTGGATTTCCATTTGGATTAACCAATTCATATGACAGCGCCTGACTCATGAGAATTTCTCCCGATTGGATACGAATGGCATTTAAATAACCCGATTCCAAGGCATCTTCATCTTCTACAACCGTTTCACTTTGGGTGATGCCGAAGTTGTTTATTTGGGTAATTAATCCAAAACGGTCATACCCCGTTTCAGGGGTGCTTCCGCCACCGGCTATTAGGTATCCGGTTTCGGTTTTCATAATATTCAAGTTTCGGTAGATGTTCTGATAGATTTCGGGTTTCATAATTCCCGTCCATAGCACATTGCCTTCAAAATCGAACTTCATATTAAAAGTACCTTGTGAATTCATCACAGAAGCATTTTCTCCAATTACCGCATACCCATCCGGTTCAATTAAAAACCCAAAAAAATAGGTATATGGAGCGTAATAGTCAAAATACAAATTAGCCTGAAGTTCCAGATTCTCGTTAAATGTAAGCATCCGTCCTTCAACAGTATCACCCAGATCAGAGCCGTGAAGCATTACAAACTCGTCTGTGTAGGGATTCCACTGAAATGAATTGGTCATTCCTACATACGGGTATTCGCCATTTATATTGATTCTATTCTCAAGTAAAAGATTTCCGTCAAAGCTATACTTCCTTGTAAAAATAAATATGTGGTCTTCTGCAGAATTTACCCCCCCTCCGTATACAATATATCCTGATGGTAAAACCTCAATATTTGTACCTGTCTCAGACTCCTCATCTGTTAATTCACCTGTAATTTGATTAATATAGCTAAACTGTGCGTTTGTCAATGCACAAATTATACTAAAAATTAAAGTGACGAGCGTCCGCATCATTTTGCAATCTGTATTTGATGACTCTCTTTAAATTCTCCTGACCTTACACGCAAATTCAAGATATAATTTCCGGATGCTAAAAAACGTAAATTCAAAGTTGCCAAGCCAGATGTTAGAAGTTCATTAAGCAATATCTTCCCATTACTATCTCGCACAATGGCTTCCAATTCATCAAATTTCTTTGGAATTTCAATGATTAAAATTCCCGCTGTCGGATTTGGATATACTTTGCATTCTTTTATTTCCGGTGGTTTAGAAGATTGATTCATCGATTTGGGTGTTCCTCCGAAGTCTGGTTTCACGAGAACTTCGAGAAAAGGAATGCCCGTATATCCAAACAGCGTAACTTTCGCCAAACTTGCTGCGAGGGTGGAATGTTTGTATGCAATAGTCTCAAGAGTATTCTGCTCGTTTTGGGTAAGCGTGGTATCACCCGTAGCTGCCTTGTTAAACAAAATAGAATAGACATCTATAAAATCGACGTATTCGGCATCGCGACGTGGATCGAGGTTGAAATCGGTGGCTAAGGCATTGAGCCAATTCTGTGCCTCGGTTATTTTACCAGCTTTCAGATATAAATCGATAATCAGATAATAGTGATCGATAGTTTCATATCCGTCAATTGCTGAAATAATAGCCGAAATTTTATCCATTCGGGTGGTGTCCGTGAAAATTTCAAAAATGATCTGGTTTAAGAGAAAGTTGTACCGGGTTTTGTAATATGATTCACGCGCTTCTAACTCTTCTTTATAAGAAACCAGTTGGAGACCTTCGTCGATCATAGCACGCTGATAATCTGCCAGAGGTACCATACGCTCATCGAGTTTTTCTTGAATGCGTGACGATTTTGCGGCGTGCGGATTACTGTTTAGAATAAGGGTAAGCAGAGTAGCTGGCAAAGTATATTCTTTATTGATGGCTTCGATCATCACTTCACAATCTGAATTTTATGATTCTCCCTTTTGCCATCGCTTTGCACCAGTTCAAGCGCGTACAATCCCGACGGAAGATTGAGATTGATCTCTAAAGATTGACCGCCACTTTGCGCACCACCCTGCGCCACTTTTTGACCCGCAAGATTGTAAACCGACCAAGCTGAAATGTTTTCATTCTCGCTTGCTTCTATAGTAAACCACCCAATACTCGGATTGGGATAAACAGAAAAGACCTTGGGCTCTTTTTTCCCCACTCCCACCGGCTCACACCCTTGCCACTCCACATCGCCGCAGGCATCTACTTTTAATAGCCAGGTGGCTTGTCGAGGATCAACGTCATAATTTACAAATGAACCAGCCGCTATATATCCACCATCTGGTGCAAGCTCGACATCGTAGAGAGTATTTTCACAATTATTGCATGTTTGATACGTATATTCTTGATACCATTCTTGGTTTAAGTCTGAGTCCAGCTTGAGCATCCAAGCTATACGATCAAAATAATATCCCATGTAGATTCCAACCAATATAGTTCCTCCATCCGGTGTAGCCTCAATATCATAAGCTCCACCCGCAAAAAATTCGTAATTATCAAAATATTCGCGCTGATAGTAGATAGTGTCGTTTTCAGGATTGTATTTCGACAATACCAGTTTTGACCAATACACATCTGCGCCCTCAAAATCGGATACAAGCTCATAACCAAATGGCTGAACCAAAACAAACTCACCACTTGATAGAAGCGTGGAAATAACCGAATAAGACTTGGGCATTTCCGCATCAACCATTGTTTTTTCATTTATGGTCTCTCCTATCAAATTTGTTGTAGTTAAAAATCCAAAGGGCTCAAAATCAGATTCCGTTGTCTTTCCACCTCCTGTTATTAAGTACCCATAATCGAGTTTTTCAATTGTCCAATTCCGATAAACATCCTCATAGATCAAAGGCTGCATAAGCTCGCTCCACAACTCATTTCCTTCAAAATCGAGCTTCATTATAAAAGTACCGGCTGAATAAGGAATACCTCCTGTTTCGCCATAGATTACATAACCATCTGGTTCAATCAAGAATCCAAAAAAATAAGTGTAAGGGGTGTAATTATCAAAATAAAGATTATCCTGTATTTCTAATTCTGAATTAAACGTTAACATTCTTCCTTCTACATTATCCCCTAAATCTGATCCCTGTAAGATTACAAATTGCTCGTTATAAGGATTCCATTGGAATGACTTTGTTAAACCTGCATAAAAATATTCATTTTCAAAATAAAGTCTGTTTGAATCAATCAAGTTGCCATTCAAGTCAAATTTTTTTATGTGCTCAAACAAGCCTGTTGTATCAATACCACTACCAAATACATAATAAAAATTTTCAACCACCTCAATATTTGAAACTGATTCTGATTCGTTATCAGTCAAATCACCATTAATTTGGTTAAAATAAGTAAACTGTGCCTCGGATAAGGAACAGTTTACTATCAAAATCAAAACCAAAAAGTACCGCATCATTTAGCAATTTGAATAATATGTCTTTCTGAAAATTCGCCGTTCTCAGACTCCAAGCTTAACTGATATGAACCGGAAGAAAGTTGTCGAAGGTTTAATGTTGAAATACCAGTTAGACCCGTTTTAGAATGAACAATTCGTCCCGACGCATCATAAACTTTAGCCGTCACATTCTCATAATTATCCGGTATTTCTACCATCAATATTCCTTGTGTTGGATTGGGATAGATTTTGCATACCTTGACTACTGGTGGTTTTGTGGTTGCGCTTCTCCCTTTATTCGATTTACTGTCAAAATCGGGTCGTACCAGCACTTCGTGAAATTCGTAATCTGAATATCGACTGAGTGTAACCAAAGCCAATCCCGCAGCGAGTGTCGAGTGGCGGTAGGCAATAATCATTAATTGGTCGTACTCAGCTGGTGTGAGCGTAATACCTCCTGAACTCACTTTATTAAAAATGATTGAATAAACAGCTATAAAGTCAGCGTATTCCGCGTCGCGGCGCGGGTCGAGGTTGAAGTCAATCGCTATTGCATTGAGTTTTGCCTGCGCAGAATTTGTATCTCCCAGCTTCATGTAAAGGTCAACAATCAGGTAATAAAAATCTACCGTTTCGTATCCTTGAATAAGGTCTTCTATTGCAGCTATTTTATTGGTTTCAGTTGAATCGGCAAGGATTTCTATTATCAGCGTATTCAAAAGATTGGTGTATTTGCCTTTGTAATAGGATTCGCTCGCTTCAAGCCCTTCTTTATACGACACCAAACTTAATCCTTGGTCAATCATTCCGCGCTGATAATTGGCAAGCGGCTGCATACGTTCATCGAGTTCTTTTTGTACTCTGCCTGATTTTGCAGCGTGAGGATTTGACTGGAGAATTAAGGTAAGCAAGGCAGCCGGTAGTTCGAATTCTTTGTTTATGGCTTCTAACATTACCTCTTCGCTCAAATTGGGCGACACCTGCATAAGGTCGTAATAAAGCTCTACCGCTTCACCGTAATCGGCGAGTACCAACTCATTGGTCAAGCCTTGGGTGTCACCTGCATCAACCATATCGCTTAATACTTCCGATAAACTATCGGCTGTGGACTTATATTGATCTGCCATAAGTTTTTTGCCAAATGGCGAAGGAAAGTTTGAAGGACAGCCGTTTGGATTAGGTAAATAAGATGGGATAATTCCAAACCAACTTGTTAAATGTTCTGCAGCATAAGTATAATAGTTCACCCATTCCAGCTCATTTTTAACATCGAGTTCGTGGGTATTGGTAAAATAATTTCCGGCAGGATAAGGATCATTAAACGGGCCTGCATCCATCCCTTGAAAATGTGAAATTCCCCAGCCAATCGGAGGGTTCGTAATTGTAGCTTTGGCAGTAATTGGGAAATCCTGATCTGTAAAGGTGTTACACTCAATTTTAAGACCAGAGCCACCATTCAATCCGCGGTTATTATCATAAGCAAAAACTCCATAAGTCGTATGGTTGAATGTGTTTCGATATACCTGATGGTAGAGTGAACCTGTTCCCTTAATAAATAATCCAGCACTCTCATCGGTAGTGTTGGGATAATTGAATGTATTCTCTTCCAATTTAAACATAGTTGAAAAATCAAAATATGCACCGTAGGAAACACCCCAAGTTGGATTATTCGGGTTGTATTCACTTCCGAGGCCGAGCATATTATTTGGTAAATCCGTAAATGTATTTTGGGTAAGCTCTACCGCTTTGCTGCTAAGTACCCATGCACCTCGGTAGCATTTAAATTTTGTATTTGTAATGGATGACTCACTACCATCCAAGAGAATTATTCCATAATTAAATCCTTCAATTTTTGATGGTACATTGCCCGATACGCATCCAAAAGGGGTCATTTCATAAGGCGGTAATCCATTGCAGCCCGGACTCAACTTAATACTCGACCACCGTGCAAAAATAGCTGCTTTGTAAGGAGAATTGTTTGGGTAATCAAATAATGCGGTATTCGTGTTTACAAAATCACATCCACTTATAAGTACGTCATGAACACCTTCTATGAATAACATGGGAGAAATATATGAATTCATAAAAACAAAGTCGTCGTCTTTTAAAAAGCTACAATTGTAAAATCTGGATGCGACCGGCATAAGGAAACCCGCAGTAGGATGATAACCTGAATAGTTTCGAATTTCGGCAGAGATTTCACAATTCTTAAAAGTGGTTCCGTAGCAGTTAAACATTCCGCCATTGTTGGAACTGTATAAGGTACCATAATTCGTAATACCGCGTTCGGCATTTTCAATCGTAGAGTCATAGATATAACAACGTCCCTGATACTGCATGTCGCTTCCATATTGTGATTCACTTGAGGTGCCATACACAAAAATTCCTTTCCAACTGGTGCCACAGGCTTCATTGGTTATATGGGAATTATTATTGATGTATAATGTACCTCCTTGCATTACTTTTATTCCTTTCCCTTCAGCAAATTGCATTTGCGCATTGGAGAGGGTAAAAATGGCGCCGTTCTGAATTACAAGATCGTCGAGAAATTGGTGGTTTCCGGTTAAGGTTGCTCCGTCATTTGGGCTATTATTGATTACAATTAGACCGTCGGGGTCGGTGGCATTGGAAGCATTGACTCCCTGAATCGTAATGTACAATAAATCGAATATTTGACAATCGCCTTCGCCGACATAATATACTACAATGTACTCACCTGCATCGTAAGCAGATGGGTCGAAAATGCCGTTTTCAGGGGTAAAGAAATCACCTGTAGGCCCCGCCACAATGATTTCACTTGCAGGAATATTGAAATAATCGTAGATACTTATTGGTTCGTCGGACGCACAAAGCGTTACCGGGCCGTAGTTTACTAAAGTTTCATTTATTAAAATCGACAATGCAAAGCTGGTAGAACTATAACAAACACCATCCTGAATGCTATATAAAATATTAAATGTCCCGCTACCGAATTCAGAAATGTTAAATATCCCATCGGAAATAACAATTCCATTTAGATAGAAAACTCCTCCGCTAACACTTACATTGGTATTTAAGTCGAATGAATTATCTTCGCAATTGACAAACACATCACCAAAGTTTTCTACATTAATACCATTTATGGTAACCTCGAAAATCGAATTCACAATACAATCTCCTGTACCAATGGTATACGTGACTGTATATATTCCTTCTCCAAATTGGCTTGGATCCAGTATTCCATTAATCAAATGGAAACTATTCAAATAAAAAGCCCCTCCCGTTGAGTTTACATGACTCGTAAGGTCTATTGGATTGTCGAAACATGAAAGTTCAATCGGCCCATCATTATCAATAATAGGATTTATTACAAAAACCGTGACCTCGTCAGAAGCAGTTTCGCCAGAGGTAACATCAGTAACAGTAATTGTATAAGTTGTCGTTTCAGATGGATTTGCTAAGGGATTTATAATAGTCGGGTCGGACAATCCAGTAGTTGGAGACCAATTATATGTCATTAGGCAACTCGGGTTGACAACAATGGGATGGAGTTGAACTCCATCACAAGATGATGTTATATATTGGTTTTCTCCAGCATCGATTATTATGGTTGGTGGGTTAGGGTTTATTTTTAAGGAGAGATTATCAATAGAGGCTGAGCCAAGCTGCCCCCCCAAAATCCGTTTCAGATTAACATACAAGGCATCTTCATTTCCACAATATGTGAAAGGTATTGAAACGCTTTGCCATGAAGTTTGTGTGTATTGGGGAATTAAAGCTTCTACGACTACTTCAAACGGTATTTCCTGATAAATATTTAATTCCGGATAATCTGAAGGCTCTCCAATTATTTGCAGACTCATTGCCATAACATCTCCAAAGTATCCAGAACCCTCATTAATTCCAACTTCGAATGTGAAAACATAGGAATTACCCTGAATTAAAGACGTTTTTAAGGTTGAAAGATTATCTAGATTTAGCTGGCTGTATCGGCGGTTGATAGGGGAGGAATTTGAAGGAAAAGGAAAATTGGCAGAAGGAGCAGAAGGAGAAGAACCATACTGACCGAAACCATTATCGCCTAATATTCCAGAATTGGGTAGTTTGTCAGCACTATGCAAAATTACTGGAGCAACGGCTGGATAATACGGATGAGCTCCAGTAATTTTATAACCATAATGATACCCTCCTGTGTTATTTGCAGAGGAACGGTTCGTATAGAACTTATCCGGTTCTTCCCACGTCCTTAATTCAATACCATCCTCATAATCCCCATTCAAAAGCATTTCGTCATTCCCATCAAAATTAACTGATTCATCTAGTGAGACATCAATCGTGTAAACTTCCATTGCACCCATTTCTTTCCCGTCAAATAAATAAAACCCAAATTGCGCTCGTCCGTGGAATCCAGGTTCAGGAGTGTATGTAAAAATCTTCCTTGTCTCGTCTAATACCAGTCGGGCGTGATTGTTTCCATCATGACTTACACCTCTAATCCCGAAAATGGAGCCTGGATAAACTGTAATTGGATCGTTATCCCAATCTGAAAGTGAATTGTCATTTTCCAAATTTATTGGAAGTGTAGATGCTGTGGTATTTACATTTGTATTTGAGTTTACCATTTCAAAATCTGCTGGTTCATTCTCTATAAAATTTGCCATTGCTGTAAAACCATCTTCTGATGCTTGAAGAGGAATGGGAAACAAAGGAGATAACATTTTATCAGCAACGTTATAGTCCAGTCTAAAAGGACTATGGTTAGAAATAATTTCTGAGTTTGTTGCTGTTCCGTACCCTTCAGTTTCATCGAATGGAAAAAGACTGTTATCAGATTCAAAAGCGGGATTTATGCTATATCCCAATTCAGTTAACATTCTAAGTTCAGGCAATGTCCATTTTCGTAACACATATTGCCGAACAATAAATGGAGCCATAACATAATCCAAATTATAACCTGGACTAAATTGCTGCCTATAACAGAAGATACTTAAACCACCCAGATGACTAAGTATTGAACTTCCTGCCGTGCCTACTTCTATTGGGCTTTGATTCGGATTTCCACAAAATATATTATGGTTAAAAGGCGGCCCTTGATTATTTATCCAAACATTCGCGTGCTCCAGAGGGAGGTCGAATTGGCTAATATTCGGATTAATAAAAGGTGAACTCTCCGTACCAATTACTAATTTATTGGTGTCAAAACTATGTGGGATTAAGAATATCACCGTAATACCCAAATTTCCAATCAAAACGAGAGAAAATATTTGTATTAAATACACACTCTAATTCTCCAATTTCGTTTTCATGAAGCAAGGAAAGAAACCCTAGCGCATGGGTAATTTCGTGCAACAAGACTGAATAAAGATCATATTTCATCACATTATTAAATGGATCAGACAAGTCGTCAGTGCTATTAAAATAATTAATTGGTGGAAATGGAGTACCCTCCGATGAGAACGTTCTATCAAAATTTACGGTTAGATGTGCATCCACATCAGTCTGGCTATCGGGGTCAAGACCAGAAATAATATATTGACTCAAGAATCCATCGTAAATTTCAGAATTTTCAAATAAAGGAAACTCCGGCACTGAAGTTGCTAGAAACGCAGTTGTCAGCGGCGCCGGATTGTCATTTGGAACTAAAGAATAATGCACTACCAAAATAGGGTTCGCATTCGGATGAAAATCAAGAACGGATTCAACATAAGAAAGCACTTCACAAAGTGTATTTCTTCTTGCTTCTCCCAAGACCGGATCAGCAAATCCTGCTTGATATGTTGCATCAAAATCCTCATAATAAACCGTAAAACTTCCACATTGAAACACTCCTTCCGGATTCCAGTCTTCCTGAGGAGTATAATTACTAATTTCGTTATTCAAGAATTTCGCATATTCTGCCTGATTCTTTGCGATGTATTCGTGGAGGTCTCCACATATCATTTGAGGAAGGGTATCTTGTCCAATATTGTTAATTTGAGAACTGGCCGGTGTAACTGCGAAAGTTAAAAACACAACAGTTAAAAAATTCAGAAGTTGGGGTAAGGATAAATTTTTCATCTTGGCTAATTATTGGTTAATTATGGTTAAATATAGAGATTAAAACTCAAAAATCGCGATGCGTAAAATCGCGAATTATTCCATTGCCAAAACAAGACTAAATATAATTGCCTATAATACTGTCCTTTAATGGTAGCTTTTTCAGATAATGAAGGGAAAGTCCGAGAAAAATTAGGGTGAAAATACGGTTCCGGGTACCGTATAAACACCCTAATTGAACAGGGTGTTTTTACCCAACATGACGATATCTCTTTAAAAAGCATTCAATAGCAGTAACTTCTGATTACGTATTATTTGAAAATTATACTTGGCCATTTCCTTTAAAGAATTGCCCGGAATCATTAGCCTTGCAAAAATTCGAAATTCACACGCCTTCGCTTCAACCTTATGGACGACATCCTAAAAAACTTTCCCGCCCTCTCTTCTTGTACCTATCTCAATACCGCTGCAAACGGGATCGTCCCAAAACCTGTAATCGAATGGCGGCGGCAGCACGATATGGATTTGATGAATAAGGCGGATATCTTTCGCGATAATTTTGCGTCGGTGTTGAGTGGAGTTCGCAATACTGTTTCAGGTTTTTTTGATGCTTCCGCAAAGGAAATCGCCTTAGTTCCCAATTTTTCTTTCGGAATGAATACGATTTTGGAAGGGCTTCCCAAAGGCCAAAAGATTCTTCTTCTGAAGAATGATTATCCTTCTGTTAACTGGCCTGTGGAGACCCGCGATTTTGACGTTTGCTACGCCGAAATAGATGAGAATTTAGAAAGGAATATTGAAGAAGCTGTTGTGAAGCACAAACCGGATGTGTTTATTTTCAGTTTGGTGCAATGGCTGAATGGGATAAAAATAGATCTTGATTTTTTAAGGCAATTGAAAAGTCAATATCCCAATTTGCTGATAATGGCAGATGGGACTCAATATTTGGGAACCGAAAAATTCAGTTTTGCTGAGAGCGGCATTGATGTTTTGGGGGCGAGTGCTTATAAGTGGCTGTGTGCCGGTTATGGGAATGGATTTATATTGGTAAAAGAAGCTGCGCGCGAGCGCATTTTCCCAAAAACGATCGGGTTTAATTCTGCGGAGCGATTTGAGAGTCTGTCTACAGATACTTCTTTTATGAAGCATTTTGAACCGGGACATCAGGACACGCTGAACTATGGAAGTTTGGAGCAGGCCATTTTATTTCAGAAGAATCAAGGTGTTGAAATGTTGTATGATAGGATTAAATCGCTTTCGGCGAAAGCAAAGGAGCAATTTGCTGAAATGGGATTGCTTCGGGATGATGTCTTGCTTAGAAAGCAACATAATTCTATTTTTAATTTGAAAGGCGATAGTGTTCTTTTTCAGAAATTGAAGGATCATAAGATTGTTTGTTCTCAACGTGGTGAAGGGATTCGAGTGAGTTTTCATTATTATAATAGTAAAGATGATTTGGAGAGGCTTGTGGAGGTATTGAGTTTGTGAGGTTTGGGCTGGTTTATTTGTATTTTCAAACCAATACCAAATCTTCCCCGCGCCGCCCCAACCCTTTTATGTTTACAAAGAGAGAATACCTCAAGTATATTTTCGGTATTCAATCCGGGTCTTTATATTGTTGTCCATACAAAGTATATCGACCTGGTGCACAAGGCCACTCGACCCAAGATGAGCATTTTAAGCTACATCGTCCTTTAGGTTTAGCCTGTGCACTTTTTGATCTTCATGAGTCTGAACAGTACTTAAGGCCGAAGTGATCGAGCTTGAATAAGATAAAAGGATAGACGTGGGGAGATCTGGTTGTTATACAATTAAATAGTAAATACCATGAAAAAACAGTGTGTAGGCATAGATATGTCTAAAGATAACTTCACAGTTAGAATATGCAGTAAGTCATCAAACGACGAACTGAGTTACTCAACCAGTAAGAAATTTGATAATACCAAAAAAGGCTATAATCAGTTGATTCGCTGGGCTGGCAAAGAAACCCATAAAGAGGTACCACTCGTTTTTCTTATGGAGGCCACAGGATCCTACCATGAAGGATTGGCATATCATCTGCACGGAATTGGAAAAACAGTACATATTGCACTATCAAACACATCTAAATACTATTTTAAAAGTCTCAATATCAAAACCAAGACCGATGATGTGGATGCCAAGATCTTGGCTAAGTTCGGAGTGGAGCGGTCACACTATGAGTGGCATCCAGCCAAAAAGATCTTCCGTAAAATGAGAGATCTAAGTCGCTATAGAATACAGCTACAAGAGCAGAAAACTGCCTTATCTAATATAGCACACAGCAAGGAATATTCTCACGACGTTTCAGCCGATATAAAGAAGAGTAATAAGAAATTGATCGCGATGCTGGATAAAGAAATTACCATGATTAAAGCGAAACTTGAAGCACTTGTCGCTACCGACGAAGAACTTTCTGAGCGGATAGAACAAATTTGTACCACCAAAGGGTGCGGCATTCAAAGTGTAGCAGGTATCGTGGCGGAGACTAATGGATTTGAAAACTTCCATAACAGTAAGCAGCTGACGAGTTATGCTGGTTTTGATATCGTCCATCAAGAATCCGGTACATCTGTAAAAGGTAAGACGCGCATATCCAAAAAAGGAAACCGATATATCAGGCATTTGATGTACCACCCAGCAATGTCGGCATCAATACACGTCCCTGAGTTCAATAACTTGCGAAACAGAGTTCTACAAAGGTCAAAAATACCAATGAAAGCGCAAGTCGCTGTACAGAGAAAGCTCCTTGCTTTGATCTATACACTTTGGAAAAACCAAACGCAATATGAACCAGATTATCATAGAAAAAAGATAGCCCGGACCGAAGCCCGAGCTACACAGGATAAATCCTTAACGGATCTTCCTTTGGAAATGTAAATATACGACATAAATAATGTCGAAATAAATTTGGATTTATACACAGTACCTAATGGGAGTCCCACCTCACCCAAGTTTGAACATTTGCGATTGAGGAGTTCATATCTCTTTAACCGCAAAGGCCGCAATGGTCGCTCAAAGGCCGCAAAGAGATCCCACAACCGATTGAATGTAGTCTCCTTTTTGAAATAAGAAAATTGGACATCATACCGGAATGCGTCAATCAAAATCTGAATTGCCTCTAAGCACGAATCCCTTAGCGGCCTTCGCGCTTAACCTCTGCGACCTTTGCGGTTAAAATACCCACGCCATTAGAATTCCCAATCAGCACATCAGCACATCCTCAAATCCTGAAAGTCCCGAGAAATCGGGAAGCACATCTCACCGATTTCGCATCAAAAAAACATCCCAATACTTCTCCTTAGTCATCTGATCCCAATGGATTTCGTAGTACCGATACTGATAGGTCTGAATCTGGCAAACGGCAATTAAACATATAATCACCGCAACGACTCCGATCTTTTGAAATTTCCCGCGAAGGGATTTTAGTAGAATCGCAAGCGGGATCATAAATACGGGCAGGTACTCCACGTATGTCCTTCCGGAAAAACCACCGCCGTAATACCACATCCACCAAGATGAGAATATATAGGTAATCAATATGGAAAATCCCAGCCAACAGAAAACCGTATACTTATTCTTTTTCCAAAGGGAAAAACAACCGAAAGCTCCGAGCAGATACATTGGTGTGTACAGAAACAATCCTTTGCGGTAGCTAAAAAGGATATCGATAAAATGTGGATCAAGCCAGTGAAAAGTCTCATCCTGGTAGGAATAAACGAAGATACTGCCTGTAGATATTTTGTAAATGAGCAATTGGATCGAACCAATGGCTGCGACAATCAAGATGGCCGGAATCCATATTTTTGGCAACTGAAAAATCTTTTTAATTCCTTCAGTAAAGACCTTCAAACTGCTTGCGATAAACGGAAGGAAGAAAACGATTAGCAGATTTAATGGTCGGATAAGCGCAATCATTCCAAGGCAGAGAGCCATGAGAAGAATATTCCTCATCTTAAAATCATCGAAATAGCGCTTTCCGAAATACAAAAACATTGAAATAAAAGCGAATGAAAATACATGCGACATGCCAGTTTCCACGACGGTATAGCAAAAGAGATTGGTACCAAATACGGTTGCCGCCAGCGTAATCGAAATGACCCAATCAGGGATTTTGTAAGCGAGAAAGATTTTTCTTAAGAAAAATAGTCCTATGAACAAATAGAAAAGAGCCGCGATGCTGACCGACATTAGGTAATATTTGGAATATCCATCTGCGTCGCCACCTGTTATCCGCGTAAGCAAATGAGCTCCAAGAAAAAAAGGCAATTCGGCTACTGCCGTACCGGAGTAGTATTTGTTTATATACTCGCCATTACCTCCATTTGCGCGGTAGTCGTAATAGCCGTTTGGATCGTAATATTTCTCTTTTTCGATGGGATCGAAAAACCCAAAATTCAGGTCGTGGTAGATAAAAACTGCCGGAAGATAGGCGTAATATCCTTTGCCATCGGCTTCTATAATTCCTCTCCAATGATCGCCGCCCCAGCGGAGGTTGGACATTATTAGGGTCATCACCAACATGGTCAATGATAGTGTGATTTTGGATTGGAATTTAATTTTCATGGTTTACCAACGGATTGATTCATCTGACGCCGTTGTTTATTTTCGTGGCGCGGCGTGCACAGGCGTTGCATTTAGAGGCGTTACGTGCAGAGGCATTGCATACAGAGGCGTTGCATGCAACGCCTCTACCATTTGGTTAAAATTTATACAACACCTGCGCCTTAATCTCCGATTTGGTATTCCCGACGATCATCTCTTTTCCTGAACTGATTTCATTTCGGTCGGTATAATAATACTGAGCCCATCGCAACCAAATATCGATATTATAACCTATATGATATGTAAGCATGGCATACACCCGCGTACCTCTGCCGCTATAAGATGGAATGGAAAAGGCAAAGCGAACATCATTTTCATAGGCGTAAAAGCGTGAATCATAGGAATCGTTGTCAAAAAGTGCATAGCGACAGGTAAGACGTAATGGCAATTTCTGAAATTCATAAATAACATCCTGATAAATCATAAAACCACGTGAAACGGGCTCAGCTCCGCGCTCGTACGATGATAATTCTACGCGGGAACGAAACCTAAATTGTTCACCGGCGCGGTAGCTAAAATTGAATCGCAAATTCTTTCGAGAATTATCCACCAGGTAATTTACGCCCTCGATATCTTCGTGGGTATTGATTTGCTTTTGTTTGTCGTGGTAACGGATATACATTCCAAAACGGCTGCTAGGCTCAAATGCAATTTGTGCGAGAAAATCGTATCCAACAGAAGGCGCATCGGTTTGGTAGCTCAACCAGGGAAACTTAAACTGATCGAAATAGGTATTGAATTGCCATTTTTTGAACGGCCGGAATTCTATTCCAAGATACACTCCTGACTCGTTTTCGATATTGGAGCTTTCGCCAAAACCAACCGATGCCACCGGCTGAAAATCGGGTGCATAATAGCGCTGGGTAAGGTTAAAACTCAATCGGGGGTCCATATTTATGCTCACGCCATTCATAGTGGCAACGGCGCCATTTTCACTTCGAGAAGTCTCTCCAAAGAAGAAGAAATTGCGCAACTTCCATGTATAATCCATCCCCACGGCCGTATTTTCAGTGCCTTTGAAACGAAAAAAACTGTATTCCTGGGTGCTCGGATCAATGGCTCCGTCGAGTTTCATTTGCACCGCGGTAATACCCAGATGCAGGCGTTTATAATTGAATGAGACGTTGCCCCCAAAATGTTGCTGAAAGATAGAGTTCTTATCCGCTATTTCAGAGGCAGTGCGGTGGTATCCACTTTCCTGAAAAGAGGTAACCAACACTTCAGGTGGCGAGAGATCAAGGCTGTCGGGCTCCCCTTCCAATATATTTCCGTCAATTTTTTTTCCCGAATAAAAAAGCGACAAATCAAAGTATCCGACATTTACGGTTGTGCCCACTCCCCTCAAAAAGAGATTTTCATTTATGGAAGTATATGGGCCAATACCGCCACCCCGCTGGGAAGTGCTTACGGTATAGGAACTCTTTCGATTGAACCCCAGCCCGGACCAAAAAGTAAGCCCCTGACCAAATTGCGCTTGGTAATCGCCTAGGGAAAACTGTTTTACAAATCCAAAATCCTGCAGGTAAAGGTGGGCGGAGTAAAAATCAAAACCATTTGGCTGGCTGCCCCGAAAAAACTCCTCTCCATTGTCTTTTTCGGCGGTGACGCCAAGACTTATCCGATCGTTGTATCGATAGCGATAGCGCGTGTAGAGCTTATCGGGCGATCCGAGGTATCGGGCATTGGGACTATCGGTCAGCTCATCAGCACTTATCGGGGTGTATCCCTCCTGCTGTTCAAGTGTCCGTTGATAGCGAACGATCCACTCATTTTTGCCGTAAGTGAGCATCTTTTTCAACGTGATTCTTTCACGTTCACCGGTGGGAGCCACTGTCACAAAAGGTTCAATAAGCTTAGCAGTGTTTTTATCCCATCCGTTTATTTGCGGAAGCTCATAGATTGAAAAAAGGTTGCCGTATTCATTTCGAAATTCCAGAAACTCTCCTATTTGGTAATTTGAAAGAAAAGCAAGTCCATAGAGATCATCGGCAGTTGCTTCATTCAGATTAAGTGGGAAGTCGATGTATATTGACAGTTTTTCAAAAAGAGTTGTGTAATCCAAATCCTCATTTTCAGATGATTGAGCCAATTGCTCGATCCGCTGTTCGATAATTGCACCACGGTCAATGCTGGGTCCACCATTACTATCGTCCTGATCGTCAACCTGCGCATTTGCCGAAAGGCAAGCCATAAAAATCAAGAAAAACGGGAGTATACGTTTCATTTTTTGCCAGGTGCATAGGTTAATGAAACCTGAGGCGAATAGCCCAGATAGCTGTGATACGTGGTGGAAAGGTCAAACTTGAAAGTATTGAAATCAAGCCCAAGCCCAAACGCCAGAAGCCCGGGATTGCTGGACGCTCCTATTCTGAGATATAGAATCTCAGCAGGCTTATACTCGATACCACCCCGTATAGTAACATCGGCATCAATATCTTTTTCCACGTCGCCGGTAACGAGCAGATCATCACTAATTTGATAGCCGGCACCGATGCGCAGTACGGTAGGAATCCGTTCGTCGTTGTAGTCGTTTAATTTTGTGCGCGTTGGATTGGAAATATGTGCAGCGAGACTCACCCGTTCCGATACCTGAAGCAAGAATCCAAGGTCGGCAGTTAGGGCACCGGTTTTTCCGTAATTTTCTGCCACAATATTAAAAGTGTGATAATTAAGCTGCACACCGAGAGAAAGGGTATTGCTGAGTCGCATGCCATAGGCCAACCCAATATTCCCCTCATGGTAAGATGAGAATCCGAAATTGGTATAACTCACCCCAAGAGCACCATTTCCAAACGGTATTGCTCCTGCAAAACCGGCATAAGCGAGATCTTTCACCAAGAATTTATTCTCAAAAAACACACCTGCGGTTGGCGATTCGATATAGGCCAGACCAGCCTGATTGTGATAGATACTCCAGATATCTCTAAAGCATAAACCGCTGTTAGACATTGCCGCAGCTCGTGCTCCGGCAGGATCGTTTTCTCCTGCGGCTTTCGCCAAAAAAGGAATACAGACGAGTATAATTAAGATTGTACGCACTTAAAATGATTTGCTGCAAAGTACAAATCATTGTGAATAATTGGATATTTTTTTTTGGAAAACAAAGATTTTCGCGTCCGAATAAAATTTAAAACTTCAGCAGGTGTGGGAAATAAGAAGTACGCGATTGAATCGCGCGGGAGCAAAGTACGTTAAAGAGCTACCCCCTGAAAATTAGTGTGAGGTTGCTACGGCGCGATTGTATCACGTGGCATCATCAATCAACTTTACTTATCGCTGCCGCGCGATTGTATCGCGTGGCATCATCAATCAATCTTACTTATCGCTGCCGCGCGATTGTATCGCGTGGCATCATCAATCAATCTTACTTATCGCTTCCGCGCGATTGTATCGCGTGGCATCATCAATCAACTTTACTTATCGCTGCCGCGCGATTGTATCGCGTGGCATCATCAATCAATCTTACTTATCGCTGCCGCGCGATTGTATCGCGTGGCATCATCAATCAACCTTACTTATCGCTGCCGCGCGATTGTATCGCGTGGCATCATCAATCAATCTTACTTATCGCTGCCGCGCGATTGTATCACGTGGCATCATCAATCAACCTTACTTATCCCTGCCGTGCGATTGTATCACGTGGCATCATCAATCAATCTTACTTATCGCTGCCGCGCGATTGTATCACGTGGCATCATCAATCAACTTTACTTATCGCTGCCGCGCGATTGTATCGCGTGGCATCATCAATCAACCTTACTTATCGCTGCCGCGCGATTGTATCGCGTGGCATCATCAATCAACCTTACTTATCGCTGCCGCGCGATTGTATCGCGTGGCATTCTTAGAAATATTTTCCGCTGCTACTGAAATAGCTACATTTATAGCATGAGTCGTAACTATAAATTCCGAAATCCTAAAGGCTTATACTTTATAAGCACAGCGGTAGTAAATTGGATTGAGGTCTTCGCCAAGGAGATATACAAGAACGTCCTGATTGAAAGTTTGACTTATTGTCAGAAAGAAAAAGGAATGGAAATAATTGCGTGGTGCATAATGACCAACCATATTCACATTGTATTCAGAAGTAATGGAGAAAGAAATCCGGAAATGATAATAGGAGACTTTAAAAGATATACGAGTAAAAAGATTGTGAAATCAATCATTGAAAATGAGATGGAAGACAGGAAGAATTTCCTGTTGAATCAATTTATGCAGGAAGGCGCAAAAAGCTCTAATGTCAAAAACTATCAGTTTTGGCAACACGATAGCCAACCAATAGAATTGTGGAGTAATTACGTAATTTCCCAAAAGGTCAATTATATTCATCAAAATCCTGTGAAGGCAGGCTTTGTTTCAAAAGCGGAAGAATACAAATATTGCAGCGCGCTTGATTATGCAGGTGGAAATGGGCTGATTCCAAATATTATTATTGTCAGTTTATAGATTGTAAAAGCCACGCGATACAATCGCCCGGCAGCAATCTAAGTTAAAGAGATAATTCTCGAAAATTAGGTAGAGCTTTTCCGACGGGATTGAAGTACCACGCGATACAATCGCGCAGTAGCTCGAGGATTTGGAGGAAAGTTACCACACGATACAATCGTGCGGTAGCAATCTAAGTTAAGGAGATAATTCTCGAAAATTAGGTAGGGTGCTTCCGACGGGATTGAAGTACCACGCGATACAATCGCGCAGTAGCTCGAGGATTTGGAGGAAAGTTACCACACGATACAATCGTGCGGTAGCAATCTAAGTCAAGGAGATACTTCTCGAAAATTAGGTAGAGCTTTTCCGACGGGATTGAAGTACCACGCGATACAATCGCGCAGTAGCTCGAGGATTTGGAGGAAAGTTACCATACGATACAATCGCCCGGCAGCAATCTAAGTTAAAGAGATAATTCTCGAAAATTAGGTAGAGCTTTTCCGACGGGATTGAAGTACCACGCGATACAATCGCGCAGTAGCTCGAGGATTCGGAGGAAAGTAACCATACGATACAATCGTGCGGTAGCAATCTAAGTTAAGGAGATACTTCTCTAAAATTAGGTAGAGCTTTTCCGACGGGATTGAAGTACCACGCGATACAATCGCGCGGTAGCTCGAGGATTTGGAGGAAACTTACCACGCGATACAATCGCGCAGTAGCAATCTAAGTTAGAGAAGTAGATCCTGAAAATTCGGAAGAAGCTGCTGCCGCGCGATTGTATCGCGTGGCATTCTTAGGAATATTTTCCACTGCCGCGACTGTATCGCGTAATTTCGCCCGGTTCAAAACCCTTTAAAAACCCATAAAACCGCACCAAGATTTGATATCATTTAATTTATATATTTGAGCGATGAATTTTTCAGCGTCACAAATCGCAGAACTCCTTAAAGGAGAAATAGTTGGAAATCCCGAAACTCAAGTATCGGGACTTAGCAAAATTGAAGAAGGCCGATGGGGCACGCTCTCCTTTCTCGCCAATCCCAAATATGCACACCATATATACGATACCGGCGCCTCGTTGGTAATTGTAGCCAAAGACTTTTTGCCCGAAAGGGCACTTCCCGAAACCTGTACCCTTATAAAAGTGGAGGATCCGTATGCGAGCTTTGCCAAGCTTCTCGACTTGTACAACAGCGTAAAGCACGACCGAAAAGGAATCGCAGAATCGGCGGTTGTTGAAGATGATGCCAGAATAGGCGTCGATGTATTTATCGGTGCAAATACAGTGGTGGAAGGTGGTGTAACGATAGGAGACAATTCAAAAATTTATCCGCAGGTGTACCTCGGTCCGAATGTGAAAATCGGTTCGAACACCATTATTCATCCCGGCGTTCGCATTCTGGCCGATTGTGTGATCGGTAATGACTGTGTAATCCATGCCGGCGTTATTATCGGTGGCGATGGTTTCGGGTTTGCTCCGAATAGCGAAAACAATTACCAAAAAGTGGCTCAGATAGGCAATGTTATCATCCACGACCATGTTGAAGTGGGTGCCAATACCACTATCGACCGTGCTACGCTGGGAAGCACCATTATTCGCAAAGGTGCCAAAATAGATAACCTCATTCAGATCGCACACAATGTGGATATCGGAGAGAACACAGTGATTGCTGCCCAAACCGGAATAGCCGGTTCTACCCAAATTGGCAAGAACTGCATGATCGGCGGTCAGGTGGGGATTGTGGGGCATATTTCGATCGCCGATGGCACAATGATCGCTGCACAAAGTGGTATCGGTGCTACCCTTAAGGAAAAAGCCATTATGCAGGGCTCGCCTGCATTTTCAATTGGAGACTACAAAAAATCGTATATCGGATTTAGGAAGCTGCCCGAATTAATGCGTGAAATGCATCAGTTAAAACAAGAACTGGCAGCCCTCAAAAGCAATTCAGAAACATGAGTACAAAACAACGAACGCTGGCAGGACCCATAGAGCTCAGCGGTATTGGACTCCACTCCGGAGAAAAAGTAAAGCTTACCATTCACCCCGCACCCGAAAACCACGGGTACGTTTTTCAGCGTGTCGATTTAGACGGTCAGCCTAAAGTGAAAGCCGATGTTGATAATGTGGTTTCCACCAAAAGGGGAACGACCATTGAGCAAAATGGGGCTAAGGTATTTACCACCGAGCACGTTCTCGCAGCTATTTACGGTTGCGAAGTCGATAATGCATTGATTCAGCTTGATGGACCTGAAGTACCGATTATGGATGGAAGCGCAAAACTCTTTGTAGATGCGATAGAAAAAGTTGGTTATAAAGAACAAGACGCTGAGCGGGAATATTTTACACTTACCGAAAATCTCTATTACGAAGATGAAGCAGGCTATGTGGAAATGCTGGCCGTCCCCACTCCGGGAAAAGAGTTTCGGATTACCGTTATGGTCGATTACAATTCGCCCGTGTTAGGAACCCAGCACGCATCGATGTATGATATAAGCGAATTTAAAAAAGAAATTGCCGGATGTCGCACCTTTGTTTTCCTTCGGGAAATAGAAGAACTTGCGAAGAACAATCTCATAAAAGGTGGCGATCTGGACAATGCTATTGTGCTTGTTGAAAAAGAACGAACTCAGGAAGAATACCGCAGCATTGCCAAATTGCTGGGCAAGGATTACGGCGATATTAAAGTGGAAGGTATAGGAGTACTGAACACCGTAAAACTGAAGTTTGAAAATGAACCTGCCCGCCACAAGCTCCTCGACATTGTGGGTGATCTGGCTCTGGTAGGCAGACCGATTCGCGGACACATTCTCGCTGCGCGTCCCGGACATGCCGGGAATACCGCTTTTGGCAAGATTATCAAACAATTGATAAAAGACGAGAAGAAAAAGGCACCCACTTTCGATCTCACCAAAGATCCGGTTTATGATGTGAACCAAATAATGAATATTCTCCCCCACCGCTATCCGTTTTTGATGATCGATAAAATCATCGAGCTTACTGAAAGCACAGTGGTGGGAGTAAAAAACGTAACGTTCAACGAACCGTATTTTCAAGGACACTTTCCTGGAAATCCGGTTATGCCGGGAGTGCTTCAAACGGAGGCTATGGCACAAGCCGGTGGAGTATTGGCACTGCACAATGTGGATGAGCCTGAGAAGTGGAGTACTTATTTTATGAAGCTGGACAATGTCAAATTCAAACGGAAGGTTATTCCGGGTGATACCATTATTTTCAAACTGGAATTAATCTCACCGATACGGCGCGGAATCGTGCATATGAAGGGTACGGGCTATGTAAATGGTCAGGTGGTTTCGGAAGGTGAGATGATGGCACAAGTAATAAAGGATAAGGCTTGATGACGAACAAATTTGTTGATATTCATCCCGACGCTAAAATTGGCAAAAACGTGGAAATCGGTCCGTTTACCACAATTCACGGAGATGTGGAGATTGGCGACGGTACTGTGATTTACTCGAATGTGACCATTATGGATGGTGCCCGTATCGGGAAAAACTGCAAAATATTTCCCGGAGCGGTGATATCAGCTATTCCTCAGGATTTAAAATTTGCCGGCGAGATTACTACTGCCGAAATCGGTGACAATACCACAATACGCGAATGTGTAACCATAAATCGCGGCACGTCCGATCGAAATAAAACAACAGTGGGCAGTAATTGCCTGTTGATGGCTTACACCCATTTGGGTCACGACGTGATTGTGGGCAATAATTGTATTCTGGCAAATGCTGCTTCGATAGCCGGCCATGTTACAATCCACGACTACGCGATTCTGGAGGGAGTGGTAGCAGTTCAACAATTTTTATCCATTGGTACCCATGCATTTGTGGCGGGTGGATCGCTGGTGCGAAAAAATGTACCCCCATACGTAAAAGCTGCACGTGAGCCATTGAGTTATGCCGGAGTGAACGCTATAGGCCTGCGCCGAAGAGGTTTTAGCGATCAGGTAATTGGCTATATTGAAGATGCGTATCGTCTGATTTTTGTGCAAAACAAAAACATTACCAAAGGACTTGCCGCAGTAGAAACCGAAATTCCCGACTGCCCTGAGAAGGAAGAAATTATCCGGTTCATAAGATCTTCTACCAAAGGAATCATGCGCGGGCCGTCGAATCCGAATGATTGAAATCGAACTTAAAAATGTAGGCAAGCGGTTTAACCGCGATTGGATTTTCCGTCATTGGTCCGGCGCGCTGAATCCCCGCTCTTCTTATGTAGTTTTGGGTGGGAATGGATCCGGAAAGAGCACCGCATTAAGAGTTTTGCTGGGGTTTTCGCCCACGAGCGAAGGTAGTATCGAATACCGAATCAATGGCGCTCCCATCTCAACTTCAGATGTGTACCGTCATTTCAGCTTTTGCAGCCCCTACCTCGAACTCTACGAAGAACTGACCCTGGATGAAATGGCACGATTTCACTTTTCTTTAAAACCTCAATTGCCCGGGCTGAAACTCAACCAGTTTGCAGCACACATTCAATTGGAGAAAGCACGGAATAAAGCGGTAAAATTTTTCTCTTCGGGCATGAAGCAGCGACTACGTATCGGGCTGGCTTTATACAGCCACACGGCCGGAGTTTTTCTGGACGAACCGGTTTCCAATCTCGATCATGCAGGGATAGAATGGTATAAACAGACAGTGGCTGAACTGAAACGCGACCGCTTGATCATTGTGGCTTCAAATAAACAGAAAGATGAGTATTTCTTTTGTGATGAGGAGATTGATGTGGAGGGGATAAGGTAGATTTGGCTTCAAGCTTTAAGCTGCAGGCTTCAAGAGGGATTTCCGGTGTGAGGGGGTGTTTAGAGATTTGATGTCCGATTTTTTTACCATATAAGACGTATAAGGTGAAATGCAAATAAGGACATATAAGCCAAAAGCTGGAAATCTTATATTTTCTTATATGCCTTATATGGTTAATCCACACGGATTATTCGAACGTCACTGTTCGTATCAATAAAAATTTTTGTACAATCTTCAGGTAATAGATCGCCGATCTTTTCAGGCCATTCCACAAAGCACCAGGCATTGCCGAAAAAATATTCTTCATAGCCGATATCATAGACCTCTTCTTCCGACTTGATTCTGTAAAAATCGAAATGGTAGATCGGTATACCATCCGCAGCTTCGTAGGAATTGACAATCGAAAAAGTGGGACTGGTCACTTCCAACTCCACTCCCAGAACTTTTAGAAATGCTTTTACCAAAGTTGTTTTCCCAGATCCCATTTCGCCGTGGAGCGCAAAGAAGCGTGTATTGGGAAATGCATCAATGATTTTTTCAGCAATGTCGGCAAGATCCGCCGGATTGTGCGACCTAAAATCCATCTTATTTTGGCGAAAGCTTGACAAAAGGGATCAGCACTTCCTGAAGCGAAATACCGCCGTGCTGGAAAGTGTCTTTGTAGAAATTCATAAAGTGATTGTAATTGTTCGGATATACAAAATACTGCTTTTCTTTGGCAAATATATACGATGAACTCATATTCGATTTGGGCAGATACGCATCTTCGGGATGAAGAATTGCGAATACATTCTTCTCTTCGTAATTGAGATTCCGGCCTTGCTTGTAGCGCAGGTTGGTGCTTGTATTGCGATCGCCGATAACTTTTACCGGATCGCTCACCTGCACGGTTCCGTGATCGGTTGTGATAATTACGCGTCCGCCTTTGTCGGCGATATTATCCAAAATATCTTTGAGCGGAGAGTGATCAAACCAACTCATGGTCAAGGATCGATAAGCGGCATCATCGTCAGCCAGCTCGCGAATCATCTCCATGTCTGTGCGGGCGTGAGAAAGCATATCCACAAAATTATAGACAATCACGTTGAGGGAGTTCGTCATCAGATTGGAGATATTGTCAGCGAGTTTCCGTCCTTGCTCCATCTTCGTGATTTTATTGTAGCTCATTCGCACATCTTTCCCAAGACGTTTTAGTTGAAGCTCCAGCAATTCCTTTTCGTGCAGGTTTTTGCCACCTTCATCCTCATCGTTCTTCCAGAGTTTCGGGTAGAGTTTTTCGATCTCTCCCGGCATGAGTCCGGCAAAAAAAGCATTTCGAGCGTATTGTGTAGCTGTAGGCAAAATGCTGAAATAAATTTCCTCTTCGTTGATGTGATATTTTGCGTCGAGCCGAGGCGCAATCAACTTCCATTGATCATAACGCAGATTGTCGATGAGCACCACAAACAAAGGTTGCTCGTTGATATCCGGCGCTATTTTTTTCTTGAAAATAGTGTGCGACATGATCGGTGCATCGTCGGTCTTATCATTGAGCCAATCGATATAATTCTCGCTAAGGTATTTTGAGAAATAGGCGTTGGCTTCCGTTTTTTGCATCGTGAGCACTTCCTCCATTACGCCGTCGCTGCCCGATTCGAGCTCAAGTTCCCAAAAAACGAGCTGTCGGTACAAGTCTTTCCAATCTTCCACATCGAGGCGATCGTTGAGGGTCATCCCTATTTTGCGAAAAGCAGACTGATAATTGGATGTCGTCTTCTCGTTAATGAGTTTCTTATTCTCGAGATTCTTTTTAATTGAGAGGAGTATCTGATTTGGATTTACCGGCTTGATGAGGTAATCGGATATTTTAGACCCGATGGCATCTTCCATGATAGATTCTTCCTCACTCTTGGTAATCATGACCACCGGCACATTTGGCTTAAACTCTTTGATCTGGCTCAAAGTCTCAAGTCCCGAAAGGCCTGGCATATTCTCGTCGAGAAAGATGATATCGAAATTCTCTTCTTCAGCGAGATCCACGGCATCGGCACCATTATTTACGGTTACTACGTCAAATCCTTTTTCCTTGAGGAAAAGCACGTGTGGTTTCAGGAGTTCGATTTCGTCGTCGGCCCAGAGTATTCTTGAGGTCATAGTTTTTTCGTCTTAGTTGCTGGTTTGCAAATATGGAAGATATCCATGTATTAAAACAAGATTTGGAAAGGTTTAGTGTACAACCGCGGAGAAATTCTATTGTTTTAACCATTTCGGAATCTTCCGCTTCCGCAAAAAAGGATGTCTTCGTAGGAATAGAAAATTAGGTTTACATTTGGGTTTCTTTGCAAGTTCTGCGATTTTGCGGTCTTTAAGGAATTAGAACTATGGGTGAGCCTTACTATTTCGAGCCACAAAACAAGCGAAAGATTATCAATGATCCGGTTTATGGTTTCATTACGATGCCCAATGATCTTATTTATGACTTGGTCGAACACCCTTATTTTCAACGGCTGCGACGAATCAAGCAAGTCGGAATGTCGCATTTGGTTTATCCCGGAGCGCAACACACCCGCCTGCATCACGCCCTTGGCGCCACACATCTAATGGCGATGGCCATCAGTGCGCTTCGTAGCAAAGGAGTGCGCATAAGTGATGAGGAATCTACGGGTGCTTTGGTAGCGATATTGCTTCATGATATAGGCCACGGCCCTTTCTCGCACAGTCTGGAATTCACTTTGGTGAAAAATGTGACCCATGAAGACATTTCGGCTTTGCTCATGGAGCGGCTTAATGCGGAGTTCGCTGGAAAGCTGAGCACGGGAATTGCCATTTTTAAAGGCGAGTATCCAAAACCCTTTCTGCATCAATTGGTGAGTAGCCAACTCGATATGGATCGGCTGGATTACCTCTCACGTGATAGTTTTTATACGGGTGTTTCGGAAGGAGTCGTGAGCAATCAGCGAATTATAAAAATGCTGAATGTGCTGAATAATGAGTTGGTAGTTGAAGAAAAAGGAATCTACTCAGTTGAGAAATTCATTGTTGCCCGCAGGCTCATGTATTGGCAGGTGTATTTACACAAAACGGTGGTAGCTGCCGAAAAGCTGTTGATTCAAATCCTGACGCGGGCCAAATTCTGCGCCCGTCGTGGGGACAAACTATTTGGTTCGCCGGCACTCTGCTTTTTTCTATATCATGATTACGACAAAGATGATTTTGTGAATAATCCGGAGGTGATGGACACTTTCGTAAAATTGGATGACTACGATATCATGGGAGCCATCAAGGTGTGGACAGACCATGCTGATCCTATTTTGAGTGACTTGTGTAAACGGCTAATCGAAAGACGTCTTCCAAGCGTAATTCTGAGCAAAAAGCCTTTTGAGAAGGCTTTCGTGGAGGATATTGAAAACAAAACCATGAAGCTTTTAAATCTCAAACAGGAAGATCTGAGCTATTATTTCCAGCAGGATATTTTGGAGAATCACGCGTATGATCAGGAAGTAGAAGGGATAAATATTATTACCAAGATGGGCAATCTGGTCGATTTGGCGGAAGCCTCTGACACCGGTGCTTTGCTGGCTCAGACCAAGGCGGTGAAGAAATACGTGCTTTATTTCCCGAAGGAATTGAAGGGATGATTTTCGATTTAAAACCAAGAAAAATTTCACGCAAAGACCGCGAAGTTTTATGTATAAAGTCGGAGAGATCTTAGTTTTTCACGAGTGTTAATTTTCAAAGGTGTTCAAGAGATCGCTTCGCTTAGTTCGCAAAGGTCGCAAAGATTCACTGCGTGAATTGAGATGAGGAAGAAGGAAAAAAGAATAGCATTTTTTTTTTGCAGTTCCCTCCCAATGAAGTTACAAAAGAGCTCGGAGAATATTATTTGATATAAGCGTCCGAATTGATTCAAAAACTAACAGCAAAACACTAAGAACCCCTTTTCACTTCACCACAATTTTCCCACTTAGAATCTTATCTCCCGCAAGCACTTGCACCAAATAAATCCCACTTGGATATTTAGTAAGGTAAATGGAAGCGGTAAAGGCTTTAGGAAAAGTAGTAAGCACCGATTTTCCTTGAAGGTCAAAGACTTCAATTCTTTTGATTTGCTCTTTCTCGGATTTTATAGTCACCAGTCCTGTTGTAGGATTTGGAGCCATCGAAAAGTTTAAATCATTTTCTATCTCTGCGACTGAGAGCGGAACTTGGGTTACTTCTTCGAGGAGTGGGCCGCCGCCGTTGGTGGTTTTGTAGATGCGACCGCCGTAACCGCCTACGGCAAAGCAGACCGAATCGTTTGGGCAAAATATTTGTTGTGTGCCATAATAACCCGGCTCTATGGTCTCTTGCCTATGCCAGGTTTGACCGCCGTCAACGGATTTCATGAAAAACTTAGCAGCATCTCCTTCGCTGTATATAGAACTATGAACTGCATACATAATGTTCTCGGAAGGCCAGCTCACACCATACACCCTTGCGAGATATGGGAAATAAGTAACATTCCAATCCCGTGTTAATACATCTCCGATCGTAATTATACCAAAGGCACCATTGGGATAACCAAGTTCCTGACCATCCTGACCAATTGCTGAGGAAATGAATCTGTGGTCTTTTGCTTTAAGGAAATAATGAGAGCCCTGATACGTTAAGGTATCGCGATGAAAAGTTAAATCCGGATTATTTGCCCAAATCACTATCGCGCCATCAAGACCTATAATATAATCTCCGTCAACATCAGTGTCTCTTGTACCATACAAATCTCCATCGGGTTGAACATTCCAATTATCCCCTCCATCATAGGTGATTGCATACCATCCCCCCTGAACATTGATTATCCCTGTATCATTATCAAAAAATGAAATGGAGTACTGCACGGAAATGGCGGTTCCGAGATCAGTAGAAACCATTTGCCACGAGTCACCCCCGTCAATAGTTCGCATTACAGAGATTTGAGTATTGTAAAAGCAACTAATATAACCAGTATCTATGGAAGTCATAAAAATGGTATGGATCTGATAATCGGCATAGCGCAATGAATCCCAACTCGCACCTCCGTTATGTGTACGTAATACAAACCCACCCACAGAATTGTTTCCAACCACAAAACCTGTATCTGCATTCAGAAAAAATACATCGGTTTGTCCTGCAAAATCGTTGTTTTCGTATATCTGGGACCATTGAGCGGCCGCAATATTCGAAATGCCAATGCATAAGAGAATCAGCCGAATAATCATAATTTGATAAATTTCTCTGAGATTTCTCCTTCTTTCGTTTGGAATGAAACTACATAAATACCTGAACTCAGTGAATTTAAACGCACAGACCCACTTGATTTGTATACCGCTTTGCCTTCGTAAACAACCCGCCCCGAAATATCCGAAATGAGTATATGCTCAATAATTTGTTCAGAAGAATAATTCAAAATGTTTAGTAGTGGATTAGGCCAGATTTTTACTGATTGAATCTTAACTTTCATGTCATACACAGAAAGTGGAATGTCAATTTGGGAAATATCAAAGATGGCACCCTCGCCACAATTGATATTGGCATTACCAATAACCGGTCCCGCCTGAAAATAATCATTCAGAGTACTTATATTATAACCTTCGGGGTCGAAAGACGGCACATCCATTGCGCCAAACCCATGATTACCTGTCCCCACAATAACCAACCGCTGATTAGACTCAGAAACTGAAAGCCCACCCGCAATATCATATTTATCCGAACCATGAAAAGTGCTCCAAACCAAATTCATATTTTGGTCGTATGCGGCTATGTAATTGTCGCCGACCGCTGTTTGAAAAGGTTGTGCCGTAATGTTGTTTTTTACGTAAAACCCGGAAGGTTGATTGCCTGGCGTAGCAATGGAAGTGCTACGCGTATATCCCATTATGTAGAGCATACCATTTTTAGAAGTTTGCATCCGCATACGTAGATTCTCATAAGTGATGCTCCCGGAGGGTAAAATATTATCGAAACCATCACCCCATCCTCCGCCAAAATAGGAAGCATTTACTATTTGAGGTGTGGTTTGATTCATTGAAATTTTCAAAATATTATCGTCTTGACCACCAAAATCTGTAAACCCATTTAAAACAGGGAGATCAGTACAATAGTTTGGTGTGTAGCTCAAATGATTATTCAACCCAACAAAAAGATTATTATTATCATCTGTAGCAATGGTAGAACCTGCTTCAGGACAATCTACACCCCAGTAAAAAGAGAATTGAAGTTCTCCGGTAGAATTAAATTTATTAATATATGCGTCAGATAAGCCACTACTATTAATACTTCCTGATGCGGGATAATTTTGATCAATATTTAATATAGGCATCGCCGAAGAGAGAGTTGCACCTGTTGTGAAAACATTTTTATTTTGATCTGTTGCTACAGCCTTTATGACTTCACCGTCCCACGCATTCGCCCATGTTAATATGTGCAGTTGTGTGTATCTAAGCAAAAGCCCTTTTCCATTGCTGTAATTTGAAGCTCCACTTCTTTGCATCAAGGGAGTATCATCATTTCTCTCTCCAACGATGTAGCTTGTTCCACCCAAATCACATGATATATCAAATAATTTTTCGTCACCATCCCCACCATAATAAGTTGACCATTTTAATGTGCCATTTTGATCAAACTCTGCAATAAATCCGTCGAAGCAATCTCCGCTAGTGCACGTGTTTTCATCATCAACATCAAACATACCACCTCCATCTTCGATTACTAAATCTACTGAATTCGTATAACCACAAATCAAAATGCGATTATTTTCTGAAGACCAAGCTGAAGGTTCGTTCTTTGTTATAGCCGTCACATCTTCATTCCCTGGTAATCCTGTGTTGGTTTCACTACCCCCATGATAAGTTAACCAAAGTGGAACAACATCTTCACTCATTTTGAATACAATTGCATCATCGCCCCCACCGGAATAATTTGTTATAATTTGTTGTCCACTTTGCACAGGAAAATTTGAGCTGGCTAATTGGCCACAAACAAATATATTTCCGTCGTTATCTGTTACTACGTCTTTAAAAACCGTGGGATCAGCCGAACCATAGTGGCTATTCCACAACATATTTCCAATAGAATTTACTCCGTTCGTACCAGTAGTTTCACCTCGATCAATCTCAATAACCAACGTATTTGCTGAATTATAAGTTCCAAGCGTTAGAGCAACATCCGCACCGGAAACATTAAAAACCGGCTGCCAACTCTTGTCAATGCGCGTTCCGGTGGAGGTAACTTCATACGCTTCGCCTTTGGGCATCGCTATTGAGCCAATGCTTGAGGAAACTACCAAATCTCCAGAACTATTCACAGATACAGACGAAGCGCCTGCGTATTCCCAACCAATATCCGCAGGGTCAAATCCGAGTTTGCATATCAAATAGTATTTTAGACCATTGTTATTATGGCTCAGCATAAAGTCTATATCATCCCAAGCATCAATACTTACAAGCTTTTTATACGAAGAAACGCGTTCGAGTCGCTCATCAGGTACCGTAGGTAAATAGTAATTTTGATAAAAATCCATTTTATCCATAGCCCGCATTTTTGGAGTTTTGTTGCGGCTGTTCAGTACCATATCAATTCGGTGTACCGTATCATTGGCTGTTGAGTCAATCGCGGTAAAGACATACGAAAGCTTATCGTCTTGGACATAGACATACGGGTAATCTCCATTTCCAATAAATTTCACATTACTTGAACTGCTTCCGCTTGTAGTTTGGAGTTGTCCGCTATTTTTGGTGAAATATCCTGCTGAAGGAATAATCTCTTCGTCGGGTGGATTGGTAATGTGATGCTCGGAATATTTTACGGAAGCATACCTGAGTGAACCACCTATTTGACTCTGCCCCGAAACGATTACCGCACCATCGCCATCTATAGCTATATCAAAAGGAATGTCATCTCCGTTGGAAATTCCATTGTAATTTATCCCCCAAACTTCATTGCCTTGTGCATCGTATTTTAAGGTGTAAAAGTCTTGATTTCCAATGGCAGTAGAGACTCCTGTAATAACCGGCAATTGATTTTGATCGAGAATAATAGCTTTGGCCGTATCGGCAGCATTATCTTGTCCGTCAAATGTTTTTACCCAAAGTTGAGTTCCTGAAGAGTTGTATTTAAGCGTAGTATAATCTGTTCCATTATTCGGCGTTTCAGAATAACCGGTTACGTATACATTTCCTGAATAATCCACAGCAAGCCCATTTGCTACATCGTTGGCACTTCCCGTGCTATTATAGGTTTTCGACCAAACAGTATTTAAATACGTATCCAGTTTTAGGGTTCGGAAATCGTACCCTGAATTGAGGTTGGCCGAACCACCGGTAACATATATATTTCCGGCAGCATCTTTGGCAATATCCGTAATGCGATCGATACCATCAGAAGAGCCACCGGATAAATTTTGACTTAAATAAGCTCCATTGGTCGGATTCAGGTTAATGATTGCGTATATCCATTTATTGGGACTGATTTCTGAACCTCCCGCAAGAAACAATTTATTTCCTGATTTATAGATTTTAGTTATTCCATCGTCGAGACCTAAATTATTCCAAGTATAATTCCATAAAGGAGTGCCGTTGGTGCTGAAGGAGAGTGCGAGATAATCAGAAGCAGTTTGAAAATTATAGGTAATGCCTCCAATATATATTCGACTATTATCACCGGTAATAGAAGTGGCCACGTTGTAAAGTGAACCGGGATAAGAATAGGTTTGGTTCCAAAGAAGTGTTCCTGACGAATTATACTTTAAAATCAAAACTTGATAACCCGAATTTGCCGAATTGAAAGTGGTACCGGCAAGATAGATATTTTGTGAAGCGTCAACATAAACATCCACGGCAGCGTCATTGTAACCTGCTTCGTCGTAAGTCTGAGTCCACAACTCCTGCCCCCTGGCATCGTATTTCGTAAGGATTACATCATAATCGCCCGCTTGAGAAATGGTGGCTCCTGCCTGATAGACATTCTTTAGATTGTCCGTCTTGACGGTACTTTTTAAAAAGAAATTTTGAGTACCTGTTCCTTGTACCCAATCTTCGAAAACGGTTTGGCAAAAATTCCGGCACTAAAGAAACAAAACATTAGAGAGAGAGAGAGAGAGAGAGAGGGAGAGAGAGAGAATCAGATACTTAGGGGAACTGGTAGAAATTGTTTTCATGGTTCTATTGGTTTAGATTGATAAAAAACGATTTCTAAAATTAGGAAAAATTAAGAGAAATGCAAGGGCAATTTTTCAATTCCATCTTAAAATCAAGCTGTGCAATCTCAGATCAGACCAAGAATCAACCCTAAAAAATTCTGATACTGATACTGAAACAAGTTCAGCATGAATGTTCAGCATGACAGTTCATGATGACCTACCGAAATCCAAAAACTAAAAACCAATAACTTTCACCGATTTTTCTAATTTTGACACCAAACAAGAACAATGGCAAATACTTCAGATATTAAGAACGGGCTTTGTATAAAGCATAATGGAAAGCTATATACAATCATTGAATTTCAACACGTAAAACCGGGTAAAGGGCCTGCGTTTGTGCGTACCAAAATAAAAAACATTGAAACCGGAAAAGTAATCGATAACACTTTTTCTGCCGGACACAGCATTGAAATTGTGCGTATTGAACACCGTCCTTATCAATATCTTTACCCTGAAAATAGCGGCTACCACTTCATGCATACGGAGACTTTCGAACAGATTTTTATCGAAGGAAGACTCATGGAGCAACCTGAATTTTTGAAAGAAGGAATGGTTTGCATGATCACTTTTCACGCAGATGAGGAGATTCCGCTTATAGTAGAGATCCCGTCTTTTATAGATGCAGAAGTAACCTATACAGAGCCCGGCCTAAAAGGCGATACAGCTACCAACACCATGAAACCGGCGACGATCGATACGGGTGCCGAGATTCGTGTACCCCTTTTTATAGATACGGGCGACAAAATTAAAGTGGATACCCGAACCGGACAGTACAGCGAGCGGATTAAAGATTAGTCGCGAGTCGCGAGAGGAATTCGGTGTTGATTCAAATCTCTATTTTGAAGTCAGATTTTCTGTTCCGATTTTTCATGATGCGTAAAGCCATGGGTGATTTGCCCGGTAAATTCATGAGGGAAACTTTCATCGCCGGGAAAGCCAATTTCGATATCCCGACCGGAATGCGGAATATAAGCAGTACCGAATACATAATCCCAAAGGCTTAGCGAAAGGCCGTAATTCATCCCATATCTTCTGCCTTCCGGTAAATTATAGGCATGGTGCCACATGTGCATATTCGGATTATTGAGAATGTATTTGAGCGGCCCGATTCGAACACGAAAATTAGCGTGGTTCCAATGCCCTACGGCAATTGCAAACATGTGGACGATAAAAAAATCATCTATTCCATAGCCAATCATTGCAAGCGGCACATAGGCAAGCCCTTTGTAGAGAACGGTTTCCATCCAGTGAAAACGCAAATGCGCTGCAAATCCCATTTCTTTTACCGAATGGTGTACCTTATGAAATTCCCACAAGGCAGGAACATGATGAAGCAGCCGGTGTATCCACCATTCGATAAAATCTTTTACGACAAAAAGGGTGAGTAGTTGAACCACAATTGGCCACGAGCCGACTTCGATTGCCACCACATTAGTAATCCCGAAATACCCCAGAAAATCATTAAAAAGATTTACTCCTACTTCACTTAGCCCTGCAAAAATGACGAGCGAGAAAAAGAAGAAATTGAAGAAAATGTAAAAAGCATCGAGCCAAAAGTCTTTTCGAAACTTAGGCTGATTTTTCCGCCATGGTCGCAACCACTCCAGCACCAGAAAAAACAGAGAAATGGCAATGAGGTAATAGAAATAATTTCCCCACAAACCTTCTTGAAGGGTTACTTGCCTCCAGAGCCAACCGCCATAATTTTTCGTGGCATTCCAAAAGATTTCAAAATAATTCATTCTTCAATTTTCCAGCTGTAAATCGTGTCGATTTTGCGACTGCAAAGGTACGGCTTTTCGGATGATGGTTTGCAACTAAGGTTACAATATCATTTCTTCCGCCGTTACAAAATCTCATTGACACATTATATGATTTGAACAAATAGGCGGGTGAGATTATTTAAATAATGGTATGTCAAAATCCAAAGGTAGTCTCGCAGTAGTTTCAGTTTGGGCGCTCGCCGCAGGAGGAATGGTGGGCGGGGGAATTTATACTGTGCTCGGTGTAGTTATAGCCGTCAGTGCACAATGGGCGTGGCTTGCCTTTCTTCTTACAGGTTTCATAGCGATTCCATCCGCTTACAGTTACGTTTTTCTAACGAATAAATACCACGAAGAAGGGGGTGCTTTTACTTTTCTGAGTGAAGTATCCACACAAACTATTGCCGGAAATCTTTCCTGGCTGCTCATTCTCGGTTATGTTTTAACCATCTCAGTTTATGCATATGCTTTCGGGCATTACGTATCTTTTGCTTTTCACGGCGGCCCGCTGCTTACGCGAATTTTGGCCGCAGGCATCATTGTGGGTCTTATCTTGCTAAATCTCGCTGGAGTTGGCAAACTCACCAAACTCGAAATAGTCATTGTATCGGTAAATCTCCTGGCACTTCTTGTTTTGGGAATTTACGGGCTTACACAATGGGATTCGGTGGAATTGGTATCCGGCATTCAACCACGTCCTGCCTGGTACGGACTCATCGGCGGCGGAGCGATATTTATGGCTTATGAAGGTTTTCAGCTGCTCACCTACGAATACGATAAAATCAAAAATGCAAAAAAAACTTTCATGCCAACCATGATGAGTGCTGTGATTTTTGTAGTCGTTTTGTATATGATTGTTGCAATCGGCGCAGCGATGACAGCTGGAGGTGGCACCCTGATTCACTTCAAGCAGATTGCCATGTCGATTGCGGCGCAAGCGGCTTTTGGAAAAGCAGGGTTGATCGGGATGACCATTGCGGCAGGATTTGCTACGGCGGCGGCCATAAACTCCACCCTATTTTCAACGGCAAATCTCTCCAAGAGAATTGCTGGCGACAATGAGTTACCCCAGTGGTTTGCCCACACCAACCAGAATGACATTCCTGACCGCTCGATAATTTTGCTGGGAATCCTCGCCGGAATACTAGCGGTGGCTGGTTCACTCAGCTCACTTGTTGAAGCAGCCAGTTTGGCCTTCATATTCACTTTTGGGACGGTCAACTTTATAGCAATGAAGGAATCGCCATCGCAAAAATGGCTTCCAATTACCGGTTTCGTAATGGCGTTGGTAATTGGCCTCGCCCTTCTGGCTCGGCTTGTAATTACTAAGCCGGTGGCCGTCTCTGCGATTGGATTGATCATGTTACTCATCGTTTTGGGCCGTCCATTCTTGCTTCAATTATCGGGAAATTCAACATCCAAATCCAATACTGATGAGGAAAATTAAGATTATTCTTGCTTTGATTGTGGTATCAGGATTCGTAACCTCTTGTAGACAGAAAGCGCAAAAACCAGCACATCTTCGGTTGGGACAATTCCTGATATCAAACACGGACGCCACCATTACCATCAAAAAAAATGACACCCTCATTCGCGAAGAATCTCTCTCCTATCCCACTCTTACTGATTACCATGATTTAAAACCCGGTATATACACTTTCACTGTTTCAATAGGCGATAAAACAATTTTACAAAAGGATTTTGGAATGGGAAAAGGCACGTTTTTCACGTTATGCATTTTTGGTATTCCGGATACCAGCCTTTCGGCAAATTATCAGACGACCAAAGACCAACTACATTCCGTCTTTGCGGGAACGGAAGCACATACCGCCAATGGCGACCTACCAAAATGTGAAATGCTAATCGACAATTTTCAAAAAGGACCTGATGAAGCGCAGATTCGGTGGCTTCACTTGGCTCCAGGTTTAAATGCACTAGAAGCCACTGCAGTAAATGAAAATGATTCGGAGGATCTATCAAAAGCCGATTATGCAGAGACTATTGACAATAAATCGCTGGCTCCCGGAACATATGAATTCTCGTGGAATGTGGATGGAAGCCTTCGAAAATTAGTTAGGATTGAAAAGGACATCGAATCACAAAAAATCTATACTTTTTTTGTCCTTGGAAACAGGGGTACCTATTCTGATAGCCTTCAAGTAATATCGGGAGCAACAACAGGCAATTAATTATTACAGGCTGGCGGCGTCGCGCTCAACTTTTTCACGCATTTCTTCTTTGAATGCAGCTATTCGTTTGCGCAACTCTTCATCGGCCACGCCTATAATTTGAGCAGCCAGAATACCTGCATTTTTTGCACCATCAAGTGCTACTGTGGCTACAGGTACTCCTCCGGGCATTTGTAGAATACTCAGTACCGAATCCCAACCATCTATACTGTTTCGGCTTTTCACTGGAACACCAATCACCGGAAGCACCGTAAGTGAAGCCGTCATTCCGGGAAGATGGGCTGCACCACCTGCACCCGCAATAATCACCCGAATTCCACGAGACTCAGCGTTTTTAGCATATTCAACCATTCTTTCAGGAGTGCGGTGTGCCGACACAATCGAAACTTCATGCGCTACATCAAGTTCAACGAGTACGTCAATAGCCTCCTGCATTATCGGCAGGTCGCTTTTGCTTCCCATTATTATTCCTACCATCATTTCACGGCTTTTACTTTTATTAATGCTTTTACTTCAAGTGCTATTTCACGTGCCAGATCAGCGGTTTTGGCAGTAATCGTTACGTGACCCATTTTCCGAAAGGGCTTGGTTTCGGTTTTACCGTAAAGATGCACATAAACTCCGGGAATTGCCATTGCTTCTTCGAGTCCTTCGTATCGCACCGGACCCGAATGGCCTGCTTCACCGAGCACATTGACCATTGCCGCCGGGCGGATAAGATCTGTTTTGCCTAATGGCATACCCAGAATAGCACGCAAATGCTGTGCGTATTGGGATGTCACATTCGCTTCGATCGTCTGATGTCCCGAATTATGGGGTCGGGGAGCTACTTCATTTACCAGTATATCGCCATCCTTTGTAAGGAAAAGTTCTACCGCCAAAATTCCAACCAAATTGAAGGCTTCAATGGTTTTCTTTGCAATCGTTGCAGCCCGTTCTTCCACTGCTTTGGAGATTTTTGCCGGAGCAAAAAGGAGTTCGACAAGATTTGCTTTTGGGTTAAAAACGAGCTCCACAGCCGGAAAAATTGTTACCTGACCTTTCTCATTTCGAGCGACAATTACAGAAAGTTCTTTTTCAAAATCGACAAACTTTTCGAGAACTGAGGGAGCATCAAATCCGTCTTTGATATCTTTCTCTGATTGGATAATAAGAACACCCTTTCCATCGTATCCGCCTTTGCGCAGTTTCTGCGCTGCCGGGAGGAAATCAATATTTTCATATAGGTGCGCCTTGTTTTTGAGTAACCGATAAGGCGCAGTAGGAATATCGTGCTTACGGTAAAACTCTTTTTGAAGTCCTTTGTCCTGAACCACTTGAAGCATGTCTGGTTGAGGATATACCTTCTTACCCATTCGTACCAGCTTGTGCAACCCTTCGATACTGACGTGCTCAATTTCGACCGTAATTACATCGCAATCTTTTCCGAAAGCCACCACCGTATCACAATCATTAAAATCACCAACCGTAAACGAAGAAACTATCTGATGGCAAGGTGCTTCCGGATTGGGATCAAGTGCGGCAATCTTAATATCCAGATTTACTGCTTCCTGCTGGAGCATTCTGCCGAGCTGCCCGCCACCAAGGACCCCCAATCTGAAGTTCTTATCGTAAAGATTTTTTGCCATCCTGTTTTAAACGCAATTCGTTATTTATTCAACCACTACCCTACCGGTAGTGATATAGTTTTTGCCGGTAAGGCGTACAAGATAAATTCCCGAAGCCAAATTGGAAAGGTCGAATGAAAAATCCAGATTTTCAACTATGCTTTTTTGCGAAAGCAACCGACCACTCAAATCCATAATCTGAATTTCCGAAGCACTTTTGCTCAACTCCACACGGATTTTTCCTGATGTAGGATTAGGATAAATCGTCGCCACATTTGAAAACTGTACCTCGTCCACTCCAGAAGTACCACAAACTTCATTGTCGTATATGACTTGACCAAGCGTATTATCATCGGCCACATCAAATATTACGTTTTCAACATCCACAAGGGTCGTATTCAAACTATCTCCGAGCCAGCAATTACCTTCGGCATAAATCGTATTCGGAGTATTGTTGTAAAGCGCATATGTCTGACCGTTGTTCCCATTGTCTGAAAAAATATTTCCCCCTGCGCCTACTTCCTCGTTATTATACTCTCCCAGATTTGCCATTCCATTTCCCTGAAGGGTAATTCCCCAGAGATTTCCACGTATCTGGTTGTCCAAAATAGTATGCATATTATCGGTTGAGGCATTGATGTTTATTCCACTGCCACCGAGCAATGGATCACCCTGGGAATTATTTTCTTCGATGATATTTCCTTCAATTCGGGATGTAATTCCACTGCCAATTGCTGCAATTCCGTAACGATTATCGCGCACCTCGTTGCCGGTAATCACAGCATTACATTCCCCACCAAACAAGGTTGAAATCGCAATCCCTCCGGCCATTGTATTATCTGGATTACCCAATACCAAATTGTTAATAATACGTATAGTGTCAGCTCCTGAAGGACCCAAATTAATCTGTGGTTTGTTAACGTTTGCCGTATTATTTTCTATAAAGTCACAATTAATAATAGTGGGTGCAACTTCACCATTTGCAGCACTTCCAATAGCCGCGGTTATATTGTCACTAAAAGTGCAATTACTAATTAGTGGAGTACCCATTGAAAGATTCAGGGCAGCTCCAGTCAAATTTTCAGGACCTGTAAACCGCACAATGCAATCTACCATTTGTAAATCGCCGGTTAAAGCACGCAAGCCTCCGCCGTACTCAAATTCCGGACCTTCCATATTGATTACACTTCCTTCTTCGAAACGAAATCCTTTATAATTGCCCAATGAATCTACTCTCGTAAAAAGCGCATTTCCAAACACTTCCATTGTACCCTTTACAATAATGAGAACATCGGTGGCAATATGAACCGTAGGATTGACTAGAATAAGCAACGTATCCATCGGCGCGATAGTCAGTGAATCATTAATCACAAATGTGTCAGGGCCACCCGTTACGGTACCATTACTGCTCAATACCAAATCATTTAAGTTAAAAGTATCTCCGTTATTCGGGGTGGTATATTGCGCTAAAAGACTAAATGGCAAGCAAGAAAAGAAAAGTAAAATTCGAGATTTCATGGATTAGATTGTTTTGAAAGCGCAAAACTAAAACATTTCAAATAGAAAGCACATCTTTCGGCTATCGTATTCGCGTCTGAATTTATTACCTTCGCGGATTCATATCAGGCCAACTATGACCGAAGTACAGATTCACGACAAAATTTTTGAACCTTATATACCCAGTGAAAAAATTCAATCGCGTATAGGCGAGCTGGGGCAAAAAATTGATTTAGACCTAAAAGGAAAGAACCCCGTTTTTCTCGGTGTGCTCAACGGTTCCTTTCGGTTCGCATCTGATCTTATGACCCATATCAACGAAGATTGCGAAATCAATTTTCTTAAAGTTGCCTCATACAGCGGCACCGAAACGAGTGGAAAAGTAAGTGAACTTATCGGTTTAAATATAGACATATCAGGACGCGATATTATTGTGATCGAAGATATTGTAGATACCGGCCATACGTTAAAATTTCTTTTGGAAACATTGGCAAAAAAAAATCCCAAAAGTATTCGCATTGCGACCTTGCTCTTTAAACCGGAGGCGTATTTAAAAGAATATCCATTGGACTATATTGGATTTGAAATACCCAATTTGTTTGTAGTAGGATATGGGCTGGATTACGACGGCTATGGCCGAAATTTAAACGACATTTATCAAATAAAATCATAAGATATGATCAATATTGTACTCTTTGGCCCGCCCGGCGCAGGAAAAGGCACCCAGGCTGAGAGACTGGTACAGCGCTATAATCTTGTTCACCTGTCTACAGGCGATATTTTCCGCAGAAACATAAAAGGAAACACCGAACTGGGAGCTTTGGCCAAAAAATATATGGACGACGGAAATCTTGTGCCCGATGAGATAACTATCCAAATGCTCCAGTCAGAAGCAGATCGGCACCCGGATGTGAATGGTTTTATTTTCGACGGTTTTCCCCGCACTGAGAAACAGGCGTTTGCACTTGATGAATTTTTGAAGTCGAAAGGGCTTTCCATTACGAAAATGCTTGCGTTAAAAGTGCCTGATGAGGAGCTGAAGAAACGTTTGCTTAAGCGTGCCGAAACGAGTGGAAGAAGCGATGATGCCGACCCAAAAATTATTGAGAACCGAATAAAAGTATATAAACGTGATACTGCGCCTGTGGCCAATTATTACGATGCGCAGAATAAACTGGTAGAAATAGATGGCGTAGGATCATTAGATGCGATCAGCCAACGACTTTATAACGCGATCGAAGCTAATGGCGAATAGCAACTTTGTCGACTATGTAAAAATCCATTGCCAATCAGGCAGTGGTGGTGCCGGGTCGAAACACCTACACCGCGACAACTGGACATCGAAAGGTGGGCCTGATGGCGGAGACGGTGGACGGGGAGGCCATATTATTTTGCGCGGCGATCCACAGTTATGGACACTTCTCCATTTCAAATACAAAAAACACGTAAAAGCCGAAAACGGCGAAGCCGGTGGTAAACAAACCAGCACGGGCAAATCAGGAGCAGACCAATATCTGGATGTGCCCCTTGGAACGATTGCAAAGGATATCGAAACCGGCGAAACGTTGGTTGAAATTACCGAAGAAGGTCAGGAATATATTTTAATGAAAGGAGGTCGAGGCGGTCAGGGGAATGATCATTTTAAATCGAGCACGATGCAAACTCCGCGATTTGCCCAGCCCGGTGAGGACGGAGAAGAAGGTTGGAAAATCCTGGAACTAAAAGTACTTGCAGATGTCGGGCTGGTGGGATTTCCCAATGCTGGAAAATCAACCTTACTTTCAGTGGTATCTGCCGCGAAGCCTGAAATAGCCAATTATCCATTTACCACGCTCGTACCTAACCTCGGAATTGTGGCCTATCGGGACAATCTGTCTTTTGTGATGGCCGATATTCCCGGAATAATCGAGGGAGCCAGCAAAGGTAAAGGACTGGGAACCCGATTCCTCCGACACATAGAGCGAAATAGCGTATTGCTTTTTATGGTGCCCGCCGACAGCCAAGATATTGCTAAAGAATATGAAGTTTTACTCGGAGAACTGGGCGCATACAACCCTGAATTACTTGACAAAGACCGGCTACTGGCTATCTCAAAAAGCGATCTGCTCGACGCTGAACTGAAAGCAGAAATTAAAACAGAACTCCCAGATGTTCCTTATGTGTTTATCTCTTCGGTTGCCAACCAAGGGCTTGTTGAACTGAAGGACTTACTTTGGGAGCGATTAAATAAATAAACATGATTGAAGCCATCGAGAAATTTGATACCGAGCTTTTCCTTAAAATAAACGGAATGCACGCGGCTTGGCTCGATCCGATCATGTATTATATGACCAATGCACTTTTCTGGATCCCGGTGTATATCATCCTGCTTATTCTCGTCAAGCGAACGTATAACTGGAAAATTCTCCTCTGGTCGCTGGTCGGACTTGCATTAGTACTTGTTCTCGCCGACCGTATTTCCGTGGTATTTTTCAAAGATGTATTCATGCGCTATCGGCCTACCCACAATTTGAAAATCCAAGATTTGATACATACTGTTTACGGCTACAAAGGTGGTCTTTATGGATTTGTATCTTCGCATGCAACGAACTTTTTCGGGATTGGAACCTATATTTCGCTTTTGATTCGTAAAAAGTATCCCCGCGCCATTCCGTGGATTTTCATCTGGGTTTCGCTAATTTGCTATACCCGTGCATATCTCGGAGTTCACTATCCAGCCGATTTAGCTTGCGGCGCAATTCTCGGATTTTTGATTGGGCTATTCGTTTATTTTCTCTTCAAACAAATCGTTTTGAAGCGCCAATGAAAACCCTTTTAGCCATATTTATCGGAGGAGGACTCGGTTCCATAGCGCGCTATTTAGTCGGAAGACTTACGATCCTGATTTTTTCTTTGCCCCACCTTCCACTCGGTACGCTTGTCGCCAATATTGTAAGCTCTACAATTCTTGCGCTGGCTGTGTTTTATACTGAAAAAGAATGGCTTACCGGATTCTGGGTACCCTTTTTAGTTATCGGTTTTTGTGGCGGTTTCAGCACCTTTTCCACTTTCAGTTTCGAAACGATGAGTCTGATTTCGGAGGGCAAATGGATTTGGGCGGGACTGAATATTTTCGTAAGCGTAATCACTTGCATCGGCCTCATTTACATACTTTCAAAAAATTTAGCATGAAGGATTTCTTGTTGGTAATTTGCCTTGCAATTAGCCAATTTGCACATTCTCAAAGCACAAAAGATACTCCAAAGCTGGTGATAGGCATCGTAGTCGATCAGATGAAAAATGAATTCCTCTTCCGGTATATCGATCATTACGGCAAAGATGGATTTAACAAGCTTATACAAAAAGGCTTTTATGCCGCAAATCAGCAGTATTCTTATGTTCCGACCAAGACCGCCCCGGGACATGCATCTATATTTACCGGAACCACACCCTCCGTTCATGGCATTATCGCCAACCATTGGTACAGCCGCGAAATGGGTCGGGTGACTAATTGTGTGGAAGACACTTCCGTAAATGGCGTTGGCACCGATTCAGACGTTGGGCACCGAAGTCCGCTGAATCTCAAAACAACCACTATTACCGATGAATTACGTATGTTTTGGAATTTCAGGAGTAAAGTTGTAGGCATCTCTTTTAAAGATAAAGCCGCTATTCTTCCGGCGGGCCACGTCCCAAATGGTGCGTATTGGTTTGAGGATGGAAATATGGTAACCAGCACTTTTTACGCCAATCAACTGCCCCAATGGGTTTTGGATTTTAATGAAAAGAAACTACGAGATGCTTACCTAAATCAGGTGTGGAATACTCTTTTGCCGATAGATGAATATACGGCGAGCAATACCGATGACAGTCCGAATGAAATTGTTTGGAAAGGCGAAACCAAATCGACTTTCCCGCATGATTTAAAGAAGCTTTCACAAGAAAACAATCCCGATTATATTCTGAGGCATTCCCCTTTCGGAAATTCATTCATTCTCGATTTTGCCCGTGAGGCCATCAAAAGCGAAAAAATGGGCCAAGACGCAATTACTGATTTCCTTACTATAAATTTAGCGAGTCCCGATGATATTGGGCATGAATACGGTACCAGATCGGTGGAAATAGAGGACACCTACATTCGTCTCGATGCCGATCTCGCCCGATTTATGAAAATGCTGGATAAAGAAGTGGGTAGAGGAAATTATGTTATATTTTTAACCGGAGACCACGGTGCAGCCGAAACGCCGCAATTCAGTGTTGATCATAAACTCCCTGGGGGATATTTCGACCGCGAGGGATTTCAAGATACTATTGCATCCGTTTTAAAAAACTTCAGTCGTTCAGGAAATGGCCTCATAGAAGAAATTGAGAATCAGCAAATCTATTTGAACCGGATGAAAATAGCTACTGAAGGGTTAAATTTCGATGAAATTGCTGAGGCTTTGACTCGAAAAATCACAGCTTTGCCAGGGGTTTATTCAGCTTATCAAACCTCAAAAATTACAGGAGGAGCCGCTACTGATTTTCCGATCTTAGCGCTTCGTCAAGGCCTAAACCTACAACTCTCGGGCGATGTGGTTTATATTCTCAAAAGCGGCTGGCTGCGATACGGTCATACTGGCACAAATCATATAAGCCCTTGGCAATACGATACCAATGTACCTCTGATCCTATACGGAAAAGGAATTCAAAAAGGAACATGCTTTCGCGAAACCAATACCCGGGACATCGCTCCTACCCTTTCGATCCTTCTGCATATTCCATTTCCAAGTGGCTGTACCGGATCTCCAATTTCCGAAGCTTTGAAGAAATAAGATTCCAAAAATAAAATTCAATCTTCTTAACTGCGATGATGTATTCTTCATGCGGATATTCCATCTTTATTCGCGTTATTTGAATCTCAAAAAAAATTAAAAAAACATGGATATTCTCAAGGTTGAGAATCTTACCAAAACATACGCCAATCACATTGCGCTCAATGAAGTAAGTATCACCGTTCCGAAAGGGAGTATTTACGGACTTCTCGGCCCGAATGGTGCCGGAAAAACCACATTAATACGCATTGTAAATCAGATTACCGGGCCAGATTCAGGAACGGTGACTTTCAATGGTGAACCGCTCCATTCCAAGCATATTGAGAAGATTGGATATTTGCCTGAAGAGCGAGGTTTATACAAAAAAATGAAGGTTGGCGAACAGGCTCTCTATTTGGCTCAGCTAAAAGGAATGTCAAAAGCAAATGCACTCGCTCGACTGAAAGAATGGTTCACCCGTTTTGAGATCATAGATTGGTGGAATAAAAAAGTCGAAGAGCTATCCAAAGGGATGGCGCAAAAAGTGCAGTTTATCACCACAGTAATCCACGAGCCTGAATTTATCATCCTGGATGAGCCTTTTAGTGGTTTCGATCCGATCAATGCAAATCTCATTAAAGGCGAGATCAGGCGGCTTGCCGAAAATGGTACGACTATAATGCTCTCCACGCACAATATGGGTTCGGTTGAAGAAATATGTAGTCATATCGGACTAATTCACAATTCGGTGAAAATGATTGAGGGACGGGTGGCTGATATTCGTGAACAATACAAAGAAGGGGTTTACGATCTGAAATTTGCCGGCGATATGATCGCCATTACCAATGCCCTCTGGACCAATTTTGAGCTTATTTCACACAGCGGCACAAAAGAAGACCATACCGCTCGAATAAAACTGCTTAATAATTCTACGGTCAATGATTTATTGCGGGTCGCGATTTCAGCTGTTGAGGTGCAGGCCGTAAACGAGGTAATACCAAGCATGAATGATATTTTTATAAAAGTGGTTGAAAAAAAATCAGGTAGCGATGAATAAGATAAAATTGATCATTAAGCGCGAATACCTCACCCGGGTTCGCAAAAAATCTTTTATCGTCATGACCTTTCTGGGACCGGTAATCATTGCGGGATTGCTTAGCCTGGGTATATATCTGGGAATGAGTGATACTGAAGAATATAATGTCCTTGTAGTCGATCAGACTCCCTCCCTATCCATGGATAGCACGGCTACAGCCAATTCACTTTTCTGGAATAAATTGAAACCAACTACTCAGGTTCACTTTCAATATACGCACGACGCAATGTCGAATGCAGACTTCGATTCGAGTAATTATTCAATGATGCTAGTCATTCGGCAGGATATTGTTACCTATCCGGAGGCAGAACTCGTTTTCAGGAAACTGCCGAGCATGAAGGCCCGTAGTTATATCAAATCCGAGGTGGAAAAAGTAATTGAGAATGAAAAGCTAAAACTGAATTCGATCGACAAGCGTGTCTATGATAGTATTCGTACGGATTTGGATCTCGTGTCGGTCGATGCCATAGAAGGGGGAGCTTCCTTTAAGCAGGAGCAAGCTATGGTCGGTTTTGCTTTTGCTGTCTTGATCTATTTCTTCATTTTTTTATACGGTGTGCAAGTCATGCGTGGCGTTATGGAAGAAAAAAGTTCTCGGATTGTAGAGGTAATTATCTCTTCAGTAAAGCCTTTTCAGCTCATGATGGGCAAAATCGTTGGAATTGCGTTGGTAGGACTCACACAGTTTTTACTATGGGTAGTCCTGTCAACCACCCTTTTAACCGTGACTTCATCGACATTTATGCCCGATATTGCTACGAGTGTTTCCTCAACGGAGCAGGTTCAAATCACAGATGACGCAGCGCACCAGGTATCTCAAGACCCTATGAAACAGGCTATGATGAATGATGTCGGAGAATTGATCTTTAACAGAATAAACTGGCCGGTAATGATCGGGATGTTTCTATTTTACTTCCTTGGAGGTTTTTTGCTTTACGCCTCCCTTTTTGCTGCAATAGGTGCCGCAGTTGATAATGAAACAGACACACAGCAATTTATGATGCCTATCACCGTTCCACTGGTATTCGGGTTTTTGGTGGCCGAATTTGCCTTGTCTAACCCCGCGGGGGCCGCAGTCTTTTGGTTTTCACAAATTCCGTTTACTTCGCCAGTTGTTATGATGGTGCGCGTAGCGATGGGATTTGATGCCGGGAATGTGTGGCAGCTCATTGTTTCGATGGTAATCTTGGTTGCCGGTTTTGTTGGAGCTGTATGGGTTGCAGGAAAAATTTACAGAGTTGGTATCTTGATGTACGGAAAAAAAGTATCGTACAAGGAAATATGGAAGTGGTTGCGTTTTCATTCCTAACGATATTTCATACCTTCGTCAAGGACTGAAAGAATATCTTTTTCTATGTAAAGCCGCAATGCGGTGAATAAAATTCAATTATATAGCCAGAATACAGGAAAAGAAAGGAAAAAGGGTTCGTATATTTACAAATATCTGAAAAGAATAGCTCGAGGTGAAAATTGGAATAATAGACTTAGGAACAAACACATTTAATCTGCTCATTGCTGAAATTGATGACCTTGGCGGATATCAGCATTTATATAAATCAAAAGTTGGCGTAAAACTGGGCGAGGGTAGTTTTGAAAAAAATTACATTACAGAAGAGGCCATGGAGCGGGCTATGGTGGCTCTCACTGCACAAATTACAGCAATACAGAATCAATATTGTGACCGTATTCTAGCCTTCGCTACTTCTGCTGTGCGCAATGCAACCAACGGCAAGCAATTTATTGACAAAGTTTATGATCAATTTAAGATTCGAATCCGCGTCATTGACGGCGAAGAAGAAGCGAGCATGATCTATCGCGGGGTTCAGCTGGCCGAAGTTCTTACTGAAAACAATGCCCTGATAATGGATATTGGGGGCGGTAGCACTGAATTCATTATCGCCAACGATCAGGAAATAATTTGGAAAAAAAGTTTTGAACTGGGAGTTACCCGGATACTCGAAAAATTTAATCCTACGGATCCTGTTGCGACCACTGAAATTCAAAGTATTGAAAACTACATCAAAAGCCAGATAAGCGAAGTTTTTGAAATTTTAAAGGCAGAAAAAGTTCATTCACTTATAGGTTCCTCGGGTTCCTTCGAAACATTCTCAGATATATTATCTTACCGGAAGGGGTCTTTTCAAGTGGATTCAGCGCGAAGTTCATTGAATTTGCCGCTTCACGATCTTTCACTTTTACTCAAAGAGATAATAGCTTCACGTCGAGCAGACCGTCAGGGAATGCGCGGCATGACGCCCATTAGAATTGATTTCATCGTTATGTCAGCCATATTTGTGAATCTACTTCTGCAAAATTCAGATTTCACAAGTGGCTCACTTTCAAGATATGCCTTGAAAGAAGGAGTTCTTTTTGATGTGCTCAAAGGAAATTTATAAATATGCCTCATATCCTAATCGTCGATGACGAGCGAAGTATCAGAAATAGTCTCAAGGAAATTCTCGAATTTGAAAAATTTACGGTTGATCTTGCAGAAGACGGACCTTCTGGGCTAAAAAAGCTTAAAGAAAATACCTATGATGTTGCCCTCTGCGACATTAAAATGCCAAAAATGGACGGCATGGAGGTATTGCAATCGGCCTTAAATGCCGGCATTGATACCCCAATAATCATGATTTCCGGACATGGAAATGTCGAAACAGCTGTAGAAGCAATCAAAGTAGGCGCTTACGACTTTATCGAGAAACCTTTGGATTTAAACCGTACACTGGTAACCCTGCGAAACGCAATGGAACGTGTAGTGCTCGAGGCGGAGACCAAAACACTGCGGAAAAAGATAAACCTAATAAAAGGTTTTGAAATAATTGGTGAATCTGCACCTATTGAAGACATCAAGTCCATGATTTCTAAAGTAGCACCAAGTGAGGCACGTGTATTAATCACAGGTCCGAATGGCACCGGAAAAGAACTTGTGGCCCGACAGCTGCACGCATTGAGCCCCCGAAATAAAGCACCCTTCATCGAAGTCAATTGTGCAGCTATTCCCGCAGAATTAATTGAGAGCGAACTCTTTGGTCATGAGAAAGGAGCCTTCACTTCGGCGATAAAACAGCGAAAAGGAAAATTTGAAAGTGCGGATGGTGGTACACTTTTTCTGGATGAGATTGGAGATATGAGTCCTTCAGCGCAGTCGAAGGTACTTCGTGCGTTGCAAGAAAATAAAATCACCCGGGTGGGTGGCGAGAAAGATATTAGGGTAAACGTACGTATCATCGCTGCCACAAATAAAGACCTCCGTAAAGAAATTGACAATGGTAATTTTCGTGAAGATTTATATCATCGGCTGAGCGTAATTCTCATCCAGGTGCCCCCACTCAATGATCGCAAAGATGATATTCCATTACTAGCAAAGCATTTTTTAAATTCCATTTGTGCTGAACAAGGAATTCCTCCGAGAACGCTTTCTGACGATGCAATAAATGCTCTTCAAGAGATCAATTGGACTGGAAATATTCGTGAGTTGCGCAATGTTATTGAACGCTTAATAATCTTATGTGGCGAGACCATTACAGGTAAAGACGTTATAACTTATGCCAATCCCACTTCTTAAAAATTGCACTCCTATTCTCCGTCGACATACGCATCGGATTTAATGTGCCACTATAAATTTCTCTACTATTGAAGAATTTTCAGTAGTCATCCGAATCAGATACACCCCGTTTGAAAAAGAATTTGAGTTAAACTCAATTTTAATTTTTTCTTCAGCACGGGCATACTTATTGAACAGAGACTTTACAATTTTCCCATTCAAATCGAATATATCTGCTTGAAGGTTTCCATCCCTATTAGGGATCATAATTAATCTTGATCTTCCACTTCCCGGATTTGGAGCCACCTCGATCTGATTGAGTATTTGAGTTGCCTTTACAGAATTAATGCGCCCCGTCTCAATGGGAAAACAGGTATGTGAGGTTTCAACTCCGTTCAGATCGAATCCATCGGGAGTAGAAGTTAACGTATTATTATTATCGATTTTCACATATTGAAATAAATCCAAATCTGTCGCGTCTGATATATCGAGCGTATTTTCAGTTTTGCATACAGTTCCGATAAAAATCCAATCGTTGCCATCTTGAGAAAGCGAGACATCGGCATATTCCGGATAGTCGTCACAACCGGAAGTATTGTATGAAGTTTCAAAAATTTGTAAGTCATCACCCGGGCCGTTCTGAATGTAACCACCCATTGAAAGAATTACGCTACCGCCATATCCGAGGGTTACAAAATGAGAACCGTCTTCCACATCGGGAAATCCCAAAGCCATATTCGGATCAGTTCTATCTTCTGAAATTGCACCTCCGTTTAAAGTTGTTCCTTCTGTATAATTCAAAACTTGAATTGCTGTGCAGGCATCCATATCAACTTGAGGGTTGTTACAATAAGATGCCATATCACCAAAATTAAGTGTGAACGGCAAATCACCTTCGGTAGCCTGGAAACTCGCAAGCACATTTCCATTATCCGGAGAAAGGGAATAAAAAATATTTGATCCACTGCAAGATACAATCAAACCATCTTCATAGTTCGTACCGTTAAAATTCGAAAATGCCGCTATACCTGTAACATTGGCTGGGAGATTTCCGACTTCTTCAAAAGAAGTACCGTTGTACTTGAATAGCTTCGCCATACTCCTATTGGCAAGATAGAGTTCAGAACCATAAAAGCAAATATCACCACCATTTAGAGGAGCATTCGCAAAAAAGACCGGTTGAGGGTCAGAAGCCATTGGCTCAATAGTATATATTTTACCACTGATCTGATCCCCAAAATACACGAGATCGCCATCAGCAGCGACGGCAGTAATATGGCTTGGATTTAGATTTAGCAATATTGAACCTACAATGTTACCAGTACCTACATCAATTGCAGAAATTTGAGAGCCATTTGTATTCACGGCAAATATCAATCCATTAGAACTTGTTGCAATATGTGCTTCAAAATCCAGGTTTGAAAGGGGTGACAATTGTGCTCCTTCCTCAAAACTTACAGAATAAATATTTGTAGATGCCCCGTCGTAATCAGCATAGTACATCTCTCTGTAGAAGCAAACACTAGATGGAATCGGAAATTCCTCAGGGTTATATCCCGACGCCATATCGCCCCAATGCAGCGTAAAAGGGTCACCATCAAGAACAAGATCAAATTGGGTTATCAATGGTGTGTTATCCGAACTACGGACTTCGAGATTCGTTTCATTCCTGTGCGAAAAAAGAAAATTTCCATCTTCAAAAGCCGCTAAACCTGTACTGCCCGGTGGGATACCCCCAAGAAAATAATCCTGACTTATCTGGCTCGGGAAAAGCTCATAAAATCCAGTTGGTATCTGGCTGACTAAATACAAACCACCATCATAACCGAAAGCGAGATCTCCTCCTGCTACAGGCGCATAATCGTCATAAACCTGAATGGAGTAATCGGATATATCTATTGAATAGATTTTATTTTGATCAGCGCTTCCGACAAATAACGTTCCATTATCATCGAAAGTGGCAGCGGTTATTAGGCCCATATCAACATCCAGCATCACAGGATCGCTAAAAATTGGATTTGGAGAGTTGAGATTCAATGTCTGTAATCGGTTACCGGATTTATTGACTGCATAAAGCACTTTCGCACTTCCCATATAAGCAATATGCACCTCATACTGGATACTTACAATATAAATCAAATTCGCCTGACTATCATCAAAGCTAATTTCATAAATGTCAGTTTTACCTTCAATATCGGAATAGTCGGCAAGGTAATAGGAATGTAACGGGATGTACTGAGAAAAAGAAAAAGTACAGGAAATCGAAAATAGAAGACTGATTAGATAGTTTTTCATAATTGAGGAGTTTGGTTAGCACTATTCAATACATTCCTGCCAAATGCAGGAATAAACTGTTTCACGCCTAAATGTAATAATTTCAAGACAGAATCACGCGAATTTTCCAAAGAAAATTATAAGCACCAGTACTATTTCTTTCAACCAGGAATTTTACTTTAATAAAAAACCCTTCCGTCACAAGGACGGAAGGGTTCATTCTTTTCAGCTTTTCGGTTGTTACACCAAGACTGAGGTATGTTATTTAGCAATCATAAATTTATCTATGATCGTTTCATTGTTTGTTGTCATTCGGTAGATATAAACACCATTTGGCAATCTATTTCCATCGAAATCCAATCGGTATTCCTGGTTTGCATTAGCTACTTGATTAAACAAGGTAGCTACATTGCGACCATTCATATCGTACACTTCTACAAGCGTTGTACCGGTTTCAGCTGTTACAAATACCACTTGCGAAGGACCAGATGTTGGGTTCGGGTAAGAGGTAATTGTACTCTCAGCTTCTACTCCAGCAGCGGCTGGTCTGCCGACTTCACAATTGTAAAGAGCTACCACACCATCCACATCAAATGCATCAGGAGTATTTGACATCGCGTCATTGTTTACGATTCTCACGTAGTTGATGTATTCGAGTGAAGGGTCAGCATCGTCGATGTCCACAAATCCATCAGCGCGACAAATGGTCTTAGCAAAGTACCAAACATCTCCGTCAACAGAAACATATACATCGGCAAACTCAGGATATGAACCACAACTGTTGTTATTGAAAGTAGTTTCCACCACTTCGATATCATCTCCGGCACCGTTAGGAACAGCTCCGTTGAATCCAAGGGTAAGGCTTCCACCATATCCAAGAGATACAAAAACCAATTCATCTGTTCTTTCAGGCATACCGAGAGCTTCATTTGCATCCGTTCGGTTAATATCAATGGCACCGCCATTTGATTTAACTCCCTGAACATAATCAATCATCTCAGATGCATAACAGTCGCCGTAATCCACAACAGGCTCGCTGCTACAACCGTTAAGGGCTTCTACTCCGTCAACATCATATCCATCAAGTGATCCTGTGCTTGCAGCGTTGGTAATGCGAATATAACGCACTGCTGCCAATCCGGCATCCGCCAAATCTACTTCACCATCACGGCAAATAGATCCTGCCGAAGCCCAAACTACACCATCGTAAGAAAGCTCGATATCAGCTTGCTCATCATCAGCGCCTCCACATACATCTCCTGAGAATGATGTCTCCCAGATTTTGATGTCATTTCCGGGAGCGTCATTTATTACACCCGCAAAAGCGATGGTAATAGATCCGCCTACACCAAGTGATACAAAACCACCTGCAGCATTACTTCTGTCAGGCTCACCTAAAGCTTGGGAAGCATCCGAACGATTAGCAGGAACTGCTGAACCGTTGGTTTGTGGTCCCTGAGAAAAATCAAGAACTTCAACTCCGTAGCATCCTTCGATTAAATTATTATTGTTAGGCACACATACACCGGCAAGGTCACCTGCCGCAAATAAAAGACCTGTATTATACGTCTGACCTGTTAAGGCTTCGGCTGCCGGATCAACTTCATAGAAGAGTGATCCTAAATCACCATTGGCAGCTATAAAGTTTCCATTTGGTAACAATGCCACACCATTAATTTCGTGAATGTCAACATCGAAAGATCCACCTCCGCTGAGATTATAGAATCTACCAAGGTCTCTACTTAACAACCACAGATCGTCATTACCGTCAAACACAAGATCCCCACCAACTACATTTCCAGGAAGTGAAGAGTTTGAAATTCCAGTATTTGGATCCGCAGAATATACGTTTCCGTCGGTAGAGCCTACGTACAACATACCATTATGGTACACTGCTGCTGGAATATTTCCAATATTGGCACCACCACCGGTTTGAAGGTTAATAGATCCTCCAACTTGCGCATTTGAAGCTATGTCCCATACAATATAGGTACCAGCGTTATCACGACTCACAAGGTAAAGTAAACCTTCAGGACTAACAGCGATTGCTTGACATCTGAAGTCAATTGTTGTGAGCAATGTATTCGTGGTAGTATTATCATCGTTGAGAGTAACTCCATATATATCCGTTGATGTAGGATTATTGTCTCCATTATCAGCAAAGTACAAGCTATAATCGCAACCTTCTTCCACATTCTCATGTGTATCACAACCTGAAGCCATATCTCCATCGCGGAGTGTATAAGACTCACCATTCAGCATTACTTCATACGATCCTGCATCAGAACCAGCGGTATTGCGAACTACCAGATTGGTATTGTCACGACTTGAGATCAACAATTGATCTGTATCGGTGATAGCCATACCAGTTACATTATTTGGAACACTTCCAATAAATTGGTCTGGCATTACATCGGCAGGCCATACTTCATATAGACCATTCCCTGTACGGGTAGCCAAATAAAGCATTCCATCAGATGCAAAGGCAAGGTCACCACCTGCTACCGGTGCATAGGTATCGTAAGTAGATACCACGTTGGTTGCTACATTCACGCTATAAATAGCGTTGTTGTTCTGACTTCCGATAAGGAGTTTTCCATCTGCATTGAATACCGCTGCAGTCAACTCACCATAGTCGGCTCCGAGATCAACAGTAGGACCAAAAACGGGAACTGCTGCATACGGATCAAGTACCCGGTATGAGTTGGTATGTTTGCTCACAGCATAGATCAAATTGTCGATAGGATTGTAAGCAATGTGTACTTCGATATCGCTTGTCGCGATGTACTCCAAGTCTGCATTTCCACCATTCAAAGTCACTTTATAGATATCTGAAATTCCATCGGCAGCGCCGTGGTCTGACAAGAAATATACAAAGTTGTCGCATGTTGGTGTGGTACAGTTTTCACGGAATACATCAATTGCATTCGACAATTCGAAACATCCTTCAAGCTCTGAAGCATTTACACTTGCACCATCGGAAAAAGCAGTGGCCAAATCAAGAACATTGCTGTTCTCTGCATCGTAGCTCAAAAACCAGATTTTGCAGTGACCGGATCCGGCATTGTCAAAATCAATGTTATTTACTGCGTCAAGTGAAGCTGGAAGACCTAATAAATTACCGTCTGCGTCTGTAACAACCCATTGACCAGCATAGTCTTCTGAAGGCATTTCTGATACAACTACATCTACCATACTTGGAATGTTGTCATCTACACATACAGTAATTACGGTCGTGCCATCTAACAATTCTATGGCTCCGGCATCAGCTAAACATGGTGGTACAATGTCTTCACAAGAAACGCTCAAAGTAAAGCTTCCTTGGCTTGAAGACCAATCGTACGTACGGATAAGTACACTTGTAGCTTCTTCCACCGTGAAAACGATGGTTTCTGCCATACCTGAAGTAAATCCATTATCTGAGCAATCTATTTCGGTAAGATCACCTTCACAGCTTCCGCTGTAAAGAGCAAGTACTCCGTCATAATCATCCCCATTTACGGTAACCGTATATTCGATACCAGGCAATGCTTCCAATGAATAGAATACATCCGCAGGAGTACCATCGGCACAACTTGGATTTTCTATACCACTTTCGGTAGCACCATATGTTGATCCATCAACTGAATCTCCACATGAAATAGCTTCCGCATCGGCACAATTGTCGTTTGATGGAGGACAAATTGCTGGTGAATCTATAGATTCTTCAGCACCACATATATCACTGTCATTACCTACTGCTGATACAGAAACATTGGTTCCTGCTGCAAAAGGTCCAAATGAATATGAACCATCGGCTGCTACTTCTACTGCGTCGCCACCATTGGCAGATACGCTATAAGTTGCATTTCCTGATCCACCACTCAAAGAAGCCAGTACATAAAAATCAGAGTTTGAAGCAACACATCCATCGATCGGTGATCCATCTACATTTACATTTGAAAGTGTCAACATTGGAGACTCACAGTTAACATCTTGACAAGTAACAGTAAGATCAAATGGGCCGGCATTGCTTGAGTAACCAGTTACATAAACATAGTATGTCACATCTGCATCTGCAGTAAACTCTACAAATGAAGCTCTATTGAATGAGGCATCCGCGATGGTACAATCAAGCTCAGTATCACCAGTTGAAGCATCATCATCACCACCTACACAGGTGAGATCATCACAACTTCCTGAGAATACACCTAATTTGGTATCAAATGCTGGGCCGCCTTCTGAACAAGTTGTTACAGATACGATTCCTGAGTAGTCTGATAAAGAATACCAAACTCCAGGACCCGAGCTCAGTGAAGTCCCGCATGTTCCAAGGTCAGTTGAAGTTGCTCCTATAGTATTTCCAGATACAATCTCACCACATTGAACCGGTATAGCGTCTGCACACAAATCATTTGGTGGGACACATACGTCAGGTGAAACAACTGATCCTGTAACACCACATTGTGCATCATCTGCACCCGTTGCTGCTACATCTACATCAGAACCTGCAGCAAATGGGCCGAAAGTTGTTGCTCCGTCAGCAAGCACATTTGTTGTGTCAGCCTCATTGGCAGATACCTCATAAGAATCATTGCCTAAACCACCACTTAGCGTAGCACTTACATAGAACACTCCATCTGATGGAAGACATCCCTCGATAGGAGCACCGCTCGCATCTACAACCGCCAAGTCGAGTGAAGGAGCTTCACAAGCAGGAGGCTCAGCACAGGTAATTTTCATTGTGATAGTACCTGTAGTAGATGAAAGTGAGCTATAGTGAGCTGCATATACATAATACATGAGTCCTTCAACAGAACCTACGATTGTATAAGATTCCTCGCCGTTAGATAAAGCCGCATCCCTACAAGTAATATGCGTTAAATCATCGCAAGAACCAGATTTAATAGTCAATTCATGGTCAAAATTAGCATAGGAAGATATTGTAATATCTCCACCCGTTCCCATAAATGAATACCAAACACCAAAATTGGCTGTTGAGCACCCACCAGCAGGTGCAAGTGCTGTTGATCCAGTAGAATTAACAATCACTGAATCAGCACCACAGACGAGTGGCAACGCATCTGCACAGCTGTCATTATCAGGAGGACAAACATCAGCTGAAACAGCCGAAGTAACTGAACAAATATCGCTGTCAACACCTGTAGCAACCACAGTCACATTAGTTCCAGCCGCATAAGGACCAAAAGTAACATCACCACTTGCAGAAACAACTACCGCATCTCCGTCATTTGCAGTAACGCTATACGAATCATTTCCTGAACCTCCGGAAAGGACAGCATGAACGTAAAATTCAGCATCGGCTGCAATACAGTCGCCGAGCGGTTCATTATTAGGATTGGCAACTGCAGTTAAGGCAAGGTCAGGAGATGAACAAGCAATTTCCTCACAATCGAGTTGTAAAGCAAAGTTACCCGAATCATCTGCGCCGTATCCTGACAACAAAATATAATACGTCACTCCCGCTTCTGCTACAAAGATTCCACCGGCTCTAAAATTCAGAGGGAAATCTCCACCACATGCAGGTAAATCACCTGGTGTACCATCGGTATATCCGTCACTACTAAATCCTTCAAAGCAAGTTAAGTCGTCACAAACTCCGGTATAAACATTCAAGTCTGTATCGAAATCAGTACCATCCAAACAGGATAGAAGTGTAACTTGCGCATTGTAAGGTGCAGTAAAAGTGTACCATACGCCAGGACCATTCGTCCCGGATGAAGCGCATCCAGTAGTATCAACCGTTGCCGATACTGTACTACCTGTAACAGTTTCACCACAACCAATAGGCAAAGCTCCAGCACATTCGTCATTTTCAGGACCGCTTACTACATCTGTACATACCAGTGAAATTGTAAAATTATTTCCACCATCAGCGTCATATCTATAGTAACGCACAGTAACTTCTGTACTTGCATCTACTGTTAGATCCAGTGATTCAGGATTTGTACTAATTATATCAGTACATCCCAAAAGAGAAGGATCAGCAACCTGACTACATCCATCGCTATAGAATGCCAATACACCATCAAGATTGCCATCAGCGTTCCCAGCGGTAACTGTATATAGTTGACCAGGTTCTGCAGTAAACGTGTAAAACACATCTTCCATAGTTCCAAAATCATCTGAACAATCAGGAGTACCAAAGTTGCTTACTGAAGCACCCTCAAGACTTCCAGTTAGTTCGTCGCCACACGCAATTGGAGTGGCATTACAAGCCTCATCATTCTCAGGAACAAGCACTTGTCCTGCATCGATATTCACAGTAAACGTAGGAACCTCATCAACTCCAGCACCATAAATCAAAGTTGAACCCTGATAGGCCAATGCTGATTGATCAATGTTTGGTGCAGGTGAATGGTAAAATACCTCTGTTGCATTGAATGCAATGTCCTCCGGAATCTGAACTGTGATTGAAAGTAGATCATGGTTCGTAGGAACTGCGACTCCATCAACCATATCGGCTTGAACTGCACCGCCAAAAATGGCTTTGGTCCAGCTAAAATAACCCGTTTCATGGTTGATCGTCCAGTCTCCGAATGGGAATGGCATTTGTGAGCCAATCAAATCATTCGGTTGAGTCTCAGGAATGGTAACCAACGTTGGATCCCAATTCAGAGATACCGTTGCCCCATCACATGGACCTGCGGACGTATACCCTACGATCAGCACAAAGCTATCACCAGGCACAGACGTAATTTCATTCGTTATTTCATCGCCGACCTTAAAATAAAACTGACCGGGAATATCTGCCTCTGGCACCTGTGCTTGGGCCCCGGCTAAGCCGAGTCCAAGCAACATGCACACAGTAAGCAGGCTGTTTGTTAATTGACTAAAGTGATTCCTTAGTCTTGTTTCTAGGTTGTTCATATGCATTTGAATTATTGGTTTTTTGATTGTTTCTATTTCTAATTATTATAAAGGCGCTACATCACCGGATACCGGTCCGCCTGCGTAAGTTTGATTGATAGCTGACAGGTCAAACAATACTACAGCTCCATCACAGTTGTAATCAGCCAATTCGTTATAGCCGGGATTCCCATCCTGGCTACCGAAAGCTGAACTGAAGGTCGAGATGTCAAAGATGTCAACCGTATTATTACCATTGAAATCTCCAAACTTAATCGTCCCAAGAGCCATGTTATTGTCGCCTGATGCAAGAATCACATCTTGTGTTCCTTTGGCAAGGTACCCTGCTACTTTGACGATTATATCGAAAGTACCGACTTCAACACCATCCACGCTGAACGTTCCATCGCCAGCAACGGTTGTATTATATGATGCTACCATCGTGGCCGTTCCCGGTTCGTAAAGTTTCACTGTTGCTGGGCGGCCTCCACAATCGCTATTCCAGTTGCTCACTGTACCTGTAAGGGTAGATCCTGCACAACTGCCTTCTATAGACAGTCCGAAGTTACCTTGCCAGCTTGAAGAGCTTCCGGTAGCGTAATAGCCTGTCACAGCAATGTAGTACGTCACTCCGGCCACTCCTTCGAAAGATCCTGCCCCAGCAAAGCTTTGGTAAGAACAACTAGAAGGACCATCAACATAACCGTTGCCTTCAAATCCTGAGAAACAAGTAAGGTCATCACAAGAACCGGTATACACATTGAGGTCTGTATCAAAGTTTGTTTCCGGATTACATGTGGTTAGCGTAACGGTTCCAGCTGACTCAGGTGTGTAAGAATACCATACCGTTTGACGATCATCGCCATCACAGCCTGTATTTAAAGAGGCTCCAACATTAGTACCTACAACATAATCCGAACAACTCAAGACGATCGCATCAGAACACAGGTCATTCACTGGAATTGGATCTCCAACACAAACACAGTTTGCGGTAACGGCGTCATTCACTGTATTCGGATCACCATCATCACAAGCTGATCCGATATTCAAGCCCAAATCAGGGCATTCAAAATCATTACAAGTCAAAGAGATAGTTGCCTCATTGTCTTCAGAAAATTCAGAATAAGGTCGAATGCGGAAGTAATAGGTTCCGGATTCGAAAACATCGAACGACTCAGGACTATCTTGACAGTCGGAAACCTCGGTAAGGTTCCCACAGTCATCACCTACATAGAGCTGAACAACCGCATCAAAGTAATCACCACCACCTTCTGAAATGGTGTATACTTGCGATCCATCAGAAACGAATGAAACCCATACGTCGGCAGAAGAACTACCGTTACAGTCATCATCGATTGATTGAGATGCTCCAATAAAAGCTTGACTAATCATATCACCACACGCTATCGACACAGCATTACATGCTTCATCGTTTGCGATTTGAGGTGTTCCTACACATGTACAGGTATCTGTAATCAAGTCATTTACAGTATTCGGATCGCCATCATCGCAAGAAAAGCCGATATTACCATTCAAGTCAGGACATTCAAAATCTGTACAGTTCAGATATACAGTAGCCAAATTAGCTTCAGAGAATGTAGAATAAGGTCGGATACGGAAATAGTATGTTCCGGCATCCACTACCTCGAAAGATTCAGGTGAATCATCACATGCTGCAACTTCCGTTAAGGCATTACAATCATCGCCCTCGAAGAGTTGAACGACTGCATCGAAATAAGCACCTCCACCTTCACCAATAGTATAAACTTGTGATCCATCAGAAACAAACTTTACCCAAACATCAGCAGATGAAGAACCGTTACAGTTATCTTCTATGGATGCGGTAGCACCTAAGAATCCAACGGATATAGTATCACCACAAGCAATGGAGAACGCACCACAGGCGTCATCATTAGATGGAGGGCAAAAAGTGCCGGGAGTAAACGAAGCATTAGCAGAACAGCTTTCATTGATCGTACCGTAAATTGAAATATTTGCAGTTTCACCACCAGCAACAGGACCTACTATTGCAGAGCCATCCGGTGAAATTGAAACGGGCGAACCATCATTTACAGACAAGTTATACGCTGACTGCGTACCTCCACTAATCGTAACTTCCACATAATATTCTCCTTCGAAGTCAACACAAGCGAGCGAATCACCTGATTGATTTACCGCGACCACATTATCGATGGTAGGTGAACATTCAAGATCAATACATGATACATCCATAAAAACCTCGCCTCGTGCATTACCATATCCGGTAACGTAGACGTAGTAGGTATTATTGGCAAAGAGCGTATCCGTAAGCAAGGAAGTAAAAGAATTCCCAATGCCATCGTCATCTCCGCTATCATCATCACCATCTACACAAACTAAGCTATCACATGTGTTGGTATAGAGGAAAATTTTCGTGTCAAACAAAGACTGACCCAGATCGAATGTCGTGAGTACATCAGAAGTAGGCGTATAGGTGTACCACAATCCTTTATTGAATACACTTGGAGCAGACGTTCCACAAAACGGTTGATCGGCATCATGTTGTATTGAGGCTACCGTATTTCCTTCATAGGTTCCGCCACAATCGACTTCAAAAGCAGTAGAACACTCTGAGTTCTCAGGCTTCTCATAACAATTCATCAAAATATCGAGTCCACTTGCGCCAACTGTTGTATTAGGTCGTACACGTATATAATACGTTGCAGCTGAATCTAAAAAGAGACTACCGACCGAGGCAAAGCATGAGAGCAAGGTGTCCTGCAGGTTGCCGCAATCGTCTCCAATCAAAGCACCAACAGTAAACAACGCATCTCCATCAAATTCAATGATATTTGCAAAACCTTCATCTACAGTAGTAGAAAACCAAATATCTCCATTTTCAGGATTGGCACAGTCATCTTCGTATGTAGGTGTAGCGCCACCAAAGGTTTGATTTAGAAGTGTATCACCACAAGCCAGGCTTATAGCATCACAAATTTCGTCGTTGGTAGCGTTTGGAATACCTGCACATACGCATTGATCGTTTACAGTGTCGTAAGATGTATTCGGATCCTGGTCATCACAGGCTGCACCGATGTTTGCCTGTAAAGTAGGACAATCGAAAGGAATAGATTCAATATTCAGAGTATATTCCGTGCTTTGAAGTATAGAACCCCAAGATGAGATTACAATATAATACGTCGTACCCGGCTGAACAACCAGACCTTCAACTGCACGTGTATCACCAGAAGTTGATGTGTGATAAGCATAAGTACTAGCAAAGGGACATCCTGTAAATACCCAAAGAGATACCCAATCATTATCGTTGGTTGTATTAATATTTATTACTTCGAGTTCTGACGGAGTATATGCGTAGACAACTTCATCACCCGTCAAGTATGTTGTGCTACCTGTTCCGTTCGTGATAGCACCGTTAGCTAATGGCGGAACATCAGTAGTTTCGTAGTCGTCAAAAAAGTCTGAAGTAATACCCGCAGCAGAATAAGGAAGGCTACCCACTTCGAGAGGCACTTCACAAATTTGACCGGGAACAGGAACAATGCCTGCGCACACGCAATCTTCAGTTATTTCATCGCCGTAAGTTGATGGGTCATTGTCATCGCAGAGTTGGCCAAAGTTCCCAAGTCCGGGACAGTCGAATGGCGTACAAGTAAGCGCAACACCATACGTAGTAGCAGTACTGTAAGGTCTTATTCTAAAATAATAGGTTCCTGCTTCAGTCACAGTAAAATTTTCACCAAAATCGACACAATCTTCGATCTGTTCGATGGTGCCACAATCGTCACCGAGCCATAGATCAACAATGACATCGGTCTCTGTTTCTTCTATAAAATAGTTTTGCGTACCATCGGCCACAAATTTAAACCACACATCCGCGGTTCCTGAGCCACCACAATTATCATCTATAGATTGGGTTGCACCAAGAAAAACTTGATTTGACAACGTATCGCCACAGAAAAGCTCTATTGCCGTACAAGCTTCATCATTCTCGGCAGGACAAATTTCCTCCTGAAAATTTCGAATTAATGTACATAGCGGATTTCCTGAAACAATACTATCGCGCACCGTAACTCCAAATGGAATAGCTGTCGCAAAAGTAAGTGGTACACCTGTAGTAAATTGATTCAAGCCCGTATTAGAAATAGGAACTCCATCAGATCGCTCGTGAAAAATTGTTGCTGAACTAGACGAACCCAGATCGTTAGCAGTAACTGATATCGCGTAGGTATCATCTGCACAATTATTAACTACACTATACGTAAGTGAAGGAGGTGTACATTCACCCGACTGCACGTTTATTGTGTAATCTTCAACTTCACCAAAAGTCAAGAACTGATCACAAGGATCCGTACTAGCTGCATTAAAACGCAACACAACCCTCATGCGAGTCTCACCAGGTGTAGCTGTAAAGGGTACATCAACATTTCCAGTGATAACACATCCATCGGAACCACATGAACCAATTTGATAAACTTCACCGGCATCCCAAGTTTCACTTTGATCCCAGTCTATGTAGACCGTGATGTACTCAGTGTAATCCCCTGGATTACCCAATGTCCCGGAAAATTCATACGACACTCCTGGTACCACTGTCCCAATTTCAGTTGTAAAATCGGAATAGCCCGTATTGCCACTGGGATTATCAATCCCGGCGAAGACAACGTTGGTAATCCATTCCCCAAAATCGGGATCAGTATTCGAAGCACTACTCGCACAATATTGCGCAAGAGCACCCGTAGTCGAAATTAGTAATAGAAAGACCGACACACAGCATGCACCGATCAACCTTGTAAACTGCTTCTTCATAGATTAAATGATTTGGTTTTAAAATAAATACAACAATAAGCAGGGTCGGTTAAGCATCAAAACCACCGCTTACTGAGGGCTAAAGATAGGAAGTTTTATAGCTGAAGTCAAGATTTAAGTCGACAAATATCTTATAAGAAAATGAAATAAACTTACCGAAATATACTAAATATCAGAATATCAATCATATACAAACATATACATCTCCCATGTCAAACAACAAAATAATAAAGATGAATCGCCGAAAAACAAAGATAAATCATATTTGAAAGCTTCGGAGCAGCAAAATGGTCAATCAAAAAGTTCCAAAGTATTCAGTTCATTCTTCAAAAGAGAATTTTGAGCCCTGCAGAAAAGTATGAAAATCAGTTTCAAATAGATGTTTTTGTCTCTCCGAATTTCTATTTTTTTCGATCCTTTCTGGCCGGATCGATGTAAGAAGCTTGAACGAAGCTCATGTCCATTTTCTGAAAAAAGAAACCATTCTCATCAGAGACCCACTGAAACCACTTCATATCGTCCGAAGCCTGTTCTTTTGTATCTTTGCGGCAAAGTAGAGAATATGATCCACCTGGCGATTGTAAGTCCACGACAAACGGCCACAACCGAAACTTTTATTCAGGCGCACCGAGATATTCCGGCGACCCAGATATTCTTTTTTTATGGAGGAATTGAAAAAGCTCAATTGGATGGTTTTGGCCCACTGCTGGATTTGAGTCTTGGAAATCGCCTGCGTAGAAAAATTGGAAATCCGCTTTCAAAATTTAATTTTTCTCCCGCTCAGGAGGCAGTTGCTGAATCTTTTCTAACGAATAAAATTGACTGCATACTCGCTGAATATGGAATGACCGGTGCAAAAATATTGCCCATAGCGCAAGCACTGAATATCCCATTGATTGTTCATTTCCATGGTTTCGATGCCACAATGCATTCTATCATTTCAGAACTTCAGCCAAAATACCTGAAAATGTTTCACGGGGCAGCTAAAATTATTGCCGTGAGCAAAGTAATGAAAGCGAAGTTGATTGCGCTGGGTTGCCCGGAACCAAAAATAAATGTGAACACCTATGGGGCGAATCCTCTTTTTTTAGAAAACAAACCAACTTATGAAGAAAATCATTTTGTTGGACTAGGTCGGTTCGTCGACAAGAAAGCACCCTATTACACCATTCTTGCGTTTCAAAAAGTACTGGAAAAATTTCCCAATGCACATTTAACCCTTGCCGGCGACGGCAATCTTTTCGACGCTTGCAAGAACCTTGTAAGCTACTTTAAATTGGAATCAAGCATCAGCTTACCTGGAATTATTGCACCGAATGCTTTTAGGGCATTACTAAGTACCTGCCGCGCCTTTGTACAACACAGTATTACTCCCAGCAGCGGCGACATGGAAGGCACACCATTGGCAGTTCTGGAGGCATCGGCGGCTGCCATAGCCGTAATCAGCACATACCACGGTGGCATCTCCGACGTGGTGCTTCACGAACAAACGGGATTGCTCTGCGAAGAACATGACATAGACGCGATGGCTGCGAATATGTGCCTCCTTATCGAAAATCCCGATTTGGCTCGGAAAATGGGAATGAAGGCACGTCAACGAATTACAGAAAAATTCACTATGGAGCGTCATTTAGGCGCCTTGAGTAAAATTATCCATGAAGCCGTAGGTCAAAAACCCAAATCACTCATTTGATAGCATTTAGCATTCCAAGATTTGAAAGAACCACTCGTATCCATAATCCTTCCAAATTTCAATCATGCGGATTTTCTGATCCAGCGGATTGAATCGATTCTAAATCAGACCTACCGAAATTTAGAACTTATTGTATTAGATGACCATTCCACCGATGGAAGTCTGACCATCTTTACCCATTACAAAGACCAAATTGATCACCTCATTTTGAATAACGAAAACAGCGGCAGTCCTTTTCGTCAGTGGCAAAAAGGAATAGCTGAAGCAAAAGGAGAATGGATATGGATAGCAGAGAGTGACGACTATTGTGAACCGAACTTTCTCGAACAGCTTTTAAAGCTGGAAAGCAATGCCGATATTCGGTATTCACAATCGATGGACGTGGATACAGAAGGGCAACAAATTATCGATCGCCTAGAGACCACCAAAAGTTTCAGAAATAACATTTGGGAATCCAATTTCGAAATGGATGGAAAAGCTTTTTGTAGGGAATACTTAAAAGTCCAAAATGTAATTCCGAATGCCAGTGCAGTGCTTTTTCGCAAGACATTGATCAATCCGGACATTTTCACCGAAGAATTGCTTCGAATGAAGATGTGCGGCGATTGGCTTTTTTGGATTCGAATTTTGCAAAATAAATCGATTGCTTTTTGCGCAGAACACTTGAATTATTTTCGGGACCATCGTAATACTTCGCGCACTCACAAGGGTTTTGAAAAGATCGCATTGCGATTGCTCGAGGAGAGTACGGTAAGGTTTGAATTAGGAGAAATCGACGGAATGAATCAAACGGTCGAACTTAAATCACTGCAAGCCAACTGGTACGCAATCCACCGGTTTGGCGAACTGTTTTCTGACCATTTCAATGCCTTGAATATGAATGGACTTTATTCAAATTTCCGGTTTAAGTTTATCGTTTCAAAGTTTAAACAGAGGCTATCAAAAAAGTAGAAGAATGACTAAGAAAATTGCCATATTCGCCCATGCTTCAGCAATGGAAGGTGCCGAGAGATCTTTGATAACGATCGTTGAGAATTTGATGGATTCAGGATGGGATGCACTTGTTATTGTTCGCGAAAAAGGTCCATTTACCAACCGGCTTGAAGAATTAAAAATTCCGATAGAGAAACTCCGGTATAGTTGGTGGGAAACTTCCAATGAGAGCGTTGATCCAAACTGGGCTCGGCTCAATTATCTGGCAGCGCAGGAAGCCTCTATTCTGATATGCAATTTTGGCGCAAGCCTTGTTTATACAAATACTTCTGTAATTGCCATTGGAGCGATGGCGGCATCGCTTTCAGAGATTCCACATATATACCACATCCGGGAATTAGCCGACGGGCTCATTTTTAAAAATCACAAAAGAGCACTTCAGGCGATAGGGAAATTCATTGGAAATACTACTAATTCTGTTGTGTTCAATTCTCGGGCCACTCTCGAATCGTGGAAACCATTTTTACCGGAAGGCACAAATTCTAAAATAATTTACAATCCACTTTTTAAACCTCAACTACCGCCGAATTCAGAAATTTTGACAGGACTTAATATTTCCGTTATCGGAAGTATTACACCACTGAAATCCCAACTCGATGTTCTTAGGGCAGTCAAAATACTATGCGAGAAGGGAATGGAAATTCAAATCTTCATGATCGGACCGGTAAGAAATGACGCTTACAAAGCCGAACTGGACGCATATATTGCTGCGGAGGCACTTGAAAGCAATGTGAATTTCGCCGGATATCAGGATAATCCCTACGATCTTGCCTCAACGGGTCAACTGGTAATTGTGCCTGGTAATGCGGAAGGTTTTGGAAGGGTAACTGCCGAATCGATGCTCCTGGGAATTCCTGTTCTCGCCGCTTCCGGCGGAGCAACAGATGAGCTTATACGAGATGGAGAAACGGGCTATTTATACGAAAAAGGGAATGCCTCCCAACTTGCTGAAAAAATTGAGTTTCTTATTTCCCACCCTGAAAATTTGGAAGAAGTTGTAAAAAATGGTCAAATACATGTTAAAGAACTTACAAATCCTAAAAAATCCATTTCGGCAATTTTAAGTCTATTTGAACAAACCTCGAGTGAAATAAATACATTCTCTCCTTGGATTGAAATGATCAATCCTTTTAGAAATACAAATGAAATTCTTCCCTTGATAAAAGCGAGCAAACTCATTTTAACGCTAAAAAATCGAGTACTTAATAGAAAAAATAGGCAATAGCCAAGGTGTAGCTGGAAGCTCCAAAGCTGGAGGCTGCAAATTATACATGTGTTTTTGCCTATTATCCTGCGTTAATTATTCAATCGCATAAGCCACTAAGAATCCATCCTTACCGGCCGTAATTAGATTGAAATATCCATCGCGATTCATATCTCCAATAGCAGAAGGAGTAAGGCCATATAGCGGGAATCCACTGTGAACTTTTCCATTATTTTCGAAAAGGGTGATTTTCTCGTTTTCAGGATCCGTTACTCCAATACGAACCACATCTTTCGGAAAAAGGAATGTCTGAAGCATATGGCGGTTCGATTCATCGAGAGAATTCTTAAAAATGACATCTCCGTTCAATTTATAAACCTCAATTTCATTGGATGTTAGCAATATACAATCTGCTATCTGATCGCCGTCGATATCCGTAAAATCATAATCGAGCACCGGTTCATTGGTGAGTTTTATTTTGGTAAAACGGTCGTTGAAGCCTTGCCGATAAGCATTACCAAGTGAGTCGACATAGTAAATCCCGGAATTTTGAATATTATCTTGCAAGTCGAAAGCTATCTTTCCATGCGCTCGCGGTTCAACTTTCGTATCGGTTTTGATTCGTACTTTTCCACGTCGATTGAGCAAGTGAATTTTTCCGGTTTTATCCAAAGCGAAAATATAGTCTTTAGATTTAATGCGAATTGCCTTCACATCCGACACAATATTTGCGGAAGCGCCTTCGTAATTCCACCCGTCAATCTGCTTGCCAGACACATCATAGGAAAGAATTTTCCCACCCTCTACGCCGATGAAAAATCTGTAATGACGGCTGTTGTCATAATCGGCAATAGAAATTTGATTTGTGGCCTTTGCAGGCAATTTCACCGGATAAGATTCCACATTATTTCCATTGCGATCGAGCAAATAGATTGATTTTTCTGTATTAAAAAGTATTTGAAGTTTATTATTTCTATACACATCCACCTGTCGCACTTCACTCTTCACAGGTCCATCAATTTGTTGATCCCAGAGCACTTTGCCAGTATTCGAAATCAGATAAATCCGATTCTCAACGTCCTGCACGAATATTTCGAGGGCATCCGTATAATGATTTTTAAGCAATGTGGGTTTTGCAACCACTTCTGCCTTAAGCTGTTTTTCCCAAAGAGAACTTGTTTCCTTTTTAAATTGAGGATTGTATTTGAAGTAAATATTGTTGTAATACAGGTCATTCTTATAATACCCAACCTGATAAATAAAGGCTTGAAACTTCCGTAAAATCTCGGTTTGTTTTTGAATAGCCTCAGCATTTTCCGGACTCAGAATATTTTGATAAATAAAGGGAGAGCGTGCGAGCGAGCTATAAATCAGAAAATGGGAGTTGCCAGAAATCTGATTACTCAAATCGAGAAATCGTTTATCCGAGGCCAGCGTATTTTCACTTTCGTAATCTTGTTGAAGTTTTTGAATGAGGCTGCGCATTCCGTTGAGAGAAGTACCCATCAGAATCATCTCATCCATTTTTACAAAGTACGGATCCACGAGCCCAGCAAAGGATTCACTTAACACTTTTTCATAAAAACTCCCGATTTTAAGCCGGTGTATTTCCAAATCGTTAAAGGTTTCTTCCTCGATTCTCTCTCCGGATTTTTCTGCTATTTTTTTTTCCAGTTCGCAGAGTTTATCCCAAGCAGTACCGGCATTACGCGCTTTAAATATTGCGAAATGATTTTGAATATAATGCACCGAAGCTGGTTCGGTAATGAAAGCTGCCGCTTGACCACCAATCCAGTCTAGGCCATATTCATTCATATCACAACCGAAGGAATCGCTGTAGGTTTTTAGCTTATGCTCAATATCGTATTTTCGGTTGGTGCGTCCATAAATGTTCATCTGACGGGCGCGAAACGTTTGAAAATCACCAAAACCCAAAAAGACAAAAAATGCAGTATTGGATGGCATATAACGCAAAACCTTCATTGTAGGTGCTTTGCTGTCGCGAAAAGAACCTATCCACGCTTCCGAACTGTCCTTACAAAGCACAAAACCATTGAGTGATAAAGCGTTAGGTTTTAGCTTTAAATCGAGAGCAGACCAAGCGGCATAAGGTTGATGAAAAAAATCCATCTCAACACTTTCTTTAGATGCATTCTGGCTGAGCACGCTTTTCAATTGTTTATAATTCACGTAAAGTTCGGCACGTGAATGAATGCCACGCGTTTTGCGTACAGACATAAACTCATCGCTATGAAGCACATCCGCATTTTGCTGAAGTGCGCGTATCGACTCTTCGGCAAGTATCGACGATTTACTGAGCACGAGCAGTCCATCATTTTGGAAGTAAAAAAGTTTACTTCCGGTGAGTTTTGAATCGGTGGAATACAATTCTACGCCATCATATTCACGTTTCGCCGGTGTACTGCCCCGAAAAAGACGCGCTATATCAGCAATCATTGTCGCTTCATCGGCTCCTTTCTTCACTTGAAGGCTGATCAAAAAATCGAAAGTACGCGCACCGGACACATGCACAGAAATGGCTATTGGTTTATTTGCAAGATAGCCTCGAAATTCTTTACGTTGCGTAAGCAGGCTATCAAAAGCATGAGCAGCGGCATCGAGCCTAAAATAAAAATCCGTGGCTTGCAGTTCTTCCCACATTAGATTTGTCTGTGACAAATCGCGCCATAAATCGCCAGCCTTATCCGTTTCCAGAATCAAGGCAGCACTTTGCGGAATCGCCTTAAGAGCAATAGCGGGAGCACCCACACCATTGTCAAAGGATTTATAAAATCCAATAATCGCTGCAATGATAATCAGCGCAAAAACTATAACTAACAGGATTTTTCTCAATCGAACCAAATTTTAAAAATCAAAGGTAGGAATGGCGAGAAGATAAAGCCGATTAAAATGCAATTGCTTTGCACAGGGGATTGTGAAAATAGAATCATCAACGAAGAGAAGCCATTAGGAATACTCACATAAAGTTATTCCATCTCGTTCTTCACGAGGGTAAAGCTCATCCTGTGATGCTGCGAAGGGCCGTGAATCAAGATAGCATTTCGGTGCGCTTTAGTAGGATAACCTTTGTTTTGTTGCCATCCGTAATGTGGAAAATCTTTGTGAACGGTGGCCATATATTCGTCTCGGTGCGTTTTTGCCAGAATTGACGCAGCAGCAATAGAGCGCATTTTACTATCACCTTTTACGACACATTCGTGGGCAATTTTCCGATAAGGGTTAAACCGGTTACCATCGACAAGAATTAATTCAGGAATCTTTTGGAGTTGATCCAAAGCGCGATGCATAGCGAGAAAGGAAGCGTTGAGAATATTGATTTCATCAATTTCGGTGTGTGATACAAAACCAACCGCCCAATGTTCTATTTCCTTTTCTATGACCAATCGGAGTGTATTTCGGTTTGCTTCGGTGAGCAATTTCGAATCATTGAGGAGCGGATGGTTCCAGCCTTTCGGCAAAATAACCGCAGCAGCTACCACAGGCCCGGCCAGGCAGCCTCGCCCGGCTTCATCACAACCGGCTTCGCAAATTCCCCTTTTGAAAAATGATTTTAATCGCGCCATTCAGCGAAGATAATTTAATCTTTTTTGAATGAGGTGCATACCTTTGCCCTATGTCTGAATCACATTTTAATACGCCATCGCCGGTCGAAAAAGTTAGTTACCCGGCTATTGCAAATAAGAATATAACACTTTACGTAAAGCGTGATGACCTGATTCACAACGAAATATCTGGGAATAAGTGGCGGAAATTAAAGTTGAATATTGAACAGGCTCAGCAGAAAGGGCACGACACCTTGTTAACCTTTGGCGGAGCACACAGCAACCATATAGCCGCCACTGCAGCAGCTGCAAGGTTTTTTGGCATTAAATCGATCGGAATTATTCGTGGCGAAGATGCCGATCTGAACAACCCTACCTTGAAAATGGCTGCTGAAAGAGGTATGGATCTTCACCCGGTGAGTCGAAGCGATTATAAAGTTCTTCAGGAATGGGATTCACGCGACCGACTGAAAGATTTGTACGGCCACTTCTACCCTATTCCGCAAGGAGGGGCAAATTATTACGGCATTCAAGGATGTCAGGAAATTATTTCTGAATTGGATTTTACACCCGATCGCATTTTTGTAGCCACTGCAACCGCTACGACGCTCAGCGGAATGGCTATTGCTAATTCCGGAAAATCAGAAATTTACGGGGTTTCGGTGCTGAAAGGGGGAGGTTTTTTGCTTAAAGAATTGGAAAAAAACTTAAGTGAAATGTACCAAGATGAAGAGACCGAACGTTTTATAGCTGACAAGATACACATACTCCTGCCCTATCATTTTGGTGGTTATGCTAAAGTAAATGAGGAACTGATTCAGTTTATGCAGGATTTCACACGGGAAACCGGGATTAAACTAGATCCGGTATACACCGCAAAAACGGCGTATGCAATGACTGAACTCTCAGGGAAATTAAACAACCTGAAACCTGAGAAATGGCTTTTAATTCACACCGGCGGACTACAGGGAATCCCTGCAATGGAAGCAAAATTAGGGGTTCCTATATACCCCGATTGTTGAATTCACAGAATATTGTGCATAAACATACGTTCCTATCCTCATACTACGCTGAATGTACCGATAAATTTGATGATGTAAGAAATTTCCATTGATTAGAACGCTGTTGATAACATGTTAAGAACCGCAATATTCACCCTCATTTGTATAACCACTCTGACCCATAGTGTAATGGCCGAAGCGGATCCGGGAAGGAATACCCGCGCTTCCTATATCGAGCAGTGGAAAGACGAGGCGATATTGCAAATGCGGGAACATGGAATACCGGCGAGTATAACGTTGGCACAGGCCATTTTGGAAAGCGGCGATGGGAATAGTGAGCTCTCACGAAAATCGAATAATCACTTTGGTATAAAATGCCATGAGTGGAATGGCAAAAAAGTTTATGCCGACGATGATCAGAAACATGAATGTTTCAGAAAATACAATACGGCTCACGAAAGTTTTGAAGATCACAGTCAATTCCTGAAGCGGAGTCGGTATACATTTCTTTATGAATACGATGTGTCCGATTATAAATCTTGGGCGCATGGTTTAAAAAAAGCCGGCTACGCTACCAATCCAAAATATCCGGCACTTCTTATCCGGCTAATCGAGGAAAACGATCTGGAACAATATGATACCCAAGCTCTCAGCGAAAATTATCATCCATCTAAACCGACGAAATCAAAATCTTCGAAATCGAAAAGTGATGCGATCATAATCAATATAGAGCGTGGAAAAGAGATTTTTGAGAGTGATAACAAAATTAAATATATTATAACCCAATCGGAAACCACTCCCGAGAAATTGGCGAATGAAATGGATATGGGGCGATGGCAAATTGCGAAATACAATGATCTTGATAAAGACGCACGGATTGATAAAGATTCGCGTATTTATGTTCAGCCTAAGCGAAATAAATCGAAGAAATATAAGACGCATACCGTAGCTACCGGAGAGACACTTTATACTATATCTCAATTGTATGGAGTGAAAATGAAGAAGATCTGCAAATGGTCGGATTTGCCTTCTGACTACAAGGTAAAACCCGGCGATGTGCTGAAACTCAGAAGATAACAAACTCGGTGTGTCTATGCATTTAAATATCGACCGCCGCCAAATAATTCTATATTTGTGGCTGCTATTCGAAACCAAAGTTTAGGCAACCTCTATGAAGTTGTTATTTGTCATTCCTTCCATTACAAATTATTTCACTTTTCTGGAAGGGCTTATCGACGCGCTCAATAAACGCAATCATCAGGTACATCTTGCGACTTCACGAAAGCACATTGCACGAATTAGCGAATACAGGCGAGATATTGAATGCGAAGTGCATGATATTGATTTTCCGCGTGCTATCGATCCATTTAGGCATTTTGCTGCAGCCAAGAGAGTGAAAATGCTGGTACATGAGTTAAAACCGGACATCGTAAATATTCACTTTTCGGCTGCGCTTTTTACAGCTATGCTCGGCAAGGATGATAATTGGCCGGTAACAACCGGAACGATTCACGGCCTTGGGTCGCCCTTGATTAGCGGTTGGCGAAAAGCAATTATTTCACAAGCTGAAAAATGGAGTGCTGAGCGTGTGGATGAAGTCTATGTGCTCACAGAAGACGATCGGGAATACTTGCAGCGAAAGGCAAAAAACGCAAGTGTTCACGTGTTGAAATCCTTTGGAATCGGTTGCGATCTAAATCGGTTTGACCGGAATTCACTTATTTCTGAAAAAGTCGAAAAAATCCGTCAGGAAATCGGTTTGAAACCAGACGATTTCATTTATATTTTCATCGGTCGCCAAACCAATTTTAAGGGATTTGACAAAGTAGTACGTGCATTTCTGGAAGTACGAAAAACCCATCCACATTCTAAGCTGGTTTTGGTAGGCGAAAAAGACCGTATTCACCCCACTTCATTAAAGCCGAAATTTGAGAAGGCACTTAAAACGGAACCTTCGATTATTCGAGTGGGTTGGCGTGAGAATGTTCAGGATTATCTGGCCTTATCGCATCTGAATGTATTCCCTTCAGAACGTGAAGGGTTACCCGTAAATCTTATGGAATCGCTCGCCATGGGTGTACCTGTCCTTACGATAAATAGTCGCGGATGCCGTGAAGTGGTGCGCAATAATGTGGATGGTCGAGTGATTGACGATTTTAGTGTTGAGGCTTTAGCCAATGCCATGCGACAGCTTCAGGAAGATAAAGGAATTCTGGAGAAATTTTCAAAAAACGCCATCGAGGGTCGGGCTCGGTTTGACCGTAACAACTTCATTGAAAAGCAGTTTGAAATTTTTGAGGATTTGACCGGGATGAAATTGTGAGGATATATCAATTTCCCGATTCAATTCGCAACTGTTTAACGCGAAAAGAATCCATTTCTTTTTTCAAAAAAAACGAAAGCCGATACATTCCGGTGGAGGTTTCCAGATCGCCGATATAATAATAGTCGTCGAGTTTGGATTTACCTTCGTGCTTTACGGTATAAGCTGTGGGAGAATTTTCAGAAAAAAAGCGCGCCAGAATTACTTCAGCCTGTTCTTTGCTGTAAACATCCTCCACATCCTTGAGGGTAATATCCACACTTTTGGTAAAATAAGTCCCAAGTGATTTGGCATTTCCCTGACGAATTGCATTTGAAATCCCCTCCTTTTCAGCGGTTTGCCCGTAGGTAGAGACTGAAAAAAATACAAGACTTAAAATGATGAGTAGATTCTTCATGTTAAAATATTGGATTCCGTGAAACAAATACCACGCCATGACGATCAAATATAGAAAAATAAGGAATACATTAGTCGAAATCAGATAGTATATTTCATAGATGAAAATTATTCTATTATGTGTAGGACAAACCTACATCGCTCATGTTCAGGATGCTACAGCTATTTATTCAGGTAGATTACAGCACTACATACCTTTTGAAATGGTAATTATTTCTGAACAGAAGAATTGGAAAAAACTGGATCCCGAAACGCGTAAAATTGAAGAAGGAAAATCCATTTTATCACAGCTTCAGCCTGGAGACAGAGCGGTACTCCTTGATGAGAAAGGCGGACAATATTCGAGCGTAGAATTTGCAGACTATTTGCAAAAAGAAATGAATAGTGGAATAAAAAGACTGGTTTTCATCATTGGAGGTGCTTTCGGATTTAGTAAAGAAGTGTACGGCCAGGTTCCGCTTAAAATTTCACTTTCGAAAATGACTTTTTCGCACCAAATGATTCGAACTTTGATCCTTGAGCAGATCTATCGCGGAATGACGATTTTAAGAAATGAACCGTATCATAATCGGTAAGGTTGGTTTTTGGTTCTTGGTTTTTGGTTCTTGGTTTTTGGTTCTTGGTTTTTGGTTTTTTTCCGATATCCCGTGATATTCGGGGTTTATTGGTAAAAAAATAACCGGAGAGAACACAGAAGTGGCTTTCCAATCACCTTTGAGTTAATTTGTCAGCTCGAAAAAGCTAAGAGACAACGAAAACTCGATCAATTTTCTTTTATCCCTTTGCGGGCTCTGCCTAAGGTTTTTGCGATCTTTCCCATCGGGGTTCCCTGAGGTCGACGGTTAAAAATATCCACTGGACTCAGGATAATTCCGAAACCTACAGGCGGGCCTTTCGTAAAAGACCCGTTCAATTTCCCCTTGAACGCGTTTTTTAAACTGCAAGCTATGAAACACGTTCTACTCACTTTGGGAATGATTACCTCAGCGCTTTATGCCTGCGCTCAAACCGGCACTGTAGCCGATTTTAGGAAAATTTCAGAAACTACCGGAAACCTGAACAATTCTCTGATGAATCAGGGAATGTTCGGTTTTGTGGGTGAATCAAAAACCGAAAACACCATTCTCTCAGGAGCACCATTTGATGGAAATGGTGCATTTTACCGAATCACACTTGCTGAAGACGGAACCGCAGCCAACGATTCAAAAATTTCGGCATCGGATTTTGCCTATTTTGATGGGTTTAGCGATGCACAATTTGGCACCGCTGTGCTTGAGTTAGAGGATCAGAATAATGACGGAAAAGCTGACTATATCGTTGGTGCTCCGGGAATTCAACCTACGGGAGTACTTTGTTTGCTTTTGAGTAACGCGGATTCTTTTACGCTCAGCGAATTAGCACTCCCTTCAGAAATGAGCGGAAGTGCCCAAATTGGGGCTTTTCTGGCACAGGAAAACGGGCATATCTACATTCCCTCAATGGCTGGTGCAGGAACTATTTTTGAATGCACTCTCGGTGCAGATCATACGTTGAATTTCGAATCGAAGATCGACGACACCACTGAATTTCTGAATGGGAAACTTGAGGACGGGGACCGTTTTGGAAGTGGATTGAGTATCGTGGACCTCAACAATGATGGAAATACCGACATCGTTTGCGGAGCACCGGGTGATGACGATCAGGATACGAATTTTGGTGCTATTTATCAGCTCTTCCGGGACGCCTCAGGAGCAGTGACCTCTATTCAAAAACTTTCGCGTTTAGAAGGCGATTTTGGAGGGTTTATGAATATCGACGACGAATTTGGTATTTCCGTGAGGAGCATCGGTGATTTAGATGAAAACGGAACCGTCGATCTTGCCGTGGGTGCTCCCGGCGATGATGACGGCGGAACAGATATTGGTGCGGTTTGGATTCTTTTTATGCGTCCTGATGGAACCGTAATGAATGAGAAAAAAATTAACAGGCTCGACGGAAATTTTACCGGCGACATCAATTATGATGATCGTTTTGGGACACGAATTGCCACAATTGGCGACCACAATGGAGATGGAACCATCGATATCGTTTCGGGATCTGTTCGCGACGACGATGGTGGAACGAACAAAGGAGCGGTTTTTACAATTTTCATCGAAAATTGTCCTGCTCCGAGTGGACTTTTTGAATATGAAGATATAGGGAGGAACAGTGCATTTCACCTCCGAGGGTGGCAGCGGTTATAGCTATATTTGGAATTTTGACGACGGTGGGTACAGCGAACAACAAAATCCGGTGCACACGTATGAAAATAGTGGAAACTACTGGGTATGTCTGGCTATAAACAATGACTGTGGAGGGAACAATTTCTGTCAGTATGTGAGTGTAAGTGTTACTTCGACCGGAGTAGAAGAGGTAAATGAAAACAGTATTCAGCTCTTTCCAAACCCTTCTACTGAGCTTTTGGAAATCAGTTCAGACCAACCCGTCAATAAAATTCGGTTCACTACATTGACCGGCATGCTTTGCAAGGAGATTCTGGCACCAAAACGAGGTCAGAAAATCGACGTATCATCCCTCCCTGCGGGCTTATATCTAACTGAAATCTGGACGGATGACAAGTGCCTTGTGAAGAAATTTCAGAAGATAGACCGATAGAAAAGGCTATCTATATGAAATCATCCGATCAAAAACACTGACCATTTTTCCGGTAAGATTTTTACGGCTGTAATTACGTATCAACTCACGGTCGGAAATTAAAAATTCTTTGCGGAGACATTTTAAAAGGAAGGCTTTCATCGCATTCAGATCGTCGAAATGACAAACTTTTCCGGTTTGGGTTTCGGTAAGGATTTCGTTGATTTGGCTATCGGGAATTCCCACAGCAAGGATAGGTTTTTGGGAGGCGAGGTATTCAAAAAGTTTTCCAGTCACGGTGCCTCTTGCCGATTTGAAATCGGTGCTATTTTCTCCAAAACGATTGACAAACAGGAGTAATACGTCGGCTTGCATTTGAGCCTTAATCACTTCCGAATGGGCCATATAGTCAATGAACTCTGTTCGGTCTTTCAACCCGAATTTATCAATGTCTGAGTGCGTGTTTGCGTCGGTTTTACCAATTAGTTTGATGCGCAGATTCTTCGCCAATTCGGGATATTCTTTTCGCATTTCAGAAACGGCTTGCCAAAAAACGGGATGGTTTCGACGATTATTCAAACTTCCCGTATGGATAAGGGTAAAGTCGGAATTGGCTTTTTCGGTTTCAATATTTTCAAAGTCGGCCTCATCAAATCCATTTGTAATAACTTTGATCGGCTTATTTGTTTTGGTTTCGAATTCTTTTTTCATAAAATCGCTAACTACCGTAATGTAATCAGCTGATTGCAGAACTTTCTGTTCAAGTTTTTCATTCTTCCGCAAGGCTTTTTTCCCGAAAGGCATATCATCTGCAAAATCAATATTGGTCCAGGGATCCCGAAAATCGGCCAACCACGGGATACCTGTTTCCGCATTCAACTTTTGCGCAATCAGGTGCATACTATGCGGCGGTCCGGTAGATGCGATGAGATCAATGTGATGCTCCTTGAGGTATGTATTGAGATATTTTGCCGAGGGCTTAATCCAAAGAAAGCGCGCGTCAGGGATAAAATAATTGGCGCGTATGTAGAGCGCGATCTTTTGTTTCCATCCCGACTTTTTGCCTTCAGCGATAAATACATTGTATGTTCGCTCCTCTTTTTTCTTCCCTAAAAACTGACGATAAATGCTGTACGGCTCGCGTATAGGTTGGCGTAAAACTTCGATTCCTTTGGGAATATCGCTTGCCAGCGAGGGATCCAAAACAGGATATTCGGCGTCGAGTGCGGTGTATATAACCGGTTCGTAGCCAAAATCGCGGAGATACTTGACAAACTTGAGCCAGCGCTGCACACCTGCCCCACCGGATGGCGGCCAATAGTAGGTAAGGATGAGGACTTTTTTCATTGTGAGGCAAATTTAGGAGAAAGGATGAGAATCCGGGTTTTGACTTTCTGATTTGATTGAAGTTGTTTCTGATTATGCTCCTTAGGTCCGAGAAGGGTTTCTAACAAAAATTTTATGCATTGCTCACAATTAGATTTACATTGCGCTGTTTTATTGGGTGCATTCTGATTCATGATAAAAGATTTACGCAATACTTTTAGGCAGACCGCCATTTACGGCTTGAGCAATATTTTTGTAAAAGCTACGGGCTTAATCTTATTGCCGATTTATACGCATTCCCTTAGCCTGAGCGACTATGGAATGTTGACGATCTTCGAATTAATTACACAGTTTTTTGTAGGAGTTATTTCATTTGGCCTTCCTTCTTCGATGTTGCGCCTGGGGAGTGAGACAGACGACCAGACGCTACAAAATAAAATTTACTTTACCGCCCTGGCCATGCTTCTTGCCTTCTGTGGTCTTTTCCTTTTGATTTTTCTTCCGCTCAATGGGATATTTAGCCGGGCTTTTTTCGAATCAGCCGACTACACAGCTTATTTTACCATTATTTTCATCTCTTGTTCGACCGAAATTTTAGGCATTCTGCCTATGCAGCTTCTGCGCCTGAAAGAGAAGGCGGGATGGTATATGTTTTTCTTTGCGCTTAAGCTCGCAGCTTTAATCGGTTTTGTGTGGTATTTCGTTTCGTTTCGAGACATGGGAGTGTATGGCGCTTTACTTGGTGTGCTTTCCGCAAATTGTGTCCTCCTGATAGCGACGTTCAGTTTTCAATTTAAAAATTTGGTATTAAAATTTGATATTGAATCTGCCAAAGAAATGTACCGCTTTGGCGCACCACTTATTTTCACTACTATTTCCGCAATTTTACTTACCATTTCAGATCGAATGATTATCAAAATTTTCGGGCAACTTTCGGACGTTGGGGTTTATTCCATGGCCTATAAATTCGGAAGTTTATCAAATTTGTTGATTATAGGGAGCTTCGCGCTTGGTTTCCTACCCATAGCTTTTAAGAAATTTCACGAACCCGGATTCAACCGTTTTTACAGTAAGATGATGACCTATTTTATCGGACTTACCGTGCTGCTTACACTCGTGGTGTCGCTTTTCAGCAAAGAAGGAATAAAACTACTGAGCGCCGACAATCCGGATTATTGGATGGCAGTTATTCTGGTTCCCTTTATCGCTTATATGTTTTTATTCAAGGGGTTGTACAATTATATGACCTACGTTTTTTTGCTGATAAAGCGCACCAAGCTACAAGCGTATGTTACCTTGGCAGGAGTGGTTGTTAACATTGGACTGAACTTCATTCTTATTCCGTACTACGGAATGTATGGTGCTATCGCGGCGACAGGAATAAGCTACATCGGTATGGCACTGATGACTTACAAGCTGGCTCAGGCTAATTACCCGGTCCATTACGAATTTCGACGCATCGCTGCGCTGATGATTGGATGTGCGGTTTTTATTGCCGTGGGTATTTATTTTAATGATCAGGGGGTGGTAGCAAGGCTATTGATTAAATCCGGACTTTGTCTTGGATTTTTGGCATTCATATATTTCGGAGTCGCTGATAAGACAGAGCGGGGAAAAGTAATGAAGGTGTATTTGCTCTTGAAGAAAGGGCAATGGCATGCGCTTTTTAAGTCGCAATAGGATTTTGGTGTGCTATTTTGAATGTCTTTACATAAATTTATTCGCCTTCTGTAAGTCTTCTTTGAAGTCGATTTCCATACAATTGAATTGAGAAATATCGATAGGAAGAATTTTTGCTCTATCCTTTTGAATCAATAATTCCAGGCCTTTTTCGAAGTAATCGTTTACCCCGCATTCTTCCAGTCGATGGAAAAATTGCTCTAAGTCTTTAGACGAGATATAATTTATACCTACGGCCTCACCCAAGCCGTTTTTCACTTGCTTCGAAAGCTCACAAACGTATGGCCCTTGCACCATATATTTCACTTCTTCTTTTCCCACGGAACTGGTATTGACCGCCACAAAAGATGTATCCTTGTTTATAGTTGGGATGAGAGATTCCAATAGTTTCGCATCGAACACTACATCCCCATTCAACCATAAGACCCCTTCTCCCCGACACTTTGCCAGACCCTTTAAAAGGCTTTTTGCAGTATTAGTCTGGTCAAAATAAGGGTTGTAAACATAGGCGAGGTCAGGAAATGCCTCCATAATAACCTCCTTTTTAAACCCGACCACGACAAAGACATCATCCAAAGAAAAATGGATTCCGATATTTTCTGTCATCATTTCTAAAATACTCTTACCATTCTTTAATGGTGTAAGTGGTTTGGGAAAAGGATTTCCGAGTCTCGACCCGATTCCTGCAGCGAGAATAACAATTTTCATTTATTTGAAATATCGAATTTAGATGGCGAAGTTAAAAAATTGGATATTTGCGAACGAATTAGGCCAACAAATCTATTCATTAACATTTTCAATATTTTGATTTATAGAAACATGCCACGAACAGTTTTCTGACCGCGTACATATTAAATTTTCGAATAATTGTAAGTGCAATGTTTAATCCCATGAACCTAATTCTCATTTTTTCAAAAGTAACAGGTACTTCCTTTCAATTTGAAGATAAATACCGAATAGAATAATTCCTTAAGCCAGAATTTTAACAAGTGCAAAACTCCTTACATTCATTGAGCAATATTCTGTGTCCAAAAATTTATACATAGTGAAGAAATAACCTTGTAAGCTAAACTAATAGTCAAAATATTTCGTTCATTTCCCTTAATAGCTTTTCCGCTCTAAAACTCGCTTCAAATTTTTCCTCAATCCGAGTTTTAAAAGATTCTCTGTTTTTCTTGTTGTGATTTTTAAGGATGTAATCGGCAGCAACAGTGGCATCCCATTTGTCCATAACAAGCCCAGTGTCGCCAATTGCAGTTGGTATTCCACCAATCTTGGTTCCAATTGGGATGCAACCGTACAACATCCCTTCGCAAAGTGCATTTGGCAACCCTTCACTTCGTGACAACTGAGCGTAAAATGATGATTCCGTATAATATGCAGCCAATTCGTTTTGTTGCAATGGTGGTAGCAATTTCAAATTTTCAGGAATTGGTTCGAAAAGTGATTTTGAAAATTCACTTGCTCCTATAATCACAAACTGAAAATCGGGTAATTTTTCTGCCAACTCCCTGAATCTGTCCAAACCTTTAATCTGAACCCTTTGATAATTATCAGTAATACTAACAGTTAAAACCATATTTTTCCTTTCCTTATCAAATTGCGCGCTCTTTTTATGAAGAAATTCATACCCGGTGTACAAGGTTTTTGTGTTGGCTTTTGGGCTAACTGACTTTATTTTCTTTTCCAGTGCTTCAACTACCGCCAAACAAAGTGTAGCATTTTTAAAAGTATAAAGCGTCAATGTCTTTCTTAATGGACTTGAAAGTGATCCATATCTGAGGTCCGGTATATTTGCAACATCATAACCACCAATCACCACAAACGATTTTTTGCCTGTCAATTTTGCAAAAAGGACAGGAAAAAATGAATGATAATCAGCAAACCAAATATAAACAACATCGAATCTCCAAATATTAAAAAGGAGGTAGATTTTTTGCTTCATCAACTGAGCTGCGTTTTTCAGAAAACCTCTAACAGGTTTAAATTGGTACTTCGTTACGTCGTGTTTCGAAGTTAGAATTTCAAAGTCAGTTTTTACAAACGTTGAGTAATTGCTATATATAAACAATATCTTTTTCTTCATCTCGGTTATACTATGTATAGGCTTGTGGTGAGAAGCAATTCCATTTTTTATTTTATTATTCTCTGATTTTCAATATAATTTTAATCTTTGTTGCTAGGAATAATACCTTTGTTTTGAGCATGAAAAAACGGATCGTCGCAATAATACAGTTTTGGGTTCAAACCTTAGACTATATCTGGCCAAAAGATGATGACATTTGGATTTTCGCATCGAATAATGGACGAAAGATAGATGGAAATCCTAAAGCGATATACGATGGACTGAAAAAGCTGGGAATCGGGAAATGCTACTATATTACCAACGATTCTGACCCAAATTACAATGTTCTCCCTTTCAAAAGTCTAAAACCACTTTTCACCTTTCTCAGAGCAAAAAATGTAGTCCTGAGCTGTGGACTTTGGGATACGGGATACCTACTCCCTTCTTCGAAAAAGCGGGTAATCCAAACTTGGCATGGCATTCCGGTAAAACGTATAGGATTTGAAACGCTGGGTCTTTCGAAAAGAGAGCTTTCGGCTATAGCACTGCACGCTAAACTGATTTCCCATTTTATGGTTTCATCTGACTATAGCGCAGAGCTATTTCATAATACAATGGCAATTTCAAAAGCCCAATTTTTGAGTATTGGTCAGGCGCGAAATGATATTTTGGCAAGAGGTGAAAGTACAATTTCGATTCGTGCAAAAATGGGACTTTCTGAAGATTCAAAATTGATTTTATACGCTCCTACATTTCGTAAAAGCGGCGATTTACCTTTCTTTCAATTTCCTGATTTTGACTTAGGTATGTTAAATTCCTTTTTAGAAAAAGAAAATATTGTAATTCTACTTCGGCCTCACATAAGCGACAGCAGCAGAGTGGAGAAATTCTTGACAAATAATATTCGGCTATTTTCAAGTGAGATCCAAACAGAAATAAATGACGCGCTCGCCGAAATGGACTGTCTGATAACTGACTATTCTTCGATCTTTATTGATTACCTCCTTTTAAATCGTCCGATATTTTTCACGTGTTACGATTATGAAGATTATGAGAAAAATGAGCGAGGAGAGTTTATGGAGGAAGATTATGTGAATTGGATTCCTGGTCCTAATTTAATGTCGCAAAGCCAATTCATGGAACATTCAAGTGCCCTCCACACCGATAATGTGGACGGATGGTCAAAGAAAAGAGAAGAATTGAAATTATTATATCACGAATTCCAAACCACAGACACAGTTAGTAAAATGATTGATATGTTGGAATAGTATTGACTTAAAATGTGCTTGTGAGATTTCATAATTTTTGTCTTAAAGCACCTAATTTTTAACTACTTTAAACAATGATCTAATATCTCTGGAGTATTACTATTCCGGCTTCAATTGAATTTCAATTTATACCATCAATATTATTAATTGAGGCTATTTTATATTGGACTTTCCTTGAAAACAAGCACTTTCATCTTTCAGGAATAGTTATATATTCTTATCGTGTTATCGAAATATCAAGAAATACTTAATATTGAAAAAAATGGGAGCAACCAAATTCCTTTCATTTGCAATATTATTGAGTGTATGTTTCGGCCAAGTTCATGGACAGGATTTCTCAACCAATTTTTCTTGGATAAATACCATAGGCGCAAGCACTAGTTCTACTACAGTTAATGCCTGTGACACTCAGATTGGGATAACTCCTACAACCGGAACGGGTCATGTTCCATTTAGTTCAACAGAAGTAGTAATTCCAATAGGTTCATCAAAGAATTCGATAGATACGGTAATAGGAATTCAATTAACTTTTAGCCAACCAGTAACGAATCTCCAATTAAAGCTACGAGATCTTGATGTTGGGGATTATAATACGCCTCCATCAGAATATCTTAATAATTTTTCATTGCCACTTCCGAGTTCAATTGCCCCTGTGCCTGGGAGTTTAACTTTTATATTAAATCCTTCTCACACAACAATAAACCCAGGTAATCAGAGAGATACAGATGGATGGATTGAATGGAGTGGAGCTCAAAGTAGTATTTCATTTGATTATCACAGACTTGGGGGACAAGGGATAAGATTAGATTCAATTAAGTTTGACTGTCCGTGCGTCTCAGGTCCCGTAGATTTAATCACCAGAACCACCGATTATTCCGTTTGCTCAGCCATGCGCGTTATTCCAGATTTATCGGAAGTACTTGCCGGAAACACATACCAATGGATTCCCACTACAGGTTTGAGCAATCCAACTATTCTTAACCCAACAATTACAGTTAATCAATCAACCGATTATATGGTTATTGCAACCGACAATTGTGGTTTTATGGATACACTTTTGGTGTCGATTGAGGTGGGTTCCATAAATGAACTTGATATAGATGGTGCATCTGAAATTACTGTTTGTCCGGGTGAAGCTACAAATCCGGAATTAGGTGTTATCCTCTCGGAAAATTCCTTTTCATGGCAACCTACAGCTGGTCTTTCGGATCCAACGATACTTAATCCAGAAATCACGACGACAGAAGCTATCACTTATATTCTCACAGCATCGAATCCTTGTGCAGCTGATGCAACATTTGAATTATTTGTGGAAATTGCCGACCCACTCGACTTTGAACTCGATCCCGAAATCACTATTTGTAAAGGAGATACGATTGAATTACCAGGCTTCTTAAATTCATCAGGAGACATTAACTGGAATAATACCACCACTTTATCCGATTTGGATATTCCCAGTCCACTTGCCTTTCCAAGCTCCACCACCGAATACATTGTTACCGTTTCAAACGCATGCGAAACACAAAATGAATCTATAAATGTAATTGTCCTCGACGCTCCGAGTATTTCGGGCGAAGACCAGCTTAATATTTGCGCTGGCGACACCGCTTATGCGAATATTCACAATACGGGAAATACTGACGTTGCTACCTGATATTGGATTCCGTCAACAGGTATCGAAAATTCAACCCTCGCAAATCCGGGAATTTTTAATGAAAATGACGCCACGTAACAAATCGAAGCGACCAATTCATGCAGGACATATGTATTTGAAGTTCAGCTCAATACCTTCATTCTTGATGCTGTTTTGGATTTGGATAGCATTCTCTGTCCTGGTGAACCCATTCTTTTAGAGGCTCATGGTGCTGCGACCTATACGTGGTTTCCAACTGAGGCCATGGACAATCCGAACGATAGCGCAACGACAGCAAATATTCATACAGATCAATTGATCCAACTGCAACTATCGGGTGGCACTTGCGTGAAAATGTTTTCAGATTTTGTGCAGGTTTATCACGATATTGGGTTTCGCAATTAGACGCTGTACATCTATTTCCGGGAGAACTATACGACTTAACCCCAATAGAAATCGAATACGGTATTGTTTTTAGTGAATCTCCGATTGTTTCATTTTATGCAGACACCACGATGGCTTTTATGTACATCGATGAAAACGGATGTGAATTCAGTCTCTATTTGCCAGTCACCGTCGAACCCGCTTTGTACATCCCGAATAGTTTCACGCCTGATGGCGACGGCCTCAATGATATTTTCAAAGCTGTAGGAGTGAATATCGAGAATTTTGAAATGCGGATTTACAACCGGTATGGAAAAATGGTATTTCAGACGTTTTCGCTCGACCAAGGTTGGAATGGTGGATTGGATGGATATTACTGTCCTGATGACGTTTATAATTACGTTGTTGAATATTCATACCACGATACAGAAGTAAAAGTGAAACGAGGGTTTGTGACCTTAGTTCGGTAAACTCCCTATTAGTTATCTTCCATTTCGAGAAACAACTCTTCCTCTCTCCCTTTCCAAAGTCCAGCCACAAGCAGCAACAAAACAGCAACCGAGAATATAGTACTAACCATATTTGCTGTAGCAAATTCTTGAGGCTCAAATTTGAACTCTATGGTATGCGAACCTTCAGGAATAATCATTCCACGAAGCAAATAGTCGGTTCGGAAATAATCTGCAGGCTTGCCATCGATGTAGGCATTCCATCCGTCCGCATAATAAATCTCAGAGAATATGGTCGCCTGAGGTACGGGAGATTGATAAATGTATTTGATATAATTCGGAAGATGCGTATCTACCGCTATTTTCGCGTCGGCAGCCTCTTGATAGGAAAATCCTGATACCTGATCAGCAAATTCGGGTGTTATTGTCGCTTCCGATTTGGGATCGATATTTCCAATTGCCACCACATCCTCATCGGCATCGTTCACTTTGCGAATATCCTCCACAAACCAGGCACTTCCCAATCGAAAAGGATTCTCCATCGGAGGAGCTTCCGGATTGTAAATGATATACTTCGTATTGAGCATATTAAGCAGATTTGCCGAGCGCAATGCTTCATTCACTTTATCTACCGTCGGCTTATTTTGAAGTACCGATACGATTGAAGCAATTTCGGATGCGATTTGAAAATCATAAACCTCTTGGATTCGCTGCAATTTAGCTCCGTGGTATCCACCTATCGATTTATGGAAATAGGCCGTTTTGGCATCCTGAAAAGTGCCGCTGAGCGGTAACACTCTGTAATCCGTATTGAAGCGCAAGGCAGCAAATTTTACATCGTTGATTTCATCGGAACCGGGTCGGAGGCCTCCTTCTTTTTTCGCCTCTGATTGAAAATTCTTTACCGCCTTCTGAATCGCGTCGTTTACACGCGGATTCGCATCCGACTCATCTTGCAAAATTGCCAAATCAGCCTTTGAAGCCGAGAAAGCAGACTTTGCATCTTCAGCAAGCTCCCATTGGGTATAGCGACCACGGTCTTTCTCATTATTGAGATACCGCTTGTCTACGGACCAAAGATCGACCAAAATCAACAGAGCCAACACTCCGATAAGAACGGAAGCTTTTAATTTTCGCTTTGCATAAAGCCAAACCAAACCAACACCGATCAGTACCAAAGCCAAGGACCGAAATACATCGGCGCGAAATAGCGACATGCGCTCAGCTTTCAGAGCATTGGCATAATCGAGAATCGCAGCACCTGATTGTCCTCCCATCCCCGAATTAAAAGCATTGGATTCATTGTTGCTCAAAAAGCTAAAAAATGTATTTGGAATGGCAATGAAAAGCACCAACAAGCCAGCAACTGCCCCAGAAATAATGAGAAATTTCTTTTTTTCCGCAAGGATAAAATCCGGGGTTTTGAAGAGCTTCCGCAAAAAGAGAAATCCGAGAAGCGGGAATACCAATTCGGTGATAGACAATATAATGGTAACCGCTCTAAACTTGTTATAACCTGGAATAAAATCGAGGAAAAAATCTGTAAGTCCCATGAAATTTTTCCCCCAAGACAGCATAATTGTTAGGATGGCAGTTGCCACCAAAGCCCATTTTATTGGTCCTTCGACAAAGAATGCTCCAAGAACAAATAGAAGAACAATCAGCGCACCGACATATACCGGCCCCGAAGTAAAGGGTTGATCTCCCCAATAGGTATTGGGAAAAACCTGAGTAGTTTGATATCCGCGCGCGAGGGTATTGTATAATTGCGGATTAGCTTTTTGGGTATCGGCATCTATCAGTGCACCCGAACCGCCTCCATTTGCATTGGGAATCAAAAAAGAAAAGGTCTCCCCGATCCCATAACTCCATTGTGTAACATAGTCGCGATCGAGCCCGGCAGTCGTATTGTGTGCATTCGAAGCTCCATCGGGTTGAATCGTTAAATTGGAAGGGCCGCGTGTCGTTGCCTTGCCATAAGAATAGGTATTCCAAAGGATATTCGAATTGGCGAGCACCCCCACTACACCAGCGACGAGTAAAATCGCTGACGCCTTGATGAAATTCGGGATGGTTTTTTGCCGAAAGGCTGCCGCCAAACGGGCGAGCACGTAGAGTAGCACTAAAAAACCGAAATAATACGTAATCTGCACGTGGTTGGCATGCACCTGAAGTGCCACTGCAAGGGCAGTTAGGCTCGCTCCGGAAAGCAGTTTGCCACGATAGGTCCATATCAATCCCGCCAAAATCGGAGCGAGATAGCCAATAGCATGCGCTTTGGAATTATGTCCTGCCTCCAGAATTATGATAAAATACGTGGAAAATGCAAAAGCCAAAGCCCCTACTGCAGCCAATCCGGGACGCAGTCGGAAAGCGAGGAGTAGAAGGTAAAAACCGAGCATGTAAAGAAAAAGATACTTCACGGGAACCGGCAACCATAGCGTGATAACGTGATCAACAAAACCGAGAATATCATTGGGATACAATACCGAAATTTGGTAGGCTGGCATACCTCCAAACATAGAGTTCGTCCATAGCGGCTCTTGATCGAACATTTTTCGAAACTCGACAATTTCCTGCGACATCCCCCTAAAATGGGTTATATCTCCCTGTTTCAATTTATATCCCTGAAAAGCAGGATAAAAATAAACGGCGCTGATTGCCACAAACGCCGTTACTACAATAAAGTGAGGAAGAAATTTTTGAAATATTCGACGCATAGGTTTTGGAATTAGTCCAGTTCTTCAAAATCGACGTACTCGCCCTCTCCGGTGTCCTTGTGTGCACGTTTGGCTTTATTGCGATCAGTATATTCAATGCGTACCTCGCCCTCCTGCCGCATCTCGTCACGCGAATTTTGTGTGGTATTACCAGCCGTTTTCTTGGTAGGAGCAAAAAGTCTTCCCAAAAGGCGAAGACCGAAATAAAGCAATAATATGATGGCAATTACACGTACCACTCTTGTTGAACGTTAGATTTAAAAATACTTCTAAGCGCAAATATAGTCTTATTCGTAAAATTGAGAATGACTTTGGAAAAGGGGTTGGCTTTTGTTTGCAAAGAAATTGTAAAATGGGGGTGACCTCAAAGGATTTCAAACTTAGCGAAGTCTCACAACCGAAGGGCGTAAACCTTTGGGGCCTTATTATCATTTTAAATCTCATTATTATTTTAACTCCAATTCCTGATTGAATTCATTCCAATCGATAGCCATCGTTCAAATTATTAATCATATTTTGCTTATTGAAATGACAATCAATAAAATTATCCAAGCCATCAAAGAGACATAGAACTTCTTGGCGCCTTAGTTCAGTATATTTATCAGAAATAAAGGCTTTATATGAAGAATGTGAATAGGTACGAAAATCAGTTACAAATCCGGGGGTGGTTCGGATTTAAATGAATATACATTATCAATGATTTCAAGTATTTTTCATTCGATATCTCTTTTCTTGAAAAACGGGTCTGGAAGAGACTTCCTGTTCTTTTATATGCTTTATTTTATGCTTTAGCATAAGAATTGAATAAATTTGAATACCCTGAGAGAGTTTACTTTTGATCGGTATATCTTTGGTTTTAATCAATATGTGGAAATGATTTTTCAATAAGCAATAGAAATAAATATCTGCAACCGGGAGTATATGTTTTTTAATCCGATTCAAGAAAAAAGGATAATTAATAGCTTCAAAAAAAATATTTTCGCCATTGTTGCCACCATTATAAATCGTGATAAAACTGATTACAGTGGATTGGCTCGTATTTCATGGCAAATGAAATGTGATGGTGATTGTGATTGTGATAAATGCGAGAAATCTAAGTGACTCATTTCAGTCCAAATCAAATTGATTGAAGTAAAAAGAAAAGACCCCAAAGGTGTCGAAAACCTTTGAGGTCGTCCAAAACTGAAATCTCATCAACCCACCTACCTACTCAAATACAAATTCCGCTCGCTATAAACCTTCCTGAAAAATGGATCCATTAAGGAGTCGATAAAATAAATTGCCTCGCCGGTAGATTTCATTTCCGGGCCGAGCTCTTTATTTACATTCGGAAATTTATCGAAAGAGAATACCGGAATCTTAATCGCGTATCCCGATTTTTTGGGTTGGAAGTTGAAATCCTTCACTTTTTTCGCACCGAGCATCACTTTAGTAGCATAGTTCACATAGGGTTCATCATACGCTTTCGCGATAAATGGAACGGTCCGCGAAGCCCGTGGATTGGCTTCGATCACGTACACAACATCGTTTTTGATGGCAAACTGAATATTCATAAGCCCCACTGTACGGAGCTCAACCGCCACTTTTCGAACTATATTTTCAATCTGTTCGATAATCAAATCACCGAGATTGTACGGTGGCAATACTGCATACGAATCGCCGGAATGAATCCCTGCCGGCTCAATATGCTGCATAATTCCGATTATATATACATCCTCGCCATCGCAAATTGCATCAGCCTCAGCCTCAATAGCTCCGCTAAGGAAATGATCGAGCAAAATCTTATTGCCAGGCATATCGCGAAGAATATTTACGACGTGCGTTTCGAGTTCTTCCTTATTGATCACAATCTTCATTTGCTGGCCACCGAGCACGTATGAAGGGCGCACGAGCAGAGGAAACCCGAGTTTATCTGCGAGTTCGAGGGACTGCTCAGCATTGTCAACCACTCCGAATTCCGGATACGGAATATTGTTTTCCTTGAGCAGTGTTGAAAAACTTCCACGGTCTTCAGCCAAATCAAGTGCTTCGTAGCTCGTACCCATTATTTTGATGCCGTACCGGCTTAGCTTTTCAGCTAATTTTAGCGCCGTTTGCCCTCCGAGTTGAACGATCACTCCTTCGGGCTTTTCGTGAAGAATGATATCGTAAATATGTTCCCAGAAAACCGGTTCGAAATAGAGTTTATCGGCGGTATCGAAATCCGTTGAAACGGTTTCAGGATTGCAATTGATCATGATAGTTTCGTAACCACATTCCTTTGCAGCAATTACGCCATGCACACAGCAATAGTCAAACTCGATACCCTGCCCTATCCGGTTTGGCCCGGAACCAAGTACTACAATTTTCTTTTTTTCGCTTACCACCGACTCATTTTCATGGTCAAAAGTGCTGTAGTAATAGGGAGTTTGCGCTTCAAATTCGGCAGCACAGGTATCCACAAGTTTGTAAACCCTGTTGATTCCCATATCGTTCCGTTTTTTGAAAACCTCACTCTCGAGACAGCGCAAGAGGTGTGCAATCTGACGGTCGGCATATCCTTTTTGTTTTCCTTCAAAAAGCACTTCACGCGGGAGGGTTTCCAAATCGTATTTTTCTACTTTCTTTTCGAAAAGAATCAGATCCTCAATTTGTTTCAAAAACCAGTAATCAATCCGGGTCTTTTCGTGAATGGTTTTAAACGGAATTCCAAGTTTAATTGCATCATAAATGTGAAAAAGTCGATTCCAGCTTGGATGCTCCAGACTGTACAATATTTTCTCCTGATCTTTCAGTTCTTTCCCATCTGCGCCGAGGCCATTTCGCTTTATCTCAAGCGATTGACAGGCTTTCTGGATTGCTTCCTGAAAGGATCGACCAATGCCCATCACTTCGCCTACTGATTTCATCTGAAGTCCGAGCTCACGATCAGAGTCTTTGAATTTATCAAAATTCCAACGCGGGATCTTTACGATTACATAGTCGAGTGTCGGCTCGAAAAAAGCAGATGTCGATTTCGTAATCTGGTTTTGGAGCTCATCCAGATGATATCCGATAGCCAGTTTAGCCGCAATCTTAGCAATAGGATATCCGGTAGCTTTTGACGCAAGTGCCGAAGAGCGCGACACCCGCGGATTGATTTCAATGGCAATAATATCCTCTTTCTCATCGGGGCTTACCGCAAACTGTACGTTGCAACCCCCGGCAAAATTTCCGATTGAACGCATCATTTTGAAGGCCATATCACGCATTTTTTGATAGGTGCGATCGCTAAGGGTCATGGCAGGCGCCACGGTAATACTATCGCCGGTATGGATTCCCATCGGATCCATGTTTTCTACCGAACAGATAATTACCACATTATCGTTGCTGTCGCGAAGAAGTTCCAACTCAAATTCTTTCCAACCGAGCAGTGCCTTATCAATCATTACTTCGTGGATTGGAGAAACGTGTAGAGCACGCGTCAGCAACGCATCAAAATCTTTCTGGTTGTGCACAATTCCGGCTCCTGCACCTCCTAAGGTATAGCTGGAACGGATACAAAGGGGGAAACCAAAATCTTGCGCTATTTCTTTTCCTTCAAGAAATGAATTGGCGGTAGCCTGAGGAGCCATGCCCACACCGATTTCTTCCATCAATTTTCGAAAGGCCTCACGATTTTCGGTCACGTCGATGGCATGAATATCGACGCCGATCATCTTCACATCGAATTCCTTCCAGAGACCGATTTCATCGCACCTTATCGCAAGATTCAGCGCCGTTTGGCCGCCCATAGTAGGGAGAACTGCGTCGATCTTATGTTTTTGGAGAATCTCGCGAACACTCTCCGGTTCAAGCGGTTTGAGATAGATATTGTCGGCTACAACCTTGTCAGTCATTATGGTAGCCGGATTGGAATTTATAAGGGTTACTTCGATTCCTTCTTCACGCAGTGAGCGCGAAGCCTGCGAACCGGCATAGTCAAATTCGCAGGCTTGACCAATAACAATTGGTCCACTACCGATTATCAAAACGGACTTAATACTCGTATCTCGTGGCATGGCAAAAAGTTAAAAATGTGAAAGGGAGAATGCGAATAACCAGATGGTTGTTCAGAAATGGGATAAATGTGCCGGAAATTTGCTTCATTTAGGCTGCGAAAGTAATTGATTTTTTCCATTGAATATGCCAAAAGCCACAAGTCATTCTACGGAGTTTTTTAACAATGGTGAATTAAATATGCAGTATTCCAAATGGGGACATGGAAAACACGTGTTGATAGCTTTTCACGGTTTTGGTAGAAGCTATGCCGATTTTATTCCATTTACTGCAGAGTTGGAATCTGTTTTCACGATATATGGATTTAATATTTTCTTTCATGGCGAGAGCAATATTGGCAATAGAGAACCTGATAAAAACCCACTCAAGCCGTCAGAACTTTCAGAATACTTCGATGCATTTTTCCAATCTATTGAAGCGACTAAAGTCTGGCTGATGGGCTACAGCTTAGGAGGCAGAATAGCTTTGGAACTTGCCGAATTGATACCTGACAAAATAAGGGGTCTCTATCTCTTTGCTCCCGATGGTTTGGTCACAAATTTCTGGTACGCCGCTTCGAGTTTTACACCTCCAGGAAGAGCGGCATTTCGGTTTTTAATTCGGCACAACGGGTTATTTTACAAAATGCTCCATGCACTTCATTCTGTTGGGATTCTTAGCGATAGTCGAAGAGCATTTGTTCTTTCGCAAATAAGGACTAAAGAAGAGCAATGGCAAGTTTATAATGTCTGGACATTCTTACGAAATATCAAACCTGATTTCAAGAAGCTGGGAACCATTTTGTCTAAAAACGCTATTTCTGTTGATCTCTTCTTGGGGAAATATGACAAGATTATCCGCCCAAAAACGGGAAAAACTTTTCAGAAGAATTTCTCAGGATTAAAATGCCATGTCATTGAGAGCGGCCACGCAATTTTGAAACCGCGAATCATGCATGATTTATTGAAAAAACGGCTGTTGGTGTTACCTGAATAATTAAAGGCATGTGAAATTCGGGAAATGAATTCTCAATTTTCTTGCAAATATTGGAGAATATTAAAAACCCAACAAAAAAAGCCGACTTATCATTAAAGACAAGGCGGCTGAATGCATTACACACTTAAAATCTTAACGTTTGTGCAGCTTGGTATCAGATACAGTAAGACGCTTGCGTCCTTTTCTACGGCGTGATGCCAATACCGCGCGGCCGTTGGCAGAAGCCATTCTCAAACGGAATCCGTGCTTATTTCGTCGCTTTCTATTGGAAGGCTGGAATGTTCTTTTCATAATACGCTTTGTTTCGCTTTTAAAATATCTCGCTAAAAACGGAGTGCAAAAATAGGCTTTTTTCTCGTTCTGCAAAAATTTTATTTACAAATCTCCTGCTACTTTATCGGCATGATTAAAAATGGGTGTTTACCTTTGCACAAAAATTCCTCCATGGCGCGAAAAAAATCGATCGATCCGAATAAAAAAAAGCCATCTCTTAAAGAAGCCACCCGCGTATTTCGATATCTAAAACCCTACAGCGGGATTTTTGCCATAGGGTTTATATTCTTGATTTTGAGCAGTCTTACGGGTTTACTCTTCCCTTACCTTCTGGGTCAGCTTATCGGCCACGAACCCACTTCGGCTGCAGACGCGGCGGGAAGTTTGCTCAAATTCAATTCAGTAAATACTATTATAACCGCTCTCTTTATTGTCTTTACAAGTCAGGCGATTTTTTCTTTTTTTCGGATTATACTTTTTACACGTGTTACTGAATACACCCTTCGCGACCTTCGCCAAGACGCTTTTTCAAAATTATTGATGGCGCCACTTACATTTTACAATAAGAATAAAGTCGGAGAACTTACCAGCCGCATCGCGACCGACATCAATCTTCTGCAAACCACTTTTACCACCACCATCGCCGAGTTTGTTCGCCAGATAATAACCATAGTAGTGGGTATTGCTGCTTTGATCTGGCTTTCGCCAAAATTATCGCTGATCATGCTCGCCACGATTCCGGCAGTGGCGCTCTTTGCGGTATTCTTTGGGAGATATATCCGTAAACTTTCCAAACGTACCCAAGATGCTGCCGCACAATCGAATGGAATTCTGGAGGAAGCACTTCAGGGAATTCAAAATGTGAAAGCATTTACCAATGAGTTTTTCGAGCTGGGCCGTTATAATATTTCCATAAACGAGATTAAGCGATTGGCTATTAAAGGAGCTGTTTGGCGCGGACTTTTTGTGTCGTTTATTATTCTCTGCCTTTTTGGAGCCATCGTTTTTGTGATCTGGCAGGGTGTATTGCTCACTCAAACAGGGAATTTAGACCAACCCTCGTTCATTTCGTTCATTATGTACACCATTTTTCTTGGAGCTTCCATTGGTAGTTTACCCGATTTGTATGCGAATATTCAAAAAGCAATTGGTGCTACCGAAAACCTAATGGAAATCGTGGAGCAAGAAGACGAGGGAATTCAGAAAAAAGTTAAAGGAACTGTTCAGCGTTTTCGAGGCGAGATTGCGTTCAATCATATCCAGTTTAGCTATGAGACAAGAGGCGATCTCCCGGTCTTACGCGATATAAATTTTGAAGTGAAATCGGGTGAACAATTGGCCGTGGTTGGCCCATCCGGAGCGGGAAAATCGACGATCACTTCGCTCCTTCTGCGCTTTTACAATCCTACAGCAGGTCAAATACTCATTGACGGAAAGAATGCGCTGGATTACGATCTTACCGAATACCGGTCTCAGTTTGCATTGGTACCTCAGGAAGTTCTGCTTTTTAACGGAAGTATAAAAGAAAACATCGCCTACGGTCGTCCCGGGGCGAATGATGACGAAATCAAAGAAGCTGCCGCAAAAGCCAACGCCTTGATTTTTATCGAATCTTTTCCCGATCAGTTCGACACTTTAGTCGGCGAACGCGGTGTACAACTCAGCGGTGGTCAACGTCAGCGTATAGCAATAGCGCGCGCTGTACTTCGCGATCCGGCGATATTAATCCTCGATGAAGCTACTTCTTCTCTCGATTCGGAATCGGAACATTTGGTGCAACAAGCGTTGGATTCATTGATGAAAGGGCGCACAAGCATTGTCGTTGCACACCGATTTAGCACCATCCGGAATGCGGACAAAATAGTGGTTATCGAAAATGGGGAAATCATTGAAGCCGGAAATCATGAAGAATTGCTGGCTATAGATTCAGGGGTTTATAAGAAATTGCAGAAAATGCAAAGCATAGGAGCGTGACACGCTTAGAAAGTCTTCTAATTTCGTAAGGTATATATATCGGAGAGCAAATCGACTGTGGATTGGAGATGAAATAATTTCTCTCACTTAACTCAATGCAAGTGCACACAAACTACCTTCTTGGTCTCAAAAAACGCTCCGGGAATTTTTGCTTGAAGCTTGTAAACTACAGACGGAAACCGATCTACCTCCTCGATTTCTTCCTTAAGATCACCACCTTTTAAACAATAAATTTGCTTGACTTTCAATTTACCTTGAGTGCAATATTTAGTGAGTACGTCCAACTTCGATACCGCACGCGTTAGAGCTGTGTCAAAATTTCCGCGGATATTTTCGGCCCTTTCCTGAACGGTTTTTACATTGGTCAGTCCGAGCGCTGCAGCTACTTCATTCACGACCTTTATTTTCTTTCCAATCGAATCAACTAGTAAGAAATCGACTTCGGGATATAATATAGCGAGTGGAATTCCGGGAAATCCTCCACCTGTGCCTATATCGATGGCTTTCGATCCGGGCTCCGGTTTCCAGTAAAATGCTAAAGCCAAGGAATGCAGGACATGGTGCTCATAAAAATGATCCATATCCTTGCGGCTAATCACGTTTATTTGCGTGTTCCACTCGCGGTATAGTGGCTCCAGCTTCTCAAACATAGCCAGCTTACCGGGATTCAGATCCGGAAAAAATTTAAGTAGAGCAGCCTCCAATTTGGAAAATGTTTAGATAGTATCTTTAACGTGCTTCATCAAATTGGCAAGAAATTCGCGCGCTCTGAAAAGTTGCGCTTTAACGGTTCCCAGGGGCAAATCCAATTCCTGTGCTATTTCGTCGTAAGAATATTCTTTGAAATAACGAAGAATAACCAACTCGCGGTATCGAGGCTTAAGTTTCATCACCACTTCGCGCATTTGCTCCATTTTCTGGTCGCGGATAAGCTCTTCTTCGGGATCGCGTGCCCCCGAATCGATGTCGTAGGTTACATTTTCGCCGTCTTCATTGACCATTCCGGTATCGATCGACAATTTTTTCTTTTTCCTTTCCTTTCGGATAAAGTCTATACAGTTGTTTGAGGCAATTTTAAACATCCAGGTGCTGAACGCATAGCTCGGATGGTACTGCTCCAACCGGTTGAAGGCCTTACCAAATGCCTCAATCGTCAGATCGTCTGCATCGTCGGTATTGTTTACCATTTTTAAAAGCATATAATAAATGCTTTCGCGGTAACGCTCCATAAGCTCAGCATAAGCGCCTTGCTGTCCATCTAATGCAAGCACCACGAGCTTATAATCGTGCTGTGCTTTTGGTGATAATTTGGAAATCAATTCCTCCATTTCTTCGGTTTTGCAGTTGCGTTGGCAATATGTAAAAATCCACTCATGACTACAACAATAATTTCTAAAAACGGCGCAAGAAGTATTAAATCTATTTGTCCTAACAATCGCGAAGATCGCTTAAAAATAAACAATTGTAGCAGTATTCGAAAGCTTAGTGTCAAAACTACAATATAAAACCATTTATTAAAAACAAGTAAGAAAATAGATGCCACTAAAAAAATAAGAAAACTAAGTGGCTGAATCGCCAGCAACACTTTGTGCTTTAGCTTATAGCGCCATCCAGCATAAAGATGTCGTCTTTTTTGAAACCAATAGGCTTTCCAATTTTGCTTCGGAATACTTTTTACAATGGCCTTTATTTCGAGACAAATTTCCGTATTGGAGGCCTTAGCAACTTCATTGATAAAAAGGTCGTCGTCGCCTGTGGCAATGCTGTAATGGGTCTTAAAACCACCGATCCCGAAGAAACTTCCTTTGGAATATGAGAGGTTTCTACCTACACCCATGTATGGATTTCCCGAAAGGGCAAAGCTGAAATAGTTGAGCGCAGTATAGTACGCTTCAAATCGGACGAGAGCGTTCAGGAAACCGGGCTTTCGCTCGTATGGGCTGTAACCCAGCACAATCGTTTCATCTTCCACGACCGATTTCATCATTTCTGCAATCCAGAGGGGGCTTTCAGGATGGCAATCGGCATCGGTGAATAGGAGACGTTCGTGCTTCGCTCCTTTTATTCCGAGAGTGATTGCCAGTTTTTTTCCTCCGTGTGGATGTCCATCTCCCATTCCCCGCACAATACGCAAATGGGAGTATTTTTCCTGGAAGTCTTTAAGTAAGTCTTCCGTTTCGTCCCACGAGCCATCATTGACCACCACTACTTCAAAATCGGGATACTCCTGATCCAGAATAGCTGGCAAGTTTCTGGCAAGATTCTCCTGCTCATTTCGCGCAGCAATAATGACCGAAACCGGTGGTTTATTGGTACCTGTTTTCCCCTTTCGGTAAAAGGCCAAACGCATATAAAAATAGAAATAGAAAAAGAGCTGTGAGAATGCTCCAAACAAAAAGAACCCTTTAAGAAGAAGGACAAAGGAAGAGTGAACGAAATTGAATTCCATAATATTTTGCGAAAGCAAAGGTAGAACAACTGCCCCTAAATCAAATCCTCTTATCTTTGCGGCCTTAATAATTTTTCAACAAAGTTTTACAACAGACATTGCAATTCGAACTAAACGCAACTGACCCGAAATCGAATGCCCGGGCAGGTACTATCCAGACCGATCACGGTACAATCCACACACCCATATTTATGCCTGTAGGCACCGCTGGCGCTATCAAAGCCGTGCACCGGCACGAAGTGGAAGACGATATTAATGCCGATATTATACTCGGTAATACGTACCATCTATATCTCCGCCCGGGAATGGAAATTCTTGAAAAAGCAGGTGGACTGCACGGCTTTAACGGATGGCAGCGGCCACATCTTACTGATAGTGGCGGCTACCAAGTACATTCGCTGGCCGACAGACGTAAAATTTCGGAGAGTGGAGTGGCTTTTCAATCGCACATCGACGGAGCGAAGCATTTTTTTACGCCAGAGCGTGTTATGGATATCCAGCGCACAATTGGGGCTGATATCATAATGGCGTTTGATGAATGTACGCCTTACCCGTGCGATTTTGAATATGCTAAAAAAAGTATGCACCGCACCCATCGTTGGCTAAAACGATGCTGCGACCGGTTTGACACTACGCCGAATAAATATGGTTACAGCCAAACACTTTTTCCGATTGTACAGGGAAGCGTTTATAAAGATCTGCGCCAGGAATCGGCAGAATATATAGCTTCGATGAATCGGGAAGGAAATGCCATTGGGGGCTTGTCGGTAGGCGAGCCAGCAGAAGAAATGTATGCAATGACCGAAGTTGTTACTGCAATCCTTCCAAAAGATAAACCGCGCTATCTAATGGGTGTGGGTACTCCCGTAAATATTTTGGAAAATATTGCTCTGGGAATCGATATGTTTGATTGCGTAATGCCCACACGGAATGCACGCAATGGTATGCTATTTACGAGCGAAGGGATTATCAACATACGGAATGCGAAGTGGCAGGACGATTTCAGCCCGATAGATTCCAATGGCACGAGTTATGTAGATTCGGCCTATTCTAAAGCATATTTACGTCATTTGATTATCAGCAAAGAAATTTTGGGAGCGCAAATAGCCAGTATTCACAATCTTGCTTTTTATTTGTGGCTGGTACGCGAAGCGCGTCGGCATATTATTGCTGGTGATTTTACAAGTTGGAAAAATCAAATGGTTGTAAAATTAGATCAGCGATTATAATTAATGAAAAAGCTTGACCTATATATCCTGAAGAAATTTCTTGGAACTTTCTTCTTTATGCTGGCCGTCATTATGTCGATCGCCATTGTGTTTGATGTATCGGAAAAGCTTGAGAAATTTGTAAAAAGCGACGCTCCTTTCAATAAGGTCATTTTTGATTACTACGTCAATTTTGTTTTTTATTATGGCAATCTATTCAGTTCACTTCTGATCTTTTTGAGTGTTTTGCTTTTTACCAGTCAAATGGCTCAACGCACCGAAATTGTCGCCATTTATGCCAGCGGTGTGTCATTTCGCCGGTTTTTGTATCCGTATATGATCGGAGCCACTATTCTTTGTGGAGTTTCGCTCTATTTCACTCATTATCAACTACCAATTGCTAACACAAAACGGTTAGCTTTTGAAGAACAGTATCTGAATAACCAGTTCAGAATTAGTGACAAGAACCTGCACAGGCAGTTCAACAAAAACTCGATTGCTTACTTTCAATCTTTTAGTACAATCAATAATATTGGATATAAATTTTCTATCGAAGAATGGAGCAAGACGGGTAAATTGAAGTACAAGCTCATGGCCGACAGAGCGAAATACGATTCTGTTTCAGGTCGGTGGGATATAGAAAACTACTACGAACGCTTCTTAACTGATACTTCAGAAATAGTCAACCAAGGCAGGAAGTTGGATACACTCCTTACGCTGAAACCGAGCGACTTTGGTCAGAGGCTAAGTGTGGCTTCCACGATGGGCTACAATGAGTTAACTGATTTTATTGAAGGCGAGAGATTAAAAGGTTCGGACAAAACGGTACACTATCAGATAGAGAAGAACCAGCGCTCTTCCTACCCTTTTGCGACCTATATTTTAACAATTATCGGTGTGTCGATTGCGAGCCGAAAAAGCCGCGGTGGAATAGGAGGCCATCTCGCGATTGGTGTGTTAATTGCGGTGTCGTATATATTTGCGATGAAGGTGACTACCGTTGCAGCGACAAATGCAGGATTAAATCCACTTTTAGCTGTGTGGCTGCCGAATATTCTTTATACCGCGGTTGCGATTGTGTTGTACTTTAAAGCACAGAAATAGAAATCAACTTTAGAAAAAGATATTCTTCAAATACGTATTTCGGATATCTCTATAAATGTAAAAATCGGAATCAATACTTGCGATTGCTCGGATACCGGTTATTTCTGAAGCGACAATAAGGGGCCGTGCATCAATAATGTTTCGCATCTATTTTGGCCTTTACTTTGGCTTTGCAGGTTTGGGCATTGTCATCTTAGGGGCTGCCTTCCTGACCAAAAAGATCTTTCCAGGCTTCATATGTGTCAAGTGCATTTTGCCTTTGCACAAGATATTGCGCCAAAGCTTCCTTAACAACCTGTGATTTTGAAAGCCCCATTATTTCGCAGTAATCATTGAGTTCTCCTTCTGTTTTTGAAGATATTCTAAGGCTTATCATAGTTTCCAATTCTTAAAAGTTTAAAGAAGCGAAATACACTTCAAAATACTTTAAGAAAAATCGCATTTAGAGCTCACTCAACCAGATTTTTTCCGCAGGAAAATCACTCGGACTTACCACAGGTTTCGACTTAAAAATACCATATATCGCCGATCCGCTGCCCGTCATAGAAGCATAGACCGCACCCATATCGTAGAGTCTGGCCTTCGTTTTTTCCAATACCGGATATTGTGCAAATGCATAGAATTCAAAATCATTCGTTAGTTTTTCTTTCCATTCCTCAATTAATAGTTTTCGAATCACTTCGGAAGGCAAAAAATCGGGCGATTTCGGTTTCATTGCGCGATATGCCGAAGCAGTAGAAATATGGGTATCCGAAAAAATTAGAAGAAGATAAAATCCAGTAAGTTCCATATGTAATTCGGTCAACACTTCCCCTTTTCCGGAAACCGCGACCGGAATATTTTCTATAAAAAACGGACAATCACTTCCAAGTTCCAGCGCCAGTATTTTTAGGGATTTTGAACCAAGTCCTACTTCAAATTCATCATTTAACGATCTCAAAAACCACGTACCATCGCTTGAACCTCCTCCAAGACCAGCTCCCAATGGTATTAATTTGTGAAGATGAATCTTCAGCCACGGAATACGTTTCACCTTTCGCATTAGCGCAAGTGCCTTAATACAAAGATTATCCGCACTGTTTCCGGGAATCGGAATCCCTGAAGTTGAAAAAATGTCCTGATTCGAATCGCCATTTTCAACAAATTCCAATACATCCGTCAAAGGAACAGGAAAAAACACACTTTGGATCTCGTGATATCCGTCGCTTCGCTGCGTTAGCACGTTCAATCCAAGATTAATCTTTGCGTTGGGAAAGACGATCATAGGACAAATATGCGCCAAAAGCGTTGGAAAAAAAGCACGTTGGAAAATAAATCTTAATTTTACGCCCTCAATTAATCAATATATGCCCACTTTACTGGAATTTGAAGAACCTATCGGAGAACTTTTGGAGCAGCTTGAAAAAGCCAAAGAGATTTCCGAAAAAGGAGATGTTGACACCAAAAAGACGGTGCGCGATCTGGAAAAAAAGATCAAACAGAAACGCGTAGAAATATATAAAAACCTGAGCCCGTGGGAACGCGTACAGGTTTCACGACATCCCGAAAGACCCTACACTCTGAGCTATATCGAATACCTCACAGCCGGCACATTTACTGAACTGCACGGCGATCGTACCGTGGGCGATGACAAAGCAATGGTAGGTGGTTTTGGCCAGATTGATGGCCAGTCGGTTATGTTTATAGGTCAGCAAAAGGGAATTAATACCAAGATGCGTCAATACCGTAATTTTGGAATGCCAAATCCTGAAGGGTATCGTAAGGCATTGCGCCTGATGAAGCTTGCCGAGAAATTTGAAAAACCAGTTGTGACTTTGATTGACACTCCCGGTGCATTTCCCGGACTTGAAGCAGAAGAACGGGGACAAGGCGAAGCGATAGCACGGAATCTTTACGAAATGGCAAAGCTCAAAGTGCCGATTATTTGTATTGTAATCGGCGAAGGAGCGAGCGGCGGAGCATTGGGAATTGGCGTTGGTGACAAAGTGCTTATGCTCGAAAACTCTTGGTATTCTGTAATCTCTCCTGAGAATTGTTCGACCATCCTTTGGCGCAACTGGGACCATAAAATTGAAGCTGCAGAAGCTCTTAAACTTACTTCAACTGATATGCTGAAAAACAAACTCATTGATGGTATCATAAAAGAACCATTAGGCGGTGCACATACCGATCGTGAAGGAACTTTTGAAAATGTGAAGACGGCCATACTTTCAAATATAAAGAAATTGAAAGCTATGACAGCAGCCAAACGTATCGAGCTACGTATTGAGAAGTTTGCCGAAATGGGCGAAATAAAATAAATTATCGTTTACCGGTTGTAATCAATTCCAAAAAAGACGATTGGATTGACAAAGTTTTTCGAGTCGACCAACTGGCCTGTTGAAGTTAAGCGGTAAAGGGTATTTCCATTTACAGCGTAAATAAGTCCATCCAAAGATTCGTAATAAAGTTGAGTGACCTGCAAACTCTGGTTGAGAACAACTGTACTTCCATCCGCATACGAATAGCGATATATCCCGGTGGATGTAGCGATTAAGAAAACTCCGGAACTAACTTTTGCCACTGCTAAAAGGGGCTCATTCGCACGTGAATACGCAGTAGAGATGAGATTATTACTCTCATTTGTCAGTGCAAGCCGTGTACCCGAATCAGCGTCAATCCACACGAAATCTGCATTTTGGCTCTTTTTCGATACACTTTTTACGGAGCCACTTACCGTATATGAATTGATAAGCTGACCAGAGTAGGCGAAACTGCTCAAAATTCTGGATGAGGAGGTAATTGATTTCTGATCCACATAAATTTTACCATTCGTCTGAAAAGACTTCTGCGGACGAAAACCCTGCTGGAGTGAGCCCGATGACAATGGATTTCCCAATTCATCGAGAACACGGTATTGGGGGTCATTTTGCAGCAATATAAATTTCTTATTATCCACATCCCAATCAAGGCCGAGAAAATAATCGAGCGAAGGAGTCCCAAAATTTGAAATGCTATTTCCAATACTGAAATCACCTGTATTATAAAAATTCGCATCGCCCGAATCCCCTCCAGTAATTCCCAAGACATTCTGCCGATAGTTTAACGCGGCGGCCTTGAAATCAGTGCCCACTTGAAGTTTTTCTGTCCAAGAAGTAAAATCAGTACTCGAAAATACGTGAGCAGTGCTTGTTGATTTGGTGACAACCAGAAACTGATCAATCACACGGGGGATCGCTGTCAATAGGATTTTAACGTAAGCCGAACCGATATTTCCACCATCGGAAGCTCTGGCCGCGAAATAATACGAACCCGATGAGAGAAATGGCTGATTGACGCTATAATCTATTCCAAATTGAATGGGACTGCCCGAAACGGAATACGTTTTTTGGCTTCCGATAAGATTGTAGTCTGAATCTAAAAGTTCGAAAATAATTGATTTTATCTGCTCATTATCCGTTGCCGAAATAACAACAGAAATCGTATCAACAGTAGAAAAAGGTTGGTTTTCGTATGGACTTTGGATCGTAACTAGAGGCGGCTCTTGGTCCGAATCCTTTTTGCAGGCAAAAAATAAAAGAGGCAGCACAAGCAATATCAGTGCATTGGATACGCTATAAACACTTGTTGAAAACGTACATTGAAAACTTTTCATATCACAATATAACAGATAATGCAAAACCCCCGATCACAATAGTATCTTTGAGGCTATGGAAGAAATTTCGCAAAAAAAATCTGAATGGCGTAAAGCGAAGCCGGCCAATCCCCCTATTCAAAACAATGAACTGGGCAAAATCCCCCCGCAAGCTACTGACTTGGAGGAAGCAGTGCTCGGTGCTTTAATGCTCGAAAGAGAGGCGGTGAACGATGTTATTGACATCCTGAAACCGGATTCTTTTTATCGCGAAAGCCATAAAAAAATCTATTCTGCGATCCAGGAATTATTTCAGGACTCGGAGCCTATTGATATTTTGACAGTTACTGCCAAATTGCGAAAACGTGGTGAACTTGAGTTAATCGGAGGTGCCTATTACATCAGTTTTCTCACCAATCGAGTGGCCAGCTCAGCAAATATCCAGTTTCACGCCCGGATTATTTCGCAGAAGCACATTTTGCGTGAGCTCATCCGCATTTCTTCCACCACCATCCGTGAAGCCTATGAAGAAAGTACAGATGTATTTGATTTGCTCGACAAAGCGGAAAGCGATCTTTTTACGGTGGCTCAAGGAAACATCCGAAAAGAATTCAGTGCGATGAGTGACGTTATCAAGCTGTCGATTGAAAGTATAGAGGCTGCGCGCAAAAACACAGATGGAGTGAGTGGCGTTCCGACCGGATTTGCGGCCCTCGACAGGGTAACATCGGGTTGGCAAAAATCGGATATGGTCGTGATTGCTGCACGTCCCGGAATGGGAAAAACAGCTTTTGTGCTCTCGATGGCGCGAAATATGGCCGTTGATTTTCAAATTCCTGTGGCGGTATTCTCGTTGGAGATGGCGTCCGTTCAGTTGGTAAATCGACTGATATCAGCAGAGACAGGAATAAAAGGAGAAAAACTGCGACGTGGAAATTTGGAGGATCACGAGTTCACCCAATTGCACACCCGGATTAAAAAACTGGCCACAGCGCCCATTTATATTGATGATACCCCCTCCTTGTCTGTTTTTGAGCTGCGTGCAAAAGCGCGTAGGATGAAATCCAAACACGACATCCAGTGTATTATCATCGACTATTTGCAATTGATGACCGCCGGTACTGAGAATCGCGGCAACAGGGAACAAGAGATCAGTATGATTTCAAGAACCATAAAAACGATCGCAAAAGAATTAAATATTCCGATTTTGGCTCTCTCACAATTGAGTCGAGCGGTGGAAACACGTGGTGGTGACAAACGACCTATGCTCAGCGACTTGCGTGAATCGGGAGCAATCGAGCAGGATGCAGATATTGTGTCATTTATTTATCGGCCTGAATATTACGATATCACCCAGGATGAAGACGGAAATTCAACCACGGGTGTGGGTCAGGTAATAATTGCCAAACACCGGAATGGTGCTTTAGACACGGTTTCCTTGAAATTTGTAAAAGATTTCGCGAAATTTGAAAATCTGGAAATGAACTATGGTGAACTAGGTGGTTTTGATGGAAATCCTGATTTCGATAAATTTCAAACCATCACAATGCAATCCAGGATGAACGATAATGACAATGACTTTCTCCATAAAAAAGATGATGATGAAGCCCCGTTTTAAACCGGGTCTCAAATTCATTCTGACATTCTTACTTTTTATTTTCATCGGAAATGCCTTTGGGGCTAAAATTCTGATTGAGATGGACGATACCCAAACCAATCATCTCAAGGCATATGGGATAGCGTATTGGGTTTTGGAAAATAATATCGAGGTTCAGTGGCTCTTGAATTATAAAGGAGGGAGCTTCATGATGGACGATTATAAGACCATCGAAGAAGAATGTGTTATTAGAGGCGTGTCTTACAAAGTAATAGCCGATGTGCAAGCGGCAAACATTCTGAACCAAATTGCCGATCCTGAAGTAAATATGGAAACGGTAAAACTCGAAAAAGCTCCGAAAATAGCAGTCTACTCTCCCAAGTCGAAAATGCCGTGGGATGATGCGGTGACCCTTGTTATGCAATACGCCGAAATACCTTATGATGTAATTTACGATACGGAAATTATCAATATGGCACTTCCCAAGTATGATTGGCTTCACCTGCACCATGAGGATTTTACCGGTCAGTACGGCAAGTTTTACCGGAGTTATAAGAATGCTGCCTGGTATCAACAACAAGTTATGGATGCTGAGGCTGAAGCTAAAGAATTGGGCTTCTCAAAGGTGTCGCAACTAAAATTGGCTGTAGCCCAAAAAATTAAGGAATACACTGCTGGTGGAGGCTTTCTGTTTACGATGTGCTCGGGTACTGACTCATATGATATTGCTCTCGCGGCGCAGAATACCGATATTTGCGCAAGCATATACGATGGTGATCCGGAAGATCCGGCAGCCCAAGCCAAGCTCGATTTCTCAGAAACCTTTGCCTTTACCGATTTTAATCTCGAAATGGATCCTTTGGTTTATGAGTTTTCATCTATTGATGGCACCGATATCCACCGTAATATTCCCCAAACCAAGGACTTCTTTACGCTTTTTGACTTTTCAGCAAAATGGGATATTGTGCCCACGATGCTCACACAGGATCACCAGCAGGTTATCAAAGGATTTATGGGTCAAACGACTGATTTCAAAAAGCAATATGTAAAGAAAAATGTATTGATAATGGGCGAAAGCAAGGCCGAAGGAACTGTAAAATACATCCACGGTGAATACGGCAAAGGGCAATGGACATTTTATGGAGGACACGACCCCGAAGATTATCAGCACCGTGTAGGCGACCCACCGACTGATTTGAACCTGCACCCGAATAGCCCTGGGTATCGGTTGATTTTGAATAATATTTTATTTCCTGCGGCTAAGAAAAAGCATCAGAAGACGTAATTTGACTATCGCTGAATCTTGTTGCTCTTTGCACGATGTAGAATTTCTCGGAAAAAAAGGCATGAATGCAGCTAGCCTATAGTCCCGTGGTGACAGGGGTTGAATTTATTTGAAAAAACTTTTTAGAATCAGAATATCTCAGAAAATATCTATTTTAGAAAAGCTTGCCGTCCATGAGACAAAATTTCACGGTCTAAACAGGAATATCTCAGAAGAAGAAAACTTATAATCAAAACGACCGGAATGCACTGTATGCATTGTTGAATCAATTTGAACATCAAACCCAAATGTTCCCGAAACAATAACACTATCCGGATCCGGCATAATTTCGACATAGCGTATGTGAAGTTGCCCTTTACCCTTATGAAGCGTATCTGGACCCGATATGGCGGTGCGATGTGACGGATCGAGAAAGAGTTGGCCATAATTAGACTTCCCATCCAAAAGTATAGTTTGATCCTTCAGTGCTAAAAAATCGGAAGGAATATAGATAGACAAATAAAAACGCCTTTCCAACTCTCCTATCGTCTGTTTTCCAAACTCAAATGCCAGCAGATTATCATTTGTGCTATCAGATCTGTAAATGTATATATCTCCATCTCCGGAGATTCCAGATGGGAAAATAAAAAAGTATGAAAGTTTCCGCCGGGCATTCCAGGGAAACCCATCAACATATGCTCCAGCCGTATTGAGCCCCTCCTCAGAATAATCGGGTAGTCTCGGATCAATAACTTCAGGTCTGAATTCACTGACACATGCACATAGAAAAATGCCAAGGAAACAGAATATCACTTGAAATTTTAGCTTCATTTGTACCTGGAGTTTAAGAATTGAAAACGAAGAAAGATCTCGATCCTCTGCGTTGAAATATCCTTCTTATAAGGTTCGAATTCACCGTAATCACCAATTCTCTGGTATTTCACCATTCGAATAAATAAGGAGTGAATCTCGCTCCAGCTGCGCACCAATCAGTAAAATAATAAGACGCGCCGGCAATAAAACCGATATCGCCCCCCCGAAATCCTCTGCCAATTTGATTAAAAGTACCATACCCATTAATTCGGGAATTGTAAAAGAGAAATTGAAATCCCGCTTCAAGATTCATTTTTCTAATGGCCTCATAAGAAAAAAGAGGAGAAACAAACCATCCGAAAAATCGATATCTGAATTCCTCCGATGGAAAATTTTGATAAAACTCTCTTCGAAAAGGTCCTGTTTCAATGGCTATTTTGCATCTTTCCGTCGTACTACGATACACACCAAACCCAATTCGAGGGAGAAAATTTAGTTTATCATTTCGTAAATTCAATGGTTCATCGAATTGATAGAAATCATAAGTCACTGGTAATTCGAAATAAAATTGAGCAGCGACCTTTGGGCTAAACGCAAGAAGCATAAACAAAAATGCGAGCATAGCCGGCACACCCCGGGTCCCGTTTAAAAATCGTGGAGCTATGCTGCTGAGCTTGGTCAAAACCGAAAATAAGTCGCTAGAAAAATCGTCTATCGAAAACAATATAAGAAAAATTCGGATAATTGACTATGACCAATTTGGGGGTAACCTTAGATTCCGAAACCTTTCGTTTAGTATTCTACTCAATTTAAGGTAAAGCACGGGAATCATCTATAGAACTTCTGGCATGGGTACCTCACAACAAAAAAGCCCCTGCAGAATAAACTACAGGGGCTTTTTAAAGATTGGCGACGACATACTCTCCCGGAATACACCAGTACCATCTGCGCTAATGAGCTTAACTTCTCTGTTCGGAATGGGAAGAGGTGGACCTCATTGCTATAGTCACCTAAAGCGTTTAGTGCTTTTGACAATCGCATTTCGGTTTTTGCCGAAAAGAAATCATCTAAAAAAGATTGACGTATTGGTTCAGTGCGAATTTAAAGTCTATGGGTAATTAGTATTGCTCGGCTTTGACATTACTGCCTTTACACCTGCAACCTATCAACGTCGTCGTCTACAACGACCCTTAAAAGAAATCTCATCTTGAGGTGAGTTTCGCGCTTAGATGCTTTCAGCGCTTATCTCATCCGCACGTAGCTACCCTGCGATGCAGCTGGCGCCACAACAGGTACACTAGAGGTGCGTCCGCCCCGGTCCTCTCGTACTAGAGGCAGGTCCTCTCAAATTTCTAACGCCCACTACAGATAGAGACCGAACTGTCTCACGACGTTCTGAACCCAGCTCGCGTGCCACTTTAATGGGCGAACAGCCCAACCCTTGGGACCTTCTTCAGCCCCAGGATGTGACGAGCCGACATCGAGGTGCCAAACCACTCCGTCGATGTGAGCTCTTGGGAGTGATCAGCCTGTTATCCCCGGCGTACCTTTTATCCTTTGAGCGATGGCCCTTCCATGCGGAACCACCGGATCACTATGCTCTACTTTCGTACCTGCTCGACTTGTCAGTCTCACAGTCAAGCTCCCTTATGCCATTATACTCTACACACGGTTACCAAGCGTGTTGAGGGAACCTTTAGAAGCC
>CAVUKD010000002.1:450000-2134453 GCA_963741985.1 uncultured Cryomorphaceae bacterium
TTACATTATAAATATCTTTTAGTTCATCTTCTTTTATTTCAAGAAATGGCTTGAATAACAATTTGCCTGCATTATGGATGAGAATGCGGAGTTCCGACATCTTATTTATACGATCGCGAATCTCCCGTCTTCCCGAATTTGTTCCAATATTGGCTTCGATTATATGCACACGATCAATATCCAACTCTGAATCCAGCCGTTTTCGCAATTCGTTTCCATGACCGGTCACAGCAGCAATCTCGAAATTACTATCTTTTAAAAAGGTTTGAACCAGTGAATATCCAAGCCCCTTACTTGCTCCTGTAATACAAACAGTCGAATTAGTTCCTTTAATCATTACTTTTGATCTCTATTTATTTATAATGTCATATGAAAACAAGAAGATTTCTTCTATTCCTCAATTGTTTTGTTATCGCTTTTTTGACCGGACTTTCATCATATGGTCAAAGTTCTAACAAAGAAAGCAATAATCCCTACGCAAATCTTCCTTTTAAAGACCGCTTATTTGTTGGTGGAAGCTTAGGTTTAAGTTTTGGAACCATTACGAGTATTATAATTGCCCCAATCGCGGGCTATAATGTAAGCCCAAAGTTCACTACAGGATTGGGACCGATATACCAGTATTATAAGGACAATCGATACCCCGATTCCGAAACATCAATTTATGGAGGTTCTGTTTTCGGCAGATATTATCCACTTGATATGATTTTTTTACAATCCGAATTTCAAGTTCTGAATCTTGATGAGTTCATATATTCGGTAGATCAGATGCGGGAGCGGGTTACTATACCTGTATTTTTTGTCGGGGGTGGATACACACAACGCACCGCCAACGGCAGTGGGTTATACATTGGAATAATGTATGATCTGATTGGAGATATAAATTCGCCCTACCCGAATAATATAAACTTCCTAATTGGCGGTACCTTTAGTCTATAATATCATGTAACCCAAGTCCCATACATAGAGTATACAGGACAAACTATACAATTTTAAACACATGTTCTCTCCCCTAAACTCTAACTCAATGCGGTTTTCCGTATTGCTCTCAGGCTTTTTAAGTTCATTTTTCGTATTCGGTTTTCTATCTTCCCATGCACAAGTGCAAATTTGGGGTGTTTCCCAAACCGGAGGAATAGACCAAATCGGGTCTGTATTTAATTTAATGGATACGGGCTTAGATTATCAATTCAAGTCTGAATTCATTAATTCACAAGAAGGTGAAAAATCCAAATCGCATTTAGTATTAGGTTCCGATGGGGCTTACTATGGAATAACCTCTGAAGGAGGAACTAATAATGACGGTACCATATTCCGCTATTCGGAAGAAAATGGATTTGAAGTATTGTACAATCTCAGCTCGGGCACTGATGGAAAAAAAGGTGAAGGCGATATGGTTGAGATCAATAATGGAGTATTTGTTGGAAGTACCCTTCAGGGGGGCCAATACGGTGCGGGTACTTTATTCCAGTTTTCTACGACGAATGGATACTCGGTTCTTCATCATTTTAATTCAGGTGTAGATGGAGCCAACCCAACGGGTGGCTTAGGATTTGATAATGTTCAGGCGAAGATCTATGGTGTTTGTAGCAATGGTGGTAATGGTAATTTTGGTACTTGTTTCGCTTATAGCTTTGCTACGGGTTATCAAGTGATACACCAATTTTCCGGAGGAGCCGGAGGCTCTTATCCTCTTGGTGGAGTCGTATTGGCCAGTGATGGTCTATTATATGGTACTACTCAATCGGGTGGTGCAAATAGTCAGGGAAGCATTTTCAAACTAAACCCAGCTTCGAATACCTTTGCCACTATATATAATATTAGCGCTGGTGCATCCGATGGAAGGTATCCTTATGGAAATCTTCTCGAATCGAGTCCGGGCGTATTTCTCGGCACCTGTTTAGAAGGCGGCACGAGTGGAACCGGAACTGTTTTTAAGGTTACTTCAGACGGAGTATTTACCCGCTTGAAAAGTCTTCAACCCACGCAAAACGGAGGTTTCCCAAAAACGGGTCTCGGTAAGTCCGATGACGGAAAATTTTACGGAGTAACCGAGTTTGGAGGAATTAACGGCTTCGGTACCATCTACACAATAACCGAAGATGGAACATTTACGAAAGTCCATGATATTGACTATATCGCCGATGGAGCTAATCCGACAGCAGCTCTTGTTTCTGACGGAAATGGCGGTATGATAGGTGCCATGCCTACTGGAGGCGCAAATAATTATGGGACACTCTATCAACTTACCGCCGGAAATGTGGTCGTTAAACTTCATGATTTTAGTCTCCCTCTTGAAGGCGCGGCACCCCTATCAATTATTAAAAACGGAAATCAATTTTTTGGAATTACTTCAAACGGCGGATTGTATAATACGGGAGTTTTCTATTCAATTCAACTAAATGGAACCCGGGAGAATTTGCATGATTTTAATCTGAATACGGAAGGACAAAATCCAAACGGAGACCTTTTTCTTGCGGCTGACGGGAAATATTATGGTACAGCCCGCTTTGGAGGCCCCGGCCAATCAGGTACAATTTTCAGCATTACTGAAGATGGAACTCTTGAAGTGTTACACACATTCGAAGCTTCAGAAACAGGTCAGTTTCCGTATGGCGGGATTGTCGTTACCGAAGATGGAACCATTTATGGAACCACAATAGCAGGTGGTACCTATAATTACGGAACTTTTTACACCTTGAGTCCGGAGGGTGACTATAGTATTCTTTACGATTTTTTCAGCCCTTTTGACGGTGGAAGTCCCGAGGCTAGCCTAACTTTTGGAGCAGATGGTAAGATATACGGTACTACGACGGAAGGAGGATCATACAATGCTGGATCTTTATTTGATTACGATCCCACAACGGGTACACTGACTGTTGATTATAATTTTAATCCCGATACAGACGGAGAAGCTGTCCGAGCAGGGCTATTGCTCCACAGTGACGGAAGTTTGTACGGAACTACTACCACCGGTTTAAATGGAGGTGGAGCCTTATTCAGATACAATTCATCAACCGGTATGGAAGTACTCCATGCATTTAATCCTGTTGTAGATGGGAAATATTCTGCCGGTGGAGTTTCTGAGGATCAACAAGGCCATGTCATTGGTTTCTGCAATCAGGGGGGAAACAATAACCAAGGAACCTGTTTTAGCTATAGCGATACCGATGGATTTGATTTGATTTATTCGTTCTCAACCGCCGAAAGTCCCGGCCCAGTAGGAAAACCTGCACTCTTTTTCCCTGAATGTTATGGCAATGATGGATGTGCTTCCTCAGACCCATGTTCCGTAGCCATTTGTGATTATGGTATTTGTACGCAAGTGCCTATAAATCCAAATTTCTCCGCTCTGAGTATCGGTCAATGTGTAGTCGGTCTCGATATGTACGATCTAGTTTTAGGTGTTACTATGGATGTGAATGCCGGTGGCACACTTACCATTGCCGGACAAAGTTTTGACCTCTATGAAGGAATAAATTCATACCAATTTACTTTAATCGGATTGCCGGCAGATGAACAGGATATTGATTTGTCTTACACCTTCGATGCGACAGGATGCAGTGGAACCACCGGAGTAATTGGTACTGCTCCCGTTCCTTGTCCACCAATTTTAATAACATTTGTACTCGATGCCGGAGATTTGGCTGTGAGCGACGATGGAATACATATTGGTGGAAGTTTTCAGGGCTGGTCTCCTTCAGAAAACCCAATGACGCTCAATACGGAAGGATTCTGGGAAGCCACATTAACCATTGGGAGTGGCACCTATCAATTTAACTTCTTTAATGGCTCATCTATATTTGATGGTGAGTACGTAATAGGTGAATGCGCTTCAAATGGAAAGAGAAATATTACCGTTAGTGACGAAAGTACAACCGTAAATTACTGCTGGGCCAAATGTCTGGCAAACTGCTCAGTAGGTATAAATGAACTGGCTGAAAAGTTTGATTTTAAAATTGTTCCAAATATTGCTACAAGAGGTTCTCAAATACATTTGAATATGGCTCAAAGTAATAATTCTCTTTTGTATTCGGTGATCGATATAACTGGAAAAGTATTGACGACCAGAAATATTGAAGGCGAACGCACAAGTATCTCAACAGCAGATTTTGCTTCGGGAATGTACAATCTTATGATTAGAAAACCTTCAACGGGAGAAATTCTCGGTGTGAAACGTTTTATGATCGAATAAACGACTTTATGAATGATGCGAATGTGAAAACACTCCGTTGCTATGCGGGGTGTTTTTTTTTAGGTAATTGAACCCTGCGTTAGAATCGTGAGGCAGTGATGTCAATTAAAAAGCAACGTACCCGCGCTCGCGTTACCTGCCGCTAGTGTGCATAGAGATACATCCGGCATTAGCTAAAGAGACATAGCGCTATATCGCACGATACAATCCCGCAGCTATGCAATAAAAAACCCGCACTGGAGACCAATGCGGGTTTCGTGTTGAAACTCAAATGTTGCGTACGTCGCTTCGAATTACATATCTCCTTTTTCCAAAGTGACGGTTCGTTCACTCGGATTGAAAGGGCTGTCAACAAGATTATTGTTCGAGTCCAGTAATTCGAGTTTCACCTTCACATCGCCCATAGGCAAACCTTCTACAACATAAGCTGACCAGTCGGTAAGCATAAACTCTGTACCGTTAATGGTAGCACGAACTTTATAACCATCAGGGCTCAGCTTGCAATTCATCAAATAAAAGTCGAGTAATAGTTTTTTGGTATCGGCTCCTTTATAAGTTCCTTTTGGACGGCTATAAAAAATTAGTGGAGCGTTTAGATCAATCGGTTTTTCATCCGTTTCTCCTACCATAAACTGGATAATATCAGAGGCCGCAGGATTCTTAACACTTTCGTGATAAGAGCGAGATAAGAAAGACAATAGCACATAATGGCCAGCTTTCAAATCTTTTTCAAATCCCGGTTGGTAATATGCCATATAAGGTTCGTTGTTCAAAATAGCATGGATGTGTTGCCCTTTGTCAGAATTGGCGAGCCCATTTGTGGTGGCATCAGTCGTTTGAGCACCTAATTCGTATCCCTGAACGTCGTAATCAAATTTTACATTTCCGACTTTCTCCGTTGCTCCATTCATGGGTGTTCTTGTTTTCAGAGAAGCATCCGGAAATTTTGGAGAAGCTTGATAAGCATAGACTTTCAATCCATCTTTTTCCATTGGGGTTGAAGAATCCATGGACCTATTATTGTCCATCATATCTTTATTGGCGGTGCTGTCCATTTTCATGTCTGAATTTTCATCGCCATTCATGTTTTTGTCGCCGCCGTTGTTGCATCCAGCTATTAGCAGCATAGATGAAAACAGAAGCATTCCTAATTTAAATTTCATGGTAATTTGGTTTTATGGTTTAAAATTGCTCAAAGGTACTTGTTTCCATGTCACTTTATATCATTGACATGGAAATGGTCTAAGAAGTGTTTTAAAATGCAATCGAAAAATCTCCCGAGCCAGTTCATTTACTTCTTTGAACATATAAACAGGTTATAAGTCAGAATGTTTACACAAAAAAAGGCCCCTAATGGTGCCTTTTGAAATCGAATTATTCGTTCATTACAGACTATCCACCGCCTGCATGGCTGCATCATAATTTGGCTCTTCGGTAATATCGTTGGTCAATTCAACATAGGTGATGGTATTATTTCCATCGAGTACAAAAACGGCACGGGAACTCAATCCTTTCATTAGGCCATCCTGCATTTCAGTATTGTACTGGCTTGTAAAATTCCCTCTGAAATCGGAAGCAATCTCTACATTTTCAATTCCTTCGGCGGCACAAAAACGTTTCATTGCAAATGGAAGATCTTTCGACACTACCAATCCTACCACGTCTTTATGTTTGCTCAATTCTTGATTGAATCTTCGTGTTTCCATTTGGCAAACGCCTGTATCGATGCTTGGCACAGCGATAATCACCTTCTTTTTATTGCCATGTGCTTCTAGTGAGCTTTCGCTCAAATCTTGTTTCACATACATAAAATTTGGTGCTTTTGAACCGACCGTTGGGAGATCTCCTTTTAGTTCAACCGGCTGGCCTTTAAATTTTGTTTGATTCATTTATTAGTTTTTGGTTTTTAGTATATCGTTTTTTTTAGCCGCATCCTTACGGACTCCTTTCAGTCAAAGGACGCAGAGTTTTACTTGTTTCCCTGCTTCGCTGGGTGAGATCGCTGCGCTAAGTTTTCGCAAAGAGCGCAAAGACTAAAGTCCGGTTAGCTATATTTGCTTGTGGCTTGAGGCTTGTCGCTTGTAGCATTCATCAACTATTAACACCGGATTCCATTTTCTGTTCAAGGGTATTGTTATAAATCTTGGTAGCATCATCAATAAAGCCGAAATGTTCATCATCCACCATCATTTTTCCGCGGGTTACGTGGCCTAAAAGTGAGAAAGGAACTTTTAATTCGTGCATAGTTTCTATAATTTCTTCTTCCATTCCGCCGGGCAGCGTGACGAGTATACGACTTTGAGATTCTCCAAAAAGGAAAGCATCTTCCCGAACCGCAGCATCGCCGGTAATATCAAAGCCTAATCCTCCGGGAATCCCCATTTCCACTAAAGTTACGAAAAGACCTCCATCTGACACGTCGTGTGCGGCATTGATCAATCCCTTTGCGATAAGCGTTCGCACGGCAACTTGGACTTGGTATTCTCTATCGATATCAAAATGTGGGGCCGGGCTTTCTTTCACACCGCAAATTTTTGCGAGATATTCCGAAGAAGCAATATCATCTTGCGATTCGCCCAACCAAAAAGATCAGATCCCCTTTTTCTTTAAAGTTGAGACTCATCGTTTTGGTTTTGTTCTTAATTACCCCGATCATTCCGATGGTGGGCGTTGGGAAAACCGGGACAGCTTCTTTGCCTTCAAGTGCCGTTTGATTGTAGAAACTCACATTTCCACCTGTCACCGGCGTTTTGAATTTGAGGCAAGCTTCGCTCATTCCTTTTATAGCCATTACAAATTGCCAGTAGACTTCCGGGTTGTATGGATTTCCAAAATTCAGGCAATTGGTGATCGCTGAGGGCTCTCCCCCACTGCAACTTATATTTCGTGCCGCTTCTGCAACGGCAATTGCGGTTCCTTTTTTGGGATCGGCGTGTACATACCGCGCATTGCAATCTACGGTCATAGCCAGTGCACTGTCGGTACCTTTGATATTTACAATTCCTGCATCAGAAGGTGCATTGGTACTCATATTCCGGGTGCCAACCATTGAGTCATATTGCTCATAAACCCATCTTTTTGATGCGATATTTGGTTCGGCGAGGAGTTTCATTCCGATTTCGGCAAGATTTGTAGGCTCGGGAATTGACTCCATATTGAATGCCTGATGCCTGGCAAAATAAGCTGGCTCCTTGAATTCTCTTTCGTAAACCGGAGCACCACCCCCCAAAACAAGATCATGGGCTGGTACATCGGCTACCAATTCGCCGTGCATGTAGTATTTCAATCGACCTCCTTCGGTTACTTCACCAATCTGAACGGCATTGAGATCCCATTTATCAAAAATATCTTCTACAATTTTCTCTTTTCCTTTTTTCACCACGACGAGCATGCGCTCCTGCGATTCAGATAGAAGAATTTCAAAAGGAACCATTCCTTCCTGACGGGTGGGCACTTTATCCAGATCGATATGCATTCCAAAACCCTGAGTAGCGCTCATCTCGCTGGTTGAACAAGTTATTCCTGCGGCTCCCATATCCTGCATCCCAATTATGGCATCGGTTTTAGCAAGTTCGAGGCTGGCTTCGAGCAATAATTTTTCCTGAAAAGGATCGCCCACCTGAACCGAAGGCAGATCGCCAGCCGATTCTTCAGTAATATCTTTTGATGCAAATGAAGCACCGTTAATTCCATCTTTTCCGGTAGCTGAACCAACGATGTATACCGGATTTCCAACACCGCTCGAGGTAGCCGAAATCATATCATCAGCGTGCATGATGCCCACACTCATCGCATTTACCAATGGATTGGAACTGTATGATTCATCGAAAAATACTTCGCCACCTACCACCGGAATGCCGAACGCATTTCCATAATCACCGATACCTTTAGTCACTCCGCGGAGTAGCCATTTAGTATGATCGCTTTCAATCGAGCCGAAACGCAACGAGTTGAGTTGCGCAATAGGTCGCGCACCCATGGTAAAAATGTCGCGGTTGATTCCTCCTACTCCAGTAGCTGCGCCTTGATATGGCTCGATAGCCGAAGGATGATTATGCGATTCGATTTTGAAAGCACAAGCCACACCATTTCCGATATCGACGAGACCGGCATTTTCTTTTCCGGCTTCCACCAAAAGATGCGGACCTTCTTTGGGAAGGGTTTTCAGCCATTTTATGGAATTCTTGTACGAGCAATGCTCCGACCACATGATCGAAAATATGCTGAGCTCAGTAAAATTCGGGAGCCGTCCGAGGACTTCTTCAATCTTTTTGAATTCTTCAGGAAGCAGACCGAGGTCTTGCGCTTGTTCTAATGTGGCAACGTCTTTTGTAAGGGTGTCCATATTTTGGTTCTTTGATGGCGTAATTTGCGATTGATAAAAACGGATTTCCTATCAGGGTTTTCAAAGTGCGAAAATAGGGATTTTATTGAGCTTATTTGGAAGTGATGATTGGAAAAAACATCACCCAAATTCTAATTTGACAAGAATGCGTCTCAAAATTCGAATCTATATACTTACTTTGAACCTAAAACTTCGGAAAATGCATTTCAGCTCTAAAATTCAGGATATTCTATTCGGCTTGATCCTCGTAGTAATGAGTGTAATATATTATGACGGAATATTAGACAAAGGTCCCACGGGTGCCCACGGTTGGAGGCAGGCCGACTGTCTCTCTCTTACACAGAATTATGAAGAAGGTGCGCCTTTTCTGGAACCACAAATGCATATCTTATTGGCTGACAATTACACAACCGGAAAAACAGCAGGGGAGTTTCCAATCATGTATTATACCGTCGGGAAAATCTGGCAAATATTCGGGCAGTCCTATTTATCCTACCGGCTTTTCTACTTACTTATATTTCTGATTTCCTTGTTTTTACTTTATAAAGCCACATTGCTGGTATTAAAGGATTGGGTATGGGCTGCATCTATCACTCTACTTACCTTCTGTTCACCTAATTTTGTAGCTTATGCAACGAGTTTCATTACCGATGGCCCTGCGATCTGTTTTACATTTATTGGTCTCTTTTTTATAACGAAATACGGAATAAACAAATCCTTGAAATGGTTTTATTTCGGAATGGTCTTTTTTGCATTAGCAGGTTTGATAAAAATATCAAGTCTCATTGCATTTCTATTCCTGGGATTCATTTTCCTGATAGAAAGGTTTCCGGTAAAGACCTTGGGAAGTCGGAAATTATTTTCCAGACCTATAGCCGAGGGCATTGGTTTTTTGGCCGTGCTCGGTTCCATTTTCGCTTGGTATGCCTATGCAGAATACTATAATACCATTCACGGTTTCAAATATACTTTCAATAGTATCTATCCCCTGTGGGAAGTTCAGGATGAGCATTTGGATGTAATCGTTGCAGGAATAAAAGAATTCACGAGCGAAAATTTCTTCAGTCGTGCTATTTTATTTGCGCTGTTGTTTCTCTGGTTTTTCAATCTTTTTTTACGAAGGCGCATCAATTTTCTGGCATATACGGCCAGTCTTATTGTTGGAATCGGATGTCTCGCATACTTCACGCTTTGGTTTCCACTTATGAAAAACCACAATTACTATTGGGTGATTTTGGTTATCATCCTTCCGGCTGTTTTTATACCATTTGCCTTATTTGTCAAAAACGCGAATGTGCTCATCTTTAAGGGAAATCTGACCCGTATTTTTCTTGGTCTATTTCTATTCTTTAATATAGCCTATAGTGTGAGCGTGGTGAAACTTGTGCTGAAAGGCAAACCCGGACTCTATCCCCTGATCGGCAATAGCACCTTTATTTCCGATATGCAATACAGCGTTTGGAGTGAGGATCATGAATGGAGGAGATTCAAAAATATGAGGCCGTATCTTTTAAAAATCGGAGTTGAACCGGACGATAAGGTGATTTCGATTCCCGACCCTTCCTTTAATGTATCACTAGTATATGCCAATCGACGTGGGTGGACAAATTTCATGCGTCCTGACACTGACGGAATAAATATGTTGATAGGAAAAGGTGCTAAATATTTACTTGTGTCAGATGATAACGTTTTGAAAGAAGATTATATTCAGCCGTTTATAACCAATGAGATTGGGCTTTTTTGGGGAATTCATATTTATAAATTAGCAGAGCATGCCCCAAAAGGATAAAAACTTATTTTCACTATTTAGTTCTTAAAATAAGGTGCACATTTTACTCATTCTTCTTTATACAGGGCTCTTTGCGCGGCTGATCTATAATCGGATTTTTTTTCAAGTAGGTGGTATTAAGCGCTTATATTCCACTAGTCTCATGAAATTTTGATTATAGTTGAATACCCGTTTTGTTGGAATTTCCCGTAAAGAATGAGTCTTAAAATTCAAAACTAACTACTTACTTTGAACCTAAAATTTTTAAAGATGTATTTCAGTCCTAAGATTCAGAATATTCTCTTTGGCGCAATTCTCGTAGTGATGAGCGTGATTTATTACGACGGAATATTGGAAAAGGGCCCGTTAGGGGCGCACGGTTGGAGACAGGCTGATTGTCTTTCTCTCACACAGAATTATCAGGAAGGTGCTCCTTTTCTGGAACCAGAAATGCATATCTTATTAGCTGATAATTACACAACCGGGAAATCTGCTGGCGAGTTTCCAATCATGTATTATACCGTTGGGAAAATCTGGCAGGTATTCGGAAAGTCTTATCTTTCTTACAGGCTTTTTTACTTACTTATATTTCTGGTTTCGTTGTTCTTACTTTATAAGGCGACGCTTCTGGTATTGCAAGATTGGGTTTGGGCTGCATCTATTACCTTGCTTACGTTTTGTTCCCCTAATTTTGTGGCGTATGCAACCAGTTTTATTACCGATGGCCCGGCGATTTGCTTCGTATTTATTGGATTGTTCTTTATTACGAAATATGGAATTAGCAGATCCCTAAAGTGGTTCTATTTTGCAATGGCCTTTTTTGCATTAGCCGGATTGATAAAAGTATCGAGCTTGATTGCATTTTTCTTTCTCGGTTTTATTTTCTTAATGGAAAGGTTTTCTGTAAAAAGTTTAGGAAATCGGAAATTATTTTCCAGGCCCATGGCCGAGGGTATTGGTTTTTTGGCAGTCCTGGTTTCGATTTTCGCGTGGTATGCCTACGCCGAATACTATAATACACTCCACGGTTTCAAATATACGTTCAATAGTATCGATCCATTTTGGCAAGTTCCGCAGACTCAAATGGATAAAATTGTGTCAGGAATGAAAGATTCCACAAGTGAAAATTTCTTCAGTCGTGCCATGTTGTTTGCGCTATTATTTCTCTGGTTTTTAAACCTTTTCTTGCGAAAGCATATAAATTTCCTCGCATATTCAGCAAGTCTTCTTGTTGGAGTTGGATGTCTCGCGTATTTCGCACTTTGGTTTCCACTGTTGAAAGATCACAACTACTATTTTGTAGTTTTAGTTATTCTAGTTCCTGCGGTTTTCATTCCCTTTGCCTTAATGGTCAAAAATTCCAATACGATCGTTTTTAAGGCTAAGCTTACCCGCATTTTTCTCGGTCTATTTCTATTCTTCAATATGGTATATAGTGTAAGCGTGGTAAAACTTGTACTGAAAGGGAAACCCGCTCTCTATCCTCTAATTGGCAATAGCACATTTATCACTCAAATGGAAGGAAGAGTGTGGGGTGAGAATAATTGGCGAAGGTTCGAAAGCTTAAGTCCACATCTATTGGAAATGGGAATTAAACCTGATGATAAGGTAATCTCTCTCCCTGACCCTTCTTTTAATATCACACTTGCATTTGCCGATCGCCGCGGATGGACAGATTTTCTTGATATCGATGCGGATAAAATGAATACGCTGATAGAAAAAGGTGCGAAATATCTTTTCGTATCGGAAGAAGATGTTTTGAAAGAAGATTATATTCAGCCTTTTATTACCGATGAGATTGGCGTTTTTGAATATATTCATATTTATAGATTACCGAAGCCTTCCCAATAGAACCAACCTAATCCTTACGATATAGTAGTTCATGCACATTTTACTCTTTCTTCTATACACAGGTCTTTTTGCGGGGCTGATCTATAATTGGAAATTTTTTCACGTAAGTGGAATCAAGCGTGGATATCTGATAGCACTTTTCGGCATAAAGCTGATTGTCGGATTCGGCTTGGCAGAACTATATACAGATCATTATACGAATCGTCGTACGGGCGATGCTTTTCGTTTTTACGACGACGCGGTGATTATGTATTCGAGCATCGACGAGAGCCCGGCGTCATACTTTCGGCTGCTCACCGGTCTCGGATTTAAGGACGACCCCGTGGCCATGAAGTATTACTACCGAATGACGCATCTCGAACGGCCTTTTTACAATGGATTTTTGAACGACAATGCCACCATAATTCGAGTGAATGCGGCTGTAATGATTTTCTCACTCGGGATTTATAGTGTTCATATTGCATTTTGGTGCTTCTTTGCGATGATTGGCCTTACCGCAATATTTAAACTATGTGTGCGGTATTTTCCGCGTAAGAAATGGGCCATGTTCTTGGCGGTTTATCTGCTGCCCACGGTTCTTTTTTGGAGTTCGGGTGTTCTGAAAGAACCCCTTTTGCTCCTTGGATTGGGAATATTTATCCTTGGATTTATGCGCTTTATTTATGGAGATTACAATCGCGGGGATATCTTGAAAATCATTTTTGGATTTTTGGTTTTGCTTGTCGCAAAAGGGTATGTGCTTCAATGCATGGCACCGGCGATTTTGGGTTTGCTTTTGGCAAAAGCTTTTGGTGGAAGGAAGTTTTGGCTATGGTTCAGCATTCCACATATTTTGATTATTCCGCTGCTTTTTATCGGGCCGCATATCAGTGATGGGTTGAAAATTTCGGAGTTGATGCAACTCAAGCAAATCGCATTTTACAATGTGGCTGAGAACAGTAATTCGGGATCAGTTATATCGATCCCTCCTATTGAAAAACCTGTGGATGTATTGCTCAACGCTCCCACAGCGCTTGCCACGACTTATCTGCGACCGTGGCCCTGGAATTGGTCCAAGGCCGTTTTTATTCCGGCGGCTTTAGAGAATTTGTTTTTGCTGCTGGTTATCGGATTGATGCTTTGGAATTTTCGCAGGCCGTATGGATTGAGCATTCCGATTCTGGCTTTTTCATTGAGTTTTGTTTTGGTTTTGGGAATTTTGACCGGCGAAGTGGTACCTGTTCTCGGTGCGCTGGTTCGATATAAATTGCCTTCGCTCATATTTTTATTTGTATTGATTTTCGCCATGACTGATCATATTCGATTGCAGCGAAGGTTTCCTGTATTGAGGCGCTTTTTGCGGAAAGTGTAAAAATGGGATTTTGAAAATTTAGGAGTTCTTGTATTTTGGATATCAGGGTTTTGATGTTATCCTTTCCTAACGGTTAAGCACGATTAACCCCTCTCTTTTTTCTCTACGAAAAGCGTATCTGCAAGCAGCTCATACAAAATCGGAAGATCGACCAACTCCAAACCCGTGATCATATATTTGCCCGTCCTTTTTTCTCTTTTCAAGCCTAACTTTTACGAATTTTTATTGCCTTTCCGGAAATGGATAATAAGGCTACACTCTCAATTGGAAGCAAATAGGATGAGCTAAAGTGTAGAACTGCGATTAGCACTGATCACTTCTTTTAGGCTTGCAGTATTTGCCGAAAGGCCAATTTTGAAATCTATTCACAATCATCTATAAAATATGGCTCGGGTGTAAACATCACTCACCAGTGCTTGTTGCTATATCGAATTAAAAGAAATATATACATGTCAGAAAATATAAAGGCCTATGGTACCGAGGGTGCCAAGAAAGATTTAAAACCTTTTAAAATTGACCGCAGAGATGTAAACAACGAGGATGTAAAAATCGAAATTTTATACTGCGGAGTTTGCCACAGCGATATTCATGCGGCGCGCAATGATTGGGAAAATTCTACCTATCCTTTGGTGCCCGGTCATGAGATAGTGGGAAAGGTAACAGAGGTAGGAAGTGACGTAAAAAAATTCAAGAAAGGCGACTTGGTTGGTGTGGGCTGTATGGTAGATTCCTGCCAGGAATGTAGCGCTTGCAAAGACGATTTGGAGCAATTTTGTGAAGAGGGAATGGTCGGAACCTATAATGGAAAAGACAAACATACCGGTAAGCAAACTTTCGGTGGATATTCTACTCAAATAGTGGTGAGAGAAGAATTTGTCTTAAAAGTACCAGCGAATTTAGATATTAAAAAAGTGGGACCCCTACTCTGCGCAGGGATTACAACTTTCTCTCCTTTAAATCATTGGAAGATTAAGAAAGGAGATAAGGTTGGCGTAATTGGTTTAGGCGGCTTAGGCCATATGGGAATCAAATTTGCACATGCGATGGGAGCTGAAACGATTATGATAACTACATCGCCCGATAAAGCGGAAGATGCCAAGCGACTTGGTGCAGATTCTGTGCTGATCTCAAAAGATGATAAAGAAATGGAGAAGCACGCCGGTTCATTTGATTTTCTATTGAATACCGTACCTGTTAAACACGACATAAATCCCTATTTAAACCTTCTCAAACGCGACAGCACCATGGTGATGGTCGGCGCCATAGAGCCGCTGGAACCGATGCATGGCGGGAACTTAATTATGGGCAGAAAGCGCGTTGCGGGTTCGTTGATCGGTGGCATCAAGGAAACGCAGGAAATGCTTGATTTCTGCGGAAAGCATAACATTACGCCAGATGTAGAAATGATAAAAATGAAGGACATCAACAAAGCATTTGAACGTGTGATAGATAGCGATGTGAAGTATCGATTTGTTATTGATATGCAAAGTTTGAAAGACGAATGATTCGTGTCTGTCCATATCGTCCAATATCTTCGTTATGCTTGATTTGAAAACAGTCATTTACAAGAGGAAACTCCTTGGTTTACAAATCTTCACATGCCTCGATCTTGAACTCTATGATCCAGACACGCGAGTAACCCAAACGCAGTGACCTCAGGACTAGAAGGACTCCGTGGATAATCGCAGGGAATAATTGAGAAACTACGCTAAAAAAGAGCCTATACTTTTCCGGTAAAGGCTCTTTTAATTTAAGTAGTGTCTGTCCATACAGTCCACTTGAGTGTATTGACAGACTCTAATTAGATGGAATTCTTTAATTTGCCGCCTCAAATAGTTTTTCAGCTACCAATTTTGATGAAGCCGGATTTTGTCCGGTAATCAAATTTCCATCTTCTAAAACATACTCTGACCAATCGTCTCCTTTCGAATAGATTCCACGCTTTGCTTTAAAGCGTTTCTCTTCTATAAATGGCGCCGCATCTACCGGCCGCAATGCTCCTTTCTACTTTTGCATTTGTAAACCTTGTTACTTTTTACAATTGGCTCTCCATTTTTGCCCTTTTTTTTAACGCCGGCGCGGCTTGTACTAAAAAGGCAAAGGTTTCTCTTGCTCACCTGTACGTTTCAATTAATGTATGAAACACATTTCAAAACGAGTTCAGAACATAAGAAAAATCACAACCCTCAGGGATACCTGATGGGCAGTCCAATTTGGAGATTTATTACAATTTAGGCCTAAAAATAATCGCGTAGCCCTGAAAATTAAATGAAGCGTGTCACTTCAAATGCTGTACATTTAGAAGCTGATTTATTGTAAGATTGAAAATCGAGCAAAGTAGAAATCATCAACCAAAACCCAAATCGTAATGAAACCAAAAATGTTATTACCTACTATAGTCAGCTCGATAATCATATTGGCCTTTCTATTTTCTTGCGCAAATAAAAGGAAAGCCAACGCTCAAGTGCAAACGATTGAAGCGATTCCATTTTCCATTCTAAAAACTCCGACCGAAAATAAGTCATTCAACATGAATTATGGTCGCATGGCATCCGTGACTTATACGGATTACACGCTGTTGTACAAAGGAGAATCCATTCAATTTCCTGCTGCCCTGGAAGAAAATACCGGGTTGTCAGGAGTTTGGAAAGCTTATGTTCTAAAAGATGCGCCACAACCAACGGTCCTGGCAGGAAGCCAAAGTCTCTATCTGATAACCGAAGAAAATAATGCAGCCAAAGTCACTCCGCTGCATGAGCAAAACTCAGAGTTTGCAAGCATCCAATGGCTGGATAGTGAAAATGGTCAGCCCGGCACAAATCAGGAAGTCTATATCTCAAACGATTCGAGTGCGAACTGCGTTTTGGAAGGAGGAGAATACCTTTTGATAAATAAAACAACTGTTTTACGGGTTTCTGATTTGACCGTCTTTCATTTCGATAAACATCAAACCGGTATTGATTATTACGCTTCAGAAGTCGTTGCTTTTTCGCCTTACAAAAATGAGATAGTATTTGTGAGCAGCAAGTATAATGGAGCTAAAACCATATATGCGATGATGGTTATTGATTTTATTAAGAACGTGGCTTATTCCCTTCCATTTGACCAAACGGAAACGCGGATGCAGGACGAAAATGACATCGATGCTGTCTGGGCGAACACTTTTTTTGAATGGCAAAAAACGAAGGATGGAAAGTACATTTTTCAAAAACGCGAACTAACTCAACTTCCCTTCTGGCAAGGCCGGTTTACCGACAACGACACCTATTATAACCTCCTTCCGGCAAAAGAAGAAATGAGGCATGTTCTCGCCGATTTTGTTTTGGAAGAATTGGGATTAGACAAAAGTGCTTTACAAGCAAATGATGTGGGTGACAATATTGATCTGGAAATTCAATATGGGAATTTGAAATTTACAGTGGGCTATTGGGCAAATCTCAAAAATGTGCACTTTTCAAAAGACCTTTATGAACCCGATTCAGAAGAGAGTTTGGAAATCGTGAAAAAAATCGGAAATGATTTTAATGAAGCGCTGAAGAAAGGGAAGTATCAGGCGTATTTTACAACCTATTAATACGCACCAAATATTTAGCTTCGATATTCCGATATCTCCAATATTTGTGTATTTGCAAAAGCCCTTTACACGTTTAACGAAATTCGTTCATCGGATTTATGTCAGTACTTTTTGAACATCGATGTAGCGCAAAAGTAAAGGAATCTATAGAAAGAATAACCATCTTAAAATTAAGGGAATAAAACCGTTATTTTTCATCCGAGTATATATTTTTGACTATTTAAAATCTATACAATGAGAAAACCAAATCTTAATTTCATGTTTGCTATAGCAGCAGTGTTGCTGTTCCTATCTGGTGCTTTAGCTTTGTAATCATTTGCAGTTCCTTCCATTAAATTATCATACGGCATTACGGATGTCTCGACGGCTTACGCTTTCTTGATTATTGGTACGGCTCAACTGGTATTTGGTGTTGTGGCCTGGTCGGTACGCAAAGATCCGACATCGAAAACGCGCACCACGCTCGCATATGGATTCGGATCACTGTATCTGCTTTGGGCAGTAGTTGACTTTATTGGCACTACTGGTGAATTTAGCGCGATACCCGGTCACGACATTTCACTCTGGCTGTTTATCGCTATCTTCACATTGCTTGGTCTTGGCTTTTTCAGTACTGGAAAGTCCAGCAAATTGAAACTTGTAGGTTAACTTTGAAATTGCTGTTTTTCGCATTTATCAGAGGATGTCTCTTAAGCATGGAATGGAGCGGAGGGGTAAAGAATTACTACCGCTAATTCCGAGTGACAATCAGCAACAATTTCACCTATCTTTGATGCCCTCCACATCCAAACCCATTTTTTGAAAGACCTCTTACTCATCACCCCTCCTTTTACGCAATTGAATACGCCCTATCCCGCAACGGCATATTTGAAAGGGTTTTTGAATACCAAGAATATTGGTTCGTACCAAATGGATTTGGGTATTGAGGTCATTCTGGAGTTGTTTTCAAAAAAGAGCTTTGAGCTTATTTTTGCGGAAGCGCAAGAAAACAATAGAATAACATCCGAAAATTGCCAGCGGATATATGCGCTAAGAGATGATTACTTGAATGTTTTAGATGACATAATTCTCTTCTTGCAAGGCAAGAATTTAACCTTCGCGCGCCAGATTTGTACGGATAATTTTCTGCCTAAAGCCTCTCGTTTTGAAAACTTGGATGATTTGGATTACGCCTTTGGAATGATGGGAATTCAAGACAAGGCGAAGCATCTCGCCACACTGTTTTTAGAAGATCTTTCCGATTTTATAGTGGAATGCATTGATGCCAATTTTGGCTTTAGCCGATATGCAGAGCGGCTTGGGATGAGTGCCAATTCCTTTGATGAATTGTATGATTCTCTGCAAGCCGACAACACGCATATTGACAATATTACCTTGCAAATTCTCGATGCGCAACTGAAGGAAACACAGCCTAAATTGGTCTGCTTTTCGGTTCCCTTTCCGGGAAATCTGTACAGCGCGTTTCGGTGCGCTCAATTTATAAAAGCCAATTATCCTAATATCAAAGTTGCGATGGGCGGCGGTTTTCCAAATACAGAATTGCGCTCGCTAAAAGATGCCCGGGTCTTTGAATTTTTCGATTACATAACCTTAGATGATGGCGAGTTGCCGATTGAATTGTTAGCCCAACACGTTTGTGGAAACGGAGACGCCGGAGCCGTGGGATTCAAACGTACATTCCTATTGGAAAATGGCGAAGTGGTTTTTAAAAACACCAGCACAAAAACGGATTACAAACAGATTGAAATTGGTACACCCGATTATTCCGATTTGCGGCTGCATGAATATATTTCGGTGATCGAAATTGCCAATCCCATGCACAGTCTTTGGAGCGATGGACGGTGGAATAAGCTCACAATGGCGCATGGCTGCTATTGGGCAAAATGCACTTTTTGTGATGTATCGCTCGATTATATAAAGCTTTATGAACCGATCGCTGCCAAGATTTTGGCCGATCGAATGGAAACGCTGATCGCACAAACTGGCGAAACGGGTTTTCACTTTGTAGATGAAGCTGCACCACCTGCTTTGATGAAAGCGTTGGCCATGGAGATTTTGAAGCGAAAAATAACCCTCACTTGGTGGGCGAATATTAGGTTCGAGAAAAATTTTACTCAGGATCTCTGCCATTTGCTGAAAGCTTCGGGTTGTATAGCGGTTTCAGGAGGTCTTGAGGTGGCATCAGACCGATTATTGAGAATGATCGATAAAGGGGTTACGGTGGAGCAAGTGGCGCGGGTGACCCGAAATTTTACGCAAGCAAATATTATGGTGCATTCATATTTGATGTACGGTTATCCCACACAAACCATTCAGGAAACGGTAGATAGTTTGGAAATGGTGCGGCAGCTTTTTGAAGAAGGTGTTCTTCAATCAGGATTTTGGCATCAGTTTGCCTTAACAGCCCATAGTCCGGTGGGTAAGAACCCGGACGATTATGGAATTATCCCAGATTACAAAGACATCACTTTTGCGAATAATGATGTCGATTTTACAGACTCCACCGGCATTGATCACAATCAATTCAGCTTCGGCTTAAAAAAGTCGCTTCTCAACTTTATGCATGGCATCGGTTTTGAATTGCCGCTTCAGGAGTGGTTTGACTTTAAAATTCCGAAGACAATTGTCGGGCGGGATTATATTCTTACGTGCTTAGAAACGGAACCTACTTCTTCGGTGCAATCCAGCGCAAAAGTAATATGGCTCGGCGGGATACCATTGGTGAATGAACAATCCAAAACCAAGAAAGACAAAACATGGCAAAACCTACAGTTGACTTTTCACGATAAAAGTGAATCGTTTCAGATAACTGTTGAAAAAGACAAAGGCGAATGGCTCATAAAGGCTTTGCCAAGTCTGTCGCCGGCTTCCGAAAAGCTGCGCCCTTTTGGAAATCTTAAGGCGGATTTCGAAACCCGTTTTGAAAATTTTGAGTTGTTTTGGTTTTCCAAACCGATGCAAAAATTGAAGGATTTTGGTCTGTTGGTTGTGTAAGTATTTTGGCTTTTACCAAATAAACTTTTGCGAATTAACCCGCATTTCGCGTTTTTTATTGTGTTTCATCAAATGGCTATTCCATTGGGTATAAGAGGTAAATAGCAGGGTGCTGCATGTGATCACAGCGGATTATGAAAACGGAGATGTTCTATTCTCGCCCAAGGTTCATTTGGCCAAATCTCACGCAATAATCGGAGATTTCAGTATCACTCATTTTTGTAGCTCGGGGGAAGCTTTCATCTTGATAGGGTTGAAGCTTTCCACAAGGCGGCGGTAATACCTGTCGAAAATAATATCATTAAACATTCCTGTAATTTGTAAGTTAGCGCCTCGAACTTCCGCTTAGCGGTAATATTTGCCCTCTGGCATGAAAACAAGAAAAATGAGCACTACCTCCATAAAAAACGTTACGCTTTTTATATTAATGACCTTAATGCTAATGGCTTGTCATCCCCCGGCAGATATATCAGGAAGATTAGAAGGCATAGGAAAGAAAAACGTAAAGATTTATTTACTTAAACCTGCAACCCTGCGGGCTGTAGCGGCCTCATATCTTGGAAGTGTTGTAGATTCTGCAGTGGTAAATGCTGATGGCAGCTTTGAGTTTCACCACTTGCCTAAACCACAAGAGTCTGTATTGTTCGAATTGGCTGTACAACCATCCGGAAAAGCTCCCAATTATTTACAAACTGAGGATCCACTTCTGTCGAACTATATGCCCATTTTATGGCAACCTGGAGCGCCTCTGCAAGTCACTGCCAAATGGGATGAATTTCAAAAAAGTTTTTCGATTGAACACCCTTCAGAAATGAATAATGCTCTCTTGGATTTAAGGGATATCAACCAGAATTCCTACCAGACCTATCTTGCCGGAAAGCATTGGCAATTAGAGGATGGAAGCCAACTGTTGGAAAAGGAACACGCAATTTTACAATATCAGAGGGCGCTAATAAATTTTGCGGATAGCACAAAATACCTGATCCCGGCGCTGGTGGCACTCAGATGGGTAAGTCCGGTTAATGATTTTGAGCGTGTGCCTGAGTTTTTGGTGAATCAATGTAATAAATGGAAGAAAAAACAACCCGGTCATCCATGGGTAGATCAACTTTGTAAACAAAGTGATCCCGCAAATTTGCCGGTTTTAGTAGGAGATATATTTCCAAATCTCACGTTTCCCATGCTTACAAAGGATACGCTTTCTCTTAAAAGCCTACTTGGCAAAAATCTCACTATCATAGACTTGTGGGCTTCATGGTGTGCCCCTTGCCGAAAGGAAAATCGTGAGGTATTGGTGCCTGTTTGGAACGCATATCATGACCGGGGGTTAGTAATTATTGGGTATGGGCTGGAAAGTAATGCGTCTTCCTGGAGAGCAGCTGCAGAGAGCGATGGCGCAGATCGCTGGTTTCAAGCATCAGATTTGCAAGGAGATGACGCACCTTTCTTAAAGAAAATCCGTGTTCAGACCATTCCATCCAACTTTATTCTGGATGACAAGGGGGTGGTGCTAGCTAAAAATGTTCACGGAAGTGCTTTGACGGATTTCGTAAAAAGTTATTTGGAAACGAAATAAGAAACGAATACCGATCGCGGAATCCATCGCTTGCCAAATGCTTACGCAAAATCACTACGTCTATGCGTTGATCCTTAGTCCGAAAATCCGAAACGGACTTTCTGCACAACAGAACCATAGTAACCCCCCTTTCTCGCTCGTTTACTCCTTCATAAATTTGCAAGTCATAGTATTAAACCGATAGAAACAGTCAAGACACTTTTAGAAGAAATCTTAAATAGGTATTGAGGGATAAAACCTTACAGGACAGTCTCGAAAATGAGCTCACCAAAAATCAAGATAAAGCGACACACAGAAGTGAACGTACAAGAAAAAAATTTCTTTTTGTAGAATGTGTTCTAACTATTTCCTCTTGCTAAGAAAAGAATTGGTTTAGAGAAATGGGTACAAAAAATATTTCCACTAAATTCGCGGTATCTCCGACTAAAAATAAGAAGTATAGTGATGAAAATATTCAAAGATTTCACCTTCGACTCGGCCCATTTTTTACCCAACGTTCCCGACGGACATAAATGCAAAAACATGCATGGCCACACCTATCGCTTGACGGCCTTTTTTGAAGGCGATCTGGTGGAAGAGCTGGGATGGGTCGTTGATTTTGCTGAAGTCAAAAAGGTAATAAACCCGATCATCAAAGAAATCGATCACAAAGTAATGAATGATATCGAAGGACTGGAAAATCCTACCTGTGAGCGGATTGCTATCTGGCTTTGGAATAAAATTAAACCCGAGTTGCCTCGACTTACTCAAATTAAATTGAACGAAACTCCCACTTCGGGTGTTATTTATGAAGGGCATTAGTTCTTCACGCTCTCACTTTAAATACAATTACCTACCATGAAAACAGCTTTTATTACTGGTGCTACTTCCGGATTTGGAAAAGCCACTGCTCAGGAATTTTCCCGAAAAGGTTACCGACTAATTCTTACAGGGCGCCGGAAAGATCGGCTCGAAACACTTCAGAAAGAACTCAAGGATACCGACGGAACGGAAGTGCTGACGCTAAACTTTGACCTTCAAAATCGAAAGGACGTTGCTGAAGCGGTGGGTTCCCTTCCAGAAAAATGGCAAGACATCGACATCCTGATTAATAATGCTGGTTTGGCAGTGGGAAAGTCATTTATTGAAAACGGTGAATTAGACGATTGGGAACGGATGATGGATACCAATGTGAAAGGCTTGCTCTATATTACCCGTGCTTTGCTTCCGCTTATTAAAACATCTGATCAGGGACATATTGTCAATATCGGATCCATTGCAGGCACCGAAGTTTATCCCGGAGGCAATGTGTATTGCGCGTCTAAGCACGCCGTGAATGCGCTTACCAAAGCACTGCGCATCGAACTTTTGGCACACCATATTCGCGTAAGCCAAATAAGACCGGGGATGGCCGAAACCGAATTTTCGATGGTGCGCTTCAAAGGCGATGAAACCAAAGCGGCCGATGCGTACAAAGGATATGAGCCACTCATGGCAAAGGATATTGCGCGGGCTGTGAGTTTCGTGGTAGAATCTCCCGTACATGTATGCATCAATGATTTGGAAATCACACCGACAGCTCAGGCCAATTCCTATCTTATCGAGAAAAAAGGATAAATTTTCGCCTTCAAATAACGTATCGTATTGAATCAATTCATACCAATGATCTGAAAAGAGCATTCGAAAACCGACTGGAAATACAGATAGCGGTCTTCACGAATCAACCGCAATAAAATACATACTTTTGAGTGAAGAATAAAACCGCCATGAAGATTGCAACTATTTGCAAAATATCGCTTGCCCTCCTATCAATTAGCACATTAGCCACAAGCTGCATAAAAACCGATAAAGCTGATCTAGTAGTTCACAACGCATTAATATACAGCGTGGACGAAGGTATGACTACCTATCAGGCTATGGCGATTACTAATGGGAAAATTGTGGAGCTCGGTGCTGAACGCGAAATAATGAACCGCTACAATGCGGCCAAAATTGTGGATGCCCGCACCCAACCTATTTACCCCGGATTTTTCGATGCACATTCCCATTTTTTAGGTACCGCGTCGAATATGGCAGAGCTCAACCTTTTCGGAATCGAATCGGAGGAAAAGATGATCGAAAAACTCATCATTTTTGCTAAAACAAATAAACGAAAATGGATGGTCGGGCGCGGTTGGGATCAGAATATTTGGCTCGAAAAAGCATTTCCCGATAAGGCAAAAATCGATAGCCTCTTTCCGGATACACCCATTTACCTCATGCGCATCGATGGCCACGCTGCACTTGTAAATCAAAAAGCACTCGACCTCGCAGGAATTACCGCAAAAACCAAAATCGATGGTGGCGAAATGGGCAGAGATAAAAGCGGAAACCTGACCGGAATACTTGTTGATGCCGCTTCCGCAAAAATCGAAAACCTCATCCCTGCCCTGCCTAATTCCATACTGATTGAGAATATAGCCAAAGTTGAAAAAGAATGTTTTTCTCTCGGATTGACTACGGTAACCGATGCCGGCATTTCACCTCAAGAAATCGCACTCATAGACAGTTTGCAATCCAAAGGAAAGCTACTATTGAATATTTACGCCATGATAAAAGCGAGCCCTGCCGCTATGGATCTCATCAAAAAAGGGCCTACGCACACGAATGGTTTGACTGTTCGCGCAGTCAAGCTTTTCGCTGACGGCGCATTAGGTTCTCGCGGGGCATTGCTTAAAAAAGCATATTCCGACGATCCCGGAAATTACGGTAACTTCCTGTTAAACGATTCCATTATTGACGTTTACACAAAAGCCTGTTTCGATTACGGTTTTCAGCTCTGCACTCATTGTATCGGCGATTCTGCAAATGCGATTATGCTCCGTAAATACGCAGAAAGTCTTGGCGGGATAACCGATTTGCGCTGGCGCATCGAGCATGCCCAAGTGGTCAGTCCCGAAGACCGGCACTACTTTTCGGATTATGCCATCATCCCTTCCATGCAGCCGATTGCAGCCATATCGGACATGGAGTGGGCTGAAGAGCGGCTCGGAGCGCAACGCATCAAAAATGCATATGATCTGAAAACGCTGAAAAACGAACTCGGATTTCTACCCTTTGGTACCGACTTTCCTGTCGATCGTATGTCGCCCATCGAGAACTTCTACGCAGCCGTTTTCCGCAAGGATCGCTCTGGAAAACCCGCTGACGGCTACCGCATGGATGAAGCACTTACCCGCGAAGAAGCATTACGCGGACTTACCATCTGGCCCGCCCTCGCCAGCTTTGAAGAAAATGAAAAAGGAAGCCTCGAGCCCGGTAAAAAAGCGGATTTCGTAATTCTAAATCGCGACATAATGAAAGTAGCGGAAGCTGAAATTTTAAACACGGAAGTTATTCAGACTTTTGTGGACGGGAAAGAGGTGTACGCGAGATAAGATTAGTACTTCGACCCTCCCACACGCTCTAAATCCCTAAAGGGAAGTCCCGCTCGCCCTAAAACGGAAATTTAGAATTTGATGAAGGAAGTATTCAAAAAATAGCGGACAATTGATCTAAAGAATTTCGCAACAGTTAGATTCTTTTGAATTCTCATTCTTCATCGCAGCGTCGGGGCGAATCATAACTCGTGATCTCTTATTATGACTCGTGATCATTTTCAACTAACTTGAGATCCTTTCTTATCATAGGTCAATGCACAGCACTATCACACTCCCGACATTTGTATAAACTTAAAAATACATACAATGTCAGAACAAACCACCTGGAAAATAGACCCGAGCCATTCTGAAATGGCCTTTAGCGTAAAGCACATGATGATCTCGAAAGTACGCGGAAACTTTGAAGATTTTGACGCTACTGTCACAACCGATAATGATGACTTCAAAAATGCAGAAGTAGAACTAACTATGCAGGCCGCTTCGGTAAATACTAAAGTGAAAGACCGAGATAACCATTTGCGTTCTGATGATTTCTTCAACGCTGAAAAATATCCGGCGATAAAATTTAAAAGCAAATCATTTGATGGCAAAACCCTTATTGGCGACCTTACCATTCGCGACATTACCAAAGAGATAAAACTCGATGTCGATTTCAATGGGATTGTGAAAGATGGTTATGGACAAACCAAAGCCGGATTCGAACTGAGTGGGTCACTAAACCGGAAAGAGTACGGCTTGAAATGGAATGGATTGACAGAAGCTGGCAATCTCGTGGCCTCTGACAAAATTACATTGCTGCTTGATGCACAGTTTGTGAAGCAATAATTTCTTGAAATCTTCAAAAATTTGAATCGGACAGGATCTAAAATATCTTGTCCGATTTTTTTGTGTTTGAATTTTGAAAACCTGACTCGAATCATCTACTCTATCTTCCCTGATTTCCAGTCGAGTGTCGAGGACGTTCCGGTCAAATCAGGTTCACGAAATTCTTGATTTGATTTTCAAACTTTTTCAAGGTTTACGATACTCTGTAGTTTGAGCTAAAGTCAATGTGAGAGATACGAATTTCAGATATTCTACCGATTTGGCCCTGACGCAATAATCCAAAATTTTGAATAATGAGCAGCGCGCCCATTTCAATTATCCAAATGCCGCTTTCAGTTAATAATCCGTATGTTTTATCCTCTAAAACGCAAGCGAATCGAGCGGTATAAATTCTTGTTTTTGTATGTTGAGGGCTTTCAAACAGAAAACAAATAAATTTATTCTTCCATGACCAACACATCATTCAAGTCCCTATTACTCGTATTTATTCTTTTGCTCGGAACTAGAGATTTACTATTCGCCCAATCAGAATGTATCTATCCCGGTACCGATTCGGCGTGGGTGTCCGGATTCAATTTTCCCAGTATAGACACCTCGACGCCCCAAGTTTCTCTTTCTACAGATTCTGCATTAATCGTTGTTGGTGGGGGAGTAAGATTCGCGGGCGCATCTAATGATATTCGCGGTATTGGCTTATGGAATGGGGTCGATTGGTATCCCATTCTGAACCATTTTATTTGTCCAAGCTGCGGCATTGGATATCAAGAATCTATAACGTCTGATACCGATGGAAATCTTTATGTGGGTGGCTTTTTTCAAGGCGTGCAAAATTTGGATGGTTCTGAAATTGATGCAAAGAATATAGCCAAATACAACGCTTCAACCGGCCTGTGGGAGCCCCTGGGAATTGGGCTCGAAGTGAGTAATGGTCGCGTCAAAACATTGCTGGTTCAGGATGGCTATCTCTATGCCGGAGGAAGAATTACCGAAGCATACAATTTGACAGATACCATACCTGTAAATAATTTGGCGCGCTACAATCTCACTACAGGAATATGGGAAGAAGTGGATGGTGGCGTTGGCACGATCTATAATAGTTCAGGCGCGAGCGCAAATGGTGAGGTTTATGATCTCGAAACCGATGAGGATGGGTCACTTATTGTGGCTGGTGGAATGAGTTGGGTGGGTCCAGATCATTTAGCCGTGCATAGCATCGCCCGATGGAATGAAGCAAATGGATGGGACAGTTTTGATGGCGGTTTGCCGAGTAGCTATACGAGCGCTGGTATTGTGGCCAGCAGAGTAGTTGATGTGGAAACTACTCCCGGCTCTGGCGATAATGGTATTTATGCCGTCGGTTACTTCCAATCGTATGACGATGACCAACCCGTTCCGGAATACTTCGCAAAATGGACCCAAGGAAATGGCTGGCAACAAGTGAATCTAGGTGGTTTTGATTCATCCGGAAACTTCCCGTTCTTCAAAACACTCGACTACAACTCTTCAACACAGGAAGTGTATCTCGGCGGTGATTTTTCCTATCCCGGAAGCAATAATATTGTCAGTCTGGATTTAGAAACCGGAACATACACCACTTTCGATGGCGGCACGGATAATATAAATGATGGCGACGTGATTTCCATTGCGCATTGGCAGGGAGATGTGTATGCCCTCGGCGCCAATTCTCACTATGGATCAAATTTATCTATCCAAGGAATTGCCCGTTGGGATGGCGATTCTTGGAATGCGATGGGCAATGGTTTGCAGACTACATACTCTGAACTTAAAACAGTACTACAAGATGGCAACGAAATGTATGTCGGGGGACTCTTTAAGGTAATCGGCGGAAGAACACACTTTTCAATTGCACGATTTTTAGAGGATGAAGACCAATGGGATCCCACCTTCGATTTGAACATTTATAGCGACTTAACCCACGACTACACAGCCGAAGTGGATGCAATTGAAAAAGAAGGAGACTGGCTTACAATAGCCGGCAAGTTTAAGCGAGCCAATCAAACAGCTGTCAATAACGTCTTTCGATACAATGTAATAACTCAAGAAATTGATACGCTGGGCGGTGGAGTAACAGGTTCCGCAGCTGGAGTAGAGACCATTTTATACAGCGGAGATTCTCTGATTGTAGGTGGTAGATTTGAATCAGCCGGCGGAGGAACTATGAGAAATATTGCTGTGTGGAAGAACGATAGCTGGTATGGGCTCGACTTTCCCGGTGGTTCAAGTAATACGGTACAATCACTCCTCAATTCAGGTGATACGGCTATTTATGTCGGCGGGTATCTCTCATTTAGTCTGGATGGAGTGACCTCACGTGGAATTTCAATGTATCAGAACGGGGAATGGAAACCTGTAGGACAAGGATTCAGCTATAATGCCAGAGTGCTGTCGATGCAGCGCGACCCCCATACCGGATCTATCGTAATGGGCGGTTTTTTCAGCAATGCAACACAAACAGACGGAACTATATTACAAGCAAAGCGTCTAATCTATTGGGATGGAAATTCCTACCTGCCCTTTGAAGATATTTCAGAAAATGTAAGCAAATTGGCGTACGGCTCCGACAGCACACTTTATGTGTGTTCGACCGGGCAGATGAGCATTCTCGGAGAGGATTTTCATTGTCTCGCCCGATATAAACCGAGTTATGGCTGGGCAAAATTTGGCAGCAGCCTGAGAAATAGATTATCACCCACACCGGATGATGCCTCGGTGGTTGATATCGCTTTTAATGCAAATGGCAGCGTGGCAACCGTAGTGGGCGAATTCACTTTTTCGGGTGCGCACAATGCGTTTGGAATAGCACGCTATGCGCTCGACAATCCTGAAGATTTGGTTTTAGTGGCAGCGGCTTTTCAACCAAATATTTCCGAAGGAACGGTAGATTTCACCAACCTTACGGAAAATGCGAACGGTTATGAATGGGATTTCGGCGATGGAGAAACAGACGATAACGCCAACCCGACGCATACGTATGAAAATTCTGACACCTACACCGTGACCCTCACCGCATTCAATTCCTGCGATACGGTAACAACAACGCAGGAAATTGATATCATCATTACCGGAATATCTGAAAAAAGTGCTTCTCAAATTCACATTTATCCAAACCCTGCGAAAGATAAAATTACCCTTTCGGGAATCTCGAATCACGGGTTGGAAAAAATGAATACCGCCACCCTATTTTCTCCGGAAGGAAGAATAGTCGCTACGTACACCTTGAATGGAACTGAAAAACAAGATATCCAACTGCCCTCATCACTAGAGAGCGGAATCTATTTCATTTCATTACGCGGCGACTCTATTACTTATACAAAGCGATTAATAACCCTAAAATAGTTGATAATCTGACGGATATAAGAACGCTATAAGTGATTGCTTTCGTTAAAATTTCTGCATTCGAAAAAAACCGTAATTTGGTGCATTCAATAGGATGACGCATTATGGGATTACACGCTGAAAACACAAGACTTTTCGATTTTTATACCTATCAGAAAGAACACTTTCCGAAGCAAGATTCCCTTGCCGGAAAAAAGGATGGAAAATGGGAAAAGTACAGTACCGAAGAAGTGCTGGACCTGGCCAATAAGCTGAGCACCGGCCTTATGAAACTCGGTATTGAAGCCGGAGATAAAATCGCAATAATCTCCAATAATCGTCCGGAATGGATTATCGCAGACCTGGCTATTCTGCAAATAGGCGCTATTGACGTACCTATTTATCCAACGATTAGCGAGAAAGACTACACCTACATTTTTAATGACTCTGAGGTGAAGGCTGCCTTTGTCTCCGACGAAGAACTACTAAAAAAAGTACGCAAAGCACAGAACAATTCGCCGGACTTAAAATCGGTATTTACTTTTGATAAAATCGAAGAAGTGCGCCATTGGTCCTCACTTTGTGATGAAAACCCTCTAATTGAAAAAATCGAATCCCTTAAAGCACAAGTCAAACCGTCCGATTTGGCTACCTTAATATATACTTCCGGCACCACCGGAAAACCAAAGGGTGTAATGCTTTCACATCAAAATATTGCGAGCAATGCCATAGCCAGCAAAGAAAGACTTCCGGTAGATAAGGCAGCCCGGGGTGTGAGTTTTTTGCCCCTTTGCCACGTGTATGAGCGGATGTTGAGTTATCTCTATGTGTATACCGGCGTTTCAATATATTTTGCCGAGTCGCTAGAAACGATTGGCCGAGACATAAAAGAAGTGAAGCCACAGGTTTTTACGGCAGTACCACGCGTATTGGAAAAAGTATATGACAAGATTGTTGATACGGGTTCAGCTCTATCGGGAATAAAGAAAAAACTCTTCTTCTGGGCTATCAGCGTAGGTGAAAAATTTGAACCCTATGCCGGCAACGGACCGATTTACGAACTTAAACTGAAGATAGTGCGAAAACTCATTTTCAGTAAATGGCGCGAGGCTCTTGGGGGCGAAGTGAAAGCGGTTGCCAGTGGAAGTGCCGCTCTCAATCCGCGGCTCGCACGAATTTTTAATGCCGCAGGAATCCCCGTTTTGGAAGGCTACGGCCTCACCGAAACCTCGCCCGTAGTAAGCGTAAATGAAGTTGACAACAATGGAATGCGGATAGGCACCACCGGTCGCCCGATAGCCGATGTTCAGGTGAAAATAGCGGATGACGGAGAAATTTTGGTTAAAGGTCCGAATGTTATGATGGGCTATTACAAACGTCCCGATCTGACCGACGAGGTGATCGATAAAGATGGCTGGTTTCATACCGGCGATATTGGCGAAATGGTCGAAGGACAGTTCTTGAAAATAACCGATCGAAAAAAAGAGATTTTCAAGACTTCCGGAGGAAAATATATTGCTCCACAAATTATGGAGAACTACTTCAAAGAGAGCAGATTTATCGAACAAATAATTGTGGTTGGTGAAAATCAAAAGCACCCATCAGCTTTGATTGTCCCGGCCTTTGATTTCCTGAAAGAATGGTGTAAGAAAAAAGGGTATAAATGCGGTTCGCGCGAAGAAATGGTGAAAAATGAAGTCGTCATAAAACGCATCGGCAAAGAAGTCGACGAACGCAATGCCCATTTTGGCCATTGGGAACAGATCAAGCAATTCCGGTTGCTTACCGTGGAATTTTCAATTGCGAATGAAGAACTTACCCCGACCCTCAAACTCAAGCGGAAAGTGATTCTGGAGCAGAACAAAGATCTGATTCAGGGGATTTATGATGGGGAGCGGGAGTAATATGATTGTCTGCCTCAGTGAAGAATCCCTTAAAGCGCTATTCTCCCGCCGGAGGACTTGCTCCTTGCTGATTGAAATTAATACTAAAAATCGAAACATCGAATAGATTAATATTCCCGCTGCAATCGAAATCGGAGAGTGGATTGTATTGTGGAGATCCCAGTGAAGTATTATATCCAATGGACAGAATAGAAATATCGAATAAATTTATAGCATTTGAATTGTCTAAATCTCCCTGCTTAAGAATTGGCATAGCCAACGTATTTGGGCCTTCTGTTATTTCTACTGCATAAAAAGCGAGCTGTAAAATTCCGACAGGTTTTATGTAAACATCATAATTTCCTAAGGGCAGATCGGAAAGCGCATAGGAATGAAAAGAATTCAATTCAGTAGTTCTGGTAAACAAAAGAGTAGAAGTGCCCCGTTCGTAAAATTGTATGAAGGCCGGATAATACGCGCATCCATTCACAGGATTTAAAGTGAAATCGAGCGTGGCGACACTATTCGAATCGGGGCAAATGGTACTGGCAACGATGGTTATTTCGGAATTGCAAACTTCGCTGTTTCCATTCTGATCAGTAACTGTCAGTTCTATATTTTGGGTTCCCACATCTTCACACGTAAACGTCGATTGGCTAATGGACAAAACGGGTGTGCCGCACGTAACAATGGAACCGTTGTCAATATCGGAAGGGAGCAGCGTGGCATTTCCTGCGGAGTCTAATTGGAGTGTGAAAGGTTGGCAAGCTGGAGTAATTTGGCAGGGAGTAGAACTAACATTTCTGTAAAGCCTGGAGATGGGTCCATTTCGACTTAATCCAGTGATAAGTATATCTTTCAAATTATCGCCATCAATATCTGCGAAAGCGACGGAACTGTAATCCACATTTTGAAAAGGCAGATTTTCCACCGGGGAGTAATTACCACTACCATCATTCAAATAGAGTTCAGTAAAAAATTCAGAATTACTAACACCCGTTATCAATACATCTTGATCCTGATCGCCATCAATATCGGCAAAAGCGATAGACCCATGATAAACACCCGGAAAGGGAGCATTGTCCACAGGATAAAAATCTCCAGTACCGTCATTGGTATAGAGTTCTGTAATATTAATAAAGGAATCAGAATAACCTGTTATAAGTACATCTTGATCCTGATCGCCATCAATATCGGCAAAAGCCATAGAGCTATGTTGAACTGGTGTAAATGGTGTAGGATAAACAATGGAATAGACACCAGTGCCATCGTTGGTATAAAGATTAGAATTTCCCCCACTTCCCGTTATCAAAACATCTTGATCCAGATCGCCATCTATGTCTGCAAAAGCGATGGAACAATCCGCCACACCTTCAAATGGTGTAAATTCGACAAGGGTATAATTGCCATTGCCGTCATTCGAATATAGCTCTGAAATATACCCGGATGAACTGGAACCCGAGATCAGAACATCTTGATCCATGTCTTCATCCATATCAGCGAAAGCAACAGAACCGTTGTTAATAGGTGTAAAAGGCGTATTGGACATAAGAGAAAAGTTTCCAAATCCATCATTCGTATAAAGTTCTGAAATACGTCCATAATTCGTATTGCTTCCGGTTATTAAAACATCCTGATCCCCATCGCCATCAATATCTGCGAAAGCTATGGAGCTTTGATAAACGTCTTTAAAAGGTGTATTAGCCTCTAAGGTGAAATTGCCGGTACCATCATTTCTATAAAGACTTGTATTCGGAATATCCTCATTCGTATAACCCGTTATCAAGACATCCTGATCCATATCGCCATCAATATCTGCAAATGCAACTGAACCTTTAAAAACATTTGTAAAAGGCGTATTCGTCACAAAAGTAAAATTGCCGGTTCCATCATTGATATACAGATGTGATATATCATCATAGCTACTGGTTTGTCCAATTATTAAAACATCTTGATCGCTGTCTCCATCAACATCAGCGAAAGCAAGAGAACTACTAGAAACACCTGTAAAAGGGGCGATTGTAGCTAAAGTGAAAAACCCATTCCCATCATTGGTATACAGTTTTGAAATAGAATAAGGCTCACTATAACCCGATATCAAAACATCCTGATCCATATCGCCATCAATATCCGCAAAAGCGATCGAACCAATGCCGACACCTATAAAAGGAGTGTTAGCCACGAGAGAAAAAACCCCATTTCCATCATTGATATACAGTTCCGAAATATAATGGTTATCACTATACCCCGTTATCAAAACATCTTGATCGCTATCGCCATCAATATCTGCGAAAGCCATGGAGCTATAATCCACATCTGTGAAAGGTGTGTTTGCTACAAGGGAAAAGTTACCCAGGCCATCATTTATATAGAGTTTTGAAATACCATTATTCGCATTGTCGCGACCCGTTATTAAAACATCTTGATCCCCATCACCATCAATATCTGCGAAGGCTACGGTTCCCAAATCAACACCTAAAAAAGGGGTGTTTGTTAAAAGAGAAAAATTACCAAAACCATCATTCGTATAGAGTTCTGAAATACCGATAGTATTATTGTCAAAACCCGTTATCAACACATCTTGATCGCCATCGCCATCAATATCTGCGAAAGCTATTGAACTATTTCTCACGGCTGTAAAAGGTGTATTTTCTACGAGGGAATAGGTCCCGCTGCCATCATTAGTGTACAGTTCTGAAATCCCTTCACTATCCTCGTTAAGACCCGTTATTAAAACATCTTGATCGCCATCGCCATCAATATCTGCGAAGGCTATGTAGCTATGATAAACTCCAGTGAAAGGTGTATTCCCTACGAGGGAATAGTCGCCATTTCCATCATTGGTATAGAGTTCTGCATTGCCAAAAGAACCAATGGCATAACCTGTCAATAAAACATCTTGATCCCCATCGCCATCAATATCTGCGAAGGCAATTGAGCCATCATCAAAAGCAGAAAATTCAGCAATAATCTGTGGAGCTGGGGGAGGTGGTGCTACTTGCTCAAATTGAATCTGTGCCTGAACATTGGATGAAAATAGAAAGGTGGAAAGGCAAATTACAAGGGTGCCGGTAATTGAAAGTTTATGTTTCAAGGTGAAAGATTATAGGTCGTTTATTCTGTGTAATCCAATGGTACCTTTTTTCGTCTGTAAAAATTAAATTTTCGATAACCATTCTGATTCTTGCTTCAGCGTCTCTATAGGAAGAATCAAATAACACAGCTGAATTTCTACTTGCAATTTAATATTAATAATTAAAAAAGGCAACCCGCCCCCATAAAAAAAACCTAGCTCCGATTATTGAAATTCTGAAAGGAGGTGACGAAAAGAAGGCGCCTTTCGGCAAAAGCTAATAGATAAAGCCATCCAAATTCTTTACTAAGAATAGGCCGGCGGAACCGGAAAGTGGAACAATACCCTCAAGCTCAAGCGGAAGGGGATTGTGGCGCAGAACAAGAATTTGATTCAGCGTATTTATGACGGGGAGCGGGATAGTTGAACTTTCGTCTCAAAAGGGGACTGATGTATTAGAAAAGCCCCGGTCAATTGTTACTTAATTTCCTTATCCAAACCCCAACTTCTCATCCTTCGCGGCACCAAGGCCGACATAAAGTTTTGCGAAAGCAAGTACAAAAAGCAAACCAAGGGGGTAGAGCCAGGAACCCGAAAGATCGAAAATACTTCCAAAAACAATCGGGCCAATGGCTGCGATAAAATATCCCACCGATTGTGCCATTCCCGATAGTTCGGCGGCTGTATCCGAATCATCCGAACGCATTACAATAAAAAGAAGCGACAACCCAAAAGTACCTCCGAGAGCAAACCCAATCAACGAAACCCAAACGGGAACCAAGCCTATTTGCGGAAGCATAAGCCCCACTATGCTAACGACTTCAATAAGAACTAAAATAAACACTATAAAACGTTGATCGGGCTTTTTTCCCGCAAGGGTGGGAATAAAAAGTGAACCTATGACCCCGGTAACCTGTGAAATGGAAAGCATCCATCCGGAATAAACCGAATCGAAGCCATAACTCTGCAGTATCTCCGGCAGCCAGGCGAGAACGGCATAGAAAGCGAGGGACTGAAAACCCATAAAGAGCGCCACTTTCCAGGCAAGCGCCGACCGGCTTAGATTTGTCATGGCTTTTCGAAAACTCCTCGTTTGGGCTGTCTTCTTAATGCGCCATACTTGTGGAAGCCAGATAAAAAAGCCCAGAAGTGCCAGAACTGCCCAAACGGCCAGCGAACCGCGCCACCCCATCTCAAATTTCAGGGCCAGAGGCAAACTAACACCCGCTGCGAGGGCCGCACCAATTCCCAACACACTGGAATACAAACTTGTAATACTGCCGGATTTATGTCGGAAAATTTCGCTTGACCAGACTCGGAATTAAGACATTGCCCAAAGCAATGGCCACCCCAAGGAGGGCTGTACCAAAATACAAGGCAAAAACCGATGGCAGCGAACGAATCCCAATACCTACTGCCAGCAGTATAAGCGCCCCGGCGAGGGTTCCCGACACGCCAAAACGTCGCGTAAAGAGTGGAGTGAGGGTGGAAAATATCCCAAATGCAATCAGGGGAAGCGAGGTGAGCAATCCCAGCATGGAACTCGAAAGGCCGGTTCCTTCGCGGATCAATCCTATCAGCGGGCCAACCCCTGCCAGAGCGGGCCGTAGATTGACTGATATAAATACGATGCCGAGAATAAGAAGAAATTCTCCCTTGATCCGGCTTGGTTTATTTAATTGATTATCCATCTCTTGCACACTATTACCAATTGTTTGAATCGGCGAAAATACACATTCTATTCAATGAAAAAATATCTTATTTGCTGGCGCTCTACTCAAATCAATCAGGTGCCGTTCCGTTCTCCGATTTGGTTTTTATTGACGACCTTTGCACCCTCGAATTTGGTATAAAATTGAACTTCATAAAATTATGAAACGACGCAGCTGGCTTATTTCTCTCGGAAGTATTCTCTTGATTGTAATTGTTGGGATTGTATTTGCTTATCCGCTCATCAAACCCAAGAAAGTTTTAAAAGTATATCAGCCTGTGGACATCAATCCTTTGTTGGTAGACGAGGCGCTCCAGCATGTCGGCAAAGATCATAAAATAGCCGATTTTAAATTGGTAAACCAACTCGGTGATACCATCACCAACGCTACCTTTAAAGATAAAATCTACGTGGCTAATTTTTTCTTTGCAACGTGCCCGACGATCTGCCCTATAATGAGCGGGAATTTTCAAAAGCTCCAGAAAGAATTTAAAGATGAACCTATGGTCATGTTTCTTTCCCATTCGGTGACCCCAAATCTTGATTCTGTCCCGGTTTTAAAAGCCTATGGAGAAAAATACAATGCCGACCCCGCCAAATGGATGCTCGCCACCGGCGATAAAAAGATGATTTACAATCTGGCACGGAAGAGCTATTTCGCCGTACTCGACAAGGGTGACGGGGGAAAGCAGGATTTTATCCATACGGAAAATATGGTCCTGGTAGATACCAAACGACGCATTCGCGGCTATTACGATGGCACCAGCGATAAAGATATCGAGCGATTGAGCGAAGATCTTAAAGTGCTGCTGAGGGAAGAGAAGGGAGAGTAAAAGAGTCTCGAGTCGCAAGTCTCGAGTCGCGAGATGGAAATCTATGATATATGATTCCTTTTCAGGAAATCTTTCGATAAACTCAATCCACAAAAACTTTATCCAAATCCACAATCAAGCCCGGGAACGTAGGACTTTGAATGGATTGACCTTTTGCGACAATTGGTAAAATGTGATATTTTCCGTTTTCCAAAATATGAATAGCAATCGTCTCCTCACTCGGGTGAATAATCCACATTTCTTTCACTCCATATTCTTCATAGAGATCGCGTTTGGCGCCGAGGTCTTTGGAGGCAGTACTTGGAGAAAGAATTTCCACGACCAAATCGGGTGCACCCACACATCCGCGATCATGAAGTTTTTCCGGATCGCAGATAACGCACAAATCTGGTTGGAGAATATTTCTGGTTTCCTTCCAATCCTCTCCCGGATGAATAAGATAGACGTCAAGCGGAGCATAATATAGCTCACATGGTTCAGAAATAAAAGAGGCTAATAATAAGTGCAATTTTGCGGAAACCTTTTGATGATTCCTCAAAGGACCCGGCGACATCTTAAATATCTTTCCACGGATAAGCTCCATGAGTTCTTCCGTTTTCCACGAAATATAGTCGCGTGCGGTATAAGTACCTGTCAAATCGGGTTCCTGAATTTCCTGAGGTTGGTCTTCGTAGTTTTTCATGAGGGTTTAGGCTGAGGTTAAAGATACGAATTTTTGGAACTACTTTGATTTGTTGACTTGCGATAAATCGGTGAGAATGTTGATTCTACTGAAAAGCCATCTGCCCAGCCGAAATCCCAATCAGCATATCACGAAATCAGAAAATCGCCTATTCATCGGGAAAAACCTCATTTAAATCTATTTTCAAATCGGGAAAAGCAGGACTTTGAAGAGATTGACCTTTGGCGACAATTGGTAAAATATGATATTTCCCGTTTTCCAAAACGTGAACGGTAATGGTTCCTTCACTCGGATGAACAATCCACATTTCTTTCACTCCATATTCTTCATACAGATCGCGTTTTGCACCGAGGTCTTTGGAGGCAGTGCCTGGAGAAAGAATTTCGACGGTTAAATCAGGGGCACCGAAACAACCACGCGGATGAATTTTTTCTGAATCGCAGACAACACACAAATCCGGTTGAACAATGTTTTTAGTTTTCTTCCAATCCTCTCCGGGGTGGATGAGATAGACATCAAAAGGTGCCGGATACAGTTTACATTTTTTTTGAATTTGACTATATAAAGTTGCGCCAAGGCTCATCACAATACTTTGATGTCCACTCGAAGGTGCTGGCGACATTTTGAAAATCTTCCCTCTAATAAGCTCCATGAGTTCTTCCGTTTTCCACGAAATATAGTCGCGTGCGGTATAAGTACCTGCCAAATCGGGTTCCTGAATTTCCTGAGGTTGGTCTTCGTAGTTTTTCATGAGGGTTTAGGCTGAGGTTAAAGATACGAATTTTTGGAACTACTTTGATTTGTTGACTTGCGATAAATCGGTGAGAATGTTGATTCTACCCGAAAAGCCATCTGTCCATCCGAAATCCCAATCAGCATATCACGAAATCAGAAAATCGCCTATTCATCGGGAAAAACCTTATTTAAATCTATTTTCAAATCCGGAAAAGTAGGACTTTGAAGAGATTGCCCTTTGGCGACAATCGGTAAAATATGATATTTTCCGTTTTCCAAAACGTGAACGGTAATGGTTCCTTCACTCGGATGCACAATCCACATTTCTTTCACTCCATATTCCTCGTAAAGATCGCGCTTGGCTCCTAAGTCCTTGGCGGCAGTGCTTGGAGAAAGGATTTCCACGACCAAATCGGGTGCACCGACACATCCACGATCATGAAGTTTTTCCGGGTCGCAGATTATGCACAGATCTGGCTGGACAATATTTTTGGTTTCTTTCCAGTCCTCACCCGGATGAATAAGATAGACATCAAGAGGAGCATAAAAAACCTTACAAGAAGCATTTAAATTTTGTCGGAACAGAAAATTTATTTCACCAGATACCTGCTGATGCTTCAGTCTTGGACCCGGCGACATCTTAAATATCTTTCCATGGATAAGCTCCATGAGTTCTTCCGTTTTCCACGAAATATAGTCGCGCGCGGTATAAGTACCTGTCAAATCGGGTTCTTGCAGTTCTTGATTTTGATCTTCGTAATTTTTCATGAGGTTTTCTACTTACGTTAAAAGTACGAATTTTTGGAATTACCCTGATTTGTTGCCTCGCGATAAATCGGCGAGGATGTTGATGCTACTCAAAAAGCCATCCGCCCAGCCGAAATCCCAATCACCACATCACCAAATCAGAAAATCTACTATTCATCGGGAAAAACCTCATTTAAATCTATTTTCAAATCGGGGAAAGCAGGACTTTGAAGAGATTGACCTTTGGCGACAATCGGCAAAATGCGGTACTTTCCGTTTTCCAAAACATGAACAGCAATGGTTCCTTCACTCGGATGCACAATCCACATTTCTTTCACTCCATATTCCTCGTAAAGATCGCGCTTGGCGCCTAAGTCCTTGGCGGCAGTACTTGGAGAAAGAATTTCCACGACCAAATCGGGTGCACCCACACATCCACGATCATGAATTTTTTCCGGGTCGCAGATAATGCACAGATCTGGCTGAACGAACGTTTTTGGTTTCTTTCCAGTCCTCATCCGGGACGAATAAGAAAGACGTCAACCGGAGACAGGATATACCTTGCAAGGTTTCATCACATAAATGCGTCTGAAGATAAGGTGCAAGCTCACCGAACACTTCCTGATGCCGCCACAACGGTGCTGGCGACATCTTAAAAATCTTTCCACGGATAAGCTCCATGAGTTCTTCCGTTTTCCACGAAATATAGTCGCGCGCGGTATAAGTACCTGTCAAATCGGGTTCTTGAAGTTCTTGATTTTGATCTTCGTAATTTTTCATGAGGGTTTCTACTTACGTTAAAAGTACGAATTTTTGGAATTACCCTGATTTGTTGCCTCGCGATAAATCGGCGAGGATACGGATGCTACTCGAAAAGGCAACCGTCCAACCAAAATTCCAATCACCACATCAGCACATCACCACATCAGCATCACACATCAGCACATCAGCAAATTACCATCCCTTTCGTAATTCGCTAATTCGTAATTCGTAATTCGTAACTCAGCATAGCGATCTCGATGACCGCAGGGAATAATTGACTTCGTAATTCACTTTTCTCTACCTTTGCACCCGCCCGCAAAAAAGGCAACTCAATCTCAATTCCATGAACGTACTCTCTGTCGAAAATATCTCCAAACGCTATGGTCCGCGTCTTCTATTCGAAAACTTCTCATTCGGAATGGCTCAAGGCGAAAAAGTAGCTATCGTAGCACCCAACGGATCAGGGAAAACTACTCTGCTTCGTGCGGTAGCAGGCGCCGAACCGGCCGATGGTGGGATTATTACCTTTCGCAGTGGCATAAGGGTGGGCTACTTGCCGCAAGATCCACTTTTCCCTCCTGGACTTTCGCTCGCTGAAGCCATTATGGCCTCGGACAATCCGCTGCGCGATGCAGTTATCGCTTACGAGAGAGCAATTGCAAATCCCGATGACCATGAGACCCTCCAGCGAGCTATGGACGACATGGACCGCCAGAATGCATGGGACTACGAAGCACGCGTGCAGGAAGTACTCGGCCAACTTGGAATTTCAGACACCAGCCTGAAAGTGGATGCCGCCTCCGGTGGACAAAGAAAACGTGCCGCTCTGGCAAAAGTAATGCTTGAAGAACCCGACTTCCTGATTCTCGATGAGCCTACAAACCACCTCGACCTCGACACCATCGAATGGCTCGAGAAATGGTTGGCAGGAGCACAGTTTACCCTCTTGATGGTGACCCACGACCGGTACTTTCTCGACCGAGTATGTACCGACATTCTCGAAATAGAGCGTGGCGAATTGGTACGCTACACCGGAAATTACAGCTATTTTCTGGAAAAGAAAGCCGAACGGCAGGCCAATCTGGCAACCACCGTTGGCAAGGCGCAAAGCTTGATGAAAACAGAGCTCGAATGGCTCCGTCGGCAGCCAAAAGCTCGGACCACAAAATCCAAATCGCGCATCGATGCCTTCGACGATATCAAAAGCCATGCAAGCATCCGTACGGACCAGAAATCAATGGAACTCGGGGTTCGAACAGAAAGACTCGGCTCCAAGATTATCGAGTTTCACAAAGTGACCAAAAGTTTTGGCGATGTGAAAATCACCGATCACTTCGACTACACTTTTAACCGAAAGGAAAAACTGGGAATAGTCGGCAAAAACGGAACCGGGAAAACCAGTTTTGTAAAGCTCCTCCTTGGCAAAGAAGAACCTAACGGCGGAAAGGTAGTGCAGGGCGAAACGGTGCGTTTTGGCCATTACGATCAGGAAGGATTGATAAATTCCGACCACAAACGGGTAATAGAAGTGGTAACCGAAATTGCCGAAGTGATCGAACTTCACAAAGGCCAGAAAATGACCGCAGCGCAGCTTCTCGAGCGTTTTCTTTTCTCGCGCGACAAGCAATGGCAACTCGTGTCAACCCTCAGCGGGGGCGAAAAAAGACGCCTCTACCTCTGCACCGTACTCATAGCCAACCCTAATTTCCTCGTACTCGATGAGCCCACCAACGACCTCGATATCGACACCCTGCAAGTACTTGAAGACTACCTAGCCACGTATGACGGCTGTTTAGTAGTCGTGTCTCACGACCGCTTCTTCATGGATAAGGTGGTCGATCACCTTTTTGTGTTTGAGGGTCAAGCCCAAATACGTGACTTCCCGGGCAACTACTCCCAGTACCGCGCTAAGAAAGCAATAGAGGATTCGGCGGAAGCCAAGGGTGTGGCTGCCGCCAAAACGGTTCAAAAGGAAACTGAGACAAAATCCAAAGAGAAAACCAAACTCACCTATGGCGAACGTCTCGAATTTGAAAAACTCGAAAAAACCATCGACGAACTCGAAACCAAAAAGGAAAAACTCGCCGAAAACCTCTCCAACACCAACAACAACGAAGAGCTGATGAAAATCTCATCAGAGTTGGAGATTGTGGTTGCGAAAATTGAAGAAGCTACTGCACGGTGGATGGAGCTTGGGGAGTGGGTGTAGCCGTCGCTCGCATCTTGTTGCATCCGTAAAAACCGAAGGTTGGGACGAGGGACTGTTCGTCCGGCATCTTGCCGGGTTAAGATGGAACACATCCTATCCTAATCCTAATTCAAATAGCCAGAACGCGTAACTATTCAAGAAAAACCTGGCGGGACGCCAGAAGAAAAATACCCTCGCGAGACGCGAGCGTGGGCACACTGTCGCTCGCGTCTCGCGAGGGACGGCTTGTCCGGCATCTTGCCGGGTTCATTTTGAAATGGCTGAATAATAATCTATGGTTCAATTCAACAAAATGCCCATTTCTTTCAAAACAACTACGACCTGTTACAGATCAATGGACTATCAGGACAAGCACTGCTGTATAAATAATATTCCGGCCTTGCTACAATCCCCGCTCTAATAGGATTATTATGAATATAATTCCGTTTCTGCTCAAAGACTTCCGGTGAATATAATAAAACAGGGTAATTACTAGAATCCCATAAATGATACTCTCCATACTGTTCATTTTTCTTCGCAAAAAACCTAAACTGTTGGAGCATCCATTCAGCCCTACTCTCCTGAACATTCCCCAAAATTTCTTTTAATAATTCCTTCGATGTGAAACTCTTAAATCGACCGAGCAGTTCGTTTAAATCGCCATCTATTCTTCGACAAATAAGATGGATATGGTTTGACATAATTACATATTCAAAAATTTCCAGTCCCTGATTAGTCTGACAAAAAGAAAGATTCTCCACGAGAATTTTTCGATAACACTCACGCGTAAAAAGGTCTACCCAACCAGAAATTGTTAAGGTGACGAAGTAAACCTCATTAGCGGATGTTTTTCGCTTGTCGCTCATTAGATAAACATACACCTTTTAAGAAGAATCGATTCCCAATACGGCAATAAAAATAGCCCCGAAGCACTATTATTCTATTGAAACCTGGCGGGACGCCAGAAGAAAACACCCTCGCGAGACGCGAGCGTGGGCACACTGTGCTCGCGTCTCGCGAGGGACATCTTGTCCGGCATCTTGCCGGGTTAAGGTTGTAAAATGTTCATGGCAATCCGGGGCTCAATTGTCCTAAAGCTTCCTATTGGGAGAAAAACCTGGCGGGACGCCAGAAGAAAAACACCCTCGCGAGACGCGAGCGTGGGCATACTGTCGCTCGCGTCTCGCGAGGGACGGCTTGTCCGGCATCTTGCCGGGTTAAGGTTGTAAAATGTTCATAGCAATCCGGGGCTCAATTGTCCTAAAGCTTCCTATTGGGAGAAAAACCTGGTGGGACGCCAGAAGAAAACACCCTCGCGAGACGCGAGCGTGGGCATAGCTGTCGCTCGCGTCTCGCGAGGGACGGCTTGTCCGGCATCTTGCCGGGTTAAGGTTGTAAAATGTTCATAGCAATCCGGGGCTCAATTGTCCTAAAGCTTCCTATTGGGAGAAAAACCTGGCGGGACGCCAGAAGAAAAACACCCTCGCGAGACGCGAGCGTGGGCACACTGTCGCTCGCGTCTCGCGAGGGACGGCTTGTCCGGCATCTTGCCGGGTTAAGGTTGTAAAATGTTTATAGCAATCCGGAGCTCAATTGTCCTAAAGCTTCCTATTGGGAGAAAAACCTGGCGGGACGCCAGAAGAAAAACACCCTCGCGAGACGCGAGCGTGGGCATAGCTGTCGCTCGCGTCTCGCGAGGGACGTCTTGTCCGGCATCTTGCCGGGTTAAGGTTGTAAAATGTTCATAGCAATCCGGGGCTCAATTGTCCTAAAGCTTCCTATTGGGAGAAAAACCTGGCGGGACGCCAGAAGAAAAACACCCTCGCGAGACGCGAGCGTGGGCACACTGTCGCTCGCGTCTCGCGAGGGACGTCTTGTCCGGCATCTTGCCGGGTTAAGGTTGTAAAATGTTCATAGCAATCCGGGGCTCAATTGTCCTAAAGCTTCCTATTGGGAGAAAAACCTGGCGGGACGCCAGAAGAAAAACACCCTCGCGAGACGCGAGCGTGGGCACACTGTCGTTCGCGTCTCGCGAGGGACGTCTTGTCCGGCATCTTGCCGGGTTAAGGTTGTAAAATGTTCATAGCAATCCGGGGCTCAATTGTCCTAAAGCTTCCTATTGGGAGAAAAACCTGGCGGGACGCCAGAAGAAAAACACCCTCGCGAGACGCGAGCGTGGGCATAGCTGTCGCTCGCGTCTCGCGAGGGACGTCTTGTCCGGCATCTTGCCGGGTTAAGGTTGTAAAATGTTCATAGCAATCCGGGGCTCAATTGTCCTAAAGCTTCCTATTGGGAGAAAAACCTGGCGGGACGCCAGAAGAAAAACACCCTCGCGAGACGCGAGCGTGGGTATACCGTCGCTCGCGTCTCGCGAGGGACGTCTTGTCCGGCATCTTGCCGGGTTAAGGTTGTAAAATGTTCATAGCAATCCGGGGCTCAATTGTCCTAAAGCTTCCTATTGGGAGAAAAACCTGGCGGGACGCCAGAAGAAAAACACCCTCGCGAGACGCGAGCGTGGGCACAGCTGTCGCTCGCGTCTCGCGAGGGACGTCTTGTCCGGCATCTTGCCGGGTTAAGGTTGTAAAATGTTCATGGCAATCCGGGGCTCAATTGTCCTAAAGCTTCCTATTGGGAGAAAAACCTGGCGGGACGCCAGAAGAAAACACCCTTGCGAGACGCGAGCGTGGGTGTAGCCGTCTTAGCTTGCTACGGTTCAATAGGTCTCAGCACATGTAATAATCCGCTCTGCTTACAAAAAATAAAACCGGTCACCTCCATGAAAACAGAAACGATGACCGGTCTTTTTTAACTTAAAATGAGAATGCAATACCCAAACCTAAGGTAAGGTAATCCATATTCACTTCAGTGGTCATTTCACTTGTTTTGAGATCACTCTTAAGATTGCGGTAACCAATCTGCGGGCGAAGATCCAGTTTTTCACCAATGTTGAGATTGATACCAAGACCAAACTCCCATCCCAAACCGTGGTTGGAATCGGCAATAATATTGCCTTCCGAATTTTCTACTTCAATATGATTGTAAATACCACCCCCTCTGATAAGGTAGTCCAGATGAGAGTCACCAATCGGATGTATAATTTGCAATCCAAAAGTGTAACCTGTCTGCTCAAAATCAAGTCCTAAATCCGACTTTTGAGAAGGGAATTTATTCCAGCCCCATCCTCCATACACCCCCAGGTGTTTCATAAAATTATAGGTGATATTCGCCTCAAATCCAAAACCAGGGTTAAGGGCAGTACTTCCCACATCACGGGTTGAAATATCCAGCCCCGGACGCACTTCAATAGTCCAATATTTTTGTGCATGCAAGCGGCCTGACAGGACTACAAACAAGACCGCAAAAAAGAATACAATCAGCTTTTTCATGATAATTTGAGATTAAATGTCAATTATTTGACGCTCTAAAGTTAATCACTAACAAACTAAGAATAAATGATATATATCATATATTCACCTGATATTTCTCAGATTGAAAAGGAAAACAGAGGGGCTGCTTGCAACCCCTCTACATATTGATATTACCAAAAGAATTTCATCACCTTCTCCTCCACGCCATTGCTCAACCGCAGCAAATAAACCCCTCGCGCAAGCGACGGATAAATGACCGACCGACCATTGGTATTGTCAATACCGGCTTGGAATAACTGCTGACCCAAGAGATCAAAAACCGCCGCATGGAGACGAGGTGCTTCGGATCGATAGGTGAGATTCAACCCGCTTTCAGACCGATACACTTGCAGCAATTCGAAACCATGATCGCCATCGATCTCCACTGCGCGGATATCACTATACGAGAACATTCCGTCAAAATCAGTTTGCTTCAAGCGGTAGTATGAAATGCCGGGATACGGTGCGTCGTCTATAAAACCGTAGCTGAGCTGCGTGGTAGAATTCCCTGCGCCATCCAATCGACCTACCTCTTCAAAGTTTGTTGCATCGACTGAACGCTCAACGGTAAAATAGTCGTTATTGATCTCAGTCGAAGTCACCCACTGCGTTTCCACTAAGTCATTTTTCGCGGAAGCGGTAAAAGAAAGAAGCTCGATGGGAAGCACATTGATACCGTCGGTAGAACCAATCGCAAAAGGACTGAAAGTCGTGACGACCTGCGAAACAACATATCCCGAGGCATAAGGCGCAGTGCTGTTTACACCCGACTGGCCGTGGCTCTCCCATTGACCGCCATTGACTTTGGCCACCACGAGAGAAGTAGGATCATTAATATCCAGGCAGGCATCCGTCCAGTACAATTTTACATACGCATCCGTTCCTGTTGCCGTGCGGTTAATATTCCAATAATTGCAGGTTGAGACTTTCACCAATGGCGATTGCATAGGAGGCAAATTGTTTGGATCCGTATATCCCGGAAAATAGCTGGTATGGTTATAATCTACCGTAAATGCCGCTGTGGCCGAAGTGTTGGTCGGAATAAGGGCGGCCGGTTGATATACATCTATAATATTCATTGGATCCGTATCATCGTATTGTCCTACCGGAAACATAAATTCATTTCCATTGGTAAATCCAATTTTCTTTGCAAAACCATTGATATACGACGCGTCGCCCGAACCGGTATTTGTGGCATCATTTTGAAAATCGACCCGGTTGACGGTTGCATCTATAAGTCCGTCCACAAATTCCAGTTGACCTGAAACAGAGGCGTTATTATCCAAATAAATTCCGGGGCCGGAATTGGCTATCTTCACATTGTCAAATCCTTCGAACGTTGACAGATCACACGAAACGGTTTGCAATTGGCTGCCTTCAAAAGATACGGTGGTATTTGCTTCCGCAAAAGCAGTTTCACCGGCATCATTTTGCCAGTCACCGAGAAGATGAATGGTTTGCCCATCTCCCGAAAGGGCCCCCGTACCGGCTATAAATTCTATTTTCTTATTGACGGTAATATCGCTGAGCAAATCTTTCGTTCCCGTATTGGCAAAACCGAGGTAATCAAAGGTTTCTCCACCATCGGCGGTGATGGTTTGGGCGGTAGTGCCATTAAATAATACCTGCCGATCTTTCGGATTAAAAATCCCACTTGCATTGCGCAGCCAGTTGCCACCCACGTAAATGTCTCCACCTATTTCATCTGATGCAGATAAAGATCCATCAATCGTCAAATTGCGTCCAACTTTAAGCGGTACGGTCATATCATCACCGCCATAATCCATATAAATCGCTGAACCCGCTTCGATGGTTACATCTCTTCGTGCACCGAAATCGGTACCGGTATTTGGCACGACAGGATCACCGCCCGGGTTTAAAACCGTTCCGCCTGCTACAATCACATCGTTGGGAAAACCGGGATTTCCTTCAGAGCCGTTCCACTCCACACGTCTGATATAGGGGTCGGCACCGGTATTGTATTTCAACACACCCTGCGGACCGTATCGGGGTGCATTGGTGTTGGCAAATCCTCCGGAATTAATTTGCAAAGTGGCATTGATCGTTGTAATATCCGCCCCAAAATTCATTCCGGCTGCGATATTAACTGTGACGAGGTTATCAAAAAACAATGCTCCGCTATTGCTTGATTGTACTTCCTTCGCTCCGATAACATTAAAATTTGCGGGGGAGGAAGACAACACGGTCCGATCTCCATTTCTAACCAATAAAACCGGCCCGGAGCCTCCTAAATTAAACGTTTGTCCCTGAAGATTGAAATCGCCTTCGGAGAGTACCAAAACATTACCCCCGGAACTACCCAGCGCATTTACTGTAGTGCCCGGAGAGTCATCGAGCAGGAGCTCACTTCCCGGTTTGTCTACGATCATATAATCGAAATCCACTTCATTACCTGTGGCATTTGAAGTGATGGTTTGAATTGCACTTCCTACAAAAAACACGGCACGCTGATTGGCGCCAAAAACACTATTGTCATTCAAGATAAAATCTCCTTCCAATTTCAGATCTCCACCGGTAGCAGTACCCAAATAAAATTCATATCCTGTACCTATACCATCGCCTATATTCATCGAACCCCGACAGTATCGCCAGTAAACCGAATTATCGAAATATAATTTGGTATTATTCACTCCTGATCTTCCCACTTGCACATTATAAGGCACACCCCGACCTGTTGAGTTATTATCATACCATTCTTTTCCTATAGTATAGTTGCCACCGTTATTGTAAACCAAGTTACTTCCAACTGCATAAGCAGGGCTATTCGTATCAACCCATCTTCCGCTGTTGATCACTAATTCATTTTGAATATTGGGTGTTCCCAAATTACCGAAGTTAACACCTCCGGTACCTGCAAGAAGATTGACTGTCCAAAAATCAAGATCTCCGGATGCGTTCACTGTACCAACTCCATTAAAGGCAACCGTGCCTGCAAGATTGCCTGATGCAAAATTAGAAGTTACGGTAGAGTTGATTGCTCCGCCTGCCGTTATTGCCAAGGTATTTGGTGCTCCCACTGCAAATAATCCATTGGTGAGAGTTAACAAAGGGGTGGTTGTAGTTCCGGCTCTTGTTAGGGTGACGGTATTATTTGCAATAGTTCCGCTATTATCAATTTCCAGCTTTCCAAATCCCGTAAGGGTGGCTGGCAAGCCGGTTCCCGTTATTTGATTTACTGAGCCGCTGTATACATATGCCGCTTGCGCAGAAAAAGTCCGTGTTGTGGTGCGAATGTTTCCGGCAGCAGTTGGGGCAATTGCTATACCACCTGATGAGCCGAGATAAACTTTGGAGTTGTTTTGGACTATTGTTGACCCGCTTCCGCTAAAATAATTTTCTCCTTCGAAATCTACTACGGCGTTTGCCAAGATATTCGCTGGTCCTATTCCAGTTATAGTTATATTCTTTTGGATATTTATACGGTTTGTGTTTTGGAGATTGAGGGTGACGCCTGTGCCAATGGTCATGTTTCCCGTGCCGAAAATATTCTGTACAACCGGTGCATTGATTCGCACAATTGCTGTACCGGTGAGCGGATTAAAATTAAGCGTAGCGCCAGAAGCAACTTCGATATCTCCTGCGATAGTTGCTGTAGCATTAAGTTTAAAATTGGCTGTTCCTTGTAAGACTTGAAGCGTATCAATAAAATAATTGTTAGTTCCCACAAGGTCCAACGTACCTGCCTCATATCTGAAATTTGCAAACACACGACCCGACACGCTTGGTAAGTTGGGAGAGGTGAAATGGTACCAACTTCCGGTTTCGAAAACTACCTTACTTGGAGGGCTACCATCGCCAAAAGGATTGGCACCTGAACCGTGAAGATAGGTTGAGCCATTTTCGAAAACTACGGCATTTCCTCCGCGACTATCTCCGAAGGGATTGTTACCAAGGAGTAAGTCGATGGCTTCAACTCTACCACCGTTTTTGATATGTAAGGCATCAGTGTCCGTAACAAGAAGCTGGTGATGGCGGCCTCCTGTACTTTTGGTATTTATGAATGTCAACTTTCCAGCTATTTCGCCTGTAGTTGCCGTAAGCATGTCAATCACCATACCATTGCCACTAACGGTATTTTTAACATCAAGATTTAGAACAGAGCCGGATTCAACTATGAGGTCTTGGCCGGTACCACCCGTTAACTTTAAGATCGAAGCTGCTCCTGTCGTGAAGTTTCTGAATGTAACCGAGGCATTATTTTGTACAATAATTTGACCTATTGTTTGATTTGGAATGTCCGTGATTTCTGACGTTCCACCATCAAAAATAAGCACATCACGGGCACGGGCACAATCGCGGTCAGGTGTCCAATTGGAAGGGGTGTTATAATCGCCCGTTCCGCCGTTCCAAGTGTATTCATTATCGGTGGCTAACGTGGGTTCAGGGATGTAGATATTATCGATCTTCATATATCGAGTACCATCTGAATTATGCTTCCAAAAAGTACCCAAATAAGGCAGTTCAGTTGCTGTGAGCACAGTATCAACGCCCGAATCTGACAGCGAAAAAGCACCGATAGATGGATTCGTCCAGCCGGGAATGGATTCTTCTCGCACAATCATATTCCAAGTGTGGGTGCATGATGTGTATGTTACGTTTACACTAAAATGGATGGTATTATCGCTAAGTTTTACAGCTGCAATTTTGCTTTTTATTGTAGCTACGCCACCCAATCCTCCCCCAAAACGCACCAAGCGCAAGGAGTCATTTGAACCCGTTTCACCCAGAATAACTGCGTAACCCGAAGCTTGGCTATTATCAAAAGCCGATCTAGTGGCTCCTAAAATAAAAGCAGAACCATAATTACTAGTTGTAAAGCCAGAGGGATCTGAAACATTGCTTTGCATATTCCAGGCCCAAATCATATCCTCGGTACTTTCATCGAAGGTCACAGGATAGTATGCTGTCATATCATAAGAAATGGCCTCTCTCTGATTTGATACGCCCGACTGAAGCCACATTGCAGCTCCATTAACCTGGGCACCCGAAGCAATGGATTCCATTTCAGTCCAATCAGGTGGACCTCCATTTGAGGGTTGTCCGACTGTATTCGTAGCTGGAACACGATTAAAATGATCGAACAACACCAGGGTAAAAAACCGTGGCACTACCTCTCCGGTGCTCAAAATTTGCGCACCCGGTGTAAATCCGTCAAACTGTATTTGGCTAAGCTGAATAGCGGTAAGACCGGTATTATTCGCACCCACGAAAATTTTACCCGCCGTGCCGGCATTTCCGGCAGTTCCCACCAGTTGTAAATAGTCAGAAGAGCATTGCTTACCCAAGCCACAGCATCGCTCGCCGAAAATGTAATTCATGAGAGCCGGCTCCCAAAAGAATATTCGAACCGGTCTGAACATCCAAAGTTCCGATCGTTTCGTTAAATCCGCCTGTGTAATACGTTCCGCCGTCAAAGACAAAGGGAGATCCATCATCTATTCGGTTGGCGGCAGCTATTGTCAGTACGCCTTCTTGAAGGGTCGTATTTCCGATATAGGAATTATTTCCCGAAAGGGTAAAAGTCCCGGTACCGACTTTAGTCAGGGCACCATTTGACAGCACGCCGGTATAGGTGGTAGTTGAATTATTCAAACCAATTTCGATTGTGTTGTCAGCATATCGAGATCTCGGCTTCCGGTAAGGCCGCCAAGGCGATAAGTCGTAGCCGCTCCGAAACTTAAACTTCCGGCATCAGCACCATTCATATCGAGGATGCTATTTTTCAGGGCGATGAGATGATCTAATTTTAGAGATCCGGCAAGAATGCGGGTATTGCCTGAAAAGGAATTATCATGGGAAAGAGTTAATACTGCGGGACCATCTTTTTTTAATCCTCCATTGGTTAATTCTCCGCTGAACAAAACATCATTAATGCAGTTAACGGTTCGGTCTAAAGCCGTGAGATCGATGGTGTTTTGAAAGTCAAGTTCTCCCCGGCACCCGAATAACCGAAAATAATATCTCCTTCTATGCTAAGTAATTTTTCAATGATCCGAGAGGAACTTGATATGGAACGATAAGTTGCGCCATTGCGTATCTCTCAGAGCACCGCCGAAAATTGGGAAACCACTTCCAAGTGTTTGCCTTGTTTCTCCGTGAACCAAATAATATCACCGGTCATTCCAGCTCACGGCCTTAAGAAAAGCGTACCGATACCATCTTTGAAAATCGCTCCATTACCAGTGGTTTTATCTGCATTCTGAACCGAACAACCCGAACCAAATTCGAAATTTAGATTTCCTCCTAAAGAAACAGTATGACTATTAAAATTAAGCGCCCCTCTAAAGCTCAGTGTTCCTCCCGAGCTATATTGATTCTGGCATCTGAAGAGAGAGAAATATCTCCTTTATAAAGTTGCGCACCACTACTTGATTTTATAAGTGCTCCCCCATTCGAACTTCCATTACCGCTCAGAACCAAATTTTCCCGACACGTCATCTGTAAAATTAATTTCCAGAACGGCCCCATCGGCAACAGTGGTTCCGTTGGTCAAATCGCCAAGGCCATCGGGGTTAGACAAAATAATCCTCCCGGAGTTTATATAGTTTCACCGGTGTAGGTATTTGTACTACTAAGAGTAAGAGCCGCTGTTCCATTCTTAACCAGACTTATCTCTTGGCTGGTGGATGTGGAATTGGCTTTCAACCCGTCACTAATGATGCCGGTTACCGTTTTATTCACATTGCTGCATTCAAATTCAACAATTGAATTCTGATTGAATCCGTCCAACCCATTCGTTCCGGAAATTACACTATTGATACAAACAACGTATTGGCGCAAGGAAGAAGGGTTATTACCATATACATCTAGTCGAAGTTCCCACTACTTAGTGACAATCCTGTATTAATAGCCATTGAAGGTAAAGTCCCCATCCACGGGGTTAATAACAGAGGCTCCGCTTGGGCTGGCCACAAAAAGTTGAATTGAATTATTAAAGTATGGTTGGCCGTGCTGTTGTTCTCGATTTTACTATGCCCGCTAATTGCACGTAAATTCCAAGGTATTTCCTGTAAATGGTTCGCGACATATTGAGCCCCAGATTGAAATGTGAGATGCCACATCAGTACTTGAAAATTTCGGCCGTTCAGGCGAGCACTACATTGCCAAATTGCTATTATGGCCTATAAATACTTTATTGCGGAGAGGTGCCATTATTGTCCGGGTATGGCTGATGTCTAGACCCATTATTCCAAGGTAACTGAGCATCCTCCCAATTACCTGTTGTTATCGCCAATATTGCATAAAAACATTCTGCTGGCCATAAACTATCCCGGAATAAAACATCCCCAAAATCACCAAAAGGTAAACTCTCCGCATACTAGTTAATTAATTGGTTAAAAGCTATTCGGGATTTTGGCTGCTGCAAGTTAGTGTTAATTCTACACAATGCAAAAGTGTTGATATGGTTAAATTAACAGATTTATACTATTCGGCAGAATTCCCTAACCAAATGAGAGGCAAGCCCTTCGCGACATAAATGGGAAAGCAAAGCGAAAACCCGCAATTGACGCGGATATTCTATTTCACAACCTCAAATTTTAAAGCACAGGGAAATTCACAAGACGCAAAATCCATGTTCATAAATAATTCGGGGGCCGCTGTTTTCCCGAAAGGGATGCCACACATCGTAACCCCTATTTCATAACCCAGTCCAGCCGCACCGAATACGTGGAGAAGTTTTCCCAGTCGTAATTGATTTTTGTGAGATTGACTTGCGGAAGGGAAGTATAGTCAAAATGAAGATTCAAAGGGATTTTGGTCAGTTTATTTAAGGGTACCTGAAGCCCAAATCCATAGGTTATGTCGCTTATTTTATCAACGTGACTATCCATATAACCGGAGTCATCTTCATTGCGATCGTAATACCCTACCCGAAGCGCCAACATTTCCAAAAGGGTAATCTCCGCGCCGGTGTGAAATCCATTGTAATAATCAGAATTCAATAGCAATTGGTAATCGGCCTGGACCAAAGCGCTAAAAGTCGTGAGCTGGGGAATAACTACTTTTCTATTTAGGTGAAATTGATAATTCACACCGTATCGGTTTATCACCGGCAATGGCTCGACACGAGAAACAGTCCTTGTATTCATTTGAAATTTTGCATAATTGAGATTCGAAATGCTCGCCCCGATATTGATACTTTGGGGAGTCGAGGACGTATCACCGAACTGAAATTTTTTGATCACCCCAAAATCAAAATAAACTGCATCGAATGAATTATCCGGAATTTTCCAGACAACATAATTCGAATTAAGCCCGACCAATAGATTTCTAACGGGTTGAAACGCCACATTCAGGGTGTAAGTTGTATTGGCCGCAGTCCCTGTATAATGAAAACCGCATGCTCCTTTCTGAAATCAGAAGAATACATGCTGAAAGAGAGCCAGTTAAGGAAGTACACGGATTACGGATGAACTGAATGCCCGGGGATTTAAGTTACAGAACAAGTGTGGCGAGATTGATGAAGCAGAGTAGAATACGAGCTGTACATGCAAAGAAGTTTGTGGTAACCAAGATTCTACGCAAGATATCAGGTGGTAGAAAATAAATTGGACAGAAACTTTACTATGAAGATAAAGGAGAATAGTGGGTTTAAGAAATTACATATATACGAACGCTCAAAGGCTGGCTTTACTTGACTATTATCATGGATATTTTAGACGCAAAGTGATAGGCTGGTCTCTAAGCAGCGATTGACTGCAAGAAATACAGCTATTGCTGCATGGAAAATGGCGGTGAAAAACAGACCGATTATTCATGGTCTGATATTCATTCCGATAGAGGGATACAATATGCATGTCACGAATTGAAACATCGATCGTTCTTCCATAGAGATCGGTCGTCGTCAATTCTTGACCATAGTTGAGATGATTCCTGCTCAGTGCTACAGCCCATTTATTGAGTCGGATGCCGGCACTGATAAAGTCGTATTTGGCCGAATCGAGCCCATAGTAAGGAGATGCGAATGAAGAATAAACTTCAAGACCATCCAACGTAGCCGTACCGGCAGGATTGAAAAAGATGGTTGCCAGATCGCCGTCGATCGAGGCATACCCTCTTCCCATGGCCTCTGCCCGAGCACTGGGCAGCCGGTCGATAAATGCCTCTCTCAAAAAGCCGGTATATTGTCCGAAAGATAAAAGCGGAATGCCTAAAAGGATAATCAGGATTGACCTTTTCATCATTTGAATTTTTGAGAATTTCTGTTCCTCTATTTTACGAATATATAGAAATTCCGTAATACCGCATAGCCGTAGCATGCCGTGTAGAGACAAGGCATGACGTGTAGAGACAAGGCATGACGTGTAGAGACAAGGCATGACGTGTAGAGACAAGGCATGCCTTGTCTCTACGCGTCATCCTCCCCACCCAATTCCAACGCCTTTACGCCTTGAATGGCGTTGCCGGCTATGCCTTTGATCGATCCGTACATATCGATGGTGTTGGTCACCACTTTGTCGATCTGCTTGTCGCGCTGCTTCCAGATCCGCTGCATCGACCGCTTCTCGCTTTCCAAATCGGATTTCATTTGGGTAAACCCTTCCACGATAGCCTCAATCTGCATGCGGAAAGTGGTGCTGGTCAGGAAATCGTAGAGCATGTGCATCTTATCGCCGCGATTTTCCTGCGAGGCAATCGAAGAACTCAGCTTGACGATCGATTCGCGCAGGACGGTGCAGAGGCCTTTAAACTCTTCGTAATTGCAAATCCATACGCCGTCTTTCAAGCCGAGCCGATCCATATCCGCCGGCATCACTTCGGTAACGAGCACCCCGATATCGGCACCGCGCTCGCGGATATCGGCCTTAAACTTCTCGATCCACGTGGGTTGAAAATCCTTGGTACGCTTGCTTTCGTAGTATATCGTTCCGCAGTTTTGCATGGTGCGGGTATGAACGATCTGCAGACAGTCGCCGCCGCGGGCGCCTTTCTTAATTTCTTCGATACTGTCGAGGGGAAATTTGGCGGTAAGCCACTCCTCTATCGCCAGCTCCTGCACCTCTCCTTGTAGCTGCATAGAACCCTGCTCCTGCTTGCGCTTCATTTCTTCGGTGAGTTTCTTCTGGTCTTCGAGTTGCTTCTGCATTTCCTTAAATCGCAGCTCATTGCGCTCCTCTTCGAGTTTCCTGATTTTCTCTTTCTCGGTGCTGAGCATTTCGTTGAGCTTCTTCTGCGCGTCGGCCTCGGCGGCTTCCTTCAGCTCGCCCTTCTCGCGTTTGAGTTTCTCGATTTCGGCCTTCGACCTGTTGAGCTCCTTCACCTTTTCAGATTGCTCGTTCAGCTCCTTTTGCAGCGCCTGAAACTGCTCAGCCTGCTCTTCACTTAACTTGGCCTTGAGCCGCGCCTCGATATTCCGTTTTTCCTCGCGCAATTGCTTTTCCAAACGTTCTTGAAAGAGTTCATTCTCCTGCTTCTTGGTTTGCTCAAAAGCCAGCTGCGCATCCGACAATCGTTTGGCTTCAGCCTCCAACTGCTTCTTCTCAGCCAAACTCTGCGCCTGGTATTTCTTCTTAATCTCGTCTTCGAGCTGGTGCGCCAGGATATCCTGTACGTCGATTATGGTTCCACAATTCGGACAGCTTATTTGGTTTTTGGAGGGGTATTGGTTGGACATGTTTTCTGTTTTTGTTTGAATGATGACCGGCATGAGCTTTCGCCAAAATTAATAGATTGACTGGCTATCCTCGAATCAAAGCATGTTTTGCTCACTATTAATTATCTTCTCTAAGTCAGTCCGGTTGGTAGGCAAATGATATTTAGCAATCTCCCACAACATTTCGTAATCAATCCCGAAATACTCATGAGCGATTAGATTTCTCAACCCAACCATTTTCTTCCAGGGAATCTCAGAGTACTTTATTTGAATTTCCTCAGGTATATTCTTCGATGCCTCACCTATAATTTCGAAATTTCTAACGGTTGCATCTACTGCCATCTGATTCATTTGAACTCAAGTCACCAAGATACTCCTGAATACGACCCACAGATTGAACCATATCCTCGAGATACATTAGATATTCCCGTTTCCCGGAATTCATACGTACTTCACGCTTTTCAAAATACGTTCCTTCAATTGCGTCTTTAAAGCCTTGTCTGAAACCAAATCAACTTTTAAGTTTAGGGCTTTTTCAAGCAATTCCTGTAAATCAAAAAATTGCCATCCCAGAGGCTTGCGAAAGGAAACTAATATATCAATATCCGAGTCTTTGGTCTGCTCATTGCGGGAATAAGAACCAAAATAGCCTATCCTGTCCACGAAATAATTCTGAATCAGCATTGGTTTAAGTGCCTTGAGCGTACTTTCAATTTCGCTATTGGTTTTCATATTTCAAACTTACTAAAATTAATTGTCAGGGGGATATAAGGAGTCGGTTTTAAAAATTTGTTGTGGGTATTGAAATTTCCGCTCCAAGACTCAAGCTGTAAGACTCAAACTGGAAGCAAAGATTTTCAAAAGGATGCGGCACGCCTTTGGGTTTAGACAAAAACTCCAAATTCAATCCTCTAAGGATTCCCCTCTTTCTGAGGAATCAAAACAGACGCCAAAACGCCTCCGCCAAGCGCCACTGCGATCACCCCCAGCGACAACCCATCGGGGATATCAACATGGTGTGAAAAAATCATCTTCAATCCCACAAACGTGAGAATAATTACCAAACTGTAATTGATAAAACGGAACTTATCCAGCATTTGAGAAATCAGAAAATACATCGACCGCAGCCCGAGAATGGCCAGGATATTGGAACTAAATACGATAAAAGGATCGGCTGTAATGGCCAGGATTGCAGGAATGCTGTCGAGCGCAAATAGGATATCGGTCAATTCAATAATTATCAGCGCCATAAAAAGAGGGGTCGCGATCCAAATTCCCATTCTCCGTATGAAGAAATGATCGCCGTGAATCAGCCCGGTCATCGGTATAAGTTTTCGGATTTTCTTAAACAAGGATGATTTTTTCGGATTGAAATCTTCCTCATCCGACTTGAGCATCTTAAAAGCCGTATAGATCAGGAAAGCACCGAAAACATATATGATCCAATCGAACTTATTGATCAATGCCACTCCAAAAAGGATCATAAGTGCCCGAAAGACAAGGGCACCCAGTATGCCCCAAAACAATACCCGGTGCTGATACAATTTTGGAATACTGAAAGACCTGAAAATTACTGCGATCACGAATACGTTATCAATACTCAATGATAATTCGATCAGATAGCCGGTAATGTATTTAAGTACCGCTTTATCGGGGGTGAGGCTCGTTGGGTTTTGAAGTAGTCGAATCCGAAAACAGCCACCATATTACACCCGAAAACGCAAAGGCAATGGCAACCCAGACTGAAGTCCAGATGGCAGCTTCTTTCGTTTTTATAACATGTGCTTTCCGGTTGAAAACGCCTAAATCAAGGGCGAGAAAAAGAAGAATAACACAAATAAAAGCGATCCAGGGGAGCATAGGGTATAAGCTTTCAATTTTGAAACACAAACCTACTGTAATTAGTTGTCCGAAATGTGAAATCAATCAGACCTTGAAATTTTAAACCAGTTGATTTTGCCTTGGAATTAAAAATGGATGTTAAACTTAATTTTAAACTAATTTTGAAAAATGGAACTCTCGACCTCAGACCGACTCGCTATCGAACGAACCAAGCTCGCTAACGAACGTACTTTTCTGGCCTATTTCAGATCGGCGATTGTGTTTGCCTCATCCGGATTTGCAATCATTCAGCTGGAGGTGCTTCAAAAAGTAATGTGGATTGGATATGCCCTGATTATCATCGGTCCTATTCTCCTGTGTATCGGCCTGCTCAGGTTCCTTTCCATTCGCAAAAGAATAGGCCGATACAACCGATAGCGCTACCTTCAAGCCTGTAGATTGGAGGTTTTGAGGATTGTATTTCAAATGTTTCCGAAAGCTTTACCCTTACGTATTTACAGGTTTTAGCTCCTTCCTTTTCAAAATAAACGCACTGATAAGCGTCACGATAAGCCCCACCGGCAGTATTTCGACGTAGGTCATCATCGCATTGAAAAATGGATTGTCGTACATCGTTTTAAAATTGGCCATTTCCTGCGCCTGCTTCTCTATTTCCATCTGACTCGCCCCGGAAGCTTTTAACGTTTCGAGGGCATCAGCCGAATATTTCTCCATAAAGTCGGGAATGAAATAGAAGTAATCTACAAGCCATGCGGCAACATATACCGTAGAAGCGATGAGCACGATCAAGCCCCCAATTTTAAATGCTTTACCAAAGCTGATGACGCCATTGTTGTAGTTGTCGCGATAGTTGCGGATGCCCACAAACACCAGCGAAAACGCCAGTAGCATCGACGCATACCCGATGAGCATACTGGTGGAATAATCCACCTTCCCCTCGCTGTGGTTCATGTAATTTACCGAAAGGAGCATAAGTGTGGAGACAATAACACCCGCTATGAGTCCGTGTATCAAGATATTCTTCTTCATTCTTTTTGGTTTTTGATGTTCATGGCAAAAGTGCGGATTGCCGGGAATTCTCCACTCATACTTTCGGCTATTTTTACGGTATTGGTTGTATTTTCATACAAAAGTACCAGTCGGTTTACGGTATCAGGCTATACTTCCTGGCTTTTTCGACAGCTTGGGTACGTCTCTTCACATCCAGTTTGCCAAAGAGATTCTGATTGTGTGACTTTACGGTACTCACCGATATACATAGTCGCTGCGCAATTTCGTGATTGCTCAGCCCCGAAGCGATGAGCGTGAGCACCTCCAATTCTTTTCTGCTGAGTTCAAGCTGCTCGGCAAACGCTTTATTGAAAACAAAATCTTCTCCCTTGCCTACATAAACTTCCTTTTCCACCACCACCGTTTCCACTTTTGGTTTTGATAATTTTCGCGCAAGCCAAACACCCAAACCGGTAAATAATACGGCAATAATGCCAATATATATCTCGTAGGAGTGTGTGAAAATAATGAAGCGAAGTTCGAGCCATCGGAGAAAAAACAGCAGAAAGGCCAGGCTGACGCTGTACATCAGAATGGCTTTATATCTTTTCAGAAAGGATGTGGGCTGTGGCATTGGTCAAATATCATAAATTTTCGGTTGGTGTGAAAGGAGGCAGGCAGCTTTACAAACGTAAAAACGGCAAGGCGGAAAAGAAAGAATCCAAGCCGTTGTGGAGGGATTTTTGAGCAAAGATGCGCCCTTCATCTCCTCCTTCTACATGCAAACTGCTCAAACTCCCGTTCGATTCACTTTTCAATGCAGCATTCTGATGCCCCGGCATTACTCCTTGCAGTCGTGAGGTCGTTTCACTTAGTTGTGTGAAATGTTTTTTGTGCGCGTAGCGAATCAAACCACAAAACACACAATCCATCGTTCAAACTTCCCCGCCAACCGCGCGAATCGGATCTTCAAAAAACCCCTAACATTGTCCGTAAGGACCAATTAAGCTCACGGATATGAAAATCAAAGTATTCAAGATTCGCATTGCAGAGAAATTTGTAGAGAAAGATCAGAATCAGTTGAATCGTTTCCTGGCCGGAGTGGATGTCAAAAAAACAGAGACATCACTCGTTGAAGGTGAAGAGATTTTCTGGTCGATCCTGGTTCACTATACCAACAAGTCCAAAACGAAGGAAGGCACCTCCACCGGCCGATCGCCTGGCAGACCGAAGGGCACAGGCAAATCAAAACCTGTGAAAGTCGTGGGCGGAGCACTCACCAATTATGAGCAAAAAATGCTCAAGACGCTAAAGAACTGGCGCCGTAAGAAAGCCAAAGAATTGGATGAACCTTCTTTTATGATCCTCTGGGATCAACACCTGAGGAAACTCGTACAGGCCAAACCCTCCACCCGGCAAGAACTCCGCGAGATCGATGGATTTACGGAGCACAAGCTCGAGAAGTACGGCGATGAGGTATTGGGGATCTTGGAGGGGTTTTGAGAGTGGCATCAATCTTTGTCGAATAATCCTCTCCGATTGAAATTCTCAATCCGGATATGCTATCCGAACAGCTCTTTTAGCCAATTGCTTTGATATTCCTCTTGTGATATTTCCTTTGATTAAAGAATGTGCAGAATTATCAGGTAGCGGATCATAAACATTTTCCAAACCGAGTGACGTAGTAAATTCGGCCTCCAGAGCGAAAAGCCTGAAACGGCTTCTGTCTTCAATAGCTTTTGGGTATGTTGTTAGTCTTTCGACGTCAACAGAAAGACCATCCTCACCTTTTTTCAAACTAAAACTTGCAGAGGAAGGTGTTCCATCTGGCTTGATAAAAGTGGGATGCAAGTACTGAACTCTTCTCAATAACCTATCTTCATCATGGATTACTTCCATTTATCAAAAAAGTTATGGATTGAAAAATTGAATTAACCGACGAAAATCTTCGCTAAGGTTACTTTCAAGTACTACTTCATCGTTTTCGAAAAGGATAATCTCATTTGAACCATCAGCTAAGAAATAAAGCTCGGCAGCGCGTGTACCATTCTTAAACTCAATCATCACCTCTCCGTTTACACCCGGGGCTAAGAAATAAAATGGCAATGCGAGAGAATGATTTTTTATTAAAAAAAATAGAGCATTGTGTATGGCTACTGGTGAAGGGGCATCTGCATGATAACTATCCCAATTAGGCAAGAGCTCATTCAGGCGACTTAGCTTTTGAATCATTTCAGAAACGACATCCGAGAAACCACTTGCCTTGCTGAAGTAGATACTCGAATCATGACGGAGCGAAGGAGAACGCTTTATCTCGGACGATCTGGTTGACTGGCCATATACTGCCACAGGTTCATTTACTAAAGCTTCCATAGAATTCCTTTTTACAAATTTCTTTGAATAGTGGAGAGGTAATATCATGGGCTTTATGGAGCCAGGGTATCACCTCTTTTTCTGTAATATTTCCTTGTATAGAAACAGCGATTTGCCAAATAAAAATATCTTCTTTCTTATCGTTTTGCCCGCTGCTAAAATTAAGGTTTAGAAAACCAAGCTCATTTAAATTAAAAGATTGCTCAAAATTCAAACCTGCAAGCTCACCCCGGGCATCGAAATCATTATTAAAATGAAAATTTATATGCTCGCTTACGAATTCGCTCCAATTAGAAAAACCATAATCTTCCACCCGAACCACATCGATATACCGCAACGAAAGAGATTGAAAACTCAACTGATTGTAGCTTTTCTTCAATGCCGACAATGCCGTTTCGATATTGGGCAAATACGTTCGCTCCCATTCATAATTTTGATCTGTATCATTCACAGTAGCAATGCCCGGACCCAATTGCACAACCGGCCATTGTTTTTCAGCTTGCCAAAATTGATGCAACGTTTGATAATTAAGCATTCGGTGAGGAACTTCAATCGGAATCTTGGATACATGAAATGGAAAAGAGTCTTTTAAGGCTCTCTGAAATATGCCAAGCGCGAATTCATATTGGGTGTCCACCAAATTTCGACTCGATGCATCCGGCTGCAATGGCCAGCACATTTCAAAAATAGCTTCTTTTAAAGGTGCTTTGGGTAATTTTCTCATTTCAATACAGCTAATCTATAAATCATTTTTATTATATCCATCTTTTTCAACAATATAAGTCACGCTTGTGTGGCAATGCAAGTCATAATTCTTCTTAAAACAGAATTCCCTTCGCAGGGAAATTGATGCTCACCAGGTTGAAAATACAGCAAAATAAGTGAATATCTTGCTGGTAAAGTACATCTGGATATTCAGGCCTCTCTCAAATCTTGGCGCCGCAAGAAAGCCAAAGAAGTGGACGAACCTTCTTTTATGATCCTCTGGGATCAACACCTCAGGAAACTCGTGCAGGCCAAACCCTCCACCCGGCAAGAACTCCGCGAGATCGATGGATTTACGGAGCACAAGCTCGAGAAGTACGGCGATGAAGTACTGACGAAATCAGAGATTTGTCAGTATCGTAGATGTTGGGGATTTTGGAGGGGTTTTAAGCCCAAATTGTCTTACACACGATTTATAAAATAGACGGGATGGACACGATAAAAAAATATGATAAGATGTCGCTTAGGAATTCTTTAGTTTCTTATTGAAGACGCGGTGATATTGTAACCTTTCAGCTCCGAAGTTGATAAGTAAACCGTCGGCAATGTGGTATGCTTCGCAGTAATTAATAGCCTGAGCTTTATGAGCCCCTTCAAGATTTACGACAGCTTTTATTTCCAGCATCACCTTTTCTTCTACAAAGAAGTCAACTCTTCGCGTTCCGATATTTTTGCCTTTGTACTCCAACCCCATTACCATTTCTCGCTGGTATGAAATGTTTTGAATCTCGAATTCTATAGCTAAGGCGCGTTGGTAAATAACTTCTTGAACTGCGAAGCATTCACGAATTCAAATAAAAACAATTAAATGCATGAGTAAAGCCATTACCCAATTGATTATGCACCTCCATCGCACAACCTATTATCGTATGCGTTAGTTTGTTTATTTCTTCGTTATCCATTTCCGTATAGGATTTCATAAGATGCTAAGGATGAACAAGATAAAGAGAAGTAGGATATACAGGATGATTGTATCTTTTTCATCATCTTTTTATCTTGTCTATCCTGATATCTTACAAATCGTGTATATCTTGCCCCTATGAAACTCAAAAGTATTTTTGGCGCGGTGCTCACCGTGATCGGCGTGGCCGGATTGATATACGGTGCGGTACTTTATGTAAATGATTCAGGATCGCTGCGCGCGCTGCTGGTATATGGTATATTGGGATTGATCTTTTTCCTGTCGGGGATTAAGTTGATACGGGGGTTGTGAGGGGGTGCGCGGATAGAGCTGAATAAACGGCGTTTCTTAGTATGAAATGATAGGTGATATCTTCTTATTTCAAACTTTGCTTTTGCTTCTTTCGAAATAAATCTGCTATATCAACTGCCGGTAATAAATAGCCACCCATCGGGCCTATATTACTGGTCTGGAACATGACATTTCGCAAATTATTAATCATCATATTCAGCGTACTGAAATATTTCAAATTGTAAACAACACCTTTTTCGAGATCATTATCTTGTAATCTGAATACGCCTAGCGCTTCTGCCTTTAGCCTATATCCTACTTTTGGCTGCTTCAAATTATTCACTTCGATTTTGACCATAACTTGAATGAAGTCCTCGTCTTTCTTTTCAAAATGATTAAAGTCTATCTGTACAGAATAAGTACGGAAGAGCTCAAGCACATCAACCTCTTCAGCTTTGGGTAAAATAAATTCATAAGTGCTTTTCAGCAACTCAAACTTTTCAATATCAAGAGGTGAGAATTTTGCTTTCATACAGCCAGAGCGTAGTCCTTATCCACCACTGAAAAAATATGATCAAAATTTTCAGCTTGTGAATTATGAGTGTGGTAAACCTGTGTATTACTCCATTTCCTATGATAATCCATTAATTCTTCTTCAAGGATTCCCTGAATCTCTTCACCCGTATGAATCTTGAATGAAATAGACAGCTCCTTCTGCATTTTAGCCAACATAGTCCAACTTGGCTTTCTGTCGCCACTTAACAATTGTGTAATGAAAGAAGCCGAAGTCCCTACCTTTTTAGCCAGTTCCTTTTTAGACATACCTTGATCCTTTCTGGCTTTATCAATCCGACTTAAGAATTGAAATGCCAGTATTAAACCATCTTGTTCGATTTGCTCTTCGGGTGATAATTCGAGCATTTTATCCCATTCTGATTTTAAACTCATTTTATTCTTTTTTTAAGTGGTAGGTATAGGAAGCAACTCTCCTGATTATGCTTTTTTCTTTGCCGGTTAACTTCGCAGACTTTTTCTTCTCCAATAGTTCTGACGCTATGATAACAAATACTTTTTTGCCTTGTTCGGTATATTGCTGACAATAAATCCGTGGATTTCTCTTGCCTTTGAAAAGTTTTATCGCAGTGACATGCTCGCAACCCGCTTCAAAATTTTCTTTATCATATAAATCTGTTGGAATCTCATGTGGATGTTCTAATAGTACTTCTAAAACGTAATTAAACTTCTTAATATTTGCTCTCTCCGCTTTTATGTACTGCATTAAAGCATTTGAATTTTGCTCATCTATATAAAATTCACGCTTACCGTCTTTCGATACTTTGTATAAGACTGCATTTCGTTTCATGGCAAAATTAAGCAATAAGTTAATTTAAATCAAATAAAAGAGGTGTTAATAATTTCTCAAAGTCGATAAAATAAAGATGAATTCATATTTATCGTCGATCAATACCAAACAGTTGAATGGATAAATACTAAAACGAAAAGTAGGGAATTTTTTTAATAGTTTGCCTCGACCCTTCCTCCTCATAAAACTTCTCTCTCTACCTAAATCCCTATTCGCAATTTAAAAACGGTCATTGCTTTTCTGCGAAATTCAATTGCCTATTGCCTATTGCCTATTATTTTCCCATAAAATATTCATTCTCCCCATAAAACTTATCTCTCAACCTAAAAGTCAAATCATTTATCATCGCTAAATCCGGCACATCAGGCAGTGATGAATGCTCAAATACCATTTCCATTTCCGCTTTCTTCTCATCCGCCATTTCGAGTAGTTCTTCGTATTCGTACTTCCCCGATTTTATATCAAGCAGGAACTCCCTGTTAGGGCGTCGGACATTGACCTTATGTTCCTTTCCTATTTCGATTGCCATTTCCAAAAGCCGGAACACGTGCATCATATTCTTTGAATCATAGTTCTTGCCATGGCTTTTCGTATTCTCATAACGATCATCGTTTCGCTTCGCCACCCATTCCCAATATTCACGATATTCTTTGCAATAACTCGAATATCCATCCCGATTAAAATACAACAACGCTTCCTGCGTCGTCCCTTTCGGTATAGAACTTAAGCACACGTCGTTAGAATCATCACTCCTCACTATTCCGGCCATAATTGATTCTTCTGAATAATAGAGACCGTACACATCTTTCATGTGCTGTATATTCACCAATCCACAGTTTTCCTGCCGCCATCCTTTTATTTCCAAATACTTGGAAAGTGGAATCGCGCCCTGCTCATAGTTCACGTAGCAATAAGACAAAATTCCTTTCCTTTCTTTAGCCACGGGATTTACGATTTTCTTTTTTAGACCCTTTGCTTTTTTTATTTGCGATAAAGCAAAATTGCCAAAAGTACTTCCACAGCGTTTTGACAATATATGCTTTGAGTTTATTTCTGATAAATAAGGATGCTTATAGATAATCGCCGATTCAGGGGTATTCAGAAGTTCAAGAATGTTGGGGTTATTTACAGAAAGTAATTCCATAAATCGGCCAAACTCATAAAACACAACATCATTTGTTTCATTATTTACCTGCGGCGTATAATTCAAGCTATAAAATTCCGCTTTCGGTAAAAGAAAAACACCCTTAATATCCGTATCGGAAGCAGGTGTTTCCAGTCCATACGCCCTGCTGCCACTTATACATTCAAGTAGAATTAAACTGTTAATTCTTAAATCTTCTACAGTCATCAGTTATCCAAAGCATTTATGAAAAAGGAATTCAGGTCGCTCATTTTCCCTTTAGATGAAGGGAGTTTGTTCGCCTCTCTATCGGCTCTGTCGATGTTAGCCTTCATAAACTGGATTAAATCTTCCTCTCCGCTGTGCAGATATGATTCACTAATCGTAGTTTTCAGTTCAATGAGCTCGCTTATCCTATTGGTTAGTTCTGCTTTCAGATTCAACCCGTTCAGCATTTTACCAAACTCTATAGGGGGCATCTCCTCTCGTTCCAAAATCCACAAACACGCCACCGAAGACCTCAGCGCGTAAAAAAACTTCTTGAGTTTGTATTCCTCGCTAGTTGACAAGTCCTCATATATCTTCTTTGCCATACTTAAATAATGGTGCATGGTGGCAATTCTCGAATACATGGTTTTGGCAAGCGTATGTATCCCTTCCAAAAAGTCATCATTGACTTTGTAGATTATTGGCGACTGAATCCGCTCCAGCAACGGAGGATTTGATTTCCCGAGCAATCTCAAACTCTTACGCAAATCCCACCCGCTTATATCAATTTCATTATTCTCAAGAAAAAGCTCAATAGTATCCTTGCCTTCCGACAAACTTAAATACCAATCTTTCTCGTGCATATATATCACCCGAACGTCATAGTCACTATCGGGAGATGGAAAACCCCATGCTCTCGAACCCGTTTCGCAAGCAAGAAGAATAGTAATCCCTTTTTCCTTCTCAAGCTCAATCAAGTACTTTCTAATCTTTTCTTCCATCGGCATAGCGTGATCTTGGTTTGTTAATATATTTCATTTCAGCGTCAGCTAAGATAGCTGTTTGATTTATCATAAACAGATCAGGATAATTATGTAGATAAGGCAATTTAGTAGAAGACATAAATAATTCTCCTAAAAGATGATTGGAGCACCAAGAGAATCCCCCACTCCCAATTCCCAACGAAAACTGATCTCCCAAATCAGGGCGATTTGAGAGGCAGGTTATTCTTATCATAAAAAATATAGATGGTTGGCCCTCCTCCTAATGCATGAACGGATCCGAAGATAGCCGTGAAAATAATAAGCATTATGATTCGCATGATATTCTACGTTTTTCGGCTGTCTACTCCAATTATTGAGCCACTATTCGTCCTATCCTGTCAGGCACAGCTTCGATGCATCGCGAGGTGATAAATTAGGACGGAGTTCTCTCATGTGGATTTTAAAGAATTGCCCCCCCCGCATTATATACGCAGGGAACCGGAGAAATATAAATTTCATCTACCTCTGTAAAAAGCAAACACCTTCTTACCGGCACCGACCTGTCTCTCCAGATACCGCAAAAGCCTACATGCCTTTTGGTATGAAGGGTGCCATTCCTCGGGAAACGTATCCATGAAATAATGCAATTCTTTGATTTTTCCATTTGGCTCGGTGAATTCAACCATAAGTGAGGCACCATCACAGATAAAGACTACATCGTGTGTTTCATTAAACTCTTCACTAACCTCCACCCATGTATCGGGTTTTGCGTACCGCTCAAAGTAGTTTTTGAGTTTGTGTGCATCAACGTCCACTTTTTTCCAGCCCGGCGTATCGCCAATGGTTAAAGTGTCCGGCATTTCAGGCAAGAACATGCCCGGCAGTTCACTTTCGCGGTAGTACAGCTCCCAGGGATTCCGATCTTTGAGAATCATAAAATCCCAAACGGTATCGGCATGATAGGCGTGCCAACCGATCATAAAATAGTCTGTGGTTTCTATTGTTTCCATCTTGCGAAGAAAAGGGTTTTGGGTGGGATGGTCTCTATCGTCGGCAATCGGCTGACAATTTCAAAAGCCGGGTGGATCGTCTGTCTCAGTCAAAATCGAGTATCTTAGCCATCCATTATCCCTAACTTCCTCCCGTGATCAATGCCCTCTTCCACCTAAAACGCGCCAACGGAAAGGCACCGCATAAGCCCATCCTTCTGCTGGCGCTGATTCAGGAGATTGCCGAAGGGCGCATAACCAACAACCGCGTTTTGATCACCCCTGAGCTTATTGCCTCCTTTCGGGAAATATGGTCGCGGCTGGTAACCGGCCATTGGGACTGCAAGTTCTTCCTCCCCTTTTACCACCTAAGCAATGACAAACCGAAGTTCTGGTTTCTCAATCTCGAACCGGGCGCGGCTGTGGCACTTACTTCATCGTATTCGCCAAAGAGCATTACAGCATTGAAGGACGGTGTACGGTATGCGTACTTTGCGGATTGGCTGTGGGATTTTCTCCAAACCAGCGGCAAACGGGAATCTCTCAGAACACAACTCCTCGACCACTACTTTCCGGGCGGGCGGCTCCATCGCGATGAGCTACTCCGCTCCACCGAAGCCTATCTCCATCAGCTCGAACTCGACTTTGAGAATAACATCGCCGCCGATAAATTGCCCAATACCTACCGCCTTATAGAACGCGAAGCGCGCTGTGCCATCTTCAAATCCCGCATTCCGCAGATCTACAATTACACTTGCGCCATATCCCGTCAGCGGATAACTACCACAGCCGATGTGCAGATGATCGACGCGTGTCATATCCGCCCGTGGAGCCAAACAAAAGATGACTCCATCCAAAACGGCATCGCCCTCACCCCTACCATCCATCGGGCATTCGATAGAGGTATTATCCGCATCCATGCCGATTATACGGTTGCTGTCTCGGACGAGATTACCGAAAATGAAAACTCGCCTTTTCGTTTGAAGCAATTTGAGGGGAAAAGGATTTTGCTGCCTGAGCGGGAGGAATGGTGGCCGTGGTTTGGGTGAAGGAATATAACGAATGTACTCAATATCCCTTCCTGCCTTCACTGAATATCCTGATGCTTGCCCACCATAGCCAGAGTATATCGCGGAAACACCTTATTACCTAATCTTGAAAAGACGAAACCCATTTCATCCTACCATTTTCGATTCGTCATTCCTCGGTTATTAAAATCATATGTAGAATTGGTACAATAGCTTGCAATAGAATAAAATCCTTTTTTGCCATCTTTTAAAAGCTCGGGTTAGGTCGGTACTGGCACAAATCGAACCGATACACATGGCACGGTTTAAACCGAAATGACCGGCACAAATCGAAACGGTACAAATTGAATTGCAAGGTGGCACAATTAGAACCGAAAATAATGGCACAGTTTGACCGAAATGACCGGCACTAATAAACCGAAATGGGTGGCACAATTTGAACCGGAATAGCCATATCGTACATCTTACAAATCCTGCTTGCATTTCCCGCAAGGATGTTATATATTGAACCGCCCAAAAGTGTGAGATGATTCATTTTCAGGGTGTGAGTTTAACCAAACCGCTTGCTATGAAGGTTAAAGTTTTTAAAGTCCGCCTGGGCGAAGCATACCGCGAACAAGATCAAAAAGTAATCGACGACTTCTTAATGCAAGTAGAAGTAGCACATACCAACTCAGGTGTGGTTTCAGGGTACTGTGCGTACTGGACAATGATCATTCTGTATGTCGAAAAGCCGGATGAAGAAGGAAAGCACTGACGGAGGCGACACCCGCTATTCTACCCGAAAACAGTTATCTTGCCCCTATGAAACTCAAAAGTATTTTTGGCGCCATACTCACGGTACTTGGCGCAGCGGGATTGGTATACGCCGCGGTGCTTTATGTAAATGATTCAGGATCGCTGCGCGCGCTGCTGGTATATGGTATATTGGGATTGATCTTTTTTCTGGCGGGGATTAAGTTGATACGGGGGTTGTGAAAGGGTAAGTTGATTTAGGCTACTCCAGCTTGTCAGATGCTGGGGAGTGGTTAAAGGATCCCAACGAGGTATAAAACTATACTAAATAATAGATTACATTAGTGGCAACTATCCTAACCTAAAACCTCAGCCTATGAAATATGTGTTCTTATCTATTGTTTTTTTCATTTCTTCAATTTCCTTCGGTCAATTAACATGTAACATCAAAGGAATTGTTCCTACGTATTTGGGAAACGACCTGTTAAAAGATACAGAAGTAACGCTCACCTCGATAAGTAAAGATGAGGGCGGATCTTACTTAGCCAAATTATCTACTGATGGAAAAGTCATTAATACTGATCTAAAAAAATTAGAAAAAATAGACTTTCAGCCTGATGATTTAGGCGAGTTTTGGTTAACTCAAATCATATATAATGGAGTCTATGATAATAGAGCCAAGAATGGTATCCAGTATGATTTGCGAAAAGAATTGGAAGATGATGCCATCGAGTATGTGAGTACTTTACAAAGTAATAATTTGCTCTTCAACGATAGTTATCTAGAAAGCTACCTGTATTCACTGGCATTTAAAATTTACCCTGTTAGAGTACAAGATGGTCGTCCCGGGATATTAAACATCAAAATCGTTAAGAACACGGTTCCAAATGCGTATATTTTTCCGAATGGCACAATGTTTTTTACCACAGGGTTATTATCCACTATTAATTCGGAAGAGGAATTATTAGGGATTATGGCACATGAAATATCCCATTTTGTGCTAGATCATTCTGTAATCAATATTAACAAGGCCATCGAAAGACAAAAGAGAGCTGAATTTTGGGCAGCATTTGCAACAGGAGTTGCGGCAGCGGCAGACATATATTTAGCGAGCACGAACGAATATTATGTTCCTGGGGCTATCACATTGAGTACAGCAGTTCTCGCCTTTAGTATAGCCGATCAAGTTAAAGAGAGAATGGGACTGAAATATTCCCAAAATCAAGAGTACGAAGCTGATAAATGTGCTGTTGAATTGATGAAGTTCATTGACATGAATGAAACGGCTCTGTCATCTGCTCTTCTAAAAATAAAAGATTATAATATGCTCAATGGAAACTATTTTGCATTGACCGGCAATGGAACGCATCCGGGCATCGATGATAGAATTGAACAAATGGGTGGTAAACCTTCAGAATTTTATAATAATGAATACGATAAAAAAATCTCTTTAGTGAATTCATTAAACGCTATAACTGAGTTTAACAATCACCACTTTGAGGCATGCGCGAACCTCGTAAATAGAAACATGAAATCGGGTGTAGCAACCGAAGATGACTATGTCCTGTTAGCAATGGTTACCACCTATTTGTACAACACCGATGCGAAAAACAATGAAGCGCTTCAATTAGTAGAAAAAGCGAAAACACTAAATGTCTCTCCAAATATTAACATCCCGAAACAAGAGGGGCTTATCTTAATTAGGTTAGGAAGAATGGAAGATGCGAAACAAAGTTTTATCGCCTACAAGAATGAAGTGAACCAAAGTATAAATGAGCTAACGGTTATCAGAAGTGAAAGCTTTTGGGCATATTATTACACCTATTTAAGCAATGAGAAGGACTGGGCTTCGAAAATGATATACAAGGTGACTAAGCTTTAAGTCAATAGAAATAGTATAAGACATATTGATTCCATGAAAAAATCAGCATACGGCAAACCAATCTTCATCAATGAATCGGCTCAAATCATGGCGCTTCAGAAGCTCGAGGTATTGGATGAACTTACCATTCAAAAACTAATTTTCACCCACCCCGAGTGTTTGCCGATTAGCGATATCGATGAGTCTTTCAATCCGATTATTCCTGTATGCATGGAATTAAATACCACGGCAGGACCACTGGACATACTTATGGTTTCACCGAATGGGGAACTTACAATTGTGGAAACAAAGCTTTGGCGGAATCCTGATGCGCGAAGGGTTGTCATTGCACAGATATTAGATTATGCAAAAGAACTTTCAAACTGGACCTATTCCGACCTACAACGCGAAATAAACCGAAGGCTTAACGAAAAAGGAAATACTCTGTTTCAATTAGCACAATCGGCCCATCCAGAGCTTGTGCCTTCTGAATCTGATTTCGTTGATTCAGTGAGCCGCAACTTAGAGCACGGCAAATTTCTTTTACTCCTCGCAGGTGATGGTATCCGGGAGGGTGCCAAAGGTATCGTTGAGTTTTTAGACAATGTGGGCCACTTGAACTTCGCTTTTGCAATGGTAGAACTCAACGTGTACAAAGGTGATGGCCTCGGCACTTTGGTTATTCCGAAGACCATTGTCAAAACCATTGAAATACCTAAATTGAAAGTAGAAATACCTACTGGCTTTACCTTATCTAAAATAGAAAATTACGAAGAAGAACAGCCGACCGCCAGAACCGAAGAACAAGAGAAACGACGCAAATTCTATTTTAAATTCTGGCCTGAGTTGATTAAAGAATTGTCGTTTGATGACCCCGGTCAACCACTACCTTCTACGCCAACTTCTACAAACATCTATGTTTATCCCGGACAAATTAAACGATCATGGATTAGTGGTTATTTTTCAAAAAGCTTAGGTCGCGTAGGTGTATACTTTAGAGTGCAAGATGATGAGGCAGGTAATGCCATTTCCGATTTTCTCAAAGAATACAAAGACCTGATAATTGAAGGATTTGATGACTCAATTGAGATTGAATGGGAGCCGAGAATTGAAATAAGTCGTCGACTACCTTTGGAAGACATTTTTGCAAATGAAAATAGGGAAGCAATCAAAGGCTTCTTCAAATTTCATCTGAATGAATTTGTGAATGTGTTGCGTCCATTATTGAAGAAGATGGAGGAATGAGAAAGAATGTAAAATCCAAACCTTAAATAATTGGAAATGGAAAAAGTAACAGATTATGATCATATCGCGAATTCCTTTTTATACTTTTTCAGAAAGAAGTCCTCTCTTAAAACCTTTCGGAGGCTATTTTCTAAAAGGGTGATTGTTTTGCTTGGCAGGATGGAACCGTAATGAAAACCTGATACTTTTCCGTTGGATAATAGGATGCGGCAATCAAAGCTCGGACCATCCATTATCATTTCCCCTTCCACACATGCTATAGCATCTATTTCGGCTACGAGTGCATCGAGCTTTGTCAGTGTTTTTTTATTCACGGTGTGATCCCAATCGTCAATATCCTCCCGGATAGGCCTGCCTCCGGATCTACCCTTGGCTTTAAACTTCAGGTCTCCGTCACTGTAGCAGGTTATTCTTGCCGGAGGATAATCGCCAAAATATCCATATTCCAGATTCACTTCGATTGAATGCCACAAACGATAGTGCTGGGTTACGTCTTCATTAATTTCCATAAGGCAAATAGTTGAATTTTATTGAAGATGGAATCTTCGTAGGCTCTGTCTTTCTTGTTTCCATTGTGCAAATAAAAGGGATGGGAGCGTAATGTATTTACGTTATGAAAGGTTTATGATTGCTGAATGAAGTTGAAGTGAAAGAGATTTTGCTACCGAAGAGGGTGGGTGACCGAAGTGTGCAAGAGTTTGGAACCTTCAAAAGCTCAAGGTTCATTCACCTGAAGAGACTAGCCCAGACAAAACCCAATACCTGGCAGGAACTCCGCGCAGTGGTTGGTTTTACCGAGCATAAGCCGGAGAACTATGGCGATGAAGTGTTGGGGATTTTGGAGGGGTTTTGAGGTTACGATGGTAAATTTAACCTCCTATGTATTTGAAGAACTTAATTTATGAATTTCTCCAATGAAACCAATGCTTTTTCAAGATTTTGAAATATTAATATCTTCATCTCATTGATTCTCTTATTACTCAGTGGTCTTTGGCGCCTTCTACCTGTCTTATCGTCTATAATTTCAATATGTGTGAAATCGTTTCGAGTTTGGTAGACAACATCAAATCCCGTCCCTATCGAATAATAATCTCCACCTTTATCAATCAAATGCCAATATTTTTGCCGTTCTAATCCCTTGTCCTTCCTATTAATAATTGTTTCATCCAACTTTTCCTGTATAAGGATCAATAAGAAATTATCAAAACACTTCAACGCGGAATCTGTCCAGCCGGCTAATCTGAATCCATATAAATCTCTCGATCGAAAAACGGTGTGGATACATGTCTTGGCAAATTCATTGGCGCTCTTATAGCTTCCTGTTAAAAATTCTTGAATATTTTCTGTCGGATTACGCCGAATTAAATCTCCATATAAATGCTCCACATAATGTTCTTCAAGTGCCTTTAACTGATCTTGAACAGATGTTGTCAAATAGACCATCACGTAATCCTGAGTAGAATTCACTGCTTCCAAAGAAGTGTTGAGTTCGTGCCTAAGTTCTGTAAAACTCATAATCCTATTGAATTAATAAATTGAACAATATCCAGATTACCAGAGTTGTGATTCTTATTAAAATCAGCAATTAATAATTTTACATAGTGATTCGGTTCTTTTTGAAGTTGTCGTCTAAGAGTATTAAGGAATTGATCGTTTTTGGCATGTTTAAAAAGCAATCTGTACAGCGCAATTTTTACAAGATCTGAATTCTCTGACAACAAAATTTTAAAAAAGGACTGCCTTAGCTCCTTGTCTTCAAAAGTGTGAGAAAAAGACAAAGTAAAAACCGCATAGTATCTATTCCATTCATACATTTCAAAGTCCGTTTTAAGAAGGTCTAAGAAATATGCTTTTACTGACACTTCATTTTTATAGAGGCTTATCGTCAATCCAAATAGATTTGCTCTCCAGAAATACTTTCTATAAACAAATAACCAATACTTCAATAAACTTTTGTTTGGCAATAGATCAGGCTTCAACTCTCGAAGCTTCCTAAAACTTGTACCATATTGGGCGCTGAGCTTTATAAAATCAATATCAACTATGTCATCCGTTACTGTGAGTAAATCAATTTGAACAGATTCATCAATAAAAAGAGCAGGTAAAGATTTTTCAACTTCTAGTAAATTTTTCTCCCAAAATTCAATAATATCGGCCTCCTCTGTGAGAACTTCAACTTCACCAAAGTCAAAATGATCTTGATTCTGATCTTGATCGCTCAAATTTGAAGCGTTCATTTTATCATCTTTTGAAATAGCCTCTACATTAGATTCCGAAATTGATTCCAGCTCAACTGAATCATCAAGCGGTATATCTCCAGAGAGCCAATTCGGCAAAGCAGTAACCCCTTCAGGAATATCGTAATATGAAAAAGTATCCACTTTTTTCATTTCTTTTACTGTTGCATCTTCAGTGCCTTCAATAATTTCTTCAATCGATGTTTTCTTTGAATTTATTGAGAGCCCATTTCCTTTTAAGTATTTATCGATAAGCACCAAGGCCTTTACCAATTCTTTCTCTTCATATGCATAGATTTTGATATCATCCATGTATCGGTAATATTTAAATCCTTCTGCAATAATCAGATCATCCAGATCATGCAATATCATATTGGCAAAGAGGAACGAGGGTACACAGCTTTGCGGTATACCTACTCCTGGAGTTAAGCTCTCTTTTGTCCCAGACCAAGTGTTAAAACATTTTGATAATAAGTCCAGAATTTCATCCTCCACACCAAAGTTTTCAGAAAGCTTTACCAATAAGTTATAATGCGGTATGCAATCAAAAAATCCTGTAATATCTGTTTCAAACTTGTATTTAACTTTATCAACCTCGATACTGTGAATTACAGATTCTTTAAATTTGTTGAATAGGTTTTTCCAGAATTTATAAAAGAAAAAATTCGGTTGCGCCTGTTCCAAAATAGATAAACCATGTTTCACTTCAGGAGCGAGCACACTTCCAAAAACAAACCCTTCTTGTTCGTTTAAGGTGTCATAATTGTTAGCCCCAATGGTATTGGCTATGGCTTGATAGATGAGTGAATCTTCAACAAACAATAGCGTTTTTGTTCTCGTTGTTTTTGATGCTTTCGGTACATAAAATTTAAATCCTCGTTGTGGGTTATAAGCGGCGGAAAGCATCTTATCGGAAAGCATTTTACAATTATCATCCAAGTTTTTGCCAAAAGCGCGCAAACCTACTTGATCTTTTATCAATTTATCTGGCCAACATTGCACCCTAAAAAAGGCTAATTTAATAGCTGAAGGATTAAAATATTTCTGCAGAACGGTCGACATTATTTCAAATAATCTTTTATTATTCCAATCAATTGAGAAAAATTCAAACCTGAATTGGTTACTATATTTTTATCGATATTTATTCTAATAGGATCCCTAAAGGTAAGATGCAGTTGGTTATTCTTTTTAATACCATCAAGTACGTCAAAATCTTTCAAACCCATCTCAACAATATCACCAATTCTTAATTTAGAAATGAGGTTTTCCGTGATATATTTTTCCGTGATATCTTGAAGTTCTGAGGGGCGTTCCATTATAGCTAAACAATAATTTTCAGGGTTTACCAGAGCTTCTTTTGCTTGACTTGGGGCCAATTTTAATACCGGAGTATTAGCGGACTGAAAAGATTTTAATTCGATAAAGAACTTTTTGTTGAGTACTGTATGATGTATCTCGAAATCATGCGCACCTTTACCAATATAGGAAACTTTACAAAATTCTGAATTCAGGCCAGCTGAATTCAGAGCATCTCCGAAAACTTTCTCGACTAGCTCCCCAATCTTCAGTTTAAATTTAAAATCCTCGTCCTCTTGTTTTATCAGTTCGGCATACTTCAGTAATTGAGCCATTCCACCTTCCACATTCTCAACAACCTTGGCGAGCTGAAGTACTTGATCGACATTATCAGTAATTGTAGTTAAGTCATCTGAGGTAATATCCGACTCTGCAAGAACGGATAACGTAGATAATTTTCCGCTCTGAGCAATTGCGAGAACCTTGTCGCGATCATAGTCTGGAATGGTTTCAAGAAACAACTGCGGTTTTTTGTTGGAGAACCATGTGAATAATTCTTTTAATTCCCTTTCCCCTTTACCGCAATTGGCAAACCATTTAAATAGCAATTTTAACCCTGTCTGAAATTTAGCGCTCGATCTATCACTTTCGGGAATTTTACTAAATCCATCATCAATACTCTTTGTTAATTCTGCTTCAGATTTTGTTCTTCCTTTTGGTAATAAATCCTCAATACTTTCAAATTCTTTATCCAATAAAATCTCTTTATAGGAAGATTTTTCAATGACATCATAGATTGTAATTAAATCGGTATCCAGTTCATTGTCATAATAGATGTCATCTTTTTTAAACAGAAAATCACCTAATTGATTTGGTATGATTTTATACTCATCAGAAGGTTAGTATCCATGACAATTGTCATCTTTATTAATCGAATCAACCAACTTTTGCAATCTTTAATTCTACCCTCTAACATTTTTATTGAACCTATTTCCTGTACTTCTTTAAGCAACTCTTTCAGTTCGTATTTGCAGGTATCGAATACAAGGAAGTCAATGTTTCTATACCAGCTAAAGAAATCCCTTTGAACTGGAATAACTCCCGGCATAACACACCGCATAAACTATAAAACTCGTCATGTTGATTCCGTTTCAGCTCTTCTAAAGTAAAATACGGAATCTTGGTTTTACGCAAGAATCGCAGTGGTAGTGGTTTTAACAATATTAGAATCTAACAGACATTCTTTAGTTGGATTAATAATTTCATCTCTGAACCAAACCCTTTCAGGTAGCTCTCCATTATACCGAGACCATTTGATAACATTAAAAAACCCATCATATTTTTTAGAACTAATTCCTTTACCAAATCTTTATATGCTTTAGATGCTGATAACAGGATAGTTCGATTAACGGAATCATTTGATGATAAATTAATTCCATCTCGCTCCCCTTTAGGTTTGAACTTGCTACTGTTAATGACTATGGGGCTGGAAAAAGATTCTGTTCCAATCATAGGAAGTGAACAAAAAAGCATGGGCAAGCCCTTCGGGTATTCTAATATTTTATTGCCATTCACACCTATTATTACAGATGCATCACCAACTGTCAATACTTTAAAGGTTTTCTCAATAGGCTTTGGACTAAATCCGGTCTTAGACAGGGTTGCAATTTTCACCACAAGTCCATTCTCAATCTTTTGTGGAAGGAAAGAACGACTTTTATAATCCACATAATTAGTTTCATAATTTTGAATCTTTACACTTTTAATTTTTGCATAAAAGCCAACGTAAAAGGCAAAACTTGATATATATATTCTAATCCCGGCGCAACAGCTTGAGCGGATAAATCCCCGGTAGATTTTTATTCAATAAATAGGTGAAGGAAGTATTAGATGCTCCTGGCACATAGTTTATCATCTGAACGCTGGGTCCAGCTCACTCGAGGAAACGGTAATAGCCTTCTTAAGAGCTTCTTTGTCTGTAAAACCTGATCTGTCTAAAGTGAAATTAAACTGGTGGTGAACTTTTAGTATTCCAACCCATAGCACCTTTTACAATTATATGTGAAGACAAAATATGAGTGGAAATAAACCCATTACCAAACGTCCAAATCAGATCGTCAGCGCTCATCTCTACACCATCTTTTCCTGAATCAGGGGCGATTAAATTTTCAGTATCGATTGATCTAAAAGGTTTAGGTTATGTTAATAACGACTTTGTCCGAATACAAATCTAATTGCACTTCAACCTCATCATGATAATCATGCTTTTGAAGTAATCCCAAAACCATCTGGTCTAACCTTCCAATATCAGATGGTATTACTTCAATTTTTTCCTTTATACGTTTTGCTGGAATATTTAATCGTTGCTCCTCACGTGCATCTTCCAATTCCTTTTGTATATTATTCATACCATCTATTAAAAAAACTTTTAACGACCCTACTTTAATATTATAAACTCGCAACTCCGACTCATTTATATACCATGCTTATTTTGCAATGTCGTGTATTTTTTATTTCAATTTTCTTCCTTTGATTGAGCGTTCCCCCAAATCGATTCACAAATAGTTTTGAACAATTTCTGACGCTCGATAATATCTGCTTTTTTGAATTCGTTATGGGCTTTAAAAGGTAGATTCAAATTCTGCTTCATATTTAGAAAATTCGGATTGTTTTGATAAGTCAATTCACAAAGGCTTTGTACCAACAAATTTTCTTTTATATAATGCTTCAGTTTCTTATTGTAAGGTTGTGCGCTAAAGGATTGATTGGTTCCTCTCGGAAGTAATACTAAAACTCCAATACGATTTCTATATTCTTGAAAATCGGATTCCTGATTGAATTCATCTTTATGCTCATCAAATTTATCCGCCCAAATATGCTCTACTTCAAATGCTTTTCCGCCTGGATTATGGAAATACTTCTGAAATGAAGTATTAAATCCTGCCTGTTTTTCAATGTAAGAAGTGACTCGGGAAAGTAAGTACTTAGCAAAAACCCTATTCTGACCGTGAAGCCTGAATATATTTACCCCGTTCCAACTTTCTTCCATTTCAGCCAGTTTGCGATCCAAAATAATTCTTAACTCCCCAAATTGGTTCTGCGAATTTCTTTCACCAAAGTGTACATTGTATAACGAATGGAGCTGGATGCAAACTTGCTTAAGTTGATAGACCTTTTTACTGCAAAAGTTTCAATATAGCGAGCTACCAAATCCATCTTTTGCTCGATCACTTCGACCAGTCATCTACTTTTAGTGAGGATAATAATAGAGGATAACTCAATGAATTGGCAAACCCCCATCGATTTATGTAATAATATATGTTGTAGAGAATCCGATAAGTCCCTTTCCGCACGCAACACTTTTTGATAGGCGTTCAAAAAGAACTTGAAATCACGGTCGATGAAAATTGGAAGCCATCAGGATTATTCACATCAATGCCAACTTTATCCAAATTGTCTCTAAACCAACTGTGAAAACACGTTCCGATTTTTTCAAAATCTTCCTTCTTAAGATCCTGCCTTCCCCGGCCTTATTGTTTCGGCATATTGCCCCCGAAACCAAGCTTGGATAAACCTTTGGTCTTCATCTTTATCAAATTCGTGGAGCTTTTGCATTGACTCCTTCCATAATGCATTCGCTTTTTGCCGCTTATTGCTGTGCTCAAATCGAGAAAGAATAAAACCCTTCAACATTTCTGTGGGGGTTAGATTCAAACCTCTGTCATTCATGGTCTCAAAAATAGTCTAGGCATTTTCGTCTGAATAGGCGATGATCTCTACCAATACCACATTATACTTCAGCCAATCAATAAAATAGGGTAATACATCATTTTTTATTTCATCAGGAAATGCATTCTCAATATCATCATAGCGCGCAGCCATGTTAATTGTGGATTCATCATCGTCTTCTTTAGGTTCATACTCGCCTTGACCGAATAAAGATTGCATACAGGCAATACGTTCGTCTACCTCAATATTAAAAGACATTTCTCCATACTTCTCCGAAAAAATCAACGACTCCAATTTCTCAGATTGGCCAAGTTATTTTTGAAGATTATTAAGGTAAATCAGTAATAACGTCAATGAAGTAAGTCGTTGTTGACCGTCAATAATACTGCGCTGACCATCTTTTACACTCACCACAAAAGGCCCTAAATAATACGAATTGTAGTTTTCAATATCTTTCCGTTTGTGTTCTGGGCGGTATTCTTGTATAAAAGAAAAAGTAAGGTCTGAAACGAGTTGTTCAATATGCCGCTCTTCCCACTTAAACTCGCGCTGGAAATAATCAACTGTATATTTTTTATCGTCCAATACTTCAGAAATAGATTGATAGTGTGCTTCAATTTTATTACTCAGTTTGCTCATTTTATAATTTTTAAACTTCCTAGTTGAAATAATAGGAATCGGATACCAAATCGATATAGAGTAGCAAGAACATAATTTTCAAACGCGAATGTTGGATCGTGCTTTTTTCATTTCAAAGCCTCTTTTATAATTCTAATCTCATCAACACTATCCAAAGTCTCTATGGCATTTCGAACTGGATGGTTGGGGTCATACAAACGCTCAAACTCACTTTGTATAATGGCGAGTTTTTTTCTCTTCATTCATCTCATTCGAAATAGGCTTTATACCTTCCAAAAACCATAATACCTAAACTCTTTTACCAGAAATTTTAAACTCCTCTGGAAAATAGAGTTCATATATATTTCCATCATTCAACTTATTCTCAAAAAATGAATAAAAGCGCCGACTGTTATCCATTCTGGCAAGGGTTGTTAAATACCCTTATCAAACTTTCGAAAAAATAATTTAGTTTGGTACCAATTTGTCTTACTGGAATTTTTTCAACAAAAATTTTCCTGAGCTCTCTTGTGCCACCTTGTAATTCAGGAAAATTATCACTGAATACACCTTTAAACAACTCCGAATTAAGGAAGCAGCACAAATACTCAATGTTTTCTCCAGTAATTATCGACGAATGATTTATCATTAAAAAGTAATTTATCTCCTTATCATAAACAAATGGAAGATATTTGGTCATATTGGGAAATAATATCTTTGGCACACTGAACTCTTTCCAATAAGCACAATCTCTCAAATTATATTTTGTTGCCCCCCATATCATATCTTTTTGAAAGGTTTGGTTCGTGGCCATCAAGCCAATTTTTAATTGCAGGATAATTTCTACCATTATTCTACTTTGAGTCCCAACACCGTTATGAGTTGAAATTAACGAGGAGTCATTGTATTATGCTGGCTGCCATTTTTGAATATCTCTTCCACGAAGAATTGGCCTCAGGCATTCAATACTATTTGAGTTCTTTCTTACAATTTCTTGCTTGACTTTATCATCAATTATGAAAGCAGCATTTAGTCAGTTTTTATACCGTAGTTTATTTCTATATTCCACTCTAATAATGGGATGCCTAAACTTTGACAATTTTTCGTTTTTTTTTTTTTGTAAAAAGTAATAGTGGGTCAACTACTACCCATTCATCTCCTGAATTGAAATTGTAATGCGCATTTTCTATTTGCAATGTATTTGTATATTGAATTTATCGAAGGGTGAAAGTCATTTTCCCATTGTATCCTCTACCACTCGTCTTGAATTTATTTGGTCTTTTTTCAAATTGTAGAATATTGGTATCAACTGTAGCTGTTTCAAAGTTTTGTACATTTCCAAAGTCAATCAGTGTTAATGGATTTGTCTTCGATGAGAAAAATGCCCTAGTACTTTTACCGTATGCCGCTCTCATCCATTTATTTGAGGTTATGAAAATGAGAGATCCTTCTGGTTTTAATATTCGATAACCCTTTTCATAAAAAAGTTGATAGATATCACCAGTTTTTGAGAAAGTCTCAAATGATTGTGCAGCATAATCCTCTTGTAATTGTGTTCGCCAACTTCTGAATTTGGTAATATGGCGGGTTACCAATAACCACATCAAAGCCTCCCTTTTCTCGCCAAACTTCAGAAAAAAATAGTTTGTAGTCAAAGTCTACTGTTATAGCTGGTAAATTGCTCTGCAGAATCAAGCAATTCCCTAATTTTAGTATTTATTTCTTCTCGCAGTTCTTTCTTCTCGTTTTCATTAGTTTGGTTGTAGAATTGATCTTTTAAGTCCTCCAACTCCTTTTCAACCTCTAAATTACTTTCATTTTCCGGCAATCCGATCAAAGAATTCCCACAAACTATTTTATAATCAAGGTTAGGTAGCGTTTCAATCGGGTCAAGGTCATCCTCATCGGCACAACCAGAGAGAGCCAAAGGCGTAAGCGAGCAATGTCTATGGCTGATGGATCATGATCTACACCGTAAATGCTTTCTTGAATAATGTGTCGTTTAAGACGGTACACATAACGACTTTCATTTATTTCCTGCTTACTGGAATCGCAACCCCAGCTTCTTCAACTTTTGCGCTAAATATTCTTCGGTAAAGTGGGGCTTTAATACCAACATGGCATTTACCAGCTCGTGCAATAATCCTACAGGAAAAGCGCCAGAACCAATAGCCGGATCGCATATTCTGATCTCGGTAAGCTTTGTATTAATTATTTCCGCATTAAGGCCAGATACTTTCAGGTAATTGGTACTTATAATCTCCCGTTTCTCTTCCTCCTTATCGGCCACACGTTGGTCATTCTCTAAAGCAAAATGGCCTTCTCTTATGTACTTTTCTATGTCGGCTTTCGGTACGGTGACTTTGCCTTTATGCGTGAATTCTATTTTATTTTGCCCCTTTTTATTTGTACTCCCACCCGAAGAGATTGGTTTTATTCACGTATCTATTGCCTGGTAACTCGAAGTTTCATCATTCAATGCATTATCCAGATAATGGATCAAACTTTCCTTCAGCCACATGTAATGCACGATCTCTCTGGGAGTGTAAAATGCCCCTTTGCTTTTCCGCTCCGTAATGTCAAGCATGTTTTCGAAAACCTTTCCGAGCATTTCCGGATCTACTGCAACCTCTTTGTCTAAGGGTTCATCTTCCTTAATAGTAAAGTTGTAACGATCAAATACGTCCAAGGCGCCCGTTCCAATATCTCCGGCTTTATTTTTTTCATTGTTTCTAAATAGAGATGTTGGGATGGAAATATTAGCATGTTTCCAATCGTACTCCGCTTCGAACAACCCTCCATTTAGAAAAGGAATACGACAATTGAATTTTTTATAAAATGACTTTTCATTGTTCCGCTCTTTAGCCAGAGCTTCATAAAACAAATACTGCAATTTATCTTTGAAGAAGTTCACTCCTTCCTTTTGGGATAGACCAAAAAGTTCTTGTAAAAATCTCTTCTTTCCATTTCCCCAATGTTCATCTTTGGGCACACCCAGCCATCCTTTCTTTTGAAGGAAATACAGAAATACGATTTCGACCTAAGAGCTTCTTGGTGAAGCGTGCATTATCAATACTGGCCTTGACTAACTCAGCCTTAATATGGTCATCATTTTCGAAATGTTCATATAACTTTACATACAAATCCTTGTACTGACTAAAAAACTCATCTGTGACTTTTTCTATACTAAAGGCATCCTCTATCTCCTCTAATGTTGGATTATTGGCTATATTTTGTAGTAAAGGCAATAATTGATTTTTGGCAGTGTGCGATTTTTCGTCTTCACCTACTAAGAATGAATACCTTTTGGCGGGTGTAAATTCCTTTTTGGTTTTTACTTTACCTTTTGTCTCATTAATTCGGATATGTATTCCAACTTGACATATGAGAAACGCCAGTCGGCTCCTTCGTCTTCTCTGGAATAAAAAGCTACCAAAGCGTAATCTTTATCGAATTTGCTTAAATGCTTGATCACGAAATTGCGTAGTGCAGTTCTTGCTCTTTCTAGCTTGAGCACCGTTTTCACCTCTACAATAAGTACATCCAAAGCAGTACCATCCGGATCAATATACTTTCCAATGCGCTTATAGGTATGGATGTGTTCTTTATAATCATCCCAAATATAATTTCCGCTATACGCATTGTATTTGGGTTCAAAATCATTCAGTAAATTACTGGCAAATAAGGTAAACTGATCCTCATTGAAGGATGAATTGAATGTATTTTCAATAAGGTTTATAGCCGCTTCTTTATTCATAACTATTTAATAATGTAGCCTGATAGAATTACTTCTCGTTTCTGAAATTTCTTTGCATCCCGGTTTCCTTCAATAGCAACCATGCGAATGTATTTTCTCAAAATATATAAAACATAAGGGGATCAATGGTTTTTTCTAATTCTTGTTTAATCAATTGAGCTGTCTTTTTGGCAATAGTACCTTGCTGTAGCATTTCTTTTACACCTGAAATAAACTCTTCGTCAGGCTCTGTGAATCCCTTGAAGTTTTTAAATAAGCGATCTTTTATTCGGGACTCAATGTATTTGGCATTAGATCGGCCTCCTGAACCCTTAGTAGGTTCATCGCCAATGGTGGTATCTAATTCGAAACGGGTTTTATTCGTTTGCAAATAGTGATAATAATCATCCGTGAATTTTACTCGGTCAGTATTGGGTTTACATTCCAACTCGTTTACCGCATCGAAAAACGTTATTTCACTGGCTGTACCTTCTTGGTTTAGATAGAACTTCTTGAGCTTTCCAATCCTGAAAAAAGTCACCAATCGGTTTGTCTCAATATCTGTCTTCTGAAATCCTGATCGTGCCTTTTTCGGAAGGTTTTTAATCTTCTCAAAAATTCGGGGTTATCATCACGAATTTCACATCGTTTCAAGGTATTTTGATTCCGAATCGCCTTCTCCGTCTTCGCCCGTATAAGCATTTTTGCTATTCAGTGTATTAAACGATTCCTGGCTTCCGAACTCCTCTCCGTCACTCAGATATTAAGCGTCTTCACCCAGAATATAGTGAAACATTTTGAATTTTATCCGTGATATTCATTTCCGATCCCAAATGTTCATCAGATTGGGAAGTAGGGAAGAAATTGAAAATATGAACTTTCGGGAAACTTACTGCCCAACAAAGTAGCCGACCGCAGCTCCGATACCCATGTAGGATTCCATGGCAAATCATGATTCACCAGCACATTCGATCGATGAAGGTTAATGCCCTCTGCCAATTAGTCTGTAGCAAGAAGAATTTTCGATTCATTCGTTTGTTCCTTTACTTTTCGATTGCGGTCGTCGTTGGCCTTTACTCGAATCTCGGGAAGCAGCATGATTCGAGGTAAGCGTTCTATTTGAATGACGCCCACCCGCACTTGAGTAGAACATTACTTGACCCGGAAATCATCGATCAATGCTTCATAAATATAATCGCCTGTTTCTTTCGAATTACTAAAAACTACAAGTTTATTCCTTTTAAATGCGCTGATAGTTTTAAGGTCGTATTATAAACTTTGTCCAATTTGGGATAGCATGTACTTTTTTCCAAAGCTTCTGAACCCTCTCGAGAATTTCGAGATCGAATTCCAGCTTAGCTACAGATTCCTTTCTGAAATATATTGAATCGTGTTTCTGTCTTTTTCATCCTCAACAAAACCTTACAGTTTTTCAATATTTGTCAGTTTCGGATAAGATCATATACATCCACTTTCTTACTAATCTATATAGTCCCGGAATGATACATATTGATGAACTTTTCATATGAAATAATGAACCAGTTAATACTTTCGCGAAATGCGTATAAACTGCTCTCTAACCTTTTAACCAAAATACCTTTCATAAAGCCACCAATGTTTCGCTGCTGTTGCTTTTCAAATTCGGTTAAGGTTTTATTCCCGATATAGTAGAGAAAGGAGTATAACGTGCATAGGTGAACTGCTGCAGGTTGATAATGGTTTCTTTCGATATTTGTTCTAACTCACCATGATATTCATCAACGATTTTTTGAGGATTATCCATTTCCGGAAATGTCGAACCCTGTTGCTTCATATCCCCCTTAAAGTAAGTAGTAACATCAGGATATGGTTCTTCTTACCATGACATACCTTAAAATATTGTTTTTAATGTCATCCGAAACTTCCCTGATCACCTTTTTGTATTCCGGATCATCTTTTTGATATTTCGTAAGTTTGGTTCTAAGGCTTGCAAAAAATTTTACAAGATTGGTTACTCCCGGTATCGTAGAATTTTTAGGTGCCTGAAACAGCTTTAGTTGGTTAAATATTATCGTCAACGGTATTGTTACATGGGGTAGCTGTGACAAGAATTACCTTCTTCCTCTGCAGATGTATAACAGATTTGCATACGAATATGTATTCTCATTCCTAAAGCGGTGTGCCTCATCAACAACCACATAGTCGTATCGATCCAGTCCCTTCTTAATTATATGTTCTAATTTTCCAAGGACTCACTTCAAAGCTCCTTATACCGAAATAGAACAACGATCTTTCCAATAATCCTTCGAACAGGTGGGCAGACCACAAGGTTCTCCCATGAATTTGCTGTAATAATAAGCAGTAATAAAAGTTTTACCAAGACCAACCACATCCGCAAGGAAAACACCATTGTAGGTTTCCAAGATTTTTTTTGCCTGAATAGCTGCTTGGTTTTCGTATTTCAGTTTCATGAACCATCAGGAAGAAATGGTTCTGATTGATCTTCCAAATTAATGTCCTTTTCTAAATATTCATAGATGAGTTTCAAATACAGTTCGTAGGGAAGAATTTCGTCGTTTGACCACGTTTTAATGGTTATTCTATCGATAGAATCTTCGGATATATCTTCCGATTCTTTCCATAACCTGTCCATTTGATCTTCTGCCGATAGCACATCTGCTTTCGTGCGCGATTCCACGTTGAATTCCCTATTAGCTACAAAACCTGATTCTGAAAAATTGCTTGACCCAGTAATTACAAACCCATGATCTCTATCTTCCGGTTTGAACTTTCCAATGTAAACTTTGGCATGAATATTCTTTGAAGGATAGGCTCTAATTTGAGTTTCTTTCCAGTCCCATATAACCTTTATCCATGTCGAGATCTTTGCAATCAGCCTGCAGAAATTCGATAAATTTTCTTACACCAATTGCAAGCTTCTGATCATTTTCTTCACTATTTTCAATTTCAGTTTTTAAGTTCTGCTGAAACTTATTTTTGTCCTTTTGTGATTTTCAAAATGCATCGACTCATCTGCTCGTGGTACCGCATAATATCATAAGAATCTATATACACTTCGGCCGACTAGTATTCTAATTTTTTCAACAGGCTCTAAAGATTCATGCAATTGATAAAATCCACTGGCTCGGAAATACCCAACCGATACATCGAAGAGCTGCGTATCCTTTAGAGTTGATTTGAATCTGCTAAGAGGCTGTGGCCTTCTTCGTTGGTGAAAAGGTGAGGTCTGTATCGTCAGTTTTGTTTTCAGTATTCATATTTCGTTCAATCTTTGTCATCCAGAAAGATCTATTTTGCGAATTGCGTTTCACATTTTATTTATTCCTGAATAGATTTTTCCGTAGGTATTTCTTCGGTCTCGTCACAAGGTGTATCGTAAATATATCAAGTGATGTTCACTTCGGCTTTCTTCTGAGGGGGAATTTAGTGAATGGTGATGGATTCTCCAATTGGATCAAGGGGTTCCAACACAATGAATCTTATCATTTAAATCTTGTTCTTATCGAACTGTTCATTTTAATGTTTTCAATTGATACAAGCATTTTTTTCCGAATGTCACTTTCCATTGATGATCTTCTTTTGATATTACCAAAAGAAAGTTGATTTCAGTTTGAAATTCTAAATAAGTGTTTCTATTCTTGATATAATCGGGAAATAATAATACAAATACATTATCCCTTCAACACCATTGATACTTAGTTCGATTTTCAATTTATCGAGGCAATTAATAGCTTTTCATGATATTTATCGCTTTTAATGAAGACATGATTGTGGAGCTTTTACCCGTAATTTTAAATTTTCAATTTCAGCTAAAAAGTTTTCTAAATCTGCATGACCTGCTACGGCTGGACCTAAATAAAGATTAATATCTGTTAGAGAAATAAATTTTGTGTAAATACTCAAATTCTTTGCGAAGGAATACAGAAATTTTATTCTATTGGTGTTATTAAAATCATTAAAGCGAATCGAGATAAAGGAATCATCCTTTTTTATTAATGACTCGGAGTTAAGCTTCTCTTTAATATATGATAAAAGTATTGAATTGACCTCCTGCGTTTCTTTAGATGTAGAATTTTGTTGAACAGATATATGAATCACTCCTGAAGTATCTTTGTCTATTCGCAATGATCCATGATGATAAGTTTTATTGGTTGTCCAATCGTTCAAAGCATTCTCCCGTTCTACTTTGTACTCAAAAATTGACTCTCCGGTCCTTCAAAGTAGAAATTTGGATTTCCCACAATCTTATAGTCAGGTCTATATGTATGCCTATCGATTATTGCCTGATTCAAATTAATTGGATCATTAAAAATATCCGTAAGTTTAAAATTCCTTTCACAATTTATTGAAGCCGTTCTATGCTTATAATTCTCTTCTCTATTTTTTTGAATTTCGTAAAGATTTTCAAAATCGTGGGGGCTTACAATTGTTTTCATCAAAAGCGGTACAGAATTATTCTTTTCAGTACTCCCTAAAAACACACCCTTCTCCTTTAGGAACGCATTTACACTTGCTTCAGTAATGTTTGATTTCACAAGTAATTGCCTGATATTATCCCCTTGAGGTAAAATTTGTTTATTCATCATCATTGTCTAAAATCTAAAGGAAATTTGTTGATTTCTAAATTGTTACCTAATTTGAAATTTGAATAATGAGCAAGACACTTTTTATTTTGGTTCATGGCTTAATGAATCATAATCTAAATAGCTGATTATCGTTTTATTAATTACATTTAATGGTCAAAAAGTTTTTGGCAAATGAAAGAATAAGCGAAAGATTAGTTGTGTCGAAATTATCATTGACAAAAATCAAAAATTGAATCTTTCCTTCGGTTTTCACCCTTAAAATTATCATATCTGAATATAAATACTCAATTGGAAATACATCACCATAGGCCATTCTGTTAAATGACTTATTATTTAAACTTGAATTATGATATACATACTTTACCTCGTCAAAATGCAATTTCGCTTTATATATGGTTTCGTAGAGAAAATTTATTCTTGAATTATCTATCAAAATTATTTTTTCAAATTCCAAAGTAGAATCTATTATAATATTTGATACTTTCGATACAATTCCAAAATCGTCATCGCTGTTATTTGATGGCCAAACTAATAGCCCTGTATAATTAGTTTTGGCAACAGTACTTGTTGATTGGTTTATTTCATTATTCATTTTTGACATCTTGAAACACTCAATTGCTTGTGCCAAATCTGCCAAATGATTTTTAAATTTAGATCTTGGATATTTTGGATACTCAATTACATATTTTGAAGAAATTAAAACAATCTCCAAAAGCTCATCCTCCAAAGGACTTTCATAAAAATACAACCCGTCAATACCATGTGTAGTCCTAGTTCCTTCTGACTTTTTACTCTTGTGTTTCTCTCCCCTATGACAACCAATTGTGGTGTTTTCCACTAACGAATTCACCCCTAGTATTTCTTCAAATATGAATTTTGTTACTCTTTCTCCTTTTTCTCCTATAGACTTTGACCACTCGCCCATTTTCGTTGTGATTTATTTCTTTAAAATGATAACTTATAATTCATTTCTACAGACTACTTAAAAGCGAGGAATGAAATTGTCTTATATCTCAAATTATTTGCAGCAAATAATGTATGGTAATAGCCTCTAATCAGCATTTTTGATCTTCAATTCACTTTTTCTCAATATTTCTCATTTTACTACTACTCTTAAATAACTCAACCAATTATTCAATTCTGTAAATTGTGTACCGCGTCTCACCGGTTCAAAACTTGGAGTTTGAACTTCAACAACAAAAGTATTAAGCTCAGTATACAGGAAATACCATTCATTAAAACAATAAACATTTCTCGCCTTTCCTTTATATATGTTTTTATCTCCGAATGTCGTTAGCGAACTCACGAATAGCCAGTTGTCTTTTAAGGAAATATTACTAAATTCTGTAAACCCAATTGAGTGTGGTAATTGGGAGTATAAGTCATTAAATATATTCTCAATAAATGTGGCAGACAAATATTTAAAACCTAATTCTCGATAACTTACAGAATCCACTACGATATAATTCTTTGAGGCATCCCTGGTTTTTATATAGGAACTATTGTTATCAAACCTAGTGAGCTTGATATATTGGCAAATATTCTTGGGTCTTTTATTAAAAATAATTACGCTAACGTTAGAAGTAGTATCTCCGAGTATTGCAGCTTCTTCATTTCTAATTACCTGATGATAAAGTGGGCTATTTAAGTCAATATTGAAATTTGAAAACCAGACATGAGAAATATTTTCTTTAAAATCTTTTGCAATCTTAAGGGGTTTAACGCTATTAATAAAATTAACGAATACAATAGGATTCATTTTCTCATACTCCCAATATTTGTCGTTGCTATAGTAGAATAAATTTTCATCGTCGAACTGACTGTTCTTCGGGATGCTTTTATCCAATATATCATTTCTTAGGACAAAGAATTTTGATAAATCGATATTACTTGGATTTCCAGAAGTCGGAGTTAGTCTTTGAAGATTCGATTCTAATACATCAATCTTTCCGGAATACAAATTGGATACAATAAAAATTCCAGCACCAACAATTAGACTGGCTACAACCACGATTATTGCAATTATTCTAACAATCGGGCTCTTTGTAATTTTATCAATATTTTTATTTATTGCTGACATTCTCGAATTAAATCGTTTCTTAACGTTAATTGAATACTTCCATTAAAACCAGTATATAAACTTTAAATATAAACCCGATACCTTAGTTCTATCTATAATTGCTATCACGATTATAAGGCGATGCCATTTGGAAAATACTCGTCTCCAATGTACTCATTTCATCCAATAAAACAAATACCTACCTCCCTTCAAAAACCATCAACATCAATCACTTATACTATTCTATAAAATCGAGAATGGGCACAAGCCACATAGAATCCCACTTACTGAAGATGGTTCTATTTAATAACCCTGCCAATATACAAACCACCATCCAGACTAACAACCTCAGCCTTTATGCAATAAATCAAAACGAAGCGTAATCAAAATATAGAAGATCCCCTACTCTTTCTCCACCACCTCTTCCCCAATAGCTTTATCAATTGCTGCTCTGAGTTCAATCAATTCGGTATCGTTGAAGCTATTCGTGGTCGCCCATGTATCGCCGCGTTTGTATATTTTCTCTATTTCAAAGTTTTTCCAGGTGCCGCCGTTATTTGTTTTATTTTCCCAAACTATTACTTTGGAATGGCCCACCTGATAAACCGCTATCGGCTTATTGTCGGATTGATCTGCGGCAATTACAAAACTTGTCAGTACAATGCCTGCAAGCAAAAACGCTGTACTAATTCCGATTCTATTCTTCATGGTTGTAGATTTTGGTTTATTCTGCCAAGGTACTCATCCTCACCCACAAAAGCAACCAACCACCGCCACATCAAACCAAAACACACCATCAGTCTTGTTTTGCAATAGCAGGTTTCGACCTATCGGTCCAATAGTTATCTATGATAATCCGGCATTTCACCAAATAACCTTTCCTTAGACCTAAACAACCCCTTCTCCCCATCCAAAATTCATTTTACTGCACACAAGCACCCCCTTCATACCACGCAAAATTTGGTTTTTTGCACACAGGAACCCTCTCATTGTACATAAGGAGACCCTTCATAGCATGCAAAATTTACTTTTTTGCACATAAGGAACCCTATCATTGTATACAAGGAGACCCTTCATTGTATACAAAATTTACTTTTTTGCAGACAAGGAGACCTGTCATTGTATACAAGGAGACCTATCATTGTATACAAGGAGACCCTTCTTTTCTTAACATTGGATGATTTTTGGGTGGTTTTGATCGCTTTTTTGCCTAAAAAGGCGGTAGAATTTTCCTTCAAAAGGAGAAATAGTTGTTCCAAAACTGGTCGAAAATGTGCTTTTTGAGGGGTTGGTTTTATCCTTTCTACAAAAAAATGTTCGATTTATTTCGAGGTGTTTTTGGGTGTTCTTTATGGGGTTTTGTACCCCGAAATCCCTTCCCTTTTTTGGGGACCTACATTCATGCTCTTTTTTTCCATTTTGATGTGGTTTCTTAGGTGACTTTTCGTTGTGTTTTACTCCGTTTGTTTTATTTATTATTTTTCAACTATATTTCTGTAATTATTCATTATCAATATGTTCGATGATTTTCTACGTATATTTTTCTTATTGTATTTTAAACACTACATGCACTATTTTAGTCACTTACATTTTTATTTATATTTATTACAATATTGCGTTCCTATTTCTATAGTAAATTCTATTCCAACCGATTAAATATTTTTCAGCAAAATTCTATTTACTATTTATTTTTTTATGCAAATATGTAACCTTCAATTCTTAGTATGCGTTAAAGGACACATTGGGTGAGAACGAATCTTGCTCGCAACATTCACTAAATCTTACATACATTATGTACTATTTAAAGTTGGGTCTAAATGGCTTAAAGCCTGCGGACCTGGTCGTGAAAAGTTCAACGATCGAACAGAACATGGAAGGGAATGTAAACTTCCCAACACCGGAACCGGCGCTTGCTGATATCACAGCGAAACGCACGGAACTCTACACGCTGATCAGTAAGGCATCAGTGGGAGACCGAGTAGCCATTGCCGACCGCAATGTGGCCTATGATGAATTGGCCGCTATGCTGCGGAAATTGGCAAAATACGTGAGCCTCACGGCTGACGGAAACGAAGGAATCATCGTAAGCTCAGGCTTTGGGGTGAGAAAACAAAGTGAACCTACGCCGCGGGTTTCACGACCAGTGGACTTTAACGTCCAGCGTGCTCATCTCCAGGGAGAAGTAATTCTGTCCTGGAAAACAGTACGCGGAGGAATGAGTTATATTGGTGGAGATGACTACCACCGATCCGACTCTATCCAACCACGGTGTGGACACAAATAGCCGTAACCACACGTAGCAAACATACGGCAGAAGATCTGACTCCGGGTGCCTTTTACTGGTTCCGTGTCAGAGCAGTAGGACGCAAGAATATCAGCGCCTACAGTAATGTGGAGCTTATTATGGCGGCATAATGCGCGAAACATTACCAACAACACAGACAACGGGAAAGACCTCTTAAATTTTGCATAGTTTCCCCTATAAGCTACGCACAATGCAAGTCGCCTGAACCGCGGCGAAAACAACCGCCAAGAATTAGCCCGGTACCAGTGATGGTGGCGGGCTTTTTTGTGGGCGGTTTTTGGTGATTGGTTTTTGGTTTTTGGTGATTGGTTTTTGGTGATTGGTTTTTGGTGATTGGTTTTTGGTGATTGGTTTTTAGTTCTTAGTTTTTGGTTACATCGTCCCAACACCCTCGAAGATCCCGAGACATCGGGAAAACATCAATCGATCCCCGATGCCTCCCCCTCGTGCCGTGATTTCGAAAAGTAGAAAAATTAAAGTTGGAGGGGGATAAAGGGGGAGGACGAGACAACAATCCTCTTCGTACCCTCCGTGATATTTTCTTCGTGTTCTTTATTCGCTCCGCTCACCCTTCGGGCTCCCGTTGGTCGTAAAACCGCTTTGCTAAGTTGTGTTGAAAATGCAACCATCCTCATGAAACGAAATGCTCAAACGTTGGTGCGGTGGGACTCTCGATAGGGCAGTGGTACTGACGAAATCAGAGATTTGTCAGCACAGCGGCGGCGCGTGGGAGAATCTGAAATTTCAGAGTGAGAAACAGAGTGAGAGCGGAGTGACCCACATCTCAGTCCTTATCCCAGACTAAAACTGTTCCTTGATCCCTCCCCCTCATTCCATGATGTCGCCACGAAGAAAAATCAATGTTGGAGGGGGAAACATCCGTACTGACGAAGCTCGTTCCTCGCTTATCAGTATTTTCAATGTGTTTAAGGAAGTTTAAGCTTTGGAAGGAAATGAACTCATGAATCGAAAATGTCCAAACGATGGCGCAGTTGGCCTCTCCCCTTTAGGGGTCCGGGGACGGCGCGTGGGAGAATCTGAAATTTCAGAGTGAGAAACAGAGTGAGAGCGGAGTGACCCACATCTCAGTCCTTATCCCAGACTAAAACTGTTCCTTGATCCCTCCCCCTCATTCCATGATGTCGCCGCGAAGAAAAATCAATGTTGGAGGGGGAAACATCCGTACTGACGAAGCTCGTTCCTCGCTTATCAGTATTTTCAATGTGTTTAAGGAAGTTTAAGCTTTGGAAGGAAATGAACTCATGAATCGAAAATGTCCAAACGATGGCGCAGTTGGCCTCTCCCCTTTAGGGGTCCGGGGGCGGCGCGTGGGAGAATCTGAAATTTCAGAGTGAGAAACAGAGTGAGAGCGGAGTGACCCACATCTCAGTCCTTATCCCAGACTAAAACTGTTCCTTGATCCCTCCCCCTCATTCCATGATGTCGCCGCGAAGAAAAATCAAAGCTGGAGGGGGAATCATCCATAAAATCTTGATTTTCTGTCAAGAAAACACATATATACCACCAAGAAATAAGCACCACGACTATCTGATAAGAGCGTCGATGGCCTTAAAAAAAACTGCGTTCTGATGACTGAAAGGAATGCGTATGTAATAAAACCAATCCTTAGAACCGAGCACCTAAGTGCGAGCTCACGAATTCCTTTAAAACAAACACGCATGAGTAACGACCGGGATGATCCGCTTTCTTGGCTTGTTTTCTTGGTGTACTTGTTGCGTTTTTCTTCGTGGTTGTCTAAGGAGGTGGACAAGCAAAACCTTTCTTTGAGAGATGTTCGCTACTGACGCTTCGGTAAATATCCGAGATACGCTCCCTTTTTTTCAACACGGGAAAAGGTCGCGAGTCGCGAGTCTCGAGAGGGGTCAGCTTAGTCCGGAATATCCAGGTGGATGGTTTTTCTTTATATTCTCCGAGTCAAAAAACAAAATATGACTATCTTTCTATGGCTAAGACAACCAACCATGAAAGAAATCCTTCAAACAACTCTCGAAGATCCCGAGAAATCGGGAAAGAATACGGCAAGAGCAGCTTCTTAATAGACTTGGTAGAACATAACTCGGGGTCGCTCTATGTCGAAATAACCCAAAACATCCAGAACCGGGAAAATGAAGAACATTCCATTCGTCTCAATCCTTCGGTGATCGATGACTTAGTGAAAGTCCTGAAAATGTATCAAGCCCAAATCCCCGCCACTACCTATTCTCAGAAATCCTATCTTTCCAAAGAAGTACAACAGAAGATACAAGAACGATATTTAAAGGGGATTTCGATTAAAGACCTTGCCATACAGTTTGATCATTCTGAAGAACTCATAAAACAAATACTGCGAAACAGAGGCATTCAGATTGTGCCATTTAAGGTGCCGCGATTTTGGAAAAAGAAGAGGAAAAGGTAATCAAAATGATTTTAGTTCCTTTAAACTGTTCATACCGGCATCCATGACCTTATTAATGATTACATTTCAAGCTCTTACCCCAAAACCCACGTTATGAAAAAGCATCACACTCTGATTTTCTTACTATTTTCAATCCTAACAATCACTTCCTGTGCTCCGGTATACTATTACCAGCTATTTGAAGCCAAACCTGTTGGAAATACAGCGGATGAAAATAAAATAATCTTTGAAGATGAAAATTGCCGTGTAGGTTATGATCTCTGGGGCAAAGGTGGAGATCTTAGTTTTACCTTTTACAACAAAACAAACTCTTACATAACACTCGATTTGACCAAATGCTTTTTGGTAATGAATGGAGAGGTGTACGATTACTATCTAGAAAGAATAACAGCGTCCTCTTCCGAGGTATCCAACTCCAGTTACTATAACCCGGGTAGTGGTGTTTCCGTTCTTGGATCGAGCGCAGGGTCGTCAACTTCTTTTGCCGAAAAGGCCACCCGCACTTTACCTCCTAAAACCCATCTCACGATAAAACTATTTGCCGTAACAGATCGAATCTACACAGATTGTAATTTTGTGGTTTATCCGCGTCCTGAAAAGGTCTCTACGGTATCTTTTGAAAAGTCAGAAAGTCCGTTTCAATTCTATAACCTTCTCAATTACTCCGTTGGGGACTCGATTCTGGTTGAAATGAAAAACCCATTCTACGTTGATAAAATTTCAAATTATCCGGAAAGGGCGTTCACCGGATTTAAAACCAAAAATGAATGTGGACAGGATTATTACACTCCGCAACCGTATTTTAAATTTGCCGGAGGTGACAAGTTTTATATAAAGTATGAGAAAGTTCGGTAATCGGTTGAGTTTCACAAATCCAATATCCCAAACGTCTCGTTAAAAGGAACCTTAATATTAATAATATCAAATTTTGGATTTGTCCGGATTTTCAATAATGCCCAAGTACCCTTAGATCGCCCATCGGATGTTACAAAATGGGTAATAGTTTTATCTCGATCTGCTTGAGCAAAAAGTTTTGAGTCATTGGGAATGATAGCTCTCGGCGAGAGTTTTTCCCGACTAATATGATTTTCAGAAAAAATAATTTTGGCAAATTCACCAGTTCTCTCCGCATCCTTCAAATTGAACGGGAGGATTTGGAGATTTCTCAATGGCAAATCCTCAAGCTGTCCAACAACACAATATTCTGCAACTAGCGTAGCGATTTCATGACCGAAGGGAATAACGAAATGGTCGATACTTTGAGGTTTATTTCGTTTTCCAGAAAGTATTTGAAATATCCAAGTGCATTTGTATGAAGCGGGTCTTCTTCGTTAAGCAGACGAATAAAAAAACTCGTATCAAGCATTACACTATGCTTCATATCCGCCGCGCAGATTAAGCAACCATGAATCAGGATCTATATTCTTCCAGCTTGTTTTGGCTCGTTGGATAAGCCCGTTGAGATATTCGGAATCATAACTGGGGCTGTAGTCTATCAATTCTTTTAATTTCAGCGACTTTGTATCCACTTCGCCGGTTTCGATGTTTTGAAGTCCTATGGCTCGAACTCCATATTTCTTATATAAAAGGTTTTCTTCTTGTCCCTTAAGAAATTCTTCACCCGTCTCGATAGCAACATACCCCTCAGCTGTATCGATATGGATATTAACCTTATTCTTTCCTCCGGCATCTTTAATGGTACCATAGAAATAGAGCTCTGCTTCGACCCAAATATTCTCAACACGATCGAAATGAGTAGAAGGATTAATCACTAACTCGTACGTATCTTTAAGTGAAGTTTTAATCTCAAATTCATAATTTTTCTGACGTGCAAGGCCTTGAATATTCTCAAATGCTCTGGCCGTTTTCAAATCCAAAAAATCTATAGTCTTAGCCGATTGAACCTGACCTAAGACCGCACTAAAACCTATAACCGTTTGGATGGAAGTTTTAAAAATATGGCGAACCGATCCTTCTTCAATAGTATAAGTAACCAGCGGTCTGTCTTTTTTACTCGTGGGAAATAATAATTCCTCAACATTTTTCAGAATAGCCGCAATTTGGCTTATGTCATACGTACCCGGCGTCAAGTCCATATTACCGGCCTTACCGCGCACCCTGATTTCTATTTCGCCTGTTTTTTCCACTTATTACAAATATAATCTTCTTTTTTAAAACCGATTTATATCATTCATTAAGATCCCAAGAGCACAAACCCCACCTCTACCAAAACAACCTTAACCTCCTGCTCCCTCCCCTCCTTCGTCCAATAAACCACAAAATCTACCTTCGCACTTTTAATCTCATAACCCCGCTCTTTCAACTTCTCAATCTCAGCGATAAAAGATTTTGAAAAACACAAAACAGCCTGCCCGCTCGAATCGTAACAATAGTTCCCTTTCACAGTCAATTCATCCCCACTCATCAATCCCGAAACCAAAGACTGCCTGTTCACGAAATAATCCAAATAAACATCTTCAAAAGACAATTGTCATAACCAATTCCTCCGGTTTCGCATACGTTTCGTTATCTGCAATCCATTGTGGATCTCCCGCAGTAATCCCATCCAGAATAGATGTATTCACGTGAATACTTAGATTCTCCTTCGCCCGGGTCATCCCAACATAAAGTTGCCGTTTGCCCTGATCCGTCTCACCTTTGAAATGATCGAGCATCAAAAATACATTATCAAACTCTTTGCCCTTGGATTTATGAATAGTGGAAACGAAAATTGTTTCTCCATGCGCATTATAGAAATCCTCCAATTTGGATTCGCGTACAAAAACTTCCAAATCGGATTTATAAGCCTTTTTACCAAAGTTCGTTTCAAAGACTTTGATTAGATTTTGGCAAACATCCCACTTAGAGCTTTTCTGGAAAGCATGCTTCAACTTGAGCTTCGCTCCTTCCCATTGCTCTTCCGTGATTCGCACAACACCATCATCCATATTCAGCAAATTCAAAAAGTACCGAATCTCCAAAAGATTGTACAAATTAAAGCCATCATTCGTTTGAACCAGCTTGGCGGGTAACCCATTATTTGAAAGCATTCCTGCAATTTGAGCCGCTTCTTCATTCGTCGCTGTAAGCACGCAAGTAGTGCCGGAAAGTCCTGTTTTGAGGATGTCGCGCACAAGAGGGGTAATGAGATTTCCATCGGTATAACGGATCACTTTTAAGTTTCCAAAACCGCGTTGCACTGCCACAATCGGAATATTCTTTTAAGCGGTGGCTAATCCTTTCGGCAAATGCATTCGTAAACGCGACAAGATTGCTTTTACTCCGATAGTTCTCAACCATCTCATACTTTCTGGCCTGATTTCTCTTTATGAAATCCTCAAAATGCTTTGAATCCGAACCTCTGAATTCATAAATATTCTGGTCGTCATCGCCCACCGCAATTACGCGCATATCTTCATTCTGCTCCATCAAAACTTTTACCAATCCATACTCATCCGCGTTCATATCCTGCGCCTCGTCAATCACCAAAACGGTTTTGGTAATCGCATTTTGCTCAATTTCATTGTTGCGTATTTTCTCGATTGTGGTTTTTAATATCGTATCCGATTTCTCCAAATTTCCCACCTTCCCTAACAAATCAAAACAGTAGGAATGAAATGTTCTGATAGCTATATAATGCGCCGCATTGCCATACAATTTCAATAGTCGCTGCTTAAACTCTGTGGCGGCAGCACGCGAAAAAGTAAGCATAAGCAATTGCTCGTGCTTCACATCTTCCATAAGCATAAGCGAAGCCAGTTTATGAACCAATAAGCGCGTTTTGCCACTCCCCGGGCCGGCAGCTACAGCTATGTTTTTGCTTTCGGTGTCTTTGATGATTGCTAATTGCCGTGCCGACAACTCTCCAAAAATCTGCTTGAACTTAGCAGGAGATATTTTGAGTTTTAAATCATCCACTTTGCTTCCGGGAAAGTGCTTTTGCAAAAAGGAAGAATAGTTCAATTGAAAATAATCTTCCACAAACTGCAGCGCACCTTCATAGTCGCTGATCATCTTCTTGGCATACTCGCCCACAATATGAATCTGCTGGGTTTTATTTTCATAAAAACGACCGAGTTTCTGATAGTCATTCTCGGTGTATTGCTTGCGATTATCTTCTTCGACGCGCTCAATGGTCAACCGATTATAGATTACCATAAACCCGCCTTCTATTTGAATGGCTCCAATTTTTGAAAGGTAAAACAGGGTGTCTTCCACATCGGCAATCGAAACAGTTTGACCAAAACTCGCAAGCGAACTCTCATACCCATCTTTCAATTCCTGAACCGAAAATTCAACCCGCACTTGGTGATTTTCCGCAGCTACTATCGAATTACTTCGCGCACTTTTTTCGTAAAGAAAACCAACAACAAACCCCACCAGTTCATGCCGTTTTTCCATTTTTTCTTCCAACGCATTTCCATGCAAAACACGATACGCCTCTACATGATTCATCGAATGACTCGAATATTTTCGCTTTATCCAGTTCTTTATAGACCAAAAGTTGAGAATGGTTTTGATCTTCTGTGGACTTATATCTCCACACCCTTTTTCTTCCGCTTTTTCATTCAACTCTTTTATGTGAAATGTCTTCTCAGCATCTCCCATTAGCGGAAGCAAAAACTTCTCAAATCGGATATACGCTTCTACAATTTTAAGTGATGTATTCTTGTTTTCGCCCTTCTTTATAAAAGCCGATAGATCTTTTGCATCGGCCAAAATCTTTTCTTCACGAAGCAGATTAATAATCTCAATTACCTCTTCCTTCACAATCCCCAAGTGATCGCTTATATAATCAACACGCGACTCAGCTTGGTCTTCAATACTGATCTTCCGGCTCTTTTTAGAAAACAACTTTTTGATAATCCGAATCGCCTTTTCCTTCTGCTTTTCATTGAATTTTGCGGAAGCATGAATCTTATCGATAGCTTCCTGAGCATTTTTCGAAAGAATGCTATTGGCAAAAATCTTCGGCATATTCTGTCCCCGCTTCAGATACCCCGACTCTTCCAACGCGGCAATCGCTGTATGCACTCTCGTTTCAATCTCGGCCACATTATCGTCCCAACCCGCCCGACGCGCAATCTCCAAAGCAGAATTCGATACTGAAGAACGAAACTTGGTAATCCCTTTTATAGCCCTCCAAATTTGTTTGATCTCCTTGATGGAAAGCTTCGTCTGATTCAGCAAAATAAAATGCTTATCCAGATCGTCCTCATTGAAAAGCACGTAGCAATCGGCCACAATACTTTCGTCCCTTCCGGCTCGCCCCGCTTCTTGCACATAGTTTTCCAACGAATCCGAAATATCGTAGTGAATCACCATCCCCACATCCTTCTTGTCAACACCCATCCCGAATGCAGAAGTAGCAACCATAATTTGCACTTCACCGGCGATGAAAGCATTCTGATTAGCCGTTTTGTCCTGCGGTTCCATCTTACCGTGATATGGCTTCGCATTAAAACCGTCGTAAGTCAACCGCTCTGCAAGCTCATACGCACGCTTGGTTCGGGAAACGTAGATAATCGTCGGACAATTTTTTTCTTCAATCAAAGCTCTCACTGCATCGTATTTCTCGCCTTCATCGCTTTTCGAAAAAACATTGAATTTAAGATTTGTCCGCCCCGTTTTTGTGGTAAACAAGACCAGATCCAGCGATAGTTTTTCACGAAAGTAGGCCCGAATATCTTCTATAACTTGTGGCTTTGCCGTTGCCGTAAAACATGAAACCGGAATACCCTCTTCCAGATTTTTCTTTTCCTGCAAAGACTTTATAAAATCACCGATATACAGATAATCAACCCTGAAATCCTGACCCCACGAAGAAAAACAGTGCGCCTCATCAATCACAAATCGCACAACTTTTCGACCCAAAAGCAATCGCTCAATAGAATTTGACCGCAGCGATTCGGGCGAGATATACAAAATCGATGCAGCACCACTTTCAACCCTTTCAAACGATTTAGCCCTTTCAATAGGGTCGAGCAAACCGTTTATGGTAACGGCACTCGTAATACCATTCTGCTCCAGATTATCCACCTGATCCTTCATAAGCGATTGCAACGGAGAAATAACCACCGTCAAACCTTTCGCATTCTCGCCACTCATCAAAGCCGGCAACTGAAAAGTAAGCGACTTACCGCCACCCGTAGGAAAAACTGCAAGCAGCGATTTACCATCCACCGCCGCCTGAGCCGCCATTTCCTGCAAAGGCTCATCTCCATACGTCCGGAAAGAATCAAACCCAAAAAATCGCTTCAACCCTTTGTGCACATCAAATGCCGAATCACAGTACGAACAGCCACTCAAACAGGGATTATTCCTCAACTGAAATAGCACCCGCTCCACTCCCGGATAATTGCGAAGCACCCACGGCGGAGTAATCGAATAAGCATCATTTGCATAAATAAGCGACAAACTATACCCCAATTCAATCGGGTATTCCGAAATCATCTTTACCAAGTCCGAATGCGCACAAATCTCAGATTGAAACTTCTGTCGAATAAGCACTTCAACATCACTCAACCCACTCGTAAAACCAACAAACCAAAAAAATGCCGAGAACTCCCTCTCATCGCGTAAAAGCAGATAAAATATTTCTTTAAGCTCAGCGTCCAACTGATTAAACGCGGCAACCTCATCGTAAAACAAATCCTTCGCCTTATGCGAATCATTCAGCGGATTGTTCAGCTCTTCAGTCTGGAGCTTGTCGTCTTTCAACAATGCGTGATACGGATTTTTAGGAAAAAGCAAAGGAGAAAGCCACAACGTATCAATCACATTTCCCGAAAGGATCCCCGCACTGTGAATCGCACTTCCAATATATTTTATATCGTGATGCAAAATATTGTGCCCACAAACAAATTCAGCCCCTATCAAAAAGTCCACAAATTCAGCCAAAGAATTCTTATGAAAACCACCCCCATCATCCTTAACAACCCCTATATCCAGAATCTTTCCGCTCTTCGGTTCAATTTCAGTATCAACGAATGCGATTGATTTCATAAGCGGGTTTGGAGACTTTTCAGGGATGAGGTTCTTTCACAGATAATTCGCAGAAGTATTTAGCTGCGAATAGTATTGCAATTTATGCATTCGCGGCTATTAAAACAACTACAGGCAATTCATTGAATGATAAGGCCTCTTTGTTCGAGGTATAACCAAATCATACATCCCACCATGCACAACGGAAAACAGAAAAAGCAAAATTATTCAACCCCATTGACCAATGGGAATCCGTATGGATCGGGTTGTTAACCTAAGTTCTATACATAGCCGTGCATTCCATACACGGCTATGATTCTCAAACCCCTCCAGGGTTTTACATTTAACCTATCTCAAAAATCCACCGCCAACACTCAAGGACAGTTATGATCAACATTCTTCCTCCACTAAATCACAGATATCAGCAATATCCAATAAGCCAGCCAACTCCAAAATCTTACCTCCACCACGATCCGAATGATGCCTTAGCATCATGCCCGGCCTTCATACAGTCGCAGATCCCGAGAAATCGGGAACATATGCGGTGGGCGGCGTCAACCACTAAGTAAAGTCCATTTCGAAATCTTGATAACCGACAGAAACATCAAAGGTTGCACTATAGGCTAGTCCGCCGACCATCCGCGGTTTTGCGCATCCTGCACTCCCTCCCACACCGAAAAGTTCATGCGCAAAAATGTCCTTATGAAGGCCTTGATTTTTTGTTTCTTTTTCATCAAGGAAAAACGAAAGAGAAAAAACTACGTAGAGACTCCACAAAAAAAAATTCCGTACCTTACCTTTCCCAAATCTGCAAATGCAGACGACCGCAGGTCGTGCGTTATATACAAACCTTTGATTTCGTCAGCACCATATTCCCAACAAATCGGGAACCCCCAAAAAAATCTATAAAGCCGGTATAAAGCCGCCGTCAAGCCGGTATGAAGCCGCTATAAAGTCGCTCCTACTCCTATTCAACTATACTACACCCTCGGTAGAAACGTTATACATCAAAGAGAAAATCAAAATAACCGAAACAGAAGAGAATACCCTCAAAGTCAACCTCGAATTCGGCGCTAATCAATTTCAGTGGCCCGACAATGCCGCAGCGATCCACCTCTTCTTCTACACCCTTCAGCTCGACTATGAAAACATAGAGCCCCTGAATCGCGTGCACTACTCCGATGAAATACACAAAAATGAACTAACCCCAAACTTCGAAATCGAGCTCCTAACCCCCGAGGGCAACTGCCTCCTCCTCGGCCTCCGATTCATGGAAGAAGTAAACGCCAACTACTACCTCCTTTCAAACAAAAGACAATCCCCATTCTACGTCGCCCACTACCGGAAAGAAGAGTGATGTCATCCTGAACCGTCACCTTGTTCACTCTGGTCACCCTTGTCACCCTGAACCGTCCCCCTTGTCACCCTGAACTTGTTTCAGGGTCAGGGTCTGCTGAAGGAAACACGCATATCATTAAGAAACCTTCTTTCGGGTCACCTCAAATATCAACGGAGCCCGGATGCCTCCCCCTCGTGCCGTGATTTCGAAAAGTAGAAAAATTAAAGTTGGAGGGGGATAAAGGGGGAGGACGAGAAAAAAATTCTCTTTCCGGATTGAATATTTCGAGGCTTGAATTGCAGATACGATGGGGTTTTGATTTTGAGGTATGCTGTCCTCCCCCTGCGTCCCCCTCCAAAGGGGGAAACATCCGTGTGTGGGAGGTCGTGCAAGAATTGAAGGATACAAACTCTTTAACCAAATATTCAAAGGGTGGTGCGGTGGGACTCCCTTACTCGCTTCGCTTCGTGAGACCGCTTCGCTTAGTTCAGGGTCGGGGCAGCGCGGGGGAGAATCTGAAATTTCAGAGTGAGAAAAAGAGTGAGAGCGGAGTGCCTAATTCCTCATGAGACGAAATATTCAAACGTGGGTGCGGTAGGTCTCCCCTTTAGGGGTTGGGGGTGGTGCGGTGGGACTCCCTTACTCGCTTCGCTTCGTGAGACCGCTTCGCTTAGTTCAGGGTCGGGGCTGCGCGAGGGAGAATCTGAAATTTCAGAGTGAGAAAAAGAGTGAGAGCGGAGTGCCTAATTCCTCATGAGACGAAATATTCAAACGTGGGTGCGGCAGGTCTCCCCTTTAGGGGTTGGGGGTGGTGCGGTGGGTCTCCCTTACTCGCTTCGTGAGACCGCTTCGGTTAGTTCAGGGTCGGGGCGGCGCGTGGTAGAATCTGAAATCTCAGAGTGAGAAACAGAGTGTCGGTTATGAAGCCGCTTCGCTCAGTGGAAATGACTGCGAATGCATTAAAGCCACTTCTCAATACTCACTCAACCGGTCGATTTTTGCCTGCCAATAAAGGGAGCGGTCTTTTAATTCGAGTCCGAGCAAGGACTCTTCTTCATCGCCCAGCACCTTGTCATAAAGACCGTATGTGGAGAACGTCTTAAAGATGAACGGCAAGAGATCTACGAGGACGAAAAGGATGATGATAAACCACTGCGTCATGCGCACAATGGGATTGGTGGCTTTTAATTGTTCCAGCGCCATCTCTTGGTGGAGGTAGTCGGTAGAAAGCGAGAAGGCGGCCATGCTGCTGTCTTTGCGACTGATCAGTTCTTCTTTTTGCCGGGCAATACCTCTCTTTTCCCCAGACTGTTCCAGCTTTAGGGCTTGCAACTCGCCTTCGAGCCGGGCTAATTGGCCGATCTTATTCTCCGCCGAGGGACCCTTGCCTCGGAGTCCCGTCGTTTCCAGTTCACCGTTGGCATTGCGCATCACTTCACCATCGATCTCCTTAGCCACGATTTCGGCCTGCCGGTTTCGCTCGGCCTGTTTTTCCAGATAAAGGCTATCCATAGAAAATACCCGATCGTCGAGGTGCTGAAGTTTTGCATCAAACAGCTCTGCGATCAAGGCCTGTTCTACTTTCTGGTTTTCTTCCATTTGGTCGGCCACACTCCCATTGAAATAGAGCATCACCAAGGGATGCGAGATGACAATTCCCAGGATCAGGGCAAAGCCGAAACGAAGGTAGAAAGCCGGTCTGCCCAACTCTGCAGCGTCGCTTGTTTTCCTCCGATGGGTGGAGACGATAAAACGATCAAAGGCGAAGATGATCAAGCTCCAAACGAATCCGCCCAACATGGCGAGCCAGCGTTTGTCTTGAAGACCCTCAAGCGTACTCAGCGCATATGACATGGAGACAAAGGCCAGGATCGCGGGCACCAGCACCAGGCTGCCGAAACCTATATGTTTGATCTGTTCTGCCCTTCTGCACTCTTTTAGCAAATCCGTATCGCTTCCTGAGCAAAAAAGGAAAAAACGCTCGACCGAATTGAATTTTTCTCTTGTTTGATGCATGCCCAAATGTTTGTATAAAGATGCCGGAACCATCTTAGGTAGGAAAGTAAAACTTGATAAGCGGAAGTATTATTGTAGGGACGTTGCTAAAATGGGAAGACCCGTATGGGTAGAAAATGCTTTTCACGCCACCAAAAAGGATCTCGGACATGTGTCCTCCCCCTGCGTCCCCATCCTCCGTATGGATTCCCGCCGTTCAAAAGGGGGGAACCATCCGTGTGTTGAAGGAAGTTTAAGCTTTGGAAGGAAATGAACTCATGAATCGAAAATGTCCAAACGATGGCGCGGTTGGCCTCTCCCGTTACTCGCTTCGCTACGTGAGCTTCGCTAAGTTTAGGGGTCGGGGTACTGACGAAATCAGAGATTTGTCAGTACAGTGTCGGCGCGCGGGAAATGGTTCGCTGATGTGCTGAGGAGAATTTTGGTTTTGAAGTAGAGTGTCCTCCCCCTTCGTCCCCCTCCAAAGGGGGAAACATCCGTGTGTGGGAGGTCGTGCGAGAATTGAAGGATACAAACTCTTTTACACAAATGATCAAACGATGGTGCGGTGGGACTCCCTATAGGGCTGGGGCGGCGCGGAGGAAATGCTGTTTCGTTCTTAGTTTTTGGCACCATGGGAGTGCTCAATTAACTGTGTCATCTGTTAAAAATCGTTCTTCAAAATACTCGTGAAGGTCACGCCTGATTGATGTCCATCCGAATATGGATCCATTCCATCTGGTTTGTGCATTAACAGTAGCCAAATATATCTGTTTTAGGATTGCATTTTCTGAATTGAATGCACCTTTTGTTTTAGTTACCTTCCGTACCATTCGGTGGTAGCTCTCTATTGGATTAGTGGTGTAAATCAATCTACGTAGTGCTGGCGGGTATTTATAGAAGTTTGTAAGCCTGTCCCAATTCCGGTGCCAGCTCTTAAATATCACTTTGTATTTATCTCCCCATTGCTCTTCTGCTTCTTGCAAATAGTGCAAGGCCATATCTGCATTCGTGGCTTTGTATATCTTCTTCAGATCGCGTACCATCGGCTTGATATCCTTATCGGACATATACTTCATAGAATTGCGCATTTGATGCACCAGGCAGAGCTGTACATCGGTCTGAGGGAAGGTATCTTCTATTGCGTCGGCAAAGCCACTCAAGTTATCTATACACGCTACGAGTATATCTTTTACTCCCCGCATTTGCAGTTCATAAAGCACGGAGCGCCAGAATTTACTCGATTCGTGATCCCCAAAATAAATCCCTATTACCTCCTTTTCACCTTCGATGTTTACACCCAATATATTGTAAACAGCTTTGGTTTGTACCACTCCGGCTTCACGTACTTTAAAATGGATTGCATCCAGCCAGATAACCGGATAGAGGCTTTCCAACGCACGGTTCTGCCAGTCCTTAATTGCTGGGAGAACTCGGTCAGTGATGGCTGAAAGCGTACCATCTGATATCTCTAATCCATACATCTCTTTTAATTGCTGTTGAATGTCGCTATAGCTCATCCCACGGCCATACAGAGCTATGATCTGGTTGTCTATATCCGAAGTGATCTTATGCTGACGCTTTTGGACAATCTGTGGCTCAAAGCTGCCGTTGCGATCTCGCGGGGCTAAAATCTCAAAGCCCCCCAAAGGGCTTTGAAGATTTTTTGCCCCTTTCCCGTTGCGTCTATTCTTCGATATTTTACGCGTGTCTGTCAGATGATTATCCAACTCACCTTCCATTGCGGACTCGATTATCCGCTTCAATAAAGGCGTAAATACACCTTCCATACCAACCATTGGTTTACCCGATTTTAGCTGGTCTGCTGCCTCCCGGGCGAAGGCTTCAAAATCAAATTTAGGCTCTTCTTTTTTCATGTGTCTTATTTATTAAAATTAGTAAATTGACACAGTTAAATGAACATACTCGCACCATCGTTCCCAAACCCAAACTCCCCCCAATCCCGGATGCCTCCCCCTCCTCCATGCAAACTCCTTCCGGTCGAAAGGGGAAACATCCGTAAAATCTTGATTTTCTATCAAGAAAACACATATATACCACCCCTTCCTTCCCTTCGTGCTCTTCATGTTAAAAGACCGCCTTCTCCGTCGCTCGCGTCTCGCGAGGGACTTCTTGTCCGGCATCTTGCCGGGTTTATTTTACGGCCCTTCGTTTTTGGTTTGGCTCCAAAATATCCCCCAATCCCCGATGCCTCCCCCTCCTCCATGCAAACTCCCTCCGGTCGAAAGGGGAAACATCCGTAAAATCTTGATTTTCTATCAAGAAAACACATATATACCACCAAGAAATAAGAACCACAAATAGCTGATAATAGCGTCGATAGCCTTAAAAAAAACTGCGTTCTGAAGACTGGTAGGAATGCGTATGTAATGAAGTCACTCCACGGTACCCGAGAGCTCTGCTCGAGCTCACGAACGGCGAAGCCCTTACCGCAGGTAATTCCTTTAAAAAAACACGCATGAGTAACTACAAAGGAAAAGAAAACCTCTTTTCATCAATCGAAGAACCCTTTTTAACACTCCCTCTACCCCCGCCAGTTAACGCAATGAATATCTGCATTCACCGTATCCAGAGCGATCACCTTTTTGGCCGCTAACCTCCTCACAAGAATCAAAAATCCTTTTCGTTCTAATAAATTATTCCTACATTGAAATGCAGTAGACTTTTATCTATGAAACTTTATATAGATAATGACCAATGGCTTTGAAATTAATCAATCAACTGAACTTGAGCGTTTTCAGCTTTTGGACACCCTTCCTGAGCGCGAATTTGATGACCTGATCAACCTGGCAGCTTTCATCTGCGACACGCCCATCTCACTCATTTCTTTGGTTACGGAAACAACACAGTTTTTCAAATCCCATCACGGAATTGATATCTCCGAAACCCCAATTGATCAGTCATTTTGCGTACATGCACTAAGTTCGCCTGATACGACTTTTATCGTGGAAGATGCCCGAAAAGACGAACGCTTCAAGGATAACCTTTTGGTAACGGAGAAGCCCAATATCGTCTTCTATGCAGGTGTACCGCTGATAAGCAACAAGGGCAATGCCTGGGGAGCATTTTGTGTAATGGATGTTAAGCCCCGAAAGCTGACCCAAAAACAACTTGAAGCCCTACGCACGCTGTCAAATCAGGTGGTACAGCTCTTCGAACAACGTAAAAACCGTATAGAGCTTAAGAACATTGGGGAAAACCTTTCAATGGAGACGCATCGTCTGAATAGTATCATTGATGCTACACGGGTGGGTACCTGGGAGTGGAATATTCAGACCGGTGAAATTACGGTAAGTGAGCGTTGGGCCGAAATGTTAGGCTATACACTTAGTGAACTTGATCCGCTGAGTTTTGATAAGGTTTTCTCGCTTATAGTTCCGGCAGATGCACAAATAATTAATGAAAAAATTGACGCTTGTCTGAACAAAGAATCGGATTACTACGAGGGCGACTTCCGTTTTCTGCATAAAAATGGCCATCCCGTATGGATCCATGACCGGGGACAAGTAATAAGCTGGAGCACCGATGGTCAACCCGTGCAAATGGCCGGTACGCATACCGATTTTACCGAACGTAAAAACACTGAGATTCAATTTAAAAACATTACCAGTAATATTCCCGGAGCAGTTTTTAGGTACAAAATCAATGCCGATGGTACAGATGAACTGCAAATGGTAAGCGATGGAGCCCGGACCCTTTGGGGTTTCTCGGCGCAGGAGGTTATGCAAAACAATAAACTGATATGGGAAAGATATGAAAATGAAGACTATGAAGGTCTCCTCGCTTCCATTAAAAAATCATTCGATGACTTAAGTTTTTGGGAGTACGAATGGCGCTATGATCATCCCGATGGGACTGTACGCTGGCACAAAGGATCCGGAAGCCCTGTGCGTTTGGATGATGGCAGCACCATTTGGGATTCTGTAATCCTTGATATTACGTCGGAAAAAGAAACCGAATTAGGGATTGAACAAAGTGAAAAAAGATTCAGAAGTCTGGTTCAGAATGGTTCTGACTTAATTGCTATCCTCGATGTGGAAGCCAACTACCAGTATGTAAGTCCTACTTCCACATCTATCTTAGGTATTCCTCCTGAAGAGTTTGTAGGCAAAAATGCCTTTGATTATATGCATCCGGATGATAAAGAATCGGTTAGGGCCTATTTTTCACGTTTAGAACAGGAAAAACAGGTCAGTATCCCTCACTTTAGATTTAAACAAAAGGATGGCTCATGGCGATGGATTGAAACCCTTGTTACCAATCTCATAGATGATCCTGCCGTGAGAGGAATTGTCGCAAATTCGAGGGATATTACCGACCGGATTCACACCCAGAAAAAATTAAAAAAGAGTGAGGCATACTATCGGGGTTTGTCCGAATCACAAACCAATTACTTAATCCGCACCGATCTTGACGGAAACTATACGTACGTAAACAAAAAGTTTGCAGAAGAATTTGGCTGGATGTATCCGAATGAGAAAATTTTGGGCAAGAACAGCATGAAGTCCATTGTCGAATACCATCATCACAGAGTACGCGAAATAGTATTTCAATGTATGGCCGCTCCGGAGATGGTATTTCAGGTAGAAATTGACAAACCCGCCAAAAATGGCGAAGTAATTTCTACGCTTTGGGATTTCATATGTGTGTTAGATACGGAAGGAACACCTTCTGAAATACAATGTGTGGGCCTCGATATCACCGACCGGATGCAAGCTGAAAAAGCCTTAAAAGAATCCGAGCAACGCTATTCTGATTTGTTTCACTTAAGCCCACAGCCAATGTGGGTATATGAGGTAAGTACTTTAAAATTTCTGGATGTGAATCAGGCGGCCATTAGTCACTATGGTTATTCTTACGAGGAGTTCCTGAATATGACCCTTCGGGATATTCGTCCTGAATCGGAAATACCAAAGTTAGAGGCTGCTTTAGCCGTTATCAAAGATAAGGATGAACACTATACGCATGGTGAGTATTTGCACAAAAAGAGAAATGGGGAGGAAATTATTGTTGATATTCAAAGTAATATTGTGCTCTATAAAGGCAGAAAGGCAGAAGTGGTATTGGCAACCGATATTACCGATCGCTATAATTACATTCAGGCGATTAAAGCGCAAAATGAAAAGCTAAAAAAAATTGCCTGGACACAATCGCATTTGGTGCGCGCACCTCTCGCACGTATCATGGGCCTGGCCGAGCTGCTAAAGGATCCGGATTTCCCTCTTCCTGAAAAGCAAACCCTCTTGGACCATTTGGTGAATTCGGCATCCGAATTGGACGAGATTATCAAAAAGATCGTCTTCACCGCTCAGAAAGATACTACCGGATAAAAATCTGACTGCTCAGGCAATGAGAGTTCCTACCTTCTGCTGCCCACCCAAACCCTTCTTATCGATATCCAAATTACTAACCATTGCCGTCGCTCGCGTCATTGCCCATTATACATTCTGCACTCTACATTCTGCATTACACATTATACATTATACATTCTACATTATTCATTATTCATTATACATTCCCTTTCAAAAATCCAACGTCAACTGCCCACCCACACTCCTCCTCTCCGTATCCAAATTACTCACCGAAATCCCCAAAAGCCTTAACGCCTGTTCCCGCGGATGGCCTTCAAGCAGCTCCGAAGCAACTGCATAAATTTCCGCCTCCTCATCGGTAAAAAAATCAACCGAGCGACTGCGTGTATGCGTCGTAAAATCACTGTACCGCAACTTCACCGTGATCGTCTTGCCACGGTGCTCGCCCTGCTTCATCCGTTTGCCCACCTCTTCCGCAATCGTTCTTAGTGCCGACAGTTGTTCCTCAAGTTCAGAGATGTCCTCGCTGTAGGTGCGCTCGGCTCCCACAGACTTGCGGATACGGTCGGGGCGCACGGGCCGGTCATCCTCCCCCCGGCAGATGTGATAGTAGTACCGCCCACTCTTGCCAAACAGTTGCACGAGTTCCGGACGCGTATACTTGCGTAAATCTGCCCCGGTGTGAATGCCCATCCCATTCATTTTTCCGGCAGTGACCTTTCCAATACCAAAGAAGCGCTTTATCTCGAGATTGGCCGTAAAGGCATCTACCTGGGTTGGGTGGATTAATTTCTGCCCGTTGGGCTTGTTGATGTCGGAAGCAACCTTGGCGATGAATTTATTGACGGAGATCCCCGCACTGGCCGTCAGACCGGTTTCCTCAAAGATGCGTTGACGAATTTCACGGGCTATGTGAGTGGCACTGTTCATCCGGCGCTTGTTTTCGGTCACGTCCAGAAAGGCTTCGTCGAGCGAAAGGGGTTCCACCAGATCGGTATATGAATAGAAAATAGCGCGGATTTGTTGAGAAACTGCTTTGTACACTTCAAAGCGCGGTTTGACGAAGATCAGATGGGGACATCTGCGCGCAGCAATCGAAGAGGGCATAGCAGATCGCACGCCAAACTCCCGCGCCTCATAACTCGCCGCAGCGACCACCCCGCGCTCACGCGATCCGCCCACGGCAACCGGCTTGCCCCGCAGCTCGGGATTATCCCGTTGCTCCACAGATGCAAAGAAGGCATCCATATCTATGTGTAGAATCTTGCGCACTTCTGCGGTTTCTTTGTTTGTTTCTTTTCGCTTCCGCAAAAGTAACACTCTCGGTGAGGCGCGGAAATAGTCGCGGGTCACGAGATTGATTGGTGTGCTGGAGAATTTTTTAGCTGAAAGCCATAGGCCTCAGGCTGCAAGAAAGGAAGTGGTCGCGAGTCACGAGTCTTCCCGACAACCACTTGGGAGTGCGCATGTACGATCGCAATGAGTGCGTATTCTAAGATTAAACCAAACCAAGTTATTAACCTTGTTAACAACCTGCTTTGGAGTTTTCACCAGTTCTTATGCGGTGTATGTATTTCTCGGGGTCTTCGAATTTTTTGGTTACATCATCCCCAAACCAAACATCAAAAGTGCCGTGATGCCTCCCCCTCGTGCCGTGATTTCGACACGAAGAAAAATCAATGTTGGAGGGGGATAAAGGGGGGAGGACAAGAAAAAAATTCTCTTTCCGGATTGAATATTTCGAGGTTTGAATTGCAGATACGATGGGGATTTGATAATGAGCTATAGTGTCCTCCCCCTGCGTCCCCCTCCTAAGGGGGAAACACCCGTGTGTGGGAGGAAGTTTAAGCTTTGGAAGGAAATGAACTCATGAATCGAAAATGTTCAAACGATGGTGCGGTGGGACTCCCTTCAGGGTCGGGGCGGCGCGCGGGAAATGGTTCGCTGATGTGCAGATGCGATGGGGATTTGGATGTTGAGGTATAGTGTCCTCCCCCTGCGTCCCCCTCCTAAGGGGGAAACATCCGTGTGTGGGAGGTCGTGCGAGAAATGAAGGACACAAACTCTTTCATCCAAATGTCCAAACGATGGGTGCGGTGGGACTCCTGTTACTCGCTTCGCTTCGTGAGATCGCTTCGCTAAGTTTAGGGTCGGGGCGGCGCGTGGAAATGGGGTTTCGTTCTTAGTTTTTGGCACCCTCGTTCCAAAACCCAAACTTCCCCCGATCCGTGATGCCTCCCCCTCGTGCCGTGATTTCGACACGAAGAAAAATCAATGTTGGAGGGGGATAAAGGGGGGAGGACAAGAAAAAAATTCTCTTTCCGGATTGAATATTTCGAGGTTTGAATTGCAGATACGATGGGGATTTGATAATGAGCTATAGTGTCCTCCCCCTGCGTCCCCCTCCAAAGGGGGAAACATCCGTGTGTGGGAGGAAGTTTAAGCTTTGGAAGGAAATGAACTCATGAATCGAAAATGTTCAAACGATGGTGCGGTGGGACTCCCTTCAGGTACTGTGTATAAATCCAAATTTATTTCGACATTATTTATGTCGTATATTTACATTTCCAAAGGAAGATCCGTTAAGGATTTATCCTGTGTAGCTCGGGCTTCGGTCCGGGCTATCTTTTTTCTATGATAATCTGGTTCATATTGCGTTTGGTTTTTCCAAAGTGTATAGATCAAAGCAAGGAGCTTTCTCTGTACAGCGACTTGCGCTTTCATTGGTATTTTTGACCTTTGTAGAACTCTGTTTCGCAAGTTATTGAACTCAGGGACGTGTATTGATGCCGACATTGCTGGGTGGTACATCAAATGCCTGATATATCGGTTTCCTTTTTTGGATATGCGCGTCTTACCTTTTACAGATGTACCGGATTCTTGATGGACGATATCAAAACCAGCATAACTCGTCAGCTGCTTACTGTTATGGAAGTTTTCAAATCCATTAGTCTCCGCCACGATACCTGCTACACTTTGAATGCCGCACCCTTTGGTGGTACAAATTTGTTCTATCCGCTCAGAAAGTTCTTCGTCGGTAGCGACAAGTGCTTCAAGTTTCGCTTTAATCATGGTAATTTCTTTATCCAGCATCGCGATCAATTTCTTATTACTCTTCTTTATATCGGCTGAAACGTCGTGAGAATATTCCTTGCTGTGTGCTATATTAGATAAGGCAGTTTTCTGCTCTTGTAGCTGTATTCTATAGCGACTTAGATCTCTCATTTTACGGAAGATCTTTTTGGCTGGATGCCACTCATAGTGTGACCGCTCCACTCCGAACTTAGCCAAGATCTTGGCATCCACATCATCGGTCTTGGTTTTGATATTGAGACTTTTAAAATAGTATTTAGATGTGTTTGATAGTGCAATATGTACTGTTTTTCCAATTCCGTGCAGATGATATGCCAATCCTTCATGGTAGGATCCTGTGGCCTCCATAAGAAAAACGAGTGGTACCTCTTTATGGGTTTCTTTGCCAGCCCAGCGAATCAACTGATTATAGCCTTTTTTGGTATTATCAAATTTCTTACTGGTTGAGTAACTCAGTTCGTCGTTTGATGACTTACTGCATATTCTAACTGTGAAGTTATCTTTAGACATATCTATGCCTACACACTGTTTTTTCATGGTATTTACTATTTAATTGTATAACAACCAGATCTCCCCACGTCTATCCTTTTATCTTATTCAAGCTCGATCACTTCGGCCTTAAGTACTGTTCAGACTCATGAAGATCAAAAAGTGCACAGGCTAAACCTAAAGGACGATGTAGCTTAAAATGCTCATCTTGGGTCGAGTGGCCTTGTGCACCAGGTCGATATACTTTGTATGGACAACAATATAAAGACCCGGATTGAATACCGAAAATATACTTGAGGTATTCTCTCTTTGCAAACATAAAAGGGTCGGGGCGGCGCGTGGGAAATGGTTCGCTGATGGGCTGAGGAGAATTTTGGTTTTGAAGTATAGTGTCCTCCCCCTGCGTCCCCCTCCTAAGGGGGAAACATCCGTGTGTGGGAGGTCGTGCGAGAAATGAAGGATACAAACTCTTTCATCCAAATGTTCAAACGATGGTGCGGTGGGACTCCTGTTACTCGCTTCGCTTCGTGAGATCGCTTCGCTAAGTTTAGGGTCGGGGCGGCGCATGGGAAATGGTTCGCTGATGGGCTGAGGAGAATTTTGGTTTTGAAGTAGAGTATCCTCCCCCTGCGTCACCCTCCTAAGGGGGAAACATCCGTGCGTGGGAGGAAGTTTAAGCTTTGGAAGGAAATGAACTCATGAATCGAAAATGTTCAAACGATGGTGCGGTGGGACTCCCTATAGGGTCGGGGCGGCGCGTGGGAAATGCGGTTTCGTTCTTAGTTTTTGGCACCCTCGTTCCAAAACCCAAACTTCCCCCGATCCGTGATACCTCCCCCTCCTCCATGCAAACTCCTTCCAGTCGAAAGGGGAAACATCCGTAAAATCTTGATTTTCTGTCAAGAAAACGCATATATACCACCAAGAAATAAGCACCACAAATATCTGATAATAGCGTCGATGGCCTTAAAAAAAACTGCGTTCTGATGACTGAAAGGAATGCGTATGTAGTGAAGCCGATCCCTAGTAACCGAGAGCTCTGCTCCAGCTCACGAACGGCGAAGCCCTCACAGCAGATAATTCCTTTAAAATAATCACGCATGAGTAACTAACCGGGAAGCTCCGACGACCGAAGGAAGTACGTATGTAGGAACGAGGAGATCGCCCGGTCGCACTTAGGATTGGGGAAATTCAGGTTGCTGTTTTTTTTCAAGCCTTGATTTTTATTCGTGAGTGTTGGCCTTCAAAGGCACTCATGAGATCGGCTTCGCCTTCGCTACTCCACTTTTTATCAGCCGAGGAACGAGACCACGAAATCCTTTAAAATTTACGCTTATGAGTAACAAAAAGTGGAAGAGAATATTAATAAGGAACTCATGAGATCGGCTTCGCCTTGGTTACTCCACTTTTTTCAGGGGAGGAACGAGACCACGCATTCCAATATAAATCGAACCACCGAGAAACAAAAAACCCCTGCCACACCAAAACTTATTTAACAAAAGAACCTCTCTCCCTCGTAGGTTTCAAAGAGTAAACCCCTGACGGAGGGTGCTAACATACAGTTCAATTGAATTGATATTTGAAAAGGTATCAAACGATACTTTCGTTCCGGTTGGAGTGTACACGCTAACCTCCATTTCCTGAAAAGGCTCCTGAACTGAGATGTTAATATTATCTTTTCGTAGCACTTCTTACCTTCACGGGAAGGGCTCAGGACACCTCCAAAACCTGGATCAATACCCTGACCAAAGTTGCCAAACCCGAAACGGCTCCCATGGATCCAACCGGATGGAAAGATGATGACAAATGGAACGTTATTCAGGATTTTCGCTTTCCTCTGGCTGCATGCTGAGGCAAAAGTAACACTCGCGGAGATTATGGAAGGCCCGGTCGGGACCTTTTTCGCACACTAAACTTACTTTTGAAACCGTTTGAATGAATGTTGAGCGCGTTCTAAAAGGTGCGTCATTTTTCCAAGAGAAAAAGGCAAGTCTATACCAACCCATAGATATTTGTTGAAATAACCTGTTTTTTCGAGTATGCCCATGCAGATTTCCTGAATCTGCTTGCTTTCCCGCTGCTCTTTCGATAAGGAATACTTATCCCGTTGGTCAAGATCGACCGATTTATTATGTAGTATGGGTAAGTTTTCATTTACACAACTGGTGATTATTTGCAATTCATTGGAGGTAAAACGCTCCGGAATCCGGCTCTGTATTTTTTCCAATAGCTCCATATTCGCCACAATGCAATTAAATACCTTTTTGGGTTTCGATTCGTTCGTAAACCGAAGCGTAAGTTTTGAACTTCGTATTTTCAATATTCTTTTGATTAGGAACTCCTCAATAACTCTTAATTCTCTTTCTTCAAATGCCGTCATCTACGTATTAAATTGAAATATTGAAATCCTGTGCCAAGGTATTCTCATTTAACCGACTCACTCAGCCCGGAGATATGCACCTTTCTTTTCCGCTATATGCGGAAATCCACTGGTGGTAGTATACGAGCTGTAAGGCCTTTCGTTGCCAGAATCTGGCGATGGTAATGCCTCCCCTGCCATAAAAAATGTTCGCTTAAGCGAAATTGCATGAGATACACTATTGCTCCAGTTATTGGGATTAAGGCTTTGCGCCATTAAAAAACACTCCCGCTGCCGACGGTCTCGCATACCGGGTAGCCCACTAAAGAATATCCCAAATCAACCAAATACTCATTCTATCTGTCCGGTTACACAAGCTGGTTTGATCTCTCTATCCATATTTTTAGTTTTGCTTCAAACCATACAAAAAAGGAGTGATTTTATGAGTAAAAAAGTACAACCCGCATTCTTCGCAATACTTATAGCCGCTTTTCTATTCACGGCTTGTTCCAAAGATGATAACAACAACAATACCTCCGGTTCCGACGATCCGTCGGCCGATACCCCTGCCGAGGTGAGCGATCCCGCAAGCCTGCAAGAAGGCCATGCCGAGTTTACCACTGCCGGTACTGAGACCTTCGAATTTACAAATGCTACCTGTACCTGGGTAAATAGTGGGGTTTTGAGTTTCAGCGGACGTAAATATGCCGAAACCGAGGTGACCCTCGATAATGCGGCGAATGACGTGTATCTCAGCGTGATATTTTTCGTTCACGACCCCAATGCCGATATCGATGGTGGTGCTTTGCCAACGGAGGGCAGTTACGATTTTGACCTGAGCTTTACCGAACTCACCAGCACCGACACCGAGAGCTACGCCGAGATTTCTTTAGGCGGCGATGGCCTCGAAAATTACTACAGTGATACTGGAAGCGAAGGCACGGTAACAATAACCAGCTTTGATGGCAATATCCTCGAAGGGGAGATACACCTCAACAACATGGTCGGTGAAAGCAATGAAAATGCGAAAATCAATATTGCCGCGAGCTTTAAAGCCTCCGAGGGCTAAACATATTTTTTACAAAAAAATGAATGGCCGGTGTATGCCGGCTTTTTTTGTTTTCGTATATCTGCTATCAAATATTCGGAAAGAGCAACCCTTTCAATGCCTCTGACTTTTCGCACGGAGGTCGCCGTGCATAGCAGGGGAAAAAAAGAAGTGATCGGAGGTTCTCCGATCACACCAATCAATTACATATTCGCACCGCTATTCATCGCAGAAAAGATCAATCCTCCGAAAATAGCGAAGATGATCACGTACAGCACAATAAAAATCACCATCCAAATAAGCATCGCTTTCGCAAAGTTGGACTTAGTCTTAATCGCATTGTCACCAAAAGCCCATACAAAGAGCATAATGAGTGCCCACCAGCGGAATGGAAGTGATAAAAATAGTGAGTACCCAGTCCCCTACGGACATGGGTGATTCGGTTCTTGTAGGTTCGTCAAGCATAATAGAAGTAGTTTAGATTTTAGGGTAAAGAAAGGAAAAATTGGTTAAAAAGGGTTTTTGGTGATTGGTTTTTCCATCTCACCTTTCGATTCCCGATTGCTCAAAAGTCGTTTCTTTCAATGCTTAAGCATTTCTTAAATATTGCTCATTGTCATTGCTCAGCGTGTTGCTAATTGACTATTGCCCATCCCCCATTTGATATACTTCCCGTTTAGGAAGCGGCAATTTAATTCCTTCTTTGTCGAGTGCTCTTTTCACACCCTCCAATTGCTCCCAGTACACTGGCCAGTAATCGATAGATTCAACCCAAGACCGGGCTGTATATTTCATATCATACTCGCCCATCTCACTAATATAGACTTCTATTGGCAAATGTGTCGCATGCTTTGGATGATGTCGCAAGGCTGCAGTAATCACATCTCTGAGGATATCGATATTTTCATCAAATGAAAATTTAAGATCGAGATCTATCCGGCGGTATTTTTCCATCGTGCGGTTGTCCACATCGCTGTTCGAAACATTGCCGTTGGGCATGGTGATTATCCTGCCATCAAAGGTCTTGATGCGGGTGTAGAGAATATCAATTTTCTGGACAAATCCGAGGTTGTTATTCACCTGTATCAGATCATTTACTTTAAAAGGTTTGAAAACCAGAATAAGCACGCCACCGGCAAAATTTGCCAGGCTACCCTGGAGCGCGAGTGCTATGGCAATACCGGCTGCACCAAAAACGGCCAGAAAGGAGGTAGTTTTGATACCCAAAATGGAACCCACAATAAATAGCATAAACCCATAGAGCAAAAAGACACTCAGACTTTCGACAAATGTTTTTAGCGAAAGCTCAATTTGAGATTTCTTCAATACCCGCTTGAGAAAGCGCATCACTATCTTAATCAAAAATATACCAATGATCAGTCCCAACAAGGCGAAGATAAGCCTCGGGCCAATGTCGATCGCATAGTTTATTACCCTCGATTTTATTTCAAGCCACAAGTCTTTATCCATTTTCATAAAATAGAATATTAATGCGAGACCGCCAACTCATTGCTCAAATCAGCGCATACGCAGCTTCCTGGCTCACTACTTGTGTAAGCTGAAACACATAGTCAGAAAAATAGTATAGGCACACAGGTAAGTAGAAAATATTACCTAAGAATCACGAGGCGCGCAACTTCACACCACACCCTCTGCGCCCTCCGCGAAATGCCTCTGCGAAACTGGCGGTTAAAAGACTCCCATTCCTCAAAAAGCCCCAAGAGCCTCATTTCTCCCACCCAAACCAAAAACCAAAAACTCACTACCGCACCATCAGCACCACTCCATTCCACTCCCGCGCCTCTCCCGTCTCCTGATCCCGCACATGAATCCGATACGCGTAGTTGCCCGCTTCTCCAAAATAATCACCCCCGGATATTGATCCATTCCAGCCCTTGTCCGGATCGCTAGTTTCAAAAACCGACTGACCCCAGCGGTTGAACACCTGGAACTTGTAATCATCCACCACAATATTGCGCACTACGGGTTTGAAAATATCGTTTACCCCGTCGCCATTGGGCGTAAAAGAATTGGGAATGTACACCCACGTATCTTCAAATATTCCCACCTGATGAAACGTCGTGTCGGGGCAGCCGTTATCATCTGTCACCACCAGTATTACCATATAATCGCCCACTTCCGGATCTTCGTACGTGTAGGTGGGGTCTTGCTTTCGCGAAAAATCAGAACCATCGGGATAGTCGAAAAGCCAGTAGCTCGAAACATAGTTTTCACTCAAATTATTGAAACTAAAATTGGGGGTAAAAGTAGATTGCCGCCAAGGCTCGGCTGAAAATCGCGCAAGCGGCCCCGGAGGTTGACCCACATATACAGAAGTATCTACCGCACACCCACCGGCATTTTTCAAAACCAGATAATACCGACCAGCACAGAGATTTTCTTGAGACGAAGCCTGAGAGAAAGTACTACCCGCATCAAAGCTATACTCCGTTGCGGCACTTCCATTTATGGAAATAGAACCATCACAGGCCTTCCGGCAAAACTCAGGAACAACCGTTACCGAGCCAATATTAAGCGGCGCTGGGTTTTCAAGCTCAAACGGATAGCTAAGGCTACACCCCTCTTCGGTAGTAAGGGTTACCGTGTTCACCCCCGGACAAAGCTGATTTGCAGAAGCAGGGGTAGCCGGCGAAGAGATTCCACCCGACCATTCATATTGCACGGTGGCCTGATCATTGGCTCCGCCAGCCGTTACTTCGGCCGTAGCGTCGCATTTGTTATGACAGGTGGGTTGGGTAAAAACGAAGTTCGCTACTTCAAGGGCATTAAAGACTACATCAATGGTTTTATCCACTGTACAATTCACACCGTTGGTAATCGTCCAGGTGAGGGTATAAGTCCCGGCGGTTTGCGGATTAAAAATGCAATGCGGATTGGTAGCATTGTTCATCTGCACCCCCGCCGGAGCTGTCCACACGCCGGTGTATCCCGTCGGCAGTGTCGCATTTCCTGTAAAGGAAAGCTGACAAGCGTACGTATCCACCCCGGCCGAAAATTCTACCGCATCGACCGCGACCGTAACATCGATTGTGTTCTCACATCCGGCAGCATCTTTTACGGTTACGCTATAATCATCGGCACCCAGATTACTAAATGTAGATCCATTCTGAAAAGAGCCGCCATCAAGCGAAAATGTATAGGGAGCCAGCCCGCCGGATACCACAGTTACACTGAGTGATCCATTGGCATTGCTGCAAGCTGCGGCAGTAGTTGTTGCATCGAGTTCCATTCCCGTTGCCACTGAAAAAGGAACCGTCACCGGTTCGAGAAAGTTGCCGCAGAGATCGGCCAGTTCATTGGCCTCAAAAACAATCTGAAAAGCCCCTCCCTCGGAGGGAAATGGCGTGTCGAGCGCAAGATAGAAAGTGTGCGCATACGCAAGTCCTTCCTGGCAAGTCGATTGGATATCGACAACGGTATATGCCCCATTCGGCCCTTCGACATTGAAATACTCCGGCAAGGCGGTAGTGCAATCCATATATTCTGAAAATTCTACCTCCAGACCATTGCAGTTTGCCGCAACCGCCTGAACCGTTGGCGGCACATCGTCGATAAATGTAGCCGACGATTCGGAGAAATCCAGCTCGTACCCATTCGTAGTGCCCGACCAGTTGGAAACTAAAAGCACGTAGGTCTCTCCGGCTTGAATATTCACATCTTCATTAAAAGGAGGACCATTCAAATCGCCCGGCCCATTGCTGCTTCCGGTACCGCCATTTGCCGTTGAGATTCCGGTCTCACCATTCGACCCGATTAGCCCGTAGGTATTGCAACTCACCAAAAGGTCGGGGTTGGTGGCAAGCTCAGCACACGAGTGATCAGTGAGGTTGAACAGCGCCCAATCGTAATCATCGTCCTGAAGAGGTGAGAGTGTAAAGTTCAGAATTCCGTCGCTCTGAGCCGTGAGCGTGTACCACCCGGAACTACCGACCGCTCCTATGGCACAATCATTCGTAGCCAGATTATCAATATAATTTCCGCTGCCGACGGGGGCATTTTCTTCGTGGTAAAAGTCATTGCATATAGTTATAGCACCTAAACAATCGCCGGCATCCGGAGAGGGGCAGTCAGAGCTTACGCTGAAATCATAGTCGATACAATCGGCAGTCCAGGTATCCGAACTTACCGTAAAAAAATAGGTCGTATTTGGTTGAGCCGAAACGGTGCTCGAAAGCGATGATTGCATCCCAATCGCTCGTTATGGTGGTCACACAATCGCTATCGAAAGTCCTCGGACAACCAACCGTTACAATCATTCCGCCGGCCCCCGCTTGGTATCCATTCAAACTAAATAGCAAGCAGCTTTCCTCGGTCGTGGTGTACGAATAGATCACATCTTCGCCCGCCACTTCCGGCGAGTTGCACACGTCAGTGGCATCCACATGATTCCCGCCCCGCATGTGGTAGAGGATTCTGAGTAAGGAAGCGATGCAATAACAACATTCACACAATCCTGCGCTTTCGCCAAAAATGGTAAGCCAAAGAAAACCAGCAGGATACAAGAAGTATAATAAACAGACTTGTGGAAACTCATTTAAAGATTCTTTCTAACGTTACTACAATGACGTAAAATAAAGAAAAAAGATGGTTGAAAAATGTTTTTAGTTTTTGGATTTTGTTTTTCAACTGCCCATACATGCGGTTAAACTAAAAACAAAAAAGGTATGCGTGCATACTAAATAATTGATATCTTTACGGAAATGAAACCCGAAGAAACCATAGATTTTCACCTTCGCTGGCTTTGGCAAAAGACGATGCGTCTGTACAACGCCGAAGCAGCAAAGTTTGGCGGATCCATGAGCGTGGGCTACATCCTTCTCAATATCGACAAAGAAGGAACACCCAGCACCAAGCTCGGCCCAAAGATGGGAATGGAATCGCGAAGCATAACTCGCACGCTGAAAACTATGGAGGAGAAAGGACTCATCTACCGCACCCAACACGCAAACGATGGCCGCTCTGTACTTATTCAACTCACCGAGGAGGGCAAAAAATACCGTGAAACATCCCGCGAGGTGGTGTTCCAACTCAATGAATTTCTTCAAAAAAATATTGACCCAAAAAAATTGGATACTTTTTTTGAAGTGGCAGAGGAGATGAATGGGCTGCTGGACTCTCAATGTATTTTTGAAAAGGTTAGACAGTAGTCAGTAGTCAGTAGTCAGTAGTCAGTAGTCAGTAGTCAGTAGTCAGTAGTCAGTAAAATGAAATTTAAATAATTGAACAATAAGAGCAAATAATAATACCTATTAATAAGTAGTGAACGATTGGTTATAAAATGGACAGCCCGTATTTTCAAAGACACGGACTGACTGCTCACTACTCAATACCCACTACTAATAAAAAACACCATGAACAAAAGACAAATCAACAAAGTCGCCGTCCTCGGCTCAGGAGTAATGGGCTCCCGGATAGCCTGCCATTTCGCCAATATCGGCGTGGAAGTACTCCTGCTCGACATAACTCCCCGCGAACTAAACGACACTGAAAAAGCCGCCGGACTCGAACTCGACAATCCAAAAGTCAAAAACAGGATTGTTAACGAATCTCTGCAGGCTGCACTCAAAAGCAACCCATCACCTATCTACGACAAGAAATTCGCCAGCCGCATAAGCACCGGCAATTTTGACGACGACCTTCACAAAATCAGTGAAGTGGACTGGATCATCGAAGTAGTCGTAGAACGCCTCGACATCAAACAACAGGTATTCGACAAAGTGGAGAAACACCGCAAACCGGGAACGCTTATAACGTCGAACACTTCCGGTATTCCCATACACCTGATGAGCGACGGACGCAGCGAAGATTTCCAAAAACACTTCTGCGGAACCCACTTCTTCAACCCACCGCGCTATCTGCGCCTGTTGGAGATCATCCCCGATCCAAAAACGGATCCTGCAGTAATCGATTTCCTGATGGAATACGGGTCCCGATTTCTCGGAAAAGAAACCGTTCTCTGCAAAGATACTCCCGCATTTATCGCCAACCGTGTTGGCGTTTATTCCATTATGGAAATTTTCCATATTGTGAAAGAACTTGATCTCACCGTCGAAGAAGTCGACAAACTTACCGGCCCGATTATCGGCCACGCCAAATCGGCTACTTTCCGCACCGCCGATGTTGTCGGACTCGACACCCTCGTGCATGTCGCCAATGGCGTAAAAGAGAATTGCCCGGATGATGAGCGCAATGATATCTTCGCCATCCCGGATTACGTCCAAAAAATGGTCGATAATAAATGGCTTGGCAGCAAATCAGGACAAGGTTTTTACAAAAAAGTAAAAGGCGAAGGTGGCAAATCAGATATTCTATCGCTCGACCTGAACACCCTCGAATACGGCGAACAAAAGAAAGTCTCCTTCCCATCTCTCGATATGGCAAAACCCGAGAACGATCTTTCAAAAAGGTTGTCAATGCTCTACAATGGCAAGGACAAAGCAGGCGAGTTTTTCCAAAAATCATTCAATGGACTCTTCAGCTACGTATCTTTCCGCATTCCTGAAATATCAGAAGAACTCTATAAAATCGACGCCGGCCTCCGTGCCGGTTTTGGTTGGAAAAGGGGTCCTTTCGAAAAATGGGATGCCGTAGGTGTGAAAAAAGCAATCGAAAACATCGAGAAAGCCGGAGGTAAAGTCAATGACTGGGTAAACGAAATGCTCGCCGCCGGAATAGAAAGCTTCTACAAACTCGAAAAAGGAACAAAATATTTCTACGATATCCCATCGAAATCATACAAACCGGTTCCCACCCTTGAAGGACAAATCTTTATCGACAATATTACCGATGAAGGAATCCTCTGGAAAAACTCAGGCACCACCATCAAAGACCTTGGCGATGGTATTCTCAACATCGAATTCCACACCAAGATGAATACCATCGGCGGAGAAGTTATCGAAGGCCTCAACAAAGCGGTCGATATGGCCGAAGCGGATTATAAAGCCCTCGTGGTTTCGAATACTGGCGACAATTTCAGCGCCGGCGCCAATGTCGGGATGATCTTTATGATGGCCGCTGAACAGGAATACGACGAACTCAATCAAGCGATTCGTCAATTCCAAAACACCATGATGCGCATGCGCTACTCAAGCATTCCGGTAGTAGCAGCACCTCATCAGATGGCTCTCGGTGGTGGATGCGAACTATGCCTCCACGCCGATAAAGTTGTGGCTCATGCTGAGCTATATATGGGTCTCGTTGAATTTGGCGTCGGAGTAATTCCCGGCGGTGGCGGAACAACCGAATTCGCTCTCCGCGCCGGCGACGAAATGCAGGAAGGCGATATCCGGATCAACACTTTTAGAAACCGTTTCCTTACAATTGGTCAGGCCAAAGTATCGACCTCAGCGTACGAAGCTTTCGACCTCGGATACCTCCGCACAGGAATAGATGAAGTAGTAGTCAACCGTGACGATCAGGTTGCTTACGCCAAACAGGCAGCGCTTCTGCTTTCGCAAAAAGGATATACCAAACCAATTAAGCGTAAAGATGTAAAAGTGCTCGGAAAAGAAGCACTCGGAATCGTTTACGTCGGTGCCGACAGTATGAAGTCAGCTCATTACATGTCGGAACACGACCTGGTAATAAGCGAAAAACTCGGCTTCGTAATGGCTGGAGGCGACCTTTCAGAAGTTACTGAAGTATCTGAAGACTATCTACTCGGCCTCGAGCGAAGAGCTTTTGTGGAATTGTGTCAGACAAGAAAGACCCTTGAACGCCTTCAATCGATGGTTCAGAAAGGGAAGGTATTAAGGAATTAGTTTTCAGTAGTCAGTAATCAGTAGTCAGTAGTCATGTAGTCAGTAGTCAGTAGTCAGTAGTCAGTAGTCAGTAAAAAACAAAATTTGAAATAAACTAAAATCATTAACAAGTTGTGAAAAAATTGCTCAGAAAATGGAAACCACAATTCAAATATGGTAACCCATTCAACTCAGTATTCAGTACTCCATACTCTTTACTCAGCACTAAGATCACAACACAATAATAAACAACCATGCATAAGTTTAAAGATTTAAAAGTATGGAATGAACCAGTTGAAATGGCTGTATCAATCTATCAGATAACCGGGAAATTCCCTTCGTCAGAAAGATATGGTCTCACGGATCAGATGAAACGATCAGCTGTTTCAATATCGAGTAACATTGCCGAAGGATCAGGTAGAAACAGCCCAAAGGAATGTAATCATTTTCTTGGGATTTCCAGTGGATCTGCAAGCGAGCTATATACTCAAGTAGAAATTGCTTCTCGGATTAATTTTATAAGCCGTGAAGTTTGTGACAAGACACAGAACCGGTTAACCTACATCCAAAAAATGAATTACAGATTACAAGAATCTATTTCAAAATCAATTAATAAATAGTATCGTGAAGCTGAAGTTAAGTTCGTGGAAATTGCTCAAACCCTTATCTATGACTGACTACTCACTTCTAAATACCCAATACTAAAAAACAATGAACGCATACATAGTATCCGCCTACCGCACCGCAGTCGGCAAAGCACCCCGAGGCGTATTCCGTTTCAAACGCCCTGACGAATTAGGCGCAGCCCTAATCAAAAAAATACTATCCGACCATCCCGATCTTGATCCCAATCAGATTGACGATGTAATAGTCGGCAATGCCACCCCCGAAGCCGAGCAGGGACTCAACATGGGGCGCATGATTTCACTCATAGGCCTGCCCACTGAGAAAGTCCCCGGAGTAACTGTGAACCGTTATTGTTCATCGGGAATTGAAACCATTGCCATCGCTTCTGCGAAAATACACGCCGGTATGGCCGACTGTATCCTCGCCGGGGGAGTGGAGTGCATGTCGCCCATCCCTTTTGGAGGCTGGCGTATTGTACCCAATGCCGACGTTTCCAAAACTAACCCGGACTGGTATTGGGGTATGGGACTCACCGCCGAGGCCGTAGCACGCGATTACAACGTGTCGCGAGAAGCTCAGGATGAATTTGCCCTCCGCTCAAACCAACGTGCCGTGGCAGCCATCGACGCCGGCCGGTTTAAAGAAGACATCGTTCCAATCGAAGTGGAAGAGATTTTCCTAAAAGATGAAAAACGCCAAACGCGAACCTACACCGTAGATACCGACGAAGGACCTCGCCGGGGCACCAGCATGGAAGCCCTCGCAAGACTGCGACCCGTATTCGATGCCAAAGGAACCGTTACTGCGGGAAATGCATCCCAAACATCCGACGGAGCCGCCTTCACAATGGTAGTCTCTGAGAAGTTTTTGAAAGAACACAACCTCACTCCTATAGCCCAACTCAAGAGCTACCATGTATCAGCTCTCGAACCACGCGTAATGGGAATGGGGCCCATGTACGCCGTACCAAAAGCTTTGGAAAGAGCGGGACTCAAACTCAACGATATCGATCTCTTCGAACTCAACGAAGCATTTGCTTCACAATCCGTTGCCGTAATCCGTGAATTAGGTCTCAACCCCGATATTGTGAATGTAAACGGGGGAGCCATAGCCCTCGGTCACCCATTGGGATGCACCGGAAGCAAACTCAGCGTACAACTATTTAACGAAATGCGACGTAGAAAAAATAAATACGGCATTGTGACTATGTGCATAGGAACAGGTCAAGGCGCAGCCGGAGTTTATGAGTTGTTGTAGTGCGTAGTGCGTAGTGCGTAGTGAGTAATGAGTAATGAGCAATGAGCAATGAGCAAGAAATTTTAAACCGATATAAAAATTAAATATATCTAATGAGAAGTTACCACATGCGTAGTCTTGATTCGAAAAAATCTGACTACGCATTACTGACTACTCAAAACAAAAAAGACAATGGAAACAAGAAAACCAATCCGGGGCGGAGAATTTATCATCCGCGAGACCCTTCCCTCAGAAATCTTCATCCCTGAAGAATGGAACGAAGAAGAAAAAATGATTGCCCAAACCTGTTATGATTTTCTCGAAAAGGAGATAATCCCCAACCTCGACCGGATGGACAGCATGGAAGAAGGCTTTATGCAAAATGCCCTCGATAAAGCCGGCGAACTCGGTCTGCTCGGAATTACAATACCTGAAGAATTGGGTGGTCTTGGTCTCGACTTTAAAGCAAGCATGCTCGCCGCTGATGCCCTCGGTGCCGGCCATTCTTTTTCGGTAGCTTATGGAGCGCATTCTGGTATCGGTACGCTCCCTATCCTCTATTACGGTAACGAAGAGCAAAAGAAAAAATACATCCCCAAACTCGCAACCGGTGAATGGAAAGCCAGCTATTGCCTTACCGAGCCCAGCTCAGGCTCGGATGCCAATTCGGGTAAAACACGCGCCAAACTCACCGATGATGGCAAGCAGTATATAATCAACGGCCAAAAAATGTGGATTACCAATGCAGGATTTGCCGACGTATTTACCGTTTTTGCCAAAATCGACGATGACGAAAACCTCAGCGCATTTATAGTGGATGCTCACACTGACGGAATCCAACTCAACCCCGAAGAGAAAAAAATGGGAATCAAAGGAAGTTCGACTCGCCAAGTATTTTTCAACGATGTGAAAGTGCCGGTTGAGAATCTTTTGTACAAGCGTAACCAAGGTTTTAAAATTGCACTTAACATCCTGAATATCGGTCGTGCCAAGCTCGCCGCAGGTGTGCTCGGTGGTGCAAAAGACGTAATAAACCACAGCATCCAATACGCGAATGAACGCAGCCAGTTTGGTCGCCGTATTTCAAAATACGGAGCCATTCGCTTCAAGCTGGCCGAGCAATCTATCCGGACTTACGTATTGGAATCAGCAACATACCGACTGGCAAACGACATCCAAAATGGAATCGACAGCCGCATTGCCGATGGAATGAATAAGTCGGAAGCAATTCTGAAGGGAATTGAAGCTTTTGCCGCCGAATGTGCTATTATGAAAGTGTTTGGTTCGGAAGTACTCGACTACACCACCGATGAAGCAGTACAGATATATGGAGGCATGGGCTACTCCGCAGAAACCCGTGTAGAGCGCGCCTATCGCGATGCCCGCATCAATCGTATCTTTGAGGGCACCAACGAAATCAACCGTATTTTAACAGTCGACATGATTTTGAAAAAAGCACTCAAAGGCGATCTTGATTTGATGGGTCCAGCTATGAAAGTAGCCAATGAACTCACGTCTATTCCCGAATTTGGAAGTAGCGACGATAGCCCTTTTGCAAAAGAGAAGAAAATCATCGCAAACTTCAAGAAAGTAGTCTTGATGGTCGCTGGATCTGCTGCTCAAAAACTCGCACAAACAATGGCTAAAGAGCAGGAGATATTGATGAATATCGCCGATATCGCTATCTGGACGTATGTGAGCGAAAGCGCTCTGCTACGCACCCAAAAAATCGTCGATTTGAAAGGCGAAGCTGAAGCCAAAGACCAAATCGCAATGACCAAGGTATGGCTCTACGACTCTGCCGAACGCATAAACAAAGCTGCGAAAGATGCCATCAACTCATTTGTAGAAGGCGACGAAAAACGCATGATGCTAATGGGGCTAAAACGCTTCACCAAAGACGAAGGTGTTAACGTAAAAGAATTGCGTCAGCAGGTTGCGCAAACCCTTATTGAAGCGGGGAAGTATTGCTATTAATCTTCCTTCTTGATTGATTTTAAAAAGCCTCGCCTCGTGCGGGGCTTTTTTTTCGGTGAAATTACCTTGGTTAAAATTCCTAAGGTCTGATAGAATGTCGTTAGCCGATGTCTTCAACTTAGGTTATCAAACAATCCAAATGTGGCATTTTGCATAGGTCAAATGGACCGAGTTCTTGAATCGCCGTGAATGTTCTATTGCGCTGGATGTTTACCCCATGCTGTAGATCAAATGAATTCTTTCGGAAAGCAGAAAGTTCCGCAGGGTAAATACCACTGCGGAGCGATGCGAACCACTTTGCTGCGCTGGGTGTTCACCCTGCGCCATAGTTCAAATGATTTCGTTTGAAAAGCCCCGGCGACATACTATATTCCGCAGGGTAGATACCACTGCGGAGCGGTGCGAATAACGCTAAATCACAAAACAAAAAAAAAGGAGCCCCCTATGGCTCCTTCCTTGTCTTTCTGTATCATAGCAAGATCGTTTACATCAGCCTAAATAAGACCGTAAGACACTGCTCCGCGACGCATGTTTCAATCTGCGCAGCGCTTTTTCTTTTATCTGTCGCACGCGTTCTCGTGTCAGATCAAAATTTTCACCAATTTCCTCAAGTGTCAATGGATGTTCGCCGCTCAAACCGAAGTAGAGTTTAATTACATCAGACTCCCGGGCAGTAAGCGTATGAAGTGATCTTTCAATTTCCATCCGAAGGGATTGACTCAAAAGTCTGTCGTCAGGAGAGGAATTTCCATCGGAGTTATATACTTCGTACATATTATTGCTCGAATCGTCATCGTTGCTCAATGGAGCATCCATGGAAATATGACGACCACTATTTTGAAGCGATTGCTTCACTTCGTCAATCGTCATTTCCAAACATTCAGCAAGCTCTGCCGGTGAAGGCGGTCGCTCAAACTGTTGCTCGAGTTTCGAGAATGCTTTGTTGATCTTGTTGATCGATCCTATTTTATTTAGCGGTAAGCGTACAATCCGTGATTGCTCGGCCAAGGCCTGCAATATAGATTGCCGAATCCACCAAACGGCATAGGAAATAAATTTAAACCCGCGGGTTTCGTCAAATCGCTGTGCAGCTTTAATCAATCCAAGATTTCCTTCATTGATTAAATCGGGAAGCGTCAAACCTTGGTTCTGATACTGCTTGGATACTGAAACCACAAACCTGAGATTTGCCTTTGTCAGTTTTTCCAAAGCGGCATGGTCGCCTTGTCTGATACGCCCCGCGAGCTCCACCTCCTCTTCGGCTGTAATTAGCTCCACCCGTCCAATTTCTTGAAGGTACTTGTCGAGCGAAGCTGTTTCGCGATTCGTTACTTGCTTTATTATTTTTAACTGTCTCATAGAAATTTGCTAAAATTTAGCGTGTGATATAAAGTCCTAATATAACGATACCCGCCTGCTTTTGGTTACATTCAGCAGAACGGGTATACGTATATGAGGTTGCCTTATATACTGACTATGAGCAGTAAAAAAGGAGGAATAAATTTTCCTTACTTAGTTTTGTGAAGGCTCTCGTTCAGGTTTTTCCAATAATACCTTGCGAGATAATTTCAATTTTCCGGTTCTTGGGTCTTTTCCAATCACCTTAAATTTCACCAATTCTCCTTCTTTTAGTACATCTTCTACCTTATCAACTTTGCGCCATTCCAATTCGGAAATGTGCAATAACCCATCCACTCCGGGTACTACTTCTACAAACGCTCCATAAGGCATGATAGATTTTACTTTACCTTCATACTCTTCGCCTACTTCTGCAGATGGAGGGAAGGCAATACCTTTAATGCGTCTTTCGGCCGCATCGAGATCGGATTTATTCGCAGACATAATATCTACCTTTCCACCTTTCTCAACTTCTTCGATAATGATTTCGGTATTGGTTTCTTTTTGGATTTCTTGAATGATTTTTCCACCAGGTCCGATGATTGCTCCGATCATATCTTTTGGAATAATGAAAGATATAATACGCGGCGCGTGCTCTTTGTAATCAGGACGTGGGGCATCCATCGTTTTCATCATTTCTCCAAGGATATGTGCGCGACCATCGCGGGCTTGATAGAGTGCTTTCTTGAGAATTTCGAAACTCAATCCTTCAACTTTAATATCCATTTGGCAAGCAGTAATTCCTTTGGAAGTTCCGGTTACTTTGAAATCCATGTCTCCAAGATGATCTTCATCGCCAAGAATATCAGAAAGAACGGCGAATTTTCCGGAGTCTCCATCCGAGATAAGTCCCATGGCAATTCCAGATACCGGTGCTTTGATTTGCACACCACCATCCATCAATGCAAGAGTTCCCGCACAAACAGTGGCCATACTGGATGATCCATTCGATTCGAGAATATCACTCACTAGGCGGATTGTATATGGATTGTCTTCAGGAAGAACCGGTTTCAATGCACGTAAGGCAAGATTTCCGTGACCGATTTCTCGTCGGGAAGTTCCGCGGATCGGATAAGCTTCACCGGTAGAAAATGGAGGGAAGTTGTAGTGAAGCAGGAAGTTTTCAGTTCCCTGATAAAGGGCTCCATCGATAGTTTGCTCATCGCGTTTCGATCCCAAGGTCAGCGTAGTAAGCGATTGGGTTTCACCACGAGTAAAAAGTGAAGAACCGTGCGGACCGGGCAGATAGTCTACCTCGCTCCAGATGGGGCGAATTTCATCCGTTTTTCTTCCATCCATGCGTATCCCGCTGTCGAGTACAATATCGCGCATGGCTTTTTTCTGTGCTGCTTTAAAATATTTCTTAATCAATTCACTTTTCTCAGCGAGTTCTTCTTCGTTGTATTTGGATGTAAATCCTTCCAAAACATTTTTAAATCCTTCAGAACGTGCTTCTTTGCCAAGGTTTTGCGATACCACGTCTTTGCAACCACCGTAGCAGGCATTCATGATTTCTTTTTTCAAATCCTCGTCAGAAGTCTCGTGCTCGTAAGTACGTTTTGGTTGAGATTTGGCAACCATTGCACCAAATTCATTAATAGCTTTACATTGTACTTTGATAGCTGCGTGGGCTTTTTCAATGGCTTCAACCATATCGTCTTCGCTCACTTCTTTCATTTCACCTTCCACCATTACGATACTGGTTTCGGTACCGGCAACTACCAGCTCCATCTCACTGCCTTCCAACTCAGAAAAAGTAGGATTAACAATGAATTTGCCATCTTTTCGCGCTACACGCACTTCAGAAACCGGTCCGTTGAAAGGGATATCCGAAACGGCCAATGCCGCAGATGCTGCCAGACATACCAATGCGTCGGGAATATTTTCCTGATCAGAAGACATTAAGGCAATCATCACCTGTGTTTCCGAATGGTAATCGTCTGGGAAAAGCGGGCGCAAAGCTCTGTCCACCAATCTCATGGTTAAAATCTCACCGTTACTTGGTCGTGCTTCGCGTTTGAAAAATCCACCTGGAAATCTACCGGCAGATGCATATTTTTCGCGGTAATCTACCGTAAGCGGAAGGAAATCGATTCCTTCTTTTGCGTCTTTATTTGACACCACGGTACAAAGGATCATTGTGCCTCCAATGCGAAGCATCACCGATCCATCAGCTTGTTTGGCTAATTTTCCGGTTTCCAGCGTTATCGCCTTCCCGTCACCGAGGTCAATTGTTTTCGTTTTTAAGTCGTAATTCATGTGTGTATATTGTTGTTACTAAATTCTGTTTTTAAAACAAAGAAAGGCAACGGTATTTAAACCAGTTGCCTCTCTTAATACGTTGTTTAGCGGTTTATTCGCTTATTTTCGGATACCGAGTGTCTTAATAATTTCGCGGTATCTTTCAATATCTTTTTTCTTCAAATAATCCAGAAGTCTTCGTCGTTTACCTACCAATCGTACCAAAGAACGCTCTGTATTAAAGTCCTTATGATTGTTTTTCAGGTGACCTGTAAGGTGGTTGATTCTATAAGTAAATAGAGCGATTTGCCCTTCTGCTGAACCGGTATTCGTTGCCGAAGCACCATGTTCTTTAAAAATTTCTGCTTTTTTTTCTGGTGTTAGATACATGTCAAAATTGTTGTAAATGTTTGTGATGCTGTCTAAAAATCGAGTGCAAATATACGCTTATTTTTCTAATTTCTCTGGTAATTGAAAAAAGGTCAAAGAGGAACTCAATTTTTCCTTGAGTTTATGACGGTGAACGATAAAATCCAAGAATCCATGTTCCTGAACAAATTCACTGGTTTGAAAGCCTTCTGGTAAATCCTTCCCAATGGTCTCTTTTACCACACGGGGTCCGGCAAACCCGATTAATGCCCCGGGTTCAGCAATATTGATATCTCCCAGCATGGCAAAACTGGCGGTAACTCCTCCGGTGGTAGGATCTGTTAAAAGTGAAATAAACGGAAGCCTAGCATCGCTGAGTAAGGTAAGTTTTGCGGCAGTCTTTGCCATTTGCATAAGCGAAAATCCGGCCTCCATCATCCGAGCACCACCCGATTTTGAAATAATCAATAGTGCGGATTTCCGCTTTATGGCTTCATCAATTGCCTTGGAAATCTTCTCACCCACTACGGATCCCATCGAACCCCCAATAAATTTGAAATCCATTGCACATATTACTATAGGCTTCTCATTGATTTTTCCATAAGCCGTGCGTATGGCATCTTTCAAACTGGTTTTCTTTTGACTAGATTTGATTCTATCGGGATATTTCTTGGTATCAACAAACTTCAGCGGATCGCCTGAAGTCATGTTTTTATTGATTTCGGTAAATTTTCCCTTGTCGAAAAGTATTGAAAAATACTCGGCACTTCCGATGCGATCGTGGTAATTGCATTCTTCACAAACCCACAGATTTTCTGTGTGTTCATCCATACTAACCACCGTATTACATTCGGGACATTTATACCAAAGGCCTTCCGGAGTTTCCTTCTTGTCTTTGGTCGATGTAGTAATACCTTCCTTTATTCGCTTAAACCAGCCCATAAAATCTTAATGAACCGCAAAGCTACAAAATCTTTTATTCGGGAGGTGATACACCATTTAAAATGGATATCCTATTCCGATATTAAAATTCCAGCGCCATTGATAATGATTCAGTTGATTATTCGGTGCACGGTTTTCATTCAGGTTATCAATGTACTGATTGTAAGCAACTTTTGGCTGGAATAGCCACCGCTCGCCAGGATCCATCGATGGATCTTTCATCTGTAGTGCAAGGTCGAGCCGGATGATAAAGAAATCGAAGTTGAACCTGAACCCCGTGCCGGCGCCCACTGCAATTTCACTCAAAAACCGATTGGTTTCAAAATTCGCACCCGGACGCGCATCGTCGGCGTTTATAGTCCAAATATTTCCTGCATCTATAAAGAATGCACCTTCAAGAATATCGATCAGTTTAAACCGGTATTCAATATTCCCTTCAAGTGATATATCGCCGATCTTATCATAGGTTTTATCGGGATCGCGGTAGGATCCGGGCCCCAGAGTCCGGGCCTGCCAAGCTCGGATATCATTGGCACCCCCTCCAAAAAAGCTTTTCTCAAAAGGAAGAACGTCCAGATTTTTCAGGGGTACGCCGATACCACCAGATATGCGGTGTGCGATGCTCATTTTCTCATTGTAGTGGTGGTAGTAACGAAAATCGTGAACCGTTTTCAGATATTGCGCGAAATCGATTCCGAGGGCCTGATAACTTCCATTGGTATCGGCGGTGGCTCCCAACACCTGGTACAAACCGCGCAACAGACTTCCGGCACTTTCGATCTCGCCATGGTAAAAAAAGAAATTCTTCTCCTTCGATCCTGGCCGTTGCGTATTAAAGGTATAGGTCACTCTAGTATCTACAATGAAATGATCTTGAAAGGAATTGGTCAGAAAAGGATCTCCAATAGCGGCGAGCTGCTCATCAAATGCCGAAGATCGATTTATTTTTATTAAGCTCACCTCCAGCGCATTGATGGTCCACTTTTTTTGATCCGTTTCTGACCATTGATAAGCTATCGAACTAAAAGACCGGGTGCGCACATAGTCGGGACGTCGCTGATAGGATAGGTTGGCGGTCAATTTTGTTTTGGGATCGGCAGATTTTGCAAACCGTTCGGCTTTTACCGGAAGGAGAAAACGCGGAAAAGTCAAAGATACTTCAGGCCCGAACTCAATCGTGTTCAAATAGATATTGCTTTTCACTCCATTTCCATCACCCGTCGAAGTTTGAGATTCTGTGAGCAATTGCTGAGCCTCCGCGCCTCCGCTAACATTGACATCCAGCTTTTCGGCGCCTCCAAATATATTTTTATTTTGATATCCCACCGAACCCGAGATTCCCAAAAAGCCGCCGCGGTTTGTGCCTTTCCATTCCAATGCAAAATTTTGCTTAGGTGCCGGTGTCAGGCTTATCTCGCAATGCAATCGGTCATTAGTCAAATCGTCGCTCACAGGTGTAAAACGAACGGTCGTCGCCCTGACAATAGGGAGCGAACTTAGCCTGCGGTATGTTCGCGTTACTTCATCCAATTTATAGTAACTGCCAGGAGTGAAAAGAACGTTTTGAGCCAAAATTTTCGGCTTCACATTGAGTTGGTGATGATTGATGATTTTATATGAATGAAGGAAAATGGTATCCGATTCAGTAATTACAGTATTCCTCAGGTAAGGCCGATCGACTATAGTTATATCATTGATCTTGTAGGTCTTATAATCAACGGTGTACGTGGAATCCGGATTTCCTTCATACGGAACTTGTCGCGGAATAATTCCCAATGTGAGATCCACCGCATGTTTATTCAGGCTACTATCCACATCAAAGTATATCAGTTCTTTATTAAAATTAAAGTACCCCAGATTCCGGAAATAGTCATTGAGCACTTTCCGTTCAGCTTCCATTTTGTCAATATCGAACTGATCGCCGGGTTTAAAATTAGTGCGTTTTGTTCTTGACTCCTTGGTGTGTCTAAGCAAATTAGAATCGGGAATATTGTACGATAGGCTATTAATCACATACGGTTGCTTTCCGGTGATTAAGTAAGTGGCAATAAGTGTCTGCTTCTTATGGCCGGGCCTGGTTTTAGAACTCACTTCGGCGTCAAACCAGCCATGTTTTATCAAATAGGTCTGAAGTTGCTGCTCACTTCGGTTCGTTTTTGAAGAATCATATACCACCGGTGCCTCACCAACAGTTTCTCGCCACCAAGATCCAAAAGGTTTGAATTCAAGCGGTTTCTTGCCTTTCTCACGCCGCTTCTCATTCTTTTTCGCAAGTTTTTTTCGACGCTTTGCATTTCGGCTTTCAAATTTTTCGGGATTGGGTATATTGTAAGCCCAAACATATAGCGGAAAAATACCTACTATTTTACGGTTTGGCTGTTGCCGGATTGTTTCAAATAAAGCATCCTTATCTACATTTATGTCATCTTTTAGTTTGATTTCGTTCTTTTTCAACAGAACTTCGTCACTTGCTAATCGTTTGGTAGTATTGCACGATGTGAAAACCACAGGAGCTAAGACCAAGATTGCCAATACAGAAAGCCGAATATTGTTGTTTTTTCTCAAGTACTAAAAATGAAATCTGAAATGACGGGGAAATTAACCAAAAGCCAGTCGAAATATATCAAATCGTTGCAACAAAAAAAGTACCGCGATCTCAGCAGGCAATTTGTTGTGGAAGGAATCAAAATGGTGCACGAGGCTTTGTCAGTCGATGGCCTCATTGATTACTTGGTATATACAGGCGAAATAGCCGATTATAACTTCCCCTTTCCGGAATCGAATTTTCACGTTTCCCCCAAGGAATTGGTAATGATTTCGTCCTTAAAATCACCTAATAAAGTGCTTGCAGTTTGCAATATCCACGAGCCTTCCGGCGAAGTAGATTTCGAAAAACCCATTCTTGCACTTGAAGATATTTCCGATCCGGGAAATTTTGGAACCATTATTCGTTTGGCGGACTGGTTTGGACTCTCTCAAGTTGTGTGTTCTCCGAATAGTGTCGACCTCCACAACCCAAAAGTTATTCAGGCATCCATGGGCGGGATTTTCCGAATTGGATTTTGGGTTAAACCATTGGAAGAACTTATTGAGGATGCGCTTCCGCAAATAAATGTTTATCGTGCAGATATGGATGGTGAAAATCTTTACCACTCAGAACTCCAAACTCCTTTTATCCTCGTTATGGGTTCCGAATCGCATGGCGTGAGTCCGCATTTGCGCAACATGATTCCAAATGCCATTTCAATTCCGAAATTTGGAGGTGGTGAGTCGCTGAATGTTGCCGTTTCTACCGGAATTATCCTTTCAGAATTTAAGCGGAAGCTTTTATAACCAGAGCGAGAGCCTCGGCCGATTTTTGTCCGTCGATAGCGGCCGAAACAATTCCCCCAGCATATCCGGCTCCTTCACCGGCCGGGAAAAGTCCGCTTACTTCAGGATGCTCCATATTTTCATTTCTCGGGATCCGCACAGGCGATGAAGTGCGCGATTCGGTTGCAACCACAACGGCTTCATTGGTTGAATAACCGTTCATTTTCTTCCCAAAAACTTTCAGTGCTTCCTGGAGTCGAAAATGGACTTCTTTCGGCAGGCATTCCCGCAAATCAACTGATTTTAGTCCGGGCTGATAGCTACAATCCGGCAGCGTATTACTGACTTTATTATTTGTGAAATCGACCAACCGTTGGGCTGGAGCCGTCTGCAATCCACCGCCTAATTTCCAGGCAGCTTTTTCTACCCGAGCCTGATAATCCAATGCTTTCAGCGGATCATTCGTCTGCTTTGGATCGAAGTTCTCCATATCGATCGACACCACCACACCCGAATTTGCATACGGATTATTGCGCTTGGATGGCGACCAGCCATTGGTTACAACCTCGCCCGGCGAAGTCGCACAAGGGGCAATAATTCCTCCCGGACACATGCAAAAAGAATAAACACCTTTGCCAGCTACTTGATGCACCAGACTATACGATGCCGGGGGCAAAAACGCGCCACGCTCCGATCCTTTATACTGAATCCAGTCGATAATATTCTGCGGATGCTCCACCCGAACTCCTAGTGCAAAAGGTTTAGCTTCAATCCGAATATTACGACGGTATAGCAAAGTGAAAATATCACGAGCCGAATGTCCGGTGGCGAGAATTAATCCCCGGCAGGGATGCCACTCATCGCCATTTATCTGAATGCTATCAAGCTGATTACCTTTTAGTTTGACATCCGTCAACTTTGCCCCAAACCTCACCTCTCCCCCTGCGTGTTCGATGTATTCGCGAATCGCAGTTATAAGTTTGGGCAACTTGTTGGTTCCGATATGTGGGTGCGCATCGGTAAGGATTTCTATCGGGGCTCCAAAAGCGACAAGATAGTTTAGAATTCGATCTACACTTCCGCGCTTTTTAGAACGTGTATAGAGTTTTCCATCGCTGTATGTGCCCGCACCACCTTCGCCAAAACAATAATTGGACTCGGGATTTACGATTTGGTCGCGGTTGAGGGTTGCCAGATCTCTTCTTCGGGTGCGCACATCTTTTCCTCTTTCGAGAATGATGGGTTTGAAGCCATTTTCGATTAGTGAAAGCGCTGCAAATAAACCACATGGGCCACTTCCTGCGATATAAATTTCACGTGCGTTTGACACGTTATTTGTGCTTAAAGCAAAAGTATCTTGTGGCAGAGGCCCCCCTTTCGATTTTATCGTCGGTATGGATGGGAAAATATCAAAGCGCAACCGGTATACAATAGGCTTGCGTCTGGCATCAATCGATTTCTTCGTGAGTCGATACGTTGCATTTGAAGGTTTGCCCGCACGCGAAAGGGCTTTTTCGATTTCAAGAGGATCTTCGGCAAGCTCGGGAAGCAGCGTTATTTCCAAAAATTGCGCCATCTTACCCTTCGAAAGTGAAGCTGATCAATAGGGTTCGGCTGCGCAGAGATTCTATGGGATTCGAAAATTGGGTAGCCTCAGGAATGAGAAGATTTTTTACACCCATCGCCATTTTCAATTCAATTCCAAATTTGAAATAATTGAGAAAAAAGTCAACACCCCCGCCAAATTCCACTGCAAAATCCTTGTTGTCCGTTTTTACTATAATTTCATCAGCCACCGCATTCTTAACATCCTTCGCGCTCTGCATATCAATGCGATAGCGCCCGCCAGCAAGTGCATAAAAGGCAACATTTCCCAGCCGGTCGGTTCGAAATTTGAAGTCGACAGGAAAATCAATAAATGTAGACTCTACCCGCTTTTCAAAACTGTTTGTACTGTCTTGCCCTGCGTAAAACACAAAATTCAACACCCGCTCTTCAAAACTAAGTGTTGGCGTGAAACGCACTGAAATATTCTTGTTAAAGTGAAATGCTGCGACTATTCCAAGATTAAATCCAGTTTGATTCTTGGTGTTCAAGGAAAGTAGGGAGTCCTGTGATTCGAGGTCGGCCTTTCGATCTACATAAAAATCGGCACTGTTCAGACCAAGCAAAAATCCGAAATGGTATTGTTTGCGATCAAAACTTCCCAGGTTGATAGGTTTATATCCTTTTTGCGCAAGCATAGCGCCTGCGGTCAAAACGAAAATACTTATACAAATCAGTTTTCTCAAGAAAGGAATTTTTGTCGCTACTAAAACGAATATACGAAGGAATTATTTTTGTGCGGTGTAAATCGACGCAATTCCACCCGTGACGGGCATAATCTTTGTCGATTTAAATCCGGTTTTTGTAAGGATCCCTTCAAAATCCTTCCCTTCCGGAAATGCCAGGACCGACTGAGGCAAATAGCTATAGGCCGATTTATCTTTCGAAACGAGCTTACCAATTGTAGGCATAATCATTTTGAAATAAGCAAAATAAGCCTGCTTTAGCGGAAATCTTTTAGGCTTCGAAAATTCCAAAATGACTGCTTTTCCTCCAGGTTTTAATACCCGAAAAATCTCTTTTAATCCGGCTTCAAGATTTTGAAAATTGCGCACACCAAAACTAACCGTCACCGCATCAAATTGATTGTCGGAGAATGGTATTGCTTCGCTATCGGCATTTTTGAATTCCATCCGGTCTTCAAATCCGCGTTCTTTTATTTTTTTGCGACCTACTTCGAGCATTCCGTCTGAAATATCGATACCTACGAGCTTCTCCGGATTGAGCTTCATCGCTTCAAAAGCAAAGTCGCCGGTGCCGGTAGCTACATCGAGTATTTTTTTTGGAGATAATTCAGCGAGTTCTTTAATTGCTTTTTTGCGCCATTTTTTGTCGATCCCTACTGAGAAAAAATGGTTTAGAAAATCATACTTGCCCGAAATATTATCGAACATCTCCGCGACCTGCTCCTTTTTGGATTGATCCGTACTGTAGGGGGTGATGGTATCGTGTTTCATGTTTACTTTATCTTATCAAAGGTCCAGATTAAACATTTTGTTTATTGACCGTCCTTTAGAATCAACTTCTGTGCTTCCGCAAAAAGCAATTCCTTATCGATGGGAACAACTCCAACTTTTTCACAAACGAGGCCTCCGGCCAAATTAGCCAACGCAGCCATCGTGGGGTTTTCTACTTTTAAAGCGAGACAAAGCGCTGCAACGCTTATCACGGTATCGCCCGCGCCTGAAACATCGGAAATATTCCGCACATGCGCCGGTATCTGACGACTGCCGGTTTTGTCTTTCATATATAGCCCCATTTCGCTCAAAGTAATAAGCGAAATTTCATTCGCGATTTTTGCTTCAAGCTTCTCCACCGCTGCCGTGAGTGATTGCGGATCATTTTTGTCGACATCCATTTTCAGGCCTTCCACCAGTTCTTTCAGGTTGGGCTTGAAGAGGGATACTCCTTTGTAAGCAAAGAAATTTAGCTTTTTCGGATCTACCGCAGTAGGTATATTCTGTTGCTTTGCCAGAGCGATAATTTCTTGAATCACACGCTTAGTAAGCACCCCTTTATTGTAATCCTCAAAAATAATAACGGAAGGTTTCTCATTAGTAATCAGCCCAGTAATCCGTTCAATTAATTGTATCTCTTCATTGCTATTAAGTAGCTTCTGCGATTCTTCATCTACACGTACTATATGCTGATGGTTGCTGATTACACGTGTTTTCACCGTAGTAGGGCGATTTTCAGAATGGACGATTCCTCCGGTGTGCATTCCCCTTTTTTGAAGCAATTGCACGAGGACTTCTCCATTTGCATCTTTTCCGGCAACGGCGCAAATAATAGGTTTGGCACCCAAGGCAGCGATGTTCAAAGCTACATTGGCAGCACCGCCCAATCGATTCTCCTTATTTGTAACCTGAACCACAGGTACTGGCGCTTCTGGTGAAATGCGATCCACACGGCCCCAGAGGTATGCATCTATCATAACATCGCCTATAACGAGTGCGGTTACACCATTAAATTGATCAAATAGATGCCGAAGTTCAGGGTGGTTCATTATTTCAATTTATTCAATGCAGCTTTCAGACGCTTGGCTGCTTCTTTGAGATTAGCTTCTGAAGCGGCATACGACAATCGGAGGCACTCGGGCGAGCCAAACGCATCGCCACTCACCGTAGCCACATGGCCTTCGCTAAGGATATACTCAGCCAGGTCATCGCTGTTGCGAATAGTAGTTCCTCCAAATGATTTACCGAAAAACGAGGATATTTTTGGAAACATATAAAACGCTCCTTGCGGCTTATTAATTTCCACACCTTCTATTTCGGTGAGCAATTTCCCGAAAAGGGCACGACGCTCTTCAAACTTTTGGCGCATAAATTCCACTTCTGACGGATCGGCTTCCACGGCAGCTTTGGCAGCGCGCTGAGCAATGCTCGAAGCACCCGAAGTAAACTGACCTTGAAGCTTGGTACAGGCCTGAGCTATCCAAAGCGGAGCACCCATGTACCCAATACGGTATCCAGTCATTGCAAATGCTTTTGAAACTCCGTTTATGGTAACCACTTGGTCTTTGATCGATCCTATGGATCCGATACTGAAGTGATTTTCAGTGTAATTGATGTGCTCGTATATCTCGTCGCTCACCACTATCATATTGGGATTGGCTTCCACTACTTGAGCGAATGCGCGGAGTTCGCTTTCGCTCAAAACTGATCCACTTGGGTTGCAGGGTGAGCTGTACAGCAAAATTCGTGACTTATTGGTCACATGAGCTTTCAGATCCTCGGCCGATATTTTATAATCATTTTCGATCGAGCTGTGTATTACAACCGGCGTAGCACCCGCCATTTTTACCATTTCGATATACGAAACCCAATATGGGGCGGGAAGAATTACCTCATCACCCGGATTCAGAATACTCAGCAATACATTTACAATCGATTGCTTGGCACCGGTACTTACTACAATTTGATCCGGCGTGAAATCTAATCCGTTGTCCCGCTTAAATTTTTTGCAAATAGATTCGCGAAAATCCTGATAACCGTTTACCGGCATATAATGACTGTAATTGTCATCGACCGCTTTTTTGGCGGCAGCTTTCGCAAAATCAGGTGCATTAAAATCGGGTTCGCCCAGACTGAGATTTACCACATTCACACCTTTGGCTTGCAGCTCACGGCTTTTTCGCGACATGGCCAGCGTGGCCGATTCGCTCAGTCGCTGCAGGATTTGTGAAACTTCTTTTTCCATTTTAATAGTCCTTTCGGTAAATTAGATTTTTGGAATTAACTGCTTTTTCCGGGATAAGCGATCAGCGCTTTCTCGAGAATAATCAATGCGCGGTTCAAGTCTTCTTTATTCAAAACATACGCCAGCCGTACTTCCTGCTCACCCTGACCTTTAGTGATATAAAATCCACTGCCGGGAGCGAGCATTAATGTTTCATTTTCATAAGAAAAATCTTCCAGAAGCCATTGGCAGAATTTGTCAGCATTGTCGATCGGCAATTGAGCCATACAGTAAAAAGCACCTCCCGGTTTGGGACAAAACACACCTGATATTTTATTCAGTCCATCGACCAAAAAGTCGCGTCTTGCGGTATATTCCTCGACAACACCATCGAAATAAGACTGGGGTGTGTCGAGAGCAGCTTCGGCAGCGATTTGTCCAAAAGTTGGTGGGCTCAATCGTGCTTGCGCAAATTTCATTGCAGTATTAAACACATCCTTGTTTCGGGTGATCATTGCTCCAATGCGCGCACCACACATGGAATAACGTTTTGAAACTGAGTCGATCAAAATTGTATTTTGATCCATATCTTTCAGATTATAAGCACTGAAAGGATGTGCACCGTCGTAGCAAAATTCACGGTACACTTCATCGGCTATGAGGTAGAGATCGTGTTTTCTGCAAAGATTTGCAATAGCTTGAACTTCTTCCTTTGAATAGAGATAACCTGTCGGATTTCCGGGATTACAAATAAGAATTCCTTTGGTTTTTGAATTGATCAATTTCTCAAAAGCTTCAGCTTTTGGTAGCGCAAAACCATTTTTGATCGTAGCAGTAATTGGCTGAACCGTAACTCCGGCCATGGTCGAAAAACCGCTATAATTTGCATAATATGGTTCTGGAATGATTACCTCGTCGCCCGGATCAAAACAGGTCATCATAGCAAAGACAAGTGCTTCGGAGCCGCCTGTGGTGATCATTATTTGGTCGGTCTCTACCGGAATACCGTTCTTTCGATAATAGGCTGCCAGTTTCTCACGATATGAGGCAAAACCTTCGGAACTGCTGTATTCAATTACCTCACGCTTAATATTTTTCATGCGGTCGAGAACCACTTGAGGCGTTTTGATATCCGGCTGACCAATATTTAAATGGAGAATGTTTTTACCCTTGGCACGCGCAACATTAGCGAATGGCATTAATTTTCGAATGGGTGAAGCAGGCATTAATTTGCCTTTGCTTGAAAGATGTGGCATTTATAAAGTGCTTTTTTAAAGTGGCGCAAAAATCTGAATTATTAATCGATAAAAAAAGGGAATGGGGATGTAGTATTAGCTTCAAGGTGTTGGCTTCAAGAGAAATTATTCTCAGAAGATTGTTTCGGGCTTTGGGGGTTGTGAGTTATTTAACCGCCCGTACGGGCGGTTAAGAGGAGTTATAATGTTTAAGATTGAGGTAATTGAAATTTACCGAAAGGGAAAAACGACTTACTCAATAACCAGCTTACGCGAAACTACAGAATCACTTCCACGCAAAGTGTAGGTGTAAACTCCGGCAGCGAGATCGTTTCGCTGAAGTTGATAGGTATAAGGAATCTCCGGAGTAACCGCGCCAAGACTTTTGCGAAGCACCAACTTCCCGGAACTGTCCAGCAATTCTAACGTTAAAGACTGATTCTTATCGCTTCGGTATTGAATCGTAGTAATATCGCGCATTGGATTTGGATAATTTTGAACCAACTCCAACCCTTGTTGACTTGATATTTTCTCAATGCTTGATGTTTGAGACGTTGTTTTAAACCGAATCGGAACTACGTAGGACAATTGATCTTCTAAATTTCCCAGCCATACCCAGTCGGCTAAATCGTAATCATACCGCACTGAAGCGTAAGGCTCCTGATGATTAGAAACAGGCGAGAATACAATACCTGCCGAAGAAGCAGGAACGCGAAATTCTGCCTGATAGACTTTATTCGGGTCGATAAGGATGGGAGTAGGGAGCTCAAAAGAAACCCATTGATAGGGCATTCCATCAGAAGGACTCCACAAGTCTTCAGCTTGGATAATGTATTCTAAACTTTCATCCTCATAGGTTAGTGAACTATTATTATCGAAGAATACGGAGGTCATTGTTGATGGAAAAGCTGGGTTTTCTTTTAGCACTGAACCCTGACGGACATTGAAATATATCGCTTCTCCCGGCTGGGTTAAGGCAACTTGCTGATCTTTTAATAGGACAGTTTCTATTCGGGTAATCACTTTGGGAGCGGATAAGGTGGTAGGTGGAAAAGAATAAATAGTACCCCAAATTACATCCTGACCTAAATCGGGGAAAGCACCGTCATAAGATTCTCTGGCATTGCTCAGGGTGGCCAATCCATCATTATTGTTTTCTGAAGTAATCTCACTCGTACGTTCTGGCCCCATATTATCATCAGGGGTAATATCCTCCTGATCCTGACTGATTAGGTAGTCAAAAGTGTAGGTACCATTTTCAATCGTCGGCGAAATAGATGTATAAGAGACATCCGGTATTTTTAATACACTTGCTTCTCCCGGAGCCAGGGTAATTTCATTGGAAGTGACAACCAGTGGAGTACCCCCAGTGGGAGGTGTTGCGGTAACGGTGAGCTTCACTCCTGTTTGGATTTCACTCCCTGCATTACTTACCTCAGCAGCCAGATTTAACAACGATGCGTAATTCGTAGGCTGATCGGTGTATTCCATTGATCGATAATAGGATAGTGATGAAATCTCGTTATTAGCAAAGCCAATATATTTTTCAAAATAATTGTTGTAATACGTTTTTCCCGCTACCAGATCGTTATTGCCAAGCGCTTCGATTTTAAAATCATCGAGCATCCAATAAAAATGAGAGTGGCCACCATTCCATTTGAAACGGATGCGGCAGTCCGAAAGATTGGTAGCCGCATTCAAATAATCCGAGAGATCGTACGCCATCTCTTGTTGATTTGGCATATCAAGCGGGTTTTCCAACTGATCAACCCAATGCAGGTCGATCCAATTACTTCCGCCATCGGTACTGAATTCGACGGTAATATTTTCGGGAAAACCGCAACACATCTTGGAAAAATTCTGATAAGTAAGCCGTGCAAAGGTATTACCAGAAAGGTCAATTGCCGGCGATTCGAGAATTGCGTGAACCGGGTTGGTCGTCATCTGCCCGTCATTTGGAAACTCAACTGTTGCAGTAGAGTTATAGCGATCAGCATCTAGCATGGCCACACCATTATCCCGCGTTGGAGAATTAATGATCTGCGTATTAAAATAAAAAAGGGGTATTTTTGTGCCATACAGCGGACTTGCATCAATAAGTGCCTGATTAGGATTATACTCAGAAGGACTGGTTATAAACCATAATTCGCCTTCGGAGAGCCCGAAAGTCCAAGGGCCATTGTCGCTCTGACCCTCAAATCCATTGCTAAAATCTTCTCCCCATAAAAGTTCGAGATCACGATCTGATTTTTTCAGATCGCTTTGCGGTTTTAGCGGCTCTTTACTTTTTACAAAAGTGACCTCACTTTCGTGAAACAGGGGTGTATTAGATTGAGCGTACACTTTTGCCGAAAGGCAAAAAAGGATTGCAAAAAGAGCATGGGTGATTAAAATTTTCATAGCTTATTCAACTTTGCGTAAAGTTAGAATAAATAATTTTTTTGCGATATAATTTATAATTAATTGGTAATTTGACACTTGCAGCAGTCGAGCAGCTCCCCGCATCCTATTAAATAATTTGCCATAAAAAAACTGCATCAGCTTTTAAAGCCAATGCAGTTTTCTAACACTTAATCTATCTATTGTTTAATTACTTTTTGGAGCCATGGTAGCTTCCTTTACCGGAGCATCTTCTTTATTGTCAGATGCAATAACTTTTCCTTTGATACGAACAACCATTGAAGCATTGTTGGTAGCATTTGAAGTAATAGTCACTGATTTGTTGATTGGACCAACTCGTTTGGTGTCGTAACGTACAGTCATGATAGCACTTGTACCAGGCATAATTGGTTCTTTCGGCCATTCAGGTACGGTACATCCGCAAGATCCTTTGGCACGAGAGATAATTAATGGTTCGTTACCCGTATTGGTGAGCTTAAATTCGCAGGCACCATTACCACCTTGTTTGATTGTTCCGTAGTCATGTACGTCTTTATCAACAGTAATTTGCGGACCGCCTGTCGCTGCAGGTGCGGTCGTTGCATCTTGTGCAAATGAAGAGACAGCGGCAAAAGCAACCATCGCGAGGGATAAAAATAGATTTTTCATAATTTTCAATATTTTTTTTTAGATGAGTAAATATACAGGCTTTGTGCCTTCAGTGATTTTAGTTAACAAAACTTTAACAGGGGAAGACGAATAGCATTATAGAATTGCCGGTGCCACCGTTCATTTTCATAAATTTGCGGGAATTTACATACATACACTGCACATTATCTATGGAAATCGCAAAAGTTTTTGACCCTTCCGCTATCGAATCAAAATGGTATGCCTACTGGCTTGAGCAGGGATATTTTAACTCTGTACCCGACGACAGGGAGCCTTATACAGTGGTTATTCCTCCACCCAATGTCACGGGAGTGCTCCACATGGGCCACATGCTCAACAATACGCTACAGGATGTGCTCGTCCGCAAAGCGCGTATGGAAGGCAAAAACGCCTGCTGGGTACCCGGAGTAGATCATGCTTCGATTGCCACGGAAGCCAAAGTAGTGCAGAAACTGCGAAAAGAAGGCATCAAGAAAAGTGATTTGAGCCGCGATGAATTTATGGCCCATGCGTGGGAATGGAAAAATAAGCATGGCGGAATTATACTCGAACAACTCAAAAAGCTGGGCGCCAGTTGCGACTGGAAGCGTGAGACTTTTACAATGGACGATAATTATGCCCGAAGCGTAATCGATACGTTTATTGATTTGTATCAAAAAGGACTGATTTACCGTGGCAAACGGATGATAAACTGGGATCCGGCAGCCAAAACCGCTCTGAGCGATGAAGAGGTAATCCATAAAGAGGTAGATTCAAAATTATATTACGTTCGGTACAAAATTGTTGGTAGCGAAAACGAATACGTGACCATCGCAACCACCCGTCCGGAAACGATTCTGGGCGATACCGCTATTTGTGTTAACCCAAAGGATGAGCGGTTTACCCATTTGCATGGAAAAAAGGCCATTGTGCCTCTTGTAAATCGTGAAATCCCCATTATTCAGGATGAATATGTGGATATTGAATTTGGTACTGGTTGTCTGAAAATTACTCCGGCTCACGATGTCAATGACTACGAAATCGGCAAAAAGCACAATCTCGAAACCATCGACGTGCTCAATGCCGACGGCACTATGAGCGAGGCGGCCCAATTTTATATCGGCGAAGACCGATTTGAAGTGCGCAAAAAAATCGCAGCCGACCTCAAAGAAAACAGTTCATTAATTAAAGAAGAGGCTTACAAAAACAAGGTCGGCTATTCAGAACGTACCGATGTGCCGATTGAGCCACGCATTTCTCTACAGTGGTTTGTGAAAATGGATGAATTCAGCAAACCTGCACTCGAGCATGTAATGAACGACGACGTTCAGTTCTGGCCTCCGAAGTTCAAAAATTCATACCGCCACTGGATGGAAAATGTAAAGGACTGGTGTATTTCACGTCAGCTCTGGTGGGGACATCGGATTCCAGTGTTTTATTATGGTGAGAATGATGAGGACTATATCATTGCCACGAGTCGTGAAGATGCTTTGGAAAGACTCAATGAAGCTGGGAAAATTTTTAATCCCGAGAATCTTAAGCAAGACGAGGATGTGCTCGACACCTGGTTTTCATCGTGGCTCTGGCCGATTTCCGTTTTCAATGGCTTTTATTCTGAAGAAGAAATCGATTATTATTACCCAACCAATGATTTGGTGACTGCGCCAGAAATCATGTTTTTCTGGGTTGCACGAATGATTATCGCGGGGTACGAATACCGTGATGAAAAACCGTTTAAGAACGTATATTTCACCGGTATCGTTCGCGACAAGCAAGGACGAAAAATGAGTAAATCGCTCGGTAATTCGCCCGACCCCATAGAATTGATGGGGCAATACGGCGCCGATGGCGTGCGGGTAGGGATGCTCTTTTCTTCGCCTGCCGGCAATGATTTACTTTTTGACGAAGGTCTTTGCGAGCAGGGACGTAATTTTTCAAATAAATTATGGAACGCTCTCCGTTTGGTGAAAAGCTGGGAAACAGATGATAAACCCTGTACCGAAGCCTCAGAAATTGCATTGGTCTGGATGGACAATCGCATAAGCGAAGTTGTTGACGAAGTGAATGATTACTACAGCCGCTTTCGGATTTCTGATGTGCTGATGACCTGCTATAAATTTGCCTGGAACGACTTCTGCAGTTGGTATCTTGAAGCTGTAAAACCCGAATACGGTGCGAAAATATCAAAAACTACTTTTAAAAGGGTTACGGCACATTTCGAAACCCTGCTCAAATTGCTTCATCCACTTATGCCATTTATCACCGAGGAATTATGGGATCAACTCGAACCACGAGCCAATCCTGCTGATAGGTTGGTAGTGGCACCATGGCCTATTTCGTTTAAGCACAATACAGCGATCATCGAAGATTTTGCACGAACTACCGCCTTGATTTCAGAAATCCGGAATATCCGAAAGCAAAACACTATTCCCAACAAGTCGGCACTCGAACTGTACGTAAGAAACGATACGAAAGCGGATCAAAAGAACGATGCACTGGTTCGAAAACTGGCAAATGTTTCTGCGATACTTCGCGATGAGGATTTGCCCGCCGAGGCGTTTACTTTCATTTCCGGAAGGGCAGAATATGCAGTGCCTTACGGCGAAAATGTTGATGCCGGCGAACAGGCAGATAAGCTGAAGCAGGAATTGGAATACACGCGTGGATTTCTAAAGTCGGTTCAGAAAAAACTTGAAAATGAGCGCTTTGTACGCAACGCACCAGATCAGGTAGTAGAGCTTGAAAAAACCAAGGAGGCCGACGCCAAATCGAAAATCGAAGTACTGACAGAAAAACTAAGCACAATGGGGGTAGACTTTTGAGATACGCAGCCATTGACATCGGATCCAATGCGGTAAGACTTCTTATCGCAGAAGTAGTAGATACTCCTGAAAACCTTTCAGTTAAAAAGCTCTCACTAACGCGGGTCCCAATCCGTTTGGGCGCATCCGTTTTTGATACCGGAAGAATTGCCAAGGATAAAATCGAAGCCCTCGAAAAAACAATGATGGCTTTTCGCTACTTGATTGATATCTATGACGTAAAAGGTTTTCGAGCCTGCGCCACTTCTGCTATGCGCGAAGCCGACAATTCGGATGAAGTAGTAAAACGAATAAAAGACCATACAGGAATTGAAATTGAAGTCATTGATGGCCAGATTGAAGCCGATTTAATTTATTCGACTTTCGTAACCCAGAAGCTAAGTCCGGATCGCGATTATCTCTACATCGACGTTGGGGGTGGTAGCACCGAAATAACCTTGCTCAAAGAAGGAAAACGTATTTCTTCGCGGTCTTTCAAAATAGGTACGGTACGAATTCTGCAAGGAAAAGTAAAGCCTGAACTCTGGGATGAAATGCATGAATGGGTACTCGAACTCACCGCGGATGAAAAGGATCTCACGGCCATCGGGACGGGAGGAAATATCAATCGATTATTCAAGATGAGCAAACTCGGTTTCGGGAAATTGATGTCACGTAAAAAGCTAGAATCTATGCACAAACATCTCAAGTCTATGAGCTTTGACGACCGAGTAGAGAAATTGCGCTTGCGTCCCGATCGGGCCGATGTTATCGTTCCTGCCGGCGATATTTTCACTCAAGTTTTGCGCTGGGCGAATATTGAATACATGTCGGTGCCTAAAATTGGATTGTCAGATGGTATTGCGCTTTATTTGTATCAGAGCAGGAATGAGGTTCCTGAAGCCGTGAATAAATAAATAATTGAGTGCGGCAAATATTGGAACGGTGTTAAGAATCGTAATAACGTCTCTAATTCACTGATTTGTCATTTCACACAGAAAGAATAGTTCGTTCAGCTCTTTCAACAGGTGAATATTCTATTTACTCTTTCATTTCTCACTTGAAATTCTATTTTTGATGGAATTTTCTAAAATGAGAAACGATGAAAATTTATGGACTTTTCAATTATTTTTTTGACTCTGAAGTATAAGAGAACACATCCTCCACACTGCCTTTCGCTGAAATGATCACTGAAAACATGGAGCGATTAAAGGAGAGTGATAAAGCGCTGAAACTAAAAATTCGCCATTTGAAACTTTTGAAGCTCGAATCAAATTATTTGGCACATTTTGAACTAAGTGATTATACTCAATATGTTTCACCGCAGGATTATCATTCATTCGAGAGTATTACGTATAACGATATGCTCAATAAACTGGATGAAAATGGAAAATTTACGCGCCAGACTGCGATAGTTGTATAAGAGCAAGTTGAAGTAGCCCCGAATCCACGCTATACGGGATCGATAATTTATGGGGATGACAATAAGATAAATATCATCTTCAATGATACCTATGAGAATATGGGAACTCCAAAGTAACCACAGAAATGGGACATATTGAATATGAGAAAGGAAGAGACAATCGTGTGTAAAATAGTTATTGATGGCGACATGAAAACTATCGGAAATGAGATAATAAGCAAGAAAGGACCAATTGCAATAATGCCTCCGGCTTCGTGATCCGACTCAGAGCGAACCGTACTTTTTAGTGCAGCTCTCAAATCAGTATACGGAGCAGTTCGTGTCCACTAAAATTCAGACTTTTGAAGTAAATAAAGCTAAATTATAAGTGAACTGTTTCTCGAATTTAGAACTGCTACTATTCGTAATTTATTTACAATCCTTAAAAATGCATCCGCTTGCGAATCAGTTCCGATTGTTATAATCTTATTCGTCAGTGAAAACAAAATGTACCTACGGAATAATTCTTGTATGTATAAAAAGCATTTAAAACCAAAAATATGAACTTGGCGAACCCATTCACTCTGGTCTTCAAAATATTAATTACATTTTCTGCTTTAGGATTTTTGTCCTCCTGTGATGATAATGACGATACTTCTGGTGGAATTAATCCCTATACTGTGGAATTAGGCAACTATGATGAATTGGAAATTCACGGTTCGGCTCAGGTTTCAATTTGCGACAGCTGCGATTTTGATTTGCAGTTTACCGGCTCACAAAGTGATTATGAAAATCTTTCCGCTCAAGTATCAGGCGGTCGCTTGATAATAAATGGCGGCAATGGTCAAGTTGTTTTGGGAAATCATCATTTAAAATACATAGAATTGAAAGGCTCATCGTCCATCACCGGTGATTCTATTATGCACACATCCTACAGTCTTATAATTGATGCAAAAGGGAATTCATCAGTGAACCTGTCGGTTGCGATGCACGATTTGAATATTTTCACCGCAGGTACTGCAGATGTAATTGTGGATGGAGAAGCATTAAATTTACATTTTGAAACCAATGGTTCAAGCACTATTAATTCTTTGGGAATTGAAGCTGAAAATGCTTTTTCGACCCTTTCGGGATCTGGATTAATTGAGCTATACACCTCTGACAGTCTTTATGCACGGGTAAACGGAAGCGGAACGATCCGCTATAAAGGAGAACCTACCTTTGTAGATTCAGAGGTGACCGGGTCGGGAGCTATCATTGAGATTCCTTAAAAAGGAAAATGAAAAATCGAACTAAAACAGCTCGTCAAATACTGAATGCCTTAGTGGCCAAAAGATGCGCGCTTATTCCCAATCTTTAAAATGCATCTGTTTCCGAATCAGTTCCCCATTGTCATAATCATATTCTTTGGCAAGCCTGCCTTTCTCATCCCACACGAGTACTTTTCCATTTAAGGTATTGTTTTCAAAATGGCGTTCGGTATATTTTTGGCCATCTTCGTACCACGATTTCCAGATACCTTCTTGGCTGCCGTTTTTGTAGGTATAATCGTATTTTAACTGACCGTTTTCGTAGTATTCTTTGTACGCACCATTGTCTTTTCCGGCAAGGAGTGATCCCGTTTTTTCGACTTGTCCATTTTCATAAAATACTGTCCATACTCCTTCTTTCCGGCCTTCGCGAAAAGTGGTTTCAGTGTGCTTGTTTCCATTCTGGAAGTATGAGCATACTTTTCCCGAAAGGGGAGCATCGAGATAATACACCAAATCATCTTTGGATGTGGTTTCGCTTAGTGGAATGCAATCGCTTTCGGCCATGGTTTGATCAGCTTGCACCGCTTTTTCCGGCTGGCTGCACGCCTGCAAAAGAAGAAGAAAAATGAACGTTTTACTCATCTCCGTAGATCATTACTTTTTCTGTTTCAGGAGTTTTATATCCGCGATACATTCCTGGAGTGTTGAATATCAGTTCAAAATTTCCATCTTTATCAATGGAGATTAGTCCACCAACAGCATCCATTGAGCCCACCTCATTCAAGGTAAAATCAGCGGCTTCTCTGAGGGTTTTATTTCCAAACATCATCTGGTCCGAAATTTCTTTGGCTACGCCTATCCGGATAAAATATTCGCCCTGACCGGTGCACGAAACTCCGCAGGTGGTATTGTCCGCATAGGTTCCTGCTCCAATTATGGGACTATCACCCACACGGCCAAATTTCTTATTCATCAATCCGCCGGTGGATGTACCTGCGGCAATATTTCCATCTTTGTCGAGGGCTACACAACCCACGGTGCCGTATTTCTTAATTTCCTTATTGGTAGAAATACTACCTGAATGATTATGACTTTCATTCCACATTCTTTGAATTCGTGTGGTGGTAAAGTATGAATTTAGCACCATTTCGAGGCCTTGCTCTTTTGCAAAGCCTTCTGCTCCTGCCCCATCCAGCATTACATGAGGCGAGTGTAACATTACCTGGTGCGCGGCAATAATAGGGCTTTTTATGGTTTGCACTCCGGCTACAGCTCCGGCATTCAAATCAGATCCATCCATGATCGAAGCATCGAGTTCGTGGGTTCCGATATCGGTCATCACGGCACCTATTCCGGCGTTAAATTCCGGGCAGTTTTCCAAATATTGGATGGTTGCCAAGACCGCATCTACTGCTGCCCCACCTGAATCCAAAACGCTGTACCCAGCATTGAGTGCAGCTTGAAGATCGTTCCGGATTACCTTTTCGAGGCTATCAGAGAGCATAGAACGCTCTATTGTTCCGGCTCCACCGTGAAGAACGATAACCGGTCGGTTAGGGTTTTGCCCCGATACATTTTCCGAAATGAAAATAAATGATATTAGTACGGTAACAATAAATTTTATCATATCGTGGAAGGTGTAAAATTCAGGAATCAAATATTAATTAAATATTTCAATATTATTGTGGAAAAAGTACTATAACTTTGTGCCCCCAATAACCGTTAAAGATTCGTTAATACTATTTTTATGTGGAGGTCCATTAAGCGTTACCATTTCTTTTACCACAGAAAGGGTTTTTATACATTTCTCAAATCCGTTTCTATAAAATTTGGTTTACTTATGGGTCTCGTATTGCTTGGTCTATTTCTTTTCGAGCAATTTACACCCGGCATTTCATTTTACTTCGCAAAGTACTCAACAATTGTTTCCCATGAAATTGTAATCGCTATTTTCTTTCTCAGCGAAACCATTCTCGGTCTTATTCCGCCCGATTTATTCATTGTTTGGGCCAAGCAGTTTGCACATCCATATGTTATAGTAACCCTTCTGGCTGGACTTAGCTATGGCGCTGGCCTTCTGGCGTACTACATTGGCTATCAGATTGGGGCTTGGGAAAAAATCAGCAATTTCATTAATGTAAAATTTGCCGAGCAGTTTAAAATGCTCCGCAGTTGGGGTGGTTTGATTATCGTTATCGCCGCGCTGCTTCCTTTACCTTTCGGCACGATGTGTCTCGGTGCGGGAATGTTGAAGTATTCGCTCAAGGCACTGCTTATCCTTGGGCTTTTCCGATTTGTACGTTTCTATGCTTATGCAGCTGTGCTTTATGCGGTTGTGTAATCAATTACGAATTACGGAATTACGAATTACGAATTACGAAATGGTGGGACGCAACTTTCTGAGCGTATAGATCAATCGGAGTTCTCGACGTAGTCAATTGCGAAATACGGAATAGGTTTGTTCCATTAGATTTCGCACGTAATTTGAAATTCGTAATTCGTAATTAACAATGCAGTTGGCCAAAAGTGACGCATCTGCCTCAAACAAAATATCTCTACAAAACTCTAAACGAAGCCCGTAATTCGTAATTAACAACGCAGTCGGCTAAAAGTGATGGCTCTAATAAATTATCATTACAAAGAAGTCAACCTAAAGCTTCCCGCTTTTTTTCATCGAGACCTGAATGGAGCCAATAATTCGGAGAAGCTCTTCACTTTTTGCAATCAGATGATTTGCTACACTCAGTTCCATTATACCAGTATCTCTCAAAAGTCGAAGCCAATATTTCGTTTCCCGAGCTTCCCGGTAGGATATAGTTAGTTTAGCAAAGAAATCTCTTGCGCTCTGACCGCCAATGGCTTCTTCGCTGTTTGCTCCAATAGATGTCCTATATTTAAGTAGCTGTTCCAGAAGAACATAAGTTCTGCCTCCTGGCACTTTCTTTATTTCCAAAATAATGGCTTTAGCAAAATCATACGATTTAGCTAACAAAACATTATCGCTTTCATTTTTCATGATAAGTGGTTTTATATGATTGATTATAAGTGAATAAGTATACGGAATCAATTACGAATTACGAATTTCAAATTACGAAAAGGGTTTATCCATAAGATAACCCCCGTAATTTGAAATTCGTAATTCGTAATTAAAAACTGAGGTATCTAAAAGTAAGACCTTTGCCTACACCAAAATATTTCTACAAAGGCAGAAACCAAACCCGTAATTCGTAATTCGTAATTCGTAATTCGTAATTAAAAACGCAGCTATCGAATAGACCGAAAAGCTCTACCGCCTTTAAACTCGCTATAAACCCGTACAATTGCCAACAATTCGTATTTTTGCAGCAATTATACCAAAGTCATGGAAAAAATTGCTCCCTATAAACCCAAGAATAAAATCAGAATTGTAACGGCTGCCTCGCTTTTTGATGGACATGATGCTGCTATAAATGTGATGCGCCGCATTATTCAATCTACTGGATGTGAAGTAATCCATCTTGGTCATGACCGAAGTGTGGATGAAGTGGTAAACACAGCTATTCAGGAAGATGCGCAGGCGATAGCGATGACTTCTTACCAGGGAGGTCATACCGAGTATTTCAAATATATGTACGACCTGCTTAAGGAAAGAGGCGCCGGAAATATCAAGATTTTTGGTGGCGGTGGCGGAACGATTCTACCCGAAGAAATCAAGGAATTGCAGGATTATGGAATAGCACGCCTTTACCATCCCGACGATGGCCGCAAAATGGGGCTGCAAGGCATGATCAATGATATGGTGGAGAAGAGCGATTACCCTACCGGACAAAATCTGAATGGTGAGGTAAAGGCACTTGGAAAGCACGACCCACATACGATTGCGCGTGTGATATCGGCTGCCGAAAATTTTCCGGAATCATTCAAAGAAGAACTTCAAAGCATTCGCGAAAAAGCGGCCAAAATTGATACGCCGGTATTGGGAATTACGGGTACCGGTGGCGCCGGTAAGTCCTCGCTTGTAGATGAGTTGATACGCCGCTTTTTAATCGATTTTGAAGATAAAACGCTGGCGATTGTATCGGTAGATCCTTCCAAACGGAAAACCGGTGGAGCATTGCTTGGTGATCGTATTCGGATGAATTCGGTGAATAATCCCCGTGTTTATATGCGCTCGCTGGCCACGCGTCAGAGTAATATGTCATTGAGCAATAACGTATCTGATGCTATTGCCATCCTCAAAACAGCCGGTTTCGACATGATTATTGTCGAAACTTCCGGAATTGGGCAGAGTGATACCCAGATTACAAATCACAGCGATGTTTCCTTGTATGTTATGACCCCAGAATACGGCGCAGCTTCTCAGCTTGAGAAGATCGATATGCTCGACTTCGCTGATATAATTGCGCTGAATAAATTCGACAAACGTGGAGCCCTCGACGCGGTACGCGATGTGAAAAAACAATTCAAGCGAAATCATCAGCTTTGGGAAGCCGAAGATAAAGACTTACCGATTTTTGGCACAATTGCTTCTCAGTTTAATGACCCGGGAATGAATGCCTTATACCGTTGCATTATGCAAACGGTAGTCGAAAAAACTGGAGCAAAACTCAACACTACTTTCGGGGTAAGCAGTGAGACTTCTGAGAAAATTTACATTATTCCGCCGGAGCGCACACGCTACCTTTCGGAAATATCTGAGAATAACCGCGCATATGACAAATGGACAAAGACGGAATCTGAAACTGCAGATAAGCTATATAGTCTGGCGCAGAGTATCAAAGTTTTAGGTGGTCCAGATAAACTTGCCGAAGAGCAAATTGGTGAAGATGCCGATGGACTACTAAAAGAACTCGACGCGAAATATGAACAAATAAAAAAAGATCTCGACCCACATAATTGGGATTCAATTTCTCAATGGAGCACACTGAAAAACAGATACAAAGCACCTGAGTTCATTTTCAAAGTCCGCAACAAGGAAATCAAAATTAAAACCCATACGGAATCGCTTTCTCACCTTCAAATTCCGAAAATATCCCTTCCCAAATACCGCAGTTGGGGTGATATTCTGAACTGGACTTTGCAGGAAAATGTTCCCGGATCATTCCCTTACACCGCCGGGATTTATCCGTTCAAACGTGTAGGCGAAGACCCTACGCGGATGTTTGCCGGCGAAGGGGGGCCCGAACGCACCAACCGACGGTTTCATTACGTAAGTCAGGGAATGCCTGCAGCGCGTCTCAGTACAGCTTTCGACTCGGTGACCCTTTACGGAAACGACCCTGATTACCGTCCGGATATTTATGGTAAAATCGGTAACTCGGGAGTGAGCATATGCTGCCTCGACGATGCCAAAAAACTCTATTCCGGATTCAATCTCTGCGAGCCGTCCACTTCGGTGAGTATGACCATCAATGGGCCTGCACCAATGCTTCTCGGGTATTTTATGAATGCCGCTATCGATCAGCAATGTGAGATTTACATAAAAGAAAACGGCCTTGAAAAGGAGATTTCCAAGAAGATTGCAGCGAAGTACGAGAAACTTGGTGCCCCAAGACCCGAATACCGAGGCGATTTGCCGAAAGGAAATGACGGTCTTGGCCTCATGCTTCTCGGCCTTACCGGCGATGAAGTACTTTCTGCCGATATATATTCCGAAATCAAAGCGCGAACCCTAAATGTGGTGCGCGGTACGGTTCAAGCAGATATTTTGAAAGAAGATCAGGCACAAAACACATGCATTTTCAGCACAGAGTTTGCCTTACGGCTAATGGGCGATGTGCAGCAGTATTTTATTGACAAAGCCGTTCGCAATTTTTACTCCGTTTCTATTTCCGGTTATCATATCGCTGAGGCTGGCGCCAATCCGATTACACAACTTGCATTTACGCTTGCGAATGGTTTCACTTTCGTGGAATATTACCTCAGCCGTGGTATGGACATCAACAAATTTGGGCCAAATCTTTCGTTTTTCTTTTCGAATGGAATTGATCCGGAATATGCAGTTATTGGACGTGTAGCACGAAAAATTTGGGCGAAAGCCATGAAGAATAAATATGGAGCCAATGCCCGTGCGCAGATGTTGAAATACCATATCCAGACTTCCGGTCGCTCGCTTCACGCGCAGGAAATCGACTTCAACGATATACGCACAACGCTGCAAGCACTTTACGCGATTTACGACAATTGCAATTCGCTTCACACAAATGCTTACGACGAAGCAATTACTACGCCGACCGAAGAATCGGTGCGACGAGCCATTGCTATTCAGCTAATAATTAATCAGGAATTAGGCCTTGCGAAAAATGAGAATCCAATTCAAGGAGCATTTATTATCGAAGAACTTACCGAATTGGTTGAGGAAGCAATTCTGTCAGAATTCGACCGAATTAACGAGCGTGGAGGCGTGCTCGGCGCGATGGAAACGATGTATCAACGCGGTCAAATCCAGGAAGAAAGTATGTATTACGAAACACTGAAGCACACTGGCGAACTGCCGCTAATTGGTGTAAACACATTCTTGAGTAGCAAAGGTTCGCCAACGGTAACGCCGGGCGAAGTAATCCGCGCTACGACACAGGAAAAAGAAGATCAGATAGAAACCCGAAAAATGGTTCAGGAGCGAAATAAAGAGCGCACCAACGACACCTTGAAAAAAGTGCAGCAAGCAGCCCTGCGCAACGAAAACATGTTTGAAGCACTTATGGAAGCAACAAAGATTTGCAGCCTTGGGCAGATTACCAATGCGCTCTTTGAGGTTGGCGGGCAGTATAGGAGGAATATGTAGCCTTTTCATAGCCTCAAGCTTTAAGCCACAAGCTGCAAGAGGGTTTCCTTAGGTCGTCGCTGCTTGAGGCAGTTTAGGATTTTAAGGGATGTGAGTTTTTTAACCGCAAAGCGCCTTCGGCTGCGCAAAGGTCAGGCGCAAAGGCCACAAAGGGATCCGTGCATGGAGGAAAAAATTATTTTGATCGGACTTCCGGCTTATTGTTCATTTTGTTATTCAAAAAAATGATAATGTTCCTAATGTTGTAGGCATCCATAGGGTGCTTCGCGCCTCCTTTGCGAACTTTGCGGTTTAAAGACTCCCATTCCTCAGAACACTAGGCGATCTCCTAAATCGTAAACCGCTTTATAATGCCTGAAGCTTATCGCTTGCAGCTCACGGCTATTTGTAAATCAACGTACTCAACCTCTTCTCATCAAAGCAGGTATTCGCCACTTCAAGAATTTCGGATGTGGTTACTCCGTCAATTTTTTGCATCAAGGCTTTTGTGGTGATCACCTGATCTTTTGATATCAGGCTTTTGCCCAAAGCGAGCATCATATTCACACCCCCTTCCTGAGCCAGTGCAAACTGACCTTTGAATTGTTCTTTGGCGCGGTGCAATGCAGTCGAGGTAAGGGCATTTTCGCGTAAACGCTTCAACTCTTGAAGCACGAGTTTTTCGCTCTTATTGATCCATTTTTTATCGGTACCCAAATAGATTGTAAAGGTCCCGGTGTCGGTGTAAGGCTGGTATGACGATTCGATATTGTAGGCGATTCCGTGGCGCTCACGGATATTCATGTTCAGGCGCGAATTCATTGCCGGACCGCCGAGATAATTATTGAGCAAAACCATGGCAGTGCGCAGCTCATGGTCATTGTCGTACGCTTCGCCGCCAAGGATCAGGTGCGCCTGAAACGTATCCATCTCCAGTACTTTTCTTTCCACTTTAGTTTCGAGAACCGGTTTGCGTCCGTCGGTTTCATTTCCGGAAGGGATTTCTCCAAAATACTTTTCAGCCCAGCGGATAAATTTTTTGAAATCGATATTTCCGACCCCGCTCAGCACAATTTCAGAAGGAATGTACCGGCGGCCAATAAAGGATTTGATATCCTTTTTGCCAAGCCCTTTTACACTTTCCTCAGTCCCCAAAATATTGCGTCCGATGGGATGGTTGGGATAAATCATCTCTTCGAAATCGTCAAAAATAAGTTCGGCGGGACTGTCCTGATAGCTCAGAATCTCGTCAATAATTACATCGCGCTCTTTGGCGATTTCCTTTTCGGGAAAAACGGAATTTATGGCAATATCGGAGATAACTTCCATGGCGCGCTCGAAATGTCCTCGAAGGCAGGAAGCATAGATTACAGTTTCTTCCTTTGTAGTGTATGCATTCAGCTCCGCACCTACACTATCCATCCGATTGAGAATATGAAAAGCTTTGCGGCGTGTGGTTCCTTTAAAAAGACAGTGCTCAATAAAGTGTGCAAGGCCTTGTTCATCTTCATGCTCATCGCGCGATCCGGCATTTACGGTAAAACCAAAATGAGCGGTTTGGCCATTAGCCATCGGTTTTAAAACTAAGCGGATTCCATTTGGGAGCGTATGTTGCAAAAATTCCATAGAAGGCGCAAAGATACGCAGGGATTAAGGGAAAAGGAGAATAGTATGCGGATATTATTTGACGACAAACTTAGTTGACGCGGTTTTATCTTTACCCGTGCATGTGAAAATATACATTCCAGCATGAAGCTTATCTATTGCGATAGCTGTGGGGGGACTATCTGGCAAAGAACCTTCTGCTACTTTTCGTCCGGAAAGGTCATAAATAGAGTAGGACTCAAAACCAGCATTTTCATCTTGTTTAATCGTGATGTTTCCACTTGCGGGATTTGGGAAAACGGAAAATCCAGGGTTGAATTCTGCTTCTTTGATGCTTACAGAATTTAACCCGCTATAGAAGGCGAGGAAACTCACATTTTCAGAAAAGGGAATAAAGGCATCTCCATATGGTTCTAATGTAGTACTCGTGTTAGCCACAACCGTTCCTTGGATAAGAAGGGTGTCAGCACTATATTTCCCAATATAACCAATCAAAACTCCAGCAAGTGCTGGGCTGGTGTATGGAATATTCCAAAAATCAACGAGATCCAAATCGCCGTTTAGCCAATAGATGCAACTGCCTTTGCCGGCAGGCAAATCAATAAAAGTAGTATCCGTATTGTTTCCCGGAGTTTCTTTCACGAGGGCAATTGTAGTGTCAGACAATGCCCAATAATTCGAAACCCAAGCGAAAAGGGAATCGACTTTAGAAAGTTTGGGGGTTTGACTTTGCGCCTTAATAGAGGTGTTGCCGATGTATTTGTTTACTATACTCAATTTGATCTGGGGTTCACCCTCATCTGACAATACATAAACCAAGTCTTTCGAATAGGGTACAATTCTTCCGGCATTTATACCAAAATCAGAATCCACAAAATCTATCATTCGGTTATACACCGTATCATTCTCAAAGCAATCTCTGAAATACAAAGAATCGGTGTCATTGGCAGTAGTCAAAATAAATAGCCTCTCGGATAAATAAATCCTATTGTTTTCTTCTATCAATGAGTAGAAATCTTGCTCGCTTCCTATATTGTATAAGATCGTATCTGTTCGGAAATTATTGAAACTATATAGAGGTGTGAGAAACTGGCTTTCACTGTTTACATTTTCTTTTGTAATATAGGTTACGTAAGCAGAGTCAGAAGGGGGAATAAATAAAACGCCGCCAGGATTTATTTCAGAAGTCGTTCCTCTAAAACTCGCGATTCGATAATAAGAGGATGAATTTTTGGATGAAAAATACTTGAAGTTAAACATATTAGTCTCCGGAAATGCTCCCACCTGATCTACGGAGGTGGTCTGGTCCGCTAAGGAATATTTTATCGATAGGTAACTGAGATTGCCGAAGGTGTTTTCATACGGATTCTGATTTACCCAATGGTTTTGGAAAAATTGTAATCCCCCAATTAATAGAGAATCGTGTATCAGCACCAAATTCTGATTTCTTTCAATATTCATACTTCCGGACAAACCAGATGCACCAACATAACCATTGTAAGGCTTGTACTGTCCGTTATAGCTTGGGTACCACGAAGAGTCTCGTGTTGACAGGCGCTCTATGAGCGTATTTTCATCTACATCGTATTCAAAAACTAATCGAAGTTGATTTTCCGGCGGATGTGTCCATTGGATTTCGGAAATGGCGGTAAACGTAATATTAGGATAATATTCCTGGGAGCCGGTCAAATAAATTGAACGATTTGATACACCCGCAACATTGACATAATTGTAATGTCTAAATTGAATTACGCTAACTGGATTGAAATAGGAGTCGAATACCATTATCTTGTCTTTAAACCCCAGATTCCATCCCTGTGCAAGAGTCTCTGTCCATACTCCGATATCAAGAGATTCAGCATTATTTAAAATCTTTAGGGTATAAATCGAGTCTTCGGGAAAGTAATCAAGTGAATAACCGTATATATCAAGGGCAGGATAAGCAAAGCTTAAAGGATAAAACTTATAATGGATCAGAGAAGGGTTTTGGGCATTTACTTTGGTGCAAAGTAAAAGAATTGATACTGCAAAAATCCGTAATAGTCGGGGGGGATGAAAAAATACCGTATTCATTGTTTTTAGAGGATTACCAAATTCCAAAGACACATCTACTTGGTGTAAAAACAGCACTCGCACTGATATAACAATTATCAGGATAAAGAAAAGGTGAGCCAATGCATATAGGATCGAGTGCCAAGGGTAAATTAGAAGGAATTTTTACTTCCTGACCTCCATTCCCATTCACGTCTATTCCAATTAGACAAACTTTGTCATTTACCGTTGGTGGGTTGATAGTACTAATTGAATTTCCTGGTGTTGCCGAAGTAGTGCTTCCTGCAAAAACAACCCCTGTGTTAACATTATAATAAAAGACCGTAACGAAAATCTCACAAGCTGCACCATTTTTCCCATCAACAGTTTGGGCATGCAAATCAGAAAATCCGAGCAATCCACTGATAATTAGAAGGCTGAAAAAGATTCTTGAAGTTAGGGCGCTAAGGAGTTTTGAAGTTTTGAAGTTTTGAAGTTTTCATAAGGAATGGTTTTAAAGTGAGATCCAATGTAGTTACTATTCATTAAAAAATACCAAAAGCAGCTCAATTTAAATTTCTCAATCCAAATTTATTTCATCTCAATTTAGCAGTTGCCCTTATTTACCAGATTTGAAAGAAACAGTTACTTTAAAACTAATTCTGCCCCAACAAATTCATCAGCTCATCCAATTTGGGCGAAAGGATAATTTCCGTGCGACGGTTGAGAGCGCGGCCTTCTGCAGTTTCGTTGCTGGCACGTGGCTGATACTCCCCACGGCCGGCGGCGGTAAGCCGTTTTTCATCGATATCGTGTTTATCAGCGAGTAGCCGAACAATGGATGTAGCTCTGGCAACACTCAAATCCCAGTTATCCTCGTATTTTGATGTTTTAATCGGAACATTATCGGTATGTCCTTCAATCAAAATATCAATATCCGGATTCTTTTGGAGAACGGTCGCCAAGGTATCTATTGCGTCTTTTCCTTTAGCCTCGACGGCAGCACTTCCCGATTTGAAAAGAAGTTTGTCTGACATCGAAACATATACTTTCCCATTTTTGACTTCAACAGAAAGCTCGTCGCTTTTGAAGCTCAATAAAGCATCCCGTAATATTGAATTCAAATGGTTGGTAATGGAATCTTGCCGGGCGATCACAGCTTGCAATTCGCGTAAGCGCGCCTCGCGCTCGGAAAGCATTTCGGCTTTTTGATTCAATTGATCTGATTTGTTGCGCAGCTGCGCACTCAATTCGTCTGTAGTTTGGTTGCTCTGAGCTTCCAATCTATTGTACCTGGCTTCAAGAGCATTAAGTGATTCCTTTTTCTCGGAGAGCGAAGCTTCGAGAGCCAAATTTTGATTTTTGGTATCATCCAAAGTGGAACACAGTGAATCGCGCTCATTGACGAGTGCCATGGTTTTCTTATTGGCGTGGAATTTATCGGGGCGTGCTTCTCCACATTTATAAACCGTGGAACAGGAAGACAACATGAGCATTCCTAATGGAATAGCAAGAAGTGATGATTTCATTCGTAGTAGTTTCTAAGTTGGTTATTAGGGAAACACTGTAGGTATGCTGAATGTTTCATTTTAAATAAAAACAATTTAATTGATTTCAATTCATATCAAGGTTTAACCTTACCCGGGAGGTAAGGTAAAATACATCGGAAAACTTCAGATGGGAAACCACTATCGGTATCATTGACTTTTTTGTTTTCTTTGCAAAAACTTTCAGTCCATGTCTCATCTGATTTCCCCTTCTATTCTATCCGGTGATTTTTCAAATCTGATTACCGATATCGAAATGCTCAATGACAGCGAAGCAGACTGGTTTCATATCGATATTATGGATGGAATGTTTGTACCCAATATATCTTTTGGATTTCCGGTAATGGAAGCTATAAACCGACACACATTGAAGCCACTGGATGTACACTTAATGATCGTTGAGCCAGACAGGTACATTTCGCGATTCAAGGAAGCGGGAGCCAATATACTCACCGTACATTTTGAGGCCTGCACCCATTTGCACCGCACCATTCAGGCTATAAAGCAAGAAGATATGAGTGCCGGAGTTGCTCTCAACCCGCATACTCCTGTAAATGACCTAAAAGACATTATTCAGGATATTGATCTGGTTTTGATCATGTCGGTAAATCCCGGTTTTGGTGGACAGAAATTTATTGAAAACACCTACCGAAAAATCGAGCGCACCCGAAATCTGATTGAGAAGACGGGTTCAGAAACCAAAATTGAAGTTGACGGCGGCGTGAATCTTACCAATGCTCCCAAGTTGATTGAATGCGGGGCAGATGTATTGGTAGCGGGCAGTTTTGTATTTGGCTCGGATAACCCAACTGAGACTATTGCGAAATTGAAGCGGGTGTAATCCTACTCCTTCCCATCCACGTAATTCTGAAGATACTTATACTCTTCTGACAACACACCGCTTAGTGTGGTCTCTGTCGCGCCAAGGATTACCTGAGACTTCTCATTTTTCATTAATTCCGGGAATATTTTCTTAACCATTTCATTCCCAAAATCTTCAGAAGCATCTTTGGGGAGTTCGCAGGGAAGGTTATCCACCGCCATCACTCCGATTGCATTTGGGTCCATAAAATCAACTTCCGTTTCGGTTTTTGGATCATACCCATACAGCGGCTCGGCGATAGTTGAAGGCCGCAATGTGCTGGCCACTGGTCCGTCAATATCACACGATATATCCGCCACCAGACGAATACGAAAATCCGGATCTTTGGCATCCTTGCGGGTAAAAATATACGGTGCATCGGAATCCCAGTAATGGCAAGAGATATACATATCGCTTTGTTTTGCAAAACGCATAAAATTCGATTCATACCCCCTTGGATCTTCGTAAAAATCTTTCGTCAAAAATTTGGATCCATCAGCCGTTTTGACATAATCTCTAACTAGGAGTTGTGAAAATACAGGCACATCATGTGGTATATGCAGAAAATCTGACGGGCTCACCTTTGTAATATCAATATGATCGAGCATTTCGAGAGCTCCGTGGGCAACGCGCCCACCACCCGAGAGCACCATTTTAAAATCTTTGGGTAATACCACTTTTTTCAACTCCTCTTCCACTTCCATGCGATCGTGGCAGAGGTGGGCCGGCTTAAGTTCATACGCACCGTGCTTTTTGCCGTAAGCAAGAAAGGCATTATAACACCCTACAATCCCGGCATATCTCCCAAAACCTAAGAGACGGTGCCCTTTGTCATTCGTAAGCACTTCATAATCTATAAGTCGAATCCGCTTATCGAGAATAGTCTGAAGCAAATGACGGTTATAGGGCTGTTTTTTAAACGTATGTGAAAAGAAAAAATAGGTTTTATTGGGAATCAGCATTTCAAGTGGCACTTCCTTTACTCCCATCAGAATATCACAATTCGAGAGGTCTTCTTTAAGCGTCAGACCGGCATCAGCATAGGCAGCATCCGGAAACGCCCGTATTGGACTGGGCTGAACAAAAATCTCAAGTCCGGGGTACGTGGCTATCAGTTTTTTACACTGCTTTGGAGTTAAAGGTACGCGTTTATCCGGTGGGGTTTTGCCCTCTCTGATTATTCCGATTTTTGTCATTATTCTTCTCTGATTTGGGCGCGAAATTACGGTTTTAATTGGGGTGGAAAAAATGAGAATGATTGTAAATAAAAAAAGCAACTCAGCTACCCTGTGCACGTCTCCCTTTCCCAATCCAAATCGGGTATAAAAATTAGCTTGGCAAATGCCGAAATGTCAGCTATCTTTGTAATCCGCTTCAAAAACTGGTATAATTCCGTTTTGGGATGGTTTTTGCGGAAAGTGAATGAACATTCTTTGAAATATTGGGGCCGACTGGTTTCGACAACATGAAGTGGTTGTTTAGTAAGCGTGTCGAGCGTTGGAGATGTAGCTCGTTAATATCAATTTCCAAGCCTATAAACGGCGAAAACAATTACGCTCTCGCAGCCTAATAGTCTAAGACTATAGGTTTAATTTCGGTGTGAAGTACAGTAACCCGAGACGAGTACCCTGCGATTTATCTGTTCTATATGGATTGCAATACGGGTATCAAAATTTAGAACTAGGATAGCAAGTGCCTTGATTGGTGTCCGAAATTGAATTAAGGATAAGCACATAGTAGGCCGTTTGATGCCGGCTATGTTGTCGAAAATTAAGATTGAACTACACACGTAGAAAGCTGGATAGTCCCATGCTTGGACGAGGGTTCGACTCCCTCCGGCTCCACTTGATGATCAAACCCAATGCGCTTTCGCGCATTGGGTTTTTTTATGGAAAATTTCGTCAGGAATAGCGAAGCATTTGTGTAAGGAATTTTCCATAAAAAAATCAACCACGCGATAGCGGGGTTGGAGTTTGATTCCCTTCACGGGAAAGGAGGGTGCACCGAAGGTACCTCCTCCGGCTCCACTTTTTTAAACCCCAATTCGCTGGTGCGAATTGGGGTTTTTGTTTTTGAGTGAGAAAGAAAAAATAGAAGATTTTTTCGTCTTCGAACTCATCCCGAAGCGCGTCAGCGATATCGGGATAGTTTTTGGTTTTTAGTTTTTGGTTTGGATGCTGAAAAACGCAAGTTGCTACCATAAAATAAAGGTGATTTGTACAATTCAAATTTCCTTCAAAATCTACTTTCATATTTGCAGCATTGAAAATTCGTTGAACGCTCTCCTATTTTTTTTGCGAAAGCGAAAGGAAAAATATGAAACGCTGAAATATATGACAAACCCATTAAAATTTAATCTCCGTTTTCTATTGTTTTTTCTGTTTATCCCATTCGATATGGAGGCGCAGGAAACCTCGGTAAGCATATCGGGAAAAATCAAAGAAAAGGAATCGGGCAAGGCAATGCCTTATGCTACGATTGTGTTAAAACATGAAAGTGATTCTACGTTTGTATCCGGAACTATTTCGAATGAAAATGGGTTCTTCACATTCAATAAAATAAAAGAAGGGGAGTATTTTCTCGAAGCATCAGTAATTGGCTTTATCCCCTTTCGGGAAAACCTATTTGTAGGCTCCAACTCAGCATTTCTCGACTTGGGAACGATCGAGATGGAAGTACAGGCCGAACTGATGGATGAAGTAGTGATTACGGCTCGACAGGATGCGGTGAGCGGACAACTCGACAAACAAACATATTCGTTGGAAGACATCGTGAATCAGAGTGGCGGAAGCGTGCTACAATCTATGCAAAGCCTGCCGGGGGTTGGAACCAAAGAAGGAAATCTTGCGCTCCGTGGAAGTGATCAGGTGGTGGTGCTGATAGACGGAAAGCAAACGGCGATAACGGGTTTTGGTGGTCAGAATGGACTTGAAAACATACCAGCATCGGCGGTTGAAAAAATCGAAATAATATACAATCCTTCCGCAAAATATGATGCCAATGGCAATGCCGGCATCATAAATATCATTATGAAAGATGATGCTAAAAAAGGATTCAACGGACAGGTAGGACTTACTACCGGGGTTGGGGCGCTTTGGGTGCGTGAAGAAAACCTTCCGGGAATTAGACCGCAATATGTAGCCACCCCCAAATTAAATCCATCACTTCTGCTGAATTATAGAAAAGAAAAATTAAACTTTTTTATTCAGACAGACAATCTGTATTCCGAGACGCTGAATAAAAATGAATTTGTAACCCGAACGTATACCGATGGGACGGTTATTCGCCAACAAATCAAGCGCAACAGAAATACAAATTATATTTCCACACGTGGCGGAATGGATTGGTTTTTATCTGAAAATAGCAGCCTGACGGTCTCTGGATTTTTCAGCCAAGAGTCGATTATGGATCGTGGCGATCAACCTTTTTTTTCCGACCAATCGGATGAGATGCTTAGACTTTGGCAATTTCTCGAAGATGAAGTACTCACAGCAACAATGGGTTCTCTGGCCTTCGAGCAGAAATTTCAAGCTCCAGGCCATAACCTGAATATCGGCGTAAATTACACCTTCGATCGGGAAGACGAGAAATACTTTTTTGTAAACACCCTGCCTACCTTTACGAGCGAAGAATCGTTTTTCCTGATTGCAGATCAGCAGGTGCTCGACATCAATCTGGATTATTCCCGACCTTTGAAACACGGGCTTTTGGAAACGGGATTCAAATTTCGGAAACGAGATATTCCAACCGACATGCAGTTTAATCCCGGCATTGACTCCCCTTTGGATATCGACGCGGACGGAGAGGCTGAATACCGAGAAGTCATTCCCGCTATTTATGGAAATTACGGGTATGCCATCAAAAAATTCCAAGCCGAAATCGGTTTGCGAGTGGAATATGCGAAACTCAATTATGACGTCGATCCCGATCACAATACCTACGAAAGCGATGGATACTCCTATTTTCAACCCTTCCCGAATGCGAGAATAACATACAGTCTAAACGATCGAAATAAGCTTTCCGCATTTTTCAATCGCCGCGTGCGCCGTCCCAACGAAGTCGATATCCGCATTTTTCCAAAATACGATGATGCCGGAATAATAAAAGTTGGGAATCCGGGATTGAAACCCGAGTTTACCAATTCCTATGAAGTTGGGTACAAAAATGTATGGGAAAAAGGCTATCTCTATGGGGCCGCTTATGCACGCTTTTCCAAAAGCACCATTACACGTATTGCAACGACCGTAGGCAACTCAGACGTGATTTACACTATTTCACAAAATGCAGGGCACAGTTCGAACACAGGGCTTGAGATGCTTATTTCCTATGATTTTTCAGAATGGTTTTCAGCCAATGTAAACTTGAACGGGTATTACAATCAAATAGACGCTTTCACGGTTTTGAACAAGTATCCCGAAGAAACCACATTCTACGCCGAGCCACAATCGGGATATTCGGGAAACCTGAAGGCCAATGCAGAATTTCGTTTTTCCGGAACTTTCAACGCACAACTATCTGCGTTGTACTATGCCCCGGACATTATACCTCAGGGAACTATAGGTTCGCGGTTTTCACTTGATCTTGGCGTCAAGAAAACAGTCCAAAAAGGAAGGGGTGAATTTTTCATTAACGCTTCCGATATATTAGGAACGATGGTGATTCGTAAGGAAATTGATGGAACAGATTTTAGTTATACCAGCGCAGATTATTACGAAACACAGGTTATACGGCTGGGGTATTCGTATAAATTTGGAGAATAAGGAAGTATAAATTGTAGGATTTTTCATAATAAAAAAGCTCCCACGAGAAATCGCATTTCTTGGAAAATGACAAACTCCAGACCTAACAGGTTTACGCCCTTCGGTTGTGAGATCGCTTCGCTAAGTTTAAAAACCTGTTAGGTCTCCCTTCTACAAAGTTTAGCGGTCAAAAGTGCCAGCCAAACTTTGAATCTTAAACCGTAGGAAACCGTTCTCATAAAAATCCCGTATTTTTCCACCCGAATGAAAACCAATTAGGCCAGGAGAATTCATGAAATTAGAATCTGACTCACGCGTAAAACCCGTCTTTGGCGCATATCCTAAAAACGTAAAAAGCAAATTACTTCACTTGCGCGAATTGGTCATAAACACAGCATCTGAAACTATAGGCGTCGACAAACTGGAAGAAACGCTGAAATGGGGTGAGCCGAGCTACCTCACAAAACACGGCAGTACTATTCGCATGGATTGGAAATCGAAAACTCCGAATCAATACGCGATTTACTTTAAGTGTACTTCGCAATTGGTACCAACTTTCAAAACTATTTACAAGAATACATTTGTTTTTGAGGGAAACCGGGCGATTGTATTCCAGCTGAAAGATACCGTTCCTGAAGCACCGTTAAAGCATTGTATTCAGATGGCTTTGAGATATCACAAAATCAAACAGTTGCCTTTCTTGGGCGCCAGATGATTATCGGGATAAACGTGCATTCCGGACTGCGTGAGGGGTAGAAGCGTTACCCTTTGGAGTTTTTTTGGTTGATGGTTGCTGCCATGGCAGAGCGACCAGCGGAAGCTCCTGTCGGGGCTTTGCAGACATGGCCAAAAAAACTCAAAGGTATAGCGGATAACCCGACCCCGCGATTTCAAGAGTACAATTGAAATGGTATATCGTACCTGAAATATAGTTTCTAACGATTTCCATGAATGCGAACCCGCGGGGTCACGCCCCAAAAAGCACTTATCAAAATCGATTAATAATTCTCATAAACGTCTTTAAACTCGGGATCTTCTCCATAGAGATCTGCTACTGCTTCGAGGTATGGTATTGCCCGGTCTTTGGTTCCTTCTTCTTTCATCAATTCAGCGTACTGGAGGATGGAATAGAGATAAGCGGGCTTGGCATCAATTGCGATATCGGCAGCGGAAAAATGCTTCAATGTGGTATCTGCCTCTTCGAAGGTTGCTTTGGCCTGGTAGGAATTCCGGCCGCGTTCTTCGGCTACTCCTTTTAGAAGTATGGCGCTGATATCCGTAGGATCAATACGGGTAACATATTTGGAATAGGTGATACTTTTGCGCCAGCTTTTGTCACTAAACTGAAACCGCGCTTCGCGCATAATCGCAGCCTTGAGTTCGTTGATATACTGCGCGTGTTGTGGCATGTATTCATTGTCTTTATCATACCGCGCCGCTTTGTAAGCATTCTTGATGGCATCGCGAAAGGCACGGGGATAGTCTTCATCGTATTTGTCATTTTTCGACATTTCAAAATACGCCATAGAAGCATAGATATACGGCACCGGCTCACGGTGGGTTTTATCTCTATCCATTATTTTCTCAGCCTTGCCGGCAGCTTTTTCATAATCGCCATCGATGATCATGAAGAGAATGTCTTTGTATGGATCTTCCTCCTGCGCTGTGGCGGTATAACTGTGAAACAAGAATGTAAGGGTAAGGATTACGAAAGTGGTAAGGCGAATTTTCATTGATTATCAGTTTATTAATCTTTTTTCAATATAATTAGAATTCATAATTCCGAGGGCGCCCATATATTTTAATTTAAAATTTATGAGATCGCCCACTTTGTAATTTTTGTCGGTATGACCCAGATTAAGAATCAACATATCGGAACTGGCTCCCACCACTTCGATGTCAGGATCGTCGGGAATGAGAAAATCGGGTGATATGTCGAGCAATCCTACGTCGATAATTGCACGAAGTGAAGTTTTCCCATAGAGACTTTCATCGATTTCCATCATCTCACCACTTGGATTTTCGGCGAGTTGTCCCATAGGCACCATCGGTTTTTCGGTGAGCTCGATAATTTCTGTACATAGTTTAAAAACATCGTCATGCATACCTTCAAAAGTCTCTTGTGCTTCAATATTCAGGCCAAAAAACAAAGCTTCGCCTATTCTGAAGTGATTGACACCCGGTGGAAGCTGGTTTTTATAGAGCATGGCAAGCACTACTGACGTACCTCCCGAAATCCATTGGATCTCGACATTGAAGTATGCTTTGATCAATTCTTTATACAAGCTGAGTTGAATGTATTTGTCTTCGCTGGGCATTACACCGTGGAGACAATTCAGATTGGCTCCGATACCTACCACGTCAATATTTGGCAACTTGAAAACCTCTCGATAAAAATCGACGAACTCCTCTCCCATCACGCCTTCGCGCAGGTCGCCAAGCTCGATCATAATGATGATTTTATGCTTTTTATTTTGGCGCACAGCCTCCTGAGAAAGCAACTTTATGGTGTAGTATTCGGTGTTGAAACTCACATCGGCAAAGCGGATAACAGATTTGATACTGCGCTTGGCGGGCGGTTTGATATATACAGTCTGAATACTCTCATCGATCCCTTTTACCACTTCCAAATTACTTATGCGTGAGTCGTGAATTTCGCGAATCCCGAGATTAAGCACTTCTTTTATAAATAATTCGTTTCCACAAAGAAGTTTGACCACGATGCCCCAATCGATATGACGCTTCTTGAAGCGCGAATCGAGGAAATCAAAATTCGTTTTTAATTTTTTTCTATCCAGTTCTATCAGTGCCATTATTCTACAATTCTTGGAATATTATGCGGCAACCGTGCCAATAGTTCGTAATTCAATTGCGAGCTCATCTCGCCAAAAGCAGATACCGTAATGCGGTTTTCTCCCTGGAACCCTATTAAGACCACTTCGTCGCCATGTTCTACATCTTCTACCTCTGTAACGTCGATAGCCAGCATGTTCATATTTACGGTGCCCACTACCGTTACTAGTTTTCCATGAATAAGCACACGTCCCTGATTGCTGAGCGAACGCGCATATCCGTATGCATAACCGACCGGAATTATGGCCACTTTTGTTTTTCGGTTTGCCAGGAATGCCGTTCCGTAACCAATGTATTCGCCCGCCTCTACGTGTTTGACGGTCATCACCTTCGATTTCCATGAAAGGATGGACGTAAGCGGATCGACGTCCGTTTTGTGAGTCGAGAGATAGTCAATCAGTGTCTCGCGGTTTGGCCAAAAGCCATAAATCAAAATTCCGATCCGCACCATATCCAATTGGGTATCCGGAAATCGCATCAAAGCGGCAGAGCAATCTATGTGTTTCTTTTCAAATGTAATTCCGTTTTTGGTAAAAGCTTCAATATAACGGTGGTACCTCTTAATTTGTTCTTTAATTCGGGGAAAATTCTGAATACTCTCGGCTCCGGCCAAATGGGTACAGCAACCGCTAAGCTCCAGAGCCTGTGCATTGTTCTTGAGCAGATCAACCAGCTCATCAAATACCGATTCTTCAAAACCGGTGCGGTTCATGCCGGTTTCCACTTCGATATGGATTTTGGCAGTGGTGCCAGCTGCTTTGGCTGCCTCAACGGTATTGCGTAATTCGATAATATCGTAAATAAAAAACGAGAATCCTTTTCGAATCACCCATTTGAGATTTTCGGGAGCGATATAGCCCATAATCATCAAATGGGAATTTGGTGAGGCTACTTTCTCAAACTGCATGGCTTCTTCGAGGCCATAAACCGAAAAATGGTCGATTCCTTCGGCTTCGGCTATAGGCACAAATTCGGGAATTCCGTGGCCATAAGCATTGCCTTTTATTACGGCAGAGAGGGTCACTCCTGCGTCGAGCCGACTGCGGATAAAAGCGATATTCTGCTTAAAATACTGTGTATTCAGTTCAATATGCGACGATTTGGACAGTGGATTCAATTTTTTGACAGACTAAAAAAAAGTTGATAAAACACTTCGGATCCGGTTTCGAGTATGGCATCCGGAAAATTGTAAGTTGGGGCGTGGAGCGGAGGTTGGCTCTTCCCACTTCCCACGCCAAACATAAGAATCGGGAAACACTTGCTGAACTGCGAAAAGTCTTCAGACCAGCGGAAAGGTTTCTCCATTTCCATAAATGGGACATGTGCGTTATTGCACGCTTTTCGCAAAGGGTTCAGCAAATCGGCATTCATGGTGGCAGGAAAATATTCTAGAAATTCGATGGCAGTTTTACCGCCGGTTTTTACATCCAAATCTTTGGCGAGTTTTCTCACTTGAGCCATCATAAAATCGAGATCTTCGGTAAGCGCAGCGCGCATAGTAACTCGCAGTTCAGCATTTGCGGGACTGGTGCCAAAGGCTTTTTCACCTGAGTTGAGTGAAATGGATGTCGTAAGCGCAAAATCCTTAATATGCTTATTTGTCGGCAGCTTTTTCACTTCTTCAAGCAAATCCATTGCAATTTCCAAGGGATTGATTGCATCTTCAGGATGGGCTGCATGTGCGGTTTTCCCCATTATTTTTGCTGTAAAGCCAACACTGGCGCACGCAAAACTTCCGGCTTTGGAGTACACCGTACCCAAGTCCAGTCCCGGAATATTGTGTAGGGCAAAACAATAATCGATATGAAAATCTTTTAACGCATTTGTTTTCACCATCGCTTCAGCACCTTCGCCGGTTTCCTCAGCAGATTGGAAAAGGAAATGGACCATGCCCGAGGCTGGAGGATTCGCTTCAAATTTTCGTGCCAGATTCAGCAAAATTGACATATGCCCATCGTGACCACAGGCATGGCTTACACCTTGATTTTGAGACACAAAATCTCCTTCGGATATTTCCTGAATTGGGAGCGCGTCGAGTTCGGCGCGGAAGGCAATGGAAGGCCCCTCGCCAAATTTGCGTGAAGCAATGAGTCCATGATATCCCAAATTTCGGGTGAGCTTGTATCCGCCTAAGTCGGTGAAAAAAGTTGCGATAAAATCTGAGGTATGGCTTTCTTCCCGGCTGAGTTCCGGATTTTGATGCAAATGTTTTCGTATGTTTTGGATCGGCTGGCCGATATGCATTTAGTTTTTGTTTTTAGTTTTGAGTATTGGTTTTTGGTTTTTTCCCGACGACCACTTGAGAGTGCGCATGTACGATTGTAATGAGTGTGTTTGTATTATCTCGGGATCTTGGACGTTAATGGGTTTGACCTTTCCTGAAAGTAGTTGTCACTATTCCGTGAAGTGTCCTGTTAAAATTAGGGTGACGGTCAAGCTGAACTTGTTTCAGTATTACTTTTTAAACCGCATTTCCAAATATTTGTTTGAAAAGCCGAGTCGTTCGTAGAGTTTTTTGGCGGGATTATCAGGCTCTACGTGAAGTGCCACGTCGCCTTTCGCCATTTCGAGCGATTTTTCCATGAGTTGCTTTCCGATTCCCATTCCGCGCACTGCTTCATCAACTGCGATGTAAACGAGAATATTCTCGGGGATATACCCTGTCATACCGGTTTGGTTAATCACCACAGCTCCTACTATTTTTCCTTTCACACGACCTATAACCACAAATCCGCCTTTGCCTTTATGAGAGCTGCACGCGTAATCGATGGCCATCTGTATGTGTGGTTTGGGATCTCCATATTTTTCGAGGTGCGTAAAGAGGAAATCCACCACTTCTTTTTCCTGAAGGTAAGTAGGCGGATCTACCGAGTTGAGATACGATATCTCGACTTTTGGTTTGGCAGTTGATTTCGGAGTTGACTTAGAAGTTGGTTTTACAGATGACGCCATGGTCTGAGTTTAAAATTAATATCCGTACAGCCATGTTTGACTGTATCGGAGTTTCAAAAGTTTAAAATTCAATAAAAGACCTGCAGTCAGGTCTATCTCTGGATTTTAATTAATCCGGGTTCGATATCCATTGAATCGACGCGTTCCATTACCGCATCGGCAATATCGCTGTATGCAATCAGGTAAAATTTACCTTTTTTGCGGGTGACGTATTCGTCAAAGACTTGCCATTTTTCCTTTCGTGAATCCCAATTCTCGAGTGATTCATCATCGATAAGTTCAAAAACATACGTTCCAAAATCTTTTTCGGCGATCATATCAGGTGTATAACCCGCCTCACTGGCCTTGAGAAAAACGGCACGTGGAAGCTTGAAGCCATCGTGGGGCGCACGAATTTCATGATATCCTTTGAATCGAAGATAAGCAATAGCACCCTCAATCATACGAGCTCTATCTTTGGAAATCTTTTGCTTTTTCATTTAGATTCAATTTCTCCAAATGTACGACCAATTGTTCAGGCTTTAAAATCTAAGTTGCGAAGGTTCAAAAGATAAAGAGATAAATGCCTATTATAATATTGATTATCTGTTGTTTAAATTCTTCATTAGTCAAAAAACTCAATACCAGCATCCTCTTGAGGCAAAAGTTAAAAAAACGCAATCAGATAATGTTAGCTACGATATCTTGATGCTTTCGAAACCAAAACTTAAAGTATTGCTAATGCCTGCAACATGAACGCTTTCGACCTTTGCAGAAAAACAAATGGAAAAGAAAAAAATAAGAATTGCGATCATTGACGATGTCGAGGATGTACTGGAAATTGTGAAGTACAATTTGGAAAAAGAAGATATGGAGGTACTGACTTATCTCGATTCTCAAACGGCCTTTCATGAAATAGTGAATACCTCGCCTGATTTGGTGATCAGCGATTGGATGATGCCACAACCCGATGGAATACAGCTTTGCAGATTGCTGAAAGACGACGACCGGACGCGGAATATTCCGGTGATGATGCTTACGTGTTGTGCCAGTATTCACGATTATCATGTAGCGCTTGAAGCCGGCGCCGATGATTATATGGTGAAACCATTGCGCATGGAGGATTTGGTTAGGCGGATTAAATTGTTGATGCCGAATCATCGGGAGATGTATCGGTTTGCTTAAAAATGAATTACGAATTACGAAAGCCGGATTATTCCCGAGGGTCATGAGGTCGCTACGCTCAGTTACGATGGCTATCGCGCAATAGTGATTCTGTTTTTTAACCGCATAGATTTATAGAAATATAGGCGATGGTTTGAGATTGGGATATTTGCCAAGGCAATTCACATCAGACCGGTTGAATCAGGCTGGTGAAAAAACTTACACAATGTGAGAAGAATAGAGCCAAATAGTTTTACAAAGAGAGTTTGATTATTTGGTAATTTTGTCCCCGAACATATGCCGATCCAATACATTGAAACCAGCTAAAAAATTTGACTTCCAGGGGCATCGCGGTTGTCGGGGATTGTTTCCCGAGAATAGTATTGACGGGTTCATCGAGGCGCTCCGCATGGGTGTAACGACGCTAGAAATGGATGTGGTGATAAGTCGCGACCGACACGTTATTTGTTCGCACGACCCTTGGTTTTCTCATTTTATTTCGACCGATCCGCAGGGGCTTGAATTTTTGGAAGCAGATGAGATAAAGCATTTGATTTTTGAAAAAACGCTGGAAGAAATTGCCAAATATGATTGCGGATTGAAGTTCCACGCGTCCTTTCCAAATCAGCAAAAGCGACGCACGCAAAAGCCAACACTCAGCGCGGTAATCGATGCGGCGGAGGCTTTCGCTAAAGAAACGGGACGTACAAAACCCTTTTACAATATCGAGACGAAATGCACGCCCGAAGGTGATTTTAGGTTTCATCCTGAACCTGGAGATTTTTCGGAGCTTTTGCTAAAAGTGGTTTTTGACCGAAAGATAGAGAAACGAGCCATTATTCAGTCCTTCGATATCAGGTCCCTGCGTTATATCCGCAAAAACTATCCGAGAATAAAACTTTCACTTCTCATTGAAAACGAGCAATCGGCGGAAGAAAATTTGCGGAAGCTCGGTTTTGTACCCGCAGTATATAGTCCGGACTACGAACTTGTAACGTTGGAGTTAGTAAAGTTCTGTCGAAAAATGAATATGAAACTCATACCATGGACGGTCAACGAAGAATCAGATATGGTTCGGCTTATAGAAATGGGAGTGGATGGATTGATAAGTGATTATCCCAACAAATTTGCGAACTTAATCGCCTAAACAGAATGCTTTTTTATGTCATTAAGCCTTAAAAACAGAACGATAAACCGGGAGATAAGTTGGCTTTCCTTCAACCGGCGTGTGCTTCAGGAAGCGCAGGATTCGAACGTACCCTTGCTCGAAAGGCTTCGATTTTTGGGAATCTTTTCGAATAATCTCGATGAATTTTTTCGCGTAAGAGTCGCCACTCTCAAGCGAATCGAAATAATCAGCAAGAAAAAAGAACTTGTGGGTGATAAAACGCCACATGAGGTTCTGGAAGAAATTCATCAGGAAGTCTTGCGCCAAAAAGAAATTTTTGCACAAACGTATAAGGAGATTCTTGAGGATCTTGAGAATCATCATATCTACATGATTGATGAAAAAAACTTAGACGATGAGCAAAAGGAATTTGCCGACGCCTATTACCGCGACTATATTGTGCCCCTGCTCATTCCTATAATGCTCAAAAAAGTACCGGAATTTCCGTATTTGCGGGATAAGTCTATTTACCTGGCGGTAAAAATGACTTCGAAAAAGAAGGGGTTCAAAAAGCAATATGCACTTATCGAAGTGCCTGCTGACCAAACGCAGCGCTTTGTGGTTTTTCCTGAAAAGGATGGTAAGAAATACATCATGTTTCTGGATGATGTGATTCGGTTCAATCTCGATAAAATTTTCGGCCTCTTTGAGTACACCAAACTAGAAGCATATACCATCAAGATTACGCGCGATGCTGAACTGGATTTGGATGATGATGTATCGAAAGGTTTTTACGAAAAGATGAAGAAAAGTCTTAAACAACGCTCCACCGGCCAACCGGTAAGATTTCTTTACGATGAAAAAATGCCACGCGATATTCTCGAATTTTTTATCAAAAAACTAAATATCGACGAAGAGGACAATATTATTGCAGGAGGTAGATATCACAACTCAAAAGATTTTATGAAATTCCCCAACCTGTCGCCCAAACTTGAATGGGGGAAACTGGTTCAGGAAGATCATCCGAGATTTGCTGAAAGCAAGAGCGTGCTGGTTGCCATTGAAAATCAGGATATTATGCTCAACTATCCGTATCAGCACTTTCGGAGTTTTACGCATTTCTTGCGCGAATCAGCCATTCATCCGGATGTGAAAGAAATCAAGATCTCGCTATACCGGGTTGCGAAACAATCGCGGGTGGTCAATGCCTTAATTTCGGCGGCAAAGAATGGAAAGCAAGTGACTGCCATGGTAGAATTGCGGGCTCGATTTGACGAAAGTAATAATCTCGATAACAGCAAGCGGCTTCAAGAGGCTGGCGTAAAAGTTATTTTTGGAATGCCAGATATGAAGGTACATTGCAAGCTGGCGGTCGTAACAAAGGTTATTGACGGCGAACCCTTGCACCACGCAGTAATTGCCACCGGAAATTTTCACGAAGATACGGCGCGCATATACAGCGATATGGCACTGTTTACCTGCGATAAGGAAATATGTGAGGAAGTTCTGAAGGTGTTTCTTTTTATTGAAAAACCGTATCTGAATTTCCGGTTCAAACATCTTCTGGTTGCTCCTACTTCCATGCGTGCTCAGTACATCCGCAAGCTTAACCGCGAGATTAAAAATGCGAAAGCAGGGAAGACAACTTATGCATTCCTCAAAATGAACAGTCTGGTAGACGATACTTTGATCCGAAAACTCTATCAGGCGAGCCGCGCTGGAGTACAAATCCGACTGATCGTTCGCGGCATTTGCGCATTGATTCCAGGTATAAAAGGGCTGAGTGAAAATATTGAGGTGCGCAGCATTATAGACCGTTTTCTGGAGCATGCCCGTGTATTTATTTTTGCCAACGATGGCAACGAAGAAATCTTTATTTCCTCGGCCGACTGGATGGAGCGTAACCTAGACTATCGCGTGGAAGTGAGTTGTGCGATATACGATGAGCCGATCCGCAAACAGATTCGCGATTTTATGGAGCTTCAGTGGAAAGACAATACCAAAGCGCGAATTATAGATGGCACCCTTGAAAACAGATATATCACGCGAAAAAAAAATGAAAAAGTCGTTCGCTCGCAGGTTGATTTTTATTCCGTTTTGGAAAAAGATTTGAAAAAGCTGAAATAGCTATTTTGTACCATAAAAATATTTCACACCTATGCATTATCAAAATATTACAAGATTAAATATCTCATTTACAGCTAATATTTTAACATGGAATAGCAAGCAATGAATTCGTTTAAAAATGTAACGCAATATCGAACGTGGATTCAATGCAGACGAATTATCAAACACTCAGCTAAGGCCTTTTGAAAATCGCAATTCTTACCCCGGACCATTTCCTAACCAGCAAATGGTCTGGCGGTAGCACTACCCAGCTTTATATCTTCCCTTCCGGCGCCACTTATGCCGACCGTAATTTTGATCTGAGAATAAGCTCTGCAATAGTCGAAGTCGAGCAATCGACTTTCACTTCCTTGCCGGGTATCCAGCGCAAGCTTATGATTTTGGAAGGAGAAATTCGCATTACCCACCAAGGTCAATACACCAAACTTCTCAAGCCTTTTGATGTAGATACTTTTAGCGGAGATTGGAAAACGACATCGCTTGGCAGGTGCACCGATTTTAACGTAATGACGAGCGGTATTCACCAAAGCGAATTCTATCAAGTGGCGATATGGGCAAACAGCTGGTATGTGCTAAAACCTAAAGAGACTTGCCGTACCCTGTTTTTATACGCGACCCATGATAGGTTGCATATACAACTTGCCAATGAAAATTACATTCTGGAAACCGGAAATTTAATGGTCATTGAGGAACTCAACACTTCTCGACTTCCCTTGTTTAGTTGTACAGATTTTGGACTGGTAGTATTGGAAATCCACGATCAATAGTATACGAATTGTTTGGGGTAATTAGGCCGAAACAAAATAACGATTAATCAGTAGCAATGATAATTAACACTGGCTGTTCCGGATTTTATAACAAACATTGGAAAGGGATTTTTTATCCTCAAAATTTAGCTCAAAGCAAATGGTTTACTTTTTATTGTGAGCATTTGAACACCCTCGAACTGAATGTAACTTTCTACCGATTCCCTACTTTTAAAACGCTTGACAAGTGGTACAAAAATAGTCCGACCGGTTTTTTATTTGCCGTAAAGGCACCGCGAATAATAACCCATTACAAAAAACTGAATGACTGTGCGACAGAATTAAATGAATTTTATACGGTATGCGAAGCCGGGTTAAAAGAAAAATTAGGATGTCTGCTTTTTCAGTTTCCACCGAGTTTTAAATACAGTCAAGAATCCTTGGCTTTAGTTCTAAAAAGCATGAAACCCCGTTTGAATAATGTGGTTGAGTTTAGAAATGAAAGCTGGTGGAATAAGGATGTATACGATGCTTTCAGAGCAAATAATTTAATCTTTTGTAGTGTAAGCCACCCAAAATTGCCTCCAGATATTGTAGTAACTGGCTCTACCGTCTACGTTCGCTTGCATGGAACTCCTAAAATATTTTACTCATCCTATTCAGATGAATATCTGCAACACTTGCATGATATTTTGGCTAAAAACAAAAATATTAAAGAAGCATATGTCTTTTTTAACAATACTGCAAGCACTGCGGGTATAATGAATGCTGAGTACTTTCATTTAAATTTTTCATAACCTCTCTATTGAGAAATAGATTCTGTTGGTCCGATGCATCATAGTATAGGAAAGGGCGGCAAGAACAGGCTTACGCTATTGAGTCTGGCATTACTCAAAAGCCTGCGTAAATATTACAAGGAGTATCGCCGTTAGGAATATCTTTTCGAAGGAGCACGTGGCGGGCAGTAAAGTGCGGCGAGTTTGGGAAAAGTAATCAAGCGCGGCGCGCAAAAAGCGAGTATAAAAAGGAAGGCAACCCCACCTACCTTGCGCCATAGTTTTGCCACGCATTTATTGGATGCAAAAACAGATCTCCAGTATATTCAGACCTTGCTTGGGCATAGCAGTATAACAACTACTGAGTTATACGCATATTGTGCACCAGCAAAAAAGCACAACTATGCGCGAAGAAGTAAATAATCAGTAACTTTACTTTATGAAGCCAAGGATGTATTTTGACACATCCGTTTTTGGGGGTGTTTATGACATAGGATTCGAAAATGACACCAAGCAGCTCTTTAATTAAGGTGGTGGAGCTTGCGGAAATTGATGCTTGTATAAAGAAATCTATATTTACCTTCAAGGCACACACAAGGGCTATACACAATAAGGGGTTAGTCGCTAAATTTAAAGGTTGGTTTTCATAGCAAGGCCGGGTCGTTGTGCACAACCAAAAAACTGATAAGATGAATTTAGTGATGAAAATTATCTTCTTTATTATTCCCATTTTCATTTTGACTTGTGGAGATACCAAGCAAACTGAAAAGCAAGCCCCTCCCAAAACAGAATCTCGAGATTCAGTCAAAAACAATGGAGTCTATATTGACTATAATGTTTATGGTACAGGGGACTATACCTTGCTTTTCATTCATGGGTGGTGTATTAATCAAACCTACTGGGACGAACAGGTAGAATCCCTAAAATCTGACTACCGTGTAGTAACGTTTGATCTTCCGGGTTTTGGACAGTCAGGAGTAAACAGAAAGAATTGGGCCATTGAAAAATTTGGAGAAGATGTTAACTTAATAATGAAACAGCTAAAACTGAACAATGTAATTCTGATCGGTCATTCAATGGGTGGAGATATCGCTGTGGAAGCGGCTCTTAATAACCCAAAGATTATAGCATTAATAGGAATTGACAATTTTAAAGATGTAGGTGCTGAATATGATCAGGATACGAAAAAACAAATAAGCGATTTTATGGAAATGCTGAGAAATAATTTCTCAGAAATTGCACCAGCTTATGCGGAGGGCTCACTGTTTCATTCAAGCACTGACAGTTTGGTGAAAACCCGAGTAATGAACGATTTTAGAAACTGTGATTCAGTTGCAGCCATTTCAACTTTAGAGGCACTGATTAGTTATGGTGAAAATGAGTCCGATCGGCTTCATCAACTAAAGATGAAAATGTATTTAATCAATAGCAATGCCAGTCCAACTAATAAGAGCGGACTTGATACGACAGGCATGGAATATGAAGTTGTTGAAATAGATTCCACTGGACATTATCCCATGATCGAAAAACCAGAGGAGTTTAATAAGTTACTCAAACAAACAATTAAGAAAATCGTGACTGTACACAATCGAGTAGACGGCTGCGCCCCTAATTAGGAGCGGAGTGCGTCTCTCACACCATCCCGATGGATCGGGATTTTGCGACTTACTTCGCTTCTGGGCACGACCCGAACACATAAGAGACTTTATTCACCAAGTGTTCATTTTATAGCTGTTCATGAGTGCTCCGTAGTTCACCCTTTGGGAATTTCTCCGAAAAGAAATTTATATTTACCATTCAAGGCACACACAAAACCTAAGAAAACATGCCATGCGAGACGCGTTTCTTAGCTTAGTCGTTCTAAAGCATTTAAAAGTAGAATCTGATAAGGCAAAAAATGAATCTCATTCCAAACATCTCTGACAAAACGATTGCCGTTCTCCCATTTGTGAACATGAGTTCCAATGCGGATAATGAATATTTCAGTGATGGAATCACGGAAGAGATCATTAATGCTTTGGCTAAGATTGAGGGTCTCAAGGTCACTTCCCGAACGTCTGCATTCTACTTCAAAGGCAAGAATATTCCTATTCCGGAAATAGGAAAGCAACTGAACGTTTCCACGGTTTTGGAAGGCAGCGTGCGCTTATCTGACAATGATATGCGCATTACTGCGCAGTTGATCGACTCTACCAATGATTTTCACTTTTGGTCTGAAACATGGGATAGACAACTGGACAATATCTTTGAAGTTCAGGATGAGATAAGTCTGCTGATTGCTGATCGTTTACGCGAACATTTTGGGCACTTTGAAATTCAAGAACATCTGGTGGAGAAGAAGACCGAAAGAGTAGATGCGTACAAACTCTTTCTGAAAGGACGCCATCATTTCAACAAATGGAACCCAGAGGATGTAAAGCAATCGATGGCGTTCTATGAGCAGGCTTTGGCAATAGACCCCAATCAAGCAGAGGCTATGGTGGGTTTGGCCGATGCGTATAGCTTTTTGGCCACTATTGCGGTCATTTCTTACGAGGAAGGGTGGGGGAAATGCGCGCAACTCACCCATCAAGCGCTGGCCATCAATAGCGAGCTTCCATCGGCTTATTATCAACTTGCTAATCTGGCTTTTTTCTCGGCGTGCAACTATCGCGAAGCATTTGAACATGCTTCAAAAGCGATACAATTTAATCCGAACCATGTAGAATCCCAGCAATTCATGGCCTTCCTTTACATCATAGCCGGGAAGAAAGACCTTGCTGTCAAACACCTGGAAATAGCACTGAGAATCGATCCCCTTTCTCAGGAAACGCAGTTCTACAAAGGCTACATCGACTATATGTTGGAGGATTATCCATGTTCGCTAAGGCAGTTGGACACGTGTTTGGAAGTTAATCCAATGAACATCCCCGCGCATTCGGTCAAAGTCCAGTGTCTGCTCAAATTAGGTAGATACGATGAAGTGTTGAATTATTTTGATGCGCTGCCTCCTGAGATTGTGATTTTGGCGGAGAAGACCGGTTCTATGGCACTGGCCTGCACTTTGAGCGGTGACGAGGCGAAAGCTGCTGATTTTTTCGACATGCTTTGCGAGCAGGCAAAAGGAGAAAATGGATTCACGGCAGACGCTTACCTCTTTCAGTTTTATGCCGCGAGCCATCAATCTGACAAAGCTTTTGATTGGGTTAAAACAGCTATAAAAAGCGGTTCTCCGCTTTTGTTCCTGCGCTATTCCGATCCACTGGTCAATCCAATAAAGGGCGACCCACGCTACGCGCATTTTCACAATGAACTTTTCCCTGAGGACTTGTTTGCAGATGCACTCGGAAAGGTGACGAAAAAGAAAGCCTTACTTGATGCGGAAACAGCGGCTACGTGCAAGGCACGGCTACTTGACTTGATCGAGACTCAGGAGCCTTTTCTCAATCCGGACCTTTCTTTGCGCTCCCTGGCCAAGCAATTGGACATTCATCCCAATCAACTTTCCTGGTTATTGAATGATGGATTTGGTAAGAATTTTAATGCGTTTATCAATCATTATCGGGTATTGGCGTTCAAACGCTTCGCGCTTGATCCCGCCAATGAAAACATAACCGTTATGGCATTGGCATACGATAGTGGTTTCAGTTCCAAAACGGTTTTCAACACGTATTTTAAGACGGAAACGGGCATCACTCCGAAGGAGTTTTTAAAAACCTGAGTTCGATTAATAGTTTAGGATTCAGACCGCTTAGAAACTGTGAGTTTCGACTACAAGGACGGTAGGAATAGCAGGCTATTTCAACGTACTTGTAGGAAGAAAATGGCTGTTTATGAGCGGAAAACGATGTTTTTTTTACAAAGAATCAAATAGTTCTGCGTTGCTTCTGCTCAATTTAGCCCGCTAAATTTTCACAAAAGCGCCTTGCCTATTCAATTCTTTGAAAATCTGAATCTATAAATATTAGTCGAACTCAGGTTAAAAAGGTAAATCTCATTTTTCATCTTGATGTGAGTTCGGATTTGTAATTCCGAACCACTACTTGAGATTGCGAACGTTTGCGGAGAACCATTGCCGCACCTTTGTCAGCGTAATCAAAACAAAAAAACACATCATTATGAAAGCAATAATTACAACCGGCTATGGCTCTCCAGAGATATTTAAAATCGATACAGTATCAAAACCAACGGCAAAGCCAAATGAACTCTTGATTAGAAATTACGCGTCTTCGGTTACAAAAGCAGATACCATGATGCGCACCGGCAAACCTTATATCGGAAGACTTTTCATGGGCTTAACGAAACCCAAGAACCAAATATGGGGAACAGGTTTTGCAGGAGTTGTAGAAGCAGTTGGCTCGGAAGTAACCAAGTTTAAAATAGGGGACAAGGTCTTTGGTGAGAACATCAAAACCTTCGGGACGTACGCCGAATACGTAACGGTCGCAGAAGAAGGGATTGTGGCGCATCTACCCAAAAATCTACCTTTTGAAGAAGCGGCAGGGATGTGCGATGGCGGCATTACTTCACTCAATTTTCTGTGCAACCTGGGAAATATAAAACCTGGAGATAAAGTGCTTATTAACGGTGCTTCGGGGGCTCTCGGAACAGCAGCAGTTCAAATTGCAAAGCATTTTGGCGCCGAGGTAACAGGCGTTTGTAGTACCAAGAATATTTCGCTTATATGTGAATTGGGTGCCGATCACGTCATCGATTATACGGAGCAGGATTTTACCGAAAACAAGAATAGGTACGACCTTATTTATGACACAGTTGGTAAGCGTTCCTTTTCAGAATGTTGTGGTGCGCTCACCGAAAAAGGAATCTACGCTTGTCCGGTAATGGGAATACGATTGCTTAGCTACGTACTAACCAGTTCGATTATTGGAAGCAAGAAAGCGAAGTTTTCAGCCACCGGGGCGCTACCGCTAAAAGAGCAGAAACGCCTGTTAAATATATTGATTGATATCATTAGAGCAGGTCATTTAAAAGGTATTATGGATCGTAGCTATCCATTGGATAAAGTGATAGATGCGCACCAATACATAGACAAAGGCCACAAAAGAGGGAACGTAGTTCTACGCCAAATAAATGTTGCTTAACGCTCAATTTCAGATATGAAATTTTCGAAAATGAAAGCAATTGTTTGCACGAAATATGGAACTCCAGAAGTTCTTCAGTTGAGGGATGTTCAGAAGCCAACACCCAAGAAAAATGAGATCTGCATAAAGATCCGTGCGACAACCGTTACATCTAGCGACTGCATTATCAGAAGTTTCAATATGCCCTGGTGGCACCCGATGGGCTTTGTAATGGGACTTGCTATGGGTTTTGAAAAACCGAGAAACCCCATTCTTGGAATGGTAGCGGCTGGCGTTGTTGAGTCGATTGGAGGTGAGGTGAAAAGATTCAACGTAAATGACGCAGTTCTTACCTATACGGTTTTATCTCCTTTCAAGACACGATTAGGAACCTATGCCGAATATATCTGCATTCCCGAAGACTGGATTGTGTTGCCGAAACCGTCAAACATTAGCTTCGAAGAGGCGGCTGCAATTCCATATCCGGGAGAGTTGGCCATGTTTTTCTTGAAAAAAGGCGATATTCATCGCAGAAAAAATGTGCTCATCGTTGGCGCCTCGGGATCAATCGGTACAACGGCCGTGCAAATAGCCAAACATTATGAAGCCAAAGTGACAGGGGTATGCAGTACCACGAACTTGGAATTGGTGAAGTCTCTCGGAGCCGACATAGTAATTGACTATACAAAGGAGGATTATTCCCAACGTGGCGAACGGTATGATCTGATATTGGATGCCGTTCCACAGCAAGTGGCAGATAGGAAGAGCTTAGAATTACAAGCTAAAAAATCCCTCACAGCTGATGGGAAGTACATCTCAATAAGGGATGGAATAGCAAAAGTCAGCTATGATAATCTTGCGTTCTTGTTGGATCTTACGCAGTCGGGGAAGTTCAAACCTGTCATTGACAGAGTCTATCCGTTGGAGCAAATGGTTAAAGCACATAAATATGTGGAGACCGGGCATAAAAAGGGAAACATTATTATTAAACTTTAAATAACAGAAATGAAAAAGGAAAAGAAGAATTATGTTGCGATAGGTATGGCTCTCGGGGCTGCTTTTGGATCTGCCATAGGAGTGATCTATCATAATATTGCCATGGGAATTGCCATGGGTGTTTGTATTGGGACAGCCTTTAGTTTTGTTGTTCAAGAAAGAAAGAAAAAAGGCTAGGTCATCAAAATTATTAAAATGAAATTTGCAGTAACAAACGTCCCTTATCAAAAGATTGCTCTATGTTTTGTTTTGATTTTTGCTTTGTCAAAAATGGTACAGGCGCAGGTTAGTGTAAAAAGTGATATAGAACCATTAGATGAAAGGAAAATTAGCAAATATGCTCTAACAGCGGCATATTTTGGAGAAACCATAACGCACCCGGGCTTCAATTTAGGGATGGAATATATCCTTTGGGAGAAGAGAAAATTAAAGCTAATAAGTAGCGCCAATATGGGTTGGTACACACATCCAAGGCACCATCGTGCTTTATTTCTCAATCTGGAAGGTGGTTGTAGGGCAACCGCTTCATATGGACTATATACTGATTTATTTGTTGGAATTGGATATGACCACTCATGGGTAAATGGAGATGTATATGTTGCCAATGGTGCAGATAATGTAAAAATTATCTGGGATGCCGGAAGACCTCATCTTATGATGAACGCCTCACTCGGTTTGGGTTGGGATTTTTCAAAAAAAACCGCTTCTGACATAAAAGCCTTTTTGCGTCTTAAACCTATGCTTATCTATCCTGTCAATCATAACATGCTTATGCAAGGTGCATTAATGGTTGGTGCAATATGGCCTATTCCAATTTCACATAAAAAGTAAAAGGTAACCTTCAATGATTAGACCATATCTCGTTCCCTTCTTGTTAGTAATGATAACATTAACTACAAGTTGCAGCAAATACAATTACAATGAATCAGATGATTTATTTTTCATTCGAAATAAAGGAGCGGACATGCCTGTTTGGGTCAGAGGAAACACTGCGTCCGGAGTTTTTGTGATTCTTAACCATGGTGGTCCCGGAAGTTCCGGGCTATTCGAAGTAAATATGGAAGCTCAGCCTGGCAACGGTCAAATAGACCATGAGTCACCTTTAAAAATACTTGAAAAATCCTATGCTATGGTTTATTGGGATCAACGCCATTCCGGCAACGCACAAGGAAACGCCAATCCTGATGAAACGACTATTGCGGATTTTGGCGATGACTTAGAACTTCTAATTAATGCATTGAAAGACCGGCACGATGTAAAAAAACTAATTGTAATTGGTCAAAGTTGGGGACACGCTGTCGCAACCGTTTACCTTACGTATGGCCAAAACTGGGAACACAGACAATCTAAAGTTGATGGGTACATCAACTACAAGGGAAACATTGCATATAGTATGACTTACCAATATGCCAAACCACGTTTACTTGCCATCGCTGATCAAAATATAATGGATTCAAAAGAGATAGATTACTGGGAGGATGCAAAGCTTTTTTTACAAAGTAAGGATCGGTCTAGAAAGCGCTGATGACGCCATGAGGTATTTCGAATTAGTAGATAAAGCGATGGATGCTACTATATCTACAGGACAAAGAATTGGTACTTCCGTAAAATATTCTTTCTCTTCTCCTCACAATGGCTGGTATCATTGGGCAAACAATAATTCGACCATGTCGTCAGAATTTTTTAAAAACTTGATCACAGACGATCGACTGATTGAAACGGCTCATAGAATTAATATCCCTACTCTTTTGGTTTATGGACGTCATGATCTTATAGCGCCTTTTGAAGTTGGTCAGTGGCATTTGGATACTATTGAAACACCTCCAATAGAAAAGAATTATTAATACTTGAAGACTCTCGGCATGGTGCGGAAGGGAATGATGTTCAGATATTTCAAAATGCAATAATTAACTTTATCAATTCCATTTAAGATTGTGGCTAATTCAAATAACCCTCGTCAAATAGGATGAACAGAACCAATTTAAAACGGATGATAAAAATTCTCTTGCTTACTGGAACAGTAGTCTCAATGTTCTTCATTCCTTGGCCAATAATTAAAGCTAAATTAACTCCATTACCTGACACAATTCAAGAGCAAGTAAACAAATCGACTGAATATGGATTTGACGGGATTATCGTTTATGTGGACAAAAAAGATAGTGAACCAGAATTTTATACTTCCGGTTACAAAAACAGGGAAGACAAAACTCTAACCGACCCGCATTCACTATTCAAAATTGGAAGTGTAAGTAAACTTTATACCGCTCTCGCAATAACCAAATTGGCCTATCAAGGACAAATATCTTTGGATGAAACACTTAACAACTACTTTCCTGAACTTTCGGGGCGAATCGAAAATATGGATATCATTACTCTGACAATGTTAGTTCAACATCGCAGCGGTATTCCTGATTATACTAGAACTCAGAATTATTGGGCTCATCCAAAAGAAACAGAACAAGAGCGATTAGAATTGGTGCTTAATGCGCCTGCTAATTTTAAACCAGATAAACGATTTCAGTACAGCAACACAAATTATCTACTGCTTTCGAAAATTATTGAGAAAGTTACAGGTGAAGAAAAGTTTCAATATGTAAAAAAAGAAATTTTAGAACCCTTGAACCTGACAAGTACTTACGGCTCTATAAAGGATGTCAATTTAGAAGACGTAATGAGTGGTTATTATGTTGGTTATGAAAACGACCTAAAAGCGGACGATAACGGTATAATGCTGGCAACGGCAGAAGATTTAGGTAAATATATTCGAGCCTTAAATGAAGGAACTGTATTTGAAGACCGAAAAGAGCACGACCTTTACTCTTCACTTTACGAATTTGAACATACGGGAATGATGCCGGGTTACCAGACCATTGCCAAATATCATAAAGACATCGATGCCGTGGTTGTTCAATTTACCAATACCACAAATTTTGACGGATATAACTGGAGCTTATCTGAAATAATGTACAATCGAATTATAAAAATATTGAGAAAGAAAAACTAACCACAAGGTGTATAATGTATACCCTTCGGGATACGCACCACGCACAAAACTTAGCACCAACTTAAAAAACGAGACTAAATACAATGAACAAAGAATCTTTCCTTCGAGAATTTATGACTGAAATTTGGAATAAAAAGAATTTTGATAAAGTAGAACAATATATTCATCCAGAATATACCATTCACCTTGACACAACAGATCCCTGGGAAGGAAAAACATTGTCTCATTCTGAATTCAAAGAGCGATTAAATTTTTCATTCAACTCATTTCCTGATATGATTTTTGAAATAACATCTGCAATTCCAGAAGAAAATCACGTTGCTATAACTTGGATTTTAACTGGGTCAAACTTCGGTATGATTGGCGGATATCCACCAACCAAAAGATCCATAAATACAAAAGGTATAACAATTTATCATTTTAAGGATAATTTAATTAATGGACATACTCAAGTTTTTGACAGAACAATTGTTATGAAACAATTGGGATTTATGTGAAATGAAAAATACAACCTGAAGAAGAGAATAAACAAGTGATGGAGTGTCAAAATGGAAATGACGAATGAAAAGAAACGAATGAAGTCACTATTTAAAACAGAAAAGGGCAAGAGCGAAATTCTAAGTCTGTACAACCAAAAGCTGGATGAACTTACTATTGCATTTGAATACCTATAGGTTGACACCAGTTTTGGTAAAACCAATATCGTTGCAACCGGTGCCCCATTAAATCCACACATACTTATCATTCATGGCTCCAATGGTTGTGCTCCTATTGCATTGGAAACGTATCCCAATTTGCGTAAAGCTTTTAGAGTTTCCGCCTTAGATGTGATTGCTCAGCCCAACAAAAGCGCTGAAACGAGACCGAGTATGAAAGATGACTCGTATGGAAAATGGATGAATGAAGTCATTACCAAGCTCAATCTTGAAAACCTCACTCCTGCAGGCTTTTCATTTGGTGGATTGGTAATCCTAAAAACCTTAGAGCAAGATGAAAGCAGAATCCAGGAAGTGTTTTTATCTGCGCCAGCCTACATCGTCAATGGAAGCCCCATACAAGCGGTGTTAAAAATCTTCATTCCAATGATGAGGTATATGAAATCAGGTAAACCCAAGTTCGTAGAAGCTTTTTTGAAGGAGGTCTTTACAGATAGAGACGAATTTGCCATCAAATACCTTTCAAAAGTGTTCTCGCATTTTAAGATGGATTTTACCCCTGTACCAACCATATCAAGCGAAAAGGCAAAACGCATACGAACTCCCATAACCTTGATAGCCGCTAAACATGATATCTTACTTCTGGGAGAGAAAATGATGAAAAGAGCTTCTCAAATCTTTCCTTCACTTAAGAAGAGCGGACTACTCGAAAACTCAAAACATGTGCAATCAAAAAGGGATAGTCTCCTGATTAAGGATATGATATTGGGAAAATAAGATGATTGCATTCTATAATCCCCGCTCCGCTGGGAATCCGCCCTGTGGAATCGACTCCGTCAAACAGTATGACAAAAACCAACAAAACGCTAAAAATACATTTATGCAAACAGCCAATTAACTGCATATCATAAGTTTTTAGCTTTTTTTGAAGCTGATGGAAAATCCATATATTTATAACTGTAAATGCCCGTCAGCGCATATGCGAAACGTTAACGAACATTCCCACATCAAGAAAAGTTCGATTAATTTCTCTTGCTTACCGTAAAATTGTATACAGAAATTGAATTTAAAAATGAAACGTTGGTCAAAATTTAGAAACAAACAGTATAATCGAAAAGACTAAATACAATTATGAGCCATAAACTTTCTCCAATTATACAAGTAGCTGAACTTTTAGAATTATATCAAAAAGAAAACATTGTCTTGATTGACGCTACTAATGGAAAAAATGCAAAAGCAAACTATGAAGAAAAGCATTTAAAAGGTGCATTATTTGCTGACTTAAACACCCAATTGGCAGATATAAAAGAGGATTTATCAAATGGCGGTAGACATCCATTGCCGACAATCGAAAAGTTTGCCAATACAATGACTGAACTTGGTATTTCGGAGAAAAGTTATGTGGTAATTTATGACGATAAAAACAGTTCGAATGCTGCCGCAAGATTATGGTGGATGCTAAAATCTGCAGGACATCAAAAAGTACAAGTTTTAAATGGTGGGCTTAAGGAAGCCGAAAAAATGGGGTTTCCTGTTCGAAATGAAATAGAGACTGCAGCTAATACAGAACCGTATAAAATCAATGACTGGACACTTCCTTTGAGCGATATTTTAGAAGTTGAAAAGGTCTCTAAAAACGACAATTATTTAGTAATTGATGTTAGAGATAACGAACGTTATATCGGTAAAGTAGAACCTATTGACCTTGTTGCAGGTCATATTCCAGGTGCAATCAACATTCCGTTCTCGACAAATCTTGATGAGAATGAACTTTTTTTAGCACCAGAGAAATTGAAAATCAAATATCAAAAAATTTTTGAAGAAAGGAGTGCCGGAAATATAATAGTGCATTGCGGTTCAGGAGTTACAGCTTGTCATACACTATTGGCAATTGCATATGCAGGACTTGAAATTCCAAAACTCTATGTGGGCTCTTGGAGCGAGTGGTCAAGAAACAACAAAGAAATTGCAACCGAATAAGGAAACAAAAGAAAAACGAACGCACCATACGAAGTGTTCATCCCGCCGCTAGTTCATGGATCAACTTCTCTCTTGAGAACCACTAATAAACAGCCAAGCACCCAAAAGATTGAGTTGACGGAGTTCTGCTGTTATTCAACCTCTGTCATCCGTTATATCCATATTAGGAAAGATGTTTAATTCAATCGATTGGCAGGATGGTTGGCAACTTTGTACTCACGCGCCGTGACAAATTCCCCGTGGTATTAAATGGATAGATTGATTTTCAAAAACAACCCATGAATATTTTCAATTTCCACAAGGCAATTATCGGCATCTAACATGTAATCACCCGAATCGTGAATGGCAGTTCTTCTCTTCCCACCCTTACGCCAGTTGCTGTTGATAAAATAACCTCCCTCGGGAAGAATTTCGAAGATTTGAATATTTAAAACTCCTTCTATTTCCTATTTGTAAAGCGTAAAAACAAAATTCGTCAAATTCCGAATTACATTGTTTACTTTTAAAGGAAACTTTTTTTGAAGAATAAAATGAAGAATTTCTCTTTAAGAATGTGCTTTATTCTCCTGAGCGTAGCGTTTAGCAGCATAGTTCAGGCTCAGAAGGTAGTCGTTTTGAATTTAGACAGCCCTATTTATCCATCAACGGCCGAGTATATTGACAATGGACTTCAAAAAGCTGCCCAAGAAAATGCAGTTTGTGTAGTGATAATAATCAATACCCCGGGTGGATTATTGAAAGCTACAAGAACAATGGTAGGTGAAATAATGAACGCACCCATCCCCGTTATTTCTTTTGTTGCACCCTCTGGTGCTCATGCAGGTTCCGCCGGAGCTTTTATTGCGCTTGCCGCAAATATCACTGCCATGAGTCCGGGGTCCAATATCGGTGCTTCTCATCCTGTTTTGTTAAGCACCATTCCAGATTCCATTATGAATGCAAAAATGACCGAAGATGCTTCGGCCTTCATTCGCTCTATTGCGGAACACAGGGGGAAGGACACCACATTGATTATGCAGATGGTAACGAATAGCCGCTCCTTTTCGGCAGAGCAAGCATTAAAAAACAATATAATTGATCTGAAAGCCACCAATCTGAATGATTTACTTACCAAAATAGATGGTCAGACGGTTCAACTAAATTCCGGAGATACGATTCTCCTTCACACGGCTTCAGCAGAGGTTGAGACCATAGAAATGGGATTGAAGCAATCGTTTTTATCTTTCCTGAGCAACCCCGATTTGATGTACGTGTTCTTAATAATGGGTTTGATGGGATTATTTTTTGAATTTACCAATCCCGGTGGCTTCGTTCCCGGTATAATCGGGGTAGTTTGTCTGATACTGGCAGGTTTCGGAATGTCCGTTTTACCGATAGATTTTACCGGTTTGGCTTTGATCATTGTGGCTATTGTCCTTTTTGTGTTGGAAATAAAATTTCAGAGCTATGCATTATTATCCATTGGTGGTGTAATTTGCTTATTTTTGGGATCTATGTTTCTAATCGACGAAACCCCTTCAATCGATGCACTTTCTATTTCCTGGACGGTTCTCATAACATCTGTCGTGGTAACTTCTGCTTTCTTTATTTTGCTTGTCTTCTTTGGCATTAAAGCCCAGTTCGGTAAACGGAAAACAGGGACCGAAGCGCTAATAGGCTTAAGAGGGATCGCAATGGAAGCACTTTCACCGCAAGGCAGAGTGCGCGTTAACGGAGAATTTTGGAATGCGGTGACAGAAATGGGTGATATACCAGCCAAAACAGAAATAGAAGTCACTGAGGTTAACCAATTTAAACTAACCGTTAAGTCTGTAAATTTAATAACTAAATAAAAATTCAAATACCATGCTTCCAACATATGTCATACTGTTTTTCATTGTTCTCCTTTTAATCAGTTCCATAAAAATCCTAAAAGAATATGAACGCGCTGTTGTATTTCGATTGGGACGAGTTACGCAAGGTGGAAGCAAAGGACCAGGTCTTATTATTCTTCTTCCCTTTATTGATAAAATGAAAAAAGTGACCTTGCGAACCATTGTCCACGACGTGCCGACTCAAGATATTATTTCTCTGGATAATGTGACACTTAAAGTAAATGCGGTTGTCTATTTTCGGGTAGTTGATGCTGAGAAAGCGACTATTGAAGTTGAAGATTATTTTTACGCCACCTCACAGCTTTCCCAGACTATTCTCCGAAGCGTTCTGGGACAGTCAGAATTAGATGAAATTCTTTCTAAACGAGATAAATTGAATTTGCAGTTGCAAGAAATTATCGATGCCCATACCGATCCTTGGGGTGTTAAAGTTTCGACTGTAGAAATTAAACAAGTCGACCTCCCGCAGGAAATGCAAAGAGCAATGGCAAGACAGGCAGAAGCAGAAAGATACCGAAGAGCAAAAGTAATTGCCGCAGAAGGAGAATTTCAAGCGTCTCAAAAATTAGCGGATGCTGCGGAAGTACTTTCGAGACAACCAAGTGCTTTGACCCTTCGTTATCTGCAAACTTTATCTGAAATCGCGTCTGAAAATAATTCTACTACGCTCTTCCCGATCCCTATTGATCTCTTTAAACCTTTTATGGAGAATATGGCGAAGAGCCCTGATGTGATTAAAAAATTGTCGAATCAAGGGAAAGCGGATCCCGAGAAGAGTGAGGACAATAAGGTATAATTTATGGCCTCAGTTCCTGACGACACATTTCATACATCTAACTCCACGTAAGCTGCGGCATAGTTTTGCAATCCACTTGGCTTGAAGCTAAGACCAATCTGCACATACCGAAGCTACCGGATCCGGCGTCGCGCATACCACCGAGATTTATGCGCATGTAGCTACCACGTTCTCAGAAAAAAAGCCCTGCCTCATAGCTTCCAATTTGGTATACCCGAGGTGAGAAACTAAACATCCGGGTCTGAGATCTCAAACCTTTTTGCAGCCATAGACGAAATACATAGGCGCTTACCGGGTTGTCCAATACCACTTATACCAAACTTCATTCTGTTTTAGAAAGATCAAATCTCCAAATTACGATATTATCACATACTTATTTTATAATTTTTACAATTTGATAATGTGATAGATACATGATTACCCAAATAATAGTCGCATAAGAATATTTCAAAATCCAGACTTTTTTCCATTTCACTCATGCTACATTCACAAAAAGTTTAGAATCAATATAGATTCGTTTTAAAAACGAGGATTTAACAATGAAAACTCTACAAGGAAAATTGGCAATCATAACGGGTGGTGCCAGCGGTATAGGGCGCGAAACCACGCTCACTTTTGTCATAGAAGGAGCTACTGTAATAATTTGGGATATCAATGAAGAAAAGGCCACAGAAACCTTGAAAATGGCAGGCGAAAACGCATCGGCAATAACTTTTATGCATGTCGATACCCGTAACTATGCCGACGTAGAGGCCGCCACTAACAAGGTGATTCAAGATCACGGCAAAATCGATATTTTAATAAATAATGCCGGAATTACCTCCGACGCTACCCTCAAAAAAATGGACCCGGAGCAGTGGCAAAAAGTTATTGATGTAAATCTTACCGGTGTATTTAATTGCGGAAAAGCGGTAAGTCTGAAAATGGTTGAAGCAGGTTCCGGAAAAATTATCAATACTTCATCGGTCGTAGCACACAATGGAAATTTTGGCCAGAGCAATTACGTGGCAACAAAAAGTGGCGTAATCGGACTCACCAAAGTGTGGGCGCGAGAATTGGGAAAATACGGAATCAATGTAAACGCCGTCGCACCCGGATTCATCGAAACGGAAATGATTCTTTCGGTTCCGGAAAAAATATTGGAAGGCCTGCGTGGAAAAACACCTCTCGGACGATTGGGCAAACCGCAAGATATTGCAGATGCCTATGTTTTTCTATCATCAGATAAGTCAAACTACATCACTGGCACCGTTTTGAACGTGGACGGCGGCATGGTTTTTTAAAAAATGCAACCATGGAGAATAGAAATGCCTTGATATCTGGTACCGGAATGTATGTACCGCCGAAGGTAGTGCCCAACAGCTATTTCAACGAAATACTGGGTGAAGACGTCGATACCTGGTTGCGCGAAAACGTGCAAATCTTTGAGCGGCGCTGGACCGGTAACGATGAATCAACTGCCGACCTGGCAGAGAAAGCTGGCTTAACAGCCATCGCCAATGCAGGCCTTACGGCTAAAGATATCAACCTGATTATTATTTCTACCGATACACCCGAATTTGTATCACCATCTACTGCGAGCGTGGTTCAAAACAGAATAGGCGCTGTAAATGCCGGAACATTTGATATCAACACTGCCTGTTCGGGGTTTGTAACAGCTCTCGATATGGCAGCCAAATACATTAAGGCAGACGAGCAATACAAGCATATTCTCATAATCGGCGCATACAACATGTCGAAGTTTCTGAATTTAAAAGATAAGAAAACGGTTACTCTTTTCGCAGATGGAGCAGGAGCTGCTGTCCTTTCGGCAAATACTGATAATAAAGGCGGAATGCTGGCTTCGATGCTTGAAACCAAAGGCGAATACAACGAGTGGATGGGCATTTATGCTGGAGGAGCAAAAACTCCGGTCTCGAAAAAGGTGCTCGAAGAAAAAACCCACTTATTGCAGTTCGTTCATAAATTCCCAAAAGAACTCAACCCCGCCACCTGGTCGCGGATGATTAAGGAGCTATGCGCGAAAGCAGGAATTACGCCCACAGAAATCGGTCGTTTTTTCATTACACAGATCAATATCAACGCTATTCATGAAACACTAGACATTCTTGACGTTGCACATGATAAAGCAGAATACGTCATGCACAAATATGGCTATACAGGCTCGGCCTGTATCCCAATGGCACTCAGTCAGTCGGTGGAAAATAATAAAATCAAACGCGGTGACTATCTGATATTCATCGGTTCTGGCGGAGGGCTCGCGTTTGCCGGAGCTCTTTACAAATTTTGATATTCAGATGATTGAAAGTTCCTACATATCGGCCAACGGAATCCGCCACCACCTATTGGTAACCGGCAGCGGAGACGAGACCATTCTCTTCGTACACGGGAATGGTTCTGACTCGGTATTTTGGAAATCACTGATGCGCAAACTGCCGAAAAAATATAAAGCGCTCGCCCCGGATTTACGCGGATTTGGAAAAACCGAAGCCGTGCCATGCGATGCCACCCGAAGTTTTGGTTCCTTTACAGACGATCTTACGGCTTTAGTGGATGAACTCGAAATAAAAAAATACCACGTCGTTGGCCATTCATTAGGAGGAGGTATTATCTGGGAGCTTCTAATAAAAGATTCCGCACGGATAAAATCGGTAACGATGATTAACCCGGCCTCTCCATTTGGATTTGGCGGAAGCAAAGACGAAATAGGCACTCCCACATTTCCCGATGGCGCCGGAAGCGGTGCCGGCGTGATAAATCCCGATTTTGTAAAGCTTTTGAAAGAAAAAGACCGAAAATCGGATGATCCCTCGAGCCCGCTGAATGTGATGAACAATTTTTATTGGGCTCCACCTTTTGTACCCGAAGATGTGGACGAACTTCTCGAAGGTCTGTTGCGCATGCAAACCGGCGATAAATTTTACCCGGGTGATTCTATCCCTTCGGAAAATTTTCCATTTTCGGCCCCGGGGAAATTCGGTCAAATCAATGCCTCTGCCCCCCTTTCAAAATCGGGTATTTTAGAAAAACTTATTCGCCTGGAATCAAAACCGCCCGTTCTATGGGTCAGAGGGGCAAAAGATCAGATTGTATCTGATAATTCCCTTTTCGATACAGCTGTTCATGGTGCTGCAGGGTATATTCCGCAATGGCCCGGAGCTGAGATTTGCCCTCCTCAGCCGATGGTAAAACAAACCCGATACGCCCTGAAAGCATACAGCAAAAACGGCGGTAAATACGATGAGGTGATCATGGCAAACTGTGCCCATTCACCTTACATCGAAGATTTTGAAGAATTCAACGCACTTTTTATTCCCTCCTTAGCAGCAAATGCATAGCGCAGACTACATATGGCCCACTGTCGGAATGCTCGTCGTTCTAATGGCGGTAATCTTATACCTCGTTTTTCAAGGTGCTAAAAAAACGACGAATATATCAGACTATGCCCTCGGCAATTTTGCGTTTTCGCCGGTAGCTGTCGGTCTCGCACTCGCTGCGAGCATGACCAGCGCAGCTACTTTCATCATTAATCCCGGTCTGATAGGACTTTATGGGGTTTCTGGGGTTATTTCTTATGCCATTGTTCTCCCACTTGCTGCATTTGTATCCCTGATTGTTCTTACCAAACGATTTCGTGCGCACGGCACCAAGGTAAAAGCGCTCACCATGGCGCAATGGATGGGAAAACGTTACGGCAGCAAAGGCTTTGCAACTTTCTTCTCCATTCTTTCGGTATTGCTCATTACATTTATCGTACTCATTGTGGTTGGGCTCGCCCAGCTCCTTTCGCACTCTCTTCAGGCCGATCCTATTCTCGTAATGATCGGAATCGTTGTCTTTGTCTTTACCTACATGATGTTTGGTGGTGCCAACTCGTTGGTTTACACCAATACAGTTCAAGCTATACTGATGTTGATAGTGGCAGTTATTCTGCTCGCTTCAGGACGTAACTTTTTCTCAGATGGTGTTTCGGGCTTTATGGCTCAGCTCAGTGCCATTAGTCCAAACCTCACCGAGTCTGTGAATCCCGACAGTTTTCTGTTTAGAGATTATTTTGAAATTATCTTTTGCCAAATTGTTATTGGAATCGCAATCGTATGCCAGCCTCACATCATCACCAAATCATTGATCCTCAACAAAGAATCTCAAGTAAATAAATTTTTAGCTACCGGAATTATTACGATGACTATTTTCTTTTTAGTGGTGATTGTTGGCCTGTATGCGCGCCTGACCTTTCCTGATTTCACGATGAGTGGAACCCCTATTCGACCGGACGAGCTTGTACCGCTGTATATCGTAGAACATTTCAAAGTAGGCACCGGATTGGTGGTAACCCTGGGTTTGATTGCGGCTGGCATAAGCACCCTCGAAGGATTAATCCAAAGCTTGTCGGTGACTTTCACTTCCGATATGCTCATTGCCAATAGCTCACGTCTCGAAGCACTTTCTGACAAGAGAAAAATCAAACTCAACCGAGCGGTTATCGCTGTACTCGCACTCATAACAATAGGCCTTTCGGCGAAACAAATCAGCGACCCGGATCTAAGCGTTGCCATCTTTGCACAAAACGGAGTTTATGCCTTTTTCAGCATGGCATTTTTTCCGCTGGTAATGGGTATGTTTTCCAAAAAAACCAATTCAGGAGCCGCGATGGCAAGTTCGGTAACTGCACTGGTTGTGCATTTTGGAGTGTATTACGGAAATATCGGAAGCTATATGCAAAACACGGTAAACAACCCGGCGATAGCGGCTACCTTCGCTATATTGTCATCCATGGTGGTTGGCTTCCTATGGTTGCAATTTTCTAAATCGAAAAAAGAATTTCTAACCCACGAATCAATCAAGGTATGATAGTTTTAGACTGGATCGGAAAATGGGCGGAATATTCGCCTGAGAAAATCGCGCTGCACGAAGTGAAAACCGGCCTGGACTTTTCGTACGAAACGATTAATGAATTGGCTGAAAATACGGCTGCCAATCTTCACGAGAAATACGGACTTAAAAAAGGCGACCGAATCGCGGTTTTATCCGGGTTCAATGCCGAATTTATTGCACTTTTCAGCGCTGCACAAAAGGCGGGTTTTATTTTGGTACCCATCAATACACATCTCACTGCCCATGAGATCGCGTATCAAATTGCAGATTGTGGGGCGACGCTGATTATTTTTGAAGACGTTTTTGCCGATAAGATTAAAGACGCAAAACCGCAAAAAATCAAATGGAGCGACATTTCTACCTCCGCTAAGAATCCTTTCAGTGAGAAACTTACTGAGGATGATCCCATCTTTATTCTATACACTTCGGGCACTACAGGCAATCCTAAGGGTTGTATTTATACCCACAAAATGCTGTTTTGGAATAGCATCAATACGGAGCTGCGTCTGGACATTACTTCAAATGATGTAACAGTTAATTGCATGCCTTCCTTTCATACCGGCGGCTGGAATGTGCTTATTACTCCATTTTTACACCATGGAGCTACCGTTTGGCTTCTCAATGAATTCGATCCTAAACGGCTACTCGAAAGCCTCGAAAAAAGCAAGTCAACCGTATTCATGGCCGTTCCGACGATGCTGAAAATCATGTCAGATTCCGCAGCTTTTGCGGAAGCAGACCTCAGCACTATCCGCTATTTCATTGTGGGAGGCGAAGCGCTTCCCATTCCGGAAATCGAAATCTGGGATAAAAAAGGAATTCTTATCCGACAGGGATTTGGTCTTACTGAAGTGGGTCCAAATGTTACTTCTCTTCATCAGTCAGATACCATCCGAAAACGCGGATCGATCGGGTTTTTCAATTTTTATATCTCCGGCAAGGTGATAAACGATGCCGGTCTGGATTGCAGACCAGATGAAGTCGGTGAGCTGCTACTAAGTGGCCCGAATCTTTCGCCAGGATACTGGAACAATCCTGAAGAAACCAGCAAGGCGTTTGTCGACGGATATTTCAAAACGGGTGACCTCGTAAAGCGCGACGCTCAAGGATATTTTTATGTAGTAGGACGCAAGAAAGAAATGTATATTAGTGGTGGCGAAAACGTGTATCCTCGAGAAGTAGAAAAAGTATTGCAGTCGCACCCAGCCATTGCCGAAGCTGCTGTGGTAGGAGTGCCTCATGAGAAATGGGGCGAAACAGGAGCTGCCTTTTTGATCAAAAAATCCGGAACCGACATTTCGGAAGATGCTATTTTATCTTTTTGCAAAAAATATCTTGCCACCTACAAACTGCCCAAATACATAGAATTCATCGATGATTTCCCAAAAAATGCAACCGGAAAAATCGACAAAAAAGAACTTAAATCTAAATTTAATCAAACAATAAAAACAAGTAATCATGAAAACAAGTAAATTTTTCTTTTTAGGGCTCTTAAGCCTTGGACTAATTTTCACATCCTGCAAGGATGACGAAACTTCGGATCCACCAGCAGGAACATGTGCAGCTCCCACAGATGTGGTAGTTGACAACGCAACCGCAACATCTGTAACCTTGAGCTGGGCCTCGGCAGGTAGTTCGTGGACAGTAGAATATGGCCAAACTGGTTTTTCGCAAGGTTCGGGAACACAAGTTGATGCTTCATCACAACCATTCACTATTAATGGATTAGAGTCGCAAACGGATTACGACTTTTATGTACGTAACAATTGCAGTGCTGGCGCGAGTGCATTTTCAAGTTCAGCAAATTACACTACACCCAGCCCACTTGTAGGGAACTGGACTGCTTATGATGTATCTCCCCTTTTGTCAGGTTTGGGAATTACCGGTATTACCGCCGAATTCCGATCAAACAACACCTATCTTGTAACTTCTACTGCCAGTGGTGCTGATACCGATCTCGAAGGAACTTATACCATTTCTGATACACCAAACGCAGAAGGTATTTACGCTATTACCTTAAGTCAAACTTCACCAAGTTCATTGACTTCAAAAGGGATATTTCAAGTATATATGGCTTCCCCTGATTCAATGTGGTATGAAGTGGCTCAAACCGACCCGGTAATTACTGGTGTTACCCCTCCTACTCAGGACGGTGGCTTCGGATCTACTTCAGGCGGTGCTTTTGGTGAATCGAATATCCAAAAATACAATCGTGATTAAATTTTAAACTCTCCCTTCGCACCGAAATGGTGAGAAGGGAGAGTTTTTTAACCATTAAATCAGTGTCGTATGCGATTGAAAACCTATTTACTTGCCACTTTAACCCTATATGGGTTTTCGCTATTTTCACAATCCACTCCTGATTCTGCATTGGTGGCTACACCGTATTATTTCAATCAGGAAATACCTGTTAAATCCGGTAAGGAACTCACTTTTATAGCCTATTATTTCAATCAGGCAGTTACATCCAATTATTTTCCTCAAAGCGATTTTTTCCAAGGCCAGGTTATTGGACGGCTCTTTGGCCGCAGCACGGCACGAACTTCTGATACCTCTCGGACCAATTTCGTTGAGCAACGCCTGCTACCTTTCTTTATCTATACGCCGAAACTGATGGATGGAAAGGTCACCCTGCGTGCTTCCTTTGAAATAGATTGGACCTGGGGGGATGCTTCTTACGGATCAGGCGGAAACCAGGGAGCCGGTTTTAATGCCGACTTTGTGAATCTTCAAACCCAAAACGTTGAAGTTGAAATTGTTCCGGCAGCTGGCTACGCTATCAATTTCGGCTTGATGCGTGCTTTTGACTCGCCTTACCATCCGTACCGCACAACGCTTAACAAACTGGTCAATAGCGGGTATCGGCTTATGTACTGGGCCGGAGATGCGGCAGGGATCAGCGGTCGAAAAGATTTTGCCCGTGGAAATATCTCTGCGGGAATTTATAACCTCTGGGAGAATAAAATCGAACTCAAAGACGATGTATGGCTCTCAAAAATTATGGGAATGTATCGCTTTACACCTCAATTTAATCTCGGCGGATCTGTATATTACCTTAACGACAAATCCAACGGAAAAGGCGGCACATCAATTCTCGGTCAGGGCCCTAAAAGCCTCCTCACCGAATACACCGGAACCTTCCGTTTCGATTTTCCTGAAAAGGACTACAAAACCTACGTAACCTGGCTCGGAACTTTTTTTGATTACAATCAGGACTTCATATATACCAATCACCGCTTCTCGGGATTCTTCAATTACAACCTAGGAAAAATTGATGGTACTGCGGGCAAAATCGCTTCGATCAATGGTTTTGGTGCCAATCTGCGTTACGGTTTTCGCTACGGAAAAACCGAAGACGACGAAGTGGGTTTCGATTATATATACACCACCGGCGATGATGACGGACTGGATGACGGAAAATATAACGGCGTTATGACCGGAAACACCTGGGGGGCTCCGGGAAACCTTCCCATCAGCACAGGCACTAATATTCTTTTCCCTTCCGGAAATGTAGTGAACCGCTATATGCCACTCGTTGCCGATATTTCCAATATGGGTTTTGGACTCAATGCGGCAACTGTTCGCATAAATAAAGCCATTGTGCCCCATAAGTTTATCCTTTCAGCAAATGGGGGTTTTGCTAGGGCGAATACCAAACCGAGAAAAGGTGGTTTTTTCCTAGGTACAGAAGCCAATCTCGGATTCATCTGGAAAATAAAAACCTTTATGGAGCTTGAACTACGAGGTGCACATGTTTGGCTCGGCGATTTTTACGACGCACCTTATGCCAATGGCGACCAGTTTGTAGATGCTGACCAAAGACTCAACCGCAGACCCACCGACCCGTGGACTGCATTTCTCGCATTCAAATGGCTCATGTTTTAAATTTTTGATATGAAAAAGATTGGACTTTTTATCGCTTTAGCACTCTTCATCCCTGGCATAATAGCGGCTCAAGGAATGTATAAGGATTTTGAAAAAGTGCGCAGCTTTGACGAACTCACGTACCCTTTCGAAGTAAAAAAAGCAGCTCTTTCTAACGGGATAGAAATAGCTTATATGGACGAAGGTTCCGGCGCCGAAACAATACTTTTTGTGCATGGACTAGGAAGCTACGCACCCGCGTGGAAAAAGACAATCGAAGGCTTAAGCAAGAATTACCGTTGCATTGCCATCGATTTGCCCGGCTACGGAAAATCAACAAAAGGAGATTTTTCGGGTACCATGACTTTCTATGCCGACCTTATAAATCAATTCGCGAAAGCGCTTAATCTGGATGAAATCATCCTTGCCGGCCACTCTATGGGGGGACAAATTTCAATTGTCGCCGCTCTGAAATATGCCGATTTGGTAAAAAAACTCATCCTCGTGTCCCCTGCAGGAATCGAAACATTTAGCGAGGGCGAAAAGGCTTGGTTTCGAAATGCCCTTACGGCAAAGGGCGTAATGCTCACTCCATTGCAGGATATTGAGACCAATATCGGCAGCAACTTTTACAAGATGCCTAAAGGTGCATTCTTCATGGTGAGAGACCGGTATGCCATGACCGGTGCCGGTGATGAATTTTTATGGTATTGCAATATTATTCCCAAATGCGTGCGAGGCATGGTCAATCAGCCGGTTATTCGGGATTTACCAAAAATAAAACAACCAACACTCGTTGTTTTTGGTGATTCAGATGCACTAATTCCTAACCGATATTTGCACGGTGGAAATACAGCATCAATCGCGGAAAAAGCCGGTGAACTGATTCCCAACAGTCAGGTCGAGGTAATAAAAAAAGCGGGGCATTTTGTGATGTTCGAAAAGGCGGATGAGGTGAATGGATTGATTGCGAAGTTTTTGAAAGAAGAGTCGTAAGAACCTTACATAATTACCTTTAATTCCCTCACAAACAAGTTACCGAATTGTGGCACTTCGCACGTTTCAGAAGCAAAGGATCTCCCGATTGCAAAAATCTAAATTTGTAACGAAGACCCCTCGCGACCTTTGTGCCAAACCTTTAAGGCTATACCAATAAGGTGGATCCCTTTGCGTGCACCCTCCGTCGAATTTCATAACTTCGGTTTGTGAAAACTCCCCTCCGAAAATTTGATTCATTCGCAGCTTCGCTTTTTCCTACGGAAGTGGAATATGTCAGAAATAACAATGAAATTTCCGACCCGGAGTTAATTTCTATCCTCGACAAGCTTTACATTCTGGTCAATTTTCCAGAAAAACGTATCGGTTTTGATCTAAAAATCGATCCGCGGAAATACTCCAGAATCATCAAATATTTCGACACCAAACTTCAAAAAATCGATGTCGATGCGTATTACGCCTGGATTACCAAAATAGACTTTCAGATCACGACTGATGCAATTCCGCCAGAGGAACAGCAACGTATTTTGCAGGAGGTTGACAGCTTTGAGCCAAGCTGGTTTCATAGTGCAGCTTTTTACCGCACCATGCAGAATTATAAGCGGTATTTACTTATACGCTTTCGCGAAAAAGACTATATCATTATTAAGAATTTCCTCGAAAAATATTCAGATTACTATATTGATAATGAGAAGATTGAAAATAGAATAGCCAATCTAACGGCAAAATTTGTTCTGCCCGAAAAACTCAATCCTGACAAGGTAAAGAAAACAGATACCAACTTGTTGCTCGAAATCTTTCGAAACGAAAAAACAAGCAAGAAAAACCGCTATCAGGCACTTGTAGCATACAATCTATATCATATCAATACGCGCCAAATTATCCCGATGATCCAGCCCATGATCGAATTGGAAAAAAGCCTGCTAAATGGCGATTTTTATTCCCGCCGGATCTTATCCAATTACTACGCCAATAAACTACTGCTGCGAAACTTTGAAGGCAATTATGAGCAGGCTACTTTCTGCGGTCAACAATCAATCAAGCAATACACCGAAGATTATTTGTACTACCTCAATAATTATTGCAGCGTGCTCATGAATTTAAATCGTTTTGATGAAGTATTGCAGCGCTCGAAAGATGCGATGAGGGTTTTCAAATCTTCCCAAGACAGTGCGCGTAAGGTCATTTTTATCGCGAATTACTGTCGGTGCCTCAACAATTACTTGGATTATAAAACAAGCCTTCGCCAAGGTAAACTCCTGCTCGACACCTTGGGATCCACGCTTTTCCAGTTCAAATGGCACTACTTTTTCAGAACCTATTTTTCTGCTCTGATGCAGGCAAACAGACATGACGTGTTGATGCGTTTGGAAAAAAAATTCAAACTCACCGAGCAGGAGCGAAGCGGCAGATTTGATCCATACATCCAGCTATATACGCTCGCTGCAGCTTTCCTGGAAATGAAAATATCGCACGGTCAATTTCAAACCGAATTGGAAAGAATTCGGGAAATCTTAAAGTCCAGTCAAAAAATTGAAGTCCACCACCTCTTTTCAGAAGTGGAGAAATTGCAATGAAAAAGAAGGTTTTCTAAAAAATTATTTCAAGCCTTTGTTACGTTCGATCTCCACAGCAGAACTAACACTTATTTTCTCACCGTTGTAAAAAGAGACAATAAAAGCATTTGCAATGGCGTGATTGCGCACATAATTATTGCCGACCGCTGCATCCCTATACGAATAAAATACACCGGCGTAATAGCGTGCTAAATTGTCGCGCACCGTCTCACCCGAAATGGGAAAAAGGCCGTGGAAATTGTCGATATCCACATTGCTCGGATAATAGCCCAATTGAATTTTATATACCAGACCATCCGGCACTTCCTTATCCATTTCCACTTCTTTGCTGGTGCTGGCCGTTTCGAAATAAGGCAAATGTTCAGGCTCATCTACATTTTTCACATCATCGAGATGCTTTTTTTGCAAAAGCTGTCTGATTTCTTCGATTCGGCTGGACAGATCTTCGAGTCGAGATGTGCTTTGCGTCAACTGAATATTGATCAAATCTTGTTTTTGACGATACTGATATCGCGTTTTTTGATCGGTGGAGGCCTCGATTCTTGATTGAATCTGGTTGTTCATTTTTTCCAAATCGCCGATCTCGTCTTCATATGCATTCGAGGCTTGCTGGAAAGCAGTTTCATCTACTTCTAACCGAATAACTTCATCTCCGTATGGAAGCACCTCATACCTGTCGCCTTCAGATTCAGGCGCATCTGATTCGCCTCTCAGCAACAAGGAAGCATTGTAAAAATTCATTACCGAATTACTGAGTACAACGGATGCTTCTCGTCCAAAAACGTGATGCGACTCTATTTCGGACATCGGGTAATAAGCACGAATTATAGAGTCACCAGTTACCGCTTTTTTTACTCCGGAATATAAAAAGTCAACGGCTGGATAGTTGGTTTTAGGTGCGTAGTAAAGCGCTGTATCACCAAGCATTAATGCTCTTTTCACAAAGAAAAGGGCAGTGTCGGCATAAATTCGTGAACTATCCACAGCATTGATGTAGGTCGTGAATTTCGTATAGAAATATCCCTCTTCAGCATATCGGGCGGCAGCTATCGCCGAATTTTTTGCTCGAGCACCCGGAAAATAATCGCGTTCGATTATATCATCCTGAGCTTTCAAACTCCCAGAAATTCCTACAAGAAAAACAAAAAGTAGAAGTTTGTGCATCATACAATTGACTGAACAGCAATTTTAAGCAATAAAGAAAACATAATTATTTTATAAAAGCGGATGTTTTCAACAAATCATTCAGGACAAAACCTTCATCTTTTTCTTGTCGTATTCAGAATAATAACCCAGCTTTGAAATTGTGAAAAAATGTCTCCTTATCCTTTGCGTTATTTGCCTAACTACCACACTAAAAGCTGGCAATCAAAGCAGTGGTGCCACTCCTTCATCAGCTCAAAGGCAGACCATAAAAAGCAAAAATTTAAGCCCCGTTCCTTCGGATACGACAAAATCGGAAGATCTTGGAGCTTTTTTCGACGGATTTTCTGTCGGTGCCAGTGCCGGAGTAGGACTTTTTCATGGTTCACTTGCCGATTATGATATTTTCGCTCCCTTTCGAGATTTCAGCACTTACTACAAATTTGGATGGCGTGCTAACGTGCAACGCGAAATAAAATGGGGCCTGTCAGCCAAACTTGGATTTGAAAAAGGAAAGCTTGCCGGTGGCCGCCTTCCGGGAAAACAGAGTATTCCGGTAGATTTTGAATCGATTTACAATACGACTCAATCTGTCAGTAACTTACGATGTTCTGGATGCTTTAAGCAAAAAAGACGGACTCGAAAATCATAAATTTTACCTCAATGCCGAAATCGGAATCGGGATGATCTTTTTTCCGATCGGTATCGTACTGGCGAGCAGAAGACGGACGTCCACGTGATTTTGTGGGTTATACCGTTACAGACGATAATCCTCCTACCCAGCGATATACACTTGATGCGAAAACAAAACCCGCCATAGCATTTAATGTGCCTGTAGGGTTCACTTTTGGCTACAGAGTGAATTATAAGACAGATTTCACTTTCAGCTACACTCTTAATAATCTTTCCACCCAGCGACTCGATACCTGGGATCGCGATTATGCATCACAAGATAAATACTCCTATTTTGGACTCGGGATCCGATACAATTTCAACCGCTCCAAATCGGACTATCCAAAGAAGAAAGTGAAAGAGCCAAAGGATGAGGCAGCACATGGATAAGAAATGGGGCATTATTCGGTTCCAAAAAAGATGATGTACAGCCGCAAAACGTTCTGGTTCAAACGCCTATACAATCACATCAGTCAGGAAAAATTGACACGACAAAGAGGACAAACAACTCGACGATGTGAAAATGAAAATGTTCGAACTTCAGTTGAAACTTTTCGAAATGCAGTATCTCCTCAACGGTGGTGACCCAAATGCTGCCCTGCGAAAAGTAATCTCAGTTTTACCAGCCGAATCCGAAATCCCAATTCAGAGGTAATTATTTCACCTGAAAGATATTCAGGAACATAGGTTTTATTGCCAGTCAGAGTTCTGGTACGAGAAATTCGCAAATAAAACGGCGTCCATTGATTAATTCCCAATTAATATTCAGGGCAAGCCCTGTTTGACTCAAGTCAACCGTATCCATAAATTCGAGCCCTGATAACATTTGCGTTCCCATTGATAATTTCGTATAGGTGTTGTGGTCCTTTGCGCGCATACCAAAAAGAACCTTCCACATAGAGATTGGCGAGAGGATCGAATCGCGCCTTCAGGAAAATCTCATCGGCATTCTCCCCCAGATAGTTTCCGAGAATATACTGATTGGACTCAAATGTAGTAGACTGAATTTGATGGCGATATGTCCAGGGATTGGTCCGCGTATATTCCGCCGAAAGCTGGAGATTGGGAAGGGCATTGTACCAGGTAGCACCCAGTTTTAAGCTCATGATATTTGTCTGCTTATCCGAATTCCAAATATTACTCAGACTCACTTCATCGACAAAAAGGGAAGCGTGAACATGAAGGTTCTTCAAACTCCGGCTGCTGATATCAAAAAACATTTGGGCATTTTGACCCAATTCATTACTACCCGTGCCATTATACGTGTGGTCAGCAGATTTGAAAAACATAAAAGGAATGAAATAAACCGGCTGAATTCCGTTATCGCTGTAGACAATTGAATTTCCAAAAGTAAAATCCGTCTTAAAGTTGGACTTGATCGTGAAATAATTGGCAGCTATATTTTTGTTCATATAGATCTTCCGACTTCCGTTTGGGGTAAGATAGGTGCGCGCGCTATCGAGTTCTTCCGAAACCAGCCACCCATGAATATATTGAAAATCAAGCCACTTTACTGGATAAAGGCGATAAGATATTGCCGCATACGACGGTGCCTTACCGGAAAAAATATTCGGACTTCTTTCGGCATTTCCCCAGATATAGCGATCTTTCAGAAGTGAAATATCTCCCCATTTCCAGTTGTAACTAATACCACCCTGCGCCTCATTATAATCATTTGATTTCGTGGCAAGTATATTTTTATAATTCTGACCGGGAAGAGGAGTAAGATACTGTGGCGTAGCCAATACCTGCGTTACAGAATTATCGCGCAGCGATCCATAAAAACCAAACTTACCGGCTGATGCTTGAAAAGAAGCTCCTATACGCCGATGGGTTCGCGAACCATTTTCATTATACATTACTGAACCTCCCAAAATGGGATTAACAGTTACCTGAAAAGTGGAATCACTATAGTAAAAAAGATCTCTTCTGCGATCCCATTCTTTTCCGGTATGCAGTTCTTTTCCATAGTCCTTCAGATAAAAATCAAGAGCTGCTGTTTGTCGGGAAGTCAATTCTTCACGGTGCGCATCGAGGGAATCTAACTGAACGGCAATGAAGGTACGCGCAAAAGGCTTCGCAAAAGTATTTATCCGGATCAGCTGAGCGGCTGCCATCTCATCGAGAAAGGCATACACAGAATTGCCCGAAGGCTCAAAAACAACCTGACAAGTTGCATCGGAAAAGCGAAATATGAGTAAAATAAAAAATGAAATTCGAAGAAACTTCAATGACTGCGTGCTTTATGCAAAAAGATATTGTTAAATGCCTTCATGCAATATGAAAAATCGGTCGTAAAAGGATCTTGCACATAAGATTGAATATACCGCGACTCCGACTCCATGATTTCATCAATATTTCGAGGTAGATCTGCATAAAAAGGTGGGATAAGTCCGGGTTTCCCTTTAATTCTCAAAATTTTATGCTCGGGTGTATATAAGCTGAGATAATGTTCGCTAAGTGGTCGCACGCCAACCAACTTTAAGTCGCCTCGAAGAATATTATAGATCATAGGAATTTCATCAATCCAGAATTTTCGCATCCACCGGCCCCATTTCGTAATACGGAAATCATTTGCAAATTTCCCCCCCTCTTCGAGATCGTTTTGCTTAAATACATATTCCTGAATGTACTCGGCATATGGATGCATTGTTCGGAATTTATAAACGGTAATGGGATTGCCATTTCTCCCCACGCGTTTAATTCTCAATATCAATCCTGTACTCGGCTCCGGTTTTTCTTTTGGCAAACCGACCTTCCGCGCTTTGAAATAAAGCATGTTTTGAATCTCTTCAACCGATTCGATTTCGAATCCGCAATACACGAGCCTCCCGAGAATTTCGGACTTCGACAAAGCCCTATTGCGACCATTCGTGAGAAAAAAGTAGATGCGCTTAGTAAATTTAAATTTCGGAAAGACACGCTTGAAAATAAAATCAACAAAGTAATAGAGGTGGTTCAGTCCTTTTGGAAATTTATTAAAAATACGAACCTTTCTTTGCTCGAGCGTCTCCACGCATCCGGTGAAAGATCCATTTGGACTTAGCTTCGAATTAGCCAATTTAAAATATGTATTAATACCCTTAATATCATTAACACGTTGAAAATTAATCAGATTATCGAGATAACCATCCGCATATTTCAAGAGATTGGTAGAATCTGTGATTTTCAGAATCTCTGTTTTTGCCTGCCGGTCGCTGAGAAACGGGGCGATAAAGGCGAGCAATTTATTGCCGGATACTCCTTTTAACTGAGTCATCTCAGTTGCTACATGTAACATTCGATTGGCTTTCTTGTCCGACTCTAAATTTAATGGCTACACCCTTGCGCATCGGTCGGGTGATCAATAGTTTTAAACAAAGAAATTAACGGTCCCGAAGGGCTGTTTTTTCAAATGTTTCTACCCAAAATGGTGTAACAGAAATGTATTCATCGAGTAGCTTTTGACGTCTCTTCTGCCACTCATTTTTAAGATCCGGACTTTCAATCCATTGAAGAATTGTTTCGAGCAATTTTTCGGATTGATTGGAGGGAATGCCTTTTGTGAGCTGGAATTTATGCTCCAATTCTTCGAGGTAACTCAGTTCTCCCACAAAATCATTAAACCGTATTGAAGGAACCCCAAGCACCGCAGCTTCAGCGGCCATGGTTTGTGAATCACCGATATAAAGTGAAGCGTGCGCCATGACTTGATGCATTTTCGAAGGGTGCACAGGAACACGGTAAGGCTCGAGCCTTTCGGCAAAAGGTCTTTCGGAAGTTATGAACACCCGGCCGTATGGCTCGAGAAGCGCAATGATTTTTAGCGCAAGTGCATCATTAATTCCTTTTCTTCCTTCATCGTGGTGCGCGTGAAGTGAGGCAAAGCGAAGGATGAAATACGACTCGCCATTGCGAAAATCTTCAGGTAATTCATCGGGGTCTGGAGTAAAAACGTCGGGGTGCAAATAGGCCAGTTCGTGGTATCCGGCGTACCCGATTTTCTTATCATTTGCCGGTGACTGATCGCAGCAATCAGGGGCAAGAATGGCAGTGGCATATGGAAAAGCGAATTTTGCCATGAGTGGAATTGCCGCACTATCATCTTCATTCACGACTACTGAAGGAATCCTTAGCAATTTTCCGACATGGGTTATGACCAGATCCGTTCCGATGAGGAGATGCGGCCTGAAGCGACGTACAATTTTCCACATCGATATTTCCCGCTTGGCAATCGCCGCGATAATCCCCATTTTTCCGGAAGGTTTTCGCGCCGGAAATTTTACAATATCCCATTTTTCTCTCTCGAGAAGATCAAAGAGAACATCCTTACCTCGGGCTACGACTTTTACCTCATGACCTTTTTCCAATAAGGAAGATATTGCATATTTAAAATTATGGTAATGAGCAGGATGCCCCATGTAAAACAGGAACTTGCTCATGGAGTTACAATTTTTTCCCGCGAAAGCGGACTATGCACATCTTTATCCGTTTTCTGGAGTTCGGCGGCATTAAGCATGGAAGCCATTGCAAGAAACATCCATGCATTTCCCCAGCGCATATACGTTGTGCGATCGGTAAAATATCGATGCTTTCGGTAGTAAAAATATCCCCGTCGATCCTGGAAATTTTCAAGTGTAAATTTCAGTATCAATTTTCCTGAATCACGTGCTCTCCGGCTTCGGCTGTATTGATGATATTTTACAGCGGTGATTATTCCCTGCGCCTGATGATGAATATCAGCAGGGTATTCACCCGGGAGCCGCCAAACTGCTCTGCCGTCCCGGCGAAATTGATTGTCGCGATAAAACTCAAATCCCTCCTGAAGAGATTTTTCCACCACTTCGGGCCAGTAATCCAGTGCCTGACAAATTTCCAAAACCGAATCAAGAATAAACCCCTGGTGAAAATCAATTTGAACCCTTTGCTTTCCTGTGGCAATATCTTCACTGTAATTCCAGCTACCATCCGACTTCTGCCGCGAAAGAACTGTATCGAGCGCTCTTTTTGCAATATTATAGTAGGCTTGCTGATGTGTATGTGCATATGTGAGGGCATAAGCCTGCGCAGCCAAAAGAGATGCATTGTAGCAAAAATCAGGTTTCACCGTGCTATAACTGATCATGTAATCGTCTTCCCGATCCGTATGATAGAGAGCTTCGGTCAAAAAAACACAGACCTGCTGCATAGCATCGAGCGCGCGTTTATCCGCGTACTTTTTGTAGTAGGCGTCAAGTCCCTGCACTACAAATCCGCTTACCACGGAGGTTGGCGACCAGGCTTTGAGATATTTTTCCGGACTCGCCCATGGAAATGGATAACCCCATGCCAGACCAGGTGTATTTGCCGTTTTGAGTTCCATCAACTTGTCAAAAAGCCAAAGACATTTGTTTTCATTTTCTTCGCTCTTCGGCAAAAGGCTGTAGCCGTGTAGAAAAAGCCCAAGAGCTTTGGGATTCCACATTTTTGGAACACCGAATAATTTACGAAAATTCAGTGGATTGCGTTTAAAAAGCTGAATAGCAAGAATAGGCGGCCACTTCCCTAATTTTCGAAAGGGAAATTTGCTCGTAAGCACGTCGTATGGGTCGTATCCCTTGTATTTCCGCCGAGAGACAAATTGCTCCAGATTGATGAACGACCTGCGCAACTTGATCAGTTCGCGTTCGGAGAATTCCATTGGGCTTCAAATTCAGAAATAAATACTTGTTCTCCATTCTTTTGGATGGATTCTACCAGAGCAAATGTCGAAAGGGTAGCGTGCAGTACTTCCTCAATGGAAATTGGAAAAGGAGATCCCGATTTTACCGCTTCCGCAAAAGCAGTGAACTCAGGAGTGTGGCCTTTATCCTGTTTCGACAATTTGGTGGTTTCCGTTTTAGCACCACTTATTTTCATGGTTTTAAAATCGTCAACTGCAGCTGTCATTCCACCGGCAAAAACCTCCAAGAATTCTTTTCCTACCTGCTTACTGCCATTGCTGAAATACGAGATAGCTGCCACAGATCCATTTTCAAAACGGATTGAAGCTACAAAAGTATCGTGATTTTGGGGGGTGGAATCCATCGCTTTCGCAGAAATGGATTCCACTTTGCTTTCGGTAATATAACTGCATAAATCAATAAAATGACACACTTCTCCAATGATGCGACCGCCGCCGATTTGCGGATCATGCACCCAATGATCGGGAGGTACCGCGCCTGCATTAATTCGATAATTAATAGCACAGGATATTCCGGATATTTTCTTTTTTACAACTTGAATAAGTGGTGAAAACCGCCGATTGAAGCCGACCATCAAATCCGGAGTATCTGCTTTTTTGAGCAGCGATTTTAATTGAAAATATTCATCGATATTCAGGCATAGTGGTTTTTCAAGGAACACACGTTTGCCACTCCTCAGGGCTTCTATGGCAAGCGGAGCATGGCTATCGTGACGGGTAGCGATCACACAAGCTGCAGATCCATCCTCATTGAGCATGGCAGACACATCTGAATAGGCTTTTTCAAAACCATATTTCCGCGCGGCATTTTCGGCCGTATGTGGTCGCGACGTCGCAATTCCCGACAGGGTGACTTGATCTTTAATAGCGGGTAGGAGAAAATTTGATGCGAAAGATCCGGCACCTATGAAAGATACCCGATCGCCCGAAATGACCTTTTTACGTATCTTTTGGTCCGCGTTTGCAATCGGTTTTGCAGTATCGTATTCCAATAAAATTCCCATCTTATCGGCCTCACGGTTTACCACTAAATCAAAAGCTTCGCGGGCATTTTCAAAAGCAAAACGATGAGAGATCAAATCAGCAAGCTGTACAGAGCCATTTCCGAGTAATTCTGTAAAGGCCTGCATATTGCGGTTTTCTGTCCACCGCACCTGACCAATGGGATAATCAAATCCTTTTTCTTCGTAATTGGCATCGTACCGGCCGGGACCATAGGAAGTACTCATCCGCAACTCGAGTTCCTTTCGGTAATAATTTTTTCGGCTGAAACCAGTCGGCACGCTTCCAACGATTACCACTTTTCCATGCGTTCGGCAGAGCACTCCTGCCAACTCCACCGGATCGAGGGATGAGGAAGCAGCTGTGATAATCACGGCATCAACTCCATTGCCTTTTGAAAATTGATTGACTTTAGCTTCCAGAAGTTCATCACCACGGACGGTCGCATTTTCAGCACCTGACTGAAAGGCCAGATCCACAAGATCTTCTTTCAAGTCTATTCCAAAAGTCCTCACTCCTGCGGATTTTAAAAGGCGCAAGGTTATTTGCCCGATTATTCCCAGTCCAATAACCACTGCATTTTCACCGAGATTTAATTCGGCGCGACGAATTCCCTGCATGGCTATAGCGCCAATGGTTGTGAATGCCGCCTCATCTATCGCTGCTGCGTCGGGAATGGATACACAGAGATTCTCGGGAATGGTAACCAGTTCGGCGTGTGAAGCCGAGGCTCCACCGCATGCTACGCGGTCGCCAGGTTTAAAATTTTTGACTCCTTCACCTACTTTCTCCACCACTCCCGAAAGGCTATACCCAAGCGGTTGAAGCGCTTCCAGCTTGTTCATGACCATTTTGTAGGTGTCGGCTATTCCATGCGAACGGGCGGCTTTTACCACTTTGCTCACTTCTTCTTTTCGTGATTTCGCTTTCGCAATATAGCCTTTACGGGCATCGCTCACCGTTTTTCCTTCGGTGCCTGTACTTATTGCTGAAAAATGAGTACGAACCAGCACTTCACCCTTTCCGGGATGGGGATTGGGCAGGGAAACGATTTCCATTTCACCTGCTTTGAGGCTCTGCAGCAGTTGTTCCAAAATTCTTCATTGATTTAGCAGTCAAAAGTAAGAAGATGTGGCGGGTTGTGGCCGGATTTTGTGGGTGTTTATTCACAAAATAGTGTCACAGGATAGGAACAGATAAGTAAGTCCAATGCAAGATCAGTTTCGAAACCATGAATTTTTCCGGTATAACGGAAAAATTAGTACGAATATTTCCGGTATAACGGAAATATTCGTACTTTTAAGCATGCAAATAATAAAAAGGCTTCTTGCAAAAAGCCTGTTGAGCAAGCTGAATAAGGGGAAAGTCCTTGTAATAACCGGAGCTCGACAAGTCGGAAAAACTACGCTGGTAGCAGATATCTATAACGAAAATAATAGTTTGCTATGGCTGAATGCGGATGAACAACCCTTGCGCGAAAGGCTCACCAATCCAAGTCTTGAAACCTTGAAGTCTGTGATTGGAAATTACAAAATCGTGGTGATTGATGAAATACAGCGCATAATAAACCCCGGACTATTGCTTAAATTAATGGTTGATAATTTTAAAAATGTCCAGTTTATCGCCACAGGCTCTTCTGCACTCGATATTTCGGAAACCGTGTTTGAACCTCTCACCGGAAGGCAATTTCTATTTCATCTTTATCCTTTCTCGATGATTGAATTGTACCGGGGAAAATCAGCTTTTGAATGGGAAAAAACACTACCGTTTCACTTGATTTTTGGCTCTTATCCAAATGTGGTAAATGAAAAACCTGACGCTGAATTTATTTTATCAAATTTGAGTGACCAATATTTATACAAGGACATTTTGGTATGGAAAGATATTCGCAAACCGCAACTTCTTGAGTCATTACTTAAATTATTGGCCTATCAGGTTTGTTCTGAAGTTTCTTATCACGAATTAGCAAAAACGCTTTGCGTTAAAGCGGAAACCATTGAAAGTTATATTAATCTTCTTGAAAAAGCATTCGTTGTATTTCGATTAAATTCGTTTAGTACAAATCCGCGAAAAGAAGTTTCAAAGATGTCAAAAATTTACTTTTGGGATAATGGAATTCGGAATTCGATTATTGATGACTTCAATCCTTTAGAAGCTCGTAATGATCAAGGAAAACTTTGGGAAAACTTTATCGTTTCCGAAAGGATAAAGCTAAACTCCTATAGATCTAAAAAGGTAAAAAGCTACTTTTGGCGAAATTACAATCAGAGTGAAATCGATTACGTTGAAGTGGATCATGATAAATTATCCGGGTTTGAAATGAAGTGGAATACCCGTAAATCCCATAGCATAACGAAAGCTTTCAGAAATGCATATCCTGAGGCAGAAACAGAAATTATTTCTCCTCAAAATTTTGTGGAATTTATTTCAGATTAATCTGGCCGTATATTAAGTGCGTTCAACATATTATATTCACGGCCAACCAGCAAATCAAAGAATTCATTGATTTAGGAGAAGATTTTTAGGACTTAGTGAACGACGACAGGTATCGGAGTAAAAATAAAAACATCTTCCGGTATACTGGAAATATTCGTTCTTCTCAGATTACAATGCCTTCAAAAACTTCAGCAAATCATTCCGATCCGACTGGCTTAAAGCAAGGTATATATTTTTCGCATTTTCTGCTTCTCCACCATGCCAGAGGATGGCTTCTTCGAGTGTTTGGGCTCTGCCATCGTGCATGAAGTGTGCATTGGGATTTACGATTTGCGCGAGACCAATCCCCCAAAGTGGCGGGGTGCGCCATTCATTTCCGTTCGCCATATACTCTCCCCGTCCATCGGCCAGACCATCGCCCATATCGTGAAGCAAAAGATCGGTATAGGGATAAATAGTTTGGTTGCTCAATTCGCCTATCAGATGAGAACCGGTGGTTTGTTCAGGCACATGGCATTTGCTACATTCTGCCGAGTCGAAGATTTTAGCGCCCCGGATTACTGCAGCGTCATTCAAGTTTCGCGCGGCGGGTACTGCAACGGTTTGAAAGTAAAATGCCATCGACTCGATTGTTTCATCTGTGAGGTCCAGCGTGTCTTGCAGACCCACATTTCCGTTCGATTGACCGTGACTGCTTTCTATGGGGAAATATGAACTGGTAAGCCCCATGTCATTGTGGGCAGCGTCGGCAGCCTGCTGCTCGGCTGTTGGCATGCCGGCTTTCCAGCCAAAACGACCCAGCGCAATCTGATTAGCTGCAATATCCCACACCCAATTGGCGCGTCCGCTAATCCCATCGCCATTCAGATCGTCCGGATCTTCCAGAGCTAATATATCTTGCTCCCGGATGGCTTCAATTAAGCCAAGACCGTGAATTGGTGGCGCCACACGAGGCGAAGTAAGCGCTCCTGCCGGAAAAGGAATGTACGTGTTTTCGATATGGTATTCGGGTTTGATAATTGTTTTGGTTTGACCGTCGAGGAAGGCAACGATTTCCTGGGATTCCGTTTTGGAAATTGTCCCTTCGGGTTGGCTTCCAAACACAGCTTTTGTTTGAAGCTGAAAACCAAATCCTTCCACAGGAATAAACCCATTGTGGTCGCCCACTCCCGGCATACTGAGTCGGATCAGCAATCCACTGTTCTGGTCGCCCGGAAATTGCGGAACCGCACCGCGTCCATTTCGAACATGGCAGCTTTCGCAGGAGTTTTGATTAAACACCGGGCCCAGACCCCCAAATTGAAGAGAAGGCGCTGTGACAAAGTGCTGACCAAAAAGGCCATCGGCTACAAAATGGGCATCTACTCCCGCCTGGTCGAGATTGGCCAGTGGATAGGAATAGGCATTTGCACCCGTGACAAATACGGTGGTTTCACCTCCAGCCATCTCACGTTTAAGCAAAGCATTGTCCGCCAACTCTGTTTCCGTTTTTTTACAGGAAATGAGCGAGATCAAACAAGCACTAATTAATACTGGGGCAACTCTCAATTTGTAAAACATGACCTTATCCTTTTGAAAATACTATTTATAGTCCTGAAATAAAAGGGATTAATTGACTTTCAAGGGTTTGTTGTAAATCGCGTACATTCGTTTGAGCGGCCTGAACTGCTTCCGGAGAATTGAACACCGCATCCGAAAAAGTTCCGGGAATATTATCAATGGAAGTGATCGCGGTAATTATTTCATCGCGTATTTGTGCGTCCATAGCCGGGTTTGCGGCCACAACTATTTCAGAGAGACCCAGTCCGTTGCCCAATTCGCCATATTTTCCGGTATATATATTTTGAATACTGCGAATATTGTTGGCAAAATCGTGTTTGGAATTTGCGCTGAATCTCGACTCTTCGAAGGTGAGATCTTGTTGTGAAAAAGGATCGTTTATCTTACCGTTTCCCACTTCATCGGCTATAACGGCTATTGCATTCGCCATTTCTTCAAGAGCCCCTTTTTGACTCACATATATCAGGCTACCCTTTCCGGCTGTGAGCAAATTCTCAATAAAATTTCCTGCTCCCGGTCTCCAGGCCTCGTAGAGAGCTTGCGTATTTTGTGCTAATACTTCGGATGCTGCGCTCAGGTATTCAAATTCGCGTTGCGAAAAATCACCTACCTGCTTGTTGCCAGAAGTTCCCCAGAGCAAAAATTCAATGGTATGAAAACCTTTCAGGGTTCCTTCCTGTGCACTTAAAAATTCAGCGGTAATCGGATTACCACTATTGAGGACATTGTTAAGATCGGTAACATTTACTGGCCATGAATCAATAGACGGGTCGAGCCCTTCAGCATCTACAGGGCCAAAAAGAAAACCCTCTGATTCTTCCCAGGGTGCCCGGGCCTCAACCCAGGCCGCACGGGCAGCATCAAGATTCTCGGTAGTTTGATCGGATTCGAGTACCTGCGATTTTTCCTGCAAAGTGACGCTGCGAACTGCCAAATCGGAATAGGTCGCCAATATCACATCTGCGGAATTCTCAATTATGCCCGAATAATCGGCGTTGGGCGCTTCGGTTTTATCATCTTTCGTTGTGCACGATGAGAATATAACGGCTCCGCCTATGAATAGAAGAGGAAGTATTCTTTTGAAGGTATTCATCCCTTTGAAATTTATATGAGTCATTGGTGTTGAGGTTTTTAACATGTTGCTTATTCATTAAAAATTAAATCCGAACCCGGCTGAGAAGGTATTTTCCTTTTGATCGGTTCCGAGGGTGCGCCATTCATAATTGGTTTTGAAAACAATGTTAGGAATCGGGAAATAATTGAGCCCTGCGACAAAAATGGTGTTCTCATAGCGCGGATTATCAGAAATATTCCCTTCGGTGCGATACATGGAATCAAACCATTCAGCACGGCCGAAGACATAGAATTTTTGTTTCGCATTAGCATTGAAAAGATGAAGAAAATCATAGGCCACCTCCCCATATGTTCCGGCAGCCATTGCAGCTACAGGGGTCCGTTTTACACCCAGATTATTCGACAAATTTCTATTTGCCTGACTCAAAGCCTCAGAATTACTCACATTGCCCATCATTCCGTAAGCGCGCAACCGCCAGGGAAAAGACTCCATGGTGAAATGAACATCTCCGTAAACTACCCAGGAAGGTTCAGTAAAATCTTTTTTGGGACGATTGCCTGTGGCATTTCCACCATAGATGTTAAAACCGATTTCACTTTCATGATCAAACTCATAATCGAGTCGAAATGCGTAGGCCAGATTATCGGCATTGATGGTTTCAAAGCGGGTTTGATATCCCGGCCTAATCCAATTGAGAGATGAAAATGCCGAATTATCCAATCCACTTACAACGTAGGCTTTATAACTCAATTTTGGATAATCCTCATTCACCTTGAGTGGGAAACTCCCGCTCAGCTCAACTCCCGTTTCATACCATCCCAAAGGCAATATTGTGTTTTCAACTTGCGATCTGTAGGTGGTAAAATAGTCTTTTGGCTCATCGTCTTTTGAAGCATTCCCCATATAGAAGCGCATCTTACCGACCCGAATTTGGAATCGCGGGTCGATTTTAAAAAGTAGATTTATCTGTTCGAGAACGACCTGCCCTCCCTTCGATATTTCCTCTTCAAACTCGCCAAATTCCTGAATGGGATCAAAAGACATGGCAATTCCGGTACCGCCATGTTCAAATTCTATCTCTGATTTAAACTGAATTTTATCAGAAAAATCATAGTAGAGATATAAATTAAGTCGCTCAGGATCCAAGGCATTCCGACGGTTGGGGAGGGTTTCCCAATCGTATGCGTAGTAGTTTACCACTCCGTAGGCTTCGAGGGAAAATCGATTAACGAAGTTCAACACCTTGGCATTGAGAACAGCGGAGCTATCTATTTGAGCATTTACGGTTCCAATAGAAAACCCTGTAAGCAGGGTTAAAATGAGAGATTTCTTGAGATACAAAATCGGCTTATTCTTATTTAGACTAATTCCACACAAAAGTAGAAATCAAATGAAATGCCGAACTATTTCTCTCCTAAAAAAATAAGCCTTAAAATATTAGTCCCCTGTTTTTCTGATTGTTATATTGTTAAAATACCATAAACACGGTATCTATTATATCGCTATTCGCACCATTGGTCTGCCCAGGATTTGAACGAAATCAAAGCATAAATCAGGGCAGATTGATCTTGTTTTCCGGATTTATGGGCTTCGATTATTCGCAGGATGGCATCCGAATCAAAGTATGACTGATCGGCAAAATACTCGATCGGCAAAAAAGTATCGAGCACTTTTTGGTTCGATAGTAGCGAACGAAGGGGCATTCCGAACCCGGCTTTTCGGCGACGCGTAATATAATTGGGTAATTCTGCCTGATACGCCTCTTTGAGGATTTTTTTCGATTTAAAACTCCGGCTCATTTTGTATTCCAAAGGCAAGCCTGCGGCAAATGTAACGAGGCTGGTATCGAGGTAGGGCACGCGGCTTTCCATGCCGTAAGCCATACTCGAACGGTCGAGATAGTGGAGGTTTTTCACCAGGAAGTTTTCCATTTCGAAGGTGAAAAGATTGTCGAAAAGGTTTTGGTCTTTGGAGAAATATGGAGCGACGAATTCTTCAAATCCCGCATCTCCATTGAACACGGAGACTGCCGAATCAACATCGCCCACAAGGCTGAATCGGCTTGCTTCGTAGGGCTTGCCGAGATTATTTCCCCATTTTTGCAAGTAGCGGCGATAGGCTTTGAACGGTCCTTTGCCTGCATTCACAGTTCTCATCACACTTCCGGCTACCGGTTTGAGTCCGGGAACTTTATCAGCCATGGCATTGAGTCGCATCAAAAAATGCCCGTTGTAACCGAGGAAAAGCTCGTCAGCACCCATCCCGCTTAAAACTACCCGATGGTCTTCTGCGGCAGATTTTGCGATAAGCATAGCGGGGATAATCGATCCGTCGGCGATAAGATCATCGCAAGCCGTGACTGCTTCATGCAAATGTGCCGGGGTCAGATTTTCGATTCCGATAGGGATTTCGCGCAAGTCGAGATTCCAGTCGCGGGCAAGAAGAGCGGCGAAATGCCCGTCGGAAGTAGTTCCTTCGGCCTTGAGATCTCCGCGATTCTTCACGGCGCAATAATGCACATGCTTTCCACCTTTCAGATAGTGCGCAATGAGCGAGCTGTCCAGCCCTCCGGAGAGATAATTGGCAATAGGTACATCACCGATCAGCCGGCTCGAAACAGCTTTTTCGAGAAGATGTCGGAGCTCCGCTTTTGCATCGGCATAAGAGCCTTTGAAGGGTTTTATTTCCGCAGATAGATCCCAATATTTCTCCTTTTGAAAAAGTGATTTTTCCAAATCATAGACAAGCATTTCTGCCGGCTTGAGCCGTTCCACTTCCGTGAAAAGCGTTTTATCGCCCGGAGAATATTTGAATATGAGGTATTTGCCGACTCCTTTTTCATTTAGCGAAAGCGGAAGACCGGCAGCTTTAAAGGCTTTAATCTCACTTGAAAAAGCGAAAACATTGCCCTTGTTATAAACGTAAAACGGCTTCACTCCCATCCGATCGCGGTATAGAAAAACCTTGCGTAGCCGGCGATCGAGGATGGCGATAGCAAAATCACCATTGAGTTTTTTGACAAAATCCTTTCCAAATTTAAGGTATAGCTGGAGGATTACTTCGGTGTCGGTTTTGGAGCGAAAGGTGACATCTTTTAAATATGTCTCGCGGAGTTCTTCGAAATTATAGACTTCCCCGTTGTATATTATCGTCGCTTGTTCGCAGGTCATTGGTTGGTTTCCCGCATCGCTGAGATCGATAATTGAAAGACGGCGGTGCCCGAAGAAAACCGTATTGGCGGCATGGATTTCGGCAATGGAGTTGCCCGAATCGGGTCCGCGATGTTCAAGGCTGTTTAAACCCGCTTTGGGTTTTAGTCCTTCAAGATTCGGAGCGATAATTCCAAAAATACCGCACATCAGTTAGCCAATACTTTATTGAATACTTCTTCCAAATTGCCGACCATTTTCTCTGCAGTAAACTCTGCCAAATATTTTTCCCGTGAGGCACGCCCCATTTCCATCCGCAAGGTCTTATTTTTTAACAAGGTGACCAATTTTTGCGCAAGCTCTGCGGGAATCGGATCTTTGAGCAAAAATCCATTCACTCCGTCCTCAACACTTTGGCGAATGGCTCCTCTATCGGTGGTGATAATTGGCAATCCCGCGGCCATGGCTTCAACAATGCTCCATGGATGTCCTTCGGGAGACCGGGGTGCGAAAACAAAAATATCTGTATCGGCGAGCGCCTGCCATTTTTCATTTCCCGACACCGAATCATTTAAAACACATTGCGGAATATCTTTTGCAACCGACTCACATTCCGCCCGATATTCGGCATTGTCCCAACTTCCAAAGGCGTTAAACCTGAAGGTTGGGATTTCGGGATCAGCAATCAGTATTTTGAGTGCCTTAAGCAATTCCAATATTCCTTTTCCCGGCAGGTAATTTGCGAGATAGGTAATTTGAATCTCATTATTTTCCCTTTCGGGGAAAGTGTAATCGGCGCCATTTGGGACGACAAAAATCATGTCTTCGGGATAAAAATCTTTGAAAATATACCGGAGATTATCACCGAGCACGATGGCCGCATGGCTTTTGCGAATTTGGCTACGAACGGTTTTTTGCTGTAAGGCTCCCAAACCGTCAAACCAATCGCGCCAGGCACTTCCGCGCAACTGAATTACGACTTTTGCACCCGCCTTTGCTGCCATTCGGATAAAGGGAACATCTTTAAAAAAGCCGGCTGATGTTTGCCCTATGGGAATGAGTACAAGATCGGGTTTTACTTCCTTGAGCACCATTTTGAAGTACCGGTATTTTCTGCGGATAACGCCTAATTTGGAGAAGGAATATTTTCCCATCTCAGCCACAGAAGCATTGATACGCGTATCGAAATGATGCAATTCAAATTGATCCTTAAGGCTCGAGTTAAGGATAATCTCCGTAGCCAGAGCCGGACCTATAAGCGGTGGAGGCAACTTGCCCAGAATTAATATTCGCGGTTTGCCCATTGTGTGAGTTTATTTCCCGGAAGGGCGACATACGCAAAAACAGAAAGCGCGAAGTACATGAAAGGCGCGTAAAAAGTAGGGGTGACACTGATGCTATAGAAGATCAAGGCGAGCATAGTGGCGGTGAGTAAATAATTTTGAGCAAGACCTAAAACCAATCTTCGAAGCCAGATGCGAAAAAGTAGAATGAGATACGAGCGCAGTCCGATTATTCCCGTACCGAAAAGCATCCGGATAAAATCATTGTGCGAACCGATGCCGATAAATTGAAAAACGTATTTGAATTTTAACGGAAAGCCAAAAAACTGTACAGGCACCGATTCGGCTGAAAATAATTCGAGCATGGAGCGCCAGCGTCCCACACGGCCATGAAGCAGTCTGTCTGTATTTTGCTGACCTTCATAGACTTGTATATCCGTTTGAATAAGTGGAGATATTTTGTCCTGAAGTACTTCACTTCCCCAAATGGTCATCACAAAACCGGCGATAAGGACTAAACCTATGGCCACGCCCCTATTCTGTGAACGAAAATTGTAAGCTACGAAGAGCAAAATTAAGTGTGGCAAATACTGAATATGAAGCTGTGTGATAAATATTTACGAGTCCCAAAAGCGAAAAAGCCAGAACTACACCCAGTAGCACCATTCGGCGGTTGAACGTCACCAGATGCTGGCGCGCGAAAAAATAATACGTCGCAATAATCACGGCAAATGTGATATACATTCCATAGCTCACCACATCGCCAAAACTTGCTTGGATGCGCTCGAGACCTCGGCTTTCCTGAACAGAAATAGGATTGACAAAAACTTCGTACATGAGCAGTACCACTACAAAAAGAGTGGAATAGAGAAAACTTTGGAGGATACCGTGCAGATCGCGCAAATCGGTGATAAACAAGCGCAGAAAAAAGTAGAGATACACCGGAATGGTAATTTTGAGCACATACTCGAAAGTAAGCATGGAAAGCGGGTCGTAGAAGAGCAAGAACAAGGCCGAAAGGAGCACCATCACACTCCAGTATAGAAATGCTTTATCAAGTCCCGTTCGACTGGGTGACTTAAACCGAATTAACGCCACAACGCAAGCTATAGGCGTGAGAACTCCAACCAAATATGGAGGTGAAAGCAAAGGGCTGACGGATTTTAAGAAATAGAGATTATCGACCACCGGGCGAAATAGCACCAATAGCGGAAACCAGCGAAACGCCCAGGGGAGATCCCGCAGCCAAGCTGTCCATTCTTTAAAAGTCACCCCTTAATGCCTTTTGAAATCATGATACAAAGAAACGCGGATGACCGAGAAAATCGGCACGGTGAGCGGTTTACTTATTCACGAATTATGAACGGGGAGGTAGTAATGAGTAGTTGGTATTGAGTAGTGGGTGTAGCGTAGTCGCGGGTCAACTTTCGATCAAAACTTGCTTCGAGGCATGAAGCCGGTTTATCCTTTATTCGTTGCTAAAGCAAGCAGTTCCTCAGCAATCTCTATCCAGCCAAATTTTGACTGAGCTGCTTTTGTACGTTCAAGTCGCTCGTTATCTGAAGACTCCGATTGAATAAATTGACTTAAGTCTGTTTCGCCTTTCTGATATTCAGCGAAGCGAAATCCTTCGTCGACAATATGGCTCAGGCTTTTCTCTTTGGGCAATACCAGCGGCAATCCGGTCCCGATTGCTTCAAAAATTGAGATTGCGGGAACGGTATACAATGCCAAATCGGCGGTGTTGTAGAGTGCGTTCAGCGCTGGTTTATCGGAATAGCCCAGAATTTTGAAACGCTCTTTTCCGAGTCTTTTCGTCAGCTCAACTTCCAATTTTTCGGCGTATTCATCGCCCGCACTTCCTACGAGGAGCCATTTTACGTTATCGGGCAATTTTTCGAAAAGCGCTATAGCCTCCTCCAGATTTTTCTCAGGTACGAGTCGGGTGGCGGTAATTATCACTTTATCGCTTTCGCTAAAATGAAGTTCGGCTCGTTTGGCTTTTCGCAAATCAGAGTTGAAGTAAAAATCTTCGGGCCAAAAACCGAGACTAATAAAATCGCTTTGCTTTCGCAAAATATCCACGTATTTACCGCCGAGCATTTTCGCTGCAGCGTCAAAACTTTCAGGAGTATAGGCCACAAGCTTCCCACTTCTTAGAATGGCTTTTTGATAGGTTGATTTCTTGAACAGAGAAAAAAGCACTTTCGTTTTTAGGGAACCGTTGGCGTATGAATAGGCATTGTCGCCAAAGAGCGAAATGATCGGATATTTTGTTTCAAAAACAGGTTTGGGAAAAGCTTTTCCCAAACCGATAACGATTACCAAATCGGGATTTATACGGTTGAGCGCTCTTTTAATTCCATCCGCGATTACTACCTGACCGAGCGTGAATTTTGGCTTTAATCGCACTACTTCCACTCCAGCGGGATTTTCACCAAAACCAGATTGTAGATTACCCACATATTCGGGAATGGCGGAAGAGGTAATCACTGATGTGTCATGACCTACAAGTACAAAAGCTCGCGCAAGATGAACTTCCAAGTAGCCCAGCGATGGAATAAAATGTCCGCAAACGATGGTGATTTTAGTCAATTTTCAATGGGTGAATGGGTGAATGTTCATTCCGGAAAAGCGTTATCGACTAAGAAAGTGAACTGAGGGAAAGTTGGACTTTCGAGGGTTTGTCCACGAGCCAAAATCGGCAAAATGTGATACTTCTCATCCTTGAGAACATGGATGGTAATCGTTTCTTCGGTGGGATGCACAATCCACAATTCCTTCACCCCATATTCCTGATAGAGATCGCGCTTGGGACCGAGGTCTTTGCGGGCAGTGCCCGGAGAAAGGATTTCGACAACCAGATCGGGTGCGCCGATGCAGCCGCGATCGTGCAATTTGGCCGGATCGCAAATCACGCACAAATCCGGCTGGACAATATTCGGAGTATCCTTCCAATTTTCACCGGTATGGACAAGATAGACATCAAAAGGGGCAGAGTAAACCCTGCACCGCTGACGGAAATTAGAATATAAGATATTACCCAAGCTCATTACCACATCCTGATGCTTCCGTTTGGGAGAAGGCGACATTTTAAAAACCTTTCCGCGAATAAGCTCCATCAACTCTTCGGTTTTCCACGAAAGGTAATCACGTGCGGTGTAGGTTCCTGAAAGGGAAGGCTCACTTACTTGTTGGTATTCATCTTCGGGGTTTTTCATGGGATTACTTTTAATTCTTTTGTCTAAATGAAAGTAAGGATTCTTTAGACTTCAGTTCCTAATTTCTTAAAATAATCATTCCGGAAAAGCGTTATCGACCAAGAAAGTAAACTGGGGAAACGTTGGACTTTCGAGGGTTTGTCCACGAGCCAAAATCGGCAAAATGTGATACTTCTCATCCTTAAGAACATGGATGGTAATCGTTTCTTCGGTGGGATGCACAATCCACAATTCCTTCACCCCATATTCCTGATAGAGATCGCGCTTGGGACCGAGGTCTTTACCGGCAGTGCCCGGAGAAAGGATTTCGACTATCAGATCGGGTGCGCCGATGCAGCCGCGATCGTGCAATTTGGCCAGATCGCAAATCACGCAAAGATCGGGTTGGACAATATTTGAAGTGTCTTTCCAGTTTTCACCGAGATGGACGAGATAGACATCGAAAGGGGCTGAATAAACCTGGCATTTAGGACGAAAGTTTAAATTTAAAATAGTTCCTAAATCCATGACTATCCGTTGATGTATGCGGCGCGGTGCCGGAGTCATTTTAAAAATCTTGCCGCCGATAAGCTCCATCAACTCATCGGTTTTCCAGGTAAGGTAATCACGTGCGGTGTAGGTTCCTGAAAGGGAAGGCTCGCTGACTTGCGGGTATTCATCTTCGGGGCTTTTCATGCGATTCTAAAGGTACGTAAAATGTAGGAATGTTTAATTTATAATTGAAGATGCTAATTCAATCCTTTTCCCTTTGAAAATAAACATCATTCATACACTGAACTTTCACACATTTAAAATTGAACATTGAAAATTCTCTGTATTACGCAGTCGCTCGCGTCTCGCGAGGGACAATATTTCCGGCATCTTGCCGGGTCATTCTGAAAATCCTCTGAAGAAGGTCGAATTAAATATTCAAAATCCCTCTAATTGAACCTGGCGAGACGCCAAATAAAACCGCACTCGCGAGACGCGAGCGCGAGCTCAGACAAGTTCCACTTCAAAAACAGCCATCCACCTCAGTAAGGCATAAATTCTCCAAAACTCCGAAAGACCGGAATTATCTGTAATCGATTTTGAAAAGAGTTCATCAATCATCTGCTCATCAAAAATATTCGGGATATTTGAATTTGCGACTTTCGCCTTTATTTCTTCAGCCAGCTCCATTCTCCATCTATTTTGCGGAGCCACAAAACCCAATTTATCAATCCGCCAGGCGAGTGGTTTTAAATCGTGTTTTTCGAGTGCTTTCCGGATCGGGTATTTCGTCCAGCCATTGTGGATTTTGTCTTCCGGTGGCTGGCTTACCGACCATTCTACCAAACGGTGATCGAGAAAAGGAACACGACTCTCGATACTGTACTTCATCGCATTGCGGTCCTCGTATTGCAATAGCTCGTAAAGGCCGAATTCCACGCTCCGAAAACTGAGTTCCAGAAAGTCGGTTGCTCCTCTTTCCGGCGATTTTAGCTCATCTGCTTCCTTTTGATAATCAGATTGAATAAGGCTATACCCCAACCGCTTTTTCTTTCGGGCGAGTACCTGCACATTTTGCGGAAGCGCATAAAAAGCCGAACGCATCATGGCTGTTCCCATTTTGGGATTGAAATGCTTTTTCAGCGCCTTTAATTCGCGTTTGTATGCAGTCATTTTTCCGGATTTGAGCAGAGAAATAAGGTAGGCTCCCGCAAAAGGATAATAGCCTCCGAGAATTTCATCGGCGCCCTGACCGTCGAGCAGCACCTTGATGCCACTCTCAGAAGCGAGCTTCATAACCGCAGCTTGCGCAAAAATGGAAGCCGAACCGAAAGGGCGTTCCTGGCTGCGAATCAAATCATCGAAACCATCGAGAAAATCTCTTGCCGTGGGCGTGGTGAAATGCTGATCGAGCTTTCGGTTTTCGGTGGCGATCATACGTGCATAATCCGATTCATCAATCTTCTCGCCGGGAAAAGAACAGGTGAAAGTCTTAAAAACTCCCGAAGAAAGATTTGCAGCTTCGGCTACGATCAGACTGGAGTCGAGGCCGCCACTGAGGCATGATCCGACCTCCACATCGGCGATGAGGTGTTCTTTTATGCTTTCGCGAAAAAGGGATTCGAAGGACTCGTCATTTGATTCTTTTTGGGCAACTGCTTTGCGCAAATTGTAATATTCCGTTTCCGAAAAATCGAGCGTATCCAGATCGTATTCACGAAAGTGGCCGGGTTTAAGGGATTCAATTCCTTTAAAAAATGTTTCATGTGGATCGTCCGTAGCACCAAAAACCACGAATTGCAGAAATTTCCTGCGTTCCCATTGCGGTTTCATTCCCGGAAGGGCGAGGAGCGGTTTTGCTTCGCTTGAAAAGGCAAGGCCGCCATTTCGCTGGGTGATAAAAAGAGGTTTTATTCCAAACCGATCACGCGAAAGCACGAGTTTATTCTCGTTTAGATCCACAATTGCGAGTGCCCACATACCGCGGAATTTGGCAAAAGCCTCTATACCGATTTTTGCATAAAGAAGGAGAATCATCTCTGAATCCGTGCCGGTTTTTACCTTCAAATCATATTTAGCGATGAGTTCACGATAGTTGTAAATCTCGCCGTTGAAAACCAGAAACAGCTTTCCATTGGGGTGCGCCATGGGCTGATGCCCGGCAGGCGAAAGGTCGAGTATGGAAAGGCGACGGTGCAGCATGGCGCCGGTTATTTCGGATTCGCGATGGAGCTTTTCGCAGCTTTGATCCGCCGAATCCGAACCACCGAAAGGTTTCGCGCTTTCCTTTTCAAAAACCAAAAACCCCTCATCATCAGGACCGCGGTGTCGGAGCAATTGAGATGCATGTAGCAAATGGCTCCCTTTTACTTCTTTAAAATTCCAGACTCCAAATATTCCGCACATAGATTCAATTACAGGTTTCAATATTAAGGGAAATTGTGGAAAGGAAAGAGAAAAGTGATGACTCCGACTTCACGTTTGTATTTTTTGGATAAAATTATTCATTTGAGCCAGTCAGAACTAAATGCAGGATTAAAAGTCCCATGCCTTTTCAAAATGAAATCAACATGCGCGCACTACCGATATTCTCTTGAAACAAGAAAATTTTTCCTCCTTATTATCAATGCTTTAAATTAATTTTCTATATTTGAAATAACCAATCAGAACCATGAATGTCAAGAACACCATAGGTGCTATTCTTGTTTAGCCTGATTTTTCACCTTAGCGGCTTTTCTCAAATATTCGTTCAAACGAATGTTTCCCCGACAATATCGCCCTATTTATACGAATGGGAGAGCACCCATGCTGAAGATATTTTGGTTACTGTGACCAATCTTTCTACCGGAGAAACTCCTCTTGTGTTCAAGGTTCAACTATTCTCGGGTGCTACATCGGAAATCGGGTATTCTTTACCTTCCGAAGCTCCTGTTATTAATGCCCCTCCCGGAGTTTCAAACTATCCGCTTGCCGACTTGATACCAATCGAATCGCTGGAATATACGGATGAATTTGATCAGACGATTATCCAGACCGGCCAACTTCCGGATGGCGATTATACGCTATGCGTGACCGCAATCGATCCTGAAGTATTGCAACCGGTTTCGGAACCTTCTTGTGCTCCATTCATTATTTTGGGGTATCAGGATCCCGTAAATCTCTACCCTCCGGATGGAGAAATGGTAGATGCCGCCCTCACCCCAAATTTAATCTTTCAGTGGAGTCCGGTAACACCAATTCCAGATTTCGGAGAAAAATACCAACTATTTGTATATGAGGTTTATTCAGAACAATCTCCTCTCGAGGCAGTCGAAGTAAACCCTCCTATTCTCTCCGAATATATTCAGGACGCCAATCAATTCGTTTGGCCGATTGAATATATTCCTTTAGGTTCGAACTCCGGTGGCTTTGTGTGGACCGTTAGTCCCATTTCAACCGACGGCACGACCTACTCCACACCCGATGGCACCTCGCAACCAACGGTATTTGGCGTATCCTCCGGCACCACCGACTGTGAATGCATTTCATGCGAATTTGAGGGACTGTTCATGTCGGTAAATGGCGTTGAGGAACAAACTTTTGACGTGCCTGTGGGAACACCGGTATCCTTTTCACCACATTATTCGATCACCTGTTCCTCAGCTGATTGTGCTTCATCATTTACCGGAACTATCCACGCCGAATTTTCTTCAGTCGGTTACGATCCTCTCGTATGGAATTCCCTCGAAATCGGAGAAGAAATAACGCTTCCGCGAAACGGGCTTCTCTATCTGACATGGAATGGAATCGCAAAATGTGATGAATCTATTTGTGAATGTGACGGAGCTGCAACACTCACACAATGGCAAGTTGTAGGTGATACAGGAGGTGGCGATGGCACCAGCTCGACCGATAGCAGCCATGTCACTTCCCCGGGCGATACGGAGCCTCCTCCGCCAGAAGACGGCTGTGCCTGTGGACCATGTGCATTAAAATCATTGACTTTCAAACAAGGGGGCTTGCCTATAAATGAAGGTACGCTGCCGACCGGCACACCGATTACGGTCGAAGCCGAGTGGGATGTGGCTTGTAAACCCAAAGATTGTCCGCCGCTGGTAAATGGATATTTTCAGATAGGCTACACACCGGAAGGGGGAAACTGGACTGCACTGGAAGTTCAGAATGCAAGTCAGGAATTTACGATCCCCGATGGGATTGGAATCATTATTATCAGCTTTACAGGAAGCGTCAGTTGTGACGGAAGTCCATGTGAATGTGATTTTTCGAAGAATATCGAGATCCTCACGGGTCCCCCCGGAGGTACTGACAAAGTACCTCCTGAGACCCCGATCGACTCCATTCCCGAAAGGGTACCACCTATCGAACCCATGCCCAAAGAATGCGAACCTCTGGTAAAACGCCTCGAGCCCGCACAGAAAATAGATCTCGGCATGGTTCTCGACGCCCCCGAAAAATTCCCTTATCCCAGAGCGGTTGCTCTCCGTGCCGAAGGTATGGACTGGGACTATGCAATTTTCTCGTGCGATGGATGTGAAGGAGGTGCAAGTGAAACTGATTATCCTGTAAAGGACATCATGAATTTGAGCGCATATCGCTGGCGGATTATTTCCGGTCCCGGCTCACTGAATGATCCCTTTCGCGCCGATTCCCTCATAGCCATCGCCCAATTGATAGACTCTCTTGTTGCAAAGCTTCAAGAACTCGAAAGCAAAAAAACGGAATTAGAAAACCGTCTTCATCAGGGAATTGCAAGCGATAGTACCCGCTTCGCTTCCACGCTCGAAGAATTGAAAAATAGTAAGAAGGATCTTCAGGAACGGTTGGATGCTCAGATAGATTCGATCTCAGTAGTCCAAGGGATATTTGATGAAACAAACGGGTATTTCGAGCAGACCTCCGACAGCCTCACACAGCTAACCGACAGCATTGCCACAACTGAAAATGAAATCGAAGCACTGCGGAGTATTCTGACAAACCCGCCAAATTCCGCTGAATTGAATGCTCTGGCAACGGTCGATGCCAAACGCGAAGCAATGGAATCGGCCGAACAAGCACTATCCGACTACGAAACCCAAATGGAATCGGCGGCTCAGGCGATTGCCGAAAATTTGGAATCCTTAAGCAATGCCGAAAATGATCAGAATCAAGCATATCTGGATAGGCGTGACCTAATACTGGAACTTACCCGTGCGATTAGTGAAATGGAAAATCAGCTTTATTCCTCTCCTCCTTTGCGCAAATACCGGAAAGCGCGAACTATTTGGAATCAGCGCACACGAACTTTTGCAGCGACATGTGTCACGCAAGAAGCGCTGATGTCAACATATCAAAGTCGTAAAGATGCCATCAACAGTCAGGCGCGGGCAATCGCTACCACCCTGCCTACGAACAGAGGAGACATGTATGATGCCTTTCATCAGGAGATCGTTTCCTTTCTCAACCTGCCACCACAAGCTAATATGGTGGTGCCGGAAGAAAACGCCGCATCATGCGGCGAAATGTCCTCCTTGCTGGTGGAAGCCACACTCAATCTCGATACCGCTTTGGCTGAATTGGACCAATCGCAAGCGCATCTCGACGCACAGTTGTTTGCAGCGCTTGAAAGTGCGCGTGACTCATTGGCATCCATAAAAGAAGGACTCGAAAGCGACCGCCAGGCGGCTAAGGACGCTGCAGAAACCTATCAGGAAGCATTGGCTTCATCCGTTGGTGAACTGAAAGCATTGGAAGAGGAAAAAAACCAGCATATAGCCGATGTGACGGCAGCCGAAACCGAGCTTCTAAATGCTGAAAAACTTTATACAGAAGCAAGAGAGGCCCGTCAAAAATATTTTGAGGATCATGAATTGGCGTGGAAGGATTCGCTCGCAGACGCAAACCTCGGTCGTACGCGGCAACAAATCAAAGCGAATATCTTCTTTGACAAATTGACTTTTCTGCAAGACTCTGTGAATACCTTGCAATCAATACTCGATCAATTGATATTCGACAAGGAAGCCATGGAGACAGAACTGGGAACCTTTGACGAATCCATTGCCAATATCGAAGCTCGTCTCGCAGCCTTAGCCTCCGAGCCCGAAGCTATTCGAAAGGAATTGGATGCAATAGAAGCAGAATTAAAGGCGCTTCGCAAAGCCATTGCCCAAACTAAAAAACGAAAAGCAACCCTTTCAAATCCGAGTCGTTCTGCCACCGGTCCTCAAGTTTATTACATTCCGCCGCCGCTCGAGGAAGTACTGCGGATAAACGGGAAAAAGCCCATTTTTGATTCGCTTGTAGCCCGGGTCGATTCTGCGAAAGCGAATTTGAAACTTAAAAGAGCGGCTAAGGCAGGTCTTCAGGCAAAAATGGCGGCTCAGATCGATGCGATCGGATGGCATTTGCTGGACTATAAAACCAATACCGACAAGCTCGCAGACCTCGAGGAAACGCTGGATAATTTAAACGAGGAACTCGCTTCCAACCAACAGGAAGTCATAAAAAATCAACCAAGTGATAATCAAGGTTTAGATCAGCTCGAAACAAAATACACAAATGAAAAAGCCGAAGCTAAGCAACATTTGGATGAAAATGACGCCATACAGGAACAACTGCGCAGTGAACTTGAATTGAGGCAAGATGACAAGGCGAACCTGGCCGAAAACCTCGAAAACGCGAAGCAAGCTGTCGATGACGCACGCAGCGGATTGACTTATCAGGAAAACCTCTATCGCAACTCGGCAAAAACCCTCACCGAAAAAAAGAGAAAGGTGCAGGAAGGGCAGAAGGCAATTGGTGAAATAAATGCGAAAATCGGAAGGCAAAAGAATCAGGAGACGATCGATAAGGCCTCGACAGATGAAGACAATCTAACCCAAAATAATACCGAATCGGAGCAGGTGCAGGAACTCCGTGAAACTCTGGAAACAAGACAGGAAGAACTCGACAACCTCACCGCGGAACTGATATCCATAGAAAGCAGTCATGCCGCCAATAATCAGGCGCTGATCACTGCTCAAAAATTGTTTAACGAAAGAGATTCGCTCCGGCGCGAAATAGCTCGATCACTGATTGTGGCCGAGGATTCAGTTATCGCATCCATGGAGCACATTGAAAAAGCAAACAGTGCAAAAGAATATTGGGAAAGTATAGAGGCCGAAGCTATACGCAACATTAAGAAAATAGATCAGGCGCGCAAGGATAGGCTGGAAGAACGCAATCAGGCTATCGACAGCGACGAAAATGTAGTGAGTAGCAAAGACAAGATTGCGGCTGCTGAGGCAGAAATCGAAGACCTGGAAACCGAAATTGGTAAAAACGAAGATGCAGTGGACAAGGCAGCCAGTGATGGCAAAAAGTGGATAGATGCGGTCAACCAGGAATTGGAAACAGCCATTTCTGAAAAGGAGGAAGCAGAAAAAAGGCTTCGCGACTGGTTGGTAAATGAATTTGAGAAGGTGTTTGTAAATGTAAAAATCCAGCTCTTCGGCGATGATGAAGTATGCGACCAATGGAGATCGAACGATGGTGAGGCCAATTTAATCCGAACGCTTACATACAACCACAGCCGAATCCCGAGTATGGAGAATAAATATGCCTCGGGAGGATTGCCCCGAAACGATATAGACAATATCTGCGATATAAACCTCGATTTTGGAGCTGGTCTGGAGCCCGACGAACAACTCCCGCCCACTCCTATCGGTCCTGAACCACGGACGATCGCTTTGATCTACGAAAACGGAAGACCTCTCTGGCCCGAATGGCCCGTGATTTCTCAGGATGAAACCCGGTTTTTACAAAACGATGTGCTCTTTTTGCGAACGGAATTTCTGCGCGATTTTGATATTATCAAATACACTTGCCTGAGCAATGGCGATTGTGCCGGTGGTCCCCCCTATGCAAAAACCATTCTCGACCCGGGTAAATATAAATGGAATGTACAAGGCGCAATTTTGAATATCAACCGGGACTGGCGCTATGCCACCTGGGAAACCGATAAAGTTCCAATTCCTAAAAAATACAATCTTCAGGAACTACAATCCATGTTTGATGGCATCCAGATTGTGTTTGATCCGGAAGTATTATCAAAAAGCAAATACAAGGTTGATCCCGGCGTCCTGATCGAAGTGCCGGATAGCATTTTCGGGAAACCGGATACAACGCTCCAGATTGTTGGCAGAACCGTAGCCGGCGATCACAAAGGACTCGTGGGTGAGCGAATGGTTTTCTCCGCATCCCTGACGGCCGGAGCATCGGAAGGCTGGGGTTTTGACGGTGATACACTCAAAGAAGTTCAAACCGATGGTGACGGATATGGAAAAGTCGATTTTGACTTCGGCAACGGCTACGCTAAATTTCTCATAAAAGTAATCTGGTATCGCGGCAATGAAATTATGGATCAAAAAGAGCTTCCTGCCATTGCTCCTATTCGTATAAAAATTCATCGTTTATTACCCGGAGCGCCCGAAGCGGCGTGGGAGCTTGCTGCATCGATTTTATCAGGAGGACAGGGAGCTGATTTGAAGAACCTAACCGCAAATCTCCCAAACTGCACGACCGCCGGAGAGGCAGATTCAGCCGCGACCTGCGTGAGAGAGATGCGTTGTATAGCCGGACTTACCAATTATTACTTCGACTTTGTTTCAGGTGAGGAAATTCATTTCTCAGTGAGTGATGATGATATTAAGCTTGCGCCACCGATTGACACCACCACTGTTTTTGGTCTTGGCCACACCTTGTTAAAAGATATCGGGGAGAATGTAAAAGCCGATGTAACCGCCTCTGTAAAAGACGAATATTTACCTTTAGGAAGACCTGGAACAGATAAAGCTGGAGCGAGCACCGAACTGATTGACGAATTTTATATTGGTGAAAAAGACGCACCATTTCTCGTAATCCTCGATGAACCGGTACCTGTAGGAACCACGATAACCGGAACAGGTATGCTCGGAAGCGGTGAGCTTGGTGCAGTAGGTGTGATTATTCCGCTGCTGCGTGTAAAACTGAATATTGAAGACGTGGAGCTCGAAGGCGGCGACGATAAAAACTTTGCTACCTCAGGAAGTGTAAGCTGGGAAGGAGAAGTTTCCACAACGATACAGAAATTTACCATTGCCCTGACCAAGCTTGGAATTGATGCCTCAAATGCCGCAAGTAATTGAAGGAACCGTTTCTGAAGAAAAGAACTTTCCTGACCCCATAGAATTTACGGGTACCCTTAGCTCTTCCGGAGATTTTATAGCCGGCATCAAAAACCTCCCAAGCATTTCGTTTATGGACTTCACCCTCAAGAAAGGAGCAGAAATAGAACTGGATATGATGAGCAATGGCGGCTCGCATGATCCACCTGCTTTTAAAGGAATTTATATTGCTACAGCCACTTTGGAGCTCCCCGATATTTTTAAGCGCGCATCGACCAATGAACCAACCACGGTCGAGGCTAAAAAATTTAGCATCGGAAGCGATGGTGTGAATGGAAGCCTGGCGGTAAAAGGTTCCTTCTTTGAAATAGGGTTTCGAAGCTATGCACTCGAAGGACGCGAAATTTCGATTACCATTAAACACAACGAGGTCACGAACCTTTCGGCTGCGGCAAATCTTACTCTAGGTAAACCGTTTAACGGCAAACTCAATACCGAGCTCGGATTTTCAGGAGGGGACTATTTTGCAAATATCAGCACCGAACATCCCGTTGAAATCCCTCGACTGAAGGCCATATTCAATCTTCTGCCCAATACCGGAATAGTGAAACAGGGCGATGAATTTACCCTCCAAATTAATGCACTCGTGTCATCGGAAGATTTAGGCGATATCACCGTTAAGAAGTTTATGATCAGCTCCGGTGGTGAGATTTCTGCAGAAAATATTCAGCTCGACGGAACCATAAAATTCGGAAAAGGATTTGAAATTCAGAAGCCCAAGCTGGCATTTAAGCTTGTGCAAAAAGAGTATTTTGTTCAGTTGAGCGGTGCATTGGTTTTTCCCCTCATTGATGAAAGCTACCTGAGCGGAACAGTTTCTTTGTATCCCGGTCCGGAGCTGCAAGTGGCCCTCGACTCCGCAAAAATTTCAATTGAATTTGAAAATGCCGTAAAAATCTCCGGAGGATTCCGTTTCAACGGACAAGAATTTCGTGGCGATTTTGCCGTAGGCATCAAAAATATGCCCGGCGATATTTCTGCCCTCTTTTTAATCGGCACCCATCCTACCGGCAGTGGGGATGACCATTACACCTATTGGTACGCAGAGTTGAGTGTTCCGGTCGCAATTCCACTTGGACAAACCGGACTTTCGATCCTGAAACTCGGGGGTGGTATTGGTTACGCCTATTTTCCACCAACGGGAGATGCCGAAGGCTATCCGGTGGAGAATGGCGGATTTGCCTTTAAGGCGATGCTCGGTTTCGGAAATACACCGGCGGGAAAAGTCTTTGCGGGCGAGGTGGAAATGGTACTTGCTTCATCTGCGTTCTCGCTCTATGGCCGCATGTGGGTGCTCACCCTTCGAGAAAGCTTTTACGGCGAAGGCCAGCTGACTTTGCATTTTGACACACCGCCCAAACTCGACGGGCATCTGAGAATGTTTGTCGCCCTCCCCGATAAGGAAGGAAAACTTATAAATTTTGATGGCAAAATTTTATTCCTTTTCAGCGAACCCGAGTGGTATATAAAAAGCGAGCGGATAGAAGGACTATTCCTGAGTTTGATCGAAGCTGAAGGCCACGTAAATGTGGATGACACCCAAATTCACCTCGATGGAAAATTGGGATTTGCCGTCAACACATCTATTGACTTTACGGATCAGGAGCGCATTGCCGTGGATCTGAATGTCTCGGCATCAGGCGCTTTCGATTATTTGTACGATGTGCCTTCCCTTTCTGCAAATGCATCATTTAATGGACACTGGAGCGTCATTTTTGAAAACCGAATTCACAATGTGACCATTACTTCGGGCCAAATAATTCTCGAAGCTTCATTGATGGCGAATGCTCAAAAAGTATCCGTTGCGGCCAGTGCCGATATTTCATGGAACTTCTGGTTTGCGAGCGGTTCAATACATCCCGACCTGGGTTATACCAAAATGTTATGAGAATAGGTTTAAGCATAATATTCTGTTTGACAATGTTTTTAGCAAAAGCACAGGATCCTATTTTCATTTTTCCCACCGATGAAGGAATTTGGTTACGCTGGCAGGGTTTTCGAAATCCCGCCCTGGAAGGATACGAGGTATATCGCAGGGAATCGACTCAATCCGATTGGACATTATTGACACCTGTACCGTTGAGTTTTGCGAAAAGCGAGACCGAAGCGTTTACAAAAACCGGAAAAGGAGCGAATATTTTATACCGATTGCTCGGAAAAAACAATGGAGGAATTACGGCCAAAGAAATTGCTGACATCAGTCAGAGTCCTTCCGGAAATTTGTTTGAATCTATGTGCGTCGCCAATCCCGAAACAGGGCTTTTGCTCGGAGAATTATATTTGGATTCCACTGCCGTGAAAGGGATATCAATATGCATATCGAAATCCGGACTGTTGCTCAAGGAAATACTGAAGAATGGGCTACCATGTCCATGAGTTCCGCTTTTTCAGCGAAAGCTGTAGTGCACGCGAAGAACGTAACTGTAGAAGCCGGAGATCAACTGGTAAATCTGGAATACACGCCGCCGGCCCCTCTTTTAAAATCGGGCGAGATCGTTAGCTGGCATGTATATCGCTCGCCGGGCCGTGAAGGTCCGTTCAAACGCATTTCGCTCGAAAACCCTATGCCTGTCTATGTTAGCGCAGGAGGAAAAGCGGGAGAGCCGAAACTCAGTTTCACCGACCGTTTTTTAGAAAATGGAACAACCTATTATTACCGCGTTTGCTTGATCAATGTGGCAGGAGTGGAGAGCAAGCCTTCGGAAACATATTCCGCTACTCCTGTCCGATCGGCTTCTGTGGTTCCGCTATCCCAATTTGACGTATATGCACTAACTTCCAGGGCGATGGTCAGTTGGAATTCGAATGTCGAGGAAGGCACTTATCAGGTTTTTGCGAGAGACAGCAAATCGGATAAGCCCTTTACCGCTATTCACAGTGGCTCCCTATTATCCGGTGAGGGAAACTGGTTTGACAACCAATATGTACCGGGAACCGAAAAATATTATTTTCTGGAAGTCAGGCTGCCGGATAATTCGAAGTGGCGGACAGACACTTTAAATATTCTGACGATCGATCAGGTGCCTCCAAATCCGCCCGCCAACGTGAGCGCCGAAATAATCGATTCAAACCGTGTCAAAATAACCTGGAGCCCTTCACTGGATCGGGATATTATCGGCTATGATATTGAACGCAGAAGTTCGAAGGATGATCACGACGGCGTGAAATTAAACGCACGAATTATTGAGAACCTTTTCTACATTGACACTTTGCGTGAAAATGGATATGGAGCGTATTACCTATTCCGTTCTCGCTGTGGATGCTTCATTAAACCGGCGCGCTTCAAAATTGGCCGCAGCCATATTTCCCGATAAGGAAGCGCCCCAAACGCCCATTTTCTGGAAGTTGAACCGGAAAGGAGACACCCTCGACCTCGAGTGGAATGCCGTTCCCGATGAGGATCTGGCACAGTACACAATTTTTCAATTGGCGGCTGACAGCAGCTGGCAAGAAATCGATTCTACTCTGAACACTCGGCTTCAATTTATTGTCGACGGACCAGGTTTCCACAGTTTTGCTGTGGAAGCTGTGGACTCGAGCGGCAACCGAAGCGAGCTCTCCAACCACCTCGAAATAGTAATTAAGAAAGAGGGGGCAAGCCCTGAAATTTTGTCGGTTCAAAAACGAGGGAAGGGATTGGTAATTCAATGGGCTGAGGCAGATACTTCCAATTTTAAAACCCTCATTTTATCGCGAATTGATCCAGGAACAGGTCTGCGCCTCGATATTTGGCAGGGAAGCGCTCGGAAACAAGAATATTTCGATCGCTACGCCACCTACGACTCGAAGTGGCGCTTTGAGCTAAATGCCTATGACAACAAGTGGCGGAAAGGAAAAACTGCGGTATTTTTTTATGAACCCCGGGAAAATGAATAAATGCATTGGGCACACTACGTCAGCTTATTTTGTGCAATTGCCTTCTCCACCCCCGGATTTGGCCAGGAAGAAAACACAGATTCCATTCCCCCACCGGGCGCAAAACTTAACCTGAGCGGATCTATTCAGTTCAACGGCGGAATATTCAGAAGTTCCAGAAACCCCGGCAGAATGCCGGACAGTTATTACCGAATCTCAGGTAACCCCACGGTTAAATACGGCGACTGGAAAATTCCGGTGAAATTTCAATACGGCAATTTCGAGGATCGCCTTCTGCAACCCTTCAATAAACTGAGCATCAGCCCGAGTTATAAATGGATTACCTTGCATCTGGGTTTTCTGCAGCCCGATTTCGCCCCGTATATTTTTCAGAATCATTTGATCGTGGGTGGTGGCATAGAATTGAATCCGGGTAAATTCAGGTTTGCAGCGCTTTATGGGGAATTGAAGCGAGCTACCGATGGGGGGCTACTGTCTCTAAATGACAGATACACACGCCCTGTTTTCAAACGGATGGGGCTCACTTCGCGGATTGGGTATGGCACGTCGGATAATTTTATTGATCTGGTTTTTCTAAAAGGTTGGGAAGATAGCGATCGTGCAAATCTGCTAACAGACAGTATGCGCATTTATCCGGAAGAAAACCTGTGTTTTGGATTGAATACAGAACAGCGTTTTGCCAAAAAATGGTACTTTAAAGCCACGGGAGCATTCAGCGCATACACTTACGACAGCCGAAGTCCGATCTCTAATTCAACGAATAATTCCTCCTTCTATGGCTCAAATTTATTGGATGGTATTTATCAACCGCGCATTTCTTCCGAATATTCAGGGACGGTACTGGGATCGCTCGAATACCGGGCTGACTTATGGCGTGCAGAAGCAACTTACACTTTGGTACAACCCGATTATGCAAGTATGGGTGTTTATTCTGTGCAAAGTGATTTGCAACGATTTGGGCTGCAGTGGCGCGGAAATCTCTTTAAGAAAAGGCTGATGACACAAATCGGATGGAAAAGGGAAAACAACAATGTATTGAATACCCGGGACGCGACAACCTCGAGAAATTTTCTGAACGGTCGCTTTTTGTGGAATCAAAGTAAAAAATGGATTTTGAGTGGCGGCGCGTCCTACTTTGCCACGCAGCGCGAGGCAAACAATCCCGAACTGGGAGGAAGTGGTTTCGACCAATCAACCGTGGAGGCAAATTTGGGTTATAACCGGAGACGAATTGACGGAACCAATTTTTGGAATGTGAACCTGAGTGCCATGCAGCGCAAAGACAACCTGAATCGGACAACTCCTTTTCAGAGTCTTAACTTGCGAACCGACATTAGCTTCGTGCTGGACAAAAACAAATCCTGGACTTTAAACCCGGCTGTTAATATTGCTTCTTTCAAAATTATTCAAACGCTGAACTCTATCCGATTGTATCCTACGATCGCGCTGAAATACAGGAAGAGAAAGTCAAATTTTACAGCGGAAGTTTCAGGAGGACCGACCATTTTAATCAATACTTCTCCCGATAATAGTTTCATTTGGCGAACCAATGCCTCGGCTTCCTACCGGATAAAGCGCAAACACTTTTTTTCTTTCCGTTTGAATCAGAGTTCAAGTACCGGATATACAACTTATAGCGAGTGGCAGGCAGCGTTGAGCTATCGCATTTTGCTCTGATGGATTGGAGATAGGGTACGAATGCATGATGGAGATTCTATACGTTTTTTTGTTTTTTTTGGCACAGTTCGTCTTTATCGGAATAATACTTACGTACGCTCTTCCGTTGTCGAACTCAGCTTCCTATCTTTACCGCTTAAATTCCCACGTTTTCTTGAAAAAAGAATTTATCATATTTGGTTTTATCATTTTCCTCGCTGCTTGTAGCAGTGATCCCCCTGTGCCCAAACCAGTAGGGTATTACCGCATCGATCTTCCCAAACCGGAATACAAAGCGAAGGATCCGGAAGGGTGTCCTTTTCGGTTTGAAATATCTGACTACAGCCGCTTGGAGGTTTTTGAGAATGGCCAGCATCCCTGTTGGTTCAATATTGCATATCCGTCTCTCCATGCGCGAATGCACATGACGTATAAAGAGGTGGATGGCAATCTCCGCGAGTTTCTCGAAGAAGCACGCACACTGGCTTTTGAACATGAAGTAAAAGCCAATAGAATAACTACAAAAGTTATCATGAATGATAGCGTACATGTGTATGGTTTGATCTACGATCTGGGTGGAAATGTAGCGTCGCCATATCAATTTTACCTCACCGACAGCGTACACAATTTTATTCGCGGTTCGCTCTATTTTATGGCGCATCCCAATCCCGATTCCCTCCAGCCTTCGCTCGATTATGTAAAGCGTGATATGGAACATTTTATTGAGACTTTCCGCTGGGAATAGAGTTCTTGACATTTTTCCTTGTCAATGTGGCCGACAAAATGTGCTTCGATAGGAGTTAGTATGGAGTAAGTATTGAGTTAGGTAGGAGTTAGCATGGAGTAAGTCAGGAGTTGCCCTTATCTAAAACTTGAGCAGCCATTGCATCACCTTAGCGTTTATAACAAAGATTCAGAGACTAATTGATTAGCTTCGCGGCTTGAAAAATCCCACACCATCACCTTTAAAGGACTGGCTGCTCCTTATTCTTCTGGCCCTGATTTGGGGGAGCTCCTTCATTTTGATGAAGCGGGGACTGTTCACCCCTGACGGAAAGGACTTGTTCACCGGCATCCAGGTAGGTGCGCTTCGAATAATTTTTGCGGCGGTTTTTATTTTGCCACTTGCGTTAAAAAACATCCGGCTGCTCAAGACGAAGAAAATCTGGTTTCTGCTAATCGTCGGTATTTGTGGAAACGCATTGCCCGCATTTTTATTTGCTACAGCAGAAACCGAAATACCAAGTGGCCTCGCGGGAATGCTAAATTCTACCACCCCGCTGTTCACACTGATCATCGCATTTTTTATTTTTAAAGTAAATGTAAATAAAGCCCAAGTTATCGGGCTGGTTATTGGCTTGATAGCATCTATTGGTTTGCTGTACAGCTCGCAAGGCTTGCCCGGAAAACCCGTGAATTTGTGGTACGCAGTACTCGTGATTATCGCTTGTATTGGTTACGCCATCAGTCTGAATACGATCAAGCAATTTCTCCAAAACGAAAAGGCCGTAGCTATCACGGCATTGGCATTATTGCTTGTGAGCCCCGTCGGTTTTAGCCATTTTGTTGAGTACCGATTTTGTACCTCGCCTTGCAGCAAATGAGGCGGCCTGGCAGGGGCTGGTGGCCGTAGCCATTTTGGGGATTGTCGGTACCGCTTTGTCACTGATTATTTTCAATCAACTGGTGCAGGATACCAATACCCTTTTTGCCTCATCTGTCACCTACCTTATCCCGCTGGTGGCCATCGGTTGGGGCATCTTTGACGGGGAGTATTTAAACCTCCCCCAGATAGCATGTGCGGGATTAATGCTTGGGGGTGTATTATTAATTAACCGCAATAAGTGAAAATCTTTTGCGTCAGAAATATAAATTAGTATCTTTGCCGCCCTTTTAGAATCAATATTTAAAAACCGCCAAAGAGCTATGTACGCAATTATCAACATCGCGGGGCAGCAATTTAAAGTAGAAAAAGACCAACAGATCTTTGTACACCGTCTTCCGAATAAAGAAGGAGACAAGGTAACATTCGATCAAGTTTTGTTCGTGGAAAACGGAGACAAAATGGAAGTTGGCGCCCCCGCTGTATCAGGTGCTACGGTTACTGGAAAAGTAATTGAGCACGTAAAAGGCGATAAAGTTATCGTCTTCAAAAAGAAACGCCGTAAAGGGTATCAAACCCGTAACGGACACCGTCAGTTGTTTACCAAAATAGCCATTGACGGCATTTCGCTCGACGGGAAAAAAGCTGAAAAAGCTGAGAAGCCAAAAGCAGCCGAGAAACCCGAAGCTAAAAAAGCTGCTTCTTCCAAGAAAGAAGAAGTAAGCGAAAATCTGGTAACACGTGCGGAGCATCGTGCAGAAGCAGATCATATTGAAATCAATATTGATAAAGTGCTTCACAGCATAGGCACTGCTTTGAAAGCGGATGCAGATGATCTTAAATTGATCAACGGTATTGGCCCGGTTTTCGAAGAAAAATTGAACGAACTTGGTATTTATACCTTCGAGCAAATCAGCAAACTTAAGGCTGCCGACCGTGAAGAGCTTTCAGCTATCGAGGGCATTACCCGCGATAAAATTGAAGCTGATGAATGGGTGAAGCAAGCTAAGGAATTGTTGAAAAACAAATAAATCGAAATTATTCATTAAAAAAATATAAACCATGGCTCACAAAAAAGGAGTAGGTAGTTCCAAAAACGGTCGCGAATCGCACAGTAAGCGACTTGGAATTAAAATCTTTGGTGGTCAGGAAGCGATCGCCGGAAACATAATCGTACGTCAGCGCGGAACCAAACATCATCCCGGGTTGAATGTAGGTTGTGGTAAAGATCACACACTTTTTGCGCTTAAAGACGGAAAAGTGGAATTTTCAAAGCGGAAGGACGACAAGTCATTCGTATCGGTAGTTACCGAGGAAGGTCAAGCCTGATCGACGAAAACTATAATTTAAAACTCCTGCATCGACAGGAGTTTTTTTTTGACCTGATTTTTCCGCCCTTTTTTGCTAATTTCGAACCTCAAAAATATCCCGAATGCTGGACTTAAATTACCTACGAGAAAACAGAGATGAAGCCGTTGAGCGTCTGAATAAAAGATGCAATGACAGCTATGAAAAACTTGTAGATGAAGCGATTGAAATAGATAAACAACGCAGAGCAATTCAATACCAACTCGACGATAAACTTGCCGAGCTCAATAAAGCCTCGAAAGAAATCGGCAAACTCATGCAGACCGGGAAACATCAGGAAGCCGAAACGTTGAAAAACGACATCGCAAAAAGCAAGGAAGATTCTCAAAGGCTGAAGCAGGAACAGAGCGATCTCGATGCTTCGCTGATGAAAACACTTTACCAATTGCCTAACGCTCCGCACCATTCTGTAAAGAAAGGAAAGAGCGATGCCGACAACGAAGTGATTCTCGAGCAGGGAGACCTTCCAAAACTTCCAGCAGAGGCTGTTCCACACTGGGATCTTGCTTCAAAATACAATCTGATTAATTTCGAACTTGGCGTAAAAATCACGGGAGCCGGATTTCCGGTTTATCGCGGAAAAGGTGCGCGGCTCCAACGGGCATTGATTAGTTTCTTCCTCGATGAAGCCACCAAAGCCGGTTACGAAGAGATCATCCCGCCGCTATTGGTGAATGAGGCTTCCGGAATTGGTACCGGCCAACTTCCCGACAAGGAAGGGCAAATGTATTATGTTGGAGCTGATGATCTCTACCTTATCCCCACTGCGGAAGTGCCGATTACAAATATTTACCGTGACGTAATTCTCAAGAAAGAAGAAATGCCGGTAAAAGCGACCGGTTACACGCCTTGTTTTCGGAGAGAGGCCGGATCGTATGGAAAGGATGTGCGCGGATTGAACCGTCTGCACCAATTCGACAAAGTAGAAATTGTACAAATCACAGAACCGGAGCACAGTTATGAGGTACTCGATCAGATGATCGCACATGTGGAGAGCCTGCTCACCAAGCTGGATCTTCCTTTCCGACTATTGCGATTATGCGGGGGCGATTTGGGATTTGCCGCAGCCATCACCTACGATTTTGAAGTGTATTCGGCGGCACAGGAAAAATGGCTTGAAGTGAGTTCCGTTTCCAATTTCGAATCTTATCAGAGCAATCGGCTTAAATGCCGCTACAAACCTGAGGACAGCAAGAAAACCCAATTGGTGCACACACTCAACGGTTCTGCACTGGCTTTGCCGCGAATTTTGGCTGCAGTTCTCGAAAACAATCAAACCGAAAACGGAATTTCCATTCCACACGTTCTGCATCCGTACACCGGATTTAAAACTATTGAATAATAATGAAAAGACTCACTATCCTTATAGTAGTACTATTTACAGCAGTGGCCTGTAATCAGACCCATTACAAAGCCGAAATCAATAACGTGGACGGCCTTTTAGCAAAAATAGATTCATCAGATAAGCAACTCGCAGCTCTTGACACCACCGGATTGGAAGCCGCCAACCACAATTTCAAGCAAAAATTTCAGTATATTCAGCAACTCCATGAAGAGAAAGGGGATACAATAGGCCGCGATTTGGCTTTTTTGCTGGCTGATATTCGCGGATTGCGAAAACCTTATGCCCATTTGAAATCTGATTATGTTGATGCAAAAAAAGAACTGGATTTCTCCAAAAATCAACTCTTAAATTTACGCCACGATTTGGAGAACAATCTTTTAGATACTAATATCGTTCATAAGGTAGTGGAAACCGAAAGTGAAGCTACCCAAGAAGCAATTTTTCAAACGCAATCAGTATTGGAGAAAAAAGAGGCATTAGATCGAAAATCAGCGATTCTCCTTCCGAAAATGGATAGCATTATAGCGATTATTAAAGAAAATAAATGAATCGTATAGCTGTCATATTTAGTTTTTTGGTTCTGCTTATTTCAAGTGGATTGTCAGCACAGGCTACTACTGACGAGCAACTCGCTTCGTACTACCTCGATTCGGGCGATTACGAAAAGGCATTGATGTATTATGAAAAGCTATATGATACTGAGGCTTCCGCCAAAAATTACGATGGGCTGCTCACCTGCTACACCAAAATTGAAAATTATCGCGATGCAGAAAAGCTTGTGAAGCGCCAACTGAAACGGTTCAATTCAAATGTGTATTACATCGACCTGGGTTCAGTTTACGAAGCACAGGGAGAAAACGGCAAAGCGAAGGACGCATATCAGGAAGCCATCGACAACATGCCTGAAAGTCAGGGAATAGTGATCCGTACGGCCAATGAATTTTTGCGCAGGAATAAGCTCGATCTCGCACTAGAGACCTACGAAACCGGAAAGAAATTGCTCAAAGGCAAATATCCTTTCAGTTACGAAATAGCCAGCCTTTACGGTACGATGGGCGACACTCAAAAGATGATCAACGAATATCTCGACCTGATTGATTACAATTCGGCTTATTTGCAAACGGTTCAAAATGCACTGAACCGCAGCATCGATTTTGCCGGTGACAATGAAAATGTGGAATTGCTCCGTGAAGAGCTCCTGCGTCGCGTTCAAAAAAGTCCGTCAGAAACCGTTTACAGTGAGATGCTTACCTGGCTTTTTCTTCAAAAGAGGGATTTTAATTCTGCTTATGTACAGATAAAAGCCATCGACAAGCGACTCAACGAAGATGGTGAAAGAATGCTCAACCTCGCCAATCTTTGCGCCAACAACGGAGCGTACAATGTTGCCGGAAAATGCTTTAAATTTATCGTTGATAAGGGAAAGGACAACCGTTTTTACACTTATGCCCGTGCCGGGATGCTCAACGCCCGGTTTGAAGAACTAAAAGAAACATATCCACCTGATAGCGTAAAATTTAATGCGCTGCGTAAAGATTATTCCAGTGCCATATCCGAAATGGGGGCAAGCCGCGAGACCGTGGAACTCTTCCGCGAAAAGGCATCGCTTGAGGCTTATTATCTGGGCGATTTGGAAGAGGCGAATGTGACCTTGAATAACGCGCTTGACATTCCGGGAATAAACCCCGAGACCGCAGCAGAAATAAAGCTTGAGCTGGCGCGTATCCTTATAGCGCGCGACTATGTCTGGGACGCTTCTCTCCTATCCTCTCAGGTAGATAAGGATTTCAAAAACGACGTACTCGGCTATGAAGCAAAGTTCCTGAACGCCAAAATAAGCTATTATACAGGCGATTTTGACTGGGCACAGGCACAACTTGATGTGCTGAAAGGATCGACGTCCAAACTCATCAGCAATGACGCTATGGACCTCTCCCTGCTCATTACCGACAATATGAACATGGACACGATTTACGATCCCATGCTTATGTATGCACGTGCCGACTTATTGACCGTTCAACGAAAATATCCCGAGGCTATTTCCACCCTTGACAGCATCTTGACCAAGTATCCCGGAAATCCCTTGATAGATGAAATTTTGCTACAGCGTGCAAAAATCGCTGAAGCGCAATACCGGTTTGAAGATGCGGTAACCTTTTATCAAAAAATTATTACCGATCACTATTTCGATATCACTGCTGATAATGCGCTTTTCGACATGGCCGATCTTTACGAGCACAAGCTAAACAATCCCGAAAAGGCGCAGGAATATTACAAGCAGTTGATGGTTGACTTTCCCGGGAGCCTATTTGTGGTAGAGGCGCGTAAGAGATACCGTGCACTCCGCGGTGATGAGCCAGAAGTGCCGGGAAACGAAAGTTTCCAGAAGATAAACAAAGATTCTATTCCGTAACCAATCCCGCTGTGGCTTTCACTTGCCGCAGTGCGCCTAGCATGATGCACAGCTGAGCAATCCCGTAAGTTCCCATTATCAGAATATGCGCGCCGGTGAGGTGATGCATAAATTTATTCCAGGCCAGGAGACTATCTGAAGCTACAAAAAGTAAGGCGCCGATTGCAATGAGCCAGAAACTAACTGTCCCCACGCGACCATAGCGATTCACGGCTAAAAGAAGCATGAGTGAAATGACCGTGATGTATGCAATTACCGGTCCCGCCATTTTCCCTAAATGTTCTTTGATAGCTCTGAAAAAGAAAATTCCGTACCCTAAAATCAAGATCATAATCCATCCTTGCTTTTTGATAAGCTCCACTTGATGGTTTTGGAGATACACTTTCGTAAATGCCCAGAGATAGCAGATATGGGCAATTAAGAATGCACCCAATCCCAGCGCAAAATACCGCGAAGATCCCGCTTGAAACATAAGCAATACATCTCCGATAAAGGAGAAGAAAAGGCCTCCAACGATAAGCTTTCGGAATTTTCCATAATCCATTCGCTGGGTACTGAAAATAAAAAAGAAGAGCAGAGAACTCAAGAGGAGCGGCTTGGAAGCCCATTCCAGAAAATTGTACCCAAGACTACCTGCGATGAGGTGTACAAGTAAAATAATGCTGTAAAAAATAATGAAGATACGTTTCACTCGGCGGCGACTAAATGGTGGAAATTTACATTGAATAATACCGGAATAGAAATAAGGGCGATGATCAAAACGGTAACAGGCACCCCTACTCCCGCCTGTTCTGAATAATTGAGATAAAGCGCCAGAAGGAACGTAAAGACAAAACGAAATACCTCCAGACGAATAGCTTGTTGCTTATTTTCGAAGAGCATTCCGAGGGCAGCAACAGACAAAATAATGAGTCCGGCGATAAGAATTTGAAGCGAAAGCGTATAATGACTTAATGTGAACAAGAAAAGAGCCGTAACTCCTAATATTCCGACATACTGTGCGAAGAGGTAAAAATTTAAGCCCGGCGAAATCGAAATATCATATTTTTGATAGGTTTTGGGATCCACTTCTTTCGGCGCGTGGAAACCTCCCATTTCGGCGGGATACCACCCCGGTTTGGCAAACGTAAACCGCACCTTATTCCAAAACCCGGGAATGGTTCTTAATTCTTTAAAAAGCAGAATAAACGGCTGAATATTGGCCATTAATGGATTCCAGGAGTTGATCGGAGTAGTAATTCCGTAGGTAGGGTGTTCTTCTTCTTTCTGAAAAGTACCAAACATTTTATCCCAGATAATAAGGCTGCCGGCATGGTTGCGATCGATGTATTTCGGATTGCGACCGTGGTGCACCCTGTGATGTGAAGGCGTATTAAAAACGGCTGAAAACCAACGCGGCATTTTATCGATCACTTCGGTGTGAATCCAGAATTGATAGAGCAGATTTATCGCACTTACCAGTAAAAACCACTCCGTTTTAAATCCGAGTATGGCAAGCGGGAAATAAAAATAGAACGTAAACATTTTCTGAAAAACACTTTGCCGTAAGGCCACCGAAAGGTTGTAATCTTCGCTTTGATGGTGGACTACATGGCCGAGCCAAAACAGATTGACTTCATGGCTCGTGCGATGTGCCCAGTAATAGAAAAAATCGACACCGATAAAGCAAAGGACTATCCAATACCAGGCATTGCTAAGCTCAAACAGCGCGAAATGATTGAAAACAAAAGCGTAGGCCGCGATAGTAAAAACCTTGGCAAAAACACCCGTTAGCTGCTCCACTATCCCGCAACTGATATTGGTTACGGCATCATTAAGGCGGTAGAGTTTTCGATTTTTGAAATATCCATATCCGATTTCCATCCCGATAAGGATAAAAAATACAGGAATGGATAATATTACGGGATTGAGATCCATTTAGTGTTTGGGAATATCAAAAATACGAATTTGGGATTGAATGTAAAGGTAGCGGGAAGTTAAATTGTCTGGATTGGGAAAATTGAGTGAATGGTTCGAATCTTATAATGGCTAAGAACTTTTATCTTTCAAAAAGATGAAAGGAGCACATTTTTTCCAAAAAGGGTTTTCTTGACTGAAACACCAACATACCCTGCCGGTATGGATTTTATGCAAACCGGATTGCTTGAGCAACCGCAAACAGTTGGTACTGATTCCAATATCTGCCAGCCTTTACGGCAGAAATTTAAAATAATTTAGTAAATTCAGAGCCCGTTTTAACCAATCGCTATGAATATACCATCAAGCCTCTATCCCGAAGCCCCAAGTCAACAGTGGAATCAACAAAAACTTTATTCTTGGAATCAAAGCACATTATTAGATACCGCGCATCCTCCGGCGGGTAGCTGCCGCTAAAAACTTTCCCCCTTCAATCACCAAAGCCGATTCGTATTTGGCGAATGCCTCAGAAGCGTTCTCAAGGAAAACCTTGTTGAGGTATCTTCACGAATCTTTCAATTTTAATCAATATTAATTTCTTCACGATTTTGTTTTTACGATTAATTTTTATTCCCGTTTTTCTATTGTTTTTCGTGCCATTCTCTATCGCCCAAAACCTGGTATTAAATGGTGATTTTGAAACTTTTTCAGATTGCCCAAATGGACTTGATCAATTTATTGATGCCAATGGCTGGTTTCCATATCGAGGCACGCCTGATTACTTTAATTCCTGTGACACCACTAACTATGTTGGAACCCCATTAAATATAACTAATGGATTTCAATACCCGCTGAGTGGCAATGGCTATGGCGGGCTTATTGGGTTGTCATACAACAATGACAGGGAGATAATGGGTACTGAACTAACTTCGCCATTATCTATTGGACAATCCTATTATGTAGAGTTTTACTGGAGTAGAACCTTTGGTGGCCTAGCACATAATAATTGCAATTGCGCAAGCAGCTATTTAGGTGCATTATTTACCACTGAGGCCTACAATAATATGATCAATCCAATCCCTGTTACAAATTACGCACAGGTTTATGATCCGGAGTTGCTTGCCGACTCCACTGATTGGGTCAAAATTTCAGGTTGGTTTACGGCAGATTCAGCTTATACGCATCTTGCTATTGGCGATTTTTTCGATTTGGATAGCAATGAAGTCGCTTATTACAATGGCTCTGCAGAAACTTTAGCTCTCAAGACATATTATTATATTGAAGATGTGTGTGTTGCGACCGATCCTGCTATGTGTGGTTTGGTGAATGTACCGGAAATTAAGTCAAACCAAAATGCACTACGGTTATTTCCAAATCCAGCGGAGTCCATTTTAAATATCAATACATCATTGGTAATAAAGGCCATATCAATTATTGATGTAAACAGCAGGAAGCTTTATGAACAAAATACATCAAGCAAACAAATAGACATTTCCGGTTTAACAGAAGGAATATATATTTTAATCGTAGATACAAATCGTGGAATTTTAAGAAAAAAATTTATCAAAATTAACTCATGATGAAAACACTAAAATCAGTACTCATATTATCGGGCATATTATTTTATACTTCAATAATAGCGCAAACAATGTATCCCACGAATGACCCAAATGCCAATTCCCCACTTGGTTATCTCGGTTGGGATGACAGTCAAAACACCTTGCTCGATATAAAACAAAACAAGACTATTCGGATGCGTTTTAACAGTGTTAACTGGACCGGCTACAATAATTCAGGCTCTACATCGAATGCCAGTCGGGTCTTTATGGGAATAAACGGAAATACAATGTCGAATCCTTTTAGCCTGCTACATATTGGATACAATATTAATACAGGTTTGCATCGAGACTGGATGAATATCGGAACTACATACGGCGCCGGTCAAGATTTTATGCAAACCGGATTATTGGTTCGCCCTCTCGGTGCTGCAAATAATACTATTGTTGCTGTTGGATAGTATGTCGGGGAGGTATGAGATGGCGGCTGGAAGCCAATTGAAAGTATTCCTTTTCACAGAATTTACTGAAATACCGTTTACCATTTTTAAAAAAGTAAGGCGCGAAGTATTTTAACGAATTTCCAATCTCCATGCCTGAAAAACACATCCATTTAACCTTCAATACGTTACCCCCCCCCCTCGTTAAAGTTTATTAACGAAATCTCTTGCCAAATCAAAAAACGAATCGTACTTTCATTGGGTCGATGAGTTGAGTGAACCAGCCGCAGGAGACGACAACAATCTGAAATAAAAAAACCGGAGTGCGCTAACACCCCGGCAAATCAATAACCACCCAGTTGTAAAAAGGAGGTGACTATGAATTGACAAAAGTAAATAAATTGCATACGAATATCAAAAGATATTGAGGATGCAGGTTATTGCCATGAGCCTAATCACGGCACGTTTGTCATTCCGAAATAATCGACGGTTCTTCCCTGCCTGAACGGGATTCATCCAATTTTTATCTTATGAAGTTTTATTCCTTTTGCCCATTTATTTTGGCACTTACTTTCTCATCCTTTTGTTTGGGGCAAAATCTTGTTCCTAACCCGAGTTTTGAGGAGTATATCGAATGTCCCTATAGTACAGCAGAATTTCAAACCCAGGTTGTAGATTGGTATTCATTCTCCGGAAGTCCGGATTATTTTAATACTTGTAGTAATGATCTTGAAGGTTTTGCCGGTGTTCCATCAAACGCTTGGGGATATCAATATCCCGTCAGCGGAAACGCTTACTGTGCCGTAATTCCATATGTACATTATGCTGAGAATACCAGAGAATATATTGCATGTCCAATTACACCCTTAACTATCGGAGAACAATATTATGTAATGTTCTATATTTCTCAATGTGATGTCGGACCCTATTCTGATTGGCATTGCGCAACAAACCACTTCGGATTAAAATTCTTTAAAGATCCTCCTTATGATTCTGATTCAAACCCCTACACTCCTCAAAACACAGCAGACGTTGGTTACGATCAAATGTTTACTGATACGACCAATTGGCATTTGGTCGAAGGATGGTTTACCGCAGATCAGAATTACAACTGGATTGCTCTCGGAAATTTTTACGATGATGCCCATACGGACACCCTTCAACTTGGAAATCCTGAAAATGAATTAAATGAATGTACTGCAATTTATTATATGGATAATGTGTGTATTTCAGCAAACCCCTCGGATTGTCAATCTTTATTAAGTGCTCATCAGCTTGAGAAAGCAATTAATATCAATGTTTATCCTAATCCTGTCGCTGACGACTTTATAATAAATAGCTTTCAACATAGATTGGAATCAATTGAAATATTTGATGTTACAGGAAGTCTTATTTTTAACGATCGTGTTCATGGTCAAAACCTATTACATATTAACTGTAAGGAATGGGCATCAGGAATATATTTACTTCGAATGAAATTTGATGATAATTTATTTTATCGAACAAAAATCATGAAAAAATGAAAAATTTAAGCTTAATTATACTGGGATTTATAATCCCAATATTTGCTATTTCTCAAACTACAGTGCCAAATAACACTCCATTTTCTGGTGCTTATCTCGGTTGGAGTGGTGCTCAAAATCTCGATTTCAAAACCAACAGCATTCCCCGGATGCAGTTAATGCAAACGAGCACGTACACGGTAGATTCATATACTTTTGACAATAGTGGCTTTCTGGGTCTCAGCACAGACCCACACTTCTTTGGTCCATTCGAACCTTATTCATTGATTCATCTCAATGGTGATAATCAAGGATCCGGCCCGCAACAATGGGGGTATCGTCCATGGATGACACCGGGAATAACATTTACACATAACCGGGATTTTATGTATATCGGTCCGTATGCGCATGGGCTCGATCACACCGATGCGGTAATTGCATGGGCTGATAATAAAAATCAGGATTCCAATGGCCCAGATGTATTGCGGTTCATATTTACAAATAGAGCTAGTGGTAATACCTCTACAAGTAGCGATGTATTTTCCGATGACGATATTGATGGCGTAGAGGTGGGACGCATAACAGGTAAAGGCCTGACCGGATTGGGAAGCTATTGGATAGCGGCTGGAAGCCAATTAAAAGCATTCCTTTTCACAGAATTTACTGAAATACCGTTCACCATTTTTTAAAAAAAAGTCAGGCGCGAAGTATTTTAAGGAATTTACCAATCTTCATGCCTGAAAAACACATCCATTTAATCTTCAATACGTTACCCCCCCCTATATTAAAGTTTTTTAACGAAATCTCTTGCCAAATCAAAAAACGAATCGTACTTTCATTGGGTCGATGAGTTGAGTGAACCAGCCGCAGGAGACGACAACAATCTGAAATAAAAAAACCGGAGTGCTGTAACACCCCGGCATATCAATAACCACCCTGTTCTAAAAAGGAGGTGACCATGAAATAACAAAAGTATTCTAATTTAATGAACCTGTCAAGGGCAGTTTCATTAACCTTTTTTCATACAAAGGACGCGTATGATAAATTCATTTTCAATGCCTAAAGTAGGCTTTGATCAATAAATTTAACTTATCATGAAACGCTTTTTTTTACTTCTTTTTATTTCGATTTTTATTCCTCACTTAAGTTTTGGCCAAAATCTTATTCCAAATCCAAGTGTGGAGGATTATATTGAATGCCCGGATGGCTTGGGAGGAACACCACCACATGACATTGACCATTGGGTAGTAGGATGGAAAAATCTTCGTGGAAGCTCAGATTATTTTCGAGACAGTTGTCTCTCTGATTTGAGTTGGGATAATTTTGCAGGTTATCAATTACCTCGCACGGGTAACGCATATTTGGGATTAGCAACGTATCACACAGGTCTTGTTAATGCACGAGAACTCATAGGGGTAGAACTTGATAGTCCGCTTATAATTGGACAAACATATTATCTATCCTTTTTTGTTTCTACTGCTTATAGTCCTACGTTCGTATTGACTTCAAATAAAATAGGGACATTATTGATGAACGAAAATTACCTCAATGCAAGCGAAGGAGGATTACTTCCAAATTTTAGCACATATTCAGAACAAGAAATAATAACTGACACCGCAAATTGGGTCAATATTTCAACGGTTTTTATAGCTGATTCTGCTTATAGATTTATTGCCTTTGGTAATTTCTACGAAGATGAAATGACAGACACACTTCGGTTAGATAATAGCTTCGGTGGAGCGGTATCCTATTATTATTTTGATGATTTTTGTTTATCAACAGATTCGAATGAATGTCAAGTTTCAACTTCAATACCGGATATAGGAGCCAGTTCCGAAATACTTTTATTTCCAAATCCTGCTCGTGATTATTTAAGAATCGAAGCATCTTCTGATTTAAAGAAAATTGAAGTATATAATCTCATTGGACAATTACAACCTACTGAACAATCTATTGAAAATAACAAAGTAAATATTGAATTCGACTTATCTTCAGGCATTTACTTTGTAAATATTTCGACTACTAAAGGAGTATATAAAAAGCGTTTTGTGGTGCAATAACCTCAAAACATGAAACATTTATTATTTTCTACTGCAATAGCAGTACTGCTCATTTCCGGTGTAAAGGCTCAGGTTACGCAAGCTGTAAATACACCAAGCCTTACTAATTATGTCGGTTTCAACAACACTTCTACAATTCCCCTACCTATCGAAAACCGTGGATTTAGGGAGATCAACATTTCTTCCAATAGCCATAACAAATTCGCCATTACTGAACTCCCTACTTGGAATGGTCTGAACGGGTTGTCGAGAAGCAATGTCCAACGAACGACGCTTGGACTCCATGGCGAGACGCAACTGGCTTGGTCTATGCTGCATCTTGTGGACAATGCTGCGGGCATTCTGCCGGCATCTTTACAACGCTCCTGGATGAATGTTGGCACAAGCTATACTTCAAATATTGACTTTATGTACACCGGTTTACTCGAAAGACCTGGCCCTGAATCTGGTGGGCGCCGTACTGATGCTGTTATCGCATGGGGATGTCAGGATGACGTAACCGGAGCAGATAATTTTAGGATCGTCTTTCTTCAACCACTGGGATTTTCTGGTCCGGAAGGTTCTACACAAGGTCGGGAAACCTTACGAATCACCCCTTGGGGTAATGTGGGTATGGGATTCAACTTTTCTAACACCGTTCGACCCTGGCGGAGGTTGAACGTGGATCAAGATACTGATTCGGCTCAGTTTAGAATTTCTTTTAAGCCAAGCAACGTTGAAGGTTTGGGTACTCATGCCGAATTTCAGGTAAGTAAAGACGGTAATTTGCACATCAAACCTCGCAATAATGGATCTGCGAGAGCTACTGCAATAGGTTTTCTAAATGGAGAGGCGAGCCCCCCGTACCAATCCGGAGCAATAAGCACCCGTCTTGATGTAGGTGGGCTAACCCGAATTAGATTGCTACCCGAAAATTCTACCCCTAAATCACTAATCACGGGCTACAATATTCAGGGAGCGAATAATGGAGTAAGTGATAAATTCTTGGGTCGAATCGATTTCCCCGGTGATACATGCTTGGTATTAAACGGTGAAGGAAAGTGGACGAATATATGCAATCTGAATACAGGTGGCGATATGGATTGGGATACAGACGGAAATAACGTTTGGACTGGAACTGGTATAAATGGTTACCCTGCCGGAAAGGTTGGTATTGGAATTGCCGGATATTCCGCTGGAGCTAAACTTGATGTATTTTCCTATGAGCACAATTTTAGTGTTGGCTCCATCGGAATTAAAGCCGTAGTTTATTCACAAAATCCTGCCAACTATGTAAATTATGGGCGTTGGACAGAAGTAGGGGGTGGAGTATCGGCAAATTATGGAAATTACACGCTGATGAATGATGGCAACACAGGTGTTAATATAGGAAATCAATTATTGATCGTTGCTAATGGAAGTGCCTTAAATGTTGGATCGCAAATAGCAGTAGGTGGAGCAAGCAGTGGTTCAACATCCCAAAATTATGGAATTCTGGCGACATCAACGTCTTCTTTTCAGAATGCTGCCCTGAATAACTTTGGGGTTTATGCAAGAGCCTGCGGTGCCACTAATAATTATGCGATTTATGGCGAAACTTGTTCAAGTTCAACGGGTGGTGCTAATTGGGCTGGGTATTTTAATGGAGATGTCTACACAACCGGTGTGTATTCTATTAGTGATGAGAGTATTAAAGAAGATATTCAAGAAATACCAAATGCCTCTGAAATACTGAATTCCTTGAATCCAAAGTCGTTTTATTTTCAAGATAATGAGAGTTTGACACTAAGTTCAACAAAACAGTATGGTCTTATTGCGCAGGAGTTGGAGACCGTATTGCCGGAGCTTGTGAAAAATTCTGTGTTACCTCTTCAAATAGACTCTTTGGGAAATATAACAAGAGAAGATTTAACAATTAAATCGGTGAGATACAATGATTTGATTGCTATTTTAATAGCGGGCTTCCAAGAACAAAACGCTGGGGTAACTGATCAAGCGGCATTAATAACCAATCAGAATAACCAAATAGCCGAACTGGAAGCGCAACTTGAAACACAGGCAAACCAATTTCAGGAAATGCAAAACCAGATGGCAGAAATGCTGGAATCCGTACAAGCCATGCAAGCAAAAACAGCTAATTGCTGCAACTGCCCTACAAAAGGTTCAACCGGTTCAATTGCGCCAAATGGAAGTAAGGAAATACAACTTGGGCAGAATATCCCCAACCCTTTTGATAATCAAACACGTATTGAATTCTCACTTCCGGAATCGGCAGCAGTTATTCTTGAAATCACTGATGAAGTAGGTCGGCCTCTTGAGCGATTGATAGATGCCCACATGACTGAAGGAGGACACAGTGCGATTTGGGACGGATCAGGATTTGCTCCCGGAGTGTATTTTTACACGCTATATGCCAATGGACAATTATTGACTAAAAAGATGATTAAACATTAAATCTTACTTCTTAATATTTGACAAAAGGAACTCTTCGAAGTCCTTTTTTTTTAATATTTTAAAAGGAGACATTGAAAATCAGTAATCATGAAATCCGACTCCAGTTTGGTTTATTTTTCAAAATATCCAGGGCCATTTTTTTTACTGAAAGGTGTTTATCCATAGACAGATCGGGATCTTCATCCAAGATTTCTAAAACAGCATTTCGTGCAAACTGCAAGAATCTTTGCATCGGTAGCGAGGTCGGCGAGTTTGAGGTCGAGCATACCACTTTGCTGGGTGCCCATCATATCGCCCGGGCCGCGAAGTTGTAAATCCACTTCGGCTATTTTGAAACCATCATTCGTTTCGCACATGGTACGCATACGAAGGCGGGCATCGCTGCTGAGCTTTACATCTGTGGCAAGAATGCAGTACGACTGTTCGGCGCCCCGCCCTACCCTGCCGCGAAGCTGATGGAGCTGAGATAGCCCAAAGCGCTGGGCGCTTTCGATGATCATCGACCGAGGCATTGGGTACGTTCACTCCTACTTCAATCACGGTGGTTGCAATGAGAATTTGCGTTTCGCCTATGGCAAAGCGGTTCATCTCAAAATCCTTGTCTTTCGCTTTCATCTTACCGTGCACGATGCTCACTTGATACTTCGGAATCGGAAACCGGCGCGTGATGCTTTCATGACCATCCATCAGGTCTTTCAGATCGAGGGTAGACGATTCTTCGATAAGCGGATAAACGACATAAATCTGCCTGCCACGACGTATCTGATCTTCCATAAATCCGAATATTCGCAGCCGGGCATTGTCGTATACATGTCGGGTTATAATATCTTTCCTTCCCGGTGGGAGTTCATCGATTATACTCACATCCAGATCGCCATAGAGCGTCATGGAAAGTGTGCGCGGTATCGGAGTTGCGGTCATGACCAAAATATGCGGTGGGAGCGCATTTTTTCGCCAAAGTTTTGCGCGTTGCTCCACCCCAAACCGGTGTTGCTCGTCGATAATGGCAAGTCCGAGATTTTTGAATTTTACCTTGTCCTCAATCAGGGCATGTGTGCCGATAAGGATATCGAGCGAACCGTTTTCGAGCGCCTCGTGGAGCTTCCTTCGTTTGGCCGTTTTCGTAGAGCCGGTCAGTAGGGCGACATTTATCCCAACAGGAATCAGCAATTCGCGGAATGTTTCAAAATGCTGATTGGCGAGAATTTCTGTGGGCGCCATAATCGCAGCCTGAAAACCATTGTCGATGGCAATCAATGCTGCGAGGGTCGCCACAATGGTTTTACCGCTTCCGACATCACCTTGTAGGAGGCGGTTCATTTGTCGCCCGGAATTCATGTCGCGGCGTATTTCTTTTAAGACCCTTTTCTGAGCTCCCGTAAGCTCAAACGGGAGATGATTTTCATAAAAAGTATTGAATGTATCGCCGATATCGCCGAATACAAAACCGCGAACCGATTTTGCGCGGAGTTCCTTTTTGAGTAATAGCTCAAGCTGGAGATAAAAGAGTTCTTCAAATTTTAATCTCCTTTGCGCCTGAGTGGCGTCAAAATCGGAACCCGGCCGATGGATATCGTGTAAGGCTTTTCTTTTGGAGACCAGCTTAAACTCCTCACGGAGATATTCCGGAAGATTTTCTGTCACCGCAAATTCGGGCATGGCAAGAATATTTTGAATAATCTTTTCAATGCCTTTGGTATTCAGTCCGCGCTTCATCAACTTTTCGGTAGAGCTGTATACCGGCTGTAAAAATCCTTTTGGGATTGTACCCTCGCCGATACGTTCCAATTCGGGGTGGACAATATTCGGTGTGCCTTGAAAACGCGACACTTTGCCGTAGAGCAAATACTCTGCACCGGGAATCAGGCTTTCGCGGAGCCATTTAATTCCTTTGAACCATACGAGCTCCACAGAACCCGAAGCATCCGAAAAGACACCGGTCATTCTTTTTTTCCGGTCGGTTCCTTCCACTTTTAGGCTGTTTAATGTTCCTCTGGACTGCACGTAATCGATGGATTCACGAAGTTGGGCCACACCCAATATTTTCGACCGATCCACATACCGAAAGGGATAGTACTGAATGATGTCTCCAATGGTGAAAATCTTCAATTCAGACGCCAGCAGATCAGCGCGCATCGGACCTGCGCCTTTCACATACTGGAGGGGGGTTTTTAAAAAATCGCTCAAATCTGATTTTCGGAGGAAATGTAAAAATAAAAAGGTTTGGGGTATTGCGGTTATAAAATTGAAAAGTTAATAGTGGAGGATATTTTGAGATGTGAAGTATCGTGTGCTTTTTAACCGCAAAGGGCGCGAAGAAATACGCAAAGGTCGCAGAGGGGTTTGGTGCCAGGAGCAATATTTCGTTACTGATTGAGTTTTAAAATCGCACAAAAAAAAGTTTTTAAGCGCTTTTTCCGCCCTCGTTCCCTAAAGGGATGCCAAATATTCAACTATTTAGAGAAAAGTGGTATCACGACATTATTCTCTTGAATCAAATTCGCATTTTTTGTGGAATGTGGTGGGCTTCCCTTTAGGGATTGAGTGCGCGCGCAGGCGAGAATTAGGGTAACACAAAAAAAGGCCACTTTCCAGCGGCCTTAAAATATTAAGAAGTTGAGGAATGCTTACTCGGCAAGCATCATCACCGGATTTTCCATGTATTTTTTGAAGGTTTGTAAAAATGCGGAACCCACTGCTCCGTCTACCACACGATGGTCGCAAGAGAGGGTTACTTTCATGGTATGTCCGACAACGATCTGACCATTTTTGACAACCGGTTTTTCGACAATGGTTCCGATAGCCATAATACATGCATCTGGCGGATTGATAATCGCGGTAAATTCCTCGATACCGTACATTCCCAGATTAGAAACAGTAAATGTGCTTCCCTCCCAGTCTTTGGGCTGTAATTTTTTAGAACGGGCTTTTTGCGCAAAATCAGCTACTTCTTCGTTGATTCGGACCATTGGCTTTTGATCGGCAAAACGCACGACCGGCACAAGGAGTCCTTCATCAACTGCGACAGCCACTCCGATATGCACATGCTCATTGTAGCGAATTTTATCGCCGAGCCATGAGGCATTCACTTTCGGGTTTTTCTTCAATGCAGCAGCAACGGCTTTTATGACCATATCGTTGAAGGATATTTTCGCCGGTTCGATGCTCGCATTTATTGCTTTTCGCGCCTGCATGGCATTTTCCATATCCATCTCAATGGTCAGATAGAAATGTGGAGCCGTAAATTTGCTTTCGCTGAGTCGTTTGGCAATGGTTTTACGCATTTGCGAAACAGGCTCTTCGGTATAGCTTTCCTTTCCGGAAACAGATACGTTGCCGGATGACACGCTCTGTGACGGTGTATAGCTTTCGATATCTTTTTTCACAATTCGCCCACCGTCGCCGCTTCCCTGCACCTGAGAAATATCGATTCCTTTGTCAGAAGCGAGTTTTTTTGCCAGTGGAGATGCGATAATGCGGCCATTTGAAACCGATGATTGCGGCTTTGAAGACTCCTGCGTTTTAGTTGCGGGCTCTTCGGACTGTTTTTCCTCTTTTTTATCAGAGCTATCATTGTCTTCAGAATCTTTAGCTGAAGTTTCTTCTTTTTTAGAATCGGCCTTTTCCTGCGATTTCTCTTCGGATTTACTTTCGGCTTTGCCATTTGAAGTATTTCCCCCATCCTTGATAAGGTCCGAAATATCTTCTCCCTTCTCACCCAGAATGGCGAGGATCGAATCTACGGGAGCGGCATCACCTTTTTCGACACCGATATACAAAAGTGTGCCATCTTGAAAGGATTCGAATTCCATGGTGGCTTTATCCGTTTCAATTTCAGCGAGTACATCACCCGATTGAACGTCATCTCCCACTTTTTTGTGCCATTCAGCCACTACACCTTCTTCCATGGTGTCGCTGAGTTTGGGCATTTTAACTACTTCTGCCATTTGTAAATCAGTATTTTACGTAAGGATAATCAGTTTGATAATATACATCTTCGTAGAGTTCGCCGGGTTCCGGACTCGGAGATTCCTCTGCAAATGTTACGCATTCTTCGACTTGTTCTTTGATTTTCTTATCGAGGTTTTTAAAATCCGCTTCACTCATCCATTTCTGGGCTGAAATCACATTTTTCACTTCGGTAATGGGATCTTGCTCTTTAAAAGATTCCACTTCTTCTTTGGTACGGTATTTTGCAGGATCCGACATAGAGTGGCCTTTGTAGCGATAGGTTTTCATTTCCAAAAGGAAAGGTCCTTTGCCATCGCGCACATGTTTTGCAGCCTTTTCGAAAGCATCGTGTACATCTTCGCAGCGCATAGCATTTACCGAAAGGGCAGGCATATCGTAATTTTCTCCCAATTCGCACAGGTTTGTCACATTTGACGTACGCTGCACGGAAGTACCCATCGCATAATTATTATTCTCGATCACATACACAACAGGGATTTTCCAGGTCATGGCAATATTGAACGTTTCGTGGAGAATTCCCTGACGGGTAGCTCCATCGCCCATAAAGCAGTAGGTCACATTCTTGTCGCCTCGGTACATATCTGCAAAGGCAATTCCGGCTCCGAGGGCAATCTGGGCGCCAACGATTCCATGCCCTCCGAAGAGGTTTCGCTCTTTGTCAAACATGTGCATGGAGCCTCCTTTTCCTTTCGAAAGACCGGTAGTTTTACCGTAGAGTTCAGCCATCACATATTTTGGGTCAGTGCCCAATGCGATGGGGTGTGCGTGATCACGATAAGCGGTAATAACGCGGTCGTTCTTGTCCATTGCTGTTTCCATACCTGCCAGAACCGCTTCCTGACCGATATAGAGGTGACAAAAACCACCAAATTTTTGTTGAATATAGAGTTGACCGCACTTTTCCTCAAAGCGGCGCATTAGGAGCATACTTTCGTACCACTTCATATACGTGGCTTTTGAAAACTTCAGTTTCCCTGAACTTGCTTTTTTAGATGCCTCATTTTTTGAAGCTGATTTCACAGGAGTTTCTTTCTTAGAGTCTGCTTTCTTCGGAGCGGCCTTCTTAGATTCTTCCGTTTTGGTATCCGCGTTCATAGAAGCGGCTTTCTTAGATTCTGCTTTCTTTGGCGCTACTTTTTTAGAAGCTGTTTTTTTAGGAGCTTCTTTCTTAGGACTTGTTGTCTTTTTTTGGGCTGTTGTCTTTGTTGCCATAGTATTTCTAAATCGAGGGACAAATATACAATGCAGAAATCAGAATATCGACCCAAATGATGAGGAGGTTGGTGAATACGGGGATATTGGAAAAAACAAGATGACTTTTTCAGATTCTTCAGTACGGTATATTCTTGCCAATCACCACGAGTGAAGAATCTTCAGCAACAAAGCCAACGTATGAAACCACGCCGTCCGGTACATTGAAAATTAATCTGGAATCTCCAGTTAGAGGAGCGCCACCCCCACCAGATAATGAAAGAAACAGGTTTGAACCTAGTTTATTATCAATCCACGAAGAGCTGATTCCGGAGCCATTCGAATTTTGAGAAATTAATGAAAGATGATAGCTGTAACTTTCGGCATCCGTATAGTAGTCGAGAACGGTAATATCAGTAGATATAAAATCTGCTGTGTCTGTGTAAAAATATAATATTCCGGAATCTTCTACCTGATATGGTTGGGGAATCGGATATTCATTTATCCAGATTACAAAATCCCGTTGTTCCAGAACTTTTAATTTGACAGATAATTTACCATCTGCTAATACGTAATCGGAAATTTCCACGTGCTCATTACGGTTAGAGCCCAAACCAATAACCGCCTTATCGACTGAAAAAGTAGGAGTGTTAGAATTTAAAACGACAATTATAGTTCCGTTTGGTGCATCCAGCGCAAATTGAATTCTTAATAGCGGAGATATCTCTAAATCCGGACCAAAAGAAGAGGAATAACTGTCATCTGCATAATACGCGATACTTCCCGCCGCCGGTTTTTCCAATTTCTTGATGGGAACATTGGTAAAACTTCCTTCCGTAATCTGAATTGAATTTCCCGAATTGCCTGCTTGCAAAATAACCAACGAGAAGGTGCCCGAAACCACCTGAGTGGTTTCATTATAATCGGTGACTGAAAAGAGACCCGAACCGCCATCGTCAGTTGAAAAATGCTGTGCGCTTCCATTAAATTGATACGAATACTTAGCCTCATTATTCAGCCCCGGTGCAAACGTATAATCTATCGCACCGCTAAAACTCTTTATTACAAAAAACAAACTTTTGCCGTCAGCTGTTGTGGCTGTCATTGTAAATTCTCCGGTAGATCGAAATCTCGCGGTGGCATTATCTGATGAGAACTCATTTGACCCAACGGTCGCATTCATTTTTCCAGTTTGAGAAGCAGGCTGATCCGGATTTTGATTGCTGTCGTCATCTTTGGAACATGAAGCGATAGTTAGCAGAAATATAAATAGCACACTAATTCTAAATGGGGATTGTTTCATAATTCTTTTAAACACTTTAAGATTCCTTTTATTTTGACGAAAGTCAAAATTATATAAAATGCAAATTCAGCAGTAAGTCTTAATTTGAAAATGCAGTAAGAGTTGATTATTTCATTAGTCAGGCAAATATAAACTATTAAAAAGGTATTGCCATTAGAAAAAATTGATACTGAAAAGGCAAAGTTTCTGAAACCGGCATTGAATTTTTCATAAAAGAGGATTCTATGATTTGGAACTAGTATGAAATGGAGAATAACTTATTTCGTCAATCCGCCATCGAAAAAGGCGAGAGGTAAGAGAGCTCCGGCATCATGCGTACAAAAGATGGGCCCGGTAGCCGATCCCGTTATGATCTTCATTGGTTCATTTTGTACCCGCTCGTATTCCATCATTACCTGACGACAAGAACCACAAGGAGATATTGTTAATTCCGAATCGTTGGTAAGTGGCTTGGCAACCACGGCTAATTCCTGAATGGGCACCCCCGGATATTGGGCTGAAGCTGAAAAAATAGCAACCCGCTCGGCGCAAAGTCCGCTGGGATATGCCATATTTTCCTGATTGCTTCCTATCACAATTTTTCCATTTGACAAACGTACGGCACATCCAACTTTGAATTGACTGTAAGGTGCATAGGCAGTTTCAAGTGCGTCGAGTGCATGATTAAAAAGTGACTTCTCAGAAGGACTTAACTCATCGGGATTAGTAGCCTTTCGGTAAACGATATGGATTTCTTCTTTTTTCATAAAACGAGAGCCAAGGTAGTAAAAGGTTTCGGGGAAATACAAATTGGCAATAGGCAATCTGCAATAGGCAATGGATTTAGGTGCATGGCAATGGCAATTCGGAATTAAACTATGTGACGATTGGCTCTGCCATATTCTCTTAAATGATAAGTCGCAATCGTAGTTCACGACTTTGATAGTGCCTGTTGCCAATTACCTATTTATCTGATGTCTAAGACCAATTGACTATTGCGTATTTATTTAGAAATCAAACATACGCAATACGCACTCACGCCCTCCTCGCGACCTACATATCCCAAGTTTTCAGTAGTGGTTGCTTTTATGGAAATGGCATCTGTATCGGCTTCCAAAATCTCGGCTATGACTTGTTTCATTTCAGGAATGAATGGGTTTATTTTAGGCCTTTGCAGGCAAATGGTACAATCGATATTGGATACTGCGTACCCTTTTTCCGTAAGGAGAAACATGGTACGCTTGAGCAAAATTTTGCTGTCGATTCCCCTTAAATTGGTATTGGTATCAGGAAACTGAAAACCTATATCACGCAGATTGGCAGCCCCAAGAAGCGCATCACAAATAACATGCAGCAACACATCTGCATCAGAGTGACCTAAAGCGCCTTTTGAGTGTGGGATGGTTAATCCGCCAAGAACAAATGGGTGGTCTTCGGCCAATTGATGCACATCAAAGCCAAAGCCAACACGAATTTTCATTTCCCGAAAGGATTAATTTGCACTCTGCGCAGGAGAAGCACCCGTTTTATCAAATCTTAAGCTAAGGGTAAAACGCAGGGTATTTGCAAGTGGATTGTTTTGAGTAGTAGGGATGAGATAGGAGAGGTCAAGTCCGAAAACATTGTACCGAAAACCCGCGCCTATGCTAAAGTACTGACGATTTCCTTTCGTAGGGTTTTCGTAGAAATACCCTCCGCGAACCGCAAACTGTTCTGCATACCAATATTCCATCCCAAACGAGTGGTTTATTTCACGAAGCTCTTCGCGAAAAACACTTCCATCTTCCACTTTCAGTGCTCCATTGTCAATGGTATAATTTCCCTGCTCGTCGTAAACCGGCGTGCCCGGAGCATCATTAAAAGATCCGAAAATACCGGCGGCAACCCCTACATCGGGATTTCTTCCGGCAATAATCTGGGTTTTGTCGGTGGGATCATAAATGGGTGGAGTTGGCACGAGCAATTTATTCGCATCATAAACAAATGAGATGCTGTTATACTGATCGAGTACAATTTTGAATGCACCACCAAGGCGTAAATTAGTAGGAAGAAAATCACGCTGATTGGTATTTGTGTAAGAAATTTTATTTCCAATATTAGAAATAACCATCCCAAAATTCAATTCGGCATCTTTATCACCTACAGAGATTTTATCATTTGTATAGAATCCGGAAACATCAACCGCAAACGCATTTGCAGCCTTAGAATCAGAACCACCCACGCTCACCCCTCCAGTAAGATTGGAATTGATCCATCTTGCGGTAATTCCACCGGAAAAGTTTTTGGATAATTGCAACGAATAACTCACATCGAGTGCAAATTCATTTGGGCGAAAAGGACGAATAGTCTGTCCGGTTTGATCGGTGAAAGTAATATCGCCAAGAGTAAAATACCGGAGACTAGCTCCAACAGCCGAAGTTTTATTCAGCTTCATATACCAGGCGAGGTAGGCAAGGTTCATATCATCAACCAACTGACGTAACCAGGGGCTGTAAGATAGCGAAACCTGCATTTCATCCTCCGAAAAAGCGAGTTTTGAAGCGTTCCAGTGCTGCGCATTCACATCGGGAGAAACGGCCACACCGGCATCTCCCATGGCTCCTGATCTCGAGTCGGGCGCAATTAACAAAAAGGGAACTGCCGTAGTGATCGCATTGAGCTCATCACAATTGCTTCGTCCGCTTACGCTCGTACCGCCACAATTATTTGATTGAGCCAAGCTTAATGACTGAGTACCAACGACCGCAGCCAGTATAAAAAAGATTTTTTTCATGCAATTTATCTTGCGGGTGCAAATATAGTTAAATGATTTTGGTTCACGCCCTTAGTTTAATATTACTAATTTCTCAAATTTATCTACTTGTTCTCCTGCCGGGTTGCGCACTGCGAGCTTATATACATAGACTCCTGTAGCCAATCGGTCCCCATACTCATCCCTACCGTCCCAAGCAATAGGCTCATTACGAAAGCCATCCGTATTGGATACAGTATTTATTGTTTTTACCAGTTTGCCACTAACCGTATATATCTGAATAAGTACATTTAAAAAGGAACAGCTCTGATTATGCTCGAAATAAAATTCGGTATGTGTGGTAAAAGGATTGGGGTAATTCAACACACGTTTGATTGAAAAATCCTCATTGTCGGAAACGACGAATTCTACCTCCGATTCATTTGAATTATTGTTTACATCCCAGACTTTCAACTTCAATTTATGTTTGCCGGGTTCCAACTTATCGAATTGATATTGAACTTTACCACTTTTATAGGTATTCAAATCTGATTCATAAAAATCGTTAAGAATTATTGCATTGTTTTCATCCCCATCGAGCACGGCGGTAATATCATGACCAATTCCACTTCCTACGGTATTTACTCCATTTTGGTCATAGACTGACGCGAGCAGAATGGGTTCGTCATTGGTATATCCGCCATAGACAAAATTTTCATCGTTGAGATATACTTTCACATCCGGACCTCTACCGTCGTCAACGGCATTCGGGTCACGGCCTCCAATAGTCAAACTGTCTCTATATCCTGTAGCATCAGACGTTTCTCCGGTAGCATAAAGACTAATGCGGGCAGTAGAATCTACGGCGTATGAAATATCCTTAGGAATCACAAAATCGAATTGGAACTTTCCGTTTATAATTTCTGCATTTCCGCGGTATACTATATTTTCTTGAGCGGGATAGCTGAAAGGATTGCTCCCGAGGGTTGTTTTTGTTTCCACACGATCGTAAACAGTGGGATTGAGGCGGCCTTTGAAACTGGTAAGCGTCTGACCTGATGAGCCTACAACGCGACCGTTCACCCGAACCACGCCAAGAGCTTTTAAGGTATCTACGGGATTACCGAGGGTATCTGTTATTGCAGATATTTCAGCCTTATATTTTGGAATGGCAATTGGGAGGGCAGGATCTCCGAGTAGTGAGAAGTTTCTGTGATTGGCAGTACCGGCAGAAATAGCGGTTGCATTTTTAGATTCACGGGACAAATCACCAATACGGGTTACGATTTCACCTTCAGGCCGGTTAAAAAGGGCTTCGTAAAACTTTTTATTCAATGTAAAATTCGGGCCTGAATAGACGAGGCGAGTAGTTGTAAGCAATGCAATCCCGCCCCCATTTCCGTTGAGCAGAACATATTCGCCGGCTGAAGTACGCAGGGGATCATCAAAGCGTGAAAACTCACAAGTGGCCGTCATAAAAATAGGCAATTTGGTGCCGTTAGACCAATGTTGGATGGTAGGTACATTTAGAATACGCGAAGCCGACCATCCCAATTCACCACCATGACCTATATAATTAACAATGAAAGCCCCCGTTTCTACAGCTTGCTCTATTGCCTTATTGGCAGAAGGATATCGGTTTCCCCCGGGGGTAGCTACTACTGGATAGCTATCGAGAAAAATCTGCTCAATATTATAGTCACGGGTATAATCCTGTATTAGATTTGTGAGCGTGCGTGAATCTGACATAAATGAGTTCCCATCGTAATCGGCTACGAGAGCAATCTTATTTCTCCATGCACCGAAGTTGGACGTATTGTCTCCACATACGCTGCAATCGTCCGTAAATATTTGAGGTTCAATTTCCACATATTTCCGGACCTTATTAATTACCGAACTGGCTTCCTGAATATTTTTAGCAACGATCCGGCCAACAGCTACATCCATCAAATCGTTTTTGTCTTCTCCTTCATCGTCCGACAAAAAGCCGAAATAATCATCACTAACGTAAGAATACGCTGGTGAGAGCGAGTTTTCAGATTGGAATGTCGGAATCAGATTGGTATTTCCCGGCGTAAAATTTTTATTGTCGTAAGACCCATCTCCGAAGAGTAAAAGGTAGCGCGGCATCATTAGCTCATTTCCATTTGCGCGGTCGTACAGCATTTTCATAAACCACTTGATGGCCGTCACATCACGCATTCCTGAAGAAAACTCGTTGTAAATATCCTGCAGTTTCACAACTTCCACGTTGAGGGGGTCGGGTTCATATTGGCGATGTATATCAGCGAGCTCATCAGCTTTCAAAGCTAACTTTGAAGGAGTTACGATAACCATATCTATCCTATCGGATAACCCAAGTGCATGCAAATTTTGATTTTCTACGCTTCCAAATAAAGTCGGAGTTTTATAACCTCCCGAAAAGGCAATAAATTCACGCAACTGACCCGTGGGCAAAGTAAAACTTGCCTGAGCTCCTGTTCGGCTAAAATTGACATCCATCGCATTTGTGGGATCTGTTACTTCCCAAATGCGTGTTTCCGAACCTATATTGGTTAAATTAAACCGTGAAATCCGAAAATCTCCTACCGAATTTAAATCGCGAAACTCCATCTGTGAACCTGTCATACGAAGCTTCCTCCGTGTATTGATGTTTATCCAATTGAGCCATCCACTCGCCGACGGAGCATTTTTAGTGTAGGTAATATTAATATTCAATCCGGGACTGGCATTGGTGAGAGTCACACGTAGAGTCTTGGCATAACCAAAGAGAGATGTGGCACTCGTGCCCGTTGAGGTAAAGCCTTCAAAATCCTGCACACCGTTCACATCCAGCAGAAATTTGCAACTCGATCCGGTCACGGTAGATCTGGACAAAAGATTGGCTTCGACAACGGTTTCGGCATTCGGATCCAGATTGGGAAAGGTATATTCCTCTCCACTGAAATTATAGGTAGTCTGTACGTCAAATTTTTCCCCATACCATTCGCGCCCGCTTTTGAGCATATTCTCACGATCCATTTCGTGCGCTTGATAGGCATTGAAAGAACTCACCTCGTAATTGGGTGAGCTGCCTGAAGAAGATAACGTAGTAATCCTTGCAGGAGCATCGCCGGTATTGATACCAATAAAATAATAAGACGTGTCTGTAAACTGATTCTTAAAACGTTCAAAAAGATTCGTTGTGGTATCAACACTCCACGTATTTGGTCCTTTGGCATAAAATAAAATATAGTCCTCTTTATCAAAAGATTCGTCTGCGCCACCTACAAGTTCAATGCTATTGATTTTCAGATCATCGGGTCGAGGCACACTATTTTCGAATGGCATTTGCCCAAATCCATTTCCGTAAATATTGAGCGTTTGCGGATTCAAAATATTTACATCAATTCCCAGATTTTTTAAGTCGTCCTGCGTAAGCTTATAGATTCCATTTTCAGGCACTCCAATTTTATACCATTCGCCCTGAGCCAAAACACTACTCGAAGCAAAATTGGCCGATTTTGGATGGGTAGAAATCCTATTTTGCTTAATATTTAGTCTGAACTCATCAATTAATGTAGCTGCATTGTTTCCCGCATCGAGGGCAGCCCCAAATCGATAAAGCAATACATTCACTCCGCGTTCCTCACTAATTGCATAAGTAAATGTTTCATTTACAGAGCCCGGCAAAGTTGAGACCAGATTTTTCCGGGTAGTATTCAAGCGGTGTGAAGCGACTATTTCAACCGATACAGCTGAGGCGGTAACACCTTTACCTAAAGGAATTTTTCCAAGAAAAACGGGTGACGAATTTTCAGGATCGATCGAAGCGCATGAAAGACATTCAGGCGCGTAAAGAGAATTCCCATTTATTTCTACAGGTGCGAGGTCATCATTCCATTTTATTTGAATGCTATTCCCTTTTTGAGCGAAAAGACAAGTGCCGGAAACCCCTGCAAACAACAGAAGAATGAGTGTTCGAATCATCAGAATTATTAAGTCAATGCAAGAATAAATACAAATTTAAAGAAGTTTTCTCCCTATTTTTGAGAATGCTTCCACAAGATTTGTCTATTTTTAACCGTAAAACAAATCAAAAACGAATGAAGGAAATTTATATTGTGCAGTCTAAATTGCGATTTATATCCTTGTTCAAAAATTTTCGTATAATTGGTGCTCCAAAAAAAACTGCAATCCTACCTGCAAATATGTTGAGGAATTCAATCGTTTTCGCAGTTGTACTTAGTACAATCTGCATGTTCAATTTCGCTCCCGAAGCGTCAGCGCAAGACCCTGCATTCACGCAGTATTACGCCAATCCACTCTATTTAAACCCAGCCATGGCAGGCACTAAAAAGTGCCCCCGGGTGGTGTTGAATTATAGAAATCAATGGCCAGCCCTTTCGGGAAATTATGTCACCACATCTGCCTCATATGATCAGTATGTTGATGCAATTAATGGTGGTTTGGGCTTTTATGTCTTGAATGACAACGCCGGTAAAGGGACTTTAAATTCGTTTAGTATTAATGGAATTTACTCCTATCAACTTACACTATCCAAAAAAGTTTCGATGGTTGTCGGTTTTCAGGGAACCTATTTTCAGCGTTCACTCGATTGGGACAGGCTCACATTTGGCGATCAGATTGACCCAGTACACGGTTTTATATATACCTCAAAAGATACTCCGCGGGGAGGAACGGCAGATAATGTCGACTTTTCTTCAGGTGTTGTGGTATTTAGTGAAACCTTTTATGCCGGTATTGCCGTAAACCATCTATTTGAACCAAATGAATCGTTGATTGTGGCTGAAGCGCCTTTAGAAAGAAAGTACACTTTTCACGCCGGTGCGACCATCCCGCTTAATAAGGATGTGCGTGGCGAGAGTGAAACTAGTATATCGCCAAACTTTCTTTACCAAAGACAATTTGGCACCGATCAGTACAATTTGGGTGTTTATGTAAAGCGCGGGCCGCTAATTGGTGGAGTTTGGTACCGCTGGAAAGATTCATTTATTGCGTTGTTGGGTGTTGAAACCGATCGCTTCAAAGTAGGATACAGTTATGATCTTACCACAAGCAGCCTGACAGCCCAAACAGCTGGTTCGCATGAAATTTCATTTGCATTTAATTTCAACTGCCGACCACAGAAGAAAAAGTTTAGGGCAATAAATTGCCCACAGTTTTAGTTTTAGTCTGAGAAACCTGCATAGAAAATACACGCATGAAAGTCAATTCAAAGAAAATTTTGAGCGTTTTAGCATTGGCCGCAGCTGCATTTACTTTTAGTTCATGTAGCTACGAAGCATCAAATGCGACCGGTTGGAACTATAATGATTCCAAAAACGGAGGATTTCAGAAAGTCCCCGATTACGGACAGGAAACGGGTCCCGGCCTAATATTTATTGAAGGTGGTTCCTTTACAATGGGAGCAACCGAAGAAATGTTGGACAACAGTTGGAATAATATTGCACGTAGAGTAACAGTTTCTTCCTTTTATATGGACGAAACGGAAGTAACCAATATTTACTGGTTGGAATACCTGTACTGGTTAAAACGCGTGTATGGTGCCGATTATCCCGAGATTTACGACAAAGCCTTGCCCGACACTCTGGTTTGGCGATCGAAGTTGGCTTATAATGAGCCTTATGTAGATTATTACCTACGTCACCCTGCCTTTAACGACTATCCGGTTGTAGGAGTAAACTGGCTCCAGGCCAATGATTTCTGTGCTTGGAGAAGCGATCGGGTAAATGAGGCTATCCTTATTCGTGAAGGGCTTTTTGAGCATTTTCCAAAACAAATTAATGAAGACCACTTCAGCACCGATGCCTATTACGCCGGTCAGTACGAAAGTGGAAAACGGGTAGACGGTCTCCCCGACCTCGACCCTGACAAAGATTTCAGAAATGTGCGGATGGAAGATGGTATCTTATTGCCACGTTATCGCCTCCCAACTGAAGCTGAGTGGGAATTTGCTGCCTATGGTCTGATTGGAAATTCATATCAGGAACTTATTACAGAACGAAAAGTGTTTCCCTGGAATGGACACTATGTACGCGAAGGCGATAACAACAGTCGTTTTTACGGAGAGTTCGTTGCCAACTTTGTGCGCGGACGCGGTGATTATATGGGAGTTGCCGGTAGCTTGAATGACAATGCCGACATTACTGCACCAGTATATAGCTATGAGCCCAATGATTACGGACTCTATAACATGGCCGGAAATGTAAGTGAATGGGTAATGGATGTGTATCGACCATTGAGTCCGGAAGATGTGAATGAATTCCGTCCGTTCAGAGGAAATGTTTACAAAACAAAAGTACTTAACAGTGAAGGGGCAATCGACGACAAACTCACCATTGTTACTTACGATGTAGATGGAGTAAACAAATATCTTAAAGACTTTTCGAAAATTACCGATGGGAAACTCAATCCGGATGAGGCGCAACTTATAGATAATCTCATTACAGCCTCCGATCAGGCGGTTGAACGATTCAATGATGGTAAACCTGATGAGGCATATACACTCATTCGCGATGGAATTCAGCAAGTGCGTTCAAGTACAGTTCGAATTGCACCTGAGTTGATTAGCGGACTAGGCGATTTCGTTGAAGACACTCCCGGTAATCTGCGTATGCGCAAAGTAAAACCTGAAGAAAATATCGACCGCGATAATTACCGCGTTGCTGATAATATAAACTACGAAGATGGTGACTCGGAGTCAAGTAAGGATTATCTGAGCCCTTCGGTAAACGAAAACAGCATGTATGATTATGGTTCTACAACACTTATCAGCAATCGCGCACGTGTTTACAAAGGAGGAAGCTGGAGAGATCGTGCTTATTGGCTAAGCCCCGGTACACGAAGATTTATGGATGAACGCAAAGCTACAGCCACCATCGGTTTCCGATGTGCTATGGATCGTGTGGGAAGTCCGAAAGGACTGAGTCAGAAATAAAGACGAACTATTTTAAAAAAATTCTTAAAACCCGACACCTAATACGTGTCGGGTTTTTTAATTTTACTCCATGAATATTCAAAACCTTTACACCACTTTTCAGCAGTTTCCGAAAATCACAACCGATACACGCAAAGACCTGAGCAAAAGCATCTTTTTTTGTTTAAAAGGTCCTAATTTCGATGCAAACACTTTTGCCGAAAAGGCTTTACTACAGGGGGCTGCTCATGTGGTTTCTGACGATCCCGAGCATACTGGTAAGAAGAACATTACAGTAGTAGATGATTCTTTGAAAACGCTTCAGGATTTGAGTGCTTTTCATCGGTCGAAATTTCAATTTCCCGTGATCGGCCTCACGGGAAGCAATGGTAAAACTACAAACAAGGAACTGCTGACTGCTGTATTGAAATCGAAATACCGCACGTACTCAACTACTGGAAATCTCAATAACCACATTGGTGTGCCACTCACGTTGCTGAGTATTCCACTCGATGCAGAAATGGCCGTTATAGAAATGGGAGCCAATCATCAGGGGGAGATCAGAGCACTTTGTGCCATTTGCAAACCCGATTTCGGTATGATAACGAATATTGGAAAAGCACACCTTGAAGGTTTCGGTGGCATTGAAGGAGTAAAGAAAGGTAAGAAAGAACTCTATGAATCTATTATAACCAACGGCAAAAAAGTTTTTGTAAACGGAGATGACCCCGTACTAATGAAACTTTCTGAAGGAATGGATCGCGTACTTTTTGGTGAAAAACGCAAAGACTTTTTCATAAGCGGCGTACTGCTCTCGGCCGATCCATTTATATCTTTTCAATATGACTTTGGCAATGCGCGGAGTAACCCAATTAAAACACATCTCGTTGGTAACTACAATCTATACAATCTACTTGCCGCTGCATGTATTGGTTCCTTTTTTGATGTGGAGCCGCCGCAAGTGAAGTCCGCTTTAGAAGAATATCTTCCCCAAAACAATCGCTCCCAATTGATTAAAACGAAAAAGAATACCGTAATTCTTGATGCTTACAATGCAAATCCCTCGAGTATGGCGGCAGCAGTTCAAAATTTGGCAGCTCAACATGAAAGAGAAAACGTGGCTTTTCTTGGCGAGATGCTCGAGCTGGGAACCGTGAGCCAAGAAGAACATCAAAAGATTATCGACCTGATAGATTCACTGAGGATTCAAGCTACTTTTGTTGGAAGAAGTTACGAAAATTGTGATCTGAATGGACATCTTTACTTCCCTACAACCGATGAACTAATGGCTCATCTCCGCATTCAATCTGTTGACGATAAATTTATCCTAATAAAAGGAAGCCGAATGGTGGCGATGGAAAGAATCTTGGAGCTATTGTGATTCGGAAATATAAAACGTTTTCGATTTTTCGGCAATTTACTCTGGATACTTCTCGTTTCCCTGCGCGACTTTCAGCAAAAGCGGACTAAAAATCATTTCAGGAATGAGTGCCGGCAAAAAGATGAAAGAATAATTTATATCAAATGAAAAAATCCAATTGGCCCAAATCATTACAGCCAAAATCAACGTGATCATTCGGGTAACCAAAACGACTCCGATTGATTTAAAAAGCTTCACTTTTCTCGAATAGAGCATATACATCTGGAAGAATGCACCCAGCAAGAAGGTAAAAGATCCCAGAAAGAGTATCAATCCTATTAAATCGAGTAAGGATGCTGATTCCATTTCCATCTATCATACCTTATTCCTGACACGGGATTCTTCAAAAAAACTAATCCCTCAGAACAGCCCGTGAAATAACGATTTTCTGTACTTCACTGGTTCCTTCGTAGATCTGCGTGATTTTAGCATCACGCATCAATCGTTCTACGTGATATTCTTTTACATAGCCATATCCACCGTGAACCTGCACAGCTTCTACAGTTGTTTCCATTGCTACACGCGAAGCGAATAATTTTGCCATGGATGAAGCGAGATCAAAATTCTCTCCCCTATCTTTTATCTGAGCAGCTTTCAGGCATAGAAGTCTTGAAGCTTCGATTTGGGTGGCCATATCTGCAAGTTTAAAAGCAATGGCCTGATGTTCGTGTATGGGTTTTCCAAACGCCTTACGCTCTTTGCTATACGCTACTGCCAATTCGTAAGCACCACTTGCAATTCCCAAAGCTTGAGAAGCAATACCAATACGACCTCCCGAAAGGGTTTTCATTGCAAACTTAAATCCAAAACCATCTTCACCAATTCGATTTTCTTTCGGAACTTTTACATCCTGAAACATCAGTGTATGGGTGTCGCTTCCGCGAATTCCCAGTTTATCTTCCTTCGCCCCAACAACAAAACCTTCCATATCGCGCTCCAAAATCAGGCAATTGATCCCTTTGTGCCCTTTTTCGGCATGGGTCTGTGCAATTACTAGATAAATAGATGCCGAATTTCCATTGGTAATCCAGTTTTTGGTACCATTCACCACATAATGATCGCCTTTATCAATAGCCGACGTTCGCTGAGAAGTAGCATCCGAACCGGCTTCGGGCTCGCTCAGGCAGAACGCTCCGATTTTTTCGCCACTGGCCAGCGGACGTAAATACTTTTCTTTCTGCTCTTCCGTTCCATATTTTTCCAGTCCCCAACATACGAGGCTATTATTAACAGAAACACAAACGGAGGCCGAGGCGTCAATTTTTGAAAGCTCTTCCATGGCCAGCACATAGGAGACCGTATCCATACCGCTTCCGCCGTATTTAGGGTCTACCATCATTCCCATAAAGCCGAGTTCTCCAAGTTGCTTTATTTCATCTTTCGGGAAGCGTTGGTGGGTATCTCGTTCTATTACTCCGGGTTTTAACACAGTCTGCGCAAAATCTCTGGCAGCATCTCTTACTGCTTTTTGTTCCTCCGTAAATTCAAAATTCATTTCCTTGCGGTTTGATTTAAGATGTTGCAAATTTAACGGATTCCATTAGACTATTAACATGAACTCAAAACCATACCAAAAAAAAATAACAGCAACCGTCGGAATAGGCCTGATGTCAGGCACTTCACTCGATGGAGTAGATATCGCTATATGTCGATTTCCGGATAAAAACACATTCGACTTGCTCTATTTCCAGAGCATAGAATACCCCATTGAATGGCAAAAAAAGCTAGGCTCTGCACATTTATTAAGTGGTCTTGCGCTCCAATTCCTTGAAAAAGAATATTCAGAATACCTTGCTGAGATGATTTTGAGCTGTGTGAAAGAGAGCGAGCAGAACCCCGATTTCATTTCTTGTCACGGACACACTATATTTCATCAACCCGAAAATGGATTGACCTATCAAATGCTCAATGGAGCAATTCTGGCAATACGCACCGGAATAAAAACCATCTGTGATTTTCGTCGCGGCGATTTGGCTCAAGGCGGACAAGGTGCACCACTTGTGCCTATTGGCGACAGAACCCTTTTCGGAAAATATGCCGCTTGTATAAATATTGGTGGTTTTGCCAATATCAGTTTCGAAAAGAATGATCAAAGAATTGCGTACGATATTTCTCCGGCGAATATTATCTTGAATCATCTCGCTGAGCGCGAAGGGTTGTCTTACGACAAAAATGGCGCATTAGCCAAAAGCGGAAATCAGATTCCATCCCTTCTAAAAGAATTAAATTCACTTTCATATTACTCAAAAAAACCTCCGAAATCCCTTGGCCGGGAGTGGGTGGAATCTGAAATAATTCCACTTATTGCGAATGGAAACACCAGAGATTTGCTTGCGACATGTACGACTCATATCGGGTACGAGATAGGTAGTGCCCTCGGATCCATTTCCCGAAAGGGAAGCGTATTAATAACTGGAGGAGGAGCTTACAACAGACATTTAATTAATGAAATAGAATCAAACACGAATCACATAATTCATATTCCCGACCCAAATGTGGTAGAAGGAAAGGAAGCAATTATTTTCGCTTATCTCGGGTGGCTCCGAATCTTTGATACCCCCAATATTCTCGCATCCGTAACCGGCGGAGAAAATGACATTTGTGGGGGCTCCATTTATTTGGGCAAATAAAATGTTAATTAGCGGATAACATTTACAGGAATTTGCCTTAAGACACCGCGGTTTTAATATATTTGCGCGACGTTAAAAAATCCATTTTTGCAATGCTCGAATTACTTCAAAAATTTGAAAACAAAACCCCGGAAATCGTATTTGAATGGCACGATGCAGAAACAGAAGCTCGTGGGTGGGTAGTCATCAATTCCCTTCGTGGAGGAGCTGCCGGTGGCGGCACCCGAATGAGAAAAGGACTTGACCGACGCGAAGTAGAATCGCTTGCCAAAACCATGGAAGTGAAATTTTCGGTTTCGGGCCCACCTATAGGTGGCGCCAAAAGTGGAATAGATTTCGACCCACAAGACCCGCGGAAACGGGGTGTGCTTGAAAGATGGTACAAAGCAGTGGCTCCACTGCTCAAAAATTATTATGGAACTGGCGGCGATTTAAATGTCGATGAGATACACGAAGTTATTCCTATTACTGAAGATTTTGGCGTATGGCATCCACAAGAAGGTGTGGTAAACGGTCACTTTCAACCACGTGAGAATGAAAAAATTCAACAGATTGGCCAGTTGCGTTTTGGTGTTTCCAAAGTGGTAGAAGACCCAAAGTACACACCCGATCCGATGCGCAAATACGTGATAGCCGATATGATAACGGGTTACGGCGTAGCGATGAGTGTACTTCATTATTACAACCTTGCAGGAGAATCGTACCGCGGAAAACGCGCGATTATTCAGGGTTGGGGAAATGTTGGAGCCTCAGCGGCTTTCTATTTGGCCCAGGCCGATGTTAAAATCGTTGGAATAATCGATCGCCTTGGTGGAAAGATTAAAACAGATGGCCTCAGTTTTGAAGAAATAAAAGAATTATTCTTCAACAAGGACGGAAACATGCTCAAAGCTATTGATTTAAAAAGTTTTGAGGAAATGAATCAAGATATTTGGGATACACCCGCAGAAATATTTCTACCGTGTGCGGCTTCCCGACTGGTTCGTCAGGATCAGGTAGATCGCATGATCAATGCTGGAATGGAAGTAATAGCCTGTGGCGCCAATGTACCGTTCGCAGATGCTGAAATATTCTTCGGCCCAATTATGGCCTATACCGACAAGCAAATCAGTATTATCCCCGATTTTATTGCCAATTGCGGAATGGCACGGGTTTTTGCGTACTGCATGGAAAAAGGTGTGGAAATGAGCGATGAAGCAATTTTTGCGGATGCGTCCAATGTCATCAAATCTGCGCTTGAAGAAATTTTTAAGCGCAACCCTTCAAAGAAAAATATGGCTGAAACGGGTTTTGAAATTGCCCTCTCACAACTGATCTAAAAATGGAAATCGCAATAATTATTGTGTTCGTACTTGGTTATGTAGCCATAGCCCTCGAACACCCGTTACATGTTGATAAAGCAGCCTCAGCGCTCCTCCTCGGTATTATCTGCTGGACAATATTCGTACTGGGCATTCATGAAAACATTACCCAATTTGTTCAAGGCGGATTAAACGAATTTCTCACACGCAACCCACTCATAGATGAAGGAGATACGATGAACGGCTTTCTCGAGTCGCGGTTTATGTACCACCTTAGCGAGATTGCAAGTATCCTCTTCTTCCTGATGGGCGCCATGACGATAGTCGAAACGATCGATGCACATGGCGGTTTCAGTATTATTACAAACAAAATTTCAACATCCAATAAAGTAAAACTTCTGTGGATTGTATGTTTCATTACGTTCTTCTTAAGTGCTGTCCTCGACAATCTTACGACTACAATTGTTATGATTTCGCTGCTGCGAAAATTAATAAAGGATAAAGAAACCCGTTGGTTTTTTGTAGGGTTTGTAGTCATCGCAGCCAATGCCGGTGGGGCGTTCTCTCCCATTGGAGATGTCACGACCACAATGCTTTGGATTAAAAAACAAATTCCGGATGTACAGGGTATTGTGGAACACGTATTCCTACCCGCAGTAGCCACACTTGCTTTGCCATTAGCAGTGCTGAGTTTCACTCTGAAAGGAAACGTAGTACGACCTGAGGTAGGGAAAATTGGATCTGAAGATAATATTGCGAGCCTTAGAGAACAAAATATCGTATTTATTCTCGGTATTGGCGGCCTATTATTTGTTCCCGTTTTCAAAACAGTTACGCATCTTCCTCCTTTTATGGGAATGATGTTCAGCCTTGGCGTGCTTTGGGTCGTAACCGAAATGATGCACAAGCACAAGAAACCGAGTCTCAAGAAAGAACTTTCTATTCTGGGAACCTTGAGAAAAATAGATATGCCATCAGTACTATTCTTTATGGGAATCCTGCTCGGCGTTGCTGCTCTGCAGGAAGTCGGCATCTTGCGTGAAGTAGCTCAATTTCTCGATCAAAAAGTTGGAAATATATACGCTATCAATTTTTCAATAGGGCTGCTCTCTTCTATTGTTGACAACGTACCACTCGTGGCCGCAGCTCAGGGAATGTACGATATCCAACCCTCAGGTGTATTTGCACAGGATGGAAATTTCTGGCTTTTCCTCGCCTATTGTGCAGGTACAGGTGGAAGCGTTCTTATTATTGGGTCTGCCGCCGGTGTTGCAGCCATGGGGCTCGAAAGAATCGACTTTATATGGTATCTTAAAAAGATCTCATGGCTTGCACTTCTCGGTTATATAGCCGGCTCAGTGATATTCATACTCACGAGTGCATAATTTGTTGACAAGTCTTGCGTTTTATTCACAAACCTGTTCTATCATTGTTCTATGATATCATTCCTATTTTTACAAAATACTGCGGGAATTGCAGTAGCTGATTCAGTCGCCAATGCGGCTCCAACAGAAGAAACCATTTCAATCTGGCAATTGATTGTCGAAGGTGGTTGGTACATTATGGTCCCTTTGGGAATTTTGTCGGTACTTGCCATATATATTTTTGCCGAAAGGTGGATGGCAATAGCGAAGGCCTCGAAAGAAGACAAGAACTTTATGAATCGCATAAAAGATTATGTGAGCGACGGGAAATTGGAAGCTGCTCGGAGTCTTTGTATTTCAACTGATACGCCTATTGCGCGCATGCTCGACAAAGGTGTTTCCCGAATAGGCAAATCAATGGACGACGTGAATGCTTCAATCGAAAATGTGGGAAAACTTGAAGTGTATAAACTTGAAAAAGGTCTTCCCGTGTTGGCCACCGTTGCCGGAGCCGCTCCGATGATTGGATTTCTGGGAACGGTAATCGGTATGATTATGACCTTCCACGCGATGAAAATTTCCGGAAACGGTGTAGAGATATCAGCCCTTTCGGGAGGTATTATGCAGGCCATGGTTACCACTGTAGCAGGGTTGGTAATCGGAATTATAGCATATATAGCCTACAATACGCTGGTAGTTCGCGTTGACAAAGTGGTTCACAATATGGAAGCACGGTCTATGGAATTTATTGACCTACTCGAAGAACCGGGAAACTAACCCGCAAACGAGTAACTCTATAATATTCATACCCGAAACCTTTTTAAAACAAGAATATGAACTTAAGATCCCGAAATAAAGTTGACGCGAGTTTCTCCATGTCGTCTATGACGGATTTGGTATTCCTGCTTTTGATCTTTTTTATTATCGTTTCTACTTTAGTTAGTCCGTATGCGCTTCCTGTAGATTTGCCCGTAAGCAAGAATAAATCGAAGGAGAAGCAGAATGTATCGCTCAGGATTGATAAAGATATGATCTATTCCGTTAATAATCAGATAATCGATCCAGCAGTGCTGGAATCTGAGCTCACAAGCAAGCTGAGCACCTTTGCCGAGCCAAGCATCGTCATGCACGTAGATCAAAGTGTGCCAACTGGTGCAACGGTAAAAGTCCTCGACATTGCCAAACAGCATAAATGGAAAATAGTATTGGCTACCAAGCCAAAATAAGAAGATTATGCAATCAAACAGAAGATTGTACGATTCTTGCTTATTTTAATGAAAACAAAAATCTTAGAAAATGGCAGAACAAACCGATAAAAACAGAAAGCGCAAGGCGGCTATCGTTACGGTAGTATTCCACGCCATTGCCATTCTTTTATTTTTGATTTACGGTTTGAAAGAACCCAATCCACCGCTTGAAGAACAGGGTGCCTCCATCGAATTTGGCTGGGATGACGCCGCTGCCGGCGACGCTGTAGCCGATATTGAAGAAACACAACCTCAACCCAATCCAGTAAAAAATGAAAGCCCTGAGGAAACAGTAAAAGAAAGCCCTGCCGAAGAAGTAGCCTCTGACGAAAACAGCGACGTAGCCATTCCCGACGCCAAAGAAAAACCGGAAACCAAACCAAAAGATCCAAAACCCGAACCGAAACCCAAGCCCGTAGAAAAACCCAAACCCACCGTAAGCGACCAGCTGAGCAATGCGCTCGAATCACTCAACCAACCTGCAGGTGGCGGAAGCCAGGGAGACAAAGAGGGTAAAGGAGATCAGGGAAACCCGGAAGGAACTACTGGTAACGGAGCGCTAGGAGGTGGTAGCGGAAGCTGGCAACTCGATGGCCGCAGCATGATAGGTGGCTATGGGACAAAAATCACTGACACTAAAGAAGAAGGCATTGTGGTGCTCAATATTTGGGTAGACCGCAACGGTAAAGTTACTAAAGTACAGCCTAACTTGCGTGAATCGAATACCACTTCGCAATACCTTATAAATATGGCGAAGAATGACGTGCTTAATAATTTTAGATATAATGGCGATCCCTCCGCTTCGATCGAACAACGTGGAATAGTGCGCTACGATTTCAAGCTCAAATAAATGGACTACGCCAAAACGGTTGACTATCTATTTAGCCAACTGCCCATGTTTCAGCGTATAGGTGGCGCTGCCTACAAAGCCGACCTGGGCAATATACGAGCCTTTTGTGAATTGATGGGTAATCCGCAAAATGAATTCAAATCTATACATATCGCTGGCACTAATGGCAAAGGGTCTGTGAGTTCGACGCTGGCATCAATTTTTTCTACATGCGGATACAAAACCGGCCTGTTTACTTCACCCCATTTGAAAGATTACCGCGAACGAATTCGAATTAACGGAGCTAAAATCTCCGAAGAATTCGTTATCAACTTCGTAGAAAAGTATAAAATGGACGCTGCAGAACTCAAGCCATCTTTCTTCGAATTTACCTGCGCTATGGCATTCGATTATTTCGCAAAAGAAAAAGTAGATATCGCCATTCTGGAAGTTGGCATGGGCGGCCGGCTCGACTCAACCAATGTTGTGATACCTCAGATAGCCGTTATCACTTCAATCGCGCTGGACCATCAACAATATCTCGGGGCAACCATCGAAGAGATTGCCGCTGAGAAAGCTGGAATTATTAAACAAGACGTGCCAGTAGTGATTGGTAATAACAAAACAGGGATAGAGACGATCTTGGCAAATCTTGCCCTTCAGAAACGGGCACCATTTACTTTTGCACGCGATACCCCCCGGGCTTATGCCACCGATCTCCAAGGTGCATATCAAACTGAGAATATGCGTACTGTCACAACTGTGGTAAAGATAGCGCGGGAATTGGGATTCGAGTTGAATGAAACATGCGTAAAAAAAGGTGCCATGCATGTAGCTGAAAACACCGGTCTGCGTGGCAGGTGGGAGACCCTTTCGCAAAATCCACGAATTATTGCTGATGTTGGCCATAATGCTTCGGGCGTGTCGCAAGTCGTTGAAGCATTACGTCGCGAAAGCTTTGAACGCCTTCACATGGTATGGGGAATGGTAAGCGATAAAGATGCTTCAGCGATTCTCAAACTTCTCCCCACGTCGGCCTCTTACTATTGGTGCAAACCTGATGTTCCGCGTGGCAAAAATGCACAAGAATTAGCAACCGAGGCAATGAAGTACTCACTTGAAGGCAAGGATTATCCCTCCGTTTCAACTGCATTGGCTGCAGCCAAATCGGAAGCCGGAGTGAGGGATTTGATCTTTGTAGGCGGTAGCGTATTTGTAGTAGCCGAAATTTTATAGCTGTTAATCAGGAATATAGAAATCTGCCAAAACATTTTTATCTGTTTTTGATTGAAGTAACCTTAATTCTTTTACTTTCGATTTAATGGAAAAAGCAATCATTCACCGCAACCCACCCAAACTCAAAGAATTGGCAGCCACAGCCATTTGTGGAAACGACATAAGTAGTTCATGTCTCTACGTTTCGGCGGTTTCGATAGCTTATGCCGGTCAGTACGCCTGGATTTCGCTGCTTATGGTAGCCGGCGTACTCTTTCTCTTTCGAAAAATATATGGAGAGGTAGTCGGTGCACTACCTTTAAATGGTGGTGCCTACAATGCATTGCTGAATACCACCCGTAAATCAACAGCCTCTGTCGCTGCCGCCTTAACCATCCTCTCATACATGGCCACCGCAGTAATCTCAGCCACAGAAGCTATGAAATATTTAGGCAGTCTCTGGAGTAGCCTTCCTATTATTATTGCTACTGTCGTACTGCTCTTCTTGTTTATGATGCTCGTTATCTCAGGTATTACCGAATCTTCGCGCGTAGCAATTGGTATCTTTTTGATACATCTTACTTCGCTGAGTGTGCTTGTCATATTCAGTGCTTACTATTTTATTTCCCATGGCTTCGACACTTTTCTCGCCAACTTTCATCTACCGGTAGAAGGTAGCATAGTGATGGCTCTGTTTTTCGGCTTTTCGGCAGCAATGCTGGGAGTAAGTGGCTTTGAGAGTTCTGCCAATTATGTTGAAGAACAGGCTGATGGAGTGTTCCCAAAAACGCTTAAAAACATGTGGATAGTGGTGAGTATTTTCAACCCCTTGATTGCTTTTCTGGCCATTGCCATTTTGCCATTAGGCCAGATTGGAGGCAATGAAGATACCCTCCTGTCATTTATGGGAAGTATAGCGGGAGGCGGGTGGCTTTCATATGTGATTTCGATAGATGCCGTACTTGTTTTGAGTGGAGCGGTACTAACTTCTTTTGTAGGTGTAATGGGGCTTGCAGAACGGATAGCTCTCGATCGAGTTTTGCCTCAGTTTTTATTGAAAAAGAATAAAAAAGGAAGTTCTTATCGCATTATTATCATATTCTTTATTCTGTGTGCCTCCGTACTTTTGGTGACCATGGGCAACATTAAACAATTGGCCGGAATCTACACAATTGCATTTTTATGTGTCATGATCTTATTTGCCATCGGAAACATTCTTTTAAAAATTAAACGGAGCCGACTGCCACGGCCTGAGCGAGCGAGCTGGCCGTCCGTTTTTGTAGCTATTTTTGCCGTTGCCCTCGGACTCATTGGAAACATCGTTCTTAACCCTGCATATCTCGGAGTCTTTTTTGAATACCTCATTCCTACCCTGCTCATTGTTTTCTTTATGCTTCATCGCTCCATGGTTCTCAAGTTTTTCCTGCGCATAGTCGAGTATTTTATCCCCAAGAATCGGCGCATATTTCGAAAAATTAATCTCATTACGGAGCGGTTTATCAATAGAATCGATGCACAGGAATTTGTATTCTTCACCGATCACGACGATATTTCCATTCTCAATCATGTACTTCTCTACATTCGTGAGAACGAGCATGCCAGGAAATTGAAGATCGTATGGATAATTGAAAGAGGGGAAAGCCTTTCGGCAAAAACCCTGCGTGATATTGATGTACTGGATCGCGCTTACCCAGATATAGCTATAGAAGTAGCAGAAGAAAAAGGCGTATTCGGTCCAGAGATCATCGAAGAACTATCACACAAGTGGAATATCCCTATCAACTTTATGTTTATCGGATCACCGGGAGATAAATTTCCACACAGAGTGGAAGATTTAGGTGGAGTGCGGTTGATTATTTGAGCAGTTGGTTTTTAGTTTTTGCCCTTTTCCGTCCGCGAAATTTTCATCTATAAACGCCCTATATCCCACAGTGATACTGAGTTAGCTTGAATTTATTTCAGGGTTCTTTTTAAGCATCCCTGAAAAAGGGTGTCAAGTTCTGTAGTAAAGTTGCTGACCGGAAGACCGGCTGGTATAAATAACCGCTAACAATTGATTACCTCCCCGATATCGCTCATTCTTTTTAACGTTGAGACCAAATTATACGTCCCCTACTCCCCTTCTTGAAGACACCACGACGTAGATGCCGCCTCCCGCCTTTTTCTACAAAGGCGTCTTTTATACCCTGGCAAATACAGAAATCCTTTTCGAATATCAGTTCCAAGAAGTTATTCAGGAGGCTCGTCTTTCTAAAAGGGTAATTCTCGATAAATTGTATTTGAAAAACAATGATAATGAAAATGACAAAATAGTTCCTTTGAAACAATATTTTCAGATTGAATGGGATATTAAAGGCACATCGGGAAATTGGTTGGCTTTTTTGGTCGCTTGTCAAATTACGAAATGAAGTCAGAGCAAGGTTTTGACTATATAAAGAACTCGGGGCAAGCGAAAATCCTGTGGAACTAACTATACCTGTTGGAAAAAGTACTTGAAATAAGTATTATTGTCCATTCATATGGCCATTAACCATTTACACAAAGCACCTGTATACCGTCTTCATTTAACAGCATGGCCTCTTTATCCAATTTTCCGAAAAGGATATTTTGCTTGGTTACTTCAGCCGGAATCACCACCATCTCTACTTTAGCATCACGCATATAGGCCAATGTTTGAGAAGCATACCCAACAGCATATGGAGTGGCTTCTACTTCTTCGTAACGCCAACTTACTTTCCGGGTGTCTAGTATTTTTCGGGCCTCATCCATATTTCGCATGGCTTCAGGGACCAAACTACCTCCTTTCGGCACAATGGCATAAAGAATAATCTCACCGTCATCGGCCATAAGATCGCATGCTTTTTGCACGCCGGCAAGGTAATTCGTTTGTACGCCTGCAGGAATTAGCACTTTACAAAACCCATTCTCAATAGGACTACAGGCCCGACCGATAACCAATGTTGGAACTGAAACTGTGCGGACGAGCTTGTGAATGGCCGACCCAAAATTGCTCAGATCAATCCCTGCACTTCCATGCGTACCGGCTAAAGTAAGATCGGGTTGGAGACGCTTAACAGAAGCAGCGGCTTCTTCAAAAAGATCTCCTTGACAGATACATAATTCGCATGCTACTCCTTTCGCTTTAGCTTGCGTCAAAAATGGTTCCAGTTGAATTCTAATCTTTTCCTCTGTATCTAGGCTATTGTTTTTACGGATATGGCAAATTGTTAATCGAATTTCTCTGCCGGCAGCTATTGCCAAGGCCTGATCTACAGCTTGTGTCGCCGTTTTAGTCATATCAACTAATACAAGTATATGGTTCATTATATGCATTTCAGTTAAGGATTGAGCAATTTCCTCGCAATATGTGGTGAATTGCGTTGCTCAAAATACGGATTTTTACTGAAATACAAATTTACCTGAGTGCGATTAAATTTGATTCTAACAATTTAAAGAGAAGAACCTTTTTCTAAGAACAAACAGTCTCCAAAATAGCTTACCTTTAAACATATGTAATCCCAGTATAATTTTGAAACTTCGTGGGTGAACGTCTATTCACATTGTTATGAAAAAACTTCTCTTTCTCCTTGTTGGAGCGATTTTCGGAATAAATTTTAGTGCTTCTCCTCAGCAATGGATAACGCAGAAATACGAATTTGAGGTAACTGAAGATGTACCATATGGCACTGCCATAGATTTCAATGGGAATACCGATAGCCTGAAGATGGACATTTACAGTCCTATATGCGATGACCCGACGCATACATCTCGCCGGCCATTGCTAATTTGTATTTACGGTGGTGGATTTGTTGCCGGCAATCGCAGGGATCCGAGTATTGTTGATAACTGTACGACTTTCGCCGAAAGGGGATACATTACCGCAGCCATCGACTATCGATTAGGATATGCTTTTGATGAGTTGCCTTGGGATTGTTCGATTGATAATTATTCCTGCCTCTTTGCTACAGATACTGCCGAGTGGGCACGTGCCTATTATCGTGGCGTACAGGATGGTAAAGGAGCAATACGTTACCTGATAAACCGCAATGAGGAATGGCGTATCGACACCAACAATGTGTTTGTTATGGGCGAGAGTGCCGGTGCTTTTGTAGCACTTGGTGTCGGATTGCTTGACACAATTTCCGAAAGGCCAGCAGCCACTTATGCAATGTCCGATGCCCCCGCACCTAACCCCATTATGTACGATTGCCTGCCCCAAATATATTCCGGGGAATCCATTGCCCGTCCTGATTTAGGATCGGTGGGGGGTAATATCGAACCCACATCGGTCATTTACACCGTAAAAGGAATAGGAAATATGTATGGCGGCATGTTCAGCGATTTGCTCGAAAATAACACCGTTTCCCTGAAACCGGTTATCTATTCATTTCACCAACCCTGTGATCTCGTGGTTCCCATTGATAGCGATGACGTTTATTGGGGAATAACATGGTGCATGACCCATGGCTATGGCTGTTATGGAATTGCAAATACGCCGAAAGTATACGGCAGCCGTACCATTCGCGATTGGAATGATAGCAACAATTACGGGTATTTGATTCAGAGTGAATTTACATCGGTCAATTTCCCTTACAACTATTGGTTCGGTCAGTCTAGTTGTGTTGATCAAGTAGTTAATGGTTCTTCTCAGTGTCACGGTTATGATAATAAAGCACTACGAATGAACAATATGGCAGAACTTTTCGCCTCCGTAATTACCACATCTCCCGTTTGCGATACCGCAATGGTGCTTTCAGCTGAAAATTTAGATTTTGTACACTTCAATCTTTATCCCAATCCAACTTCCGGCAAAATGATTTTAGAAGGAAAGTATAGTGGTGTGATTTATTTCGCCTTATTCAATATTACAGGGAAGGCGCTTTCGCGAAAAAGGGTGAACTTTTCAGAGCGTGAAGAGATAGCTCTGGGTGATTTACCATCGGGAATGTATTTGCTGCAGCTTAGTAATGACAAGGGCTTCATGAAGTCGGTGAAGGTTCTTAAGGAGTGAGTAGTATTACAACCACGGCTGTGCCTTTAATGGAATCAAGAGTCCAACTTACCACCCCACTTTCATTCCTGAAAGGAAACCAAAAGAAGGAGAAATATACGAATCCAACTCCGGAATCGTATAAACAGCCAGTGCGGGTCGAAACTCACACACCAGATGTATGGCTTCCCAAAAACCTTGTTTTCCCAGCTGCCAGTCGAGACCTAATGGCAAATAGACATTTCCGGAAAAACTAGATTGGCTAAGGAAACGCTCGGACTTTGAAGCTTTATCATAATAATCGTACCCGCCCCCCGCGCCATACGCGTTGTCATATTCACGAATGGAAGTAGCCGCATTAAACGAGAGTCCAGCAGCCAGTCCTACTCCTCCATATACCTGAAAACGAGCGTTAAAATCTGTGCTCCATAAAAAGGAAACATCAAGTTGTAAGAAAGAAGCACTGTGAATCATTGATACCGAATTAGAAAATACGCTATCCAGATAAGTTGCTTCTCCGGTTTGAGTGGATATAAGCGTATCATAAGGCACTCTTGTGCTTTTATAGCGTCCTGCATGAAGCAATTCACCCTCAGAATAATCTATACCCACCCGCATCAAAAAGTGGTTGGAAGCGTTTCCGTCAGGCCGATTGAATCGAATACCGATAGCAGGTGCAAAATGGAAGAGACTCGATGAATTCCAGTCTTCGGTATCGTCATATCCGACAAAATCCTGATTTTGGATTTTCGATTCGGGTGCGAGCGTTCGAAAATCAGTGAGGGTATTTGCGGGTATAGTAACCGAAATAGCCCCGGGAAGAACGTAAGCGGAGACTATTTTCAGACGGGGTGATTGGCCTTCCGAATCCTGACAAGATGCTTTTGGAGCGGACAGCACAAAAGCCAGACAGGCAATAAAACTGATAAAATTTATTGTTGGATGCATAACTCCGTTGATTTAAAAGTAAGGGTGCCGTGAAAAACGCCGTAAAGATGCAAAAATTGAGTGTTGGGGAATAATAGAGCTGTTGAATGAATAATTTCGCAACAAAAAAATGGAAAAATCCACAATTAAATTGTGGATTTGTCCAAAATAATTTCTCACTAATTAAAATCGACCTTCCCTAATCCCGCCGAAAAATCACGTATAAACTTACCTAATAGAATTATTACCCATTCGGCAATGCCGTGTCGTCCAGCCCGGTCATTTTAATCGGATCGACCCACTCGTCAAATTGCTCGGCAGTTAGATAGCCGAGATTCACCGCTTCTTCCTTAAGGGTTGTTCCGTTTTTATGAGCAGTCTTGGCAATTGTAGCCGCTTTGTCGTATCCTATATGCGTATTGAGGGCGGTAACCAGCATGAGTGAATTATCGAGATGATTTTTGATAACCTTCTCATTGGGTGTGATTCCCTGCGCACAGTTTACGTCGAACGAGCGACAAACATCGCCAATCAATGTAGCCGACTGCAATACATTGGCCGCCATCACGGGTTTAAAAACGTTCAGCTCGTATTGGCCTTGCATTCCGCCCACGGTCACAGCCGTATCATTACCCATTACTTGTGCAGCAACCATTGTCATCGCTTCGCACTGGGTAGGGTTCACTTTGCCGGGCATGATTGATGATCCCGGTTCATTGGCAGGAATAATGATTTCACCAATTCCGCTGCGCGGACCTGAAGCGAGCATACGAATATCATTGGCAATTTTATTGAGTGAAATAGCGATCATCTTCAATGCTCCGTGGGTTTCCACCAGGGCATCATGCGCGGCAAGTGCTTCAAATTTGTTTTCGGCTGTACGGAAAGGCAAACCTGTGAGTTCGGCTATTTTTTCAGCCACTTTTACCGCATATCCCTCGGGGGTATTAAGCCCGGTACCAACGGCAGTTCCGCCAAGAGCGAGTTCCGCAAGGTGATCGAGTGAATTGTTCAGTGCACGCAGCCCATGGTCAAGTTGCGAAACATATCCCGAAAACTCCTGTCCGAGTGTAAGCGGCGTGGCATCCATGAGATGCGTACGACCGATTTTCACGACATGGAGGTAGTCATTCGATTTTTTCTGAAGTGTATTTTTCAATTGGGTGATTCCGGGAATTGTATTTTCAATTATCTTTCGATAAATGGCAATATGCATCCCGGTAGGGAACGTATCGTTGCTCGATTGCGACTTGTTTACGTCGTCATTCGGGTGTATGAATTTCTTCTCGTCGTTGAGTTTGCCGCCATTCTTCACATGCGCGCGATTGGCGATGACCTCATTCACATTCATATTGCTCTGCGTTCCCGAGCCCGTTTGCCATATTACAAGTGGAAACTGATCATCGAGTTTTCCTTCAAGGATTTCATCACATACATCGCTGATCGCATCCCGCTTTTTCTCATCGAGTACTCCCAGTTCGCAATTTGTAATAGCCGCAGCTTTTTTCAAATAAGCGAACCCATGGATAATTTCAATAGGCATGCTCGCTGGAGAGCCAATTAAAAAATTTTCTTTTGAACGCTCAGTTTGCGCTCCCCAATATTTTTCTGCGGGCACTTTGATCTCGCCCATCGAGTCTTTTTCTATTCGGTATTCCATTTTATTTCAATAAAGATTTTACATTTTCCGGTGGACGGCCTATTACGCCGGTATTTCCTTTTATAACAATGGGCCGTTCAATGAGTTTCGGATTTTCCGAAAGGATGCGAATCCATTCCTTATCGGTAAAATTTTTGTCCTTATAACGTGTTTTAAAATCTTGTTCACCTTTTCGGACAATAGCCTGGGGATTCAGATGGAGTTGCGCCAGAATTTTTTCAAGCTCACCCGTCGTTGGTGGATTTTTGAGATATTCCACTATTTCGGGCTCTATTCCTGCCTCACGTATTATGTTCAACGTTTGCCGGCTTTTCATGCACCGTGGATTGTGGTAAATCGTCATTTTCTCATCCATTACAAAGTGTTTTTTTACGCTTTGCCATATTCCATCAGATAGGCTTTCAGAAATTCGTCTATTTCTCCGTTAAGTACATCATCTACAGCACTGGTCTCGTGACCAGTGCGCACATCTTTCACCAATTGATACGGCTGCAATACATAATTGCGAATTTGCGATCCCCACTCAATTTTTTTCTTGCCGGCTTCGATCTCACTTCGTGCTTCCAGTCTTTTTTGCATCTCCATTTCGTACAATTGCGACTTGAGGAGTTGCATCGCTTTTTCCTTATTATTGAGCTGCGATCGGGTTTCGGTATTGTCGATCACAATTCCCGTAGGTTTGTGGTGAAGGCGCACTCCGGTTTCCACCTTGTTGACATTTTGCCCACCGGCACCTCCCGAGCGGAACGTGTCCCAGGTTATATCAGCCGGATTGACATCAATCTCAATGGTATCATCTACTAAAGGATACACATACACCGAAACAAAAGAAGTATGACGCTTTGCGTTCGAGTCAAAAGGGCTGATACGCACCAATCTATGCACACCGTTTTCGCCTTTGAGATATCCAAAGGCAAAGTCGCCTTCAAACTCCAACGTAACGGTTTTCACACCCGCCACATCGCCTTCCTGCATGGCGAGTTCTTTTATTTTCATGCCATTTTTCTGTCCCCACATGAGGTACATCCGCATAAGCATGGATGCCCAGTCGCAACTCTCGGTACCACCGGCTCCGGCAGTGATTTGCATTACCGCATCCATTCCGTCTTCTTCGCCCGAGAGCATATTTTTGAACTCGAGGTCTTCGAGTGCTTGCTCAGCTATGGCGTGTTGCTCCTCAACATCTCCAGCATCCGCCTCGCCTTCTTTGTAAAAGTCGAAGAGCACTTTCAGGTCTTCAATTGCCGTTTGAACGCCTGCGAACGCATCCGTCCAAATCTTTTTGCTATTGATTTGCTTCACCACTTTCTCCGCTTCTTTAGGGTTGTCCCAAAAAGTAGGATCGAGCGTATGCTTCTCTTCTTCAGCTATTTCTATTTCTTTGCCGGGTATGTCAAAGATACCCCCTTAGCGCTTCCAGGCGCCCGACAAAGTCTTTAATGTCGTCTGTTTGAATCATGGCGCAAAAGTACGAAGTTTTATGGGTTGCAGAAGAGGAGAAATTGGAAATGTTAAATCGATTTGAGATTTTGTGTTTTTTGGGCATGCCCCGGCAGTTTTTACATTCAATTCCCCTTCCAATTTAAAGCAAGATTTTTCATTCCAGCAAAGTGATAATCACTAAGTGCCGGGTCACCCTACCGGCTTTATCCCGTTTTCCACGCGGGGCGGGGCGTATGGGCGCGACACGAGCTTCCTGCGGTCGCTGTGTCCCGCCCACGCCCCACAACCCGCCTGAATAATCGGGGATATCACCGTCCGGGTTCACGCTGGTTTACGGCTTCGAGAATTCTTTTTCTGTGAAAGGAAGCTAAGAAATCCATATCGCTTCCCTGAATATTTATGCTCTTCAAGGTTATACACTACATCTGACCTTAAGAGACTTGAATTAAGACTTAACGTAACCTTTTAAAAAACTTTATGCGAGTGATATATTTGATCTTGATTCAGATCAATTCGTTATCGCCGATTTTTCGCTTCAATTTTAGGGTTAGGGTTTTACATCGAGCTACATAAATTAAACAACGACATCCCTGGATTCTATCACCCAAAATCAAAATTTCCTTTTCAGAAATCTTGATTCAGAATAAAAGATATTGTAGATTGTACTACACTTCAAATAATACTTCGAATAAAATGAAAACGCAAGCAAACCCTGCGGGCGATTATCTTACAATGCATTATGATGTACTGTTTGCCAAACCCCAAACATTTATCGAAATCTAAGGCTCGACTGGTGTTCTGGTAACCCGTTTTGAATGTGGTAGAATGAAGGAGGGTATTAAAGTCTGGGACACGCGAAATGTTATCGGAGGAGTTTATTTGGTGAGATTTGTTCAAAATGGAACAACATTGGAAACACGGAAAGTCATCATTCAACACTAATTATGTTTTTGCAATTTAAATCAGATTTCGTTAGTAGTAGGATATTTCCAATAGTTTTGTTTGTTGTATTTATATTTTTGATTTCGTTTTCAAAGCTTAAAGGTCAGGTGTACCAATACCATGTAGACCCAAGCTTTAACTCGGGTCAATTATTTGGACAATATCCTTATGTGGATGAAATATACGACTTGTATTTGCATGACGATGGTCGGGTAGTAGGCGCAGGAGCTTTTGAATTTCAGTCACATTTTCTTCAAGGGCTCGGAAGGGTTTGGCCAGATGGATCGATAGATGAAACTTTTAACACTCAATATGGAGGCTTTCCCTATGATATCACTTATGTTCCCTAAAGTAATTTTTATCTTACTTCATGGTTAGGCTATGTTAACCAAGTTGCTTTTGATGGTTCGCTCCATCCTCAGTACTATAATGTTTATGACAGTCTTTGGCATTTTATCTACAATAATGATGACTACTTTGGCAGTCATAAATTCTATACAACCCACGTTCAGGGGGATAACAAGATATTAATTGCGGGTACGATCCAAATGGACTCTACTCATATTAATCCACCGGATTATCGATTGATGATGCGGGTTTACCCCGATGGTCGTATGGATTCTTCTTTCGTTCCTTTAAAAAGCATTTATGGCTATTATCCGGAGTTTATTCGGTACATAGAGCATCTTTCTGACGGGAAATGGCTGGTATCAGGTCGTTTTACAGGCATAAACGGTTGGCCAACTGTGAATGTAGCCAGGCTCAACACAGACTTTTCGGTGGATACAACGTTTACTTCGCCTCTGGATACGGCAAGTGTTTGGCACGATGGGATATATTGACTATTGATTCATTAAATCGATATCTTATTGCAAACTTTTATTTTGATGCTGATGAAGACCCTCCTCTTTCATCGGTGGTTACTTTACATCTGTTTCGCTTATTGAGCAATGGTGCTATTGATACAACTTTCGATTGGAAATATTTATATTCGTCATCACTTAATGAATATGGTAATATTATTTGTGGCATTAATTCGGAAAACGGCTACATGATAGGAGGTATTTTTTCAGAATACAATGGAGAGCCACGGCAATCTATTCTGGAAGTAGACTTTGATGGAAATCTATTGAACACCTTTGCCGATGTACACCCTGAAACGGATGAATGGATAAATGTACCCGCAGTAGATAAAATTCGACGTCTTCGTAATGGAGACATATATGTTGCCGGTCGATTTACCACCTTCGCGGGTTATTTTCGAGTCAATCTGGCACGTCTTAAACGAACACCCGTTGGGGTGGCTATACTAAAACCACCAACAGTCGAACTGCAAGTCTATCCCAACCCTGCGACCAACGAAATACATATTCTAATTCCCAAAAATACGGGAGTCAAAGCTATGTTTCACCTTTATGATGCCACCGGTCGCGAGTTGAGCGGACTGCAAAAGCAAGCGGCTTTTCCCACAACAACTCTCAACCTTGGTACAGTAGCGAAGGGTCTTTATGTTGTGGTTTTAAAAGATAATGGAAAGGTGATTGGAAGAAAAAAGGTGGTGGTGGAGTGACGAAACTCACATTTTTGATTAAACCATAATAGCAATTTGAGTTTTGGGAAATCCTAAACTAACCTTAATATGGGTGTATTTTAATGTTAGCCACCAAATCTGACCTTAAAGCAATAGTCTCAACCACGCACTCGCCTTAAAATTTGGTTTTTTTAAGGCGAGTTGATTGTCATCGCGACTCTAATTGGACAAAATCCGATACAGTTCCAAATTCAAATAATAATGCCCTCCACTAATTTTCTTCTTTTCCAGAATTCGCATCTCGGTCAATTCATTCAAATAATCACGGGCAGTATTCTCGGCATATATTCCTGAATCAACCAAATGCTTCACTTTTGTATAGGGTTGAATAAAAATGGAATCAACGAGCCGTTCCGGATTTCTGAGCTGAGATTTTTCAGTACGAACATATTCAAGAATAGAATCTTTAGCGGCAACAATCTCATTTATTTTAATGAAAGTAAGATTTGAAGTCACCTCAATAGCCTTAAGCATAAAGAGCAACCAGTCTCGCCAATTCCCTCTGCTGCTTACCCCCGAAATCCCGGAATAATAATCGGCTTTGTTATCCAGGATATACCGACTCAAAAATAGGATCGGTACATCCAGAAGGTTTTTGTTTGTGAGAAGATGAATATTAAAAATTCTCCCCGTTCGACCATTTCCATCTCGAAAAGGATGAATCGCCTCAAATTGAAAATGTGCAATCGCCATCTTCAATACCGGGTCAATCTTGTATTTTTTGTCATCATTTACAAATTCTATCAAATTATATATCAATGCTTTAATAACTGCTTCGCCCCGCGGAGGTGTGTAGATTATCCGACCGGCATCCGGCCCGGTACCACTTTGTCTAATCGTTACATTCGAGAATGCAGGACGAAAAGTATCGTTCGTTTCTTTTATCTCCTGAAAAACCTTTAGAAAATATTCCGAATCGAACTTTCCATTTTTCTCCAAATAATTATACCCGGACCATAATCCCTCTCGGTATCTCAACACTTCCTTAGCGGCTCCTTTTGGTTCTGTATCTCTGTCGCTAAAAGCCTTATAAAGCTCGTCATCCGTTGTGAAAATATTCTCAATCTCACTCGACGATTTTGCCTCCTGCAAGCTGATTGTATTTATAAGTAATCCTTGATTCGGTATCACCGCACTTCTTCCGTGTAGTCGTGCCAAGGCAGCTTTGGCATCACCCAATTTTTCCAATATTTCGGGCGTGCGATACAAGTCCTGATCTATTGGCAACAGCGGCAGTTTATTCCATGGAACAGTTCTGTCGGGGTTGATTTTATATAACAAATCTGACATTAAAATTTCACATTTTTAAGGTTAACTCAATATCTAACCTCAAATATCCGTAATTCTTTTCAAACTAACATTAAAATAAGTGACTTTTAATGTTAGCTGAAAATCTGGCCTTAAAACCTCAACCTAAACGCTTCACTAACCTTAAAATTTGGAAATTTCAAGGTTAGATCAAAAACAGAAATAAAAAAATATCAAATCAATCCTCCCCCAAAACCTCAAAAACATCCGCAGCCGAATACCCTTTCCCAACCGCATACCGCAATAATTTCTGCTTTCGCTCCCAAGGCGAATCGCCTTTAATAAAAGGTTTCTTCTTTTCCAATAAATCAGAAAGCGTTTGCAAATACGGCTCCCGATCAATTTCTTCGCGCGCCAGCGCAATACTGTATTTGGAAACTTGTTTTTGACGCAAGTGGTTCTCAATCTTCTTCCAACCCCATTTCTTTATTTTGAAGCGACCGCTCGCAAATGCGCGCGCAAAACGCTCTTCATTTAAAAAATTCAACCCGATCAACTCACTAATTATCTGCTCCTGCTCATCACCGTATACGCCCCAGGTGGATAGTTTTCGGCGCACATCAAAGTGGGCTCTTTCCTGCATAGCACACCACCGCTGGATTCTTTCACGGGTTTCAAAAGGCGGATATTTGCGCGGGATGCTCAACTTCGGGTCAGGACAATATAATCGCGAAGGATTGTTTTCAAAAACTCTACTTTATTTTCGGGTACTTCATTGATGCCGATCACTGCCGCACATCTGTTTGCGGAATCAATTATCAAATTGGCGTGTGCAGGATTGCGGTATTGCGAATAACGGTCTATCAAGGCTTTTACGGTAAGCATTTCATCTTCGCTAAAGCGATAGGCATCGACATATTGTGGTGTGTATTTGCTTCGATCTTCGATGCGCAAAATGTCATTGAGATTTAAATTCATCTCGCTCGAAAGGCTCACTACCATAGTATTACTCAACACTCCACCAAGGCGTTGACCACGCGCTGTGGTGCTGATGAAGATAATACCAAACGAACCGGCGGTGAGATAGATATCTAACAATCGAAATACCCATCTAATAAAAAAGTCAAGCGCTGTGGGTTCCTTTCCATTCACGTTTACCACGCGTGTATTCATCGCCTTCTTCCCGAGGGTTTGCCCATTCATCAACATTTCGGAAACGGGAGTGTAGAAAACAAAAAGTATGGGAAGGAAATATGCCAAATTGGGATTGATGCTCACCAGAATAAGGGCGAGAATTCCGATTCCGGCGGCCATCACACTAAAGTCAATCAGGAAACCCAAAACCCGCTGCATGAGCGAAGCCAATTGAAAGTCGATCAAAATATTCTGAGCGGTATGAATACTTACTTTTCTCATAGGGTTAATTTAAATACATTAGCGGTTCTTCAACACACGATGCGCGAGAAAGATTTCGTAGAGCAAAATAAACAAATTTGGGGACGCTTTGAACGAATGGTTTCAGGCGAGAAAGAATCGAGCCCCGATGAGATGAGTGAATTGTACAATCAAATCACCAACGACTTGTCCTATGCGCGCACCTATTATAACACGCGAAGTATACGGGTGTATCTCAACCAGATGGCCAAAACGGTTTATCTCGGATTGTACAAACACCGCAGCGGAAGATGGAAAAACTTTGTGAAATTCTGGTCGGATGATTTGCCCTTGGCGCTGTATCGTGCCCGAAAAGAATTGAATATTTCTCTGATTTTTTTCATCGTGGCCATGGGGATTGGCATTTTTTCGAGCATTCACGATCCTGAATTTGCCAAAGTAATTCTCGGTGACCGATACGTAAATATGACGGAAGCAAACATCGAAAAAGGTGAACCCATGGCCGTATATGGTTCCGGAGCCGAGGTCGATTCCTTTTTCCGGATTACATACAACAATCTCCTCGTCGCATTCCGGACCTACATTCTCGGAGCTTTTTTTGGTGTAGGAACGTTAATCATTATGCTCTACAATGGCATAATGGTCGGTACTTTTCAATACTTTTTTATCGAAAGGTCCCTTTTTCAGGAAAGTTTTCTCGCCATTTGGATGCACGGGTCGCTGGAAATATCAGCTATAATAATCGCCGGGGGAGCCGGTCTTACCATGGGACGCGGTATCCTATTTCCCGGCACCTTGCCGCGAATACAAAGCTTTCAAATCGGCGCCCGACGTTCCATTAAGATTATGCTCGGACTCATTCCTGTATTTATCACCGCAGGATTTATCGAGGGATTTTTTACCCGCCTGACCGATCTGCCCGATCTTTTTCGAGGAGCATTTATTCTTATGTGCTTTGCATTCATCGCTCTGTATTTTTGGTGGTATCCCTGGTATAAATTTCGAAATGTCCCCGTGTCGCCTTACGATCCCGACCAGCTTATTCCGCAACTGCAACAGCCGGTTGAAATGCATATTTTGCGGAATACGCGCGAAATATTTACCGCCTCATTCGTGCTTTTCCGAAAGCTTTTTCTCAAAACACTCCCACTGGCTGCGGGTTTGGCAATAGTTTATACATCAATATTCTGGTTCCTTGGCCGGGCCGAAGCGACTGAAAATATTGAATTTAAAAATTTCTCTGTGCGCAACCTCTCTCAGTTTCATAGTTATTCCACTTTTCCAATTCTCTTCATTCCAAACCTCCTCTTAATTTCAGCAATAATTTTTGGTGGCTTTTACTTTTTCAGAAATGAGCTTGCGGATAAACTGGGTGCTTCTCTTATCATCAACTGGAAGCTCTTCGGGAAAATTGTTCTAATTGTGGCTATTTTCGAGCTTTGCATCCTTTCGGGAAATGGACTTGTAGCCTCAGTTGGAATTGTTGCTATCCCTTTCCTCACTTTCTGGATCGCAATAACAGCGATTGAGGGTACATCACTTCCCAACTCGTTTGGGCGGATGCTTAACCTTTTGAATGGAACAAAGCGGCATATTTTCGTTTCCTTCTTCTTTCTGGCTATTATATCCCTGCTCATTATTTTCCTGATTGACTCTCCCTTTACTTGGTTTTATATCACAGTGCTCCAGTGGAATGCGGAAGGTGATGTGGGTTTTAAGCAGCATCTCGCAGAACTGGCTTTGATGTTCCTAAATCAAGTTGGAATAGGATTGATAATTCCGCTGATTCTTTCGGGACAGATATTGGAATATTATTCATCGGTCGAGGCACGTGAAGCAAATGATTTACGAGATCGAGTTGGAAAAATAGGAGTAAAAAGAAGAGTGTATGGGATGGAGCGTGAGTAGTTTTTTTTTCAACATATATTTTGCAGTGCACTGGTTATCTGGCTATAGCCAACTAAAGCTGATGCAATTCATCGATCTCGATCCCAACAAATGGGAAGACCTCAAAAAAGGACTGAACTACGATGAAGCTCCGGTGCAGCCACCAAATGATAATGCCCACAATACCATCGCACCTGTTGGCCTGAGCGTCTGGTTCGAAATGTTGAAAATATTCCTATTGCTGGTATTGGTCGGTATTTTAATCTGGTTGATTATCCGGCTCATTTCAGGAACGAAATTTAAACGCTCCACAAAAAAGAAGAAAGAAGACCCTGGATACGTTCCAATTCAGAAAATCCCGACAGCTCTTTCACCATTGGAAGTGCTTTGGAAGCATTTTCATGGCGCACAAAAAGCCGGAGATTACCGCGAATGCCTCCGCATTTTATATCAAATTTCTCTCAAAAAACTCAGCAATGGTGGTTGGTTAAAAACAAAACCCGACAAAACTAACTATGAATATCTCACAGAACTTTCAGGTAAACTTCCCGCAGCTGATTTTGCTATTCTTACCGCAATTTTTGAATACAGTTGGTACGGCGATGCTCCGGTAAAAAGCAGTGATTTTACCAAGTACGAACCTCAATTTATGAATTTCATTAACAGGAAAGATCTTGAAGGACAATCGTAATACCCTCATCTTTGTTCTTATCGGGGTGGTACTGGCCTTACTCATCGCCTACTTTTTCTTCAACCAAGAGGAGCACTACGATTGGTACCCAAGGTATAACAATAAGACCGATCAACCTTATGATATCAGTCTGTTTAAGAAAACCCTACAGGCTTCTTTCGGCGCAGATAATTTCAAGATTGTCGGAAACCTAAATTCGGACAGCGCTTTCGCAAAAGCAGATAATGCGCTCTTCATTTATGTAAACCCGGATCCTGCATTAGACAGTAGCGAAATTGCCGCGTTGAATGCATTTACCGAAAAGGGAAACCGCGTATTTATAAGTTCCAACAACCCTGGACCATTGCTTCAAAACCTCTTTCATGATTGCCTTCCGAATGATTCGACCTTCCCAAAATACACCAATTACCAGCGAGCTAAGACCATCTACCTGAGTATCGAAAAATTTAATATGGACACTGCTCTATCCTTACGCTACATGGTTCGTGATGAGAGAATTCGCTTCCCGTGGCCATATTTCGATCTCCAGGAGTGCGAATTAGAAGAAGCAACTGTTCTGGGAACTTTTGAGGCAATTGATGAAAAATATATCAATTTCATTCACATCGATCACGGCGATGGCGGTTTCTACTTACACACCACTCCCCTGCTTTTTACCAATTACCATTTCAAAAGGATAGAAGGTTTCGAACATTCACAGCGAATTCTTTCGCTAATTCCCCATGTCCGAGTATTCTATTACGAACCTGAATATCTCCGACCCTCGGGCTCACGGGAGCCACCGATTTCAGAGAGCCCGCTTCGCTTTATTCTGTCCAACCCACCGCTCAAGTGGGCCTGGTACTTGATTATCGCCTTGACACTGATTTTCGTTTTTAATTCTGTACGGCGACGGCAAAAGGCAATACCTGTCTTTAGCCTTCCGGCAAATGAAACAGCAAATTACCTCGATGTGGTCTCACGGATGTATCAAAAAGAAGGCCGTCACAAACACATCCTTGGAATCCAGGAAAAACTGATTAAAAGGCATTTGCAAAATAAGTATCGCCTCAATCTACGCGTTAAAGATCCCGAATCAACTGAAGAGGCAGCTACCCGTTTAAAAATGCCGGGGTCATATATCCGTCAACTCTTTACGGAAATTGATCGGGCCAAAAATAACAGTACCTTGACCGATGAAGAATTCAAAACCTTAATAGCTAAAATCAAAGAATTTTACCAAAAATGTCCATAGAAGAAAACGAAAACACCGAAAACCAGGAAAATCTGCATTCTGAAAAAATGCAGAATTCTTCGCTCGAAAATGACCCAATCAAACCGCAAACGGCTGAATCACATAGCATAAAAGGCGAGGCTGTCCCCGATGGACTTTCGGCTGAAGCCATGGAAATTCGTAAATCAATCCAAGCAATAAAAGATGAAGTAGGCAAGGTGATTATTGGTCAGACCGAAACGATCGAATTAATGATTGCGGCAATGATTACCGACGGGCACGTACTTTTAGAAGGGGTACCGGGCATCGCCAAAACACTGACTTCCAAACTTCTCGCCCGTTGTATCACCGCTGATTTTGCTCGTATCCAATTTACGCCCGATCTTATGCCAACGGACATCGTTGGAACGACCATTTTTGACATGAAACGCTCAGAGTTTTATTTCAAAAAAGGCCCGATTTTCAGTAATGTCGTGCTGATCGACGAGATAAATCGAGCTCCTGCAAAAACGCAGGCCGCCCTTATGGAAGTAATGGAAGAAGCGCAAGTAACCGTCGATGGTGAAACCTACCTTATGCCGCCACCTTTCTTTGTAGTTGCTACACAAAACCCTATTGAGCAGGAAGGAACCTACAAGCTTCCTGAAGCTCAACTCGATCGATTTATGTTCAAATTAATCGCGGAATATCCTGACCTACCGGAAGAAGAAGCGATGTTGAAGCGGTTCCGAACCGATTTTTATGGAAAACAGGAATCAGAAATTCATGCTGTTATCGACGCCGCTACACTTGTGCGTTTTCGAAAAACAGTAGAATCGGTTTTTATCAAAGATGAACTCCTAAGCTATATTGCACAAATAGTATCCCTTACACGAAACAATAGCGATCTCTACCTTGGTGCATCACCGCGTGCTTCACTCAACATCTTAAAAGCCTCGAAGGCGATGGCGCTCATAGCAGGTCGAGGTTTTGTAACCCCCGATGATATTAAGAGAGCGGTTTATCCTGTACTCAATCACAGATTGATATTGAGCTATGAACGAGAAATCGAAGGGGTAAGCGTCAAGGAAATCATTGAAGGTCTAATCCGAAAAGTAGAAGTTCCACGATGAAAATTGGGTTTTTGAAATCTTTTTTTCTCACACCACAGTTTTTTATTTCGGGTGTGGCTGTAATAATGCTTTTTGCATTTGGATTCGCCTTTCCTATTCTCTTCCTGATTGCCAAAGCAGTACTTATTCTTGTTTTGGCCACAGTCATCGCCGATGGATTTTTGCTTTATAATTCCGTTTCGCGGATCACCGCAAGCCGAAAAGTCGGGCGGATTCTTGGCCTTGGCGACGATACGCCTATTGAAATTCAAATCGCCTATCGCGGGAATATTTCGCTACAAGCCGAGATTATTGATGAGCTGCCAGTGGAATTGCAAGAACGCGAATTTCATATCAAAATGGCACTCGAACCGGGCGTAAATCACTTATCCTACTCTATCACTCCCATCAACAAAGGCGTTTATGCATTTGGCCAACTCAATGTTCTCATCGAAAGCCAGATACATTTCGCCCGCCGAAAAATAACCTTGTCAATTGCACGAGAAGTTCCGGTCTATCCGAGTATTGAGCAGATGCACGATTTAGAACTCGTAGCGTTTAGCCGGGTATCCACTTTGCAGGGAGCTAAACGCTACCGACGCATCGGGCAAAGTTACGAATTTGAGCAGATAGCCCCTTTCGTTGAAGGCGATGACTACCGGAATATTAATTGGAAAGCTACCGGAAAGACTCGGGAACTGATGGTAAACCAATATCAGGAAGAGCGAAGTCAGAATATGTATTGTATCATCAGCAAAGGACGCGCTATGAAGATGGCTTTCAGCCATATATCCTATCTCGATTATGCCATCAATAGCACACTGGCGATTTCAAATATTGCTTTGAAAAAGTACGACAGAGTTGGGCTTATCACCTTTTCTGATAAGATCGGAACTGCTCTTCGGGCGGAGAACAGGCAAGGTCAATTGCAGAAGATTCTTGAATCACTTTATCACGAGAAAGAACGCGATCTCGAACCAAGTTATGAATTGCTTTACCGCTCCATTTCTCGAATTATTAAGAGCCGAAGCCTCCTCTTGCTTTACGCCAATTTTGAAAATGCGAATATGCTGGATCGCGTGCTGCCAATTCTGCGAAAAATTAATAAGAAACATCTGTTGGTACTCATCCTTTTTGAAGATGAAGAGCTGGAAGCTCGCTCTCGTCAGCAAAGCGACTCGATAACGGAAATATATCAAGCTACGCTTGCACGCCAGCATCAAAGCGAAAAAAGGGAAATTGCTTCCCGGCTACATCGCCATGGGATTCAAACTATTGTGAGTACACCCCAAAATCTTTCACTCCGCGTGATAAATAAATACATGGAGCTAAAATCCCGCGGAATTATTTAATTTGCCACATTTTAACCTAATACTAACCTACCATGCATATAGTCAACTCACAGCAACGGATCGAGAAAATAGCCGAATCGGAATACGAATTTCACTTTGATAAATACTTTTCTGAAGGATGGGATTTATTCCGGAAAGATCCGGGACAACTGATACTTTATACCCTAATTATGCTTGCAATCTCATTTGGGTTAGGAGTAATTCCGTTTTTAGGTGCAGTTGCAGCATTTCTTATCGGCCCGGCGTTAAATGCTGGATTTTATGTGGGACTTCGTAAAATCGATCAAGGAGAAAAAGTAGAAATAGGTGATTTCTTCAAAGCCTTCGATTCCTGGCTTCAATTATTTCTTTTTGGCCTGGTTAGCGGACTTCTTGTTGGTTTAGGCCTCTTTTTACTGGTTATTCCAGGCATTTGGTTGGCAGTCGCTATCAGTTTGGGATACCCGCTGGTGGTGTTTGCCAAAACAGAGTTTTGGGATTCTATCAAACTCAGTGTGAAGCTCGTTAATAAGAATTGGTTTCCTTTTTTTGGACTCCTTATTGTACTTGTCTTTATCAACCTGATTGGAGCGATAATGCTCGGATTGGGACTGATCATTACAATCCCATTTACTTTCGGAGTATTATACTCGTGCTACAAAGACATTGTAGGTTTTGAAACTCTTGCAGAGCGCGATTTAGCTGATCATCTGGTCGATGATCAGCTCTAATCGTCTATTGCTTCTCCTTTTTCGTTGTAATATTTAAAATTCAGGTAGGCCAGGTGAGAATCTGCGATTACCTTGAGGTTTACCTTGTACTTCATACTCCATTTTCTCCTCACCGATATAAGACCGGCTTTGAGATAAGCCGCTATAAAAGGATGTGCTTTAAGCACCACCCGTTTCGCCTTAAATTCTTCAACGATATAGCGTAAGTTATTCTCTATCTGGTCAGTAATAAGAATAGACGCCTGAATAGAACCAGTGCCTTCGCAACAAGGGCATTTCTCTTCTGTAGAAATATCAGTTACTTCGCGAACTCTCTGGCGCGTAATCTCAACTACACCAAATCGACTGGGAGGCAACACATTGTGTTTGGCCTTATCCTCTTTTAAGCACTCACGTAGTCTTTCGTAAAGCTGTTTTTGATGGCTGCGCTGCCCCATATCGATAAAGTCGACAGCGATAATACCGCCCATATCGCGAAGACGCAATACTCGGGCAATTTCTTCTGCACATTCGAGATTCGTTTCGAGGGCATTTTGTTCCTGGCCCCGGTCCCCACCTTTTCTGCTTCCACTATTCACATCGATTACGTGCATAGCTTCGGTATGTTCTACAATAAGGTAAGCTCCACTTTTCAGGTTTACTTGTTTTCCAAACGAAGCTTTTATCTGGCGGTTAACGCCAAAAGTTTCGAATAGGTCGTCATCCTTTGCGTGATATTTCACAATTTTCTCCTGTGTCGGGGCCACTTTACGAAGGTATTCTTTAATGTCCTCGGCTATTTCATTATCATTAACATGAATACTCGTAAAACTAGCGCTCAACAAATCGCGGAGCACGGTTGATGTCCTGTTTAACTCACCAAGAACCCTTTTTGGAGGCTTGGCCGTTTTAAGATTTTCATGAATTTTTTTCCATCTGTTATGGAGGTCGCGCAGATCGGCATCCAGTTCGGCTACTTTTTTGTTTTCTGCGACAGTACGGACAATTACGCCAAAGTTTTTAGGCTTAATGCTCTGCATCAGCCTGCGCAGGCGCGTGCGCTCTTCCACATTCCGAATACGTTGCGAAAGGGAAATTTTATCACCGAAGGGGACGAGTACAATGTACCTCCCTGCGAGGGTAATTTCGGATGTTAACCGTGGGCCTTTTGATGATATGGGTTCTTTGGCAACCTGGACAAGTATTTGCTGGCTACCGGAAACCACATCGTTGATTTTACCATGTTTATCAATGTCATCTTCAGTTGGAAATCTGGTTAAGTCGGCAGATTCCTGCTTTCCGATCAGAGATCGCTTCACAAATTTATTCATCGACCGGTATTGTGGGCCGAGATCAAGATAATGGAGAAATGCATCCTTTTCGAAGCCTACGTCAACAAATGCCGCGTTGAGGCTGGGAATTACTCTGTGCACTTTACCAAGATATATATCACCGACGGCGAAATCCTGGGTTCCTTTTTCCTTGTGAAGTTCCGTTAGGACTTTATCCTTCAGATAGGCAATATCAACTTCGTTGCCCCTGGCGTTAATTACTAGCTCAAGATTCACGAAATAAGTGTTAAGTACCTAAAATCACGAAACAACCGACAATCGATTGTTTCACACTAAATTAAAAAATAATTTTTCTAAAAGATTATTTCTTTTTCTTGTGTCGATTTTTACGGAGTCGTTTTTTCCGTTTGTGCGTTGACATCTTATGTCGCTTGCGTTTTTTACCGCTTGGCATAATTCGTATATTAAATAAGTTAAAGACTATCCTGTTCTAATTTCAACAACATTAAGCTCACGCGATTCGTGATTGCTGTATCTTTTTCCAGGGTTAAATATTTTTTGAGAAGTGGAATTGCATCCTTCTTTTCGTCCAGTGCTATTTTAGTTTGCGCTAACCAGAAGTACGCCTGGGGATACTTAAGGTTTTTGTCGTATTGCAAAACCTTCTCAAATCGGAAAGCTGCATTTTCAATTTGGCGCGAAGTTAATGAAAATTGCGCAAGTTGCCAATGTACATCGACATTCGTTGAATCTTTTTCAAGTATCCCGCGCATCATCTGTATTCCCTCCATGGGGTTTTCGCCACTCTGAACAAGGGATACGGCTTGTTGAAGCTGTAATTCAACCGGGTTCGTTTCGGCCTGTTTGCCGTCTTTAGAGGACAGCCTCGGGGCCAAAACCAACCCGGCTATTAGAAATACAGCACCCGAGACAAGTATAATCTGTGTAGCCCGGACACTAATTTTCATAAGAAGAGATTACTTTTTAACCTTCACGTTTTTCTTTACTTTCTCCACGAAAGTTTTAGAAGGCTTAAAGGCAGGAATATTGTGAGCTGGAATAACAATTGGCTCTTTTGCTGAAATGTTACGTCCAATTTTCTCTGCTCTTTGTTTTACGATGAAGCTACCAAATCCTCGGAGATACACATTGTCTCCAGAAGTAAGTGATTTCTTCACTGAGTTCATAAATGCTTCTACTGTAGATTGTACAGCAACTTTTTCAATTCCAGTCTGATCTGCAATTTCAGAAACGATATCTGCTTTTGTCATAGTTATTTAAACTTAGGCGTGTTTTTAATTTAATTGAATTAAGACGGCGCAAATATATATGTTTAATCCTATGAATAAAAGCCATTTTCGCTAAATTCGGCTTTTTATACTATGAGTAATAAGGTCTTACATGATGGAACTAGATGAGGAGCTGATTTTGTGGTACTTAGATCACAAAAGGGATTTGCCCTGGAGAAATACCCAAAACCCCTATTTGATATGGCTATCCGAGATTATCTTACAACAAACACGCGTAAATCAAGGATTGGCTTATTATTTAGATTTTTCTGAATCTTATCCTACCGTTACCGATTTAGCAGCGGCCTCGGAAGATGAAGTGTTAAAAAAATGGCAAGGCTTAGGATATTATTCGCGGGCACGCAATCTTTTGGCTACAGCCAGAATAATTCAAACCGAATACAACGGCATTTTTCCCAACACGTATTCGGAGATTTTAAAACTGAAAGGGATAGGCCCGTATACGGCCGCGGCGATTACTAGTTTTGCATTCAAATTACCTCATGCCGTAGTAGATGGAAACGTAAGTCGGGTGATTTCGCGTTTATTCGATATCGAAACTCCTGTTAATAGCACGAATGGAAAAAAAGAAATAGATTGCCTCGCCCAGGCCTGCATGAGCCAATCAAAGCCCGACCTTTATAATCAAGCTATCATGGAATTGGGCGCAATGGTATGCACACCTTCTTCGCCTGACTGCAAGAATTGCCCGCTCGAAGCGAAATGTTTGAGCCATTCGCGAAAAACAATTGATAAACGTCCTGTTAAAATCAAATCGAGAAAAGCACGGATTCGCCATATTGATTATGCGGTATTGGAATCGGATAAAGGAATACTTTTTAAAAAGCGAAGCAAAAATGATATTTGGAAGGGATTGCACGATTTTAAAGATATTGAAGGGATATTAGAGCCCGAAGAAAAATATATTACCAAAGCAATAATTGAAGAATTTCCGGATCTAAAAATGGAAACTCTTCCATTGGGTCCAGAGGGAGAATATACCCATTTGCTCTCGCATCAACGGATTCAGGCGCGTTTTTGGCGATACAAAATAAGTGGCAGTTTAATAGATAATTCAGTATATTTCAGCGTGCCAAAACAAGATATAGAATTGCTCGCGGTACCACGACTTATTCATAAATATCTTGAGGATTCAAATTTGGTGTGAATGCCTGAAGTTTTGGCCTATATTTGCACACTTTTTATAAAAATTATGTCTGGAGTAAATAAAGTAATATTGATTGGAAATTTAGGTATTGATCCTGAGGTAAGAACGCTTGAAAGTGGCGTAAAAGTTGCTCGTTTGAGTGTGGCTACCTCTGAATCATACACCAACCGTGAAGGCGCAAAAGTGGAACAGACCGAATGGCACAGCATTACCCTTTGGCGTCAACTGGCTGAAGTAGCGGAGAAATACCTCTCTAAAGGTAATAAAGTATATATTGAAGGCAAACTTCGAACCCGATCTTATACTGATAAAGAAGGAAATGAAAAGTACACAACCGAAATTGTAGCAGATAACATGCAAATGCTCGGTGGTGCAAGTGGCGATAGCGGAAGCCGCTCTGGCAGTGCAGGTGCAAGCTCGCAAAACATCTCTCAGAACCCGCAAAGCCAGCCTGCTAAGGAAGGAAAGAATAACGAAGCAGATGATCAACCATTCTAAAAATTTTTGCCAACCAAGCTAAAATCGATTGGAACCTCCCAGTATAAACTTCCAGCATACCTCAACATCCCTTTTTCAACCTTTTTCTTTGGAAATAGGAATTGCTATAGTTTTAGCAATCGCGCTTCTTATATGTTCTGCGCTTATTTCGGGCTCAGAAGTAGCATATTTTTCACTGAGCCCCGCAGAAAGAGATATCCTCGATAATGAGAAATCTACAACATCAGATCGTGCTCTTCGCTTATTAAACCTACCTCATCGACTTCTTGCTACCATCCTCATAGCAAACAATTTCGTAAATATCGGTGTAGTCGTTCTATCATCTTTTATAGTAGCTCGTGGCTTGAATTTTTCATCTTATCCCACATGGTTTGGAGTGGCAGTGCAAGTAGGTGTTGTTACTTTTTTATTATTGCTCTTGGGTGAAGTAATTCCAAAAGTATATGCTACCGTAAAAGGAATGACTGTTATTCGCTTGATGGCGCTCCCATTGGATGTTCTTCTTAAAATCTGTTATCCGCTTTCCTCTTTGCTTATTTCGAGTACCAATGTGATTAATAAACGTATCAAAAAACGCCAGTCTGACTATTCCGTTAATGAACTCGAACATGCACTCGAACTTACCAAAGACGAAGAAACCACTCCTGACGAACAGAAGATTCTAAAGGGAATTGTGCGTTTCGGAAATACGGATGTGAAACAAATCATGACTCCGCGAACGGAATTGATGGCATTCGATTTCCGCACGCCTTACACCGAATTACTATCGGAAATACTCGAGCAAGGATACTCACGCGTCCCGGTTTACAAGGAATCTATCGATCAGGTTTTGGGTATTTTATATCTTAAAGACCTTCTACCACACGCCGAAAGTACCGATTTAGAATGGCAAAGCTTGGTAAGATCTCCTTATTTCGTTCCTGAAAATAAAAAGCTTGACGACCTACTTAAAGAATTTCAGACACTCAAAGTCCATATGGCTGTGGTTGTAGATGAATATGGTGGAACTTCGGGAATTGTAACTCTTGAGGATATTATTGAAGAAATTGTTGGTGAGATCACCGATGACTTTGATGATGAAGATATATTTTACTCCAAGCTTGATGAACAAAACTATATTTTCGAAGGAAAAACACCTTTAGTCGATCTCTACAAAATTCTGGATCTCGATGGTGAAAATTTTGAAGAAGCTAAAGGTGAGTCAGATACGCTGGCGGGTTTTATGCTCGAACTTTCTGGTAAAATTCTCTCGAAAAACGAGAAAGTAAAGTTTGAAAACTATCTTCTTACAGTGGAAGCAGCAGATAAACGCCGAATAAAACGCGTGAAATTAACCTTGATGGACACGGTAGAAAATGAAGATGACCAGAAAAGGTAATCGGACATTTTGAATTAAAATTTTACTGAAGAGGGATCATATTTCATAGCTTTGTTTCACAAAAACACTTCTATGGAATTCTTAGATCCTGCTATTGAACAATATGTAAACAATCATATTTCTGCCGAAAGTGAAATATTGCGATCTCTGAATCGTGAAACACACCAAAAAATTCTACAACCCCGAATGCTCAGTGGCCATCTTCAGGGACGCTTCCTGAGCATGCTATCGAATATGATTAAACCGCAACGCGTATTGGAAATCGGCACTTACACTGGTTATTCAGCACTTTGTTTTGCCGAAGGGCTCGCTGAAAATGGACATATTGATACCATTGACCGCAATGAAGAACTGGAACCCTTAATTCAACGGTATATCGATGAAGCGGGATTGTCCAAATCGATTACACTCCATATAGGTAATGCACTGGAAATAATTCAAAAGCTCAATCATTCATACGACATTGTATTTATTGATGCCGATAAAGAAAATTATGTGAATTATTACAATGCAATATTCGACAAGGTGCCGATTGGCGGATATATAATGGCCGATAATGTGCTTTGGAGTGGAAAAGTTCTGGACAGAGAAGAAGTAAAAAACGATATTGATACACGTGGCATAGTAGACTATAACGAGGCAATCCAACAGGATGACAGGGTTGAAAACGTTCTGTTTCCTATCCGCGATGGAATTATGATAGCAAGAAAAATAGCTGAATAATGATTGATACCAGAATTGATTTACGAAGTGACACAGTAACTAAACCTTCGCCTGCCATGCTCGAAGCTATGATGGAAGCAGAAACCGGTGATGATGTATTTGGCGAAGACCCGACTGTAAACTTGTTACAACAAAGAACCGCAGAAATTTTCGGTCAGGAAGCTGGCCTTTTTTGCCCATCGGGCACAATGACCAATCAAATTGCTATCCAGGTATTAACACGTCCGGGAGATGAAGTTATCTGCCACGAATATTCTCATGTATATCATTACGAAGGGGGTGGAATTGCACGCAATTCCTCTGCTTCGGTAAAGCTGGTACGAAATAATGCAGCAACAATGTCGGTCGATGAAGTATCGGAATTAATCAACGCCGAACAAGACTGGCTGGCCCGAACTTCGCTGGTAGTGGCCGAAGACACTTCGAATCGGGGTGGTGGCAATTGCTACGATTTAAAAAATCTGGAAGCCCTCTCTGTTTTTTGCGAAAGCCGGAATCTCGCCTTTCATCTGGATGGTGCCCGAGCTTTTAATGCAATAACTGAGAAACATCATAATCCTGCAACGTATGGAAAACTATTTGATAGCATCTCTATTTGCCTTAGTAAAGGATTAGGCACTCCTGTAGGCTCCGTCCTTCTTGGCTCAAATGATTTTATAAGAGAAGCCAAACGTGTTCGTAAGGTGATGGGTGGCGGAATGCGCCAAGTGGGAATACTCGCTGCTGCCGGTCTGTATGCCCTGGATCATAATATCTCAAGATTGAAAGAGGATCATATTCACGCCACAAAGCTCGCCTCTTTTCTGAACGGATTAAAATCGGTAACGAATGTGATTGAACCTGAAACCAATATCGTTCTTTTTGATGTAGACGCTGAAAAAGGAGCTGAACATTTTATAAATGCTCTGGAAGCAGCCGGATTAAGAAGCTCCCTTTTCGGGAAAAACCGGATACGGATGGTTACCCATCTCGACGTGAGTGAAAACGATATACAGCAAGCAGGAAAGATTTTAACAAAAGTTCTCGATACCTATTAATTTCCTGGAGAAGAATTTTCTAAAAATACGATTGTTACTTTCCGGTCGGCAGGATTTGGAGAATCGCTCTCGGAATCACCTAAGAAATTGAGGATTAATCTTTCAATGGGTATACCCTGAGATTTGAGATAGGTGCGGACTGCGGAAGCACGTTTTTTCGAAATCCACGCATTTAATTCGGGATTGCCCGTCTTATCTGCGTATCCAGTAATCAATGCAGAATACTCAGGATTTTTGCGCAATTCCACCCTAACTGTATTGAGCTGTGCTTTTTGCGAAAGCGATAATTCGAACGCATTTTTCTCAAAAAGAACCGTTAACTCTTTATCAGAAATCATCTTTGTATTTGTACCGTTGGATTCTCTAATGGTTTTCCCAGCTGCCAAATCCTGAATCATGTTTCGGAGTTCAGCAATCTCATCAAGAAGCTCTGAATTGTTTTCCGGTTTACTTTCGCGCAAAGCATCTATCTGTCCCTGAAGATTCTCAAACCGATCATTGTAACGTGCAAGAATCTTATTGTTTTGCTCCAGCAGTTCGACCACTTTTTCCGTGAAGGGAGCCAAATCGTTAGGGTTCGCATCTTTCTTCTTTCTCTTTCTATCCTTTTTTGAATCGAAATTATCGAGTAGATCAATATCGGGTTGGAGCGCACTAAGGTCATCCTCATTCTTCCGTGATGGACTCAAATCAAAATCTTTCTCCTGAAGATAAGGAACATCTGATTCATCATACCCCCTTTTATCGGTATTCGGCAGATACGAATTTAAGAATAAGGCTACTTCCATCTCAGCTGATTTTTTCAAATCGTAAACCATTCTCTGAAAAGTGTATAAGCCGATATCACTTCCATTGGGCTGGTCCATATCTGCGTCGCCCTGCAATATGTGATATCCATCAAGCCCCTTTATTTTTTTCACCTTACCAGCAATAAAATCGGAAAATCCCGGAAATTTATCTCCAAATGGCAAATCGTGAATCCAGATAGCATTTTCTACGATGTCCGATGATGATTTCAAAAACATTGCCGAGCCGTCGATTGCTTCAATTCTGGAGTCAAAAACATGGTATTGATTGTCAATATATGAACGTAGCCCGTAGCTTATCATTGCATCGAGACGGCTGCGCAGGCCCGTATTCGAAAGTTCGTATTCATTTATAATATACGTATGTTCAGATACATTTTTAAGGACATAACTTTCGGGCGCGAGCTTTTCGTCCGGCCCATTAAAGCGGTTTATGACAGTTATCTCCTGTCCCTGTGTTTGATAAAACACAAAGAGAATCAATATGGTTGATATTCCTTTAAGCACCTCTAAATGTCGATATCCACGAACTGTTCGGATATTTCGACAAATTACCGAAGTTCTCAATCAAATTCATAATTTTTCGGGATTAAGTTTTAACAATTTTATCATAATTGTTCATTAATCCTGAAAAAACAAGGGTTTCAGAGGTCGCCATGAAGATTATTAAAGGCAACGGTGATAAGTGCTAAGAAACTATGTTTGGGTTTGTAAATAAAGAATTTTCTGAAAAAGAGCAATAGAAAATGGCAACCTTGAGAATGTATATGCGTCTATCAAATGCAACCGTGTAAATACGGGAGCAATTTAAAAAGGTTTCAAAAAAAAATAAAAAAAGAGATTATGGGCAGTTTAGTAAATTTTTTCACGGAAAGTTTTGCAGCACTTTACGCGTCATTAGGGAATGGAATCATCGTTATTGCACTGGTATTCGGATTTATCGGAGTAGTAGCGCAGTGGAAACTGTATGAAAAAGCGGGTCAGCCCGGTATTGCAAGTATAGTTCCGATTTGGAATTTTATTGTATTCCTAAGAGTAGTTGGCCGTCCGGCAAGTCATATTTTCTTGTTCCTGATTCCGGTTTACGGTCAGTTGTATCTTCTTCCTAAAGTGTATATCGAGCTTTGCAATAGCTTTGGAAAACACACTTTGATAGATTATATTCTGGTTATCGTTTTCAACGGCTTCTATGTACTGAATTTGGGTCTGTCATATGACACAGAATATGAAGGACCTGCTTACGGTAAAAAGCAAACTGCTCGTGTAAGAACCAGCAATAGCCAATCAGCTCTCGCTTAATATTGATTTGGAGCGGACTAAGGCATTTGCAATTCCTTCGGGTTTTTTACCTCCCGCGGTTGCAAAAAAGGCCTGACCACCGCCGCCACCTTGAATAAATTGCGACAATTCTCTTATAATCTTTCTAGAGTCAAACTGCTTTGATTCAACAATATCATCCGATAAAGCCACAGAAATAGTGGCTTTATCTTTTTCTGAAGAAGCCAAAACCAAAAACAAGGGTGCATATTCTTTTCTCAACTGAAAAGCAATATCTTTTATTGCAGCAGCATCTAGGTCTACTTCTTTAGCAAGGAAATTAATTCCATTAATAATTTCAAACTGGGAGATCAATTCGATTTTCAGATTCTGTGCTTTTTCTCTTTTTAAAACATCTATTTCTTTGGTCAATTTTTGCTCTCGAGCAATGATCTCACCTACCGTTTTTACCGGATCTGCCGGCGTTTTGAGCATTTCCTTGATGGTATCCAGCGCATCGAGATGTTCGAAAATATACTTCTCAGCCTTTTGATCGGTGATTGCCTCAACACGGCGCACACCGGCTGCAACAGATCCTTCAGAAATAATTTTAAAAAATCCGATTTCTCCAGTGCGTTTCACGTGGGTTCCACCACAGAGCTCCACGGAATCTCCAAATTTGATAACCCGCACTTCATCCCCATATTTTTCACCAAAAAGAGCCATCGCTCCCATTCTTTTGGCTTCATTAATGGGAGTATTTCTTCTCTCATCCAATTCAATATTGGCTCGGATGTCCGCATTTACCTTTTCTTCAACTTTTCGGATCTCTTCCGGAGTCATTTTAGAAAAGTGTGAGAAATCAAAACGGAGATAATCCTTCTCAACAAGAGAACCTTTCTGCTCGACATGTGTACCGAGCACCTCACGCAAGGCCTTGTGCAAAAGATGCGTAGCAGAATGATTCCGTGCAGTTTGATCTCGCTTTATAGCTGAAACGTATGCTTTAAATGTCGTGGGACACCCATCAGGAGATTTCGGGCTGGTATGCACGATTAGATTATTCTCACGAAAAGTTCCCGTAATCGGTATCTTGGCTCCATTGGCTTCCAGATATCCCTGATCGCCCACTTGCCCACCGCCTTGCGGATAAAAAGGTGTGCGGTCAAATACCAGCTGGTAAACGTCTTTACCTTTTTGGGAAACCTTTCGATAACGCAATATTTCTATATCGCTCTCCAAAGTATCGTAGCCAATAAATTGAGTGGCACCCTTATTCGGATTAAGTTCAACCCAATCGTCGGTATTTAGCACCGAAGCATTTCGAGAACGGTTTTTTTGCGCTTCAAGTTCACTTTCAAACTCTTCACGGTCAAAGGTTTTTCCTTTTTCTGTTAGGATAAGCGCTGTAAGATCTACCGGAAAGCCGAATGTGTCGTAAAGTTCGAAAACCACCTTTCCCGAAATCTTATCCGAGTCGCTCTCACTGCAGATTTTCTCAATCAGATCGATCCCTTTCTCCAACGTTCGCAAAAAAGATTCTTCCTCCTCACGTATTACCTGAGTAATCAATGATTTATTGATTTGTAATTCTTTGAAAAAATCGCCCATTTCTGAAATCAGGACTTCGGATAACCCGGCGAGAACCGAACTACGGATATTAAGAAAGCTATATGCATAGCGAATGGCCCGGCGTAGAATCCGTCGAATAACATAACCCGCGCCCGTGTTGGACGGCAATTGACCGTCAGCAATAGCAAATGATACTGCGCGAATATGATCGGCCATTACACGAATAGCCACATCATTTTTGGAATCAGAAAAAGTATATTTCTTAGTCGTCTCGCGTTCAATTTTCGCAATTAAGGCGGCAAAAATATCCGTATCGTAGGTCGAATTTTTGCCTTGCAATACCATAGCGAGCCTTTCCAGCCCCATTCCGGTATCGATATGCCTATATTTGAGAGGCACTAATGATTTATCCGCTTTTCTCTGAAGCTCCATAAAAACCAGATTCCAAATCTCTACTACTTGGGGATGATCCTGATTTACAAGGCTTTTACCATCAATGTTTTGTCGCTCTACATCGGTTCTTATATCGACATGAATTTCACTACATGGCCCACAGGGTCCGACATCTCCCATTTCCCAAAAATTATCTTTTTTATTCGAAGGAATAATCCGGCCGGGACCAATTATTCCTTTCCAAACATCAAAAGCTTCCTGATCAAATTCCAACCCATCGGCCTCATCTCCCTCAAATACTGTGACATACAGTCTGTCTTTTTCGATGGAAAATACTTCAGTTAGCAGCTCCCATGCCCACTCGATCGCTTCCCTTTTATAATAATCGCCGAACGACCAATTGCCGAGCATTTCGAACATCGTATGGTGATACGTATCCACGCCTACTTCTTCGAGATCGTTGTGTTTTCCGCTTACACGCAGACATTTTTGCGTGTCTGCAATGCGCGGATATTTACTTTCCTCGTTGCCAAGGAAGATATCTTTAAATTGATTCATACCCGCATTTGTGAACATCAAAGTCGGATCGTCTTTCACAACAATAGGCGCAGAATCAACGACTTCATGTCTTTTGGATTCGAAAAAATATAAGAATTTTTGGCGTATTTCGGCAGATTTCATTGAATGGAAGTTTCTAACTTTGCGTTTTTATTTTGTAATCAGGTGCAGTATAATTTGCTGCACAAAGGTCGATTTAATACTTTTAAGCCCCAAGTTCTCTTTAACTCAATGGCAAAAATAAAATACAAGTACAATCCGCATACGCTGAACTACGAAAAAATACAGCTTACTATTAAAGATAAGCTGAAAAAAATGTTCACATACGTACTTGTAGGTCTATTTTTTGCTTCTATCATTTTGGCCTTAGCCTACACGTTTATCAATTCGCCAAAAGAATTGAGCTTGAAACGTGAGAATATACAATTGCGAAAAGAATACGAACTGCTGAACAGGGACATGGATCAACTATCAAAGGTTTTGGGAAATATTGAAGAGCGGGATGATAATATTTACCGCCAAATTCTCGAATCAGAACCTATTCCGGAAAACGTGCGCAAGGCCGGTGTTGGAGGCGTAAACCGGTATTCAAATCTTGAAGGCTATAAATATTCAGATCTGGTAGTCAATGCAAATAAGAAGCTGGACCAGCTTGCAAAAAGGATGTATGTCCAGAGCAAATCGTTTGATGAAGTAGTGAAATTAGCAAAGAATAAAGAAAAGATGCTCGCTTCGATTCCCGCTATTCAGCCGGTTCCGAATAAGAATCTGAAGAGAATGGCCAGTGGTTTCGGCTATCGGATGCACCCTATTTACAAGGTAAAAAAGATGCATTGGGGAATGGATTTTTCAGCACCCAAGGGCACGGAGGTCTTCGCTACCGGCGATGGAGTGGTCGAAAATATTATTGTATCTCGCCGGGGGTATGGAAAACATCTTGTGCTCAACCATGATTATGGATATCAGACCCTCTATGGCCATATGAGCAAAATACTGGTGAAACAGGGACAAAAAGTGAAACGCGGTGATGTAATTGGTTTGGTTGGAAACTCCGGAGTAAGCACCGCTCCACACCTTCATTATGAAGTGATTAAGGATGGAAAAAAGATTAACCCTGCCAATTTCTATTTTAATGATCTTACACCCGAAGAATACGATAAGATGATCGAATTGTCAGCACACGCTAACCAATCATTCGACTAAGATGCCATACAAAGAAAAAAGTGAAGTTGAGAAACTGTATTACACCATCGGTGAGGTGGCCAGAATGTTTGATGTAAACACTTCTCTCATACGTTTTTGGGAAAAGGAATTTGAAATTATTCAACCCAAAAAGAACAAAAAGGGCAACCGGCTTTTTACTAAAAGCGATGTAGAAAATCTACGTGTGATTTATCATTTAGTAAAAGAACGCGGATATACGCTGCAAGGCGCTAAAGATAAATTGAAGGACAATAAGGAAGACATTTCTGATAATGTAGAAGTAATAACCAAACTGGAACACTTAAAATCCTTTTTGCTTGAGCTGAAAGCCAGTCTTTAAATGAATTGAGAATCAGTAATAATTTTCCTCTCCCAGATAGTTTCGGACATAGTCCTCAACTCCTTTTTCAAGCGACGTAAAGCTTTTGGTGTATCCTTCACCAATCAATTTTCCCATTTCGGCCTGAGTAAAGTATTGATATTTGTCACGAATATCTTCAGGGGTATCGATAAATTCAATTTGTGGATCCAGCCCTAGTGCCGAAAAGGTGGCTTTCGCCAAATCGAGAAAAGACCGCGCCCTGCCGGTACCGAGGTTATACAATCCCGACTTTGCTTTTTTATCCATCAAGAAAAGACAGACATTTACCACATCTTTTACATATACGAAATCACGAAGCTGCTCCCCGTCTTTATAATCAGGGTGATGCGATCTGAAAAGCTTAACAAATCCTTTCTCTTTAATCTGATTGAAAGCATGAAAAATTACCGATGCCATCCTTCCCTTATGGTATTCGTTTGGGCCATAGACATTAAAAAATTTAAGTCCCGCCCAAAAATAAGGGGACTCGGCTTGTTTTAGTGCCCATTTGTCAAAATCATTTTTTGAGTCTCCATAAGGATTCAAGGGTTTAAGTTTTTCAACAATTTCATGATTATCAGAATAACCGTATTCACCTAAGCCATAAGTGGCACCTGAGCTTGCATATACCAATGGTATCCCATACTCAGTGCATTGTTGCCAGATTTTTTTAGTGTAATTGAGATTGAGCTCGTCAAAAATCTTCACATCAAACTCGGTTGTATCAGTTCTTGCTCCGATATGAAAAATGAAATAAACCATTTTATGATTTTTATCGAGCCAGCTATCAAAGTGTTTTCTTTCAACCTTTTCCGTGAATATTTTTCCTTTCAGGTTGTTCAATTTTTCTTTTTTCGAAAAATCATCTACAAGGATAAGGTCTTCATATCCGTTTTGATTAAGCCCCTCAACGAGACAACTTCCTATAAAACCTGCGGCACCTGTAACTACAATCATGGTATCTATTTTGGGGGCAAATATATTGATTTCAACTGCGCTGCATAGTGTATTTCTTCAGAAATAAGGTTGTATATTTGCACCTTGTAATTTTTGCTATGGCTTTTGTATATATTACCCGAAAAGAGCATTTTAACGCTGCACACAAGCTTTGGAATCCCGATTGGTCGAAGGAAAAGAATTTCGGAGTCTTCGGAAAATGCTCCAATGTAAATTGGCACGGGCACAATTATTATTTATACGTTACCGTAAAAGGTGAACCCAACCCCGATACGGGCTGCGTGATTGATTTAAAATTATTGAGCCGGATTTTAAATGAAAGAGTTTTAGAAAAACTCGATCACAAAAATCTTAATATGGATGTGTCATTCATGAAAGGAATAATGGCCAGCACTGAAAATTTGGCAGTAGCCATATGGCGTGAAATTCAGTCTGAAATTGAAAGTCACGGTTGTAAATTGCATTCAGTTCGACTTGAAGAGACGGAGAATAATTCGGCAGAATATTTTGGTGAATAAAAAATGATCAATTTGAAAGACAACACTATAGAAACCGTTTCTAAAACGGACGAATTAGAGCAGCTCTATTCTAAAGCTATTCAGCTTTTGGGAGAGGATAACAACCGTCAAGGTCTTGTAGATACTCCTAAACGTGTAGCTAAAGCAATGACATATATGCTGAAAGGTTACGATGAAGACCCTATAGCTATCTTGCAATCGGCTATGTTTGAAGAAGATTACAGTCAAATGGTTATTGTAAAAGACATAGAATTATACAGTCTTTGTGAGCACCACATGCTTCCATTTTTTGGAAAAGCGCATGTTGCCTATATCCCGAGCGGACGAATTGTCGGGTTGAGTAAGATTCCTCGAGTGGTAGATGCATTTGCACGAAGATTGCAGGTGCAAGAACGATTAACGAATCAGATACGGGATTGTATTCAGGAAACTATTCAACCACTTGGGGTAGCCGTCGTAATTGAAGCCAGACACTTGTGTATGCAAATGCGTGGAGTGCAGAAGCAAAATTCAAAAACCACAACTTCCGCTTTTTATGGCGAATTTTTGAAAGAAGAAACGCGATCTGAATTTATAAATTTGATATCAACTAAACTTGATTAAACATGGAAAACGATAAATATACGATCGGTTGGCATAAAGGAGACGATGCCATAATCGACAGACCCTTTGGCCAAACGGCTGAAATGACCAAAAATTTTGTGAGTAACGTAATGACCTATATGGCTTCAGCCCTGGCGATTTCTGGTGTTATGGCGTATTGGTTTGGTACCAATTCTGAACTCCTCTCCTACCTTTACACTCCGGCAGGAACTTTATCGATGCTCGGGTGGATCGTAATGCTAGCTCCCTTCGGATTGGTATTATTAATGGGGTTTGGATTTCAAAAACTATCCAGTACTGCGATGCTGACTGTTTTTATAATATACTCCGTTTTGATGGGAATGAGTTTAAGTTTTGTGTTCTTAGCATATACTGCAACGACTATCTATACCACTTTCTTCATTACGGCAGCCACTTTTGGAATTATGGCATTTTTGGGATACACCACTCAGACCGACCTGACAAAAATGGGATCCATTCTGTATATGGCTCTAATTGGATTAATCATCGCCATGGTAGTCAACTGGTTTATGAAAAGTGCATTTATGGAATATATTATTAGTGGAATCGGCGTACTGATTTTTACAGGTTTGACGGCGTACGATATGCAAAAAATAAAGCGAATCGGAAGTATTACGGATGTGAAAAGTGAAGAAGGAACGAAATTGGCTTTAATGGGCGCATTAAATCTCTACCTCGATTTTGTAAACCTATTCTTATTTCTGCTTCGATTTTTGGGAAACAGAAATTAATGAAACTGAAATCCGACCGCTGGTCGGATTTTTTTTGATATTATTGGCTTCAATAACTTTATCGCTAAAACCAAAGAGAATGAAAGCATACGTATTCCCCGGACAAGGATCGCAATTTTCAGGCATGGGGCAAGATCTATTCAATCAATCTGAAAATGCAAGGAAACGGTTCAAGCAGGCCGACGAAATACTCGGATTCGCCATAACCGACATCATGTTTCAGGGAACTGCGGATGATTTGAAAGAAACGCGTGTTACTCAACCTGCAATCTTCCTTCATTCGGTTATTCTTGCAGAAGTATTGCGAGAAAAATTTGAACCCGCCATGGTTGCAGGACACAGTCTTGGTGAGTTTTCTGCACTGGTAGCTGCGCGTGCATTGCCTTTCGAAGCCGGATTGAAACTCGTATCTCAACGGGCAAATGCCATGCAAAAAGCTTGTGAGCTTTCTGCCGGTACAATGGCTGCGATCTTGGGATTGGATGACAATATCGTTGAGAAAATCTGTGCTGAAACACAAGGGATTGTGGTCGCTGCCAATTACAATTGCCCAGGCCAATTGGTAATAAGTGGTGAAGTTAGTGCTGTAGAAGCTGCCTGTGCAAAACTCACTGAAGCCGGCGCCCGCCGGGCAATGATTCTTCCGGTGGGCGGAGCATTTCACTCTCCATTAATGGAACCAGCAAAGAATGATTTGGCGAAAGCCATTGAAGAAGCGACCATTCAGCAACCCATTTGTCCGGTGTATCAAAATGTTGTGGCAGCCCCAATTACCGATCCTTCGGAAATCAAACAAAACCTAATAGCACAATTGACCGCTCCGGTGAAATGGACTCAAACCATGCACGCCATGATTGCCGATGGTGCAACTTCTGTAGTTGAAGTTGGCCCCGGCAAAGTGCTTCAGGGACTATTCAAAAAAGTGGATCGCGCTTTTGAAACGGAATCGGCTGAAATATAAGGCCGATTTCATTTGAGCGCGGCTCGCCTTCAGATCTTAAAATCTTACAAACTCCAATACGTAAAGTTCTTCACTTTACCGCTGTAGATTCCTTTGATATCAACGAGTACTCCTTTTTCAGTAAGTAATTCATCGAAATATTCCTGCGTCAAATTTGAATATTCATCGTGGTTTACAGAAACGATTACCGCGTCATACTTAGGTTTCGGCTCAAGAGAAAGATTGTAATTGTATTCGGCTTTCACTTCTTCGGGAGATGCGTGGGGATCGATTACATCCACTTCTACGCTAAAAGACTGTAGCTCACGAACTGTATCAACAACCTTTGAATTTCGGATATCGCTTACGTTTTCTTTGAACGTTGCTCCCATTACGAGCACGCGTGCGGTCTGTATATTCTTACCGGAAGCGATTATCTTTTTCACGGTTTGCTTAGCCACATAACCTCCCATGGAGTCATTTACAAAACGACCTGAATTGATAATTTGGGCGTGGTAACCAAGTTTTTCCGCTTTGTGCGTTAAGTAATATGGATCTACACCAATACAATGTCCGCCGACCAATCCGGGTTTGAAATTCAAAAAATTCCATTTGGTACCGGCCGCTTCCAATACTTCGTAGGTATTGATGTTCATACGGTTGAAAATTATTGAAAGCTCATTGATCAATGCGATATTCACATCGCGCTGGGTATTCTCAATAATCTTTGCAGCCTCAGCAACTTTGATAGAACTTGCCCGGTGCACTCCGGCATCCACGACCAACTCATATACTTTTGCAATCGTTTCAGCAGAATCGGCATCGCAGCCACTGCTTACCTTCACAATAGTTTGTAGCGTATGCACTTTATCTCCCGGATTAATTCGCTCAGGGCTGTAACCCACTTTAAAATCTTCAATATATTTTAAACCTGACTCCTGCTCAAGCACAGGCACACAATCTTCTTCTGTACAACCTGGATAAACTGTACTTTCAAAAACAACGAAATCTCCTTTTTTCAGGACTTGTCCCACCGTTTTGGAAGCCGCTAAGATCGGACGCAGATCCGGTTGGTTTCCCTTATCGATTGGTGTGGGAACTGCAACAATAAAGAAATTAGCGTCCAGCAGATCTTTAATGTCAGCTGTAAACTGAATATCACATCCTTCGAAGTCAGAACTTTCAAGCTCCTTACTCGGATCTATTTTCTGCTTCATCAGGTCGACCCGGCCTTGATTAATATCAAATCCGATCACAGAAATTTTTCGGGCAAATTCAAGTGCTATTGGCAACCCAACATATCCCAGGCCTATTACGGCTAATTTTTTCTCTTTTACTACTAAAGATTCGTACATTTTCAATATTTATTGGCGTCTCTTACTTTGTAAATTCGTTCTATAATATCTACTACTTTCAATCCTTCTAAGGCATTGGTAGTAGCTACATTTCTGTTTTTTAGGGTGTCCACGACATTCTGAATTATGAAATGGTGATTGGCCGCACTTCCTTTATAAGCTCCGTAATCATTGGCAGGGCTGGCTTCGGGAAGTTCGGGAAGTTCGTAATCTTCCACATGGCAGTATTCGACTTCATTCATATATTGACCACCTACTTTCACACTTCCTTTGCTTCCAATAATGGTCATGCTACTTTCAAGATTCTGTCCATACACAGAAGTGGAATAATTCAGCGATCCAATCCCTCCATTTACAAAATCAAAACTCACAACTCCGCTATCTTCAAATTGGGTTATCCCTTTGTGGTTGAAATCGGCAAAACGACCATTGATATTCTCAACATCACCAAATAACCAATACATGATATCGATAAAATGTGAAAATTGGGTGAATAAAGTCCCTCCGTCAAGAGCCTGGGTGCCTTTCCATCCCCCTTTGGCATAATACCGTGCATCGCGGTTCCAATAACAGTTGATATCTACCATATAAATATCTCCGAGGCGTTTACTTTCAATTAATTCTTTAAGCCATACGGAAGGTGGAGAATATCTGTTTTGCATAACGCAAATAACGTGGCGATTGACCTGCAACGCCTTGTAGATCACTTCTTCGCAATTAGCCTTCGAGAGTCCCATGGGTTTTTCGCAAACCACGTGTTTGCGCGCATTCAATGCTATCAAAGCCTGACCGGCATGCAACCCGTTGGGTGTACAAACATTAATAACATCAATATTTGGCACATTCGCCAACAATTCTTCCATGGTATGAAAAAACGGTGCATGGAGATGATCTATTTTTAATGTTTCGGCCTTCGCGGCATCCACTAAACCGACGAGTTCGGCTTCATCATTCCGGAGAATCATTTCGGCATGTCGCTTTCCTATATGTCCGCATCCAACAATGGCAAATTTCACCTTCTCTTCACTCATGTTTTACTTACTTTTTGATCTTTTAATTCATACCACTCTTTGCTTTCAGGGCATTGAGCTTTCCCATTTGCATCGAAAGTGAGTCGATGGCCATATTCGCTCATCCAGCCGATATGACGCGCCGGATTTCCAACTACCAGAGCATAAGCGGGCACCGTTTTTGTAACTACCGAACCGGCTCCGATAAAAGCGTATTCTCCAATATCATTTCCACAAACTATCGTGGCATTGGCCCCAATGGTTGCTCCTTTACGGACTACTGTTTTGGCATATTGATCCCGACGGTTAACGGCACTTCGTGGGTTGGTGACATTTGTAAAAACCATGGATGGCCCAAGGAAAACATCATCTTCACAAACCACACCGGAGTATATACTTACGTTATTCTGAACTTTCACATTATCGCCCAGAACTACCTCGGGTGAAACGACAACATTCTGACCAATATTACACCGTTTTCCAATAGTACATTGTGGCATAATATGTGAGAAATGCCAGATTTTAGAATCCTCACCAATTTCACATCCTTCATCAATTACCGCTGTGTCGTGAGCAAAATAATGCATGTTTAGCGTTTAATATATTTGTCGAATTCTTTGTGATCTTTCTTATAAAGATCGTCTGCGTCAAGCGATTTAAAATAATCGAGGGTAATTTTGAGACCTTCACTTCTGGATACTTGAGGTTCCCAATTCAGTTCCTTTCGAGCGAGGCTAATATCCGGTCTGCGTTTTTTTGGATCGTCGTGGGGAAGATCTTTGTAGATAATTTTGGTTGTTGCACCTGTTAGCGAAATAATTTCTTCTGCAAAATCGCGTATCGTTATTTCATCGGGGTTTCCGACGTTTACCGGTTCCGGGTAATCAGAAAGCAGCAATCGATAAATTCCTTCAACCAAATCATCAACGTAGCAAAACGAACGTGTTTGTGAACCGTCTCCAAAAACAGTAAAGTCCTCGCCACGCAATGCCTGGCCAATAAAAGCAGGCAACACACGTCCATCGTTCAGCCGCATTCGGGGGCCATACGTGTTAAATATTCGCACAATTCGGGTTTCCAATTGGTGAAAACGGTGGTAGGCCATAGTAATAGCTTCCTGAAATCGTTTTGCTTCATCGTATACTCCGCGCGGCCCGATGGGATTTACATGCCCCCAATAGGTTTCCTTTTGGGGATGCATCTCGGGATCACCATACACTTCGCTGGTGCTGGCCACAAGGATACGCGCCGATTTTGCTTTGGCAAGCCCCAGCAAGTTATGGGTACCGAGCGACCCAACTTTCAGGGTTTGAATTGGTATTTTCAAATAATCAATCGGGCTAGCGGGCGATGCAAAGTGAAGGATATAATCGAGCTGACCGGGGACATACACGAAATTGCTTACATCGTGGTGGTAGAATGTAAATTCGGCCAATGGAAAGAGGTGCTCAATATTTCGTAGGTCTCCTGTGATGAGGTTGTCCATCCCAAGCACCTCATATCCTTCTGCGATAAACCGATCGCAAAGATGAGAACCCAGAAAGCCGGCTGCACCGGTAATTAATACCCGTTTTTTCATTTTATGAATTTGTTACACGCTCACGACCAATGCTTTCGTAATGAAAGCCGAGTTCCTTGAGTTTGTTATTTTCAAAAAGATTACGCCCGTCAAAGATCACTTTTTCTTTCAATTTTTGCGCTAAAGTAGAAAAATCGGGATTTCTGAAAACGGACCATTCGGTTGCAATCAATAAAGCATCAGCATCTTCGGTAGGCTCATAAGGATTTGAGCAAAAGGTAATTTTATCACCATAGATCTTTTCCACATTGTCCATGGCTTCAGGATCATATACTTTCACCTTTGCCCCGGCGGCTAATAATTCGTCAATCATGTAGAGAGCGGGTGCTTCACGAATATCGTCTGTATCCGGTTTAAACGCCAGCCCCCACAGTGCGAAGGTTTTTCCCGAAAGGGAACCCTTATAATAATCTTTCACTTTATGAATAAGCGCTATTTTCTGGCGTTCATTTACGCGAATAACGGCATCAAGAATTTCGAAAAAATAACCAGAGTCATTCCCGCTTTTGGCTAATGCTTGCACATCTTTTGGAAAACAGCTTCCCCCGTATCCGATTCCAGGAAAAAGAAACCGTTTGCCAATACGGGTATCCGTTCCGATTCCTGCGCGCACTTTGTCAACATCTGCACCAACGCGTTCGCAAAAGTTGGCGATTTCGTTCATGAACGTAATCTTCGTAGCCAGAAAAGAATTGGCCGCATACTTGGTCAATTCCGCTGATTTTTCATCCATAACGATCAGTGGATTTCCCTGTCGCACAAATGGTTTGTAAAGATCTTCCATGATTTTGGCAGCTCTCGGTGAGCTTGTACCAATCACTACTCGATCGGGTTTCATAAAATCGTCAACGGCAAATCCCTCGCGCAGAAATTCTGGATTTGAAACCACGTCGAATTCAACATTGGCATTCTTTGCAACAGCTTTGGTTACCAATTCTGCAGTACCTACCGGTACCGTACTTTTGTCAACAATTACGCGGTAGTCAGTCATAATGTGGCCGAGCTCTTCGGCTACACCGAGCACATAAGAAAGATCTGCGGAACCGTCTTCGCCCGGAGGCGTTGGCAAGGCAAGGAAAATAATAGTAGATTTTGATACGGCATCTTTTAGGTCGGTGGTAAAGGTGAGCCGCCCCTGACGGATATTTCGTTCAAAAACGGTATCGAGGTAAGGTTCGTAAATTGGAATTTCTCCCTTTTGCATCCTTTCCACTTTCGACTTGTCGATATCCACACAAATAACTTCGTTGCCGGTCTCTGCAAAACAAGTTCCGGTAACCAGACCTACATAGCCTGTGCCCACAACGGCAATTTTCATAGTATTTATTGTTTAAAAAATGATTTTACTGTTTCAGTAATATAAGTGAGTTGTTCATCATCAAGCTCAGTCTGCATTGGGAGTGAAATAACTTTTTGACATAGCTCTTCAGTGACTGGAAAATCACCTTCTGAATAGCGTTGATCCCGATACGCTTTTTGAAGATGAAGTGGCACCGGATAATAAATCATAGCCGGAACATCTCGATCCATCAAATATTGACGCAGCTCATCGCGGTTAGCATCCTGAACGACAAGCGTATATTGATGGAAAACGTGGGTAGAATTTTCAGCTTTCACAGGAGTTTTGAGTTGAGGAATTCCTTTGAAGGATTGGTTATAATAGAGAGCTGCTTTATTTCTTGCTTTTGCGTAAGCATCCAGATGGCGCAACTTTATGCGCAAAATAGCCGCCTGAATAGAGTCTAGTCGTGAATTAACACCGATCTCATCGTGGTAATATTGTCGGGTTTGTCCGTGGTTGGTCACCACTCTGATTTTCGCGGCAAGCGCATCATCATTTGTAAAAATTGCCCCACCATCCCCATAACAACCAAGATTTTTACTTGGGAAAAAGGAAGTGGCTCCTACGTCTCCTATGGTACCTGCTTTCGACTTCCGACCGTCTGAATGGGTGTAAACAGCTCCGATGGCCTGGGCCGTATCCTCGATCACATAGAGATTATGTTTTTTGGCAAGCGCCATTATCTCATCCATAGGCGCTGATTGGCCGAATAAATGAACCGGAACAATCGCTTTCGTTTTTGGCGTAATGGCATTTTCGATTGCCGCCACATCAATATTGAAGGTATCCGGATCGACATCAACGAGTACAGGTGTTAATTGGAGGAGTGCAATTACTTCAGCTGTGGCCACATAGGTGAAATTGGCGGTAATCACTTCATCACCGGGCTTCAAGCCCAATGCCATCATGGCTACCTGCAGGGCATCCGTTCCATTGGCGCAAGGAATTACATGCTTTACGCCCAGATAGTTCTCCAATTCAGACTGAAAGGATTTCACTTCAGGGCCGTTAATAAAAGCAGCTGAGCGTATTACATTGAGTACTGCAGTGTCTATCTCCTCTTGAATATTCTCGTATTGGGAAACGAGATCTACCATTTGAATTTTCTTCATGAAAAGGCTTAAATTTGCGACTGCGAATATACGTATTTAAAGATACTCAAGCGGATATTCCTAACTTCGCTACCTTTAAAAAAAATTAATGAAAAAGATTTTAGTTCTTCTCTTCCTTTTCGCGATTTCAATCAATGAGATGTCCGCACAGGGAAGTGTCGTTGATTCCACCTTGCGAATGTCACTTTTTCAATTTCAGGGAGGGTTTGACCAGCCTTTTGGCGATATGGCCGATCGCTATGGAGCGAATGCCTTTGTAGGTTTTTCTTATGCTTACAAATCCGGGAAAAACATTTTGCTGGGTGCTGATTTCAATTTTTTATTCGGAAGTGATGTGAAAGATGAAAATCAATTGCTCCATGCGCTCCGCATTTCAAATGGCGGAATAGTTGGTTCCGATGGTACTTTTGTAAATGTGTTGACTCTCGAACGCGGCTTTACCGGAGGGCTTTATATTGGAAAAATTTTTCCAGTATGGAGTCCCAATCCCAATTCAGGCCTGATGGTAAAGATTGGGCTTAATTATTTTGAGCACCGCACCTATTTTGAAACCCGTGAGGATGAGTATGCTCCTCTGGACAAAGGTAATTTGAAAGGTTACGACCGAAAAACAGCCGGATTGGCACTTTACGAATTTTGTGGATATCAGTATTTTAGCAATAAACGGTATTTGAATTTCTTTGCCGGATTTGATTTTTACCAAGGTTTCACCACCGACTACCGATCGTATAATATTGATCAAATGCAAAAAACAAATTCCGATTATAATGACTTTTTAATTGGCTTTCGGGTAGGAATTGTAATTCCCGTATACAAACAGGTGGCTAACAAATTTTATATCAATTAAATGCGTGGGTTGTACACCTTGGGCATATTTTTTTACGGCACAGTCATACGCGTAGCCGCCTTATTTCAAAAGAAAGCTGATTTGTGGGTTAGAGGCCGCAAAAATTGGTCACAACAGCTTTCCGCAAAAAATCTTTCGGGGTGTATTTGGTTCCATTGCGCTTCGTTGGGCGAATTTGAACAAGGTCGCCCTTTGCTTGAAAAGTTACGCGAACGGCATCCTGCTACTCCAATTCTCCTGACATTTTACAGTCCGTCTGGATATGAAGTGCGCAAACATTATCCTCACGCCGATTTTGTGACATATCTGCCACTTGACACGCTACAAAATGCGTATCTATTTCTAAAAATCACAAAGCCTTCAGTGGCCATTTTTGTAAAATATGAAATATGGCATAATTTCTTTCTCGAGATCCATAGGCGACAGATTCCTCTCTTCATAGTTTCCGCTATTTTTCGCGAAAAGCAAATTTACTTCAAGAAATACGGTAGTTGGTTTTTAAAATCTCTCCAGTATGCGAATCACATTTTCACCCAGGATGAATCGAGTGCCGACCTTTTACTTAATAATGGAATAAGTGAAGTTACTGTGGCCGGTGATACCCGTTTTGATCGGGTTATCGAAATAGCGAACAATGCGCTGTCTTTCCCTGAGCTGGCTCTTATGCGAAAAAACAATTTGGTAATTGTGGCGGGAAGCACGTGGGCACCTGATGAGGAGATTCTTTTGAAATTTATTGCCACCCATCCCGAGATTCACCTCATTCTCGTTCCCCACGAAACCGATTCGAGGCATATTGAAAAGATTGTTCAATTGAGTCCTCAAGCTATAAAATGGTCTGAAAAGGAGAGAATTTCGGAAGATACCGAGGTTGTAATAATTGACAGCATGGGAATTTTGAGCAGTTTGTACAAATATGCGGATATTGCTTATGTGGGAGGAGGTTTCGGAGCGGGAATTCACAATACGCTCGAGCCCGCTGTTTTTGGTGTTCCGGTTGTTTTTGGGCCGGTTTATTCGAAATTTAAAGAAGCTATCGAGTTAATCGGTTATGAGGGTGCAATTTCTGTTCATTCTTTTGAAGATGCTCAGACTCAGCTTGAGGAATTAGCGAATAATTTCGATTTACGAAAAAAGATGGGGACGTTTGCGGGAACGTATGTTGCCGAAAATGCAGGAGCTACTGAGATTATTCTGAAGGAGATTTAGGCAAGGGTAGTAGGAAAGGTAAAGGTTCCGTTCGCGTCTCGCGAGAGCGGTTTTTATCTGGCGCCTCGCCAGGATTTGACGTGCCCACGTCGATTAAAGAACCTTATAAGACACATGGATTTCTAAAGCAAAACCGGCAAGATGCCGAACAAAAAAGTCCCGCGCGGGACGCGAGCGACGGCGACCGGATAGGCGGCAATGGGCAGAAAAATTGCAATACCCACTTCAGAAGTTAGAACAATCTTATTTAGTCCTTAACTTGAATTGAGCTCGCTCCGCAAACCCTAAAGGGAATTTATGACGATGCAGTACTCCTGTATTGCGCCACGCGAACCCTATCGGCAATAAAATGAATCGCAGTGATGGCGGCCATTGCAATAGCTGCAAATTTTGCCGTATTCATAACCAAAGGATTATCTGTTTGCGCTACCCAAATGGCCACGAATGCCCAGATTAGAACCAATATATAAATATAATCATTTCGAGAAAGCAACACATAAAGTCCTAATGCTGTGGCGACAACCAGCATAATCATTGCAAAAAGCGGCGCTGAAGAACTTAAAAACCCAATTTCAAGAGAGTTAAGGAAGGCTGCCACATTAACAATCGATGCAACCGTAATCCATCCAAAATACATACTAAATGGTACTTGAAAAAAATATCGGTGTGTAGTACTAAGTGAGCCTTTAAGTCGATAAAAATATTTAAAAATAACGATCAGCGAACCCAGCGTTACAGCCATAATCAAAACTGAAATACCAATAAGCTCGTGCTGAAAGGCCACCAGCCATAGGACATTGGAGATTACATTGAGCAGGAAATACGGGAAAATCATGCGAAACAATCGAATTTTTTTCCCTTTATTTAATTGAAAAACGGCAAATATGATGAGTGTCAAATAAATCAATCCCCAAATTGCAAAAGCGTAACCTGCGGGCGTAATAAGTGATGGATATTTTTCGCTTACCTCCGCCACTGTTTGACCACCAAAGGGAATACTGCTGGATAAGAAATTTAAAACAATCAGAAGAACTACAGCAGCGAGAAAAACCCACCGTTGAACAATTGTATAGATGTATGCAGTTTTCATGGTATATAAGTTTGTATCCGTCTTTACTTTTTACGGCGAATTTGAGTCCAAGTTCACACGAATCATTCTATTTTACAAAAATCACTGTTTTAATTGGAATAAGATAGATAAATTGTGCTTGATTCGCAATTCCTTAGAAAAAACAAGATTTCCCTATGAAAAAGACAATAATAGTCATCATTTCCCTACTTATTTTGATCGGGCTCGCTTTCTACTTTTTTTTATATCCGAAGCTTGAGATTATTTCGGGGTATAATGCCAAAATTATGTGCTCCTGCCAGTTTATAAGTGGTTTAAAAAAAGATAGGATAGAGAAAGAAGATCTGGGTTTTTCGGTTTTATGGTTAGCATCGAATGAAATTGATACAATAAAGAAAACGGTGTATTCGAGTGTTTGGGGATTGCAGCCTAAAGTTGCTGTTTATCGGAAAGGTCTGGGATGTACTATTCTAAATACGGAAAATAACCAAGCGTTCCGACCACAGACAATCTCGGTAAGGCCCGAGGATTATGCGCCAGAGATATTTCCGAAAGAAAATATTTCCGGTAGTAAAGCCATGCAGGAGGCAATTGATGCCGCATTTGATAAAGATTCTTCGAAACCACTATTGCGCACAAGAGCTGTGGTAGTAATCAAAGACGGAAAAATAATCGGTGAGCGCTATGCGGATGGAATCGACAGCAACACTCCCCTGTTGGGATGGAGCATGACAAAAAGTATTACCTCAGCACTTACAGGCATTCTCGTTAAAAGAAATTTTTGGGAAATCAAAGACCCTCTGCCTGTCGATTCTTGGAAAAATGATGACCGGAAAAAAATTACGCTCAAAAATGCTCTTCAACAAACAATAGGTCTGGAATGGGAGGAAGAATATGGTAAAGTATCATCAGCCACTAAAATGCTATATGAAAAAGACAACATGGGAGAATATGTCACTTCATTTCCATTAGAGTTTCAACCCGGTACGCACTGGGAATATTCTTCTGGAACAACAAATATTATTGCAAATGTAATGCGAAAAGCCTTTCCTTCTATTGATGATTATCTGCTATTTCCTCAGAAGGCACTTTTCGGTCCGATTGGTGCGCGCGATTTTATTATCGAAACCGATGCCACTAATCATTTTGTAGGATCATCATATGGCTACGCACCTGCCCGATCTTGGGCAAAAATGGGAATGCTTTATTTGAATCAGGGTAATTGGTTTGGCAATCAAATTTTTGATAGTACTTGGGTGGCCCAATCGATTGTTCCTGCTGCTGATAGTAAAGATGGATATGGGTATCAATTTTGGCTAAACCGCGGAGGAAAATATAAAAACTACAGCCCGGCTGCTTATTGGATGAATGGCTTCCAGGGGCAACAAGTGGCCATCCATCCGGGAGAAAATATGGTGATTGTCCGAATAGGAGTTACCTATGATGAAGATGATTTCGATTTTGATGGATGGACAAAAAAGATAATTGATGCAGCCGAGGAGGAGTAAAAGCCTGGATAGATATAGAATGAGGGGTAATCGGAGTGTACACTTCGCTCCCAATCTTTCTCAGTGAGTGGGATTTAGGAAAAACTCTGATTGGAACGACTCCGATCTCACTTTCATTCTCACCCTGACTCCATAAATAAAGCTTATTCAGCGTGTGAATGAGAGCGAGAATTAGGAGGAATGATAGCGTAAAACAGGAAAAATCAGAGCGAGAAACGTCGCTTTTGCTCTGTTTCTCACTCTGATTTTGTACCCGGAGCGGGAATTGAACCCGCACGGACGCAATGTCCACAGGATTTTAAGTCCTGCGTGTCTACCAATTCCACCATCCGGGCAATTGGAGCGGCAAATGTAGTAAATTCAATCAAAAATGAACACCCGGATAGGTGATTTAAAAGAAAAGGAGTTCATTTATTCTTCCACTAGCTTAAAACCAACCCCATGCACATTGGTAATCTTAACCTTATCGTCTATACTCAGGTATTTGCGCAAACGGGTTATAAAAACGTCCAAACTCCTACCCACAAAATAACTGTCATCCCCCCAAACCATATTGGTAATAAGTTCACGTTCAATAACTTTATTCTTGTGCTCGCAGAGCAGTTTAAGAATATCTGCCTCTTTTCGGGTGAGTGTCTGAGAAGCCGAGGGATGGTTTAAAGAAAAATTATCTGGTTCAAATTTAAAATTGCCAAGTTGAAATTGAGCCGCAGAGAGTTCGGAAGAAGCGTTGGAAACATTAAACCGTTTCAAGACAGCTTCTATGCGCAGAAGCAACTCCTGATTGCTAAACGGTTTGGTAATATAATCGTCGGCACCGGATTTGAATCCTTCCACTTTATCTTCGATCATTCCTTTGGCGCTCAGAAAAATAATAGGAATTTCAGCATTGAGTTTTCGAATGTCCCGCGCGAGTTGAAAACCATCTTTTTTAGGCATCATTACATCGAGAAGGCAAAGTTGATAATCCTTTTTATTGAATTGCATCAATCCTTCCTTGCCGTCACGACAAAGATGAACCGTATATCCGCTTTCTTTCAACGTATCCTGTATTACAAAGCCCAGACCGGGATCATCTTCTACTAATAATATTTTCGGCGATTTTATCAATTCTTCGAATGTTTGGCTATTGGAAATAAAAGAGAAAAACGTGTCCCCTCACCTTCAGAACTCTCGACACTGATTTTTGCTTTATGCGCTACAATTATTTGTTTAACGTAAAACAACCCGAGTCCAAAACCTTTGACATCGTGCAAATTGCCTGTTGGAACGCGATAGAATTTATCGAAAATATATGGCAATGATTTTTTCGGTATTCCAATTCCGCTATCTGAAATCACGATGCAAATATCGCCATTAGTATTGGACGTTCGAATTCGGATTTTCGCACGGTCACGGCTGTATTTAAGGGCATTGTCGAGCAAGTTGTGAATGACATTGGCGATATGCACCGGATCTCCTTTTATGAAACTATTTTCAGCTTTCAAATCCAATTCTATATTCAGACTGTCATCTAATAATACCAAGCGGAGAGACTCCACCGCATTGCGAATATAATCATGTATGTCAAGATCAGAATAATTTAGCTCCACCTGTTTCTTATCAAGAGTAGCAAGCTGCAACACTTTATCCACTTGCATTCGTAAACGTTGATTTTCATTAAAAATGAGCTGAGCATACTTTCTTAATCGATTGGGTTGTGCTGCAATGTTTTGACCGAGCAGAATCTCACTCGAAAGACTAATAGTTGATATAGGGGTTTTGAGTTCGTGGGTCATATTATTGATAAAATCAGTTTTCATTTCTGATAACCGTTTCTGTCGCAATATGAGATAAACGGCATATGCAAAAAACACAAAAACTATTAAACTAATGATTGCAGAGAATGCCCATGTGGAGACTTTAGGTGTCGGTGCATCGATCTCATACTTCTTTCGATCGGGAAAAAAGACCCCAAAATAATGTCCGTCTTTGTCCCACTTTATCCTCGGCGATACTCTGACATGATAGAGGGAAGTAGTATTCCTGTCGTCGTTGAGCGCTACATAGTCCCCATATACTATACTATCTGTAAAGCAGTCATAAATACCGTATTCGAAATTTTCATTTATATTACGTCTTTCAAATTCGGTGGTGAGAAGCCTTTGGAGGAGATACGGATGCACAGTGTCATTGATAGCGACCGTAAAATAATTTGGCCGAATCTGTTTTACAGCTTGAAAAAGTTCAGCGGGATCATTATTAAGCGATAATAATTCATCGGCCACGTTGGTAAGTGCGATAGTCACACGGTCGTTAAATTGCTTTGATTCGGCGGTAGCCTGCTCTTCTCGTAGGTGGATTTGACTCTGTTGCACTTCAAATGCCTTATCAAGCCAATAAATCTGAGTAGCGATGATTCCCGCCACTGAGATGGTTGCGAGTAGAATGAGAATTCCGATTAATCTACGACCCATAGGGCTAAATTAAAGGAAGAATCCGGTTAAATGATCTGTTTTAACAGATTTCTAACAAGGGCGGAAAAATTGATCTCTGAGAAGGACAACGCAGAGGATTATGGAAAAATAAATCGAGTAGGAAAAGGGTGGGTTACAAAGTGCTGGTTTTGGATAAAAAAATCACTTATTTAAATTACGTGTATTATGCTACAGCTGAAAGGCTTTCGTATTCAGTGTTCATCAGCACAGATTTCTTCATCGCAACAACTTTTCCGGGAATAAATGAATGAGCCATTCGTGTTACTATTAAATTCATTTTCATAAAGTCGAGCCGAATAATTTTTTCTTCGCTTGAATTATATCGGAGAACCATTTCCAATACATGGTTTAAAGTTGGGTGTTGATTATTTCGAAGTATTTCGACTGCCAGAGTCCTTTCTTTTTCAGTTACTGTCATGATGTTTGTCTTTGCGATATTATAGACAAAGGACTTATGAGGTGAACAAAAATTGGACGAAACTGAGATAACGTTCGACTAAAATTATAAAAAAGGTTGATTATTTGCTCGGGCGAGGGAATTAATTAAACAATATTCTCACTGATAATTTTTCAATTAGATAATAATATGGTGGATAAAGCTCAGACACCTTTCATTTACCTTAAATGCCCAAGTAGCGAAGCCCCAAGTTTTGGAAACCTGTGATGTAGGAAGCATGGCGAATTCCTAAAGGTCAAAAAAAACCCATCTTACAAAAGGAGATGGGATATTTTTTTAACCGGATGGAGCTATGCTGCCCGCGTCTTTCGAATGCGAATCAGCGAACTCACTTTAATTACATCCAATGTGTTTTGATAAATCGTGCAGTTTAGCCGGATTATTTCACCGAGTAATTCATTTTCAGGGGTTTGTAAAAGCCGATTAAAATCGTTTTTCTTCAAACCCGAAAGACAGTTCTCTTTCATAGCAGAATGTTCTTGAGTTTCACCTTGGTTCTTAAACAGGAATTTCTCAAAAAAGGTTACAAATTAGGATGCGAATGTAATACAAGTATGGGATAAATTTCCCTTCTGAGTTGTTAAGAAAAATTCATTCTTTGTCCGATTAGTTAACACTCAATTGTTCCTTTCTAATACCCCGTCAAATTATCTTGTACTTCGGATTAGCAGGGTCTTAGATAACCCAAATAACAAAAGGCCGCCAAATTGGCGACCTTTTGTAAAAGTAAGCACTAAATTTACTCTTTAATATTTATCCCAGAAAAGTTTGGTAGTCTTTGAATCACCACCAATTGCAGCAGCGGCTTGTGTATAGTTTGGACCATTCAAGGTTTGCTCTTCTACAGGATAATTAAACCTAACCGGAATATCAGCGTAAGAAAAGCCTAAGTTTGGTGGTACATTGAGTATTGGTGCATCCAACCTTCTCCATGTTGAATACCCCTCAAAACCACGTGAATAAAATGCAAGCCACTCTTGTTTACCAATGGCATATCTCCAGCCACTTGCACCTTCGACTACGGAGTATGCAACACTGTCTTGTGCAAGGTAGGTGTCGGCATCTCCCTGGGTACCACCCCAAGATATAATTGAAGCTGCAACCCCCTCATTGTAGTAATCTTCGACATTACCTGTGCTAATTAATCCGCTTGCATTAGCTTCCGCTAAATAGAACTGCATCTCAGTATAATCTATCAAAGTATTCGGATAAGTTGGATCTTTGAATGTATTACTCACATGCGTATAATTAGAAAAGGAGTTCGTTGCTCCGTAGGTTCCTCCTGAATATACAACTGCATTGGTGGAATCCGTGATATTATCGTCAAAATAGAACGGACGACGCGGGTCTTCTAATGCATTCATATAATCTACCACCGTATTGGCCGCTACAAAATCACTACGACCTGATGCAACCAAATCTTCCCATAACGTATTGGTGTTGGGAACGACGGTTGAATAAGGATACATCGCATTTTGCGAAGGATCAGCAATTATTCCAGCAGAAATTGCAGCCTGTGCTTTCCCACCCGGATCCAACGAAGGAACATCCATCACGGTAACGGCCATTTTGAATTTAAGCGAATTTGCAAAAGTGATCCAAGATGCTACGTCGCCATTAAATATATATTCCGCTGAAGGAGTAAAGCTGGTATAAGCTGGATTCAGCATTGCAATATCTGCATCCAGCCTTTCAAATAGCTTTGAATAGATGGTTTCCGCATCATCATAAGCTGGCGTAGTCGTAGTATTGAGATCAAGTGCCTGAGAATAAGGCACATTTCCAAACGTATCCACCAATCGCTGATAAGTAAAAACCATTAGGATGTCTGTAATTGCCAATTTGTTATCCCTAATAAAAGGTGCTTTTTCCGCTTCATCTGGAGATAGCCCTTCTAAGGTATATTGATCATTTGTCAGGGTCTTTGCTCTATCGAAGTCAATAAGCACATCTCGATAGAAGGCAGACCAGACTCCCGTAGGTACATTTCTGTTTGTAACATTGTATTGACTTTCATCGGGGTATTGGCATTCAGCCCAGTACTGCGACCAAAGTTTCCAAACATTTAGGTTAACGTTGGTGCTGGCTATTTGATCCGAGAGATTCTGCTGTGCATTCGAGAAGAGATACTCTCCCGAAACATCTGACGGACTCTTAGGATCCACATTTAGGTCTGCAAGGTTATCCTTGTTACACCCAGCGAAAATTAACGCCAGTAGACCAATAAATATTGATGATTTAATTATTTTCATAGTTCTATCGATTAAAAGTCAAGTTTTACACTGAAAGAAACGGTTCGGATAGAAGGCAAAGTTCCTGACTGCCATCCTTGAAGATTTCCGGAAGATTGACCGGCTTCAGGGTCTGCATAAGGAAGATCCTTTTTAATAATCCAAAGATTATTTCCAACCAAACTAAATGAAACTCCCGTTAAGAAAGTATTAGCTAAAGCTTCAGCAGGCATTCTGTAAGTAATAGAGGCTTCACGGAGTTTAATGTACGTTGCATCGTAAATAAAGCCAGCATTGGGGTTTCTTGCGTACCCGAACAATAAGTAGTTATTCGCATTTGAACGAACTGTATTTGGTTCACCACTTTCATTTACACCATCCAAAATAACTCCTCCACCTTCAGATATTGGGCTACGAACGGGGTTACCTTTGTCGTTGGTAAATACAGTTTCAGGATATAAGCCGGTAGCTTTTCCGTACCACTGATCCAATGAAAAGACCTGCCCTCCTTGCTGCCAATCAATAAGAAACCCTAATGACCAATTTTTATAAGTTACGGTGTTGGTAATTCCAGCAGTCCAGTCCGGGTTAATATTACCCAAAACATTATCGGTAGTAGTTGTCACTTCATAGTATCCGGCACTATTCACGACCGGCTGTCCATCAACGTAAACGTACTCGGTACCCTGAATTGTACCATAAGGTTCTCCTATAGTAGCATTAACAGTAATACCTCCTTGGAAACTTCCCAGCACCAAATTTTGAGCATCATTATAAAGACTTAGCAATTCACTATTATTTTTAGTCCAGTTAACATTGATGTTCCATGCAAAATTTTCGGTTTGAACGGGAGTACCATAGAGCTGTAGCTCAATTCCGCTATTACGGATTTCTGCAGCATTTACATAATACGACGAATAGCCCGATGCGCGCGAAACACGTGCCGGTACAATACCATCAACCGTTTTATTGTTGTAATATGCAAAATCAAACCCGACACGACTTTTTAGGAATTCCATATTCAAACCTGCTTCGAAAGATTTCGTGCGTTCTGGTTTCAGATCCGGATTTAGACGTGTATTAGGAACCGAGAAAAGAGGTGAGTTGTAGGGTATATTTGCGTCATACGTTTCCAGTAGGGAGTGCACTGGGGCATCGTTACCTACTTCAGCATAGTTCAGACGAATTTTCCCAAAATCCAGCCAATCGGCATCATCCATTAATTCCGAGAAAACAAAACTTCCCGAAACGGAAGGATAAACATAAGACATGTTATCCGTTGGAAGTGTTGAAGAAACGTCATTTCGGATTGAGGCGTCTAAATAAAGAAATCGTTTGTATCCCAATGATGCGTTCGCATATATACCGTTAATTCCTTGTCGCTGATCAACTTCGTATCCTTCAAGTGTTGGATTTACTGAATTCGACAATGCGTATATATTAGGTACCACCAAACCGCCACTGGTACTCATTTTTACATTATTGTATCGATTTCGGCGAAGATTTGTACCGACCAAAACAGAGAGATTTAAATCTTCGTTCAAATCCTTATTAAATCGTGCATACAAGTCCAGATTCATTTCAGTAGCATTTATATTACTTCGCGCGTATCCGGAAGGGACGGTATTAATATTTGCTTGAAATGGGCTTGCGCCAAAAGGATTAGCTATACTCCCTACTGCCAATCGCTCTTCAATAAGCATCGCGTATTGATCCAGTGAAGCTTGACCAGTTATAGTAAGCCAATCAGCCACTTGGTATTCAGCTTTAGCATATCCATACAAGCGGTCTCTTCGGTCAGAAGTATAGTTTTCATTCCGTTGCCAATAGGGGTTGTCCCAGTAAAGTGGCACAGGATCAGAACTACTATTTGGATTCCAGGTCACATTTCGACCCGTAGACTCATAAATATCCTTGAGTTCCTGAACATCTACATTTGTCTCCCACCATTGGCGAAAGTTACTCATAATATTACCGCTGTATCCGGTAGAGTTACGACCAATAGTCTCAGTATTTACATAGTTCGCACTTCCAGAAACCTTAAGCTTATCACTCAGATTCATTGTACCCGTTAAGCCCAAACTGTTCCGGGTTAGCTTACTATTTGGAAGGATACCCGTCTGGTCCAAACGACCATAATTCAAACGAAAAGTTCCTTTCTCGTCTCCTCCATAAAGTGAGATATTATTGTCATAACTTGTTAGAGTTTCAAAGAAGGAGAAAGGCCCGTTTTCAGCATTTACCCATGGTCGGGCGGTCTGAAAGTATGGCGACTCAGGCACAAATGAATCCCAACCATATACCATTAAATTCGGATCGAAAGGGGCACCGTAAGAACCATCCTCTGTATAAGGTACAACTAAATCGTCTACACCATCACCATTGATATCTTCCTGATAGAAATAGGGATTTGAAGCGGGTCCATAAAATGGTCCATAACCCGCCCCATACTGATCTTGATATTCGGGAAAAGTGGTTTTATCGGCCCATCCAAGTTGAGCCTTAGAATTTATCGTTACACCGATTTTTTTCTTGCCTTTTAAGTCCTTCCCTTTTTTTGTGGTAATCATTACTACACCATTAGCAGCGCGTGAACCATAAAGGGCAGTTGCAGCAGCTCCTTTCAGAACATTGACTGACTCAATAGTATTTGGGTCAATATCAGCTATCGCATTACCATAGTCGAATCCTTTTCCTCCCTGGGTCTGATAATTCGAGTTCACATTTTGATTGTTCAGTGGTACACCGTCAACAACAAAAAGTGCTTGATTATTACCAACAATAGATGAAAAACCCCTGATAATAACATTGGAAGATCCTCCGATATTTCCGCTATTCTTGATTTGAACTCCAGCTACTTTACCAGAAAGGTTATTGACAAAGTTGTTGGTAGAGACATTACTTACGTCATCCCCCTTCACTTCCTGCGTGGCATATCCGAGCGATTTCTTGTCGCGGGTAACACCCAAAGCGGTTACTACGAATTCATCCAGATTGACACCGGTAAGCAGACTAACATTATAAACATCTGCACTACCAACCGTAATCTTGCGATCTTGCATCCCAATAAAACTTACAACGAGCACTTTGCCCACTTCAGTTTGGATGCTGTACTTACCATTGATATCGGAAACGGCACCATTGGTAGTACCTTCTACTACAACCGTAGCGCCTGGGAGAGTTTCCCCAGAGTCCTTGGATGTAATCGTTCCTGTGACTGTTTTCGTCTGCCCGAATAGCAGTGCTGATGTAATTACCATCAGTCCTGTGAGCAGAAATTTGCTAATTTTCATAGGCTAAAATTTTGGTGGTTTTCTAGTTAATATTTCCTACTCAATCTTACATTTTTTGAGTATTTGAGGGGCAATGTAGAAATTATTACGAAGATTTAACAAGAGAATGCAAACAAATTTATTCAACCTTAACATTAAAATTACAATTAAGAAGCCTCTAAGTCATTTAGCCTGAATGATTCTTAGTCTTAAATAAAGTTTAAAAAAGCGCAAAAAAAAATGCCGGATATTGCTATCCGACACTTCGCTTGTGCATTTATGAGGCTAATTCACCACATTATTGATTACATCATTCCGGGCATTCCTCCGCCCATTCCACCCATAGCGGCGCCTGCTCCTTTATCTTCTTCTTCGATATCGGAAATAACACATTCGGTGGTTAAAAGCATTCCTGCAATAGAACCAGCATTTTCAAGTGCTACCCGGGCTACTTTTGTCGGGTCAATTACTCCAGAGGCAAAGAGATTTTCGTATTTCTCTGTACGTGCATTGTAGCCAAAGTCATCTTTTCCGTCGCGCACTTTCTGTACGATAACCGAACCTTCGCCACCGGCATTGGCAACAATCTGGCGCAGTGGTTCTTCAATGGCCCGACGAACAATCTGAATACCGGTATTTTCATCCATATTTTCGCCTTTCAACTTGGCAAGGCTCGAAATGGCTCGGATATAAGCAACACCACCACCAGGAATAATTCCCTCTTCCACAGCCGCTCTTGTTGCGTGAAGCGCATCATCTACACGATCCTTTTTCTCTTTCATTTCTACTTCAGTAGCAGCACCCACATATAGCACAGCTACTCCACCCGCTAACTTAGCAAGTCGTTCCTGAAGTTTTTCTTTGTCGTAATCAGACGTTGTAGACTCAATTTGAGCTTTAATCTGATTGACACGAGCTTCAATATCCGATTTTTTACCTACTCCATTTACAATAGTAGTATTGTCTTTATCGATGCTGATTTTTTCGCAAGTACCCAAATCTTCGAGGGTTGCGTCTTCCAACTTACGGCCTTGTTCTTCAGAAATCACCGTACCTCCGGTAAGGATGGCCAAATCTTCAAGCATTGCTTTACGACGATCACCAAATCCGGGAGCCTTTACTGCCGCTATTTTTAGTGAACCCCGAATTTTATTTACTACCAAAGTAGCAAGAGCTTCTCCTTCCACATCTTCAGAGATAATCAAAAGCGGACGGCCTGATTGCGCCGCTTTTTCTAATACAGGAAGAAGATCTTTCATGTTTGAAATCTTCTTGTCATAGATAAGGATGTAGGGGTTCTCAAGCTCAGCAACCATCTTTTCCGAGTTGGTTACGAAATAGGGAGATAGATATCCGCGATCGAACTGCATTCCCTCTACAATATCCACATAGGTTTCAGTACCTTTGGCTTCTTCGACAGTAATTACACCTTCTTTCTTCACTTTGGCCATGGCCTCAGCTATGAGTTTTCCAATTGTACTGTCGTTGTTTGCAGAAATGGTGGCTACCTGTTCTATTTTCGAATTGTCGTCGCCTACTTCGCGTGAATTTTTCTTAAGGTTTTCTACCACCGTAGCCACGGCTTTGTCTATTCCACGTTTTAAATCCATTGGATTGGCACCGGCGGCCACATTTTTCAGCCCTGTGGTTACCATGGCTTGCGCCAAAACGGTTGCGGTAGTGGTTCCGTCTCCGGCCATGTCAGCCGTTTTAGAAGCCACTTCTTTTACCATCTGAGCACCCATGTTTTCAATAGGATCTTTAAGCTCAATTTCTTTGGCTACGGTTACTCCATCTTTAGTAATCATTGGAGCACCAAATTTTTTATCAATAATTACATTTCGTCCTTTTGGGCCGAGTGTAACTTTTACAGCATCTGCAAGTGCATCTACTCCTTTTTTGAGTTTGTCGCGGGCTGCGACATCAAAAGTGATTTTCTTAGACATATTTCTTCTTTTTTATAATTGTTATGGTTAATTCGAGTTTGTCAATCTATGGTTCAGTGTTTGGATCGTTTCATACAGGCTTTTATTGGTATAAAGTTCAAAATTCTGTATGGGCTTATTGCAATTGCAAGGCTCACGAAAATAGTGGGTTTTACAGACCGCGACTATATTTAGAGTTTACCTATACAGTCCAGTGACTCGGCCGGCATGTTCGATAGTCTGGCGCACGCTGCAATGAAAATCAGAGAATCCCGATGGATCGAGATGACTGCTTTCAAGCAGAGAGCAACGCCGATAGCGGACATTGTGGACAGACACTATTTAGTTTTTGCCGATCACACCAAAGATGTCTGACTCGCGCATAATGAGGAATTTTTTATCCTCGAGCTTGATTTCTGTACCGGCGTATTGGCCATAAAAAACCTGATCACCAGCTTTGATTTTAGGCTTTTTACCTTTTTCATCTTCTTCGCTCACCGAAACTACGGTTCCTTGTAATGGTTTTTCTTTTGCAGTGTCGGGGATATAAATACCACTAGATGTTTTTTCTTCCGCAGCAGCAGCTTCAATCACTACTCTGTTTTGGGATCCGGCAATAGGTTTAAAATTTAATGACATTGTTTTCGAGTTATTAGAGTTATGCTTTCGCAAATGTCATTAAATGTGCCAATCAGCTATACCTGCTAAGATTTCCGATTTTTGAGACAGGAACAAAAAAAATGTCAGTGTGATATGACACACTGACATTTAAAAGTTTTTATCGGACAGGAATTACTTCGCGCTGTCTCCGGGATTCTGTCCCTGATCCTGAGGTATCTCTGCCGCACCCTGATCATCTGAATTCGGTTGAGCAGGAGCTGTTTCTTGGTACTGCGGGGCAATCGATTCTATAGTGCCCCTGCTTTTCTGTTGAATAGCCGCAGAAATGAGACAAAGCACAAAAAGTCCGATAGCCAGCGTCCAGGTACTCTTTTCCAGAAAGTCGCCTGTACGTTTTACGCCACCAATTTGATTGGCTGACTGAAAGCTCGAATCGAGTCCTCCCCCTTTGGGATTTTGAATTAAAACGATGAGTGCTAAAAAGACACAAACCAGTATGATGAGCACAAAAATGAAAATTTGCATAGCTAATTATTTAAATGATCTTCCGCTTTTTTTTGGAGAGCGGCAAAGTAAGTTCTTTTTTCCGGATATTTCAAGCCCAGATTTTGATAAGCTCTGGCAGCTTTTTTATAATCGCCCTGGCGCAGATAAATGCCCGCAAGGGTCTCAGTAACAAATGTTTCATCTTCCACCAAACTAAGCTTGCCCATTTGCGAAGGTGAAAAGAACTGGGCTTGAACAGGTGATATTTGTGGCGATTCCTGGATGAATTTATTGATTAACGCCTTCTGGGAATCCTTTTTTTCATTTGATTTTTTATCCTTTTGCAACAGCCATTTTCCAAAACTCATCGGTTCGGAATTCTCATCTTCATCTCTCTGGCCTTCACCCGAAGTGACTTGATCAACCTCTAAGTTTCCTGCAGAAAATTCCTGAAAACTTTGGCTGGCCTCCATTTCGCCTAAATGTGCTATGGCTTCGCGCAATATTTCTGCTTCCATGGGCTCAGCACTCAATACTCCAGCTTCGGAAACATTTGGTGAGGGTTCTACTTTTGATTCGATCGGCAACGCATTTGCCTCTTCCTCTTTTTCTTCTCCCCTGTCTTTCGTTAAAATATCCACTCCAACTGGTGAACTTTCACGCTCCGAATCTTCAATTCGTTTCAGTAATTGATCCTTTACAATATAATTGTATAGTTTCGACCGATCTTGAATGGCAATAGCCGCTCGGTTGAGTTGAGTCGAAAAATCCAGAGAATCATTTTCCTTAAGACCAATCGCTTTCAATACCTGAAAAGTGGCACAATACGGATACTTATTCGCAAGAGTGATCACTTCCTCGGCATGGCCAAAGCTTTCCACACTTCGTCGATTCATCATTTCTATGAGTTCTCTTCTTTGCATCTTCTTTTACCAGGCTCCTAAGGTTGCATCAAAAATATCCTGAGTGAGTTGGTCGTTAATTTCTTTTATCAACCTGTCTTCCACCGCACTGATATCCTCGCTGGAATTGAAATCGGCAAACCGAGTGAAAGTTTTTTCCACCGTCTTTTCCCGGTCAAAAGTATTGATATATTTCACCTTAACAGCGATTGTCAACCGATTTATGGTGGTTTCCTCCTCGGAAGAAACGGCTGCCGATCCGATTTGATATTGTGTAACCACTCCTTCATACTGCAAGTCTCCACGTTTCTCAGCCAAATCGAGCGATGTTTGCGAAAGCATCAGATCCTTTAGACTTTCAGTCAAAAGAAGGCTATAATTTGCTGGTGCCAAAGGCGTACCCAATTGAAATGATTTTACCGAAAAAGTTTTCGCCTCTGCTGGAATATCGGCACCGGTAAATGAATATCCGACTGTGCAAGCCTGTAATAGTGCAGCAGCAGCAGCGAAATAAAAAAGGATGGACTTAAGATTTCTCATACGATCCATTACTTCAAATTGTATTCCTTAATTTTACGATAAAGTGTACGTTCCGAAATTCCAAGCTCTTTGGCGGCATTCTTTCGGCGATTATTGTGGCGCCTCAGAGCCTTTTGGATCAGCTCGCGCTCCGTGTCTTCTAGAGAGAGTGACTCTTCATACTCTTCATGCTCGGTGATATCGGCAGGTTCTTCATCCTTGGCATATCCAAAACCGCGATTGGACGGCGTGGTAATTACCGGCTCGCTATTTGGCATACCAGAGGGTCTTCCTGTTTCACCGGCATACAATCTTTTTAAGGCAGCAGGGTTCGTAGTGCTCATATTTCCCTGCTTTCCATTTTGCAGTAACTCAAGCACAATTGTCTTCAAATCGCTGATATCCTGTTTCATCTCAAAAAGGAATTTATATAAAATTTCCCTTTCGGTAAATTCTCCCGCGGCCTTTTCCTGAGCGATCACTGCAGGCAAGTTCTGCTTGTCGATATCCGGCAAGTATTGTTTTAATACCGCAGCATTTATCTGTCTTTCTTCTTCAATAACAGAAAGCTGTTCGGTAATATTTTTCAGCTGGCGAATATTTCCAGGCCAACGATACGATGCAAGCATCTCTTGGGCTTCATCATTAAGACGAATGGCAGGCATGTGGTATTTCTCGGCAAAATCAACCGCAAATTTTCTGAAAAGAAGTGTGATATCCTCCTTTCTTTCCCGTAAGGGTGGCAAAAATATAGGTACCGAATTGAGCCGGTAAAAAAGGTCTTCCCGAAATTTTCCATTTCGAATGGCCGCATTCATTTCAATATTTGTGGCCGCAATAATACGGACGTCGGTTTTAATAACTTTCGAAGAACCGACACGAATAAACTCACCTGATTCAAGCACGCGCAAGAGCCGCGCTTGGGTCTGAATAGGCAGCTCGCCCACCTCATCGAGAAAAATCGTACCGCCATTGGCTACTTCGAAATACCCTTTCCGTGAATCGTGCGCCCCGGTGAAAGCTCCTTTCTCATGGCCAAACAATTCACTGTCGATCGTTCCTTCGGGAATAGCACCGCAGTTTACCGCAATATATTGTCCGTGCTTTCTTGCAGACAACTGGTGAATAATCTGTGGCATGGTTTCCTTTCCTGTTCCGCTTTCACCACTTATCAATACGGAAATATCGGTTGGCGCCACCTGCGTGGCTATATCAATAGCCCTATTGAGCTGGGGAGAATTCCCAATGATTCCAAATCGCTGTTTTACTTGTGTTATGTCCATTTGGGTTTCTGAGTAGTGGGTAGGTAGTAGTGAGTAGTGGGAAATTAATTATTTAGACTACTGTTCCCATTAATGTTGCTGAGTTGCAGTCATATATTTTAGTGTTCACATACATTCCGGGTTTGTAATCTTCCCGATCGAATATTACTACTGCATTTTGACTGGTTCGGCCAAAAAGTTGCTTATCCGATTTTTTGGATACTCCTTCTATAAGTACCTCGTATGTTTTACCGAGACAAGCCTGATTGCGTCTTAGGGAATTTGCTGTTTGAATTTCTATTATTTCTTCCAGTCGTTTTTGTTTTACTTCTTCCGGCACATCGTCTTCAAACTTACGTTCTGCAAGTGTTTTAGGGCGCTCTGAATACTTGAACATGTATGCATATTCGTATTCGACTTCTCGCATCATCGCGAGCGTATCGTTCTGGTCTTGGTCTGTTTCGCCACAAAAGCCGGCTATAATATCGGTGCTAATAGCTGCATCGGGCATAATGCGTCGTATTGCATCTATTCTATTAAGATACCATTCGCGCGAGTATCCTCGGTTCATTCGTTTGAGCACTTCTGTGCTTCCGCTTTGTACCGGAAGGTGAATGTATTCACAGATATTCTCGTACTTGGCCATTGTGTGAAGCACATCGTCGGTCATATCTTTGGGGTGTGAGGTCGAAAACCGAATACGCAATTTCGGATCCACCAACGCTACTTTTTCAAGCAATTGAGCAAAGTTTACCGTTTCGGCATTTGCATCTATTACTTCTCCTTTTTTGGAAACATTCCACCGGTAGGAATCGACGTTTTGTCCGAGAAGGGTTACTTCGCGGTATCCTTCCTGAAAAAGGTAGGCTGCTTCGCGCAAAATACTCTCCGGATCGCGGCTTCTTTCGCGGCCACGTGTAAACGGCACCACACAAAAGGCGCACATATTATCGCATCCGCGCATGATCGATATAAAAGCGGTAACCCCGTTACTATTAAGCCGAACCGGATTGATTTCGGCATACGTCTCTTCCCGAGAAAGCAGTACATTAACCGCTTTTCGTCCATCGGTTACTTCTTCGATAAGTCCGGGCAACTCGCGGTAGGCATCCGGCCCCACAACCATATCTACAAGATGTTCTTCTTCGAGGAGCTGCGATTTTAAGCGCTCGGCCATGCAGCCAAGAATGCCGATCATGAAATCGGGTTTGCGTTTTTTTATACCATTAAAATGGTTGAGCCGATTTCGTACGCGCTGCTCCGCATTGTCTCGAATGGAGCAGGTATTAATAAGTACTACATGTGCATCTTCAGCATTACGGGTAGTCTCGTATCCTTCCTTTGCTAAAATAGAAGCAACAATCTCGCTATCCGAAAAATTCATTTGACAGCCGTAACTTTCCAAATAGAGTTTTTTCCCGTTCTTCTTTCCTTCGCCTTCTATAATAGTCGCTTCACCCTGCCGGGATTCGTGGTGTACTTTATTCGATTCGATAAGCATACTGTATTCCTTTTTATTTAAAATGGGTGACAAAGTTACTGAAAAAGGAACGGTTCTGCCAAAATGACATATTGGAATTTAGAAGCGATGAAATTAGAAGGATTTTTAAGTTTATTTGGGCGTGCCCCCTTTTCCAAAACGGAGGCTTAAGCAATTTATTTACCAATCAAATAAGCTATTTCATTCTTCCCTAAAGATAGTATAACAGGGGTCGCGCTATCCACTGTATCTTTTGCGCCACAACGTATCGAAACAATTTTACATCCGTTTTTACACGAACAATATTCCCACTATTTCATTTTTCCGAAAAGCGCAAAAGGATGCCGTTCCTATCGCTCACGCATCACGCAAGTGCAAGCTACGCCAATCCATCAAAAATTTTAACGCAACACCAATTTTTCAGCTCCAATACTACTATCCGTTCCTAACCGCACAAAATAAAGTCCCGCCGGAAAATCCTTCAGATTGATTTCTACATTTTGGCCTCTTGTATCCATAGAGAAAACAATTTTTCCGAGGGCATTGATTAATTGAATCGATTTTATTTTGACTTCTGATTGGATATGGACAATCCCGGAGGTTGGATTGGGATAAATTTTAAAATCAGTAACCTGAATTTCTTTCACTGCAACAGGCTCTGTACAAATTTCAACTTCATCTCCACCTTCAAACAACCAGAATACGTCATAAGTCCCATCGGAATAAGGATAATAGCGCATAATCATGAGTTTGTCTTGAAAATAACCTTCAGCGGCGATTACTTGTTGTGAAGGCAGCCCCACTAACAGACTGTTTGCCCACAGACCGCACCATTTCGAACCATTCCAGCGAGCAACTCCACTTATTGGTGTGTCGCCGATATAATTGAAGCTACCGACGCAATAGAGATACCCATCGCGAGCAAACATGTGACTCACACCTCCTTCAATACCAAAACTGCCTTGGGAATAATACAGATAGTCGCCCACCTTCCTTAATTCTTCTCCATCCCAACGAACGATCATATTACCTACATTCCCCTGAGAGAAAGGAATTATACCGCTAACATACAATTCACCGTTGTACACCTGTAAATCACCAACCATAACCCATGAGCCAACTAAACCCGAGCCAACTTGGTGGAGATGCATGTTTTCAATTCGGGCAAGGTCATGTGGCCCGGTTTCGGTTTGAAAGTTACCACCGATATAGTAATAGCCGTTGTAGAATTCAATATCATTAAAAAATGAAAAATCGAGATCCAGCTCAGAATTTATCAAAACAGGTTGCCAAGCATCATTTACCAACTTGGCAACTTTGTAAATTGGGACGCCATCGATTTCTGTGAAATCTCCCAAGGCGAAAAGTGTGTCGTTCGTCCAAACAAGATTTTTGACACTACCTCCACTAAAAACCCAAGGGTATGTCCAAGTGTCTCCATCGTAAAATGCAATTGAAGGCATAATTTGCGTTCCAACATACGTATGATTTCCACCAATAATTACTCCATTCTGATAGTCAGTCGCACACCAAACCACACTACCTAAGGTGTCTGATAATTCTTCCCAGTTTTCTCCATTATATCCAGCTAAATAATAGTCGCCAGGACCTCTTCTAAAAGCACCACAATAAATTGTAAGGTCCAAATTTCCCGAATAATATAAGGAGCGTGGGCTATACGCTGGATCCGGTATCTGCACGGGACTCCAGTTAACGGGTTGAGCGGTCAAATTATTTCCAAGTAAACTGATTAATAACAGAACATATATAAAAACTCGCATAACTCTTATAGTTTATAGTATCACAAGCTTCTTACTAACTTTTCTCTGGCCATATTCGAAAGACAGTAGATACATACCGGAAGCCAAATCAGGTAGATGCAAAAGTGAATTGCCATCAAAACGGATATTTTCCTTGATAAGCCTTCCGTCTGAAGTGTAAATTGACATCAGTCCTGATCGGCCTATATCGCTTTTTAAGCGTATGCTTTTCAGATTAGGTGGTAATGGATTTGGGTATATTTCAATATCATTTGCATTTTGAGGACTAGCTGCCATTTCAATATTCAAGGGTGTACCGGATAAACACCATTTGAAAATAAAATCGTCTTGTTGAAGGTAAGAATAGTTGTCGTTATTTGATAAATTTTCCTGATACCAGGATCCTGACACCTGATTATCCTGAACAGGAATTCCGATTTCGGTATCATAATAAGCAGAATTTGTATTCCCAAATACGAAGACTTCATCCTGATCGTTCGCTGCTACCGCGATAATGGCATCATTCTGATCTCCTCCAAAATAAGTTGAGTGTTTTATATAAAAACTGGACGCGTCGAAAAGCATTAGATACCCATCGTCGCCTGAAAGTGTATGTCCTTCTGAATACAAATCAGGAGAAATAGACATTAAAGACATCGTTGCGTCAAGGGTATTTCCAGCTACGTAAAGAACATTATCTTTAAGAGTCAAAGAATTCACTCTATTCAGTGTCACCCCATCCATAAGAAGCGTGCGCCAAAGGGGTACATAAGTTCCCGATCTGTAATAGGTCAACATTGCGTAATTCAAACCTTGTGAAGCGTTGCTGGCCCCCGAATTCGTATTGTTAAAATAGCCACCACTTGAGTACACAAAGTTCACTCCACTCGTTGAATACAGATTGGCGGTAAAAAAGAGAGCACTGTTCTGTTTAAACTTTATATCACAAGAAGTTTTTGAAAAGTTCAAAAAATCCTTACCTGCCGATCCTTCAAGCGTACCCCATTCGAGTACTCCGTTTTGGTCAAATACTCCCAGAAACCAATCATTATCACCTTGGCGGGTTAAGTTCTGAACAGTTCCGGGAAACGTGGGAAGAAAATTAGTATTTTCCGAAGTAACTCCGGCGACAGCTATTTTATTGTTAGCACCAATGTCTATGGCAGCTAACAAATCTTGCGAAGAGCTGCCGCTAAACTGCGTACACCAATCTAAATCTAAAGTGGAAGTGAACCTTGCAATATATCCTGTAAATCCACTATTATTGATGTCGTAGTAAGCACCGCTTAAAGGAGTATATGGAAAATCACTTCCAGAGAAGGCAATAGTAGAGCCAACTATGTAAAGGCGGCCAAGATTATCTACTGCAATATCTTTTATTAAATCGCCACCAGCAATACCCGGGTAGTCATTTGATCCAAAGTAGGTACTCCAACCCAATTGTCGACTTCCAGACTCAAACCGGGCAATAATACCATCGCCTCCACTATTATAGGTCGGATCATAGTAATCTGCCGCAACATCATTTATTACCCAAAAATCATTACTATAAGTTTCTCCAGCTGCATATATTACATTATTAACTTCGTCAAAAGCAAGGGTGTAGAATATACTTTGAACGTTGTCGGAAAATACAGACATATAATACGGAACCATATCATGGTTGAATTTTGAAATATACGCTCCATGAGCATTTCCTTGATAAGTTCCTAAAACTATTTGTTGACCAACTCCGCTATTATAGAAATTCGGATTAGAAGTTATTCCGCAACTATACGGATTCCCGTCTTTGTCAACAATACCATTGTAAGTTAAATCATTTGAGGCTCCCCCAAAATAAGTGCTATGACAAAATCCATCCGTTTCAGGCACATCATCCAAATCTCTCGAAATACGAAGAATCAAATCCTTATTAGAAGTGTAACTTCCAATCGAATCCAAAGTCAATATGCTATCTGTAAGTGAGTATGCCGGACTCCAGCCAAGTTCCACAAGATTTCCTGAACTATTTTTCTGATACACTCTGGGGTGAGGTAGGCGTATAGCACCGTGAAAAGTATAGAGCAGCAATTCACCCCCAACTGTTTTCACAATAGAATCAGCTCCCGCAACAGTTAAACTAATATTTTCTGGATCACCTTTGGAGGTCACCGTAAAGCTATACTCTTGTCCACCTTTCATGCAGGTTTCCAAACTGATACCCTGCCATACTTCATTGTAGAAGAGTTTTCCATAAAAAGGGACTCGCTCCAGTTTGTTTGGACTGTATGGAAAATAATAATTCTCAAAATAAGCGGATCGATCGAAAGCGCGGACTTTCACTCCTGTTTTCGGATTGTTGAAGCTTAGGCTTACTTTCTGTGCTGTATCGTTTACGGTAGTGTCGTTGTGAAAACTGCGGGTCATCAATTGAAAAGCATCGTCCTTGTAAAACCCAGCGTACGAACCTTGTTTGGAAAGATATTTTACACTTGGTACAGGATTTTCATCTTCATCAATTAGCTGCCCGAGGTTCCTTACAAAAGCATTCGGGTTTGGATTTGTAGCATTTGGATATTCAGGTGTTCTGTAATCTATCTGCGTATATTTTATGGCGTCGTATTCAAAACCCGAACTGGTAGCGGTTTGTGACATCATTATTATATCATTGCCATTGAAAGTCATATCCAGCAAATAGTCGTCTCCATTATATACTCCGTTGTAGTCAATTTGCCATACCCGATTTCCGGAAGGGTCGTATTTCACGGTTTTTATATCCTGATTGCTCCCATTATAAAATGTACCGGCTACATATATATTACCATCCGAATCGGCAGTTACTACTTTGGCAGTGTCGCTAGCTGTGCTTACGTCATAGCCTTCATTCCAAAGAAGTGTTCCGCCGTTGGAATACTTTACTGTTGTAAATTGGGTATTTCCACCACTCAGACCGGTGTAGCCGGTAATTATTACATTGTCCGAATTGTCCATACAAATTCCATAAGCCTTATCATCGCCCGAACCTGCGTAATTAAAAGAGCGATTCCAGAGTACATTCAGTTCGTCATCGAGTTTTACGGTGTACATATTATACCCTTGACTTAAGGTTTCGGTACATCCGGTTATGTATATATTTCCCTGATCGTCGAGTACCATATCGGCCACCTTTTTGAATGCGGTACTATTTGAGTTTCCGGTATAGGTATCTACCAAGCTGCCAAGAGTATTGTAACTAAGCGCAAGATACTGCCATTTGCCTCCTTGAAGTTTTGTACCGCCAATAACGCTAATCTTCCCTCCATTATATTCAATTTTTACGGCACCATCTTCGCCACCATTCGACACATCCTCTTTATGTACCCACTTCAATACACCGTTTTCGTCGTATTTTAGAACAAGGGCATCCGTAAACGAGCTCAGACTTGAGGTGACCCCGGCTACATAAACATTCCCCGGTCCATCGACTGTGAGGGACGCGCCCAAATTATAAATAGTACCGGAATAGTTGTAATACTCTTCCCAATCGCTTGTTCCATCGATGGCGCTAAGCTGGACTGTCAAAACCTTAGAGGCGGTCGCTGAGGCATTGCGCGCTACGCCGGTAGTATAAACTATCGAACCATAATATGCAATATCGACAAATAAATCGTCGCCAGAATCAGGGCCGTCAAAAGTCTCTGACCAGAGTAGCACACCTTTTGGGTCGTATTTGGATACCAGCGCGTCGTAATTGCCCGCAGGGTTTAAGGTGGCTCCTGCTTGATACACATTTCCGGAAGGATCACTTACTGATTTACCTGTTACGAAAAGGTCTTGCATACCTCGGGTCGAAACCCAATCTTCAAAAACCAATTGGGCATTAACTGGCTTAAAAGGGAGCATAGAGAATGCGAATAAAAGAAGAACTACAAAATAAAATCGAGGGGGGGGGGGTAGTAGAATAATACATAATGAAAGAGTTTAAGGGTTGGTTAAAAATTTGGAATGTCAATGTAACGTTTTTGAATATTATTAACAACTCAAGAAGCAGTTTTAACACTTGGGAAAGTATGTTTTCACTATGAGAAATTTACTAAAACCCAAAAAAGGAAATTTAAATCCCTAATTATTCGATTAATAGACACTCAATTTGGATAAAATATCGCGATTAAATTTAAAGTGCTTTACTTTGCAGCATTCAAAAACCAGAAAGTCCCAAGAAATTGGGAACGATCTAAATCTCGAAAACCCAAAAACTATGTCAAAGAATTTAGTCATTGTAGAGTCTCCCGCCAAAGCCAAAACCATTGAAGGATTTTTGGGCAAGGATTTTACTGTAAAGTCGAGTTTTGGGCATGTGCGGGATCTTAAGAAGAAAGGACTTTCGGTGGATGTTGACAATGACTTCGAACCTGAATATGAAGTTTCGCCCGATAAGGTAAAAGTCATTCAGGAACTCAAGGCACTTGTTAAGAAATCGGATATAGTGTGGCTCGCGACGGATGAGGACCGCGAAGGGGAAGCTATATCCTGGCATTTGGAAGAGTCCTTGAACCTTAAGGACAAGGATGTAAAGCGAATCGTATTTCACGAGATCACTAAAGGAGCGATTGAGAAAGCGATTCAAAATCCGCGAAAAATTGATTATCGCCTTGTGGATGCACAGCAGGCACGTCGCGTTCTTGACCGTCTGGTTGGTTTTGGAATTTCACCTATTCTTTGGCGGAAGATAAAACCATCGTTGAGTGCGGGTCGCGTTCAATCCGTTACGGTGCGACTTATTGTGGAGCGCGAACGTGATATTCAAAATTTCAATCAGGAAGTCTATTATAGAGTTACAGCCGTTTTTAGTGTAAACGGAAAATCATTTAAAGCCGCACTTCCCAATCGATTTAAAACGCTGGAAGAAGCGCAAGAATTTTTGCAGGCATGCCAAAATGCAAAATTTAGCGTAGGCGATCTGGAAGTAAAACCGGCGAAAAAAACCCCGGCGGCTCCCTTTACAACCTCAACTCTTCAGCAGGAAGCGGGAAGGAAGCTGGGATTTTCGGTGGCGCGTACCATGACGGTGGCCCAAAAACTATATGAAGAGGGGATCATAACCTACATGCGTACAGACAGTCTTAATCTTTCGCAAACGGCTATTGATGCTGCAAAGGCTGAAATCAACTCGAGCTATGGTTCAGAATATTCAAAGCCCCGGGTATTTGCCACCAAATCGAAAGGCGCACAAGAAGCTCACGAAGCGATTCGTCCGGTAGACATGTCGCGAAAATCGTACAGCGGAGACAGCGGTGCTGAAAGATTATACGATCTGATTTGGAAACGAACGCTCGCCTCACAGATGGCCGATGCCCAGCTCGAAAAAACCAAAGTAACCATTGCGGCGAGCGGCAGCGGTGCGACGCTATCAAATAATAATTTCATTGCAAACGGTGAGGTCATCAAATTTGACGGATTCCTAAAAGTATATCTCGAAGGAAGTGACGACGATGACCACGATGAATTGAAAGAAGATGAAGGAATGCTGCCGGCTATGGCCAAAGGCGATGCTCTAAAAAGAGAAGTGATTACCGCTACCCAGCGTTTTAGCTATCATCCACCGCGATACACGGAATCGAGTCTTGTTAAAAAACTTGAAGAACTCGGTATAGGCCGCCCTTCCACATATGCCCCAACAATTTCGACGGTTCAAAAACGTGGATATGTTGTAAAAGAAGACCGTGAGGGAACGGAACGAGCGTATCAGGTTTTGGTTTTAAATGACAAAGGACTTAACCAAGAACAAAAAACTGAAACTACGGGAGCAGAAAAATCCAAACTCTTCCCTACGGACATTGGAATTGTAGTGAACGATTTTTTAGTTGAGAATTTCGACAAAATTATGGATTACGATTTTACCGCTTCGGTAGAAAAGCAATTCGATGATATTGCCGAGGGCGAAATCAAGTGGAAAGAAATGATCAGACAATTCTACACAGGTTTTAACCACAGTGTAGAGGATGTTTTGGAAAATAGTGAACGAGCGACCGGTGAACGCGAATTGGGCAAAGACCCGAAATCCGGCAAACCGATTATTGCACGCATTGGACGATATGGACCAATGGTACAAATAGGAAGCGCTGAGGATGAGGAAAAACCTCAATTTGCAAGCCTTCGCACCGACCAGAGCATTACGAGCATTTCCCTTGAGGAAGCACTCGATTTATTTAAACTTCCGCGAAAAGTAGGTAAATATGAAGGTGAAGACATAACAGCCGCTATCGGAAGATTTGGTCCGTATCTCCGCCACAAAGGTTCTTTTTACAGTATCAAAGAAGCGGACGGCGATGACCCGATGACCATAGAAACAGGCAGAGCTCAGGAAGTGATAGAAGCTAAGCGAAAAGCAGACAAAGAACGCATTATCAAAACTTTCCCAGAATCGGAAGAATTGATGCAGTTGCTCAAAGGACGTTGGGGACCGTTTTTGAAAGTGGGCAAAAACAACTTTAAACTCCCAAAAGATGTCGAGCCAGAGAAGCTCACGTATGAGGAATGTTTGAAAATCATGGCCGAAGCACCCGAAAAAAAATCGAAATATCCGGCAAAGACGGGAACCAAAACTAAAACTGCTCCCAAAGGAAAACCTAAGTCTAAACCCCGGTCAAAAGCAAAGACAAATGCAAAAAAGCCGAAGAAGAAGTAGCACATTCAATCAATGAACTGGACTGACGATTTTTCGTTCCTGCTTAAGCCGACTCAGGCAATCCCCCCCAAAGACGGAACTGCCGATGATTTGATGGGTAATCTTTTGGATATCCACACCGAAAACCATTTCCCCGATCTCGAAAATGTCGAATTGGTCCTTCTTGGAATAAAAGAAAGCCGCCGATCCGAGAAATCGGGAGTTGCTCATGCTCCTGATATTATTCGCGAAAAATTGTATTCCCTGTTTTTCCATGGCGAAAAAATTAATATCGCCGATGTGGGTAATATTGAAGAAGGAAACACATCTCATGATACGGATAGCGCTGTTAAAACGGTCGTAAAAAGCCTTCTGGAAAAAAATATTGCCGTCGTGATACTAGGGGAAGTCAAGAATTGACTTTTGCGAATTATACAGCATATGAAGTACTTGAAACCACTGTCAATCTGGCGATAATTGATGCGGCAATTGATATGGGTGAATTTCGCGATGAAATTTCTCCATCTAACTACCTGAGTAAAATTGTACTTCACGATCCAAGCTATTTATTCAATCTGAGCATTCTGGGATATCAAACTTACCTCTCCGATCCAGCAAGCCTGATTCTCCTCGAAAAATTATTTTTTGACGCACATCGTTTGGGATCACTCACCGCCGATTTGAAAATTGCTGAACCCCTCCTACGCAATGCAGATGTTATCAGCTTTGATATTAATGCCATACGAGACGCATCGGCTCATGGAACCGCACAGCCCAATGGCTTTAGCGGCGACCAGGTGTGTCAAATGGCCCGATACGCGGGTATGAGTGACAAAATGACTTCGATGGGGTTTTATAATTACAATCCATCGACCGATCCTTCGGGACAAACATCTATGCTCATAGCACAAATGATTTGGTGCGCTATTGAGGGTTTTAGTTTCCGGCAGAGAGAATTTCCGCTTTTCAGCAAAAAAAACTTTTTGGAATACAAAGTTCACCTACCTGCCGGAAACGACGAAATGGTATTTTACAAAAGTAAACGTACCGATAAATGGTGGATGAATGTACCGTACGCTGGGGGAAATCAAGGCAAACTTGGAAGACACCACTTGGTGCCATGCAGCTACAGCGACTACGAACTTGCCTGTCGAGGAGATGTGCCGGATATGTGGTGGAGAACCTACCAAAAATTAGGTTGAGAATTTAAGGAAAATATCCTTAAAATTGTACTCACGACAAATCTAAAAAGCATAGGATTCCTTGAGAACGGATAAATTATAAACAGCCTAATGCGTTAAAAATTTTTGTCTATTTAGGAATTTAGTTATTTTAGCTGCGAGCTTGGCGAAAAATAACCCCGATATTGGGGTTCTTTTCGTTTTAGAAATCACCATAACTGCATGAAAAAAAAGTCACTTCTTCTATTCGTTTTGAGCATTTGCAGCACTGCAATTTTTGCTCAACAAGATCCTCAATTCACACAATTTATGTACGACCGACTCTCAATCAATCCGGGAGTTGCAGGAAGCAATGACGCAATTTGCGCAACGCTAATAGGTCGTCAACAATGGTCAGGATTTTCGGGTCAGCCAAATACAGGACTTTTAAATTTATCGACGCCTATTGCCTCTATAAAAAGTGGAATTGGATTAAGCGTTTATCTCGACGAAATCGGACCACAATCCACAACTTCTGCAAGACTTTCGTATGCTTATCACTTAAAATTAGGTGGAGCAACCAAATTAGGTCTTGGTATATCCCTTGGTATGATCAGCAGTAGTCTGAATAATGATTGGATAGCATATAATTACAATGCAACCGGGATTGACGGAATAGGGGATGGAACAGGAGATCCTTCTATTCCATTTAATGCCCAGAAAGCAACCACTTTCGACGCCTCTTTTGGTGCGTATTTATACAATCCTAAATATTATGTGGGAGCTTCGGCTGTGCATTTAAATGAAGGCGACCTTTCTGAAATGAATATCCAAGTGGCTCGTCACTATTATTTTATGGCAGGATATCATTTCAGTCTGACGCCTAAATTGGAGCTTACTCCAAACGTTTTGGCAAAAACAGATTTGGCGTCCACACAATTAGATGTGAATGCCACCGTTATGTATGCCAACACATTTTGGTTGGGTGTAACGTATAGACTTGATGATGCCATCGCTCCGATGGCCGGATATCAATATGAATTTCCAAGCGGCAACAGCACATTGCGCATCGGCTATTCGTATGATATGACCACTTCAGAATTAAACAATTATAGTAGTGGAAGCAACGAGATCATGCTTAGCTACTGTTTGAAAATTGCTAAACCACTACCGAAGCGTGTTTACAAAAACCCAAGGTTTTTATAGTAGTAATTGAAACCATCTACAGTGAAAGCCGTAACAATAGGTTGCTGTAAGTAGTATTTATAATGAGGATTAATAACCTGCATGGTATGAAAAATTTAATTTTTTTCCTGAGCATTGGCGCACTTTTAGCGAGTTGTGCCGGTGGGAACAGAGGTGAATTAGTTGGAGTTCAACCCCGAGAAGATTGGGTACAATACAATCCATACGGAATGAATTATATTCATTTCGGAAGTTTCGTAATGGGTCCCGACGATCAGGATGTTCCTTATGCCAACATCAACAACAATAAACGTATTACGGTTAGTGCCTTTTACATGGACGACACCGAAATAAGCAATAATGAATACCGCCAATTTGTATATTGGGTGCGTGATTCTATTGCTCACCGCTATTTAGGTGAAGCCGGTATTGGCGAACACGTTATTGAAGAGGATGAATATGGCGAGATTATTGACCCTCCTGTAATCAACTGGGACGAAAAGATCGATTGGAACGGAGAAGATGAACGCGAAGAACTTGCGGATATGTTCCTTCCAGAATACGAGCGTTTCTACCGTCGTAAAGAAATCGATACGCGTAAATTGAAATTCGAATACTATTGGGTAGACCTTAAAGCAGCCGCAAATAAAGCAGGCCGCGATTTGGATTTGTCATATACCAACGTGAAAGGACAAAACAACGCTATTCGTGGCCACTCAGACAGAAGTCAGTTTATTATCCGGGAAATTATTAATGTTTATCCCGATACATTGGCCTGGGTGCACGATTTCACCTATGCATTTAATGAGCCGATGACTGAAAATTATTTTTGGCATCCCGCTTATGATAATTATCCCGTAGTAGGTGTGACCTGGACACAAGCAAAAGCATTCAACGTTTGGAGAACGCAGTTGCTATCCACTTGGAAACAAAAGAATGGAGAGACGTATGTGCAGCGTTTCCGATTGCCGTCAGAAGCTGAATGGGAATTTGCTGCCAGAGGAGGTTTGGATCAATCACCATACCCATGGGGTGGGCCTTACATTCGAAATATACTCGGTTGTCCATTGGCCAACTTCAAACCTCAACGCGGTGATTATGTAGACGATAATGGTGCACAAACAGTTGATGTGCGTTCTTACGAGCCCAACGGGTACGGTCTTTATTGCATGGCCGGTAACGTAGCTGAATGGACGAATACTGCATTTGACGAATCGGTATACGAATTTTCACACGATCTGAATTCTGAATATCAGTATGACGCATTGAAAGATGACCCGCCGGCACTGAAAAGAAAAGTAATTCGTGGAGGTTCGTGGAAAGATGTAATGTACTATCTCCACAATGGGACCAGGACTTATGAATATCAAGATACTGCAAAATGCTATATAGGCTTTCGATCTGTTATGAGTTACCTGGGAAGAGGAAAAACAGGTAACCCTGAGGATTGGAATTAAGTAAAAGGAAAACCATTTATTATTTATTCATCTAAAAGCAAGGAAAAATGAAACCAGGAAGTAAAGGTTGGAAAAAGTTTATGGCGAAACTCTATGGAATTGGAGCCGCTGTAGTAATTATTGGTGCATTGTTTAAAATACAACACTGGAATGGTGCGGGCCCACTTTTGATTTTAGGTCTGAGTACAGAAGCGATTATATTTACCTTTTCAGCTTTTGAACCCGTACACGAAGAATTAGATTGGTCCTTGGTATATCCTGAATTGAGGTCAGGTGAACCCGCTCGTGAATCTATTGACGAACGTGCTGACGAAGGTTCACTTACCGAGCAACTTGATCACATGCTCGAAGAAGCCAAAATAGAACCCGAACTTATAGCCAGCCTCGGAGAAGGTATGCGAAGTTTGAGTTCACAGGCGTCGAAACTTACTGATATTACCGATGCTTCCGTGGCCACGGGTGAATATACGGAGTCACTTCGCGGCGCAAGTGAAAAAGTAAGTAAACTCAGTGATACCTATGCTCAGGCATCTGAAGCCCTTACAGGTCTTACAGAGAGCCAAGGTGAAGGCGCCATGGCAGGTCAGCACTTGAAAAAAATGACTTCTAATCTTGAACAGCTTAATGGAATGTATGAAACACAATTACGTGAACTTCATACATCATCGGAGCTTTACTCAGGTATCACTGCATTAATGCAAAACTTATCTGACTCGGTAGAAGACACGAAACGCTACAAAGAGAATATTGCTGAATTGGCAAATAATCTTTCATCACTTAATACGGTCTATGGCAATATGCTTTCTGCAATGAGCATCCCGGCCCGTCAAGTGTAATTTTCCATTAATTAGTCAAATTTAAAGAAACCATTTATGGCTGGAGGAAAAGAAACACCAAGACAGAAGATGATCGGAATGATGTACCTAGTACTCACCGCTCTTCTTGCACTGAACGTATCAAAGAGTATTTTGGATGCTTTCGTAACTATTAATAATGGGCTCGAAACTACCAAAGTAACTTACGACGGTAAATTAGGTACTCAGTACCAAGGATTTGCCGCATCTTACAACGAAAATCCGGAGAAATACGGAGATGCGTGGACAAAAGCTCAGAAAATTCGCACCGAAGCTAATGAGCTGATTCATCACATCGACCTTATTAAAGCGAAATGTATAGCGGAAACTACCACACTTCCAATGGAGGAAGTAATCGGTAAAAATGCGAATGGTCAGGACACTATTCTCGATCTGAAATATATTGAGCAGAAGGATAACTACAATGTGAATACGCACCTTATGATTGGTGCCGAACCGAGCAGCCCCAAGACCGATGACGATCCCGACGGTAACAATTATCGAGGTACGGTACTTAAACAAGAACTCACAGCGTATGGCCAAACTTTGAAGGCCATGGTACCCGAGAATCAACTTCTGGTAGCCAATATCGATAGCTTATTCTCTTATCCTGAAAAAATAAGAGATGCCTCTGGAACAATTACGAATTGGGAATCACTCAACTTCTATCACGTTCCACTCGCAGCAAGTACTACTATTCTGTCAAAACTTCAAACAGACATTCGAAATGCCGAGTCGGATATTTTGGGATATTTGTTTGCGGATGTAGAAGCGGCTTCTTTCAAATTTACCGAACTTAAAGCGGTTGTTATACCTGAAAAGACATACATTCTGGAGGGAGATTCTTTCCGTGCAAATGTTTTCCTGGCAGCTTATGATAATACGAACTTACCGGAAATTAATCTGGCGCCTGAAGGCATGAACCTGGATAGCACCGCTACAGAAATTCCCGGTGGAAAAGGCCGGAAAGTGCCTATGGGTGCAGATGGGTTTGGACGACTCAGACTTCCCGCACAAGGTCTTGGAGAAAAGGAATGGGAAGGTATTATTAAGTTTAAAAAACCAGATGGTAGTGGCTACGTTTACAAAAAATATGATGTCAGTTACGAAGTCGCAAAACCATCTTTGGTAGTATCTCCTATCAAAATGAATGTACTGTACCGCGGTATTGCAAATCCATTGGCGATTTCGGTACCAGGAATTTCAGCAGATGCGCTTACGCCAAGCATAAGCACCGGTAGATTGGTTAAACAATCAGATGGCACTTATAATGCCGAAGTAAGCAGTGGTTCAGAGGCAGTTGTTAGCGTTACCGCGGATATTAATGGGAAACGTCAACCAATGGGATCATTCAAGTTTCGATTGAAAAACGTTCCTGACCCGGTTGCCAACTTTGCTGGTAAAAACCCGTCGGACAATACGGCAAAAAAATCGGAGCTGACTGCAGCCCTCGGTGTTATTGCTGACCTGAAAGACTTTGTTTATGACTTAACGTATCCGGTGACGGCCTTTGATATTACTGTAATTATGGGTGGAGACACGAAAACCCTTCATTCAGGAAGTAATAGATTGACAGCCGATCAAAAATCATTACTACAACAAGTACGTAAGAACCAAACGGTTATCGTAGAAAACATTCGGGCAAAAGCTCCCGATGGAAGTGTGCGTAAACTTGGAACAATAAGCCTACGTGTAATTTAAACCAATGATTATGAAAAGGATATTTTGTATTTCGTTTTTTGGAATAATAACCGCGATGGCTATTGCTCCTGCTGCTCAAGCCCAAACTGTATTGGACGGTGCGTGGATCAAAGAGCACAACAAAACCAAAAAAGTTGTGCAGTATCCTTTCATCCGCGAGGCTGACGTAATGTTTGCCAAACGTATCTGGGAGGATATCGACCTTCGTGAAAAAATCAACTTACCGCTATACTATCCTTTGACAGAATCGAATGGAATGAAGAGCTTGTTCAATGTGATTCGCGATGCCTTGCTAATAGAAGGCTCAATAACCGCTTACAGTACCGGAGTAACCGGTCAGGAAGATGATTTTAGAACACCGCTTTTAGTAAGTGATGTGAAAGGTATCCTTGAGAAAACAGATACCACATACACACCTGATCCAGACACGGGAGAATTGGTGCCTGTAATCCAAAACATCAAAATACGAAGCGAAGATATTACGCGGTATCGGGTTAAAGAAGACTGGTTTTTTGATAAGCAACGTTCCGAGAGATACATTCGCATTATTGGAATAGCTCCGCAAAAAGAGCGATACAATGAAGACGGTGAACCAACCGGTGCTTTTGAAACATTGTTTTGGTTGTATTTCCCCGAATGTAGATACGTATTTGCTAATTGGGATTCTTTCAACCGTCACAACGATGCGGAAAGACGTTCTTTCGACGATCTGTTTCAAAAAAGAATGTTTAACGCAACGATTATTAAAGAATCAAATGTCTACGACAGGAAACTCGACGATGTATATACCGGCATGGACAGACTGCTCAAATCACAGGAGATTAATGAGCAACTTTTCAATGACGAACACGATTTGTGGAGTTTTTAGTCACAACGATTTTTATTAAGAAAAGCACCCTATCTTTGGGTGCTTTTTTATTTACACCTATTCAATGTTAAAACTCAATCAAGTACGACTCGAATTTGCCGACCGGGTACTTTTCAATGATATAGACATCTTTTTTGGTGAAGAGCATAAGGTAGGCCTTGTGGGGAAAAACGGAGCCGGAAAGTCCACACTGCTTAAAGTAATCATTGGTCAGCAGCCATTATCTGGAGGCCTCGTCATCAAACCCAAGGATTTTACCATCGGATATTTGCCTCAGGATCTTGACTTCTACTCTACCCTTTCGGTAAAAGAAGAGGTAATGACCGCTTTTGAGATCACGCAAACCTTGGATAAGCGCATCGAAGAATTGTCTCAACAACTCACCGAACGAACGGATTACGAATCTGAGTCGTATCTTGATTTGGCGGAAGAGCTAAATCATGTCTCCGTCCAGCTTGGTCTTTACGATATCGAGCACGAGGAAGAACAAGTAGAAAGAGTATTGCTTGGACTAGGTTTTTCTCGTGAAGATTTTCAAAAGCCCATGAGTACTTTTAGCGGCGGCTGGAAAATGCGGGTGGCTCTTGCCAAAATTTTGCTTCAGCGCCCGAATCTTATCTTACTCGATGAGCCAACCAACCACCTTGACATTGATTCAGTAGAATGGCTGGAAACCTATTTAAAAAATTATTCCGGAGGTGTAATATTAATTTCTCACGATCGGTATTTTCTCGATCGCGTCACCAATCGAACCGTGGAAATCATTAATGGGAAAACATTTGATTACCCTGCCGCCTATTCAAAATTTGTGGAATTGCGTGCCGATGTAATCCAAAAACAGCGCGAATCCAAAAAAAATCAGGAAAAAGAGATCAAGCAAACTGAACTGCTAATCAACAAGTTTCGTGCAAAGGCGAGCAAAGCATCCTTTGCTCAGAGTCTTATGAAGAAGCTGGATAAAATGGAAATTGTCGAAATAGATGAAGAAGACGATTCAGCCATGCAATTTAGGTTTCCTCCTGCTCCCCGTTCGGGAAAAATAGTTGTAAATGCCGAAAATCTTAGCAAAGCATTTGGAGAGAAGAAAGTGTTGAACAACCTCGATTTTGAAATTGTACGTGGCGATCATTTGGCTTTAGTTGGAAAAAACGGAGTTGGAAAAACCACTCTTACAAAAATTATTGCCGGCCTTACCCCACATGCGGGGGTTTGTGAGCTGGGTACCCAGGTTGATCTGGGATACTATAGTCAAAACCAAAGCGAAGAACTTCCTTTAAAATCAACAGTACTAGAGGTGATTGATAATGAGGCGACCGGCGATATGCGCACACGGGTTCGAAGCCTTCTTGGTGCTTTTATGTTTCAGGGCGATGATGTCTATAAGCAGGTGAGCGTCTTGTCAGGAGGTGAAAAAGCACGGCTTGCTCTATGCAAACTGATGTTGCACAAGTACAATTTACTTATTCTCGATGAGCCCACCAATCACTTGGATATGCGTTCAAAAGACGTATTGAAAGCAGCTCTTCAAAAGTTTGATGGCACCATGCTCGTCGTATCCCACGATCGTGAATTTTTGCATGGACTCACTGATTCGGTAATGGAGATTAAAGATGGTGCGATGACCGTTTTCCCGGGAGACATTACTGAATTTCTGGCTCAGAAAAAAGCTGCATCGATACGCGAATTTGAAAGAGTAAAAAACGCAAAACCGGTAAAAACGAAAGCAAAACCTACGGTTTCCGAAAAGGAAAAATGGGTGTTAAACAAGAAGGTTGCGTCGCTAGAAAAAGAAATTGAGACGCTGGAAAGCAAGATATCAAATCAGAAAGCAAGCTCGGAAAGTCTTGACTTCAGCGATCACACAAAAATTAAAAAACATATGGAGGAACTCAAAGGACTTGAAGAAAAGCTTCAGGAGAAAATGAGTTCCTGGGAAGAATTATCCGATCAACTCAATGTGGTCTAATGTTCAAATATATTCGCCGCAAGGCTCGACAGCTCTTGACTATGTCTTAGAATTTGTCTTTAATGAATTTTACGGATGTAGATTTTCTTTTGTCGCTGATATCAATGCCCTCAGAGAAAATCAATTCTGCATAAATTATTCAACAGAGAAAGTTGAAAACACCCTTCAAATTGTTCCAACCGGAATCCTTTTTGAAAAAGATCTGAGCAAGTTTCCACAGGTTGAAATCACGGAATGGCATGAGCTTCCGGTTTTTTTTCAGAGTAGTGGCGATTTGCCGTTCGATTTATTCAGTGCTATTTTCTTCCTCCTTTCGCGGGCGGAGGAATACGCAAACCCCAAACGTGACTCCCATGGACGATTCAGAGCCGAGTATTCGGTTTTTAAGGACGATATAATAGCGAGACCTCTTATCGATGAATGGCTTCTCACATTCAAAGCTTTGCATCTGAAAGATAGAGACCTTGCGTTTTCCGAACGGAATTTTCAATGGATTAATACATACGACATCGATGTAGCTTATGCTTTTAAGTACCGTCCGCTTTCACGAAAAATAGCAGCCACTCTTAAAAATCTTGTAAATGGAGATTTTTATTCTATCAAGAAACGTTTTGGTGTCTTATTGAATGGCGAGGCAGATCCATTTGACACCTACGATTTTCAGGAAGAAGTATCCAGAGATTACCCGAACCGCACAATATATTTTTTTCTTTTAGGCAATAAGAGTAAAAACGACCGCAATCTGTCAGCTTCGAGTAAGGGAATGAAAGCCTTGATTAGAAAAGTTTCATCATATGCCGAAGTGGGTATCCATCCCACATATGTCTCCGTAGATAAACCGGAATTACTATCCAAAGAAATAGGCCGTCTTAGCTCTACTCTCAAAAACGCCGTTGATAAAAGCCGTCAACACTTTTTAAGATTCTATTTACCACAAACCTACCGGAATTTAATAAAAAACGGAATCTTAGAAGAATATTCCATGGGATATGCCGACTATCCGGGATTTCGTTCTGGGACATGCACTCCCCATTATTTTTTTGATTTAAAGAAGCATGAAGCTACAAATCTCAAAATTTTTCCACTAGCGGTGATGGATGCCACCTTGCGCGATTATCAATTTCTTGATTCCAAAATTGCCGCGGAAACACTTAAAGACTTGGTCTTAAAGGTAAAAACTGTTGGTGGTGTTTTTGTATCGCTATGGCACAACGACACGTTGCAGGATATTCCTGACAACTTTTGGCAACAGCTCTATTTGGAGATGGCTACTTTTACGCGAGATTCTTAGCATATGGATATTGTCTTTGTGGCATCGTGGTTTCCTTCCAAATTGAATCCGGAATTGGGAAACTTCGTTCAACGTCATGCTGAAGCCGTTGCCGAGTCAGGTGTTCGGGTGAAGGTAATTCATGTGGCGTTTAGCAACAAAGTTGTTTTTCCAAAAATCGAACAGGAGGAAGTCAATACCATTAGAATCCTTCATCTCTTTCTTCCGAAAATCGGTTCCCAATCGGGTTTTCTCCGGCAATACTGGTCGAATATCATGGTGAAAAAAATCTCGGAAAACGGATTCATACCCGAACTCATTCACTGCCATATAGCCTATCCCGCTGGCGACTTTGCCATTCATCTTTCCGAAAACCTCAACATTCCGCTGGTTTATACAGAGCATTGGTCGAGATTTAATCGAACAGGCACCCATGAACCTCTCGAGGATATAGAAAAACAAATTAGGCATGTCGCCTCGAGGAGTCTGACTATTCTTCCTGTCTCAAAATTTCTCGAAAAGATGATGCAGAAAAGCGGTATTCAAGGAAATTACAAGGTTATTGAAAATGCTGTCGATACGAAGTATTTCTATCCGTTTCCGCGAAAAAACCATGGAGAATTCACTTTTCTCCATATTTCCAATTTTGAGCCCGGAATAAAAAATACCGAAAGTATTATCAAATCTTTTTCAGAATTGAAACGTAACGATGCCCGTCTCATAATCGCCGGCGATGGGGATTTAAATCCTCTTAAGCGTTTTTGCAAAAGTGAAAATATTGACATCCGAAACATCCACTTTCAGGGAAAACAAACTTACCCTGAAGTTGCTAAGCTCAATCAGGAAAGCGACTGCTTCATATTGTTCAGTAATTCTGAAAATCTGCCATGCGTAATTGCTGAAGCGCTCTGCTGCGGAAATCCTGTAATTGCGACCCGTGTAGGCGGTATTGCTGAAATGATAACTAAACAAAACGGACGAATAGTGCCTCCGAATGCCATTGATGACCTAAAAAGGGAAATGGAATATGTGATAAAGGAGTACAATTTATTTGATAAAAATCAAATTTCAGAAACTGCTGCTTGTCGATACGGCTATGTCACTATTGGAAATGCATTTTTATCCGTGTATCAATCGGCATTGGCTGACAGCAAGTTAAAGCATCCCTGAAGGACATATTAATTAAGAATAATTATTCTTTTCGCACAAACTTTTTTCAAGTACTTTGTTAGCATAATTGAATACAATCGCTAAATCATGAGTACCGAAAATATTAAAGTCAATAATGACTACGACCTCATTTGCGCTGGAGGAGGGATAATGAGTGCAACGCTGGCTTTACTTGCCAAAATCATTCAACCCGATTTGAAAATACTCATTTTGGAACGTCTTGACAAAGTGGCTCAAGAGAGTTCAGCGGCATGGAACAATTCGGGTACCGGACATTCTGCACTATGCGAACTGAATTACACACCCCAAAATGAGGATGGATCTGTAAGGATTGACAAGGCGATTGATATATGCCATCAATTCGAGATTTCGAAACAGTTTTGGTCCTATTTGGTCACGAATGGGTTCATAAAAGATCCGCGCAGCTTTATTCAACCGGTACCTCATCACAGCTGGGTTACCGGAAAGAAAAATTCCGACTACTTGCAAAAAAGATATGAAGCGATGCGAAAACACTTCATGTTTGAGTCCATATCATTTACCCGGGAAATTGAAAAAATGAAAGAATGGTTTCCAATAATGATGACGGCTCGTTCGGAATCAGAGTATATGGCTGCATCGCGCATTGAACGTGGAACGGAAGTAAATTATGGCGAGCTCACACGTGCACTTTATCGAATTTTGGAAAATGAGTTTAACACCCCTGTACGCTGCAATCACGAGGTACTGGACATCGATCCGGATGAAGGTGTTGATTGGACAGTAGAGGTGAAGAACAGGGATACGGACGAAACAACCCACCTTGATGCCAAACATGTCTTTATTGGTGCAGGCGGTGGTGCTCTGTTGCTGCTGGAAAAAGTCGAAATAGAAGAAAAAGAAGGTTATGGTGGTTTTCCTGTCAGTGGTGAATGGTTGGTTTGCAAAAATCGCGACATTATCAACAAGCATCACGCAAAAGTTTACAGTAAGGCTGGATTGGGAGATCCACCAATGTCTGTACCACATTTGGATACCAGGTATGTAGATGGTAAAAGAGAATTGCTTTTTGGTCCCTTTGCCGGATTCAGTCCTAAATTTTTAAAACATGGCTCTAATCTAGACCTTCTTAAATCGATTGAATTCAAAAATATTCCATCCATGCTTGGTGCATTCTGGCATAATTTACCGTTAACAAAATATCTTGTTAAGCAGGTTGCTATGTCATTTGAAGACCGTATGGATGAATTGAGAAAATTTGTGAAGGATGCAAAAAACGAAGATTGGGAAATAGTGGTTGCAGGACAACGTGTTCAGATTATTAAAAGAGATGAATACGAAGGTGGGAGACTGGAATTTGGAACCGAAGTAGTAAGCAATCCAAATGGAAGAATATCTTGTTTATTAGGGGCTTCACCCGGGGCTTCCACTTCGGTAAAAATTATGCTCGATGTGTTGGAAAAAGCGTTCCCCGAAATATTAAAAAGCCCACGTGGAGAAGAGATATTGGAAAAAATGATCCCTGCCTGGAAGGCTCCAATTACCCGCGAATCTTTTGAGGAAAACCTTCGAAAATCAAGGGAAACTCTGAACTTGCACCTTAAAAAAGATGAAATATAATTTACATTAGTAAATCTAATTCGTCACAAACCTTATTGATTGGTTATCTTAGACCAATAAAAAAATAAAGCAATGTATATTCGTTATATCCTCTTTTTGTTTTTCACGACGCGTTTATCATCCGTTTTCGCTCAGGATGCTGAATTGGTCATCCCTACAAATGAAGCTCAGATCACTACGGCATTATATGCCGCTCCCGATGACAAAAAAGACAGTGCGATGGTGTATGGTTATAATCTAAAGGGAGAATTTATTGTGCTTCGCCAGGGAACAAATGATTTGGTTTGCTTAACCGATGACCCTTCGAAAAATGGGATAAGTTCGGCATGTTATTACAAAGGTCTAGAACCCTTTATGGCAAGAGGAAGAGAGCTTACTGCTGAAGGGAAAACTTTTAAAGAGAAAATGGAGATACGTGGCGAAGAGATAAAATCCGGAAAATTGACAATTCCCGAAAATTCAGTGCTTTTTGTGTATTCGGCACAGCAAGAAGATTATTTAATGGATACCGGTGTAATAACAAAAGGACATATGCGCTACGTGGTTTACATACCTTATGCCACCACCGAAAGCACCGGATTGCCTGACAAACCATATTTACCGGGAATGCCCTGGATTATGGACGGGGGCACGCATCATGCGCATATTATGATTACGCCAGATCACTAAATGGTTTTTCAAGCTTTGAATGAGAAATAAAACGAAACTTGCAGATTGATCTCTAAAGGGTCTGACTCGTTCATCCGAGTGAGAATTCACCGGACTACCTCCTTCCGGCGTGAGACCGCTCCGCTCAGCTCGAACTGGCAACCTCCCGTACGGGCGAGCTACCAACTGCTCCACCTCCCGCAACTATTTTCTAAGCTCTAATCAAGAAAATTATTGGCTCTGTAATTTTTTTCAATTCAACACTTGCTTCAAGGGTTATGAAGTGCCGCTCCCTTGCCTGGGCCGGTCACTTCTCTTCATAAATCTCAATATGGATTAAAACCAAGGGCTTCCGATGCGCTGCGCTTTTATTTCCTCCACTGTTATGCCTTATAAATCGCTTCGGGAAGTCTGAACAAGAACCTTTTTATAATCGGTGATTTTTTAGCGAGTATAGTATGTAGATATAGTACATCCTAATGGGATTAAATTAAAAAAGGGACTGCTAATGCAATCCCTTTTTTCGTAGTAGCGGGGGCCAGACTCGAACTGACGACCTTCGGGTTATGAGCCCGACGAGCTACCAACTGCTCCACCCCGCAATATATCTTTAAAACGATCGTACAGACCAGGCATGCCTTGTCTCTAAACCTCGTAGAATATTGTTTTCGAACGTTTGAACAAATTATCTTTGTCTATCCATTCCGCAATGTTTTCACTTTCAAAAATCGATCGTTCCCGATTTAGGAGTGCAAATATATATTTTGTTTCTTTGACTGCAAAATTCTTTAGCAAATGATTCATAAAGCCGGATTTGTAAATTTAATAGGACGACCGAATGCAGGGAAATCTACTTTAATGAACCAACTCGTTGGAGAGCAGATGTCTATCATCACTCCAAAAGCGCAAACCACAAGGCACCGCATCGTTGGAATTGTAAATGAGGAGGATTCTCAAATAGTTTATAGTGATACACCCGGCATGTTAGAGCCGAAATACGCCTTACAAGCCAATATGATGAGCTTTGTGAAAGAAGCTTTGAAAGATGCCGATATCCTAATACTCATAATCGATATTACCGACAGAAATATGGATTTTTTCGGTTTTGACAAGGCATTGACTGAAATGGAAGTTCCAATATTGATTGCATTAAACAAGATAGATGTTACGGATCAGGCAGGAATTGAGAAGGCAGTAGATCGTCTGAAAATCACCTTTCCCAGTGCGGAAATAATGCCGGTTTCTGCGCTTCACGATTTTGGTATTGACCATTTGAAGAACCGGGTTTTAGCTCTTTTACCCGAGTCGCCCGCTTATTATGAAAAAGATGCGCTTACTGACAAACCAATGCGTTTCTTTGCAAGCGAAATAATTCGTGAAAGAATTCTCGAAAATTATCAGAAGGAAGTCCCCTATTCGGTTCAGGTTGAGATCGAACAATACAAAGAAGAAGAGAAGATTACCCGAATTGCCGCTGTGATATATGTGGCAAGGAAATCACAAAAAGGAATTATTATTGGCCATCAGGGGCAAATGTTGAAAAAAGTGGGTACTGAAGCCCGTTTAAAAATTGAAGAATTTATTGGTAAAAAGGTTTTTCTGGAAATGCATGTCAAAGTCGATGAAGACTGGCGCAACAAGGATAAAAGCCTGAAGGCCTTTGGTTATAAGAGATCGTAATGGGAAATATTGTTGCAATAGTAGGACGGCCAAATGTTGGCAAATCAACGCTTTTTAACAGGCTCACCGAAAAGCGAGATGCGATCGTGGATCCGACAAGCGGTGTAACGCGTGATCGCAACTACGGAAAAGCGGAATGGATTGGAGTTGAATTTTCAGTGATTGACACCGGTGGATACACGGTCAATTCGGATGATGTCTTCGAAGATGAGATCAAAAAGCAAGTAGGACTCGCTATTGATGAAGCGAATTCCATTATTTTTCTTCTCGATGTAACGACTGGCATTACAGATCACGATGAGGCTATTGCGGGTTTTTTGCGCAAAGCAGATAAACCCGTACTTGTGGTAGCTAATAAAGTGGATACCAACGATCGCATTTTACCTGCAAGCGAGTTTTACAGCTTCGGTCTCGGTGAAGTTTACTGCATATCGTCCTCAAATGGAGGCGGAACAGGTGATATGCTCGATGCACTCATAGATAGTTTCCCATCAAGGGAAGCTGAACCGGAGCTTGATATACCAAGAATTGCTGTAGTCGGAAAACCAAACGTCGGAAAGTCCTCTTTGATCAATGCGCTACTTGGAACCAACAGGAACATCGTCACCGAAAATGCCGGAACTACCCGCGATTCCCTTCTTACACGTTATCAAGGATTCGGTTTCGACTTCTTTCTCGTCGACACGGCAGGAATTCGCAAACGCAGTAAAGTTCACGAAGACGTCGAATTTTATTCGGTACTTCGATCGATTCGCAGCATTGAGTCGAGCGATGTTTGTCTCATGATGATCGACGCTACTGAAGGAATGCAAAAACAGGATTTGAACATTTTCTACACGGTCGAAAAGAATTCAAAAGGGCTTGTTATCCTCGTCAACAAATGGGATCTGATAGATAAAGAGACCAATACAATGAAAGATTTTACTGACGCCATCAAAGAACGAATCGCTCCTTTTACAGACGTACCCATAATATTTGTATCAGCTTTGTCAAAACAACGAATTCACCAGGCAATTGAAAAAGCAATGGATGTTTTTAATGCTTTCAAAACACGAATCCCGACTTCGAAACTCAACGAAGTATTTCAGCCGATTCTGGAAAATAATCCTCCACCGGCCATCAAAGGGAAATTTGTGAAAATCAAATACGTAATGCAACTACCTACGCATAAACCCGCTTTTGCATTTTACTGCAACTTGCCGCAATATGTTAAGGATCCTTATAAACGATTTCTGGAAAACAAGCTTCGTCAGAATTTTAATCTAGAAGGAATTCCAATTAAGATTTTCTTCCGAAAGAAATAAGTTAGTGTCTGTCCATACATTCCACTATCTGCGTTGCACTTGTTCTAAAAACCCGCCTTTGGCCGGCAAGCAGTCATCCTGACGTTCACAGTCAGGACTGCCTGATTTTTAGAACCGCGTGCCCCTTACTATTGAACTGCATGATCCAGCCACCCGAGTGTATTGAGAAACTCTAATTCAGTCCGAAAGCCGACTTCACTTTGTCGACATGGTCCATTTTTTCCCAGGTAAATAACTCTACCTCAATTTCTTTGAGTTCTACTCCCTCGGCGTTATTTCGGTAAAATTTCTTAGTCACCTTTTTGGGCTCGCGTCCCATGTGACCATAAGCAGCTGTCTCGCGGTATATCGGTGCACGCAACTTCAGCGATTGCTCGATAATTCCTGGGCGAAGGTCAAATAAGCCTTTCACTTTTTCAGCTATTTCGCTGTCGCTAAAATCGACTTTTGAAGAACGATAGGTATCGATGAAAACACCCATCGGTTCTACCACTCCAATAGCGTAAGAAACCTGAACCAAAACCTGATCAGCTATTCCTGCCGCAACCAGATTCTTGGCAATATGGCGTGCAGCATACGCAGCTGAACGATCGACTTTACTCGGATCTTTTCCTGAAAAGGCGCCACCTCCGTGTGCTCCTTTACCACCATATGTATCGACAATAATCTTGCGGCCTGTAAGACCGGAATCCCCATGGGGACCACCGATTACAAATTTTCCGGTTGGGTTGATGTGGTATACGATTTTATCATTGAACAATTTCTGAATATTTTCAGGAAGTTGCGCAATCACACGCGGCATCAATATTTCACGGACATCCTTTGAAATCTGCTCGCACATATCCACCTCGGCTTTATCTTTATCGGCTTGGGTATCATGTTCAGAAACGATAAACTCATCATGCTGCGTAGAAACTACAATTGTTTCGATGCGCTGAGGCGTATGATCGTCTGAATATTGAATTGTAACCTGTGCTTTGGCATCGGGACGGAGGTATTTGATATCCTTATTTTCACGACGAAGTACGGCCAACTCTTTCAGGATTTTATGCGACAGGTCCAGTGCCAGAGGCATGAAATTTTCTGTTTCATTGCTCGCATATCCAAACATCATTCCCTGATCGCCTGCACCCTGATCTTCAGGTTTACCACGATCTACTCCCCTATTGATGTCTGGACTTTGCTCGTGAAGCGCACTAAGGACACCACATGAGTTTCCTTCGAACATGTAGCCACTTTGATTGTATCCGATATCGTTGATTACATCGCGGGCTATTTGCTGTACATCCACATAGGTATTCGACTTAATTTCACCGGCGAGAATAACCTGGCCGGTAGTTACCAATGTTTCGCAAGCGACTTTCGAATACGGGTCAAAAGCGAGAAAATTATCGAGAATTGCATCAGAAATCTGATCTGCAATCTTGTCCGGGTGTCCTTCAGAAACGGATTCTGAAGTAAATGAATAAGGCATCGTTATTTGTTTTTAAATCAATTATTAAAAAGCCTTAGGAAGCAGGTAGAATGCATTTTTAGCATTTTTTACTGTGGTTGCAATAGGCCAAATCCTTCCACTTTAAGCGCGACAAAAATAAAAAAAATAAGATGCGTGCAAAGGGTTTATTTGGTAAGGTTTTTAAAAACATCTTCCAGGCTTCTTTCCTGCTTACGCAACTCTTCAACTTCCGAATTTTCGAGGGCCGCAATAGCGTTTAGCTTAGGCAAAATATTCGAACCCTTTTCAGCAGCAATCCTGTACTTTCCCGGATGAGATTCTTCAATTTTCAGAATTCCTTCAATTTCTTTAAATCGCTTTTGCGGAATAGGTTTGGTCAAATGCAGAATGATTATTTCCGCGTCTGAAGTTTCTTTGAGCTGGTTAACAGAACCATCAGCTACGATGTTACCTTTTTTAATAATAATGACCCGATTGCAAATCGCCTCGACCTCCTGCATAATATGCGTACTGAGAAGAACTGTTTTTTCTTTTCCAATTTTTCGAATCAGTGTCCGTATATCCTCCAATTGATTCGGGTCCAACCCGGAGGTCGGCTCGTCCAAAATTAAGACTTCCGGATCGTGAATCAGAGCTTGGGCGATACCTACCCGCTGGCGATATCCTTTCGAAAGCTCACTAATTTTTTTATTGCTTTCGGGCGTCAATCCCACCATCGCGATCATTTCTTCTACCCGTTTTTTTTTATTCTTAACAAGATATAACCCGGCGACATAGAGCAGATATTCACGGATATACATTTCGGGATAAAGCGGATTGGTCTCAGGCAAATAGCCCACCTTCTTTCGTACTTCGAGGGAGTGATCAAAAATATTTTGACCAGCAACATCCACCGTCCCTTTCGACGGAGGTAAATAACAGGTAATAATCTTCATCATTGTAGATTTTCCGGCACCATTTGGACCGAGAAAACCGACTATCTCACCGCGTTTTATTGAAAAGCTCACATCATTCAGTGCAGCTTGCTTTCCATAAAATTTTGTTACATTTTTTACCTCAATTGACATAGAAATCTGTGAATAACCCTTTCGGAAAAGGAATTCAGTTGCGAATTTAGACAAATATTGCGCGATAGCTGAATTGTTTGCAGTAATTGGGAGAAGACGTTTTTTTGGTGATGATGAAAATGGCTGTATTGATAATACTGAAATGGAACATCGATTATAATTTTCCATTGGAAATTATGTCGATTTTATCCAGCGTACCATAACTCTGCCATAAAACCTTATCCATTTTCCAATTTTCATTTTTCTTTGCGAGTAGTACATAATCAAAACCCCATATTGCTTTTACTTTGGCAATGGCAATTTTCTCCTTCACCTCCATCAACTCGATACTTTTAGGAGCATCATTCTGAATCCAATTTTTGGCATTATAGCTTTCAGCTGTATGAATTAGTTCGTCATAGGTCATTGAACTATAATTCCATTCCTGTTTTTTTTTCGAGAAGTAAAAGCCGGATTTGTGAAGAGAAGTATCGGCGAATTCATGTACTAAATCAGGCTCAGTATTGTAGATTGATTCAATATAATTGCGGAGTACTTGTTCGATTTGTGCCTCATCATCCTTTTTCTGCTGCACATTCTTAAGGAAAATATCCAGTGTCAAAAAGAATTTTTCGGGCTGATCCAGCCAAGGATAATGCACGGATGAATCCAAAAGGGCTAAGTAACTATTGGCAAATACTTTTTTAGCTTGGAGTGCGAGTTCTATAGGAACAATATCTTCCTTACCCTGAATAATGAGCACCTCTTTCTTATAAGTCTCCAATTCTGCTTTGCAATCGTAGTTCGTGCGGATCAAATCTTGCCAAACTAGGGCGTTAAGTGCTAAATTTCCCTGAGTGAGTCGTTGAGCCACTGTGGGGACATATTTCTTATCGAAAACATAGGCATGTGCATAAATTTCGGCAAATTTCAACGCGGCTATTTCCGAGCTATCTCTTCGTACACGCCAATAATTGAGTGAGTCAATTTGAGTTTCTGTAAGATTCGCATAAATAGCTTCTCCGGCGGTACTCAGTAATTCTAGGTCTAATCCGCCAGAAGAAGATAAGATCAAACTGTTTACCTTATCGGGAAATTTTGCAGTATAGTAGCTGGCGAGCATTCCCCCGAAGGAGTGGCCAAAAACGGCCCAGTTGTCCAACTTTAAAGATTCACGGATGGCTTCAATATCGGCTGCCATTAAATCCATATTAATATTCGATGAATCCATTGTTTGCATAACAGAATTGCCCGTGCCTCTTTGATCAAATACTATTGTCTCGTAACCCATCGAAGAAATTTTCTGAGCAAGGGGTTCAAATCCTGCAGAGCTAAAACCGGGGCCACCGTTAATTATAAGCAAAGGAGCGCCGGCACCAAAAGTTTTAAAGCTGATATTGACTCCGGTTGATTCAACACTCTTCGACTGCTGACAGAGCAATGTATGAGATGTGAGAATTGTGGCTAATAGAAAAAAATAGTTTTGATATTTCATTCAGATTAGTTTTGAAATAAGATTCAATTTTTTTTCCAAAAGTAGGATTAGGAAAACCCGAAGTATTGTAAAAAAGACGAAAGGATTAATTTCTAAAAATAAGATGGCCATGCGTTCTGAAAAGCTATCCCTGTCTGGGGAAGAATAAAATTCCGGGTAAAGAACTCCTTTGGCGATGAATTGGTAAATTTTTTAAACTCCTTGCACAAATGCGCTTGATCGTAATAACCCGATTCTATAGCCACCCCCGCCAAATTTGTTATTCCTCCGTTATGAATAAGTGCACAAGAATTATTGAATCGAATTATAGAAGAAAATTCTTTTGGACATATACCGACACTTTTTTTAAAAGCTTTCTCTAACGTAGATTTGTGAATTTGCTTTTCAGCACAATATCGAGTTAAGTTTACTTTTCCTTTTTCAGAAATAATAGTAGAAATAGCGTGACTGAGATACGCTTGTTTACCCGATTGAAGCATCAATCTTTTAACAAACACTTCGTTTATTAAATTTAATTTATCGATCATTCCAGATTTCCTCCCAAGAATTTTTCGAATCGGATCAATATAATTTTGTTTTAATCCGCGTTCTGTAACAATTTCATTTATTATTTCTACCGGTGAAATTTTTAATAGAGTATTTATTTTATCAGGTTTGAACCTAACTGCGAATATATTTGTTTCGCTTGATTGATATATGATAACCGCTTTCTTACGCTGTCCGATAAGGGCATATTCTCTTACCGTAGTTTTTTCATTGGTGGTTAAATCCAGGCGTTCGTATTCACTTCCCTGATTTATTATAAAATCATAACAACCATCCGGTAAAATAACATCTTCAAAATACTGGCTTTCGCTTTCACTAAAATTTATCACCCAATAACATGCGATGATATTCTTCAAGCGATTATCCGGACGAAATTCTTGATAATTCAAGGGCTGAGTTAGTCTATATTTAAATGATAAAACAGTTTACTTGCAGAAGTTGTAATAAAGAAAGAAAGCATAAATCATTTAGTCAAGATACTCTGTTTATTCAAAAGGCGGATCAATTGTAAATTGATTTAACGAAGTTTAGTAAACCAGACGTCTATAATCGGGATAAGGTAATAATCAGATTACCACCTCTTTGAAATTAACGAGGATTTATATTTTGAAACATTCCTTCTCCAACTATATACAAAGAAAAATGTGGCATTCCTCTGATAGATACTCAAATCCATCAGTCACGGCATATCACAAAGAACGCTTACTTTCTTACCTTAGCCCATTCTAAATGACACGCGGAAGAGTTATAAAAAGTACCGGCAGCTGGTATGTGGTTGAAACCGAAAACGGTGAGATTGTAAAATGCCGGGTGCGCGGAAAATTCCGGCAAGATTTTATTAAGTCCACAAATCCCATAGCCATTGGCGATTGGGTAATCCTTACCGGAGAATATGACGAATTGGTGATCGACAAAATCGAGGAACGAAAAAATTACATCGTTCGAAAGTCGGTGAATCTTTCAAAGCAAAGTCATATCATAGCTGCGAATATTGATCTTGCAGTTTTGGTAGTTACTTTTAAAAACCCAATTACTTTCCCGACTTTTATAGACCGATTCTGCGTTGCCGCTGAGGCATATCACATTCCGGTAGCCATTGTGTTTAATAAAGTCGATTTGCTTGATGGTGAAGAGCGTGAACTACTGGCTTCATTCCGAAGTGTATACGACGATTTGAAATATGAAACTCTCGTTTGTTCGGCACTCTCGGAAGAAGGGATGGATGACTTAAAAGCCATGCTAAAGGATAAGGTTTCTCTTCTTTCGGGGCACTCCGGAGTAGGAAAATCGACGCTGCTCAACACGCTAGATCCAGCATTGAATCTCAAAACCACAAATGTAAGCGAGGCCCATTTTACCGGACAGCACACGACTACTTTTGCAGAAATGCATCGCTTGAAATTTGGCGGTTATCTTATTGACACCCCGGGAATCCGTGGATTTGGATTGGTAGATATGGAAAAAGAAGAGTTGGCAGGGTATTTTCCGGAAATGCGCGCGCTTCTGCCCGAATGCAAATATTACAATTGTCTGCATATTAATGAGCCAAAATGTGCGGTCAAAGCAGGTATTGAAAGCGGCGCAGTAGCCGAAACCCGCTATAAAAGTTATTTAAATATGTTTGAAAACAACGAAGAAGAAACCTATCGAAAATGAGAGCAGTAATTCAACGTGTAAGTTCAGCAAATGTAGCTGTAGAAGGAAAAATTGAAGGCGAAATAGAAACCGGTTTATTGCTATTTATCGGAGTAGAAAATGAAGACAACGAAGAAGATGCTGAGTGGTTGGCACGCAAGATTGCTTCTCTCCGTATTTTTAATGATTCGGAAGGATTGATGAATCTTTCGCTCGACGATGTTGACGGAAAAGTATTGGTCATCAGCCAGTTTACGCTTCATGCTAAAACAAAAAAAGGAACACGCCCTTCTTTTATTCACGCTGCAAAACCGGATGTGGCCATCCCGCTTTACGAGAAGTTTAAAGCCCTTCTTTCTATTCAGGTTCCGAACGGAATAGAGAGCGGGACTTTCGGAGCTGACATGCAGGTTTCGCTGGTAAATGATGGACCGGTAACGATAACAATCGACACAAAAAACAAGGAATAATGACGATTGAGAATTATCAAAAAGATGTAGATCAGTGGATCAAAAAATACGGCGTTCGGTATTTCAACGAACTAACCAATATGGCCATCCTCACGGAAGAAGTTGGTGAATTGGCACGCATCATTTCCCGGCGATACGGAGAACAATCCGAAAAAGAATCGGATAAAAACCGCGACCTCGGCGATGAGATGGCCGATGTGTTATGGGTTTTAGCCTGTCTCGCCAATCAGACCGGAGTGAATCTGGAAGCGGCTATTGCTAAGAATTTCGAAAAGAAAACGCAAAGAGATAATACGCGCCATTTTAAGAATCCGAAGCTATGATACAAGGGGTTCAATTAATCTGAGAATAAGTTGAAAAGAATATACAGCTAATAGTGCCATTGATTTCAGCAATTCCCAGCCTTCACCAATCAATTTAACGCACTACCCACATTGGTGAAATTACCTTAGTAGACGTACTCAATACTAATTCCATTTCGGTTGTGAATGGTCAAAATATTTTATATATATTTGACTACCAAACTTCTTCGTCATGAAAACGACCATATCCCTTGGGCTTTTTTTGCTCTTTAATCCGATCCAATTTTTGGCACAAAGTCCGGAAATAAATGAGACAACTGTACTCGCGGTTGGACCAATTGATGATTTTACTCTTTTATTTGTCCAAGTTTTTTTTGGATCGGAATCCTTACCTACGGAAGATCTTTCTCTTTCAGATGGGGAAGATCAAGTTTGGGACATGGACGAAATTGATACGGTACCTCCTGCTGCCGAAATTTCAAAATTTGTTTTTGATTGTGAATTCTTGCCAGAACCCGAATTATTTGTTGGCTGCGGTCGCGTCCAGGGACAATCCGTTGGTTCCACCATTCAATATAATCAGATTTTAAAATTCGAAAGCCCTGATCTGATAGAGCTAGGATATACCAATAGTAGTACTGGGGAAAATCAAATGGGTATTTGTACCGATAGCCGTCTTATTTATACGTTTCCTCTTTCTTATGGCAGTACTTTCTCTTCTCAGTTTTCTTGCAGCCCGGATACGTTAAGTTCTGGATTTCAGGGGTCTGAAGAGGGCGAACGGAATTGTGAGGTAGATGCTTGGGGAACTATACACCTCCCTGATATTACCTTCGAAAATATCTTGCGCCTTAAAATTGTAGAATCGGGAACAATGAAAAGCTATTTTAATGGAATACTACTGGTAGAAAATTCGTTTGTGCGGACATCATACGAATTTGTCGATGGTGATTATCCATTCCCCATCGCTGTATTTACGAAAACGGAAATAGACCAGAATCCACCTAATTACTCAGCTGAATATATTACTGAAGGCTTCTTGAATGATGTAAATCATGTGGAAGAGATTCAATCGGTCATAAATGTATATCCAAATCCAATCAGCAGCAATAGTTTTACCTTAAAATACACTGACCTGAGTGACCCTATTTTAAATTGCATGCTTTACGGGGTAGATGGCAGACTAATATACCAGAACCATAAAAAAATTAATATTGGGACCGGTGAAGTGGGGATGGAAATTCCTTCGATTGCCGCGGGTCTCTATATTCTCAAAGTTCTATCAGCAGATCGCACTCATCTCATTAAAATACAGATTTCATAGTCGCGTTTTCAGATTTAATTTTCCTAATATTCAACTTAAATTTCATACGTTTCCCAAACGGAGATTTTTTTTGTATTCTATTATGATTCGAGCGCCGTTCGGTTATAACTTTGGGAATCTGATCCCAAGTAGTAGCGAATCCAAATAAGACACTTAAGAAAATTTAAATTCCTCACTTCTTCTTCCCGGCCCTTCTCGTCTGCGCATCCACCACAGCAATTGCGGCCATATTGACAATTTCACGAACGCTGCTTCCCATTTGCAGAACGTGTGCGCTTTGATCAAGCCCGACCAAAAGTGGGCCGATAGCCTCGGCATTTCCATACGATTGCAACAATTTATAGCCGATATTTCCCGAAGCCAATCCCGGAAAAATCAAAGCATTTGGACGATTACCAACCAAATCGCTAAATGGGAAAACCTCCTCGAGCAATTTATTATTTAAGGCAAAATTTGCTTGCATCTCGCCATCCACGATCAAATCGGGATGCATTTTTCGGACCTTTTCCGTCGCAGCTTGCATACGATCGGGAAGTTCGCCTTTATTTGAACCAAAATTGGAATAACTCAAAATTGCAATTTTCGGTACTATCCCCAATTTCTGAATTGCCGAGGCAGTATTTGCCACGATTTCAACAATTTCATCGACTGTGGGATCGACATTTATGGTGGTATCCGCCAAGAAGAGGGGGCCGTTTTTCGTAAGAATAATATAAACTCCAGCCGCTTTGTGTACGCCTTTGGCCCGACCGATTACTTCAAAAATTGGCTTTATGGCTGCCGGATATTTTAAGGACAGTCCTGTGAGCAATGCGTCTGCGTACCCACTTTTTACCATCATGCTTCCATAATACCCGCGGGTTATCATATTCTTACGCGCTTCGTATTCGGTTATTCCTTTTCGCTTTCGCGCTTCGAAAAAACGATCGGTAAATTCTATAACTCGATCTGTCTGTTCGCTAATGTCTTCAATTTCAATTCCATCGAGGCTTAGTGCATATTTCTCAACGAGTTCTTCGATTTTTTTTCTTCTACCAAGGACAATTGGGTGAGCCATTCCGTCATCAGCCAAGATTTGCGCAGCTTTCAGCACTTTATAGGTCTCGCCGTCGGCAAAAACAATGCGCTGTGGATCGGACTTAGCTTTTTCCATAACCAACCGGATAAACTTATCATCGCGTCCGAGTTTGGTCATCAAATGTTCACGATACGCTTTCCAGTTTTTAATGGGTTTTCGGGCCACCCCGCTTTCCATCGCCGCTTTGGCAACAGCCGGAGCCACCGTGGTAATAAGACGCGGATCAAAAGGTTTCGGAATAATATATTCTTTGCCATAAGCCATATCCCGCTTATTGTAGGCAATATTCACGACTTCGGGAACAGTCTCGCGCGCGAGTTCAGCAATGGCACGTACCGCAGCGAGTTTCATTTCTTCATTAATAGCTGTGGCACGCACATCGAGTGCGCCACGAAAAATATAGGGAAATCCGAGTACGTTATTTACCATATTCGGATTATCCGAACGACCGGTGGCCATAATAATATCGTCGCGTACCGACGTGGCATCCAGATAGGTTATTTCCGGATTGGGGTTTGCCAAAGCAAAAACGATTGGATTTTTGGCCATAGATTTGACCATTTTTTTGGTCAAAACACCTCCTTTCGAAAGACCGACAAAAACATCCGCATCCTTAATAACCTCCTCTAACTTTGTATACTTGGTATCGCGCGCGAATCGCTGTTTCTCCTTATTAAGCTCTTCCCGCGTGGTAGTTATCACGCCTTTGCTGTCGAGCATAAAAAGATTTTCGGGCTTCACACCGAGTGAAATATAAAGCGTAGCACAGGAAATGGCGCTCGCTCCTGCCCCATTGAAAACAACTTTAACCTTTCCAATTTTCTTTTTAGAAATATCGAGTGCATTGAGCAGAGCCGCGCCGGTAATTATTGCCGTACCGTGCTGATCGTCGTGCATAACCGGAATATCCAGCTCGTCACGCAGGCGCCGTTCAATTTCAAAACAACTCGGTGCGCTGATATCTTCGAGATTAATGCCTCCAAAAGTTGGTGCCATAATTTTTACGGTTTCGATGAATTTCTCCACATCAGTGGTATCCAGCTCGAGGTCAAAGACATCGATATCGGCAAATATTTTGAAAAGAACGCCCTTTCCTTCCATAACCGGCTTAGATGCTAATGCGCCAATATCGCCGAGTCCGAGCACAGCCGTACCGTTCGAAATTACGGCAACGAGATTGGCTTTAGCTGTGTATCGATAAGCTGCTTCGGGGTCTTCCTGAATTTCGAGACAAGGCTCAGCCACACCGGGAGAATAGGCGATTGCCAGGTCGCGCTGACTATTAGAAGGTTTTGTCGGAATAACTTCAATCTTTCCGGGACGGTCGTGTTCATGATATTCGAGAATATCCTTTTTTCGGATGCCGTCTTTTTTCTTTTGTGTCATAAGATCGTTAAAGGGGTAAATTTAATCATTCAAAATTCGTTTGTCGAAACAAAATCTAAATAGATACACTCAATTGACAGGAACAATTTCACATACTCCCCTAAGAATGAAACCATAGTCTAAGCATTTCGTATAGAATGAAAAGGGCACAGCAAATTTCCCCTTTACAAAAATTAATCCTCAAAAGAAAAACCGTCGAAAGAAGATTTCGACGGTTTTTTTATTTTTAAAGGGAAAGGAATTTATATGAAAAATAAATTGTTGGTGAACTTCGCTTGGTTCGAGCTCAAACAGCATTCGTTTTTAGCTCAGATAAGGCTTTTTTTGAGCTATAAATTCGATTTAAATGAGCTTGAAAAATCATCCTTTGTATTGGGAAAGACAGCTATTCTCCCTTTTAACTAAAAATACTTTTCGACAGCAAACTCAAACTGTTCAATAAAAATTTCTTTAAAATTTGAAATATTATTTTGCTCATAAAAAAGCAGCATTGCCTTCTTGTAATCAATTGAACTCACCGTTCGAAATGAAATAGGACAGTATCCATAATTTATTAGAATAGCATTACTCACAATACGGGCAGTCCTTTTATTTCCGTCCATAAAGGGGTGGATGTACGAAATAAGAAAAAGTGCAAGGAGTGCCTTTTCAAAGACATTTGGCTTTTTGTTTATGAGATCACATGTATTTGTGAGGGCTTCAATAATTTGAAATTGGTTGTCGATGGGTTGAAAATTAGTTCCTGAGATACCCACCCGCCGCTTTCTTAAATTTCTTTTCACACCGAGTTCCTTTATCAGAATGCTGTGAATATTTTCAATTTTCGAAGTACTCAAGGTATTGAGATAATCCTTGTTTTCAAGAATAAAGTCAAGCGCATCCTTATGATTGAGCAACATTGTGGCTTCCTCTTTCGTTTTCCCATCAGCGGTAACTTTCTCTTTCAACAACCTCTCAGTTTCCAAAAGGGAATATGTATTGCCTTCTATTTGTGACGATTTCCAACTTAGATCAATTGCAAGTCTTTCCAACTCTTTATGATAAGCTGCTTCAGAGAGCTCTGCAATATTAGAAAGATATTTACTTTGCAGATCCTTGAGTTTATTGGTTTCTGCATCGGTGAATATTCCTGTATGATTTAAGAGTTCGGTAAAAATTTCAAAATTGAAAGATTCCTTTATTTTTCTTTCATCGATTTCGCGACTGAAATAAATATCGATATCTATTGGTTTTAGAAGCGTATAAGTCGGTGAAAGACTGTATTTAGTTGCGCGACCTCGACCGTGAGTAACGAGATAATTATCCGATACCAGCTTAGCTAATGTTCTTTTAAGCGTAGCGTAGCTAACATCAAATTGAGCCGTGTCGAAGATTTCTTTTGAAGAAGATTCGCCCTCAATACTTATAAGTTCGAGTACTTTTTGTTCGCTTTTGGAGAGCATACAGATTTGTTTAAGCTCATAAAGATACATTTTTAAGCTCAATTAAGGGTAGTTTTGAGCTTCAATCAAAAATGAATGAGCTTCAATAAGAGATGTGTTGACCAAACACGGAAATTGAAGTAAAATAAAGCAACAAAAAAGGCGCAAAATGCGCCTTCTTAAAAAAGAGTTGTCGGTTTTTAAGCCGATAGGATAAATTCGATGGTCGACCTTTTATTTTCCTACCACCAATTTTTCTGAGCTACGCTCATCACCACATTGCGTTTGTACGATATACACTCCTGATTGCAATGAATTTATATCAACCTGAACTTGCAATATGCCATTACCCGGTTTCTGTTGAATTAAGCTACGCCCTGAAAGGTCGAATATTTGGATTTCTGAGATGGGTTGGGAAGAAAATATTCGGATTTGTTCCAGACGCATTAACAAGGACTTCCTGCAACGTAATCATTCTTCCGTATAAATCAATATTTGATGACTCAACGGCTTCCAATTCAAATAATAAATTTGTTGTTTGACCACAAACACAAGGGTCATAAGCCATCTGGAAGTCATACGTATACCATACTTTAATATTATTTTGACCAGTCGTTGTGTCAGATGAAAGCGTATTCACCCCAGATTGACGGTATATCGAACTTGATTGATCAAGAGGTGTATCGTAACTTGACAAGTGCCTTAAAGTTCCATTAATGTTATTCTCATCAACATCAGTAGGAGAAAAGAACATATTTACCGAAGCACTCTGAAAAGCACCAAATTCTGTAAAAAGACCTGCGAACAATCGTATTTTACCAGTATATCTATTGTAATAAATCATATATGGAACCCTCGGATTATCAACGGTAAATGCAAATGGAATAAATCATATATGGAACCCTCGGATTATCAACGGTAAATGCAAATGGAATAATCCCATTTGAATTAACTACCTCAATTGGATCTCCATTGGGATAATATCCGGTATTCAACCACAACAACTCCCAACCGTCTTCCCAATGAAAATCGCGTTGGAAAATATTTGAAGGTGTCTCTAAGTAACCGCCTCCGGCAGTTCCGCCGTCCTCAAATGGATTTCTCATTTGAAAAATCGGGGGGTTAGTCCAATCTGGCACAGTCCAACCAGCAGCGGGATTTAAAGCTATCGGTTTTAATGTCTGATTCTGTATTTCTCCAAAATTGAAAGTGTTTAAGAACTGATTGTCCAATGAAGGGAAAATGGTGCTCATCTGAGAGTTTACTGGGCTATCCGGATTGGTTGAAATAGAATAGTCACAAATCTGACCGTAGCAAATGGTGGGAATGAAATAAATTCCACCTATTATTACAAGTTGCTTTAATATTCCTCTCATATTACTGGATTTTTCTTCCTTTAAAGGAATAATTAACATTATAATACTCATAATCAAATTCAACCGTCCAATCCGGATGAACTATCATTTCTCCTCTTGGAGATCCAAATCCACTACCCCAGTAATTCCATCTTGAATATGTCCCTATTCCCGGATCTCCTGCTACCGTATCATTCTGACCTGCACAATTGACGAAGTAACCTGTTGATGTAGGCACGCACGGTTCTCCCGTATCGTAATCAGCCAGATAAATTTCAATATCGATGGAATCTGAGTCTACTCCCATTCGTTTTCCCCTGAAAACACCAAAGGGAAGTGCATCACACCTATCAACTACTTCAAAATTCAGGTGAATCGAGTCGCGACCATCATCAAACGGGAAACACTGGGTATTGGGGCTCTTTTCAATAACCAAGGCGGCGGGATAGGTGCCATCTGGCAATTGGTTGATCGATCGTTCAACTTCTGTAACACCTGTGAAGGTATCCAAGCCTAAATACCAAGTATATGCGTCCGCGTCTTTGTCATTAGCAGAAAATAAAACAGGACTTCCAACAAACTTAGTTTCTTCCACCCAAACTGCATCCGCTCCAAAACCGTAACGGGCAAAAAATTTGAAATCTGCTGAGACTTCAGATTCGCCATAACAAGGATCATAATTCGGACATTCCGGATTGGCGGGATCGCAGCATTGGTCTTCATCATCTTTTTTGCAGCCTGTCACACCAATAAAAACAAACAGAAGGGAGTAGAAAAGAAAGTTCTTCATAGCTTAGAAAGTTAGCTTGTTAATTTGTTTAGTGCCGCAGGATTGCAAATCCTGCGGAGCGGGGGTATCCACAGGATAGGTAATAACATGAGAAACTGTAATATACTCCGGTCGCTGAACCTGCGAAAAATTTCGTACGACCGATGGCTCTTCAATTATTTCTGCCCCGATGTACCATTTGTGAGCTATACCATCACCTTCAAAAGGCGATCTGAAGCGGACAGGACCTCCTCTTAATATGCTATCATTGATCCATAGATATTCACCAAACTCCGGATATATCAGTCGGTCTTCTGTGAAGAATGAGGCATTGGGCTCTTCCTTATTAAAACATGGATCTGTGCAGGGGCACTCAGGATTATCAACCTTTTTATCGCAGCCTGTCATCGTCACGGCAAGACACAGCAGATAATAAAAAAATACTTTTTTCATAGTTGTAGGTTATTCAGGAATAACTCGGCCTCTAAATCTATATTCTGTTTCATCGTTAACAAAATGGTAATTCATCTCTACGGATAAGTCTTCCGGATCGATTGACATCAACCCTTTAACAGGGCCATATGCACCATATAAATAAAGATGCGTATTTGTCATGCCCCAGCTATCGTTCACTATGGAATCCTGATTGTTGTGAAAGTTGATCATAAAAATGGTATAACCGGAAGTGCTTGTCTGAGCCGGTTCACCGGTAAAAGTTTGTAAAGCCCTAAACTTAAAGTCAAATGAATCCGTCTCGTTGTTGAGCACGCCCCGAAATGTGTTGTCGATTGTAAGCAATTCACTCAGGAAATCAACGAGGTAAAAAGTCTGAGCTATTGAATCTCTCCCCGTAGCAGCGGGATAACAAAGGGAATCCACAGGATAGGTAATAACATGAGAAACTGTAATATACTCCGGTCGCTGAACCTGCGAAAAATTTCGTACGACCGATGACTCTTCAATTATTTCTGCCCCGATGTACCATTTGTGAGCTATACCATCACCTTCAAAAGGCGATCTGAAGCGGACAGGACCTCCTCTTAATATGCTATCATTGATCCATAGATATTCACCAAACTCCGGATAGATTAGTCGGTCTTCTGTAAAAAAACTCGCGTTAGGTTCTTCTTTTCCATAGCATGGATCGTAATTCGGACATTCGGGGTTCGTAGGATCGCAACAGGTATTGTCATCGTCAGGCCCGCAGGCTACCATAAAACAAAGGAGTGCTATGGTAAGACCCCATTGTAAAAAAGTCTTTGTGTGTCTCATTCTTTCAGTTTTATTTGTCTAATTTTTCCTTCAAAGCTTCAATCTCCTTCTGCTGCTGCAAAAGATAGAGTGTAAGTTCTTCCACCTTTACTGTAAGCAAACGAATCGTTTCACCCGCTTTTACACCTTCTTCTTTTACTTGGTCTGCTGTGGGCATTTCAGGAAGATGACCGTTTTTGGTAATAAACGTTTCCAAATCATTTACGGGTAGAAGAAGATAATCATCCTTAAATACATAATCACCCCATGTGCCGTCTTTAATCTTCACAAACATCTCCTCGGCAATGGAAGAACCCTCAATCCAAAGCGAATGTGCTACTGTAGAATCTTTCTTTATATATACCGATCCGTCCACATACAATGCATAAGCAGTAAGCGCCATTAAGTTAATTGACAGAAAAAAGAAATGCCACAGAATTTTGGAAAACGTTTTCATTTCAATTTAATTTTTGGCCTGTGAATACCCAGTTTGTAGTTACATCATCATAACGATAATCTATTCTCACAGTGCTATCTGCAGAAATAAACATACGACCAACCGGACTACTTGAGCCTGTACCATCCATAATTATTGTGAAACTGAAGCGACTTACATCAAAGTAGTCTGCCACCTCACCGGTATTATGAAAATTGGTAAATCGAAATTCAGAAAAATCATAAACACTAAAAGATGTATCACCCTCTGCCGTTATAGGAATTATCGAGAAGGTGGATTCAGGACTACCATTGTGGCTTCCTCGAAATGTGCCAACAGAAAGAAACTCCCAATAGCTACCCACCAGACGAAAAGTAACGGCTACGGAATCCCTACCATCATCCAATGGATCGCAGGGATTTAGATTCTGATAGGTAACCACATGACTCACTGTAATATCTGAAGGTCTCGGAACATTATTAAAATCACGTATTACCTCGTCCGTTGTAAGTATTTCGGATCCAACATACCAGATATGATTCGTTATTAATGAATCATCAACTGATTTGAATCGCAAGGGGGAAAGGTTATACCCGAAAATAGTGTCTGTAACATAAACGATTTGTCCAGGTATTGTATAGGTAGTCTCAATCAAAAAATCAGCTCTTCTTATATCAGTCTTCCCATAACACGGATCATAGTTTTCACATTCTGGATTCGAGGGGTCGGAGCAAGTATTGTCTGGCTTGCAACATTGCGCAAGCAATACTATACCAAACATCAGCATTACCGTTTGAAAAAGTTTATTTCCTCTCATCTTTTTTCCGTTTTTCCAGTTTTTCTTTTAGCGCTTCAATCTCCTTCTGCTGCTGCAAAAGATAGAGCGTAAGCTCTTCCACTTTTTGCGTAAGCAAGCGGATAGTTTCACCTGTTTTTACACCTTCTTCTTTTACTTCTTCGGCGTTTGGCATTTCAGGCAGGTGGCCGTTTTGGTCAATAAAACGCTCCAAATCAGTAAGTGGCATTAGAGTATAGTCCGGGTGAAATACAAAATCGGGCCAGTCACCTTTTAATTTGACAAACATCTCCTCGGCTATGGAAGAACCTTCAATATACAAAGAATGATCGCCTAAAAAATTATCGGTATTGATTCCTACCTTACCATCAGGAGAAAGAGTGATAGGAACAGCTCCTGTCGAACCGTTTTTGAATTGAAAGTTTTGGTTACTTGATGTTTTCCAGACTATTTGCGGATATATATAATTAACGTCATATCCGAGACGTACCATATTGGCTGCCGACGTCTTATAAATTCCTATACTGTTGGTCACCATTAACTTCTCATTTCCTGAATTAAAATACCCTATTCTCGTCCTCCCACTCGCATCCACGGAAAGTAGCGGAGAAAGCTGAAACGGTATGACTTCATTGTTGAAGCCGTTTATTTTAAAGGCATAAGCAGGTCTCGTAGTGGTACTGAATTCTAAGTCAATTTGTAAGGCAGTCCCTTGTTGTAAGGCAGTCCCCTTGTCATCCGATTGATTTATGTGCAGGGCTGCATCAGGTCTATCTTCATTGATGCCTATTCCATCCAAAGAGCTGGTCTGGTATAATGCTCCGCCAACCGTGTAGAGTCGATCCACTTGTTGAGATAGGGCAAATAAAGGTGTTAAAAGTAGCAGGAGTATCAGGTTGTTTTTCATGGCGAGTGGTTTTTCGTTTTCGCCAATATACAGACCTCGATAGTTAAGTTGCAAACTTGATATTTCCTACTCTTGAACAGTTCCAATATGTTTACGAGCAGCGATTTATTTATATCTACCTGTTTATTAGTGAGTAAAAGAAATTATTAGGGGGGGGGGGTATAATTGAAATCCTAAGAACCAAAAAGCCACCTGAAAGTTCAAGTGGCTTTTTTATTGAAAAAGAATCCTTTTGCTTACTCCGCCAGGATAATCACTTTATTTTTTAGCACTTCTGCTACGCCGCCACCGATTTCGAAAAACTCTTCGTTTCCCTCGAGCGTGGTAACTTTTACCTGTCCTTTTTTCAAGGCAGAAATCAAAGGAGCGTGATTGTTCAAAATCCCAAGACTTCCGTCAATACCGTGAACGGTAACTGCAGTTCCCTCACCTTTAAAAAGTGCCTTATCCGGGGTTCGATGGTCACACTTCTATTTGCCCACAACCAGTTTTTCAGAGCTGCGCTCATCTCCACATACCGTCTGCACGATATACACTCCCGATTGCAATTGATCGATATTCATCTCAACTTGCTGGATGTCGTTACCCGTTTTTTTGTGGATTAAACTACGACCCGAAAGATCAAATAGTTGGATTTCTGTGATGGGTTTTGAAGAGGAGGTTATTCGGATTTGGGAATTGGCGGGGTTGGGATGAATGGAAACAGAATTCTTTTCGAAATTTGCTCCATTTTTCGATTCTTGATTAAGTACATTTGTATCTTTAATCCGCTGGTATGCACTTTTTGAAGCGGCGTTGGCATGATAATCATTCGAATTGTTGCAAAAATTATAAACTTCTGAATTATCAATATATTCAAATACCGGTGTATCATAGAAGTCTTTTTTTATCTTCAAATGAATGTTTGGAACCAAATGAGCATTTGGCTTTAAATCTATAGTATTTAAAGCTTGGATTACCACCGTATAGCCATTTTCAACTGTAATATCACCGGAAATTAGTACTTCTTCGGCATTTATATAAATAATATTTCCGATCACTTGAGAAACATATTCGCTATTAATAGTAATATTTTCATTGTACAATTCCAATAAACCCGGCATGTATTCATTAAAAATATCCGGCTGATTATCGACCCATGTTGATTCTGGACCAAGTAAATTGATATTTTGGTTTCCATCATAAAGTAAATAAGTAAAAACTTGAGATGTATTTATTTTTTCACCTCTGCTTCCAATTTGCTGAAAATAAAAATCATGCATTAACTTGAGCTTAACCGACTTAATACTCATCAGGAAATCTTCCGGTTCATAATTAGGCATATATTGATATTGACATTCTGGTACTGGATAAGTACTGAAAAAGCCGAAAACATGGTTTACGATAGTATCGATTCTCTCGAGAGAAAACACGTATTGATTTAGATTATCCAAAGGAATCCATTTGGAATGAAATGAATGAGTTAAATCTCCACCATTAGCATAATCGGGATAAGCATACTTTTCCGTCGATTTATAAAAATTGGAATTGATTATTTCAGAATTAAAACTGATAGTCGCATCCATGAATAATTCCCTCGGTTCGCTGTTTACAGTTTCAATTTCAATCATTGCATATGTTGTGGTTGCTTCATAATTAAAGTCTAACGATCTATTTAAAGCAATCTTTATTTCATTAGCAAACCTGAGCTTAATTTCATTATTAATGATATATCTATTTTTAGTATAGCATGAATCACTTTGAAAAGCGGGTTCCACGTGGTATAATTGATCATACTCTATGTTCGATTTGGAATAGAACTCAGGTTTAGGTGAGTTTAGTAAAGCCACCAGTCCCAAAACGGTATTATAGGCTGGTAAAGCACTGAAGGCTAAATCAGCTCGACCATAACCCCAGCCATTAGTATTATTATCTGTGTACGTTACTCCTCCTGGTTGATACATTTGAGGACCTGGAGTGTAACTTGTATCAGAAATTGTTCCCTTATAAACTGTTTCTGAAAATGTAGCAATTGGTGCAGTTGGTTTCTTAGGCGCGGTTGTTTTGGGAAAGAGCTCCATACTTAAAAAATCAAACCCAACCCCTAAAATACCTTTTGTCAAACTTTTAAGTGATTTTGTTGTAAAGTCCCCTGAAGAATTAAAGTTGAGTTCACGTTTCTTACGCTGCTCTTGAAGTTCAATAGCTACTTCTACATCTGACATTGTAGCCATTGCAGAGTCCTCTTTCAATTTAGAAACAACATCATCAATAGACCAAGAGTCAATAAAAGTATTTGTCAAGGCAGGTGCCACTTTGGTCAAGAATGCATTTAGGAAATTATAATCACTGTTATATTCGGATAATTCATCATGGTACTTTTTTAATCTTTTTTGATAGTCAGCATATAAATCATCCATTTTAGTGTAAATTCGTTGACCTGGCTCATAGGTTCCAACGTTGATATCTGACAAATTTAAAAAATCATCTAGTAGTCCAGCTTGCGTTATTTCTTGATCAATGCTTATGCCTCTAGAAGTCATCGCAATATGGGTGGTGTTAATATCACTAAATATGAGCTGAAGTTTACCGAGCTGTGTCGAATCATTTGCTTCCCTCATACAAATACAAGGATCGAAACCCATTTGAAAATCTGTAACCAGCCAATTTACTTTAGTTGTGGGTGCCATTCTTGGGGAGAAATGCTTTCGACCTGAGGAATTTTCATCTAATGCAACGTCAAAATCTCCGATATGTCTCAAAATACCGGATAGTCCACCGCTATTAAAACTATTCTCAGTAAATTTTAGGGTCACCATGAATTCTTGGCTATTAGGAACCAAATTGGTCTTCCAGACATTGGCAAAAACGCGCATTGTTCCACGATAACGATTATAAAGTACAAAATATGGAACATTATCTGGATCTGGATAATTCTCTATTGAATTTTCCCCATAATATGTTCCAGGGGTCAACGAAGTGCTCTCGTTGCCATCAGGGTAAACTCCCAGGTTCATCCAAAGTAGTTCCCATCCATCTTCCCAATGCCAATCACGGTCCTGATATTGATTGGCTTGCGCATGAATAAAAGTAGGACTTCCGACACCGAAAAACGGATTATTCATAGTGAGTTCGGGTCCTGTAAGATCACTAGCCCAGCCATCATATAAACTCAAATTGAAATTCGGCGTATTCGAAGGTGGATACCAAGACCATAAATTCAACATAGAATTAAGAGTGTAGGGTCCATTAGAGCCATCCCATTCATTTGTTAACAGTAGAAATTCAGTATTGATTGGGTTTAATGGGTTTGTACTAATATCTTTTTCACATTGCGCAAAAATTTGACTATTCCCAATGATTATAAAGAAAAGAATCAAAATAAAAAATTTCGAGGTCATAATTAGTCTATTTTACGCGCAGTTAGAATATAACTGTTCAAATAAAGGATATAATCCATAGTATAAATCCTTGGTTGTTCAGTAAGCCTGAACATTCCATTTGGTCGTTGAGACCCGCTACCATTAAAAGAAGCTAACGAATTTCTGGTAATTATTGGAAAATCATATAAAGTATCTCCATTGTTGTGAAAATTGATCGCGACCAAATCTGCTGAAGGGTTAAAAACGTCTGCAGGATTAAAATTCTCATCAACAATCGCAAACTTTACGTCGAATGAGTCTGTTTGATTTTCAATTTGACACCTGAAAGTGCCTAATGTTGCGAATTCATTCCAATATTTTATCAAACGGTATGTCCTGCTAACTGAATCTATTCCTGTAGGTCTCAAATAGCATTCATGGTTCATCGGATATTTTATTACATGGCTTATCGTAATGAAGGTTGGTCGCTGGGACGAAGGTATGGTTCCATGTGTACGGTTAAACGAAGCTTCTTCAATAACTTCGGATCCCAAGTACCATTTGTGAGTTATCGAGTCACCTTGAAAGTTTGCAGTAAAGAATATATCATTGAAAAAAATGGAATCATCCCCCGCCGATACCAAACCATCATTTGTTATCAAAAATTCCTCCATTGTAAATCCGGCATCGGGCTCTTCGACTCCATAACACGCATCATAATTCGGACATTCCGGATTGGTAGGATCGCAACATGTATTGTCATCATCGGGACCGCAAGCAGAAAACATTAATATGAGTCCAACTGCTGTAAATGCGCTTTGAAAAAATTTATATCGTGGCATATCCATACTATTTATCCAGTTTAGCTTTCAACTTCTCAATCTCCTTCTGCTGTTGCAAAAGATAGAGTGTAAGTTCCTCCACTTTGACTGTGAGCAGACGAATCGTTTCACCAGTTTTCACCCCTTTCTCTTCTACTTCAGCCGCCGTCGGCATTTCAGGAAGATGACCGTTTTTGGAAATAAACGTTTCCAAATCATCTAAAGGTAGAAGCAGATAATCATCCTTAAATACATAATCACCCCATGTGCCGTCTTTAATCTGCACAAACATCTCTTCTGCAATTGAAGAACCCTCAATCCAGATCGAATGAGCCACTGTAGAATCTTTCTTTATATATACTGATCCATCCACATACAAGGCATGGTCCGCAAAAAAGTCATCGGTATTGATTCCTACCTTACCATCAGGAGAAAGAGTGATAGGAACAGTTCCTGTCGAACCGTTTTTGAATTGAAAGTTTTGGTTACTTGATGTTTTCCAGACTATTTGCGGATATATATAATTAACGTCATATCCGAGACGTACCATATTGGCTGCCGACGTCTTATAAATTCCTATACTGTTGGTCACCATTAACTTCTCATTTCCTGAATTAAAATACCCTATTCTCGTCCTCCCACTCGCATCCACGGAAAGTAGCGGAGAAAGCTGAAACGGTATGACTTCATTGTTGAAGCTGTTTATTTTAAAGGCATAAGCGGGTTTCGTAGTGGTACTGAATTCTAAATCAATTTGTAAGGCGGTTCCTTTGTCATCCGATTGATTGATGTGCAGGGCTGCATCAGGTCTATCCTCGTTAATGCCAATTCCATCTAATGAATTGGTATGGTATAATGTACCGCCAACCGTGTAGAGTTTGTCAACTTGTTGAGATATGGCGAATAAAGGTGTTAAAAGTAGCAGGAGTATCAGGTTGTTTTTCATGGCGAATAGTTTTTTTTGTTTTCGCCAATATACAGACCGTAAAACATATTGTTCAAATTTGATATTTCCTAATCTTGATTAGTTAAAATATGTTTACGAGAAGTGATTTATTTATATCTGCTTGTTTATTAGTGAGTAAAAGAAATTATTAGGGGGGGGGGGCTATAATTGGAATCCTAAAAAACAAAAGCCACCTGAAAGTTCAAGTGGCTTTTTTATTGAAAAAGAATCCTTTTGCTTACTCCGCCAGGATAATCACTTTATTTTTTAGCACTTCTGCTACGCCACCACCGATTTCAAAAAATTCTTCATTTCCGTCGGTAGTGGTAACTTTTACCTGTCCTTTTTTCAAAGCAGAGATCAAAGGAGCGTGATTATTTAAAATCCCAAGACTTCCGTCAATTCCGGGAACCGTAACTGCAGTTCCCTCACCTTTAAAAAGTGCCTTATCCGGCGTTATAATTTCGATGGTCATACGATTAGTTTTCGGCTAACATTTTATCTCCGGCTTCGATTACATCCTCGATGCTTCCTTTCAAGTTGAAAGCTGCTTCGGGATATTTATCGAGTTCTCCGTCGAGAATCATGTTAAAACCTTTGATACAATCTTCGATAGGAACCAAAACTCCTTTGAGACCTGTAAACTGCTCCGCAACGTGGAACGGCTGGGAAAGGAATCGCTGAATACGACGCGCACGACCAACGGCCTGTTTGTCTTCTTCGCTCAACTCATCCATACCGAGAATGGCAATAATATCTTGTAATTCTTTGTAGCGCTGCAAAATCTCTTTCACACGCTGAGCACACTGATAATGCTCGTTTCCAACTATCTCGGGAGTAAGAATTCGCGAAGTAGAATCCAAAGGATCAACCGCAGGATAGATACCAAGCTCTGCAATTTTACGTGAAAGTACGGTAGTAGCATCAAGGTGGGCAAATGTGGTTGCCGGCGCAGGGTCGGTCAAGTCATCCGCAGGAACATATACCGCTTGCACAGAGGTGATTGATCCACGATTTGTTGAAGTAATACGCTCTTGCATGGCACCCATTTCCGTAGCGAGTGTAGGCTGATAACCTACCGCCGAAGGCATACGTCCAAGAAGTGCGGATACCTCCGAACCGGCTTGAGTAAATCGGAAGATATTGTCGATAAAGAAAAGTATGTCACGCCCTCCAGACTCTTCATCTCCATCACGGAAATACTCAGCGAGGGTAAGACCTGAAAGGGCAACTCGGGCACGTGCTCCCGGAGGCTCATTCATCTGTCCGAAAACAAATGTCGCCTGCGACTCGAGCATTGCTTCTTTGTCAACTTTTGTAAGATCCCATCCACCGGCTTCCATCGATTTCATGAATTCTTCACCATAGGTGATAATCCCCGATTCGAGCATCTCTCTCAAAAGATCATTTCCTTCACGGGTACGTTCACCCACACCGGCAAATACCGACAATCCGGAATATCCTTTCGCAATATTGTTAATTAACTCTTGAATAAGTACAGTTTTACCCACACCGGCACCACCGAAAAGACCAATTTTTCCACCTTTTGAATAGGGCTCGATCAAGTCAATAACTTTGATTCCAGTATAAAGAATTTCTTCACTTGTAGAAAGATCAGCAAATTTAGGAGCTTCCCGGTGAATAGGATAACCACCTTCTTTAGCCAGCTCACCGATACCATCGATGGTGTCGCCAGTTACATTAAAAAGGCGTCCCTTGATTTTATCGCCGACAGGCATAATAATCGGGCTTCCGGTATTAACTACTACTGTACCACGCGATAATCCGTCAGTGGCATCCATAGAGATAGCTCTTACGGAGCTTTCACCGATGTGTTTCTGGCACTCAAGTACCAATTCGGTTCCATCGGGCCGTGTGATGACCAATGAATCATAAATATTGGGGAGGCTCTGCGCTTCGGCAAAACTCACATCCACAACCGGTCCGATGACCTGTATTACTTTACCTGTATTCTTTGACATTTTACTGTACTTATAGGTTGCTAATTTCTTTCAATTTTCGCGGTGCAAAACTAAGATTTTATCCTTTTAAACCCAACCCCTTCTACTTATTTAATTTTGATAATTTTGGAGCCGTCAAAGATGTAACTATCCGAAGGTCAAATTTTAGCCGTAAATACAGGTATTCCAAAGCATATTGCCATTGAAAGTATATAATAATTTATCAGAATATTCTCCAAAACCGAAGTCGATTGTGACCGCCGGCACCTTTGATGGGGTGCATATCGGGCATCAAAAACTGCTTTCGACAATTAATAATTTAGCACGCGAAGAAAAAGGGAAATCCGTGCTATTGACTTTTGCTCCTCATCCGCGGCTGGTGCTTTTTCCAGACGATAATGATCTGAAATTGCTTTCAACTCTGGACGAAAAAATTGCTTTGCTCGATCATGCCGGCCTAGATCACTTGATTATCCATCCTTTTTCGGTGGAATTCAGCCGGATTACTGCGGAAGATTATATCCGAAAAATACTCGTTGAACAAATCGGCGTTCACAGACTTGTCATTGGTTACGACCACCATTTTGGTCGCAATCGGGAGGGAAATCTTGAAAAACTTAAACGTGAAGCACCCATATATGGATTTGAGGTACAAGAGATTCCAGCTCAAGAGATTGACGATGTAAATGTGAGTTCCACAAAAATACGCAAGGCACTCATTGATGGCCGAGTAGAGATTGCCAATGAGTATCTTGGTTATACTTATGGCCTTACGGGAAAAGTAATAAAAGGAAATAAAATCGGTCGTACGATTGGTTTTCCAACTGCGAATATTTCTCCCACTGATCGGTATAAACTCGTGCCCGGAAATGGTGTTTACGCCGTGCTGATTAAAGTAGATGGTGTGATAATGCAGGGAATGGCCAATATTGGAACGCGCCCCACGGTTACTGATTCGAATGAAACCCAGATCGAAGTGCATATTTTTAACACCGATCAGGATTTATATGATAAGGAAATACGCGTATATTTCGTGCGCCACTTGCGTGATGAAGTTAAATTCGAAAATCTGGAAGAACTTTCTAAACAAATGGTAAATGATGCTTTGGATACCAAAAATGTGCTTGCTGCTGGCAACCTCGACCTTTTGGGTTAATCAGGGCGTTTCATTTGCTCCGCTTGGTCTGCGACCAGCAAAAAATGATTCCATCTGCGATCGCGTTTCCGAAAAGGGTTTTATTCGTTTCCACAATTCGAATTTACCAGATGTTAAGGAGATTTGTACATGTGCTGACGTACGCGAAATAAGTTTTAAAAATTGTGAGATCAATGCACTGCCGGAATGTGTGTCGCAAATTAACAATCTCGAATCGCTGGATCTATCCAAAACTTACATTGAGCGATTTCCTGAAGAAATTCTCTTCTTGACAAACCTAAAAACGCTGGATTTAGCTTTTTCTCCAATGTATTTTTTGCCTCCGAATCTTTCCAAATTAAAGAATCTGGAAACACTAAATTTGCGTGGCACATTTATAAGCATTTTGCCTGAAGACCTTGACCATCTCAAAAAAATAGATATGCGCATGATCGAAATGAGCAGGAAAGAACAGGAAGATCTCCGTGCTCAATATCCTGAAGTAAAAATTTATTTCTCATCCCCTTGTAATTGTAAGTAAAATGAAAATCACACTCGATATTTCGATGTATCCCTTGCGGGAAGATTACGAATCTCAAATTTTAAAATTTATTGATCACGTCAAGTCAAATTCAAATTTCGAATTCCGCGTAAATGCCTTAAGCACGCAGCTTCAAGGTGAGCAACAGGAAGTGATGAACACCATTAACAATGCAATTGCTGAAGTTTATAAAGACGGAATGCGCGCCACCTTCATATTAAAAATATTGCCGGGCGACATCGATCTCTCCTATTCCCAGGCCCGGTAATGCTGGAATATTTTGAATGGATTGCAGTAGCTTTTAATATTGGCTACGTAATACTCGCAGCGCGCGAAAACGTGTGGTGCTGGCCGCTCGGCATTGTCGGGTCAGGACTAAGTATCTGGCTTTTTATTCATGCGCAGCTTTATGCTGAGTCAGTGCTTTTTACCTATTATGTTTTTATGGGTTTTTATGGTTGGTACCAATGGATTGGCAAACGAACAGCCGATAACGCGCTGAAAATTATCGACTGGCCTTGGAAAAAACATATTCTGTCACTCTTACTCGGTTATCTATTTACATTTCTGCTCTTTCTTATTTTAAAGACATTTACAGATGCCAAGATGCCGCTCCTTGACTCATTCACCACTATTTTTAGCTTTATTGCCACGTGGATGACAGCGAAACGAATACTTGAAAACTGGATTTACTGGATTGCAATCGATGCTCTGTCCGTTTATCTTTATTATTCCCGCGGATTGGATATTTATTCACTTCTATCCTTGGTTTATACCGGTATGGCCATTTATGGCTATTATAACTGGAAGAAGGATTTGGATCATCAAACTGTGGAAAGTTGAGTATAATCCGAATCGCTATTACAGGCCCCGAATCCTCTGGAAAATCGACTTTGACGAAATTTCTTGCCGAGAGATTCCAGACAAGCTTCGCTGATGAATTTGCACGCGAATATCTGGAGAAGACCAATGGGGAATATGTATTGGAAGATTTAACCGAAATTGCCAAAGGGCAATTGTTAAATCAGAAAAAAGCAATAAATGCCGCGAACAAAATCTGTTTTTTCGATACCGAAATGTTGGTATTAAAAATCTGGGCTTCTTTTCGATTCAGGAAGGTTCCTCCCTTTATCGAAACTGCTTTTCGCGAAAGCGAGATCGACGCGTATCTCTTATGCACTCCCGACTTGCCATGGGAACCGGATCCATTTCGCGAAAGCCCGGAAAACGCGGAACGCCAGAAATTATTTGAAATCTATCAGCACGAACTTGATGCCAATAATTGCACCTATTTCGTTGTGAATGGGATAGATGCTAAAAGAGAAGAGAGAGCTGCTACTTTTGTGAAAGCGCTGATGGGTAGATCAATATGATTGGTTACAAAGCCACCCCTGACACCTCTTATATATGAAAACAAGTCAGAACGGACACTCCTTCCTAACCAAAAATCGTGAATCCATAACAGACAACCCTTTTTCCCTTTGCAATATTTCCGAATAAAATTACCTTTGACCCATCTCGCAGGGGTGCCTATATCACTGTGTCAAACGTGACGCTAACGACAGGCTGAGATTATACCCTACAATGCATACTGAATGACATTGTACACCTGATCCGGTTAGTACCGGCGTAGGGAGGAATTAGTTGATTGGTTTTGTTGCTTCCCTAAGCATCGACCGTAACTAAATAATAAATCAGAAATGTTTAATGTTTTAAAAATCACTGTTCTCGCAGCAGTACTATGCGCTACCCGGGCTTTTGGCCAAGGGGGCATCGAAGGTATAATTACCGATGAAACAGGAAAACCGATGGGCGGTGCCCACATCATTCTAAATACGGGTCTTACGGCTACCTATTCTGACCTTTCGGGAAAGTATTCTTTTGAAAAATTGCCTCCGGATTCGTATGCGCTTCGGGCTACTTTTCTCGGATATGTCGATTATCTCGACACGATTCAAGTAAGTTCGGCTGTCGAAAAAGTCGATATTCATATGCAGGTGTCGCCGTTTATGACTGATGAGGTGGTGGTAAGTGCCACACGGCTTTCGCCAAAAGCTCCGGCAACTTTCAAGAATATCGACAAGAAGGAAATCGAAAAACTCAATCTGGGACAGGATCTACCGTATCTTTTGGAGCAGACACCTTCACTGGTGGCCACGAGCGATGCCGGAGGCGGAGTGGGCTACACCTCTATGCGCATTCGCGGAAGCGACCAAACCCGCATCAATGTTACTGTAAATGGCATTCCGATTAACGACTCTGAATCACAAGGAGTTTTTTGGGTTAATATGCCTGATCTCTCAAGCAGTCTGTCAAGCATCCAGATCCAGCGCGGACTTGGAAGTTCCACCAATGGGTCGGGGGCTTTTGGAGCTTCTATAAATATGGAAACGAAAGAACCGTTAGAGCGTGCCGGTGGCGAAATATCGGGAAGTTACGGCTCTTTCGATACGCACAAAGCCACGGTCAAATTTTATTCCGGTCGGCTTGGAAATGGTTTTGCAATTAATGGCCGGCTCTCAGATATCGGCTCTAATGGATATATCGACCGGTCTTCGAGCAGTCTGAGAAGCTATTTTCTTTCGGGTGGTTATTTTGGAAAAAATACTGTGATTAAAGCGCTTACTTTTTCCGGAAAGGAACGCACTTACCAAAGCTGGTATGGCACACCTATATCAAGGCTGAACAATGATGTGAATGGAATGCTCGCTCACGCCAATCGCGAAGGCTTTAATGAAGCACAAACGGAGAACCTCCTCACGTCAGGACGGACGTATAACTATTACACCTATGAAAATCAGGTGGACGACTATCGCCAAACACATTACCAACTGCATTTTATTCAGAGCTTTACGCCGGATATGAAATTGACATTAGCCGGTCATTACACCCACGGCCAGGGGTATTTTGAAGAATATAAGTACGATAAATCATTTGCCGAATACGGCAAAACCGATCCCATTATCGCAGATGATACCATCAGTGAAAGCGACTTCATTTTGCGTCGATGGCTCAAGAATGATTTTTACGGTGGAATATTCGCCCTCGATTATTCTTCTGGTCAGAATCACTTCACTCTTGGTGGGGGCGTTCATATTTATAGGGGCAATCACTTTGGAGAAATAGTCTGGGCAGATGTGAGTACGACCTTTGACCACCTTGAAGAATATTACCGAAATATCGGTAATAAAGACGATTACAGCCTTTACGGCAAATGGGAGTACAACGTCGAGAAGTGGAATTTTATGGCCGATTTGCAAATGCGCGGAGTGAATTACGAAACTTACGGAATTGACAACGATCAATCGGTTATCGCTATCTCGAAAGATTATTTATTTTTCAATCCTAAGGCCGGCATGCGTTACAATCGGGATTCGAAAAACAGCTATTATATTTACGCAGGTCTTGGAAACCGCGAACCCGTGCGCAATGATTTTATTGATGCACCGCAGGGAAAAATACCCGACGCTGAAACACTCAACAATATAGAACTCGGTTATAATTTTAGCGGAAGCAAATTTAAACTCCAAGTCAACGGTTATTATATGGGTTACAAAAACCAACTGGTGCTCACCGGAGAATTGAATGATGTGGGATCGCCGATTCGGCAAAATGTCGATAAGAGTTACCGCGCTGGACTTGAGGCAGATGGAACATATATGTTTACCCAGGAATTTGGCTTAAACCTCAGCGCCACACTGAGCCGCAATAAAATTCAATCTTTCGACGAAGTGATTGATCCCGAAGTGATTCCGCACAGTGATACGGATATCAGCTTCAGCCCTTCGACCATCGCTTCCGGGCAGATTATTTGGCGACCGGTCAAAGGGTTGGAATTCAATTTCATCTCAAAATTTGTCGGAGAGCAATACCTCGACAATACCCAGGAAGAGGATCGCTCAATGGAAGCTTATTGGGTCAATAATATTCGGGTAGGCTATACGGTGCATGATGTGATTTTTAAAGAAATTGAAATCAACCTATTGGTCAACAATGTTTTCGATGCGATGTATTCGTCAAACGGATACACCTATTCGTATAATTACAACGGATTGGTCACTGAGAATTTCTATTATCCCCAGGCCGGAGTGAATTATTTGGTTGGTTTGAATCTTCGCTTTTAACGATTCTGTCCTATCTCGCGGGCAATTGCCTTTGCTTTTGTATAAGTAATGGAAGCGGGGACATCGCCTTCCCAAACGGATCCATGAAAGGCAGCTCCGTGAAATCCATTCTCAGCGCATTCGTGCAATCTTTCGATCGTGACGCCGCCAAGAGCATAAATTGGCTGGCGCGCCTGTGGTATAATTATGAGCAAAGCTCGCTTGCTGAAACCTCCTGCGAGCGAACTCCGTGTGACACTATCGAAAACGGGACTGAGAAAAGCATAGCTGTATTTTCGACGGTCGTTGGTTACATCTGTAAGCTTATGAAAGGTGCGGGTGACTACTAATTCAGGATTGAACTTACGTTTAATCCATAATCTTAACTGGTAAAATCTTCCGCGTTTCCGATGTTCACGGCTCAGGTGAATACCTCCTAAATTATATTGGTCAGCAAGTCCGTGATAGGAATGGATAATCATCCGTTTTCGAAATTGCTCGGGAAATCGTTTGATATATTCGGAAAGTTGATGTTTGTTCATGCGTGGTTTTCGCACGTGAAAATGCCTTAATCCGGAATCGAACATACGCACTACCTCTTCAATTTCGTTGGGCTCTTCATGTGGTGCTGAAATGACTATGATTTCCATATCAACAAAGGGCTAGGGTAAGTTCAGTGATGAATTCAGGGCGTTCTTGAGCTCCATTTCCAATAACCAAAATATCGGCACCGGCATCGCGAATGGCTAAAGCTTCGACAACAGAGCGAATGCCTCCGCCCACGATGATTGGCAAATCCACCCACTCACGTACCTTAGCTATCATAGCCGGGGTTATTGTTTTATCTGCGCCACTTCCGCCATCGAGATAAATGAGTTTCATCCCTAACATTTGCCCGGCGAGGGCGGTAGCCGCTGCTATTTCCGGCTTTTGATGAGGAATAGGAGCTGTTCCGCTAATATATTCGGCAGTCGTAGGCGCACCACAATTTACCAGAATATAGCCTGTAGGGATAATCTCGAGATTCGTATTTTTTAGCAATGGGGCTGCAGCAACATGTGTCCCGATAAGGTATTCGGGATTTCGGCCGCTAATAAGGCTGAGAAACAAAATCGCATCAGCGCGGCCATCAATATGTGCCGGTGAAGACGGGAAGAGCAAAACAGGAATTTTGGAAATTTCCTTGATGACCTTTACCATATCAAATTTTGCCTGAGCGGTAACGAGGCTTCCACCAAAAAAGAAAAGGTCAACTCCTGCTTTTTCGGCTCGACTCACAATATCTGTCAGGTGGTCAAACCCTTCGATAAAATCGGGGTCGAGCAGTTGCGCAACAAGTATTTTTTGCGCATTGCGGCTGTTTTCTATATGTGAAATGACTCCCAATTTCTCCAAAACTTCAAAAGTAATTTTATTCTACAATATAGGCCAAACTCATTCCGTCAATATGATCCACCACGAGTTTATGAGTTAGCTTCTCCCCTTTTCTTACGGTGGTAGCCCACGCAATATCTGAAACCGGGTCGTATTTATCAATTTTAATCTCTTTAAAAGGCATTTCTGTTCCGAACTTTTTAAAAACCGCTTCTTTTATCGCCCAAATTATACTGAGTGAAATATTTTCTGAGGAAGTTTTAATAACCTTCAAATCGGTTTCGTTGAGAAATCGCGGTGCAATTATTTTCAATTTCGGATCAGTCCATTGCACATCAATACCCGATTTGAAATTAGAAATTATAACCGCCACATGTTTTTGGGAATGACTAAATGATAGCTCCGGACCATTCAGTAAAAAAGGCTTTTGGTCTCGATAAATCTGAATTGCTTCGGGGTAAATCTCGCAGAGCAGATAGCGTGAGGCATACCATTGATGAATTTTTTCCGGATGGCTTATTTTCCCGACAGGATGCATAGGAAAATGCTGGTTGAGCAGTCTTTCCTTGAAAAATTCCGTAGATTCGGTAGCGTTCCACATGCCCACTTCGGCACCTTTAACAGATCGGTAATATATAAGTGGCATAAACTTTTTATCAGAAAATAGGTTTCTATAGCGCAAAGATACTCAACACGAATTTTGTATCTTTGCACCTGCAAAAATTTAAAAGAAAATATACGAAATGAGCAAGACTGCCGAAACAACGAAATTACCTTACAAAGTAAAAGACATTAATTTAGCCGACTGGGGCCGCAAAGAAATGAATCTCGCTGAGGCCGAAATGCCCGGACTGATGGCTTTGCGTGAAGAGTATGGAAAAGACAAACCACTGAAAGGTGCGCGGATTGCCGGATGTCTTCACATGACTATCCAGACTGCTGTTCTGATTGAAACCCTTGTGGAACTTGGTGCAGATGTTACCTGGTCTAGCTGTAATATCTTTTCTACTCAAGATCATGCCGCTGCTGCAATAGCCGCAACTGGTATTCCTGTATATGCCTGGAAAGGAATGACTGAAGAAGAATTTAACTGGTGTATTGAGCAAACGCTGTTTTTCCCTGATGGCAAGCCTCTCAACATGATTCTCGACGATGGAGGAGATCTTACGAACATGGTTTTTGATCAGTTTCCTGAATTGGCAGCCGGAATCCGAGGATTGTCAGAAGAAACTACTACGGGGGTACACCGCTTGTACGAACGCATGCGTAAAGGCACTTTGGTAATGCCTGCAATCAATGTAAATGACTCGGTTACCAAATCAAAATTTGACAATAAATACGGTTGTAAAGAATCATTAGTAGATGCTATTCGCAGGGCTACCGATATAATGATGGCCGGAAAAGTAGCGGTTGTAGGTGGATACGGAGATGTTGGAAAAGGTTCTGCTGCTTCATTGCGTGGAGCCGGAGCTCGCGTAATCGTTACCGAAATAGATCCTATATGTGCCCTGCAGGCAGCAATGGACGGTTTTGAAGTGAAAAAGATGGAAGATGCCGTAAAAGAAGTAGATATCGTTGTGACCGCTACCGGAAATAAAGATATCATCTCTAGCAAGCATTTCGAGTCTATGAAAGACAGGACAATTGTTTGTAATATAGGCCATTTCGACAATGAGATTGACGTGGCATGGTTGAATAAAAATCACGGAAATACCAAAGTGAATATTAAACCACAAGTAGATATGTACACTGTAAATGGTAAAGACATTATTTTACTTGCTGAAGGTCGTTTGGTAAATCTTGGTTGTGCTACCGGTCACCCTTCTTTTGTAATGTCAAATTCATTTACGAACCAAACGCTTGCGCAAATCGAGCTTTGGACCAACGCTGACAAATACGAAAATAAAGTTTATACCTTGCCAAAATTCCTAGATGAAAAAGTGGCTCGATTGCATCTTGAAAAAATAGGAGTAGTACTCGAAACGCTTCGTCCTGATCAGGCAGAATATATTGGCGTAGAGGTTGAAGGGCCATACAAACCTGAAGAGTACCGTTATTAATTTGTGTCTGTCAATAGCGTTTATTGACACCTTCTAATTAACAATTCATTCATTATAAAAGCTCCGACAAAAGTTTGTCGGAGCTTTTTTTAGGTACCTTTAATTGTAAATCCTAAGCAGATTCGCATTCGGATTAAACTGGGTTCGGAAACTTTGCAAAGTATGAGTAGCAGGACCGGTCACGGGGGTTCCGTAAAGGATTTCAAACTGGGAATGACAACATAATGTGTCTTCTGCAATTGTGCCATCGATTACAGAAACCTGACATCCGTCGGTAACATTATACGGGCAATGGCGATCGAATGCAGAAAATTCATCCAATCCGATGCGGTACACAATAATACCCCGGGATCCGCCCGTTACATACACCCAGCCTCCGGGGTTAGCAAGGGCGTTGTATTGTGGTAGATTAATATTAACAGTAACATCGGTGGCAATTCGAGGCACCTGCGGCTCATCGCCATTACCCCTTTTACAGGAAAATGCAACCGTTAATAAAATGAGTTGAATAAAAAATAGTTTCTTCACGTTTAAATAAGACACGATGCGAAAACGTAAAAATACAATCCTTATTATAACCCTCGCCCTACTTCTTGCCGGAAGTACGAATAGCTGTGGATTAAAGCGCCAATCTACCGAAAAACAAAAAAAAGAATTTCTTGAACTTCAGGAGAATAGAGACAAAGAACTGGCTAAAAAAACAGAAGAAGATCGTGAGAAACATATAGAAAATCAGACAAAAGAGACGCGAAAACGAATGAAAAGAAATAAAAAAAAGATGGAAAGAATGCAAAAAGGCAAACAACCAAGAAATTTCTTTCAACGCCTTTTTACCAAAAAACCTCATTGATAAAAATCCATTTTTCGCTTCCTTAAAGCGATCTTTAATTAAAATTTCACTCCCCTTTCTTCAAGAAGGGAATACTTATTCCAGGGTGTTTTTTACGTCTAAATAACTATATATCAATATGGATTTTCGAAAGGTCAGTTCATTTAACCCAGTAGGATTAGAAGAGTACGGGCTTTTTATATACCTACCGATTCTAAAATGGCCTTGGTGGAGTGATTTAAAAATCTATATATTTACGGCCTTGTTGCGAAAAAGTTAAATGAACGTAAATCTTTTTATATGTTGAGAAATCTCTACCTGCTGGGAATCGTATTCCTGGTTTCTACATCATCACTCTTTGCCCAAGTAGGTGCAGGTACCCTTAAAGGGAAACTAACCGATTCAGAATCTGGGGAGCCATTGCCATTTGTAAACATTGTATTACAGTCCGGAAATCAGCAAGTTGCAGGTGGTTCGACCGATTTTGACGGTAATTATACCATCAAACCTATCCCCCCGGGAGAGTACAATGTACTCGTATCATATGTGGGGTATAATGCAAAGCAAATCCAAGGGGTTATCATTAACTCGTCCAAAATTACGTTCCTCGATATCAAATTGGAGTCCGGAATTAAATTAGATGAATTTGAGGTTGTGGAATACACCGTTCCACTTATTGATAAAGATGGTGGATCATCGGGAGGAACCGTAACGCGAGAAAATATTTCTAAAATGCCGGGGCGATCTGCAACATCTATTGCAGCAACTGTTGGTGGTGTACAGGAAAACTCTTCTGGTGACGTTTCACTACGCGGTGCCCGTACAGAAAATACATATTATTATATTGACGGAATAAAAGTTCGTGGATCTAATAATCTTCCGAAAGCTGCCATAGAAGAAGTAACAGTACTTACAGGAGGTATACCCGCCAATTATGGAGATGCCACCGGAGGTATTATTGCCATCACCACGCGTGGAGCAACGAGTAATTATTTCGGAAGTCTTGATGTACTCACTTCCGGGTTTGCCAATCAGGATGGTGGCGGAGTAGGTTTAGACCGCTTTTCACAATCGCAAGTTGAAGGAGTCCTTTCGGGTCCACTAATTTGGAAAAAAGACGCTGACGGCAAGAAAACCAAGCCGCTTATTGGCTTCTTCGCTTCCGCCAATTACCGAAACTTCATGGACGGTAGGCCAACTTTTGGAAATTATCGACTTACAGAATCCGCACGTCAAAAACTGGTGAATGACCCGCTCAGCTTTGTCCTTAATGATATAAATGTGAATGGATCAAACGACGTGTATATTGGGGATGATGGCCAGATTGTGAATGCAACCACGGTTACACCGAGTATTCAGGGGGTAAACAATGCAGAATTGCTCAGAAGCAACGATTGGGAAGAAGTACCTGCCCGCCAAAACGACCGTGTACAAGGAGTTTCAGCTACAATGAAACTCGATGTTGCCACTGCGCCCAATTTCAACCTATCTTTCGGAGGGACTTATGACTGGGAAAAAGATAACCTCTATAGCTATCAAAACAGTCTAACAAACTACGCTAACAACGGAGAATCAATCGACCAAACTTGGCGTGCTTTTGGTCGCTTCACACAACGATTTGAAACAGAAGAAAGTGCCGGAAACGAGAACTTAATTAAAAATGCATTTTACAGCATTATGGTTGATTACAGCCAACGAAACAGAGATCGTCAGGATCCACGACACAAAGACAACCTATTCAATTACGGATATGTGGGGAAATTCGAGACCAAAACAGCACCAAACTATACTTTCAGAAGTATTAATGACACGACAGCTGTCGGATTTTATCAAGCCGGTGTACGCGACCTCGAAACCTTCTTTACTCCAAGCGATGTAAATAGTGATCTCGCCTCTTATACTTCCGCACTCTACAATTACTATGACCAAATCGGCTTTAATGTTCGTAGCCTGGACGATATTCAGGCTGCCGGTGGATATATTAATGGTCAAGCTCCAGCTGACATATACAACTTGTACAACCCAATTGGCCAGCCCTACAATGCATACCAACATTTTGATCAAGATCAATTCCGTATTTCAGGATCGGGATCTGCAGATATAGGTGATCATGCTATTACTTTGGGATTTGAATTTGAACAATATACCGAAAGAAGTTTTGCCGCATCACCACAAGGGCTTTGGACTCAGGCACGTGCCCTCGCTAATTTTCATATTACTGAATTTGATGAAAATTCCATCGCTTCAGTTGATACCATTGATAATCAAATTTTTTACTCTTTCAATCGCATTAACCGTCTCGACCGACAAACAACTTTCGACCGCAATCTTCGCATTCAGCTCGGGCTGGACCCGAATGGTACAGACATCATCAATGTCGATGGTCTGGATCCGGAAGTATTTAACTTGGGTATGTTCAGTGCCGATGAATTGATCCGAGAAGGCGGCAGAAGAGCATTAGTGAGTTATTACGGATATGATTTTAAGGGAAATGTATTGACAGGCAGCAGCCCCACAATTGATGATTTCTTTAATGCCCGCGATGAAAACGGGGATCTTACCCGACCTATTGGAGCCTTTGAGCCTGTGTATATCGCCGGATATATTATGGACAAATTTGCCTTTGATGATATAATTTTCAACGTTGGGGTACGGATTGACCGATTTGATGCAAATCAGTCTGTACTGAAAGATCAATATGTTATAGGTGATGCACTGACGGTCGGCGAGTCACGCAACCTACCATTAGGAGATGACCGACATTTCGATACTGAGATTCCATCAGGTGTTGGTGAAGATTGGGTAATTTATGTTGACGATCTCAACAATCCAAATGCAATCAATGGATTTCGTGACGGAGATCAATGGTACAATGCACAGGGAATTGCTATTCCCGATCCCCGTGCTATTAAAACGGCTTCAGGTATTGCGCCTTTGCTAAGAGATGCTTCAGCTGTTGGTGAAAACCTTACCAGCGATGCATTTGAGGATTATAAACCACAAATTAATGTAATGCCACGAATTGCCTTCTCATTCCCGATTTCGGATGAAGCAGTTTTCTTTGCCCATTACGACATTCTTACACAACGACCTACCAGCCGTAATATTGTAACCCCGGTGGATTACCTTCTAATCCAAAACCTTGGGAATGACGCTATTAACAACCCGAATTTGAGACCTACTAAAACAATTGATTACGAATTGGGGTTTCAACAGGTAATCTCCAAAAGCTCCTCGTTGAAAATATCCGCATTTTACCGCGAATCAAGGGATGAAATTCAGGTAAGAAGTTTGTTGGAAGCATATCCTGTAACGTATAATACTTTCGCGAACTATGACTTTGGAACCACTCAAGGACTTACTTTGACATATGACTTACGACGCACCGGAAATATCAGCCTTCGCGCTGCCTACACCTTACAATTTGCCGCTTCGACCGGGTCGAACTCATCTTCTTCACTGAATCTAGTAAATTCAGGTGAGCCTAATCTTCGCGTTATTTTCCCAACCGATCGGGACCAGCGCCACGTATTTGTAGGTACAGTTGATTTCCGTTATGGAGAAGGCAAGGATTATAATGGCCCTGTGTTATGGGGCAATCAGATTTTTTCAAATGCAGGTTTAAATATTGTTGGAAATCTCGGATCCGGAACTCCTTATTCGCAACAGCAAATAGCTACCGGTGAAGCCTTTATTACCACAACCGGCTCCCCACAGCTTGAAGGTTCAATTAATGGTTCACGACTTCCATGGCAGTTCAGAATAAATGCCCAGTTGGATAAATCGTTTACAATTACCATGAATAAAGATGGAGAGAAACCTAAAACGGCTATGCTTAACGTATACCTTTTGGTAAATAATCTCTTCAATACCCAAAACATAATCAGCGCTTATCGATTTACCGGAAATGCCGACGATGACGGATATATTCAAGCACCTCAGTCGCAAGCGGCTATTAGCGACAAGGTAGACCCACAATCGTTCAGCGAATTGTATTCCTTGAAAGTAGCCACTCCTTTCAATTATGGTCTGCCAAGAACGATTCAACTTGGTGTAAGATTTGACTTTTAATAAAAACATTAGATAGTACATAAAAATTAATTTATGAAAGTGTTCAATTACAGTGTATTAATCGCAGCTCTGCTCACAGTTAGCGTAAATTATGCCCACGCCAGGGAATACTTAGGCCCGAAGTCTAATACCGGCAATAAAGGGGTAAAAGCTAAAGCTGCCGGTTGCTCGCCCGCCCAGACCTTGACAGAGTTTTATGTCAACAATGTTCGGACTTCCGCCGAAACAGGTGGAAACACTTGGTATGACCGTGGAAATGGTCAGCCATATTATGAAGTACCTGCTGGAGAAGGTAATCACGCCATTTTTGCCGGCGCCTTGTGGATGGGTGGAGAAGACCCTGCCGGAAACCTGAAATTAGCGGGTATCCGTTTTCGCCAAATTGGAAATGACTTTTGGCCGGGACCACTCACCGACGACGGCGCCGCGTCCATTGAACCGGCAACTTGTATTAAATGGGACAAATTCTTTACGGTGAATCGCCAAATGGTTGAGACTCATCGTTACTACTATACACTTCTCAGTCAAGGTATCGATCCGAGCACCGATCCATTATTCGTAGATGGATATCAAATTCCACTTGAAATTCTAAACTGGCCTGCTCATGGTGAGACCATTTTAGGTCAAAGTTATCTTCTGGCACCATTTGCAGACTTGCGCAATTCTGAAACAGGAGAAATACTTACTGAACCCGGAGTATATGAGCCTGAACTGGGTGACTATCCGCTTTATGATCTGGATCAGGAAATCGATTGTAGAACGCGTTTGGTAACCGATCCTGTTCCACTTTTTGGTGACTTTACCCAATACTGGATATTCAATGATAAGGGAAATGTACACACGGAGTCACAAGGGGAGCCGATTGGTATGGAAATTCAAGCCCAAATGTTTGGATTCACCACCAATGATGAAATCAATAACATGACTTTTTGCAACTACGTGCTTATCAATCGTGGTTCGCTAACCTTAAAAAACACATATTTCGCTCAATGGGTAGACACCGATTTAGGTAAACCCGACGATGACTATATTGGTTGTGACGTAATGCGCGGATTAGGATATTCTTATAATGGTGATAATAATGATGAGAGTTCTCCAAGCGGCCCTGGATATGGAATCCAGCCTCCCGCTATCGGAGTAGATTTCTTTGAAGGACCATATCAGGATCCAGATGGGATTAACAATGAATATGGAATTGGCGATGGACAGGCTCTTAATGGATTGGGATACCACAATCTCGCTGATAGCACAAGTGCGCTAGGAGTGGATTCGATTATAGACAATGAAAGATTCGGAATGCGCCGTTTCTTATTCCATAATAATGAGCCCGGACCAACCGGTGACCCCAGCATAGATATTGATTATTATAATATGATGCGGGGAATTTGGAAAAACGGTGTTCCTATGCGTTTTGGAGGTACTGGCTATAATCCGGCCTGCCAATCATGCGCTCAGGCGGACTTTATGTTTCCGGGCGATACCGATCCACTTTTTTGGGGAACACGAGGCATCGATCCCGGGTATGCAGCCTCCGGTGGGTGGACAGAAGAAAATGAAGGAAATGCCCCTGGCGATCGTCGATTTGTGCAATCTGCCGGACCTTTTACACTCGATCCAGGTGAGTTTAACAATATCACTGTCGGTGTTGTATACGCCCGTGCCCAGGCTGGAGGACCATTTGCATCCGTTGTGGCATTGCGCTCTGCCGATGACAAAGCACAGGCCTTGTTCGAAAACTGCTTTAGACTTCTCGACGGACCGGATGCCCCAGATCTTACCGCTCAGGAATTAGATAAAGAGATTATTCTATATCTCCGAAATACTAGCCCCTTAAGCAATAATCAAGGGGAAGGTTACACTGAGCTCGATCCGACTATTCCTCCTTTTGACGAAGATACATCAGGCGTGAAAACACCAAACGATCAATTCTATCGCTTCCAGGGATATCAAGTGTATCAGTTGCAAAATTCAGGAGTGTCGGTTTCCGAAATTGAAGATCCTGACAAAGCGCGACTTATTTATCAATGTGATGTCCGTGATTTTGATAATAATGGTCAGCCCATAGGACAAATAATCAATTATGAGTTTGAACAGGATATTGGCTTACCGGTACCAACAGAAAAGGTAAATGGTGCAAATGAAGGTATCGGACATTCAGTTAGAATCGTTAAAGACGAATTTGCATCGGGAGATACACGCCTAATAAACTTCAAAAAATACTACTATATTGCTATTGCTTACGGCTATAACAATTATCAAAATTATGACCCGAGACCCAATGTTCTTACAGGTCAGGCGTTCCCATACTTGCGTGGTCGTTCAGGTGCATCAGGAGATATTCAACCGATTACGGTTATTCCTCATATACCTGCGCCCGAACAAAATGGTACTGTTTTCACCACCGAATATGGTGACGGTGTTCCGATTACGCGCGTTGAAGGTGCCGGAAATGGAGGGAATGATTTAGAGTTGAACAAGGAATCAGTAGACAACATTATGGATGAACCTCCATACAAAGCTGATAATTTAACATATCTGCCGGGTAAAGGGCCTATCGCTGTAAAAGTGGTTGATCCATTAAACGTGAAACCCGCTACTTTCGATCTCAAATTTTACAATAGTCTAGATCCTAATGGAGGCTATACAGGCGACTTTAACAACGCCCGCTGGTATATGGTTGACTTAAATAATCCTACGGACACTATTTTCAGTGAAAACACGATCAGGATAGCCAATGAACAAATCGTACCAGAATACGGGATTTCAGTTTCTATTGGTCAATACGAGTACGACGTCGTAAACCGAAATAGCCCCCCGATATCACGTGCTTATTATCCAAGTCTTTTAGGAAATGATATTCAATTTACTTCCGGTGCTGACGGTTGGTTAACCGGTGTATCAGATCAGGAAGGAAACAGCTTTTTCAACTGGATTCGATCGGGTATTATTACAGAAGATAAAGATCCAAATGCCAGCTCACCATGTTATATTCTTCCCGATGGTTCTATCGACCCTTTCGTTTTCAACGACGAGAAAGGTGTTGATGATGATCAGCTATTTGAGAAGGTTGTGAGTGGTACTTTTGCTCCGGCTCGACTGGTAGCAGGATACGATTGCGGTCCCACTCCACTTAGTGCTGATGCGGCAGCGTCAATCAAAAATGAATCCCGAGATTTGAGTAATCTTACTTCTGTCGATCTCTATATCACTCAAAATAAAGATCGTTGGAGTAGATGTCCTGTATATGAAATGCAGCCCGAACCCGCCTTTGCACAGCTTAATAAGAAGAAAATGGAGCTGCGCGGTGCACTTTCAGTGGATAAAAACGGAAGAAATCAATTGGATCCTCAATCGAACTATGATGAGTGTACCAATTTCGGACAACAGGTTCTAACTCAGGCTCAAATCGATGACATGAGTTCGACTGAATTGAGTGATTTTCTTGCTTTAGTAAAAGCAGAGTATCCTTCCATTACTTCGGCAGATCAGTTGGCTGGTCTCTCCTTTGGAATGGGCTGGTTCCCAGGCTACGCCATTTCACCTGAAACCGGAGAACGCTTAAATGTTGGTTTTGGAGAGAACTCATACTTCGCTGGTGACAATGGACGTGATATGCTCTGGAATCCATCTTCTCGTGTGGCCACTCAATTGGGTACCCAGTTGGTCTTTGGTGGCGAGCACTACATCTATACTTTCCGTGATAGACTGCGTGAAAACACCATAGACGGCAGTGATACACGTGAAGGAGCGCCGATGTACGATGCCGGACAAACGGTATATACGAGTATGAATTCAGGTTCGAATATTGCCATTAAACGTTCATACCGTTCCATTGCGTGGGTTGGTTTCCCTCTTACTGCTCAAGGATTTCAATTCCTTTCACCCGAAGATGGTCTTGTACCCGGCGATGTGAAGATTACGGCTCATGTAGCCCAACCCTATCAGCCGTATGCGACTACGCGCGATGAACTTGGTGCCGCATCTTTTCCATTTACATTGCCTACAGAAGACTTCAACTTAAGTACAAACTACTGGTACCCTACCTATACCTTTAATACCAGTGGCATCGAAACCAGTACACAGGTTATCCCGGAAGGGGTAGCTGCTCTGGATCTTATTGATGTCGTCCCTAACCCCTATTACGCATATTCAGCGTATGAGCAGAGCAGGGTTGACAATGATGTGAAATTTGTAAACCTCCCACCTCGGTGTAAGATTCAGATTTTCACAATCAATGGAACACTTGTACGCGTCTTTGAAAAGGATAATGCAAATACGTACTTAGACTGGAACTTACAGAATGAATATTTCATCCCTGTGAGTGGCGGCATGTATCTCATACATATTGAAGCTCCGGGACTCGGTGAAAGAGTAATCAAATTCTTCTGTGCCACACGTCCAACGGACTTGCGAAACTTCTAAAAATACCAATTACAGCGATCAACAATCGAAATATGAAATATTGTTCGAAATACATTCCAAAAGCATTTGTCTTAGCGACAGCTCTGCTAACTTTTTCAACCGCTTTTGCGGGTAATCCCGATCGTGCAGGATCTGCCGGCGGAATGCAATTACTTGTCAATCCATGGGTGAGAAGTAATGGTTTAGCTAGTTCTAATATGGCCGACGCATCTCCGGTTGAGTCTATGTACTTGAACGTTGGAGGTCTGGCCTTTGTAAAGAAGACTGAAGTAGCTTTTACAAGTGTGAACTACCTGTCCGGGTCAGATGTGTCTATCAATACAGTTGGGTTGGCGCAGCGCGTAGGGGAAACCGGTGCATTGGGTCTAACTGTTTCTGCCTATAATTTTGGAGATATACGACGCACAACTACCGATACTCCTGAAGGTGATGGAACAACTTTTAATGTGAATATGGTGAACATTGGTTTGTCTTTCTCCAAAGCCTTCTCTAACAGTATTTATGGGGGTATCACCTTGAAAATTCTCAATGAAAGTGTTGCCGACCTGAATGCTACCGGAATTGCAATCGATGCCGGAATTAAATATGTAACCGGAGAAAGAGACCAAGTAAAATTTGGAATTACCCTCAAAAACGTGGGACCTCCTATGTCATTCAGCGGGGATGGATTGAGTTTTCAAACACAGGTGCCTACCGATGAATATCCATTTACCGCCGAACTGAGAAGTGCAAATTATGAATTGCCCTCGCTTGTAGCTATTGGATTCAGTTATGACTTTTTACTTGCTGAAAATCATAATCTTACAGCTCACGGAACATTCATTGCAAACTCTTTTACCGAGGATAATTTTCTAATTGGGGCAGAGTACAATTTCAAAAAAATGTTTTATCTCCGTGCCGGTTACCATTACGAACCAAACATTACCAGTGCTGCTGATCGTCGCTTTGTGTATACCGGTTTTGCTGCGGGAGCAGGTCTTGAATTTGCCTTCGGTGAAAAGCAAACACGGGTAAGTCTCGATTATTCTTACCGGGCATCGCAGCCATTTAATGGCACGCACTGCATAGGCGCGAGAATAAGCCTTGGTTCAGGAGAATAATCTACCGAAATAGTATTATATTTGTAATTAAATTATTGAGAAAGCCCGACTTCGGGTTTTCTCTTTTTTGCATATACGCAACCATTAATATTTGGACCCATGTCACAAATTAATTATTACACCGAAGGGGGACTCAAAAAGCTAAAAGACGAACTCCAACATATGAAACGTGTGGAGCGCCCCTCTATATCTAAACAAATTGCCGAAGCACGCGATAAAGGCGACCTTTCCGAAAATGCTGAATACGATGCGGCCAAAGAGGCGCAAGGCCTTCTGGAAGCGCGTATTGCTAAACTTGAAAATGTAATCGCTAATGCACGCGTGGTGGATGAATCCCAAATGGACACTTCCAAAGCATTTATTCTGAGTAAGGTTAAAATCAAAAATCTCAATAATAATATGACCCTCGATTACCAACTTGTAGCAGAGAATGAGGCCGATCTAAAAACGAAGAAGCTTTCAATTGAATCACCTATAGGGAAAGGCCTTTTAGGAAAAGCGCTCGGAGATATAGTTGAAATTCAAATCCCTTCAGGTCTTGTGAAATTTGAAATCCTCGATATTTCCCGATAATGAGTACCCTATTTTCAAAAATTATTGCCGGAGATATTCCTTCACATAAAGTAGCAGAAAACGATGATTTTCTTGCTTTTCTGGATATCAATCCCTTGGTAGCCGGCCATACTTTGGTTATCCCAAAAAAAGAAATAGATTACATTTTTGATATGGAGGATGATCATTTGGCCCAGTTGATGATATTTGCCAAGAGGGTAGCCGCTCAAGTCCAAAAAGTCGTTCCTTGCAGGCGTATAGGGATATCGGTAATTGGCCTTGAAGTTCCGCATACGCATATCCACCTTATTCCGATGAACTCGGTGAGTGATATGAATTTCGCAAAAGCCAAACTAAATCCCTCGCGTGAAGAACTCTCTGCTTTAGCTAATAAAATCCGTGAGGCTTAAATTCCCTATCCAATTTTTCTTTTCGGATTGCTCGAAATAAAAGCTTTCCACGAACCATAATTTTCACGATTAGAATCGCCGCCACCCTGAAAACTGTGGCACAAGGCAGCCGCCAATCCATCAGAAGCATCCAGATATTCAGGGATTGTTTTCAGTCCAAGCAGTGACTGAATCATCTTGGCAACCTGCTCTTTACTGGCATTTCCGTTTCCGGTAATCGATTGCTTAATCTTTCTCGGAGCGTATTCCATATAAGGAATGTCACGACTCAACGCTGCAGCAATCGCCACACCCTGGGCGCGACCAAGTTTAAGCATGGATTGTACATTTTTACCATAGAAAGGAGCCTCAATTGCTAATTCATCGGGGTGATATTGATCAATAAGTCCGATTACCCGCTCAAAAATCTTCTTAAGTTTGATGGCATGGTCGGCATATTTAGCCATCTTCAAAACACCGTGACTTATCAACACTCGCTTATTTCCCTGACAGTGAATGATTCCGAAACCCATTATCGTTGTTCCGGGATCGATTCCTAATATGATGCGTTCTCCTGACAATATTTTACCTTTAGCTCCAAATGTATAAAACACTATCCACAGCATTGCAAAGTCAAAGGTTTAAATGGATAATGCCGCCTATTATTCTCACTTTGATCTGCATCTTGGGCTGGAAAAATATTTCCAAACTGGATTTTTTTTCTTGGCAGCTAATAGCTGACAACGGCTGGGTGGTTATGCTCATTCTTTCTCTTACTTTTCTCAATCTATTTTGCGAAATGGAGAAATGGCGGGTGTTGATCGGAAGAAATGAGTTAAAGAAAACGCTTGCTTTTAAGGCAATTTTATACGGGATATGTTCTGGGATAATGACCCCAAACCGTCTTGGAGAATTTGCGGGGCGGATTTCGGTATTGCCTAAACCAATTCGGAAAAAAGCAACTATTATGACCGTAGCGGGTTCAGGAATTCAGGGAATTGTTACAGGGGTGTTGGGAATAGTAGGCTTGCTCACATTTCCGGTATTGCCAAAACTGAGTGCTTACACTGAAATTAATCTAAGTCAATTTCTGCCGATTGCATTGATTATTCTTGCAATTTCTTTCTTTTTTTGGTTTCGGCAGCCGCTAAAACAGCATATCCACGGTGTAATCAGACATCTTAAACAGCTTAGCAACCAAAAGTTATTCCGGGCAATGACCTGGGCACTTTTGCGCTATACCGTTTTTAGCGCTCAATTTGCTATAGCCCTTTATTCAGTAGGTTTTTCTGCCTCTTTGCCCATATGTTTCGCAGGTATTTTCCTCCTCTACTTTTGTCAGAGTTACATTCCATTTACCGCTTTCGGCGAATTGGGTGTACGCGAAGTACTCGCCGTACTAATTTTTGGATCATACCTTCCAAACCCTATGCTGGCAGTATTGGCTACCCTAATTGTGTGGATTGCAAATATCGGCTTACCTGTAATGGCAGGCGCACTCACTCTGCGATTCTCAAAGCATCGTATCTTTGGAAATACCTGATATTTATATTTTTATACCCCTGTTTTTAACACTAGTTTTTATAACACTGGTCATTAATATTCTTTGGGGCTTTTTCCGTGCTCCTAGTTCCGAATTTGAGCAGCTCACTCAATTAACGGTTCTCGTTCCATTCAAAAATGAAAGCAAAATAATCTCAGCATTTCTTGAACATTTAAGAGCAATAATTCCCTCCGATAAGCCTGTGACTGTCGTTTTCGTAAATGACCATTCAGTCGATCTCACCCCCGAAATGACGTATGAAATAGAAAGCTTTGAAAATTTTCGGATATTAAATCTTCCTGATGGCCTTCACGGCAAAAAGAATGCGGTGCGATACGGTGTAGAACGTGCTGAAACTACCTGGATTTTGCAGCTTGACATAGATACATTGCCAAAATCTGAAATTTTCTCACGAGTAGATCAATTAATTCCTGATGAAGCCAGAATGGTATTGGTTCCACTCCATCCGAAAAAATCCAGAGGAATAATTCCGGCTTTCTTCGCTCTGGATTTTCTCAGTCTGCACTTTACCGGCCTGGGGTTGGCAAGGCTTGGCATGCCCGTTCTTGCAAATGCTGCGGCAATGTTTTTAAATCGTGAAGCTTATCTCGAAGCCTGTGAAATTAGGACCGATTGGAACGAACCCAGTGGAGATGATATTTTTGTAATGATGGCCATCCAGAAGATTTTTGGCCCAAAGGCTATAAAAGTTGTTCCCGATTTGTATCCGCTTGCCACAGTTGTTTTTCCAAAAGGATTGAAAGCATTGTGGAATCAGAGGCAACGGTGGATTTCTAAAGTGGGACAGGTAAGCAACTCTTGGTTCCAAGTCATTTCATGGATGGTTTTGCTGGTGCAAATTCTAATTCTCTTTGGTTATATTTTCTTTGCAACGACTGGATTGAAGCCAACAATTGCGGTTTCCATGGCCGTTATATTCGCATCTGAAATTGTCCTCCTCGCATTTGCCGTTATATTCGCTAGGCGGTGGGAACTTTTGGCTTATCTAATTCCTGCAGTTCTCATTTATCCTTTTTATCTTTTGGCGCTTATTATTTCAAGTGCTTTTAAGCGGCCTTCATGGAAATAAAATCAGAAGAAAATCAATCTCCAGCGCAGCTTGCTTGGCAGCGATTCAAAAAAAATCGCCTGGCCATGCTCGGTTTGGTTATTTTAAGCATCTCTTTGTTGATTGCCGTTTTGGGAGGACTTATACGACCCGATTCAACCCAAAATGCAAATGATCAACAGCTTTCGATTGCAAAAAAAGGAATTAATTTTTCTGTTTTGGAACTACATGTGCGCAAAAATGCTGAAATCGAAAACCATTCTTTCCTTCACGAATTATTCTTTGGCGGACAAGAAAACCCATATTTCATTCTTCCAGTCCATGATTACTCCTTTCACGGAGACTCTATCTCTGGGTTTTCTTACGGCGGTAATATTGACATCAAGGGCGAACCGTTTTCTTATAACCTCCTCGATGTCCTTTACGCTATAGATATTTCAAGTTTATCTGATCATGAGGATTTTCTGAAAGCAACGCTGATAACTGGAGATTCTGTGGAAGGGAGACGAGGTGATTTGCAAAAAATAGTACTAAAATCAGCACTTGTAAAAGAACATTTTCTTTTGGGAACCGACAAATTCGGACGTGATATGTTGAGCAGACTTATGGCTGGAACAATCGTCTCGCTTTCAGTTGGGCTAATTTCAGTTTTTATTTCGCTTATACTTGGTATTTCATTGGGAGCCATTGCCGGCTACTTTGGCGGTTGGATCGACGACCTTATTACTTGGATAATTAATGTAGTTTGGTCGATTCCCACTTTGCTTTTGGTTATTGCTATCACTTTCGCATTAGGCAAAGGTTTTGTGCAGGTATTTATCGCAGTTGGTCTAACCATGTGGGTTGAAGTAGCTCGTGTAGTGCGTGGCCAGGTGCTTTCGTTAAAAAACATGGAGTACATCGAAGCTGCAAGGGCTCTGGGCTACGGCAATTATCGAATTGTTACCAAACATATCATTCCGAATAGCCTTGGGCCGGTAATCGTGATCTCGGCAGCAAATTTTGCTTCAGCAATACTTCTTGAAGCGGGGCTGAGCTTTCTAGGCATTGGGGCTCAAATTCCAATGGCTTCTTGGGGTCAAATGATAAAAGATCATTACGCGTACATCACCACCGATATGGCTTATCTCGCCATTTTACCCGGGTTGTGTATTTCAATTTTGGTATTGGCCTTCATGCTCATTGGCAATGGATTGCGCGACAGCCTTGATGCGAGATCCATTTAGACCGCTCTTCTTATCGGCAAAGACGTGCCAAAAAAATGCCCGAATGTTATTCAAACATACCGGGCATATTACGCTAAAAAGATGGGTTCAAATCATTTATAGAACAACACCTGATTTCATATAAAACTCTCCTTAAAACGGCAGATCATCACTGCCATCAACTACTTGTTCAGGTTCGTTTTCAGGAAGTGGTGGCAAATTGGCTGCTTGATTTTCCTGAGCAACTTTCTCCAATCTCCACGCATCCAATGAAACAAAAAACTTGGTTTCATTGGTTTTGGGATTTTCCCATCGGCGTCCCCTGAGATTGAAGTTCACCTTTACTTCGTCGTTAATCTGATAAGGCTCAATTAAGTCACATTTATCCTGGACCAATTGGAACATAATTTCTTGTGGGTACTGGCTACTCTCATCCGAAAGGACAAATTCGCGTTTTTTAAAAGTGTCTGTAATTTGCTCTGCGTCATTCTTGACAATGAGCTTTCCGGTCATTGAAAACATAATATTTTGATTTATTAATTATTAAAACTCAACAGGGTCATCCATGCTTCGCTGATAAGCCCTGAAGATATGAATTCTTTTGCTTTTTTATGGAGTGCTACTTCTAATTCTTTTGGTTCATTTTCGAAATCGACAAATAATTGACTCAATTCTGTGAGCCTAAACTCGTTGACATCAGTCTCGTTTGGCAATTCCTCCACATTTCCAAGTTGCCCAAGATCATTTCCCGAAAGGATTGGACTATACCTAATCTCTTCCGGAATTTGATCTACACCAATTCCGGTTTTCAAAGCTGGTTTAGCAACCTGAAAAAGAGATGCTCCGTGGGCCCTGGTGTAATAATTACCTCCCATACGACCTACGAGATCAATTTTCTCCTGGTCCACATGAAGATTTTCATCTAAAAGATCCGTGCGTACATGAGCTTTTACGACTTCACAAATAATGAGATTTCCGGCTCCTCCCTGATCCCCAAGCTCGATAATCTGTTTTACCACGCATTCAAATTGAGCCGGAGATTCTTTTACCCGAAAGGGTTTAACATTTTCAGAAGCCAACATAGTAAAACCGGCTTTTTCAAATTCGTTTACCCCTTTCGCATACGCCGTACTGGCAAGGGAAGTCTGATGAACCATATCGTAATTCACCACGTTGATCACCACTTCCTTCACTTTCTTCACATTTTCAAAAGTGTCTTTAGTAGAGTTATCGCGTCCGCTCCGGGCAGGAGAAAAAATGAGAGTCGGAGGATTAGCACTAAAGACATTAAAAAAACTAAAAGGCGCCAGATTCGGCCTACTGTCCTCATCCACAGTGCTTGCGAAGGCAATCGGTCGGGGGCCTATACAACCGAGCAAAAGGCCGTGAAACTTAGGGACAGACAAATCTGCCGGATCAAAACTCTCCATGAAAATGAATTTTTGACAAAGGTAAAAACTTTGACCGTTGCATCACTTTCGATCAAGTAGAATAATCCTTTGACCTAAGTTAGACCATTCATCCGGAATCAGAACGCCCAAAAATTACTTCCTACCTACAGTCTTAAAGCCGTTCGATTTAGATTTCACTTCTGCTAATTGCTGAAAGGTACTCAAGAAATCCATTAATTGAAGTGGAATGCTCCTCATGAATATGAGATGTTCCATAATTAACTTTTCCATATAAGCCAATATACCGCATTTACTTTACGCGCTTTAGCCCACTAAACCTTTATAAATGAATATGGTATATTAATTTCTATGAAATTCTGAATCTTTGAAGAATAATCGAACTCAGGTCTTTGAATATTGTCAGAACTCATTATCTTTGCCCTCGCTTTTCATCAAAAGCCTTGATGCGGATGTGATGAAATTGGTAGACATGCCAGACTTAGGATCTGGTGCCGTGAGGTGTGTGGGTTCGAGTCCCTCCATCCGCACTGAAAAGGGTTCAAATTTTGAACCCTTTTTTTATACCGTCTTTAAAGTGAATAGCTTTCAATCCAAATTCGTATATTTGCATCCCATTTTAATGAAAAGCTAAATAAGGTTTAACCGCTTGAATATATGAATATTACAGAAGAAAAGATCAGCAACCAGAATGCATTGTTGAAAATAAAAATCGAAAAAGATGACTACTCGAACCAATATGACAATGCATTAAAATCATATCGCCGAAAAATGAATCTGCCCGGTTTCAGAGCGGGAAAAGTTCCGTTGGGAATTGTTAAACAGCGTTTTGGGAAGTCCCTTCTCGCCGACGAGCTCAACAAAATGCTTAGTGAGAAAATCCAAGGATATATTGCTGACAATGAATTGAAAGTTCTCGGAAGTCCAATTCCCAGCGAAAATCACAAAGATGAGGGCGATTGGGACAATCCATCCAGCTTCGAATTTGTGTATGAGCTCGGTCTCGCTCCCGAATTGAATGTTTCGATTTCTGAAAAGGATAAATTTACCTATTACACAATCGAAATCGACAACAAACTCATCCAGAAACAAGTAGATGGAATTGCGCGTCGGTACGGTAAAATGTCGGAAGCTGAAAAAGCAGGTAAAAACGATATGCTTGTAGGCGATTTCGTAGAGCTCGACACGAAAGATGAAGTTGTTCCCGGTGGAATTATGAATCAGGCGACCATTTCACTCGAGTTTATTGACGAAAAAGAAGCCAAAAAATTTATTGGGAAAAAAGTGGGTGAAGATGTGGTTGTAGATCCGCATAAAGTATCACGCGGACATGATGATCTTGGAAAAATGTTAGGCGTTTCTCATGCTGAAGTGCACGGTATTGATACCAATTTCAAATTCATCATTCGCGAGATAAAACATCTTGAACCGGCCGAAATCAATCAGGAATTTTTTGACAAAATATTTGGCGAAGGCGAGGTGAAAAGCGAAAAAGAATTTCATGCTAAAATTGCCGAAGACCTGAAAAATGGATTTATTGAAGATTCAGACCGTCTTTTCAAAAGAGATATTACAAAAACACTAATCGAAAAATACAATCCTTCCTTGCCCGATACATTTTTGAAAAAATGGATCAAAATGACCAATGAAAAACCAATATCGGTAGAAGAAGTAGAGCGCGATTATGGTTCATACAGCAAAAGCCTTCAATGGCAATTGATTTTCAATACGCTTCTTGAAAATAAAGATATCGAAATAGGCCGGGAAGCTGTAATTGAAAGAACGAAAGAGTTGATGGCCAAGCAATACCAGCAATACGGCATGCCAGCTCCGGAAGATGAGGAATTGACGGCTACCGCAATGAAAGTGCTCGATAATCAGGATGAGGCAAGAAAAGTGTACGATATGTTATACGATGAGAAATTGGTTGAGTACATTCGCAAAAATGCTACCGTAAAAGAAAAAGCAGTAGATTACGACAAATTTGTTGAAATGGCTTCGCAAGCATAGTTATAGTTATCTTGCATAATCTCTAACCTACTATATTTAAAGTAAATGTCACGAAAATCAGAATTTGAAAAATATGCCACCGGGCATCATAGAATTAATAGTCTTTACCTTCACGACTACGTAAAAAATCTAACCCCTTATATTATTGAAGAGCGTCAACTAAACGTGGCGCAAATGGACGTTTTTTCGCGGTTGATGATGGATCGAATAATATTTCTCGGTACCGGGATCGATGATCAGGTAGCAAATATTATTCAGGCTCAACTCTTATTTCTGGAAAGTGTTGATGCTAAAAAAGATATCCAGATTTATCTAAACTCTCCGGGCGGAGGCGTATATGCCGGTTTAGGGATTTATGATACCATGCAGTATATCGCGCCTGATGTAGCTACGATTTGTACCGGTATGGCAGCTTCAATGGGAGCTGTATTGCTTTGCGCTGGCACCAAGGGTAAGCGTACAGCACTCAAGCACAGCCGCGTAATGATACACCAACCCCTCGGCGGTGCTTCCGGGCAGGCTTCAGATATTGAGATCACTGCACGTGAAATCATCAAGCTCAAAAAAGAGCTTTATGATATTATTGCTGAACACAGCGGTCAGTCATTCGAAAAAGTAAGCGATGACAGTGACCGTGACTACTGGATGCGTGCCGAGGAGGCAAAAGAATACGGCATGATCGATGAAGTACTCGTAAAAAACTCAAAATAATTTTTTCGCGTATACTCATTTTATGAAAAAAGATTAAAATATGGCTCAATCAGAGAAGAAAGAAATAAAATGTTCCTTTTGCGGACGCGGAAAAAGCGAGGTCAATGTATTGATTGCCGGCGTAACAGGTCATATCTGTGACAACTGTATTATACAGGCTCAGAGCATTATTAAAGAGGAGCTTGCGCAAAAAGCACATCAAAAACTCGAATCCAGCTTGGTACTACAAAAACCTGAAGAGATTAAAAATTACATTGATCATTATGTAATTGGCCAGGATCAGGCAAAAAAGGTTTTGAGTGTGGCGGTATACAACCATTACAAACGTCTTTTGCAAAAAATCGATAAAGAGGGGGACGAGATTGAAATAGAAAAATCAAATATTGTATTGGTTGGCGAAACAGGAACCGGCAAAACACTCTTAGCTAAAACAATAGCTAAAATGCTGAATGTTCCATTTTGCATAGCCGATGCTACTATTCTTACCGAAGCAGGTTATGTGGGTGAAGATGTCGAAAGCATTTTATCCAGATTGCTTCAGGCTGCAGATTACGATGTGCAATTGGCCGAAAGAGGAATTGTGTTTGTAGATGAAATCGACAAAATAGCGCGTAAAAGCGACAATGCAAGTATCACCCGCGACGTGAGCGGCGAAGGTGTTCAACAGGCATTGCTCAAATTGCTCGAAGGCTCGGAAGTGAATGTGCCACCCCAAGGAGGCCGAAAACACCCGGAGCAAAAACTCATTCAGATCAACACCCGAAATATCCTTTTCATTTGTGGAGGAGCCTTTGATGGTATCACCAGAATAATCGGACGACGTGTTAAAACATCCGCTATCGGGTACAGCTCCGCCCAAGATAAGCTGAATTTCGACACGGAGAATCTTCTTCAATACGTTACCCCCGCAGATCTGAAAGCCTTTGGACTGATTCCAGAGTTGATTGGTCGTTTTCCGGTGCTCACGTACTTGGATCCGCTCGACAAAGAAACTTTACGCAGGATTATAACCGAGCCTAAAAACGCACTTATCAAGCAATATGTCAAGCTGTTTGAGATGGATGGAGTGAAATTGACCTTTGACAAGAAAGTCTTGGATTTCATCGTAGAGAAAGCTATGGAATATAAGCTTGGAGCACGTGGATTGCGTTCGATTTGTGAGGCCATCCTCACCGACCTGATGTTTGACATACCATCACAAAAAGACATAAAAGCCTTTAATGTAACAGTTTCATATGCTAAAGATCAATTCAGTAAGTCAAAATTATCACAGCTAAAAGCTGCCTGAATTGCTCAGAAGCCTTAATCCACCCGATTCGTAAACCTTAAATCAAATCTTTATGAAAAAATTACTCATTATGGCACTTGCCCTGGGATGCCTTTCGGCAAATGCCCAAACCTTTCCCGCGCCGAGCCTTGCGGCGAAAACCTATCAGGTTGTTGGCGTTAATGCAATGGAAATCGACTACAGCAGCCCTGCGGTGCGCGAACGTAAAATTTTCGGCGAGTTGGTTCCTTTCGGTGAATTGTGGCGTACCGGAGCGAATAGTGCTACTACTTTATCTTCTGAAGAATCTTTTACGATTGGCGCTGCAAAAGTTCCTGCGGGTACCTATTCTGTTTTCACTATTCCTCAATCGGAAGAAATCACCTTTATCCTTAATTCTAATGCTGAAAGTAGTAGCGGCGAATACGACGAAAGTCTCGATGTAGCAAGGGTTACCGTTCCTTTTAAAATGGAAAACAAGGGGATAGAACGTATGCAATTCACTTTTGAAAATACTACTACTGATGCTACTGACTTAACTTTTCGCTGGGCAGATCGCATGTTTGTAGTGCATATCACAGTTCCAACAGCCGAAATCGTTGAAAAAAATGCCCAGGCTAAAATAGCATCAGGTGAAGTGGATTTTAACTTTTACAATGGTGCAGCAAACTATTACCTCGAAAGTGGCAATGCTTCAAAAGCACTTGAAATGGCGAAAAAATCGACCGGCATGGATGCCAAGTTTTACAATCAATACACGTTGGCAAAAGCGTATCAAGCTGCCGGCGACAAAGCCAATGCAAAGATAGCAGCTCAAAAATCGCTCGAACTAGCGGAAGCAGCAAAGTACGAGCACTACATTATGCTGAGCAAGAAACTTCTGGAAGAGCTTTAATCCTTAAAGCATTTAGATTATTATTTGAACCGCTTCCGGATTGGAGGCGGTTTTTTTCGTCTCGGAGACTAAAATATTTTGAACTACTAACCCAAACCGTCAATAGATCCCATTCGATAATTTCCTCAACCTATGCATTGAAATCAAAAAGGAAATAAGCACCACTAACCCACATCCGATTACATTGAAATAGAGATAAGAAATTTCATCTTTTAAGAATATAAAAGAAACGATTACAGATATCTGCGCAATAAGTGCAGCAATAAAAACACCTCTTCCTCTTACAAACTTCAGGAAAAACGCTACTAAGAAAATCCCGAGAATCGTTCCATAAAATATACTTCCGAGAATATTCACAGCTTCGATAAGGTTCTCGAAGAGATCGGCAAAAAGCGCAAAAGATACGGCAACCATTCCCCATCCGGCAGTCAGCCATTTGGAAGCTTTGAGGTAGTGAAGCTCTGATTGTCCCGGACGAAATATCCGTTTATAAAAATCAATAGAAGTGGTTGAGCCGAGCGCATTTAGTTCTCCCGAAGTACTCGACATGGCAGCAGATAGTATTACTGCAAGCAGCAATCCTACCAAACCTGCTGGCATAAAATCAAGTACATAACGGATAAAAACATAATCTGAATCACGCTGGGTATTATTCGGAAAGGTGGAAACAACCAATTTCTTTGCGGAGTCGCGAATTTCCTTGCCTTTTGTTTCGAGTTGGTTGAGATCCTCACTGGCTTCCTCCACCTCTGCCTCGGTTCCGGTGTGCATTTCCTCTACCAAACGATAGGCTGCTTGGGCTTTTGCTTCGTGGTTTTGATAATGGGCTGCACGAATTTCATCGAGCTTTGGTTTTTGAGCAGAGTTTTCAACCAGGTCGAGGGAGGTGCTATCAAAAAGCACATCGTGCTGCTGAAATTGGAAAAACACGAATACCAATACTCCAGTGAGCAAAATAAAAAACTGCATCGGGATTTTTAAGATTGCGTTAAACATCAGCCCCATACGGCTCTCGCGCACCGAACTACCCCCGAGATAGCGCTGCACCTGCGACTGATCCGTCCCGAAATAAGAAAGAGCCAAGAAGAACCCCCCGGTTATTCCAGACCAAAAAGTATAACGCGATTTTACATTAAAACTAAAATCAACGGCATCGGTTTTGCCCATTTTTCCGGCAAGTTTAAGGCTGTCCAGAAAACCGACTCCTTTTGGAAGATTATGAATAATGGTTGCAAAAGCGATTCCCATTCCGATTAAAATAACGGCCATCTGCCATTTCTGGGTAAGACTCACTGCTTTGGCGCCACCGGAAACGGTATAGATAACAACAACCAATCCCACAAGAATAATGGTCCAAGTGAGATTCCAATGCAAAACGGATGACAGCACAATCGCCGGGGCATAAATGGTTATCCCGGCCGCAAGTCCGCGCTGAACTAGAAAAAGGAATGCGGCTAGCAGTCGGCTCTTGAGATCAAACCGATTTTCTAAAAACTCATAAGCCGTAAAAACCTTGAGCTTGTAATAAATGGGAATAAAGACCGCGGAAACCACAATCAGCGCGAGTGGTAATCCGAGGTAATTCTGGACGAATGACATCCCTGACTCGTACGCTAATCCCGGTGTACTTAGAAAAGTGATAGCACTGGCTTGAGTAGCCATTACCGACAGGCCAATTGTACCCCATTTTAATGAATTGTCACTCAAAAAATAGCCTTCAATATTCCGACTTTTACGGGTTTTGATAACCCCATATATCACAATAAACAGCAGCGTACCGATCATCACGGCATAATCGATTCCGCTCATGATGTCAGTTTAGTAAATGCCAACATAATTAGTATAAACAGAATCAACCAGCCAATTACCATGAGGTAAACACGTTTCCAGTTGGTTTTTGGTTCGGGAAGCTTATTAGTCTCCGGATCGGTCATATTAATTCTTCGGTGGCGATTTTTTCAAAGCAAGAATATTTGCGAGTAAGCGGTATGCTCCTGGCACTCCTGCAGGTAGCTCGCGAAAAAAGGAAATTCCTGTATATACAAAATGTCCCTCGCCGTATTCCGCGAGTAGCAGTCCTCCGTTCACAGATGATTCATCGGTATCGTGCCATCCAATAAGCGGGGTAAAATCTTTGCTCCAATCTGAAGCAAAATACAATCCACGTTCCTGAACCCAGCCATCAAAATCGGCTTGTGTAATTTTATTGGGCGTATTGAAAACCGGACTATTTGGTACCAAAAATATGGGCGGCGCGTCTTCTTCAGTAACACGTTCATGACTAATTATAAATGGATACGGCCCGATTTGATCAGTCACCAGGCCACGGGTGGTATTGTATTGAACCACCCAGGTGCCGCCGGCTTTCACATATGCATTCAGATTGTCATTATCAAAAACCAAATCCTGGCGTGTACTATAAGCCCTGATTCCTGTAAGGATGACATCATAACTACTTAGGTCGCCATTGCGTAAGGTTTCAGACGGAATGTGGTCCACTTCGTAACCGGCGGCTTCGAGATATTTTGCTACATCATCACCCGGGCCATCTATGTAGCCGATACGTTTCACATCTCCTTTTTTCAAATCGAGCGGTACCAGTTTGGTTTCGGCTTTCTTCAAAATTATTTGAGCCGGAATATGCTCATATTCGATCCTTTGGAGGCTCATAGCAGGCTTACGCAATGAGCCGGAAGTCGAAGTTGCTATAACTTGCGCTTTCCCTTCTTTGGCATCTGGATTGGCCTTCACTTCAAAGATCAGAGCGACACTTTCGTCAGGTCGGCTAAATTCAACATCCATGCTTTCGGGACTCACATACCAGCCCTTCGGCAATTTAAGACTCACTTTTCCTTTAAACGTCGAATCGTGATTGGTAACGGTAAGGCGAACTGTTTTAGCATCACTTCCCTTTGCAGCAATAACTACATCTTCGGAGAAATTAAAGCTCACTTTCGGTACGATGTAAACAGGATTGTAAATAACTCCTTCGGCAGGTTCTACAGTTTTTTCTTTAAGCTGAACCTTTTTCACGAAAGTATAACCTTCTATAGAGAGGGTCAAATCAGCGGTAATGGCTGGATTATTTTCCGGCATTCCGAGAAGGATGTAATCATCGACTTTATAAATATTTGAAAAGGGAGCGTTGAGCCAATACGGATTACTAAATGGCGCGTCGTCTGGTATTTTGAGATCTATATTTTTGGTGAAAACCTCATTATTATACAAAGAATCACCTCTTGAAAGTTCCTGACTTCCATACCTTGCATTCTGCAAAAGTATCAAATCTCTCTCAGGATTATTGATCATAAGTTCGGTAGCGATTTTTCCGCCGGGCACTGCGAATTTTTCTGCTGTAACGAATTCGGTGGTTACGTGCATCAAATTCAATATCAAATCATTGATCTCCTTTTCTTTGTGTTCAAAGAAGGGATTTCCCTCCATTTTACGAATTTCCTTTGCCGCGTTTACCAACGCAGGAATGGATGCCTCAGGTTTTTTAAAATCAAAATCGGTAAGAATACCGAGAAGCATTTCTTCGATATCCTGAGCGTCGTAGCGCTGCCAGCCGGTTGAAATACCGCTTAAAATATCCATTCCAGGATTTACTCTCCTGCCTTTCACGTATTTCAGGTACTCAATGCTTTTACCGTAGGGAAAATCTGTACCAAAACCCTGGCTACGGTGCTGGCTGCGGCTCATGGCGGCCATTTGGGCATAGCTTTCTCCCAAAAGTTCGTTGGTAGTGCCGATATCGATCGTTACATAATCGTCGGGATTGGCAGCTGCAACTTGAGGAATATCTTTGTTCCACCAGCTACTTGCGTTAAAATAAAGTCGCGTGGGTTGCCAGATTTCGACGTATTTGAGCTGTTCGGGAAAAGCAGTTGAGTCGGAGGCCATATCGAATGCCTCTTCGGCAAGAATTGCACTGGCTTCGTGGTGTCCGTGGCCCGCCGATCTAGTGGGAGGAAACCGGGTGATAATTACATCCGGTCTGAATTTTCGGATCGTCCAAACTACGTCAGCAAGGATATTATCCCTACCCCATTTGGTAAAAGATTCCTCCGCCGATTTGGAATAGCCAAAATCAACTGCGCGGGTAAAGAACTGCTCGCCTCCATCTATCTTGCGCGCAGCAAGCAGCTCTTGAGTTCGCAAAACACCAATACCCGGTCCTATTTCAGTTCCAATGAGATTCTGACCACCATCCCCACGCGTTAGCGCAAGGTATGCGGTGCGTTCATTCATACCGTTTTCGAAATAGGCGATAAGCCGTGTATTCTCATCATCAGGATGGGCGGCAAGATAGAGCACACGCTTGCCGGTGCTCAATTTCTCCAATTCGTGATATAGATCAGAGGAAGTATATGTTTTAGGAAACTGAGCCGAAGCCATTGTGCTGAAGGCAATGAAGACGAACGCGATGAAAATTCTCATAAAATTGATTTACTTTTTTTAAAAAGCCAAATATAATGAGAAGAATGCAGAAGAGAGGGTAAGAAAAGTTAAAGGGGACGAGACACTTGCGTTCGAATAGACGAAGCACCAAATTGATCGCAATAAGACTTCATGAAATCGAATTGATTCTGGCTGAGAGCAGTTTCGTAGGGATTGGTTTTTGGAAAATCAAAACCGACAAAATCTGACCGGCTAATCCGTGTATTAAATGATTCTACTGTAACAAAGAAAGAGGGTGCAGAATTAATCATTTTTCGCTTCAGCGTATATTTCTCCACCATCAGATTCAGCGATTTATTGGCAGGAAATTTTTTGATGGATGTATTTTCTATATCCTCAAAATCTCCTTTTTCATTCTCCACCTTGACAATGGTTTTGCTAAGCACATCTACTTGGCTTTTATCTTCATTAGAGCTTTCCAGCTTGCAGTACTCAAATGATGGCTTTTCGAAAAACCGAGCAGTATCAAGCGCACTTTCAACCGATTGATCATCGAGACTGAGGTTGTTTTTTTGAACATGATTCTGGGCAGTCAACTCGCTCTGAAAGCCGTTGAAAGTCAGCAATCCCGCAGCAGTAACGAGAACAGCTGCGAAGAGAAAAAAGAATATGTTGCTAAGTTGCTTTTTCACGGTTGTTAATGAACGCTAAAAATACATTATATGTTGCGATAAAACTAATGAATGTCAAAAAACTTGCCAAGATTATTTTATTGAATGAGGAAGGATAAGCTCCAGGCTATAAGCTTCAGGCTTTAAGGGAGTTTCTGTTTTTGCGATTTTAGTTTGAAATTTTAGGGATGTAAGTCTTTAATCGCCCCATGCGAAATCTCTTTGCGAACTTTGCGTATTCTTTGCGCCTACTTGCATGAATCCTTTTTTCTCGCAAAGGTCGCTAAGGTTAATGGTAAAGCCGTAGAGGTTTTACGCAAAGGTCGCTAAGATTCACTACGTGAATTTACAAAGGGGAAGAAGAAAAAGTAGAAAATATCTTCGTGTTAATTCCCGTATGGGTTTCTTCCGGTCGATGGTTAAGCGGAGCCGAAATCATATGCCGAAATTGATCAAAAAAATCTGGAGCAGACTCTTTTGTAGAAAGGATTAGAAATTAAACCTTCGTATAAAGGCAATAGGTAAAGGCATACTTATGCTTCTCATCAACTGTATGTTCGCCAATAATCTCTTTCGCCCATTTTGACTTATCAAATTCCGGGAAGAATGCATCCGCATCGAATGAATGGTGCACTTCGGTGATATACATTTGATCGACCAGACCGCGGTCTAACGCCAATTTATAAATTTGTCCGCCGCCAATAATAAAAACTTCATCCCGGTCATTTTCGCCTTTCAAGGCTTCTTCGATGCTCTGGACTACCTCACAACCGGGAGCTTCAAAAGCTTCTTGACGCGTAACGACAATATTCTTCCGATTGGGAAAAGGTCTGTACCGTTCTGGAATAGATTCATAATTTTTGCGACCCATTATGACCGTCTTGCCATTGGTCGTATTTTTAAAAAAACGTAAATCGTCGGGCAAATTCCAAATAAGATCATTGTTTTTCCCTATGGCTCCATTTTCAGCAACAGCTGCAATAATGCTCACCTTCATATCAAACTGCAACAGGTGCTTTTATGTGTGGATAATACTCATAATTAACGAGCTCAAAATCCGAAAATTGAAATCCGAAAATATCTTTGACATCTGGATTCAATCGCATAGTAGGAAGCGATTTTGGCGTGCGAGAAAGCTGCTCTTTGACCTGATTAAAATGATTGGAATAAATATGTGCATCGCCGAAAGTATGGATAAAATCTCCCGGTTCTAAATCGCAGACTTGAGCTACCATCATGGTAAGCAAAGCGTAAGATGCGATATTGAATGGCACGCCGAGGAAACAATCTGCACTGCGCTGATACAGCTGACAACTTAATTTGCCATCGGCCACATAAAACTGGAATAGTGAATGACAAGGTGGCAATGCCATATCGTCAACCAAAGCCGGATTCCAGGCACTGACAATATGTCGTCGGCTGTATGGATTGGATTTAATCCCGTGGATCAATTTCGTGATTTGGTCAATCTTCTCACCATTCGGCGCTGGCCAGCTTCTCCATTGATACCCATAAACGGGTCCGAGGTCTCCATTTTCGTCGGCCCACTCATCCCAGATCCGGACGCCATTTTCCTTGAGATAGGCAATATTAGTATCCCCTTTGAGAAACCATAATAACTCGTGAACAATGCTTTTGAGATGAAGCTTTTTGGTAGTCACCATCGGAAACCCCTTAGATAGGTCGAACCGTAACTGATGTCCGAAAACGCTACGGATTCCAGTTCCCGTTCTATCGGGTTTGTCCACACCATCATTCATAATATGGCGCATCATGTCGAGATAAACTTGCATAAAATTTTATTTGCTCAAAAATAAGGAAAGACGAGGGGACGGAGAAGGGATGTTGAAAAGTTTTAGCGGTTAGCTACAAGCCTTAAGCTACGAGCTGCAAGACCAAGGGAGCTTGCTTGAACCAGTAGATTTCACGAAAGGTCTTATGAAAGTACCATTATAGAGACAGAACGTAAATTAGCCATAAGCTACAAAAATTGGCTGCAAGCCACAAGCAATAAGCTGCAAGAACACTGAGCGCATGATAGGAGCCATAAACGAGTCCGCCCAAAACAGCTTGAAGGATGAAGCCTGAATCTTATATTTTGGCAACGGATTTCACGAAAGTTTTATAAAACAAAATTCAAAAGCCAGACAGTGAAAAAACCGAAACCAGCTTGAAGTCTGTAGCTTAAGGCCTGAGGCTATTTAAGCCATCGCATCAATCATTGCGCTCTCTGTAACTTCTTTCGGGTTGTGTTTATGTTTGAAAAGTACCATAAATAAAAGAGCCACGATCAATGAATAGGCTGAAAATGAAAGCCAGATTCCGGTCCAGTCTTTGCTTCTATCAGGGTTGGTGAAAAATTCTTCGATTACATACCCACTTACTGCACTTCCCAATATAGCTCCAAACCCATTGGTCATCATCATAAATAAACCTTGAGCACTTGCTCTAATAGAAGAGTCACTTTGTGTTTCCACAAAAAGAGAACCAGAAATATTGAAAAAATCAAAAGCCATGCCGTACACGATACACGATAGAATGATCATCCATAATCCATCACCGGGATTGCCATATGCAAATAAACCAAACCTTAAAACCCATGCAAACATGCTGAGGAGCATTACTTTTTTGATGCCAAATCTTTTCAGAAAAAATGGAATGGCAAGGATAAATAAGGTCTCAGAAATTTGAGAAATGGACATGATAATAGCCGGGTATTTTACAGCAATCAAATCCTTGTATTTATCTATGGAAGCAAAGTCGTGAATAAAAGTATCACCATAAGCATTGGTCAGCTGAAGTGCTGCGCCGAGCAATAGGGCAAAAGCGAAAAAGATAGCCATTTTCTTTTCTTTAAAAAGAGAAAATGAGGTGAGTCCAAGTGCGTCTAAGGTCGAAGTAGCTTTTGTGCGATTGAGTAGTGGCGGACATTTGGGAAGTGTAAAAGCGTATAACCCCAACAATAGGGCCGCCGCAGAAGCGACATAAAATTGATTGGCAGAAGTCTCATAATGCATTAAGCTCACCGTCCAAAGTGCCGCTATAAATCCAATAGTTCCCCACACCCGGATGGGTGGATACTCAATGACCACATCTTTCCCTTCTTTTTTTAATGCGGAATACGCAACTGCAATCGACAAAGAAATGGTAGGCATGTAAAAACACATGTTTAAAAGCATTACCCAAAAGAGTGTGACAGGATCCTGAATCAACGGAATTGAAAAAAGAACAACAGCTCCTAGAATATGTGCAATACCATAAAGTTTTTCCGCATTGATCCACTTATCGGCAATAATCCCTAACAGTGCAGGCATAAAAAGCGAAGCTATTCCCATGGTAGAAAACAATGCACCAAAAGCAGAACCTGTCCATACCGACACCTTGGTAATGGAATCAAAAGCAGGATATAAATTTGGCAATGTTTGAAACCAATAGGCGCCAATGGTGATTAACCAAGAACCCCACACAAAAAATTGCAGAAAGTTCATTATGATAAGGCGAAGCTTAAGACTCATAAGCGATGAAATAGAATGTGGTTTGAACTAATTTGACTCAAAAAAGAGGCAAGATAAGAGAATTGTAGTAAGAATTACAAACGCTTTTAATTATGACCAAATTAAAGATATCCGTAGACACGAATCTAACGCCACGCATTCGCTTTCAAAAAGCTTTTCTATAGGGAGGTGATTCTAGCGGTTGGTATTGTTTTGAAACACATAGGCACTAAAAAATCATAGGGTATTCACACAGAAAAAAGTTTCTTACGGTGCGGTGAGGAATTCGGTCTTAAAAAGGTTTTTCAAGAGTCTTGATCACAACTAATTCACGCTTCGCTTAATAATCTCAAGCCCTTTCCTAAGTGAAAGCCTCTGTGACCTATGTGTCTATATGGTTCAAACCTTATTGAATAACCTACACCGCATTTTAGAAGCCTATTTCTTCTTGCGCTTATTCAATTCATCGCGCAGTTTAGAAGCTTTTTCGTAATCTTCTTTTTCCAACGCAATTTCTAATTGTTTCTCAAGTTCGGCAATCGTATCTTTTTGCTCGGAGCCGGTATCGATTTCCTCCAGATGAAAGGACTCCGGATCACTCGCTGATCCATCGCCTTCATCCTCCTCATCGATGATAATTCCTGCGGAGCCGAGGATAAAATCATGGGTATAGATTGGTTTTTCACAACGAAGTGCTATCGCCACGGCATCGCTCGATCGCGCATCGATTTCCAAATTCTTACCCCCCTTGTGACACATTAATTTCGCAAAGAAAATTCCTTCCACAAGATTGTAAATCACCACCTCCTCCAGTTCAATTTCAAAACTATCGAGAAAACTTTTAAAAAGATCGTGGGTTAAGGGTCTGCTCGGAGTCATCTTTTCCAGCGGAATTGCTATTGCCTGGGCTTCTGCACCACCAATGATTATTGGCAGGCGCCGCGCTCCGTTTTTCTCTTTCAGAATCAAGGCGTACGCACCCGTTTGGGTTTGACTATACGAAAGACCGACTACTTTGAGTTCAATTTTTTCCATTCAGCTTAATGGTCGCAGTATTTACCATTCCTAAAAATTTCGATTACTGATACAGCGACTTTCCAATTTTTTACCAAAACGAAACTGCATCAAATAGCCAAAAGGGAATTCTAAGGTAGAAAATTCCTTTTAATTATTCGCTTTTAATTTTTTTACAGCCTCCGTAAGTCGCGGAAGAACTTCGAATGCATCGCCCACCACGCCATAATCGGCTGCTTTGAAAAATGGAGCTTCAGGATCGGTGTTGATCACCACGATAACTTTACTGCCATTTACTCCGGCCAAATGTTGAATAGCCCCGGAAATCCCGGCAGCTACATACAAATTAGGTCGGATAGCAATCCCTGTTTGTCCCACATGCTCGTGGTGCGGACGCCAGTCCATATCAGCTACAGGGCGCGAACAAGCAGTGGCGGCACCAAGCGCTTTTGCGAGGTCTTCTACAATCCCCCAGTTTTCGGGACCTTTTAGACCACGGCCAGCAGATACAACCAGATCCGCCTCAGGAAGCGGAATTCCATCTCCACCTTCTTCTTTCAATTCCTTAAACTTGACTTTTCCCTCCGGAGTACCTGGTGCAAATTCCTCTATCTCAGCCGATCCATCCGATTTTTCAACCTTAAGGCTGTTTGGCATAAGCGAAATAATCTTGCGGTCGGTATGGATAGCATATTTGGCGAAAGCCTTACCGGAAAAAACAGTTTTGATAACCGTAAAGTTTTCACCATCGATTTCGGGAAGCTCCGTTGCACCAGGCACAAGGCCAGCTCCCAAACGCGCTGAAAGGCGTGGCGCCAGACTTTTTCCCAAAGGATCGAAAGAAAAGATTATCACTTTGGCACCTTCTTTCTCAACCGCAGCCGCTCCGAGAGCAGTTAGCTGTTGGTCGTTATCTTCTTTAATACTTTTATTAATAAGCACTTTCGATGCGCCATAATTCCCGAGGGCTTTAAGGTCGGCATCGGCCACATCGCCATAAGTCAAAACGGTAACTGTCGAAGACATTTTATCGGCGATTTTCTTACCGTAAAAAACAGCTTCATACGCCGCTTTGGCAATCTTGCCCTTTGGGGCATCGGCAAAAACAAGTATAGACATATCTTAATTTTTTTTCTACAAAGATTCTTAAATTACTTTCGCCTCATTGTGAAGCAAATCAACGAGTTCATCCATATTTTCAGGATCGATCAATTTCACCGCACCTTTTTCGGGCGGAAGGCTGAAGCTTACTGCTTCTGTTAAAGACTTGGCTTCTGCTGGCTCAATAACTTCGAGCGGTTTGGTGCGCGCAGCCATGATTCCACGCATATTCGGAATGCGTTGCTCCGACATTCCTTTGGCACAGCTCACCACCATAGGCAGCGGGCCTTCCACCACTTCTTCGCCACCTTGCACGTCGCGTTCCAGAGTGGCAGTTCCGCCAGCAACTTCGAGCTTACTTGCGATCGAAACAAAGGGCAGGTCGAGCATTTCTGCTACCATCCCTCCTACTTGCGAACCGTTGTAATTGATCGTTTCTTTTCCGGTAAGGATCAAGTCAAAACCTTTGTCCTTAGCGTATTCCGCGATTTGCTTGGCAGTGTAAAAAGCATCGCCAGCATCCGCATTTACGCGTACCGCGTTGTCGGCACCTATTGCCAATGCCTTGCGGATTATCGGGTCGTGATCGGCAGCACCCACCGTAATTGTGGTTACCGTACCGCCATCTTTTTCTTTCAATTCAAGGCCACGCACCAGCGCATACCACTCATCATAAGGGTTTACGATAAACTGAACCTTGTTTTCATCAAATTTTTTATTGTCGTCGGTAAAGCTGATTTTGGTAGTCGTGTCGGGTGCTTTACTGATACATACGAGTATTTTCATGCTATATTATATTAGATCTATGTTCTTTTCGAGCCACAAAAGTATAAATATGTTTTTGGTTTTCAGTTTTTAGTTATTGGTTCCCCGTTTAAAACATCTCTCATGGGTCATTGTTTTATTTTATTTTTGGGCGAGACCCGGCATCCGTATAAATTGTTCATTTTCGATTTTCAAGATTCTTCCCACAATGGATTTACATTTCAGACTCTAATCCGGGTGCGGCCTACCGTCTCTATCTTTTTCGGCACTCGCAGGGGTTCGGGGTCGCGCAGGAGCTTCCTTTGGTCGCTCTGACCAACCACCGCTCCCCAAAGCGACTGCCCAAAAAAGGATATCAACGTCCGTCCTCTCGTGGGTGTGCGGATCATTGGGGAAATTGTAGAAATTTTGAATGGTTAAATTCCGCAAAAGGTATTCGAACAACATTGAAGTCTCGATTTCTCAAACTTAGTTCTAAAAAAGCGCATCAGTTTCCCGATGCGCTTTTTGATGAACCAATCCATCTGAAAATATTTATTCTACTCGGACGATTTTGCCATTATCGATCGGAATATTGTTCAGATACAGCGTATAAAGGATTATCCCTTGTGGAAAATTACTTCCTGAGATATCTATTTGAATTTGATTCTCTGCGAGTTGCATAGAATAAAGCTGTACTCCGGTAATGTCGTAGAATTCAAGTCGATTCTGACTTCCTTCAATAGCGTAATTACTCAGATTAAAGTGTACGGTTTCATTGAAGGGATTGGGCTGAACGATCAATTGCGAATTATTCTGCGAATCGGAATTTCCCGAAAGGTTACCATCCCACCCACTTTGTATCGTTGCGACTTCCGGAATAGATGGATTGTAAATAGCATTATCGGCAATATAAAGTGCATTTAAAGCGGAGGCATTCGACGCATTCGCAAAGAAGTCACTTTCAAACCATGCTGGAATTTCAGTAGGCAAATTCCCATTTGTCTCAGCCGGAAGCACACCACCTGCAAATGCTTCTACTGCGGACAAGTTGTCCTGAGCAATCCAGCTTTGATCGGATGGTGGAAGTAGAATGGAAGCAAACCGTGACACTTCCTCAGGTTGGTATTCGCTGAGAAGTGCCTGCATTTGATCGGTAGAAATAACACCGGTGGTATCGTTCTGGTATTGTCGAACGGCCTCATGCCAAAGTTTTTGATATGCATACTTAAGTTGAGCGAGCTCACCATCTTCATCCGTAGCGTCAATTTGATTTTCCATTGCTGCCATTTGATTGGAATAGTTAGCTAACGATTCTGACAGAGATGCATAAGAAATTAAATTATTTCCTCCACTACTTTCAAATCCTCTTCCCTTAATAGGTAAACTCGGTGCACCCGAAAGATCTACCGGGCAACTATTTTCAGGATCGTAATTTGTATTTATATTACAAGATGTTAACTGAAAATACTGTGGATTGCCCATTTGTCCCGAGTATTTCCGCGGAAGTAGCCTGGGGTAAGCAGTTGTATTATAAGAATGATTATAATCAATTGGAGTAGCCGTAGGGAAGGTTACATTATAGGCAAGCAAATCTTTATGATTTGAATAAAGGGTGCTGCTACGACTGAATAAATTGTCAGCAGGTCTGAAATTGCAATCTCCCTGCTCGTCTGACATATTTCCATTTAGCGCGATATCGGCTGTGGTAATGGGTTGATTAAAGGTATTGCAAATCCATACCAAACCATCAGCATATCCATTTTGTGGAGAACTTGTATCCGTATTTTTACCTTGCACATACCCTCCAAACATGAGCTTTTCAAACTGATTGCGGTAGATCTCATTGCCACCTGCTCCTGAATTCGCTATAAATATTCCATAGTTGCCACTCGTCGAACCGCTTCCATAGGTAGAAAAGGTATTATTCTGAACAGCATAACCGGTAGATGCGTTCATAAAAAGTCCGATAGATGTATAATAGTGATCGGGTAATGTGAAAATATTATCCAATATTACAGGATCGATGAAACTGGAGAGATAGATTCCATACAAGTTATTTTGGAATAAGCCATAATTGCAGGTAAGCGTTCGCACATTTTGACTGCTATTATAACCATATATTCCATAAGACAAATCAATGAATTTATTGCGCTTAACGCCTGAAACAGGAACAGGACAGGGATTTGGAGTGTCACTACATGCCCACGAGGCATATACACGTGAATTGCTGGTTTTGATCCCAATTCCCTTTTGGGTGTCTGCAAAGTTTGAAACCGTATTGGTATTTTGAAAGGTGTTGCCTTTTATGAACAATCCACTCGATTGATCTACATACACAAAATACTTTGGAACACTAGGAAAAACCCATTCATCTGTGGTGCTAAAAGTGTTTTTGTAAATATAACTTTTAGTGTAAAGCTCAGTTGAACCACTGGTGCGTGCATACGGATCGAATGATACACCCGTTTCATTATCTTTAAGCCGACTATTTAATACCGAAACAATTCCACCGCCATAGTTGGACTGGGTTTCGTCTCCTGCGAGGATGCCGATACGCGCATATTCGATCATTGCATCATTTAGCATCGTGAATCGGGCTTGCTTAGTGGAAGATTGGGTATGGTCCGTAGCATCACCTTCTACGCGCACTCCTTGCCAAAACTCCATATTATTGCATCGAGCATCAGGATCATCGCAATGGTATTTTCTTCGTGCGCATCGAAAATCTGCTGTAAATACCGTACCATTGGTAAGTGTAAGACTTGCAGCGTTTAACGAACCTTGCTTACGCTGTACAATAACCCGAGCCTCCGGGCCAAATTTGAAATACATTCCACTTATTGTAATCGATTTACCGGCGGGAATCTTGAGGTAGTCGCGAATATAGATGGTGTCGCCCGCCAAAGCATGCCAAGGATTTGAGCTAAGACCATAAGACCAGGTTTCGCTAGTTAATGCAGTATATGTGGTGTCTTTATTTTCCCCGGCGTATGCATATTTCTCACAACATTTGCAGGTTTCAAAGAATATTCCTTCTACATAGTCTTCATAATCTATTTGATCGGGAACAATGTGCGTTATGCTTGCTTGAGTTGATAGCCCAACAGGTCCCCCGATATTTGTAGAATAATTATTTAAAGGAACCGCACTTGAATTCCAAGCTGGCGGGTTTGGGGGAGAGGCGGGTACATCAGGATCATGAAGGCCCCCAAGATAATGATCACTTGCCATCCATAAAGTATAGTTCGCGCTGTCACCGGCAATCTCTATTTGAGATTTTTCAAAATTTGAAATATTTGTGTAATTCAGGTCAGTGAGGGTTTGAGTAGTAATATCGTAAAAACTGAGTGGAGAGGTGTAGTAACTGTTCTGTTCATGCATAATATACAATCCTTTTCCATTCGGGGAAAATTCCAAACCATGAATAAAGCTTTGATCACCGCTACTAGAGTTTTTGAGTTCAACATCTTGCCTTGTCCCTGGCAATACAGCACCCGATGCAGAGTCGATATCAAAAATAGCCACTTTAATCCATTTTGAATTTGAGGTATGACTTTGATATGGAACTGCAAAACGAATAATATTTTCTGCGGTGTCTTCATATAATTCCATCTCACTTCGAAACCCTTCATTTATAGGTGCCTACTGTGGGGAGATTCTGTGGTACTAGATCTGGAGTAACATATTGTTCAGGAAACGTCCAAAAACTGTTTTGAGAATAAAGTTGTCCGGTTACAAATAAACCGGTAAAGACGAGAAGAAATTGGTAAAAATTTTTCATGATTACAAAGTTTAAGGGGGGTTTACTTGACAATGCTGAAAAAAAAAAGCGAGATTTGCAAGTATTAGGTTAACTATTTTTATGAAAAACGGGATTATTTTAATTTTTTTTATTGCTATAAATTTTCAGGGAAACTGTCAGAACCTTTTTCTTGAGGAATGTTTTGTGGGAGGGGTGACGGTCGCGGGCAGAACCTCTCTCACTTTCATAGATGGTTATTTTAAAATTAAATGGGAACCAGATTACCAATTGAAATCAGCGTACGTTGTAACTTATCGCTACGGTCGGCCAACTGATAAAACTTTTCAAGTGAATGAATCTGAGTTTTTGTGGGACTTTTCAAGTCAAGTGGGGCAGGAACAGATTAGTGATTTAAGTTCAAAATATTTTGCCGTTAATGCACAAGAAATAACGTCTAAGATTAATATTCTTAATGATTCGATATACGTTATGATGTCTGGTATAGACAACAGTCCTAATGAACCTGCGAAAGGATGGTATAGTTTAGATTTCGTTTTTTTATATACAGCTCCTTCAATATCTGATACAACTTGTCTCCGAATTTATAGTGCTTCGGAAAAGCAGTATATTCCACAACATTATCTATTTGAAAAACCAAGTTATAAAGAAAACACAGATGTTGGTTTTTCAATATATTCAGATAGAACGGGTATTTTTGACGACCGAACGTGTACAAATATTAATAGTCAATCTCTAGGTTGCACTTGGTCTGCAGATGCCACGAACCCATTTGCAGGTGGCGTAAGAGGCCATTTTTATTACGAACACTCAACTTTATATGGTCTTGATGATGATATTGCCAATACACAATTTTTAAAAAGTGATGGAATTGCGGTTATTAATTCATATTTTACGAATGAGATAGTACAAAACATCGTTTTCAGCCCAGTTAATTACCAAAACCCACAATATGGGCACAATCCGCTACCTGCCTTTTTCATAGTCTATACCCCAGATGGTTGTGCCCTACCCACGACCGAAATGCCCCGAACCTACTCCTCCTGTCGACATCAATCCACCCCCCGCGGCCAACCCGACCTACCTGCCACCACACAATTTCAAGCCCTCCCCGGCTACGACCATTACGACTGGACACCGGGCACAGCTTTCAACGATTCCACCATTGCCAATCCAATCTGCACGGCAGATAGTAGCGGTTGGTATAGGGTGCGCATGTGGAGCGATGATCCGGATGGGCTGTGCGAGCAGACTATACCCGTGTTTTACACCGTGGGGCAGGTGCCGCGCCCGGGAAAGCTTTCGCGTACGGCCAGCACATGTCCGGCAAATACGGGAAAAATTGTTTTTTCAGAAATGAAAGGAAAAGCACCCTTTCACTATACCGTAAACGGGAACACCCAAAGCAGTGGCGCTTTTCAAAATCTCGCGCCTGGCACGTATGCGGTTTCTGTAGTAGATGATCTCGGCTGTACATGGGACAGTACCGTGGTTATTCCGCTCAACCCTTTGCAGGAAGCGGCTTTTACTGCCAATCCCGAGGCAGGATACTCTCCTTTGCAAGTCGCTCTGACCAATCAGAGTACCAACTCCACTTCGTATCAGTGGCTGATAGATGGCGAAAACTTCAGCAATTCGGAGAATACGAGCTATACTTTTCCCGATTCGGGGCTGTTTGAGATTGCGTTGGTGGCGTATCGAATCGATCCTTCGTGTGCCGATACGGCGTATGTTACTATCCGAGTAGCGCAGGGGCTGGAAGTGATTGTTCCAAATATCATCACCCCAAATGGTGATAAGATGAACGATGCACTTGTGGCCAAAATAGCCGGAGTGGAATCTATACACTGGGAGGTTTTTAACCGGTGGGGCAATTCGCTTTTTTCGGGCGATGCGCTGAAGCCGGAGTCTTCGGTTACCCTGTGGAGTCCTGAAGCAGGAGAATATCCTGCGGGGGTTTACTCAGTGGTGCTCAGCTTGAAAGGCATGAGCGGCGAGGTGCGGAAGATGGCTGTGGAGGTGATGGTGAAGTGAATTTTTTCCCGATGACCTCTTCCGAGTGCGCATGTATTTCTCGGGAATTTCGAGGTTTTTGGACTTGTTAGGCCTATTTTATGCCTGTTTTTATGGAGCTTTTATCAGTTCAAGAATATCATCAGTTTGAGAGTCAAGGTAATGAATAATTCTCAAAATATTGTCCATCAAAAGTTGAGTGATATTCTTTGTAGTCAGGTTTCCTGTATTGAGATAGACAATTTTAGGAGGCGTTCCGTGCATTGCGTTGAGATCGATAAATCAGAATCGAATATTACAATCGCGAAATCATTCTCCTTGGCAAACTGAAAAATTTTGAAATCTGAAGAGTCTTCAAGTCCAACGAACCTAATTTGTTGACAATTTGAAAATGGTTCGGGTAGGATTTTTAGAATCCTTGATGAAATATTCTGATCGAATAGAAGATTCACGTGAAAGTAATTAACCTGCGTTCCTTATCTGCCGCATACGCCAAACAAGCATCGATCATTTCATCCGTTATTTCTTCAAAATCAGATTTAATATCCTCTCGACTCATCCCGTTAGAAAGCCAGTTCAATACATCGTAAACGCTAATTCGAGTTTGCTTGATGCAAGGCTTTCCAAATCGCTTATCTGCTCTGATTTCTAAAAACGCTCTATAATCCATAAGCGAAAGATACGATAATATATCAATTTGAAGCCTGACGTTGGAGGACGAAAATTTTCATGGGGTTGGAAACTTGAAGGGTTTCTTTTAGATTTGGTTTTTGATGCTTTCCCTGCGACCTCTGGCGAGTACGCATGTGTTTTTCGGAAATTATAAGGTTTATGCCTGATTTAACAGCGCTTTCAAATAGAATTATAGAAAAATCATGAAGAACAGTTGGATTGAGTATTTTGTTATTCTCTTTTACGCCAGTTCCATTTACCGAAAGGCTGCCACCCAAAAAAATCAAAATAAACTCACCAAAAAACAAATACCCCTTCCAACCAATTTAATTTATAATTTTGCCAACCTGAAAACAATGTCATGAGAGAAATACAATTCAGAGAGGCTGTGCAAGAAGCCATGAGTGAAGAAATGCGTCGGGATGACCGCGTATTTTTGATGGGTGAAGAAGTCGCCGAATACAACGGTGCCTACAAAGCGAGCAAAGGAATGCTCGACGAGTTCGGACCCAAACGCGTAATCGACACGCCCATTAGTGAGCTTGGATTTGCCGGAATAGGAGTAGGTGCAGCCATGAACGGACTCCGTCCGATTGTGGAATTTATGACTTGGAACTTCGCCATTCTTGCCGCCGATCAAATAATCAACTCAGCAGCGAAAATGCTACAGATGAGTGGTGGACAGTTTGGTGCTCCTATCGTATTTCGCGGGCCGAATGGGCCAGCGGGACAATTAGCGGCAACGCACTCTCAGAGCTTTGAAAGTATGTATGCCCATATTCCGGGTCTGAAAGTGGTAACACCTTATACCCCTTACGATGCCAAAGGATTGCTTAAAGCAGCTATCCGCGATGATGACCCTGTACTCGTTATGGAATCGGAAAGAATGTACGGCGACAAGGGAGATGTGCCTGAGGGAGAATACATTATTCCAATTGGAAAAGCCGATGTGATGCGCGAAGGAACCGACGTAACACTCGTTGGTTTTGGAAAAATATTGAAAGTAGTGGAAGAAGCCGCCGAAGCCTTGCAAAATGAAGGTGTAAGTGCCGAGATCATTAATCTTCGTACGATTCGTCCATTGGATATTGACACCATTATCGAAAGCGTTAAAAAGACGAATCGACTGGTGATCATCGAAGAAGATTGGCCTGTGGCTTCTATCTCATCTGAGATTTCGCACTTGGTACAACGCCTTGCATTCGACTATCTCGATGCACCGATACACCGCATAAATATGGCCGATGCACCCTTTGCTTTTGCGCCGCAACTTATTAACGAAGCGCTACCCAATGTAGGGCAGATCGTAAAGGCTGTGAAAGAAGTGATGTACTTGGTGAAGTAATTTTAAAATAAAAAACGACTAAAATCACGTAGAAGGCGGCTTTCCGAGAGCGGCCTTTTTTTAAGAAAAATCTTTCTAAAGCACGGTCTATGCCTACTTGAGCAATATTTGCACCATAAGTTGGCAATAGCTATTTTTGCGCTCCTTAAAAACAGGTAACTAAAAAATCAATTATGAACTTTTTGTACGATAACATGATCTACTTCATTCCGGTCATGGGCATTATTGGCCTTATTGTAATGGCCATCAAATCTTCCTGGGTAAGCAAACAGGACTCCGGAGATTCCTCGATGTCTACTCTTGCCGCATATATCGCTGATGGCGCAATGGCTTTTCTGAAAGCAGAGTGGAAAGTAATGGCTTATTTTGTGGTTATTGCCGGTCTGCTTTTGGCGTATTCAGGTACCACAGTCGAAAATTCAAGTCCGATAATTGCGATAGCATTTCTTATCGGCGCTTTTCTTTCAGCTTTTGCCGGATATCTCGGAATGCGCGCCGCTACCAAATCGAATGTACGTACCACACAAGCCGCCCGCACCAGTTTAGTGCAAGCTTTAAAGGTTTCCTTTACCGGAGGATCGGTAATGGGTTTGGGGGTTGCCGGTCTGGCCGTTCTCGGAATGGGATCGCTGTTTATTGTATTCTATAATTATTTTGTTCCGGCCGGTGCCTTAATGACCGGCCATGAAATGAAAACAGCTATCGAAGTTCTCGCTGGTTTTTCATTGGGTGCTGAGTCTATCGCTCTTTTTGCCCGCGTAGGTGGTGGTATTTACACCAAAGCTGCCGATGTTGGTGCCGACCTTGTGGGAAAAGTTGAAGCTGGAATTCCTGAAGACGACCCGCGAAATCCGGCAACAATTGCCGACAACGTTGGAGACAACGTAGGAGACGTAGCTGGTATGGGTGCCGATCTTTTCGGATCTTATGTTGCGACGATTCTCGCCACAATGGTGCTTGGGCAAGAAATTTCTTCAGCCGATAAATTTGGCGGAATGGCTCCTATACTCCTGCCGATGGTTATCGCCGGTCTTGGAATCATTTTCTCTATTGTTTCTATGGGTCTGGTGCGCATCGCGAGCGAAAACAGCTCAGTGCAAGCCGCTTTAAACAAAGGAAACTGGACATCGATTATTCTTGTAGTAATAGCGTCTTATCCGCTTACCATGTGGATGCTTCCCGAGTCGCTCAGTATTCGCGGATATGCTTTTTCGAATCTGGATGTGTTTTATGCCATTCTTGTCGGCTCTTTGGTAGGATTCGGGATGAGTTGGATTACTGAGTTCTATACTTCTATGGGCAAGCGTCCGGTAAATAGTATAATCCGTCAATCTTCTACGGGTCACGCTACGAATATCATTGGTGGTTTGGCAATGGGAATGCAATCTACGGTTATTCCTATTTTGATTCTCGCTGCAGGAATAATTTTTTCTTACTCATTTGCAGGTCTATACGGTGTAGCTATTGCCGCAGCCGGAATGATGGCCACAACGGCTATGCAACTTGCGATTGATGCTTTCGGCCCGATTGCCGACAATGCCGGTGGAATTGCCGAGATGAGCGGATTACCCGATGAAGTTCGTGGACGCACTGACAACCTCGATGCCGTAGGAAACACCACGGCCGCTACCGGAAAAGGATTTGCAATCGCTTCGGCGGCACTTACTGCTTTGGCTTTGTTCGCAGCCTTCGTTGGTATTGCCGGTATCGATTCAATTGATATTTATAAAGCTCCTGTTTTAGCAATGCTTTTCGTCGGTGCCATGATTCCATTTATTTTCTCATCCCTTGCTATCGCAGCGGTAGGCCGTGCGGCTATGGCTATGGTGCAGGAAGTGCGCCGTCAGTTCAAAGAAATTCCCGGAATTATGGAGGGAACCGCTACACCTGAATACGAAAAATGTGTTGCGATCTCAACCAAAGCTTCTATCCGCGAAATGGTTCTTCCGGGGGCTATTGCACTTCTGGCTCCGGTTCTCGTGGGATTTGGTTTTCTGGATGTTTTTGCCGAAACCTCTTCTGCCGAAATGCTCGGTGGACTCCTTGCCGGAATTACCGTATCAGGTGTTTTGATGGGTATTTTCCAAAACAATGCCGGGGGTGCATGGGACAATGCCAAAAAATCTTTTGAAGCTGGTACAGAGATAGATGGTAAAATGGAGTACAAAGGTTCAGAAGCCCATAAAGCATCTATAACCGGCGATACCGTTGGAGATCCTTTCAAAGATACTTCCGGGCCTTCGATGAATATCTTGATCAAACTTACTTCGATTGTGGCCTTGATTATCGCTCCACATATTGCAGTTGACTCCGCTAGTACCAGCGACACACCTGTAGAAAATAGTTTCGAAAATCCGCAACACACTTCATACAGCGGCATTTTTGAAGTGAATACTACGGATAATGCATCTTTCACCTGGGTTGCAAAAAAAGTCGGTGCTCAGCACAACGGAAGCCTCGATGGAATCGGAAAAGTTCAAATGGAAAACAACGTCGTAAAAGGTGCCAAATTTGACATTGACATGCGTTCCATCAAAGTACTTGACATCAAAGATTCTGAAAGCAATCAAAAATTAACTTCGCATCTTAAAAGTGAAGATTTTTTTGCGTCGGATGAATTCCCAAGCAGTTATTTGATCATTAATAATTCTTCGGAAGCCGATGGAGATCAATACAATTTCACTGGCGACCTGACTATCAAGGGTATTACGCATCCCGTAGATGGTGTTTATACTGTTGTAAACAGAGATGGAGGAACCGTTGTAACCGGAGCGATTGACTTTGATCGCACCAATTACAATATCAAATTTCGCTCAGGAAAATTCTTTGACGACTTGGGAGATAAGCTGATTAATGATAAGGTTTTGGTAGGATTTGAGTTTAAGGTATAGCCTTTCGGCAAAAAACCAAATAGAAATTAGAACGGCTTGCTTTGGCAGGCCGTTTTTTTTGTGGGTTTTTTTTTGAAATGCAAATTTGACGTATGCTCCACTAATTTTTTCACGATGTAGAAATCATTCGTGCATTACCTTCGGTGAGATCGCTGCGCTAAGTGCGTGGCAAAAAAAACGTAATAACTTATTGAAAAAGCCGCGGAGTATTCCACAAGTTGTTGCTGTTTACATTTGAAAAGTATAACTTACACTGCAACTTTTCATCATTTGCCATTGAACATGCATCCAATCATCAAATCCATAGCTGCCTCCCTTCTTTGGGCAATTATACCGTTTCAGCTATCGCTGAATACCCCACAAAAGGCTACCATCTCGACAATCCCACATTTCTCGATTCAACGGTGGCAGAATATGAGGGGTTTTTTACTTCCGAACAGCATTTCGAAAAGGAAAACTCAGACCGAAAGAAAAAAATGATTGAATACTAAGCGAGCCAAAATTCAATTGATGTGGTAGTGCTTGAAAGAGAGTTTCAATTTGGCACGCCACATATAAAATGTTCGACGAAATTATAGTTCTTAAATACCTAACTGGCAGATTTTCTTGAAATGCAGAAATCATTCGTGCATTATCTCCGGTGAGATCGCTTTGCTACTTAAGCACTCCTTCCAGTCGTAAGTACGTGGCAAAAAAAATAATGGCAAAAGAATAAGTGATTTTACTCAAACAATCCATGAATCTCTCCATCAATCCCGCTAATAATCTTACCTAAATCTTCCTGATTTTCATGAAATGCATTGTTATCGACGTCAATAATCAACAACTTTCCTTTGTCGTACGTCGAAATCCAGGCTTCGTAACGCTCGTTGAGGCGCTTTAGATAATCAAGGCGAATGGCATCCTCATATTCGCGTCCACGCTTCTGAATATTAGCTACCAAAGCCGGAACTGTGGCGCGGAGATAAATAAGCAAGTCGGGCGCTTCGATAAATTTATCCATTGAGTTGAAAAGCGAAAAATAGTTTTCAAAATCGCGGGTTGTCATCAAGCCCATGCTGTGCAAGTTGGGTGCAAAAATATACGCATCTTCGTATATGGTGCGATCCTGAATTACATCTTTTCCGTTTTCGCGAATATCGAGTATCTGATTGAAGCGGCTATTGAGAAAATAGATCTGCAAATTGAACGACCAGCGCTGCATGTCGTTGTAAAATTCCATGAGGTATGGATTCTCTTCAACGTCTTCAAAATGGCATTGCCACTTGTAGTGTTTACCTAATAATCCTGTGAGTGTGGTCTTCCCGGATCCAATATTTCCGGCTACGGCTATGTGCATAATCTCTTTTCTATTGGCCAAAAATACAAATATTGAACTATCCCGCGCAGTGTTTACGGATTTGACTTTTCAAATACTACAATCTTTTTGTCCAAAACTACGAAAAGACGGTTCTTTTGGAGGAAAGCCCACATGCAATCTGTCGGTAATTCAACCTCTTCAAATTGGGATAACAAAGGTTTGTAACGGGTGAGTTTCCCTTTTGAAAAATAGACAATTTCATTTTCAAATACCTGAAAATCTTCTATTTCTATTATCGGAATGGTTTTAATATAGGTTCCGTAGATATCAAAGACCAGAAGACCAGTTTCCGGGTTATTCAGATATACTTTATTGGCATATTCCACAATTCCGGTAGGATTCATTTCCACACCTAATATTTGTGAAAGATTTCCGGTAGAAGTAATCGTTTTAAAATTTTCATCCGTTCGATTGAGTGAAAAACGCATGGAATCAAAGATCCAAAAATGGTTTTGAACCGATGAACAAGCCAGAATCCCCAATCCGATACCGTGATCGAGGAGGTTAATGCTACCCCGATTATTGCTCAGCGTATTGTCCATAATTACGACGTAGTTCATTTCGGGGTAAAGTATAAGTGGGCGTAACGGATACGATACATCCATTGAACCAATAGTACCGAGTTGTTTATCGCTGTAGCGAAATTGGAGCTTGCCCTTATCGTCAAATTTCGCAACTTCTGATTGATATATCCGATAGACATTAAGCAGATTGTCCACTCTTATGAAATCAACATCTCCGTCGATGCTGTATTTTTGCGTCCATTGGGCAGAAGCAGCGACAGAAACGAAAATGAATAATAGGAATGGCGTGAAATATCTCATACAGGCTTTAGGTCAGCAATATCTCTGTTAATTTCTTCAATCAGATTGCGGTTATTAGAAAGGCGAGGCACTTTATGCTGGCCGCCAAGTTTTCCTTTCTTTTTGAGCCAATTATAGAACGTACCCGTGGGTACGCTGCGTACAATCGGCATGGTGAGCGAAAGATCTGCGGTACGTTTGGCTTCGTAATCGCTGTTCAGTTTTTTCAATTCGGCATCCAAAATAGAAGTGAATTCTTCCAAGTTTTCAGGTTCGACTTCAAATTCTATAAGCCATTCGTGGGCACCACGGCTATTTTCGCCCATATAAACCGGGCCCGCTGTATAGTCGCGTACCGCGCAATGGCAGGCCTCAGTCGCTTTCATCATCGCGCGTTCTGCATTATCGATAATTAGCTCTTCGCCAAAGGCATTAATAAAGTTTTTAGTACGTCCTGAAACTTGAATCCGAAAAGGAAAAGTCGTTGTGAAAACTACCGTATCGCCTAATCGGTAACGCCACAATCCGCCATTGGTGGAAATGACCATTTCGTAATTTTTGCCAAGTTCCACTTCATTTAGCGAAAGCGTACGCGGCTGATCTTCATGCGAATTTTCGACCGGAATAAATTCATAATAAATTCCATAATCAAGCATCAGAAGCATATCATGCGCACCAGTTCGATCCTGGATTCCAAAATAACCCTCGCTGGCATTGTAGCTTTCGTAATAATGCATACCGCCGCCGGGTATCAACTTTTCAAACTGCCTTTGGTACGGCTCAAAATTCACCCCCCCGTGCATATAAAATTCCAGATTAGGCCAGACTTCCCGAATATTACTTTTTCCGGTTATTTCCAGAATTCGCTTTATCAATACAAGGGTCCAGGATGGAACCCCGGCAATACTAGTAACGTTTTCATCTTTAACGCTCTCCGCCATTTTCTCAATCTTCGATTCCCACTCGTCCATCAAAGCAATTGTGCGATCGGGTATGCGTTTGAATTCCACCCAAAAAGGCAAATTATTGATTATTATGGCCGAGAGATCGCCTGAATAAGAATCCTTTCGAAATTCATTGATCTGGCTGCTTCCGCCGAGTACGAGCGACTTTCCACTATAGACTTTATTATACGGATTATTGTGATTGTAGAGAGCGAGCAAATCCTTTCCGGCTTTATAATGACAATCTTCGAGAGACTCGCGACTGACGGGAATAAATTTGCTCTTGTCGTTGGTCGTTCCTGAAGATTTTGCAAACCAGTTTATCGGTGTAGGCCAAAGCAGATTTTGCTCCCCTTGTTTAAGCCTGTTCACATAGGGTTTTATGTCTTCATAGGTTTGTAACGGTACGACTTTCTGAAATTCGGCGGGGGATTTAATTTTATCGTATTCGTATTTTTTTCCCCATTCGGTTGTTTTTCCCATAGAAATTAATTTTTCAAAAACTTCGTTTTGAACTTCTATAGGATATTTTTTAAAGAGGTCGATCTGATGAATCCTCTTTTTCATAAACCAGGAGAATACCGAGTTTAAAGCCATAACTTTGCATATAATTTCAGAAATTACTGAAGGAGATTGTTAAAGACACAATTTATGGTGCTAACCAATTCTTTTTTCAGCTTTTTCGTTGCCAAAATACGCATTTAGCTCTGCTAAAATCTTTTTTTGGTGTCTTTAATCTGAAAAAAATTCTACATTAACATTTCCCGAAAGAGTGTTATTTATCCTCTAATATACCAAATACCCCGAATTAATTAGAATTCAAAATGGAAAAAACTGGCATACTGCGCAAAATGATATCTGAAAAGGATACCCCAATAAAATATTGGTTAAACCTTGACAAAGAGCCAACGATGTGCATAAATGATTCAATTGGGAAAGAATTTCATTTGATTTGGACGGGCGAAATAAATTGTATCAATTGCGGAAAATCGATCCCAAAAACTTTTGGACAGGGTTTTTGTTACGACTGTTTTATGAATTCGGCGCAGGCTGCTCCGTGTATTATCCGCCCGGAACTTTGCGAGGCTCATCTCGGCAAGGGACGAGATGTGGAATGGGAAAACGATCATCATAATCAACCACATCTAATTTATTTGGCGCAGACCAGTGGAATAAAAGTCGGAGTAACACGTGACAAGCAAATTCCTACACGATGGATCGATCAAGGTGCCTGGCGCGCAGTAATTATCGCGAAAGTACCGTATCGGCAGCTTGCCGGCGCTATTGAAATAGAGCTAAAACAATATTTATCAGACAGAACGGACTGGCGAAAAATGCTCACAGATATGCGCGATGAAGATGAGTTAGCCGCGGTGAGGGATGAACTGGTTACTTTTTTGCCAAAGCATTATGAAGAATTTGGAGCCAACGAGGAAAAAGTACAGGAATTTATTTATCCGGTGAATGGGTATCCCGAAAAAGTAAAATCTATGAAACTTGAAGATAAAAAAGCGATTGTGGGTACGCTCACAGGCATTCGCGGTCAGTATTTATATTTTGATGGTGGAAATGTGATCAATTTACGAAAGTATAGCGGTTATAAAGTGCGGGTGGTTGGAGTTTGAAATAACTTGATAATATCTTTTCATGACAAATGTCGGTCAAAAAGTGCTTTGGATTTTTGCAAGCTCCAGATTGGCGAGGTTTACGCCCTACCCAGCGGTCTCCGCACGGTCGTCGGGTGTGAGAACACTTTGGCTTAGTTTGAAAATGTGGCAGGTCTCTTCTGTAGCAAAACATACATAATATTGAAGCATCAAATAAAAAACCCGCGCCAAGCGCGGGTTTTAACTTTCCAATACGATCTTTAAATTCTTATTCTACATCCAGATTGTAAGGCAAACGCATCTGAATACCTTTCATATTTTTAATTGCGCGTACTTTTTCAAACTGCTCGAGCAATTCCTGATCGTCTCCCAATTGATATTTAACAAATTGTGTGCTGACGCTTGCCCCAAGTTCTTCGAAAAACTTCTCGAATGGATCTTTGCGTTTTGGAAGTATTTTGCGACCATAATCGCTGATACCCGCCATACGTGCAGCCTCGGCAACTGCTGAGTCCAAACCTCCGAATTTATCAATTAAACCAATATTGATTGCGTCGGTGCCACTCCACACACGACCCTGACCAATAGAGTCAACTCTCTCAGAAGTCATGTTACGTCCGTCAGCAACACGACCCAAAAAGGTATGGTAAGTTTTATCAACATTATTCTGGAAGATAGCATGTTCGGCATCAGTCAGTGGTCGTGAAATGGTCCCCAAATCCGCGTGTTTTGCGGTTTTCACTCCATCGACTGTAATACCGAGTTTGTGATTTAAAAATCCTTTAATATTTGGAATAATTCCAAAAACACCTATCGAGCCTGTGATGGTATTTGGCATAGCAAAAATTTCGTCGGCAGCGCAACTGATATAATAGCCACCTGATGCAGCCACATCGCCCATTGAGACGATCAGTGGTTTGGCTTTTTTAGCCAATGACGTTTCGCGCCAAATCACATCGCTTGCGAGTGCACTACCTCCCGGAGAATTGACACGCAGTACAATTGCTTTTACTGTGGTATCTTCCCTAGCTTCGCGAAGGGCTTTTGCGAAAGCTTCACTTCCGATTGTTTCTTCGGTTCCATCGCCGCTATTGATTGCGCCACTCGCATATATTATAGCGATTTTGGGTTTTTTGAAATCCAAATCAAACCGCGTAGACGGCTTGGATGCTTTGATATATTTTTTCAAAGTCACCATTTTCAAATCTTTGTCGGGATCGGTTTCCGTTTTTGCGCGAAGCACTTCCAATAATTCATCGTAATACATTACTCCCGTGGCCAACCCATTATCAACCGCATCCTGAGCACGCTGAATCTGGTATTCATCAGCCATTGTTTGAAGCTTATCTTCAGGAATATTTCGCGCTTGAGAAATTCCAGATTTGATATTCGACCAAATAGCACCGAGCCAGGTTGCAGTTTGCACGCGATTAGCCTGACTCATTTCATCCATAATAAAAGGCTCGACAGCGCTTTTGAACTTATTATTGCTTCCGCGAATCACCTGAGGTTCGATTTCGAGGCGATCAAGGGTTCCTTTAAAGAAAGTAATCCCCACATTGAGCCCTTTAAAATCAACAATGCCCTCGGGATACACAAAAATTTCGTCGGCAACTGAAGCCAGATAATACGCTTTTTGAGAATACGCTTCCGAATAGCTGACTATCCATTTTCCTGACGTTTTGAAATCAATCAAAGCATTTCGGATTTCATCTACAGTCGCCATCCCGGCACCTAAATTACTCAAATCGAGAAATATACCCGGCACGCGGCTATCGTCCTTTGCCTCTTCAATATTCTTTAAAATTTGATTTAGTCCCAGCGGAGAAGCCTGGCTGAACATACCAAAATCGAAATTGTACTGATCTTCCGGCCCTCGATCTACAATGGGCTGATCAAACTTGATATGCAAAATTGTATTATCCGAAACGGAAGTTTGTTTCTTAGACTGATCGAATTGGCTGAAAGCCGCAGAAATAGCACCGCCAACAACGATAATAAGTATAAAGAAGAACAAAAACATGGAAATAATAGTTCCTGCTATACTCGCTAACATAAATTTGAAAAACTGCTTCATTATATCTTTTAATTTTGTGGCAAATTTACACCATTCATTGAATTTATTTTAATCTTTTCCATTAGTGGTTTCAAAACAGTTTAGCCGGAAAATAGCATGAGAGAGCAAGATACGGATGTGTACTTTTCTTTGGGTAGTAATCTAGGCCACCGGATGCATCATTTAAAATACGGCATCGAGAGGTTAAGTGATAAATTGACTCTGGTTGAAATCTCTCCCGTATACGAAACTGAACCATGGGGATACGAAGATAACAGGTCTTATTTAAATATTGTTGCCCATTACAAAACATCGGTATCACCGAAAGCAATACTTAAGCAGACCACTAAAATCGAGGGTGATGCGGGCCGCAATTCTCATTCCACCGGTAAGGCCAAAATATACCAGGCGCGCACGCTGGATATCGATATACTTTTTTATGAAAATAAAATTTTCGAGAAATTCGGTTTAATTATTCCTCATCCCCGACTTCACTTACGTAACTTTGTCCTCATTCCTTTTGCCGATATTGCCCCCGAATTTATCCATCCATTACTCGGTCGCAGTATGGGAGAATTGAAAAAAGAATCGTTGGATACTTCTAAAATACATTGCATTGCTGAGAGACTATAGTTATATATCCATAGAAGGAACAATCGGTGCTGGTAAGACGACACTCGCCAGAATGCTGGCTGAACATTACGGTGCGAGCCTTATTCTTGAGCAGTTTGAAAACAATGAGTTTTTGCCGCGATTTTATGAAAATCCAGATCGATATGCATTTCCGGTAGAATTGTCGTTTTTGGCCGAGCGCTACCAGCAAATACAAAAGCGGGAGCTGGGACCAAATCTTTTCAGTGAATTATCCATTGCCGATTATTTTTTGAGTAAGTCGCTTGTTTTTGCCGGTGTAAACCTGAAGGAAGATGAATATCGTCTGTTTCGCGAACTTTTTGATATCATGTTTCAGAGTGTTCCAAAACCCGACTTACTCGTCTATTTATATACTCCCGTCGAAAAACTTCAGGCAAATATTCAAAAACGTGGACGACGCTATGAACAAAATATTGAATCCGAATATCTCGAGCGAATTCAGAAATATTATCTCGATTTTTTACGAAAGTATTCTAACCAGTTAAAAATCATTTTGTTAGATGTGTCTGATTTAGACTTCGTTGCGAATCAAAAAGATTTTGAATCCATTATTGAAATAATTGAAAGCCCCGTTTCTAAAGGTGTTCATCATCAGATGGTTTGAAATAGTAGGCCATTCGTCTAAAAGAATTGTTCTGACTTTCTGTATCTAAAAAACTATATGTATTATTGCACCTTGAAATGTACAACCAAATTACCTTTTAAAACTAACAAAAGAATGAAGTTCTCGAATGTGAAAACATTAGCCCTGGTGGCGATCATAGGCCTATCGACTGCCGCATGTGGTGGTTTAGGCAAAATGGCAAAATATGCTGAAACTGTTCAGTATGATGTCCAACCAAGTCCATTAATTGTGCGGGGAGATAGTGTGGAAGTGAATATTAATGGAAAATTTCCCGGAAAATATTTTAGCAAAAAAGCAATGGTGGAACTCACTCCTACCCTGACTTATGCTGCGGGAAGTACTCCTTACAAAACAGTTGCCTTTCAAGGCGAAGATGCTGCTGGAAATGCTACTGTAATTCCTTATGAAAATGGGAAAAACTTTACTTATTCAGATAAAGTAGCCTATTCTCAAGATATGAAGGATTCGGAATTGATGCTGAATATTCTCGGAAAACAAGGAAGCAAAGAAAAAGCATTCGATCCATATAAACTTGCGGATGGTGTTATTACCACTCCTTTCTTAGTAATGAGCGATGAAATGCCCATTATTGCAAAAGATCAGTTCGAGCGAACTACGTCGCACCAAGCTGAAGCTGTAATCAACTATTTGGTAAATTCACCTGTCGTTCGATCTTCAGAACTTCGCGATGCCGATATGAAAGCCCTTGATGACATGCTTGATACGTATGGCACTAATCCGGACTACCAGTTCAAAGATGCTACTATTCTTGCGTACGCTTCTCCTGAAGGTGAGATTTCATTGAATGAGCACCTTGCAGACGAACGTGCCGAAAGCGCAATGAATGCTGTGGCACGAATGATGAAAAGCAACAAAATAGAATTTGATAAAGACACTTTCTTCAACCTGGTTCCTAAAGGTGAAGACTGGGCCGGATTCAAAGAAAAAATGGAGGCCTCTTCAATTGCTGATAAAGCGTTGATCTTACGCATTCTCGAAATGTACTCTGACGTGAATAAGCGTGAGACTGAAATTAAAAATCTTGCAGCTACCTATACTGAAGTTGCGGAAAAAATTCTTCCTCAATTGCGTCGTTCACAGATTACTGTGAATTATGACATCGTAGGACGATCTGATGAGGAAATCATGGCTTTGGCACGCTCTGCGAATGCGGATTCACTCAATATTGAGGAAATGCTTTACGCTGCGAGCATGACGGACGATATGAATGAGAAAAATGCAATCTATCAGAAAGCTTCTCAAACGTATCCTGATGATTACCGTGCCTACAATAACATGGGAGTTATGAGCCTGAAGAAAAACGACTTGGTAAACGCCAAGAAAATGTTTGAAACAGCTAATACCAAACAAGATAATGCAGTAGCTAAAAATAACCTTGGCATTATCGCACGTTTGAACGGTGACCGCAAAGGCGCTCAGAAAATGTACGAAAGTGCGTCTGGAGCCGGTAATGAAGTGAATTACAATATGGGAGTTATCAATATTATGAATGGTAACTACGATGCTGCAGTTAACAATATGAAAGGATACAATACTTTCAATAAAGCATTGGCCCAAGTTTTAGCAGGTAACAACGAAGCGGCATTAAGCACCTTGAATCAGGCACCTGAAAAAGACACTGCAGAAGGACAATACCTGAAAGCAATAATCGGAGCGCGCATGAATGATGCATCGATGGTTTCGAATAGCCTGAAAGCTTCTTACGCACTTGACGCTTCAATGAAAGAAAAAGCAGCGAATGATCTTGAGTTTAGAAATTTCCAAAATGAAATCCAGTAAATCGGATTCATTTGAAAAATGAATTGAAGAGCCTGTTCCTTTTGGAGCAGGCTTTTTTTTATGTAGTAAATCGTGATTCCTTAAAATCCAAATCAGGAATTGATCAATAGCTCATTCTCCCTCACCTATTGCCTAATTGAAAAAAGAGAAATAGAATTACCATATCCGTCCCTAGCACATTTCGCTGGCCGAACATGCTAATTGAGAAGACCTGTAAGGTTTATAAACAAGGCGAAGAATCTCAGCACCGACGCAAGCCACCTGAGAGGTAAGGAGCTTGCGCCCGTTTCCTTTTGTGGTGATGTGAATGTATGGCTTCCAAAAGGTAAAATGAGACTTCACTCACCATCGAAAATATCAAATTACTACATCACCAATTAGTACAAGTCTATCTTTCATGGGATATAATAAATTTTTTCCAAACAAGTAATGAGGTTCACTAGTTTGCACTCTTTAAAGAAACGAATGCGGGAACCCCGCCTGATATCCTTTCTCAGTTCTCTCCGGTGTGTGCCACCAATCGACAAAGGAAAGCGTAACATGCCTTATTACGCGAATATCGAATTTCGCGAAAAAAACGATCAAAAAATATACCTCAACTAAAAAATTTATTACCCCTTACTTCCCCTTGAAATGTGGTTCACAAAGCAGAAGGAATCCGCGTTATTAAAAGGTAGCCGACTACAGCCACAGAAATAGCTAATTCAGAACTACCTGTTGGAAAACTATAGAATGTGATGGCTGACTAAAATTAGAATACGGCTCTTCTTCTTCGCCGTTTTATTGTTCGACCCTTACCACGTTTATATCCGCTGTGGATTTTATAATACGCATTAAAGGTAAAAGTAAAATAGGCGTCATTATCTGAAGGGTCGCCGCGCTGGGCACCGGTAAAAGTGGAATTTAACGGGATTTCATTTCCACTTTCATCCACGTAATAGCCCAGACTCGGATCGGCAAAATGTGCGGCAAGTTCTCCCTGCGTTTGTGCGATAAGGTCATTGTCGTAATACACCGTACTCACATCGTCCATATAATCTGTGAAAGTAATCCGGTGCACCAATTCTGCACCAATCGTCCATTCCTGGTTCAACTCATAACGGAATCCGATTCCCAAAGGAATCACAACCGTAAAAAGCGAGTACTGAGAGGGGCCACCCTCCTGTTTCTGACCCTCGGTGCCATAAGGACGAAGTGCATACCACTGACCGTCAAAATTTCCCTTCGGATTAAACCGTGCGCCTCCCAATCCAGCAGATAGGTAAAATGCCGAGCTGTGGTTACGGGCAGTTGCGACCCTATTGTACCGGGTTTTGTTTGAAAACTGAACAACTTCAAATTCCACCTGACCGGTCAATTCAAAGACCGAAGATCGAAAAGACAGATTCCGGTTACGGCGAAATATTTCTTCTGTGAGTGCGTCATTTCCTCCGATAATGCTATAGTTAAACTGAGCTTTCGCGTAAAGCCTGGTTGCGAACTGGTATCGATAATTTATAAAAAGTGCTGGTCGGGTTTGCGACCATTCGAGATCATAAATAAAATCTGACCCAACCTGATTCCGACCACCTAATTCTCCCAAAAAATTGGACACTCCAAGACCAAAACCAATGGATTGCTTTTGCGTCTTCCAAAAAGTATTTTGTCCATTGAAATATTGTGCGGATGCCGCCGATGAAAGGAAAATCATCAGAATTATGCTGATTCTGCTTAATGTCTTCATGTAAAATTTACTCAGCCTTAGGTATTTTTGAGAAACGAAAGATACAAAAATCATCCATTCAGTCATCAGGTATAATGAAATCCCTTAGCAAATTCCCAAATAACAATACCAGCGCATACGGAAATATTCAAAGAATGTTTGCTCCCATACTGAGGAATTTCAATAGAACCATCCACGCTATCAATCACTTTCTGATCAACCCCATTCACTTCATTGCCAAAAATAAAAGCTGTTTCCCGGTTGTAATCCAGTGGGAAATCAATGAGGGATTCTGATTTTTGGGTTTGCTCAACGGCAAAAATAAGCACTCCTGAGTCTTTAAGTCTGCTTATTGCTTCCTGAGTATATTCATAATATTCCCATTCTACCGTTTCAGTTGCTCCGAGCGCTGTTTTTTGAATTTCCCTGTGAGGCGGTTTTGCAGAAATTCCACAAATATGAATCTTAGCGCAGCGAAAAGCATCCATTGTGCGAAAAACCGAACCCACATTTTGGGCACTTCTTATATTATCCAAAATGATGTGTAGCGGCGCTTTTGAGGAGGCCTTAAAGGCAAGTTCACTGAGCCTTCCAAGCTCTTCATTTTTGGTTTTAATGTTCATAAGAATTGAAAACTGGGTGCAAATATAATTTTAAAGCCAATAGAGATGTGGTATTTTCGTTTCCCATCTCTTTTATAAGAGAAAAACAGTACATTAATCTCAGAGAGGAATTAACAAATTTGACCGTATTGGAAACCAAGAAAAAGAAGAAGAAAAATCACGTTGCATCGAGCGAAACCCCACTCATGAAGCAATACTTAGGGATCAAGGCCAAATATCCGGATGCCCTTTTGCTTTTTCGCGTAGGTGATTTTTACGAGACTTTTAGCCAGGACGCCGTTAAAGCTGCTAATGTGCTTGGGATTGTACTCACGAAACGTAAAAACGGAACCGCTTCGCACGTGGAACTGGCAGGATTTCCACACCATTCGCTTGATATGTATCTGCCCAAGCTGGTGCGCGCGGGTTACCGGGTGGCGATTTGCGACCAGCTGGAAGATCCAAAGCTTACAAAAACCATCGTAAAAAGAGGAGTTACCGAATTAGTTACGCCTGGCGTGGCCTACAACGATAATGTACTCGATCACAAAACGAATAATTTTCTGGCAGCTGTTCACTTCACCAAAGACAGAGCCGGACTCTCACTTCTCGATATCTCCACAGGAGAGTTTCTTACCGCCGAAGGTACTATGCCCTATATCGAAAAGCTTATGCAGAGCTTTAAGCCGAGCGAGGTGCTTTTTCAACGTCATTTTGAAGATCGTTTTCTCTCAGTTTTCGGTGGAAAATTTCACACTTTTCGTCTTGACGATTGGGTTTTTACGGAAGAATTTGCCTACGATAAACTTCTGGGCCACTTCAAAACCAAATCTTTAAAAGGTTTTGGAGTCGAAGAGATGAATCTTGGTGTTGTGGCTTGCGGAGCTGTTTTGCAATATCTTTCAGATACACATCACGAAAAACTCAGCCATATTTCCCGCTTGCGACGTATCGAAGAAGACAATTATGTGTGGCTCGACCGATTCACCATCCGTAATTTAGAGCTGATTTCGGCCATTGGGGATGGAGCTACTTCGCTATTGCAGATTATCGATCGCACGATTTCTCCGATGGGAAGCCGTTTATTAAAGCGTTGGCTTGTGCTTCCGCTAAAAACCCGTGAATCAATCGTTCAGCGCCATGAGGCGGTTGAATACTTCTTAAAAAACCAAGGTGTTTCTGAATCGGTTGCTAAGAATATAGAGCAAATCGGTGATGTGGAAAGGCTTATTTCAAAAGTAGCTGTAGCCCGCATTAATCCGAGGGAAGTACTGCAACTTTGTCGCGCTTTGAATGCTATGATTCCTATTCAGGAAATTCTACAGAAATCGGGAAATAAAACATTGCAATACATTGCCGAACAGCTTAACCCCTGCAAAAGTGTTATCGAACGAATTCAAAATGAAATTCAAGAAGATGCTCCGGTTCAACTGGCAAAAGGAAATGTAATTGCACCTGGTGTAAATGAAGAACTGGACGACTTGAGGTCGATAAAAACAAAAGGTAAAGATCGGTTGCTTGAAATACAGGAGCGCGAAACGGAACGTACCGGAATATCCTCGCTCAAGGTCGCTTTTAATAATGTTTTTGGATATTATCTCGAAGTTCGCAACACCCACAAAGACAAGGTTCCTGAAGACTGGATGCGCAAACAAACATTGGTAAATGCCGAGCGATACATTACTGAAGAACTGAAGGTTTATGAGGAAAAAATTCTTGGTGCCGAGGAACGTATTCAGGCACTTGAATCACAAATTTATTCGGATCTCATCGTGAGCCTGTCCAGCTTTATTGAGCCGATTCAACTCAATGCCCGCCGGATAGCACAATTGGATTGTTTGCTTTCATTTGCTCAAATTGCGAAAGAACATAACTATGTGCGGCCCCAAATCAATGAAAGCCAAGACTTAGATATCAGAGATGGCCGCCATCCGGTTATTGAACAGCAACTTCCTATTGGCGAAAGCTATGTGGCAAATGATGTGATTCTAAATAAATCGAACCAGCAAATTATGATGATTACCGGGCCGAACATGGCCGGGAAATCAGCTTTGCTGCGACAGACTGCCTTGATTGTCATAATGGCTCAAATGGGCTCTTATGTACCGGCATCATCAGCCAAAATTGGTTTGGTTGATAAAGTCTTTACCCGGGTGGGTGCGAGCGATAATATCTCTTCGGGAGAATCTACATTCATGGTAGAAATGAACGAAACGGCGAGTATCCTAAACAATCTCTCCGAAAGAAGTCTCGTTCTACTCGATGAAATAGGCCGCGGAACAAGCACCTACGATGGCATTTCAATTGCTTGGGCGATCACGGAATACATTCACGAAAATAAAAAGGCACGAGCCAAAACACTTTTTGCAACCCATTACCATGAATTGAATGAAATGGCTGCCCTCTTCAAACGCATTAAGAATTTTAATGTGAGTGTAAAAGAGGTTGAAAACCGGGTCATTTTTCTGCGAAAGCTAAAAGCCGGAGGAAGCGAACACAGTTTTGGTATCCATGTGGCACAAATGGCCGGAATGCCGCCTGTGGTAGTTTCCAGAGCCGCGCAAATAATGAAGCGGTTGGAAAAATCGCATTCGGGTGAAAAGCTAAATGCCGGTGGGAAATCCGGAGGAAAGGAAGATTTACAGCTGAGTTTTTTCAAATTGGATGATCCGATTCTCGAAAATATACGCGATGAAATTGCAGGAATAGACATTAATGCCCTCACACCGGTAGAAGCGCTGATGAAATTGAACGAAATAAAAAAAATGACCGGTAAATAATGGCTTAATTTTTTGCCAATTCAATATAATGGTTAATTTTGCCAACTCAAATTGCGAGAGTAGCTCAGCTGGTAGAGCACGACCTTGCCAAGGTCGGGGTCGCGGGTTCGAATCCCGTCTCCCGCTCAAGAAAAATGCCCCCAAGGAATTGGGGGTTTTTTTATGAGAGAATTTTTGCTGAGCTCACTCAAAGAAAGAATTCTCCCATAAAAAAATCAAGCGCGAAGCAATTGGAGGGTTTCTCCTGAAGCCTCCTTTTAAGGATCAATCGCCTGTTTAGGTGATTAATCCCGTATCCCACTCAATTTTAAAATCCCATGGATTATTCCAAGGGATTTTTTGTGTTACCTGCTGTGCACTCTAGTATAAAAAAACCATACTAATCCATCGGTACTCAATCTTGTAAAAAAAGGGGCTTCCCAGCCCCTCTTCTAAATCCAAAATCCAATTTCATTCTCAACTTCCCGCGAGTTTCTTCTTCACCAAATCGGCAATTACTTTACCATCTGCTTTTCCGGCCATACGTCCAGAAGCCTGCCCCATAACTTTGCCCATATCTTTCATTCCTTCTGCACCGGTGCTTGCAATGATTTCATTGATTGTTGTTTCAATCTCCGATTCAGACATCTGCTTTGGTAAAAAATCTTCGATTACTCCCGCTTGAAAATCTTCATCTTTGGCAAGATCCTCACGACCCTGTTCATGATAAATCGCTGAAGATTCCTTACGCTGCTTGTGCATACGTGTCAAAATCTGCATTTCAACTCTTTCATCAAGCTCTTTCTCAGTACCTTTTGACATTTCCAAAAGCAATGCTGCCTTTATAGCTCGCAATGCTTCCAGTTTGTCTTTTTCTCTACTACGCATGGCATCTTTTATGCCTTCGTTTATTTTATCAGTTAATCCCATGATTCGTAATATTTACCTCAAAGGTAATGCTTCGCGATGAATCGCATGAAGCTCCGCGATGAATCGCGGAGCTACTAGTCCACGTTATCGTGCAAATACGGATTATTTGGTCGCAAACCACCGCGAGAATTTCCGGTTTCGTCACGATCTTCGCTCAAGGTATAACGCGAAACTTCCGAATCACTGCTATGTGCCAATTGATCTAGACGCACATTTCTGCGCTTGTAGGCAGGTTCCTTTTCCAATTCTGTTAAGCCTTGTGGGCTTTTAATACGTTGCGAAATGTCACGGAGATTGCGCAGGCGCTCACGATTCAATTGATTGGCAACTTCTGAATTTACCCGTTGCGACAGCTCTTCAGTCTCATCGGCATCTTCGTCATTTGCGGCAGCAGTCGAAGCTGATTCAATTTCATTTTCAGAATCAAGTGAAAAATATTCCGGTTCATCCTCTTTTTTATCGACAACGTTTTCGCGCTCCTCGATGTATTCTGTCGACTCTTCAGAAGTAGATTCAAATAAATCGAATCGCACCACTTTTGGCTCGGGCTTGTTTTCAATCTCATCTTTCTCCTCGGGAGTTAATTCTTTGAGATATGGCTCATCTTTGGCTTCATCGCCCAAAGGCGCATCCAGCTCACGAGAAATTTGACGATTCGGTTTTGGGGTGGAATCTGTAACCAATTCATGGCGAACGGTTTCTTCAATTTCAAACCCGGTATCGGGTGTAGATTTAAATCCGGTAGCGATAATGGTGACACTGAGTTTTTCTCCGAGTGATTCGTCAATACCATGACCCCAGATTACATCAGCAGTAGAGCCTGCAGCGTGCTGGATATAATCGGTGATATCCGAAATTTCATCCATCATCACTTCGCTTGAGCCATACGTAATATTGAGCAAAATGTATTTTGCGCCAGCGATATCATTATCATTAAGCAGTGGAGATTCAAGAGCCTGACGGGCAGCTTTTATAGCTCGGTCTTCTCCTTCGGCCATTGCCTGACCCATTATTGCCACGCCGCTTTCTTTCATTACGGTATTCACATCGTTCATATCGACGTTGATTGCTCCGGTTACAGAAATAAGTTCTGCGATTCCTTTTGCGGCTGTCGCCAAAATATTGTCAGCTTGTTCAAAGGCATTTTGCAATGAAAGATTTCCGTGGATCTCACGCAACTTATCATTGCGAATTACGAGCAGCGTATCTACTGAAGCGCGCATTTCTCTGAGGCCTTCGGCAGCTTGATTCATCCGTTTTTTACCCTCGAAGGTAAACGGGATGGTTACGATTCCCACTGTGAGAATTCCCATGTCTTTGGCAGCTTTGGCAATAACAGGAGCCGCGCCGGTACCGGTACCACCGCCCATTCCGGCGGTTACGAAAACCATGGTTGTTCGCTTCGCAAGAATTTCTTGTATTTCGTCAATATTTTCAATAGCGGCATTTTTTCCTACTGCCGGAATGGAGCCCGCCCCTCGGCCTTCAGTAAGGCTTTGACCGAGTTGCACTTTGATAGGCACAGGACTTACATCAAGGGCTTGAGAATCGGTATTGCAAACGATAAAGTCTACTCCTTTTATTCCCAGTTCGTACATGTGGTTTACGGCATTGCTACCGCCACCGCCTACGCCTATCACTTTGATAATGGATGATTGGTCTTTTGGAAGATCGAAATTCATAATATTGGTTTAGTTGGATTTTGGAATTGGTGCTGACAGCATTCTGTTCGCACCTTGAATTTTTGGATTTATACATCGTCGTCTTCAAAAAACGACTGGCTTTTAGAGATTAGTTTATCGAATAGTCCCAGCTTCTCGCGGCTACCACTTCGCACAAGACTGCGTTTCGGACGTTCACGTTTCTGACGTTTCAGATTGAGCTCGTGTCCTTTCAGCACCAAGCCGATACCTGTGGCATACATCGGACTTCCGAGTTCAGGTGAATTGCCTTTCCCAAGATGTTCGTTGGGGAAGCCCATACGGGTTTCGAGTCCCGACAGATATTCCACCAGTTGAGTAACATTCTTGAGCAGCGCGCCACCACCGGTTAGCACAATGCCGGCAATAAGTTGCTTCTCATATCCCGAACTTTTGATTTCATAAATGATCTGCTCGACAATTTCCTCGGTACGCGCCTGAATAATATTGGCCAGATTGCGCACTGATATTTCTTTGGGTTCGCGTCCGCTAAAACCGGGAATACACACGATTTGATTTTCCATGCTATCGGAACCGAGCGCCGATCCAAATTTCACCTTCAGTTGTTCGGCATGCTTACGCAAAATGCTGCAACCGGCGGCGATATCGTCGGTAATGATATTTCCACCGAAAGGGATAACTGCCGTATGGCGAATAATTCCATCCTGAAAAATGGCAATATCGGTAGTACCACCCCCTATATCTACGAGTACCACACCGGCTTCTCTTTCTTCATCGCTGAGCACAGCGGCAGCGGAAGCAAGGGGCTCCAATACAAGATCCTGCACTTCGAGATTTGCTTTGCTCACGCTTTTGTAAATATTTTTGGCAGCATTTACCTTTCCGGTAATGATATGAAAATTGGCTTCGAGCCGAATCCCGGAATGGCCAATGGGATCTTTAATACCCTGCTCATTATCAACAATATATTCTTGCGGAAGCACATGAATAATTTCTTCGCCGGGGTTCATCACCAACTGGTGCATGTCATCCACAAGGTTGTCGATATCCTGCTGAGAGATTTCTTCATCGAGCTCTTTATTTTTTCGCGTAAGAATGCCGCGGTGCTGAAGGCTTCGGATATGCTGGCCGGCTATTCCTACCACCACTTCTTCTATTTCTACACCGGCTCTTTCAGTAGCCTGTGCTACAGCTCGTCCGATTGACTCTACGGTCAGGTTGATATTACTAACCACCCCGCTGCGCACGCCGAGTGATTCGGAACGTCCCATTCCGATGATTTCCACTTTGCCGTATTCATTAATGCGACCCACAATACAGGCAATTTTTGTAGTTCCGATGTCGAGGCCGACGATTATTTCTGGTTCGTCCATATACTTATTTTTTTGTGCAAACAATTTGATCCTTAAATTTCAAGTTTATTATACTGTATTTATTCCATCCGGTCATCTCGGGACCTTCTTTGTAGAAAATCCGTAGCCGGTTTAATTTTTCTTCTATCCTATCGGCTGTACCAAAGTTGATTGTGTTATTTCCTACTTGCGGATACACCACGAAATCACCTACCGACGTAATCTCGGTTTGTTGTATTTGGGCTTTCCAAAATGGATCGGAACCAATGGCTCTGGCATAATGAAATACGGCTGTGAGCATGCTATCCCGTTTTGCGAAAGCAATTGAAGAATCTGCACCTGCGAAATTTTTACTCAGGGAGAATTGACCGGTGATAATGGGGATTCTCAATACTACATGATGCGATAACGGCATAAGATTGCCTTGGGAATCCATGAGCGCGGTATTTCCACTTTTATCGAAAAGGCGAACCAACGGAACACGTTCTTGCAATTCAATTATCAATTTTTTGTCAATTGTTTCATAGACCCGAGCATTTTTGATGTGCGGCATTGCCCTGAGCAAAGACTCGATTTCGCGGGTATTAATTTGATTGAGTGGAACACCTACCAGAGCCCCGATATCGCGATTTATTAACGAGCGGACGTCCGACTCTTCGATCAATTTTTCCTTAGTCTGACCCAAAATACTGATCAAAACCTCCTCGCAGGAAGCAGATGAGCGTATCGATCCTACAAAGCCGAGAAGGCCAAGCAACACAACGGCACCAACAGCGAATACCGTGACTGTCAGTATTTTACTTGTCTTAATCATCCAGTGCTGATTTTAGAGGTTCGATCATTTTATCAATATCGCCGGCGCCCATAGTTAGTAATACTTCCGGTTGTAATCTTACTACTTCATTTACAAGTTCTTCACGCGAACATAATTTTTTATTCACCATCCGTATTTTATGAAGCAACCACTCGCTGTCGATGCCGGGAATGGGCTCTTCGCGCGCCGGATAGATTTCCATCAAAAGCAATTCGTTGAGTGCTTCGAGGCTTGTCGCAAAATCATCCGCAAAATCACGGGTTCGCGAAAATAAATGCGGTTGGAAAACGCCGGTAATTCTGCTTTCGGGATAGAGTTCCTTCACAGAATTCACACAAGCCGAAATCTCTGTAGGATGGTGGGCATAATCGTCGATAAAAATGCGGTCCTCTCTACGGATATGATATTCAAAGCGACGTTTTACACCTTTGAATGAAGCGACACCTTCACGTATTTTTTCCCACGAAATTCCTAATTCCAATGCGATTCCGATTGCGGCGAGCGCATTTTCGACATTGTGATGTCCGGGATAAAAAGTCTCTATCTGACCCAAGTCTTCGTTTCCGGAAATGACATTGAAAAAGTATTTGCCGTCTTCAATTTTCAAATCAGAAATATGCAAATCCGCTTTTTCATCCGAAATGGAATAGGATTTTTTTGGAGCAATAGCTGTTAGTTGGACTTTGCTTTGCAGATATAGTACGCCATTTTCATCCACTTTTTGAGCAAACTCTGAGAAAGCAGTGTTCATACTTGAAGCGTCACCATAGATATCAAGGTGATCGGCATCTACTGAAGTGATCACCGCCAAATACGGCTTGAGCCGGAGAAATGAACGGTCGTATTCATCAGCCTCTACCACCGCATATTCTGCTTTTGGATTGAGGAGGAAATTCGATTCAAAATTGAGCGCGATTCCACCCAAAAATGCATTGCAAGCCACACCAGCCTGATTTAATAAATGAGCTACCATCGCAGAAGTTGTGGTCTTTCCATGGGTTCCTGCAATAGCGATAGTTTTCTGATTTTCAATTATTTCACTTAGTACTTCGGAGCGTTTTTTTATGGCATACCCATTTGCACCGAAGTATCCTAAAATGGCATTTTTTGAAGGGATTGCAGGCGTATAAACAACCAGCGATTCTTCGAGTGAGTTAGCACTAAACGCGTCGGAAATAAGATCAGGTAGATCCCGATAAACAATAGCTATTCCCTCTGCTTCGAGTTTTTTGGTCAATTCAGTTGGTACCCGGTCGTAGCCGAAAACATTTTTGCCAATAGCCTGAAAGTACCTCGCAAGAGCGCTCATACCAATACCTCCGATACCCACAAAATAGACGCTATGTATTTTTCCGAAGCTCACTTTTTTTCAGTCAGTTTTAATATTTCATCTGCAATTTTATCCGCAGCATTTTCAAAAGCCATTTCCGCGGCATTTACCGAAAGGGAATTGCGCAAAGTGGCATCGCCCAATAATTTTTCCATTGCCGGGCCAAGCTTTTTAGCGGCATCGCTATCGGCAACGAGGATAGCAGCATTCCGGTCTGCGAGAGCTTTGGCATTTTTGGTTTGGTGATCTTCAGCCACATTTGGCGATGGCACAAGAATAGCTGGTTTATGGGTGAGGCAAATTTCCGATACCGACATGGCACCTGCGCGAGAAACAACTACATCGGCCATTGCATAAGCGAAATCCATGCGGTCGATAAATTTTTGGGTAACAATTCCCTTGTCCTTATTATTGCTCACGGCTTCGAGTGCGGTATCCGCGTATGTCTTTCCGGTTTGCCAAATCAATTGGTAGTCCGAATTTTTGAAAAGTTCGAGATTCTTGTGAATACTTTCATTGATGGTGCGCGCTCCAAGGCTTCCGCCCACAACGAGCAGGGTGGGTTTATTGGCATCGAGCCCGAAATATTTGGCAGCTTCCGGCTTTTTGCCGTCAAGGTTTACGACTGCTTCACGCACCGGATTTCCCGTAAGGACAATTTTGTCTTTTGGAAACCAGCGATCCATACCCTCATAAGCCACACAAATGCGACTCACTTTTTTGGCAAGTAGCCGATTGGTGATCCCGGGAAATGAGTTTTGCTCCTGAATAAGCGAAGGAATTCCGCGGGATGAAGCCACCTTCAGTAGCGGCCCTGAAGCGTATCCCCCCACACCCACAGCGACGTCGGGTTTGAACATCCGCACAATCGAACGCGCTTTCGCCATGCTGGAAATCAGTTTGATTGGAAAAGCCAGATTTTTCATAGTAAGGCTCCGTTGAATTCCGCTTATCCAAAGCCCTTCGATCTTATACCCCGCTTGAGGCACACGTTCCATCTCCATTTTGCCTTTGGCACCCACAAAAAGAATCTCAGCATCGGGTACGCGCTTCTTTACTGCATCGGCTATTGCGATGGCAGGAAAAATGTGACCGCCTGTGCCGCCACCACTAATGATGAGTTTAAACGACCGCATAGGATTTCTTTTTTTGTTGAGTTGATGCCTTCTTCTTCGTCACTTTTTCGCCTTCGGCTGCGGTACGGCTCACGCTCAAAATCATTCCCACAGCGAGACAGGTGAACCAAATCGATGTTCCTCCCATACTCACCAAGGGCAAGGGCTGACCCGTTACCGGCAGAATATGTACTGCTACACCCATATTTATGAATGCCTGAAAAGCAAGCAATAAACTAAGACCAATAACGAGCAGTGAACCAAAATTTCGTTCGCATTCACGTGCAATTCGCAAAGCGCGATAGAGAAAAATAAGATAGAGCAGCAACATACCGCCGCCGCCAATTATGGCTCCATACTCTTCAATAATAAAAGCGTAAATCATATCTGAATATGGATGCGGCAAATAATTTCGTGAATCGCCAGTACCGGGTCCGGAAGGCAATATTCCTCCCGATTGGATCGCCATCATAGCATGTTCGACCTGATAATTTGCTTCGCTATTTCCTGATTCATAGCTTGTAATTCGGGTTTTCCAAGTTTCTACACGCGGCAGAAGATTCGGGAAACTTGCAGAAAGCCCTATCAATGCCACAAAACCAAGTCCGGCAATGGCAAAGACAAGAATTAAATGCTTGATAGGAATACCTCCAATAAAAAGCAGGGTAACACAAACCATAAAAAGCATGGCCGAGGTGGAGAAATTGGCTGGCAGAATAAGTCCGCAAACCAGAACAATAGGAATCAGGATAGGTATTAGCCCTTCCTTAAAACTATGAAAATATCCTCTTCGAATTGTGAGCATTCGCGAAACGTAGGCGATGAGTGCGATTTTCGCAAAGTCGGAAGTTTGGAAATTCTGGTTGATAATCGGAATGCGCAACCAACGGCTAGCGTCATTCAGGTTTACTCCGAGTAAAAGGGTGAGGAAAAGAAGAACGACCGCGACCCAAATGGCAATTTGCGATAAGCGAGAAAAATAACGGTAGTTAATTTTGTGAACAAAATACATGATTATAAAGCCTGTAATGAGCATCATGCCATGCTTAGTAAGGTAGTAGAACGTGTTGCCATCGGTATATTTATAGGCAAGCGAAGAAATGCTCGAGTATACCGCAAGAATAGACACGAGTCCTAAAATAAGACAAACCATCCAGATTACTCTGTCGCCTTTCAGATATTGTGCAATAAGCTCTTTCACTGTTTTTTCAAATCTTCAAAAATTCTTTTAAACGCATTAGCCCGATCGAGAAAATTGACATAATCATCCTGCGCAACACAACTTGGAGAATACACAACAACATCGCCTTTTGAAGCGAATTTATTTGCCTTTTCCACCGCCTCATCAAGGGTCACTGCAGTGATGAATTGCGGGACAAACTTTGAAAGTTTGGCCTCCATGTCAACACAGTTTTCGCCATACGCAACGATCGCTTTCACTTTTTTGACCAAATATTTTTCGAGAAGGGAATAATCTCTTTCGTACGGAGAGGTCGCAGACAACCATACCACAGGTTTGGACAAAAATTTAAACGTGTCACGCGTTGCCAGAATATCTAAGGCCTTTGTGTCACAAATAAATTCGACACCCTCGATCTCACCGAGTGAATCTACGCGATGGCTTGTTTTCTCCAAATTTCGGCGTAAGCCGGCCCGCGCATTAAGTTCCCGATCTATCTGGCTCTCCTTGCTTTTGTGAATGGTATATGACTTCTTTTCTTCTCCCACTTCGGTTTATTTTGATTCGCGTTTGATCTCAACCAGCCGGCTGAAATAGTCTCCTCTTTCGGAAAAATTCTCAAATGGTTCTCCGGCACGGCAACCGGGTGAAAAAAGCACAGTATCGCCGGGTTTGGCTAATATCAGGCTCATATCCAGCGCTTCTTCCCATGATTGAGCTGAGACGAAATATCCCAATTCGTTCCATAGTGCGTTGTGCACCTCGTCGGTAAAATCGCCGGTAGCCACCATAGCTTTCACGTGGGTTTCGAGCAACTCCGAAATCATCCGAAAGTCTCGTGTATTGGCGCGGGTATCTGCGATCCAAATAACGGGAGTATCAAATATGAGCAGCGATTCGGCCACATGAGTGAGACTCGTTGCAGCAGAATCATTTACAATATTGACCTCTCCGATCATTCCGACTGATTCGAGCGCAAACGGTTTCTCTCCGTGAAGTGACTTCAGGCGTGCATCAATGAGCGGGTTACTTGTGGTTTTCTTCTTTTCTGTAAATCGGTTATCTGACATATCTATCGATTTTATTAAAGTGCACGAATAGCGCGTTTAAATTGTTGTCCCCGGTCTTCGTAATTGTCGAATAAATCGAAACTGGCGCAAGCCGGAGAGAGGAGTACTACATCGTTCTTTTTTGCGAGAGCATAACTTTGTGCCACTGCTTCTGATGCTGATCGAGCTTCCGAAATACTCGGAACCATACCACTAAAAAAGTCGAGTAGCTTTTTATTATCTGTTCCCAGACAAATAATGGCTTTCACTTTTTCGCGTACCAGTGGCTCGAGTATGGTGTAATCGTTTCCTTTATCGACACCGCCAACGATCCACACTACTTTTTCATTGAATGTTTCGAGTGCGTACCAGGTGGAATTCACATTGGTAGCTTTTGAATCATTAATAAACTTGATTCCATGTATTTCAGCGACAAATTCAAGCCTGTGCTCCACATTTTCATAATCGCAGAGACTGTCTCGCACTATTTCTTTGCGTAGGTCAAAGATTCGCGCCGAAACACTCGCCGCCATGGAATTGTAAGCGTTGTGTTTTCCCTGAAGGGCTAATTCGTGTATGGACATTTCAAACGGTTTATTGATAAGGTTTATACTAATTTTATTTTCAGTTATTGTTGCTCCATTCTTCACAGGATGGTAGATAGAAATAGGATGCAATTCGGCTTTGATGTCACGCGTTTTCATATTCTCCGCAATAATCTCGTCGTCGTCGCAATAGATGAAATGATCATCAGCAGTGAGATTTCGTGCTATGGCAAATTTTGCTTCCGCGTAATTCTCAATTTTGTAGTCATACCTATCGAGATGATCGGGTGTAATATTCAGCAGTACCGCCACATTCGGTTTGAAATCGCGAATATCATCGAGCTGAAAACTACTGACCTCGAGGACCCAGAAATCATGATCGGATTCTGCTAGTTGGCCTGCGAAGCTTTTCCCCATATTTCCGGCAACGGCAACATCGACACCGGCCTTGTTGAAAATATGATAGGTAAGCATCGTGGTGGTGGTTTTTCCATTGGTGCCCGTTATCGCTATCATCTTTCCTTGGGTATGCCTTGCGGCAAATTCAATTTCGGAGATGACTTCGGCACCTGCTTCGATCAGCGATTTTACAACCGCCGAATTCGATGGAATTCCCGGACTCTTGACCACCATTTCTACATCCTTGAGAAACGCATCGCTGTGCGCGTTTTCTTCCCATTCTATACCAGCCTTAATAAGAACGTTCCTGTACTTTTCTTTCAATTTTCCTCCGTCAGAAAGGCGCACATGGTAACCTAATTTCTGACCGAGCATTGCGGCTCCTACACCGCTCTCGCCACCACCCAAAACCAAAAGCTTCATTTTTAGCGTAGTTTTAGGGTAACGATTGACAATACAGCTAGGAGAATTCCCACAATCCAAAACCGCGACACAATTTTAGATTCGTGGTAGCCAAGCTTTTGGTAGTGATGATGCAGTGGAGCCATCAAAAAGATGCGCTGCCCTTCGCCATACCTCTTTTTGGTATAGCGGAAATAAGCCACTTGTATCATCACCGAAACATTTTCAATAAGGAAGACTCCGCAAAAAAGCGGTATCAATAATTCTTTGCGGATAGCGAGGGCAAAAACGGCAATAATTCCTCCAAGTGCGAGACTTCCGGTATCGCCCATAAACACCTGAGCCGGGTAGGAATTGTACCACAGAAAACCGATACAAGCACCCACGAATGCGCTTATAAATACCGTTAGTTCACCTGCATTCGGAATGAACATAATATTCAGATAATCAGCAAATACCACGTTACCGGAAACGAATGCAAGAATGGCCAATACCACCCCGATTATAGCCGAAGAACCTGTAGCGAGTCCATCGAGACCATCGGTAATGTTAGCTCCGTTGGAAACGGCAGTCACCACAAAAACGACAATCGGAATAAAAACCACCCACGCCCATTTCTCGGCATTTTCTTTTGTCATAAAACTTAGGAGCCAAGCGTAGTTGAACTCATTGTTCTTTACAAAAGGAATGGTGGTAACCACCGACTTTTTCTCGACCCACTGAACACTTGGAGGAATAGTCGTTCCTGATTCAAGAACTATATCCGACTTTGGTGCTTCAACCACTTTTTCCTTGCTCACCACTCCATCATTGAAGTAAAGCAGACCGCCCACTAAAACACCAACCGCCACCTGCCCCACTACTTTAAATTTGCCGGCAAGGCCTTTTTTATTTTTTCTAAAAACCTTTATATAATCATCAATAAACCCGATAGCACCGAGACACACCGTAGTGATAATCATAATGATAACATATATGTTCTTGAGTTTTGCGAAAAGCAAAACAGGGATCAAAATAGCAGCGAGAATGATCAAACCGCCCATGGTTGGGGTGCCTTGTTTTTCTACCTGGCCTTTCAATCCAAGGTCGCGAACGGTTTCTCCAACCTGTTTTTTTCGTAGGAGACCTACAAGTGTATTTCCGAAAAGGAGAGAAATAACCAACGACGTAAGCACCGCCAAAGCCGCACGGAATGAGATGTACTGGAAAACTCCAGCACCTGGAAGGTTGAAATGGGTATCGAGATATTGAAATATGTAGTACAGCATCAGGGATTGAGCATTTTAAATGTGTCCTTAACTATAGCCAAATCATCAAAAGGCAATCGCTCTCCATTAATTTCTTGATACGTCTCATGCCCTTTTCCAGCTATGAGAATAATGTCTCCGCTTTTGGCTATCGAACAAGCCATTTTTATGGCTTCTTTTCGATTCACTATGGAATTCACCTTTTTATAATCTTGAGGCTCCACCCCTTTAAGCATTTCCTCAATAATTTTTTCGGGATCTTCGGTTCTCGGGTTATCTGAGGTAAGAATGACGCGATCGCTGAGATTGCAAGCGATTCTCGCCATCTCCGGTCGTTTTGTTTTATCTCGATCGCCGCCGCAACCAACTATAGTGATGACCGTTTCATTTCGGGTTCGAATATCTTCGACAGTCTTAAGCACGTTTTTCAGGGCGTCGGGAGTATGCGCGTAATCTACAATAGCAGTGACTTTTGAAGGACTTATTACGTATTGAAATCTTCCGGCTACAGGATTTATGTTGCTCAAAGCGGTGAGGACAGCCATCTTTTCGTAGCCCAACAAAACCGCCGTCGCATAAACAGAAAGAATATTATAGGCATTAAACCTTCCCACCAATTTGGCATAGAGATCGAGGCCGTCGATATTTAATTGAAGACCGCCGAACTGATTTTCAATAACTTTCACTCTGAAATCTGCCATAGACTTCAATGCATATGTCTGCTGAACATCTGCCTTACAATTCTGAAGCATCGTTGGGCCTTGCTTGTCGTCGAGATTTACAAGAGCAAAAGAATCTCGCGGAAGCATATCAAAGAGCATTTTTTTGGCGGCTATATATGCGTCGAATGTTTTGTGATAATCGAGGTGATCGTGGGATAAATTTGTAAAAACAGCTCCAGCAAATTTTACTCCGGCCACACGATATTGGTGTAGGGCATGAGAGCTCACTTCCATGAAGCAGTAGGCGCATCCCGCGTCCACCATTTCCCGAAAGAGGTGATTCAAACTAACCGGGTCGGGTGTGGTATGCGTTGCGGGAACGATCTGATTATGGATTTTATTATTCACTGTAGAAATGAGTCCTACTTTCTTTCCGAGCAATTTGAAAAGATCGTAAAGCATGGTAGCACAAGTAGTCTTGCCATTGGTACCGGTTATTCCTACAATTTTCAATTTCTCCGATGGATTATCGAAAAAGTTGGAGGCAATAATTCCCAGTGCTCTATGTGCGTTTTCCACTTCAACATAAGTCACATCCCTCTTTCTGTTTTCGGGAATTTTTTCGCAAACCACCGCAGCGGCGCCATTTTCGGTGGCTTGTTCAATATAATCATGCCCATCGGAAAGGACACCTTTGATAGCTACAAAAAGGGAGAAGTTTTTTGCTTTTCGCGAATCAAAGACGATTTCATCCACAGCTACATTTGTGGAACCAATAACCTGCATGAGTCCCGCCTGATATAATATGTCTTGGAGTAATTTCATATCAGGATAGTTCGATTATTATGTTCTGTCCTTTTTGCGTAAGCGAACCAGGAGGCAAACTCTGTTTTACAATCATTCCATTTCCGCGAATGGTGACTTTATAGCCACAATTCTCCAGGAGGTACAATCCGTCCCTAAGCCCCATTCCTAAAACATTTGGAGTAATACCCTCTTTTACACTTCTTTTTTCAATTGAAATAGTATCCGGCAGTGTTGTTGTGGTAACCCACTTGGACCCCGCGCTTTTATCTTCGGTATTTACTCCAAAATCATTAAAAATAGCGAGCAAGTCCTCTGAGTTTCCGCTTTTAGAAACGGGAACTTTGTAGGCTGTGGGATTGATCAGATGTTCCTGCTTTTCAATCATATCAAATCTTTGGGCATACACCTTATCTGCAATTTCCTTAAATACGGGTCCGGCAACACGATTGGCATAATACACATCGTTCGATGGTCCGTTTACCACCACAATACATGTGTACTCCGGTGCTTCAGAAGGAAAATAACCTACAAACGACGCCTGGTAGCTCACTGCTTGTTCGTATTTATAGCCATATTTTTCATTTGCTATTTGAGCAGTACCGGTTTTTCCGGCTATATGAAATGCCGAGTTCCGAAGATTGTATGCCGTACCTTCTTTGGTGACTACGCTTTCCAACATTTTTTTTGCTTTGGCAATCGTTTCGCGAGAGGCAATTGCCTGATTGAGAACCACAGGTTTATTTTCGCGTATCAGCTCGCCGTTTCTACGTATTTCACTCACAAACAATGGCTTCATCATTACCCCATCATTTGCAACAGCATTGTAAAAAGTCAAAATCTGAAGCGGCGTCATGAGCGTTTCGTAACCAATACTCATCCAGGGAAGGGTAACCCCTGACCAACTCAGGTCAGCTGGATCCTTGATTTTGGGTATACCCTCGCCGGCAATGGATAGGCCGAGTTTTCTGCCTAGACCCATTTTATACAATCGATCGACAAATTTTTGCGGATTCTTACCATAGCTCCGGTCAATTAATTTTGAAACTCCGACGTTTGAAGATTTTTCAAAAGCAGTCAATACGTCGATTACACCATGTCCTTCGTGATTGCTATCGCGCATAATACGGTCGTAGAATCGATGTGCGCCATTTTCTGTATCTACTGTATCTTCGAGAGTCAGCAATCCATCTTCAAAAGCAGCCATCAGAGAGGGGAGCTTAAATGTAGATCCCGGTTCTGTAGCTTCACCTACGGCATAATTATAGACTTCGCGATACGTGCTGTCACCGGTCAAAGTAAGATTGGCAATGGCCTTAATAAATCCAGTTTTTACTTCCATGAGCACGGCGCAACCGTGTCGGGCATCATGTTCTTTTAGTTGTTTGCGCAGTGCGTTTGTGGCTACATCCTGAATATTGACATCGATGGTGGTGTACACATCGCATCCGTCTTCGGGCTCTACTTCATTTTTGTCGGTTACCGGCATCCATATTCCGCCAGCAAGCCTTTTTTCGTAACGTTGACCTGGCTTTCCGCTAAGAACAGTATTAAAAGCACCTTCCACCCCAACAGGCTGCACACCATCTCGCTCATACCCCACCGTGCGTGTCGCTAACCCTTTAAAGGGCATGAGGCGGACGGTTCTTTTTTCAAAAATGACACCGCTTTTGTAACGACCATTTCGCCAGATCGGAAATTTCTTTGCCGCTTGTACTTGATCAAAATCGAGATTGCCTCTAACGCGATAATACCGGTTTCCATTGGCCTTTGCCTGCGTAAATCCTTTTTTGTACTGCGCAGCAGAACGGTCACCAAACAGAGAGCTTAGCGCTATGCAAAGGGAATCAATTTGGGCATTATATATTTCTTCGCTTAGGCCATCGGCGAGCATATCCATTCTGATTTCATAAATGGGTACCGAGGTAGCCAGCATGTCATCATTGGCGCCATAGATATTTCCGCGCACGGGGGTTATTTCGCGCAGATCTGTTGTCAGATGCTCCACTTTTTCCTCCCATTTAGCACCATTCACCAATTGGATGAAAAAAATCTTTCCTACAATGACAAGCGCGAAAAGACATATCATCGTAAATATGATATAAGCTTTGCTTATAATGCCGTTTTTCTCTTTCATTCGTCAGATTCGGTGTTGAGAATTTCGGACTTTGGCACTGAAATTATAATTGGAGGAGTGGTCGATTCTACCAGACCAAGATCTTTAATAGACTGTTCTACGGACGATTGTGCACGAATTTTACCTAAATGCGCTTGGATGGTTAAGTTGCGTGTTTTCAGTTCATGGAGTTCAGCATTTGCGGAAACGAGTTCTTTCATATTGCTTTCAGAAAAATATCCGTAAGCAATATAAGCGACCATGAGTGCCACAATAAAAAAGATGAAGGGAAGGTTGGATTGCACGTATTCACGCGTGAGAAAGCGACCACTGAGCAGCGTATTCACTCCTCGTGCAAATCCGCCTTTACTTTTTTGCTCCGGCTTATTTTTTTTCACTTTGTTCATTTCTCTTCGCTATTCGCAATTTTGCGCTCCGTGCGCGGTTATTCATTTCAATTTCATCAGGTCCGGGCACTATGGGCATTCCTCTGAGAGGTGAAAAGGGGCGTATTGGATTTCCGTAAAAATCTTTCTCCATGTTTCCGCTTTGATTCCCGGATTTCATGAAGCGCTTTACCATCCGGTCTTCAAGAGAGTGGTAAGAAATCACTACCAGGTTTCCACCGGGTTTAATCACATCAACCGATTGGCTAAGCAAATCCACCAGAGCTTCCATTTCACCATTTACTTCAATCCGTAATGCTTGAAAAACTTTCGCCAGAAACTGGTTCATTTTTCCATCGCGAGAAAGCGATTCAATTCTGCTTACAAGATCCTCAGTTGATTCAATAGAACTGATATTTCGCTGATAAACAATTCGATTCGCCAGCTTATAGGCTTCCTTTAACTCTCCGTATTCTTTAAAAATTCGAACAAGTCGCTCCTCAGAATAAGAATTTACCACTTCGAAAGCAGTAAGCTTTCCACCTTGCGCCATTCGCATATCGAGACGTGCTTCGCTCCGAAATGAAAAACCGCGTTCCGGCACATCAAACTGATGGGATGAAACACCGAGATCTGCGAGAATTCCATCTACTTGGCGGATTCCGATAAAGCGCAAATTATTCTTCAGATGCCGGAAATTTGCTTGAATAAAATCAAAACGATCGTCTTCGGGGATATTTTCCTTCGCATCCTCATCCTGATCGAAACCGATCAGTTTGCCATATTTACCCAGATTTGAAAGAACTCCACGGCTGTGCCCTCCGCCGCCAAAGGTGGCATCCACATAGATGCCATTTTTATCTTGTATTAATCCCTGAATGCTTTCCTGAAAAAGAACAGGGTTGTGATACGCGCTATGATTCGTCATTTGATACCGAATCTCCTCCCATTACTTCCTCCGAAAGCTTTGCCATATCTACATCTTCATTGAGCATCGCCTCGTAATTGGCCTTGCTCCATATCTCTATTCGATCTCCATTTCCAGCCACTTTTATATCCTTTTCGATTGACGCATACGCGCTCAGGGATGCTGGAATAAGCATCCGCCCGGCCGAATCGAGTTCGACACGAGTAGCTCCATTATTAAATTTTCGGATAAACTGGACATTCTTCGCTACAAAACGATTCAATTTTCCAATTTCAGAAGAAACTTGAAGCCACTGCTGGTTGGGATAAAGGATAAGGCAAGAATCAAACATGTCTCTATTTATCACAAATCCCTCATGCACAACATCCTGCAACTGCCTTTTCAAGCCAGCAGGAAACATCAACCGCCCTTTGGCGTCCATTTTACAGTCGTATTCTCCGAGTAGATTCAGCATTGGATACAGGTTCTCCAACGCTAAAGTAGAAAATGTTTCCCACTTTCTCCCACTTTCTCCCATTATTTACCACTTTGTTGAAAAGTTTTGGACACACCTTTCAAAAACAAGGGACAAAAGGGGCAAAAGGGACGATAAAATTTTTACAAAAAAAAAGAACTCAACTTCAGCTTTTCGGCTTTTCAGATTTCTTTTCAACAGAGGCCTGTTTGTCATCCGACGAAGCGTGAATGGTTCATTCTTTTTCAAAAAAAACTATCTTTGGAACCAAGCCGCAACCTATGGAATACAAATTAAAAGAAGAAGGTAAGTTCAAGTATATCGATGAAGGGGAGGGTCAGCCACTCCTAGTTTTGCATGGTCTCTTTGGGGCACTGAGCAATTTCGAAGGTTTGATTTCTCATTTCAAAACTCGGTATCGTGTTCTGGCACCTATTATGCCTTTATATGATTTGCCCGTTATAAAAACCTCCGTTTCAAGCCTTTCTAAGTTTGTTAGAGATTTCATTAAGAAGAAAGAATTAGCGGACATTATACTTTTAGGAAATTCTCTTGGCGGCCACGTGGCTTTAGTAACTGCCAAGGCGAAGCCTGAACTTTTTTCGGCTATGGTCCTTACCGGTAGCTCAGGTCTTTATGAGAATGCTTTCGGGGGTTCTTTTCCGAGAAGGGAAGATAAGGAGTACATCCGTAAAAAAATCGCTGTCACCTTTTACGATCCGGAAATGGTTACTGACGAATTGGTGGACGCGACTTTCAAACTAGTTCAGGATCGGTCGAATCTTTTAAAAGTTTTAGCTATGGCCAAATCTGCTATTCGCCACAATATGCGCAAAGACTTGCCAAATTTCAACATGCCGGTATGTCTCATCTGGGGGCGAAATGACACAATTACTCCGCCCGAAGTTGCTGAAGAATTTTTGGAAAAATTACCGGATGCCGAGCTCTTTTGGATCGACAAATGCGGACACGCACCCATGATGGAGCATCCTGAAACGTTCAACCAGATCCTGTCGGCCTGGTTTGACAAGCGTTTTTAGCATTGGAGCAAAATGACTGAGCCCTATTTACATTCTGAATTCCTTAAAAGCAGTGCAAAATTTAAGGAATGCCCGCCGCCACAATATCCTGAATACGCATTCGTAGGCCGGAGTAATGTGGGTAAGTCATCCTTAATTAACATGCTAACCGGTAGAAAAGATCTGGCAAAAATATCCGGAAAGCCAGGTAAGACCCAATTAATAAATCACTTTTCCATCTCTCCGGCGGGAAGCAAGGAGGATGTTGCTTGGTATTTGGTCGACCTTCCCGGCTATGGATATGCCAAAGTATCCAAGACGCTAAAGGCTGAATTTCAAAAAATAATTTTACCCTTTTTAGAAAATCGCGAGAGTCTTATGTGCGTTTTTGTCCTTATTGATGTACGCCACGAACCACAGGAAATCGATATGGAATTCATGGAAAAACTCGGCACAAAAGGAATTCCTTTTATAATGGTCTTCACCAAAGCTGACAAGCTCAAACCGGAAGCCCTTAAGTCAAAGGTTGAGAAATACAATTCGAAAATGCTTGAATCGTGGGAAGTGCTTCCCGAACAATTCATTACATCATCTACCAAAAGTCAGGGCCGGGTGGAAATTCTCGAATTTATTAACGTAACAAATGAGCTATTCCAACGACCTTATTGACTCCGTGGTTACAAAGTTCAATTCAACAATTCCGTTTTCTCTGCAAATTTTTGCGCAAACGCTCTGATTTCTGCAGCAATTTTTTCCTGTCCGGTAGCGGTTTTATAAGTGTCCGACATTGTCAACAGCGTTTGATGAAAAAATCGTTGCATATCATAAACGCTCATCTCCTTGTTCCACAGATCAATCCGCATCGTGTTTTCCTCAACCTCATCCCAGATAGAAAGCATAAAAGACTTGCATTTTCCCTGCCCGCCACCATCGCTGGCATTCCACTCCATTTCTACAGGAACTTGATTTTCATCCAAACCTACCTTGATTTCAATGGTCGTTCGTTTTTTTATTTCACTCATCATTTTCCGGGTTTAAATTTTTCTAAAAACAGTTTGTCGTTTTGAAGGGCAAATAATTCAGGAAGGGTCATCTTTTCAGTACGCTCCATGAATGCCTTTACCATTTGATATCCTATCCAATTCCCAACTCCTCCGGGAGATTCAGGCGGCATTCCGGGAGTGAAGGGCCCATCGTTCATCATTTTCTCCACTTTCTTTGCTTCTATTGAAAAGATTAAATCATTGTCAAGAATATATTTCCATATCTGATATTCTTCATTCTTGCACCAATCCATTTGTTTGGGTGAATAATTCATGATTTGTTCTTCGGGTAAATCGGGTAATAAAACGTGGGTGGCATAATATATTTTGCCTGCAAAGATCATTCTGTTAAGCAGACTTTCTCCGTGGCGAATGGATTTATGTTTTACAAAAAGCCAGCCTCTTAATGCATTCGGGACCAAAAACCGGGGTTGCATGCGGTCGCGCTTATACTGCGGAAAAAGGTCGGGCGGAAGTCGGTCCATGATTTTCAAGTCTCCACCGGAGTACCATTCCAAACCAACGCCAAGATAAGTGCTTGTAGGATAAATCCCAACATTAAAACCTGAATTATACGCTATTATCTTGGGTAATGTATCCTCCCTAAAAAAAACAGCATAGGCTTTAAAAGCTTTTTCAAATTGATTGGACTCCGAATCCAGATTGGGATGCTTTTCTTCGATTACTTTTTCGAGGTCTCTCCATGTCGGATCCATCAGGAATTGATTAAAAAGTCCGGCGGTCATTGGATTATCAACCGGCCCCACACGCATAATATCCATAAGGTACATATTCAGAAAATCTCCGTAGGTAGATTTCAGAGAGATTAATTCATCGCTAGAAATGGGATCTCCTCCGGAAAAAAAAGCAGTATCAAGCCTAAGAATGTTACCATTATAGAAAACATCAGAAGTATCGACTTCCCATCTAGAGTCAGTGCAAGACTGAAATAAAAACCCTAAAAGGAGAAGGAAATAGAACAGAGTGAATTTCATTGTGAAAAAAATGTACTTTTGACATCACATTAAAAAGACTGTAAAAGTAATGAAAAAGAAAGCTCTTCTCATAGGATTAATCGTATTAACAGGCAGCGTATTGCACGCCCAACCTTCCGAAACAACTCCCGAAGGCCTTACCAAAAACCCAAAATTCCGAATGGGACTTTCATTATCGGGGGTCGTATCCTGGTTCAATCCTGAAGGAAACGACGCGTTTGTTAAACCTGATGGTGCTCGATTGAATATCGCTTACGGCCTGCATACAGACTTTGGTTTGGGAACGAACCGAAACTATTACTTTAGCACTGGTATTTTTGTATTAAATACCGGCGGAACATTGCAGTACACGTATCGAAATCCCTCCGGTGGTGCTATTTCCGAAAGAACCATTGACTACCGCTTCAACTATATAAACATTCCGGTGAACATGATGCTGCGCACAAACGAGATTGGTTATACTGTTTATTACGCGCGTGTGGGTGTTGACAATGGGCTGAAAATTAAATCCGTGTACAATAGCAAAGATTTGATCGCAGATGGTTCAACCCTTGTAAAAGAAGATGAGACCTCACCGGATTACAGTTCTCTTTACCGAGCTGCATTGCACATTGAGCTCGGCGCCGAGTTTAATGTTACCGGCACTACCAATATATTCGTTGGGGTTGTCTGGAATAACGGATTGAACAATATTTTCAGTAAAGATGCAGAAGCGGTTAATACCGATGGAACCTTAAAACGTATCAAAGGATCTTCGAATGCGCTAATGCTCACTGTGGGAGCCTATTTCTAAACAAATTTGGGTTAATTCCCGTTTAGCGTCGAACAGAAATTTTCTATGGATTCAGATGCAGTTGTAAGTCATATTGTCAACTGGCTCAAGTCATACGCTCAAAATGCTAGGGTGAAAGGATTTGTAGTTGGAATATCAGGAGGAATTGATTCTGCTGTTACTTCAGCACTCTGCGCTAAAACAGAGTTAGATGTGCTTTGTGTTGAAATGCCTATTCATCAAAATCCGGAGCAGGTATCACGCGGTGTAATACATATTGAAAAGTTAAAATCTTTTCATAAAAACGTGCGTTCGGAAACTCTAGAGCTTACTTCGGTTTTTGATCGGTTCGTTGAAAGTTTGCCAATCCCATTGAATACGGATTTGCATGAATTTAGTCTTGTCAATGCCCGCGCACGCCTCCGCATGACTACACTCTACTACTTTGCCGGAATTCATAAATTGCTCGTCGCCGGAACAGGAAATAAAATTGAGGATTTTGGAGTTGGCTTTTATACCAAGTATGGCGACGGCGGCGTAGATCTCAGCCCAATCGCCGATCTCACAAAATCAGAAGTTTATGCGGTTGGCGCAGCGCTTGGAATTGGAGAAGATATAATGAAAGCTCCCCCAACGGATGGACTATGGGGTGATAGCCGGACGGACGAAGACCAGATTGGCGCTTCTTATCCGGATTTGGAATGGGCGATGAAGTTTTCGGGCGATGAATCAACCTTGAGTGCGCACCAGAAAAAAGTACTCAATATTTACCGCACTCTTCACCGGCAAAATAAGCACAAGATGGTACCGATTCCGGTTTGTGAAATTCCGGAATCGTTGAGATAATTGACTCCATTTTACTTGATTATTCGTATGAAGCGTTTTTTTATAACCGGTGCTACTGGAAATGTTGGCAAAGAAGTCATTCGTTTCCTCACAAAATTAGACCCGGAGTCTGAAATAATCGTTGGTCTTAGAAATGTTGAGAAAGCCAAAAGCCACTTTTCTGAATATACTACCTTAAAGTACAGACCTTTCGATTTTGAAGATATTACCACCTTCAAAGACGCTTTCGCAAATATCGAACTACTGTTTCTTCTCCGTCCGCCGCATATTTCAGAAGTAAAAAAATATTTTGCCCCTCTATTAAGGTCTGCAAAAGAAAGCGGCATCAAAAAAGTCGTATTCATATCGGTTCAAGGAGCAGAAAAGAGCAGCGTGATACCTCACAACAAGATAGAAAAGTTGATCAAATCCTTTACGTTTGAATACATATTCGTCCGCCCCAGCTATTTCATGCAAAACCTTACGACTACGCTTTTACCTGAAATTCAAAAGAATAGAATAATTACTTTGCCTTCAGCTAATGCAAAATTCCTTTGGGTCGATGTTGAAAATCTGGGAGAAGCTTGCGCCCAAGTACTCTATAATTTTGAAAAGTATGCTGGTAAAGCCTACGAAATAACCGGTTCCGAAATGAAAAGCTTTTTTGAGGTTGTAGATCTTATCAACGAAGTGGCTGATACGAATATCACGTTCAAGAGCATAAATCCGTTTAGCTTTTATTTCAAAAAGAAAAGAGAAGGGCTTAGTCACGGTTTCGCCGTCGTGATGACTGTTTTGCATTTCATACCCCAACTTGAGAAAGAACCTGCGATATCAAACAATTTCAAAATGCTGACAGGAAAGGAGCCCACATTATTGCGGGAGTTCATTCAAAGAGAAAAAGAGAAATTTCTGGTATTCTAAGATCCGCTCGTCCTGGCATCTCAAAACCATCAACATCATCGCTCCGCAGTGGTATTTACCCTGCGAAAGTTAGGATGGCGCAGGGTAAAAACCCTGCGCAGTAAACCACCGCAACTGGAATTACCCTATCGTCCAAGTATTTGAGCCTTTCAGCAATGCGTCCAGATCTCCTTCACCTTTTCGCTCGTAGCTGGTCTTGATTTGATTGTGGAGCAAATCTTCATAGCACGCTCTATTCTCACGATAGAATACACCGAATGGTCTCGGAAGTCCCGGATTATCAGCATCAGGTGAATCGAAACACCGCAACAAAACTCCGGCCTTGAATGCATCATTCTTATCGTGAATCCAAAGATCATCTTTCGTGAATTCGCCTGATTTCAAATCTACAACCACTGGATTTACGCCATCGAGACGCACTCCTTTATCCTTGTTTTCACCAAATATCAATGGCTGACCTTGTTCGACAAAAACGGTGGTATTCGCTTTGGTTGTCTTATCGGTAAATACTTCGAAAGCTCCGTCGTTAAAAACATTGCAATTTTGATAAATCTCTACCAAGGAAGTTCCCTTGTGCTGGTTTGCCTCGCTGAGTACATCGCGCAATTGTTTTGGATCGCGATCCATAGTGCGGGAAATGAAGCTACCTCCCGCCCCCATTGCCAGCGCAAGCGGATTAAACGGATGGTCGATCGATCCCATCGGAGTCGATTTTGTGACTTTTCCTTCTGGAGAAGTAGGCGAATATTGTCCTTTTGTCAATCCATAAATCTCATTGTTGAACAGTAAGATATTGAGATTGAAGTTCCTTCTGAGCGTGTGGATCAAGTGGTTTCCACCAATAGACAGTGCATCGCCATCGCCGGTGATAACCCAAACGCTGAGATCGGGATTGGCAATCTTCAAGCCGCTGGCAAAAGCCGGTGCGCGTCCATGGATACTGTGCATTCCGTAGGTATTCATATAATAAGGAAAGCGTGACGAACAGCCGATTCCTGAAATAAAGACCACGTTTTCGCGCTCCACTCCGATCTCAGGCAGTACGCTTTGCACCTGTTTCAAAATGGAATAATCTCCACATCCCGGGCACCAACGTACTTCTTGGTCTGTGCTGAAATCTTTGGCGGTATTTTTTACTTCTGTGCTCATAGTAGAAAGAATTTTTCAGCAGCATCGCGTATTTCCGACGAGTTAAAAGGAAGACCCTTTATTTTATTGAGAGGCCGGGCATCAATCAAAAACTCACTTCGGATAATGCGCACCAATTGGCCATTATTCAACTCAGGCACCAAAATATGTTCAAAAGATTGCAGCAATTTTTCCAAATTTCTTGGAAACGGATAGAGGTAGCGCAAATGAACATGCGCCACATCGATTTCTTCAGATCGCATTTCTTTCACAGCCGTTTTTACCGCTCCGAAAGTTGAGCCCCAGCTCAGAATGCAAAGTTTGGCACCAGCCTCTCCCTGATCTAAAGCCTGTTCGGGAATAGAATTGGCAATTTTGGCAATCCTTTCGGCTCGGAGCTTCACCATTTTTTGATGGTTCTCCGGGTCGTAAGATACATTTCCGGTAAGGTCTTCCTTCTCAAGCCCGCCTATGCGGTGCTCAAGTCCGGCAGTTCCGGGAATAGCCCATGGACGGACACCCTTTTCATTACGCTCATAAGGCAGAAAAGGCAATTCCGATTTCGGCTTTCGCAAAAATGGCGGGTGGATGGCGGGTAAGTCTTCTGCCTTGGCAAAACGCCAAGGTTCTGCACCATTTCCAATATATCCATCCGAAAGGAGTATAACAGGGGTCATGTGCTCGATGGCAATTCGCATAGCTTCAAAGGCCACTTCAAAACAATCTTTCGGTGATGCCGCCGCAATAATGGGAATCGGTGCTTCCCCATTTCGTCCGTACATGGCTTGAAACAAATCAGCTTGTTCGGTCTTGGTGGGCAACCCGGTTGAAGGGCCACCACGCTGCACATTGATCACTACGAGCGGAAGTTCGAGAATACACGCCAATCCGAGTGCTTCGCCTTTGAGAGCAATCCCCGGGCCGCTCGAAGCTGTGACACCAATATTGCCCGCGAAGGACGCACCGATAGCCGATGTAACGGCAGCAATTTCGTCCTCGGCTTGAAAAGATCGGACATTAAAATTCTTGTGTTTCGAAAGTTCGTGAAGGATATCTGAAGCCGGTGTAATGGGGTAACTTCCGTAAAAAAGATGCAAACCTGCTTTTTGGGCTGCAGCGACCAAGCCGATAGCCAATGCCTGATTTCCCATCATATTGCGATAGGTACCTTTGGGCATGGAAGCGGGCTTCACATCATAACGTGTGGTGAACATCTCGCTGGTGTCTCCGTAATTAAATCCCGCGCGGAGCACTGCCAGATTAGATTCGATAAGTTCAGGCTTCTTCACAAATTTCTCACGCAAAAACTTTTCTGTGCCCGCTAGCTCGCGGTTGTACATCCAATAAAGGAAACCGAGCACAAACATATTCTTGCTCCGGTCTTTTTCCTTAACCCCCAAATCGGAATCTTTCAATGCCTCGCGAGTGAGTTTGGCGATATCAATCTCAATGACTCTGTATTTACCCAACGAATTGTCTTCCAATGGACTTACCTGATCAAGATATTTCGCGAGTTTTAAATTCTTTTTGTCAAAACCAGCGGTATTGGCAATGATGGTTCCACCGATTTTTACCTGATTCAGATTTGCCTTTAAGGCAGCCGCATTCATCGCGACGAGCACATCACAACGATCGCCGGGAGTAAAAATCTCTATACTCCCAAAATTGAGTTGGAATCCAGAGACCCCGGCTATCGTCCCCTGTGGGGCGCGAATCTCAGCCGGAAAATTGGGAAATGTACTTATATCATTTCCGAAAAGGGCGTTTGTATTTGTAAATTGACTACCTGTAAGTTGAATCCCATCTCCTGAATCACCAGCGAAGAGGATCGTTACTTCTTTTTTATTTTCATTCACGCGTTTCGGCGTTTGTGCATTCACGTTTTCCACTAAATCAATACAGTTTGATAAGGCTCGTTTTCAGGCCAATTAAATACCTAACGCCAACAAGATAATTCTATTTTTGTTCGATCAGATTAATGGCCTCGACTGCAACAATTTCGGGAGCCACTCTTTTGATACTCTCTTCCACGCCGGCCTTGAGCGTCATTGCGCTCATGCTACAATCACGACAAGCACCGTGCAAGGCTACTTTCGCGACCATTCCATCCGTAATTTCTACGAGTGTAATATTCCCGCGATCGGCTTCGAGAAAAGGTCGGATTTGATCGAGTGCATCCAGAATTCTACTTCTTAGTTCTTCCATGATTTCAAGTTCGCAAAAAAGGCTGATTACGAAGGTGTAACTACGCTTTCTCTTGCCTCGATTTCTTTGACAAAATTACGCAATATTTTGCGAAAAGCATCTGCCGATACCGTTTCTGCTTGTAATACCGCCGGACGGCCTACATCACCCGCTTCGCGGATAGATTGTACGATTGGAACTTCACCGAGAAAAGGCACATTGAGGTCTTCTGCCAAATTTCGTGCTCCTTCTCTTCCAAAAATATAATATTTCCGATCAGGAAGTTCGCCCGGCGTGAAATAGGCCATGTTTTCGATTATTCCTAAAACAGGCACTTTGATGTTGTCGAGTTGAAACATCGAAACCGCTTTTCTTGCATCCGCCAAAGCAATATTTTGAGGTGTACTTACGATCACTGCCCCTGTAAGCGGAACTCCTTGAACCAGACTTAAATGCACATCGCCGGTTCCGGGAGGGAGATCGATAATCATATAGTCTAGATCGCCCCACAAGGCATCGCCAAACATCTGGTTGAGTGCCTTGCTCGCCATCGGTCCGCGCCAAACAATTGCCTGTGAAGGATCCACAAAAAATCCTATAGAAAGCACTTTCACTCCGTAGTTTTCTACCGGGATTATGTAATTCTTTCCATCAACCTCGCGTGTGCGGGGCTTTTCATTTTCGACATCGAGCATCAGCGGCATCGATGGACCGTAAATATCGGCATCGACGAGACCCACTTTATAGCCTTCTTGCGCGAGACCCACAGCCAGATTGGCAGCGACAGTTGACTTTCCAACTCCGCCTTTTCCTGAAGCGACGGCAATTATGTATTTCACTCCGGGTAAAATTTTTCGCTGATCGGGAGCTTTTTCAGCTTTTGACATCACTTTCGTATCAATTTTCACTTCGATGTCTTTACCGAATTTCCGCTCAATGGCAAATCGACATGCATCTTCCATCCGCTTTCGGCTGTGCATAGCGGGATTGAGCGCATAAAGTGTGAAGCTGAGTCTTTTTCCGGAAACCGAAATATCGCGCACCAAATCGAGGGTAATTATATCCTTTTTTACATCGGGTTCGGTAAGATTTCCGAGTACCGATTTTACATTTTCTATTGTGAGTTCCATATTATTTTAGTCTATTTCAAGTTCTTTTGCGGGATTCCAAAAATGCTTTTGAAAATCCCTAATTGTATCCTCTTCAACCACTACACCTTCGGCTTCGAGAAGTTCTTTCATCCGGGTTTCAGTTGCGAAATGGTGCTTTCCGGTGAGCACTCCATTTCGATTTACTACACGGTGTGCAGGGATATTTTCAGGCTGGCTGTGTGCCCCGTTCATCGCCCACCCCACCATTCTTGAAGATCGTCCTGACCCGAGATAATGTGCGATTGAGCCGTAATTTGTAATCCGCCCTTCCGGAATTTGCTTTACGACCTCATAAACGAGGTGAAAAAAATCCTTATGCTTCTCGGATAGCTTGATGGTCTGCGTCATTGAGTTGGAAATGAATGTAATTAATATTCTCTTTTTCGGCGAGAAATTTGGATTCGTAAAAAGTCTTTACGCCCAAAATCTCGCGCTCAGAAGCGGAAAATTTCATGAAATCACCTCCGTAAATATTCGGTGAATGTTGCACCAGTTTATGATTTCCTTTTTCGATTACTTTGAGTGTTTCGGTATACAGAAAATCGCTGTCGGTTTTGACATGAATATTTCCATCATTTGCCAAGATCTTTCGGTAGCGATTCAAAAAACTCTCTGCCGTAAGGCGCTTCGTTCCTTTGTGATCGCGGGGCTGTGGATCACTGAAGGTAAGCCAAATATCTCGCACTTCGCCCGGAGCAAAAAAATGTTCCAGAAATTCAATTTTTATCCTTAGAAAAGCGACATTTTTCATTCCGCTTTGCTCGATTGTTTTGGCGCCGCGCCATAATCGGGCGCCTTTAATATCAATGCCTATAAAATTCCTTTTCGGATACATTCCCGCAAGGGCAATCGTGTATTCGCCTTTTCCGCAGCCGAGTTCGATTGTAATCGGGTTTTGATTTTTGAAAAAATCCGTGTGCCACTTCCCTTTAAGGAAATGATTATCCGCTCGCATGACTTCATTCTCCGGTTCAAAGACACAGGAAAATGATTTCATTTCTGCAAACCGCTGATTTTTTTTCTTGGCCATTTTTTAGCTGCAAGCTTTTAGCTTCAGGCTTCAAGTCGAAGTCCGGTAAGCTTTGGAATTCAATAATAATTCTTTAAGAAACCCTCTTATTTATGGGTGCAAAAATAGGTATTCGGTTTGGGAATTCCTTGATTCCTGAACTCAAACTCAGTTCATCAGCAACACACGTTGGCAAATAACAACCTCAGAGCGCATAACCGGCGGAGCGGTGCAGCGGCAAGCAGATGTCCATCACTTTTAGGAATTCTCAATTCCTGCTCTCGAAGTCCCGCTCCGCAGTGGTATGCACCCTGCGGAACAACATGAAATTAGGCGCAGGGTAAAAACCCAGCGCAGCACATCTGGGAATTTCTCGGTTCGGGTGCTTGAACTCATGCTTATTTCTATTTTTGCAGGGATATGAATAACCGCGTTTTCATAGCTGTTTTGAACTGGGGAATGGGTCACGCCAGCCGATCTGTTCCTGTAATCGAAAAAGTAATCGATACAGGTGCCGACGTGGTTATTGCGAGCAATGGTGTGACCATGATTTTTCTGGAGGAGCGATTTCCGCATGTCAATATTTTGGAGATTCCCGATAAGGAGATTTCGTATCACACCACGGGAGCGGGTGTTGGGCTTTTGAAAAGGAGCTTTCAGCAAAAGAAAATTAACGAACAACAAACGGAATGGATGTCGGAGAATGTTGCAGGGCTGGGTATTACGCACATTATTTCGGACAATCTTTACGGGGTTTTTCATCCTACAATTCCCTCGGTAATCATTACGCATCAAATCGGAATTTTGAGTCCTTTTTTTAAATCGCGGTTTGATAAATATCTGGCGGACTGGCTTTCGAAATTTGATTCGGTCTGGATTCCTGATTTGCCGGGAGAAGATTCTCTTGCGGGAAAAATGCTTGACAACGAATTCTACAAGGGGAAAAGGGAGTTTTTGGGTCCAATATCCCGTTTCCCGAAAGGGGAAGAAAAAGAAAAAGACATTGATAATCTGGTGATTTTGAGTGGACCGGAACCGCAACGAACTTTTCTGGAAAGGAAGCTTTTGAAAAAGCTGCGAAAGGCACCCGGAAATCATGTGTTGGTGCGCGGACGCATAAATGGAACTGCTTTGCAACATACCGGGAATATTCGCACGTATGCTTTTCTCCACGAAAAAGAATTGGGGAATCTTATATCGCGTTCGAAACTTGTTATTTGTCGTTCCGGCTATACTTCTATTCTCGACCTCGTACGGCTTGGTGCTAAAGCCTTGCTAATACCCACGCCACAACAGCCGGAGCAGAAATATTTAGCTGAACGAATGGAGGAAAAGAAATGGTTTCGGTATGTTTTGCAGAAAGATCTGAAGAAGAAGGATTTGGATGCGGATTATGTGCAGGCGGCATTGCCTGAGAGGGATTTTGAAGGGCGGTTGGATGAAGTGGTGAATAGGTTTTTGAGTGTTTAATTAGTGTCTGTCCATACAGTCCAATATCTGCGTTGCACTTGTCTTGAAAACAGTCATCCCGACCCATCGGGACTCCTTGATTTTCAATCCTACGTGCGCCTTGCTATCGAACATTCTGGCCGAGCCACTCGTCTATATTTATAGACTCTACTTATAGCAATCACATGGAAAATTTTGGAGCATGAATTTCGAAACCGTGACTTAAGCCGTATAGATTTCAATTGAAAAAAACAATAAACAATTCATGGTTTTATGATTTTTTAAAGTTAGATTTAAAGAATTTTAAAAATCTAACCATCATGAAAACCTCCACACAAGTCACAAGTCACAAGTCACAAGTCACAAGTCACAAGTCACAAGTCACAAGTCACAAGTACAAGGATTCGCCAGCGGTAGAAACCGCATTCTTCTGATAATTAATTCGCTTTTAGTTATGTTTTCCATCTTTATCATTCAAGGTTTGGAGGCGCAAGCACCGGCTGTTTTGAGCCCAGCACTTTCGCCTGAAATTGAATGGAAAGATATCTTTTGGTGGCCACCAAACCCCAATGAACCTGAACTTGGTCAAACGACTTCCGATGAAGATTGGTATTATGACGTAATTGAATACAAGAAAAACGGTCAAGTGGCCGGTTATGTGGCTATTGGTTTTACGAGAGACCCAAATTTTTCAACTTTTACAATGATGGGACCCGGACCAACGACTTTAGATTGTTATTCTAAAGTAGGAAATTATTTTAACTGTGAGTTTTTTACGACTCCCCAAAATCCTTCTGGGCTAAATCGTCAATTAGTAGTTTTTTATAATCTTGACGGAACGGTCGACAGTTTTTTTCGGTATAATTTTGGACAACTTTGGGGGGTATCTCAAGACGAAAATGAAGACATTTATCTTTTTGGTGAGGGCGAAAACCCGAGAAATTTAATTGATGCTCTTGAATTTGACATAAACACGGATCCTCAACTTGGGACAGGAAATATATATTATAACCCTACCACTTCATCTCAATCCACATTTCCGTTTAGTTGCCCATCAACTGATGCTTTTAAAGCGAAATTTAATGTCATAAAGATTAATACAAGTGGTCAGGTGATTTGGAATAATTATTATGGTCTTGCTACTGGAGGAAGTGCAGCCCATCCTCTTCGCGGAAGCGCTCACGCCGGAGCTTTTAGCGGAAATAGACTTCTTGCTGGAGGGTATACTGTTACAAATAATCAACGAAAGAAATTTTTGGTTTCGATAAATAAAACCACAGGGAATCTGCTTTGGAAAAAAGATTTTCAACCGAGTTCGAATGGTGACATCTTCCAGATTGTAAAAGAAAACAACCGATTTTTAATTTCCGGGACAGATTATCCTATTACAGGAAACCCGGGGTATATTCCCGGACAGGGTTTTTCCAGTTTGGTTGCAGATAATGGGACCGTATCAAGCAGTGCTTTTAACAATCCCTTATTTTATTACACGGCTACAGATATTCCGCCGAGTGTAGACACTGGTGGGCTTATAAATACTACCGAAGATGGCAGGAGTACTTCAGCAATTTTCACAAATAATTATTTGTACTGGTTTTTGGTAGTTAATAATCAAATTCCGAATTCCGCAAATGGCATAGGTCAAGGAATAGTGGTACAAATGGATTTACAAGGAAATATGCTTTCTATGGATGCATTTGGCGAAATACGCGCTTTTGATTTGTGGGTAAGCGGCACACCTACAGATGAGGGTGGATTTGCGCTGATCACTACACGTCAAACACCCATGTATTACGGTACACCCAACACTCCTGGACTTTCAACACCTTTGGATCTGCAAAACCCAAACGGGTCAAAGATTGAGGATTGTCTCGATCTGTCTTGTGGCGTTTTTAACAACCCTATTAGTCTGTTCTGGGAATTAATGAGTACCTGTGCGTATGTCCGAAAATATGATTCCAATTTTAATCTTCAATGGGATAAAATATGGGACAGTTCCGATAACGCACCTCGAGAATGCTTCCCCAACAATTTAAAACAGCAAGAATGTCTCTATCGTATTGTTCAATCTTCAGTAGATGGGGGACTGGTGCTTTGTGGAAACACGTCCGACAATATGGACGATTGCTACCTTGTTAAACTCGCCAACGATTGCGGTTTGAGTGATTTCTTCGGAAAACCAACCGGCTCAAACCTGATTGTAGATTACGCCGATGGGATTTATGATATTACTTCAAACACGACCTGGTCAACACCTAAGAAAATACTCGGAACGGTGCGAATTAAGCCGGGAAAGACACTCACTATTCTGAATACCACAGTAGAATTTGCAACGAATACTACCGCCGACTCGCGAATAGATATTGAACAAAATGGGTATCTTTTAATTGACAATTCTACACTTACTGCCGGAGGGGATTGTAGCGGCTTTTGGAGTGGAATCTCGGTATGGGGTGATTCAGATGAAAACCAATACTACGACAATAGTGCCGGAATGTATCATCAGGGAAGATTGCTGGTAAAAAATATTTCAACAATTGAATATGGGGCAACTGCCGTTCGAAACTGGAACCCCAAGCATTTTGACCAGATCGGTGGAATTATTAAAGTAGAAAATAGTGAATTCTTAAACTGCAACCGGGCAATCGAGTTCATGGAATACCAAAATACGAACCCAAGCAACCCCATCTATAAGCGGCCAGACCTGAGTCGTATTTACCGTACAGATTTCACAGTTACCGATGCGATTCCATTAGACTTGAGTGCCCAGGCACCAAACTCCCAAATAACCCTTTGGAAAACGGATCGGGTAGTTATTGAAGGCTGCAATTTTACAAATACGCGTAACCGTTTCGCAATCTGAATTTAGAGGAAAAGCGATCTATAGCCACGATGCCAACTATATTGTAAAAGGATATTGCCAATCACCTGTGCCTATTGGAGGCTGTACAGACCCGACTGAGAATACTTTTACAGGATGGCATAAAGGGATTGAAGCGTTGGGGAGTTTAACTTCAAGACCGATTACGGTGACCTCCTCTAATTTTGACAAAAACATGATTGGTGTGGAATTGAATGCCTCAGATTACAGCCAGGTTTATAATAATACCTTTGAATTGGGGAATCATCCATATCCTTATGATGGGTCATCACCAAATTTAGCAATGAGAAATACCTCGGGATTTTTAGTGATGGCGTCCTTCATTTCAGTATTGAAGATAATACTTTTAACCAAGTTCAGGGTGCGCAGTATAATGGTCACGGTGTTGTAGTTAAAAACAGCTATGGAGCCGAAAATCAGGTTTACAAAAATACTTTTAACGATTTGGAAACCGGAACCGATGGCTGGCAGGTAAACCGGAATACTGAGACCGAAGGAGGGGTGCCGGCAGGAAAGGCCGGATTGCAATTTATTTGCAATGAGAATTATGGGAATAAAGTGGATTTTGAGATTAGCAGACACGGTGATCCGCTTGATCAATCCTATGCTAATTCAGGCATTCGTCAAAATCAGGGAAGCGATGATTCGCCTGATTTTCCTGCGGGAAATAAATTTAGCAATCCTTACCCCGCTCCCAATGTTTATACACACTTCACAATAAGTACGGACTTTACCTACAGATATATTTACCACACGTATGCACCCGACCCTAATGAAATGACGCTAGGTTGGTTTGCCGCTCCTGTATATGTTTCTGCAAATAGAAACTGTCCTTCAAATTATACAACCGGAACTACGCCTATTGAAATAATAGGTAAAATGCAGCTATTGGGTAAAAAGGCCGAGTATGATGCTATGATGTATACCTATAGCCAACTTATTGATAATGGAAACACTCATGGTACCATTACGGAAATAGAGTTGACTTGGCCACAAGATGCTTGGGAACTTCGGGATGAGTTGATGTCACGTGCACCATACAATTCCGAAGAAGTCCTTATGGCAGCCATCCAACGCAATATTATGCCGCATGCCATGCTGCTCGAAGTATTACTGGCAAACCCGGATGCGCTAAGATCGGGCAAAGTGATACAATATGCAGAAAATGTACCCAGCCCTCCCATGCCGCAGTATATGATTGACTTGCTCTACGCTTCGCGCGATCAGACTACGATGCGTACCACTATGGAAAATACAATTGCCGACCTTCACCTCGAAGTGCAGCGTCTGCAAAAGAAAATAATACTTGGGAAAGCTTTAGCGGACAGCACCTATGATGCTCCCGACAGCACACTCTACTACCTAAGTCAGGTTAAAACTGTGGAGGGAAACTACAGCCGTGCTGCGGCAATGACCGACCGAGGAATGTATGCGCAAGCCATCAGCCTTATTGACAGTATGCAAAATAGTTACAAACTTGATGCGAACCGACAATATGAAATGGATGGTTTAAAATCTTTGTACAGTTTTATCGAATCTGTGGACAATGCGGGTAGTAATATCGCGAATTTAAATGTTGACGAAATTGATGCACTAAAGGCGATTGCTGAAAATCCCAATGGGGGTCGTGCCGCGCAGAAAGCTCAAAATGCGCTTTGCTTCCATTACAATATCTGCTACGATGAAGTTGGCAGCCCGAAAAGCAATAACTCGACTCCACGCAAACCGAAACCAACTTACGAAGAGCTTATAGCTAAAGCAAATACCTCTTCGGCATACCCAAACCCAGCTGACTTTTATATTACCATTGCTTACTCTTTTCTTCAAGCGCAGGAACAGTCTTTCCTAACGGTATTTGATAATTTAGGCAGAAAAATACAATCGAGAAAGCTCGGAAAAGCATATCAGGGACAAGCGTTGATCGATACTCGAAAACTTGCAAATGGTATTTACCTCTACCAAGTTTCACAGAATGGAAAGAAGGTAAGTGATGGGAAATTTGTTGTAACACATTAAGCTCAGTAGTATGAAAAAGATATTTTTTATACTGAGCTTTGCCTTCGTATCATCTGGAATTAGTGCTCAGGAAATTGATTATTCAATTGACCCGAGTTTTAATTCAGGCGATTTTTATTCGCTTGGAAGTGTAAATACTTTCGTGATTTCAGACGATGGAAATATTTTTGTTGCGGGAAGTTTCCATCCTTTTGGAACCGCAGGTCAATTTACTTTGTTGACTTATAATGGCGTACCATTAGAAAACAATTATAATGGAGAAAATACTGGCCCGCGGAACATTATAAAATATAAGTCCAAATATATCTTCGCGGATGGTGCGATGTACTATCTGGATGAATTCGGTGTCGATCTAAGCTTCAATTTCGAATTCGCCAAACAAGCATACAGCGGCGGCCTTCCAGACTATGTAGAAGATGCCTTAGTAACCCCGGAAGATAACATCCTTGTTGCTGGGCGATTTTTTACAGACTCTACCCTTATTGACAGCCCTGAGAGTTATCTCGGATTGCGACAGCTATGCTTGGTGGATTCTACGGGGGCACCGGTACCTGATTTCCCAATGCTTCATTGCGCTCAGCCGGTTGATGCTGAAATTTTTACCCTTGACACGTTAAGCACAGGCGAGTATATTATTGCGGGTACTTTTACAGAGGTTGATGGAAATCCCTATTCCAAAATCGCCAAGCTAAACCCTGATTTTTCAGTCAATACTGATTTTAGTCATCCTTTTTCAAGCTCAGGAAGTTACGTGGCGGTAAGCTATATAGACAGTCAGGATAGAATTTGGGTCTTTAAATCTCCGACAGTAGGTTTAAGATAATTATTCAGATTATCCCAGTTTGCTGGTTCGTTTGCTTCCTGATGGAATTGTTGATCAATCTTATCAGGTAAATGTTTTTACATCTTACTTTGGCGAAGTGGATAATCCAACAACACCGATTAATGTTTCAGCCAAGGTATTGGAAGATGCCGATGGTACATTTATCCTTGGAGGTGCTTTTATAGAAGTAAATGGTGAGCCCCACAACCGGCTTATTAAAATCCAAGATAATGGTGAAATAATCGAAGGTGCCTTTCAAGGCATGGGACCTGATGAGGCGGTTTGGAATGATTGGTGGGAGCCAGGTTTGGGGCCGATTGTTGGCACGAAAATAACCCGAATGCTCAAACTACCCGATGGTAAAATATTAATTGGAGGCCAGTTCTCCTCCTTCGGCGGTGAGCCTTATAGTTGCATGGTGCGACTTATGCCTTCGGGTTTTGTAGGTGTAGACGAAAAACCAAGGCGCAATACCCTCAGCATATACCCTAACCCGGCAAAGGAATCTATCCGCATTCGTCTGCCCGATAAAAATCAAACCCTCAAGCGAGTTGAGTTTTATGACCTAAGTGGGCGGCTTGTGCAGGAAGTTTCTGGGGCAAGTCTGTCGGGAGAGATTAACCTAACAAACCTTCCGCAGGGAATGTATTTGGTAAAAGGAATAACCGAGAGTGGCGTTTTTACGGGGAAGGTTTTGGTGGAATAAAACGAGTAGAAAACCGTTTGTATATCAGAACTGTAAAACAAGGATGAAAATATGGAAAGAATGAAAAATGCCGGTCTTGCCGCCCAAAAAGCACAAAACGCCCTTTGCTTCCATTACAATATATGCTACGATGCAGTTGGCAGCCCGAAAAGCAATAACTCAGCCCCACGCAAACCAAAACCAACTTACGAGGAACTTATAGCTAAAGCAAATACCTCTTCGGCATACCCAAACCCGTCTGACTTTTATATTACCCTTGCATATTCTTTTCTACAAGCACAGGAACAGTCTTTCTTAACGGTTTTTGATAATTTGGGCCGTGAAATACAATCGAGAAATCTCGGAAAAGTATATCAAGGACAGGAGCTGATCGATACTCGTAAACTTCCAAATGGAATTTACCTCTACCAAGTTTCACAGAATGGCAAGAAGGTAAGTGATGGGAAATTTGTCGTTACACATTAAGCCCAATAGTATGAAAAAGATATTTTTTATATTGAGCTTTGCTTTGGTATCATCTGGAATTTGTGCTCAGGTTATTGATTATTCAATTGACCCGAGCTTTAATTCTGGCGATTTTTATTCGCTTGGAAGTGTAAATACTTTCGTGATTTCAAATGACGGAAATATTTTTGTTGCGGGAAGTTTTCATCCTTTTGCAACTGCCGGTTCGCTCACTTTATTGACTTATAACGGGACACCGTTAGAAAACAACTTTACCTCTCATCAATTCGGCCCATATAACATTGAAAAGTATAAGTCCCAATATATTTTTGCCAGTCGTACGATTTATTCTGCAGATGAATTTGAATATGATACTAACTTTAACTTCGAATTCGCAAAATATGCTTACAACGGCGGCTTGCCCGACTATGAAGAAGATGCTTTAGTAACCCCTGAAGAAAACATCCTTGTTGCCGGGCGTTTTTTTACAGATTCTACTCTAATAGATACCCCTGAAAGTTATCTTGGATTGCGACAGCTCTGCATGGTGGATTCTACGGGCGCACCCGTGCCCGATTTTCCTATGTTACGCTGCGCTCAGCCGATAGATGCCCTAATTAGAACTATTGATACCTTGAGTACAGGCGAGTATATTATTTCGGGCTCATTTACGGAAGTAGATGGACATCCATACTCAAAATTAGCCAAGCTTAATCCGGATTTTTCGGTCAATACCGATTTCGGGCATGCTTTTGGAACTGAAGGATCGGTACTTTATGATGTCTTTATTGATAGCCAAGACAGAATCTGGGCTTCAATGACATCTTTCATAAACTTGATTAACTACCCCAACTACCCAAGCCTTTTAGTACGCTTATTACCTAATGGAATTGTAGATGACACTTATCAACCAAATGTATTTACAACTTATCTCGGTTCGGACGTCAACAATCCTACATCTCCTTTTAATACAGGGCCCGCAGATATCATAGAGGATTCAGATGGTACTTTTATTCTCGGAGGTGAGTTTATAGAAGTAAATGGAGAACCTCAAAACAGGCTGATAAAAATTCAGGACAATGGAGAGATTATTGAAGGTGCTTTTGGCGGGATTGGTCCCGACGGTATAGATTGGAACTCTTGGTGGGAGCCCGTTGGTGGACCAATTGCAGGAACATATATTCTCAAAATGATTAAACTACCGGATGGTAAAATATTAATTGGCGGCTCTTTTTCTTCCTTCGGTAGCGAGTCTTATAGTTGCATGGTGCGACTTATGCCTTCGGGTTTTGTGGGTCTTGAAGAAAAACCGAGCCGCAATACCCTGAGCATCTACCCCAACCCGGCAAGAGAATCTATCCGCATACGACTGCCGGATAAAAGTCAACGCCTCACGCGGGTGGAGTTTTATGATCTTAGCGGGCGGCTTGTGCAAGAAGTTTCGGGGTTAAGTCCATCTACTGAAATCAGCCTTTCAAACCTGCCGCAAGGAATGTATCTGGTAAAAGGAATAACCAAGAGTGGCGTTTTTACGGGGAAGGTTTTGGTGGAATAGAATCAATTACGAATTGGTGAATTACGAATTACGAAGGTGGGCATTAGATGTGGTAGGCTGGAAGCTTTCATTCTTTCATTTTCCCGCATGACAACTCATCCCTATGAGAAAATCGAGTGCGCATGCAAGTACTTTATCGAGAGATGCCGGAGGACTTAAATCTTGTAGCTTGTAGCTTTTAGCTTTTAGCTTAAGGCTTGAAAAAAAATATCAAGCCTTAGCCAGGGTAAAAGAAAAAACCGAGCCCTTCCCCACCTCACTCCGTACCGTAATTGTCTCTTTGTGGGCTTCGATAATATGTTTGCAAATGGCCAGACCAAGGCCAGTCCCCCCCTGATGCCGGGAACGACTCTTATCAACCCGATAAAAGCGTTCAAACAGGCGGGCAAGGTGTTGCTTTGCAATTCCCGGACCGTTGTCTTCCACTTCGATCAGGATTTCTTCATCGAGGTCGAAAAAACTGATTTTTGTATCCCCGTTTTCACGCCCGTAGTTTATACTGTTGGCGATAAGATTAGTGAGCACCTGGCTTATCCGAAAAGTATCAGCGATAACGAATATGGGACGATCATAGGACTTATTAAAGTGAACTTTAATCCCTTTTTCTTCTGCTTCGCGTTCACGGCTATCCATAATTTCACGCACCAATTCTACAATATCTATTCGATCGAGATCGAGCTTAAGATTTCCGGATTCGAATTGGGTAATGGTATCGAGGTCTTCCACCAGAAGAGCCATTCGCTCCGCTGATTTGGCAGCCTTCTTGAGAAACTTTTTGTTAAATTTTGGATCATCAATCGCTCCTTCGAGCAAGGTTAGAATATATCCCTGAATGCTAAAAATCGGGGTTTTTAATTCATGCGCCACATTACCCACGAATTCTTTTCGGAAATTTTCTTTCTCGCGCAGATCCCGGATTTCAGCTATTTGATCAGATGCCCAATTTACAACCTGTTTGTTTACATCTGAAAGCACATCTGAATTCATATCGAGTTTATAGGATTCGCGTTCCACACGCTGCAATTGCATGTTTCGAAAGATCAGCATCACCTTTTTATAGATGAACGCTTTTAAAACCTGATAGAGAATAATCCAGGCTGACGCAAAAATAAATATTGCTGTTATGATGAACCGGATCCAATGAACGGTATCGGCAGCCCAAAAGGCCACCAAAAGCAAAATAAGTATAGAAACCAAGCTTATTAGCAAGGCGGCACTAAATGCAAGTCTTCCGGGACTCTGCCCTTTCACGACGCTTCGAATTTATAGCCAACGCCTTTTACAGTAGAGATATATTGGCTTCCCAATTTCTCACGCAATTTGCGAATATGCACATCTATTGTACGATCACCGACAATTACATCATCGCCCCAGATACTGTCAAAAATAACCTCGCGGGTAAAAACGCGACCGGGTTTACTGGTGAGAAGCGAGAGAAGCTCAAATTCCTTTTTTGGCAAATGAAATTCAACTCCATTGAGCGTTACAATGTACCGTTCTTTGTCAATATTAAGCCCATTAATTGTTTCCGGCTCTTGTTCAGTTCCACCTTTTCGGCGAAGGAGGGCTTGAATACGCGACATAAGCACGCGTGGCTTGATAGGTTTTGAAATATAATCGTCGGCACCGGCATCAAACCCGGCAATCTGTGAATAATCCTCACCTCGCGCCGTAAGAAAAGCGATAATCGTGGGTGCAAGCGCATCAATTTCACGCAGTTTCACGCAGGTTTCAACACCATCCATTTCGGGCATCATTACGTCGAGCAGGATAAGGTCGGGAATAAAATCTTTGGCTATTGCAATAGCATCGCGACCATTGTCAGCAGTTTCAATTCTGTATCCCTCTTTTTGCAGATTGTATGATACCAGATCAATAATATCCGGCTCATCATCAACAATTAATATTTTCTCTTTTTTCAAACCTATACCACTTTAAATACTGCGCAAAAATAAGGGTTCTCTTTTCAGTGCGTGTTACTGAAACGTTAATTGTATTTGATCCCAAATATACCAAATGAACGCAAATGGGGGGGATTTGATAATACTCAGGAAACAATCTTATAACACAAGGGTAAATCCGCCTTTACGTAAAATTCAAATCATGCACCTTTCTTTGCGACGTAATTCACAACAACAAAATAACACAAAATTCAACTGCGAAATGAAGACGCTTAAAAATTTGAAAAACACATTATTTATCTTGGGTCTGGTAACCGTGGTGTTCACATCATGTAAAAAAGATGACAACACCACTGATCCACCCTCTACTGACCCGTACTTAAAGTCAGGAGAGATTACGGCCAATGAAACATGGACAGCAGATCATATATATACGCTGGACGGAAAAGTAATTGTAAACTCAGGGGTAACGTTAACAATAAATCCCGGAGCTTTGATAAAAGCAACAGGTGGCCAGGGCACTGCTGCTTCTGCGCTAATTGTTGCACAAGGTGGAAAAATAAATGCAGTTGGTACGCCTTCAATGCCTATTATCTTCACGTCAGTTACCGACAATATTGCCTTAGGCGAAAAAGTAGGGACGAACTTAGAACGCGAAGACAACCAACTCTGGGGGGGTGTTATTATTTTGGGAAAAGCACCCATCTCAGCTGAAAATGGCGATACACAATCAACCATTGAAGGTATTCCACCGGAAGAGGGTTATGGCCAATACGGTGGTACAGATGCAAGTGACGATTCTGGAGATCTTTCTTATGTCTCAATCCGTCACGGAGGTATTTCGATTGGTGAAGGAAATGAAATCAACGGGCTCACCCTCGGTGGAGTTGGTTCTGAAACCAACATCTCTAATATTGAGGTGTATGCTACCCTTGATGATGGTGTGGAATTCTTTGGTGGAACTGTAAATGTCGATAAATTTTTGAGCTACTACCAAGGTGATGACGGTGTAGATATCGATCAAAATTATGCCGGAACTGTGAGTAACTTTGCAGTAATTCATGGCGATGGAATCGGTACTGACGAAGGACTTGAAGTAGATGGCCCGGAAGGATCTACCTACGTAGATGGACTATTCACAATCGAAAATGGAATCTGTATTCTTGAAGGCTCAGATGGATCTGGTGCCGATTTTAAATCAGACGCTCAGGGACATGTTATGAATGTGACATTTATCTCGCCCACACCAAAACCGGTAAAATTCCGCACAAAGTTTGATGATGCTTGTGGCAATAAAGAAGATGCTTATTCGCACCTTGCTGCAACACCCGCCACTCTTTGGTTTAGCGATTCAAAACTTGACGGAGTAAAAGTTTATGACGGTAATGCAGATGATGCAAATCCGACCACCTGCCCGATTGAACTCGAAGCTGATCAGGTTATAGCTGAAAGTTTAGTGGAAGTTGACGGAGCCGGTGCTACCCTTAATATCGCAACTACTTTTGATTGGACTTGTGCAGCATTGCGCGGCCAGCTTTAAGAATTAATTTATATTCAACAATACCCAAACCCCGAAGCTATTTAGGCTTCGGGGTTTCACCTTTCAAAATCATGATTGTACTTAAAAAAATATTCATTCTTCTTTTCATTTTGGGAGTTGCGATTCACGCCTTCGGACAAGAAAAAGGATTTTTGCGCGGCCATATTACCGATGGCGATATGGGAGGTTCCATGATAGGAGCAACTGTCGTACTCGCCGATAATCCCGGAGTTGGGGCGGTTTCCGACTTTGATGGAAACTATTCGATACCACTTGACCCCGGCACTTACTCAATACGGATTTCATTTATTTCTTTTGTCACTCAAACTTTCAAAGATGTAGTAATAAAACCCGGAGAAATAACCGTGATAGATACCGAGATGAAATCATCTGTCGACCAACTGCAAGCAGTGGAAGTGGTTGCTACCATAAGGCGTAGTAGTGAAAACGGGATGTTGATGGAAATGAAAAATGCACCAAATGTGGTCGATGGTCTTGCCTCACAATCTATACGAAAGGCAGGCGACGGCGACTTGTCAGGAGCTATAAAAAGGGTTACCGGAGTAACGGTCCAAGGCGGAAAATACGTCTACGTTCGCGGACTTGGCGACCGCTATACCAAAACTACACTTGATGGTATGTCCATTCCCGGTCTCGACCCCGATGTTAATGCTGTACAAATCGATATTTTTCCGACTTCAATTTTGGAAAATGTAGCTGTTTATAAGTCGTTTACACCCGATCTTTATGGCGATTTTACCGGCGGACTAGTGAACATCGTCACCAAGAAATTTCCGGAAACCCACGAAACTCAAGCCAGCATTGGTTTAGGTTTTACCCCCAATCAAACTTTTAACAGCGATTATATCTCCTACAATGGCGGCAAGCTCGATTTTTTGGGCATAGACGATGGTACCCGCAAACTTCCCTTCGATAAAACTACTGTAATCCCACAGGAAGTACTGAATAATCCTGAATTGGAGAATATAACCCGCTCCTTCAATCCCAACTTATCCACCTTAAAGAAAACCGCTTTACCAAATGGTTCCTTTTCTTTTCGAACAGGCAATCAATTGAATAAAGAAAATGGAAAAACATATGGATACAATGTGGTTTTAAACTATAATAATTCAACCAACTTTTATTCAGATTTTGAAACCAATACCTTTCTCAAAAATAATAATCGTTCTGTAAATGAGCTTTTTAAAGACGAAAGCCGAACAGGTATTGTTGGACAAAACACGGTTCAGTGGAGTGCTTTGGCATCAGGAGGTTATAAGAAAGGAAACACAAATATTAATGCCATATTGCTTCACAGCCAAAGTGCTGAGAGTACCGCTTCTGACCGGACAGTGCGCAATTTTAACCAAACCGGTGCAATCCTTATCGAAGATATCCTGACCTACTCCCAACGTTCCTTAACGTCGTTTATTCTAAGTGGGAAGCACAATCTGGGGAAAATGCAGGTAGAATGGTCAAACGCATTTTCTCTTTCACGCGTTTATGACCCTGATTTTCGCTCTACGGCCTATTCGATAACAACTGGCGATACTACCTTGAATATTGGGGATGGTGCCGGAATAAATCGTTTTTGGCGAGACCTGCATGAAGTGAATGAAAATTTTAAGGTCGACCTCACCTATATGCTATCACCAAAGATTAAACTTCGAGGAGGGGTGAACGGTCTCCTGAAATGGCGTCAATTTGAAACCCTCAGGTATAACCACAACCGAAAAAACCGCTCAGATGTAAGCGGAAACCCAAATTGGTTTCTCGAACCCGACAATATCTGGACTACCGATAACAACGAGGGAACGTACACCATTGGAAACTTTGAGCCTGCGAATAATTATGATGCCCAACAAAATGTTTTTGCAGGATATATCATGGCGGAGCATTCCGTTTTCGAAAAGCTCAAGGCAATTTATGGGTTGCGAGTGGAGAAAGGCGACATGTATTATTCCGGCCAAAATAGTTCGGGGAGCGTAATATATTCGAATGAGAAAACGCTAGACGAAATCAACTTTCTCCCTTCTGTAAATCTGGTTTATTCGGTTACGGATAAAACGAACTTAAGGGCATCGGCTACACAAACAATCGCTCGTCCTTCCTTTAAAGAAAAGTCAATTTCTCAGATTTATGATCCGATTACCAAGCGAACCTTTGTAGGAAATATTGATTTGAAACAAACTGAAATTTGGAATTATGACTTGCGCTATGAATGGTTCTTCGGCCCGCGTGAGTTGTTTTCTATCGCCGGTTTTTACAAGTCTTTTGACGGCCACATCGAAATGGTGGCATTTGAAACAGCGCCTGACAACCTCAAACCCCGCAACTCAGGAATGGCAAGTGTTCTGGGAGCCGAGTTGGAAATTAGAAAACAATTGGGTTTCATTGCTGGAAATTCTAGTAAATTTTTCAATCGCCTTTTTATTGGTGGGAACATTACACTCGTGCAATCAAAAGTGGATATGCGTGATGTAGAAACCGGCAACGATAACCAAACAGAATATGCGTTGCGGCAAAACAACTTGCGTGAAGGAGAAAAAATCGATTTTTACAGAGATATGGCCGGACAATCGCCCTATGCAATAAACACCAATTTGAGTTATGAAATCCTTGATAAAGAGCTAAGTGTGTCATTTGCATTCAACGTACAAGGAGAGCAATTGTCAATCATCGGATCAGGACGAATTCCCGATGTGTACACACTGCCTTTTAATAGTTTCGACTTCAATACATATTATAGTTTTGGAAAGGATTACCGGTCAAAAATAAATGTAGGCATCCAAAATATACTTGATGATGATCGCACTCTAATTTACCGATCCTATGGAAGTATTGATGAAATATACCAGACCTATAAACCAGGTCGAACTTTTAATGTAAAATATATTTACACCTTTTAAACCGAACAAAACCATATAATCTCAAAAAAAAAGCCGTCAAAATTGACGGCTTTTTTAATTGTCAATGTGTTATTCGTATTTTCAATAATCTTTTTGGCTTAGCAGATTTCCATCTGCATCGTACATTTTCCAAGAGCCAATTCGCTTCCCGTCTTCATAATTCATTTCTACCCGCAACGTTCCGTTTGAATCCCAGACTTTCCAATTGCCATCTTTCAGACCACTGTTGTACTTTCCCTGACTGGTTTTATTGCCGTCTTCATCATATTTCATCCATGCACCGTGCTTCTCACCGTGAAGGAGCATTCCTTGCTCTTCTATAGAACCGTTTGCATAAAAAGACTGGATATTTCCGGAGACTTTACCGCTTTTGTCCATTTCATAATTGGCATTGTCAGCGTAATATTTAACATCTGTATTATTCATGCTCACAAGTTCTGTATATCCATCGCCTTGAGCATCGGCATACGTCTGAGCTTGAAGGCCAAGGCCCAGTATCATGGCCATTCCCAAAATAAGTTTCGTTTTCATAATTTCCCGGTTTTTAACCCTTTCGTTAATACAAATATAATCATTTCGTAACATTATGGTAACATTACGCAAAAACTTAACATTGGTGTGGATACGGAAAATCCAACAAATGGTTTAACAGCAGGCGCTTGGCACAAAAATTCATGCCGCAAAATTTAATGAATGTGCAGGAAAATGAAACAGAAAAAAATAAACGGAACGGATATCAATTGGGACTTCTCATTAGACTCACGTGCCTCAGCTCGAACATTTGAGAGCGAGTCTTCAGATCCATTCGAAGGCATGGACGTATCCAGGATTGAATACTTAACGCATGGTTTTACAACTGAAGGGTGTAACAAAGGAATCCCGATAGATCAGGATGGCTGGTTTTCAAGACAAGTGCAAAGCCGAAATCGGATGGTACGGACAGTCATTACTTAGAATGTAGTGAGACGAAAACTGTAATCTCCTGATTCAGGTGTAATTTTAACGTCCTTAAAAGTTTGATCAGCATACCCTACATATTTCACTACTACGGTATAAGTGCCGGAAGGTAAATTTTTAATATCGAATGAACCATCGAAAGAAGCGTAGGTAGATTTCGCCAGATCTTTGATTTCGACAACAGCGCCAGTAAGTGCCTCTAAATTTGATTTATCCAGAACCTTTCCGGAAAAAACACAGGTGCCGCTTTCTGAATTCTTCTTCACAGGTTCCTTTGCAAAAACAGAGACGTTCAGGAGCAAGCATACTAAAATGAGGGTGATTTTTCGCATGGCGCAAAACTAAAGTCACACCATCAATTGATTTTTAATATTACGTTATTAAAATGTTATGCCTGTATGTATAAATAAGTGAAGAGGTATTCAATCGTTCTGCAGTTTTGGCAGGATTACCGATTCACCACAAACTTCGAACATCCATTAAATTCCTCAGATTGAATCCTTATAAGATACACTCCACTGTCGAATCGGGAAATATCCAGATCAGTCTTGTTTGACCCCGAGCTGATATTTTTTCCCAAAACAATCCGACCGGAAATATCATAAACATTGAGACTTCCTGAATGAACAGTCGGGAAAGTGATATTCAGATTTGATTTTGCCGGATTCGGAAACACTTGAATAAGGTTATCTTTTGACCTATCCTTATTCAAAACGCCATTAGGTACAAACGGCAGCGCGTAAAAATTAAAGAAGGTTCCATTAGAAGAATAGGATACAGGTTCCGAAGCACCTGTAGGGTCAAATGAAGTACTTATGCCTTGGTAAAAATTGCCTTGAATAAAAAGTGAGTCTTCCTGATAAACGCCGATGTATTGGAAATCCATCGCCTCTGGGTTTGTGGGATAAGTAGGTGTGGAATACGGAAAAAGCCAATGGTTCTGAATTTCAAGTTGATCATTTAACCAAACCAAAAGGATAGATTGACCTGCTGGGGTTTCAATCGCTACAGACTCTGTATTTCCGGATGCTGTAGTAATATAAAAGGGGATAGTTGTGGGTTCATTATTTCGGAAAGATATCTTCCAAACCAAGTAGTCCTGTACCTTATAAAGTTCAGGTGAATTCAAGACTTTTGGGTAACCCGAGTTAAGCATAGGCAACTCATCAAACCAAAGTGTTCGTAAGGCATTTCCCATAGAATCCACCTTAAGAACTTCCGATTTCGCGAAGACTATGTTTGTATTCGGATTGGGCAAGTCATTCTCCGAGGGTGAGATCGATGTATTGCCATAAGAATCCGTCCAATATAATGTATCGCTCGGTACGCATATACCATGAATGCGATTACTCAAAAACATATTTCCATCTACTTCAACAAGACTTTCGAAATCTCCAAGAACTGTAAAACGAAGAACATTATCGATTATTACAGAGTCCTTTGCAGCGTTATTATACGAATAAAGCTCCCGTTTCCAATCTATTTGATTGGTCTGGTAATTGTCCTTGATCAAAAGTATTCGGTAAAGCGAATCATTATCCAAAACCAAGGGTGGTTCATTCCACCCGAGCTTCACTGAATCGCCGCGAACTACCATTATTCTATAACCGGAATGTGTATCGGAACCGGGAAACAGCCGTCTAAAGACCATCTCACCACCATCTGAGAGTACAGGGTGAACTACAGTTTGATTCGTAGCCGGATCAATGAACATTTGAAAAAAGCCATATTTATAAATCGACGTATTTGGCACTTGTGTATCATAACTGACCCCGTTAATTATTTGTAGACCCGCGTATTCTGAAAGAACCGCTAATTGACCATCTTGTGTCTTTACAAAGTCAAATTTATTTGCGTTGGCGGTATTACCAACTGCAAAAACCGATGCAGCATTTTGGAAACCAGGGAAGGGAAAATTGCCCGAGCCACCGATTACAATTCCGCCTTGGCTAAGCAGAGCCACGTTCAGTGCTTGAGTTGATGGGGTATATCCGAAGACAGATATACTCCAACCTAAGTCAGATGGGAGGTAGACCGGCGTAGGCTCAGAGATAAAATTACCATCTGAACTATAACCTCCGGACTTAAGAGAAAACCACCATTGATCATTGATATAGCCGGCCATAATTAACTTCTTCCTATACGAATTAGTAAAACTCGGGACTCCAATCTCTAAGCAGTTATTCAAAGGATTTAGTTGATCATCATAAAAGAAAATCTTCTGGCTTAGGTCCGGGTTTAATGTATCGTTGTTGTTTTCATCAAAGACACCAATATCCAAGCTCGTATTAAAGTTTTGCCACAAGGCAAAATAGTTGCTCGCATCCTTGTTAGGGATTAGGGATGAATTGGTACATTGATTGTTGTTTAATATTAATTTGGTGTACACAGGTGGTGTTGGCTCCGGAAACTGGGCAAATAAACCAGTGGGAAGGCAAATCAATACGAATATAATCTTAAGAACTTTCATGCGCAATAAGCTAATTCCTGAAAACAAAAGGGCAATTTCAACGGAAAGAAAAAGTTGGATAGCCAGTGTTCATCTGACTAAATCCATCCACTACATTTAAGCAACCACTGGTGTCTGTGTAATCTCCGGATCCACATGAAGCATAAGGATTGTACGCTGCAAAATCTGTTGATCCATAAGGGAAAACATCCCCTTTAATATAACAGACAGTAAAACCGTCTGGAATAGGAAAAGCATAAGAATAGGAACCACTGGCAGGAACAACATGAGTTTGGGTCATACTCGTAGTAAAACTGGTCATCACCACTGTCACATTTGCATCACAACCCGTACCATTTCTAACAACAAGTTCAGTCTGACCCATGGCTTGGTTGCCGAATACTGTTAACATAAAAAACAATAGTTAATCCTTTAATAAAATAAATGAGCTTTTTCATAATTGTTTGGATTTTAGTTAGCTAAATGTAATTAAAAATCGACACTCGAAGAATTAATTATTCAAATGTTTTTAATTGCTATCCAAATATGTTAGAGAATTTTATATTCATATCCCCATTTTCCAATCACACCCCTATCTTTGACCAAAAAAAGTGCGCACACTATTCATCTCTTTTCTAATCCTTCTGGTGACAGCTCCTGCAAATGCCCAATCCAATCAAACACCGACCTACCCGGAAATTATCTCCGCTTACACAAAAATCGCTAAGGAATATCCGAAGGTTTGCAAACTTGAGATAGCCGGAACGACCGATGTCGGAAAACCGCTTCACCTCTTTATTATCGATCCTTCCGGAAAATTTGAACCCACCAATCAAGCCAATCGCAAAAAGGTTGTCTGCCTTATTATGAACGGAATCCATGCGGGCGAACCTTGCGGTATCAATGCGAGTATCGCTTTTGCGGAAAGCAAAGCAGCCAAACCGGACAAGAATGTAATCTATTGCATAATTCCGGTTTACAATGTGGGCGGAGCGCTCAATCGCGGGAAAAACAGCCGTGCCAATCAAAACGGCCCGGAAGAATACGGCTTTCGCGGAAACGCAAAAAACCTCGACCTCAACCGCGATTTCATAAAGTCGGATTCTCAGAACGCATTCAGCTTTGCCAAGATTTTCCAGAAATGGAATCCCGAAGTATTTGTGGATACCCATACTTCTGACGGTGCAGATTATCAACCAAACATTACTTTGATTTCGGCATTTCCTGAAAAGTACAACGCCATGCAATCCACGTTTTTTACCATGGAATTTAACCCCTATCTGTACAATAAAATGGAAGAAATGGGAAATAAAATGGTCCCGTATATTGATCCGCCGAAAGGCACACCTGATAGCGGAATAGAATCGTTTACTGATCTGCCCCGCTACAGCATGGGCTACGCCGCACTTTTCAACACCTTCAGCTTTACCACAGAAGCCCACATGTGGAAACCGTTCGACGACCGGGTGAAAGCGACTTTAGACTTTTTGAATGTGATGGATTCTTTTCTGGTTTCGCGTGCCGATGTGCTGATCAGCATGAAAAAAGTAGCCGACGAACAAACGGCCAATGAAAAATCATTCGACTACGACTGGAGTGTAAAACCTGAAGCCGACTCAATTTCATTTCCCGGCTATACCGCCGATTCGATAATGAGTACCGTTACCGGCCAACCGCAATTGGTGTATCTCCGCGACCAGCCTTACACCAAAAATATCGCCTGGTACCGCTACCACCAGTCCTCAGCGAAAGCGGAAATGCCCCAATATTATGTAATTCCACAATCCTGGAAAGAAGTAATCCAGCGGCTCGATATGAACAAAGTGAAGTACAAACGTTTACAACACGATAGCTTGATTGCTGTCAATTCCACATATGTAGATAGTTTCAAAACAGTATCCAATCCATACGAAGGACATTATCTGCATCACCATACCAGCGTAAGCCATCGGAATCAAAATGTTCAGTTTTACGCGGGCGATATTTTGATCCCAACCCATCAGCCTGCAAAGCGCTATTTGGCTCAGGTTCTCACGGCTCCCGCCGAAGATAGTTTTTTCAATTGGGGATTTTTTGATTCCATGCTTCAGCAGAAAGAGTACTTTTCTTCGTACGTTTTTAACGAAACTGCAGAGACGCTCCTGAAACGAAACAAGAACCTAAGAGAGGCTTTTGAAGCGAAGAAATCTTTAGATCCGGCTTTCGCCAAAGATGCGAGGGCACAACTCGATTATATATATCAGAATTCTGATTATCATGAGATAACCCACAACAGACTACCCATTTTCGAAATAAAATAAACAGCGGTTACCTTTCTTTAATACGATTTCAGGTTAATAACATCCGCGTCATATTATATTAACATTTTCTTAACCTGCGGGAAAGGTTAACCTCAGACAGTCAGGTTAGTTTTGTCGGTTATGCCCCTATTTTTCAGGATAAAGAAATGCCGCTTATTGCTCTTCGCGTTAGCGATGGTCGCTACCTCCACATCAATGGCCGTGGATGCAGTGGAGCTGCATGGCCCCATCGTCATGGAAGAGTCGGTCGGAATCAGTTGGATGGTCGATTGCAATGCCCCTGATCCGCCACAATCCGTCGTAATCCGATACAACAAAGCTGCTATTCTCGCCAATGAGGGAGAAGTATGGTTATATACGAAACCGGTGCCATACACCGATGGGCATATCCAGTTGAAAGAGCTTGATCCATCCGCTAATTATCTGTATCAATTGGGGTATCACGACCCTCCAAATTCCACCTCAAACGATGGGTATGTCTGGACTTCCCGACACCGCTTTGACACTAAAATGCCTTGGGGTGTTACCCGATTTTTATTTCTGATTGGAGCCGTTGCTCTGTTCATTTTCGGAATGAAAACCATGAGCGAAGGATTACAAGCATCCGCTGGGGTTCGCTTACGCAAAATACTAGAATCCATGACCAAAAACCGGGTAACTGGTGTTTTATCGGGATTTCTGCTTACTGGAGTTCTCCAATCGTCGAGCGCCACGACTGTTATGACCGTAAGCTTCGTTAATGCAGGATTAATTTCACTTGCCCAGTCGGCCGGAATAATGATGGGTGCCAATATCGGAACGACCGTAACCGGATGGATCGTGTCCCTTCTTGGCTTTCGGGTGAATATCACGGTTTACGCGCTGGCCATTCTCGCCATCGCCTCACCGCTAATTTTTATTCGTAAAACCGAGCTTCGCTCGTGGGGTACCGCGATAATCGGTTTTGCATTATTGTTTATGGGGCTCGGATTTATAAAAGATACGGTACCTACTTTTACAGAAGATTCAGCCTTCGTTCAGTTTATCCTCAGCTATGCGAACATTCCGATTTTGGGCACGCTCCTTTTTGTGATTTTAGGGGCCATCATCACACTTATTGTTCAGAGTTCTTCGACTGCTATGACACTCACTATGGCACTATGCGCGAGCGGAGCGATTCCTTTTGAAGCTGCGGCAGCTATGATTCTTGGAGAGAATATCGGCACCACCGCCACAGCTGAATTTGCCGCTCTGGTGGGCAATGTCCACGCCCGAAGAAGTGCACGCATTCATACCCTATTCAATATTATCGGAGTAGCATGGATGATTTTTTTATTACCTGTTGTACTTCCCGTTATTGGAAAATTTTTGCCCGCGGATCCATTCGCCACCAGCGACAGTGGCAGACAAGCAGCCACCGTTGGTCTCGCCGCTTTTCATAGCATTTTCAATCTCGCTAATCTACTAATCCTCATTTGGTTTGTGCCCTTTCTGGTGAAACTTGCCACCTTCACTGTCCATTCAAAAGGCAATGACAGCACCTTCCGCCTAGAGTACATTGAGACACCGATTCAGATCTCCGAAATATCGCTTGTAGAGGCCAAACGGGAGCTGATGAAATTTGGTGATCTCACGCTGCGCATGTGCAAGCTCGTGCGAAAACTGCTTACCGAAACCGAATCAGATGAACAAGAACGGATTCACAAAAAAGTGATGAAGTATGAGAAAATCACTGATCGGATGGAATTGGAAATTGCTCAGTATTGCTCACGGATATCACGCACCGAATTGAGCAATGCCGCTTCCGAGCGGGTACGCGCGATACTAAGCATTAGCAATGACATGGAGCGAATCGGTGATGTGTTTTACCGCATGTCGAGGGCGATTGAGAAAAAGAACACCGCTAAAATCTGGTTTATTCCCGACCAACGGATAAAACTTATGGAGATGTTCGATATCCTTCATAAGTCCTTTGTTGTTATGCTGGAAAATCTTTCGAAAGACGAATCGCAGGATGTCGATATTGAAAGTGCTAAAATGCTTGAGCAACAACTCAATAAAATGCAGAATGTACTGAAGAAGGAATACATTGCCCGCATGGAAAGCGGCAGTTACAACTTACGGAGCGGGGCTATTTACAGCGACCTGTTCTCTTCACTCGAAAAAGCCGGAGATCATATTATCAATGTTTCGGAAGCGCTTATTGGAGAAGTTTAAAAAAATCGTACGTTTTATTCTTCGTCAACATTCCAGCAGTCTGACACGTTTGCATAATATACAACTTACTCAAGCAGATTGGGTGAATAATTGTAAAAATTCATGGAGACTATTCATTTTGATGTCATAATTATCGGTTCCGGGCAGGCCGGAAATCCCCTCGCCTCGTCTTTGGCGGAAGCCGGAAAAACAATCGCGCTCATTGAAAAAGACAAACTCGGAGGAACCTGCGTAAATTATGGATGCACGCCTACCAAGGCTTATGTGGCTTCTGCAAGGGCGGCCTGGGTAGGGGCTAATGCCAAAAGCATGGGAATAAAAATCGGCAAGAATATTAACGTTGATCTCGCAGCGATAAAAGGCCGGAAAGACAAAATTGTTGCAAATTCCCATATCGGCCTCAACGATATGATATCCAAAAGCGACCGAATCCAATTGGTACGCGGTGCCGCCAAATTTCTTGATAAGAAAACGATAGAAGTAAACGGAAAGCAGCTCTCCGCAGATCAAATTTTTATTAATGTCGGTGCGCGACCTCGCATTGTAGAAGGATTCGAAAAAGTGAAATTTTACACCAACGAGACCATTCTGGAGCTTGAAAAAATTCCTGAAAAGCTCATCGTCATTGGCGGAAGCTATATCGGGCTTGAGTTTGCTCAAATATTCAGTCGTTTTGGAAGCAAAGTCACCATTGTAGAAAAGAGCGATCGCCTTATAAACCGTGAAGATCACGAAACCTCCGACATCCTAGCAGATATTCTCAGAAATGAAGGAATTCAACTTGAGCTTGGCGCAAATTGTATTGGCGGAAAGCCATTTGGCACCGCGGGTGTAGAAGTTCAACTGCATTGTTCCGGCGATAAAAGGAGTATTCGCGGAAGCGCCGTCCTGATGGCCACAGGAAGGCAAAGCAACGCGGATATGCTCGCGCTACTCAATGCAGGAATCAAACATGACAAACACGATCATATTTCAGTAAATGAACATCTCGAAACCAATGTGAAAAACATTTTTGCACTAGGCGATTGCAACGGGCAAGGCGCTTTTACGCATACCGCCTACAATGATTTTGAAATCGTGAATAGCTATTTGCAAGGCGGAGACCGCAAACTAAGTGATCGAATTACGAATTACGCGCTCTATATCGATCCGCCCATGGGTCGTGCAGGGATGAGTCGTGACGCGGCACTCGAGGCCGGAATCGATATTTTATATGGAAGAATGGATATGAAAAATGTGGCTCGCGCTGTGGAAAAAGGAGAAACAGATGGATTTATGGAGGTGGTAATCGAAAAGCAATCCGAAAAAATAATTGGGGCAACAGTGCTCGGTACCGGCGGAGATGAAGTCATTGCCGTTTTTCTCGCACATATATATTCCGGGGCGAGTTACAAAACTCTCCGCGATTCGGTTCAAACCCATCCCACTGTTTCGGAACTAATACCCACAATGCTTCAAAATTTACAAATATTGAAATCAGAAAATAATAAATGAACACAAAAGCGCTTTCCATTACCAATTTAATAGGCGTAATTGCCGTCATATTTTTCAATTATTACATCAATTCGAAAGGTATAAACGGAAACACCGTAGGTTCCTTGAGCGATAAATATGACAATCTTTTTACTCCTGCCGGGTATGCTTTTGCCATTTGGGGACTGATTTTTCTCGGACTCCTCGTTCAGGCCATATTCCTTGTAGCCCGATCCTTCAAATCGGCAAAAGATCAATCGTTTATCTCACAAATCGGACTTGGAATATTTCTTGCCAACTTGTTGAATATTACTTGGTTACTGGCTTGGCTGAATGAATACACGGGGCTGTCGGTAGCGATTATGATACTGCTTCTCATTACCCTACTCTCAGTAGTGGTTCGCACAAACATGGAGCGGTGGGATGCGCCTTTAAAAATAATCGTTTTTATCTGGTGGCCCATTTGCTTGTATAGCGGATGGATAGCGGTGGCAACCATTGCAAATATTTCTGCGCTTCTCGCTAAAATCGGTTGGAATGGAGGGATAGACGAATCGGTTTGGGCGTTTATCTTAATTGTGGTGGCTACGTTGCTCGGCGTATTTATGATTTTCAAACGAAATATGCGCGAATTTTCTCTGGTGATAGTTTGGGCATTGCTCGCCATCGCTGTGAGACATTGGGGCAGTATTGGGTTATTACAATACGGTGCACTGGCGGGTGCCATCGTTCTGGTAATTGCATCGGGATATCATGCTTCTCAAAATAAGGCCACGATGCCACATAAGAAAAAATGGAATGAAGTCTGAAAGCTTGATCAAAAGCTCACTGAGTCGTTACTGAGGCAGATAAATTGCATCGGTTTCTTCGGGAACACTTTCATGCTTGGCACGATCTACAAGTGTTACTTTAAATTTGATAGTATCGCTTTCGGCAGTGGGCAGCGGGAGGTCAAACGATAAATCATTGGTGACTGTCACTTCGAGTTGTTTATTCTGACCCTCGGGTGTGAGCACCGGAATTCTAAAATTAAATGAACCGGGTGTCTCAACCCGCACCCATTCGCCTTCGCGCTTTTCAAAATAATCGATCCAAAGATTGTAGTAATAAGGATTGCGCTGGGTACTGTCGGAATCCAAATATTCTGGAAAGTCGGGATCGGTAGGTGAAATACCGAAATCGCCGTCGCCATCGCTAAAATCTACAACCATCTGTTTGGTCTGGGCATCAAAGCTCAAAGAATTGATTACCGGTTCCACGGGAAGGTCTTTGGCACGTGTGCAGGCCGCCGAAAATCCGGCGATCAGGACGATTCCAAAAAGGAAAAAAAAGTATGTAGAACGAAAACGTGCCAAGTGTTTTATCTTTGTAGTAAAAGTACAAATAATCTCATTGCAACCCTACCCGCCGGAATCTGAATCCATTGAAAAGCGCATTTTTGCCATCCGAAGCAGAGATGACTTTAACGCTTTAGCGCTCGACATATTTCGTTTTCAATACGAATATTGTCATGTGTATCGTTCTTTTTGCGAATTGCTCGACGTAAAATCCTCAAGAGTTTACGAAATAAACCAAATTCCATTTTTGCCCATTGAGCTTTTTAAGAATCACCGTATCCTTTCGAGAAATGGAAAGCCTGAGATTTCCTTTAGCAGCAGCGGCACCACGGGTTCAATCCCATCCATGCACCACGTGCTGAAAAAATCGCTTTATGAAAAATCCTTTCTCAAAGGTTTTCAAAAATTTTATGGCGCACCTGATGAATACCGTATTCTGGCGCTTCTGCCCAATTATTTAGAGCGTAGCGGTTCGTCGTTGGTGTACATGGTCGATAGGTTGATAAAAGAAAGTGGCTCTGACGATAGCGGCTTCTTTTTGACTGACAGGGCGGCCTTACGGCAAAAGTTATTGGGTCCGACCGACCGAAAAACTCTACTTATTGGAGTGAGCTTTGCACTACTCGATTTGGTAGCAGATGGCCCGCTTAATCTTGAGAATAGCGTGGTAATGGAAACCGGCGGCATGAAGGGGAGAAGAAAAGAATTAACCCGGCAGGAACTTCATTCCGAATTGAAAACCGGATTGGGTGTGGACGCCATCCATTCCGAATACGGCATGACCGAATTGCTCTCGCAAGCCTATGCAAAATCGGATGGTTTATTTGAATGTCCTGCATGGATGCAACTGAAAATTCGCGATCTCAATGATCCACTCAGCCTTTCTGAAAGCGGAAAAACCGGGGGTATAAATGTTATCGATCTTGCGAATTTATATAGCTGTAGTTTTATCGCTACATCTGATTTAGGAAGGGAACATTCAGATGGAAAAATTGAGATTCTTGGGAGGTTTGATTATAGTGATATGCGCGGGTGTAATTTGATGGTTTGAGAAGAGTTTTTGGTTTTTGGTGATTATGTTTTTTGGACATATTCGTTAATTCGAGTTCGTTTTTTACTAAATAAAAATTGACGCGGGAAATGTCGGTTCGCTCCACCACTTATTTTTGTAATTTCACAACTTCAGCAGGATAAAAATGGAAATAAAATTTCAGTCGAAAGAAGAAAGCAAGGCCGCGCAGGAAAAGGCGTTTTTGGCACTTTCGCCTGTGGAGCGGTTTTATGCCTTTCTGGATTTGATGGATCGAATGCAAAATGTGCCAACCAAGGCGAAACCGAAGGACAATGGCAATTTTATGATTGAAATCAATGTGAAGGATTTATGAAGTTGTGGAGCGAAATGATTGATAGTTTTATTCACAATGCGGATTCCTTTGGGGTGCGAATGATTATGGTTGGAGGAGGTGCTGTAAATTTTCACGGGTATCAGCGACATTCTGCCGATGTCGATTTTTGGATTGATACCTCACCCGACAATCTGGAAGTATTGAAAAAGACATTCAACTCCATGGGATATGAATTGAATGAATTTCCGGATTCGGTAAAAAATCAGGAACAAAATATTTCCATAAAATTCTCACCTGTCGATGTCAATTTAGAATTGATTACCAAATTTTCTGTCGATAAATCGTTTGATGATGCGTATCGCAAAGCAGAACGTATTGAAATAAATGGAAAACCAATTCTACGGTGGCGAGTGTTGGCATATGACGATTTAATAACGAGCAAAATCAAAGCAGGAAGACCCAAAGATTTTCTTGATATTCAGGAGCTAAAACGAATAAGAGAAGACGAACAATAATTCTCTCTTGAATACCTCTCAACTAATTCCATTTTCGAGTTCCGCTCTCTCAATCAAGTTTTTACCGAAAGGTCGCTTCAAAGAATAATACCATAGCTCTGCATTTAGGATTTCCCGCGCTGTGAGATTTCCCATTTCAAATGCTATCCGTTGAAAATGATTTTTGGTCAATTCCAATCGCTGCCCCGCACAACCAAAGCTGATATCCAAAATATTCTGATTTCGGAATTTATCAAAAAGCGACTTGGATAATCCGAAATCCGTAAAGGGAAAAGAGAAGGCTTTATAATCCAGATTGAAAGCCGTTGCGACGGCATCAACACTCTCCTTGGTTTGGTGCAGTTGTTCTTCGTGCGAGATAGCTTGATATCCCGGATGGTCGATACTGTGGCCCCCAAAATGGAATCCTTTGGCAATCAAACTTGAAATCTGAGCTGTAGTTAAATAAGGCTGATGTTGCAGAAGATAATCTCCGAAGCTATAGCCAATCGATTTTGCGATCTCATCTCATCGAGCACTGCCCTATTTTGATAATCTATATTCAGCAATGTCTGACTGAGATCATCCTTCGGAAAATTTTGCGAAAGCGCATCTTCAAGTTTCGGATTTGCGGAAAACGCATTGACAAGCAGACTCGCCTTATAGCGAAACATCAAATCTCTGTTATCGATAAATCCGGAATTCAAAAAACAAATGGCCGGCACTCCTTTCTCGAGCAAAATCGGCGCAACCACGTCGTGAAATTCGCGCAAGCCATCATCGAAAGAAAGCAGAAAAGAAGGCTTTTGGGGAAACGTGTCGCGCTTGATATATTCTTGCAAATTGCAGTAAGAAATGGGATTGAAATGAGTCCATAAGAAATCGATATCCTTTTTGAATTGATCAACGCTTTTTATTGGATAAAGCTGATCCACATGTGGCACTGCCACATCTGATACCAAATGATAAAACGGAAATATCAACTTATGCCCTGAGATTTTTTTCCAAAAATTGGTGGGTAAATGCTTTACAACACCGCATGTGGCATGAATAAATTTCTCCCTAAATCCGGGCATACCTCAAAAATTTCAAGTGTACTCGCTTCTTTTAAAATTAACCGATTACTTCAAATAAAAAGGACTTAAAACCTACGCTATTAAAACTAAACCAGACTCCACGTTTCAACAGGTACGTCAATATTTATGTATTCTGAAAATTCCTTCAATAGTAGTTGCAGATCATGCGGCACCTCAGTATCCAGATTGCGCAAATAGGTGAAGATTACGTCTTGGATTTCATTGAGATCCGGCACAATTCCCACTTTTGCTAATAACTTAAGCGCGTGTTGAATATTTGCAACAATCTCACGAGAACGTGTGGCATTTCCGTTGGTAAACGATCCTAAGTTGATCAACATCGAATCGAGCTTTTTTGCCGCAAGGTAATTAAGCTCCGTATGATCCATCTTGAAATCCCAGCGCTTGATATCGCCGATAATTCGCTCTAAACTATACACATCTACTTTCTCAGCGCGGTCCGTGAATACCTGACGCAAATCCGTATTTAACACCATTTCCAAATTCTGAACCAATAATTTTGGGGGCTGCAAATGTGTAGTTTTCATCACATTCAGCATATTGTAATTCCGATTGTTGATTTTTTGATAGGACTCAGCCGCCTGCTCCAAGTTCGTTTCCAGAATGCGATTAAGCATTTTAATCTGCTCATCTTTAAACATATCGAAGAAAGAAAAACTGCGATGCTCCGGATACTTCCTGAAAAGTTCAATAACATCGCTCAAGTTGGAATTCTGAAATGCCTCGATTACCTGATCGGTAAAAGCTATGTACTCATCTTCGGGGATACGCTCAAAGGCTATTCCCACGAGGTGATGCTGGCCAATGTAAAGTACCACAAAACTAAAATCCTTGTGGCTCAGGGTGACACGCGAATTCACGTGCGTTCGGCCAACTGCAAGCCGTTGGGATCCTTGCACAATCCGACGAAAATCGGTCGCTTTGCAATTGTAATTAAATACCGAAATTTCATCAGGATCTTCGGCAAATAGTGAAGAAACCGCGTAGTGCATTCCAATTTGCGTAAGCGATAGTTTTGATGGAATTACTTTATTCTTATAAACCTCCTTGCCGGTTCCAAGGCTCTTAATATTAGATTCAGCTCTCGCTAATTCTGCCTCAAACGCGCCCTCCAATTCGTAATCACTTTCACTTTCGGCAAGCTGAATAGCACGTGCGGCATATTGAAGAATTTGGATCGTTTCGATACCCGAAATCTCATCAAAGAACCATCCGCAGCTGGTGTACATCAGCAATTCGTGGCGTTGCATCTCCAGTAATCGTATCATATGTGTACGCTCTCGATCCACAAGCTTGCCAAAATTCTCATTCAAAAAAGCTTCTACTTTTTCAGGTGTCCGCTCCAAAATGACCTCAATGTACGTGTTGCGCAATGCCCATGGATCATCATTATACGCCCGCATACTCTCCTCGTACACTTTGGTGAGTGCATCACGCAATTGATCCAATCCATCACGAAGCGGCTTGCGCCATTCCTGATTCCAATGGTGCCTTGCACCTGAATGACAACCGCAGTTTGCGCGCCATCGATCCACTCCGTGAACACAACTCCATGAAGAGTTTTCGAAAATCTCGACTTCGTGCGTTGGAGGATTGAGCTCAAGATATTGAGCATAATTGGTCACCGTTGCGAGTTTATTCGTCTCGATATAGCGTATGCAATACGCCAGGGCCATATCGCCATAACGGTGGTGATGCCCGTAGCTCTCTCCATCTGTAGCAATATGCACCAATTGATTTTCAACCCGATCATCAAAAGCATCTGTGAGATAGGAGGCAAATTGCTTCCCGTCCTTAAGTAGCCCCTTAAATGCCACAGCCTGAGAGCGTTCGCCATCATAGAAGAAGAGATGAATGGTTTTGCCGGAAGGCAGTTTGCACAAATATGGCCGCTTGCTATCGATACCCTCCGTCCAGGTTCCATCTCCGTCCATGGCGCGGTATTGCTTCGCCTGACGTGGTGCCAGGACGGTATATTTTATTCCATTCTCCGCCAGCACCTCCAGCGTTTCGGTATCTACGGCGGTTTCAGCAAGCCACATACCTTCGGGTTTGCGCTTAAAGCGAAATTCGAAGTCGCGCATTCCCCAGATCACTTGAGTTTCCTTGTCGTGCCGGTTTGCCAAAGGCATGATGATGTGGTTATAAACCTGCGCCATCGCTGAACCGTGCCCGCCAAAACGCACCACGCTCATTTCATCCGCTTCGATGATACGGCTGTACGTTTTAGGGCGATGCACTTCGAGCCAACTCAATAAAGTAGGGCCAAAGTTGAAACTCACCCGCGAATAATTATTTACGATATCCACAATTCGGCCGTCATCGCTGAGTATCCGCGACACACCATTCGGGCCGTAGCACTCTTCAGTTATTCGCTCATTCCAATCGTGATATGGTGCCGCAGAGTCTTGATATTCAATTTTTTCCAACCATGCATTTTCGCGTGGAGGTTGGTAAAAGTGTCCGTGAACACAAATAAATTTATTCATAAAGTTTCCTTCAATTCTAATCTAATTCTTCAATTCTATGGATTTTCAGAACGGAAAATCCCATTGGAGGTACTGCCATGGTTAGCGTATTCTCGCGGCGGTGTTTTGGGAAAGAAGCCGTTTCGAGCAAGTTCCCATTCACAAATCCACTACCTCCATATTGCTCGGAGTCGCTGTTAAAAATCTCCTCAAAACTCCCTTGCTCATCCACCCCCAATTCATAAATTCGGTGTGCATTCACGCCAAAATTTCCTACAATAACGAGTCGGTCTTCAGGTTTATAACCTTTTCGGTAAAAGGCGATAATCGTATTTTTCGAATCTCCGAAGTCGATCCAATCGAAACCATTTGGATCAAAATTTAATTCATAAAGTGCGGGATTCGATTTGTACAAAGTATTCAATCCGATAACGAGTTTTTGGATTCCGGCGTGATTTTTCTTGTCAAGCAAGCCCCATGAGAGGCTGTGATCATGGTTCCATTCACCTGTTTGGGCAAATTCATTTCCCATAAAAAGCAGCTTGGCGCCCGGATGAAAAAACATCCAGCAATAGAGCGTGCGCATATTTGCAAAACGCTGCCACTCGTCGCCCGGCATACGGCTGAGGATGGATCCTTTGCCATGCACCACTTCGTCGTGCGAAAGCGGGAGCATAAAATTTTCGGTGAATGCGTACACCATGCTAAACGTGATCTGATCCTGATGAAACCGGCGGTGTATGGCTTCACGCCTGAAGTATTTGAGCATATCGTTCATCCAGCCCATCATCCATTTCATTCCAAAACCAAGGCCGCCTTTGCTCACAGGTTTGGAAACCATCGGCCAGGAAGTACTCTCTTCGGCAATGGTCTGAACATCCGGGAAATCACGGTAAACGGCTTCATTCATTTCCCGCAAAAGGGAAATAGCTTCCAGATTTTCACGACCCCCATATTTGTTTGGAATCCACGCCCCTTCCTCACGGCTGTAGTCCAGGTAAAGCATTGAGGCCACTGCATCTACACGCATTCCGTCAATATGGAAACGATCGAACCAATACATCGCATTTGAAATCAGAAAAGCACGCACTTCATTACGTCCATAATTAAAAATAAAGCTGTTCCAATCGGGATGATATCCAAGCCGGTAATCGCTGTGTTCATACAGGGAAGTACCATCGAAATGAAATAATCCGTGGATATCGCCGGGGAAATGGCTCGGCACCCAATCGAGGAATACGCCTATATTATTTCGGTGCAGTTCATCTACCAAAAAAGCAAAATCATCAGGGCTTCCGAAGCGTGAGCTCGGCGCAAAATAACCCGTAACCTGATACCCCCATGAACCAAAAAAAGGATGTTCCATAACCGGCATAAACTCCACGTGGGTAAAGCCCATTTCAAGTAAATACGGGATAAGTTCATCAGCCATTTCGCGATACGAAAGGGAGTTGTTGCTGCCGTCGTTCTTACGTTTCCAGGATCCCAAATGCATTTCATAGACCGAGATTGGCGCGTCGAGGGCGTTGTGCTCCTTTCGGGACTTCATCCATTCTGAGTCGTTCCACTTATACGATGACTTAAACACCTCTGAAGCCGTTTCAGGTGGCGTCTGCCATCGCTCAGCATAAGGATCTCCTTTTTCTAAGATCTTATTATGTCCGGCATGGATGGAGTATTTGTAAAGATCACCCGGTTTCACACCCGGAATAAACCCTTCCCAAATTCCGCTTCCATCCCACCGCGACATGAGTCGGTGTGCATGGCGACTCCAATTATTGAAAGTGCCAATTACCGCAACTTCCTTCGCATTGGGTGCCCAAACGGCAAAATAAACGCCCTCCTTTCCTTCCACTTCGAGAGCGGTGCTGCCCAATTTTTCGTAAAGTTTAAAATGCTTCCCCGCCGAAAAAAGGGAAATATCAAAATCGGTGAAAAGACTATATGATTGTACGTTTTCTATTGCCATTGGTGGTTTGTACGAAATTTGTGAGTCAGAGTTGAACCACGCTTACTCCACAGATTCATTTTCGCGAAGATATACTTTTGGCTGTGAATCGGGAGTATTTTAAAAAGGGCTAATTTAGTAAAAAGGGTGTGATTTGGGGAAAGTGAGGTGCGAGCTTGATTCAAGTATAAATGACTTCTTATTTTTTCATTTGCTCCCAGAGCTTTTTCGGGTTATCACGACTGTCCCAAATAGTAACAATAAGTATTTGAGGTATTTTTATCTGGTATAAAATACTGTAATGACCCATAATTATAACTCTGGTGTTTGGATATTGTGTAACACTTCTAATTCCGGTTGTTCTTTCAATAAATCCGTACGTTCACGAATGGCGATAATCAGTTTCATAGAATAAGTTTTACTTTGATTTCGATTATTCCAATAGTCGAAAATACGATCTCGCTGATTTTGTGCTTTATTCGTCCAAAACACGCTCAGTCCATCCATTCCGAATCCGTTTTTTTCAAATCGTCGTCTGAAATCAGGTTACCTTCTTCAATATCTTTTTCACTTAATCGGAGCATTTTAATTTGATATTTATTCAAGATGACTTGGTTACCCGTTTCTGTTGAATCCAATTTACTTTCAAGAGCCACTAACAATTTCTCATTGTTAGTTATCATTATTCTGTCGATCCGTCTATTTTTTATTGATTCTATGGATGTCATTTCTAATTTTTCTCTAAAATTTGGATCGATTTTTTCGTTTACAACAGAAAGATTGAAACTGAAAAAATAACTACCAAATAGATTAAAATGGTCATTGCAATTAAACATGCAAAATATTTGGACGACTACAAAATTCACCTACTCTTCTCAGAAGGAGTAAATCATGTAGTTGATTTCGCAAATTTTTTGTCCAGCTCTCTCAATCCAATGATGCGGAAATTTTTGTACAGAACCGAATTCTCAAAATTTGAAGTTCTGTACGGCGATTTGATGTGGAATGATTTTGAAATGTGCTTTCCGATATGGGCTTTATATCAAGGGAAAATATGACTTTTAATGAAAATTAAATGCTTTGATCTCGTTTGCAATCACCCTTTTTAAACTAATCTAACTCCCAAATCTATTCTTACTTTTACCCCGTGATCTTAGTAACGGGAAGTACAGGAATAGTCGGTTCGCGCATAGTTTTCGATTTGCTGAAAAGCGGCGAAACAGTTCGTGCGCTCAAAAGACCTGACAGCGACACCGAATTTATCAAACGCATTTTTCAATTTTATGATCCTGAAAACGGGCTTCCACTTTGGAAAAGTATTCATTGGTTCGATGGCGACATTCTCGATATTCATTCGCTCACCGAAGCTTTCGAAGGAATCGACAAAGTGTATCACGCTGCGGCCTTAGTTTCTTACCACTCTTCCGATGCCCAAAAACTTATAGAAGTAAATAGCACCGGAACAGCCAATGTGGTGAACGCCGCCATGGAAGCAGGTGTAGAAAAACTCTGCCATATTAGCTCTGTTGCTGCACTTGGAAAGGCCAAAAATGGAAGGCCAACCACAGAAAGCGACCAATGGGAAAGGGAAACAAATACTTCAAGGTATGGGCTCAGCAAATTCATGGCCGAGCGCGAAGTGTGGCGTGGCACAGCCGAAGGATTGCCGGCAGTAATTGTAAACCCGAGCATAATTTTCGGCCCGGCAAAAGCCGATCAAAGCAGCGGAATGCTAATGGCTCTGCTCCAAAAAGGAAGCACATTTTACCCTCCCGGCGAAGGTGGCTACGTTGATGTACGCGATGTTAGCTCCCTCGCAATTGCACTGATGAATAGCGAAATCAAAAATCAGCGGTATCTGCTCAATGCAGAAAATATGCGTTTCAAAAATCTTCTCGATTTATCGTCTGAAATATTCGGCGGTAAAAAACCAAAATACAAACTGCCCTTCGGAATTTTGAGCACCGCGCGAATCTTTCTCAAAATTCAGGAAATCCTTACCGGAAAAAAGGCAGCTATCACGAGTGAAACCGCAAAAAGTTCCTTTCGGAAAGCCCAATACAGTGCCGAGAAAATTAAAAAAGAATTGGGGGTAAATTTTATTTCAATCCGCGAAACACTCGCAAACTATCGCGGTTTTTTTCATTCCTAATTCGCAGACTGTCATTCTGATCACGCTGTCTTTTTGAGGTTTCCTTTTTGATAACGGCATCAAGCTTGCTAAGGCTGTCGAGTACTTGCTCATATATCTTACCCATCTTCCCCGGATGGCTGATATAATATTCGTAAGTGGCCAAAAATGCTTCCGGATCAACCCTGTGTTTTTCAAAAATCGCGGGATAAAGATCAGCCACTTTTTCTTTTTTATCGCGGGTCACATAAGACTTTTGGGTATCCTTTCCTTCCGCAAGTTGCACATCAATCATTACCGAAGTGAAAGTGTTCTGATCGAGAATATTGGCCGGTGGTGGCGTCTCCTTTTCGATACATTTTACCCAAAAAAAGCAGCAAAAACCTAAAACGAGGAATTTTTTCATCGGCTGAAAGATAAGCGTTTACCGCGAACAGAATCCACAACAGCCCCATTTTGCCAGGCTATTTCGCCATTTACGAAGGTGTACTTCACTTCCGACTTGAACGTGTGTCCTTCAAAAGGACTCCATCCACACTTATAAAGTATATTCGATTTTAGCACTTCCGTTTTGGCGTTCAGATCGACAAGGACCAAATCCGCAGCATATCCTTCACGGATATAACCCCGGTTTTCGATTTCAAAAAGGCGCGCTACATCATGGCTCGTTTTGGCCACAATTTTCTCAAGCGTAAACACTCCGGCATGGTATAAATCAAGGAGTGCCGGTAAGGCATGTTGTACCAACGGCCCGCCAGAAGGGGCTTTGAAATATGTGTTTCGCTTCTCTTCCATCGTGTGTGGCGCGTGATCCGTGGCTATCACATCGATCCGATCCGCAATTACCGCAGCCCTTATAGCGTGACGATCTTCGGCAGTTTTTACAGCCGGATTCCACTTAATACCACTACCCATTTTGTCGTAATCCGCATCTGTAAACCACAAGTGGTGGATGCACGCTTCGGAGGTGATCCTCTTTTCCTCAAGGGGAATATCATTGCGAAAAAGATCCAGTTCGCGGGCTGTGGAGATATGCAGAATATGCAACCGTGCATTGTATCTATTAGCGAGCTCGATTGCTTTTGATGAACTTCGGTAACAGGCTTCAGCCGAGCGGATAAGTGGATGTGCCCATACAGGAACATCTTCGCCGTATTCAGCTCGGTATTTCGCCATATTCTCCCTTATCGTTTCTTCATCTTCGCAATGGGATGCGACGATGGTAGGACTTTCTTTAAAAAGTGTTTCGAGAGCTGTTTCGCTATCTACAAGCATATTTCCCGTAGAGGAACCCATAAAAACTTTCACCCCACACACGCGTTTCGGATCGGTCTTGACTACTTCGGCAATATTATCGTTCGAAGCGCCCATAAAGAATGAATAATTGGCACGACTCACCTCGGCTGCGCGTTGATATTTCTCCTCCAACAAGAGCTGAGTTAGCGTGTTGGGGATAGTATTCGGCATTTCCATAAAACTCGTGATTCCACCGGCCACGGCAGCGCGGCTTTCAGTTTCAATCTCTGCTTTATGAGTGAGGCCGGGTTCTCTGAAATGCACCTGATCGTCAATCATTCCGGGAAGCAGGTGAAGCCCTGTGGCATCAATCACTTCCTGATATGCAACGGAAGGTTCAATTTTATCTGAAATGCGTTTTATAACCCCTTCTGAAATAAGTATATCAGCAATGAATTTCTTGCCTTCGTTTACTATTGTTGGGCTTTTGAGAAGTATATCGGGCATGGTTTTTTGTGTTAGGACAAAGTTAATGAATCCTTGCTAATGACATTCTTTTGAAACACATAGGCAGATAGGAAGTCTTAGGCACATAGAAAATTGAATAGTGTGAGTTAGAAAGCTTGTTACCCACGCTCGCTTCTCGCGAGGGTGGTTTTGACTGGCGTCTCGCCAGATTTATAAGGAATAATCTTGCGTCGAGAAGTCTAATTTTGAAACCACTTCTGGGCATACTCAGAATAGTAAACCCGGCAAGATGCCGGACAAATAGTCCCACGCGAGACGATAGCGACGGCGAGGAGAAATTTTTGAACCATATAAGATATATTAGGTAATATAAGAGTTGGTGTGCAAAACAAGAGTCTTCTGATTTTGAATTTGATTTTGTCTATCCAATCTGCATGGCATTAGTTTGCGACCCGCTTCTCGTGACTCGCGACTCTGAGGCTATTTTTTAAACCGCATCTTCATTACCCCTAAAAAAGCTTCCGTGAAAATATTCATACTCATCTTGCTCTGTCCTACCGCACGGTCTATAAATGTTATCGGAACTTCGGCGAGTTTGAATCCTTTTCGCAAGGCGGCATATTTCATTTCTATTTGAAAAGCGTAGCCTACAAATTCGATTTTATCGAGATCTATCGCTTCGAGCACGCGGCGATTGTAGCAAACGAATCCCGCCGTAGCATCACGCACATTGATCCACAAAATGGAGCGCACATAAAGAGATGCAAAATAGGAAATCAAAATCCGGGTATAATCCCAATTCGAAACTTCTCCACCTTTTACGTAGCGCGATCCGATACTCATGTCTGCCCCGTTTTGACAAGCTTCGAGAAGTCTCGGGAGATCGTTGGGATTGTGCGAAAAGTCGGCGTCCATTTCGAAAATATATTCGTAATCGCGCTGAAGGCACCACCTGAATCCAGCAATATAAGCCGTACCCAATCCTTCTTTCTTTTTGCGCTCCAGCAAATGCAACCTTCCTTCAAATTCTTTTTGCATTTCGCGTACAATATCAGCAGTTCCGTCGGGCGAATTATCATCTACCACAAGCACATGCAAATCAACGGCAAGACTCATTACGGCCTTAACGATACGCGCTACATTTCCTTTTTCGTTGTAGGTTGGTATGATTACAATTCCCTGATGCAAAAAATAAATTTTGAGCTAAGATAAACTAAATGACTAGAAGTGAAATTCCGAAGCGAAATATAGTCCTATTTTCTACTTTTTTTAACGAATTTGCATCACACTTCCCTGCAGATATTCGGTTTCGACATTAAAATCAGGCTTCACAACCAGGTGCCAGTTATAGATTTTGTTTTCTCCATAATAGCTCGGGGCACCATCGTTGCCGTTCCATTTATCGTTCGGATTATAGGTATCAAAAACAATTTCTCCGCGCGAATTGGTGATCCAAAAATGATATTCTGCCACATCCACATTGGCGAGAACCGGATAAAAAAGATCGTTTAGGCCATCGCCATTTGGCGTAAAAGCCGATGGAACATAAACGAAATGAGCACTCTGCAACTTAACCGTTTCGCAATATTGAGCCGTACACGTATTCGTATCGGTCACTCTAAGGCAAACTTCATACTTACCGCCAGCAAATGCCGGAAAAGTGTATTGCGCGTTGCGGGTTTGAGCCGTCGCCAGCGTATCAAAAGACCACTCCGACTGTACATTGATAGGGGAAAGATTTCGAAAGAAAACCTCAGGGTGGGTAATGTCGGGTTTGTCGGGAAAAACAGAAAACAAAGCTGAAGTTGCATAGACATGAACCGGTTCTGGCCATGTCATTTCAGACGTACATCCATTGGCCGCAGCCACATGCAGAGCTACGGGATAAGTCCCTGGCTTTTCGATGGTAGCGCTCAGATAAGACGCGTCATCTTCAAAAGTATTGTTTCCAATTGTCCACTGGTATTGGTACCCCGCTTCCGCGGAAAAAGCACTGAGCTGGATATCGAACGGTGCACAACCGGATGCTTCCGAGATGGCAAAAAGGCTATCGGGCGATGGAAGCACTTCGATAAGTTTTTCGATCGTGGTGGCACAACCAACTTCCGATAAAGCGGTAAGGGACACTTCGATATCGGTCGGAGCCGAAAAAAGGCTTTGGATAGATTCCGGATGCGCAAAGAAGGCAGCCGGTTGCCATGCGTAACTGTCGCCACCAAAACCAATAAGTGAAATCGAATCGCCGCTGCAAACGCTCGATTCACCTACAATCTGAGGATCGGGTAAAGGATGAGTTGCTAAAACCAACATATCAGAAGCAAAACAGCCGTTGAGTTCAGCTGCCAGATTTACCGTAAGGCTCTGTGAAAAAGGAGAATTGCTCGAAGCGGCATAATAGACTTGTGCATTTTGGTTTGAAAGCATTCCCGGTGCATCCGTCCAAGAATATGTTTGCCCTGAAATGGCGGGTGAACCTAACAAAACCGTATCGCCATCGCATAGATTGAGATCGGGACCGGCATCGACTTCAGGGAGCGGGTTTACAGTGAGATGGGTAGTTGTGTTATTGGCGGCAACGCAATTTTGATCGGAAATTTCCAGCAAAGAAAAATCACCGCCCGTGAGCGTGCTGAATATCAATGAATCGGACGTTTGGGTAAGGGTGTTGATCAATGCATTGTTTTGTGCAAGCAATGCTGTAAAAGGTGACGCACCCGAAAAATGGATTTCCATCATGGCTGTGTCGCCTTCACAAATAACCTCAGGCCCGGTGATAAACGCTTCTGGCTGATCATGGTAATGCACCACGGCCGAACCCGAAACATCGCCATTGCAGAATTCTGAAGCGGTTGAAATCAGCTCAACAGCTCCGGAATCGGAAGCGGTAATTTCAAAACCGATGCCATATACCATATCCGAATAGGTTGTATTTCCAACCGAGTAAACTAATTCCTGCGGCATGGCTCCGCTCATTTCCACCGGAATGGAAACCGTGTCGTAAGGACAAACTGTGAAGCTGCCGTCAATGTGGCTTTGCGGAGGTTGATAAAATTCCACGGGCGTACCAGCTGACACCGAAAGTTGAGGGTCGTTGAGATCGATTCCTCCGCCCAAAGAATTTCCGGCAACAGCCGAGATAAAATAAGTTGAATCATACATAAGGCCAGCCGCAAAAGAAAAATTCGGTTCTTCACTCCATTCATAAACAGTTCCCAACGATGACGCACTTCCGTCGTGAAAAGCATAAAGCAAGGTGTCATTTCCATCAAGGGCAGAATCGATGCTTTCGCCAATTACTACCAAATTATTTCCACAAAGGCGGGTGGTATCCTGGCTCATTAAACCAGCGCTGGTAATGACCGGACAAAATTTGGTGCCGGTTAATGTGTCGCCGCCGCAAAAACCATCATCATATAAAATAGCTTGAACCGGAGTTTCAGAAGAGAGCGGATCGGAAGTGAAAACAAAATCGGAAAGCGTTCCCTGCAATCCCTGAATTTCATAAGCCGAAGTATCGCCAAGTGTTACATGGAAAGAAAGTTGAAATTGCGCATCGGTTAGGGTGCATTCCCACTGCGGATTTTGGATTTCGGGTGTACTGATAAATTGGACGCTTACCTGATCCGAATCTGTGCAATTCCCATTCGTTTCTCTTGCGGTAATGGTATAAGTGCCGTACCAATCGGCAAGAATAGACGACCCCGGACTTATGGCATTCGCAAAAGTCAGCCCGGGAAGATCCTGCCAAATAAAATTTCCATACGAATCTATAGCAGAAAGATTTGTGCCGAGGCCGCAAACCACCAAGTCTTCGCCGGCATCGGTTATCGGTTGGTCGTAAAAGGTGACAGGCACTGTAGCAGTATCCCGGCAAAAACCTCCATTTTCGGAGACCCAATAAAAAGTATAATTCCCTTCGGCAGAAGCCGTAACTTCCGAGGCAGCATGCGAAAGATCGGAGAAAGAAGCATTTGCATCGGGAAGCCAAAATTGATCATCGCCGATTGTTTCTCCATTCAATGAATAATTCAATCCGCAAACCGTATCGCTGAGCACGGATTGAAGCGCGGGTTGAATGACAAAATTGAGATTTAAAGTATCCGAATCCATGCAGCCATAATCATTATCTGCGTGGAGAATGGCCTGATGCGATCCATAGTTTCCTGAAAAAGTTGTGGGCGTTTCCACCGAATTCAGTGCTGAAAGATTTGGCGAAAGCTCCCAACCCAGCGCGCCGACGGGCAAGCTGAAATCGAGCGTGGCAAGGCTGTCGCAAACATCAATATCGGTTCCGAGATCTACAATGGGTTGCTCCGTAAACCGGATGGTTGTGGTATCGCTCATTTCGCAATAGTCGAGATTGGTAAGGCTGCGAATGGCTTCAAAAAGTCCATAAGAATCGGCTACAACCTGAAGGTTTTCAGAAGTAGTATTTCCTTGCGGAGAAAGATTCGCAGGCAAATTCCATATACCATCACCCAATCCATCTATTGCCGCAAGGCTACCATTCAAACCACAAAACTCCACATCGGAACCCGCATTGGAAACGGGAATTTCTATGAAGCGAATTTCCAGTGTATCTCGATCTGTACAGATTCCATTTTGCACTTTGAGATAAATAGGTTGAAGTCCATAATCCTGAGAAGTCGCTTCAGGATTGAGAATGTCATTTTGCGAAAGCGAAACACCCGACCCGGTACTCCACTCTGGCGCACCATTTTGAACGCCAGCATTGAGATCGATTGTCAATCCACAAACGGAATCTTCGGCCAGAATCTGAGCCGATGGCAGCGCGTAAAAAGTAACATTTACGGTATCAGATTCCACACAACCGATTCCGGCATCTTCGGTCCAAATAAGCGGATAGGTTCCTTCTGACGGGACGGAAACCGAAGTGGTGGGCAACGTGCCTGCTGAAAAACTCGCTCCGTCGGCATTGCTCCAGAAAGCATTTCCATAGCTTGGAATGGCTTCAAGATCGGCAGAAAGTCCGCAGATTTCAAAATCACTTCCGGCATTAGCCGTTGGCGGATCCCATTGGATTAAATTAAAAGTATCGATTCGGCTACAGCCATATACATTGTCGATGATTAGCACTTGATATTGGCCGGCGGTAAGGTCATCGCGGTGGAGTGGTGCCTCGCCAACATCATTCCAGAGCACGTCATAATCGCCCGAACCGGTGAGCACATCGATATCGATACGGCCATCGCCGCCGGTGCAAGATTCATCAGAAGTATTTATGGAAGTGCTCAGCGGAATATGAACGGTGACTGTATCCGTATTGGCGCAAGAACTATTGGCGTAAAGCCCGTGAACAACATAGGTTGTGGTGGTATCCGGAGTAACAACCGTTTGCTGACAGGGATTGCAAGAAATTCCATCGTCGGGAGAAAATATATTTCCCGGCAAGGACTGCCAGGTATACAATGTATCGTTGATTGCTGAAAGATTGGCCGATTCGCCGAGACAGACCACCGTATCACTGAATGCCTGGATCGGCTGCCGGAAAACAAAATCGAGTGTGTAGAAAGCCTGGCCGTAAACCGGGCAGGCATCATCGAGGGCAGTAACGATGAATGAGCCGCCATTGAAATCAGCAGGCAGGCTTCCGCAAAAAGTGATAACGGCGGGATTGGTGCCCGAAACGCTCTCGGTCGCTCCCGGAATCAATTCATCGATATTAGAATGGAGTTCAATATTGATGGAAGGCGCGGGCGAATCGAACGCTATTTCAAAACAGAAATCGTCGTTGGCGCAGATCCCAATGGTATTTTCATCGAGGGGATATCCACCACCGCTTACATTGGCCAGCGAGCCGGGCACAGGCTCCGGCGGCGGGATGGCGCAGGCATTCACTAAAAACATAAAGTCATAAGAAACGATCCCGATCAGCACACCATTGCGATATTCTTTGACCTGAACTACCGCATTAAACTTGCCGATCTGCATGGGCGTCACTTCTATTTGACCCGTTACGGGGTCGATGGTCATGCCGGGAATCGGTTCGCTGCCCGAATATGCAGGCAAGTAGGTAAGATCAAAGGGTGCATTAGGCGTTTCGGAAGCTTGGGCAGTAACGAGAGCATATGAAAGACTATCACCATCGGCATCTGTAAAGCCGAGATTGTAATGCAACGGAACGCCCACACAGGTGTACGGCAGGTTTATGAGCGTTAATTTTGGCGAATTGTTGCATTCATTACTAGAATTGTTGAGAAAAGCCTCATCGTGCAAACTGAAAGACGACGGATCGATCAAGTTGACAATGGCATTGTCACGATTTTGCTCAGAGACAATTATCTTCCAATCGATACATGGTTCGAGGGTCAAAACGCGCTGATAAACTCCGAGCTGCACGCCCGGCTGTGTACCGCCATTACATTTACTATTCGGCAATTCGGCTGCGCATAGTTGAGAGACATCCTCTACAGATGTTTGCAGAAAATCTTTGTAACCATGCACATAGCACGACGAAGCAATATACACATGGAGTGTATCGGGAAGCGGATTTTGGTCCTGGCAGGCTCTAAAAAGGTTGACGGTAATGAGGTAATTGTCGCCTCCCACGCACTCATAACTGATATTTACACCCGAAATGTGGCTAGCCTCACTTCGCTTCGGAAAGCAGAAGGCGAGCAGAAAAAGATATAAACAAAGGGTGATATTATTAGGCACTTGAATGACTTTTATATGCAATTTACTATATTGCGGCTCAAAGTTATGAATCTTGTAGGACTGAAATTCACCTCAATAAAAGAGAATATTAACTTTAGATCAATTTTAACTTTACAAATAAGATCGCAGGCTTTGAATGATTATCTTTGCCTCGTAAATTCAAACCACAATTTTAAACAGTATTATTATGAAAAAACTTTTACTTTCAGCTTCAGCATTAGTTCTGTCGCTTGCTGCCATGGCGCAGTGCAATCAACTTTTCATCTCCGAGTACGTGGTAGGTACTGGAAATGATAAAGCGTATGAACTTTACAACCCAACGGCGGAGGATATTGATCTTGGACCTTACGAATTGCAACGTTTTTCTAATGGTTCTAATACGGCATCCGATTTTACCGAGCTCATGGGTACTATACCTGCTTATGGAACGTGGGTAGTGGCCAATGGTCAAACCGAGGATATTGATTTGGGAACATTTATTTCACCTAAGTGCAGTCCTGAACTTCAAGCATTGGCAGACCAACTGGATAATCCATATCCTGCACCAACGTTCATGAACGGTAATGATGCATTGATTCTTGTATTGAACCCAAGTACTTCACCGGTTATTTGTGACATTTTTGGGAAATACGGTGAAGATCCTGGAAATGCTTGGACTGCTCCTGATGGAACCTATATCACATCAGGTCACACAATGATTCGCAAGCCCAATGTAGAGGGTGGCGTAACGGTAAACCCGATCGAATTTGATCCTTTGGCGCAATGGGATACGCTTCCTGCAGACACTTGGACTAATCTTGGAATACACACATGCAATTGTGATCCAACTTCTGGAGTTGCAGATCGCACGCCGCTTAATGTATCGATTTACCCTACACTGGTAAAAGACAACATGGCAATTACCGTGAAAACAAACCATGGTATAAAAAGTGTAGAAGTCTACGACATCACCGGTAAAGCTGTGAAAACATCTATTAGTCTGGCAAATTCCACTTCGGGTTCATTAAATGTAGGCAACCTTACTTCAGGTGCCTATATTGTAAATATTTATATGGAGGACAATGTTACTTTCTCCACCCGTTTTATTAAAGAATAATTTTTTTTCCGAAAGAGCCCATCTCAGTTGAAGATGGGCTTTTTCTTTTTTTAATCCAATCATTCTATTTTGAAAAATTTCGTCGGTTTTCTTACAGGGCTTTTGCTATGTACTGCTGCATTCGCTCAGGAAGGTACCATCAATGGTACAGTAATAGATAAAGTAACGGGAGAAACACTCATTGGAGCTACAGTAATCTATGCGCCAGCCAAAGGTGTGACCACAGACATTGATGGTAAATATACATTAACTCTTCCTTATGGCACTTATTCTTTCAGCGTGTCTTATGTTGGCTACGAAACAGTTGAGCGAACAGTAATACTCGATAAGAAATTTGAAAAACAAGATTTTTCACTTGCCACTACCACCTTACGGGAAATAGAGGTAGTAGCCGATTTAGCCATAGAAAAAGAAACTCCGGTAGCCTTTACGAATATTAAGCCTGCACAAATCAGTCAGGAATTGGGTACCAACGACGTGCCGATGCTTCTCAAAGCAACCCCTGGAGTGTATTCCACTGCAACGGGCGGTTCAGATGGCGGGCCACGTGTAGCAATCCGTGGATTTCAAGAGCGAAACATCTCAGTCCTGATAGATGGAATTCCAATAAATAATATGGATGATGGTCATGTATTTTGGTCAAACACCTTTGGAATTGATGCGGTACTGGCCAATCTTCAAGTTCAACGTGGATTGACTTCTTCAAAATTAGCCTTACCAGCAATTGGGGGTACCATTAACTATATTACAAAAAGTATTGAAAATAAAGAGAGTGTTTTTGTTCAACAGAGTTACGGAAGTTTCAACACTTTTCGTACTTCACTTGGTTATAACTCAGGACGCCTAAAAAATGGATGGGGCTATTCACTTGCCGGCTCTTTCCGTGTGGGTGACGGTTTTTATGAGGAGCAATTTCGGAAGGAATTTTTCTATTACGGAAAAGTTCAAAAAGACTTTGGAAGTCATATTGTTTCCTTTACCGCAATGGGATCTCCGGTGACATACGGCATAAGGAGTAATTTGAATAAAATAGCTGTTTATGATGCCGATTACGCCGCAGGGCTTTTTAAGGGTGATGATGATTTGTACCGCCGGTTATCCGCATATAGTGTGGCTCAGAATTTGGGTCGTGAAGCAAGCGGTCCAACGAAATATGATCAAAGAGATGCCCTCGCTGAGGCGTATGGTTGGGGTAGCTATGATGAAAACGGAAATTTCATAGTCGATGAAAACCGATTTTCTGATATAGCCTCAGAAAATGATTTTATAGATACCGCAGGAGTTATTTCAGAAGGAATCCGCTATAACAATCACTGGGGTTATTTAAATGGTGGTGTAAAAAACGAGCGGACACGTAATTATCATAAACCAATTTTTTCCTTGAGTGATTTCTGGCGTTTATCCGAAAGACTTAATTTATCGAATAAGGTTTATTACTCTTATGGAAAAGGAGGGGTAACCAATCTAATGCCTTATTTGGGATATGGGGATTACGACCAAAATCTTCAAGTCGATTTTCAGCGATTCTATGATGCAAATACCAATGTTTCAATGCCATTCAGACCCGCTATCGATCCACTTTATTCGGAAACTGAGAAAAAGTCTGGTGGCATAATGCGGAAAGTATTTAATAACCATTACTGGGCAGGACTTCTATCAACACTTGATTTTCAAATGAATGAAAACTGGTCTTTTGCCGGAGGACTTGACTTCCGCTATTACAGTTCCCAAACGTATGCTACTCTTGACGATCTTTTGGGAGGCGATTATTACGTACCCGATCTTGAAAGCTTACCTCAAGACCGGTCTACCGCTCCCGCATCCCGAGTATATCGGCAAGGCGATAAATACGCTTTTAATAGTGAAAACATAATCCGATGGGGAGCATTTTTTGGTGAAGCCAAATACAAAAAAGAAAATTGGACAGCCTTCTTAAATCTCTCTGGGGTAATTAGTGGATATAAGCGTATCGACTACTTTGGTAACAAAGACTTTATTGCTGATGACGGTACACGTTACGCCAATGCAATTGGGTATGGCGACCAACTGTTCTATAATGGCTCCCAAGTTCTCGTGGCTGCTGACAATGCGAATATTGGAACTTCCTCTTATTACCAAAGTGGTGACACTACCTTTGTAACGAATCCTAAAAAGAACTTTAACGACTATGCTCCTGACGGGCAGGAATATATATTGAACGCCGAGCGCGTGACTTATGATGATCCCCGCGCTAAAACCTCAGAAACTCCCTGGAAAAATATTCCCGGATTTACCATTAAAACAGGAGTTGGTTACAGGATTAACGAAAATCATAATGTTTTCGTGAATCTGGGATATTTAAGCAGAACTCCACGTTTTCGAAACGTTATTGACATCAGCAATCTCAATCAGTTCTTCCGAGATATAGAGAATGAAAAAATTGCTTCCGTCGAATTGGGTTATGGCTATTCGCAAAATAATTTGGCTATTAATGTAAATGGTTATTATACCGATTGGCGGAATCGACCTTACGAAGGAGGGGTACGTGTACGCCTTCCCGGAAGGGAAATATCCGTTCAGGCAAATATAAACGCTATGAACGCGGTTCATAAAGGTGTAGAAATCAACGGCGTTTATAATATTACAAAAAGTATTAAAGTCGAAGCTTTCGCTGCACTTGGTGACTGGAGATGGACGAGCTCTGATACCGTCTATTTTTACGACGATCAGGGTAAAATCGTAACTACTGTAGGCCCTGATGGTGAGTTGACAGATACGCCGCTCACAATCACTTTCGATGCCGATGGTATTGCAGTAGGAGATGCACCTCAAACGCAAATCGGAGGTTCTTTTCGGTACAATTTCCTGAAAGAAGACCGCGCCTATGTTCAAGCTCGATACACCTATTTTGCTAAATATTATACGGATTTTGATCCGTTGCAGCTACATGATGAAAAAGCAGGTCGACAATCTTGGGAAATGCCAAATTACGGAATCACAAGTTTTATTGCCGGTTATAATTTTGAAGTAAGTAAAGTGCGTTTCGATATTAATTTTGTCATCGACAACCTCTTTAATGTAAGATACCTTGCAGATGGTGAAAACAATAAAGGCGACGCTCTTGTAACCACAAATTATCTAAACAGTCCTCCACAAGCTACTGTATCCTTTGATGCAAATTCTGCCGCAGTTTATTTCGGCTTGCCAAGAACTTTTGGTATTTCTGTGAAAGCCACTCTTTAAAAATAGGATATATAAAATTCCATAAATAATTATGAAACAAATTTTCTTTATTTCCCTATTCCTCACTTATACGCTTATCGCAAAAAGTCAGGACAACATCGCCGACGCAAAAGCAAATTACAGCGTGGATGATGTAGTAACCGTAACAGGAATTATTACCAATGGAAGCGAACTTGGCTCCGTTCGCTACTTGCAGGATGCCACCGCCGGAATTGCACTATATCCGGGGTCTAACTGGAATAGTTTTGACTTTGTCCCCATGCCCGGTGACGAGGTTACCATTACTGGCACTCTGAGTATGTTTGCCAACCTTCTGGAAGTAGGGCCAGTCATTTCTTCTGTAACACTTGTGAGTTCGGGTAACGCATTACCTGAACCGATTGTACGAACTCCAAATGGCCTTACCGAACCGTATGAAGGTGAAATTATACGCATCAACAACGTTACTTTTGCGGACGGCGGAAGCGTTTTTGGAAGTTCGACATACAACTACACCGATGCCAATGGCGAAGACGGAATCATTTATGTAAATGCCAACTCACCTATCGTGGGTGAATTGGTTCCACTAGGCGAAATTGATATTGAAGGAATTTTATCCCAATTCAGTTACAATAATCCCGCTGTAGGATATCAATTATTGCCGCGCACAATGAGTGATTTTATTTCGGCCTTCCCGATTAATTTCACTTCCGTTGTTACCCAAACCAATCTAAGTCCTTCGAGTATCACGCTGGATTGGGGAACCGATGTAATGTCTTCAACAGGAATATATTATGGCCTCACCTCCGCTCTTGGTGAAAATCTGGACATGGGCGGATCTGAACAAAATCACGAAATTACCATCGAAGGCCTGAACTCGGGAACACCTTATTATTGTCAAGTTTATTCAGTGCTGGGAGAAGATACCACGTTTAGCGCGATTGGCACGTACTCTACTGTTTCAGAATCATCGGGAAAAATCAGCGTATATTTTAATACCGCTGTTGACAATTCTGTTTCTACCGGAGTGGATGCCATTAGCCTTTATCAGGCAACTGACGACACCATAATTGCACACATAGACCGCGCCCAAACAACACTGGATATTGCAGTTTACAATATCAATAGCGGCCCGATAGCTCAGGCTATCAACAATGCGTACGATCGCGGAGTGCAGGTGCGCTATATCGCCGAAGGCCAGAATGCGAATACGGCTGTGGCCGATTTTAATGCCAATATTCCAGTGCTTTACCGCCAAAATGCGGTTTCGAGCGGAATGCACAATAAATTTATAATCGTCGATGCTGAAAATGTAGATAGCGCCCTGGTACTTACCGGTTCTACCAATTTTACATCCAATAACCTTTTTTCTGATCCGAACAATATTGTGATTGTTCAGGATCAAGCCTTGGCACGGGCTTACCGAATAGAATTTAATGAGATGTGGGGAAGCGAAGGGCCGGAACCAAACGCAATAGAATCGCGATTTGGAGAATTCAAAATCAACAATACGCCTGAAAGATTTCTTATTGGCGGCAAGAATGTTGAGCTATATTTCTCGCCTTCGGACGGAACTACTGCGGCTATTGCCAAAGCAATTGAAACAACAGATTACAACCTCGATTTCGCCATATTGCTGATCACAAACAATATTATTGCCGATGCCATCCTCAATCAGATCGACCTTTTTGTAACACCTAGAGGTATCGTCGAAACTCCGAATGAATCGGGATCCGATTATGATGAACTTGCTGCTGCTGGTTGCCAAATGCTTTCGCATGAAGGGATTCCCGGTCAGTTGCATGATAAATATGCCACCATCGACTACAGCCAGCCAGAATCGGACCCGACAGTAGTTACCGGATCTCACAACTGGAGTAGCTCCGCAGAATCTACCAATGATGAAAACACTCTGGTCATTCATGATGCAACGGTAGCGAATCTTTTCTATCAGAATTTTACGGCATTGTACAATCAGGTGACCGGTGTCGAAGACCTCGAAGTGGAGCACATGGTGATCTATCCAAATCCGGCAAATGAAAATTTCACCCTTCTATTCGACAGCAAACAGGTTCTCAAAGGAAATTTAATTCTTTCAGACCTTCAGGGACGAACCATTTTCAATCAGGAGTTCAATACCTACCGCGGCCAGAATAAGATGGTACTTTCAGTAGCTTCAATTCCCGCAGGAGTCTATATGGTTTCCCTTTCAGGAGATTGGGGCAGTAGGACTGAGAAGTTGATGGTGCAGCATTAAAAAAAGAAAGAGGGTTCAACCGCTGTTGAACCCTCTACCTTAATCACCAATTTAAACCTTATTAATGAAATCTGACCCGTTTACGCGTCGAGATGTCATGGAGTTACAAAATTTTTCACTTTCGTGTAAAATCCTTCTGGGTCTTGTGCGTGAACCCAATGCCCGGTGGGAAGTTCAGCGAATTCTGCTTCCGTAAATGTTTTTCGGATTTCGGAATAATCAGCTGGTTTTATGTAGTTTGATTTAGCTCCGGCGATAAAAAGTGTAGGTACTGAAACCGGCTTTTCGGGAAGTGCTTTCAGTATTTCATCCATTTTGGCTTCAAGCACTTTGAAATTCACGCGCCAGGCAAATTCCGTTTTTGATCTTCGGTAGAGGTTTTTCAAAATAAATTGTCGCACTCCAAAATCGGGAATTAAGTTTTTTATCCCTTTTTCTGCCTCACTTCTTGACTCGAGAGCAGGAAGGTCTAGTGCGTGAAAGGCAGCCAGAATATCCTCGTGATCCGATTCATATGCTTTTACTCCTATATCCACTACAATAAGTTTTTCTACCTTCTCAGGAAAAAGTTGCGCAAAACGCATCGCCGTTTTCCCACCCATCGAATGCCCGATAATTATGGCTTTCTGAATTCCTTCATCGACGCAAAAAGATTTTAAATCCTGCGCCATTACATCATACGAAAAAACATCACTATGCGGTGAATGTCCGTGATTGCGTTGATCTACAAGATAAACTTCAAAATCTTCGGCAAATTTTCGTCCGAGGGTTTGCCAATTGTCTGAAGAACCAAAAAGGCCGTGTAAAATAATCATGGGCTTTCCGGAGCCCATTTTTTTAAAAGCGAGTTTCATCGTAATTCTTTTAGATAAAGGCAGATTGCATTTTCCAACCCGAGATAGAGGGCATCGCAAACCAGAGCATGACCAATGGAAACTTCATCCAGTTCGGGTAAATTTTGGAAAAAATACCGCAGGTTTTTTAAATCAAGGTCATGCCCTGCATTTATGGCGAGTCCTTTTTCGATCGCGGCATTTGCTGCAGCGATATACGGGGCAATAGCTTCGGACGGATTTTTGGCGTAAGCCACAGCATAGTTCTCGGTGTATAGTTCGATGCGATCGGCACCCGTTTCGGCGGCGGCGGCGGCCATCTCCGGATCGGGATCCACAAAAATGCTCACCCGGGTGCCCGTTTCCTTTAGCTTGCCAATCACATCCTGCAAAAATCCTTTTTGGGCAATGGTATCCCAGCCCGCATTGCTCGTGAGCACATCGGGGCCATCGGGCACGAGCGTGGCTTGCTCGGGCGTAGTATCTCGCACCAATTTTAAGAATCGGTCGTCGGGATAGCCTTCAATATTATATTCGGTAGTGATAAGTGGTTTGAGATTGTACACATCTTGTGTGGTGATATGCCGCTCATCGGGTCGGGGGTGAATCGTGATTCCTTGCGCGCCGAAAAGCTGGCAATCGCGGGCTACTTTTTGCAGATCGGGATTGTTGCCTCCACGCGCATTTCGGAGGGTGGCAAACTTGTTGATGTTGACGCTTAACTTTGTCATGACTTCTGAGTATATTTCGCCGCCGGGGCGCGGCAAAGTTAATGCTTTGCTCAAAAGCCGAAAAACCATTAAAAATTAATACTAAAATGCGGGCAGGAGATTTAATTTCAGATGAAATACCAACCTTGACGGGAGATGACAACGCTTTGTTTGCCATGCAACTTCTCGATGAATTTAAAATGAAACATCTTCCCGTAGTGGATCAAAATCAATATCTGGGCTTGCTTTCCGACTCAGCTGTGCTCGAAATAAGCAATTATGAAGAGCCGCTTCGCAACCAAACGGATATTTTACAAAAAATGTACGTCCAAAAAGATCAGCACGTATATGATGTGGTAAAATTGGCTGCAGAATTTCAACTCAGTGCTGTTCCCATTCTGGATGAAAAACAGAATTACGCAGGAGTGGTAAGTATTTATTGCTTGGTACGCGAACTGGCCAATATCGCGGCCATGAAGGAACCGGGTGGTATTATCGTTCTCGAAATGAATCAGCACGACTATTCACTGAGTGAAATTGCACAGATTGTAGAAGGCAATGATGCACTGATCCTGAGTGCCAATGTTACGTCCACGCCAAACTCTACCAAACTGGAAGTTACGCTAAAAATAAATCGCTCCAATATGGATCCGATTTTACAAACTTTCGCCCGATACAATTATGCGATCAGCGCTTCGTTTCATCAATCCTCGAGCGACGATACGCTTTTAGACCGCTATGACGAATTGATGCGCTATCTAAAAATATAATCGAAGTGCAAATCTGTAAAAAGCCTATTTCGTATCCTAACGTTTTCATTTTTCCAGCTATCTCATCGCCCAAAGACTCATTTATCTCTGTTAAACTCCGTTTTTGACGCCTTGTATCTGAAAAAAATATCTGCGTCTTCATTCCAAAAAGTGTTGTTAGAAATACCTTTGAGATATTTCCTTTGCACACTTCTCACCTTTGCACTAGGATGTGGATGTTTTGTTGCCTCCGCGCAGCAGGTTTCCTCCATACCGCTTGATACATTGAGCAAGAAAGTAGTAACGGATATTATTATCGAGGGAAATAAAAAAACCAAGGAAAGAATTCTTCTACGTGAAATAACATTTGAGCCGGGCGACACCTTATTTTGGGGAAACCTCCGCGCCGGAATGAACCAATCGCATGATAATCTGATGAATCTCGGCCTTTTTAATTTTGTGAAAATAAAACCTTTGCAAATTGACAATAAGCACGTCATCGTCCTGGTTTCTGTTACCGAAAGATGGTATATCTATCCGGTTCCGATTTTAGAAATAGCCCAAACAAACTTCAGTACATGGTGGCAAACCAAAGAATTTCGCTGGCTTAATTATGGCTTCTACTTATCGAACAATAATGTTCGCGGACGAAATGAAAATTTAAAACTCACCCTCCGTTTTGGGTATACCAAAAAATTTAGCGCTAGCTATAGTATCCCCAATCTAAACAGGAAGCAAACCTTGAGTCTAAATTTTGGTGGGGGTTTTTATGAAAATCAGGAAATCGTTTATAATACGAGCGGCAATAAGCGGCTTTTTTATAATACCCCTGACAAAAAGGCAAGAAAATATTACGAGTACAATGTAGGAATTGGGTACCGTGAAGATATCTTTCTAAAACATTATTTCGGAATTTCTTATTTTGATGCCAGCGTTCAACCCGAAGTCCTCGATGTGCAACCCAATTATTTTGCAGGAGGCGTTTATCATTCCAAATTTCTTCGTGCCACTTACATTCTTGAATACGACTCACGCGATTATAAAAGATACCCGCTCGAAGGTCTGAAATTGTATGCAACCTTTCAGCAAGACGGATTGGGAATTGTAAATAAAAATGGGCTCAACCTCTTCACTACACAAGCGGGTTATAATCAGTACCATAAACTCGGTAAGCGCACCTATTTTGCACATTCCCTTACGGGAAAAATAAACTGGAATAAACCGCCATACTATCTTACGAGAGGTCTCGGGTACGGCGATCTGGTGCGCGGCTATGAATTTTATATAATAGACGGAACGCGATGGGCACTTCTGAAAACTAATTTTAAGTACGAAATTCTCAAACCAAAAGAAATCAAACTGCCCGTAATTAAGAGTGAAAAATTCAATAAAACCTTCGTTGCATTTTACGGAAACCTCTTCTTCGATGCGGGTTATATATATGGTGAAGACTTTTCGGAATACAATTCGCTGGTTAATCAATATATTTACAGTGTCGGAATAGGTTTTGACCTCGTAACTTATTATGACAAAGTAATGCGTGTAGAAGGTTCCGTGAACGCTCAAGGCCAAACTGGAATTTATGTAGCTTTTAAACAATCATTTTGATGAAAATTGCCATTTACGGAAAGTCCTATCAAAACCATTTGAATAAAAATGTGAATCAGCTCGTGCAGCGCATCGAGCAATCCGGATTTGAAGTAGAATTTTACGACAAGTACGGGAAATATTTACGCGACAATGGTTTTTTACCTAAAGTCTATCCTTCCTTCACCCGCGAAAATGCAGATATCGCTTCCTTCACATGTCTTGTAAGCATAGGCGGAGATGGAACCTTGCTCGACACGGTAACGCTGATAGGTGATTCAGATGTTCCCGTGGTGGGTATCAATGCCGGAAGACTGGGCTTCATATCGAGCCTTTCTATTGATGAATTTGAAGATGTGCTCGACACCTTAAAATCGGGAACTTTCATTTGCGATAAAAGGTCATTGATTCAGGTAGATACCGGACGAAAGCTTTTCGGTGATAACAATTATGCACTCAACGAGCTCACCATCCATAAAAAAGATACGGCTTCGATGATCCGAATCGATTGCTTTCTGGACGATGAGGTACTTAACACCTATTGGGCTGACGGATTGATAATCAGCACACCTACCGGAAGCACAGCTTATAATCTGAGCTGCGGAGGCCCTATAATTGTACCCGGTTCTGAAAATGTCGTCGTAACACCTATCGCACCGCACAATCTCACCGTCCGACCACTTGTAGTTTCCAATTCATCCTGTCTGCGCCTAAAAGTTAGCGGAAGAAGCGATGAATTCCTGATCGCGCTAGACAGTCGTTCCGAAATACTATACCCCGGCGAAGAAGTTATCGTAACACGTGCGCCCTTCAATTTTAATCTCATTCAGCCCGAAGGCCATAGCTTTTTAACGGCTATGCGCAATAAATTGAACTGGGGCGTTGATAAGCGCAATTAGGGTCTGTCCATAAAGTCCGACACACTCAATTCTGAAATAAACTTACCTTTGCGAAATCAGTCATTTGATTGAAATATGCACAATAATTTAACTTCATTTGCGATTTAGAGAAGTGAAACGCCTTGCAGTCATTCTATTCGTATTCATTAGCTTGCAGAGCTACGGCCAGTATCATGAGATTGGCGGGATGTTTGGGACGGCCTATTATGTGGGCGATCTGAATTCGGTAAGCCAAATACCGAGACAATTTTCTCCCGGCGGTGGATTGATTTACCGCTATAATTTCAACGACCGGGTGGCTTTTAAGGCCAATGTTTTATACGGAAGAATATATGGCCGCGACAGTGATTCGAAAGATGCTTGGGCCAAAAACAGAAATCTGAGTTTCCGCTCCGATATTTTTGAAGTCAGTGGACAGATTGAAATAAATTTTTTGACCTACGAAATAGGCGACCGCAACCGTCCTTCAAGTCCTTATCTCTTTGCCGGATTAAGTGTTTTCAGATTCAATCCGCAAGCCGAATACAATAACCGCTGGATTGATCTTCAACCTCTTGGAACAGAAGGCCAAGGTATAAAAGGAAACGATTCCCCCTATAATTTAACCCAGATAAGCATTCCTTTTGGAGTGGGATTCAAATTTAATATCTGGAGAAACATCGGTGGTGCTGTAGAGTGGGGAATGCGTCGTACCTTCACCGATTATCTCGACGATGTGAGTGGCGTGTATGTTGAGGCAGGAACACTGGAAGAAGAAAATGGCCCCCTCTCTCAGATCCTTGCTGACAGGAGTCTGGTTCCGTTGGGTCCGGATGGCACAAACACAGGCATTCAGCGTGGAGAATCAAATCGTGAAGATTGGTATATTTTTACGGGAGTAATGCTGACTTTTAAAATTGGAACACCGCAAATAAAATGCCCGACTGCCTTTAATTAATTTCTCTTTCGGAATTGGGCTAAAATTCAGACCTTTGCCCGCGCTAAAAAATATGAGTTTCAAGAATCAAATAGATCAGAAAAGAGTGCCCCGACACATTGCCGTGATCATGGACGGTAACGGACGGTGGGCTAAAAACCGCGGTGAAGACCGTGTTTTCGGTCATTTGAATGGTGTAAGCAGTGTACGCGAGACCCTCGAAGCAGCCACTGAAATAGGTGTAAAATTCTTAACTCTTTACGCTTTTAGCACCGAAAACTGGGATCGTCCGCGTGAAGAAGTTTCGGCATTGATGGATCTTTTGGTCCAAACCATTTTGAAAGAAATTGATGGGTTGCAGCAAAATGAAGTGCGGTTGGAGGCCATAGGTAATCTTTCCCTTTTACCCGAAAAATGCAGAGGTGCCTTGCTCGAAGCGATAGAGCGAACTAAAAAGAACGATCGGATTACACTTATTTTAGCTTTGAGCTACAGTTCGCGCTGGGAAATCCAAAAAGCGGTTAAAGAAATAGCCATTGCTGTTAAAAATAATAAAATTTCACCCGACGATATCGATGAGCACACCATAAGTGAATACCTTGAAACCGGAAATTATCCCGATCCCGAATTGCTGATCAGAACGAGTGGTGAAAAACGGATCAGCAACTTCTTGCTTTGGCAGATAGCCTACAGCGAGCTTTACTTTACAGAAACACTCTGGCCTGACTTTAAAAAAGAAAACTTTTTCGAAGCAGTCATAGCATTTCAAAACCGAGAACGACGATTTGGCAAAATCAGTGAACAAAACACGCATTAAGCTATCCTTTCTATTCATCTTTGCGCTGGCTGCATTTTCGCAGCAAGCTTCTGCTCAGATAGGTATAGGAGATTTTAATATCGACTACCGCACTCCGCGTGAATATACCATTGGTGGTCTTACCGTTTCAGGCGCGCGAAATTTTGATTCGCAGGCGATTCTGTTGTTTTCAGGACTCTCCGTTGGCCAAAAGATTACCATTCCAGGTGATCAGGTTTCGGAGGCTATCAAAAACCTTTGGAAACAAAAACTCTTCGACAATATCACTATCAGCGTGACTGAAATAAAAGGAGATGAACTATTCCTCGATATCGCACTGACCGAGCGTGCAAGGCTTTCCCGTTACAAATTTGAAGGGGTTTCAAAGGGTGAGGCTGAGAGTCTTCGCGATAAAATCAACCTGATTACCGGAACGATTGTAAACGAAAATCTCCTGCGAAATACTTCCAATATCATCGAGAAATATTACCGCGAAAAAGGATACTTGGATGCTATAGTAGAAATCACCGAACATCCCGATACACTGGTTGCCAACAGTGAATATCTAATCCTTAATGTGGATAAAAACAGCAAAGTTAAAATTGGAGATATAACCTTTCACGGTGTAGATCAACTTTCAGAATCGAAGCTGCGTGGCAAAATGAAAGATACGAAACAAAAGAATTTTTTCCGGTTTTGGAAACGCAGCAAATTCATACGTTCATCTTACGAAGACGACAAGAAAAATATTATCACCGAATACAACAGTCGGGGATATCGAAACGCAAAAATTACGGCTGATTCTGTTTTTCGGAAATCCGATGGAACGGTAGGTGTCGATATTACAATCTATGAGGGAAACCAGTTTTATTTTGGTGATATAGATTGGGTTGGAAATACAAAATATACCTCCTCCAAGCTTTCTGAAGTTCTCGGAATTCAAAAAGGGGAAATTTATGATCAGTCAAAATTTCAGTCACGTTTGGTTATGAATCAAAATGGGGGTGACGTAAGTTCGCTTTACCTGGATGACGGATACCTTGCTTTTCAGGCCAACCCTGTGGAGAAACAAGTGCACAACGACACCATCGATGTGGAAATTCAAATCTATGAAGGCCGCCAATACCGGATAAACCGGGTAATTGTAAAAGGAAATACCAAGACTAATGACCGTGTAATTCGTCGTGAAATTTATACCAAACCCGGCGATCTCTTTAGCCGGGCTGACATTATTCGTACGCAACGTGAGTTGTCGCAACTTGGATATTTCGACCCTGAATCTTTTGGTATCAACCCGATTCAAAACGATCAGGACGGAACCGTAGATATTGTTTATACCGTGGCTGAGCGACCTTCCGATCAAGTAGAATTATCAGGTGGTTGGGGTGCAGGTTCGATTGTCGGTACGCTCGGACTTTCGTTTACCAATTTCTCGATGCGAAATATTTTCAATGCAGATGCGTGGCGTCCCTTGCCTTCTGGCGACGGTCAGCGACTTTCGATTCGTGCCCAGTCTAATGGTAAATACTACCAGTCGTACAATATGTCATTTACAGAGCCCTGGCTCGGTGGTAAAAAACCCAATTCATTCACGGTCGGACTTCAACACTCCGTTCAAAGTAATGGTGTTACTAAGAAACAAGCCGCTGACACCGGCGTTGAACGTCAGGCTCTCCTCATTTCGGGTGGGAGTGTCAGTCTTGGAAAACGTTTAAAATGGCCGGATGACTATTTCCAAATTTTAGGGGGAATAAGCTATTTGTACTACGATATTCGAAACTACCGAAGTAGTAGGAACAGTAGTAGTGGGGTTTTTGCTTTGCAAAATGGATATTCGAACAATCTGGCCTTCATATTCAATTTTTCAAGAAATTCTGTTTTCGATCCTATTTTCCCTCGTTACGGATCGAATGTCCGTTTGAACACGAAGTTTACCCTTCCATATTCACTAATGAACGGTATAGATTATGCCGGAGCTATTTCAGATCAGACGCGCTATAAATGGGCTGAGTACTACAAATGGAAAATCGTAGCCGAATGGTACACCCAGCTTGCGCCAAAATTGGTACTGATGACTCGCAGCGGCTTTGGATTCCTCGGCTATTATAACAGAGATAAAGGTATATCTGCCTTCGAGCGTTTCTACCTCGGTGGTTCCGCACTTTCAGGTTTTGCACTGGATGGTCGTGAAATTATCGGCCTTCGGGGATACGATGATTTAAGTCTTTCTCCACAGACAGGTGCAAATATCGTAATGAAGGAAACGATGGAATTACGCTATTTGATCTCTCCAAATCCATCGGCAACGATTTTTGCACTCGGTTTTTTGGAAGCAGGTAATACCTACGATGGAATTGAAAACTTTGATCCTTTCAGAATGTACCGCTCGGCCGGAGTGGGTCTGCGGATTTTCCTCCCAATGTTTGGACTTATGGGACTCGATTATGGATGGAGGTTTGATGATGTTCCGTTACAACCTGGAATGGCGCGTAGTCAGTTTCACTTTACCATTGGCATGAATCTTGGAGAACTCTAAAAAATTAGTACTTTCGCTCACCTGAAAAAAGAGCCCTGACAGTTATGAAAAAGCTCATTATCACCGCCGTTGTAACCATGATGACGATCTCTGCGTTTTCGCAGCGCTACGCATACGTGGATACCGAATACATCTTGAAAAATCTTTCGGCGTACGACGATGCGCAAAAAGAGCTCGATCGCTTGTCGAAACAATGGCAGGACGAAATCGAGGCGCAATATGCAGCAATCGACCGTCTGTATAAGGCTTACCAAGCCGAAAAAGTGCTTCTCACGGAAGAAATGCGTAAGGATCGGGAAGACGAAATCGTAAAAAAAGAACAAGCTGCTAAAGATCTACAGCGTAAGCATTTCGGTGTGGATGGTGATCTCTTCAAAAAACGGGAAGAACTTATTCAACCCATTCAGGATGATATTTATAATGCCATTAAAGAAGTAGCTCAGGGAGGCGGGTTTTCAGTTATTTTCGACAAGGCGAATCAATCAAATATTCTATATGCAGACCCCCGTTACGACAAAAGTGACCGTGTGCTTAGCCGACTCGGTGTGAGCGCCAAAGACCGCGACGATTCGGATAGCAATGACGACGATAATAAAGCGGACGATCCCGCCAACTCTCCAAGCCGGAATATGACTCCCCAAAAAGACCCGGGAAGTAAAAGATAATTTAAAATCACAAATCGAAAACAAATCAAAATGAAACGCATACTCTTATTTGCAATTCTCTCAATTGGAATCATTACTCCAACAATGGCACAAAAATTTGGCCATGCAGACTTTCAAAGTATTGTAGGTCTAATGCCTGAACGTGCCGCAGCTGAAAAAGAAGTTCAGGATCTTCAGAAAAAACTCGAAGACCGATTAAACGCTATGGTGGCAACATATCAACAGAAAACGCAAGATTTTCAAACCGATACCACTCTGACTGTAGGTATGCGGACCAGTCTGCGAAATGAAATTGCTGACATGGAAAAACGGATTCAGGAATTTCAACAAACTGCTTATACCGAGATCGAAAACAAACAAAGCGAACTCATGGGTAAAATAGTGGATAAAGTAAAAGCCGCAGCTGTGAAAGTTGGAACAGATGGTACGTACACCTACATTTTTGACTCAAGCAATGGAGCTATTCTCTACGCTGGCGGTGAAGATGTGACCACAAAAATTAAAAACTCTTTGGGAATATAATTTTCTCAACTTATTACAGATTTTGAAAAGCATCCCCTCACCCGGGATGTTTTTTTTTTGCACTAAGGAAAACCAAATGCGTTCCTCCCACAAAACATCGGTTATAAAATTCTACTTTTGAGTTGAAATTCCCATTCCTGACAATCAATATTCCAAAATGAAATCAGACTATCGCCCTATAGGTATTTTTGATTCCGGTATAGGTGGCCTCACGGTTGCATCAGCTGTGGCACGCGCTATGCCACATGAAATAATCATTTATTTTGGTGATACCGCCCACCTGCCTTATGGCGACAAATCACCCGCCGCCATACGCTCCTATTCAGCCGGGATTTTTGAATTTTTAAAATCAAAAAATTGTAAGGCCATTGTTATTGCCTGCAATACGGCTTCAGCATTAGCCACAAGTACCGTCAGAAAACTGGCCGGTAAAGAAATGCCTGTTATCAATGTAATCGATCCCACCGTGCGCTATGTCGCTTCTAAATATGAATCGGGGAAAATTGGAGTAATTGCCACCAAAGGAACTGTGAACAGCCGTGCCTATGCTAAGCGAATTGAAAAACAGAATGAAAATCTGAAAGTAACTATGCTGGCTACACCCCTTTTGGTATCGATGATCGAAGAAGGTTTTTTCAACAACAATATTTCGCAGGCGATTATTGACAATTACCTGAGCAAACCAAATCTAAAAAATATCGAAGGACTGATTTTGGGCTGTACCCATTTCCCGCTGATAAAAAAGGAAGTCGAGCATTTTTGCACCGCTAAAACTGAAGTAATTGACTCGACCGAAATTGTGGCGAACTATACAAAAGAAGTACTGAAGAAGCACAATTTATTGAATACGGAAGGAGTTGGTCACCACCATTTCTACGTATCAGATCTCACACCTTCTTTTGCAGAAAGCACCAAGATATTTTTCGGGAAGAAGCTTAAGTTGGAAAAGAAGAATCTGTGGGTTTGAAACGGATCGGATCGGATTTTATACATCTCTACTGGGTATTAAGCCTTCGCCAATATCAGCATTCAGCCTTGATCCAAACAATCCGATTAACCCGATCCGCAGCGGTATTCACCCTGCGGAACTAATTGGGCAGCGAAGTTTGCAAAAAGGTTTTATCAAACATTACCGCAGAAAACAAATCCAACGGAGCGCGAATTAAGCATTCACAAAAGCAGCCTTCAATTCTTCCAGCCGCGCATCGAGCTTATCCCGTGTCTCTACAAATTTTGAAATCCCATTGAGCGGTGCATTCACGCTGAAATAATATTTGATCTTTGGCTCTGTACCAGAGGGCCGGGCAGTAACTTTGGCACCATCAGCAAGGTAAAACTGAATAACATTTGACTTAGGTTGTTCGGTTTTTCCTCTTACTCCGGTTCTTAAATTAATGGTTTCTCCCGTTTGGTAATCGAGCATTTTTACTACTTCTGATCCGGCAATCTTCTTTGGGGTGTTTACGCGGTACTCTTTCATCATATTGCTAATCTCCTCCGCGCCGTCTTTTCCTTTCCGGACTATAGAAACCAAGGCTTCCCGATAAAATCCAAATTGCTCGTACATTGCTACCATCTCGCGGTAAAAAGAACTTCCCTTGTTTTTTGCCCATGCTGCAATTTCACAAAGCATTGCCCCGGTAACCACCGCATCCTTATCACGCACCTCGTCGCCAATCATGTATCCATAGCTTTCCTCTCCGCCTCCAATAAACTTCTCTTTACCTTCTAACATTCTGATTTTATGCGCAATAAATTTGAAACCGGTAAGCGTCACATAGATTGTGGTATTGTAGTGCGCAGCAATTATATCAGCCAATTCGGTGGTAACGATGGTCCGGCAGACAAATCCATTTTCGGGCAATCTTCCCATCTCTTTAAGCTGTGAGAGCTGGTAATAGATCAACATCGAAACCGTCTCATTGCCATTCAATAATACCAGTTGTCCATCGAGATCACGCACGGCAATTCCTACACGGTCGGCATCGGGATCGGTTCCCAGAAGGATTTCTGCATCCACTTTTCGCGCAAGATCCAGCGCAAGATCCAGAGCGGCTTTCTCTTCCGGATTTGGGGAATGAACCGTAGGGAATTCTCCATCGGGTTTTTCCTGTTCCTTTACAATATGCACATTTTCAAATCCAAGATCCTTCAATAAATATGGCACTTGTGTAATGCCGGTACCATGAAGTGAAGTATAAACGATGGGCATCATGCGCTGAGCGATAATTGCTTCCGGGTGAATCGACTCTTTCTTAAGCGTTTCACGGTACAGAATATCAATTTTATCACCAATTATTTCGATCAGATCACCTTCTGCCTGCCGTGCAACTTGCTGTGGTTCAGTAATCATCGCTACTTCTTCAATTATTTCGCGATCCTGTGGAGCAATAATTTGGGCCCCATCACTCCAATACACTTTGTATCCATTGTATTCTTTGGGATTGTGTGAAGCGGTAATAACGATTCCTGCCGTACATTTAAAGTACCTTACGGCAAATGAAAGTTCAGGTGTGGGGCGCAATTCGGGAAATAAATACGCTTTTATGCCATTGGCTGCCATTACTTCGGCACACTTCCGTGCAAAAAGGTGACTATTATTTCGCGGGTCATGTGCTATGGCAACACTTTTTTCACCCTCTGTAATCTTTTTATTAATATAGTTGGCAAGGCCTTGAGTAGCCATTGCCACTGTGTATGTATTCATTCGGTTGGTTCCCACTCCCATTACACCGCGCAAGCCACCGGTACCAAATTCCAGTCCCTTATAAAAAGCATCGTCCAGTCCTTTAGGGTCGTTTTCAATCAACGCTTTTACTTCTTTTCGCGTTTGTTCATCAAACGCATCGCTGGCCCAAAATTCTGCCTTTTTCTTAACTGCTGCATCCATAATTACGCATATTTTTTAAGGTAATAATCAACTGTCTTTTCTATTCCTGATTCAAAATTCTCATCTGCAGACCAGCCCAAATCATCCGAGATTTTTGAGGCATCTATCGCATACCTTCGGTCGTGGCCCGGCCGGTCACTCACAAATTCAATTAATGATTTATGACTTTTTGCTTTTGATGGAAAGCGACTGTCCATCAATGCGCATATTTTTTCTGCAATGTAAAGATTGGTTCGTTCATTTTTTCCACCAATATTATAAGTATCTCCTGCCTTTCCCGTCTGAAACGCCAGCCATATGCCGCGACAATGATCGGTTACAAAAAGCCAGTCGCGCACATTCAGACCATCGCCGTAAATGGGAATTTTAGCGCCTTTTACCGCACTCCGGATGATCGTCGGAATAAGTTTTTCGTCGTGCTGATGAGGCCCGTAATTATTTGAACAATTGGTCGTTACCACATTCATTCCGAAAGTATGAAAATAGCTTCGCACAATTAAATCACTCGCTGCCTTACTCGCGCTATATGGGCTGTTTGGAGCATAGGGAGTCTTTTCCGTAAATAGGCCTTCGGCACCCAAGGTGCCATACACTTCATCTGTGCTGATGTGCAAAAATCGACTTTTTTCATTCCCCGGTTTCACTTCAAATGGGCCATTCATCCAGGACCGTCGTGCAACATCCAGCAACGTAAAAGTACCATTTACATTGGTGTTGATAAAAGCTTCGGGCCCTTCAATGCTATTATCCACATGCGATTCTGCAGCAAAATGAATTACACCATTTATGCTGTAGTCGCTGAATATTTTTTCAACCAATTGCCGGTCCCGGATATCCCCTTTTACGAAAGTATGTCGTGGGTCATCGCTGAAAGCTTCCATATTGCTTTTGCTGCCAGCATAGGTCATGCTATCGAGATTGATAATATTTACATCCTGCTCATTTTCGAGCACGTACTCAATAAAATTAGAACCTATAAACCCGGCTCCACCGGTCACCAATATTTTCTTAGCCATTCAATAAATCCATTTTTTTGAGGCATTCTTTCAGCCCTTCCCTCCAATGGGGAATATGAATGCCAAAAGTATCCTTAATTTTTCGTTTATCTAATACGCTGTAGTTGGGTCGGGGGGCCTTGGTTGGAAAAGATTCTGAATCGACAGGTTCCAAAATCATTTTTGTGCCGGTCATTTCAAATATGGCGTGTGCAAAATCATACCAGGAACAGACACCCTCATTGCTAAAGTGATAGATACCAAAAAGCCCGCTCGGATTATCCGTAGAGCTATTAATTATTTCCTTTACCGCTCCGGCGAGATGATCAACATTTGTAGGGCTGCCCACCTGATCAAAAACAACTTTCAATGCTTTCTTTTTCCGACCAAAATCGAGCATCGTATTGAGAAAATTCTTTCCACTTGAACCATAGAGCCACGATGTTCGGAGAATGAAATGGGCATTGTGAATGGACTGAATAGTCTCCTCACCTTTTAATTTAGTGCTCCCATACACACTTGTTGGATTGGTCAGGGTGTCCTCATTAATAGGCAATGGATCAACTTTTCCGAAAACATAATCGGTTGAAATATGAATTAAGACAGCGTTTCTCATACGACAAGACTCTGCAATCGGGGCGAGAGCTTCCGCATTAATTTTGAAAGCGATTTCCGGTTCGTCTTCCGCCCGATCGACTGCGGTATAAGCGGCTGCATTCACCAGCACATCAAAATCTTCGCGTTCCAGTTTTCCCAAAATGGTTTGGGTTTCGAGCAGATTGAGATCATCGCTACCGAGAAATTTCCATTCATTGCTATCTTCGATGTTTTGCAAGGCTTGTGCCAGCTGTCCGGTTCTGCCGATGACAAGTATTTTCTTCATTTTTCCAAAAGTACGAGTTTGTGTCCTTTAGGTACCAATGATTGTATAATTTATTGTAAAATAGCGGTTCAAATTTTCAAAAAATTATGCGCAATCTTCTCATTTTCGGTTTAAGCCTTGTATCTCAATTCGTTTTTGCCCAAGTAGAAAATCCTCCCTTGCGTATTTTTGCCTTCTACACAGGCAAAGGAGAGGAAATTACTTTTGATCAAGCCATAGAAAGACTGGCACCGAGCGATGTGGTTCTATTCGGAGAAAATCACAATAGCACCATCCTTCATTGGCTGGAACTGAGAACTGCCAAAGCGCTCCTTGCCGCAGATAAAAAACTGGTATTCGGTGCAGAATTTTTTGAAAAAGATGACCAGAATAAAATCGACGAATATCTGAATGGTTGGATTAATGAGGATCACTTCGAAGAAGCGGCGCGAATTTGGCCGAATTATAAAACAGATTATAAACCGATTTTGGAATTGGCTCACGACTCACTAATCCCTTTTATTGCAACCAATGTTCCGCGACGCTATGCAGCAATTGTTGCAAAATCAGGTCTCGATACGTTGAAATTCCTTCCGCTCGAAGCAAAACAGTACTTGCCGAACCTGCCGATAAGTTTCACAACTAAAACCCCGGGATATACTGAAATGCTGTCGATGATGGGAGGACATAGCGACGAAAAATCGATTGAAAAAATTGTCAAAGCGCAAGCACTGAAAGATGCCACCATGGCTCAATCAATTGCCGAAAATGTGTATCGTGGCGATCTTTTTTTCCATATAAATGGAGACTTTCATTCAGCTGATTACGGAGGAATTTATTGGTATTTGAAGCTGATAAATAAAAAACTGAAAATTTCTACTATTAAGGTCTATTCACATGAAAATCTCGCTTTTGATGCGGAATGGAAAAATTCCGGCGACATAATTCTGGTTGTTCCCGATGATTTTCCGACCAGTTATTAAGCCTGCCCAAAACGGTTAATAGCGCCTTTTTCTATTTTGAAGCGGCTTCCATCAGATATGCCGAAAATTGCGAGATAATCTTTCCATCAGCGATGATTTGCTCTTGTGCTTCACTCCAATTTCTTTGTTCGATTGCCTCCCGAATACCGGGCATTGTTTTCACCCCGTAACCTGTGTAAAATCCGGGAGCGTATATGGAATGTTTATACCACGTCCTTCTCGGCAGTCCATTTGTATTCAATAATTCTTGCTCGGCACGGTATAAGGCGTGATTAAAAGTGTTACTAATTGAGCTTTCCTTTATTTTCTTCTCAAAAGCTATTTTCAAACTATCGCTACTTGCCTTGAGCTCGGTTAAAGCATTTTGCAAAGCAGAAAAATCAAGATAGGGAACCTCGGTCTTTGGCTTAGGAATTATGAAGTTCTTTGTAGGATCCTCGCCAACTTTATATGCATTCGAAGCCAATAGCTGATTTTCAATGTTTGTAGCTTCACGCGTATCGGCCAATAAGTTAAGCAGCTCATCGGTATATCCATTGATGGTGGTGTATAAATGCGTGAAATCGAAGGGGAGCACATCGGCATTTGCCATACGTAAAACTGCTCTTCCAGCTGTTTTCGATAGTGCAACGCCGTAATGAAAACCAGGATCCTTGAAATGGGAATAATCGTAATATGAATCGTAAATGGAATGGTATTCGCCGCCTCTACCTTCTCCACCAAATCCAAGGTTCAAAGCCGGAATACCAGCATGCTGAATAAAAGCAGAATAATCAGACCCTGAGCCCAACGCATCCAACTTCAAATCCTTTTGAGCTAATATTTCCGCTTTTTTTCCGGTGTTTTTGGCGGAAATTGCATCGTGTGCCCTTTGTCTGGCAAAAATACTCACCCCCGTTTGCGGATCGATTACCGATTTCGAAATCTCATCCATCAATGGCTCGAGTGCATGAGACCCTTGAGCACCGAGAAAACCGCGCCCATTCCCATCAGAATTGATATAAATCACCGCCTTTTTTTGCAATTCGGCGACATGGGTTTCCAGCCATTCAGTCGATCCCAGCAGCCCCTGCTCTTCCCCGTCCCATGCACAATACACTATGGTTCGGTCGGGTTTCCAACCACTTTTCATCAGAATGCCAATAGATTTTGCCTCTTCGAGCATTGCAGATAAACCGCTTATCGGATCGGCTGCACCATTGACCCAGGCATCCTGATGATTTCCCCGAATGACCCACTCGTCCGGATATTTTGCTCCTTTGATTTTTGCGATTACGTCGTAACAAGGCACCACATCCCAATTGAAAGCAACTTTCAAATGCACTACTGACTTTCCGGGACCTACGTGGTAGGTAAAAGGCAATGCACCTTGCCAACTATCAGGTACCACCGGTCCCGCAAGAGCCTCAAGCAAAGGTTTGGCATCGTGATAGCTTATTGGCAAAACAGGAATTTTCAACAAGTTGACAGCCTCCGCTCTGGGTATTCTCTCTGCGTCTTTCGTCGAACCAACACCCGGTGTTTGCGGGTCTCCGGGATGAATCACCATGTCCATTATTGATCCGCGCTGAACCCCATTCTCATTTTTGAATGCCCCTTTGGGGTAAACGTCTCCCACAAAATACCCATCGTCCATAGGGTCGCTGTATATAATACAGCCAATTGCGCCATGTTCCTGAGCTACTTTGGGTTTTGTTCCGCGCCAGCAGCGTCCATATTTTGCAATTACAATTTTGCCTTTTACATCGATTCCCAACCTGTCCAATTCTTCATAGTCAGCTGGCACACCATAGTTCACAAACACAAGTTCTGCCGTCACGTCGCCATCCGCACTGTACGCGTTGTACGTAGGCAATTGGCCACTCTGCCCACTAGTAGGGTCCAAATCAACTACTGGTTCTTTCAGAATAGCTGTATACTTCGTGGGTGATGTCATTTCCAAAATGCGCGTTTTCGGTGTAGGAAATAATACTTGAAAGGTTTCAATTTCAGCATTCCAACCCCAATCTTGAAATAATTTCAAGATATTTTCGGCATTCGCTTTACTACCTGACGAACTTAAATGGTGTGGTTCAGAAGAAAGAAATTTGATTGTTTCTCCAATATTCTCTGCATTTAAATTGGCATCAAATCGTGCTTCGAGTTTCTCTTGGTTAACTGTGTGCTTTTTAAAGAATCCAGCCATATTTTCGGTTTGAGCAAAACAGAAATTTGATATGGTAGCGAGTAAACAGAGAATTAGAAGCTTTTTCGTCATGGGAAAAATTTGAGCATGGAAAATTGTTGAATTTTTCGTCAAAATACAACTCATTTTCAAAAGAAAATAAAAATCAATGTTTCATGGAGAAATCAGCTGGAACTCAATCGTATCCATAATGCTTTAACCAGTTCTTCGATAAACCCTTTTGAATAAAAATCTCAATTCAAGGATGATCTCATTTCTAAGCCCAATAAATTTCTGTGTTCCCCATTAACCAAAACTTCGGGTCGTCGTACTGAATAATTTCATCCCTTAATTAAAAATTTAAAAAAATATTCCCTTGAGGCCAAGAAGAGCTGTAACCACTTATCAACACTGTCGTATACAAAACTACTTGCGCAAAATCTTTCACGTAGGATTTGTTCAGGTAATTTCAATTTCAATTAATTCACTGATTAATAAAGTCGAATGTTTACCTCTCCCCTTAGATTGAACAGGCTACTTACCAGCCCGATATTCCTATTATTTTACTTGCTCTTTGCGGTAACGTTATGCCGTCAAGCAAGTGCTCAGACGAGCACCGAGTTTTGGCTTGCCCCACCTGAAGTCACCCAAGGACATGCCGGGAGCGTACCAATTTACGTAAGACTTGCCGCAGGTGCTGACCCTGCTACAGTGACCATCTCTCAACCGGCAAACCCAAGCTTTCATGGTGGAACTCCCATCGTGGTAAACTTGCTTGCCAATCAATCACAAACTGTTACGCTCGACTCTCTAGTAAACGTTTTGGAAACGCGCCCTGCCAACACCGTTCTAAATACGGGATTGAAAATCTCTTCTACCGCCAACATTACTGCTATCTATGAGGTAAGCCCAACCAACAATCCGGACATTTGGGCTCTTAAGGGTTCAAACGGACTTGGGACGGAATTTTACACGCCCTTTCAGAATATTTGGAGAAACGGCTCCTACACTCCCACGCCATATACATCTTTTGACATTGTAGCTACTCAGGATAATACAAATATCTTGATCTATCCCACATCCGCTCTCGACGGAGGTCAACCCGCCTATCAAAGCTTTACGATCACACTCAATGAAGGGCAAACCTACTCTGCATCAGTCACGAGTACTGACCCAGCGCTAAACCCGACAGGTTCTCAGATCATTTCGGATAAACCTATCGCAGTTTCTATAAAGGACGACTCCGTTTGGCCAGAGCCTGCAGGTTGCAAGGATTTGAATGGGGATCAAATAGTTCCGGTAAATATTGTCGGTGACGAATATATTGTTAATAAAGGTGCACTAACAGTTCCCGAAAACGCATATGTTGTTGCCACTCAAAATAACACTGTAATTTCTGTTGCGGGTTCTCCAGTCGCTACTTTATTTAATGGTGAAACATACAAAATTCTTATCACGGATCCGTTGGTTTATATAACCGGAACAAAACCTTTCTATTTGATTCATCAGAGTGGATTTGGCTGTGAAACCGGGACCGCACTACTTCCTCCACTAAATTGTGCCGGATCCGAACAGGTAAGCTTCGTAAGATCAACTACCGAAAGTTTTTTTATGAATCTTCTGGTCCTTGCCGGACATGAAGACGCATTCGTATTAAACGGAAATGCCACAATAATCAATCCCTCAGCTTTTGCACCGGTGCCTGGCACAGGTGGAGTTTGGGTCGGTGCCCAAATTCAGTTTAATACGACGCAAATCCCACAGGGTGTTGCGAACCTACTTGTAAATACGGAGGAAGTTTTTTCGATGGGATTGATCAATGGAGGAAGCTCCTCGGGATGTCGCTTCGGATATTTCTCTGAATTCTCGGCTGAAATTCTCGTTGACGCCGGTGTGGACCAAAATGTTTGTGCGAATAAAATTACGCAACTCGCCGGAGATATCAGCGGTGGTGCTACTCAAGGAGTTTGGTCTTCAGATGGTACCGGTTCCTTTTCCCCAGATGAATATGCCCTCGACGCAATCTATGAGCCCAGTCTGGCCGACTTGAGCGGTGGTTCAGTTACTTTAACATTAACCTCAATAAGCAACTGTTTCCCGGTGGAAGACGAGGTGGAAATTAATTACAACCCGGCTCCGATAGTCGATGCAGGTACCGATATTCAGGCTTGTCAAAACAACACAGTGGTTGATCTCGACGGCTTTATTGATATCGCATCAGGCGGTTTGTGGAGTGGTGGAGCCGGCTCTTATAATCCCGGCCCTGGAAATCTCACTGCAACCTATACACCTACTGCCACTGAAGTATCAGATGGGAGCTTAAAACTTTATCTTACCTCTACCGGAAACGGAAACTGTTTTGCGGAAAAAGATTCTGTGCTTATAACATTTGGGCCCTCACCAACTGCCAACGCCGGTATCGACCAAACCCTATGTGCAAATAATGCATCTACCCAGCTAAACGGAAGTGTTACGATAGCCGGTGGTGGCGAATGGTCGGGCGGTACAGGAGTATTTTCCCCTTCTGCACAATCACTCACTCCTACATATATTCCGAGTAATGCTGATTTAATAGCTGGCTCAGTTACCCTAACCCTTACCACAACCGACAACCAAGGTTGTAATCCGGTAACAGATCAGGTAGTGATTACCTATACCGATGGACCTGTAGTAGATGCTGGAAGTGATCGTACAGTATGTGAAAACAATGCCGATGTAATTCTCAATGGCTCCGTGTCAAATGCTGGTGGTGGAATATGGACCGGTGGTGCCGGTACGTTCAACCCGGATGCTGCTACTTTTAACGCAACCTATACACCAAGTCTTTCCGAACTCCTTGCGGGCTCCGTTACACTTACGTTAAAATCAACCGGAAACGGAACTTGTCTCGAAGAACAAGATGCCATGACCATAACATTCACTGATGCGCCGACCGTGAATGCGGGTGCCGATGCAAGTGTTTGTTCAAATAACGCAGCGATAGCACTTAACGGAAGTCTCACCATTGCCAATTTCGGAATTTGGTCGGGTGGCGCAGGAACATTTGCTCCAAGCACAACGGCTCTCAATGCAACCTATACACCAACTGCCAGTGAAATTTCCAGTGGTTCAGTTACGCTCACACTCACATCACTCGATAATGGAAGCTGTTCTGCGGTGAGCGATAATGTGACCTATACTTTTACTCCTTCTCCTACTGCTAATGCAGGGATTGATCAGTCAGTTTGTGATAACAATCCCACAGTAACTCTGTCCGGATCAATATCTGTTGCCGGAGGTGGAGCATGGAGCGGAGGAAGTGGAAGCTACAGTCCAGACAATACCACGATGAATGCTGTTTATACCCCAACTGCAGGCGAAATATCAAGTGGCTCCCTGACTCTCACACTCACTACAACCTCAAATGGAACCTGTAGTGCTGTCACAGATCAAATGGTAATTACTTTTACCGATGCTCCAACGGCAAATGCAGGAACGGATAAAATCCTGTGCTCAAATAATGCGGATATTGATCTCTCCGGTGTAGTCACAGTCGCCTCGGGTGGAAGCTGGTCTGGTGGATTGGGTACCTATTCCCCTGATCCCAACACGCTCATCACAACTTATTCTCCCACTACAACAGAAATCAATTCGGGTTCTCTGACACTCACACTTTCCACAAGTGGAAATGGGAATTGCACCGTCGTGACCGACAATATTAATATCACTTTCACACCTGCTCCAACAGCCGAGGCTGGAGCTCCTATTTCTGTTTGTTCAAATAATGCTCAGGTGGGTCTCAATGGATCGGTTACTATCGCAACCGGCGGAACCTGGAGTGGCGGTGCAGGAACTTTCATTCCAAATGCCAATACGTTAAATGCGCTCTACAATCCAACCGCAGCTGAGATTGCTACAGGATCCTTGATCCTAACGCTTACCACCACTGGAATTGGGACGTGTAATCCAGTTCAGGATGTCGTAAATATTACATTCACTCCTCCACCTACTGCCAATGCCGGAAGCGATGTTACCGTTTGTGGAAATAATCCAAATGTAGATCTCAACGGTTCAGTAAATCTGGCTTCAGGAGGAATTTGGTCAGGGGGAAGTGGTTCGTTTAACCCAAATAACACTTCACTCGGAGCGACTTATACGCCTTCAAATGCAGAAATTACTGCCGGAACAACGACACTTACATTGACTACTACCGGAAACGGTACCTGTAATCAGGTGACAGATCAAATGACGATAACCATTACCCCCGCTCCTACAGTAGATGCCGGCATAGGTGAAGAGCTTTGTTCCAACAACCCAGTTATCTCTTTGAATGGTGCAGTTACTACTGCTACTGGCGGAACATGGAGCGGTGGTTCGGGCACATTCAATCCGAATGCAAATGCGCTGAATGCAACGTATACTCCAAGTCAGGGAGAAATCAATGCGGGTACGCTTACACTGACATTGACCTCTACAGGCAACGGAACATGTACTGCGGTTACCGATAATGTAACTTATACTTTTGGGCCTTCGCCTACGGCAAATGCAGGAAGTGATCAAACCCTTTGTGCAAATAATGCAGTAGCTGCTCTCAGTGGCTCTGTAACCATCGCAACCGGAGGAACATGGAGCGGTGGAAATGGAACTTTCAGCGCTGCCAATAATTTAAATACTTCGTATACCCCTACTGCCGCTGAAATTGCCACCGGAACGGTTACACTTACACTCACAACAACAGGTAACGGCGACTGTCTCGCTACTACAGATAATATTACTCTCACATTTACGCCCGCTCCGACGGCCAATGCAGGAACCGACAAGACGGTGTGTGCAAACAATGAGGATGTTACCTTGAATGGCTCTGTAACTGTAGCCAACGGTGGAACCTGGAGCGGTGGAAACGGATCCTTTAATCCCGATGCAAATACACTAAATGCAGTCTATACGCCAAGTGCTACTGAAATCTCTAATGGAACGGTGACCCTTACTTTGACCACTACCGGAAACGGCACGTGTAATCAGGTGACCGACCAAATGACCATAACCATCACACCCGCTCCAACAGTAGATGCCGGCACAGGTGAAGAACTTTGTTCGAATAATGCGGTTATTTCGCTCAGTGGCGCGGTTACTACAGCAACTGGAGGTACATGGAGCGGTGGCTCGGGTACATTCAACCCGAATGCTAATGATCTCAACGCTACTTACACCCCAAGTCAGGGTGAAATAAATGCAGGTACACTTACCCTTACGCTTACCTCTACAGGCAACGGAACATGTACTGCAATTACCGATGATGTAACCTATACATTTGGTCCTTCGCCAACTGCCGATGCAGGAAGTGATCAAACCCTGTGTGGAAATAATGCAGTAGCTACTCTTAGCGGCTCTGTAACCATCGCTACCGGTGGTTCATGGAGCGGTGGAAATGGAACTTTCAGCGCTGCCAATAATTTAAATACTTCGTACACCCCTACTGCCGCTGAAATTGCTGCCGGTACGGTTACACTTACTCTCACAACAACGGGTAACGGCGACTGTCTCGCTACTACAGATAATATTACACTCACCTTTACGCCTGCTCCTACAGCAAATGCAGGAACCGACAAGACGGTGTGTGCAAACAATGCAGAGGTTACGCTGAATGGTTCTGTAACTGTGGCCACCAGTGGCAGTTGGAGTGGTGGTTCGGGTACGTTTGATCCCGATGAAAATACACTCAACGCTATCTATTCGCCAAGTGCCACAGAGATTTCGAATGGAACAGTTACACTCACCTTGACCACCACAGGAAACGGAACGTGTATTCAGGTGACCGACCAAATGACTATCACGATCACTCCCGAACCTACGGTGAATGCCGGAACGGGTGAAGAACTTTGTTCGAATAATGCGGTCATTTCATTAAGCGGATCGGTGACTACCGCAACTGGTGGAACTTGGAGCGGTGGTTCAGGTACTTTCAACCCAAATGCAAGTGTGTTGAATGCAACTTATACTCCAAGCCAAGGCGAAATCAATGCAGGGACGCTTACGCTCACCTTGACATCTACTGGCAACGGAACTTGTAATGCGGTGACCGATGATGTAACCTATACTTTTGGTCCATCACCGACCGTAAATGCCGGCATAGATCAAACTCTTTGTGGAAACAATGCAGTTGCTTCACTCAGCGGTGCAGTGACCATCGCTACCGGGGGAACATGGAGTGGTGGAAACGGAACATTCAGTGCAGCTAATAATTTGAATACCACTTATACTCCAACTGCCGCGGAAATCACCGCTGGAACGGTATCGCTCACATTGACAACAACCGGAAATGGAGACTGTCTCGAGGTTACTGATAATATTACTCTCACATTTACTCCGGCACCGACAGTTAATGCAGGACTTGACAAAACCGTTTGTGCAAACAATGCAGATTTAACTTTGAATGGTGCTGTAACAGTAGCTTCAGGCGGAACATGGAGCGGCGGAACGGGTACTTTCAATCCGGATGCAAATACACTCAATGCGGTCTATTCGCCAAGTGCTACAGAAATCTCTAATGGAACGGTGACCCTTACTTTGACCACTACCGGAAACGGTACTTGTAATCAGGTTACAGATCAGATAACAATTACTATCACTCCCCAGCCTACAGTAGATGCCGGAACGGGTGAAGAGTTGTGTGCAAACAATGCTCAGATAACTTTAGATGGATTGGTGACTGTTGCCTCAGGCGCAACATGGAGTGGTGGTACGGGGACATTCAACCCAAACGCGAATGATCTGAATGCAACTTATACACCAAGCCAGGGCGAAATCAATGCAGGTATTCTTACACTTACATTAACTTCTTCAGGCAATGGAACGTGTACTGCCGTTACCGATGATGTAACATACACTTTTGGTCCTTCGCCAACTGCTGATGCAGGAAGTGATCAAACCCTTTGTGCAAATAACGCAGAAGCAGAACTAAACGGTACGGTAACCATTGCTACCGGAGGTACATGGAGCGGTGGAGATGGAAACTTCAGCCCAAGTGTAAATAGTTTAAACGCTTTCTACACTCCTACTCCCGAAGAAATTGCAGCAGGTACGGTTACGCTTTCTTTGACGACAACCGGAAACGGAAACTGTCTCGCTGTTACAGATAATATTACTATCACATTTACCCCGGCTCCTACGGCCAATGCCGGCCTCGACAAAACGGTTTGTGCCAACAATGCAGATGTTACCTTAAATGGGGCTGTAACTGTGGCTGCCGGGGCAACATGGAGTGGTGGATCCGGTACATTTAATCCAGACGCAAATACACTCAATGCGGTTTATTCGCCAAGTGCTACAGAAATCTCTAATGGAACGGTGACCCTTACTTTGACCACTACCGGAAACGGTACTTGTAATCAGGTAACGGATCAAATGACGATTACTATTACACCCGAACCTACAGTAAATGCAGGAACCAGTGAAGAGCTTTGTTCTAATAATGCAGCAATATCATTGAATGGATCTGTAACCGTCGCCACCGGCGGCACATGGAGTGGAGGAAATGGAACCTACAACCCAAATGCGAATACCTTAAATGCTGTTTATACTCCAAGTCAGTCAGAAATCAATGCCGGTATCCTTACGCTAACCTTGACTGCGACGGGAATTGGAAATTGTAGTGCTGTAACAGACGTCGTAACCTATACCTTTGGCCCCTCACCTACGGTTGATGCTGGAACTCCGATTACGGTTTGTTCAAATAATTCACAAGTAAGCCTGGATGGAACAATCACATTTGCTTCAGGTGGAACTTGGAGTGGCGGAAATGGAACATTCTTTCCGAATGCTAATACCATCGACGCATTGTACAATCCAACCGCTACCGAAATAGCTTCCGGATCACTGGTATTAACACTTACCACTACCGGTAATGGAAATTGTAATCCGGAACAAGATGTCGTTACAATTACATTCTCTCCATCACCCTCGGTAAGTGCCGGATCAGATCAGACGGTGTGTGCAAACAATGCCGAAGTGGATTTGAACGGTTCAATTAATCTCGCTACCGGAGCAGTGTGGTCTGGTGGAAGTGGAACTTTTAGCCCGAACAATACCGCACTCGGAGCGACGTATACTCCATCCAATGCTGAATTGGCAAATGGAACGGTAACGTTAACCCTGACAACAACCGGAAACGGCAATTGTCTTGCGGCAACCGATCAGATGACGATTACCATCACACCAGCCCCGACAGTAGATGCCGGAACAGGTGAAGAGCTTTGTTCAAACAACCCAACTATCTCATTAGGCGGATCGGTAACTACAGCTACCGGCGGAACATGGAGCGGTGGTTCGGGTACTTTCAACCCGAATGCAAATGCGCTGAATGCAACGTACACTCCAAGCCTTGGCGAAGTCAATGCGGGTACGCTTACGCTAACGTTGACTTCTGCCGGAAATGGTTTATGTACTGCCGTTACCGATAATGTAACGTTTACCTTTGGCCCTTCGCCAACTGCCGATGCCGGAATCGATCAAACCCTTTGTGCAAACAATGCGGTAGCATCCTTGAGCGGTTCAGTTTCAATCGCTACCGGTGGGACATGGAGCGGAGGAAATGGATCATTCAGCTCTGCCAATAATCTCAACACAAATTATACGCCGACAGCCGCCGAAATTGCGGCTGGTACTGTTACACTTACGTTGACAACAACCGGAAACGGCGACTGTCTCGCTACAACTGACAACATTACACTCACATTTACTCCGGCCCCAACAGCTAATGCAGGACTGGACAAAACGGTTTGTGCAAACAATGTAGATGTCACGCTGAATGGTTCCGTGACGGTGGCTTCGGGCGGAACTTGGAGCGGTGGTTCGGGTACATTTAACCCGGATGCAAATACACTAAATGCAGTTTACACGCCAAGTGCGACTGAAATAGCAAATGGAACGGTAACCCTTACTTTGACCACCACCGGAAATGGAATCTGTAATCAGGTGACGGATCAAATGACAATTACCATTACGCCTGAACCTACGGTTGATGCCGGAACGGGTGAAGAGCTTTGTTCAAACAATCCGGTTATCTCATTAAGCGGATCAGTAACTACAGCTACCGGCGGAACATGGAGTGGTGGTTCGGGGACATTTAATCCGAATGCAAATGCGCTTAATGCAACATACACCCCAAGCCAGGGAGAAATCAATGCCGGTACGCTTACCCTAACGTTGTCTTCTACTGGAAACGGAACCTGTACTGCGGTGACAGATGATGTAACTTACACTTTTGGCCCTTCGCCTACTGCTGATGCCGGAATAGATCAGACGCTTTGCGCAAACAATGCAGAAGCAGAACTTAACGGTTCGGTAACCATCGCGACCGGGGGAACTTGGAGCGGTGGAGACGGAAACTTCAGTCCAAGTGTCAATAGTCTGAATGCATTCTATACCCCGACTCCCGAAGAAATCACAGCGGGCACGGTTACGCTTACATTGACCACGACCGGAAACGGCGACTGTCTCGCAGTAACCGATAATATTACAATCACATTTACTCCAGCTCCTACTGCAAATGCAGGAGTTGACAAAACAGTTTGTGCAAACAATGCAGATGTAACGTTGAATGGCTCGGTGACTGTGGCAACCGGTGGTACCTGGAGCGGTGGAAGCGGATCTTTCAATCCCGATGCAAATACGCTCAATTCAATCTATTCACCAAGTGCCACAGAAATTTCAAATGGAACGGTGACCCTTACTTTGACTACCACCGGAAACGGAACGTGTAATCAGGTGACGGATCAAATGACAATAACGATCACTCCAGAACCGACAGTTGATGCCGGAACAGGTGAAGAGCTTTGTTCGAATAATGCGGCTATTTCGCTAAGCGGGTCGGTCACTACGGCAACCGGTGGAACATGGAGCGGTGGTTCGGGTACTTTCAATCCGAATGCAAATGCGCTGAACGCGACCTATACCCCAAGCCAAGGAGAAATAAATGCAGGTACGCTTACGCTAACATTGACTTCTACAGGCAATGGAACATGTACGGCGGTGACCGATGACGTAACCTACACTTTCGGCCCTTCGCCAACGGCGGATGCAGGCATAGATCAAACCCTTTGTGGAAACAACGCCGTTGCCTCACTCAGCGGAGTAGTAACTATCGCTACAGGCGGAACATGGAGTGGTGGAGGTGGAACATTTAGTGCTGTCAATAATCTAAACACTAATTATACTCCGACTGCCGCTGAAATTACGGCGGGTGCCGCTACCCTTACTTTGACAACCACAGGAAATGGCGACTGTCTTGCTGTTACTGATAATATTACACTCACTTTTACTCCGGCGCCGACAGTTAATGCAGGACTTGACAAAACCGTTTGTGCAAACAATGCAGATATAACTTTGAATGGTGCTGTAACAGTAGCTTCAGGCGGAACATGGAGCGGCGGAACGGGTACTTTCAATCCCGATGCAAATACACTCAATGCGATCTATTCGCCTAGCGCTACAGAAATCTCTAATGGAACGGTGACCCTTACTTTGACCACCACCGGAAACGGTACTTGTAATCAGGTTACAGATCAGATGACAATTATTATCACTCCCCAGCCTACAGTAGATGCCGGAACGGGTGAAGAGTTGTGTGCAAACAATGCTCAGATAACTTTAGATGGATCGGTGACTGTCGCTTCAGGCGCAACATGGAGTGGTGGCTCAGGTACATTCAACCCAAACGCGAATGATCTGAATGCAACGTATACACCAAGCCAAGGGGAAATCAATGCGGGCATCCTCACATTGACATTAACCTCCACTGGGAACGGAACATGTGCTCCAGTTACCGATGATGTATCCTATACTTTCACTCCGTCACCGACTGCCGATGCGGGTGCAAATATGCTCGTTTGTGCAAATAATGCCGACATTCAACTTGCCGGAGCGGTTACGGTTGCTTCAGGAGGAACCTGGAGTGGTGGAAACGGAACATACTCGCCTAATGCGAATACCTTGGACGCTATATATTCTCCATCTCCACAAGAAATTGCTGATGGAAGTCTCACACTTACGCTGACAACAACAGGAAACAATAATTGTAATCCAGTAAGCGACGACATCACTATTAGTTTCTCTCCGGCACCAACAGCAAATGCTGGTACGGACAAAACCGTTTGCGCAAATAATGCTGAGGTCAACTTAAACGGTTCTGTTTCCATAGCAACAGGAGGAATCTGGTCGGGTGGATCTGGAACTTTTGATCCATCGGTGAATGTCCTTAATCCGATATATACTCCTTCAGCAGTTGAAATTGCAGCCGGGCAGGCAGTGCTTACTTTGACAACGACCGGAAATGGGGATTGTACAGCTGAAAGCGATCAGATTATCATCACTATCAACCCCGAACCCATTGTTAGCGCTGGTGCAGACTTTGCTGCCTGTTCAAATAATGCAGAATTTGATTTGAACGGATCCGTTTCGAATGCCGGAGGCGGCCAGTGGACTGGAGGTCTTGGCACTTTTGATCCGAACAACAATACACTCGATGCCCATTATACACCTACCCTTCCGGAAATTGTGGCAGGCTCTGTTAATCTAACACTTACTTCTACCGGAAACAGCGGATGTATTGCCGTTACCGATAATTTGGTCGTAACCTTTACTCCATCTCCAACAGTAGATGCCGGTACAAATATTACGTTGTGTGCTTCCTCACCACAAGCTACCTTAAACGGAAGTTTCTCCGTCTCAGGTGGCGCACAATGGTCGGGTGGAAATGGAAGCTTCTCTCCGAATGCGCTCACAATGAATGCCAATTACAATCCAACAGCGGCAGAGGTTGCTTCTGGAAGTGTAACACTTACACTCACCACGATCAGCAATGGCGATTGTCTTGCCGAAGTAGACTCTGTATTAATACAATACGATGCCCAGCCTACTGTAAATGCCGGCGCAAATCTTATTTCATGTGCTAACAATCCGGTTGTAGCGTTGAATGGATCTTTCACTAATGCCGATGGTGTTGAATGGAACGGCGGAACGGGATTCTTCGATCCGAGTAATGAAAGTCCGAATGCAAACTACACCCCTTCCAATGGTGAGGTTGCAAATGGATTTGTAACCTTAACACTCACAACAACCGGCTCAGGAGCATGTGCTGACGTAGATGACGATGTAAATGTCACCATCAATCCTGCCCCGATTGTCTCAGCCGGTGTTGATCAAACGGTTTGTGCCAACAATAATAATGTACAATTAAACGGTTCCATCCAATTTGCCGGAGGCGGTCAATGGTCTGGTGGGTCTGGAATATTCACCCCCAATGCCAATGCTTTATCTGCAACATACCAACCAAGCGCAACCGAATTGAGCACTGGATTTGTTACGCTTACGTTGACCAGTGTTGGAAACGGATCATGTAATGCTGTAACTGATCAGATAACCATCACATTTACCCCGTCTCCTATTGCCGATGCTGGTCTCGATGTAACAGCTTGTGAAAACAATGCTGATGTACAACTCAATGGATCGTATACTGTTGCCGAAGGTGCTAACTGGAGTGGTGGCTCAGGCTCTTTTAGCCCCGATAACAGCACCATGAACGCTGTTTACACGCCTTCACAAACAGAGTTGAACAACGGAACGGTAACCTTAAACCTAACCACATTCGGAAACGGAAACTGTCTCCCTTCGAGCGATCAGATTGTATTGAATTTCACTCCTGCTCCGGTAATTGACGCTGGCGATGATTACTTCGTTTGCGTAAGCGATCTCACTGTACCGCTTCAGGGATCTGTAACCGGACCTACTACTTCAGGAATTTGGACCACTTCAGGTACCGGTGTATTCGTGCCAAATGCTTCCGCTCTGAATGGCACCTACCAAGTGTCTTCGGCAGATTCATTGGCCGGAGAAATCACACTCACACTTACTTCCACCGGAAACGGATTGTGTACACCGGAAACGGATGAAATTCTCGTCCACATTTCCCCTGCCGGAACCGCAAGTGCAGGAGCCGATCAATCCATCTGTTCGAATAATCCTACGGTAAGCGTTGTGGGGGTAATAGGTGGAGCTGCTACGAGCGGAACCTGGATTACTTCGGGGTCGGGTGTGTTTTCACCAAATCCAAATCAGCCGGCAGTAAATTATATTCCAAGCGACGAAGACATTGCCAACGGAAACGTGACGTTGACCTTTGCGGTAAATTCTTGTAACCAAGCTTCAGATGATCTGGTGATTACTTTTACACCATCGCCTGTTGTGGCGGCCGGTGCGGATGCTACGATTTGTTCTTCCGAAACAGGAATCCAACTTAGTGGATCGGTAAGCGGTGCCTCGGCAACGGGAACATGGACAACAAGCGGCAGTGGACAATTCCTGCCGAATGCAAATGTGGTAAATCCCGTTTACGAATTTTCAGAGGCAGACAAAGATGATCAGGTGATAACGCTAACGCTTAACGCTTCCAATATTGGAAATTGTATTGGAGTAAGCGATGCACTTGTTCTAAACATTTTCCCGGAAGGGACAGCAAATGCAGGTCAAGACGTAACTGCTTGTGACAATAATCCTGAAATACAACTTGAGGGAATCCTTACGGGTGCCGATCAGGCTCTTTGGTCTACCAGCGGTTCAGGAACCTTTGCGCCAAGCGCCGACACATTGAGCACTACCTACGTACCAAGCCAGGCAGATCTAGACAACGGTGCTGTAGATCTGATTCTTACCGGTGTAAACAGCTGCAACAATGCCACTGACTTCATGCATGTGACCTATACCGAAGGACCAACAGTCGATGCCGGAGCCGACCAGTCCGCGTGCGGAGACGTAATTCCATTCCAGATAATGGGCGCATTCACCAATGCGGGCGGTGCCCATTGGAGTACCTTAGGAACCGGCACGTTCCAGAATGCGAACAATATCAATACTTTCTATGTAGCCAGCCAGGCCGATATTGATCAGGGCGGTGTGGATCTCGTTCTCACTACTACCGGAAACGGAAACTGTTTCCCTGTTTCAGATACCCTCACATTGTTTATCAGCACAGGTATCACCGTAGATGCCGGTGCCGATCGTGTGGCATGCGTCGATGCCGGTCAGATCCAGCTTTTCGGAGATATCGCGAACGGATCCAATTCGGGAATGTGGACGACTTCCGGGAACGGAACATTTAATCCAACTCCGAATAATGTTAATGCAGTTTACCAATTCACAGCCGAGGATATTACTGCGGGCAATGTAACGCTCACACTTACCTCTACCAATAATGGTATTTGTAATGAAGTATCCGACAGCTTTGAACTTACCTTTGGAAATGCCGCCTTTGTATTTGCCGGAAATGACATAAACGTATGTGAAACCAATGATCTTATTGAAATCAACGGAATTGTAAGCGGTGAAACTTCTGAAGGAACCTGGACCACAACCGGGGACGGTACTTTTTTCCCGGACGCCAATACGCTTAGTGCATTTTACGAACCCGGCACAAACGATATTGCAAACGGAAGTGCCGATTTGACATTGACCTCCACAGGAAATACGCTGTGTAGCGAAGGGTCATCCACCTTGACCATCAATTTGCAACCGGTTCCGGTAGCACAGGCAGGTGACGATCAGGTGGTATGTGGTGAAATAAGCGGAGTTCAACTTCTCGGGAGCGCCAATGGCTCTGCCGGAGGAATCTGGACCACAAATGGCTCCGGAACGTTCCAGCCAAGCGATTCGGTATTGACCGCACTTTATACGCCCAGTATGGCTGACAGCCTGAATGGAGACATTACACTCACGCTTACCACATACGGAAATGGTAGCTGTGGTGCAGACACCGACGAAATGATTATTTCATTCTCAGGTGCCGTCACAGCGAATGCCGGACCAGATCAAGCGATTTGTGAAAATACTACGTCGATCGCATTGAACGGATCGGTTGAGGGCAGCCCGGCATACGAATGGGGAAGTTTGGGTACGGGTACATTTGATCCTTCTGCAGCCAACCTTTCTACAGCATATTTGCCCTCAACAGGTGATGTGGACAACGGAGCCGTGACCCTATTCCTTATGGCAGCGGGAACTGGAAATTGTCCGGAGCAAACAGATTCACTTTATGTGACTTTCGACCCATTGCCGGTTATAAATGTCGCTTCAGATGTAGAATCTTGTGTTACGCAGTCTGAAGTTGCGCTTACCGCAAATGTGACGGGGTCGAACAGTGTACTCTGGACTTCTCAGGGTGGCGGAAGTTTTAATCCGAATGCCACAACTGCCAACGTTACTTACACACCCACGCCCGCTGAGATAGCGGCAGGTAATGCGAATATTAGCCTTACGGCAAATTCCAATGGTGCATGTGGCTCGGTACAGGAACCGGTTACAATCCATTTCCGTCAATTGGCAACAGTATTTGCAGGCAACGCCATTGTAGCTTGTGAAACCGATGGGCAGGTGCCGCTCAATGGAACTGTTTCCGGAGAGGGATATGGAGCGCAGTGGAGCACAAACGCCTTTGGAAGCTTCGCGCCGGATGCTACCCAGCCGGATGCAGATTACGTGTTTGCAGCCAATGATATATTGATTGGATCGGCCAAATTGATTCTCTCATCCTCCAACAATGGAGCATGTCCTGCTGTAACCGATACGGTACTGGTAGAGATCAACCGTCAGCCTGTGGTTGATGCCGGTGAAGATGATTTTGTGTGTAAATCGGCCGGAATGGTTTCACTTAACGGAACCGTGGCCAATGAAGAATCAGTGCAATGGAGCTCTCTTGGTGACGGCGTCTTCCTGCCATCAAATACGGAGGTAGATCCCGAATATGTAATTGGAAACATAGATGGGAGCAATGGTTCTGTGCAACTTGTACTCACCGGAATGCCGGCAGAGGGTTGCAGCGCAGTAAAAGATACCGTAACCATTAATATCAACAATCCCCTGGAAGCTGGCTTCAGCAGTGGCCCGGGTTGTATAGGCACGCCCGTAGAGTTTACAGATGAAACTCAGGTTTTTGCCGGAAGTATCGCCAGCTGGAGATGGGATTTTGGAAATGGAAATATTTCAAATCAGCAAAATCCACAATTCGTATTCAGTCAGGCAGGTACACCGAGCGTGCAACTCGTAGTTCAGAGCAGCCTCGGTTGCAACGATACAATCGTACAACTGGTAAATGTGGTACAAGGACCCGAAGCGAGCTTTGATGTGAGCAAAAATCCTGCACCGATCAATTTCGATATCGATTTCAAAAGCACCTCGCAAGGAGCTAGTTCGTATAGCTGGAATATGGGCGATGGCCTTGGATTTTACCAAAGTCAAAACCTCACCTACCAATACCCTGATGAAGGCGAATACGTGGTAACCTTGCTCGTAAATGGTGAAGGCGGATGTGTTGATTCGGCAAGTACGACCGTAACGATCGAAGGATTCCTGGTATTGCCGCCAAGGCTGCCGAACACTTTCTCGCCAAACGACGACGGCTTGAACGATGTGTACTTTGTTCGCGGAGGACCATTTATTGAGCTCGACTTCAGAGTTTATGATGCCTGGGGCAGCGAAATATTCAAAACTACCGACCAGAGTGTCGGTTGGGATGGAACCGAAGGAGGTAAACAATCACCGGTGGGTGTGTATGTATATACCGTGAAAGCGACCAACCTCAACGGCGAGCAGTACGATTATTCAGGTAGAATCAACTTATTACGATAATTATGAAAACGATTCAAAAATATTTCCCCGCAGTGGTGATGGGTCTGGTATTTACTTTTGCTATAAGCGAAAAAATTCAGGCGCAGGATGCACAGATCTCGCAGTACGACGCCGCGCCAGTAATGTTTAATCCGGCAAATACAGGCATGTTGAAATTCACCGATTTACGTATTTCAGCGTTGTACCGCAGTCAGTGGAGCTCATTAGCTACAAGTTTTACCACCTTTGCCATGTCATTTGATATGGCCGCCGCGGATCGCTGGGGTGCGGGTGCTGTATTCGTCAATACCGATGAAGCCAACGTGATATCTTCATCCAATTTCCTCTTTTCGGGTGCCTATCAGGTTACGGATCCCAATCAGACAAAATACATGATCACGACCGGAGCCCAACTTGGATTGCTCTACAAGCGTATCAATATGAACGGAATGATTTTCGACAGCCAGTTCGATGGGTACAATTTTGATGGGGAGATACCAAGTCAAGAGCAGTTTTCAAAGACCACTCGGTTTATGATCGATGCCAATATGGGAATCTCCTACAAATCCACCGACCGAACCAAGAAAGTGAATCCCTATGCCGACTTTGCCGTTTTTCATATCACCACGCCTGACGAATCATTTATAGGAGAGAAGAAGTCGAAATTGCCAATGCGTTTTATGGGGGGTGCAGGTGCGCGAATCGAAGTGAATAGGGACTTATTAATTGACCCTTCCGTAATTTGGATGCGGCAGCGCGAATCGCAGCAGTTTCTGATAAATGTACTTGCGCATTATTCCATTTCTGGCACGCCTTATCAAGTGATCGGAGGATTGGGATACCGCACTGAAGATGCAGCCATAATCACAGCCGGAATCCGTCACAATTCCAATATATTCCGAATATCGTATGATGTGAATACCTCATCACTGAGCGACTATTCCAAAAATCGCGGAGCACTGGAGTTTACGGTTATTTACCGTCCGGGAAGAAGATCTTCAAGAGCTATTTATTAGGGTGTTTAGGCACTTATTTTACTGTCTTTTCAAAGGTGACGCTCCGCAGCGGTATTTACCCTGCGGAAGATTATGATCCGTTTCCGAATTGATGACCGCAAGGTAAATACCCAGCGTAGCGGATCTTTGGGGGGGTCGGGTAAAGCTCGAATGAAGAATTTGTAAAAGAGAGCATCAATCTATTTCAGTGATCGTGAAGTTTGAGCGCTTGAGACCTGCCAGGTTTTAAAAACCTAATAGGTCTTCTCTTTAAAAGAGCTATGTAGTCACGAATCTGGATATCGCTAACGCGCTTCGGGATGAGTTCGACTACGAAAAAATCTCTGATTTTTTCTGTCATCTTCGCTTGCGTCCTTGATTGCACAAATCCCGATATCGCTAACGCGCTTCGGGATGAGTTCGACTACGAAAAAATCTCTGATTTTTTCTGTCATCTTCGCTTGCGTCCTTGATTGCACAAATCCCGATATCGCTAACGCGCTTCGAGATGAGTTCGACTACGAAAAAATCTCTGATTTTTTCTGTCATCTTCGCTTGCGTCCTTGATTGCACAAATCCCGATATCGCTAACGCGCTTCGGGATGAGTTCGACTACGAAAAAATCACTGATTTTTTCTGTCATCTTCGCTTGCGTCCTTGATTGCACAAATCCCGATATCGCTAACGCGCTTCGGGATGAGTTCGACTACGAAAAAATCTCTGATTTTTTCTGTCTCACTCAAAACTCACAATTCCCAGGCGTACGCGGAAATGGAATTACATCGCGGATATTGGTCATTCCGGTAACGAACATCACCAAGCGCTCAAATCCCAATCCAAACCCCGCATGTTCACAGGTTCCAAATTTTCGGGTTTCGAGGTACCACCAAACGTGTTCTTCCTGAATACCCATATCTTTGCAACGTCGGAGGAGTACATCAAGACGCTCTTCACGTTGCGATCCTCCTGTGATTTCGCCAACTCCAGGAAACAAAACATCCATGGCTGCTACGGTTTTGCCATCGTCATTGAGGCGCATATAAAATGCTTTGAATGATGCCGGATAATCTGTAATAATAACAGGTTTTTCGAAATGCTTTTCTACCAAAAACCGCTCGTGCTCGCTCTGAAGATCGGTGCCCCACTCTACCGGATATTTGAATTTCTTCTTTTTATTCGGTTTCGAATTGACCAGAATATCAATGGCTTCGGTATAAGTAACGCGCTGAAATTTATTGGCGCATATGAATTCCAAACGTTCGATAAGCCCCATCGCACGGCGCTCATTCTGAGGGAGAGTCTTTTGCTCGTCTGCTTCGCGCTGCGCAAGAAATTCGAGATCATCTTTACAGTTTTTGAGCGCAAAATCGACAAGGTATTGCAGAAAGTCCTCCACCAGATCCATATTGTCCGTAAGATTGGCAAAAGCTACTTCCGGCTCTATCATCCAAAACTCAGCCAGATGACGGGAGGTATTTGAATTCTCCGCGCGAAAGGTCGGGCCGAACGTATAGACTTTGCGTAAAGCAAGGGCTGCCAACTCAGCCTCCAGCTGTCCGGAAACAGTTAGATTGGATTCTTTTTCAAAGAAATCAAGCTCGTAATCTATATTACCTTCCTCCGTTTTGGGGATATTATTCAGATTGAGGGTAGTTACCTTAAACATTTCACCGGCACCTTCGGCGTCGGATCCTGTAATAATCGGGCTGTGTATATTGAAGAAACCACGTTCGTGAAAATAGTGGTGAATAGCGTACGAAAGCGAATGTCGAATTCTAAAAACAGCACCAAACGTATTGGTTCGAAATCGCAAATGCGCCTTCTCGCGCAAAAATTCCATGCTGTGTTTTTTGGGTTGTAACGGATATTTCTCAGGATCACTTTCACCGTTTACTTCCAGATCTGTGACCTGAATTTCGGCGCTTTGGCCCTTCCCCTGCGACTCAACGAGCTTACCGCTTACCGTAATGGCAGCTCCGGTGTTTATTTTTCGTAAAAGCGCATCGTCAAAATTCTCAAAATCGACCACCGCCTGAATGGAGTGAATAACGCTTCCATCGCTAATCGCAATAAAGCGATTGCTCCGAAAAGTCCGAACCCATCCCGATATTTCCACTTCCTGACCGGCGGGTTTTAATTCCAATAAATCTTTTACACTGGGTTTGCTCATGAGTCACCTTTTTTGCGGGTACAAAAGAACGAATTTTTTGGGGGAATTATGCGTACGTTTTGAATGGGCTGCAAGCTTTCAGCTTCAAGCTGCAAGCATTTGGCTTAAGCGGTAATTAGATCTCGATAAATATGGGTATTTACCATCACTCATCTTATAAACGGTCTTAATGTTGGCATTTCCTCTGCATTCTCATTAGAAATTCAACTTTGCTTGAATCATCTTTCCAATTATCTCATTAAGAAGTAATCCACCAGTCCTATCTAGCGACCCGTACTTAAAGACCCATTCTACACGTAGGAAACGAAATAGAAAATTAATGTTTCCAAATCCTAAAATCTTCATACATTTGCCGCCGGAAAACGATATGACTGAAGAAAGCAACAAAAAAGAACGTAACTTAATTCAAAATGCGATTGAGGTCTTTATGACCTATGGCATTAAGAGTGTTACAATGGACGACATGGCAAAACACATGCGCGTGTCGAAGAAGACTATTTATCAGTTTGTGAAGGATAAAGAAGATCTGGTAAACAAGTGTGTTGGCAACGACTGCAATTATATACAAAATAAAATAAAAGAGGTAGTTGCACAAAACCTCAATGCGATAGACGAGAATTTTGGAATAAGCCGGGTAATGATCCAGGAGCTGCGAAATGTCCACCCCTCCATATTCTTTGACTTGGAAAAATACTATCCGGAAGCGATGAAAACCATGCATAAAATGCGCCATGAATTCATTGCCGATTGTGTCAAGAAGAACCTCAAAAAAGGAATTAAAGAAGGGCTCTATCGGGACGATATCAATGTCGACATCATGACACAATTGTGGGTGCTGAGGATGAACGCAATATTCGATCCCAGCCTTTTCCCAATGCAGGAATTTCACCCAAAAGATGTATACCTCGAAATGTTTGTCCATCATATAAGAGGTATCGCCAGTGAAAAAGGACTCAAAATATTAGATGAAAAACTACGTACCCTAAAATGACAACAAGAATGATCCGATCTACGTTTCTTCTTTGCTTACTTTTTGCAGCAGGTGCTGTTTCTGCGCAACCACTATCGCTTTCGCTCAATCAGGCAAAGCAGATGGCTGTAGACAGCAGTTTCGCTACCCGAAACGCCCGGTATAATACCGCTCAAAAGCTGAAAGAAGTTAAAGATGTACTGGCAAACGGACTGCCACAAATCAATGCGTCAGCCGAGCTTCAGGATTTTTTAAAAATCCCAACTTCCCTGGTTCCCGCAGAATTTTTCGGAGGCGAACAAGGCGATTTCGCCGAAATTCAATTCGGGACGAAGTACAACCTTACCGGTTCACTTAGCGCTACCCAACTCATATTTAGCGGCACCTACCTCGTAGGGTTAAAAGCCTCAAAAACTGTGGTAGAACTTTCTACCAATATAGAGCTGAAATCGGAACAGGACATCCGGTTTGATGTAGCCGAGGCGTATCATACGGTTTTATTGGCCAAGGAAAATCTAAAAATCCTGCAAGACAACATGGCGAATATTCAGAAAACGTTTGATGATACGCAAGCGCTCTATGATAACGGCCTCACCGAACAACAGGATGTCGATCAAATCAAGCTCAATCGCAATCAGATAAAAATCAATATCGACAATACGCAACGCTTCCTGGAAATATCAAGACAAACGCTAAACTTCCTGATCGGTATTGACCTCAACCGAGAGGTAATCCTGACCGATAGCATTGCGAATCTCGTAAAACTTAGTAACGACCCTGCTTACCTCGATCAAAAACCGCAGATTTTTACCCATCCTGATTATCTGATCGCACGAAGCAATATGGAAATTCAGGATTTGACTCTACGCGGCAATAAAGCAGCTTATTACCCCACTCTGAGTGGGTTTTTCAATTATCAGCAATCTGCCCAGCGCAATAAGTTCAACTTTACGGATACCAACCAACCCTGGTATCCGACATCGATCATCGGATTGCAGTTGAATATTCCCATATGGAGCAGCTTTCAGCGCAAAGCGAGAGTTGAACAAGCGGAAATCGGACTCGAGCAAAGCCAGATGCAACTGGAGCAAACCGAAGAAAATCTAAAACTAAGCGTGGAACGTGCCAAAAGCAACTACGAAAAAGCATTGAAAACCTGGGATAACCAGAAGGAAAGTATCGACCTGGCTCGGAGCATCAATGAAAAAACAAACATAAAATACACCGAGGGAATTGCGTCCAGTTTCGAGCTGAATATTTCAGAAACGCAGCTCCTCAATGAACAAAGCAAGTATATACAGGCCGCTATGGACCTACTCACAGCCAAACAAAATTTAGACAAAGCATTGAATATTAACTAATCATGAAAATCAGAAATCAACTACCCATTTTGACCACGGGCCTTACCATTCTTGTCCTGTCTACCTTAATATCTTGCGATCGAAAACCAGATAATCAACTCGAAATACTGGTCGCCCAGCGCGATTCCCTCAAGGAATTGCGCACCACACTCGATGATCAAATCTTCGCCCTCGATGATCAGATCTCCGTACTTGACTCTACGGTTACCAATAAAAAAGTAACTATTGAAACGGCAAGTCCATCCTTGTTTAAACATTACTTCGATGTATATGGAAACGTAGAATCGGACAAAGCGGCTACTCTCTTTGCTGAAAACCCCGGGAACGTTACTCAGATTTTGGTGGAAGAAGGCCAACAGGTGAAAAAAGGCCAAACCCTTGTGCGCCTCGATCAGGGAATTTATGACAGCAATATGCAGGAACTTCAAACCCAGCTTGACCTCGCCACAACGCTTTATGAAAAACAAAAACGGCTCTGGGACAAAAACGTAGGTAGTGAAGTACAGTTCCTCCAGGCAAAAAACAGGAAGGAGTCGCTCGAAAACAATATTGCCACACTGCGTGAGCAAAAAAGTAAATCGAGTGTGGTGGCTCCATTCGATGGCGTAGTCGATAAAATATTTCCAAAAGTAGGAGAACTTGCCAGCATGCAAGCGCCGATCGTGCGTATTGTAAACCTCGACAACCTGTACCTCACTGCTGATGTTTCTGAACGCTATATCAATTCACTGAAATTAGGCGATGAAGTAAATCTGGTTATCAACAGCAAAGACACTTTAACGAGCAACATCGAGCGCATCGGAAGTTACATCAACCCGATAAACCGATCCTTTGAAATCCGGGTAAATATCGATAAAACCACTGGCAAACTGAAACCTAACTCACTCGTTTCGATGAAAATAAATGACTTCACAAAAGAGAACGCAATTGTTCTTCCGGCATCGATTATTATGCAGGACGGTGAAGGTAAAGATTATGTCTACACAATCGGAACCGATGATAAAGGCCGTCAACAAGCGGTAAAAACTCCAATTACTACCGGAGCATCCTACATGGGCAAAACGGTGGTTCTGGAAGGTATACAGCCGGGTCAAAAAGTGATTAACAAAGGTGCCCGATCGGTGCGTGACAGCGACTTGGTCGACATAACAACTATCGGATAATATTATGGCTAACAAACAGATAGAAAAGGGAACTAAGGGGTACAAAGAATTTGGGTTATCCTCGCTGGCGGTCAATAACAAGACCACGGTGATAGTAATTGGAGTAATTATTCTGCTCGGTGGAATACTTGCTTATTTTAAAATGCCCAAGGAGAATTTTCCGGATGTAGTAACCCCCGAAATTTATGTGGGAACCGCCTATCCGGGAAACTCACCGCTCGATATCGAGAAACTCATAACCCGTCCTTTTGAGAAAGAAATCAATGGAATAACAGGCATTGATGAAATCAATTCAACGAGCACTCAAGGATTTTCATCGATTCAGGTGAAATTTGACTTTAGCGTGACTCCCGAAGAGGCCTTACGAAAAGTAAAAGACAAGGTGGATGTAGCGATGAGCGATAGGGACTTTCCGACCGACCTGCCTGCAGATCCAAATGTTTTCGAATTGAACTTTTCGGAGCTCATCCCGATTATGAATATCAACCTCTCAGGCGACTATTCCATCGATCAGCTTAAAAATTACGCCGAAGACCTTCAGGATGAAATTGAAGACCTTCCGGAAATCACAAAAGTTGAAATCCGCGGGGTTATGGACAAAGAGGTGAAAATCAATATGGACCTCCTCGCCATGGAAGCCATGGAGGTGAGTTTCGACGATGTGGCAAACGCAATCTCCTCCGAAAATGTGACAATCTCCGGAGGTGATCTCTTGGTGGATGATATGCGCCGGAATGTGCGTGTGATCGGTGAGTTCAAAGATGTAGATCAGATTGGAAACATCATCGTAAAACGCGAAAAACAAGAAGTCGTTTATTTAAAAAATATTGCTGACATCTCTTTTGGCGAAAAAGACAAGGAAAGTTTTGCCCGCGAGTACCAGCAACCGGTTGTAATGATCGACATTATGAAGCGCGCGGGCGAAAATCTCATCGAAGCATCGGATAAGATCAGCGCTATTGTGGCAAAATATCAGAAAGATGAATTCCCTAAGGATCTGAAAATATCCATTACAAACGATACCAGCGACCAGACCAAAACTCAAGTCGATGAGCTGATCAACAACATTATTTTTGGTGTGCTTCTCGTTGTTGGCGTCCTGCTTTTCTTCCTCGGCTTGCGCAACGCACTCTTTGTCGGCGTAGCCATTCCGCTTTCCATGCTTATGAGCTTCCTCCTGCTCAATGCCTTAGGTGTTACAATGAACGTAATCGTACTTTTCGCATTGATTTTGGCGTTGGGAATGCTGGTTGACAACGGTATTGTAGTCGTGGAGAACATCTATCGCCTTATGGACGAAGGGTATTCTCCGGTAAAAGCTGCGAAACTCGGTGTGGGCGAGGTGGCGGTACCAATTATCGCCTCTACGGCAACTACCCTCGCGGCGTTTTTGCCGCTGGCTTTCTGGCCGGGTATGATGGGCGAGTTTATGTTCTATCTGCCTATTACACTAATTATCGTATTGAGTTCGTCACTCTTTGTGGCATTGGTTATAAACCCTGTACTTACCGCAATGTACATGCGTACCGAGGAGCGCGAGTGGAACCGCAGGAGACTCACCCGAAATGCATTTTTATTCATCCTTGCGGGAATAGTGATTGATGTGTCGGGGCTGATCATGAGTGGAGAATCAAAGCTGATTACATTTGGAAACCTTTCAATCGTTATTGGTATGGCCAGCCTGCTCAATATCTATGTGCTCATACCAGGCACGAAATCTTTCCAGCACAAGGTGCTTCCAAAAATGGAAAACGGTTATCAGAATTTTCTTACCTATGCTTTGGGTGGCAAGCGACCCGGAGGATTTTTGATCGGTACGTTCTTACTTCTTGTTTTATCCTTTGTCCTTCTGGGAATGTTTCCGCCAAAAGTGGATTTCTTCCCCGTAAACGAACCTCAGTACCTCAATATTTTTATTGAAAAACCGATCGGTACCGATATTGAAGAAACCAATAGAACGACCAAAGATCTTGAAGGTAAGGTGCTAAACATACTCGACAAATATTTTACGGCCGACGAAAACGGAAACCGCTCATCCTTCCTGATCAAATCGGTGATCGCACAAGTGGGCGAAGGTGCCAGCGATCCTATGCAGGGAAATTCTGCGGCAAAAACGCCGCATAAGGCGCGTATTTCTGTTCAATTTTCCAAATTTCAGGAGCGCCAGGGCGTGAGTACCGGAGATGTTCTCGAAGAAATTCGCGAAAAGCTCAAAAGCTATCCGGGAACGCAGATTACAGTGAGCAAAAACGAAGCAGGCCCACCTCAGGGAGCGCCCATAAATATAGAAGTGAGTGGCGACGATTATGTTAAATTGATGGCCGATGCCACGCGACTCAAGTCATTTATCGATAAGAAAAATATAGCCGGAGTAGAGGAGTTAAAACTCGATGTTGAAACCGGAAAACCGGAAATGCCAATCCTTATCGATCGCGAAAAAGCGAGAAGAATCAACCTTTCCACCTATCAAATTGGAGATGCGCTGCGTACCGCTCTTTTTGGTCGCGAAGTGTCGACCTATAAAGATGGCGAAGACGATTACCCCATCAATGTGCGTTTGCAGAAGAGATTCCGCGACAGCGAAGATGCGCTGATGAATATGCAGCTTACTTTCCGCGATCAATCGAACGGAAAAATCGTGCAGGTACCTATCTCCTCGGTGGCACATGCCGAAAAAAGCAGCACTTTCAGCGCCGTAAAACGGAAGGATCTTGACCGGGTAATTACAATTTCTTCAAACGTGCTTACCGGTTATAACGCCAATGAAATTGTAGCACGACTGAAATCGTATATCAAGGAATTTGATAAAGATCCCGGCACTGCGATCAGCTTCACAGGGCAACAAGAAGAGCAGGCAAAGCAAATGGATTTTCTGAGCACCGCGCTCTTGATAGCGCTGTTTATGATTCTCTTAATCATTACTGCACAGTTCAATTCTATTGCCACTCCGTTTATCATAGGTTTTGCGGTTATTCTGAGCTTGATCGGAGTACTGCTTGGTCTGGTTATTTTCCAAATGGATTTCGTAATCGTAATGACGATGATTGGTATAATTTCGCTGGCAGGAATTGTAGTAAACAATGCTATTGTACTCGTCGATTATACCAATCTGATTCGGCTCAGGATGAAAGAAGATATGGGTATTCCCGAAGACGATGTGCTTCCGTTTAATTATACCGTGCAGGCGATTATCGAAGGAGGAAAAACCCGTTTGCGTCCGGTATTGCTGACGGCTATTACCACAGTTTTAGGATTGGTCCCGCTGGCTATCGGGCTGAACATCAACTTTTTCACATTGATCAGTTCTTTCGATCCACAGATTTATATTGGTGGTGACAACGTAATGTTCTGGGGACCTATCGCATGGACTATTATCTTCGGACTCAGCTTTGCCACCTTCCTTACGTTAATTATTGTGCCGGTTATGTATTTGCTTTTAGCACAACTTAAGTACAAATGGGTGCATAAGAAGGAGACCTCCTACACGATAGAATCCTGATTAAATCTGACAATAACTTCAATATGACAAAGCTCCGCAAAAATTTGTGAAGCTTTTCTTTTTAAATGAAGGGTCGATATAAGAAGGAAGTGAAAAGTGAGCGTGTTCCAGCAGGAATCGAAAATGAGAATCTCACATGATATAAGATTGGCGTCAATCGAACATGTGCAAACTACCAATAATTCGGCTCAGCTGACAATGCGCTACTGACCTTACTTAGTGAAATTCCTTAAGAGTTTGCCCCACTTAATGCACATCTCGACGTACGATTGTTTACAGGCAAGTGGGATAGCTATATCTTTTTTCTTGCCACAGAGGGTGGCACCCCGTATTTCTCCTTAAATATTTTTGAGAAATAGCTTTTGCTCGATAAACCGATCAAATAAACGATCTCGGAAATTGTATAATCAGATTTTCGCAAGAGACTATTCGCGACATCCAGTCTTCTATTTTGTACATAATCATTCACTGTAGTGCCGTATAAAGCTTTAAATCCCGTTTGAAGTTTATTGGTATTGAGACCAACCTGGTGAGCCAATTGAAGAACCGATTTGAAATCCAAAATCTCCCGGTCGATAATTGCCGTTGCATTCCGAATGCGCTCCATCTCTGACTTCCGCAGTAAAGATTTATTGCCTGTTTTCGCGACATCATCACGATATTGCTGAATTTGGAGCGTGAGTACTTTAAAAGCACTCCCTTCTAAAAATATTCTTCTTAGAAAATCTGATTCAGGAAATCCAGCTATCTCGATAAATAAATCGGCCATCTTAACACTATAATTGCCCTTATGATAAAAAACATGTTTAGCGTCAACATCCCGAAAAAGATTTTGAAGGCGGGGTTCCAAACTTTTCAATTCACAGTCCACGTTTTTAATAAAATCACTTCGGATTATTTCGAGGCTGTTAATTTTGGTGCGCACTCCCGCTTTAAACCGTAAAATATGACCTTGTTTTTGGCTACTCGCGACAATTATATTTTCAAGTACATCGAGGGCATGCAATTCCACTTCATCTTCGAAACGATGGGTCAACTGGCCCTCTTCGCAAAATAGAAATTTTAAGGGATGTATTTTATTTACTATAAAGCGAATTTCTATATCCTCTTTAAAAATGCAATCGTATAGAATAATGCCATGCCCGCCTTTAAAATCGATTCCCTTAACACAACCCTTCCCCCATGTAGCAGGTAAAAATATAGTATACTCATCGCAATTGTGATGAACAGTTGTACCCAGCTCCTCCGCGAGATCGTGAATGACATTCTTCAAAGGAATTGAATGGCTTACAATGGAGTGCATAATCCGAATTAAATGAGTTAGATAGTAAAACGTCGAAAAATACTAAACTATCTTAGAAAATGAGGCCTATTATACTGAAAGTACTAAAAAATTCAATTAAAGTATTAGTGCCTTCATGCTACGATGGAACCGGATCACTCAAACAAAATTTTTCGATCCGTTGATTTATTCGTAATACATAAAGAGTTCAGACTGATGTATTATAGTCAAACAACATGCGTGTTATCGGGTTCTCTCAACATCACTTTCACCCTCTCTGCTATTTGAAATGACTCAGCAAGATTTCGTGACAACGTATCACGGTTAGTCTGGTCAAGAAATTCCTCCGTATAAGCTATTAGCGTGATGTACCCCGCAATCCCATATATTACCAGCCGGTGCAGAGCTGTGAGCAGCCTTTTTCTCTCTGGATCTTCGGAGTTCACCTTACTTAAACAGCTCCCCACCTCCTCGAATAGAAGCTTCAAAGAAGGAGAGGTTTCCGTTCTTTTTTTCAAATTCAGATGCTGACAAATTCGCGTCAAATCTGACTTACTCCTCTTGATGATCTGAAGCTGATCCTTCAGCAACTCATCTACTGATCCGCCGTTTTGAAAGGTCAGCATTTCAGATAAAAAATTGATAAAAAATTCTTGAGAATTGTACAAATCGAAAAACTGATCCGTAAGATGCTTTTCTGTATCATTCATATGGTTATGTCTACTGTAATTTGACCCGATGAAAATCAAGTGGTTAAAAGGCCGAAATTACATATGGCACCGCTTTCCCGCTTGTCGAATCCAATTAAAATTTAACTCATTCCGAATTCTTGTTTCCGGGTTCACAAACCTCTTCCCCCGCCCAGAAACTGAAAATTCATCACTCTATTCACACCTTCTGGAATGCTCTAAATAAAATTACTAAAAATTAATTTGAACAAAAAGGCATCTATATCGATTGATTTAACGCATCCTTTTTTCAAAAACAATTCACGAAATATGAATTAAACATTGAAAACCAAATCAAACATACCCATATACGGTGCTATTGCCGCTAATGTGCTCATCGCAATAGGCAAATTCGTGGCTGCATTTTTTACCGGAAGTTCAGCCATGCTTGCCGAGGGAATTCATTCCATAGTAGACACTGGCAATGGATTACTACTCTTATTCGGCAATAAAAAATCACGCCGCAAAAGAGATAAAAGCCATCCCTTCGGCTACGGAATGGAAATCTATTTCTGGAGTTTTGTCGTAAGCATCCTTATTTTTGCTTTGGGTGGCGGTTTCGCCATCTATGAAGGAATTCATTCTTTGCAAGACCCGGCAATCATTAATGATCCGGGATGGAATTACGCTGTATTGGGAATGGCTATTATTTTTGAAGGAACTTCACTCATAATCGCCACCCGGGAGTTCAATAAATCACATCGCAAAGGGAGTTTATTGTCCAAAATAATACGGAGCAAAGATCCGGCAAACTTCGCCATCATTATCGAAGACTCAGCCGCCGTAACCGGATTGATCGTGGCTTTCCTCGGTGTGTTTATTTCACGCCATTTTCAAAACATTTATGCCGATGGGATTGCTTCGCTCATCATTGGCTTGATATTGATCACAGTGGCCACTTTTCTGGCACGAGAAACCAAAGCACTCTTAATGGGCGAAAGTGCCGGAGCGGATGTGTTGGCGAAAATTAATAAGATCCTTGAAAGCAATGCTACTATTTCAGTCTTTGCTTCGCCAAAAACGATGCATTTCGGCCCCAATTCGATTCTCGTAATTCTCGAGGTTTCCTTTCAGGAAAAATTATCGCTTAAAGAAGCTGAAAATGCAACAGAAAACATTCGCAAAAGTATTATACAGGAATGTCCCAACGTTACTCAGGCTTTTATATCTATCTCGGGCGCTACAGAACTGGCAAACATCTAGCGCCTCTTTTGGCGGCAGTCTCCCGCAAAATGATTTATAAATACTATAAGTAGCAGCGGAGAATCTCAGTCCTTCGATCCTTTATTCAAAATCTCCATTACCATCTGCTCTTCCGGCTCATATTCTTTGTACTTCTTTTTTGCTACAGCGGAAGGTGAAAAACCATGATTCTCCACGCAATATTCAAGCACATCCGGATGGACATAATACTTCCGGCAAACGGAAACCGTATTACCCAAGCGCTTCGAAATCAAATCTACCAGAACCGTTTCTTTCTTCCGTCGCGGGTTTTCTTCACAAATTTTGGTAGCTTCTGGCTCATAAGCCACACAGAGTACGGTGCCTCCCCAAGTCCTGAAATCTTTTGCATAAATATGCTCTTCTTCAGCTACACCTTCATTGATATATTCGTTAAAATCTGCGGAATCGATCGTGTGGTATCCACCGTCTTCCTTATAGCGAAAAAGCTCGTAGCCCGGCAAATCTGCACATGCCTCCAACATATTTATCAGAAATGAATCGCTGAGCTCCAACATCCGTTGGGATCCCTTTTTTCCGATAAAATTAAACTCAGCCGATCCTTTCTCAAATTTCACGTGTTTACGTCGCAGAGTTGTAAGACCGAATGTTTGATTGTGCGAACTGTAATATTGATTCCCAACGCGGAGCAATAATTCATCCGTAAGGGCTGTGGCCAAAGCAAGCACTTTGGATCGTGGCCAATCGTCTGCTTTAAGATCCTTTTCATACCGCTTTCGCAAAAGAGGCAGTTGTCGGGCAAATTCAAGCACATGCGAAAACTTGCTGTTATTTGAATAATTCTGCCAATTCTCATGATAGAGATATTGCTTCCGGTTTTTATCGTCGCGGCCGGTTGCTTGAAGATAGCCATTCGGGTGGGGACAAACCCAAACATCTTCCCAAGCAGGAGGAATGACCAATGCTTTGATACGCCCAATTTCCACCTTATCTGAGATCCGCTCTCCGCTAGAATCTATATACATAAAGCCTTTTCCTTTCCGCTTTCGCGAAATGCCTGGCTTCGAATCGGGAAAAAATATGAGTCCTTTGGGTAGGTCCGTTTCAGTCATCGGGAAATTGTGGGTTTTGCGTTTAAAAAACCACGGCCATAGGATTTTTGTTTTAAAAAGGACAAAAAAATTTGTTCCTGAGCCCGGATTTGACCCATGCCAAATAAATAACCATGGTAGAGAATATTCCTCAAACAGAATTCAATTCCCCAGATTAATCCAAATATTTCTCCGCAATATATTTAGAAAAACAGACATCCATCCGCGCCGATTAGAATATGTGCCAGCCTGAATATTTGATGATTATTCACAGCAAATAAAGAGAATGACATTTCACATTCCTCAGGGTGGCATATCGTTTGAGTCCTTCCATTTGAATCTTAAAACAAAATAGAATGTACCATCACATAAAAAAACTCATGTACACCGTGCATGTTGATAGTCCCGATCCGCGTTTCGGAAATATGTTACTCGAACAATTTGGAGGTGCCAATGGCGAGCTTGCTGCAGCTATGCAGTATTCTGTGCAAGGCCTAAATTGCGAAGATATGGCAGTAAAAGATATGCTCATGGATATCGGTACTGAAGAACTAAGCCATTTAGAAATTATCGGTACGCTGGCGCGGATGCACCTACAGCCCACTAAAAAATCACGCGAAGCAGCTGAAGCTGACCCGCTCGTGGCCGTAGCCGGTGGTGGAGGAGTGAACCTTTTTAATTCGCAAGGAAATCCATGGACAGCCGACTATCTCAAGATAACCGGAGAACTAGATGTAGATCTTCGCAGCAATATAGCGGCAGAGGCTCGCGCCAAAATAGTTTATGAGCGGCTCATCAATTTCTGTGATGACGCGGGTAGCAAAGATGCGCTACAATTTCTGATGACACGTGAAATAACCCACCTGAAAGCATTTATGCAAGCACTGGATAAAGTGAGCGATGACAAACTGAAAATCGGTAAGATCGCGCCTACTCCTGAGATCGTAAAACAATATTACAATGATTCAACCGGAACAGGTGATAACGGCGAAAAAGACATGCGCGGCCCATGGAATAAAGGTAAAGACATTGAATATGTGGATGCTCCTGCCAAAATGGAAGCGCAGATTACCCAAGAGGAAGTGGACAAAGAAATAAAGAAAGCTACAAGGAGATAGACCAGTTTATTCTCGATTCGAATATCAGAACACCTTGGGCAGGATGTTTTTTATACAGATTAATACGTGAGAATTCTAATTTATCCAAATTCACTCTCCTAATTTCGAGCGATAAGGTCGAAAAATTGGACTTATTCTCCACTTCCGAAAAAACATTTTTTCCGCATTTGAGTTAATCATACATGCCTTCTGGTATAAAATCATTTTAATCCGTTGACGTGAAACTTGATATTGACAAATTAGACTTTACGCATTGCGAAGATGAGCCCATCCACCAACCAGAGTTAATTCAGAGCTATGGATACCTTTTTGCGCTGGAAAAAAATTCGGGCGAAATACGTATTGTAAGTGAAAATGTGACCGACTTATTAGGAATGAGTCGCGAGCTGGTTGGCAAAAACTTTTTCTCGCTGCTGGAAAATGACCGCGATGCCGATTTCCTTAAAGAAAGCTATAACCGCGCAAGCACAAAAAATACCCGGCTGCCGGTATTCATAAACTTCAAGGCTGAACTCATAGAGCCCGAACAGAAGAATGACTTTTACGCAGTAATTTACAACAGCAACGATTTTTTTGTAGTCGAATTGGAGCCTGCGGCCAAATTTCGCGAAGTATATCCGGCTATTCATCATATGAAGTTGTACGCGACCAGTATTGCTCCGAAATTTAAAACGCTCAAAAGTCTCGGAGTTATGGCGCAGGAAATGGTCGAAACGATTCGTTATATTACCAACATGGATCGCGTGGTGCTATACAAGTTTAACAGCGACGGGTCCGGTAAAGTGCTGGCAGAATCGAAAATAGAAGGTATAGATTCATATATGGATTTGCACTATCCAGCCAGCGATATTCCTCCACAAGCGCGCGAATTATATAAGAAGAACTGGATTCGGCTTATGGCTAATGCCAATGCAGAACCGGCCAGATTGATTCCAACCCCTGCAGAAGGCAACCGACAACCATTGGATATGACCTATTCTCTCCTGCGGGATCTCTCTCCGATACACAAACAGTATATTCGAAATCAAGGAGTTTCATCTTCACTCTCCATGTCGCTTGTAACCCATGGAGACTTGTGGGGCATGATATCCTGCCACAGCAGAGAACCAAGATATATCCCACAAAACGTGCGATTGGAATGCGAAAACTTAAGTCAGCTTTTCAGCTGGCACCTCTATGCAAAAGAAGAGGAATTGATCATTGAAAGAACAAAACTTACAGATAAGGCGATCACAAAGATTTTGGATAAAGCAGCGCCTAAAAAATCCATTATCACTGTTTTTGAAGAAAATGAAAGTGAAGTTTTGAGCGTGTTGGATGCAGATGGTTTTATTTTCTATACCGAAACCGAGCAAATTAAATTGGGTGTGAATCCACACCTCTCTGTAGCAAAAGAAATATATGACCGGCATTTCAAAAATCGGAACGGTGCATTTTACACAGATAAAATCGATGATTACATTACTGAAAAAGGCCGCCTGAATGGCGTTGGAGGTCTGTTGATGATGTCAATTGGCGGAAGCAACAATAACTTTACAGCTTGGTTTCGAAAAGAAAAGCAACAGCTTCAAAAATGGTCGGGTATTCCTCAGGAAAAAGCTCCTAATGCAAGTAAAAAGGAGAGACTCACACCGCGATCTTCATTTCAAGTGCACGAAATTAAGATGAATGGTAGGAGTAAACCTTGGGATTTGCAAGATGTAGATGTAGCAAACCGGTTCAACAAAGTATTTATGTCGTATGCCTTTGAAAAGCAGGAAATACTCCGCAGCGACATCAACTATCTTCAATTGCAAAATAAATATGTCAACGAATTTTTGGCTACGCTGGCGCATGAGTTGCGCAATCCATTAGCACCGATCGCTGCTGGTCTCAATTTACTCGAACAAGAGGATGACCCGGATTTGCGAACAGAATATATGTCCACCATGACCAGACAGGTGGAGCATATGACCACCATGATCAACGATTTGATGGATGTGTCACGGATAACCCAAAACAAGGTTAAGCTTGCAAAAGAAAATCTGGATCTCCGCACTGTTCTCGAAGATGCAGTCATTGCCTCCCAACCTTTACTCACGAAAAATGATCAAGAGTTGGTGGTAAATCTCCCCGAGGAGCCCATAATTATTTTAGGTGATGCTACCCGATTGAATCAGGTCTTTGTTAATATTCTAACGAATGCAGCAAAATACACCGAGAAAGGTGGTAAGATAGAACTCTGTGCTACAATGAAGAATCAACTCGCGCGCATATCGATTAAGGACAATGGAGTTGGGATTGAAAAGGATAAGATTAATGCCATTTTTACCATGTTCACTCAAATGAATACATTGAGCAGTCAGGCAAAAAGCGGGCTGGGAATTGGGCTCACTTTGGTAAAGCGGTTACTAGAAATGCACGATGCGGAAATTCATGCCTATAGTGATGGCTTAGGTCGGGGCAGCGAGTTTGAAGTTCTAATTCCGCTAATGAAAAAATATGAATACGAGGTTGAGAGTGGTATTTCCAAAACAGAGGATTCAGTTTCCATCGCTTCGGGAGCAGGAAAAATCTTGGTCATAGATGATAATGAAGACCTGGCAAAAATGCTGAAAATCATTCTGGAAAAGAAAAATTACCAGGTATCAGTCGCGTACGATGGCGCAAGCGCCCTCCAAATCTTTCAGAAATTCAATCCTGATTTTGCGATTATAGATCTTGGTTTGCCCGATATGGATGGATTTGAACTGTGCGAGAAAATGATGAAAATTGAAAACGACCACCCTACCGTCTATTTCTCCCATTCCGGACTGGGTAACAAAGAAAAAGTGGATAAATCGTTGCAAACCGGATTTAAAGAACACTTCGTGAAACCGGTGAAGGTAAATGAACTCATCGAAGCTATAGCCTCACATTCCCAAAAATAGATGGAACTCACTAAACCCACATTAGACCTTTTTTTGCGAAAGCATACCTTAACGGTTCATCAGCGCACCGAGCAGGCACTCGAGCCACTTCAGCTATTCAACCAACTTACTCTTTCCAATTATGGCACTTTCATCCGGATTCAATTCTTATGGCACGATGCCATGGAGGCCTTACTGCGGGGTGCAAAGCCTTCCCTGATTTTCGATGGATATGCATATAAACCGAAGGCTGCATTGCTGAAAAAAGATCTTAAATCACTTGGATTGTCAGATGAGCCGCTGAATTTTCGAAGTTGGAAAAACCCAGCCCTTCCGGGTATATTATATGTCCTGGAAGGCTCAATGCTTGGCGGAACAATCATCGCTAAGCATCTTGAAGCGCAGGGAATTCCACCCGATTGCCGCAACTATTTTTCATACTGCGCTGAAAACGCTAAAAGTATCTGGCCTTTAACAAGAAAGTACCTGCAGACCATACAAGATACGGGGTATTTTTTCGATTGCTGCCTCAAAACGAGTATCTCTTCATTTGAAAAAATGATAGAAATAACTGAATCTGAAATCAAATCTACAAGTTTGATGGAAGGTCTGAATTCAGAAAGGTGCTAACGACTGCATTCCTCACCTCTTCCATTATGAAAAATCCATTCCAAACGTCAGGTCAATTTCGTTTGGGGTACCAATGTCACGTGGTCTTTTGATTGTATAGGGATTAATAAGTTGCTCCGTTAAATTTTTGGGAAGTTCTTCCAGAAAGTATTCGGAACAGTAGTCACCTGCATTCGGCCTTTTTACGGTGGTGATGGAATTGGTATCGCGAGAGATGTACAATTCATTCTTGGCTCTTGTAAGTGCCACATACAGTACCCGCCGGTCTTCTTCCCGTTTTTCCTCATGATCGATATTCCACGCACTTGGATAGACCTTGGGTGAAACATTAAGCACATAACAAACATCAGCCTCTAATCCTTTTGCAGAGTGAACCGTAGAAATGATGACATGATCTTTTATTTCGCTGTCGTTGATTTGCGAGCCTTCCAATACAGGATTTCCATTGAGCTGTTTCGCATTTTCTAAAATTCCTTCTGAAATCAATTGGCCAATAGACGCGTAATTATCACCGAGAATTTCCAATACCGGAAAGTCAGATTTCCGTTTTTCTTCCCAGTCTTTGCGGTATTTAAAAGCCAGTGTCTGTTCCATTTTCGAATATGTCTCCTGCAGCGCCCGTTTTACATTTCCCGCATTTTCAATAATGGTACTATAAATATCTCCAATGGTCTCGCCCTCCCGGCCCCCAATGACATCTTCGAGATTTTGAGCACATTCCAGCGGATCGTGAAAATCCAATATTTTGGAAATGTACTTACCGGCTTTTATTTCGCCTATGCCATCCCAAAAAGTCAGAAAACGCATCCATCCGATCTCATCAAAATGATTATTTACCACCCGCAACGCAGATATAACGTCTTTAATATGCGCAGCTTCCATAAATTTTCTGCCGCCATAGGATACATACGGTATTTTCTTTTGAATAAAAACCGCCTGAAGCGGCTTGGTATAATAGGTCGATTTTGAAAGGATGAGATGATCCTTGAAAAACTTATTGTTCTCAGTGAAATTTTCGAGAATGTTTTCAGCGATGAAATTTGCCTCCTCCCATTGACTTGCGACATTGATCAGTTTCGGCTTAAGACCCGCCCCGCGGGCCGCCACCAACTGCTTTTTGTAATCCAATGGCGATTTGGAAATAAGCCAGTTGGAGACATCCAGAATTTCTTGTGTGGACCGGTAGTTTTTGTCCAGAATGTGCACTTCCGAATCCGGAACGCGCTCCTTGAATAAATGTACATTCTTAAAATCGGCCCCTCTGAAGGAATAAATAGACTGGGCATCATCACCGACGCAGTAAAATTTGGCGATTTCCAGGAAGGGTTCCAATAGATGCCACTGCAACGGATTGGTATCCTGAAACTCATCAATCAAAAGATGCTCAATTTGGCCGGACAATATTTTCCTTGCCTCAGGATCTTTCTTAAGCCTGTTTGCCACCACCAGTATCAGGTCATCGTAATCGAGATAGCGACCTTCGCCTTTTTTGGTTTGGTATGCTTTGAGCAAAACTTCCACTTTCGGGCGAATGATATCGATCTCGTCGGTGGTCTCGGCGTCGGTCTTTCCTTTGAAAACAATTTCGCGAATGGCGTAGGTAAGATTCTGGCGGATATTGCGTCCGTAGGAGAATATGTCGATTAATTTTTGAGGCTTTATCCGTGTGCCTTTATATTCCGGAATTTGATCGCCGCATACCATTTTCATTACGCTCAACTGGTCGTCCGGATCAATTACGGTAAAGTTTGCTGCGCCAAAGAGGTTGGGATATTTCACGATCAACTGATTACACCAAGAATGAAAGGTAGAGCCGTTCAGACTTTGCGCCTCATTGGTTGAAAGGGAGGCTTTTACCCGCTCTACAATTTCGCTCGCAGATCGTTTTGTAAAAGTTAGTATTTGAATCTTTTCCGGCTGAACGCCGCTTTCAATTAAATATGCTGCACGACCGACAATGCACCGTGTTTTACCCGTACCGGCACCAGCCAGAACAAGCAAATGCTTGCCTTCATATTCGACCGCTTTCTTTTGTTTTTCGTTTAAGGTTTGTTGCTCCAAAATAACTTTTTAGTAAAGGTATTGAATTGTCTTTAGACCATGAATTTTTTACCGAAAGGGGAAGAAACTGTATTTTTGCACCGATGAAATTCATCTATATCCAGATACTCAAGATCACTAAGAAAATTGAAATCCCCTATAGAATAACCATAGGAAACGGAGCTGGTTCGGTCGCACCCATCTTTTTTTTGGTACGACCTGAATTATCCGTTTCCAAAAGAAAATATGAGGAGTATAAGCTGGACAGGATGGAACTTCTCGCGGCGCCTCCGTTTTGTGACAGCGCCGATGAATTGATTGAAATCTTTCAGGATGAAACGCTGGTCTTTTCAGAAAGAAAGCAATTTTCCCTTTTAAAATCTCAGTTTAAAACCATCGGCTACAATTTTGAAGCCCGGCCTAAAATTTTGTGGAATCCACGCAAAAATGGGAGCGCAGAAAGTTTGGAAAGCACTTTTGAAAATACTTTAGGCAAGCATTTGCACAGTGCGCAGTTTGCTGAACGCTTTGTGGAATATATGCACTCATTGGTCAAGGGTACCTTTCCGGAAACGGAAAAGACAAAACCCGATGCCTCCGAAATTCTACTGCCTGATTTAAGCAGTTTCAAATCCACCCCGGGTGTTTATTATTTCCTCGATGCATCCGATGAGGTAGTTTATGTCGGCAAAGCCAAAAGTATAAGAAAGCGTCTGGGAAGCCATTTTGCGAATCGCGATGACGCCAGCAATATTGACTATACGCTTATTCGAAATATTCATGTGGAATATACCGGGAACGATATGATCGCGCAACTTATAGAGAGTGATCGGATCAAGAATTTAAAGCCCGTCTTCAACACCCAACAAGTTAGCGACGCTGCACCCTATATCATCAACAAGGACGAAACCGCTAAAGGGATTTACCGATTAAAAATTACCCGAAAGGATATTAAGGACAATATGCCCGAACGCTATTTCAATCGCCTTTCGGTAAAGCAATCGCTGGAAGAATTTTGCACCCGGTTTCAACTGTGCAGGAAGCATTGCGGTTTGGAAAATGTGAAGGGTCCTTGCAGCAATGTTACGGTACGCCATCAAGAGTGCGTTTGTGCAGGCAGTGAATCCATCGAAGCGTATAACAGTCGTTTTGCGGAAGCTTTTACAATTTTCCAGAAAAGGAAATCTCGTAAGGTTTATAAGCTGAAAGGTAGATCGGGCGATGAAGATGCCTTCGTTTATACCGTCAATGGAATCTATGAAGGATATGGATTTATTGATAAGGACGAGACCATCGCGACTGAAAACGATTTATTGGGATATCTGCTCCCTATGCGCAGCAACTATGACACTGCCCGAATCATAAGCGATTTGCCGAAAACTGTTTTGAAAGAGAATATTCTGGTGCTGGAGTGATTCTTGAGGCGCGACCGATTGTTTATTGCTCAGTTGTCAACAAAATTTTTCCGATATGCTTACTGCTCTCCATGAGCTTATGCGCTTCTGCCGCATCCTCTAAGGGAAACTGCTTGTAAATAACGGGGTGTATTTTGCCGGATCGAAAAAGTGGCCAAATATTCTTTTCTACTTCCTGCGCTATTTGGGTTTTTACAGCTGATGATTGGGGCTTCAGAAAGCTTCCTGTCATGGTAAGATTTTTACTCATGATGGTGCGCAGATTAACATTTACTTCCACGCCTTTCATTCCGTTTATATTGATCAGCCGCCCTTTTTTATTCAGAATTTCAAGATTTTTTTGGGTATAATCGCCACCTACCATATCCAAGATTACATCTATTTTTTCGTCTTTCAGCACTTCTTCGAAAGCCTCTTCTTTGTAGTTTATTATTTTGCCGAGATTCATGTCTTTCAAAAACTGAAGCTTTTCATCTGATCCCACAGTAGAATAAACTTTGCATCCCATGGATTTGGCCATTTGCAAACCGATGGTGCCAATGCCACTCGTACCTCCATGAATCAATAATTTCTCACCAGGTTGAAGTTTCCCCAATTTAAATACGTTAAACCAAACCGTAAAAACCGTTTCCGGAAGGGCGGCCGCATCGATCAAAGATATACTCTCAGGCACCGGAAGACAATGCGAACTCTCCACCGCAACATATTCGGCATACCCCCCGGCTGCGATGAGCGCACAAACTGTATCGCCCACTTTTTTGTCGTGAACCTCCGTGCCAGTTTCCGTTATCTCGCCGGATACTTCCAATCCCGGAATCATCACTTCATCCGATCCTTTTCCGTAAGCGCTTGTATTTTTTCGGGTTATAACGTCGCTTCTGTTCACTCCTGCAGCACTCACCTTAATCAAAACCTGTGTTTTTGCCGGTTTTGGTTTTGGGGTTTCTTTTAATTCTAATACTTCCGGTCCGCCGGACTGTGTTATATGTATTGCTTTCATTTCGGGCTATTTTGATAAACAACTATGTTTGTTTCTGCCTAAATATAGTCTGTTCATAGAGTCAAGTGTCATTCTGGACAGACACTAAATAGTTTCTGCAATTATTTTTTTAAAATTATAAATGTCAAAAGGCTTCGCTATACATCCATCGGCATTTACTTTCTCACATATTTCTTCAATCTTATCATTCGCAGAGAACAGAAGAACAGGAATATGTCGCGTGGCAGGATTTGATTTAAAAAGGGTTACAGCTTTCTCACCGCCAATTTCAGGGATCCATAGATCCATTATTACCAGATCAGGCTTAATCCGTATCAGATCTTCTACCACATTATCACACGTGGTGAAGGTTATGACGCCGTATTGCTCCTTTTTGAGAATCAACTTGCAGAGGAATAAAATTTCCGGATCATCTTCGTAAAGTACGATACACTTATCGGTTTCGCTTTTTACCGGGTTCAAAGAAGCCTCTTCGGAACTAAACATTGTTTTATTTAAAAGCGCATTCATTGTATAATAAAAAAGATTCTGTTCTATTTTGTGTTAGTGGCTGTTTCTTACTTCGGAGTTTGATCTTTTTACCGGCAAAGTAAAATAAAATGTACTTCCTTTTCCCAATTCACTTTCCACCCACAACGTGCCGTTGTGACGCTCTATTATTTCATACGAAATGAACAGCCCTACACCCATCCCTTGAAATCTTACCGCATGCTCTTCCACACGGTGGTACTTCTCAAATATTTTATTCAAATTTTCTTCAGGTATGCCGATTCCAGTATCTTTCACGGCCACCGTTATAGTATCGTTTTTCTGGCCAATCGTGATGGATACGCTCACCGAGTCGGGAGAATATTTGATGGCATTGCTCAACAAATTGATAACTACTTGCTGAAGCCGGTCTTCATCTCCTATAACAGGATCATGAACGCTTCCGGTGAGTACAATCGAACTTGACGGTGAAGTAAGACGCATGTTTTCTACAGTGCTTTTTATCATTTCATTGAAATCAAACGTACTCATATTATAATTCAGTTTGCCAACCTGAATCTTGCTTACATCCAGCAATTCGCTTATCAATTCATGGAGCCTGTCAATGGATTGGCTTGCCTTTAAGGCAAAGAGTTTCGCCTCAGTTTGTGTATCCTTGAGATTAACTTCAAGCATTTGCAAATAGGCTTTGGCCGTAGTGAGCGGCGTTTTCATTTCATGACTGGCTATGCCCATGAATTCATCCTTTTTCTCCTCCTTCACCTTTTGGTCATGAATATCGGTAAAAGCTCCCACCCATTTTACGATATTTTTTTCTGCATCTAAAACAGGCTCTGCCAGCACAGAATGCCATCTGTACTCGCCGGCCTTGCTTCTAAGACGTACTTCAGATTTATATACCTGTGCCGTGCTTAAACTCTGCATCCAAGCTTCCGTATGATTAGCAAGATCTTCAGGGTGTGCTATTAACTTCCAAGATCTTTCGCCGTCAGGTTTTATTCCCGTATATTCTTCCCATCGGGATGAAGCAAACTCAGACTCACCTTTTGCATTTGTTACCCAGACTAATTGAGGCAAGGTCTGCGTAAGCGAGCGAAAGCGTTCTTCATTTTCTTTTATATTTTTATTAATCAATGCCTGCGAAGTTACGTCAGATGCGATGATTCCAATTCCATCAATTTCGTTATTCAAAGTATATTGTGGGTATAAAATGAAATTATAATACTTTAATTTAGACACTCCCTTTTTTACGATCCGCACCGGAGTTTCAATGGCATTGTAAGGAACACCTGTTTTATATACAGAAGCAAGTATTTCGCAGTAACCCTGATCTACCAGTTCGGGCAATGCTTCAAAAAACTTTTTGCCAATTACTTTTTTACCCTTGCCCCAAAGTTTAATAATGGTTTCATTGGCCGTAGTGATAACCAAATCTTCTCCATCTAAAAGAGCAATTCCCGAGGGCGATGAATATATGAGATTATGGAAGCGTTTCTCGCTTTCTTCAATTCTCTTTCTGTCCTGAATCGTGGCGGTAATATCCCTGGCTATTTTTGATGCACCTATAATATTACCACTGCTGTCCTTGATGGGAGAAATGGTAAGCGAAATATCAATAAGCTTCCCTCCCTTGCCCATGCGCTGCGTTTCAAAGTGAGCGATCGTCTCACCTTCAGTTATCTTTCTGATTATTTCAGGTTCCTCATCAATACGACCTTCGGGAATAATTTTAAGTATGGGCTGACCTATCATTTCATCGGCAGTATATCCAAACAGCTTTTCCGCACTCTTATTCCAAGTTGTAACGATTCCTTTGAGTGTTTTACTAATGATAGCATCTTCAGATGATGCAACAATAGCCGCGAGCATTGCATTTGCTTCATCTGCTTTTTTAGCTTCGGTAATGTCTTCAATCGAAAGCAGAATGAAGTTTTCGGATTCCTGTCCAAAATTTAAATCATCTGCATTTAGAAGCAGGATTCTATTTCCTCTGTTCGTGAAATGATGTTTTATTTCGAAATCAACGACATTCTTACCCTGCGGAAAAATTTCTTCGAGCATTTTCCGGAGCGACGGAATATTCCACGTATCGCCGCCAAGAGAATAAATGAGCTTACCTATCGTTTGTGTCTCATTCAATCCAAACACGTTTTGAAAAGCGGTGTTGGCTGTGAGAATATGAAGATTTTTATCGAGTACCAGCAGCGGTTGTCGAATGTTTGCTATAAATGCTTCTATAAATTTTTTCGACTCGAATGCCTCCATATTGATACCATTCATACCGCAATTTATAAAACTGACGTCCATTTGCAACACTTTCTGATCTCTTTTGTTCTATCGAATCCATCTGCACGTTTTTATTGACCTTTCGAATCGCTATCCAAATCATTTAATATCCGTGAACTACCCACTTTAATAATAACCTCGATCGCTAACTAATTCCGAATACTTTTGCCCTGAGCAACCATTATGGACTCTTTACTGTTTCTAAAAAGAGATTTCAACTTTAATGATTTTTCGTAGCTTTCATAAAAAAACTTACCATGAGTATCCTTCCCGATCAGTACGATAAATACCTACGCTTTTTTAAATTTATGCTGAAGTATTGGAACAGCGATGTTTTTTCATTCCCAGATGAACAAGTCCGTGACTCAGATGAAAAGGATGCTTCGTATGAATTCGATCACACGCCCGAAGAGCTGACGGAAGATCTACAAAGTATGGGTCCCACTTACGTAAAATTGGGTCAGCTCCTTTCCACCCGCCCTGATCTTTTACCTCCACCATTTACCAAAGCTTTAACTACACTTCAAGACGATGTGGAGGCGGTAGATTATGAGGTGATTGAACAAATTTTTAAAGAAGAAATCGGTGTTCGCATTTCCAAAGCCTTCAAATCTTTTAACAAGGAACCATTGGCAAGTGCCTCCATAGGTCAGGTGCATTCTGCGGTTTTGTTTTCGGGCCAAGCAGTGGCCGTAAAAATTCAGCGACCCGGAATTCGCAAGCGTTTTATAGAAGATCTTGATACACTAATGTCTTTGTCAGAAAAGGCGGAGAACGTGAGTGAAACAGCCCGAAACTATGGCGTTCATGCCGTAATAGAAGAATTGCGCTATGTGCTTTTGAAGGAATTGGACTATACGTTGGAAGCTCAAAACCTGATTACCCTGAAAGAAAATCTGAAAGATTTTCAACATCTGTATGTCCCAGCGCCCATATTGGATTACTGCTCATCGAGAGTGTTGACCATGCAATTTGTGAAAGGAGATAAAATCACTAAAGTCTCTCCGTTGAAACGAATAGATATCGACACGGAACCATTGGTGGATGATCTGGTAAAAGGATATCTCAAACAAGTCATTGTCGATGGGTTTGCCCATGCCGATCCGCATCCTGGAAATGTATATCTCACTCCTGACAACAAGATAGCGTTGATGGATTTGGGAATGGTAGCCCGGTTTAGCCATGAAATGCAGGAGACTATTTTAAAACTAATGATTGGACTGAGCAATTATGATAGTTTGAGGGTCACAGATATTTTGCTCTCTATAAGTGCGTACCAAGAAGACGTAGACCTGCCTCTTTTCAGAAAAAATATTGGACGCAAGATTCAGGAAAGTGAAAACCAAAAAGCAAAAGATTTAAAAACCGGAAGAACCTTAATTGAAATCAATCAAATGGCAGCCAAGCAGGGCATACATATCCCGGTTGAATTGAATGTACTTGGAAAAATCCTATTGAATATGGATCAAATTGTGGCCTTTCTCAAGCCAGATTATGATTTGAACCATACCGTGAAAATGTATGTCCAGCATTTGATGCAAAAACAAATGAAGGACAATTTAAAACCTAGCAATCTGATGGAGCTCTTTCTGGAAATGAAAGAACTCACTGAAAGTCTGCCTCTGCGCCTAAATCAGTTCACTAAAAATCTCGCAGAAAACAACCTTTCGGTGAAGGTGGATGCAATTGATGAGACGCGTTTTACTGAGGCTTTTCAAAAAGTGGCAAATCGAATTACGGCGGGAGTAATTGTTGCCTCACTGATCATTGGCGCCGCGATGTTGACGCGTACACCGAGCTCCTGGACCATCGCAGGCTATCCGGGCTTTGCTTTTTTACTCTTCATTATTGCCGCCATTATCGGGTTGTATTTGCTTTACCAAATTTTATTTAAAGACGAAAATAAAGGACATAAATAATCAGGTGGTCTCCTTTCTTCCCACTCTTCACTATTTAATAGTCCCTTGGATCCATATACCTCTATTTTCGCCAAATAGTAATGGCAACAAAATGATCTATTATTTGGTATGAATGCGTGTACATGAAGAAGAACATTGGAATCATAAAAGTCCCATTCATTGCAAAAAACTTCAGGTAGTGGGTTTCTTCTAGTTTTGCTCGCTTTCCATTTGAATATAAATTTAATAATTGAATAAATTTTGTTCTACGTACAGCCCATTTCTGAGTAAAACCACTTTCGTCAAAAAAAACCCGCTGCACTATTACCATTGCATTTTTCACAATTACAACGTATTCAGATAAAGCGCTAAAATCAATCCAATAGTAGTAGCGACTCCTGACCAGTATCTGTCTTCTTTGAACGATTTGGGAAAAACCTCTAAGGCTAGCGATGCAACGACCGCTCCGCCGGCGAAACATTTAATAAAACTCAAGTATTTCTTGGGAACATCGGCCAAAAAATAATGTCCCAATAAGGCAGCTGCCGAAAGTAGCAATGCTGTAGCTATCCAAAGAATGAGAATCTTCTTTTTAGAATGATTATCCTTAGACATGTCTCTGGCACCACCTGCCGCCTCGGGCAAATTCGATAAAAGTATTGAACCGGACAAAGCGGCTACGGCTAAAGGACCCGCACCGATGAGTGCTACACCCAATGCTAAATTTTCCGGTATGCCGTCGAGGGTAATTGCAGCGAGTAAGCCTCCACCACTTTTCGAACCCCATTTCTTCTTAACCAAATAATCCAATGCGGTAAAGATAATGGCTCCGGCAAAGACCATTGACAATGAAATAGGAATGGAATATTTTTCGAGTGCGGGATCGATTAATTCCAATAGGGCTGATACCAGCAGTGCTCCACCTGCCAGAGCGACCAGAAAGCCTTCCAAACTTTTGGATAGTTTTCCATAGATTCCCCATACTGCCCCAATGATCAAAGCTCCGGTCACGATTGATACTACAATTATTGTCATCATTTTTAGGTGGGGTATTAAGTGTTTTTCTAACGGCTTGGTAAAAGACACACATAGGCAATCGGGAAACCATGTTGACAGTATTTCGTTCGAGGGCTCTCTTTTTTCATATGTGAATATTCAAAATTATATTTAAAAATTTAGAATTTGCACGGCGTGTAATTTTGCATTTGAGCAGAAATTTAAGACCCCTGGGCATTTTCTACGCCCTACCTTTATCCATGTAAGGATTCAATCAAAGCCTTGGCAGTTGGCCCCGCCGAAATCGGATTTTGACCGGTTATCAGTAAGCCATCTTTTTCGATATGCGACAGAAATGGTATTGTGTTTTTATGATAATCGACTCCTATTTCTTTCAACCGATCTTCCAATGTATAAGGAATATTATCGGCTCTCATTGCTAATTTCTCTTCCGCGTTCGAAAAACCAGTTACTCTTTTTCCTTTGAAAAGAGAAGGCTTTAATTGCGCCGCCATTAATAAGGCTGCAGGGCCATGGCATACTGAAGCAACCGGTTTACCAGCGGCTAAAAAATCTAAAATCAATCTGCCACTTTTTTCACTCGATGCTAAATCAAATAGAGGACCATGACCTCCCGGATAGAACACAGCATCAAACCCTGTAGCTTCTACATCGACCAATTTCCGGGTATTGCTCAATGCTGCCTTTGCAGGTTCATCTTTTTGAAACCTTCGGTTGGCGGAAGTGATATTTTCGGTAAGCTCGCTCAGTGGATCTATTGGTGGTTTACCTCCCGCCGGACTCGCGAGTGTAACATGGTAGCCGGCATCTATAAATATGTAGTAGGGATCTGTAAACTCCCCAATCCATAAACCTGTGGTCTTATCGGTATTTTCCAATGCCTCATGCGAGGTCAAAATCATCAATATATTTTTCATACGCCACTTCTTTTTAAAGACTAATTTTTTGATTTAACGCATCGTTTGACTACAGTAAGCAGCAGCAAAAAATTGGATTAGAATCCGTGTTTCACTTCTCTGAGTCGTAATTTTTCAACACCAACGGCATATTTATTGTTCATTTACTTGACAAAACAAAAACATATATGAATCTCTTCAGAAATCTTGACTGGCTTTTTTCCGATTGGAACACATTGCTCATTACCATATTTTCCACTATATTAATTTATATCGGTATTATTATCATTACCCGGATCAATGGATTACGCACTTTTGCAAAGATGAGTAGTTTCGATTTTGCAATTACGATTGCCATCGGTAGTCTCATAGCATCCACCCTTATTTCTAAGAGTCAGTCAGTAGCCAATGGAGTAGTTGGGCTCATTATTTTAATTTCACTTCAAGCTCTTGTGGCATGGATCCGCAAGAAAAGTGACTGGTTTGAGCATACCATATCGAATACCCCCGTACTTTTGATGGATGGTAGTAGGCTCTTACGTGAAAACATGCATGCAACCCGGGTTGCCGAATCAGATCTTTACGCCAAACTGCGTGAAGCAAATGTGACTAATTTTGATCAGGTGCTGGCAGTAGTGTTAGAAACTACAGGAGATATCTCAGTACTTCACGCGAGTAATGAGGATGAGCAGCTCGATCCTGATTTACTGAAATTCGTTTCGCGTACCGCATGAATAAAATATAAGGCAAAAAAAATCGCGGCAGCCCACTTCACAAAGCCACCGCGACACCACTCCACGAATCGAATTGGTTCTTATCTTTTCGCAGATTTATTCACCCCGGAAGTAGCTATTTCTGCTAGTTTCGTATCCGCTGCTTTTTCTTCCTTCAGTGTCTTATGAAGGAGTTCGGCTACCTCATTTAATTTTAATTGCTGCGCCCAGGAAATAATAGCTCCATAGGTTGCAATCTCATAGTGTTCCACTTTCTGGCCGGCTGCTATAATTCCGGCATCACGCACATCGCCCGGCTGCGTCTCTTTTATGATTTCTTCGCCCTCATTAATAATTCCTTCCATGGCCTTGCATTTTTTGCCTTCTGCCTTTTCGCCGATCTTCTCAAAAGCTTCTTCGAGACGGGAAACATGTTCCTCAGTCTCGCTGAGGTGATCTTCGAAGGCGGCTTTCAACTTCTTTGAGGAAGCATTTTTAGCCATCTTAGGTATTGCCTTCGTCAGGGCATTTTCTGCCCAATAAATATCTTTCAGACTGTCGATAAACAGTTCCTTCAGATTCTTGGCCGCATCACTTTTTGGCTTTTCTTTCTTTGGTGATTTTGCTTGGGTTGTCATTTTATTTAGTTTAAAAGTTGTGATGTTCTTCCTTCAAAAAAAGCACCAATCCCCGCGCGACTTTTTAATTATTTGATTTTAAGTAAATAATAATTTCCGGGATAAAAGCTGATGCAAGCCCAATTCCTCAACTTGAGGATAAGCGACAACAACTCCACAGAGTACCCCCCATCAAAGGTTTAGCTTTCTTGCGATTTACTTTAACTCAAAAAAGAAAATTTTGAAATCAAAATTCTGATTTTCAGTAAAAAGGAATTCCACCGCGCCATTGGTTGAAAAGATTATCCCAGTTTGGCATACAATTGGAACTCAATTTCCGCTCAACCCTAAAAACTTAAAAAAATGGATAGCTTTAATGAACGACGGTACGACCGTCAAAGAGATGAAGATCGATACAATTCTCAACGAGATGAAAGGAACCCTTCACGCCACAGCGAGAATCGTTTCGAGCACCGTGAATTCGATTCCCCCCAATCAGGCGGCAACTATGGAAATCGTGGCTACGGATCTGATGAGAATGGGCGTGATAACCGCAACGAAGGTTCCTACAATAACCACAACTACGACCGAAGTGACAGAAGCTCGCGTTATGGAGAGCAAAGTGGCAGCGGATATGAAGGAAACCGCGGTGGCAATAACTACCAACGTGAAAGCAGTAACGAAAGGCATGGAAATGTAAATGCGTATGGTAGCAATCGCGGATATGGAAGTCAATACAGAAACGACGCGTATGCTGATCAACAATTCACCAGAAATACCGGACGTGATTCACACTATGAATCATCCCTATCAGGAGACAATAGCGGTAGAAATTCTTACTCCAATTTGGGCGATCAGAACTCCCGCCAATCTTCACGTTGGGAAGGAAGAAATGATGAAGACTACAATGACTGGAGCAACGGACGCAAAAGCAGAGGCCTTGGCAGAAGCGAAACCGGTAATCATTTTGGCGAAAGCCACCGTGGAAAAGGCCCGAAAAATTATACCCGCTCCGATTCGCGGATAAAAGAAGATATCTCTGATGCACTTACAGATCATCATGGCATTGATGCTTCGGATATTGAAATAGAAATTTCGAGCGGAACCGTTATCCTAAAAGGTACTGTAGATTCGCGCAGCGCAAAACGCCAAGCCGAAGACGCGATCGAAAATGTTTCGGGTGTGCGAAATGTCGAAAACCGTCTTCATCTAAAATCGGAGAATCATTCTGATAGCTCTGACAAAAATGAAAGATCGACATCGAATTCTGAAAAATCTACTTCCGATTCAAATGGCCGAAATGGTAAAATTTCAGCATAACTTCTTTTTTCATGAATAACCAGAAAGTGGTTTCCGGCTGTGTCCGGAAGCCATTTTTTAATTTTAAAAACCATCTGCTTCTATTGTGATTTAAAAAAACGGCTTAATCCATATATGAACCACCACAACACTATAGCCATTATTGGCAGCGGTCCTACAGCACTTTACCTTTTAAAAGGCATATTAGACCATCTAAAGCTCTTTCCGAAACTCGGTGAAATCCACATTTACGAAAAGGATACGTTAATGGGTCTCGGAATGCCTTACAATCCGCGAAACATCGACGAGTATCATCTTGCAAATATCACTTCCGAAGAGATTCCGATGCTCACTGAAAGTTTTGCCGGTTGGCTATCAAATCAAAGCAATGAAGTCCTGGCAAATCTCGACATTGACCGGCAAACCATCAGTGAAAAGAAAGTGTATAGCCGCATCGCACTCGGTCAATATTTTTACGACCAGTACACCAAATTATTAAAACAATTGAAGGCTGCAGACAAAATTATATTTCAATATCCGGGAATTGCTGTAACCGACATGAAAGAAGAATCTTCAGAGAATCTGGTTCATTTATTTCTTTCCGATGGTAGTAATATGAAGTTTGATTCGGTATATATCGCGACCGGTCACAATTGGGACGATCCAGATCAACCGGAAAATGGCTATTTCAAATCGCCTTGGCCAATTACAAAAATTCTACCGCAGAAAGGTGAATATTACAATTTCGAAATTGGATTGCTCGGTTCCTCGTTGAGTGCTTTTGACGTGGTAACTTCTCTTGCACATCGCCACGGAAAATTCAGTAGCAAAGGGGATGAGCTATCCTTCCAAAAACATTCCAAAGCTTGCGATTTCAAGGTATTAATGCACTCTACCGAGGGATGGTTACCTCATTTGCAATACGAGCAAAAAGAACCAGTGCGCAAAATTTATCGCTACACCGATCGCGAAAGCTTAATGAAATGGCGCGATAAAGATGGTTTTTTGCGAATTGAGACCTATTTCGATAAAGTCTGTCGCCGGGTTTTGCAGGAAGCGCTATTTGAAGACGGACAGACTTCTATGGTTATGAATTTAACGAATACCCATTTCGGTTTCAAAGAATTTATAGAAGAGATGAGTGCCCGACATTCCTATAAAAATCCATTTGAAGGAATGCGAAAGGAGATGAAGATAGCATCGACCTCCGTAACTCAGAATGAACCTATTTACTGGAAAGAAGCGCTCGATGATCTGATGTACACGCTCAATTTTCACGCGGAGTATTTGCCCGCTGAAGATCATATCTTTTTCCGAAAGGAAGTGATGCCCTTCTTGATGAATGTAATCGCGGCCATGCCTTTGCAATCGGCTAAAATAATGCTGGCACTCTATGATGCCGGTGCGCTGGATATGATTTCCGGAGAGATTGAAGAAATCAAACCCGGGCATGGAAAAGTGCATGTGACCATTGATCAAGATGATTCAAAATCGGCTACCGAATACCGCCTCTTTGTGGAATGCGGCGGAGACAAAAAGGTAACGCTTGAAAACTTCCCCTTCCGGTCTCTCATTTCCGACCAAATCGTGCGGCCCGCGAGGATCGCTTTTGCGAAAAGAGGTGCTGCTTTTGATCTCTCGCTCGAAGATTCAAAGCTTGTTTTTACCGAAAGAGGAATCGCGTACTATACCCTCGCAGGAATTGATGTTACCAAGGCATATCGAATTATCGGCTCAGACGGAGTGACCAATTCGAAAATTATTGACTTAAGCTTCTTGCATACAGCAGGGCTGAGACCCTATTCATACGGGTTGCAAGCTTGCCAAGCTACTTCTGAACTGGCTTTGCGACTACCTTGTGATAGAAAGGATTCGCATTTAATCCTCACACAGGAGTCGTGATCTCTTAAAATGTCAAAGGTGGCCAAACGCATCGAAAAATGGTAAGACTAAACTATTCTCCTCATATGCATGGATATGCGCTTCAACCCTTTCCAATAATCCATCTTGCACGCGATGAGGAAAATTTTGGACAAAACGAGGAGTCATACCCCAAAGATTGAAAGAAATTTGAAATGGAATTAATTTTTAATGCTCTATTATTCTGATCATTGTGCTGTTTAATTTCTACATATTCCGGTGGCACGAAAATTTCATTATTCAATATAACTATAAACCCTTAATAAAATAATTATGAGCTATAATGATGATATTACCCCAAGAGTACTTTCAGCAACAAGTATCAATGGAACCAATGTAAAAAACACCAAAGGTGAAAGCATTGGAGAGATTAAAGATTTGATGATCGACTGGAATAATGGAAAAGTAGAATATGCCGTGCTTTCTTTCGGTGGATTTTTAGGAATGGGCGATAAATTATTTGCCATTCCACTTGAAGCATTCACGTTCGACTCCGTAGATTCGGAAGAAGCAGTAATCGATGTAACGAAAGAATCACTCGATAATGCGCCGGGTTTCAACAAAGATAATTGGCCAAATTCGGCAGACAGAGAATTTACGAAAAGTGTCTACAGCCATTACAAAATGGAATACGAATTTTAAAAAATCGGTTTTAATGTGATTTAATTTAGAGAGCCTTTTTTTGGGCTCTCTTTTTTTTTAGATCATTTGTAAACGTTATGGGGTATAAAGGGGGTGTGGAAAATAAGTGGATTTGTGGAAAAAAAGGCACAACATTCGGTCACACCATACATTCCTTCATTCAACTATACTCCTTTGTTTACAATAGATTGATTAAAAATTTTCATCCCCGGTATGATTCTTTCTTTAAAGCCAATTCAGTAAACAATCAAGAAATCATGATAGAAAATGTAAAGAAGATTTCGGAACTCCGAACTTCTCAAATTATAGGCATTCAAATAAAAAATTTAAAAGGTGTCGCCATAGGAAAAATTGAAAACCTTATGATCGATTGGAGCAGAGGTGAAATAGCCTATGTTCTTCTTTCCTGCAGTTGCATCAAAGACATGAAAGATATTCTTTTCGCCATTCCCACTGATGTGATTGAACTCAAAAACGCTAATGGAGAATCGGAAGCAGTTATGGATATCGACCCGAGTAATTTTCAAAATGCGCCAGGTTTTAATCAGGAATTCTGGCCCGAAAAAAATTCTCACAATTTTACGCGAACCGTTTATAATCATTATCGCGTGGTGAATAAATTTGAATTCGAAAGCGAGCCAACCATTCCCATTAAATAGAGGCTGAATTAAATTAGACATCATGTATTGAGAAAACTATACCTTTATCCGATAAGCGAAGTAGAAATTCAGGACTCAAATCTCATCCAAAATTTCGTAGTGTATCGGTTTAAAAGTCCCGCCATTGCTATCCTCGGCCGAACAGGCCGTTAGCCCAATCAGGAGATCTTCCAGTGCCAGCAAAACCACAAAATCCCCCGCCTTACTTGTAGGCGGTAAGACCGATATCTTGCCTGAGGCATCAACCTGAACATGCATGAAAATATTAAAAGCCGTAGGAATACTGGCATACGTAATTCCATATTTCTGAAGGTTTTCAGCCAAATTATTGTGGCAGCTCGGATGATCGTCAGGATTATTATACATTATGGTAAAAGTCTCCTGGCTACAGGGTGCCAGCAAAATATCATTCCGGCCATTTGTATCTTCTACTACCTCAACCATTTTCCGCCCGAGATTGCTCCACAGAAAATTTCCTTTCGTGATGAAAATAGTTTCTTCAAAATCCATCGTTTTTCCGGCAGATAGCTTTTCTGGAGTGGAGTGTAAATTGAAAAAAACGAAATCGCTTACCTGACCACCTTGAGGATCTATTACCTTTAGGTATTTCCCCTTTTCAAGGATAAAAGCGGTGCCGCTTTGGGGTTTAATTTCTTCCATTACTCTACGTTTTTCTGTGAAATGGGCATTTCCATTCCGGCCCAACCTGCCTGCCACTGTATTGCCGAGCCTCACTATCCTCACCAAAATCATCGAGCATTGGGTTTGCAAAACCCTGTATTTCCTCATCATTCGCACGTATTCTGTCCCGTACTTGCTGATATACGCCCATTTTTCTCAGCTTTTCAAATTGTGCATGCAGGTTGAAAACAATCGACACTTGGGGACTTCTTCGAGCAATGCGCGAAGAATAGGGGTGCAGCCCAACGATGTAAAATGCTTTTCCGAAAAGACTGAAGCTGAAAAATTTGTTTTCCGGGTCAGAACTCACCGAAGGATCCCACGCACAGTCATCTATTTCGTTTAGTGAAATAAGAAGGGCCCAAAGCTTCGATTCAAACGTCGCTTCATCCATTCCCTCCTCTTGGGTAAAAACCGCCACAAACGAGCGAAAGTTTCTGGATTCAGGCTTAAATCCCTTAACATATTCTCGTAGATCATCCATTAATATTCTCTGGTCCATTTGAGATGTCATGCGTGAATAGGTATGTAGCGTGAGATTATCATTTACAATGATACTTTTCGCCATCACACAAGGATGCTGTTCATTTATATATTTTCGAAACCTGGCTTCAACGGAATCCTTACGGGAAAGATTGTTGTTGCTCGGCTCTTTGTAATCATATATAATTTTTTCTAATTCTACTGATTCCATATAAAAATCCATACCCTCATTATTCAAATTCTCAACCACATAAAATTTCAATCAGCAATTCTCTTAAAATCTGCCAGATATAGTATTACGTCCTGATCGGGACAGAAGAAATAATTCCCCATTTTGCGGAGAAAAGGGTACAAATTAATCTCTCTTTTTTACCATGAAATACCAGCTTCAACAATAGAATTCTTCGCTGTTTAAAATCGTACAATTCTTTCAAGGAAAGTTTGGCCTGAACTTCCTTTATCACTCCAGATTCTTAAGTGCTTTTGGAATATCGGTTTTCTTTTTCAGCACTTTCGTAAAAAGATCGCCCACCGATTCTATCCTTTCTGGCATCGTAAAAATGGTGTAATCCTCCATTTTCAATTTACTGTTTACTTCTGCCCACTTCAGAGGAGCAGAAACCGTCGCACCCGATTTTGGCCTTACACAGTAGGGAGCAGCGAGTGTCTGGCCCCGATTGTTCTGCATATAATCGAGGTAGATTTTTCCCTTGCGTGCCTTTATCACCCGCTCCATACTTGTAAGTTTCGGAAGCTTTTCATTTACAAAATGGCAAATAATCTGTGCGAATGATCGTGCTTCATCGTACGAATATTTTCCCGCAAGGGGAACATAAATATGCAAACCTGTAGAACCTGAAGTCTTGCAATATCCATCGATCCCGGCTTTGTCAAGTACTTCCTTGGTTGCCAGAGCTACCTCTACAACTTGCTGAAACGTTGACTTCTCAGAAGGGTCGATATCAATTACGGTATACGTCGGAGTATCCAGATTGCCAACTATAGAATTCCACGGATTGATCTCTATACAGCCGAGATTGGCCATATAAATGAGTGTCGCCTGATTTTGGCAGAGCAGATAATCAATGTCTTTTCCGGCAGATTTTGATGGAATATCGATCGTTTCCACCCATTTCGGATGGTTTTCGCTATCTTTTTGATAAAAACCTTCTTTATTAATTCCATTCGGATGGCGGTGTAAGTTCTGCGGCCGGTCCTTTAAATAAGGTAAAATAGTGTCTGCAACTTTTATGTAATAATCGATCAGATCGTACTTGCGGATTCCCTCGCCGGGAAAGTAGATTTTGTCAGGATTCGTAACCCGGACTTTTTTACCATCGATCTCTAAACTTGCGCTGTCGGCGGTATCGCTTTCCATTTCTTCCGTTACTTTTTCGTTTTTCGCAATCTCATCTGCAGACCGATCGTCCCGTAATCTTTTAAAAACCGGATGTCGCAGCACTCCGCTTTTCGTGATTTCGGAATACGCCACATCGCAAATCAATTGAGGCAATATCCAATGTGGCTTACGGCCTTTTAAATTCGGTTTTTGTGAAAATGGAGACTTCTTTGTTGCGAGCTTTTTCATTTTCATTAAAAGTGCTTTTCCCGACTTCGCGCTAAATCCTGAACCGCAATTGCCAATATATTCAAGCCGATCATTTGCGTAAGCTCCCAAAATCAATGAACCAAAAGCCGCTCCTCCCGAATCGGTGTAGCCGCAAATAATCGCTTCGCGATCATTCACTTTTTTGAATTTTATCCAGTCTTCAGACCGCGCACCGGGAAAGTATTGACTCGATGCTTTCTTAGCAATCACGCCTTCAAAACCCATTTCAACAGCCTTAACATAGAAGCCGCTGCCCAACGTTTGAATGTGGTCGCAAAACCGGACATTTTTCAACCCGCCTGCTTCAAGAATATCTTTGAGCAGCGATTTTCGATCGGTTAGTGGAAGCTCTGTCGTGGAATGACCATTCAGATGAAGCAGGTCGAAAACATAGTAAACCAAATTGGGGTTTTCTTCGCCGTTGTAATTCTGGAGCTTTTGGAAATCAGCAATGCCAGCCTTATTCAAAATCACCATTTCGCCATCGAAAATCGCTCTATGCTCAATGGCTTCTAATGCGGTTTTCACAGGGGCAAACTTCTCATTTTGGGAAATTCCGTTACGCGAATACAACTGAATTTCCCCGTGATCAATAGCGGCAATGGTCCGGTAACCGTCCCATTTAAATTCATAAACCCATTCCTTGTCATCAAAGATTTTCTTGCCCGTTTTGGCAAGCATCGGTTTCACTTCTTCCAAGGGTTCGTTGGCATCCGCATTCTCTTTCATCGAGCCCTTTTTCGATTTCTTTCCATCATTGGAATGCGGCGCAAATTTTTCTGCATCGTACGCAAGTAAGGTCGCATTCTTATCTTTTTTTTGATAAGCAACCAGTTGATTTGTTCCGATTTCCCGAAATGGGTTTTCACCAAAGCGAATACCCCCTTGAGCTTCGAACCATGAAAGTTGACTTTCAGATTGCCGGAATTGTATTGATCAATCGGCATTTCGTTTTCCTTAGTTGGCTCGATGGTATACGTTCCCGTGTCCCAAATATTCATTTCGCCGGCTCCATAATTTCCCTTAGGAATGTTTCCCTGAAATATAAGATACTTTACCGGATGGTCTTCGGTTTGAACCGCGAGCCGCTTGTCGTCAGGATTCATCGACGGGCCTTTTGGCACTGCCCAACTTTTTAAAACACCCTCCATCTCAAGGCGCAAATCATAATGCAGATGGCTCGCATCGTGTCTTTGCACGACAAACCGGCCGCCCTCCGATTTTTCAAACTTTCCTTCGGGCTCGGTGGTTTCGTCAAACCGCCTCTTCTCATTGTATTTTTCAAGGCTCATATCAAGCCGATTTTTTCTTCTTTTTCTCCAGACTTGCTTTTAGTTTTTCCATCAAATCCTTTGCAGCAGTCGGAGTGGATTTCAACTTCTTCACTTTTGGTTTTTTGCCCACAGCCTTGTCCTTTATAATTTTCATTAGCTGATTCGAATATACATCTTTGTATTTCTTGAATTTAAAAGGTTCGGTGTATTGATCGATCAGCGAAATGGCCATATCAACTTCTTTCTTCGAAACTTTGGTGGAAGGCAGTTTTAAATCTTTGGTGTCGCGCAGCTCATGAGCAAATCGGATAATGTGTATCACCAGCGCATCCTTATAAACGCCCACCAAACACAGATTTTCCTTTTGGCGCATTACAAAAGTTGCCACTCCCAATTTACCGGTTTTCTTCAATGCATCGCGCAAAAGATTATATGATTTGCCGGCATTTTTCTGTGGTTCTACAAAATAAGGCTTCTTATAAAGTACATCCGCCACCTCGTCTTCATCTACAAATGATTCAATATCGATGGTGCGCGTTTTTTTGAAATTCGCTTTTTCAAAATCCTCATCTTCTAGAATTACATAACCGTCGTCGGTCTTAAATCCTTTCACAATGTCGTCCCATTTCACTTCCTTTCCGGTATCTTCATTTACCCGCTTATAGCGAATGTTTGCATTGTCGTGTTTGTCGAGCATGTCCAAATCGACTCTTCGCGATTCCGATCCCGAATAGAGTTTCACCGGTATAGATACCAGCCCGAATTGGATGGAGCCATTCCAAATTGAGCGCATAACTTCTAAGTTTAAATCGTTCTACAGGCCATTTTAAGAAGGCCTGCATTTTCTTAATAATGGAAAATTAATGAAGACAAAAAATATTCCAATTACACATCCATTTGATAAATAGCTCGGTAACTCAATCTTGTTTTAGAAGTTACAGAAAAGCTCTCCCCATAATTGTTGACTTTTTACTGCATTTAAAACAGAGAACACTTTACATTATTACCTGTCGATTACTCCGAAAAGCTCCTTGAAAAGCGCTCTAAATTGTCGTTTTAAGCATTTTACCCTATAAAAATACGGTGAATACCGTATAACTTTTCGATTGCTTACCTCGTAATTTCGGTTAAACAACCTCAGAAAGTGATACTTCCAATAATTTACAAACCCGTTTTCATCGTTTCACTTCCTGATTTGTAAAAACAGAAAATATGAAAAATCTATTTACACTATTTCTATTATTCACCGGAATATCAGGATTCAGCCAAGTATTCAGCCCTACAAATGGTCCCACTTCGGGAATGGATGACTGCAAATTCGTTTTTGTGGAAGGCGATATGATGTTCGCCGATTACGGCGATTATCTAATCCGTTCAGACGATGGGGGTCAAAATTGGAATATCGTTACCGCCAATTTTCCCGTTATCGAAATCTGGCCCTCTTGCATGATTCGCAAAGATGACTACCTCTTTATGGGAACCGGATTTGAAGGTCGCTGTTACCGAAGCAATGATAACGGCGATACATGGGAGATCAGCAACACAGGAATGCCAAGTGTGTGGGGCTACCCATCTACCAATGTCCACAACATGGAAGTGAGTGGCGACAATATTATTCTTACGGGATCCAATTTTGCGGGCATCAGTTCGGATATGGGAATTACATGGCAAGCTATTGAAGACGTCACACAAGATGTTTCGTATGCCGTAAATAAATTGCCATCCGGGCTGTACCTATGCGCTTCGGATATGGCAGTTCCGTTTCCGCATTATTTCATTTATAAATCGTTGGATGATGGCATATCGTGGGAACTAATCGACGGTGTACCCACCATCGAAAATCCAAATACACTTACTCTCCAACAAGGTACCGATGAATTTGCAGAAATGAATGGGAAAATATATTCCGCAGCAACGCTAAATGGGAATGGCCTAATGCGCACAGCAGACAATGGAGCTACCTGGGAAAATGTGGGTGATTTCACCGTTGGTACATGCGTAAGAAACTACGATGGAGTATTATATTTTACCGACATTATCGGTGCGTATAAAAGTATAGATGAAGGTGCCACCTGGGAACAGCTTCTGGATGCATCTTGGTTTGCAGGAGTTCATGCAGGATACATTAACCGCGATAACGGTAAAATATGGATCACTACCGGAAAAGGCCCAATCTCGTACGATGAAATAACAGGAGAAATAGGAAGCCCTACCATACCGAATGCAACCCTGGGAGATATGACAGCCGGAAATGGAATAATTCTGGGCATTCAGAATGGACAACTTTATTCGTCCACAGATTATGGATACTCTTGGGGGAATATTACCGCCAATATTGCGGCGGACGCCAACGTTTTAAATATCACCGTAGACGGTTCGGAATTTTTTGTCTGCGCTATGACCGGCGGATTGTTGTACCTTTACAAATCCACCGACAATGGTGCTACCTGGACAGCCATGACCTCAGCTCCTGGCGGAGGGGGTGGTAGTGCATTCTTTTCTTACAATCCACAGTTCTATGCAAAAGGTGCCGGCGCAGATTTAAAAATTTGGAAAAGCATGGACGACGGGGCAAATTGGTACGAGACTGTACTTACCTTCGAGGGAGACGCTTTAGCCGCCAATGCAGAAATACAAGGATTTGAAAAACACGGAAACCTACTCTTTGCCGATATCACAAATGGCTTTGCTTTTTCATCAGACGCCGGTGAAAATTGGACGGTACGCTCACTAAATTCTGATGGAAAAGTAGTGGGTTGGCCAGGAAAATTCGTCCGTATTTATGATCAGTGGGGATCCAATAAACATATTGAGATAAGTTCAGATAATGGCGCAACATGGGAACAGTCAAATGACGGTTTCCCGAATCTCGCCAATATGCTCCAATCTCCCGAAGGAATGGGAATGGTAAATGGTCGCGTGTACGTTCAAAACTCAATTTCATCAATTGCCCCGGAGAATGCAGGATATTACTATTATATGGATGAAGGAAGTAATTCGTGGACTGTCCATATTTCGCTTGGTCAAATTCCCTACATCCCTATTTCTATCACCGGAACTTCAGAAAGTGACTTGTATGTATCCACCTTCGATCATGGAGTTTGGACAAATGCCGCCACTTCAGGAATTAAAGAAGCGGTGAACACACGTACTTCATTAAAACTATTCCCAAATCCAGCAACCAGCTCCATCACCACCGACAGAGAGCTTACATCAGGAGATTTGAAAATAATAGATATTTCCGGAAGGTGGGTAATGAATACTGCATACCCCACTGGAAGAAATCAGATCGATATCTCCGGACTCAATTCCGGAATGTATATCCTTCAGATCAACGATATTTCAGGAAACTATCAGGGGAAATTTATAAAGCAATAAGTCCCCGCTTTCGCGAAAAAAAAGAACGTGCTAATGCTTACACGCCTAAAGCCACAATGCAGGAATGCAGTGTGGCTTTTTTTTAAACCGCAACCTCTGAATACAGACCGTTTCCAATCTAATCGTAAGGGGTTTCTTCAATGGCCACCCGTATCAGGTATAAAGAAGTTTCGCCTCAATTTAAAACCTTCTTCTATATTTAAGCATAATAGATACATAACCAAAGCATTCTCTATTATATTCATACCCCTCATCCTTTTCCTGCAAATCAATATCCGGGTGTATACAACCTGCGATAATGATATATGTCGGCTAAAATCAATAACGTTCAGTTTCTGATTGCGGCGTGATCGTGACGTAACAGTTCCCGATAAATAATTAATACATTTGTTAGAAGTAAAAAGGAGGGAATGAAATACAAAACCGGACAACTACTCGAGAAAATAAACTTCCCGGTAGATCTTCGAAATAAAATCAAAGAAGCTGAACTCACCGAGCTTTGCGAAGAACTTCGCGATTTTATTATCGATGTAGTCTCCACAAAAGGTGGTCATTTTGGCGCAAGCCTCGGCGTAGTAGAGCTTACCGTAGCCCTTCATTATGTATTTAATACGCCTTACGACCAGCTCGTTTGGGACGTAGGTCACCAAGCTTATGGTCATAAAATCTTAACCGGTCGCCGCGAAATATTTCACACAAACCGCAAGTACAAAGGAATAAGCGGTTTTCCAAAACGTTCGGAAAGTGAGTTTGATACATTTGGCGTAGGCCATTCCTCCACTTCCATTTCGGCGGCACTCGGTATGGCTGTTGCCAGCAAGTTGAAAGGCGAACACGACCGTCAGCATATCGCGGTGATTGGCGATGGCGCGATGACCGCCGGACTTGCCTTCGAGGGACTGAATCACGCTGGAGTTGAAAACACGAATATGCTCGTCATTCTAAACGACAATTGCATGTCAATTGATCCGAATGTAGGCGCCCTCAAAGATTACCTCACCGATATCACGACTTCCCACACGTACAATAAAGTGAAAGATGAAGTGTGGAATCTACTCGGAAAAGTCAGCAAGTTTGGGCCGAATGCACAGGCCATCGTCCAAAAAGTAGAGAACGCCATAAAAGCATCCCTTTTAAAGCAAAGCAATTTTTTTGAGTCTTTAAATTTTCGCTATTTCGGGCCGGTAGATGGCCATGATGTCAACCGCCTCACCGAGATACTCCGCGATCTAAAAGACATTCCCGGCCCTAAGATTTTGCACATCGTTACCGTAAAAGGAAAAGGATACCAACCCGCCGAAGCCGGATCTCCGACTGAGTGGCATGCTCCCGGACTTTTCAACAAGGATACCGGCGAGATTATCAAAGTCATTCCCAAAAGCCCTCAGCCGCCAAAGTACCAGGATGTTTTCGGACATTCGATTGTAGAATTGGCTGAGAAAAATGAAAAAATTGTAGGAATCACTCCCGCCATGCCCACGGGCTCATCCCTCAAAATAATGATGGAAGCCATGCCCGATCGCGCTTTTGATGTTGGGATAGCCGAGCAACACGCCGTAACTTTTTCGGCTGGTCTTGCCACGCAAGGAATGATTCCATTTTGCAATATCTACTCCAGCTTTATGCAGCGCGCCTATGATCAGGTGGTGCACGATGTAGCTCTGCAAAATCTGAATGTTGTTTTTTGTCTCGATCGCGCTGGTTTTGCCGGTGCCGATGGTCCTACCCACCATGGAGCTTTTGATCTGGCCTATTTCCGCTGTATTCCAAACATGACTATCAGCGCGCCTATGAATGAAGAGGAATTACGAAACCTTATGTTTACTGCCCAGCAGGATGATATGGGGCCTTTCGTAATCCGGTATCCCCGGGGCGAAGGCGTAATGACTGAATGGAAAACTCCCTTTCGGAAAATAAAAGTTGGTACCGGCCGAAAGTTGGTAAACGGGAGCGATGTAGCCATCCTTTCCATCGGCCATCAAGGAAATTTCGCATTGGCAGCAGCCAAAGAATTGAAAACCGCAGGAATAAATGCCGCGGTGTATGATATGCGCTTCGTAAAACCTATCGATGAAATCTTGCTCCATGAAGTTTTTGGAAAATTCGATCGGGTAATTACCGTCGAAGATGGCTGTCTGATGGGCGGAATGGGAAGTGTGGTACTTGAGTTTATGTCCGATCATGGATATCAGGCACAGATTTCACGTCTCGGAATGGCCGATCATTTTTATGAGCACGGATCGCAGGAAGAGCTTTATTCCGAAGCAGGATATAGTACCGCAGCCATTGTGGAAGCCTCTAAGAAGATCCTGGAAGATCGGACTGGTGAGAGCGGGAAGTTTATGGCGGGATAGGTAGAATCGTGTTTTTTATTTCCTTAAGCTAACTATGAGCTGATTTTCTATACCGGAAAGAAATTCAACGAGGATCCTACTGCTAATTATCCATCAAAAATGCAGTATAGAAAATCCTCGAAAGTCCGGCAACTCAAAAAAACTCAATGCTAGCCTGCATGAAGACTACAATCCATAATCAAATCCTTCCGCTAAAACCTAAGCTTCAAAACTCTTCTACCTACTCTGTTCGACAATTGATGCTTTTTAACCGATAAACGCTTTTTTTACCGGACTAAAATTATATATTTGACTAACCAAAATTCCAATCCAACTAACCCTTAAACTATCGCTTATGGAAAAAACCAATTTGCGGTGTTCTTCCGCCCAACCAATTTAGCGACTTTACAGGAGCCTATTTTCTTCTTTTTAAAGTGGAAATTTTTCAATGAGTGTCTGTTCTATAAAACATATTTTGGGTTTGCATTCTGCTCTGGACATACTCTGAGTTTTTATTTACTAGATAGCAAAGTGTATAAATGCCGACAGAGATTCAATCTTGGCTACGTGCGCCGATCGATTTTATCCAATAGAACGCTTCTCAACACCTGAAAGAGCTGTGTGCCAACCTGTACTCAGTTGTCTATCCCTTTGTTATCAGCTTTATAAGCAGAGGGCAGTTTTACAAATGAGTTCAGACGTGACTTACTTAAACACCTAATTCATATTTAATATTTAACCAACACTTTACAATTATGAAATCCCTTAAATTTTTTTTGGTACTTAGTGCCTATATGGTATTGAGTGCCGCCTCATACGCCCAAGGCGGGTGTAACGATTTTCGATATTACTATGCAGATATTGCCAGTAACGGAGTAACCGACATCTATGAAGTGACTCTGTCGGGTGTTAATGCCAATCTAACCCTATTGGTAACAAGCCCCGACGAAGTGCATATCGCACTCAATGAATCATCTAAACTTTTATATCTGGTGCGAAAGTCGGATGGAGCAATCAGTATTGTAGATCCGCTACTAGGCGCACCGGTAATGAGTCCGTGGAATATGCTTACGCCAAACATTCCGGGTATTGTAACCGCGACATTCGATCCGAATAATGAGTTGATAATCGGTAGCGAAACCCTCGACCAATTATTCACAGTAGATCCTGCATACAACGCGTCTATTTATGATAGCAACTCACCGATTGATGGGGGTGATATTGCTTATGACTCAGCAGGAGACCTTTATCTTGCCTCAGGTCTCGATTTATATAAGAATGAGGTATTTCCTACCCCAGATGTATTTATCGGTTCTCTAAATAATAGCTATCCATCTACCGGATTGGCGCAAACAATGAGTGGTGATTTTATTTCGTCCTATAAAGGTTCTGATAAACTCCTAGTGCATAACTCAAGCGCTATAGGTCAGGGCTCGTATAATTTGATGCTTAATGCCCTACCATTTATTTCCAATTATGGAGACTTAACATCGGGGTGTGTTCAGCCCCCACCGGTTATAGGTCAATGTAATCCGTTCACCACATTTTATGTTCAGCACGGCCCTGGAGTTGTCGGTTCTGACCTGTATGAAGTAAATTTCAACGGAGCGGATGCTAATTTAACTTTTGAGGTAAATGTTCCCTTTGAGGCTCACATTGCCTTTGATGCGCTGACAAACACAGTATTTATGGTCGATAAAGCCGGCACGAGCATTACGCATTACAACTATATATTCAACACCATTTCCAATACGGTGCCCATAGTTCCTCCTTTGAATGGAATTACGGCGGTGGTGTTTGATGATGTAACTCAAATGCTCCTTGTTGGAGATATGGATCACGACAATATTTACACCTTAGACCCCAATCTCGGAACACATGTGCTTTATACCACCGCCAATGTCTCAGGAGGTGATCTGGCAATCAAAAATGGCACGTTGTATCTCGCCTCCCGATCTGGAAATTCTTTTTACGAATTTGCCGGACTGTTGCCTGTATTTAAAGGAACCATGGCAACCGATAAAGTAAATGGACTGGCTCAAGCCAATAATGCAGGCGGTCTTATTACCTCAAATTACGGATCAAACGACTTTATTGAAATTGATGTAAACGGTGCAACCGTAAATACTTTTGCTGCAAAACTCAATGGATCTTCATTCACTCTACTTAACGGCGATATGGCAGCCGGGTGTGGTGATGGAGAATTTGGGCCGGGATGCTCCGACTTTAGGTATTACTATATAGCTGACAATACACCCGGGGTTCCACAAGGCCGAGTCTTTACCGCTCAGGTCATCGGCAACAACTTCGTTGTTACACCGTTTTTCGATTCCGGTATCAGTGGACACATCGCCGTGAGCGAAACAACGGGCAATGTATTTGTAATAAATAGTAACGGCTCATCTATTAAAACGTTCGATCAAAATGGTGTGCTACAATTTTCACAAGCTTTGGTAGGACTCAATAGTACCACGGCGTTAGTTTGGCATAAAGCCGACCAAAAACTCTATGTTGGCAACGCACAAAGCGATGAAGTATTTACTGTAGATCCTTCAAACGGAAATCTCGTTCTTTTCGCTAATAATATGCCTGTTCGCGGAGGCGATTTAATAAGTACAGATAGTGGCGACTTGCTTCTCGTAAAACGTGATCCAACTCCGCAGCTATCAAAAGTCTATGATATCACCAGCGGGGTAGCAAACTATTTGGGTGACGTTTCAAATTCTATTAATGGTGCAGCTCTTATGGACAACGGAGACTACATTATGGCTGAAGGTGACAATTCCTTGAATTTCCACACGTATTCTGCCGCCATTGTAGCGGGGCCAGTACTCAATTCTGTCGATAATCTTTTAAACCCTTTCCCACTCTTCGATGGAGATATGGCGAGCGCATGCTTTGATAATGTACCTCCTGTTCCCGGACCAAAAACTGAAGTAAACATTGCGGAGGTAGTTACTAAGTTGAATTCCTATCCTAACCCTACTTCTGGAAGGGCAGAGGTGACATTCCTCACAAACTACACCGGTAGAGCCACCTTAGAGGTGTACGACATGAGCGGACTGCGCCTTGCAACCTTGTATGATGCCGAAGTCAATAAAGGTGAGTTGTACAGAATTCGATATAACGGCAATTCTTTAGCAAACGGAGTATACATGTATAGGTTAACTACCAAAAGTGAGGTGGTCATGTCTAAATTTATAATTGCGCACTGATGCATAATTGATTAGCACCCGCTTATCGGTATGATCGAAATAGTAATTATAAATCCTTTAAAACTAAAGCCCCGGCAGAAAATTTGCCGGGGTTTATTCGTGTCGTTGTGTGTCTATTAAATACCAATACATTAGTCCTTCTAACTCCGAAATTTAGGAATTCAATTTGGAAATCGACAATTCTCAATTGTATAATGGAGTGTACATTCAGAAAGTAGTTGCGAACGGCAAGAGTTACAGAAAGAAAATTTAAAGGATTACCAGGAACTGATGCGTGGACAAAGTGAGCGGTGAGGAAATCCTGAGCTTTAGAATCCACGGTTTGAAATAACATTCCAATACCTTGAGCGTTATTCGAAAAATTAAATCCTCTTTATCATCTTTCAGCTCATAGTTTAAGGCTTCAAGCTCAGAACGGCCTGAATGCTGCATTATTTCGCAGCCAGCAAAAGAGCCTCGGGACTTTTAAGCTCAAAGTAAAACCACCTTCCTCCGGATACTCTGCTCCAACGAAATCATAGTCTCCGTCCGCTGAATCCCCGCCACGGCCTGTATCTTCTCATTGAGCACTGTCCGCAGATGCGTAGTATTCGTGCAAACAATCTTAACAAAGATGCTATACCCGCCCGTAGTGTAATACGCCTCGGTAATTTCATCTATCTTTTCCAATTCGGGAATCACATCCTTATAATTCACGCTCTTTTCGAGGAATATCCCGATAAACGCGGTAAGATCATACCCCAGCTTGGCAGGATCGATGATCAACTCTGTACCGAGCACAATTCCCAATTTCTCCAGCTTCTTCATCCGCACATGGATCGTTCCGGGCGAGACAATCAACTTTTGGGCGATATCTGTATACGGTGTTCGGGCATTTTCGATTAATGCCTGCATAATCTCCCGGTCTAAATTGTCAATCTGATAATCTGCTTCCATATTAAGGTCGTTTAAATATTATATCAAAAATGAATTTAATGATATATTATCATATTCATATTTATTTCGCTAATATATTAAATTATTATGAATTTAAAGCCTCTTGCTATATCTTTGACACAGATCATTACGTACAAAGATTGGCAACGGCCAAATAATAAATAGTATCTGCAAATACAGTCGAGTGTCTGGATCACAGAGTTCAAGATCAAGGCATGTGAAGATTTGAAAACCAAGGAATTTACAACTTAGCGCAGCGGGCTCACAACCGAAGGGCGTAAATGTAAATGACTATTTTCAAATCAAGCATAACGAAGATATTGGACTATATGGACAGACACTACATATACTGTGGGGTGATGAAACAGGCAGACATGCCCCCCTGTCTCGGGGGTGGAGATCACGGAATAAATTAATGCTATGAAATGGCAAAATAACTAACCGCTCCTTGGAGGTTCGAATCCTTCCCCTACAGCTGAATTAAGCATAGATTATAAAAGGCCCGAATTCTGTCGAATTCGGGCCTTTTTTTTATATAAAATTTCCATCTACAGAAAGAAAGGGTAATTGAATTTAAACTCTAAGTTTGAGAAAGAACCATATTCATGCGTTCCATCCAACAGTCCTCTTGCAAGTCCACCTCCATTGATATTTCCTTTCGTGTAATATGAAGAAACTTGAGCGAACCCTTGAAGGTAAGTATACGTCAATATTGAAGGGCCATTTGCAGTCAAAATAGATTGGAAGCATTTATTGTATGCAGAAGGATTGTCAACTAATTTTTCTTCATAAGTCAAATATGGAATCACAGACGCGGCTGGCAGAACTACAGAACATACTGGATAATCCGGATCATCTAAAGGAAGCATATTAACCGGCTCGGTAGTAGTTTCCGGCCATGGAATATAAAGTGTGATAGTTTTTACAAACATTCCGTCAGATTGAGTCATAAATCCTTGATTAGCAACAACTTTCAAATAGGGTTGCCCGAATGCACTTTGAACCTTATTAACAGCTAAACCGGGATATGCCGGGCCTAAATTCAAGGTATCTGTCATTCCAGAAGAAGCTAACAGTTTATTGTAAGAATATTGGTCTCTGAAAGGGGAGTTCCCCAAACCAATGGATGTAGCGGTTAACTCCTGATCACAAGTAGGGCAATCGGGACCACCACAATCAATATCTAATTCGTAAAGACCTAAATCTTCATCCTGATTAATAATACCATCATGGCAAGAAGGACAAACAGGACAGTCAAATCCGTCAATCGGATAATCAACACAATCCACATCAAACTCAGGTCCGTTTTTAATCATATCGTCGCATGTTGGACACGTAGGACATGGTGTCATCGGATCATCATCACAGTCAACCCCGGTTTCCGCCCCGTCCATAATCCCATTAGCACAGCTTACAATATCACTGCATGGGGTACTCGCGCACGCACCAGTACCACCACAATCAATTCCAGTTTCGCTACCGTTCTGAATTCCGTCAAAACAAGTGGGAAGCGGACAATCAGGACAAGAAGTTAAGTTGTTGTCGTCGCAGTCAATACCTGTTTCAGTGACAACTACGTATCCCGCAGGAAGATCTTCATTGAGCTCAATATGAATGTTTTGAATTCCGTCATCACAGGTCGGATCCGGACATTCGCCACAAATCGATGGTTCAATCATATCACCGCAGTCAATTCCTGTTTCGGTACCGTTTTGAATGCCGTCGTTGCAATTTGGAGGCGGACAGGGAAATCCCGTGCTTCCACCACAATCAACTCCCTCTTCATCGCCATTTTGGATTCCATCATCATTCGCTCCGTTGTATGCAGCTAAACAAGGAAAGCCAGTATCCACTCCTTTTTCCATTACCAAACGGTAAAGTTTTCCTGTCAGGCTCTGACCTACACTATCATTCGCAAGGTCAGCTTCAGTAAGATTGGGATCGTAGACCCAGTGTGCATTTTGAATACCATCATCACAAGTAGAACAAGGCTCACAGTTGGCACCGCCACAATCGATACCAACTACTTGAGCGTTAGGATTGAGTTGTGTCACCGGACTTTGTTCGTCTTGGTTCGCTATTCCGTCTGTACAGTCGGGCTCACATTCAGGACAATTCGGACCCCCGCAGTCAACGCGCAGCTCGCCTTGATTTTTAACCTCATCAAAACAGGTAGGTTGGATTTCATTGTCGGGATTTCTACAAGAACCTAACGCGAGAAGCGCGAAGAAAAGAATTCCAAGATTGCGGATTATAGCTGATTTCATTGAGATTGGGTTTAAAACAGTTAATTCTGTTTCAGGTAAAACTGTATAATTATGGTAATAGTACGGATCAATTCTTTGACGTTCAAAAATACACAAAGTTGTTTTTCTACCAAGTGGGAAAGCTAATTTCCGTAAATTAGACCCTTCGCGCAGGTTTTCTGCGCCCAGCACCAAGATCACACCCCGTTATGACTAATCTGATTTCCAGCACACTGGAATGGAACATAAAACCCAAAGCCGATCACTTAATTACCGACCGACTAATAGACGAAATACAGAATTTACACCCTGTTGTAGCCGAAATACTCGCACAACGCGGTCTCCAAAACTTCGATTCCGTCCGTAAATTCTTTCGTCCCAACCTCAATGAAATAGACGAATACGGTGAAATGAAGGATTGCGATAAAGCCGCTATCCGCCTCAAAGAAGCTCTGGACAAAAACCAAAAAATCCTCATTTACGGCGATTACGATGTCGACGGTACCTGCTCGGTGAGCACCTGCTACCAATTTCTGAAGTCGCTCCATGCCGATGTTCATTATTACATCCCCGACCGATACGCCGAAGGATACGGCGTGAGCAGCATCGGTATCGACTACACACTGTCCGAAGGCTTCGATATGATGATCACGGTAGATTGCGGAATCCGTGCCACCGCCGAACTCACAAGGGCTCAGGCCAATGGCATCGACGTGATCATCTGCGACCACCACTTGCCGGGAGAAGAACTGCCTGAAGTTTTCGCCATCTTAAATCCGCAACAATCCGATTGCCCCTTTCGGGGAAAAGAACTCTGTGGATGCGGTGTAGCCCTTATGCTTTTGCGTGCGCTTTCGCGAAAAACGGGTCAGCCATCTCTCTGGAAAAACTACCTCGACCTCACTGCCATAGCTACCTGTTGCGATATCGTTCCACTTTCGGGAATAAACCGAATAATCGTCTCCGAAGGCCTCACAAGATTGAATGCCCACAAATCACCCGGAATTGACGCACTTCTCACCCGGGCAAAGTTTTCAGGACACCTCAACGTCGGCGATATCGTTTTTAAAATCGGCCCGCGAATAAATGCCGCCGGACGACTGGATCACGCCAATACAGCAGTCGAGCTCTTAATATCTCAAGATTCCGAAGAGGCCGGCGCACTCGCCGACACCATCGAAAAGCTCAATACAGATCGGCGAACCATGGACAAAAACACAACCCGAGAAGCGAAAATTCAGCTGACAGAAATCGATCCGGAATTCAACCGCCGTAGCACAGTAGTGCACAGCGAAGACTGGCACAAAGGAATTATTGGAATCGTAGCCTCCCGCCTTATTGAATTTTGCTACCGCCCCACCATTGTACTTACCAAACAAGACGGAATGCTCACCGGCAGTGCGCGGAGCGTAGAAGGCGTTCACCTATATAATGCGCTGGAGGCTTGCAGCCTGCATCTTACCAAATTTGGCGGCCATAAAGCGGCGGCAGGGCTTTCGCTAAAAGAAGAATCCCTATCCGATTTTCTCGAAGCCTTTGAAAATGCCGTAAACGTCGAAACCGCCGGAGTACGTGGCGTCCCAACCCTCAACATTGATGTTCAAGTAGATCTTGCTGATTGGTACACCGACAAATACCGCTCTTTTCTCGACCAGCTAAACAGATGCCGGCCTTTCGGCCCAACTAATATGCCTCCGCTATTTGCCACAGAGTTCTGTCTGGCCAAATACCCGAAAATAGTAGGTCAGGATCACTTAAAATTCACTGTTTTTCAAAAGCACGATCCGAAAAGACTCATTCCCGTAATTGCTTTTAATATGGCGCACCACTACGAAGCTATGGCCGATAATCGTCCTTTCAAAATCGCTTACACCATTGAAGAAACTGAGTGGAAAGGCAGGAAGGGAATTCAACTTGAAGCGAGGGATATTGTTTTTGAGCAATAAGAACCCATTAACCGCAAATGGCGCAAAGATTTTATGCGAGTTTCGCAGTGTAATTTCTACAATCGTTCAGGAAAAGTCTTCTCTTGAAATTTCTGAATAATCCAGTTTTGGAATTTATCTGCGTTCTTTGAGATTAACCTCTGCGAAACTTGCGAACGGAGGGAGTCCGAATTGGACGGTTAAAAACCCACATCTCTGCTACCCCTCAAACCAAAAATCAACCACTAAAAACCAATCACTTTTTCGAAATAATATGCAAATCCCGCTGTGGAAAAGGAATTTGGATACCATTCTTGCGAAACTGCCTATCGATATCAAATCGGATTTCACTTTGAAGGGTTTCGACTACCCAGGTTTTTTTGGCCCAAAAAAATACAGTAAAAGCAAGACTACTATCTCCAAAGTCTTCGAACCGAACAATGATTTCGCGGTTTTTGCTCACATCGGGATGCCGCAGAGCGCAGTTATATAAAATATCTTTCACCAAAGCTGTATCACTCCCATAAGCCACACCTACCGAAATGCTAAACCGGGTGAGAGCCGCTCCATGCGTCCAGTTTACAACCCTTTCGCCGGTGAGCTTCGAATTGGGAATGATAATGTATTTCCCGTCACGGGTCATAACTTTAGAAGTGCGGATATCAATTTGTTGCACACGCGCCACAAGTCCGTCCACCTCAATTACATCGCCCACTTTTACAGGTCCTTCAAAAAGAATAATCAACCCCGAAATAAGATCGTAGAAAAGATATTGAAGTCCAAAACCAAGACCTACTAAAAGAGCTGTAGCACCGGTAAGAATCAGCTTCATATCAACACCCACACTTACAAAAGCGATGATAATACCAATTCCGTAGAGGCTGTATTTCGTAAGTTTGTATATAGTGTATTCCTTCCCCTCATCAATCCAGGTTTTGCGCGAAAAATTCTTCTTAAGCACAATCCTTACAAGACGGGAAAGGATGCGCGTGAAAAAGATCACCAAAATTACTAGCAGGATTTTTCCGGGGGTAATAGAAACAGTGTATATCGCCACAAGCTCATAGCCAAAAATGAGTTTGAGCAAATGCGAAAGACCGAGGCTGTAAATAATCGAAATGATCGAGGCTACTATAATAATTCCCCGACCGACCTTGAGCAAAATCTGTTCGCGCTCGTAGTCGAATACATCCAGCGCCCGGATTTTTTTATGTACAAAGCGATTGTAGAGACGCAACAAGAGCCGCGTAAGGAAAATAATCAGCAGGAGAAGCAGGATGTTTCCAATTGTAAAATTGAAAAGATCGGATTTGTAAAATGAAAAACTCAAAAACTTGCGCATAGTGCTTCTTTCGCCGAAAATTTAAATGATCGTAGTCCCAAAAAATGTGCTGACTTTCATTTTCATGCGGTCTAATTTAATTTTTTCCTGAAGAAGAGGCGTTAAATCAGCCTCATTTTCTGCAATTTTAATTTCCTTCTCCAGCTTTTCCATAAGAGTCTTTATCCGCGAAAGTTTAAGCCGCATCAAAGGATCGAATACAGCCCGCTTTAGGTTTTGGTCTTCCGTTTCGGTATATATATGGTGTCTTTCCGACCAGTTTTCACTGAGTTCATAAGGTGTCGCAATCATCCCGGCAATCGCTTCACTAAAGCGTGGATCAGGATCCTTAACAAAGTATTCGGTGGTTGGAAAGGTCTCCTTTTCAACAAAAAAATCCTGATACGTCTGCAGAATCCGACCATAAACAGGCGATAAAAACTCTATCTCATCGGTGAGTAAGTCATCAAGAATATATTCAGCCACCGACACTTCGATAGATGTTTCCTCGTCATTCTCGTCCTGAATGTCAACTTTAAAATCCCGCTCACCATAATTCAGGAGAATACGTGCGATTTCTTTTTCGTGAATATCCGGATCGTTCTGAGGTTTCGATCTTCCTCCATCCTTTCTGGCCTCGGTAATTTGGGTAATAATCTCAGGATCTACACCCGAACTTTTAAGTCGTTTTTGGCGCAGCAACTTATTCAACTCATTGACCAGTGCCTGTTCAGGAATACCGAGTTTTTTGCTGCAGCGCTCGAGATAAATACTCCGTGCAATCTGGTCGCTAATAAGCGATAAGCTTTTGACAATGTGGCGGGTAGCCTCTGCTTTCAAAACCGGGTCATCGTTGGTATCTTCGAGAAGCACCTTGAGCATGAAATCCGTAAAATCAGTGGCTTCTTCCTTGAGATACCGCTCCAATTCACTGCTCGAAACTGCTTGCGAATATGAATCCGGGTCGTGTCCTTCCGGAAAAAGTACCACTTTCACATTCATTCCCTCTTCAAGGAGCAAATCGATTCCGCGAAGTGAAGCCTTAATTCCCGCAGGATCGCCATCGAAAAGCAGAGAAACGTTTTTGGTATAGCGCTTAATCAGTTTTATCTGCCCCGCGGTCAGTGAAGTTCCTGACGAGGCCACCGCATATTCGATTCCGGCCTGATGAAGAGAGATTACATCGGTATATCCTTCTACCAGAAAGCAGAGATCTTCATGAATCATCGCACGCTTCGACTCATAAATCCCGTATAGACTGTTGCTCTTATCGTAGAGTTCGCTCTCTGGCGAATTGAGATATTTTACCTTATTATCACTTTTTAAAGTCCTTCCGGCAAACGCGATATTCCGGCCACTGACATTCCGAATTGGGAAGATCACGCGTCCGCGAAAGAAATCGTATTTTCCGTATTCGCCCTCTTTAATAAGTCCAAGGTTCAGTAGGTGGTCGGCATTATATCCCGCCTCTTTGGCTTTTTTGAAAAAAGAATCGTTGTGATCAAAAGAGTAGCCAAGTCCAAATTTCTCAATGGTTTGGTCGCTAAATCCTCTTTCGCGGAAGTAACTCAGACCAATCGACTTTCCCTCATCGCTCTTCCAAAGGTTTTCCGTAAAATAGTCGGCTGCAAAATTATTGATCAAAGCCAGGCTTTCGCGCAAGCTTACCTCCTCCTTTTTCAAAGGATCCATTTCGGTCTCCTCTACTTCAATCTGGTATTTATCACCAAGATAGCGCAAGGCCTCAGGATAGGTCATGTTTTCCAGTTCCATTAAAAATGAAACTGCATTCCCACCTTTTCCCGAACTGAAATCTTTAAAAATACCCTTCGCCGGCGACACAAAAAACGAAGGGGTTTTCTCATTGCTCCAAGGACTCAAACCTTTGTAATTCGACCCGGCTTTCTTGAGCTGCACAAAGTCGTTAACCACTTCCTCGATGCGGGCGGCTTCAAAAATTCGATCTATGGTATCTCTCGAAATCATTTATATTCTTCGCTCTATCCGGCGTTGAGCAGTGAGTCCAGTTTACCATGCGGCAATTCCATATCTATTTTTTTTACGGTAACGCCGGTGGTATCGTAAAACATCCAAATCCCGCTGCGCTCATCATTGAAGTAATTGCCTTCGTAGCGCATTATTCCATTGGGGTAATATACCACTACCCCTCCTTCGCGGTACCCATCTACATAATTGATTTCGCTCCATTTATAGCCATTCGGATAAAAGGATTCCCATTTGCCAATGCGCTTATTGCCTTCTTCTTTGCCGCGCATTTTCACCGTCCCGTCGGGATAGGTTTCGATCGTTTCCTTCACCTCTTGTGCGGATTCTTTTTCCGATTTCGGAGTTTTATCTGACGGACTACTACAAGCCGCCAACAACGTGCCAATTAGTATTGCGATCCAATTCTTCATTCTCAAGATTCTTTTATTTCTTCCGATAAATGGTATAATCTACCAGACCTTCCAGCGCCCTGCGCGCTTCGCATTCATCAAAATTATGAAGAATTTCCAGGGCTTCTTTTCGGTAAAGGTGCATCTTCTCGGAAGCATATTCGATTCCCCCCGAATTTAGCACAAAATCAATGACGCGCTGCACTTTTTCGGAATTATCACTATTAGATTTTACCGTTTTGATAATCCACCGGCGATCGGAAGGAGCAGCATTGATTAGCGCATAGATTAAGGGTAGCGTCATCTTCTTTTCTTTGATGTCAATACCAGTTGGTTTGCCAATATTTCCTGAGGTATGGTAATCGAAAAGATCATCTTTTATTTGAAAAGCTATTCCGACTTTTTGACCAAACTCGTACATCATCTGACATTTTTCAGGACTTGCGTTTACCGAAAAGGCTCCGCTTTCACAACAAGCCGCAATGAGCGACGCTGTTTTTTGACGTATAATATCAAAATATATTTCCTCAGTAATATTGAGTTTCCGCGCCTTTTCCATTTGAAGCAATTCACCCTCGCTCATTTCGCTTACCGCTTTACTCACAATTTTCAATAAGTCAAACTCGCCGTTATTGATGCTCATCAGCAATCCACGCGAAAGGAGAAAATCCCCCACAAGCACTGCTATTTTATTTTTCCAAAGCGCATTGATTGAGAAAAATCCACGTCGCAGGTTTGCGTCATCTACTACATCATCATGCACGAGTGTGGCGGTATGGAGCAATTCTATTAGCGAAGCGGCTGTATAAGTAGAGTCAGTAACGGCTCCGCATAATTTTGCCGTAAGGAAAACGAACATCGGGCGCATCTGCTTGCCTTTACGCTTTATAATGTACCGTGTAATTTTGTCGAGTAGTGGTGTATTCGACTTCATGGAGCGTTTGAAACGTATTTCAAATTCGCCCATCTCTTCAGCTATAGAAGCTTTTATTTCTTGAACCGCTGTCATTTTCGCGGCGTAAATATCCGAATTCATTATTACTTATACCTGAGTTCGCTTATTATTTGAAGATTCCGTTTTCACAAAATTCAAGAAACAAGGCGTCTCTTTTGCTTTTTCTTATTGATTATTTTTGTCAGTACGTGAATACCATTCTTCTTCTGGGATAATTTACTGCCATTAAAAATGGCAAAACCAATTAGAAAATCCCAATGCCAATTGCTTGTTGTCGTTGCCTATTGCTCAAAAAATCCATCTCACTTCAAGGTAATTTTAATCGAATATATCGAGTTTCATATCCGTTTATGGCTGTGATAATTATGCCATCATTGGTTTTGTAATATAAAGAAGGGTTGAAAACTTCCTTAAAGTCATACGTAGTAAAGAGCGGTGTTTTGATCGTTTTACCCGAATCTGAAACAGAAATCAAAATTGCCTCGCTGTTAGAAGCAGTCGTCAATTGTCGATATCCCTTATCCGCATTGATGCTCAACTCTTCGTTCCTCTGGTCATCGTTGTAAATCAAATAGGTATCCTTTTTTCCACGAAAGGAAAGAAAGGAAGTATAGTCATCTTGTGAAATGGTTGAGGATTGAAATTTCGGAATGCTCAGTGTGTATTTTATTTTGCTGGATGCATCTATTACCGAAATCAGGATCTCATCGTAATTGTATATGGTTATAATCGCATAGGTTCCGGTAGCGGGGTTGAAAACGGTCGAACTTTCTGTATAATTCTTCTCACTCAGCAGCATGGTTTTATCGCCTGATCGTGAAAAAACATTATTGAGACGGAACATTCCCAGTTGCGTTTCGGTGATATTGCTTCCACGCGGACGAAACCTGACCCTAAAATCTCGGTCGAAAGGGCTCAGTCCCTGATTGAAAATTTTGCCTGTTTGGCGGTCAAGTTCAAGTGAAAACGTTCCGGCCATGATCAGATCGACCATATTGCTGTAATAACCTGCAATCTGCAAATTTCCCTTAGAGTTGATAAACATCTTGACATCATAAAGCCATTTTACACCCAACGAAAGCGATTTTTCGGTAAGAATGCCTGAATCCCAAGAATATTTGAAAAGTGAAAAATCCTTGCCAATGTTCCGGTCTTCATTTACGGAAGTGAGCGTCGGATTCGTAATTCCAGTGAGGACATAGATTGATCCAGCGCTATCAACCACCGCATCCTGATAGTTTATAAGCTCCGATGGATAAGGCAATTCCAAGCTTTTAGAATGGATCAAATTTAAATTTTCATCAAACAAGCGAAGTTCGAATTTTTCATTTTTCCCAACTTCACTTTCCTGAGGAAGAATAAATGTAAAGAGGTTATTTATCGGATCTTGAAAAACCCGATATCCATTTTTTCGCTGAAAAGTTAGTCCGGAGCCGCGCGCCAATAATTTAGGTACTGCAGCTATGTTTATTGGGTCGAGAATCTCGAAACCGAAAATATTCACCGTGTCGTTTTCACTGTTTTGGGTTGAAGTTATAAAGTAATTTTTCTTCCCAATGCTTATAACCGATTCCAAAACCGGAGCTTCACCTTTCACATCGGGAAAATTAAAGGTCTTTGTACTGAGAATTGTCAGGCTATCCGCATCAATCTTCTGGATGGCATAACTGAGTTTCTTCCGTCGATTCTCCCGAAGGGTATAGAAATACGCATTGTTGTTACCAAACATTTTAACCATGTGGTACCCTTTGAGCGATGTTTGCAATTCACCGATATATACAGAGTCTGCTTTTTGGCAAAAGGCTGATATTGCTATCAGTGAAAGCAACAATGTCAGAGATTTTGCGTAAAATTGATTCACCATATGGTCAAAATTATATAATCAGCCCCTAAAACTACCAATTGTGACGAAACCTAAGGTTCACAAATGTATTTTCTTCTGTTTGATTTTCATTTCCTCTTCAGCATTTTCGCAGATAAATCCCGCTTATCAGGTCGATGCCTACGAGCCCGACTCTTTATATGCTGTGCGGAATGCCCTAAAGATTGATCCGATTCAGATCGTATTTGGTGACTTCCGGCTTTACTACGAACGTATTATAAACGGTGGATTCAGCGCGGAATTGTCCGGGGGTATTACCCGCAGAAACTATGCCGCAGGTTGGTTTGACTACACACTCGACAATCTGGGAAAAAATGTGGATGTGGAGACCGGTATGGTATTCGGGATTACAATCCGCAAATATTTCAAAGAAAGTCAGGAACTCATGGGTCCTTACGTATCTGCTGGGGTCGATTTTAAGAAATACAAAACGAATTATTCTGTAATTGACAGTTTGGGTGCCATCACTGATTATACATTTAAGGATGAGCGGCAATCAATTTGGTATATGGTGAATTTTGGATTTCAGGCGTTGCCTCTTCAAAGCAATATTTTCGCAGATTTCTATGTGGGAATCTCGCTTGTTCACCAAAATTATGATATTGTACGAGCCGGAGATATATACGACGCCAATACATATTTCGTCAATGAAAAGAATGAATATGGCATTGGTTTTCAATTAGGGGTGAAGATTGGAGTTGGATTTTAGCGGATTTTGCTTTGATTTTGCGTACTTAGGACCTGCCCGGTTTTCAAATTTAGCACATCAATCTCTCTGCACCGAAGGCTCATTTTCAAATCAATAATTCTTCGTCATCGCCGCGCCAGACCTTAATCGAGCCCCAGTACTAAGGTTTGAAACTTGTCGAATATTGATTCCGGTTCCCTTTCACCGCTACTGATTCTTGCATGTGATGCAGCTATGAACCTGGTACTTCCTCTATATTCGAAAAACGAAATCCACACACCTCATTAACAATCAAAATCTAATCCTACTTCCTTCCCGACTCCCTCTGCGAACTCCGCGTAAAAACATTTGCGCCCCACGCGGTTAAAGAGAACGAAGTTCAATTGTTCAGAATTAGCTAAGGAATTAGTCGAACTTCAGGCCAACTTCAATATTTCCTACAACCGCTCACTTTCTTTCAGCGCCGCCTTATTCTTATTGGCAAGCTGTCCGCAAGCCGCATCAATATCTTTTCCGCGGCTGCGGCGAATATTTACAATAACATTATGGTCTTCGAGGTATTCGGCAAATGCATCCACTCTTTCGGGATCTGCCTGCTCAAATTCCCCATCATCTATCGGATTGTATTCGATAATATTAACCTTGCAGGGCACATTTCTGCAAAAATTAGCTAACTCATGTGCGTCTTCGAGCGTATCATTAAAATCTTTGAAAATAATGTATTCGTAAGTCACGCGGGTTCCGGTTTTCCGGTAGAAGTATTTCAATGCTTCGGCGAGTGCTTCCAGCGTATTGCTCTCATTAATCGGCATTATTTTATTGCGCTTTTCGTCATTTGCTGCATGAAGCGAAAGTGCTAGGTGGAAACGCACATTGTCATCGGCAAGTTTTGTAATCATTTTCGCAATTCCCGCAGTAGAGATTGTCATACGCTTGGGCGACATTCCAAGGCCCTTATCGTCCGAAATACGCTCCGTCGAAGTGAGTACGTTCTTATAATTAAGCAGTGGTTCGCCCATGCCCATATACACAATGTTTTGAAGAGGTTTGCTCTGCAAAATCTCAGCATCTTTATAGATCTCGGCCACCTGATCATAAATTTCGTAGGCTTCGAGGTTCTTCATGAGCTTGAGCCTTCCCGTAGCGCAAAATTTGCAGGCCAGACTGCAGCCCACTTGTGAAGAAATACAGGCTGTGGTACGATTTCCAGTTGGAATAAGAACTCCTTCAACTACATGACCCTCACGCAGTTTAAATGCATATTTAATGGTTCCGTCGCTACTTAACTGCTTGTCGGCAATGGTGATCGTATTAATCACAAATCCCTGTTCAAGCTTTTGCCGGAGGTCTTGCGACAGATTGGTCATCTCGTCAAATTTACGCGCTCTTTTAGACCAAAGCCATTCATAGACTTGCTTGCCGCGAAATTTCTTCTCACCCATCTCCTCAAGCGTTGCAATGAGTTCGCTTTCACTGAGTTTTCGAATATCTATTTTCTTGTCCATCCTTTCGCAAAGGTAATGAAAGCTAAGGAGCAAGAATAGGTTAGCCGATTTTTATCCCCAGAACACATACATCATCGATTTGCTCATTTTCCCCTCGCCAGGCATCGAAGGCATGAAGCAAAGCGCGCTTTTGATCTTCCATAGCGAGATGGGCTAGAGAAGCAATTTTTTCAAGAAGCGTTTTGGATTTCAATTTTTTATTCCGGTCACCACCAAATTGATCGGGATAACCATCCGTAAAAGTGTATACGGTATCGCCCGCCTCGAGAATTATTCTACGATCCTGAAAACTATTTTCACCGTCAATCTTTTCAAGTCCAATGGATTTTCGATCTCCTTTAAGTTCTATAAATTCTCCTTTTCGGAAAATATATAGGTTGTTTTTCGCTCCGGCGAAAGTCAGCTCACGGCTTAATGGATCATAACTACAAAAAGCAATATCCATTCCGTCGTTCACATTCAGTTCGCCGCTGTGGTCGTGCTGGAGTGAGGCGATGATCTCATTGTTCAAATAATTGAGTGCTTCCGCCGGCGATTCAACCCCTTTTGCCGTAAGGCACTGCTCCAAACTATTATGACCGAGCATGCTCATCAAAGCACCCGGAACACCATGGCCTGTGCAATCAACAGCAGCGAATAACCTTAAGTCCGTTCTGCCTTTCCAGGCATGATCTTCACTTGTTTTTCCAAACCAATAAAAATCGCCACTTACAATATCCCGCGGTTTGAAAAGAACAAAATTTTCATTAAAAAGATGCGCAATCTCAGAAGCTGTGGGTAAAATCGATTTCTGAATACGCTCAGCATATCGGATACTGTCTACAATTTCTTCCTTTTGCTTTTCTACAATCTGTTTCTGGGTGGCAATTTCGTGGGTTCTTTCAACGACCTTTTTCTCCAAAACTTCATTGGCTCGCGCCTTCATATCGTTGATAGTCTGGAGTCTGCCATAAGCTTCCTCCCTGAACACCTTGAACTTATCGACGATCGCAAATGATAATAAAATAACTTCAAGTGCTGATCCTATCTGAAGACCATAGGCAGAATAAAAATCGCTTTCGTAAACCCCAAAGTTATTGAGGATAAAGAGAAAAACACTTCCGACCAATACTATGAATGCATAAAGAAAATACCGGGCCGGCTTAAAATTCTTACGCAATACCATCACCACAATTGGGATAATCATCACATTGAGAAAAAGGGCAATAGAGTTAATTGCCAAGACAGAAAAACGGAAAGTAAGCGGTTCGTAAATCAATGCCAGCAAACAATTTAAACCTACCAAGTGCGCCATAATATGAAGCACTCGATTGAGCTTTGGATAGAAATTTTTGAGATTGAGAAACAGCTGCACAAACCGGATGAGTGCAAAAATACTGAGCGATGCAAAAAGCGGATTGGCGATATTGGTCAGATAATCTGAGTTGGGCCAAAAGTAGCGGTGCGCAAAGCCACCAAGAGATAGTTGCAGCATTAAAAGTGCAAATACGTAAAAGACATAATAGAGGGTAGATCGCTCCTTGATAATGACGTATATGAATAAGTTAAAAAGTAAAACGAAGATGACTATGCCAAAATAAATTCCGCGAAGAAGGCGATCTTTTTCATCACGTACGGCAATCTCAGAAGCCGACCACAAACCGAGCGGTACCTGAAGCTGCTCACCATTTGCGGTGACTTTTAACAGGAACTCCCTCGAACTGTTGGGATCCAGATATATCGGAAATTGATAGTTAATATGTTGGATAGGCCGATCTGAGAAATCTTTCTCATCACCGGATTTATAAAGAATCCGAGCTGAACCACCTTGAATTTCGTAAAGATTGCAAATATTTAAAATGGGATTTTTGACTTCCAGAATCTTTGAAACGGGCGTGTTCTCAAAATTGAAAACCCGGAGTTTCAAATATTGAGGCTTGGCATCAAACCCAAAAGTAGGCAGACTTCCCACGGGCGAAAAATCCATGTCAGTGAGTTTTGCTATGTCACTAATACTATGAATGTGATCGCTTTGAGCAACAGAACCGATAATGAGCAATGGTTTCTGAATGCTGTGAATAAAACCGGCACCTTTTAGCTCTTCACGTCCGCCAAAAATGATTCCGATTGTAACAAACAGAATAAGTACAGCAGAAAAAAGAAGTTTTTTTTTATTAGCCAATTTCGGGGGTATTCAAATTGGAATGTCTTACGTGAGAATGGTGGAAAGGTTGTGGGGGTAAAGGAAAAGAGATACCACAAAAAAAGTGGTAATCAAATGGACAAGTCGATCTGGGTCTTTAGAATCCTAAATTGAAATCAGGTTGTGAAAAGTGTTTATCGAAGGCGGAAATCAATCGCGCATTGATTGGTTTAAAGAGCGCAAAAGCGCTTCAGCAATAGTCAAATCATCGCTGGTAGTGATTTTCATATTTGACCGATTGCCGTCTACAAGTTCGACAGGAAAATTCGCGGAAGTGGCTACAGAAGCATCATCGGTAAACGCCATGTCGTATTCCGCACGATAAGCTTCTCGAATATTTTCTACTTTGAAGCATTGCGGAGTTTGGACAGCCACCAATTGATGACGTGGAATAGTATAGCTCGTCTTGCCCTCCATTTTTCGAATGGTATCCAAAACGGGGAGTGCCGGAATTGCTCCACCAAAAGTTTCGGCAGCTTCCATACATCTTTTAATCGTTTCCTGCGATACGAGCGGGCGCACCGCATCATGAATGGCTACTATTTCAACATCGGGATTGAGAGCTGCGAGTCCGTTACGCACCGAATGAAAACGCTCTTCACCACCACCCACAACTGTGTGGTCTATTTGAAAATCAAACGCGCCCACCATCTCCATCCATTGGGATTTCAAACCCGGAAATAGAACAAGAATAAATTGCATCGCCGGATCATACCGATAAAATGCCTCAAAAGTATGGATAAGAATGGGTTTTCCCGAAAGGAGCAAAAACTGCTTGGCAATTTTCGAATTCATTCGGGCTCCGGTACCACCGGCAACAATAACTACAGCCTTTTTGGGCATTTATACCGGTTTTACTATCAAGTGTTCCTGTCTTCTCGGGACAGGTCGTATATACCGTTTCTTTTTTACTCGTTTGAGAGCAGCTCGATACTTACAAATTACACCTTTGAAAACGGTATGAATACGCATGTCACTCGTCATTTCAAAGGTTAAATGGTATTAAATAATCAGCATGGCGTCGCCGTAAGCCAAAAATCGATATTTCTCTTTGATGGCCTCCTTATAGGCTTTCATAACATTATCATACCCGCCAAAAGCGGCTACCTGCATGAGAAGCGTGCTCTCGGGCATGTGGAAGTTAGAAACCATTGCATCGGCAATTTCGAAATCGTAAGGAGGGAAAATGAATTTATTCGTCCATCCGTCATACGGTTTAAGACGACCATCGGTAGAAACAGAAGTTTCTACAGCACGCATGGCGGTCGTACCAACCACACATATTTTTCCTTTTAAATCTTTCGAGTGATTGACGGTGTTTGCAGCTTTTTCCGTAATCATCATTTGCTCACTGTCCATTTTGTGCTTGGTCAAATCTTCGACCTCAACAGGACGGAATGTACCCAGACCGATATGGAGGGTTACTTCGGCAAAATGCACCCCTTTCAGTTCGAGACGTTTCATCAGCTCGCGGCTAAAATGGAGACCAGCTGTAGGAACTGCAACGGCGCCTTCTTCTTTTGCAAAAATGGTTTGGAAACGCTCATCATCAATGGGTTCAGCCTCTCGTCCAATATATTTTGGAATCGGCGTTTCACCGAGTCGAGTGATGGTTTTTTTGAAGTCATCATAGGTACCGTCGAAAAGAAATCGAAGGGTTCGCCCACGGGAAGTAGTATTGTCAATTACCTCAGCAACGAGGTCATCATCCTCACCGAAGTAGAGTTTGTTTCCAATACGAATTTTGCGTGCCGGATCTACCAGAACATCCCAAAGAAGGCTTTCTCGATTCAATTCGCGAAGCAGAAAAACTTCAATTTTCGCACCAGTTTTTTCTTTATTACCATACAAACGCGCAGGGAAAACCTTGGTATTATTCATTACGAAGGTGTCCTTATCGTCGAAAAAGGTTATAATATCTTTAAAGGTCTTATGCTCGATTTTCCCAGTCTTTCGGTGTAGCACCATCATCCGACTTTCATCGCGATTTTGAGTAGGATATTTGGCTATTAACTCTTCTGGGAGATTGAATTTGAACTTTGAAAGCTTCATCAAAGGCGTTTTTAGGTGTCAAAAAATGCGGGTGCAAATGTAGATAAATTACCTGAGAATTGGTAATTACATATCTCTATTAAATCAGATAGGTATTAAAGATACCTGAAAACCAATAGGATCTATCGCATTATCAACACTATAACTCCCAATTGACTCTCGACGCAAAGAAGACAAATAAGCACCTGTTTGGAGCGCTTCACCCAGATCGCGCGCAATAGATCGAATATACGTTCCCTTGCTACATTCTATTGAAAATCGAATTTCCGGAAGGTTTGAGCAATCTGTTTCGAACGATTTAATTTCTATCGAATGGGGTTTTATCTCTACCGCTACCCCCTTTCGGGCAGACTCATATGCGCGTTTGCCATCCACTTTCTTAGCTGAAAATATGGGTGGAATCTGCTCCTGCTTGCCAATCATTTTTTTGGCGAACGCCTCAACATCTTCCGGTTTTATATGATCCGTAGATACTTCATTTTCCAGGACTGTTTCCAGATCGTAAGATGGAGTTGTGGCTCCGATGGTAAACGATCCGGTATAAACTTTATCTTCGATCGTAAGTGCGGCAATCTTTTTGGTAAATCTACCGGTACAAATAACCAACAGGCCTGTGGCAAGAGGATCGAGTGTGCCGGCATGGCCTACCTTAATCTTTTTGAGATTGAATTTCTTCCGTATTGCAAACCGCACTTTCTTTACAGCGTCAAAGGAGGTCCATTCGCGGGGTTTGTCAATCAGAAGGACTTGTCCCTCCTGAAAATCTTCTGCGCTGAGTAAAGAATAATCCTTATCCACCCTTTTATATTAATCCGTAGATAACAGCAATCAACCCGACGGCTGCGCAGTAGTATGCAAAATAATCGAGTTTGCTGCGTTTTACGATTTTGATCATCCATCGGCAGGCAAAAACCCCGGCCACGAATGCTGCAATAAACCCGATGGCCAGACACGAATTGCTAATAATTCTCACAGGGGCAGCTTCAACAAAATCTTTGTATTCCAATATCATGGCTCCAAAAATAACCGGAAGTACCATAAGAAATGAAAACCGGGCCGCTTTCTCTTTACTCACGCCGGTTAGCAAGGCCACAGAAATTGTAGATCCCGATCTTGAAACTCCCGGAAGAACAGCAATGGCCTGAGCAATTCCAATCCAAAAGGCCCGTATAAAAGTTACTTCCCCTTCGTACGCTTTAATGCGTGTCGTACTATAAAGAAGTGCCGCAGTGAAAAGCAAAGAAAACCCTACGAGTAGAATATTCCCCGAAAAGAGCGCCTCAATCTGATCCTGAAAAAACACACCAACGAAAAAAACGGGAATCATACTCACTACAATCGTCGCGGCAAATTTGGTTTCTGTATTCCATTCAAACTTAAATAAGCCTCTGAAAATTTCAGCAATATCTTTTCGGAAAACGACCAAGGTACTAAAAGCGGTAGCCGCATGGAGCACGATTGTGAAGAGCATGCTCTCATCTCCGGCCGATGCCTGGCCAAACATTATTTTTACAATTTCTAGATGCCCGCTGCTGCTAACTGGCAAAAACTCGGTAAGGCCTTGTATAATGCCGAGAATGATAGCTTCTATAATACTCATTTGACTCTAAGCGGCGTGTGAGCTGTCTTTTCGAAGAATGGCGTAAAAAATAATTCCATACCCGATGAGGGAAACTATGGGTGCTAAGGTTATTCGGCGAAAGCTGAAAATAGCATCACTAAATTGTTTTGGATCATCGCTGCCCCCACCCAACATCAAAAGAAATCCCAGTACCACTACCCCAATACCGATGAGCATAAATTTGTAATTGCTCCGTTTAAGCGCAAATTTTTCGTCTTCCGGGGTTTTTATATTTTGTTCATCCAATGTTGACATACTGAAATGGGTTTTAATAAATTTTTCGCGCATCCATGCGCAAATAACGGCGAACCGCAAATATCGTGGACAATCCTGAGATAATGATACCCAGTAAGGCAACTAATCCAAAGAGTTTAACAAACATTACAAGGTCATTAAACTCAAAAAACTGAGGAATTTCGTGCCTCACCGCATACAAAACGCCCAAAATTAAAAGAATCGCAATAAAGCTGGCATAAATTCCCTGAAGGATTCCCGAAAGGATAAAAGGCCGCTGAATAAATCCTCTCGTAGCTCCTACCAGTTGCATACTGCGGATAATAAACCGTTTGGAATATATCGTAAGCCGGATGGTATTGTTGATCAAAGCTATGGCTATAAGCAAAAGAATGGCGCTAAATCCCAGCAGAATAAGTCCAATTTTATTGACATTTTCGTCTATCTGCCGTATGAGGTTCGGGCTGTAAACTACTTCCGAAACCATGGATTTATTCTCAAGTCCTTCTACAAGAGCTTCCACGCTATCCGGCTCGGCATAAGCGGCATTCAAACGCAAGTCGATTGACGCTTGAAGAGGATTGTGACCGAGAAAACTAACGAAATCTTCGCCCAGCTCGTTGCTCAGCTGCTCAGCGGCATCGTCTTTGCTGACGTAATCGGTGCTCAGCGTATACGATTCGGCATCGATTTCTTTCTTCAAGCGCAATATGTCGGCTTCTTTGATGCCGTCATCCAAAAAAATCTGCACCTGAATATTCTCTTTCACATACGTGGATAGTTTCCGTGCATTGAGCACCAATACACTGAGAATCCCCAACATGAAGAGAACCAACGCGATGCCTATTACCGTTGATACTGCACTTGATCGCGCACGTTTTCGTGCGTATTTATCCGGACTTGCTGCCATAATTGGCTGCTAAAGTAGAAATAATTCACCGTTGACAAACCATATCATCAGCACCATTCTGTTATAGATATAAAGGATTGCCCACCGAAAAATTTAACTTTGGCCTTCAAAACGATTAGAATGAATTACGATTTTAGGGAAATAGAATCCAGATGGCAGCAAAAGTGGGCCAAAGAGGGCACGTATAAAGTGCACGAAGACCCCAATAAGGAGAAATTTTACATCTTAGATATGTTTCCCTATCCCTCTGGCGCTGGCCTCCATGTGGGTCACCCATTGGGATATATCGCTTCGGATGTTATTGCTCGATACAAGACCCATTTGGGATTTAATGTCCTCCACCCGATGGGGTACGATTCCTTTGGCCTTCCGGCAGAACAATATGCCATCCAAACAGGCCAACATCCTGCAGTTACCACAGAAGAAAATATTGCAAGATACCGCAGCCAGTTGGAGCGTATTGGTTTCAATTATGACTGGAGCCGCGAAGTGCGCACCAGCGACCCGAAGTACTATAAATGGACCCAATGGATATTTCGCGAGTTGTTCAATAGTTGGTTCAATCTGGATACCGGTCGCGCCGAATCAATCGATTCACTGATAGCCGCATTTGTCGAAAACGGCACCTATAATGTGAATGCCTTTGTGGAAAAAGATTGGTATAAGTCATTGGATATGGGTAAACTCCCTTTTGGAGAATATTTTTCCGGCGATTTTACAGCTACTGATTGGAAAATCCTTACTGAAGAACAACGCCGACTTATTTTACAACATTTTCGACTTGCCTATTTATCAAATACGTGGGTGAATTGGTGCGAAGCGCTCGGCACCGTTTTGGCCAATGACGAGATAAAAGATGGGGTGAGCGAACGTGGCGGACATGCGGTGGAACAGCGCTTAATGAAACAATGGAGCCTGCGGATTACCGCTTATGCTGATCGGCTAATCGCCGGATTGGAAAATCTCGATTGGCATGATTCTATCAAAGAAATACAGCGAAATTGGATTGGAAAATCACGCGGGGCTTCGGTTTCGTTTTCTGTAGAAAATCATTCTGAGAAAATCGAAGTTTTTACCACCCGCCCTGATACCATTTTCGGGGTTTCTTATATGGTGCTCGCACCCGAACATCCCTTGGTAAAAAAGATTACCACTTCTGACCAAAAAGAAGTGATTGACTCCTACGTAAAACAAGCCATGGCGCGAACTGAACGTGACCGACAGAGCGATGTGAAACATGTAACCGGTGCTTTTACGGGTGCTTATGCTTTGCATCCCTTTTCCGGAAATAAACTACCGATTTGGATTGGCGACTATGTCTTGGCGGGATACGGAACCGGGGCTATAATGGCCGTTCCGTCAGGGGATCAGCGCGATATGGATTTTGCAAAAAAATTCGACCTCCCCATCCCGAATATTTTTGAAGGAATTGAAATACATGATGAAGCGTACAGTGAGAAAACCGGCACCCTGAAAAACTCCGAATTTCTTACCGGACTTTCGGTGGCAAAAGCTACAGAAGAAGTAATCGCAGAGTTTGAACGCAAAAATCTGGGATATGGAAAGACAAATTATCGATTACGCGATGCCATCTTTTCGCGACAGCGCTATTGGGGAGAACCATTTCCGGTGTATTACAAAAATGATCAACCGTATCTTCTCGATAAAAGTGAACTTCCATTAACGCTTCCGAAAGTCGATAAATATTTGCCCACCGAAACAGGCGAACCTCCTTTGGCGCGCGCCGGAAAGGAGGATTGGCCTATTTTTAAAGGGGATGCCATGGAATGCAATACCATGCCCGGCTGGGCAGGTTCTTCATGGTATTTTCTCCGATACATGGATCCCCATAACGCGGATGAAATGGTGAGTCCTGATAAAGTAAAGTACTGGAAATCGGTAGATTTGTATATGGGAGGAGCGGAGCATGCCACGGGTCACTTGCTGTATTCCCGCTTTTGGACGAAGTTCTTATTTGATCGGGGTTTTATCGGTTTCGATGAGCCTTTTCAGAAAATGATTAATCAGGGCATGATTCTCGGAAGATCGAGCATTGTGTATCGATTAGAATTAAATTCTTATACAATCCCCGGCATTGAAAATGCTTATGACCTTCCTTCGCCAAAGAAGTTTCCTGAGATTTTCGTCACCCGCGAAATTTATGAAGACTGGGCAAAGGATCGGAAAGTAAATGAATTCAAATTTGATGTTGAAAAACGTCTTCGCACTTTACTGCACGAACAACTCGACGAAAATCATAATATGAGTTTATCGAATGTGCTTTGGGAATACGGATTTACAGCACTTCACGTGGATATCAGCTTGGTATACAACGATGAATTGGATGTGGAAGGATTTAAAAAATGGCGCAGCGATTATACCGATGCCGTTTTTATTCTCAATGAAAAAGAGGTGTACAAATGCGGCCACGAAGTCGAAAAAATGTCGAAGCGCTGGTTTAATGTTGTCACGCCCGATGCACTTTGCGATGAATACGGTGCCGATACTTTACGCATGTACGAAATGTTTTTGGGGCCTGTTGAGCAATCGAAACCTTGGGATACGCAAGGAATTAGTGGAGTACATAATTTTCTCCGAAAATTCTGGAGGTTATTCTTTAATGAAGAAGGCGATTTTGAATTAAGCAACACAGCACCAAGCAAAGCCGATTTAAAAACACTGCACAAAACGATTCGAAAAGTCACCGAAGACCTCGATCGGCTCTCGTGGAATACTGTAGTAAGCGCCTGTATGATAGCCGTAAATGAGTTTACTTCACAAAATTGCAATAACGCTAATATTCTCAAGAATATGTTAATTCTGGTTTCTCCCTATGCCCCCCATTTTGCCGAAGAACTCTGGCAAAAAATGGGTTACGAAACCACCATCACTAAAGAATCGTGGCCGGTTTTTAATGAAGAATATTTGAAAGATTCTGAGTTTGAATACCCCGTATCTTTCAATGGTAAAATGCGCTTTAAAATGGCTCTCCCCGCTGATTTCTCGAAAGAAGAAGTCGAAAAAGCAGTATTGGAAAGTGCCGATGCGGCGAAATACCTGAATGGAAAATCCCCGAAAAAGGTGATTGTTGTTCCCCAAAGAATCGTGAACATTGTGGTGTGAAAAGTGGATGAATAAAGCGTTCCATTATTGCATTCCTGACTCCTATCTCTTGATAGATATATGGAAAAAAAAAGGCAACTAATCGCTTTTGATTCGTTGTACTTTTAAACCCTAGCTGAATCGAAATGTATTGTATAATTGATAGCACTATTTTGAAGGAAGAAGAAGATTTTGAAATCTCTGCTTCTATCAATGAATTACTCGGCAATCTTGAAATAGACTGCAAGTTGCCTTTAGATCGTAAGATCACTTTGAATCTTCACTCGAATACCAAAAACAACGTTTTAGGGCAGCAGTCTTACGATTCGGGTTCACGGGTTGAAATACCGCTTCAACCATTAAAATCGGATTCATTTACGCTCGAAGTTTCGGATGAAAATGGGATTCCTTTGTCGCGCTTTCGCATCATGCGATCGTATTGTTAGAATCATCGTATTGAATTACGTAGCATTCCTTATTCTCGGCCAATACCTATTATCTTCGCTTTATGGCACTGGAAATTCAAAGTGATACATTCTATATGAAACAAGCGCTGCGTGAAGCAGAAAAAGCGCTGGAAGCTGATGAAATTCCGGTAGGAGGAATTATAGTTTGTAAAGGACATATTATTGCGCGTGCTCACAATCTTACAGAACGCCTGAATGACGTAACCGCCCATGCAGAAATGCAGGCTATAACCGCCGCCGCCAATTATTTGGGTGGCAAATACCTGACAGGTTGCACTTTATACGTCACCCTTGAGCCCTGCGTAATGTGTGCCGGAGCGTTGCGCTGGTCGCAAATAGAAAATGTGGTTTTCGGAGCTTTTGATGAACAACGTGGTTTTACCCAAATTCAGGATAACCTCCTTCACCCAAAAACCAAAGTGAAAAGTGGGTTATTGGGCGATGAATCTGCAGAAATGCTGCATTCCTTTTTCGCTGAAAAGCGAAAAGATAAATAGATAAAACCAATCAGATGATTGGCACATTTTAAGTTATTGTTCGGATGAGCCTTCGTACATTTGTCAAAAACAATAAAATTTATGTATCCACCCGAATTAGTTGCCCCCATGAAGGAAGATCTTACGGAAGTAGGATTTACCGAACTACATACACCTGAACAAGTTGACGACGCACTTACAAATGAAACCGGCACGACACTCGTTGTAGTCAATTCTGTTTGTGGATGTGCTGCAGGAGCTGCCCGTCCAGGTATCAAGTTATCGCTTGAAGGTGATAAAAAGCCGGATAATTTAACCACTGTTTTTGCCGGTGTTGATGCCGAAGCGACCGAAAGAGCAAGGCAGTATTTCTTGCCCTATCCGCCTTCTTCGCCCGCCATTGCGCTGTTTAAAAACGGAAATTTAGTCCATTTCATTGAGCGTCACCATATCGAAGGTCGTCCGGCGGAAATGATTGCCGAAAACCTGAAAATGGCATACGACGAGTATTGTTAATCATTTGCCGAAAGGTGCGCTGAAATAATTTCAAATGAAATTAAATCGTCTTATATCCGGCATTTTGCTCTGTGGTGGAATCACCTTATTGACTTTAGCTTTCAACATTTCATCCGAAAATCCCGCGGATGGAATTCTGAAAATCGGGAAAAAAGCTCCTGACTCCCAGTTGATGATGAAAGATGTTTCTGAAAAAGAAGTCTCTCTGAAATCCATTGCGGGGCAAAATGGTCTCTTAGTCATTTTTAGTTGTAATACATGTCCCTTCGTAATCGGTAACGGTACACGGTCTGAAGGTTGGGATGGGCGCTATCCGGAAATTTACGATCTTGCAAATGGAGCAGGTATCGGAATGGTACTCGTAAATTCGAACGAAGCCAAACGCGACAAAGGTGATGGTTTTGAAGATATGCAGCAACGCTATAAAGATCAGAAATTTAAAGGGTACTACGTATTGGACCAAAACCACTTACTTGCCGATGCATTTGGAGCCCTCACTACTCCTCATGTTTTTCTGTTTGACAAGGACATGCATCTGGTTTACAAAGGAGCAATCGACGACTCAGTAGATAGTAGCAAAGACGTAAAAGAATCTTGGTTGAAAAACGCTATTCAGGCAGTGGCCAATGGCACTGAAATCGACCCGAATAGTACGCGCCAACTTGGATGCAGCATTAAGCGGGTCAAGGTTTAGTGCAGAATAATCTTAAATTTCAATGGGAGCTGTTTGGCTCCCATTTTTTTTACTCAGTTAATCCGATTTTCTTCAATATTTTGACACTACTTTCTTAAAAACGGTAGTTTTTACCTTATTTTCTTTTGGCAAAATTACCTTTGCAGAAAATTACGATTATGAACGTCTTAATTCTCGGTAGTGGTGGAAGGGAGCATGCTTTTGCTTGGAAAATTGCTCAAAGCGCCGATTGCGAAAATCTCTACACAGCTCCCGGAAATCCTGGAACGGAGGCCATTGGAACAAACCTTCCGGTAAACTCCGAAGATTTTGATGCGGTTCGTGATGCGGTTTTGAAGTATCGTATTGGTTTAGTCGTTCTCGGGCCGGAAGCTCCCTTGGTAAATGGAATTGTAAATTATTTTAAGGCCACTCCAAGACTCAAAGATGTTCTGATTATAGGCCCCGGAAAAGAAGGTGCCCGGCTGGAAGGCAGCAAGGATTACGCGAAAGCATTTATGGCCAAAAATGGAATCCCAACCGCTGCATATCGCACATTTACAAAAGACACTCTGCCGGAAGCGAAAGCATATCTCAAAACTATTGCAGGGCCTTATGTGCTCAAAGCAGATGGACTGGCCGGTGGAAAAGGGGTAGTAATTCTCACCAATTTGGATGACGCCCTCGACGAAATCGAAGCGATGCTTGGTGAAAGCAAATTTGGAACAGCATCAGAGCGCGTGGTGATTGAAAATTTTCTGGACGGGATTGAAATGTCTGTTTTCGCACTTACCGATGGCAAAAGTTTTGTACTACTGCCTTCTGCCAAAGATTATAAACGCATCGGCGAAGGAGATACGGGGCTCAACACGGGTGGAATGGGCGCTATCAGTCCGGTACCATTTGCCGATAAGGCGTTTATGGAAAAAGTAGTGAGCCGTGTTGTGAAACCGACGGTCGCCGGGTTGCGGTCTGCTGCCATTGACTATATCGGTTTCATTTTCTTTGGCTTAATAAAAGTAGGTGACGACCCCTTTGTTATTGAATACAATGTGCGAATGGGCGATCCCGAAACAGAAGTGGTGCTTCCGCGAATTGAATCAGATTTCTTAAAACTCCTTGTCTCTGCCGCGACCGGAACGCTTACAAACGCTACCATCAAATTTTCTGAGAAAGACGCTGCGACAGTTATGTTGGTTTCCGGTGGATATCCCGAAAAATATGAGAAAGGCAAATTAATTTCACTTCCCAAAATACCGGAAGATGTAATGGTTTTTCATGCTGGAACCTCAAATAAAGATGGTGAGCTTCGCACAAATGGGGGTCGTGTATTAACAGTTACCGGATTAGGAAACACCCTTCACGAGGCTCTGAAAAAAGCTTACAAAACAACCAATCAAATCGAATTTGAAGGGAAGTATATGCGACACGACATCGGTAAAGATGTGCAATAGAATTATTTAAGTGATCCTTCTCTTTCCGCCTTCTGATCGAGCTTACGTTGGATACGAAGCCAAATTAAAATGCCGAGAATTACAACAACGACAATGAGTGAATTGGGGTTGATGAAAACCGGTAAGTTTCCAAGTGGAACAAGAATGAAGTCAAATGTCCATTTAAGAATAAAGGCAATCGGGCCTGTGATGTATTGCATAATTCAATTTTATCCGCGCCAAAAGTACATATAAAATCTACATCCTAAAAGCACTATCTTAGCCGCCCATGATCTACTCAATTTTTGGTTCTAACCGAACGGTTGTTTTAGGCCTGCTCGCGCTGCCGGCATTGGCGTTTGGCTCCTTCGCATTGTTTTACACAGGGCGTCCCCCAATGCCTTTAGGAGGGTTTGTATTTGATTGGTTAAATGCCCTTATATCGCTTCCCCTCCTACAAATTCTTGCTGGCGTCGTTGTAAATCTGATTGGTGCCGTTCTCATAAATCATTTGTACAATGCCCACGATTATGCAGATCGTGAAAATTATTTTCCGGCCTTATTTTATTTGCTTTTCACCAGCCTTCAACTTTCATGGCAGTATTTCAATCCGGTATTGGCGGGAAATGTCTTTTTGCTTCTTGCCTTGCGACGCCTTTTGAGAATGTATCGGGTACAAGAGATTACGGGGATGATATATGATGCAGGTGTCTTTCTCGGAATAGCTGCTCTATTTTACCCCCCTTTTATTATTGCTTTTCCATTACTCTGGATTAGTTTGATACAATTGCGAACTTTTAATATTCGCGAATGGCTTGTGCCGATTACTGGCCTGTTAACTCCGCTCATATATGCTGCTCTGTTTTATTGGTGGTTTGAAATAAATTTAGATCTGCCGGAGTATTTTCAATTAATGCCCCTCCATTTCAAATCTCTTATCTCAGCCCATTCCTTTTTCTTTTATATCCTTTTGCTTTTTTCTCTTTTCGTGTTTTTTGCGGGCTTTCTGATTTTCATTCGAGAAATGGGTATTTCTACCGTTCACAAAAAGAATACGAAGAAGGTTTTTATTTCGCTCACATTTATTCTTTGCCTGATGTGGGTGGCGAGCCTCGCCCTTAACGAAGATCAAACAGGACTTTCTTGCTTACTTGCTGTACCCATCTCTGTATATGGAGGCGTACTTTTTTCGCGGGCTCGACGCCGCAGAAAGCTACTTACCACCATCTTTTATATTTGGATTCTTCTATTGGTCTTTTATCCCATTTTTACGGAAGTGTTCTAAAAGAAATCCCTTAAAAATGGATATCTTTGCGGCGGACAAATCCCCTTTTTCAAATGAAGTTTGGTGTAGTTATTTTTCCCGGTTCTAATTGCGACGAAGATCTTATTTACACGTTCGAATCGCTCTTAGGGCAAGAAGTAGTTCGTTTATGGCATAAGGACACCTCTTTGCAAGGCGTTGATTTCTTGCTTATTCCCGGAGGATTTTCCTATGGAGATTATTTACGATCGGGAGCAATTGCACGTTTCTCACCGATTATGGAAAGTGTAATCAAACACTGTGATAATGGTGGATATGCATTGGGAATTTGCAATGGTTTTCAGATTCTTTGCGAAAGCGGATTATTGCCCGGCACACTTCTTCACAATTCCAGTCACAAATTTATCTGTAAAAACACTTATATCAAATCGGCGACACGGTCTACCATCCTCACCTCGGGATTGGAATCAGACCAGGTGCTCAAAATTCCGATTGCCCATGGCGAAGGACGCTATTATGCGCAGCCCGAAGTGTTGAAAAAACTGAATGAAAATGAGCAGGTAGTTTTCCGCTACTGCGATAAAGACGGGCTTTTTAATTCAGAATCCAACCCAAATGGCTCAGCAGAAAATATAGCCGGAATCTGTAACGCAACCAAAAATGTATTTGGTATGATGCCCCATCCTGAACGTGCTGCAGATAAATTTTTGGGAAATACAGATGGGCTTCTCATTTTTAAATCGATCTTGAATTCTCTTCAAACGGCCTAAAAATTACAACCAACAAGCTGTTTGTAAAACATTCTTCAAAATTTTTCGTTTATCAAAATAATCTTCGTTACTTGGGGATATGAAATCCGGTGGGTTGCCGGTGGCTGCAAGCAAAGGTTCATAAGATATTTGAATGCTTCTTGCGGTGAAGTCAAACGAATAAAAAGGAGGTGTGTAATGTCTGATAATTCCAACTCGGTATTTGAGTCTTACGTTTCAACTGTCTCCACAGGAGGCAGCTTCTAAACGAAGCCCTTTCCAAAGGGTTTGGGCTAAGACCCAGAGACCAGAGGAATAAATATTTACACCTTCCCGACTCGCGTAGCTTGTCGGGAAGGTTTTTTTATGCGTTATTTCGAAAAAAATAGTGAACCAATCAGGTATTTAGGAAATGAAGGCTTTGGGGTTAAATGAATTAATATGTATGGTTCAAAAGGAATTGAGGTCAACACACGAAACAAACATAGCTCCCTCGTGACCCGTGCCTCGTGACCAATAGGAAATAAAAAAGGAGAAGGCTACCAATACCCTTATTTCGCTCCCCGACAGAAATACGGAATCTTTTTGCGCGCATCTTCATAGCCGAGATTCAGACTTTTTTCCAAATCTTTACATCCTTTCTCAGCCTGATAACTCAGAATTTCGGCTATTCCACGGTTGAAATAGGCTTCAGCAAAACCATCTTGAAGGCCAATAGCGGTGTTGTAATCATCAATAGCTTCAGCATATTTTCCAAAAAAAGCTTTGATATTTCCCCGCATATTATACGCATTGGGATCAGTAGGATTGGATTCTACAGCTCGATCAAAATCTGGCAAACTCTCTGCATACTCACCAAGCATAGCCTTTGTAAACCCACGATTGAGCAGAGCTTCGGTAAAATCACTTTTGAGGGCAATCGCTTTCGAATAATCTTCGAGTGCCTCTTCTTCGTTACCGAAAATTTTGTGGGTAACGGCTCGATTGAAATACGCGTTTGGGAAATCTTGATTAAGCGCAATAGCAATATTCAGATTCTTCAGCGACTCATCCAAAAGACCCTGCTTCTTCTGCGCCACACTTAGATTGTAATATGCTATCGGAAAAGCAGGATTAAGATCGATCGATTTTTTGAAATTTGCGGTAGCCTGGTCAATTTCGTCGAAATGTAAGTGAAAAAGTCCCTTTACATCATAGACCAATTCGGAATTAGGAGCCAACACGAGAGCCGTATCAATATCGGCTTTCGCTAAATCATATGCCCCTTCGCGCGTATAAGTAATTGCCCGCTTAAGTAGTGAGAGTGTATCCGATGGATTCAATTTCAGTAAAAAATTCAAATCTTCGAGTGCCTTTCCGAATTCATTATTTTGAAGCTGCACAATGGCACGCGCATCGAGAAGATACTGGTCATACGGGCTTAATTCAAGCGCTTTATCAAGGTCGCCAATTGCGTCGTTGTAATTGGATTGTAAAATCTTCAGTCTGGCGCGCTTATCGTAATATACATCGCTGTAAGGATTGAGATCTATGGCTTTATTGTAATCTTTCATCGACTCGCTATATCTCCCCATTTGCTGCAAAAGCAGTGCTCGCTTCATATAAGCTTCGGCATAATTCGGATCCACCGTTAGCGCATTTGTATAATCATTGTATGCATTATTGAACATTCCTCCACGTTTGGCAACCTCTGCTTTTTGCATATACTGCATAGCCTCCTGTCTTCCCTGGGTATAGATTTCCTGACCGGAAACGCTGGATGAAGCGAGCCAAAGTAAAAGAAATAACAGAAAACCAGATCGAGTGTACATTAATAGTTTGATATGGGATGAATTTACATATTTTTGCGCTTCTAATGCCGAAAATCTCAAATTCGACATATCTGGTGGGTATTGCCGGAGGAAGTGCATCGGGCAAAAGCTCGATTCTCAAAGCCTTGCTCGATAAATTTAACCCCGATGAGGTATCATTTGTTTCGCAAGATAATTATTATCTCGATCGCGACAGGCAGTTGCGTGACGAAAAAGGGGAAGTGAATTTTGACCTTCCAACCGCTGTCGACCGCAACGGTTTGTGCCGTGATGTTGAGGCCCTGCTCAGCGGCAAAGAGGTGCATAGAAAGGAATATACGTTCAACAACCCGAAGGCTAAAGTGAAAACTATTGTGGTGAAACCCGCTCCGATATTGATTGTCGAAGGGCTTTTTGTATTTCATTACAGCGAACTTGCCCAGCGTTTGGATTTACGCGTTTATATCGATGCGCGGGATGATGTAAAGCTCTTGCGCCGTCTCAAACGAGATGAAATGGAACGCGGCTATTCCGAATCGGATGTGCGCTACCGGTGGGAAAATCACGTGCGCCCTTGCTATAATACATTTCTACGTCCTTACCGCGATCATTGCGATATTATTCTGGCAAATAACCACAGCTATATCAAAGGTTTGGGTGTCTTGGTCAACCATTTAAAAACATTGGTTTAAGCGAGATCTTTATTGATACGATCCTTAACAAATTCCACTTTCGTTTTTCCATGCGCAGATGGTTTTCCGTCCATATCCAGATTGACCATAGTAATGTTTTCAATAGAAAAAATGGTTTTTTGAGTCATCATATTCCGCACTTCGCAGCGCAGTGCTAGGGATGTTCTTCCGAATTTCACCACATCAATTCCTATTTCGATAATATCTCCCTGCTCTGAAGAATCCAAAAAATTAATGTCGGAAATGTACTTCGTAACCACCTTCTTATTCTCAAGCTGAACAATGGCGTATAACGCAGCTTCTTCGTCAACCCATTGAAGAAGCCTTCCGCCAAAAAGGGTTCCATTGGGATTCAAATCTTCGGGTTTTACCCACTTCCTTGTGTGAAAACGCATGTTTTTCGTGTTTTGGTGAGCTTATCAGCTTGACGACAAAGTTGTCAAAAAAAATGAAGTAAGCTTTTTTTTAAAGAAGGATTTAGAAATTTTTAGTCCATTTTATGGAAAAATCCCTATGCCTGCATCTCCATATAAAAACGGTATGAAAAAAATAATCCCATTCATCGTTGTTCTGCTCTGGATAACCATCGCAAACGCCCAAAATTACGGAGAAATCCACGGGCGAATTATTGATTACGTCACTAAAGAATCGCTACCCTATGCCACTGTTAGCACCCATTATGGCGATCAGCTTCTCGGTACCACTTCCGATGAAGATGGAAGATTTAAACTCAAGCCGTTGCAACCCGGAAAGTACGCTATTCAAATCAATTATCTGGGCTTTACGCCAAAAACGATTTTCGATATTGAGGTCACTCCGGGTAAAATCTACTTTATGAAGGATGTCGAAATTTCTTCGAATAATGAATTGCCACTCTTCGTGATTACCGGAATCAAACTTATGGATATAGATGAACCGAATACCATTGTCATAAAAGCGGCGCAATTAAAGCACAACGTGCTACTCAAAAATCCATCAAAGTTGATTGGCAGCATCACTCCCGAATTAAAAACCGATGAAAACGGACAATTTATCGTGCGTGGGTCACGCGCGGGTTCTTCTGTCACTTATGTAGATGGAATGAAGATTACAGGCGGTTTGGGCAACCTTCCCGGATCGTCCATTAAGACCATTTCCGTTTATACAGGCGGAATACCCGCTAAATACGGTGATGTGACCGGTGGTGTAGTGGTCATCGAGACTAAAAGTTATTTTGATTATTTCTATGAAAATAATTCCAGATAATTCCAGATGGCAATCCGCCGAAATAGCCGATTTAAGCAGCGTAGTGACGAAGAATTACTCACTGCTTTTGCGAAACATCCAAATGAGGTGTTGGCTGAGCTCTTCGAGCGATACCACGTGAGATGTTTCGGCTTGTGTCTAAAATATTTGGAAAATAGAGAGAATGCCAAAGATGCTGTTTCAGAACTGTTTTTCAAATTAAGGAATGACTTGAATCGGTTTGAGATTCAATATTTTAAATCCTGGTTTTACGTCTACTCCAAAAACTATTGTCTCGGAATTCTCCGAAAGGAAAAAACCTTTAAAAAATATGCACACAATTGGAATCGTCATCGCGAGACTGAAAGCCCATCTGAATTTCAGCATCCGAAAGAGTTGCCCGATCTGAATGAAGCAATGCAAAACTTGAAACGGGTACAACGGATTTGCCTCCAGCGGTTTTATTACTCCAATGAAAGCTATTCGGAAATCGCCGGAAGTCTGGCCATTTCTGAAAAGCAGGTGAAATCGCATCTTCAAAACGGAAAACGAAATCTCCGATTGATTTTGGATCGTTTGAATCCACACTCTCAACATCTGAAGCGCTATGAATAGTGAAATCACTAAAATCCAACGGTATCTCGATGGCCAAATGCTTGCCGATGAGAAATTGGCTTTCGATAGTGAGCTTGGCTTGGATCCATTTCTCGCCGATGCGGTTGATGGCTTCAGGAGTGATCCGCATGCACTGCATGACCTGCCGGTTTTTCGTTCTTCAGTTCAGCTTTGGGAGGCAGTTGTAGGGTTAGGAAGTGTTTTGCTTGTTTTTCTTTTTGTTTCGCAATTGAGCGATATCGGGTCAATCCGAAAGGCGGAAATCAAAACGCCACCGGCCGCTTCAATCATGGTTGTTGAAAATCTACAGCCGGAGGAAGTGAAACCAACTAATGGCTCCGAGGAAATCCGAAAAGAAATAAGCTCTCAAGAAGTGAAAACAAATGAGGAGCCACTCGCATCTTCAAATTCCGAATCAGCTCTGGTCTATTTGCAGCCGGAAACCATAGCAATTCGGGAAACGAAAAAAATAAAAAAACCAATCACCACCCCAAAAATCCACCGCATTTCCGAAGGCACATATATTCTCGATTTAAAAGTAGCCAAACCCATCGAAAAGCCCTCGGATAAATGGCGATTCCAATATGGAAAGCAAAACCTACCCGCTCAATTCGAAAATGAAGAATCGTTTCATTTCAATACACTTGTGGCTTCGCGCTATTCCAAAGTTGAGAACTCAACTTACTCAGATTCCTTAACACATGCGCTTGATGCTTTTAAGAAGGAAGATTACAAAACCACTCTGATGCAATTGGAAAAAATAAAAGAAGGTCATCCCGATGATTTAAATGTGCTTTTCTATTCCGGACTTTCGAATTATCATCTCGGTGAATTTGAGGAAGCTATTTCCTGCTTTTCGCAAACGGCAAACGCAAGCAACGCCGTTTTTGCGCCGGAATCTGAATGGTATCTCGCACTTAGTTTGTGGAAGAGCGGTCATAGATCTGAAGCACAAACTCTGTTTATGGAAATAAGCGCCGAAGGTGGATTCTATGCGGAAAGGGCTGAGATGGTGGGGAAGTGAAATAATAAAAGGATGACTTCTAAAAGTGCTAAAAATCATAGCCGCATTTCAGGAGTGTTTTATTCCGTGAAAATACGGTAACGTCACCTCGAGCCTTGATTCAAAAAAAAGAATGAAGTAAATGACGGCATTCAAAAAATGCACATACAAGTACGTCACATCGAGTGATTTTACACCTTAGAAACTCTTATGAGCGTAGCGATTTAGAGTTTCTTTGGTTTAAATTGTATCGAGATGTTATTCGAAAATTTGAATTAACACTAAAGACATATAGACAAAATCCGTCTTCGCATCTCCGGTTAAGTCGGAAAGCGCGGCACTCGATGTGACGTGGTTTTGTGAAGGTTGTTTAGACGCCGAAAGTTAACCAAACGTCATTTACTCCGGTTTTCAATTTTTGAATCAAGTCTCGACATGACGTACGTTTCGGATTATCGACAGCTGACAAATAAAACGGTCGCTTGCGCAAAGCGCAGCGACCGTCCATAATTCTTAGAATCTAAACTTTACAATCCCAACAAAATCTCCGTAGGATCTTTCGCACCGAAAAGCATTTTCTCAGGATGCTCCAGCATTTCCTTCACTTTTACCAGGAAACTCACTGATTCTTTTCCATCGATAATGCGGTGGTCGTAAGAAAGTGCCACGTACATCATCGGCAGGATTACCACTTCTCCGTTTACCGCCATCGGGCGATCCACAATATTGTGCATTCCCAAAATAGCCGATTGCGGCGGGTTGATAATCGGAGTACTCATCATCGATCCGAAAACACCGCCGTTGGTAATGGTGAAAGTGCCGCCTTGCATATCTTCAATCGCAATTTTTCCATCGCGGGCTTTTATTGCAAGTCTTTTAATTTCCGATTCGATCTCGGCAAAGCTCATCTGCTCAGCATTGCGCACTACCGGCACCATCAATCCTTTGGGAGAGCTTACTGCTATTCCGATATCGGCATAATTATGCGTAACCATTTCCTCACCATCGATCATTGCATTTACAGAAGGGAAAAGATGCAATGCCTCCGTAACCGCTTTAGTAAAGAAGGACATAAACCCAAGGCCTACTCCGTGATTGTCTTTAAAAATCTCCTTGTACTTATCACGGATATCCATGATCGGCTTCATATTCACCTCGTTGAAAGTGGTGAGCATGGCCGTTTCATTTTTCACACCTACAAGTCGTTCAGCAACTTTCCGGCGCAGCATCGACATACGTTTGCGTTCCTGATCGCGGGTGCCGCCCCAGCCGGGAGCTGATGATTTGTCAAAACCAGCCGCGAGTGCCGAAACCACATCTTGTTTCATGATGCGTCCATCGGGACCTGAGCCACTCACTTGATCGGCTTTCACTCCTTTTTCGTCCATCATCTTCTTTGCAGCCGGCGATGGATGTCCTTTGGCGTAAGCGTCGCGGGACTCTTCTTTTTTGGCTACAGCCACTTCTTTTTTCTCTTCTTTCAGCGCCGGTGCTTTCTCCTCTTTCTTTTCCGCATTTGGAGCTTCTTCCTTCTTCTCTTCTTTCTTCTCCGATTTCGCTTCCTCCTTCTTATCATTCGAACCTTCCGGTTTCTTGGCATCCGTATCGATGAGGCACACCACCGAACCGACTTCTATTGTATCGCCTTCTGCGGCTTTGAGCTTTATTATTCCGGCCTTCTCGGCAGGTAGTTCGAGGGTAGCTTTGTCCGAATCAATTTCGGCGATAGGCTGATCTTTTTCCACATAGTCTCCGTCGCTTACCAACCATGCGGCCAGTTCCACTTCGGATATTGATTCGCCCGGGCTGGGCACTTTCATTTCAAACATAAGTTATTATTTAACGGGTTGTTTGGCGTAAGCAAATAAGTTTTTCATGTTGGCTTTTTGACGCATTTCCGAAGTTTTACTCGATCCCGATGCAGGAGTTGCACTGGGATTTCGCGAAACACATTCCCACTTTACTTTCTGATAATTCATGGCTATAAAAGTCCAGGCACCCATATTTCGAGGTTCCTCCTGCAACCAAATATACTTTTTGGCCTTTTTATATTTAGCAATAATTTCGTCCATTTGTTTTTCAGGAAGCGGATACAATTGCTCCATACGGATAATGGCCATATTATCGCCACTCTCCGAGGCCTCTTTTTCTTCGAGCACTTCATAATAGATTTTTCCCGAACAGAAAACCACTGTATCCACATTGTCTACAGACACATCCGGATCGTCGAGTATTTCCTTAAATCTCCCTTCAGCCATTTCCCCAAGGGTTGAAACCGCTTTTGGGTAGCGCAATAATTTTTTTGGAGTAAACACAAAAAGTGGCTTACGGAAGTTTCGGTGCATTTGACGACGCAACAGGTGAAAATAGTTGGCAGGTGTTGTGGCATTACAAACCTGAATATTGTATTCCGCACACGATTGCAGGAAGCGTTCAATTCGTCCGCTCGAATGTTCAGAACCCATCCCTTCGTATCCATGTGGAAGCAAAATTACGAGACCGTTCATGGTGCGCCATTTATCCTCAGCCGATGTTACAAATTGATCCATAATAATCTGACTACCATTGAAGAAATCACCAAATTGAGCTTCCCAAATCGTCAGGCTATACGGGCTAACAAACGAATATCCATAATCAAAACCGAGCACGCCATATTCTGAAAGCAGAGAATTGTAAATGGTAAATTTGGCCTGCTTATCGTTCAAATGATTGAGCGGAATGTACTCTTCCTCGGCGTCCTCGGTAAGAAGAACTGCGTGCCGATGGGAGAAAGTACCCCGCTCCACGTCCTGGCCGGAGATCCGCACATTAAACCCTTCGTCGAGCAAAGAAGCGTACGCCAGAAGCTCACCCATAGCCCAGTCGAGCCTGTCGTCCTTTATCATTTTCAGACGATCCTTCATGAGTTTGTTTACCTTACGGAAAAAGGCCTTGTCCGTGGGAAGCGTATTCATTTTTGTTGCGAGCGTTTTCAACTCTGCCTTTTTGAATCCGGTATCTGGCGAAGACTCAAAATCAACCGCTTTGGCAGATTTAAAATCCTTCCAGGTAGCTTCGAGGAAATGCTTCACATATACATTCGGAACCTCACGCGAAAGCTCATGCTGCTTCTCAAGGAGGTCATCAAATTTTTTCATTATTCCATCGGCCCCCTCCTGCGAAATCACTTCTTCTTTGAGCAATTCCTCTAAATAGATTTCCCTTGGATTGGGGTGGTTTGCAATAAGATCGTAAAGTTTCGGCTGCGTAAATTTCGGCTCATCTCCTTCGTTGTGGCCATATTTGCGGTAGCACAATAAGTCGATGAATACATCGCGGTTAAACTCCTGGCGGTATTGAAAAGCGACGAGAATGGTTTGCACCACAGCCTCGATATCGTCTCCATTTACATGGAAAACCGGACACAATGTGGTCTTTGCAACATCGGTACAATAGGTCGATGACCGTCCGTCGAGGTAATTGGTGGTAAAGCCCACCTGATTATTTACCACAATATGTATCGTACCTCCGGTGCGGTAGCCGTCAAGCTGCGCCATTTGCACAATTTCGTACACGACGCCCTGTGCTGCTATCGCCGCATCGCCGTGAATCAGTATTGGCAGAATGGTTTTTTCGTCGTGAAGGTAATCGTCAATTTTTCCACGCGCCATTCCCTCCACTATCGGATCGACCGCCTCAAGGTGAGACGGATTTGGCGAGAGTGTAAGGTGTAAGGTCTCCCCATTTTCGGCTTTTATTGAATTCGAGTACCCAAGGTGGTATTTCACATCGCCGTCAAATTCCTCGCCTTCCTGATCTTCTTCATAAGGTTTTCCCTCAAATTCGCTGAAAATATTCTTAAAGTCTTTCTTAAAAATATTTCCCAAAACATTCAGGCGACCGCGGTGTGCCATCCCAAAGATCATTTCTTTGATTCCGAAATTTGCTCCGCGCTGGATAAGCGCATGAAGTGCCGGAATAAGCGACTCTCCTCCTTCCAGGGAGAATCTTTTTTGACCCACAAATTTCTTTTGAAGAAACTGTTCAAAAGATGTCGCCCGGTTGAGCATGTTAAAAATAATCCGTTTCTCGCGGGTGTCAAATTTGGGCATATTGTTATGCTCCACTTTGTTCTTCAACCACTCGCGCCGCTCCGGGTGGCGGATGTAGGTATATTCCAACCCGATGCTTTGGCAATACACATTTTTAAGATGCGCTATTATATCTTTCAGTTTCGCCGGACCGATACCCACTTCGCTTCCCGCCTGAAAAACCGTTTCGAGATCGGCTTCTTCGAGGTCGAAGTTTTCTATATCGAGGGTAGGCCTATATTGGCGGCGCTCGCGTACCGGGTTTGTACGGGTAAAAAGATGTCCGCGCGAACGGTATCCCTGAATAAGGTTTAGTACTCTGAATTCCTTTTCTACTCCAATGTAGGACTCTCCTTCAAAATCAGCATCGTAGTTTTTCCGTGCAAATTCGAAACCTTCAAAAAAATGAGCCCAATCAGGCTCAACAGAATTGGGATCTTGCCTGTACTTCTCGTACTGCTCATCCACCCAATCAATAGAAACGTTGCCTAAAAATGAAAATTTGTCCATGTTTTATACGCTACCTTTAAAGATACAGGGTACAAAAATACAATTTTAAATAGGGTAAGGGTTGGTTTCGATTCAATATTGCTTATGTGGGTTGTGATTTTGGTTATTGGGTTAATAGGCTCCTGTCATTTGTCCAAAATCATCGTATTTATAAATATAAGCATTTTGCGGAAGGGTGGTGCCGTCTTCGTCAATTGTTTTGGCATTCCACAGTATTGCGGATATGTTGCCGTCGTAGCATGTATTCCGCAGCATTGCAAATGCATCGGAGCCCAAGACAGATGTTTTTACATATTAAGCGCAGCGGGAGAAATGAAGCTTATGGTGCAATACCGCTGCATTTCAACTTAGTGAAACGATCTCATGACCGTAGGGAATAAATGCGGCGGATATTGACGCAAAAACACTGTTTATCAGTCGGTATTAACACTCTGCAGCTATCTAATCAGAATATGTAACAGGTATTTTGTAAATATAATCATAGGCACGTGCCCCACTTGATATACCTATACCATATTTATAAAGTTTTAGACTTTCAATACAGAAAACTAATACAGTTGTAAAATAGTATCCGGGAGAGTAGAGCGGTGATGTTGGTGGGTAAGAATAGTCAATTCCGACACTCACTAAATCTTTATTCGCCCAAATTTCACTTATTGAAGCATTTAGGTGAATAGCATCTGATTTGTCCGATAAGCTGTCAGATTTATTAGTAAGAGGTAATACTATTTCTTCAAATTTTTCGCACTCTCTCTTTTTGAACACATCACTTTCATTGACTATCCAATTCTGCAAAAATGGAAAATAAAGACTGTCATTGTGATTTCGAATATAGTTTTCAACCGGCATCCCGTCAGGCATATTATAAGGTTCTTGTAAATAGGGCGGTAGAGTTGTCAGAATAATAGTATCAAAAACAAAGAATGAGTTATCTGTATTAGGATGTTTTGAGGTCGTGGTATCATTTATGTCTTGCTCGACCACATTGTAGAAAAAGTTCCACTCATCTTTAAAGTCTTCTTTTTGTGAAAGTGAATTATTAAATTGACCTAAGGCACGTGTAATAATATCCTTGCATGAAACAGGTGGCTTTCTCTGAGCAAAAAGAACATTTATATTCCAAAAATTGAAAAAAAGAAACATGCCAATGAACAAAGTGGACTTACCAATAGGTACTTTTAAAGATATTTTCATCGCTCAGAATTTGGGATTGGGTTGGCAATACGAGATTTGAAGAAGAAAGGTATTTCCCCTGAGAATACATAACCTTTTAATTCTTGATATACGAGGTTACTATATGTTTTAACCCATACCAATTTTGACATGTTTTTTCCCACAGCGGCAATACTATATCCATCACCAGCAGTACCTGGCCTTATTGCACTTATTAATAGGTTTGGACTTCTTCGTGTAGTGTTTATAACAAATTTCATGTTATTTAAATAGAAATCTTTTGTCCAAAATCCGCCTTGTCCTCTTGGAGTCCAACCATCCATTGATGAAATCGTGTTCAAATCAAAATAATCGCTAACCGGTCTATCAAATCCTTTTGTAGCTTGAATATATCTAAGTTTTTGAATCACATCTCTATAGGCTCTTGGATCTGAAAAATCCACCTTAATATTTTCAGGTTGCCTCGATAATCCGCTCAGATAATCCCTATTCGAAGCAAGTAAATCTTGTGATTTATCTACATATGGATCGATTCCTAAAGGTTCAATATTTTCACCAGTCCAAAAATCAAGCCCCGCTTTTTTAGCAGAAATACCCCCCGAAATCCCTCCAATTACTGCACCTGTAACTGCCCCGCTCCACCACATGTGCGTCTTGGGCTCCGCTGCATTTACAATGCTGCGGAATATTCCTTCAAAAACATCCAAACCGTCATCCCCCAAACTTACCTATTAAAATTCAAAAAAGGTGCTACCCGAATAACTTCAGGAATTTTAGATTCCAATTCCATGTAAGTGGAAATCGAAGAATAAAGCCAATCTTCTTGCTTTCGGACGAAGCCAGCACGAACGGGATTATCATGGATGTAATTTATCTTGGTCCACGTAAATTCCGGATTGTATAATTCAATGGCATGATTGCCCGGTTGCCAAAACATATATTCCTTATGGCGTGTGCTGTTCATGCCATATTCTGAAAACAATTTTAGCATCCATTCTTTTCTGCTTTCCGGACCTGTTTGTATTCTATTCATGCACGCCTTGGAAGTAAACTTCTTAAAGTCGCGGATTGTATCACGCAATTCATAGGGCTCATTTGAATTTACAACCAGATGAATGTGATTCGTCATTATTACATACGCATAGACATTGAGCCCTTTTTCCCTTATACAATGACGGATGGCATTAATCAATATCTCTCGATAAGTATCTCGAGAGAAAATATCGAATCCAACCTACGACTGTCATCGTGAGGTAATACGTTTTATTTTCCTTGATATTTGATTTAGCGCCTTGCTTCACAGGTTCTAATTTAAATAAAAAATCAGGAAGTTTCGAACACTATATTATTGGGGATTGTAATATTTACGGCTGTTGGGAATGCGCAAGTAAGTTCCGCAGCATTGCAAATGCAGCGGAGCCCAAGACGCATGTTTTTACATATTACGCGGAGCGGGTCATCATATTTATACACATAAGCATGACGTTTTAACATTGCTCCATCCTCATCGGGAGTTTTGGCATTCCACATCATGCTCGATATATTTCCACCATATTGCGGAGTAACTACCGCCGGGCCGTCAATAGGATGAGGGCTTGGGGGAGTGTAATATTACTGACATAACCAAAACGATGGCATTTAACTTTACTGAATCCAATTAGTAAAGTTGCTGAATTTATGAATCTAATAACAATCATAAAATATCGCATATTCATTCAAAGCCGATCCTGATTTTACATTGATAATATTACTACCCTTTGATTTACTTAAAGAATCTTTCAATTTAACTTCTTTATAGAATGAGCTGGTATCCATAGTGAATTGTAAAATAGTAGAATCATCCAGACGAATACTTGGTGCAAGATGATTTGAACTGTCGATAAAAATAGATACTACGTTTCCCCGAAATTCTAAATCAATGAATTCGTTATTAGCGTTATCACACCATTGTTTTCCCTTAGTATGTGCTGCTATATAAAAGAAAATCATCAGAGCAATAAAGGCTAAAAGATATTTATATATATTCTTCATCTCAGCCAAGGATAAATTATTGTATTAGTTTCCCATTCAGCTGCACCAAAAGGTAATCCCCCAACACCAATGCTCCCAACATATTGATTATAACCATTGTCTGAGCCCCGCTCCACCACATGTGCGTCTTGGGCTCCGCTGCATTTGCAATGCTGCGGAATATTCCTTCAAAAACATCCAAACCGTCATCCCCCAAACTTACCTATTAAAATTCAAAAAAGGTGCTACCCGAATAACTTCAGGAATTTTAGATTCCAATTCCATGTAAGTGGAAATCGAAGAATAAAGCCAATCTTCTTGCTTTCGGACGAAGCCAGCACGAACGGGATTATCATGGATGTAATTTATCTTGGTCCACGTAAATTCCGGATTGTATAATTCAATGGCATGATTGCCCGGTTGCCAAAACATATATTCCTTATGGCGTGTGCTGTTCATGCCATATTCTGAAAACAATTTTAGCATCCATTCTTTTCTGCTTTCCGGACCTGTTTGTATTCTATTCATGCACGCCTTGGAAGTAAACTTCTTAAAGTCGCGGATTGTATCACGCAATTCATAGGGCTCATTTGAATTTACAACCAGATGAATGTGATTCGTCATTATTACATACGCATAGACATTGAGCCCTTTTTCCCTTATACAATGACGGATGGCATTAATCAATATCTCTCGATAAGTATCTCGAGAGAAAATATCGAATCCAACCTACGACTGTCATCGTGAGGTAATACGTTTTATTTTCCTTGATATTTGATTTAGCGCCTTGCTTCACAGGTTCTAATTTAAATAAAAAATCAGGAAGTTTCGAACACTATATTATTGGGGATTGTAATATTTACGGCTGTTGGGAATGCGCAAGTAAGTTCCGCTCCACCACATGTGCGTCTTGGGCTCCGCTGCATTTACAATGCTGCGGAATATTCCTTCAAAAACATCCAAACCGTCATCCCCCAAACTTACCTATTAAAATTCAAAAAAGGTGCTACCCGAATAACTTCAGGAATTTTAGATTCCAATTCCATGTAAGTGGAAATCGAAGAATAAAGCCAATCTTCTTGCTTTCGGACGAAGCCAGCACGAACGGGATTATCATGGATGTAATTTATCTTGGTCCACGTAAATTCCGGATTGTATAATTCAATGGCATGATTGCCCGGTTGCCAAAACATATATTCCTTATGGCGTGTGCTGTTCATGCCATATTCTGAAAACAATTTTAGCATCCATTCTTTTCTGCTTTCCGGACCTGTTTGTATTCTATTCATGCACGCCTTGGAAGTAAACTTCTTAAAGTCGCGGATTGTATCACGCAATTCATAGGGCTCATTTGAATTTACAACCAGATGAATGTGATTCGTCATTATTACATACGCATAGACATTGAGCCCTTTTTCCCTTATACAATGACGGATGGCATTAATCAATATCTCTCGATAAGTATCTCGAGAGAAAATATCGAATCCAACCTACGACTGTCATCGTGAGGTAATACGTTTTATTTTCCTTGATATTTGATTTAGCGCCTTGCTTCACAGGTTCTAATTTAAATAAAAAATCAGGAAGTTTCGAACACTATATTATTGGGGATTGTAATATTTACGGCTGTTGGGAATGCGCAAGTAAGTTCCGCTCCACCACATGTGCGTCTTGGGCTCCGCTGCATTTACAATGCTGCGGAATATTCCTTCAAAAACATCCAAACCGTCATCCCCCAAACTTACCTATTAAAATTCAAAAAAGGTGCTACCCGAATAACTTCAGGAATTTTAGATTCCAATTCCATGTAAGTGGAAATCGAAGAATAAAGCCAATCTTCTTGCTTTCGGACGAAGCCAGCACGAACGGGATTATCATGGATGTAATTTATCTTGGTCCACGTAAATTCCGGATTGTATAATTCAATGGCATGATTGCCCGGTTGCCAAAACATATATTCCTTATGGCGTGTGCTGTTCATGCCATATTCTGAAAACAATTTTAGCATCCATTCTTTTCTGCTTTCCGGACCTGTTTGTATTCTATTCATGCACGCCTTGGAAGTAAACTTCTTAAAGTCGCGGATTGTATCACGCAATTCATAGGGCTCATTTGAATTTACAACCAGATGAATGTGATTCGTCATTATTACATACGCATAGACATTGAGCCCTTTTTCCCTTATACAATGACGGATGGCATTAATCAATATCTCTCGATAAGTATCTCGAGAGAAAATATCGATCCAACCTACGACTGTCATCGTGAGGTAATACGTTTTATTTTCCTTGATATTTGATTTAGCGCCTTGCTTCACAGGTTCTAATTTAAATAAAAAATCAGGAAGTTTCGAACACTATATTATTGGGGATTGTAATATTTACGGCTGTTGGGAATGCGCAAGTAAGTTCCGCAGCATTGCAAATGCAGCGGAGCCCAAGACGCATGTTTTTACATATTACGCGGAGCGGGGTAAACCACCTACCCAACTGTGGATCATAAAACCGTGTATGAAAATCAAACATTTCCAACCCCGAAGAAAGATGCGGATCAAACTCACCTGTTTGTAATTCTTTGCTCGTGTACTTATTTAAATACTCATCATAGTTCCCGCCCAATCCCGAGATACTCAAGCCATACGGATAATAATGGTTGATCTGACGGGTTTGGCCACGGAGATATGTCACTTTGAAATTATCGAAATCCACGGCTTTATTACTGCCATTGCTTACATAAGCATGGAGGTATCCATTCTCAACAATAGGTATTTGATCTCTTAGTAGTGTTCCCAATTCATTCGCTGTCACTTTTTGTTTTGGAAGGTGCTCTTGAGATCGCTGCGGTAAGTTACTACATCCCGTCCTACCGGCGAGATAGTGGTTTCTTTTTTTCTCACATCATTTTTTCCTTTCAATTTGGTTCGTGAGACCGCTATCGCTAAATTCAGATGAAGTTTTCCGGTGAAAAAAAAAGCCTGTTAGTTGATTTAGATTTCCCTGAGTTTAGAAGGTGATTGGCGGGTGCTTATAATGTCAACAATCACGATTCTATTGGCAATCTCTTTGTATAATACTTTGAAGTCCCGTACGATTATTCTTCTATATTTCGGATTGATTTCATCCACCTGATATTGTTTGGCAAATGCAATGGTTTTCGGACTTCGAAGCAAGTCGTCCTTGACATTTTTTGCTCCTTGCGATGATTTGTTTTTGTAGTAGTTGTAAATGGACTTTAGCGATTCTCTGGCTTGTTGCGTCCATACGATGGTAGTTTTGTCCATTACCAGTTTTCGCTTTCCCGTTCCAGATCTTCTTGACTGATAATTTCGCCATTTCGCAATTGCTGTTCTGCAATTGCCATCCGTTGATTGTATTCTGTCTTGGTTAACGGCTTCCCTTCCACAGTGTAGCCGACGATCATTTCACTCTCGAGGATTTCATCAATTTTTTTAATAATGGACTCTTGTTTTAAAGTTAGTATCTTTTGGACCAGACTTAATTTCGCTGCTTGTAAACTCATCGTTCATGATTTATTTCTCCAAATTTAATGATTTCATTGCAACGGATGCAATTTATTCATCAAGGCCGCGAGTGATTCCTAAATGTATAACGGAATGCAGGAAATAAAAGAACCTTTCGCAAAAAGAACTTGCCGCGATCTTTAAAACATCACATACAACGATAGGAAAATACAAGCGCGATGAAATGGTATCTTCTATTGAAGCTGCCGAGAAACTCAACAACAACCGAAATAAGTCCCAAAAAATTGTGTATCCGCTGCAATTCCCTTTTCCGATTCACCCCTTCCCAAAAAACTCCCGCGTCCACACCTTCTGAAAACATCTTCTAATGACCTTGTCGGCCAGGACGAAGTAGAGCCGATCGGCTGCGGTTTCCGGCAGTTCATGTCTCAGTTCTTTTTCCGAAAGGTCGATCTGGTAGAGCACTGCGGCCAATTTGGCATTATGTACGAGGTCGAGCGATTCCATTTTTTGCGCAAGCAGATGCACGATCTCGGGATAGGCGCGTGCATCCGTTTTTAGCGAAAGCTGAAGCCCCTGCAAGGCAAAATCCTTCTCGACCTGCGCCAATGTTTTGCCAATCATGTCGGGATGTTCATTCCACTTTTTAGGCATTCCCGACGTACGTTGCGGTAAATGGCTCATTGATTAATCCAGCTTTTGCGAATTTTTAATTGTTCGGCGGTGGGATTAGCTTCGGCTTGAAGTACAAAATTTTTGGTGGTGAGGATGGTCACCGCTTTGGCCTTTAGCTTCTTGGTTTTGATCTGATTCTTCTTGTCTTTACGGTTTACCACAATGGTCACCTTGTCTCCTGGTTTCACACTCTTCTTAAAATCGGCAATCACGTCGCGGATATTTTCCAAATCTACGTCCACACCGTTCCAGCTTACGAGTTCGTCTTTGGGCTCGATACCAAGATCCTTATTGAAAGCATTCGACTCATCGACCTTTACAACCACCATTTTTTCGGTTTTGGGGTTGTAACCCAGGGTTTGATTTCCAGAGTCGATAGTGGGTTCGGTAAGCGAATCACGGTAAAGTATACCGGCAGATTCCAAGAGTTCCTGATAAGGTAAAGGTGCACTGCCGCCCACATATTTTTCCAAAAAAGGAGTCGCTTCAGGATACCCCGAGATGCGGCCGATTTCGCTGAAAAAGGTGGTATCTACAAATGAGCTGTCGGGGCCATAGACTTTGGACAGGTCGCGCTTCAGATTTTGAAGGCCGTAATCCCCCTCGCTTAGTTTGCGCAGTTTCAAGTCGAGAGCCATCCCTATCAAAGCGCCTTTTTCATACACATTTCCATACTGATCTTCATCCTTTCCGAGTACGTTTTTACTCATTTCTGTGAAGGGAATACTTTCGTCAAAAGCTTGCGACGAAAGCATCTTGTCGCGCATTACTTTTAGGAATTCGTCCATGGTTATCAAGCCCTCTTTGACCTGTATATGATGGGCAGCATATTCCGTACAACCCTCATAAAACCAGAGATTTTGGCTCATCTTGGGATCCATAAAGTCGAAATTACCTATTTCATAGGAATGAATACTCAGGGGTGTAACGATGTGCATAAATTCATGAGCCGTAACATCGCGAATGGTTTGGCTCAAGGCAGCGATTGGCGCATCAGGCAGCACAAAAGTAGTCGAAGTACTGTGCTCCAATGCTCCCATTGCACCCGATGGAGTAGACCCCTGAACGAGGTATACCAGTATTGAGTAGCGCTTTACCGGGAGGGTGCCGCCGAGATAATTGGCTGTAGCCAAAAATAGATCCCGGATCGTATTCAATACTTCTTCGCTGGTAACCAAATTTCGCGGAGAATAAACCGAAACACCGATTCGGGTTTCACCAATTTGCATACTCGCAGTATCCGGCACGCAATAGAGAATGGGACAATCGTGGATGGTGAAATAGTTTTTGGCATTGAATGTATCCAGAGTGTCGCTTGACGAAACTCGATGAAGAGATGTCTCACCGTAAAAATCCCTGGGTCGGGTTACTTGAAACGTGTATGGATTGTCTTTCATGCCGTCGAAATAACCCACAAAGCCAAACGCATTAAGAATCACGCTTTTACCTGCTTCAATTTCAGTTCCACCGGGTTCAAAAATTCCGGCTCCCGGTTGGTCGTATGTATCGTCTACCCAGTAGGAAATATGGTCGAGATCAATGGAATTGGCAACAGCCCAGCGATTAGTGTCAAGTATAGTAACAGGCAGGGTATCTCCGGTTGAATCATACGCGACAAAATCGTTCACAAATCTGCCAAAGTTGCTTATTGAATAGGTGCCGGGTACGATTTTCGGCATATTATAAACGAGCGTGTCGCGGGTAGTTTTCACCGGATAGACAGTTACCTCAGCGCGGTCGTCTCTTATGTTTCTTAAATTGATTTCAATACGGACAGTATCTGAGTTGGATGCTGAAATTTGGGCAAAACTTAGTGTTGAGCAGGCTAGGAAAAATGAGAGAAGTAAATTTCGCATGAGTTGATTTTCTTATTTCCACCCGCAAAGGTAAAATGTATTGGGGGCAGTTATCGCGTTTTAAGGTTTTTTAGATGTATGCATTGGATGGCTAAAAACATGAGCCATATACGGATCATAAGATGAATATAACTTTCCCGGGCTCCAAAAAGAATGTATTTTTACAAAAAACAATTAATGCATACCACCGACGAAATAGTACCAGTCTCCGAAACCCATTACGCACCGTTTTATAAAGGGTACGTAGCGCGTGTCCATCCTGGATCCATTCACGGATTATTTGCCCAAGATGAAAGTCGCCGGCACAATCTCTTCCAGAAACTTCAAGTTTGGGAAAACCTGGCTGGATATGCTCCCGGCAAATGGTCGATAAAAGAGGTTCTGCAACATTGTATCGATACGGAACGCATTTTTACGGTTCGGGCACTGATGATAGCCCGCGGTGAATCGAAGGCAATTCCCGGCTACGATCAGGACGATTACACAGCCAATTCAGATGCTGATTCGCGCGATTTGGTAAGCCTACACAAAGAATGGAGTACGGTGCGACAAGCGACACTTTCACTCTTTGAATCCTTTCAGTCAGGTGATTTCTTAAAGACGGGCATCGCCAATGGAAATAATTTAAGCGTCGGAGCAATACCTTATATTATAGTCGGCCATGCGCTTCATCACTTTCAGGTATTACAGGAGAAATATAGAGTTGAATTCTAACTCTTTAGACGATATTTTCTCGTGTTTATTTTTAACACGAAGGTTTCACGAGGTACACAAAGAAATCTATGCATATCGCACGCTTATACAAAACACCGTGGTCTTAGTGATGCCTTCGTGCCCTCTGTGTTGAAAAAAAGTGAGCGTAGCGAACGCCCTTACACTGCTTCGGCCACTACTTCCTTCACGGCGGGAAGCTCCGACATAAGTATCTTCTCAATCCCGTTTTTCAACGTAACAGTCGATGAAGGACATCCGGAGCATGAGCCACGTAATTCTACCGTCACAACTCCATCTTTAAAAGAAACAAAGTCGATGGCTCCCCCATCGCTTTCCACGGCGGGTTTTACCATTTCGAAAAGAATGTTTTTGATTGCGTCGTCGTATTCACTCGGCTCGATGTCGCGCACTTTTTTTGGTGCAACTTCCACCACGACTGCTTCGGCATTTGTTTCCGGAAGGTTTTCTACCGGAAACTCAACTTTTACCAAATATTCCCGGATGAATTCGCGCAACTCAAAAGTGATCAAATCCCAACTTAGATTGGCCGATTTGGTGATCGTCACGAAATTCTTCGCGATAAACACTCCGTTTACAAAAGGAAAATTGAAAAGCTGAACCGCAAGCTCGGAAGAACCTTTGGCCTCGCTTTGCGTTTTATATTCCACCGGGTCGTTGGATTTGAAAATCACCCGATCGGCCACAAACTTCATTGTGTTTGGGTTTGGAGTGAGTTCTGCGTATAGTGTGGTTGGAAACATGTCTGAATAGTTTAATTTTGCAAAGTTAATAAGGTTTATTAAGGACTTGAAACGAAAAAGAAATAAAACACCCTGGTGGAAAATTGCCGGAAGTATGCTTCTCGCAATTTCTATGTTCGCCTACACCGGATATTCGGCGGTGACCACCATGCAATGTGTGTATTCGGGCGAACAAACAGTTTCACTTGGTAATGGTGAAAGCTGTTGCGAAATGATTATGCCTTCGAATCCCACCCTACATTCCAAATGTTGCAATGTCCAAAAAGGAGAATTTACTTTTGTAAGCTTTAAAACCCTCCACGAAGAACTCATTCCGATTGTTTTTTCTATGCCGGTAGAGCAGTCCTTTGCTTTTGCCGAAAGGCTTACCGACAACCGGAGACTCGAATACCAAAATTTCATTCATGGCCCGCCCTTTCCCGGGAGGCAATTGCTAATCAGTATCTGTAAATACACCCTTTGATTTAGTGTTTCGAATTGATTATTCAGAAACTTTTAAATCAAAATATTAATGCATAAATATTTCTTAATGCTCTTAGGCCTTATCTTTTTCATAAAGGCCGAAGCGCAAAACATAAACGGTGTCGTTTACGATAAAAGTACAAAGCAAACCTTGCCCGGAGCCAATGTCTACTGGGCGGGAACCACAGCAGGCACCATCACAGATACGGAAGGAGCATTTAACTTAAAGCCTTCCGGCAAATTTCCAAAAAACCTGATAGTGAGCTATGTGGGTTTTCAAAATGATACCATAAAAATCAAAGCCATTGATCAGAAGGTTGCGGTTTATCTGCAATCGAGCGTTGAGATGAAAACCGTGGAAGTAACGGGAAATCAAGGCGCTTTTACGATGTCGAGTATGGACAAGCTCAATACCGAAAATATCAATCAGAGCCGTTTTGCGAAAAGCTGCTTGTTGCAATTTGTCAGAGAGTTTTGAAACCACCGCATCGGTCGATGTAGTGCTCAATGACGCGGTAACAGGCACCCGAAAAATTCAGATGCTCGGCCTGGCGGGAATCTATGTTCAAAACCTCTTCGAGGGAATTCCTTTCACCCGAGGACTGGCGAATGTGCAGGGTTTTGACCAGATTCCGGGTTCGTGGATTAGCGCCATTCAGCTTACCAAAGGTGTGGGCACGGTGCAAAACGGCTATGAGAGTATGACGGGTCAAATCAACCTCAACTTTCTGCCATCTGATGGTCCCGAGACCTTCTACCTCGACGGATATGCCAATAATCAGCAGCGTTTTGAGACCAATGCGATTTGGACAAAACCGATAAATCAGACCTGGTCAACAGCACTTTTTATAGGCGGAAATACTTCCAACAAGCGCGTCGACAAGAACAAAGACGGCTTTATGGATATGCCCCTGAATAAAGGCATAAAACTGATGAACCGCTGGAAGTTCAAAAAGGATTACGTGCGCGCTCAGCTGATCGGGCGCTACAACCGCGATAAACGCACCGCCGGTCAAACTGCTTTTAATTACGATGATAATTTTGGTGGTAGCGATGTATATGGATTCGGAATGGATTTCGACCAGTTTGAATTGATGGGAAAACTTGGGTTTCTTTCGCGAAAGCGGGAAGACCGCAGCCTGGGAATAACGGGAGAATACAGCCGAACGAATATCGACTCGTATTTCGGAAATACGAAATACGTCGGTTTTGAAGAATCGGGGCGTATCAATACGATTTTTGTCAGCAAGTTTTCGAAATACTCGGACCACAGCATCACTGCCGGGGCTCATTTTTTGTACGACAACTACGACGAATCATATGCGGATTCGGCTTTTTCGCGAAAAGAAATTGTTCCGGGCGGTTATTTGGAATATACCTATGAGCGACCGCGGTTTACTGCAGTGGCAGGATTTCGGGCCGATTTTCACAATTTATACGGAACCCAGCTTTCGCCGCGGCTTCACTTGAAGTACAATTTGAAACCGCTTACTACATTGCGCACAACGATTGGTCGCGGCTTCCGTTCACCAAATGTCTTTGCTGATCAGTTGGGGATTTTGGCCAGTTCCCGCAGGGTGCAGGTACTCCAAACCCCCGATGCTGAGTCGAGCTGGAATATGGGCGTATCCCTGCTTCATAAGTTTCCCATTTTGGGGCGCGATGCGGTTTTGAATGTGGATTATTATTACACCACGTTCGAAAATCAGCTCGTGGTTGATCGCGATACCGATCCGCACCGGTTGTTGTTTTACAACCTCAACGGACATTCAGATGCGCATAGTCTCCAAGCCGATTTCCAATACGAAGTTTTGCGCGGCCTCGCGGTAAAGCTTTCGTATAAATACCAGGTGGTAAAAGTCGATTATCTCAGCGGAAACCGCGAAGCTCCGCTGATTCCAAAAAACAGAGCTCTTTTTAATGTGGGATACACATCACCCAATGGAAAATGGTATCTCGACGCCACTGCAAATTATTACGGGGTGTCGCGTTTGCCCGACACTTTCGTTAATGATCCGCAGTACATACTTGCGAATCATTCGGAAACATTTTTTATTTTTAACTCCCAGATTACGCGGACGCTTGGCAATTTTGAAATTTATGTCGGTGCAGAGAATTTGGGCAATTTTATTCAGGACAACGCTATTGTCGATCCTGAAAATCCTTTTGGATCAAACTTTGATGCGACCATGGTTTACGGACCACTTAATGGGCGCACCTTTTATCTCGGATTTAGATTAACACTTAAAAAATAATACTCATGAAATACCTAATAGCAACTTTAGTACTCGCTTTTTCGATCCATTTCGCTACGGCGCAAAAGGCGACGATGACGGTAAAATCTTCCATTATATGCGAAATGTGCAAGGAAACCATCGAAAATGGCCTTGCCTATGTGGATGGAATCAAAACTGCTCGCGTAGATGTGGAGAAAAACGAAATTTTTATCAAATACAAGGCCGATGTTATTTCCGAAAAGGAAGTGAAAGCTAAAATTAACAGCCTCGGTTATGTGGCCGACGACATGAAGCCTACACAGGCTCAGTTTAATACCCTTCACGATTGCTGTAAAAAAGAAGGAGCTGCTTGTGATTAAGCCGATTATTGAAAAAGTAAACGGGTATGCTCCTTTTATCGGGGAGCATACGTGGATTGCTCCAAATGCAACGATTGTAGGGGATGTCCATCTCGGTGAACATTGCAGTGTTTGGTATCAGGCGGTATTGCGCGGCGATGTGGGTAAAATTACGATTGGCGACGAAACCAATGTTCAAGATGCCGTTGTGATCCATTCTACTACGGATAAAAGTACAGTCACCATAGGAAATCGGGTGACAATTGGCCACAGAGCTATCATCCACGGATGCACTATTGAAGATGAAGCCCTGATAGGTATGGGGGCGATTGTGTTGGATAATGCCGTGGTCGAACGTGGAGCCATAGTAGCGGCTGGTGCTGTGGTACTTGAAAATGCCGTTGTTAAGTCCGGCACAATTTGGGCAGGTGTTCCGGCCAGGGAAGTGAAAAAACTCGATCCCGAGCTGTCGATCGAAGAAATGCGCAAGAGTGCTGCCGGATATGTGAAGTATAAGGAGTGGTATAAATAGTCGCGAGTTACGAGTCGCTGGTCGCGAGAGGGTTTTCGGTGTTGTGAGATTGTATTGGGATTCTAAGTTCGTGGATTATTTAACCGCAAAGAACACAAAGGAGGCGCAAAGGTCGCAGAGAAATCCTGCAATGCGCTTATCTCGTTTCTGCGTCGTGTCAATTTGTTAAATCAGAATTTATTCGTGACTTTTGAACGAAAACCTTTGCGCTAAACCTCTGCGCCCTTTGCGGTTAAAAACTACCCGCGGTGTGCCTCTCTACTAAGGTCAAAAACAGTTTTCACAGGATTGAATGTCGCGATAGGAACTTCGACAAAAATGGTGTTCCAAAAGTGCATTGAACCATTCCACAATCCGGGTAGTTCGAGGGCTCTGATATTGCGGCTTTGGTAATTTTTACTTACTACCATTCCGGTGTTGTTGTTGCGGTATTCGAGCAAGTTGAATGTTTTTCCGCGGAAACCTTTCATCCCGATTACCAAGTCGACCGGGTTGAAATGGGTGGCGCTTTTGGCAATAGCCTCCTGACTTGGATTCCCGGGTTCGATTTGCGCGCCTTCGACTATTTGAAGGGAAGATTGTCCGTTTCCTTCATCTACAATGAAGGGGCCGCCGCCGGGTTCGCCTTCGTTTTTTACCATTCCACATACCCGGAGCGGTCGGTTTAGAATATCGTGTATTTGATCATCGGTCAAGCCGTTCAGACTGTATCCAAACCACTTTTGTACAAAAGCTTCGCAGGTAGGTATGTCGAGTTTGTTATCTTGTAGGTCCTGCAAATGTTTAAAGAGTCCTTTTTGTGCTTTAAGCAATACGCCGGCGAGAAGTTCTTTATTGGCTACGGTGGTTGGTTTCTGCGAATCGGGCACGACATTGTCGATATTTTTAACGAAAATCAAGTCTGCTTCGATTCCATTCAGGTTTTCAAGTAGCGCTCCGTGGCCGGCGGGCCTAAAGAGTAGTTCGCCGTTGCTGGTTCGCACCCAATCTCCGGTATCTTCGTAGATGGCGGGTGTGTCAGTGGACGATTTTTGAATGCTTGTTTCGACTATAAACTCCGTTTTTAGCAAGTGGTTGAGACAGTCGGTAAGGCTTTGCAAATGGGCTTTTACTACTTCCTGATTATCGGCAGGGATGGTAAAATGGAGATGGGTTTTGTCGCCACTTCGGGCATACATTGCCCCTTCGTGGAAATGTTCTTCAAAAGCCGTGCGCACATGCCCGTCGGGATACTGGTGGAAGGCAATCATGCCTTTAGGCAAATTTCCATAGTCCATGCCTTCCGGTAAAAGCAGCACCTTGAGCAGTTCTTTTTTCTCTGAGTCGGTGTATGTTTCCTTTTCAGGCATACCAGCTTTTTCGAGCCATTCTTTCGCAAAAGCGTACAGTTTTAAATGGGTAAATAGGGAATTGACTTTTTCAGAAAATTGTCCTCTTTCCAGGGCGGTAAACAAATCTTTAAACATCCGGCTGGCGGCACCACTTGCAGGAACAAATTTTACGATACGCAGATCTTTCTGATCTCTGTACAAGGATCGCAAATCTTCCTTTTCGGTTTCAGAAAAGGTTTTGATTTCTTCGCCGCGGGTGCAAATACCAGCCAATTTTATAAAAGGATATCCTTTTTCGAGAATGGCTCTGTAGCGCTCCATATTCTCAGTATTCAAGTTTCGCTTGTTGATTGCTTCGATTTCCGCTTTGGTTAGTTCCTGCTTCATGTTTTTCTTTTAATCTGTGAGCCCAATTATTTTTTGGTTTACAAATTTAGAGATATAAGGGACAAAAGGGAATAATTCGGGTTTTAATGATTCGTGTGGAGAAAGGTTTCTCGCAACTAAGCTGAGCGCTCTCACGACTGAAAGGAGCCCGACGACCGAAGGAAGGCCGTATGGCAGGGTGAGCGTAGCGAATAAAGGCGCAAAGGGAGATGTATAAAGCCAGAGAAGTCATACGCTAAGGTCGCAAAGAGTGAGCTCCGCTCACCGAAGTCCAGTAGGTGGCTTTTCATTCCTATTTGAGATTCGAACGACTGTAATCACTCGAATAACGAAATATTCCTCCAATCAAAACAGTTATGGAAATAGTGATTTGCCCTTACTTTGTTACAAGAAAAAGTTAATATTGCCCTTATTATGTTACACAATATATGAATATATGCCCTTACTTTGTTACAATATTTGTGTATATTTACCCTTATTATGTTACAAATAGTTTTTAAAATGAAGTTTAAAAGACACTTATTCAACAGCTTAAATGAATGGAAGGGTCGCAAGGATCGCAAACCCCTAATCATCAGAGGTGCTCGTCAGATTGGTAAAACCACTTTGGTACATGCTTTTGCCGAAACTTTTGGCAATAGCATATTACTAAACCTCGAAAAACCGGGCGACCTACGCTTTTTTGAGGAATATGATGACGTGCGGACCATTAAGGATGCCCTCTTTTTTGAATACAATATTTCCAACGATGCAATTTCCCACACACTCCTTTTTCTGGATGAAATTCAGGAGTCACCGAGAGCTATCCAATTTCTACGGTATTTCTATGAAGAAATTCCCGAATTGCATGTAATTGCTGCCGGATCACTTCTTGAGTTTGCCATGCGAAATGTTAAGAGTTTTCCGGTCGGCCGCGTCGAGTTTCTACATCAGCACCCACTGAATTTTACTGAATTTCTATCTGCTTTAGGTAAGGACATGGCTATAGAACAATTGAAAAAAGTGCCGGCGGAAGAATTTGCGCACACTACCTTAATAGACCTCTTTAACAGTTATACAATTATAGGCGGAATGCCTGAGGTTGTCGCTACTTATTTGAATAATCTGAGCATTGCAGATTTACCGAGAGTGTATGAAAGTATCTGGACTACTTATAAGAATGATGTTGAGAAATACGCATCTAATTCAACCGAACTTAATGTAATAAAACATATTATTAATTCCGCATATCTCTATGTAGATCAACGCATAAAATTTCAGAATTTTGGTAATTCAAATTATAAATCGAGAGAAGTTAGTGAAGCATTTCGGAATTTGGATAACGCCAAGGTTATACAATTGATTTATCCAACCACGGATGTAGAGCCGCCTTTAAAACCCGATTTGAAAAAGTCACCTCGGATTCAGTTTTTAGATACCGGACTGGTTAATTACGATCTGAAAATTCAAGCCGAACTACTGTCGTACAAAGATTTAAGCAACGCCTACAAAGGAGCTATCATTCCACATATCATTACGCAGGAAATCATTTCTTTAAATACATTTAAGCAGAAGAAGCCTAATTTTTGGGTGCGAGACAAAGCACAAACATCATCCGAAGTCGATCTGCTATTCCACCACGGTGATAAGGTAATTCCGATTGAAATTAAATCAGGGGCGACGGGCAAACTCCGATCTCTACATCAATTTATTGAACGATCCAATCACCCTTACGCGGTTCGTATATACGCCGGCGAATTTAGTGTTGAAAATCACAGTACACCTATCCAAAAGAAGCCTTATATATTAATGAATCTTCCGTATTATCTGGGAACTATGCTCCCGGAGTATCTCGAATATTTTGTGAAGAATTATTGAAGAATTGAACCCCCCTTCTAATCCTCCCCATGTAACCCCTCCAACTTCAATCTTTCTTTTTTTCAAAATCACGGCACAAGGGGGAGGCATCACGGCTCGTTTGATGTCTGGGTTGTGGCGGAATATGGTGTATTAATAACGAAAACACTCAAATGAATCCCAGAAGCAAATCGAAACGGTGATTAAACCAAAGGTACCGAAGAGATCTAAACGAAAACTAAGAGGTCAGCAAAAGGCTTACCGCTCTTTTGTTAGCGCAGCTTAACCTTTGCGACCTTCGCGTAAAATCTCTCCAACTTTACACATCTCACTTTCCGCCCTTTGTGTGAAACCACTCACAGCAAAACAAACCGAATACCTATCTTCGCCCCAAAGCATTGGAATGAAAAAAATACTTCTCACGGGAGGCGCAGGTTATATCGGATCGCACATTGCAGTTGCCCTTGCGGAACATGGGTTTGAGCCAGTGATTGTCGATAATCTATCCAATTCGAAGGAGCGCGTAATCGATGCTATTTCTGAACTTACTCAGCGTAATATCCGTTTTCACAAGGTAGATTGTACCGATAAGGCGGAGCTCCGAAAAGTGATAGCTACTGAAGAAGAAATTGCCGGTGTCATTCATCTTGCGGCCTACAAAGCTGTGGGCGAATCGGTGGAGAAACCGATGAAATATTACGACAACAATGTCGGCTCGATGAGCAGTGTATTGCAAGTCATGCAGGAATCCGAGATTTCGAATCTCGTTTTTTCTTCTTCGTGTACCATTTATGGAAATGCAGACCAGCAGCCGGTTACAGAAGATACTCCGCATAAAGAAGCATTTAGCCCGTATGGGTTTACCAAGCAGATTTGCGAACGCATGATGCAGGATATGCAGCATGCACATCCTGAAATGAAACAAGTGAGCCTGCGGTATTTTAATCCAATTGGGGCGCACCCTTCCGGGAAAATTGGTGAACTGCCATTGGGCACCCCCAACAATTTGGTACCCTTTGTAACCCAAGTGGCGGCAGGCCTTCGCGAGAAGGTCACCGTTTTCGGAAACGACTACAACACGCCCGATGGAACCTGCATACGCGATTATATTCACGTAATGGATTTGGCGGAAGCCCATGTTGCCGCCCTCGAATATATGATCGCCAGCCCGACTTCTCAACTCGATGTTTTTAATATCGGAACCGGAAAAGGGGTGAGTGTGAAGGAAATAATTAATAGTTTTAAGGACACCAATAAAGTGGATTTGAACGTAAAATACGGCCCGAGAAGAGCCGGCGATGTGGAAACCATTTTTGCCGATGCGCGTAAAGCAGAGGATGTTTTGCGCTGGAAGGCAGCGTATTCTGTAAGCGACGCTCTCAAAGACGCTTGGAATTGGCAAAAAAACCTTTTGAAACAATGAGAAAATGGGTCTTAATAGCTTTTCTTTTTGCTTATGCTGTGCCGGCCTTGCGCGCTCAGACGGATACCACAGACGTGGAAGAGGAGAAAGTGGAAGTGATTATCAAGGTACTCGACCGTTGGGACGATAAGCTCGTTTTTGAAATCACCAACGATATGTGGCTCGACCTACCCGAAGGTGTTGAGTTGGCCGGGTTTTCTCCGGGATTCAAAGCACAGTTTTATACCGATTATACGTTTGGTTCGGAGTCTATTTTTAGTTTTGCTTGGGGTTTTGGGATTAGTGCCGACAATGTGCGTAGCAACGCCCGCCCGGTGCAACTAGAATTTCCCGATGGCTCGCTAAGCCCACAGGAAATAGTGCCCTACCCCGAAAATTACGAATACGAGAAGAATAAATTTGTAACGACCTATCTCGAATTGCCTATAGAGTTTCGGATAATAACGTATGGACGAAGTCCTTTCAAGTTTGCAGCTGGTTTTCGGTTGGGATATCTTCTCGGCGACCACCAAAAAATTATCGATACCGAAGGGAAACGGAAGCTCTACAACTTTAACGATATAACCACCTGGCGCTACGGAGTTTCAGCGCGAATTGGAGTGGGCAAAGTACAGCTCACCGGTTTTTATTCGCTTACACCGCTTATTGAAGGAGCGGATGATGTTATTCCTTTTTCGGTGGGGATTGCGCTTACGCCGATACGGTAAGTAGTGGATTTCGGAATGACTCCTAAACACATCCTTTGTATACTCTTTGTATAACACAATGTTATTTCGTATTTTTGAATACCCGATTTTCGGAAGATTAAAAAGAATACTATGGGAACAAATGGCAGCCGCAAAGTACAAACAGCCTTTAGGTTTGATGCTGAACTATTAGATCTGATTCGAGAGAAAGCCCTTGCTCAAAGAAGAAGTCTAAATAATTATCTGGAGATATTAATGTTGCGAGATGTGGGCAATATCCCGAATGCTGAAACGAAAAAGGCTATTCAGGAAGCCCGTGATGGAAATGTGGAGGCAATTGATGACCTTGATTCCTGGCTGGAAAAGCTATAAGCCTACATGTATAGTTTAGTTTTTACCGGCAAGTTTAAAAAGGACTTAAAGAAAATCAAAAGCAGAAAAGCCGATTTTGAGCTTGTTGTAGGTGTTCTCAAATCTTTGGAGAAAAACGGCATTGGCGGAATATCAAAATCAATGAGACCTCACAAACTCTCAGGGAATTATAAAGATAACTGGGAGTGTCACATAAAAACGGATTTGCTTATTATTTGGATCCAAATTGAAAGTCCGAATGTTATAAAGTTGGTAAGAGTTGGGTCTCATTCGGATTTATTTTGAAACTGTTGAAATCCCGTAAGAATTAAGAATATAGTCGAAACTTAAAGTATCATGTGATTCTTTGAAGGTGGAAATGCACGTACGGTGATACAGTAAGATCTAAATCTCTTAATTGGCAAACGCTATTATTCTAATCAAAGCAACGATAAAACAATTACAAAGCGAATTCTTAGATTTCTCATTCCGGCAGAAGTTTTCCATTAAAAATATAATTTTCATCACGCAACTCGTATTCGGCATGGCAGGTATTATCCGGAAAAACCTCAAAATCACCGACGGGTTGAGTATATGCAAGTTGCGTCCACTTGATATATCGGTTAACAATACCGCCACCAATATATAGTGTGTCTGACTCACCGCCGAGATTGATGCCGCCTAAATCAGTAGACGTGCAATCTTTCTGATAATAATTTAAATCTAAAAACAAGAATTCGATAACCACACTATCCTCCGGTGCAGATTCGAAAACACCTTTGAATTTATTGATTACCAATAAATCGCATCGGTCAACAATTGTAAAGGTTTTGTAGATACTATCTCGGCCATTGTCATCCGAAAAACACATAATATTCGGGGTTTTTTCTACAACGAGAGCGGCATCGTACGTACCGGGGTCGAGGTTGTTTATTCCCTTTGTAACTACACTATCTCCGTACCCTTCCACTACATCTTGTCCCAAATACCACTTGTAATAAGCACTATCTTCAAGTGCTTCAAATTTTATATTCCCCACATACAGAACACTATCCTCATACCAAGTATCCGCATTTGGGCCGAATACAAAAAGATCATCAAAAATTTTGAACTCTGCAGTTACCGGACTTTCTCCGTAGCAGGGATCGTAGTTGGGACAATCGGGATTCGCTGGGTCTGTACATTCAGGTGGTGTTGGTGGTTCAGGATCCGGCTTACAACATTGCACCATTAATAAAACCCCAGCTATAAGCAGTAGAGTTGGAAAATTTATCTTTCGGTTCATACCGGTCTAATTTTCAAGTTTGACTTTCAATGCCTCAATCTCATTTTGCTGCTGTAGAAGATAGAGTGTAAGTTCTTCCACTTTTTCAGTAAGTAACCGTAAAGTTTCACCAGTAGCAAGACCTTCGTCTTTAATAGTGCTTGCTATAGGCATTTTAGGTAGATGTCCATTCTTGTCAATGTAATCACGCAGATCGTTCAAAGGCATTAAAAGATACTGATCGCTAAAAACATAATCAGGCCAATCTGCTTTGAGCTTCACAAACATCTCCTCCGCTATCGAAGAACCCTCAATATACAATGAATGATCGCCTACAAAATGATCGGTGTTGATCCCAACTTTACCATCAGGAGAAAGAGAGATCGGAACTGCTCCAGTTGAACTATTTTTGAATTGGAAGTTTTTGTTACTTGATGTTTTCCAAACTAATTGCGGCAGAGTAGAACTTCCGTCATAACCGAGCCGAACCATATTTGTTGAATTCGATCTATAAATACCTAAACTAAAGCCTACCATTAACTTTTCATTTCCTGAATTAAAATACCCTATTCTTGTCCTCCCAATCGCATCTACAGAAAGTAAGGGCGAAAGCTGAAATGGAGTGACTTCATTGTTGAAGCTATTTATTTTAAAGGCATAAGAAGGTTGTGTAGTGGTACTGAATTCTAAGTCAATTTGTAACGCGGTCCCTTTGTTATCCGATTGATTGATGTGAAGGGCTGCATCAGGTTTATCCTCATTAATGCCTATTCCATCTAAAGTGGCGGTATGATATAATGTTCCGCCCACCGTATAAAGTTTATCTACTTGTTGAGCTACGGCAAATAGCGGCGTTAAAAATAGCAGGAGTATCAGGTTGTTTTTCATGGCGAATAGTTTTTTGTTTTCGCCAATATACAGACCTCAATACTTATGTTACAAACTTGATATTTCCTAATCTTGAATAGTTAAAATATGTTTTCAGAGAATACAATATTTTGTAGTAACCTGTTTGTCAGTTATTCAATTTTTTTTTTGGGGGGGGGGTCATTTTGCATTTATTATTGAAACCCCAAACCTCCGACGGCTGAAGCCGATGAAAATTCCATCATACAAAAACCCCAAAATAAACCGGCAGATAAAGCGCAAAGAACCCAACAACAGCCCCTACATAAATTTGCGTCGGAGAATGGGCGTTGAGTACGAGCCGTGAAGTGAGCACCGCTCCGCCAATAAGAATAAGCACCGACAGCAGCGCAACATTTCCAAAATTATGGATCCGAAACAAGCCGATAGTCGTTCCGATAAGGCCGAACACTCCAACCGCATGTGCGCTGATTTTCCACTTAAAGTTGATCAAGATAACCACCACAAGCGCAAGAATGCAGCCCATCAAAATAGAGTAAAGCACTTCTGTCAGATTTCCTTTTCGAAGGAGGTAATAGCCCAAAGCGAAAAAAAATACGGTAGAAATAAAAGGTGTGGTTCGCTCCTTTCGCAGTGGCATCGCAAGCGAAGAAATAACACCATACCAGCGCAGCAGGAGAATATTAATTCCCGGAAAGGCAATCGTACTCAGGCCAACAATTAAATAAATCAAGTGAATCTGCTCGATGCTGGTCGTCCCCTGCACATACCAATCGAACTGAAAGGCTATAAAGACGCAGGCCAAAGGCATAATAAGCGGATGAAAAAGCGCTGAAATCCAAATCGCTATTCGTCGCGCCATCGTCTATAGTTGCTTTCTGAGCCGAGCTACCGGAATGTTGAGTTGCTCCCGGTATTTGGCTACAGTACGACGGGCAATATGATAGCCTTTCTCCTTGAGCACGGCAGCAAGCTTATCATCGGTAAGGGGTTTGACTTTATCCTCATTATCCACCGCAACCTGAAGAATCTTTTTCACTTCACGCGTAGAAACCTCTTCACCGGCATCATTGGTGAGCGATTCACTGAAAAAGCTTTTCAAGAGAAACGTACCGTAAGGGGTTTGGACGTATTTGCTGTTAGCCACCCGCGATATCGTGGAAATATCAAGGTGAACAATTTCTGCAATATCTTTGAGAATCATGGGCTTCAGCTTTGTCTCGTCGCCAGTAAGAAAATACTCCCGCTGAAAATCGGCAATGGCATTCATAGTAAACATCAGCGTTTGCTGCCTTTGCTTGATGGCATCGATAAACCAACGTGCCGAATCGATCTTTTGCTTTACGAACATAAGTGCTTCCTTCTGCCGCTTATCCTTAGTAGGAGACTTGTCATAGCCTTTCATCATCTGGTTGTATGAATCGCTTACGCGCAACTCCGGGGCATTGCGCCCATTGAGCGATACCACAAGCTCGTCATCATCGGCGGTCAGCGTAAAATCGGGTACAATATGTTGAATCGTTTTTGAAGAATCGCGCGAACTGTTTCCGGGTTTGGGATTAAGCTTTACAATCTCGCTAATAGCTATTTTCAGATCTTCGTCCGAAAGTTCCATCCGCTTGGTTATCCGGTCGTAATGTTTTTTGGTGAAAGCCTCGAAATACTTGTCTACCACTTCATAGGCAATACGAATGGAAGGATAGCTTCGGTCTTTTCGCTGTAGCTGAAGCAAAAGGCATTCGCGAAGAGTTTGTGCGCCCACTCCTGCCGGATCGAGCGACTGGATGGTTAACAGTGCTTCTTCGAGCTCCTCGTCAGTGGCCATAATATTCTGAGAGAAAGCCAGATCGTCTGAAATGTTCTCCAACTCGCGCCGCAGATATCCGTCGTCGTCCAAATTGCCAATTATTGTATTGGCAAGCGATTCCTGCTTTTCGGTAATATTGCGCCAGGAAAGCTGCTCTTTCAGATTTTCCCGAAAGGAAACGCCACTCGCAAATGGAATCGATTTTTCATCTGAATCCGATCCTTTATTTCGAATGCTGGTCTTGTATGCCGGGGTTTCATCATCATCAATATAATCTGAAAAGTCGAATTCCTTTTCAGCCTCCGATTTTTCCTTCTCATCCCATTCTTCCTCCTGGGGTGCATCTTCTTCTTCCTTCTCGGCACCTTCGTCGAGCGCAGGGTTAGCTTCAAGTTCTTCCTTGATACGCTGCTCAAGCTCGACTGTAGGAACTTGTAGCAATTTCATCAACTGAATCTGCTGAGGAGAAAGCTTTTGAAGTAATTTTTGTTGTAAACTCTGCTTTAACATATTGAAAATATCATCTAAACTTTTCTGACTTCCGATAACCAGTAAGGAGACGGAAAGTTCGTAATTTTTTTTGGGTTATACCGATTTATCTATCAAATGTCGTGCATATCGTCCTGTGTCTGCACGATTGATAATAGCCCAGCATTTACCAATAATATCTTTGAAAATTTTAATTGGTATTATAGACGAACCATTATTATCCGCCATCGATTTTTTAGTCGATACCGCTTTCCATTGTATAAAAATCCGAGACCACTAATCCCCACAAATACAGCTGATAGCGGATAAACCTCTTTATCAATAACAGGTGTATTACCGGTATTAAAAATATTATTGGCAGCTGAAAAGATAAAAAATACCGGAATCACGAGTAGCGTATTAGCAGCCAGGCGGTGTACGCCCTCTACTCTCGATCGGTCGGCCAAGTCGCTAACTTTCCGTAAGGGCACTTCCACGTATTCATTTACATAAAAAGAAGTATCCGAAAACTGAACGATCTTTCCTTTTTGGAAATTCTTTTCGTCCTTGATTTTAAATTCAATTTCATCGCCGATATAATACCGGATTCGATGTTTGGTTCCCGGTTTTTCGAGAAGTAGAAAGGGTCGTAAATCTCCGTTTGAATCCGTGGGAACCTTCTGCCCAAAAACAGAGGAAGCGCCCAAAACCAAAAATGCCAAAAGCATCCAAACTGGAAAACCTCCCAAAAGTGAAAAAATGGGTTTATTCTTCATACCGGATGCAAACATTTTTGGGTTCTGTGAAAAATTTCATTGCTTCAAATCCGCCTTCTCGACCTACTCCTGAGTTTTTAATTCCACCGAAAGGCGTGCGCAAATCGCGCTCCAACCAACAGTTCACCCATACAATTCCGGCGTGAATTTCTGCTGCTACGCGGTGTGCGCGTTTCAAATCGTTGGTCCATATTGTCGATGCCAGACCATAGACGGTTGCATTCGCTTTTTGGAGGGCTTCGCCTTCCGTTTTAAATGTATCGATAGTGACCACAGGGCCAAAAATCTCTTCTTGATTGGTGCGGCAATTTTGGGTAAGACCTTCAATGACTGTGGGTTCGATAAAATATCCATCTTCAAGTCGCCCGCTCATTTTTACCTGATTTCCTCCGCACAGCACTTTTCCGCCCTCCTCTTTCGCCAAAGCGATATAGCTCAATACTTTCTCCATGTGTGGCTTGCTCACCACGGCTCCCATGCGGGTATCGTCGCTATTGGGATCGCCCACTTTCAGTTTGGTTACCTTTTCAAGAAAAGCCTCTTTGAATTTTGGCGCAAGAGATTCTTCCACCAAAATACGTGATCCGCAAAGACATATCTGACCTTGATTTGAAAAAGAACTACGGACGGTGGTGCGAATCATATCGTCAAAATCGCAATCGGCGAAAATAATATTTGGGTTTTTTCCGCCCAGTTCGAGGGAGAGTTTTTTAAATTTTGTCCCTGCTACCTCCACGATTTTCTTTCCGGTTTCGGTTCCGCCGGTAAAAGAAATAGCTTTAATTCCATCCACTCGACACATCGCATCGCCGGCTTTTGCACCGAGACCATGAACGATATTTAAAACTCCAGCAGGCAATCCCACTTCGTGAACGGTTTTGGACAATAAGTAAGCCGTCATGGGCGTGATTTCGGATGGCTTGGCCACCACAGTATTACCAGCAGCAAGTGCCGGCGCAATCTTCCATGAAAAAAGATAAAGCGGCAGGTTCCAAGGAGATATACAACCTACAACGCCCAATGGACGGCGTAGCGTATAATTTATTCCAAGACCTTCAGTATAATGGCTTTCGCTGGCAAACTGGGTGCACGCTGCCGCAAAAAATTCAAAATTGCTTACCGCACGGGGAATATCTACCGAACGGGCAAGCCATACTGGTTTCCCATTGTCACGCGACTCAGCTCTGGCGTAAGCCTCCAGATTATCTTCAATTCCTTTGGCGATTTTCATTAAAAAATGAAACCTATCGGTGACCGAAAGCCCGGACCATTTGGCGAAAGCCGACTGAGCAGCCTCGTAAGCCGCAGCAATATCTTCGGAATCGCTATCGGGAATCTTGCTGTACACTCTTCCGGTGGCGGGTTCATAATTATCCAACCAACCCTTTTTAATGGCGGGTTTGAACGCACCGTTTATGTAATTTGAAATTATCTCCATTTGGTGTAAATCTCGGTATTATCTGCAATATAACACGCGCGAATAAAAGCGTTCTTTTTTTTCGAATCAGCCTTTCTTAAAAGAACGGAAGCTAATTAAATGACCGTTTGGGAATTACAAAGAAAGTATATCATCGCGAAAGAAACGTTAAGTGCTGCACCCTATTGTTAAATTAGGTTAAGCACACCGCTATCACCTCTGCGTTGCGCTTAACTTTGCTACTCTTTTGAAAAAATCATTCATCACAGCGCTCATAGTCCTGATCACCGTTTCACTGGTGGGACTTATTGCGATTCAAATATTCTGGATTCAAAATTCCATAACACTTCGGAATGCGCAGTTTAGAGGAAGCGTGAAAATGTCGCTGGCTGAGCTAAACCGCCAGCTCGAGCAAGCTGAAAAAATGGAGCGATTGAAACGCCATGAGTTCGGACGCCGGTTAATTCTTCAGTTCGACAGCCTTCGCTCATCAAAAAATCAAATACCCGGCCCGATCGCTTACACCGACACTGCTCGAACGGATACGGGCATAATTATCGGGGCTATTTTTGAAGGTCATCCTGGCGATCCGTCACAAACCAAAGAACCAAAAACGGTGGACGACCTGATACGTGAAGAGCAAGCCGCATTGGAGAAAGAGATAAAAAAAATGAATCGGTTTGATGATTTCCAGAGTCAAGAGATCGCCCGGCTCATTTTGGATATGTCCACAATAGAGTCGGGATCCAATTTTTTGAGCCGCTATGGTGCACACGAAATCGATTCACTGCTTACCACAAACTTGCGCGAGGTAGGCGGCATAAATGCCGATTTTCAATTCGGAATTTTTGATATGTACAATGTGCCGCAGGTCATCCCCAAAAGAAGTGAGCCTTATTTGAATCAATTGATTTCGGAAGGATACACAGCGCGGCTTCTGCCGGCAGATTATATTACGCCCAATACCTATTTGCGACTTTGGTTTCCCAATCAGGACTCTTATCTGCTGAAATCTCTGTGGCCCCTTTTGGTTTCATCCGGTCTTTTTATGGTCACGATTATTCTCGCTTTTGGATATACTATCCGCACTATTTTGCGCCAAAAAAAGGTATCCGAGATCAAAAACGACTTTATCAATAATATTACCCACGAATTGAAAACGCCGATTTCCACGATTTCACTGGCTTGTGAGGCGCTTTCAGACCCCGCAATGTCGAATACAGAAGTAAAAGTGGGAAAGTTTGTGAGTATGATCAAAGACGAAAACAAAAGACTGGGCGTTTTGGTTGAGAGTGTATTGCGCAGTGCAGTTCTCGATCGTCGGGAAATCACATTGGCGCAAGACACCATAGATTTGCACGAAATTATCGATACTGCTATTCGAAATATTGAATTACAAGCTCGCCAAAAGGGAGGCAAAATTGAAAAATCCCTTCAGGCGAGTGAGCCCATTCTTATTGGCGACAAAATTCATCTTACAAACTTGATTTACAATCTATTGGATAATGCAATAAAATACAGCGGCGACAAACCCGAAATAAAAGTAGGCACTACGAGTTCGGATGCTGCCATTACGATTCAAATAAGCGACAAAGGTATCGGGATTCGAAAAGACGATCAGAAACGTATCTTTGAAAAACTTTTTAGGGTGCCTACAGGCAATGTTCACAACATTAAAGGATTCGGTTTGGGTCTGAGTTATGTGAAAGCCATTGTCGAAAAGCACCACGGAACCGTTTCCGTTCAAAGCGAATTTGGAAAAGGAAGTACATTTACCATACAATTACCATATAATTATGAACTCTAAGACACGCATTTTGCTCGCCGAAGACGACCCAAATCTGGGTACGCTCTTACAAGAATACCTTGAAACAAAAGAATTTGAAACCGTTCTGTGTACAGATGGCGACAAAGCTTTTAAAACGTTTTCAAAACAACAGTTTGATTTTGTAATCCTCGATGTAATGATGCCTGTTAAAGACGGGTTCACTGTAGCCAAGGAAATCAGGACAATCAATAAGAAAATTCCGATCATTTTCCTGACGGCAAAAACAATGAAGGAAGATACGCTGAAAGGTTTCAACCTCGGTGCCGATGATTACATCTCGAAACCATTCTCGATGGAAGAGCTCTTAGTACGTGTAAATGCGATTTTACGCAGAACCGATCAGGCCCAGCTTGAGAACAAAGACAAACACACGTTCGAAATTGGAGAATTTGCATTCGATTACGATCGTCAGATTTTGAAACATGGCGACAGCGAAACCAAGCTCACTACCAAAGAGAATGAGCTGCTCTATTTGCTTACGCTAAATAAAAACGGAGTGCTTGAGCGCAACTATGCGCTGAACGCCATTTGGGGGGATGACAATTACTTTAACGGCCGCAGCATGGATGTTTATATTGCCAAATTACGTAAACACCTCAAGCCTGACTCAACGATCGAGATTATCAATATCCACGGGAAAGGGTTTAAGCTTTTGGTGGACTAGTATGCATCCCGTTCGAAGGAAGCTTCCGGGAGGTTTGTTTTTTACAAACTCGCCGTCCGACCACCATCCACCGGAAGGTTGATTCCATTGATGTAGGAGGCCGCAGGGCTTGCCAGAAAGCAAATTCCATTTGCGACTTCTTCAGGTTCTGCTACACGCTGCAGGGGCACAGCGTTTCCCATTTCTTTGAGAACCTTTTCTATCGGCATTCCGGTTTGCGTGGATTTCCGTGAGGCAATTGCTTCAAGCCTTGCTGTAGCCGTCGCTCCGGGAAGTACGTTATTGACGGTAATTCCAAACAATCCAAGTTCCGACGAAAGGGTCTTTGACCAATTAGCCACCGCTCCGCGAATCGTATTTGAAACGCCTAAATTCGGTAAAGGCTGCTTGACAGATGTAGATATAATATTTATTATCCGCCCGTAACCGGAGGATCTCATGCCCGGCACTAAAAGTTGTGTAATGATCTGATTGCAAATCAAATGCATTTCAAAAGCCTTGCGGTATTCGTCCGGGTCGGCATCAATTGCTTTGCCGGCAGGCGGGCCCCCGGTATTATTAATTAACACCTGGATAGGACCGTATTTCTCGAGTGCTGCTTCGACAGCAGTTTTGACATTATTTGGTTTTGCAAAATCGGCTACCATAAAACCATGCCCTTCGTTTGAGATCGCGCGGAGCTCCGTGAGCACTGATTTTAATTTAGTTTCGTTTCGTGCGAGCAGGATGACCTGTGCGCCCATTTGAGCCAGCTGAAGAGCTGTTGCTTTTCCTATGCCTTGGGTGCTCCCGGACACCAAAGCCGTTTTTCCTTTGAGTGAAATGTCCATGCGGGCAAAATTAACCATTTATTGAAATTCTTCTTTATATTTATCGAATAAATATATACTCAACTATCATGCTAACCAGATATTTTGTAGCGATATGTCTCGCTCTAATCAACTGTTCTTCAGTATTTTCTCAAACTATCAACACTCAACCCGGCCCCACGACTATTTGTCCTCCCGGACCTTTTACGGGTCATCATTATATTCCGGTCCCTCCGGATATTGCCAATAAAATTTTGATGAAAGGCGGAGGTCAACCTTGCTCCACCATTCAGGTCACTTATAATGGTTTTACGCCGGCAGCCCAGGCAGCTTTTCAGGCAGCTGTCGATATTTGGTCCTATTCCATCAGCAGTCCGGTTACCATTCGCGTGAACGCCACCTGGGAAGCCCTCGGTGAAAATGTACTCGGTTCTGCAGGACCTTCATTTGTTTTCAATAATTTTCCGAATGCTCCAGACAATAGTTACTACGCCTCGGCACTTGCCGATGCCATCGCGGGTACGGATCAATCTCCCGGAGACGAAGACATTGTCGCAAGTTTTAATTCCGATTTTGACTGGTATCTCGGTACCGACGGCAATACGCCGAATAACAAATACGACTTGGTTTCAGTCGTCCTTCACGAGTTGGGCCATGGGCTGGGCTTTATTTCGTCGGGAAGTTATAATGAAACCGGCTCGACTGGCACATACGGACTCGGTGGCGCAGACCTTCCTTTGCGCTTCGATCACTTTATGATTCTTGGGGCTAATGGGCCCAGTATGCTTACCCTTGCCGAAGGACCAGCCTTAGGTACTGCATTCACAAGCAATAATGTGTTTTGCAATTCAGGAGAAGCCACCACTGCCAACAACTCTGTGCGTCCGAAAATCTATGCACCAAGCAATTACGCACCCGGCTCCTCGCTTTCCCATTGGAATGAAATAACCTTTCCTTCCGGAAATCCTCAGAGTCTGATGACACCACAACTCGGCCCAGGTGAAGCGATCCACAGCCCAGGTACCGTAACTCTTGGTCTTTTTGCCGATCTGGGTTGGACAATTTGCTCAGGATCGGTCAATCAAGAAGGCTGCATTACTTGGGTTAATCCATCTCCTACCACGGGATGGAATAATTTCAACACAATGTTTGGTGGAGCCCCCTGCGATGATGGCACGGGATGTCCTTTCAATGAAATTCAAGATTTTGAAGTTTTTGCTGGCGAGGCTTACGGAGTGGATAATTTTCAGTCCGGTGGCTCCTACACCTTTAGTATTTGCAACGGCCCTGGGGCGGGTTCCTGGACGGCTGATTTTACAATTATCGCCCCGAGTGGAGCAATTGATGCTTTTGGCCCCGGTGACGGATGCTCAATAACCTGGACAGCCAGCGAATCGGGCACCTACCTCATTGTAATCAGTAAAGATGATGAATGCGGTGTAGCCAATGCTGTTGGAAATGGATATCCGGCATTGACTTGCGAAGACGGCTCGACAACGTGTAGCGAAATAGGCTGTAGTACCGAAGATTTAATAAATGTAGGGGAATCCACTCTTTGTCCGGATCAAACAACGACTGTAAACCTCAACACCCCGGCCTCCATTCCTGCCGGCGGCGGGTTTGGAATCCTCTTTTACAACCCAACGGAAGATACGGGTATAAATCTCACAGATGTAAGTCTGCCATATACTTTCAATAGTGATTTGAACGGTCTGCTAACTGAAAACGGATTTGATCTTTTTCTTGGGGATTACGAACTCACCGGATTCGTCTATACAGACGCATCAAACGCAACCGGGAGCATCTGTGTCATGGCCGACAATCCAATAAACATCACCTTTTTGAGTGCCGATGATCCAGCTTGCTCAGCACAAGAAAGTTGCAATACGGAGTCTTTAATCCTAACCGGCGATCCACAAATTTGTCCGGGTATTAACACCTCTGTAGATTTGCTAACTGCTGCTACGGTTCCTTCGAGTGGTGGTTATGGAATTAGTTTTTTCAACCCGGCTCTCAACGATAGCCTTAGCCTTACCGATGTCGAGCTTCCATATACATTTGATAATGATCTGAATGGTTTGCTTTCCGCAAATGACCTTGATCCCTTTCAGGGCGAGTACGAGCTTACTGGTTTCGTGTATACCGATACGAATAATCCGATAGGCTCGGTCTGTGCAAGTTCGACAACGGTAGTAACAATCAACTTTCTCAGTCCTGAAGATCCAGGTTGTTCTGGCCCCGAACTGTGCATAACCGGAAATTTGCAAATAGCGGGCGACCCTTCTATTTGTCCGGGTTTCACAACGATTGCTGCACTCGAAATTGATGCGACTATTCCCGAGGGCGGCGGGTATGGAATTCGCTTTTTCAATCCGACTACCACCGAGGATATAAATCTTACCGATGTAAGCTTACCCTATATATTCAATAATGATTTGAATGGTCTGCTTTCCGCCAATGGGATCGCTCCATTTATCGGAGATTATGAGCTTACCGGTTTTGTGTATTCTGACCTTGCAAATCCGCTTGGATCTATCTGTTCTACTTCCGACATACCGGTTATTGTTACATTTTATGAAGCAAATGACCCCGAATGTATAACTGGAATAGACAAAGTATCAGAGCAACTTGATTGGTCAATATATCCGAACCCAACGAATACCGAATTTTCCGTTAGGATAAACACAGCCATCACAGGCACATTGCAAATTCGGCTTCTGGATGCTGTCGGTCGCATTGTTTTCACAAATGAAACTACTGCTCTGGGAGAAAGTAACACTATACAAGTGCCGGTGGGCAATTTGGAAAAAGGGATGTATAGTGTTGTTATTGAGAATGAAAAAGGAAGGTTTGTGAAAAAGATAGTGGTACAATAAATTCTTTTTCCTACCACCCTCTTTTGAGCTCTTACTTTCAGATTATAGTAAGTAAATGTGAATTTAACTTATTCACTTTTTTTCGATTTATGAATTGTTTCATTGTTATGTAACCGCTTCTGCCCGTTTTACGTTAAATGAAATGGCTAAAAGTCGATTATGAAAAAGCATATCTACTTTCTGATTATTTTTTCTTTATCATTTTCGTGTACACCCGAAAATGATTTCGTCGATGCTAAAAATAAGGAAAAGCCTGTTGAATCTTTTCAAAAATACGACCTGAGCGAAGGTGGGCTCCCATTAGCCATCAAACTTCCCTTCGGTCAAAACCCTCAAATTCAAGCTCAATGGAATGCCTCTTTTGGCAGGATGGAGCTGACCGATCCACAGGGAATGAATCTCTTTATAAGCCAGGACACACTCTCCTGCAGCACGAAAAAAATAGAATTAGAAGATGGTATTTTTAAAATTGAATACTTAATCGATTCGGACAGCATTATCTACTATAAATCTATGTTGCCTGATGGATCTTCTCCATACTGGCACTTTTTTGCCTCATTCGATATCGGAGGTAAAAATTACAACATTGAGAATAATCCACTCATAGAATTCACTCCGCAAGAGGTGAAACATATGACAGAAATTGCACGGAATATTTGTGAACATGCAAACAAGGAATAAAGATTTATGGAAAGGCGGATTAGAATTCTTATTTTTGATCGCACTAATGTGATATGAAAAAGATTTACCCTATAGTAACTGTTTTCTTTTTTCTGCTCGGCTATGCCGGTGTTTCGGCTCAGACTATTGTTTTGGACGGAATTTACCAAGGAAAAGACCTTTACATTAAAAATCCATTTTCGGATGATGGTGTCGGTTTTTGCGTTTATGAAGTTTATGTGAATGGAGACCTCACCCGTGATGAAATCAACAGCAGCGCTTTTGCAATAGATTTTAACGTATTGGGAATCGAAGTCGGCTCACCTGTGGAAATTTTAGTTAAGCACAAAAAAGGATGTACCCCTCTGGTTCTGAACCCAGAATCTATTAAGCCACACAGCACTTTTGCAGTAAGTTCGATCAATGTTAAAAACAATGTTTTGACCTGGACCACTTCCGGTGAAAGTGGATCGCTGCCCTATATTGTAGAACAATTCAGATGGAATAAGTGGGTAAAAGTGGGAGAAGTTCCCGGTGACGGAACTGCTGAAAGCCATACATACCAATTTAAATTAACTCCATATAGCGGAGAAAATAAGGTGAGAGTAAAGCAGGTAGATTATACCAATAAGCCCAAATATTCGGACGCGGTGTCTTATGATCCCAAAGCACCAAAAGTGAGTTTTGAACCCAAAAAAGTAGATAATTCGGTTGTTTTTTCAAGTCCCACGAAATATGAGATCTTCAATAATTTCGGAGAATTGGTTGAAACGGGCTTTGGAAAATCTGTTGATGTTTCAAACCTTGAAAAAGGAGAATATTACCTAAATTATGACAGTTCTTTTGGAGAGACTTTTAAGAAAAAGTAATTCTTATTCTCGTAAAAGATCTTTCAGCACCTCAGTAATTTCCTCATCATTTTTTAAATGAATCGCCTCAATCCCGAGCGACCTTGCTGTGAGCACGTGCATTTCAGTATCATCTATAAAAAGAGTTTCAGTAGGCTTGAGATGATATTTCGCAATCATTTTATGAAAAATATCCGCATCAGGTTTTCTTGCGTTGAGTTCGTGGCTGTATCCTATACCCTTAAAAAGACGGTTAAAACTGTTCCAACCCACACTTTCGTCAATGATAATTCTGAACTTTTCTAAGTGAATTGCATTGGTATTACTCAAAAGAAAAAGGTGGTAATCTGCGGTTAATTTTTTTAAGAATTCAAACCTGGCAACGGGAAAATCGAGGAGCAACGCGTTCCAAGCTTCTTTAATCTGAGATGTATTTGCCTCTGGAATATGACCCTTTAATGTCGCTAGAAAGTCTGAATTGGTGATCCCTCCACATTCTAAATCGCGAAACAATTCGGCTTGCACCTCTTTAGAAAAAGCTTGCTCGGGATTAATAAGACCCAGTTTTCCAAAGGCCTGAACGGTCTTTAAATAGTCGATATTGAGGAGTACTCCGCCAAGGTCGAAGATTATATTTTTATATTTTTTCATATTAACTGCATTTAGATTTGGCAAAAATCCAATATTCAGCTAATTTCGCCAAACTTTAAGGGGGATTAGCTCAGTTGGCTAGAGCGCCACGCTGGCAGTGTGGAGGCCACCGGTTCGAATCCGGTATTCTCCACTTAGAGATGGGTCGTTTCGTAAGAGACGACCTTTTTTTTGCGGAATCGCCAATGAAAAAACCCCGAGAAATTGACATTTCCCGGAGTTTAAACCATTTCCTTCTAAGAATTATTCCTCCCTATAGAATAAATCCATCCCCCGATTGTCCAAAGCCATTATTCAGACTTGAAATATCAAAAAGATTGACAGTTCCATCGCAATTAAAATCTGCCAATAGGCTATAGGCAGCTTCGCCAACAGAAGATCCAAACGATACCGTAAACTGTGAAATATCGAAAAGATTTATCTGATTATCCCCATTCAAATCTCCCAATACAACAGGGCCGGTGCTTAAAGAATTTGCCCCTCCATTGAGCACAACATCCTCTGAAAGTATCGCAAGCGCTCCCTGAACTTTGACCAGAATATCATAAGTGCCCGCAGGAATATCAATACTGTTTGCTACAAAAGTTCCGGACGGTGAAAGTGTGGTATTTACAATGTAGGTCGTTAATGTTGATGTGTTATACAGGCTCACCGTAACATTACGCGCTGCACAGCTTGTGTTCCAACCTGTAATTGTGCCGTTAACAGTTGCAATTTCGGGAGCGACTTTTTCAACGCAAATATTAAAAGTTCCATTTGAATTTGTATAAAACGAATGTACCCTCACATAATAGGTAGTAAAAGGTGCCACGGAAATTATGGGAGATTGATTGGTTCCAAACGCGCAGAAAGTCGCTGTTGAACTACAGCTTCCCTCAAACACGCTCAATACCAAATCAGTAGCGGTAATAGCTCCTAAATTAATGATCACTTCACTGTTATTCCCTGAGTTGAAGGTGTAATACACATCTGGAGATGTCGACTCACAGGCATCCGGGTTGGAAGGCGTAGCACCATAGGTAGTTCCTTCCACTTGATTGGCAGGACATGATCCCGGATTATTTACAGAAAGTGTAATGGCATCTGCACAGTCATCATTGTCCGGAATCGGACAGTTGAGAGTAATTGTAAAATCGCTTGGGCCGTTCCCAAAATAATCATACGTTTGAATGAGTATTTCTTGTTCTGTTGTCACGTTAATATCCACCGTTTCCGCAATTCCATTAGCAAAACCAGAGTCAGAACAGTCTAATTGTGTAAGCGTACCACTGCAGCTTCCTGAGTATGCTGCAAGTACGCCATCGTAATTATCGCCATTTACAGTAACTGAATAAGAAGCGTTGGCAAGAGCAGTAAATTTGAAAAACACATCATTTTGTGAGCCTAAGGAGCATGTAGGATTCCCAATACTACTCTGCGTAGCACCTGCACTGCTACCCGAGAAACTTGCTCCACAGGATAAGTTACGCGCTTCGCAGGGTTCGTCGTAAGGTACATTAGTGCACAATACACTTAGAGCGAACTCTCCTCCACTTGAAAACCAATCGTACGTTTGAATATAGACTGTGCGATTATAAGTCACGGAAAAAGCGATAGTTTCAACCAGATTATTACCAATACCAACATCAGAACAATCAAGCTCTGTGAGCCCGCCGCTACAAAAGCCCGTGTACGCTGCAAGCACTCCATCATAATTAGCCCCGAGAACAGTTATGGTATAATCAACACCTGCTACCGCCTCTATTTTATAAAAGACATCATTTTGCGTACCAGATGCACAACTCGGAAAACCAACAGAACTAGCTGTTGCGCCTACGGTAGATCCGTTTACGGTTGTACCACAAGTTATTGCGATTGCGTCACATGGATTGTCGTTGATAAACTCACAATCGAGTGAAATAGTAAATTCCCCTTCACTTGAAAACCAGTCGTACGTCTGGATAAAAATGGGGGTGTTTTCTGTGGCGGTATACGTAATTGTTTCCAAAGAACCGGAACCAATACCGTTATCTGCACAATCTAATTCCGTGAGGCTTCCGGAACAAGATGAACCACCAAAAATAGCCATTACGCCGTCGTAATTATCACCAATTACTGTAATAGTGTATGTATTGCCCTCGGTTGCATTAAACTTATAAAAAACATCGTGATCTGTTCCGCCGGTACACGAGGGTTGTCCCAAAGAACTTGCTGTAGCATTTACAGTTGTTCCCGAAAGATTATCACCACAATTAATCGTTATGGCGCTACAAATCGCATCGTTGGCAGGCGGTTCTCCGACAGAAATGGTGAAATTCGCATTGGAAATATCAAAGAAGATATTCGAGTGTGCTTTAACTTTAACTCTGGCCTGGGTAGAAGGTATATTCGGCACCATAATAGATTGTGATCCATCGTTTGGTGTGTTTGAAGCGAGCAAAGTTGGATATGTGAAACCACCATCGGTTGAAAGATAAATATCAACTGTGCCACAATTTACCGGCGATGCCGTAGTGTTTGCCACATTCCAGGATACGGTTTGATTGCTCCCAATATTCCATGTCACTGCAGTGTTTGGAGAGCTGACCAGAAAAGGGCCTGAATTACTGACGACATCAAAGCTTAATTGGGCATCATTTACTGCACCATTTATATATAGATCACGGACTGTTAATCTAAAAGTCATGTCGCGCGCATATGTAGGCAAGAGCTCACCAATAACAGTAGTATTATTAACTAAATCAGAAAGTCGCGGAAAAACACGTGTGGAACTAGAAGTTGGTTCCCATGATCTAAATATCGGCGCAGTGCCACTTGGATTGGTCAGGTTGATATCTCCCCCGGCCGTTGCAGGACCTAAATTATACTGTTCCCAGCAGTATGTCATAGGGTCATTGTTTGGATCGGTTGCAGAGGCTGTAAGCTCAAACGGTGTAGATTTTGGAATAAAGAAGCCTCCTGAAGGCAATGTTATTACAGGTGGGCTGTTAACAGCCGATGTAATAGTAGCGCAAGAATTGCCATTGCCAGTTACAGAATAAGCAACTATTTGGTTGTAGCTACGGTTATGAAAATACGGATCACTATTGCTTTGTAAATTAGGTGAGCAAATTCCTGCATAACCCATAATTGTAGAAGCCGAGCCCGGTTCATAAGCAGATGGTAATGAACGTTGGCAATTATTATTCTGCGTATGCTTCGCGCTCCACTGATGTCCCATTTCATGAGCTACATAATCCACATCAAACGGATCGCCAACCGGGGTTGGACTTCCCGTTACACCCTGAGCCTTAAAACTATTATTACAAACGACTCCAACCAAGGCAACTCCACCCCCACCAGTGCTAAATATATGGCCAATATCGTAGTTTGATGAACCAATTATAAAGTCGACTTTTGTTTGGTTTTGGCCAAGCATTGCATCACCATCATTATTGGTGTATCCATCGGTAGCTGCATTTAAGAAAATAAGGTCGTCGTTATTTGCTACCATCAGCATTCTAAGACATACGTCGCTCCTATAAATACCATTTACACGATTCATTGTGGTAGTCATAGCCGACATAACCAAGGGCACGGTTCCGCCTTGAAATTGAGCGTATTCGCCCGTGCACGCCAAGGCAAGATCATAGGTGCGCAATTGGGTGCCGTTAGAAACATTGGGAAACTCAATTTCTATTCCACCATCTGATTTCTGTCCATTTCTAGGCACTTCGCCTTTATTGCCAGGTTCTGGAAGTCCAATGTCTTCAGATTTACATGGAGGCATGGTTTTAGAATTGCCTTTAAAAAAGGATTCCCGTGTGTAAATCATATACGTATTTAGATCGCCGGGAGATAGTGGGTCGATATAATACGATTTCCCTTCAGCCAAAATCTGTGCGTGAAAACCTTTTAGCGTAAAGTCAAGGTTTATCGTAGCATTTGCATAATCGCCGGTACCGATACCTATAAAGGTTCGAATATCGGGATAGCGGGCCTGAAGCTCTGGAGCCATAGTAGACTCTTCCACAATTTTAAAGCCGGCTCGGCCTCCATCGGGGGTTGGAAGCTGTATGCTAAAGTCAGAATTTCTTAGATCTGTTCCTTCCGCAGGAGCTGAGAGAAGCAGAGATTTCAAAGATTCAAAATCTACCGTCATTGTTCGGTATGATTCCGGATAAATTTGCTGGGTTCCGATTTTTGGATCAGGAATGTCGTTCCATATTAAAGATTGTGCTGAAAGAAACAGGTTCAGCGAGAAGGCAAAAATTGCTGTTAGGGTAAGTTTGGTCATGCTGAGATGGTTATTGTGCCAAACTCGCGCCCTTGGTAATCGGCGAGAAAGGTGAGTCGGGCTGGTTTAATAATTGGTTTTTTTTAAGTCAGTTTTTCAACTAAATCACTTCCAATATTACACAAATAATTCGATAAAAGGTAAATATATACAGATCATAATACTATTATACTCGATTAATTCGCTTTTTTTGACATACAAAAGAATGACATAAAAACCCTAAACTCAATCGCCTTTGGGAAATGAAATTTAGCAAACTAAAATTTCTACCTTGGATTAAACAAAAACCCCCGGTAACCATAGGTCCGGGGGTTCAATATGAATCAATTCGAAATAGGGTTTCTATTGAAGATAAATAGCGTCACCATATTGCCCAAAGTCATTATTAAGACCCGAAATATCAAATGGGTTATCAGTACCGTAGCAATTAAAATCTGCCAAGGAGTTATAATTTCCATCACCCACTGAAGCGCCGAATGATACCGTAAACTGAGAAATATCGAATATATTTATCTGGTTATCCACACTTAAATCTCCCAACACTATTGAAGGAACGAATATCGAGTTTAATCCGGAATTAATCACCACGTTCTCCACGACTCTGGCAAGTGCACCATCTAGTTTTACAAGTACATTATAAGTGTTTGGAACAATTTCAGGTAACCATCAAGCGAGAAGCTGCCATCCGGATGAAGTGTACCGGGTAATTCAAAATATGAAAAGCATCCATCTATAGTTACCAAGGTAAGTACCATATTCCTATCGGCACAAATGCTATTCCAACCGCCAATAGTACCCTACATTAAACGCGTGGCAACTACAGTTCCCTCGCAGATGCAACTGGCGGTAACCATATCATTGATTGTATAAGGGATGCCATCATCACAAGCATCTCCAATATTTGCATTTAAATTTGAACAATCGCAATCCACACAAGTAAGTAAAACCGTTGCTTCCTGCGATTCTCCCTAAACTTGATAAGGTCGAATTCGGAAAGAGTACGTTCCGGGTTCTGTGACCGTGTAATTCTCAGAGTCGCCTGAGCAGGGCCCAACTCCAGTTAGATTTGAACAATCATCTCCTTCAAAAAACTGCACAGTGGCATCAAATAATGTAATTTCTCCTATGGTAAGTTTTTGAGCCCAATCGCTCAAGAGGGTAAACCAAATATCCGCGGACACATCCCCAAAACATGAATTATCTAAGGAAACCGTTGCATTTGAGAAAGATTGATTTATCGAATTTCCACAGGTCAAAGTGGTTGCACCGCATGCTTCATCATTTTCAGGTGGACTCTGGCATATTACATTTAATTGAAAGTACCCCCTCTCGGTATATACACCGGTGACATATAGGTAATATGTTTGACCACCTTCTATAAATGCTTGTAATTGGGCATCGTCCGAATTATCCCCATCAGGGCCGTCATTGTCTCCATCCAAGCAAGTCAAATCGCCACAACTACCGGAGTATAGAAAAACCTGATTGTTAAAATCTGAATTGCTTATTGAATCCAATACAGAACCATCCTCTGTTGGAGAATAACTATACCAAACGCCTCCGTTCAAAAGGTCAATTGGTGCCACATTTCCACAAAATGATTGATCGTCGACCGAAGTTGCTGAAAGGGTATTTCAGGTGTAGGTACCACATAAATATATTGACAATAGCCCTCTATTCGATTACAATAAAACGGTACTAAATCAAGGAGACATTTCCGTAATCCAAAAAATGGAACCCAAAATAAACTTCATTCGCATAGAGTTGTTTCAATGACCATGAGCATAGAAATTATTAAGTACAAACCAAACCACTAAAAAATGGAAACGTTAAAAGAATACCTAAAATACGAGATAGATCGCGGACGTAATTTCGCTTATACGATAGATCCCAATGACTCGCTGCTCCATCTCCTACAAGAAGAAAAAGGATTGAAAAAAACACGTGAAGCAGCTCAGCGTGAAGCAGGAGAAGATTACCGCAAAAGCGGCGACTCAAACGTATCGTCTACAGATCAGTTAATTGCAGATGGAAAAGTACTAATCTGGGATTTGAAAGAGGAGCTTAAGAAATTGGAATAAAATACCCATAAAAAAGGCTATTCCCAAAATGAGAATAGCCTTTTGAAACGTGGGCCCAGAAGGACTTGAACCTGCGACCTTCAGATTATGAGTCTGCTGCTCTAACCACCTGAGCTATGGGCCCGATTAAATTGGGTCGCCAAAATTAGTTTTTCCTTTGCTAACCTGCAAGGGCAAATCTATATTCTCATATTTTTTTAATTCTTGATTGCTGTACAGGACATCTGGCATAAGTTTTTTCACTTAGGTATTCCACAGGGAGCTTCATTCCAAAAATGGTTTCCAGCGATTTTCATCTAAGTTTACCCAACTTAAAATTAACCATCCATTCAAAATATAAACAATTCGACCTTAGCAACGATTTAATAAATACGAAAATCACGCCGATAGGCATCTTAGTTTTACCATCATGAATCTTTTAGACGAGCAAATAAACCAAGACTGGCTAAATGCCATTAAAGATAAGGTTGATCCCAAGGCTAATCTGCTCAATGTCGGCATTGTAGGTGGGGGCAGCATTAATGATGCGCGTAAGATTGACACGAGTTGTGGAACCTTTTTCGCAAAATTGAATGAGAGCGCTGCTTTCCCGGGGATGTTTGAAGCTGAAGCCAAAGGACTTGAATTTTTATTAAAATCCAGCACATTCAATATTCCAAAACCCATCGCCACCGGAATATCCGATGATATTCAATGGATCATAATGGAACATATCTCTCCGGCTCCCAAAGTCAAAAATTATTGGGAAAACTTCGGAGTAAAACTCGCCAAAATGCATCGAAACACAAATGATACTTTTGGTTTTCATTCGGATAATTATCTGGGAAATTTGCCACAGCAAAATGGTACTCGAAAGACTTGGCCCGAGTTTTATGCAGAACAACGGCTTGGTCCACAACTAAAAATGGCAAAAGACCGCGGACTAGTAAATAGTGAAATGGTTCGTCTGATCGAAAAAGTAATGAGTCGCGTAGATCGTTATTTTCCGGAAGAGAAACCGGCTGCACTTCACGGAGATCTCTGGACGGGCAATTTTTCTACTGATGCCGATGGCGAAGCAACTATTTTTGATCCCTCAGCCTACTACGGCCATCGGGAAATGGATATAGCAATGAGCAAACTATTTGGTGGATTCGACACCCGGTTTTATGAGACCTACAATCAGGAATTCCCATTGGAAAAAGGTTGGGAAGAACGCTTACCAATTGCAGATTTATATCCACTTCTCGCTCACCTGAATATTTTTGGTGGAACCTATGCCTTTCAGATTATGAATATTTTGCGCCGAAACGCGTAACAAACTCGCATTTGAGACCCATTGGCTCATTTGAAGGCAATAGGTACATAGGTTGCAGAAATTTCTTTGCAAACGGCGCCGCTTGCAAATTGTGACCGCATCGTCAATATAAATATCTGATTTCGTTAATCCTCTCGCTTTTTAAGAAGTATTTTTCGATTAGAAGTGCAATAAAAATATACGAGTTGCTATTTATTGTTAAAGCGGGTCATAGTTTGGCTTCCGCCAATAGTAGCAAAGGACTTAACGGTCTCAGCAGCGATTTTAATCCGTTTTCCCAGCTCTTCTTGTTCTTCCTCATTCCATTCACCGAGCACATAATCAATCTGCCCTCCGCGCTCGAAATCACCGCCTACTCCAATTCTCAAACGGGCATAATCTGCTCGGCCAAGTATAAGGCTAATATTCTTCAGTCCGTTGTGCCCACCATCGCTGCCTTTCATCCGAAGTCGTTGTTTGCCGAAAGGCAGAGCCAAGTCATCCGTTACTACAAGTAGCTTTTCAATCGGTATTTTCTCAGCCTGAAGCCAGTAATTTACGGCTTTTCCACTGAGGTTCATATAAGTAGACGGCTTCAACAAAACCAAGGTTCGACCGCGAACTTTTATCCGGGCAACATCACCATAACGTTCCGTAGAGAACAAAATGTCGGATGCCCCCGAGAGGGCATCCATTACATTAAAGCCGATATTATGGCGAGTATTGGCATATTGCTCACCAATATTTCCCAGCCCGGCAATCAAATACTTCATTTTAGGTCAGTACTGACGTAATTATTCTTCAGATTTTGCTTCTTCAGTTTCTCCTTCGGCAGAAGATTCTTCACCTTCTTCACCTTCTTCGTCTTCCTCACCTTCTTCTGTTTCTTCATCTTCAATTGCTCCACGTGCAGTTCTCACACCAACTACGACTGATTCAGGATTATGAAGAAGGGTAACATCGGGTAGATTAATATCTTTGATCCGAAGCGACATTCCGATACGAAGCGGCGTAACGTCCATTTCGATATAATCGGGAAAGTCCTTAGGCATACCCATAACTTGGATTCGACGAAAGTTGGTCGACAATCGACCCCCGTTTTTCACCCCGATTGAGTTTCCGGTAACGTGCATAGGAATTTCCATTCGCACCGGTTTGCCATCTACAATTTCGAGGAAATCGGCATGAATCATTCGATCCGTAACCGGATCAAATTGAATATCTTTCAGAATAGCCTCAACCTTTTGACCATCAATATCCAGATCAAATTTGAATACATCGGCAGTATAGACGTACTTCGAAATTTCGATCAGGTCGACTGAAAAGTGGGTTTGTTTTTCACCCCCATAAATTACACATGGGACACGCTTTTCAGCCCTGAGGCTTTTAGCATCTTTTTTCCCTACGTTCTCTCTTGGAGAACCGCTCAACGATACTGTTTTCATTTTTGATATTTATTAATTATGAAACGATAAAATATTTACTAATAGATTGGTAATTAATAGCACTATGAATCACATCTGCGAAAAGGTCAGAGACGGAAAGCACTTTTATTTTGGCACTTTCGCGCTGAAGCGGAATAGTGTCAGTAACGATTAATTGAGTAATAGCTGATTTTTCGAGGCGATCGAATGCCGGACCAGAGAGAACAGCATGCGTGCACATAGCCCGTACACTTTTGGCCCCTTTGTCCATCATCATATCTGCCGCAGTGGTGAGGGTTCCCGCGGTATCAATAATATCATCAACTAAAAGAACGTCCTTTCCTTCTACTTCGCCAATTACCGTCATATTCTCTATTTGGTTGGCCACTTTTCGCTGCTTGTAGCAGATAGCCAAATCCAAATTCAGATGCTTTGCATACGCATTAGCTCGCTTGGTTCCTCCGGTATCGGGGGCAGCCATTATAACATTTGCTATGTCAAGCGACTCTACAAAAGGAAGAAATATTGATGATGCAAAAAGGTGATCCACGGGCACTTCAAAAAATCCTTGAATTTGATCCGCGTGCAAATCCATGGTCATAATTCTGTCAACGCCGGCAGCGGTAAGCAGATTGGCCACAAGCTTTGCTCCGATTGCTACACGTGGTTTGTCTTTTCGATCCTGGCGAGCAAAACCAAAATAAGGCATTACTGCAATAATCTTTCGGGCTGAAGCTCTTTTCGCAGCATCAATCATCAGGAGAAGCTCCATCAGATTGTCAGTTGGCGGCATGGTAGACTGGATGATAAAAACATCTTTTCCTCGGATGCTTTCCTCGTATGACACCTGAAATTCTCCGTCGCTAAAACGCGAGAGCTTAACATTGCCGAGCTCCTGTCCGTAGGCATGAGCGATTTTTGATCCAAGATATTCTGATGCGCTTCCCGCAAAAATTTTTACTGAGCTACTCATTGTGGCCGCTTAAAAAGGGGTGCAAAGCTACGTATTCTGTTAGTGTAAACCAAGGGGTGTGAAAAATGAATTTGTGTCTCAAAAATTCATGGTTCCGGCCCAACCTATTAAAAACTAAAACCCGAGGGGGCAGCCAAAAAACATTGTATTTTGGCTATTATAACGAAAGTGTATGAGAGTGAGAAGAAAAAAATCAGAGTGAAAATTTCGCTTTCGCTCTGTTTCTCACTCTGATTTTGTACCCGGGGCGGGAATCGAACCCGCACATCCGAAAATACTGGATTTTGAATCCAGCGCGTCTACCAGTTCCGCCACCCGGGCAAATTTGGGATTGCAAAAATAACTTTAATTGCGGTTTGTACAAAAAGATTCTCAGAATTATTCTGGGTGAGTATATTCGAAATGAAATTGAATGTTCGCGTGAAAAGATTTATACCTGTAATCAGATACATAAATTTCGACTGATTTCCATCCACCAAAACAGACCATTCACTTTAATTAACACCCCTTAAAGCAACTTCCTTTGCTTAAAGCGTTTTACCTTTACGCAATGATTGCAGAAGGTGTATTAAGATATGAAGATGCCGCCAAACAGCGGCGCTATGATTTGGCTTATCTCCGGATGGCTGAAGAATGGAGCAAACTTTCTCATTGCCAACGAAAACAAGTTGGAGCGATAATCGTAAAAAACGGCATGATTATTTCGGACGGATACAACGGTGCTCCGTCTGGATTTGATAATTGCTGTGAAGACAGCGAGAACAAGACGTTTTGGTATGTGCTTCACGCTGAAGCGAATGCGATATCAAAAGTAGCCCGATCAACCAATAATGCTCAGGATAGTACACTTTATTTAACCATGTCGCCGTGCAAGGATTGCAGTAAAATGATATTACAGGTGGGTATTAAACGCGTAGTGTATAGTTCGGCCTATACCGATACGGAAGGCGTGGGATTATTACGAAAAGCCGGAATAGAAGTTGAACATATTCGATTAGACCAAGAATGAATCAAAATCAAAATAATAACAAACTCCTGCTCTACTATCCGCTCATGTTGGCGGCCATGTTGGTGCTAGGGATTTACCTGGGATCGTATTTTTCTTCCGGGTCATCAGGTTCGACCGATTTTTTTCCAAAAAAATCAGTTAATAGTGCCGATAAAATTGGTCAAATCATCAATTTTATTGATCGGGAATATGTGGACACAATAGCGAAGCAGGAACTTGTTAACAAGGCTATTAACGCTATTCTTCGGGATTTGGACCCACACTCTTACTACATTACAGCCCAAGAACTGGCCTCATATACGGAGCCACTTGAGGGCAATTTTGATGGTATCGGAGTCGAGTTTTTAATCCAGAACGATACGGTACGTGTTGTCTCGGCAATAGAAGGTGGCCCCAGTGAAGATTTGGGAATCACGGCAGGCGATAAAATCGTTGCCGTAGATGGAAAATCGATTGCCGGAACAGGCATTACTAACGATGATGTAATCAAACTTTTAAAAGGCCCCCGCGGAACACTGGTAAAAGTCGACATCAATAGGGGAAAGAAAATAATTCCATTTTCGATTACACGTGGCACCATTCCAATAAATAGTGTCGTAACCTCCCAAATGATTGATGACCACACTGGGTACATTAAAATAAGCCGTTTTGCCAGAACTACCTATGAGGAGTTTATGGAAAACATGGCTGAACTTTCAAAAGAAGGGATGCAAGATGTTATCATCGACTTGCGTGGAAATGGCGGTGGATATCTCAATGCGGCGGTTCAGCTGTCAGAAGAATTTCTCCAAAAAGGTCAACTCGTAGTATATACTCAAGGCAAGGCGAGTCCAAAGAAATCATATTTTGCCAGCAAGGGCGGACTCTATAGTGAATTACCAATGGCTGTGCTGATCAATCAGGGTTCGGCATCTGCATCGGAGATATTTTCGGGTGCCATACAGGACAATGACCGGGGATTAATTATTGGCCGCCGCTCTTTTGGAAAAGGGCTTGTTCAGGAACATTTAGATCTTCCGGACCACTCAGCTCTTCGACTCACTGTAGCACGGTATTACACCCCAACCGGGCGTAGTATCCAAAAACCATACGGCCATAATATCGACTATGCCGACGATTATGAATTGCGCTATGAACACGGTGAATTAATGCATCAGGATAGCATCCACTTTCCCGATTCGCTGAAATACACTACTCCCGGAGGTCGGATTGTTTATGGCGGCGGTGGAATTATGCCAGATATTTTTGTAGCCCTCGATACGGCGGGAGCCTCCGAATATTTAAGCATTGTGAGCTATCAGGGTATTTTGAATCAATATGGATTTGATTTTGCTGACAAGCACCGAAAAATGCTTAACGATTTCGGTTCTTATGCGAACTTCAAACAAAATTTTGATTTCAGCGATTCCTTACTTAAAGACTTTGTAATTTACGCTAAGGAAAAAGGAGTGACTCCAAATGAGAAAGATCTGGCTGAGTCTAAAGCGGTTCTGGAGATTCGTCTCAAAGCTTATATCGCCCGAAATATTTGGGGAAATGATGGATATTATGCGATTATCAATCAGGATGACAACGTATTGAAGCGCGCTCAAATAGCACTTTCCTCAACGGCCAGTTTGTAGGACTTTTGAAACACATTTAGAAATCAAAGTATTTCACCTAGATAAATTTCCTTGCGGTGAGAAAATAGGTTGCAAAATGGAATTTAAAATTCGTTTTATTATCCCTATTTTGAATACCCTGAATGTAGAAGTTCGGGCACCAACCTACTCCACTACAAACCAGTTATTCAACAAGTTTTCTTTGTTGTAAACCATGCGAGATTGAGTGGAATAGTCAATAATATCTTTGCCGGCGGCACGAACAATCCCATGGCCGGCAGCAGTGTCCCACTCCATTGTTGGAGCGAAGCGCGGATAGATATCAGCCACTCCTTCGGCGACAAGACAAATTTTTAATGAACTTCCCATGCTTACCACTTCAAAATCGCCGTGCTCACCGCGAAGTTTTTTCATGAAATCAACGGTCTCGTCAGAATTATGCGAGCGGCTTCCGACTACCGTGTAAGGCCGATTAGAATTGGTAATAGGTAGTTTTTTTGCCGAAGCGACCCATTCTTCAAATCCTTGGCGAAGATGTTCACTGGTAAAATGCTCCATTTTATATGCTCCAAAACCCGCAACTCCAAAATACATGGTTCCTGTAACCGGAACATAAATCACTCCTGATTCGGCCTGATTCTTCTCAATCCTTGCAATGTTTACTGTAAATTCCCCATTGCGCTTTACAAACTCTTTCGTACCATCGAGCGGATCGACCATCCAAAAGTGATCCCAATCTTTTCGCTCATCAAATGGTATGTCTCTTCCTTCTTCACTCAAAACGGGCAAATCCGTCTTTTGAAGTGCATGCTTAATTACAATATGTGCATTTTGATCGGCCTTTGTAAGGGGGCTATTATCCGATTTATGCTCTACCTCAAAAGCTGTAGCATAAACTTTCATGATCTCTATACCGGCGAGAAAAGCGGCCCGTATGGCAATCTCAATTTCTTTGTTTGAGTCCATTTTTAGAAAAAGAATAAATTTTCGATTTGCAACCTTATGAAAAGAAAGTGAACTATTCGGCTTTTTCGGTCATAAAAATCCCACAATTGTTAATTTTGCAGGCACTACCGCAATGGAAGAGAAAAAAGGCAACATATTCACGTTTCACGATGCAGTAATACAGCGAGAAGCAAAAGAAAAACTTTTGAGTCAAAGAGCAATAACAATATGGCTTACAGGCCTTTCCGGCTCCGGGAAGACCACTATTGCCCAATTATTAGAGCAAAAGCTTTATGACGAAGAGTATTTCACCATGCTTCTCGACGGAGATAATGTGCGTGATGGAATCAACAAAAATCTTGATTTCTCCGAAGCTGGGAGAGTAGAAAATATTCGACGTATCTCGGAAGTGAACAAGCTATTCAATAATTGCGGCGTTATTACGATCAATTGTTTTGTGAGTCCTACAGAATCTTTACGGCAGCTGGCAAAGGAAATAATTGGTGACGATTTATTTACCGAAGTCTATGTAAACACACCCTTGGCCACGTGCGAGAAAAGAGACATAAAAGGCTTGTATGCCAAAGCGCGTGCCGGATCAATTCAAAATTTTACGGGTATTAGTGCTCCTTATGAGGCTCCGGTGGATGCCGATTTGACCCTCAAAACTTCGGGCAAAACTGCGAAAGAATCGATGGAAGAACTCTTCGCGTTCATTTATCCAAAAATTCAAAAAAAATAATGCGTTCCTATAGTCTCACTCATTTAAGAGAGCTCGAATCAGAATCCATCTTTATTTTGCGTGAAGTAGCTTCACAATTTGATAATCCGGCCATGCTATTTTCTGGTGGAAAAGATTCTATCGTAATGTTTCACCTGGCTCGAAAAGCATTTTGGCCGGCAAAAGTACCTTTCCCTTTAGTCCATATCGATACCGGACATAATTTTGAGGAAACGATGATTTTTCGCGATAAGCTGATTAAAGAAACGGGCGTAAATTTAGTGGTTGGATCTGTGCAACAATCGATCGACCAGGGAAAGGTGACCGAAGAAAAAGGTTTTAACGCAAGTAGAAACAGCCTGCAAACTGCAACACTTCTTGAAACTATAGAACAGGGAAAATACGATGCGGCAATGGGTGGGGCACGGCGTGATGAAGAAAAAGCGCGCGCAAAAGAAAGGTTTTTCAGTCACCGTGACGAATTTGGTCAATGGGATCCAAAAAACCAGCGTCCGGAATTATGGAATTTGTTTAACGGAAGGAAAAATTTTGGAGAGCATTTTCGGGTATTCCCCATTTCCAATTGGACCGAAATGGATGTATGGCAATATATTTTACAAGAAAACATCGAGATTCCATCGCTCTATCTAAGCCATGAAAGGCCCGTTTTTGAGCGCGACGGTATGCTTCTCGCTGATACAGGAGTAATCGAGATGAAGCCAAGCGAAAAATCAGAAGTGCGAACCGTCCGGTTCAGAACAATTGGAGACATGACTTGCACCGGAGCCGTGGAATCTCAAGCCGATACGATTGCCAAAATAATTGAGGAAGTTTCTGCAACGCGTATAACTGAACGTGGGGCTCGCTCCGATGACAAACGAAGTGATGCGGCGATGGAAGACCGTAAAAAACAAGGATACTTTTAAGATGGGTAAGAAAGACGCTTATTTAGATATGGATCTCTTGCGGTTTACCACCGCGGGAAGTGTCGATGACGGAAAATCTACACTTATTGGAAGACTTTTGTATGACAGCAAAAGTATTTTTCAGGATCAAATGGAAGCTATAGAACGGGCAAGTGCGAAAATTGGCAGTTCCGAGGGGGTGAATCTGGCACTCCTCACCGATGGATTGCGTGCTGAGCGTGAGCAAGGTATTACGATCGATGTGGCTTACCGTTATTTTGCTACTCCAAAGCGCAAATTTATCATAGCCGACACTCCCGGTCATATTCAATACACGCGAAATATGGTGACCGGGGCTTCCACGGCCAATCTGGCTGTGATTCTGGTCGATGCCCGCCACGGCATCGTGGAACAAACTTGTCGACATGCCTTTATAGCTTCACTGCTCAAAATTCCACATATCATATTTTGCATTAACAAAATGGACTTAGTGGAATACAGCGAGCAACGATATGAAGAAATCAGAGAAGCACTTGAATCTTTTTGTTCTAAGCTTGAAGTAAATGACATTCGGTTTATTCCGGTATCTGCACTAAAAGGCGATAATGTGGTCAACAAATCCGAAAAAATGGATTGGTATCACGGAGGCACCTTGCTATATACATTAGAGAATATACATATTTCTGGCGATCATAACCACGTGGACTGCCGATTTCCAGTGCAATATGTTATTCGTCCTCAATCGAATGATTTTCCTGATTTTCGCGGTTATGCCGGCAGAATAGCCGGAGGGATTTTCAAAAAAGGAGATGGAGTTATGTTGCTCCCTTCTGGTTTTACAAGCAAGATTTCCGCCATCACAACTTTCGACGCAGAGGTAGATGAAGCCTTTGCGCCAATGAGCGTAACAATTCAACTCGAAGATGACCTTGACTTGAGCCGGGGAGATATGATTGTCCGAACAAACAATACACCCACCGAAAGTCAGGATATAGACATAATGCTCTGTTGGATGAGTGAGCGGCCTTTACAGGCAAATGGGAAATACGCAGTGAAGCACACCACACGTGATGCGCGCTGTATTGTAAAAGAAATAAAGTACAAAGTCAATATCAATACCCTCCACAGAATTGAAGATGACAAGAATGTGAAATTGAACGATATCGCACGTATTTCACTTCGAACAACTATTCCGTTATTTTACGACCGTTATGGACGAAACCGAATTACGGGAAGTTTGATTCTCATTGATGAAGGAACAAATGAAACAGTAGGTGCTGGAATGATTTTATAAGGGTCCACATACCCACAAAAATCGTGTCCTTCCAGCCATAAAACCACCTCTTCGTTGAACTCAAGTTATAATCTATTATGGCAACAACGCTGGTTTTCAACACCTCATTTGAATAAGACCTCCAGGAGGGACGCCTGGTCAAGCAATGTGCAGGAATGATCTTGAAACGGCCTGATCTTTATTTTTATAGTTAATTTGGGTCACGAAAAACGCCTCCCGAAGGAGGCGTTAAATTCAATATAAAAATAAGATAAGACCTAAGTCCCTACTTATTAATTTTCCATATTGTTTTACATATCATCAGCTGAATCATCCATTTTCTTAGAAAGGGTGTCAGTAGTTGCCTCGATAGAATCGCCGGCCTGATCCATATTGTCCATCATGTCATCGGTCATATCGTCCATTTTTTCTTGAGCGTTTTCAGTTTTTTCTTCCATTTTAGTGTCGTTTCCTCCACAAGAAGTCAAAGCGAAAGCGGCAAAAGCCAAGGCTACAAAAGTGTTCTTCATACAATAAGTGTTAAATTGGTTTTTAGAGGGCTCGAAGATAGGAATTCCCGCATCACGAACAAGCAAAAATCAAATTTATTCTACGGTCACCGATTTGGCAAGATTACGAGGTTGATCCACATTGCACCCACGCATCACAGCAACATGATAACTAAGCAGTTGGAGAGGAATGACAGAAAGCAGAGGCATCAAACATTCTTCGGTATCCGGAATCTCGATCGTATGATCCGCCATTTCTTTGATAAGTTCTTCGCCTTCGGTAATGATGGCAATAATTTTCCCTTTACGAGCTTTCACCTCCTGTATATTGCTCACGATTTTTTCGTAAGCGCCAGCTCTCGGTGCTATAACAAAAGCAGGCATTGCTTCATCAATCAATGCAATGGGGCCGTGCTTCATCTCTGCGGCAGGATATCCTTCGGCATGGATGTACGAAATCTCTTTTAGTTTGAGCGCACCTTCAAGCGCCACAGGAAAATTGTATCCGCGCCCTAAGTAGAGCGCGTTGTGAACATCCTTATAAATTTCAGAAATGTATTTTATCTTTTCATTTTGATCGAGAACCTTCTGAATTTTATCCGGAATACTGTCTAATTCAATTAACAAACGGTGAAATCGACTGCTTGTAATAGATCCTTTTTTATGAGCCACATGCAACGCCATTAGGGTAAGAACAGTAACTTGTGCCGTGAATGCCTTTGTACTTGCCACCCCAATTTCCGGTCCGGCATGTGTGTAGCTACCGGCGTGAGTTGCTCTCGGTATTGAGCTTCCGATTACGTTACATATACCTATTATCGTGGCACCTTTAGATCGGGCGAGCTCAATCGCAGCAAGTGTATCCGCAGTTTCGCCAGATTGAGAAATCGCAATAACAACATCGTCTTCATAAATTACCGGATTACGGTATCTGAATTCCGATGCATATTCAACTTCTACGGGAATGCGGGCAATGTCCTCGAAAAGATACTCTCCGACCAGTCCAGCATGCCAGCTGGTACCACATCCAAGAATAATAATTCGTTTGGCGTTAATAAACTTTTGGATATAATCACGGATTCCACCCAATTCTACCTGATCTAGGTTCGGGCGCAAACGCCCACGCATACTATCGCGAATAGAGCGTGGCTGCTCATAAATCTCTTTGAGCATAAAGTGCTCATATCCCCCTTTTTCCAGCGCCTCAAGCTTGAGCTCCAACTCCTGAACATACGGTGTTTTCTCATCGTTGGAGATGCTCATTAGGCGCAAGCCTTCTTTGCGATCAACAATAGCAATTTCTTCGTCATCGAGATAGACCACATTCTTGGTGTATTCCACAATAGGGGTCGCATCCGAAGCAATAAAAAACTCATTGTTTTTACCAATACCGATTACAAGCGGGCTGCCTTTCTTAGCAGCAATCAATTGGTCGGGGTTGTGCTTATCCATTACTACAATTGCATAAGCACCAACTACTTCGTTGAGAGCGATTCGTACCGCCTCGAAGAGACTGACATCTTCATTTCTTCGGATATCGCCAATGAGGTGAATAAGTACTTCTGTATCCGTATCGCTGGCAAAATGATGTCCGCGCTTTAAAAGTTCTTTCTTGAGAGAATTATAATTCTCAATAATCCCATTGTGGATTATTACCATACTTCCATCTTCAGAACCATGGGGATGTGCGTTTTCATCATTTGGTGGACCGTGCGTTGCCCACCGCGTGTGGCCAATTCCAATGGTAGAATAGAGTGGTTTGGATTTCACAACCAATTTTTCCAGATTGCTCACCTTTCCTTTACATTTGAATACATCGATTTCACCGTCCTGTAACACTGCTACTCCGGCACTGTCATATCCCCGGTACTCCAACCGTTTTAATCCTTTTAGAAGTATCGGATAGGCTTCTTTCGATCCGATGTATCCAACTATTCCACACATATATACTCGATTAAAATTTCGTGAAAGTGATTGCTAATTTAAGATTATTTGACGGATCCAGAGGATTGGGGTATTGGGTTCCGTTCAGTACCACTCTGTTTGCTGTTCTACCCGCTGCAGAAGCAACAATTATCAATCCATTGTTCTCCCGAGAGCCTAAAATGACCTGTTGAAGATATCGGGAAATATAGAAACTATAGGAATGACTCTCTTCATCATAAACTCCCGATTGACCTTTTGCATCATCCCCGAGTTGGAAGAGTGTCCCGTCTGCATTTCTACCGAAAATGAACAATGTTGAAGGTGGAGGATATTCTCCGAGGTTATCCGGTCGAACCGGTAAAACAAGCTTGGCCCTATTGATAGCAATTTCTGCTGAGTCCTTAAGATTATCGATAAAAGGAAAATTTATTCTCATTTTCAAACCGGCAGCCGCCTGCACAAACAAATCTTGTTTGGCGGGCTCATAATCCCCATTAAGCTGCTGAATAAGACTCAATTTAGCCATGGAATAATCATGCTCAATATGGTCGAACTTACCCGTATTATTGCGCATCGCAAACCCATAGTTCAAGGAATCTTCACCGGTTCGGGTATCCTGATAATACATAATGATGCGACTCGCACCCGTATATGTATCGATGGAAAGAATACTCGTAGAATTCGGATTCGACATGGTCTCATCCACTGTAATGTATATTCCTTTAAAAATATCTATGAATTCGAGTCCGTCAAAACTTCCATCGGCACTTGCTTCCAAAAACCGATTTGCCAATGCTTCATTCAATCGAATACGCATTTGAGGAGCTAACGTAGCTCCGCCGACCAACACACTGTCGACCGGATTTGGGATCTGATAGTTATATCCTTGTTTAACAAGGTCCTCGTGAATGTAATTTACGGGTGTATTCTCAAAGTAATTGGAATCTAAAGAAAGGCTATCGGTAATTTCAAACACTTGAAAATATTGCTGGCCGAGTCCATTTCCATAATCAGATGAGGTCTCGGTATCACCAATCTCAGTCTTTTTTTGATAACTGAGAACAAGCACCAGCGAATCTACCTGAATATCATCGACAGTTGAACTATCTCCCAAAAAATTAGGATCAATACTTGTAAGCCGCAATTCGGTAATATGACCGGCTTTGGTCAAACCAAAAACAGGATCCATATAAGCACCTATCATGGCCGGATTCAATTTATCGGTGCGTACCGAGTCGTCGATTTCGGAGAAGGCACTTACGGTAAAAGTATCTACAATGTTGGCTTGTAAAATATCATCACCGGGTTGTAACTGAAGTCCAATTTCATCCTCTGGTCTTTTACATGCAGTCATAAAAATAATACTGCTTGCTAAAAAGAGAGCGACCGTCGATAGCGGTCGCTTCAAATTTATATACATAACTGCGCTATTCTTAATCGGCAAGTACGGAACTTTCTTCCAATATTTGGTCATAAAACTCACCATAAGTCTTAACGCAAGATGCCGGTTCACAATATGACAAAATTGATTTTTCTGAAGATTTAACAGCATTGGCCAAGTCTTTTGGTAGCTCTTCGCTGCCCTCAACTACGGCATCTGCATACCTCAGAGCCAATTTATTCAGATTTAAAAAATTCGGGTCTTTAAGTTCTTCAATGTCTTTATCTTTAAATCCATCAAATTTTAACTTATCAACCAGCCCTTTATTCAAACTGCCTTCAAAAGACTTATTGTATGCCGAAAAAACAACTTTCGCATCAGAGAAATGTGGATCGTCATTATAAAATTTCTTCACATACAGAGGCAATAAAGAAGTAAACCATCCGTGACAGTGGATAATGTCGGGAGCCCATCCGAGCTTTCGAACGGTTTCTAAAACGCCGCGGCAAAAGAAAATGGATCGTTCATCGTTGTCTTTGATAAACTTTCCGGCTTTATCATGGAGCACTACCTTCCGGTGAAAATATTCTTCATTATCAATAAAATAAACCTGCATTCGGGCAGTAGGAATGGAAGCCACTTTAATAATCAAGGGGTGATCCGTGTCATTGACAACCAAGTTCATTCCTGAAAGACGAATTACTTCGTGCAACTGGTGCCGTCTTTCATTTATTGAACCATATTTAGGCATAAACACCCTAATCTCTTTGCCTTTTTCGTGGATTCCTTGTGGTAAATTGCGCGATACTTCAGACAATTCGCTTTTTGGCAGGAAAGGAGTAATTTCCTGCGACACATACAAAACTCTCGGTTTCTTCATAAAGTATTGGGAATTGTTATAATACTCTGCAAAAATACGTACTTTTTCTCGGATTTTCAACAGGATTATTTAGCTTTGGCGGTTTCTCCAAACTTAATTACCTACCCAAACCTACTGGTTACGTTCTGATATGCAGGTATTTAAAACCTCTTTTGAAATCCGAGAATACTCCTTAAAATGCAGGGCAAATTCTATGAAAATAGGCTTTATACCCACGATGGGAGCGCTGCATAATGGACATATGAGCCTCATTGAAGCTTCAAAAAAGGAAAACAACGTCACTATTTCATCGGTTTTTGTAAACCCGACGCAGTTCAATGATCCTAAGGATTTTGCCAAATATCCCAGGCAGGTGGATTCTGACCTTGAAAAGCTGGCGGCCTCGGGGTGTGATGCTGCATTTGTGCCTTCAGTTGCAGAAATATACCCGCAATCTGATACCCTTATTTATGACTTAGGGAAAATTAGCACATTGATTGAAGGAGCAAATCGACCCGGACATTTCAATGGAGTGGCATCGGTGGTGAAACGCCTTTTTGAAATCACCCTCCCCCACAACGCCTATTTTGGTCTGAAAGATTATCAGCAATATCTTATTATCAAAAAACTGGTAGATAAATACGGACTTGAAGTAAGTGTGGTGGGCTGCACAATCGTTCGTGAAGCGTCTGGATTGGCTATGAGCTCACGAAATCAATTGCTTACTGCCGAAGGTAAAGAAATTGCAAGCCACTTATCTGCTGCGTTGAATCTCATTAAAAAAAATCGTAGCGAACCCGATTCACGCTACTTAGAAAAATTAGGACTAGACTTTCTGTCACAGCAAAAAGGCATTGATCCCGAATATCTGTTGGTCGTGGACGTCGAAACGCTTCATAGGCCAATTTCTTCTCATAGCCGCCGAATTGCCCTTGTCGCTGCCCGCGTTGAAGGAGTGCGATTGATAGACAATATGTTTTTGGATGATTGATTGATCCATTTTCCACGCTATTTCCATTCAAGTGTGTAGATTTGGCCAGCATAATTTCGCCTTTTGAAAAAGAAACTCTTCCAACTTCTGAAAATTCTTATTCCCATATCTCTGGGAATATTTCTCATTTTTCATATTTACAATCAGCTCGACCCCTCTGAGCGTGTGGCCCTATTTGATTCCATTAAACAGGCAAATTATAAGTGGATTCTTCTTTCTGTACTTATGGGATTGACGAGTCATTTCATTCGAGGGTATCGGTGGAAATTTCAAATGGAAGCGATGGGATATCAAACGGATACGCGTAATAATTTTATGGCTGTAATGATCGGTTATATCGTAAATATGGTATTGCCGCGGGTCGGTGAAGTGAGTAGAGCGGCAGCGGTTACGAAGTACGAAAAAGTGCCTTTTCAAAAGAGTTTTGGATCGATCTTATCTGAAAGGGCAATCGACTTAATCGTTTTGGCCGTAATCGGAATAGCCACCGTATTTATGCAGTATTCATTACTTCAAGATTTTTTAAATCAGATACTTGCAAAAATCAAGAACACTGCTGGATCAGCTACACTATGGATTGGACTTGGACTCGCAATTGTACTTGTATTTGTGCTCTACTTCGCTTTCCAAAAGTTTAAGCATATGACTCTTTTTATAAAATTGATGGTGCTCTTTGAGGGACTTATGGAAGGCTTGCGCAGTATATTCCGTATGGAAAAGCGCGGATTGTACATTTTGGCAACCATCGGAATTTGGATGCTGTATATCGGAATGTTCTGGGTTTGCTTTTTTTCGCTTGAGGCCACCTCTCATCTTGGCCCTAATGCCATTTTTGCAGCGTTTGTGATGGGTAGTTTTGCCATTGTACTTATTCCGGGAGGAATTGGTGCGTACCCCGTGGGAATTATGCAATGTCTTCTTTTATACAGCATTGCCGAATCAACCGGTTTTGCACTCGGCTGGATTATCTGGCTTTCACAGACAGCTATGATCGTTGTATTTGGAGGTTTTTGCATGTTATATATGCCTATTTATAATAATAACCGAGGTTATGTTACCCACTGAAATAATACAAAGTAAAATTATAGCACACGAAGATTTGACACGTCTGCTCTTACGCTGGCAATTAAAGGGTCAGAAAATCGTTTTCACCAATGGGGTCTTCGATATTTTGCATCGTGGACATGTCACCCTTCTTGCCGAAGCTGCCACTCTTGGCGACCACCTTATCATAGGGCTTAATTCAGACACTTCCGTGAAAATGCTGGGAAAAGGTTCAGACAGACCTATTAACGCGGAATTAGATCGTGCATTTGTTCTTGCCGGACTCACTTCGGTCGCAGCTATTGTAATTTTTGATGAGCCTACTCCACTAAATTTGATTAAAAAAATAAAACCCGATATCTTAATAAAGGGTGGCGATTACGACCCCGATCAAAAAGATAAAAAGGCCAAAGATTATATTGTGGGTTCTGACTTGCAGCGAGAAAGCGGCGGCGAGACTATCTCAATCGACCTTGTGGCAGGATACTCGACCACTGCAATTATAAAAAAGAGCAAAAATGGCTAAAGTAAAAAGTGCTTTTTTCTGCAAAAACTGTGGTTTCGAATCTCCTAAGTGGCAGGGTAAATGCCCTTCTTGCGGCGAGTGGAATTCTTTTGTAGAAGAGACCGTTCACAAATCTTCTGGAAAAAAAGCGGTGAGTAGCAACCGCATGCAGAAAAAGCCAGTGCGGATTACAGAAGTATCTGCGGAAACTCATGAACGTAATGTCATGCCTGATAGCGAACTTAACAGAGTGCTTGGGGGCGGGCTAGTGCAGGGATCTATGATTTTGATAGCGGGAGAACCGGGTATCGGTAAGTCTACACTCATGCTTCAGGTGGCTATGCGCTACCAGGAAGGTGCCGTACTTTACGTTTCAGGCGAGGAGAGCAGTGAGCAAATAACCCATCGCGCAAAACGATTAGGAGCCCTGAATGAAAATTGTTACATAATGACCGGCACTGACCCTGACTCCATTATTAGCGAAAGCGAGCGTCTGAATCCCGATTTCATAATCGTTGACTCCGCGCAGACCCTTAGTGCCGAATGGCTGGAATCTTCGCCCGGATCGATTAGTCAAATCAAGGAAAGTACAGCTTCGCTTATGCGTTATGCGAAGGAAAGTGGCACGAGCATTTTCCTAATCGGTCATATTACCAAAGACGGTACAATTGCCGGGCCTAAAGTATTGGAGCATATGGTTGATACCGTGGCTGTATTTGAAGGCGATCAACAACACTTATTCCGCTTACTGCGGTGCACCAAAAATAGATTTGGTTCAACCAACGAACTTGGAATCTACCGAATGGAAAGCACCGGATTATGCGTAGTTGAAAATCCTTCAGAGCTTCTTCTTACGGGTCAAGCCGGCAATCTAAGTGGTTCGGCAACCGCAGCAATTATCGAAGGTATTCGCCCTTTAATAATTGAAGTACAAGCACTTGTGAGTAGCGCGGTGTATGGAACTCCGCAGCGATCCGCAACCGGCTTCGATGTAAGACGATTGCATATGTTGCTTGCCGTTCTTGAAAAAAGATGCGGTTTTCGACTTGGGGTAAAAGACGTTTTTCTCAATATTGCCGGCGGTCTTAAAGTAAATGATCCTTCCATCGATCTGGCGGTGGTAGCCGCCGTTCTATCATCGAGTGAGGATCTTTCCCTTCCGGGAAATTATTGTTTTGCCGCCGAAGTAGGTCTTTCCGGTGAGATTAGACCCATCACCCGCATTGAGCAACGCATTAATGAGGCTGCTAAAATGGGAATGAAGCGCATTTTTATATCACAACACCACCGCGATGTAAAGGCTAAAGATTTCGATATAGAGGTTGTTCAAGTTTCCAAAGTGCAGGACGTTCTCCGAAATATGTTCGGTTGATCATTTCTATTCGCTTCAAAATGGTACCCTAAAATAAAAATGAGCAGCGAAAAGTGCACATTTCATGACTGAACAAGTGTTTTTATAAATCTTATTTCGTTTTCTGGGTATTCGTCTTGTCCTCCGGATTAATAATATTCATAAGTTCTTCCAGTTTTGGAGATAAAATTACTTCTATCCGACGATTTTTAGATTTATCATTGGGATCAACCGGTTGATATTGGCTCCGCCCAGCGGCTTCGAGTATGTGTGGATCGAGATCCGAATTGTCTAACATGATTTGAATAACGGAAGTGGCACGAAGTACACTCAAGTCCCAATTATTTCGGGGGTAGGTGCTCCGGCTAAATTCATCTGTATCTGTATGGCCTTCAACCATTACACGTAAGTCATCCTTCCCTTGAATAGCACGTGCAAGATCTATTACCGCCTGTTTTCCCTTTTGGTCTACCTTAGTACTTCCGGTGGCAAACAAGAGTTGCGCTTCCATACTTATATATACACGCCCATTTCGCTTTTCTACGGTAAGACCCTTTCCCTCAAATCCGATTAGGGCATCGGCAACACTTTTACGCAAAGCTTGCATGGAAGAGTCTTTTCTCTGAATAATCGAACGCAAATTTTCAAGTTTTTCTTCCCGATCTTCTAATTCAGCTTGTTTTGCTCCTAAAGTTGCTTCGAGTTGATTTAGAGCATCTTCCTTGGCCTGTAAATTAAGGCGTACCTGATCAAGCTCAGTCATCAAATTCCTTTTTTCTTGTTCCGTCCCTTCATTTAGACTCGCTGTTTTATTCAGAAGTTGTTCATTCAGTGCATTTATTTTATCATACTGCTTCCGCAAAATCCGAATTGAACTTCCCATCACAGACGTATCACTTCTTAAAGCATCAAGTCTTCGCTGAGCAACATCAAATTTTGACTGAATTTCATTTGCTTTAGTTTCATACTCCTCTGTTGTGGCACGCATTTGTTTATTTTCTGCTTCGCAAGCTTCTTTGGCTTTTTGAACATCAATAAACTTTCGGTTGGGAACACAGGAAGAGATGAGTATTAAGAGCAGTCCAACGGGGAGAAGAAATTTTATATTCATTTTCATATTTTCAATTTAGTCAAATGTATCTACAAATTTGGTACCTTTTGCATTCTTAAAGCACTCAACAGAAACAAATTGTTCACATTTCATGTATAATAACGTATGATTGGCCTTAGTGATAATTGGTTTTTGGAGCCTGTTTTCGACTTTGAATATAAGTCGTATCAGGTATTAGGCTATTCTCAATCGCTTAATTCACATTTTGTCGGAATGCGTTTCTATCCATATATTGATGATTTGACGCTACATCTAAAGCGTCTCCGTCAATATGTAAGTGCCAAAGATGAGCTTGAGGCAAAACTCCATCGCGATATTCAGGAAATCGATTTTGAAAACAAAAAAATTATAAAAAAGCCCGTTGATGACTCAAATGGCCTCATTACGGAAATACAAGAAATACTGCTTTTTGCATGCAATCATTTTGATTCCAGTTTAAAATATGCTTCAAATGAATTGGCCTCTCTTACGAAAGAAATTGAAATACAACAACTGGGTGTTTCAGATTTAAATTTAAATCGGGGTATTTTGCTTTTTCGCAGACCTACATTTACTAGGGTTTACAATTATACATTACGTCTTATTCGGCGTCCGGGCGTCGCACATGCATACAAGGATTTAAAAACCAACTACATACAGGATGTTTCTACGGGTAGTTTTACCAATTTCAACGAGATAAAGTGGAACATTCTGAGAGCGGTAGGAAAGGATTCCGGAAGCAATGCCTTTCTTATCGAAACCAATCGTGATTTTCCGCATTATGAACTCGTAATGCCATTGGTTAAGAAGCATCTGATAAACCTGAGCCGATAGATTTTTTGTCAAAATAGACTTTGCTTAGATCCAGTATTCCTATTCCGCTCATGTCCAGATTTCGAATATTCTTATTTACCAACCATATCCACTTTTCGTAATATAATGGAGCCACAGCAGCTTTGTTCATCAATTCCTGATCTGCGTGCCAATAGTCACTCATCCGTTTCTCCGGGTCGAGCTCTCCATGGGATTTCTCAAAATAAGAATCAAATAATTCATCTTTAAACCGAACGGTGTTGAGATAGGATGCCTTTACTGAATCATCTGGGACCAGATTTCCATCAAAAAGACGAAGAAAATTTTCAGGATCCGCATAATCACCAATCCATCCATCTCGCCAAAAATTCACATCTCCGTTTTCTACTTCTTCGTAGTGCCGGTTTCGGGGTAAAACCGAAATTTCAACTGTTATATTCAGACAATCGGTAAGCATCTTTTGGACAGCTTCGGCCACTTTTATGACCGTGGTACTACCGTCGTTTACTTGCAGAGCCAACACCGGAAACCCTTTACCATCTGGAAAGCCAGCTTCTGCAAAAAGCCGGATCGCAAGTTCTGGTTGAAATGTATATCCCTTTACACTATCGATGGGATAACCGGGCATCGCCGTAGGAATAAAGCCGTGAATAGCCGGCTCGCCATAGCCAAGTAGTACACTGTCAACAAGCATATTACGGTCGATAGCATAATTAATCGCCTTTCGGACACGCTCATCACTGAAGAGATCGCTTCTATTTTGAAATCCATAATACTCCACCCTTAGGCCGGGCACCGTGAGTATTTTATAATTTACACTTTCCGAATTCTGGCTGGCTTGTTCTTTGAGCGTCTCTACATTCGAATAAGGTACCTCCAAAAGCAGGTCAAGATTTCCTTTGAGAAATAAATTCAGCTGACGATTCTCATTAGAGATAAAACTACATCGCATTGCGTCTATATACGGAAGTTGGTTTCCAAATTCATCCTTACGCCAATAGTTTTTATTACGTTCGAGAATTACCACCTCATTCATTTTTACCGTTCGCGCCACAAAAGGCCCGGTACCTATACACCAGGAATCAATCTCACCTTCGTATTCCAAAATCTCGCGCGGAAAAATCCAGCCACATGGATGGGTAAGAATAGATAGAAATGTAGGAGCGGGATAGTCTAGTGTAAACTCAACTGTATAATCATCAATTGCTTTTACTCCTTCAACTGGGCCTGTGGCACCGGAATCATAATGTTCCCGTGCTCCTTTTATTAAATCAATAACAAAGGAATAGAGTTGATTATGGGGTGATGGTTCGCAAAGTTTTGTAAAGCAGAATACGACATCCGCAGCTTTTACCTCTCTGCCAATTCCGTCCGTAAATGCCTGGTCATTATGGAAATAAACTCCTTTTCTCAAGAAAAATGTATAGGTCTTTCCATCCTCACTCACGGTATAGCTTTCGGCGAGAGCAGGCTCAGTTTTATTGGTCACCGGATCCAAGCGCATTAAGCCTTCATACACTTGATTCATAATATTTGTAGCAGATGCATCTACGATATTATGAGGGAATATGCTGCGGGTTTCCTCGGTAATGTTCATATGAAAAACACCACCTAGTTTCACATTCCCTTTCACGACTCGGGCCGTTTTATTCGGTGAATGCGCACCATTTTCGCAACCCGTTAAAAGGAACAGCGAGAAAATTGTATAAAGATAAAATGCAGCATGACCATGCCGCAATACCCTATCAAAGGAATTATTCATATTAAACATTCAGTTCTAGTAAAACCGGACAGTGATCACTATGATAAACATCTGATAGTATATCGGCATTTCGCATGTTAGGTTTCAATTCTTCAGTTATTAAATGATAATCAATGCGCCATCCCAAATTCTTTTTACGCGCATTAAACCGGTAAGTCCACCAACTGAATTTTCCCGGCTCAGGATGGTAAATTCGGAACGAATCTACAAAACCAGATTCAAGAAATTGCGAAACCCATGACCTTTCTTCAGGAAGAAAGCCGCTTGAATTTTTATTAGATACCGGATTGTGAATATCGATTGCCTCATGGCAAATATTATAATCGCCTGAGATTATAAGTTTGGCTTTGGTTTTTTTTAGTTCACCGATATATCGCTTGAAATCTTTAAGAAATTCCATCTTGAAAGCTTGTCGCTTGTCACTACTCGAACCTGAAGGAAAATATGTCGACATAACAGAAATATCGCCAAAATCAGCGCGCAAAACTCTTCCTTCATTGTCGTATTTGTCCATTCCGCAGCCGGCTTTCACCATATCCGGTTTTATTTTTGTAAAAATTGCGACCCCTGAATATCCTGCTTTTTCTGCACTGTGAAAATAAGCACGATACCCCATTTCAGTAAACGGCTCTAAATCAACTTGCTCCGGTTTTGCTTTGGTTTCTTGCACTAAAAAAATATCGGGATTAGCAGTTTTCAACCAGTCGATAAGGCCTTTTCGCATAGCGGCCCGAATGCCATTTAAATTGTAAGATATAATTTTAAGCTCCAAAATGCGTATTGTTACAGCATTAGTCTAAATGAGAAAATTGTTTGCGCCGGTTCAAATTTAAGTGTTTCTGTATATCCAGACTATTTATTCGTTTGTCAATAAATAGGAAGGCATTAATGTTACTCACTTTGTGTGGCATTTATGGCCGCTATGGAAATGCGCAAGAACTGAGCAGTTGGCGATCCAAAACTATTGTCATTCTTTCTGATACTACGAAGATCGATTCCCTAAGCATTGCTCCTGAAAGTTTTAAGGTCTCCATGGCGGAGGGTTCTGAAACCGACACTTCAAATTATACTCTGAACCCAGCAAGGTCTGAATTGGTCTGGAAATCAAACCTCCCTAAAGATTCCATACGCGTTGAATACCGGGTTTTGGCTATCAATTTGAGCAAACCCTTTCAAAGACGATCGGCTGCAATCATTCAGCCCGAATCTGAATATCTATTTGACCCTTATACCTTTCGGCCTCAAAACGACCCAACGACCGTATTCGGTTCAACCGAACTCAATAAAACGGGAAGCATCTCGCGAGGTATAGGTTTTGGAAATAATCAGGACCTTACGGTAAATAGCACCCTCAGCCTTCAGCTGAACGGAAAACTTACGGATAATATCAATGTACTTGCATCGGTTACAGATGATAATATTCCTATTCAGCCGGAGGGAAACACGGCTCAATTACAGGAATTTGATCAGGTTTTTATCCAGCTATACGATGATCAATCAAAGCTTACTGTCGGTGATTTCATTCTCAAAAAACCAATTGGATATTTCACCAACTACTTCAAACGAGCTCAGGGTGGGAGCTTTATTACAGAAATGCCCGTTAAAAAAGATTCCGAAACTTATTTTTTTACGGAAACGAGTGCCGCTCTTTCCAAAGGGAAATTTGCCCGTAATACCAGACAGGGAGAGGAAGGAAATCAAGGGCCTTACCGCCTTCGCGGAAAAGAAGGTGAAGCTTTTATAGTGGTGCTCGCCGGAACCGAGAAAGTTTTTATCGATGGTCGGGAGATGACTCGCGGTCAGGAAAACGATTACGTAATCAATTACAATACAGCCGAAATTACCTTCACCTCAAATCAGCTTATTACCAAGGACAAGCGGATCGCTATAGAATTTCAATACTCTAATGCTAATTATGTACGCAGTATGATTGAGACTTCTACCGGAGTTAAGCATGAAAAATACACTGCGTATCTGAATTTTTACTCAGAGCAAGATGCCAAAAACCAACCCATTCAGCAGGATCTCTCTGACCGTGATCGGGAAATTTTGACCAATGTGGGCGATGAAATTGAAAAAGCAGTGGCCCCGAGCTTTAAAGAAGTTGATGAGTACACGAACAATCAAGTGCTTTATACTATACACGATAGCCTCGCCTATGACTCTGTCTTTGTGCGCACAACACAAGGGAGCGGGCCATTTTATTCAGTTAATTTCAGCGACGTAGGTCAGGGAAACGGAAACTACATACAGAGTGGTTTTGATGCCACAGGTCGCGTTTTCGCCTGGGTCGCTCCAGATACATTGAATGGTGAAATCGTTTTGCAAGGAACCTATGCCCCTGTGCGACTTCTAATAGCCCCGCGAAAAGAACAAATCCTGATGGTCGGGGGTTCATATGAATTTTCTGAACGTACCTCCGCCGCGATTGAAGCCGGATTTACCAATAATGATTTAAATACATTTTCTGAAAAGGGAAACGAAAACAACTTTAGTCACGGGCTGAAGGCTGACTTAAAACACATTCAACCTCTTGGGGGTGGTGAAAATCCATTACTCCTTAAAGGAAATCTTTCGTTTGAATCTATTGGAAATAACTTTCAACCCATTGAGCCCTACCGATCTGTAGAGTTTAACCGCAACTGGAATTTAAATCCATTGTTAAATCTGAAGGATCAAAATATTGAGCGCGCAGCAATAGCGTTGGAGAAAACCAATAAAATGAATTTGGAATACGCTCTGAATCGGTTTGAAGCTGGAAATGCGTATCGTGGTATCAAAAACGAACTTAACTCTTCAATTAATCTTCACGGATTTGATTTATGGTTTGATGGAAGTTTACTTGAAACTTCGGGAATCGAAAAAACCCAATTTATCCGCCATAAAGCGCGCGTCGAAAAGCGAATACTCTTCACCAAGCTCGGTTTTGAAGATGAGCAAGAAGATAATTATCGGTTCCGTCAGGGCACGGATAGTATTGCGACCTCGAGCTATAAATTTTACGATTGGCAGGTATATTTTACCAATCCTGACACTTCAAAAATAGGCTATAAAATCTTTTACCGTGAGCGAAACGATTTTGCTCCTTTTGAAAATTCGCTTAATAAAAGCACCCATGCCACCCATTATGGAATGACTCTTTCTTTATTAGAAAACCCCAGCCACCAATTCAAAGCTACAATTTCGAATCGTATTCTTGATATTGTTGATCCGGAGCTTACAAACCAGGCGCCAGAAAGTACTTTGCTCGGAAGAATTGAACACAATTTAAGGATTTTCAAAAATGCAGTTGTGTCGAATATTTATTACGAAATCGGTTCAGGCCTCGAACGGCGACAGGAATTTATATATATCGAAGACCCTACCGGCCAGGGGCCATATACTTGGATCGATTATAATGTAAATGGTATTAAGGAGTTGAATGAATTTGAATTGGCGAGACCCGAAGATGGCGACCGGTACATCCGCGTATTCACACCTACGGATTCATACGAGCGGGCCTATTCCAACCAATATACCCAATCGCTCAATCTCTCACCCGTTGGAATTTGGATTAACAAAAAAGGGATTCTAAACGCTCTGGCACACTTTAGCAACCAAACCGCTTTTCGCATAGAGCGAAAAACACGCTTTGAAGATGGAGCAAATCGCTTCAATCCGTTCCTGAACGCTTTCGACGATTCCACCCTCATCTCCCAACAGTCGAGTATCCGAAATACCATTTTCTTCAACCGCACCAGCAGCAAGTTCGGGGTCGATTATACCTATAGCAATCAATTTAGCAAAAACCCGCTAACCTCCGGATTTGAAGAAAGAAAATCGTTGGCTCACGTGCTCCGGATTCGTTATAACTTTTCATCCAAGTACGGAATTATTCTTGAGCAGGAAAAAGGCGATCAAAAAAGTGCTTCGAATGTTATAGATGGCCGAAACTATACTATCGGATACATCAACCTGAAACAAACACTTACCTATCAGCCAGGTACCGAATTCAAAGTCAGTCTGATAAACAACTATTCAAATAAAGCGAATGCCGAAGATATGGGTGGAGAAACAGCTGAAATAATTGATCTGGGAACCGATTTCAGATTGAGCAAAGTAGAAGCAGGAATTGTTTTTGCCAAGTTTAATTACATTTCAATCAATTATTCAGGAAACGGAAATAACAGTATTGCTTACCAAATGCTCGATGGTCTTCAGGATGGGAAAAATCTAACCTGGGGAGCCGGTATCCAACGTAACTTGGGCAAAAATCTACAATTAAGCCTAAGCTACAACGGACGAAAATCGGAAGATGTGAAGGCAATACACACCGGATCGATGGAAGTAAGGGCTTATTTTTAAATGATTACCGAAAACACCTTACTGTATCTTTGTACCTATTTCAGGTCAAAATTCACTTTTCCAATCAGGGTGCCACTTTCATACATTTCAACAATATATTTCCCAGATTGCAATTCAGAGTCGCTTGGCACGGTGTAAAATATACACAAATCCATTGCCTTATTGTCATAATCAATTACTCTCATTACGCTATATTTCCCACTTACACCATTGAAATCAAATCGATTATCTTCTCCATCATTCGTAGTCAACACCACTCCATCGGGAGAAATAATACGTAAGTAGACCGTCTTTTTGCCTTTCGGCGAAATACGATTTTCAAGAATTCCGGTGCATGTTTTTATAAGTTCGGTTTTGTTGGCACGATTTACTTCGGTTTGAGTGCCATTATTTCGCACACGAACTCCCACGCTCGTCATATCTAAGGTTTGAAGAATAGATCCCGTGGCTACAATTTCCTCCAAATTGCTTTTTGAAGACTCAAGTTCCTGGGCTCTCGTTTTTGTTGTTGAGAGCTCTTCGACTAAAAACTGATTATCTTTTTTCAAATCGACATTGAGGGTGTTTAAAGAATCAATAGTTGATAGGTATCCCTTCATGATTTCACGTAAAGTAGTAGCTTCTTTTTTAAGCTTGCCTATAATGTACGCGTCATCTTTATGTTTTTCGATCTGCTTGAGCATGTCTTTGATTTGCTCCTGCTGACCCAAAATTTCAGCATTCAGACGATCATTTTTCACCGTAACTGTATCGTATTGGATAAGCATTTGTTGCAAATCATTTTTCAGTTGCAATTGTTGCATTTGAAGGGTGTCAATTTTCTCAACTTGCTGTGTTGCTTCCTGATGCTTCGTAAAATAAAGTACGCCCATCACGATGCTGAGAAGACCCAGAATTACAATAATTATGATAAACTTTTTATTCGATTCTTGTGTATTCTCCTTTTCAGCCATTCCTTCGTATGATTTCTAAACAGTGGTTTCTTTGACAAATAACATTAACTTTAGATACTTGCAAAAAGTATGTCAATGTCGAGACAAAAATACAATTTTGATTGGATCAACGGACTCTTCTATTTATTGTTTCCAAGAAATTGTACCGCCTGTGGTGAAAACCTTAACAAACAGGAAGATACTCTATGTATTTCATGTCTCTATAAACTCCCTCGAACCAATTTTCATCGTCTTGAGTCGAACCCGATTACCCAAAAATTCGCGGGTAGAATCCCAATAAGCTCAGGTTTTTCCTTTCTGTTCTTTCAGAAAGGAAATTCCTGTCAAATTTTATTGCACCAACTTAAATATAAGGATAGAGAAGATATTGGCGAACGCCTTGGTGCATTGTTTGCCAAGGATTTGAAAGACGATGGATATATAGAGCCGGATCTTTTAATTCCACTGCCATTGCACCCTGCAAAGTTAAAACTTCGCGGATATAATCAATGCCATTCGATAGCACGAGGGATGCAGAAATATTTAGATATTCCCATTGGTTACACGGCTGTAATTCGGACAGTTGCAAACGCGACACAAACTAAAAAAGCGCGTTTTGAGAGATGGCTCAATGTAGAGCATATCTTTGAAGTAGCTGATCCAGATGCAGTTATGGGTCGTCATGTACTTGTGCTCGACGATGTAGTAACCACCGGGTCTACCCTTGAGGCTTGCGCAAGAACCTTGCTCGAAGCCGGAGCAAGAGAAGTAAGTATTGCTACCCTTGCATTGGCATAAACCTATATCTTTGCAAAATGAATCGAAAGTACGAAGATCTTTTAAAACAAATTCGTGGGGTTATTTCCGGTGAGCCTGATCTTTTGGCAAACCTCAGCAATATCGCTGCAATCCTGAAAACGTTGCCCGGTTTTTATTGGGTTGGGTTTTATATAGTGAAAGGTGATTCACTTGTTCTGGGACCATTTCAGGGTCCTGTTGCGTGTACCCGGATTAAATATGGCCGCGGCGTGTGTGGTAAGGCCTGGGCCGAAAATAGGTCCATAGTTGTGCCCGATGTCAATATTTTTGACGATCATATTGCCTGTAATGCCACTTCTCAATCAGAGCTCGTAGTTCCTGTGAGGGATGGTGAAGGAAATGTTTTTTTAATTCTCGATGCTGACAGTGAAAGCCTGAATGCATTTGATGAAAAAGATCAGGAAGCGATGGAAAGCGTGGCACAAATGATTTCATCATTGAAAAACGTAGCGGTCTGAAAAGAACTCTGATACTAATTTTGGCGGTTTATTCACTGTCATGCGCACGGCAATCGAGCCCGAGTGGCGGCTTGATTGACAAAGATCCACCACAGATTATTGCTATGGATCCACCAGCTTTTAGCACACATTTTTCCGCATCGGGATTCCAATTATATTTTGATGAATATGTTCAGATAAAGGATATGGGCACCCAGCTTATTGTTTCACCTCCGCTAAAATCCCCTCCCGAATATTCCCTTCGCGGTAAGCGCGTTATCATTTCCTGGAAAGATTCGTTACAACCGAACACCACATATCAATTCAATTTTGGAAAGGCAATCGTCGATGTGAATGAAGGGAATATAAATTCCCACCTTGTTTATGTCTTCTCTACTGGCGATTATATTGATTCGCTTTCTATTTCCGGAAAAATATTTCAATCAATAGATAATCAGCCACTGCCGGAAACCTTTGCGATGATCTACAAAAAGAATTTGGATAGCCTGCCGCAAACCGTTACACCCGACTATTTCGCGTTGACTGATTCTAACGGATACTTCCAAATCAATTATTTACCGGAAGGCGATTTCAAAATATTCTCCCTTCACGAAGAAAACAGCAACTATATTTATAACGGCCCCCCCGAGCAAATCGGATTCCTGGATTATAAAGTAAAAAGTGCACTTGACGATACAATTGGGCAACATCTCATCGCTAGTTTTACCGAAAAGGATACTACCCAATATATTAAAAGCCAGAAAGGTACAGATTACGGATATTACGAAATGGTCTTTAATAAACCCGCTCTGAATCCATCAATCACTTTTACGGATTCAGAAACGGGACAAAAACTAGAAGCGGTGAACTATCTCAATGCAGGAAAAGACAGCCTTCGCAGCTGGGTGAAATTTCCAAAACGGGATAATTTCGAAGAGCTTACAGTATATATCAATGACGATTCTACGCTCGTTGACACTTCTTTTTGGTATATCGAAACCGATTCGAAGTATCGGGATAAAGCGAAGCTAGAAATATCATCAAACACCAACCGAAATAAGCTGGATCTTGATAATACATTCTCACTCCGTTTCAATAATCCGCTCATAGAAGTAGACACGTCGCTGGTTTACTTTTTGGAAGACAGTGTTCAGGTGTATCCAAAACAATTTAAACGGCTGAATCTTAATCGAAGAATCGAAGTTTATTACCCTTTCAAGCCGACCTCAAAATATATTTTCAAAGCTAAAGCAGGGGCGTTTAAAGACCTTTTTGAGTCTTATAGTGACAGTGTTTCCATTTCATTCAGCTTGCAGGACAACGAATATTACGGGAGCTTAAAAGTGAAAGTGTTCTTAAAAGACAGTACAGAGTTTGATGACAATCACATTTTACGTTTGCTTACTGCAAAGAATAAAATTATTGCTGAAAAGACATTCAATGAAGCAATTTCCACCCATTTTGAAAGACTTACTCCTGGAATGTACAGGCTGGAAGTGATATACGATCGGAACAACAATGGCGAGTGGGATACTGGGGAATATCGAAGCCATCGTCAGCCAGAAAAACTCAGTTATTATCCGGACCAAATCGAGGTGCGGTCGAACTGGGATTTTGAAATAGACTGGACTCCGACTACGCCTTTCGACTGAGGGAATACAACAGGCAATTTGCAAATGAAGTTGCGTAATATCCTATTACTTCCTGCAAATTGCCAGGTGAATAATATTTCCTTCGGTCATGAAAACACTTCGCTGAGGCGCTTTTCACATATCACGATCTGAGCTAATTTTAAACTCATCCCTGTCCATCGCAACTGGAAATTTCTCTCGGAAATCTTCTAAAATTTCAAGTTCGATTTCTGCGGTTATCCAACCGGATTTTTCACTTTTTTCGGGTGTTACGGCCATTCCTTTCGGGTCGATTATCACAGAGTGACCGTTGTAGGCTATATCCTTTCCGTCGACACCTGTTCGGTTTACTCCTACCACATAGCACTGATTTTCTATAGCACGTGCCATCAATAATTTATCCCAAGCCGCGACACGTGCCTCAGGCCAGTTGGCTATATAAATCTGTAGGTCAATCTCCGAACTACGGTTCCAAACCGGAAACCGTAAATCGTAACAAACACGAGGCATAATCCGCCAGCTTTTGTAAGAAATTTCTGTCTGTTGTTTGCCGCCGGAAAAGGTATGATGTTCGTCCGCCATTCTGAATAAATGGCGCTTGTCGTAAGTGGCGCTTATTTTTCCATTTTCAGCCCAGATGAATCGATTATAGAATTTCTCGCTTTCGGCAATAATTATACTTCCGCATATGACCGCTTCTCTTTCTGCCGACTTTTCACAAAGCCATTTTGCCGTTGGCCCCTCCATCGTTTCGGCCAGGGATGTAGCGTGCATGGTAAAGCCCGTATTGAACATTTCCGGGAGTACAATAAGGTCGTACTTTCCGAGCAGGTTTTCCAGTTCCTCTCCTATTGCTTTTAGATTGGCCTGAGGGTCTTCCCAAACCAACTCTGTTTGCAATAATGCAATTCTCAATTTATTCAAATCCTTCATATCTTATTGAGTAATTCTGCCGCTCGAAGCAGCGTTTCATCGTTTTTGGCAAAACAAAAACGCAAGACAAACTGCTCGATGGGTTGGTGATAAAAAACGGAAACGGGAATAGAAGCAACTTTAAATTTTCGGGTAAGCGTCTTCGAAAAATCAACTTCACTTTCTTTGCTTATTCCCTTGTAATTTAATAACTGGAAATAGGTTCCTTTAGCTGCTGGAGATGCTGAAAACCGCGATGGCTCAATGGCTTTGAGAAAAACATCCCGTTTATGCTGATACATTGCCCCTAGGGCTTCATATCGCTCTGGCATTTGAAGATAGTCGGCCAGCGCATACTGGATGGATGTGTTCACTGAGAAGACAATAAATTGATGCACTTTTCGAAATTCATTCATCAGATTTTGAGGACCATAGATATATCCCGTTTTCCAGCCCGTAGCATGAAAAGTTTTACCAAAGCTGGAAACAATTAAGGATCGCTTCGCCAACTCCTCATACCGTGCTGCGCTCGCATGTCTTTCACCATCAAAAATGATATGTTCATATACCTCGTCGCTCAAAACCAACGCATCGCTATCGACAGCTAATTTTTCGAGCTCCTTCATGTCACTATCCGTCCAGATGGTGCCGGTAGGATTGTGCGGGGTGTTGATAATGATGAGTTTGGTCTTTCGGGTTACCACCTTTCGTACTTCTTTCCAATTCACTTTGTAGTGCGGCGCTTTCATTTGAATATACACCGGCTTGCCTTGATTTAATAGAATGGACGGCACATAGCAATCGTAGGCTGGGGTAAAAACGATGACCTCATCTCCTTCTTTAACAAGAGCGGTAATAGCGGTATAAATTCCTTGAGTGGCACCGGCGGTTATAGTGATTTCTTTTTCAGGATCGTAAAACCTTTGATAAGTGCGCTCTATCTTTGCAGAAATCGCTTCGCGGAGCACAGGCACGCCAGCCATCGGAGCATACTGATTATGCCCTGATTGCATGTATTGGTTAACAAGCGCTATCAAATCAGGATCAACCGAGAAATCAGGAAAACCCTGAGAAAGATTGATGGCATTCTCATCCGATGCAATTTGGCTCATTATAGAGAAAATGGTCGTTCCAACCTGCGGCAGTTTGGAAGAAATATCAATGGGTGCTTCCATTAAAATTATTTTTTAAGGGGCTGAATATTGAAAGTTAAGCTTTCTAATTAGAGAGTTTTCCCGCTACGATTAGCGGAAGCTTGATGGTTTGGGTATTTCCATCCAAATCAAAGATGCTGATAAACATTAGATGTGGGCCAATCCGGGCCTTGGTTCCATTGTCTCTAACACCGTCCCAGGTAATAGTTCCTTCAGTTGCAAGCAACTCATTTTCGATAAGATTACGAACCAAACGGCCGCGGATATCAAAAATTTTAATGGTGGCCACATATCCTGGTGCCTCAAGTTTATAATTCAGGTTCAGCAAATCCTGAAAACCATCATTGTCCGGTGAAAAAAGCTCGTTTTCGAATTCAAAATCTGTAGAAGCTGTTCCTTCGGAATTGTACTGTGAATTAATCTTGCCTGGTGTGCCAAAATCTTCGCTTTCAGCAGCTGAAGTCCAGTTTCCGGAATCATTGGTGGGCCGTGTAAAGCTGGTACGCTCGAGGGAAACTCCTTTAAATGTATTGAGCAATGAGAACTGAAAATCTTCACTGTAATCAAACCGATCGATCAAATTTTCTTCTGCATCGACTATAATTACGGCTCCGGAGCTGTTATTGTATGAAGGAAGCGATTGCATTTTGACGAAATTTTCCGGTTTTCCAAAAGGATATTCCTGAGCTATATTTCCGGGGTCGGAGGTGAAAACCCTGTATGCACCCGGGTAAATAACTAGCGGATCGGTAGAAATGGTTTGCGTAGTTAAATCCTGATTTTGTAGCGCCCAATTCTGCAAACCAACGATTTTATCACTGACATTCACAATTTCAACAAAATCCGATCCTCCAGTGCGTGGATTGAAAAGTATTTCATTGAGCAGTATATCTCCGGGAAGTCCTTTTTGAGGCAAGCCGAAAGGAAGTGATTGGGGTTCTACAATCTCATTTCCAACACAATCTGTTACTCCAAAAACAATTATGGAATAGATAACTTGTTGTGTAAGAGGTTCGCTCAGTTCTATTTGGATGGAAGTATAATACGGTGACACATTATCAACACTGAGAATACCTATTTCTGGCACAATAGAAATTTCCGTGGTGAAAATACTCACGCTATCAATCGGTTCAGAAAAAATCAATTCTAAATGGGTAGAATCCTGAACAAAAACCGTTTGGAGAATTGGAGGTTGTTCGTCGGGGACGGTGCTATTAACCGAATTCACTGCTTGGGGTGTTCCTCCCTCTGGGTCGATGGAAGCGATCCAATTGTCGCCGCCGCGACAAGGTTCCGAAAGATTGATGCGTTCTAGGCTATACCCGCCGTCGGATTTTTTCGAATCACGGTACCATTCGATGCGGTAATTCACCTGATCAATTTGCTCATTATTGGCGTTATATAGGGTCAAATCTCGCCCGCTATTTGTAAAATAGGTGGAGCCTAAATCCGGCAAAATATATGCATTGGGGTAATTCAAGAATCCAATAATATTCGATTCGTCTATGCAGATTAGATAATCCCCTGGGAAAAGTATTTTCGAATTTGAGAAAACGACATCATTAAGGCGAACTCCGTTCAAATCAAGAACCTTATTGCTTGCATTATAAAGTTCGAAATATTCGCCTTCCGGCAATCCTACTGAAGGAGTCGGGTCGGCCAATATTTCTGTAATAAGCAGGTCGTACTGCTCAGGCTGAAGACCAAGCAAGATAGTCACCGTCGTGTTTTCGGCAATCATATTCCCGGGACAATCTGATACCCCACTTACGGTTAGCGTATATTCGATTCCGGTTTCCAGCGGGTTGTCTAATGATAGATCGACTGACATCAGATTGGGACTCGAGGATATGCTGGTAGTTGTAATACCCTCAGACCATTGATAGGATCCATTTTGAAGACTCGTAAGATCCATGACTTCACTAAAGTTGACATGCACCAACTGAGGTGATACTACAGAAGTTGAAATAATTGTCGGGGACTCAAGATCAGGAGATTCATCAAAAATACTATTCTGGGCTCCGGGGGTTCCACCATTACTATTGTTAGAACCACTCCAATTCGATTTTCCCGAACAAGCTGTAAATGGGTTCATCAATTCTAGGGTGAAACCCCCATCTTTTTTTCCAGGATCGTTGTACCATGAATCGTTAAACGAAACGAGATCAATAATTTCTCCCTCCGGATTGAGTAGAGTGAGGCTATCTCCGGTATTAGAAATAGCTGAGAATGAAGGTATGCCCAAAACATTTCCGAAACCTGAAAATAAAGCGGTATCCGTAGTATTGCAAAGAATGAGGAATTGACCGGGTTGCAACACAGCCGACTCCAGTGTTTTTGCTGTAGTCGTATTTACCAGCGTCCAATTTTGCATATCGAAAATGGCAGAGGTACTTGCGTTAAAAATCTCAATAAATTCGGCATCCGGCAAGCCTTGAACAGGACTAGGGTCGGCCATTATTTCGTTGAAAACTACATCTTTATAACCGGCATAGTCTGAGGCAAAATAAAATATCTCGACGGTTTGCACCGCCATGGGATTTCCGGCCAGATCTTCAACATTCATCACGGAGAGGACAATATCAGAGCCATTTGGAACAGGATTGTCTAAAATCAGATTTACAATCGTAGGATCTCCCGAACTGAGTTGGGCCGTCAGGACCGACGAGAAAACACCGGAAATATCGTAATTAGAGATGTTCTCAGCCGAAGTCTCATCGAGTGGTTCCGAAAAAGTGAGCTTTATTTCGGAATCAGAAAGAGCTACTGCTGAGGTAATTTCGGGTGGAGTCAAATCCACAGGTATAGGGCCAACTAAAATATTGTCGAAATAATGGCTATTTACGGCAGACGCCGCTGTAGATTGCTCAATTCTAAAGCCAAAAGTACTGGTAGTGGCTACTTCCGAATCGGTAATGATTCCTGCTGAAACAAAGTTTCCCGTTTGGCCTTCATCGTATGCTATACTCCACTCTCCGGAAGCCGTTCGCTGAACTTTGACCTCAAAAATATTATTTGAGCTACTCCCTATTACACCGTCTTCCCCATCAATTAATAAGGAAATATCACCTGATGAAATCTTATAAAGTGAAATTTCATCTGGGGTACCACCAAATTTGAGAAAATAGCCATTTTGAACCGCGCTTAGGTCTTGATTGTCCGCCACGAGATATACCTCAACGTAATTGGCGCCGGAAGTAGCGAAATCCAGATTTAAATAAAAACGCCACTCTGTATCATCCATATCGGCATTCGGCGTACTCAGATAAAAGTTATCCGCACTGGTACTATTGCTGCGCAAAACTCCATTTTCGACAATAAATAGCGATTCGGAACCCGTCCATGTTGGGTTATTTATAAAATCGCCATCCGAAAAATCCTCACTTATCTGACTGTAAAGAATTGTAGGAAAAACACTTAAGACTAATATAAATGCAGTTAAAAACTTCGGCTTCATTGGAAAATGCTTGGTTTTAAATATAGTATTTTTGCAATACAAAGATGACTTTTAAAATTTAACTCCATATGAAAGTAGCTGTAGTTGGTGCCACGGGAATGGTGGGTCGTGTTATGATGCGTGTTTTGAAGGAGCGACAGTTTCCTGTAGATGAGATACTTGCTGTAGCTTCCGAAAAATCTGTGGGACAGGAATTACGAGTAGGAGAAGACGTTCATACAATTATTGGAATGGACGAGGCAATCGCACGACACCCCGATATCGCACTCTTTTCGGCCGGCGGTGAAACGAGTACTCTTTATGCGCCAAAATTTGCAGCAGCCGGAACCCGGGTTATCGACAATTCATCGGCCTGGCGCATGTCTCCCAATCATAAGTTAATTGTACCAGAGATAAATGGACATTTGCTAACGGATCAGGATTTCATTATTGCCAATCCCAATTGTTCTACTGTTCAGCTCGTACTTGCGCTTGCGCCTCTTCATAAAAAATACAGGGTAAAAAGAGTAGTGGTCTCAACCTACCAGTCGGTCACCGGTACCGGCATCAAGGCAGTGGCGCAACTCAATGCCGAGCGAAAGGGTGAGACCCCTGAAATGGTTTATCCGTATCCTATCGATGAAAACTGCATTCCACATTGCGATGTTTTTGAGGAGAACGGGTATACAAAGGAAGAGATGAAACTGACCAATGAGACCAAAAAAATATTAGATCCAACTATTGAAGTAACCGCTACTGCCGTAAGGGTGCCAGTAATTGGTGGCCATTCCGAATCGGTAAATGTAACTTTCGAAGAAGATTTTGAACTCGCCGATGTACGAAGGCTTTTGCACGAAAGTGCGGGAATTACTTTGCAAGATAATCCGGACGTAAAAAACTATCCAATGCCGCGCTATGCACAAGGCAAAGATGATGTATTTGTAGGCCGAATTCGACGGGATTTCTCACAGGCAAACTCATTGAATATGTGGGTCGTTGCAGATAACCTGCGGAAGGGTGCAGCTACCAATGCGGTACAAATAGCCGAACTCCTTATTCGAAAAGCTGTGAAATAACAGGAATCCAATCCGGGCTTAGGACTTCTCATGAATCAAACTGCCCGAAAATAAAATCACTAAAAAGTAGTTTTCAATAGCATAGAAAAACCATTGTGTATTGTATAGAAAGGGCGTGAATGTTGGAAAAGTAAGTTTTGGAACAGAATTTGGAAAGACTCAGGGTATGAAAACAGTAGTAAGCATTCTTTTACTCTTTTATGTATCCCTTGCGGGATTTGGACAAACCAAACCGCCCCTCGCAAGCCTTGATACGCTTCCCGAAATCAAGCTTCCAAGAATCGATTATAAAGCTTTCAAAGAAGGAGAGTATTTGAAATTTGTACTCCACTACGGAATTATAGATGCCGGTGAGGCGGAGCTTCACGTTGGTAAATCTCCGCATACCTACCACGGCCACGAAGCTTATCATATTGTAGGAACCGGAAAAACACTGGGTGCTTTCAACTGGTTTTTTAAAGTGCGGGATAAATATGAGACCTACCTTGATAAGAATGGCGTATTCCCTTGGGAATTTGTGCGCAATATTCAGGAAGGTGGGTATAATAAAAGACAAGATTACCTTTTCTACCAGCACAAGGCTGCAGTGAAAACCGATAAAGGTGAAGTTTATAAAATCCCTCCTTTATCACAAGACATGTTATCGACTTTTTATTACGCCCGCACGCTTGACTTTTCGAATTTGTACGAGGGACAGATATTTACAATACCCACTTTTGTCGACGGAGAGACTTTTCCACTTAAGATTAAATATAGAGGAAGAGAACAAATTGAAGTCCGTTCCGGAAAATACCGCTGTTTGAAATTTGTGCCCGTTGTTCAGCAGGGTCGCATATTTAAAGAAGAAGATGATATGATCGTTTGGATCACCGATGATGATAACAGAATTCTCGTTTTGGCTCAAGCAAAAGTGCTCGTAGGATCTATAAAAATGGAATTGGTAAAATTTGAAAATTTAGCAAATCCCATTTCAAAAATAAGTGATTAAAACATTTCAATTTTTACCTTCGCTCCTAATGCGATTGGAATCATATAAAATTAGGACTACCCTTTCTTTTGTACTGCTATTATTTACAGTAAGCTGCGCTGACAGGGTTCCCGCAGATTCGCAGGAAGAAAACGACGAACCGATTGAAATCGCAGAAGTTCCTACCCGGTATGGCATTCCGTTCGAATCGTACAAAATCTACGATGGAATTATCCAAAAGAATCAGTTTCTCTCTGATATCCTCCTCGGTTATGGTGTGCCTTACGGGAGTATTGCTGCACTCGCCGACGTAGCCAAAGATGTGCATAATGTGCGCAACCTCAGAGCCGGAGATAAATATGCGATGTTTTGTGCCAAAGATAGCAGTGAAACCGCTTGTTTTTTTGTTGTCGAAACCAGCCCTTCTCAATACGTAGTCTATCAACTCAATGACTCAATAGCAGCCTACATTGGAAATAAGCCGGTAGAAAGGCGCGTCCGGGAGGCATCGGGAGTGATAAATAGTTCGCTTTATCAGACTATTGCAGACAATGAGCTCAGCCCGGAGCTGGCAATCCGGCTTGGAGATATTTATGCATGGACTGTCGATTTTTACCGCATCCAGCGGGGCGATTCTTTCAAAGTGATTTTTGAGGAAGTCTATGTGGATGATCAACCGATTGGTATTGGGAAAATTCTCGCTGCCGAGTTTGAACATCGTGGTGAAAAGTTCTTCAGCTATCGATTTGAGCAGGACAGTGTAGCCAATTATTTTGATGAAAATGGAGAGAGCCTTCGTAAGGCATTTCTGAAAGCTCCTTTGAAGTTCTCACGCATTTCGTCGCATTATACCCAGCGGCGTTTTCACCCCGTGCAAAAAAGGTGGAAGGCGCATCTTGGCACCGATTATGCCGCACCTACCGGTACGCCCATTCTTGCCACTGGTGATGGAACTGTAATAGCTTCTGCCTATACCAAGTTTAATGGCAATTACGTAAAAATCAAACACAACAGCACATATACCACCCAATATCTCCACATGAGCAAGCGCGCTGTGAAAAATGGCGCCTTTGTACGACAAGGCACAGTTATAGGCTATGTGGGCATGACCGGTCTGGCCACCGGCCCGCATGTGTGTTACCGTTTTTGGAAAAATGGCCAACAGGTGGATCCATACAAACAGGATTTGCCACCGAGTGAACCCGTGAAGCCGAAATATCTGAATTCCTTTAAAGCGGTTCTTGATAGTTTGTCACCGCAGTTGGCGGGTATTCCTATTTCCGAAGAAGTTTCGTGAAGGGAACACTTTAAACGTTAAACCGAATAAGCGCAGTGCCGCTTTTTTAGAGGGATCGTCTTTAAGCTACCGTACTGAGCTTTTTTTAATCTCATCTATCAACTGCCCTCCTGCATCCGAAGCCAAATTAATAGGCACAAATCTTCCCGCACCAGCATCGGTCAATTCCTGCATTTGTTTGGTGGTTGCCGGCCCGCATTTTATTCCCAAAATAGACAGTCGGACATCCTTTCCGGCATATTTTGCTGCCAATCTCAATGCTTTGTCTACGCCTTCGTCAAAGGCACCATCAGTGGCCAGAATTATCTGATTGTTTCCTGTTTCCACAAAATGAAGCAGAGCTACCTCGCCGGCTCGGTCAATAGCCTTCGCTCCAGCGGTAGAACCTCTCGCTTCCAAAGCGAGAATAGCCTTGATACAAGCTTCACGATCGAGTCGTGTTTCAGTCTCGATTATCACGTTGGTTTCACTCGAATAGCTGATGAGCGAAAACCGATCAACTGAACGCAGCACATCGAGCAGTTGAACCATGGCAATTTTGAGCAGATCAAGCTTTCCAAAACGATTCATTGAAGCCGAAACATCGACCAGAAATACCAAATTGTTTTGTTTAAAATCGGTGAGTGGCATTACCGCGTTTTCGGGTTCGATCAGCTCCGGCTCCCTATTTTGGGGAAGTGATGCCGTCTCTATAACGCGAGGTTTAAGGGTTACCTCATTCTCACTTACCCTTTCCGGTAATTCCCGTGTATTGCGGCTGGCAATCTCATCAATCACTACCGGCTCACCACGTGAAACTCTCTTTGCGTCGAGCATTGCAACCAGGTGATTGCTTACAGCATTTATGTAAAGGGCAGTATCTATCTGGCCACCATCCGATTGAATCGAAAAGAAATATCTTCCGTAAGGCAATCTCGCGGAAACCTCGCCATACTCATTCGATTGGATGGTTACAACTTTCCGCCCATCTTTGTACACGTCGATATTCGCATCTTGCAAAGGAATATTCTGAGCCCTGTCACGCACAGAAATATGGAATTCATTATCGGCCGTTGAGCGGTTTCCACTAAAATCGGGACAGGGAATCATTGAGCTAGCCACGAAGGAAGATTCACCCAATATTTCGATTGTTTCCGGTTTTTGCCAGGCACTCGCGAATACTTTTAAGTCAATCTTAAATTTTCCAGCCTCTTTCGGACTCACTGCCACGCGAATAAATTCAGAAGTGCCTGGTTTTACCGTTTTCGCTGAAAGTTTTACATCGATATTCTTCGGCCCTTCGACCCGAAAAATCACGGCATCTTTGGTTCCCGCATTGCGGATTTCGAAATCCGTCCAATTATCGTCGGCCCGAAGCAACATACCGAAGTCGTAAGTTTTATCTACTATTTGGAGTTGAGCAGAAGCATTTTGTCCAAAAGAACTCAGAACGAAAATCAGGAAAATTCCCCGATATACGAGTGCAGTTTTGCCTTTTGGCGAAAAGCCGACAGAACACATTCTTCCTCCTTTCGGAAAAAGGATATTTAGACAAAAAGGAATTTGCATACTATTTTTCTTGCCATTCGCTAAGGGCATCAGCTATTTGCCGATCGTTGCTCAATCGCGGCACTTTATTCTGGCCACCGAGCTTTCCCTGCGATTTCATATAAGCATTAAACGCGACGGGGAGCAAAGATGTTATGCGCAAGGGTTGAAGAATCTTTCCATTTATCAAATCGGCGTAGTACACATTCTTCTTCTGCATCGCTTTATCGATGTCTGCCGCAAAGGATTCCATATTTGCCGGCTTTTTCGCAAAAGTTACAAACCACTCATGATAAGGCAGTCCGTTTGGGGGATCGAGTTGTGGAGCAACTGTGAATTCAATGACTTCGGCATATTGCTTTTCTAAGGCTTCCCGGAGTGCGGCTTCCACTTCTTCGGCGATTACATGCTCACCAAAAGCAGAAGTAAAATGTTTTATCCTTCCGGTAACAAGTATCTTATATGGATCGAGAGAAGTGAATTTCACAGTGTCGCCGATGCTGTACGCCCACAATCCGGCATTGGTTGAGAGGATTAGAGCATAATTGGTGTCGAGCTGCACCTCGCCTAGCGAAAATCGCGGTGGATTTTCATCAAAATATTGATCTGCTGGAACAAATTCGAAAAACATCCCCGCATCTACATTGAGCAGAAGAGATTTGTCGTTTTGGTCGTCTTGAAAAGCAATAAATCCTTCACTGGCCGGATAGGTCTCGATGCTATCAACCTTTTTACCAATCAGTTTCTGAAAACGACCACGATACGGCTCGAAATTTACTCCCCCATATACAAAGAGGTTGAAATTTGGAAAAACGTCCTTGATAAATTGGTTTCCCGATTTTGAAAGAATCCTTTCAAAATAAAACTGCACCCAGCTCGGGATTCCCGAAATAAGCGTCATGTTTTCGTCTACCGTTTCATCGATTATCGCATCTACTTTGGTTTCCCAATCATCGATGGTATTCGTTTTGAAACTCGGCAAGCGATTCTTTTGCAAATAAGAAGGTATATGATGCGCCACAATTCCCGAAAGACGACCCGTAGGAATCCCATTTGTTTTGTGCATCTGAGGGCTGCCTTGCAAAAAAATCATTTTTCCATCTACAAAATCTGCATTTCCAGTTTGATCGATATATAATAAAAGTGCATCGCGGGCAGCCATAATATGATGCCCCATCGATTCGTTGGATATAGGAATGTACTTGGTGCCGGAAGTGGTACCTGAAGTTTTGGAAAAATATTTAGGTACACCCGGCCAGAGAATGTCGCGCTCACCATTTTTCATCCGGTCTACATAGATTTTAAGACCTTCATAATCTTTAATAGGAACACGTTTTTTGAAATCGGCATAAGATTTTATTTCCGCGAAAGCGTGATCCCGGCCAAAAGCTGTAGCACGCGCAAAATCGACAATGTTGAGCAGCGTTTTATTCTGTCGATTTAAAGCATCGCCTCTCCAGGCATCAACCTTTTTGCGGGTTTGGCGGGCGAGAATCTTACTGAAGAATTTTTTTAAACTCATAAATTAACTCGAAAAAGCAATAAAATCCTGAGGATTGAGGGGGTTGCCATTATACCAGAGTTCGAAGTGCAGGTGAGGGCCGTCGGTAAGTTCGCCTGAGTTTCCGATTATTGCTATAGAATCTCCGGCACGCACTTGATCCCCCACCTTTTTGAGCAATACGCTATTGTGTTTGTATAAAGAAATCAGATTGTTAGAATGTTGGATCTGAATCACATTGCCGCCATCGGAGGTGAACGAGGCAAAAATTACAGTTCCGTCATAGACAGCCTTTACCGCTTCTCCTTCCTGAGCTGTAACATCGACTCCAAGATGGCCGGTAGAAATATCAAAAGATGAGGTAACCGTTCCCCGCAAAGGGGTAAAAAACAAGACACCTGGTAATCCGATGAAGGCGGAGGTGGATCCGGTATTTGCCGTCAGGGCATATTGCTCCTTCGATTCTATTTCGGCTCGAAGTACCGAATCTGCTTTGGAGGTTGAAAAGTCGAGTCCTTCATAAACTTGCGATTTTCCGCTTCCTTCATCGTTCAGGCTGTCGCCGGATATGGTGCCATTCAGAATATGCTGAAGATTAACGAAATACGTCTTGTATTCTTCCTGTTGTTTGCTCAGCGAATCAGCTTTAATGGAAGCATTAAGTGCGTTTAAGCGTGTTTGCGAATCGCTATAGCCCGGGATATATTCCTTAATAGGGGTACCGATTATGACAAATACCACAATGCTAGTAATTATCAAAAAAAACAAAGCAAGACCGGCAAGAACATTAAGCGGAGTCAGATAGGCAGAGAATCGCTCATCGAACGTCGAATCATTGATAACCACCAATCGATACTTGTTCTTGAGCTTTCGGATTAATTTTTTCCTTTCTTTGGGCTGTTTATTATTCATTTTGTTTTTATCCGGGCGTAAATATCCGAAATAAATATGGGGTGGAATTGTGAACCAAAAACCATAGTTCTTAAAAAATGCAATATTTTTGTATTCTTTGAGTTAAACGCTTACCCAAAGTAAGATATATTGAAATTGAAGCATAGATACCGAAACGTTTTACTGATTACGCTTGCTATAGTGTTGATTGTTAGTGGTTGTTCACGCAAAAAAGCGGGATTTACCAACCGGCTTTATCATGACACCACTTCCCATTACAATTGGTATTTCAATGCGGAAGAGCTGATGAAACAAACGGAAGAAAATTTGTGGCTGAGCGCAGATAATGATTATCTCGAGGTACTTCCTGTGTATGTGCTCCCCGACGAAGATGCCCAAAAAAATCTCTATCCATCGATGGACAAGATTATCGAAAAATGCAGCACGGTAATAGACCGGCACAGCATGGAGATTAAGAAAAAGGAGTATAACAAATGGATAGATGATAATTACTTATTAATTGGAATTGCGAATTACTACAAAGGCAAATATTCCACAGCTCAGGAAATGTTTACGTATGTGGCCAAAAAATACAAAGGTCAGGAATCGCGTTTTGACGCGGCTCTCTGGCTTTCGCGAACCTACATTGAACAAAAGCGCTATAATAAAGCCACGACAGTACTCTCCATTATCGAAAAAGATAATGGAAAAGACCAGCCAAAAGATTTTCAGGCCAACCTGGAAACGGTTTACACCGACATGTTTATCCGTCAGGAACGCTACAAGGATGCTCTGCCTCACTTAGAAGATGCCGCCAATCTCACTGCGGATAAGCAGATGAAGGCACGACTTACATTTATCCTCGCTCAGGTTTATAAAGAATTGAATCGATCGAAAGAAGCCATTGATACGTATGCTACGGTTATTAAACTTAAGCCCGAATACGAAATGGAGTTTTACGCCAAGATAAGTCAGGCATTGGCCTATGATCGCCGGCTTGATCCTCAGAAGATAAAAGATATGCTTTGGGCTATGGCCAAAGACGAGAAAAACATAGAATATTACGATCAAATTTATTATGCTCTGGCCGAAGTTGAGCTCGAGCAGCAACATGTGGAAGAGGGAATTGCATTGTTGAAAAAATCAGCCAAGGAAAGTGTCAATAATCCGAAACAAAAAGGAATGAGCTATTTGCGGCTTGCACAAATCTATTTTACAGATCGGGAGTATGTGCTTTCTAAGAGCTATTACGACAGCACTGCAACCTATCTGCCCGAAGATTTCCCAAATTACGAAATCATTGTAGCAACAGGCGCTTCTCTCCAAGGTTTGGTAAGCGATCTGGAGATTATCAATACGAACGACAGCATTTTGGCACTTGCCAATCTGGATGAAAAAGACAAAGAAAAGAAGCTTTTGCGCATGATCGCAGATCTCGAAGCTCAAGAGGAAGCAAAAAGGCAGGCCGATCTCGAAGCCTTACAGCGTATTCAGAATCAATCAGGTATTAGCTCTAACAAGGGTGGATCAGGTGGTGGAAAGGAATGGTACTTTTACAACACCGCAACCCTGAGTAGCGGTTTTCAGGAGTTTAGACGCAACTGGGGTACACGGAAGTTAGAAGACAATTGGCGTCGCTCGATCCGAACGGAATACTCAAATACGAAAGGTAATTTGGGGACTGATAGCGATTCACTACCTCAAAATCTTGGACAACAGGAATCGAAAGTAAAAACCCTTGACGAATATTTAGCCGAACTTCCCCAATCCGATTCTGCTTTTGCTTCACTCAACAATGAGATAATTGCGGCCTTGTATGATATGGGCACGATTTACAAAGAACAATTGAGAGACGATGACAATGCTATTGAATCGTTTGTAAGGCTCACCAATGATTATGATACAAGTGCTACCGCCCTTCAAGCCTATTACCAACTCTACCGCATTTATCTCGAAAAAGAACAATCGGGAGAGTTTGTCGGTACAGGATATAAGGATAATTCGGAATACTATAAAATCATCATTCTATCTGATTATCCCGACAGCGAATTTGCCAAGTTGATCAATGATCCGGGTTATATTACCTCAAAGAGCGCAAAATATGAAGCTGAAAAAACTGCCTATGAGGCGACATATAAGCAGTATAACCGCAGGCAATATTCAGATGTGCTCATCGCATGTAATACCATCATTCAGGACGAACCGAATAATAATTTTCTCGCAAAATATTATTTGGTTAAAGCCCTCACTGTAGGTGCGCGTCATCAAGCGGATGTCTACGAAAACATTCTTCGCGAAATCGTTACTAAGTTTAACGGTACACCCGAAGCCGAAAAAGCAGCCGAGCTTCTTGGCGAACTCAATAAAGCGAAAGCTGCTATCGCCCGCGAAGAGGCCAAAAATAATTCTAACGACGATAATACAACATCTCCTAAGGCAGACCCAGATGTACCAGCCGCCAATACGAATGTGAATACATCCATGTATAATTTTGACGAGGGCTCCGAGCACTTTTTTGCACTGGTTTTTCCTAAAACAGATGGGGATGCACAGACCTTAAAAGCGTCAGTTTCAAACTTCGACACACAATCGTTTAGCTCTTCGAATTTACGTATTACCAACAGCTTTATTGATAAGGATCATCAAATAATTATTGTACGAAGTTTTGATAGCAAAACTTCCGCAATGGACTATTACAACGCCTTTTTGGTAAACACAGATGTGCTTAAAGAAATCAATGAAAAAGCGAGTTATCAAAAATTCGTAATTTCAACGAAAAATTTCACGGTATTGTTCCGGAATAAAAATACGGCTGTATATCAGGCATTCTTTTCAGAAAATTACTTGAAGTAATCGGTCTATCAATAAAAACCCAATGTTTAAAAGCACAAATCAACGCGATATGGCAAAACCCAACGAACCCCACTCTCCGGAGAAATTGAACCGTATAGTAGCCGGCACGGAAATAGAAGGGGTAATTGTATCGGATAGCAATATTCGAATTGACGGCTCAGTAAAAGGAACTATTACTGCCAAAGGAAGGCTGGTAGTGGGGCCTACTGGAAAAATTGAAGGCGAGGTGGTTTGCGAAAATGCCGACATAGAAGGTTCTATAGACGGTACCATCTCGGTGAATGGACTTCTTTCGTTAAAATCGACAGCTCGCCTTGCGTGCGATATTGCCACCAAAAAACTCGCTATCGAGCCTGGAGCAATATTCAGCGGAAAATGCGCTATGGGGGGCGGCGTAGTAAAAGACATGAAACAAACTATCGACGAGCGTGAGCGATCTAAAAGCAACCAAAACGAACAGCAAAGAGCCCAGACCCGCGAAAGATAGCCGCAATCGTAACCCGAATGATTTTTATCGCTACTCGGGAATGGCCATTAAAATGGGAATCGTAATATTCGCAGGCGTTTACGGCGGGCAAAAGCTTGATGCCGCCATGGAAAACAATACTCCTTGGATGACTATTTTACTATCGCTCTTAAGCGTAGCCGTGGCTATTTATATTGTAATTTCGGATACCAGTAAATGACATCAAATTCAAAATTTTACCGCGATTTATCTCTTGTAGTTTTGCTTTGCGCAGTTTGCGCGTGGCTTGCTGCCAGCTATATTCTTCACAGCGCAGTACCCGTTTCATTTTGGCTTAGCCTGATTTTTATCGGTCTGATCACCTTTCTTGTGCATAAAGTATTGGTATCGGCCAATGCCAAAAGACCCCAAATATTTGTGGCTTATTTTATGGGTGCCCTTACCGGAAAATTACTCCTGTCGGCCATGATACTTTTAATCGTCGGATTGACCGATCGCACGCATTTAAAGTTCACCGGAATAGGCTTTTTTATAGCATATGCCCTTCTTACTACAGTTGAATTGGTCCATTTACTTCCATTAATACGTAATTCTAAAAGCTGATTACCCGCGTTTTACGCTCTTTTTTATACATTCATAAAAAAAGCTAATTAATATATTTCTTTCTGACTATTTAATACCTATTTTTGCAGTCCAATTTTCGCCTATCCGAACTGGCGAAAAAAGCGTAAAATGTCAATGACTTTTAACCGTATAAGCCGTCCGTTTTTCGCCCTGATAACCTTCATGTTATTTGCGGGACAATCCGTTCTATTTGCCCAAGCTCACTCTGAAGAAGGCAAAGCCTCCACTGAAGAGGTGGATTTCCATAAAGAAAAATTCAATCCCGCCGAAATGATTATGCACCACATTCAGGATGCACATGAAATTCATATCGGTGGCGATTTTGCGATTTACCTGCCAGTGATCCTTTATGATAATGGTGGGTTGAAAATGTTTTCGAGCTCACACCTCTATCACGACAAAACTGAATTTACCAATCCAGAGGGTAAAAAGGAACATTACTACAGCTATGGCGATTATGTTATGCTACATGAGCATATTTACAAAGCCAATGCGGATGGTGGTATAAGCTATAATGAAGAATCAGGTGAGCCTTCTAACGCTTCTGTTCTCGATCTGTCTATTACAAAATCTGTTGCAGGCGTATTACTCACTTGCCTTTTATTGATTTTAATCTTTGTTTCGGTAGCTCGGGGCTACAAAAAACGTAAAGGAAGCGCCCCAAAAGGGTTGCAATCTTTTATGGAGCCGCTTATTATGTTTATCCGAGATGAAGTGGCTGTTCCCTCTATAGGCGCGAAAAAAGCGGATCGATATATGCCTTTCCTGCTCACGGTGTTCTTTTTTATCTGGATTGCCAATATGCTCGGGCTGATTCCGTTTATCGGTGGGTTCAACGTTACCGGAACTATCGCTGTGACAATGGTACTTGCTGCGGTGGTCTTTATTATTACCACATTTAGTGGGAACAAGCATTACTGGGGTCACATTTTATGGCCTCCCGGTGTGCCACTTCCCATCAAAGTAATCCTTATACCTATCGAATTTGCCGGCCTTTTCATCAAACCAATAGTATTGATGATTCGACTCACTGCAAATATTACTGCGGGTCATATTATTATCCTCGCATTTGTGGCACTCGTACTGATATTTGGAGAAACCAGCGTGACCGCAGGTTACGGTGTAGGTGTGGGTAGTGTGTTGTTCATGGTATTCATGTACTTTATTGAGTTGCTTGTTGCATTCCTGCAGGCGTATGTTTTCACCTTACTCGCCGCTTTATATTTCGGTGATGCAACCCAAGAGGCTCATCATTAAATTGGCTTTAATACAAACTATATAAAAACAAAAGCAAAATGGAATTATTAACTGTTCTTTTACAAGCCGCTGCTGCTGCAGGATATGCAGGAATCGGCGCTGGATTGGCCGCAGTAGGTGCGGGCCTTGGTATCGGTAAAATCGGTGCCTCAGCTCTTGAATCTATCGCCCGTCAGCCGGAAGCTACAGGAGACATCCGTGCAAACATGATCGTTGCTGCCGCTCTCGTTGAGGGTGTTGCACTTTTCGGTGTTATTGTTTGTCTATTGGTTGTTCTTGGATAGAACCCTTGAAAGGTGCGCTCCGGCGGTTGGCCGGAGCCCCTTTCATTTTTAATTTTTAATTGACCATCAAAAAACAAACGATATGCTTTCTGTAAGTTTAGGTACGGTAATTTGGAGCTCGATCGCATTTATCATCGTGGCTCTAATCCTTGCAAAAATGGCTTGGAAGCCAATACTTGCCTCAATCCGCGAACGTGAAGATTCGATTGATGACGCTTTGAAATCTGCTACCAAAGCACGCGAGGAAATGGCGAACCTCAAAAATAGCAATCAAGCACTCTTGAACGAGGCCCGTGCCGAGCGCGATGCTCTGCTAAGAGATGCCAGGGAAACAAAAGATTCCATTATCTCAGAAGCAAAAGATAAAGCAACCGAAGAGTACAATAAAATTCTGGCTTCCGCCAAAGACGCTATCCGTCAGGAGAAATCGGCTGCCATTTCTGAAATAAAAAATCAAGTAGCCTCGCTAAGTATCGAAATTGCTGAAAAGGTAATACGCGAAGAGCTGAAAAGTGACGAGAAGCAAAAACAACTTATCGACAAATATTTGCAAGAAGCTAAATTGAACTAAATGCACCAAGAATCTCAATCAGCACGAAGGTACGCACAGTCGCTATTGGAATTTGCCATTGAGCGGAATGAACTTCCGGCGGTGGCTGCAGATATGGACTTGATTTCCAATACCTGCAAAAGAAGCAAAGATCTTCGGATGATGCTGAAAAGTCCGATTATCAGTTCTGATAAAAAGCTTTCCGTAATCCAAAAAATATTTGGCGGAGAGATAGGAACAATATCACTCAATTTCCTCGGCCTAATTGCAAAGAAAAATCGCGCGTCCATTCTTCCCGAAATTGCTTCCGCATTTACCAATGAATACCACGCTCATCTCGGCATTGTATCTGCTGAGATTACCAGCGCCGTCCCCCTTTCCGAAAACGAACGCACCCAGGCAAAAGCCTTTGTGAAAAATCTAGGGAAAGAGGTAGAGCTTATTGAAAAAATTGACAACGATATTATTGGCGGTTTCATTATCCGTGTAGGTGACAAACAATACGACGCCACCGTGGTAAGCCGCATAAAAGCACTCAAAACTACGTTTTTGAATAATCATTCTAATTAGTATTTAAACAGATCATCATGGCTGAAGTAAACCCAGCAGAAGTATCCGCAATCCTCAAAGAACAACTCGCCGGGCTCAAATCAGAAGTAGAGCTCGAAGAAGTGGGAACCGTCCTCCAGGTTGGAGATGGTATTGCCCGAATTTACGGTTTGTCAAGTGTACAAGCCGGAGAGTTAATCGAATTTGAATCCGGCCTCAAGGGTATGGTTCTTAATCTTGAAGAAGACAATGTGGGCGCCGTCCTTTTGGGCGCATCAACAAAAATTAAAGAAGGTGATACAGTAAAACGTACCGGTCGGATTTTTTCGATTAAAGTGGGCGATGGAATGCTCGGTCGCGTTGTAAATACACTGGGACTGCCTATCGACGGTAAAGGTACTATAGAAGGAGAGCTTTTTGAAATGCCTATTGAGCGTAAAGCTCCGGGGGTAATCTTTCGTGAACCAGTTACCGAGCCGCTTCAAACAGGTATTAAATCTATCGATGCCATGATTCCTGTAGGACGTGGCCAACGTGAGCTTATCATTGGCGACCGCCAAACGGGTAAGACTACTGTTGCCATCGATACGATTATCAACCAAAAAGAATTTTTCGACCGCGGCGAACCTGTTTTCTGTATTTATGTTGCTATCGGTCAGAAAGGATCTACGGTAGCACAAATCGTTAAAACACTCGATGAAAACGGCGCTCTACCTTACACCGTAGTGGTTGCGGCCAACGCTTCTGATCCTGCTCCAATGCAATTTCTCGCGCCTATGGCTGGTGCTGCAATTGGTGAATACTTCCGTGACCAGGGAAAACCCGCTTTGATCGTCTACGATGATCTTTCAAAACAAGCAGTTGCTTACCGTGAGGTATCCCTTCTTCTTCGCCGTCCTCCGGGACGTGAGGCATATCCGGGAGATGTATTCTACCTTCACTCACGACTTCTTGAACGTGCTGCGAAAGTGATCAACTCGGATGAGATTGCTGCGAAAATGAACGATCTTCCAGACTCATTGAAAGGAAAAGTAAAAGGTGGAGGATCGCTTACAGCACTTCCGATTATTGAAACACAAGCCGGTGACGTTTCGGCGTATATTCCTACAAACGTAATTTCGATTACTGACGGTCAGATATTTCTCGAATCAAACTTATTCCTGTCAGGTGTGCGTCCTGCGATCAACGTAGGTATTTCGGTATCGCGCGTAGGTGGTAACGCGCAGATCAAATCGATGAAGAAAGTTGCGGGGACGTTGAAACTCGACCAAGCACAATATCGTGAGCTCGAGGCTTTCGCCAAATTCGGTTCCGACCTTGACGCGGCTACCATGTCGGTACTTGGAAAAGGATCGCGTAACGTGGAAATCCTGAAACAAAAACAGAACTCACCGATGCCGGTAGAGAAGCAAGTTGCTATAATCTATCTAGGAACGAAAGGGTTATTGAATAAAGTTCCGGTAGACAAAATCCGTGAATTTGAGGAAGAATACCTCGCCTATATGGACTCAAAACATCGCGATGTATTGGATACGCTGCGGGCTGGAAAACTTACGGATGATGTAACGGATACGTTAACGAAAGTAGCTGCAGAGCTGACGGCAAAATATTAAAGTTCAACCTTTCGGAAAAAGGGAGAATCAGGCGATTTTATCGCCTGGTATCCACTGAAAACGAAAGGTAATAAAACAGAATAATAAATGGCAAATCTTAAGGAAATACGATCCAGAATAGCATCGATTGACTCTACACGTCAGATCACCTCGGCTATGAAAATGGTATCTGCTGCAAAACTCAGGAGAGCTCAGGATGCCATTACCCAGATGCGCCCGTATGCACAAAAGCTACAAGAGATTCTACAGAACCTCAGCGGATCTCTCGATGTATCTGAAAATCCATATGCAGCTATTCGCGAAGAGAAGAAAGTTCTGATAGTAGCTATCAATTCTAACAGAGGACTCTGTGGTGCTTTTAACAACAATGTTATCAAAGCAGCCAAAGCACTCATCGAAAAACACAAAGATACGCGTGTTCAGGTACTTTCTATTGGTAAAAAAGCCTACGATACTTTTGGTAAAACGGAATGTAAAACCGGTGTGGGCTACCCTAAAGAACCATATAAAATCTATGAAGACCTTAATTTTCAGGATGCTTCGGCTATCTGCGAAATAATCATGGACAAATTTGTAAATGCCAATCTCGACAAGGTTTATCTTGTCTACAATTCGTTCAAGAATGCAGCCGTACAGGAACTGAATGTAGAGCAATTTCTTCCCATTATTCCTTCCGAGACAGAGAATGAAAGCACAGCACTCAATGACTATATTTTTGAACCGAGTAAAGCAGAGATCGTTACCGAATTGATCCCAAAATCTTTAAAAACACAGTTTTACAAAGCCATTCTGGATTCACATGCCGGTGAGCACGGAGCACGGATGACGGCTATGCACAAAGCGACCGATAATGCTACCGATATTTTGAAAGATCTCAAACTGACCTACAACAAAGCCAGGCAGGCAGCCATAACCAATGAGATATTGGAGATAGTAGCCGGAGCGGAAGCGTTAAACGGATAATTTTTTTTCATTCGGAATGTTTGCGAGGGTGTCGTTACAAGTTCCTCCTGACTTTTAAGTATAATTTAACCAAGCAATTTTCTATTCGCTTAAAGCCTTTTTATACGTGTCAATGGCGCGTTTTCGTGCGGCCTTATGGTCTACTAAAGGTTGAGGATATTCAAGCGAATCAAATTCCGGCACCCATTTTCGGATGAATTCGAGTTTCGGGTCAAATTTCTTGGTTTGAAGCTCCGGATTGAATACCCGAAAATACGGAGCAGCGTCGCATCCGCTTCCTGCCGCCCACTGCCAGCCCCCATTATTTGAAGCGAGTTCAAAATCTAAGAGTTTCTGAGCGAAATATGCCTCTCCCCAACGCCAGTCAATCAATAAATGTTTTGTAAGGAAACTGGCTGTAACCATCCGCAGGCGGTTGTGCATAAATCCGGTCTCGTTGAGCTGGCGCATTCCAGCGTCAACAATGGGGTATCCTGTTTTTCCCTCGCACCAAGCATTAAAGCTCTTCTCATCGTCCCGCCAGGGAATATTATCGTATTTGGATTTAAAGGCCTTCTCAATTCTATTTGGAAAATGCCAGATGATAATTTGATAGAAATTCCGCCATATCAATTCATTGAGATAAATCGGACTTAATTCTTTTGCGAATCGGGTAAGCTCACGGATGCTTACGGTTCCAAAACGCAGATGAAGACTCAGGTGCGAGGTGGCATCCTTCCCCGGAAAGTCACGGTTATCACCATAATTAGAAATCAATTTTTTGTCTAATTTCCGATCAGGGTAGTTGAATTCGAAAGCTTGAAAGCCCATAGTTTGTAAGGATGGGATTTTTGTTGACTTGAAAGCGTGAAAATTCTTGTAGTACTTTTCGGTTTCGTAAGATTTTAAATCGTCCTTCGATAGCGCCTGCGTCCATTTTTTGCCGAAAGGCGTAAACACCACATACGGATCGCCATCATCTTTCAACACTTCGTCTCGGTCAAAAATCACTTGATCCTTGAAGTCATTCCAAGAAACATTTTCATCGGAAAGCAGCTTTTGAACTTCTTGGTCTCGTTGGCGCGCATACGGTTCGTAATCTCGGTTAGTAAAGACTTCTTCAATGGTATAATCCTTTAGCAACTTCTTCCAAATATCAATTGGTTTACCGAAGCGGATATCCATATCTGATCCTTTTTTTCGAAGATCGTCCTTTATATGACTTAGTTCCTGATGAATAAATTGCAAACGCCCATCTTTTTTCTCATCTAATTGATCCAGAATATCCTTATCGAAAATGAAGATAGGAACAATGGGGTTTTTGCTTTTTAATGCCGCTGTGAGACCCGCATTGTCAGACAAACGTAAATCGCGGCGAAACCAGAATATATTTACTCTTTCATTTTTCATGTTTTCTACAAAGATTTTTTTGGTGAAGTCTCCTCGGAAATCACTTTATTTTAATCTCTCATTTCATAGACAACAGCTTAATGTTGCAGGTGCTGCAGGCCATAGAGAACTGTAAAGGCTGGAGTGTGGCAAATTACCGGCAATTAACAGCTCCCCAGAGATGTATTTACCTGTCTAGGGTATCAAAAATCTGATCCATTGTATTCCACACTGTTTCTGTCGGTTTCAAACAGTTGTACTTTAAGTTCGTATTCAGACTCGATTTTAACACGTAATAAATTCCAGATAACAACCGCAATATTTTCAGCTGTGGGATTCAAGTTGCGAAATTCCACCGTATCCAAGTTCAGATTTTTATGATCGAAGCGTTCTTCCACTTCGTTCTCAATAAGGGTCTTCAGCTTGCCCAAATCATATACGTAACCCGTTTCCGGATTTATTTCGCCACCAATGGACACGACCAGTTTGTAATTGTGGCCGTGGTAATTAGGGTAGCTGCATTTTCCAAACACTGCTGCATTTTTTTCATCACTCCACGCAGGATTGAACAAGCGGTGAGCTACATTGAAATGGGCCCTTCGGGAAACGGTAACTTTCATTTTTGGTTAATGTATAACGCTATTTTAGAGTAGGTGGTCAACGAATTAGATCCGATTCTATGCTGAAGCGTATTTTGTCATTCTTTCAAAAATAATTTTAAACCACGGCGTGTATTGCTCCGGATGATTTTTAAAATCTTCGCGAATCTCCGTCACAGAACTGTATTTCCATTCGGCTACTTCCTCGGGATTTGGGTTGGGACTTTCGTCAAAATAACCATAAAAAACATGATCGAGTTCGTGTTCGATCAAGCCACTTTCCAATTCTGATTTGTAGAGAAACTGAAACGCCTTTTTTACCGGACAGTTAATACCCATCTCCTGATGCAATTTTCGTTGCAGCGCTTCCTCAATTGTTTCATTTTTGCGCGGGTGAGAGCAACATGTATTTGTCCATAAACCGGGTGTATGGTACTTTTCCAACGCGCGTTTTTGCAAAAGCATCTCGCCTTTTTTATTAAAAAGAAAAATAGAAAATGCCCTATGAAGCACGCCTTTTTTGTGGGCTTCCAATTTTTCCATTGTACCAATCTGGTTATCATTTTCATCCACCAGAATTACATCCTCCCGCAAAGTATCCATTTAAAGCAAATTGAAACTGTGTTTGACATAGCTGCTAAATAGCAGTGCAAATTTACGCTTATTACTCACCCGGATTCTACGCTTAAGAATTTCGGCCGAATGCTTCTCTCTAATTTTCCTGAAAAGGTGATAGTAATACACATACGCCACAAATACACCAAATCGCGCATCTTTTGGAAGCATTTTTATTCCTTCGTATCCTTTTTGGAAATCGCGCTCAATGTCGGCTTCGATTTCCTTTTTGGAATTTTCATCAAATTCCTGAAGATTCACTCCGGGAAAATAGGTGCGTCCCAATTGGGAATAATCGGCATGTACATCTCTGAGAAAATTGATTTTCTGAAAAGCACTACCCAACTTCATAGCGAAAGGTTTAAGCATTTCTTGCTTCTTCTGATCGCCTCTCACGAATACACTTAGGCACATAAGGCCAACAACCTCCGCCGAACCGAGAATATATTTTTCATAGGTTTCAATACTGTATTCTTTTGGGTCAAGATCCATGCGCATACTTTCGAGAAAAGTCTCAATATTCTCAGGATCAATATTGTAATTTCTAACTGCTGCTTGAAAACTATTTAAAACCGGATTGAGGCTTATTCCGTCTTCGATAGCATCGAAAGTATCGGATCGAAATTTCGCAAGTAGTTTGGCTTTATCATAATCGTGGAACGTATCGACAATTTCGTCTGCAAAGCGCACAAATCCATATATTGAATAAATAGGATCACGCAATTCGGGAGCAAGGAACCGTATTCCCAATGAGAACGAGGTGCTATATGATTTGGTTGTCATACGGCTGCATTTAACAGAAACTTTGTCGAATAATTCCTTCATATAGCGTGATTTTTTAGCACTTCATTGGCCACAATCCTTCCTGAAATTAAAGAAGGAGGGACCCCCGGACCCGGCACGGTTAATTGGCCCGTATAATAAAGATTGCCTACTTTTTTATTTGAGATTTTGGGTTTCAGCACCGCTGTTTGTCGCAATGTATTTGCCAATCCGTAAGCATTCCCTTTGAAAGAATTATATTCTTTCATAAAATCACTACATCCAAAATTTCGGCGATAGACAATTTTACTTTTTATTTCACAATTCAGATTTCTTTCCATCCGCGCGATTGTAGTGTCCAGATAGTGATCCATCACTTCATCACTTTCAATCATGCCCGGAGCCGTAGGGATCAGAATAAATATGTTTTCGCCTTTTGGGGGAGCCACCGAATCATCCGTTTTTGAAGTTGCAGAAACGTAGAAGAGCGGATCTTTAGGCCATTCGGGATTCTCATATATCTCATCGGCATGTTGATCAAAATCTGTATCGAAAAAGAGATTATGGTGCGCCAACCCCTTAATTTTTTCATTAAGTCCCAAATAATATATGATGCTGGAAGGAGCCATCGTACGTGTTTGCCAATACTTTTCGGTATAGTTACGGAATTCTTTCTCAAGCAGATTCTGTTCTGTGTGGTGATAGTCGGCTGAAGATATAACCACATCAGCAGGATAAAGGTTCAAATTAGAAATCAAACCTACTGCTTTTCCGTTTTCAACACGTATTTCAGACACGGGGCTATCTATCCGAAATTTTACTCCCAGTTCTTTAGCGACAGCCACCATCGCATCGATAATTTTTACCATACCCCCATCCGGGTACCATGTGCCGAGCTTTATATCCGCATAATTCATGAGGCTATACATGGCAGGGGTTTTCGACGGTTTCGCCCCCAAAAATAAGACTGGAAACTCCAGCAGCTTTCTTAAATGAGGATGTTTGAAGTATTTCTCAACATGGGCGGACAAGGAGGTGAACATGTGAAGTCGAAAAGCTGCAGAAAGCACCCGCCAGTCGGCATATTCCCTCCACGATTTTCCGGGTTTGTGGATCATTTCTCGCATTCCAACCTGATACTTATACTGCGCTTCATCGAGAAACTTCTTGAGATTCTTGCTACTTCCTTTTTCTTTTGATTCGAAAAGTGTGCAAAGTTCCTTAAATCCAGCTGGAATATCCATTCGCTGACTATGTTCGAAAAAAACAGAATAGGAAGGATCGAGGCGCCTCAAACTATAAAGATCAGAAACTTTCTTTCCGAAATGGTTGAAATATTCTTCAAAAACATCAGGCATCCAATACCAACTTGGCCCCATATCGAATGTAAAGCCTTGAGCAGAGAAGGATCGCGCACGCCCTCCGGGGGAGTGATTTTTTTCAAAAACCGTGACATCATATCCCATTTTTGCGAGATGTGAGGCAACAGAAAGTCCGGCAAAGCCGGACCCTATTACACTTACGCGGTTTTTATTCATGCGCCTGTAAAGTTCTGTGGTCGCCTATCTGTAGTCAGAAAGGGAACCCATTAATTTTTTTCTTGCAAGAAATATACGACTCTTAATGGTACCAATCGGCAAATCGAGATTCGCGGCTATTTCTTTATATTTATATCCATTATTATACATTCTGAAAGGCACTCTGTACTCATCTTCCAGTTTGTCAATAACTATATTTATCTGTGAATGAGAATATACACTTGACGGATCAGCAAACCCTTTTTCATCTGCGGTAGAATTGATGAAATATTGTTCATCCGTATGATCAATAATGGTATTTGCACGCATTGCTTTTCGGTAGTTATTGATAAACGTATTGCGCATAATTGTGTATAACCACGCTTTCAGGTTGGTGCGCGCCTGAAACTTACTTCTGTAAGTAAGTGCTTTTAAAAACGTTTCTTGAAGTAGGTCGTTTGCTTCTTCTTCATTATTTGTAAATCGAAAAGCGAAAGATTTTAGGGGTCTTTGGAAAGCGATTAATTCTTTGTTAAAGTCGTAAGTACTCATGGTCTTTGGTTTTTAAGGTTTTGTTTAACAAATGTAATCATTCATTAAACATAAAATAAATTTAAAATGTTAAAATCTTCCAATAAGCGCTTCGCAAAAAAACCAGAAGAAGAAAACATGTACTTAAAATAAGTCCTCCGAAAACGATTTGTGAAACAATATGCACCAAAATGGTGTTACATAGTCAACAGTTCGTTAAAGGCTTCCGGTGAAAGGTTTTTAAGAAGGCGCTTACTGTTGTTGATCTTAGGAGCAAAATCTATGCGATTTGTTAAAATCACCTCGGCTTTTGGGAAAGCGTCGATCATATTCTGAAGAATTAACTCAAATTCTTCCTGGGAATTCGTCATATGAATTGACGTAACGATATAATCAGCAGGTTTTTGTGAGTACACCATTACCGCGTCTTCAATCGGCACAGATTGCCCTAAATATATGAGAGGGTGTCCTGCCTTTCGGATAAGGTAATTGTAGAATAATATTCCCAATTCGTGTAATTCCCCTTCGGGAAGAAACAAAAGAAATGTTTTTCCGGCCTTGTCAGATTTCATTCCCTCATGGTCAATAGCAACGATTAATTTTTGCCGAATTAGGTTCGATACAAAATGTTCTTGACCTGGGTTCACTGAGCCAACCTGCCAAAGTATTCCTACCTGAACGAAAAAAGGATAGGCTACCTCAAGTAAGGTTTCTTTAAAGCCAAAACGAAGTACACAATTAGCAAATGTTTTCTCAAAGCGATACTCATCCAGGTCGAGCATGGCAATCATTAGACTTTCGATTTGGGTTTTTCGATCGCTTTGCCCATCGGTGATTTCCAAAACGCGCTGCCTCGTCTCCTCAGCACTCATAGCCACAATTTTAGATATTCGCATTCCATGCTCCTGCAAAATGGCAATATTCAAAACCTTTTTTAGATCTTCACCATCATAGTAGCGAATATTCGTTTCGGTACGTTTCGGTTCTAAAATAGCATAGCGCTTCTCCCAAATTCGGAGTGTATGCGCCTTAATACCTGAAATGCGTTCAATATCTTTTATCGAGTAGGAAATCATTTGTTTTTAAATTTCAATGCTATGGAAATCTTGTTCACTAAACTGCTATTAAATATTAAACAAGATTACAATAAATTTATGTAGATTGTAAAATTAAAAAGAGTTTCTAACCATCGGCTTCGTAAATTTGTAGCATGGAGCCGTCCAAAAAAATAAAATTACTACCCCAAAAACCGGGAGTCTACCAATTTCGAGATGGGGAGGACACAATTATATATATAGGTAAGGCAAAAAATCTAAAGAGCCGGGTCAGTTCCTATTTCCTAAAAAATGGCGGGCATTCCGGGCGCACGCGAGTGATGGTAAAGCGCATTCGAGATTTTACCTTTATGGTGGTAGATAGTGAGTTGGATGCGCTGCTTTTGGAAAACAATCTTATCAAAAAGTATCAGCCGCGATACAATGTTTTGCTCAAAGACGACAAAACATTTCCCTGGATTTGCATCAAGAACGAACGTTTTCCGCGTGTTTTTCCGACAAGGAATAAAATCAATGACGGATCGGAATATTTTGGGCCCTACGCTTCCGTACGGATGATGCGCACGCTTCTAAATTTAGTTACGCAGCTTTACAAAATACGAACGTGCAAATTTGATTTGAGCGAGGCAAATATTGCCAAAGGAAAATTCAGGGTTTGTCTGGAATACCATATTGGCAATTGTCTCGGGCCATGTGAGGGGCGGCAATCTATCGAGAGTTATATGGCGCAAATTGAGGATATCCGCGAGATTTTGAAAGGAAATATTTCGATGGTTATTTCCCTTTTGCAAAAGCGGCTGGATGATCATGTGGAAGCGCTTGAGTATGAAAAAGCCCACGACTTGAAAGAACGAATTGAATTGCTTCATCGCTTTAAAAGCAAAAGTACCGTTGTAAATCCTTCAATAGGAAATGTGGATGTGTTTTCGGTGTGTTCAGATATGCACAACGGATATGTGAACTACCTTAAAATTGTAGATGGTGCCGTGATACAAACCTATACCATGGCGTATAAGAAAAAACTGGACGAAAGTGATGAGCGGCTGGTTGAAATGGGTATAGCCGAAATTCAAAACCGGTACAATGCACTGGCAAGAGAAATACTGATTCCTGTCGAAATCGAGATGGAATTAGCGGATCACAATTTGCACATTCCACAACGCGGAGATAAGAAGAAGCTTCTCGAGCTTTCGCTGCGTAATGCCAAATATTACATGCTCGACAAGCAAAAGCAAACCCGCTTTGCCGATCCGGAAAAGCATACGGAAAGGATATTGGAGCAGATGAAAAAAGATCTTCGCCTCAAAGAATTACCGACTCATATCGAATGTTTTGATAATTCCAACCTTCAGGGTACGAATGCTGTAGCAGCGTGTGTAGTATTTCGCAATACCAAGCCGTGTAAAAAAGAATACCGTCATTTTAATATTCAAACCGTCGAGGGTCCCGATGACTTTGCAAGTATGCGTGAAATAGTATTTCGCCGATACCGAAGGCTAATGGAGGAAGGGAGTGATCTGCCTCAACTTATAGTGATAGATGGAGGGAAAGGACAGCTTAGCAGTGCTCTCGAGAGTTTAGAAAAGCTCGGCTTACGCGGAAAAATTGCTATTATCGGCATTGCCAAAAGGCTCGAAGAGATTTTCTATCCCGGAGATTCGGTTCCACTTTATATCGATAAGAAATCGGAGACCCTAAAAGTGTTGCAATTTGCTCGTAATGAGGCGCACCGGTTTGGGATAACCCACCACCGCAATGTACGGAGCCGCAACGCCCTAAAAACAGAACTCACCGATATTCCCGGAATCGGAAAAGCCACGAGTGAATCGCTTTTGAGCACTTTCCATTCTGTAAAGCGTATAAAATCTGCTACAGAAAATGAACTGGCAGAAGCCATCGGGAAAAAGAAAGCCAAGACCGTGAAGACGTGGTTTGATTTGGATGGTTGATCTTTTTTTGAACCATATAAAACCATATTAAAACTCTGACGGATATCGGGAAATGACTCAAGCAAATTATTCAACACTCTCCGGGACTTTTCTATTGTGATTCAATAATAATATTCCCACATTTTACACGGAGCTATTAATATTCAACCCGATTCGGGGCTATGGCAATGTATAAAGATTTTAGGAAGTTGGAACTAAACCAATCGATCTGCGAGGATACGAATCTCCACTACGGGTGAAATACGCTCGTGGATTATATTATAGACCGCATTGGCAATAGGCATTTCCACTCCAAATTTCTTACTCATTTCGTGCACTCCACGCACAGCGTAGTATCCCTCAGCGATCATTTCCATTTCGAGCTGTGCGGCTTTGGCAGAATAGCCTTTTCCGAGCATGTATCCAAATGTGCGGTTTCGGGAGAATTTTGAATAGGCGGTAACGAGAAGGTCACCGAGGTAAGCCGGTTCTTTCACATCTCTGTGCACTGGAACGATCTTATCGAGGAAGCGTTCCATTTCCGTAAGGGCAGCACACAGGAGGATGGCCTGAAAGTTGTCTCCATAGCCTAATCCGCCGCATACCCCGGACGCAATTGCATAAATATTTTTGAGTACCGCAGCGATTTCTGCTCCAAAAAGGTCGTCGCTGGTGGTGGTTTTTATGTAGCGTGTGGACACCATCTCCGCCATCATGGAAGCATTTTCCTGATTCATACAGGCGAGCGTGAGAAATGAGAGGCGCTCCATGGCGACTTCCTCAGCATGGCAAGGGCCGCAAACCACTCCGATATTGTCGTAAGGCACGCCAAACTGTTTATGAAAATAGCGTGCCGGAATAGACTGAATTTCAGGAATTATTCCCTTGATAGCTGAGAAAACCACTTTTCCTTCAAAGGATTCTTTGGTAAGTCCTTTTAAGGATTCATTGACGAATGCCGACGGTACCGCGACGATGATTACATCTGAGCTATCAACTATTTCGTTTACATTCGAACTTAACCTGATTTTATCCACATCGAACTCAACCGCACGGAGATAATTCGGGTTATGATAATATTTCTTAATATGCTCCACCACATCTGGATTTCGCATCCACCAATTAATTGAGTCATTCTTATCAGACAGAATTTTGGCAAGCGCCGTTGCCCACGATCCTCCCCCAATTACCCCAATTCGTTTTTGATCCGACATATTACAAGCGATTAAAATAGTCGCTAAAGATATATAATGTTCTCAGACTGGCAGGCGCCACGTAATTTTGAAATGTGAATTTTCGTTTAAATCCCGGCAAGATATGCGAGTCAATTCGAATAATCGATGTTCTTGCGGATCCTTACGGGAAATTTGCCTTTCGGCAAAAAAGTGGCCGACAAAATGTGGTTCGATCGGAGTTAGTACGGAGAATATACTTAGTTACCCCTTAGGAGGTACCTTAGGTACCCCTTAGTTGGCTCCTATTTTCACCTTATGTCCCCTTTAATACCATCAGGCTAAATACGGAGTTGGGTATACGGAAACCCCGATCTTTTCCGTTTTAGAAATGCATCTCTTGATAATTCGGAACACGATGACCTTATGGCCTATATTCGTAACAATATTTGATAAAAGAAATATAATAGCAGGAGAAACTAGCATTGACAACCACATTTCATTAGACTATTAGATGGTCCGCCATGGTAAGGATTATGACTATAAGATAGCGGACTATCACAATTCAATAACATTCAAAAGAGCTTGCTGGACTTGCAACAAAAAAATGGACAAATAAGTTAAGCGACATTTTTCAATTGTATTAGATTTTCAAATTCTGTAATTGTTAGGTTTCCCAAGGCCGAATGTCTTCTGTGTTTATTATACCACGTTTCGATCCATTCAAACACCGATAATGCGGCCTCTTCTTTGGTGTTATACCGGGTTCTATAAACGAGCTCCACCTTCAAGGTTTTAAAGAAGCTTTCAGCTACGGCATTGTCCCAACAGTTTCCTTTTCTACTCATGCTTCTATCCACATGATTATAACTCTCCAGTAGTTTGGCAAATTCGTGACATGCATATTGTATCCCTCGATCGGAATGAAATATCAGACCATGAATAATCGGTCTGTTTTTCACCGCCATTTTCCATGCAGCAATAGCTGTATTTCTTGCAGTCAAATCGCTGCTTAGAGACCAGCCTATCACTTTGCGGTCGAAAAGATCCATGATAATAGTCAAGTAAAGCCAGCCTTTGAGCGTTCGTATATATGTAATGTCTGAAACCCACGATTGGCCTTTATCTTCAGGAGTAAAGTTTCTGTCCAATTTATTTTCTACCACCGGATATTTATGCGTAGAATCGGTGGTTACCACAAACTTCTTTGCATGTACAGCTCGTATTCGACTCTGCTTCATCAATCGCGCCACACGTGGTCTGGACACTTTAAATCCCCGGGCATTCAGTTCATCCGTAATCCGTGGACTTCCGTAACTGGCTCTGCTTTCAGCATGTATTCTTCTGATTTCAGAAAGGAGCATGCGGTTTTCATTATGATGATTGGAGGGAAGCCATCTTTGCCTGGCATAAAATCCACTTCTACTTATTTTAAATACTTTACACATCATCCCAACAGGAAATTCTCTTTGATGATCTTTTATGAATTGGATAGATTTCCTGTCGCTCACGGAGAAGATGCTCACGGCCTTTTTTAAAATATCCCGTTCCATTTTCACATCTCTCAACTCCTTTTTTAAATCTGCCAGCTCTTTCTGATCCGGCGTGAGTTGCCTGTTTCCGTTACCACTGAATGCCAGCGAGGGATTTTGGTTTAACTCACTACGCCAACGGTACAGAAGCTCTGCTCTGATTCCCAATTCACGTGCAACCTCTTGGGCGTTACCACGAACGTTGCTTAATTCAACAGCTTTTTGCTTGAATTCTTTGCTGTAACGCTTTCTTGTTTCTTTCATTTCGTTAGGGTTTATTTAGTTGTTCAATTTACCCTTAACTTCGTGTCCATACAAATGTAGCAGTTCCATGCAACTATATGTTTGAAGTTCTTCTCTCCAACTTTGAGAAATTTGATCGCCATAATATGGTAATAATTCTACCCTAAAAGATAGAAGCAAGTTGGACCTGTGAAGATTCTCAAGATCATCAAATTTTCTCAGTAAATCACAAGCGAGCAATACAATCCTTTTAGCTTTGTCACTCATTTTGTGTCCCACCCATGAAAAACCACCTTTCCACCCTAGTCTTTCTAATTATTATACTTCTCTCGGCCTGCAACGAAAAAACCAATCCACAAGCCGAGGAAGTGAATCCCTTCTCCGATCCGGTTTTACAAGAAATTTATACTGCAGCCGATCAACGGGATTATGCAAAACTGAAGCCTTTTGCTACGGACGAAAACAGCACGTATCGCTATGCGTACACCCGGGTGATGGGCTCCGTGACCGATACTGCGGCCCTGCCCGATCTGTATGAACTTATGAAAGATATGCGGCCCGATATCCGGCTGTACACGGTCTTTGCATTGGGTCAATACCGCGACACCACCAATCTGATTCCACTTCAATATTTTCTCAAAAAAGAGAGTATCCCCGAAATAAAAGCAGAGTTTCTGGAAGCCATTGGTAAATGTGCTAACCGGCGCGGCATGGAGTTTTTGCTTCATTATTTTCCGGAAACGGAACCCGAAAAATCAGGAAGGATGTGGGGAATATACCGGGCAATGCTCCAAGGATTTTTGGAAAAAGAAGATCTGGGGAAAATTGCCGAATCTCTGAAATCGACCAGTGAGGATCTGAAGCTGGCGACAGTTTATATTTTAAATCGCCAAAAGGATTTTCCCATAGATGCGTATCAGGAAGAGCTGGAAAAACTCGCGCGGACGGACAAGAGTGCCGAGGTCAGGACTGCGGCGACCATGGCCCTCGGGAAAATGGACGGACAAAATAAACTATTGATTCAACTTTCGGCGATAGAAACCGATCCACGGATACGGGCGGCAGCGATAGCGGGACTTCAAAATGACGGGTCCGACGCATACCGACAGGCTATTGCTTCGGCGCTGAATGACGGTGCGTGCTGGGTGGCAATGAACGGCGCGCTACAGCTAGGAAATATTCACGACCCGGAATTTCTCTACGAAATGAAAAATTTGGCTTTCACTTCCAAAACTCCGGAAGTGCGGGCTGCAATGATCGTGTCTTTTTTAAAAGTGGATAGCCTCCGCGCCGAAGGATGGAACTTGTGGAACCAGGCGCAAAGCCATTATAAAAACACCGTTGAACAGGCCGTACTCCTCAAAAAACTCAGTGAGATACCAACGGCAATCGACACGCTGAATGCATACGCAACGGCAGACAATCCCACGGGAACAGCTGCGTCAGAAGCCATTATAGCCGGAGCTGAAAATTTTCCAGCCTGGAAACCTTTTGTTTATGAAAATGCAAAAAAGGCTTTTGAAAAAGGATTGCTTTCGCAGTGCGAACTGTTTGCTTCGGTGATCGCCGATTCCAGCTATATGGATACTACGCTGATTTCAGTAGCGGATCTGAAAAACGCCTTAAATAAGTTTTCAAAGGAAGGAGAAGTGGAAACGCGAAATACGTTGCGAAAAGCTATTGCCAAAATGGAGGGTCGTGACTTTGTTCCCGAAAAAACCGGAGCCGATCATCCCATTGACTGGGAGCTGGTAACAAAGATTCCGCAAAATGCACCTGCAACGATTTATGTCGGAAAAACGCAGCTGCATCTGAGATTGCTGATAGAGGATGCGCCGGGAAGCGTTTCAAATTTTGTAGCACTTGCAAATAGCGGTTTTTACGACGGCACCTATTTTCATCGTATTGTCCCCGACTTTGTAAGTCAGGGAGGCGGTCCACGCGGTGACGGATACGGCAGCACAGATTACACCATCCGATCAGAGTTTTCTCCATTGAGTTATGGATCCGGCGTGGCGGGACTCGCTTCAGCGGGAAAAGACACCGAAGGATGCCAATTCTTCTTTACCCATATTCCCACCCCGCATCTCGATGGGCGCTACACCATTTTTGGCGCGTTGGAATCTGGTTATATGAACCTTACCGATATTTATACCGGTAGTCGCATCGATTCTGTGCGGGTCGTTTATTGAGCCTTTAGGATTAGCAGAAAGCACATGCTCAGCGTTTGTCTCATCGGGTCTGTTTTGATTCTTTCGTAACTCATTTCTAAAAAATCTTCGTTTAATGATTGCTATCAAGAAACAGAATTACCCTATGAACATAGAAGACTTGTCAAAGCTCTCTTTAGACGAACTGCGCAAAATCATGAACCGAAATTTTATTTTGTTTCACCTTTTGGCTATGGTCGATCTTGTCGTTTTTTATCACAGTCTGATTACCGAAAATTGGGGAATTCTCTTTCTCACATTCGGTGCATTCGTAGCCGGTCTGGCGCTCTATGACAATTACCGGATATCCAAGTCGCTCATCGACAAAAACCATCCGCAAGGCGCTTCTACTCCACCCAGCCTTTAACTTCATCGAGCTGTAAGGCTTCTATTTCCAGTTTGTTTTTCTTGCGAAAACCATTGAGTTTTTGATGAATCACCGTCGGTTTTTCAGCTTTTAAGCCTTTCACACTGGCAAATCCTGCAGCTATTACGTGGGGTACCCATTCTTCCGGCACACCTATTTTCATAAAATCCTGCGGGGTATCAACTTTGGCTTTTTGTTCCGGGCGCATCTGCGGGAAGAAAAGCACTTCCTGAATCGAGGCGTTATCCGTAAGGAGCATTACCAACCGATCTATTCCTATTCCCAGACCGGATGTAGGTGGCATGCCATATTCGAGGGCACGCAGAAAGTCATTATCGATAAACATCGCTTCGTCATCTCCTTTTTCCGAAAGGGAGAGTTGTTCCTCAAAACGCTCGCGCTGATCGATCGGATCGTTGAGCTCCGTGTAGGCATTTGCAATTTCTTTTCCGTTGATGATAAGCTCAAAACGTTCGGTAAGTTCGGGATTGTCCCGGTGTTTTTTGCAAAGCGGTGACATTTCTACCGGATAGTCCGTGATGAAAGTGGGTTCAATAAGCTGTCCTTCGCATTTCTCTCCAAAAATTTCATCGATCAGTTTTCCTTTTCCCATACTCGGGTCAGTGGGCACTTTGAGGTCAGCGCAGACTTTAAAAAGTGCTTTATCATCCATTCCCGAAATGTCAACTCCGGTATATTTTTTAATCGCATCGATCATGGTAAGCCGTTGAAAAGGAGCTTTGAAAGAAATATTTTTATCTCCCATTTTCGCTTCGGGTTTTCCATTTACGGCAGTAGCCACTCTTTCGAGAAGGTTTTCCGTAAATTCCATCATCCAGATATAATCCTTGTAGGCCACATAGATTTCCATCATGGTAAACTCCGGGTTATGGGTTTTGTCCATTCCCTCATTTCGAAATGCTTTGGCAAATTCGTAGACCCCTTCAAAACCTCCAACAATAAGTCTTTTGAGATAAAGCTCGTTGGCAATCCGAAGGTAGAGGGGGATATTGAGTGCATTGTGATGGGTAATAAACGGGCGTGCTGCGGCTCCTCCGGGGATGGGTTGCAGAATCGGCGTTTCGACTTCGAGATATCCCTGCTCATTGAAATATTTGCGCATGGTATCGATCACTTTCGTTCTTTTCACAAAAGTGTCGCGCACTTTGGTGTTCAGCGTCAGATCGACATAGCGCCGGCGATAGCGCTGCTCGGGATCCGTAAAAGCATCGTGGATGTTTCCTTCATCGTCCGTTTTCGGAAAAGGAAGTGGCTTGAGGGATTTGCTGAGTAGTTTGAAGCACTTTACGTGGATGGAGGTCTCTCCCATCCGGGTAATAAAAACAAACCCTTCCACTGCGATAAAATCTCCGCGATCGATGAGTTTCTTGAAAAGGTCATTGTAGAGCGATTTATCCTCTCCGGGGCAGATTTCATCTCGATTGAAATAGAGCTGAATCACGCCTGACTGATCCTGAAGTTCAGCAAAAGACGCCTTTCCCATCACCCGTTTTGACATGAGTCTTCCGGCGAGTTTCACGTTTTGCCATTCGGAATCTTCATCTGAAAAATTTTCTAATATTGTCTTGGCCGAATGCGTAACCTCAACTTTTTCAGGTGGATAAGGGTCTATTCCCATTTTCCGAATTTCTGCCAACGCTTGGCGACGAAAGGTTTCCTGTTCGCTTAAAACTACAGTGCTCATTTTAAAAATTTTTGCAAAGATATGATTTTGAGTCAGCCATTCCATTGATCTTTTGGTATCTTCGCATGTTATTTTATCCTGTACACAAGCTATGGAAAACAAGCAAGCACTCGCAGAAATGGAAAAGTATATCGTCGATTTTCCAAAAAATATGCGCGACGCATTAGAAATTGGAAAAAAGGCTTCTCGGGGATTCCGGATTTCGCCTGTAAATAATGTGGTGATGGCCGGACTTGGCGGGTCGGGCATCGGCGCGAAATTCGTAAGTCAGCTTCTCTGGGATGAGCTTAAGCTGCCGGTCGAACTGGTCAATGATTACCGGATTCCGAATTGGGTGGATTCACAATCCCTTTTTGTGGCAACAAGCTACAGCGGCAATACAGAAGAAACATTGAACGCCTTGAGAGAAGCCATTCAAGCCGACGCACAAATAGCGTGTGTTACCTCTGGCGGAAGCCTTAGAAATATCTGCTGGGAGAAAAAATACAATGTGATTGAAATTCCCGGCGGGCAACCTCCACGTACCAGTTTTGGATATAATTCGGTTCAGCAATTCTTTATTTTTCATGCTTACGGGTTGATAGATGGGGGTTTCGTGAGTGAGATTGAAGAGGCTTCAAATTTGATTGAAAAGGAGTCGGGATTCATTCGTGCTGAGGCTTCCGCGATAGCGAATAAAATTTCGGGAACCCTCCCTGTGATTTATGCTGAGGCGCATTCGGAGGGAATCGCGGTAAGGCTTCGCCAACAGATTAATGAAAATGCCAAAACCCTTTGCTGGCATCATGTGCTGCCCGAGATGAACCACAATGAACTTGTAGGCTGGGCTAGCGGCAATAGTGACTTTTCGGCCATTATGATTCACACGCCCGATGATTTGCCGGAAACGGCTCGCAGAATGGAGTTGAGTAAAGAAATTATTGGGCGGTATACGGATAAGATGGTGGATTTGCATCCAAAAGGTTCCAGCCGTATTGCAAGGGCGTATTATCTGGTGCATCTCTGCGATTGGATTTCGTATTACCTTGCGGCAAATTTAGAAGTGAATCCAATGGAAATAGAAGTGATAGATTTTTTGAAAAGTGAATTGGCGAAGGGCAGTAGGCAATGAGCAATAGGCAATTAAAGTCTTAGAAGCGATATCATGAATTCAAAATCCCGGCAAGTAGTTTTTAAAGATTTAGGAATGATTCGGTACCGGAGGGCTTGGGATTATCAGACAGAAGTGTTTCAAAAAATAATAGCCCAAAAGATTGAATTTCGTACTTCGAGCGTGTCTGATATGTTCCCTGAAAATTTCTTACTTTTTTGTGAGCACCCGCCAGTATATACACTTGGGAAAAGTGGAAACCCTGAAAATTTACTCTACGAAGAATCTGAACTCAGAAAGCACGATATTGACTATCATCCTATAAACAGGGGGGGTGATATTACGTTCCATGGGCCGGGTCAAATTGTAGGCTATCCAATCATCGATTTGGATCAATTTTTCACTGATATCCACAAATACCTTCGTTTTTTAGAAGAAGCGATTATCCTGACCCTCGCAGATTATGGGATTCAAAGCGGGCGGATCGACGGTTTAACGGGCGTTTGGATTGATGGCGACCATCCCGAAAAGGCGCGGAAAATATGTGCAATGGGCATAAAATGCAGCCGATGGGTAACCATGCATGGGTTTGCTTTTAATGTAAACACCGACTTAGCGTACTTTGATCATATTATTCCTTGCGGGATTGATGATAAAGCAGTGACCTCGATGGAAAAAGAGCTCGGACAAAAAATTGACGTTCAGGATGTGACTGAGAAGTTGAAAATACATCTCGGCGATTTGTTCGGCTGGCAGCTTATTTCCTAATTTTGTAAAAACTTTGAAGTTTGAAAAAGGACATCCGCGAACCAAAAGTTGAAGACATTGCCATAGCCGCCGTTCCGCTGGAAAATGAGGAGACGAAGGAACCCGAATGGTATATCTTTTTGATTAATAAAAAAGATGCACCGATTACTAATGTACTGGTTTCATCGAAAGGATATGGCGAAGTGAATCAAAAGAAAGTAGAGACCTCGGTGCTCCGCCACCACGTAAAAGTTATTCCTGCACAGGGGTTTGCAAAAATAGAACCCATAATGCCTGAGCTCTTTGCGATTAGCAATCAGTATTGGGTGAGTTTTTATATTGGCGCTCAGATTTTTGATAAAAAGTACGTTTTTGTGGCAGAAAGCATTCAAGAATCAAACTTTACGGAAGTACCAATAATCGGTAAAAAAGGGGTCTTACTCAGTTAATGTATTTAGATCTTTTCATAGCCATTCCCCTGTTGTGGGGCATGTTCCGTGGGTTTAGACGCGGACTTATTATCGAATTATGCACCCTTATGGCGCTGATTTTGGGTGTGTATGGAGCGGCAACTTTTGGTGATATGACCGGTGCGTACCTCGAATCCGAATTTCATACCAATCCCCGTGTGAGTCATGTCCTAGCATTTTCTATCATTTTTATTCTCATTGTGGTCGTTGTTTTCATTTTTGGAAAAGTACTTGAAGGTTTGATCAAAATAGTGGCTCTAGGGCTGATCAATAAACTCTTCGGTCTGCTGTTCGGTATGCTCAAATTTGCACTTATCCTGAGCGGAATATTCTTCATGCTCAACGGTTTTCCGCTGACGGATGAATTGGTCTCCCGCAAAATGAAAAACGACAGCTATCTATACGCACCAGTAGCCGCGCTTGCTCCAAAATTATTTCCCATATTGAAAAATCAAACATGGTTGGATACCATTGAAGATCGATTCGATGAGCTTCGGGATGGGGTGGGAAAATGAATTAAGAGTTGCCCAAATTGGGGAAAACTGTCATCATTATTTTACATTTTTTTTCTCAAATAAATCCTCTGCTCTTTTACTTTTACTCTTATATCCTCGGTGAAAACAGTTTTCACTACGCTAAGTGACCCCTTTTTAACGGCAAAAAATTTAACATTCTGAACCGAAAAATTTACTTTAATTTCGGGGTCAATTTAGTGTATTTCATTTTGTTAAACGACCACCCATTTTTCCTTAGACTTATTTAAATGAGAATTTTTTTAACCCTTTTATTATTGGCCACAACAAAATTTGTCTTTGGCCAGACAAACGGCGATATGCGAATCGCAGATAGTTTAGAATTTAACCAAATCGAAGCTCAAATGATGATGACGCAGGGAAAACCACTCGGTGAGGGGTGTCAAACCCTGCGGGTAGTTGTTCATGTAGTTTATGATGGTTCCATTTCCAGTGGATATTACCGTGGTGAGATATCAGCAGCACAAGTAAAAAGTCAAATTCGTATTACCAATCAGTTTTTGGCAAATGACTCCCTTATGGAGTCGGAAGATAATCATGCTTTGGGATATCAATTGAAACTAGCTACTACCGATCCAAATGGCAACCCTACCAGCGGAATCGTTTATCACAATGGTGTTTCACTTTTCGGAAGCGATTGGCACAATTACGGTCTTAAAAATGACAACGTAGATGCTATTACCGCTAATGAGCTTGCAGATGCGATAGGCTGGGGCGCCGACTCCGATGGAAAAAAATACATCAATACGTATGTTGTAAGTAGCATTGACGGCAACACGGGTGGTGGCGTTCAGGCTTTCGCCTATTTCCCTACATCCAATTCGGTTTTCGGAAACTATAATTTATTCAATGCGTTCGGTGCCCAGCAATTGCAGGATGAATACGGACAAAATTTTGATTTAAAAACCTATACAGATTTAGGGCTCACCTTTACGCATGAACTCTTACACAATTTTGCGCTTTTTCACACATTTCAGGGCAATAGTTGCGCTAGTGAAATAAATTCAAATGTGCAGGGAGATCGGGTAGCCGATACCCCTCCACAAACACAGGGATCAGGTTGTAGCGGGTCGTGTGGATTCGTGAGTTATAATGTTATGGATTATCTCAGTCAGAGCTGTAAAGATCGAATAACGCCCGGCCAAGTGTCGCGTGCTGATCTAGCAATTCAAAATAGCCTCTCAGACTATTTGGTTTGCGGAACTGAGTGCAATCCGGGTACAGGCGACTTCAATAATGACGGAGCCATAACTCTTTTTGATATTAGCCTTTTCAGTCCGCATTTCGGAGCTCTAATGGGTACGCCTGATTACGACGCATCTTACGATCTAAATTGTGACGGATTGATTAATGTATTGGATGTGTCCCTGATGTTCGTTCAATAACTTTTTTCAAAATCAGTTTACACTCGTATTATTTATTGCGAATAGCCGCAACACCCGGTAGCGTTTTTCCTTCGAGATATTCGAGCATTGCGCCACCACCAGTCGAAACATAGCTTACCTTTTCCGAAAGGCCAAATTTATTTATTGCTGCCACCGAGTCGCCGCCACCAACAAGGGTGAAAGCACCATTTTGAGTAGATTCAACCAGCGCGTATGCTATAGCTTCAGTGCCTTTGGCAAAGTTTTCCATTTCAAAAACCCCCATCGGGCCATTCCATAGAATGATCTTACATTTTTTGATAATCTCAGAAAATGCTTCGATCGATTTCGGCCCGATATCGAGCCCCATCCAACCGTCGGGAATATTGTTTGCGCCACAAATATCCGTGCTGGCGTCATTCCTGAAATCATCAGCGATTACAGAGTCTTCAGGGAGGTGAATTTTTACTCCTTTTGCGTAAGCCTTTTTCAGAAGGTCTTTTGCCGTGTCGAGATAATCGTCCTCAGCAAGCGAGTTTCCAATCTTTCCTCCATTTGCTTTCGCAAAAGTGAAAGACATCCCTCCGCCAATTATCAAGTGATCCACTTTCGGTAAAAGGTTTTCAAGCACGCTAATTTTACTGCTCACTTTAGCTCCTCCAATAATTGCCAGAACAGGTTTATCTTTGGAATTCAAGACTTTATCGAGGTTATCGAGTTCACTTTGGAGTAATTTGCCAAACATTTTATCTTCCGGAAAGAAATTGGCTACAACGGTTGTTGAGGCATGGGCACGATGGGCTGTTCCAAAGGCGTCGTTCACATAGCAATCACCATGCTCGGCAAGCTGTCCAGCAAAGAACTCATCACCATCCGTCTCTTCACTATGAAAACGCAAATTCTCCAGCAAAACAACTTCTCCCGGCTTAAGATTCGAAGTATATGTTCTTGCTTTCTCACCGATACAATCGTTCAGAAAATGAACTTTTTCGCCCAGTAACTCTTCGATTGCTGGCACAATATGACTTAAAGAATATTTATCCTGTACTTCTCCTTCAGGGCGGCCAAGATGCGACATCAGCACCACCGATCCACCACCTTTTAAAACCGTTTTGATGGTTGGGATTGCGGCTTCAATGCGGGTATTATCTGTTACATCAAAGTTTGAGTTGAGCGGAACATTGAAGTCTACACGGATTAAAGCACGTTTTCCTTTAAAGTCGTATGTGTCGATACTTTTCATAAGGGTCTGTTTTGGATCCCAAAAGTAGTAAGTTTTTGGATGGGGTTTTTCTTTAACCGCCGAGAAAGCAAAGTTTTTTCCCGACGGTCACATAGATGATTTTCTTTAGTGGCGAACCTTCTTTTGCATGAAATCTCATCCACCCGAAATCTCTAAAACAACACGCGCCATCATGCCATCGCGTAAAGTTTTTTAATTCCTCCCCAAAAAAACATAGATTGCCTACCTTTGAAGAGAAATATAAATGTGTGTATTTTAAAGACGTCATAGGACATTCGGCATTGAAGAACCATCTGATAAAAACGGTGGAGGATCAACATGTGGGTCATTCACTCATGTTTTCAGGAAATTCAGGGGGCGGAAAACTCCCAATGGCTCTGGCTTTTGCGGGATATATCTTTTGTGAAAACCGTGGCGAAAACGACCGCTGCGGCAATTGTAATGCATGTAAAAAAATGGACGTATTGGGTCATCCCGATTTGCATTTTTCGTTTCCGATTATACTGAGTGCTAAAAATAAGACGAGCTCACCATTCAGAAGAGAGTTTGTAGAGGCCATTTTAAAAGAGCCTTATCTCAGCCTTCCAGAGTGGGAAGAAATGTTGGGAGACGCGAAAAAAAAATCAGTGATCTCAGCTTCAGAAAGTCAGGAAATCATTAAAAGTCTTTCGCTAAAATCGTTTAGCGGAGGTCATAAAATCATGATCATCTGGCACGCCGACCGGTTGAACCGTGAAGCTCAGAACAAGCTTCTAAAAACACTGGAAGAGCCTGAGCCTAAAACGCTTATTATTCTGACTACCAATAGTCCGGAGGACTTATTGCCAACGATTAATTCGCGAACGCAGCTTGTAAAATTCATTCGGCTCCAAGACGAGGTTATTGCAAAAGGGTTGATGGAAAGATATGGTACAACTCCCAAGGCCGCTCAAAATTTAGCGCGTATATCGGATGGCAATTTCGCGAAAGCGGCCAAAATAGTCTCGGTTGGCGGAGCCGAATCTCCGTATTTCGATTTATTTCTTTCGTGGATGCGCAGTTGCGTAATGGGCAATAATCTGGCTTTGAGGGATACTTGCGTAACCATTACCGAGTTTTCCCGAGATCAGCAACAAGCTTTTCTGGAGTACAGCCTTCAGTTTATTCACCAGAGCATACTCTACAAGTATGTGAGCGTGGAAGAGGCACGATTTACCGACGAAAACCTTACAAGTTCCACAAAATTTGCTGAGTATATTTCCGACAAGAATCTAGATGCAATACACGAAATACTGAGTAACGGACATTATCTGGTACAACGAAATATCAATACTCATATGCTTTTTATGAAAATGGGGATCGACTTAATGCGGCTATTTAAAACACACACCTAAATACTATTCTTAATTTTGAAAAATAATTGAAGCGAAATGGGATGTGAAACGTGTGCGAATAAAAATGGCGGAACTCCAGCTGGCTGCCGTAATAACGGTACTTGCTCAGCGGGCGGATGCAATAAGCTTACTGTCTTTGATTGGCTTGGAAATATGGAGCTACCAGGAAATGTGAGCCCTTTTGAATATGTCGAAATTAGATTTAAAAACAGTCGAAAAGAATTTTATAGAAATGCTACAAAATCGGACTTAAATCCCGGTGATGCCGTGGTAGTGGAAGGAAGCCCCGGATACGATTTGGGCACCGTAACCGCATCAGGAGAGTTGGCGCGTTTGCAGATGGAGACCAAGAAAGCTATGAAGAATTTGCGTGACCTGAAAAAAGTAATGCGCAAGGCAACGACTGAAGATCTGGACAAATGGCGCAAGGCACGTGGGCGCGAAGAAGAGACCATGTACAAAAGCCGCACCATCGCTATTGCTTTCGGACTGGAAATGAAAATAAGCGATGTGGAATATCAGGCCGATAATTCCAAAGCCACCTTTTTTTATACCGCTGACGGACGGGTAGATTTTCGTGAATTGATCAAGCGACTCGCCGATGAGTTCAGTGTACGAATTGAGATGAAGCAGATTGGTGCACGTCAGGAAGCAGGACGCCTGGGTGGAATAGGAAGTTGTGGACGCGAACTTTGTTGCAGCACCTGGCTTACCGATTTCCGATCAGTATCTACCAGTGCAGCACGATATCAGCAACTCGCTCTGAATACACAAAAGCTTGCCGGACAGTGTGGTAAATTGAAATGTTGTCTTAATTATGAATTGGACACCTATCTGGATGCACTGAATTCTTTTCCAAAAAATTGCTATAAACTAAAAACTAAAAAAGGTACGGCAACGCATGTAAAAACCGATATTTTTAAAGGGATAATGTGGTTCGTTTATGAGGAGGGAGGTATTTCTAATGCCGTTCCTATTTTAAAAGATCGGGTAGCCGAGATTGCCGAAATGAACCGCAACAACAATTTTCCAGCCGATCTTAAGGACTTTATGGAGATTGAAGAGCCGAAAGAAGAGGCGTACAGCAATGTGGTTGGACAAGACAGCCTTACCCGGTTTGACGAGCAAAGACGTAAGAAAAGCCGTAATAAGAAAAAGCGATCGGGAAAAGGAAAACCAAATAATCAAAGTGGAGATAAGTCGGAAAGTAAGAAACAAAATACGGCAGGTCGAGTTCCCAAAAAGAAAAAGCCTCAGGGAGCCAATCAAAATCAGGGAAGAAAACCCAGGCGGAAGAATAGTGGTAAACCGCGTAACCCAAAACCCAAAAATGGAGAATAAGACAAGATTGCGAAAGTCGATTTTGGGGATTGTGTTTTTGGGGTTTTGCGCGCTTGCAAATTCCTGTATGGATAAAAACTATGTTTTCGATCAGAATGTAGAAATCCCTAATGCAAAGTGGGTTGCATCGGATAAAGCAATTTTAAAGCTCAATGTTTCTGATACGGTAAGCCAGCACAATTTTTACATAAATGTACGCAATACCGAAGCATATCCGTACCGCAATCTCTACGTTTTTGTGAAAACAATTTTTCCAAATCAAAAAGTTAAGAAAGATACCGTAGGCATCATTTTGGCCGACAATACTGGAAAATGGTTGGGTAGCGGAAGTGGCTTTTTGAGCAGCAGCCAGCATTTGAGCAACACCATATTATATCAATACAATAAACGATTCCCTATTCCAGGAGAATACCGTTTTGAAATTGAACAGGCGATGCGTACCGATACACTGGTAGGCATTCAAAACATTGGGTTGAAAATTGACAAAATAGAGCCAAACAAATAAGACTTACACACGTATTTCAACATTTTTTCGTTAGTTTAAACGAATCAAGAACACATGGAGGAAACGCCAAAAAAGAAAAAACGCATGCCGGGAAAATTCGTTTTCCTACTCTGGGTATTAGGTCTGTCGCCTATTCTCTTAATAGGAGGAATGCTATATCTCGCAGCGCAAAGCGACTTACCTGATACGGTAGCACTTGCCAATCCAAAAACAAATCTGGCTACTGAAGTTATTTCGTCTGACGGGGAGGTACTGGGGCGGTTTTATCTCGAAAACCGTACAAATGTAGACTACAACGATCTCTCACCCTACATTGTGCAAGGACTGGTAGCCACCGAAGATGAACGCTTTTACACGCACTCAGGGATTGACCTGCGCGGTACGGCCAGGGCAGCCTTTTTTTTAGGGGCCCGGGGCGGTGCAAGTACTATTACGCAGCAGCTTGCTAAAATGCTTTTTACCGAACAACCGGGAAATGGTTTCGGCCGGATCTTTCAAAAATTTCAGGAATGGATCATCTCTGTAAAGCTGGAGAGGCAATACACAAAAGAAGAAATTATTACCCTTTACCTGAATAAGTTTGACTGGATACATCAAGCTGTTGGAATCAAGTCAGCGGCATCCATCTATTTTGATTGTGCGCCCGATTCTTTAACCATTGAGCAAGCTGCTATGCTGGTAGGGATGGCAAAAAACCCTGCGCTCTTTAACCCACTTAAAAGACCGGACGAAACACTTGAACGCAGGAATGTCGTGCTCCAACAAATGGTGCGCAACGAATATCTCTCGAAGCAGGCTTACGATTCTTTGAGAACACTCCCCCTTGGACTTGAATTCCAAACGATCGATCACCAAGAAGGACTCGCGCCCTACTTTCGTGAAATTCTTCGCGGTGAGTTAAAAGACCTTTTTCAACAGAAAGATGAGACCGGACGTTATAAATACGCCAAAGCAAATGGTAATCCGTATAATATTTACAGTGATGGATTAAAAATCTTTGTCACCATCGATTCGCGCCTGCAGAAATATGCGGAAGACGCGGTGAAAAGCCATTTGGGAGGTGAGCTACAGGCGGAATTTACCCGCGATGTAGCCAGAAATCGGAATCCCCCTTTTTCAAATGATCTTTCAGATGAAGAGGTAGAGCACATAGAAGTTTCTGCTATGCATAGAACCGCTCGCTATCGAATTATGTCTGGAAAAGAATGTCCGAACTGTCATCGACGTGTAAACATCGAGCCAATCAAAATTGATGGGAAGCCTGGGTATAAGTGTCAAAGTGAAGACTGCCAGGAAGAATGGAAAGCAATGCCTGAAGATAGCATAGAGACTTTCTTCCGAACCCAAAAAGTGCCGATGAAGATATTTACCTGGAAAGGAGATATTGATACATTGCTAACACCGATGGACAGCATTTTGTACTATAAAGGTATTTTGCAAGCTGGCCTCGTAAGCATCGATCCAAAAACCGGATTTGTAAAAGCCTGGGTTGGTGGAAACAATTACAAATATTTTCAATACGATCACGTACAACAAGGTAAGCGACAGGTAGGATCTACATTTAAACCTTTTGTATATGCCACAGCCATCCGCGAAGGATATTCACCCTGCTATGAGGTGCCAAAAGTCCCTACCACTTTCCACGCCGGCACATACAATCTCACACAGGATTATACGCCCCAGGATCCGGGTCAGGACTATGGATATATGGTCTCAATAAAATGGGGACTGGCCAATTCGATCAATACGGTTACAGCCTGGGTAATGAAGCAATTTGGCCCGGAGGCAATAATAAAACTTGCACGCGATCTCGGTATCAAAAGTCCTATGTTACCCGTTGTTTCCCAGTGTTTTGGAGTAGCCGATCTTTCTCTTATAGAAATCACTTCGGCCAATGCCACTTTTGCAAATCTGGGTGTACATATCGATCCGATATATGTGCTTAGAATTGAAGACAAAAACGGGAATACCATATTTAATATGACGCCAATAACCCACGAAGCATTGGATGAAAAAACTTCCTACACGATGCTTAGCCTTATGGAAGGAGTAGTAGACGGCGTTTACAACAAACACGAGGGCAAAAGCATGGGTACTGCGATTCGCCTTCGCATGGATTTGCCTACACGTGATTACGATGGTTTCGACCGATCCATAAAAATTGCAGGAAAGACCGGCACTACTCAGAATCAGTCTGATGGATGGTTTATCGGCCTCACCCCCGACCTCGTAACAGGCGTTTGGGTCGGTGCCGAGGATAGAAGCGTACACTTTCGTACCTTGCAACTTGGAATGGGAACCAATATGGCACTTCCCATTTGGGGATATTATATGAAAGATGTTTATAAAGATAAAGGCTTGAATATCAGTCAAGGTGATTTCGAAAAGCCGGATGGAATTTCAGTAGAACTTGATTGCGACAAGTACTCCCGAAATAAAAATATGTTTGATACACAGGATCCCATATCCTGGTAAAATACAGTTTATGAATAAAGTAGTAAAAAACGCGAAAGAAGCCATTCGGGATATCGAATCCGGAATGACCATTATGCTCGGCGGCTTTGGACTTTGTGGTATTCCTGAAAATTGTATTCAGGCGCTTACCGAAACTTCTATTACCAACCTTACCTGTATTTCCAATAATGCTGGAGTAGATGATTTTGGTCTAGGCCTGCTCTTGCGAAAAAAACAGATTAAGAAAATGATTTCATCTTACGTGGGTGAAAACAAAGAATTCGAGCGTCAAATGCTGAGTGGAGAACTCGAAGTTGACCTAATTCCACAAGGTACTCTGGCTGAAAGATGTCGCGCTACCGGTGCGGGGATTCCTGCATTTTTCACTCCTGCGGGTTACGGCACTGAAGTAGCTGAAGGAAAAGAAACGCGTGAGTTTGATGGGAAAATGTACGTGATGGAAGAACGTTTTCATCCCGATTTTGCGATTGTAAAAGCGTGGAAGGGAGATACTGAAGGAAATTTAATTTTTAGTGGAACCGCACGGAATTTCAATCCATTGATGGCGATGGCCGGAAAAATAACCATTGCCGAAGTGGAAGAATTGGTTCCTGCGGGCGAGTTGGATCCGAATTGTATTCATACTCCTGGCATTTTTATACAGCGCATTTTTCAAGGAGAGAGGTTTGAAAAGCGGATTGAGCAGCGGACGGTGCGGGAAAATTAAAGTTCGGAAGGAAAATTAAAGCTTGCAAAATTTAACCGCAAAGAACACAAAGGAGGCGCAAAGTTCGCTAAGAAAACTGTTCTAAACGGATTTGTTTAAATTGAGAGGTCTATAAAATGATTACTGAAAACGAAATAGCAAATAGAATAATAGGTTTAGCTATTGAGGTTCATAGATCATTAGGCCCCGGATTGCTTGAGAGTGCTTACAAAGAGTGTTTATATTTTAAGATTATCCAATCCGGAATGTTTGTAGAAAAGGAGAGGCCAATGCCTTTAGTTTTTGAAGAAGTAAATTTGGAATGCGGATATAGAATAGATTTATTAGTTGAGCAAAAAGTGGTAATTGAAATTAAAAGTGTAGAAGCCCTTAACGATATTCATTTAGCGCAAACACTAACATATATGAGACTGGGCAATTTTAAGCTGGGACTTCTAATTAACTTTAACGAAATACTTCTTAAAGATGGATTAAAACGTGTAATAAACAAGCTTTGACTTAAAGCTTAACAAGCTTTATCGTCTTAGCGACCTTTGCGCCTCCTTTGCGACCTTTGCGGTTAATCAGCGCATCGGTTTAAGGAAATAAGAAATATAAGAACCGAATTAAAAAAGCATTCGATCATGGCCTTATCAAAAGAACAAATAGCCCAACGCATAGCAAAAGAACTCAAGGACGGCTATTACGTGAATCTGGGGATTGGAATACCGACTCTGGTTGCAAACTATGTTCCCGATGGACTTTCGGTCGAATTTCAATCGGAAAACGGAATACTCGGCATGGGCAGATTCCCAACGGAAGCAGAAGTTGATGCCGACCTTATCAATGCCGGAAAGCAAACCATTACCGCCAAGGCTGGAGCTTCTTTTTTCGACTCTGCAATGAGTTTTGCCATGATACGTGGTCAGCACGTGCAGCTTACCGTGCTTGGTGCTATGGAAGTAGCTGAAAATGGGGATATCGCCAATTGGAAAATCCCCGGCAAGATGGTAAAAGGTATGGGTGGCGCGATGGATCTGGTTTCCTCTGCCGAGAATATTATTGTTGCCATGCAGCATACGAATAGGGAAGGTGAAAGCAAATTATTAAAATCATGCTCGCTTCCGCTCACTGGCGTGAACTGTGTAAAACGCATTGTAACTGATCTTGCTGTACTTGACGTCGCTCCCGAAGGCGGATTTATACTTCGAGAAGTGGCTCCCGGAGTGACTATTGATGAGGTGAAACAGAAGACTGAGGGGAAATTGATTGTTGGGGATGATGTGGCGGAGATGGGGGTTTGAGATGCACCTCCTGCTGATATTTTATACTATAGGGCGACTCCCGTTATTACGAGCTGCTTATTATGAACCGGTCTTGAAAGAAACTGGAAATTAGAATTTTGCAAAAATTTATTTCTTTTAATCGTTATACATCAATTGCTCTTTTCCTGATTGCAATTGTGTTTCTTTATAATGTGGTTCCGACCATGATGAGTTGGACTGCCACATCTTGGGATGCTTTTGGATATTATTATTATCTGCGCCTGACATTTGTCGATCATTCTTTGATTATCCACAGTCTGGACTCGATCAAACCCGTGTTTGATCAGTACGAGCCGAGCAGCACGTTATATCAATTCACCCGCATGGAAGACGGCCGATGGATTGTCCGATATCCTGTTGGGCAGGCGCTGCTCTATCTTCCCTTCTTTATTGCCGCTCATCTAACAGCACTCCTGAGCAAATATCCTGCAGATGCTTTTTCAACACCGTACCAATTTGCCATGTTTTTGGGAGGAATGATCTATCATTTTCTGGGGTTGGTTTTTACCGCGAAAATCTTGCGAAAGCATTATAAGGATGCAGTTGTTGCTGTTACTTTGATTCTTCTTTTTTTTGGGACCAATGCGTATTATTCCATTGTAGGTGGCTCCATGTCCGCTCAAGGTTCTTTGTTTTTCCTTATTGCATTTTTTATTTGGCTGGTGGACGGCTATTTTAGAAAGAAACGTACGAAATTTATGCTTGCAGCTGGGTTCGTTTTTGGTTTGATTTGTTTGTCGCGACCTACAGACTTCCTTACGATTGTCCCTGCACTTCTTTGGCCACTGACCATCCCGGGTTTGTCCTGGAAACATGAACTTCTCTCGTTGCTTCATAGAAAGAAGCACCTTATCGCTTTTTTAGTTCCGGTAGTGCTTTGTGCAATGGTTCAGTTCAGTTATTGGAAGTATGCCGGGGGCAGTTGGTTCATTAATAGTTATGGAAGTCCCGCAGAAGGGCTTGATATTCTCAGCCCACACACAATCCCCTTTTTATTCAGTTTCAAATCGGGCTGGTTTCTTTACACTCCTTTAATGGTGCTGGTAATGATATATCTTGTTGTGAGAGCGTACAAGAAAGATAGGATTATGATAGCTGTACTCATCTATGTCGTCCTATTCATTTATATTTCTTCTTCCTGGACGAATTGGTGGTATGGCGGAGGTTTTTCTCAACGTGCAATGGTTCAGAGCTATGTTTTGCTTAGTTTGCCTTTGGCTGGATTGGTTGATTACACATTCTTTAAACGAGGTAGACTACACTTAGTCCTCGGTATTCTTATAAGTTTCTTCTTCGTGTTAAGCATATGGCAAACATTTCAATATAAGAATCGTGTGCTTACCGGGGAAACCGTAACTCCAAGATACTATTTTGCCAGTTTTTTTGATTTACATCCGAACCCGAAACACCAACATCTTCTCGCTTTTGATTTATACGATTGGGTAATTAATTCTGATCACAGCCTACCCGATGGATATGTTCTGACCCAATCCAAAACCCTGGATGTCGACAATGCTGAAAGCAGCCTCGAAGGCAGAGAATTCTTCACTGGTTTTAATATGAGGTATAAAGATATCAGTGACAAAGAATTTTGCTTTATTAAATTCACTGCAGTTTTTGCAGGGGAGATGGTCCCGAGAGGCGCAAGTTTGGTTATAAATTTTGATCACAAAGGAACGTATGGATATTCTCGCGAACTAATTGATAGTCTTGAAAACTCAACACTCATAAATAATCAATATTCTGCCAGTTTAATATACCTAACCCCCAATTTAAGAAGCACCAGCGATAAATTCACCGCTTACCTTTGGAATTCAGAAAAGTCGTCCGGAAAATTAGTCCGCTTTAAACTGGAAGTATATGAGAATCCTGAGAGGGATTAAAAAGCAGTACGAAATAATTGAGATAATGCTATTTTTGAATCCCATTCATCACCGAATTACCAGAAATACGATTCTTATTCAGATTTGAAAATACGCGAATACATACCCCTCAGGAATTCAATTCCTTTTCTTTTAGGCCTCATAGCAGGGGTACTTATCATGCCTATTTCATTAATGGGTTGGAACTTCACATACTACCCAGGCGATCTTGGTGATTCTCGTTTCAACCTCTATATACTCGAGCATGGTTACAAGTTTCTAACCGGGCAAATCGGCGAATACTGGAATGCTCCATTTATGTACCCTGATCCCAATGTGATATCTTATTCGGATAATCTACTAGCCACGGTTCCACTATACGGGTTTTTTCGAATACTCGGTTTCGAGATTTTTACCGCATTCCAACTGTGGTTTGTCAGCCTTTTCATTCTGAATTATACCTGTTTCTATTTCTTTGCAAAATGGCTCTTTAAAAACCGATATGCCGCGATAATCGGCGCATTTATTTTTGCTTTTGCCTTGTCCAATCAGGCCTCAATGACCCATGTACAAGTGATGCCGCGTTTTTTTATCCCACTCGCTTTTTGGATGATCCTCCGATTTTCTGAAGAATTCAAACCAAAATACTTCTTTTTTTCACTCCTGTTAATGACTGCAGAGTTGTACGCCTCAGTTTATCTCGGCTTGCTTACTTTCTTAACGGGCGGAGTTTTAATGCTTGTTTCAGCGATAGCTTCTCGCAAAAGACTTCTTCCACATGTGCGAAATATTCGCTGGTGGATATTCATAGTAGGCAGTATCCTATTAAATCTTGCCTGCATTTTGTTTCTCATGTTGCCTTATATTTCAAGGTCGGGTACAGTCGTAAAAACGCCTTTCATAGAAATTCTTCAAACCATTCCATCTCCCGCTTCCTATTTATACAGCAAAGGCGGAAGTCTCGTTTGGCAATTTTTAGGCAATACTGGAAACAACCTTCCCATACCTTGGAATCAACAACTCTTTCCCGGTGGCATCGCGTTCATCTCCTTTATAGCGCTTTTAGGATTTTTTCTTTTCAAAAGAAAATATGTGTCAAAGCCGGTTACCCTACTTCTTTCAACCGGATTGATCATAATCCTGCTTTTTATGCGCATTGGCGATCACACCTTATACACACTTGTATATGCTTTGCCAGGATACGATAGCATGCGCTCCATGGACCGTATTATAAATATTGTTCTTCTATTTTTTGGAATCGCCGCTGCGTGGAGTTTTTCTACTGCCTTTCGGCAAAAAAAGAAATGGGAATTGCCCGCTTTTATTTTGCTCATTCTTCTCCTTGGTATTGACAATTATATAGCGCCCGAATCCACATACCGATCTGAAAAATCAGTTGCGGAAAATCGAATGGAACGTTTGGTTGAAAAAATGCGAGACATTCCCAAAAATGCAGTTATTAGTTACGAGCCCGACTCAATCGGACTGGATTTTGAAGTGCAATTGGATGCAATGTTGGCAAGTCAAAGCCTCGATTTAAAATGCATTAACGGATATTCCGCAATGTGCGCCTGGGATTTTAGTGCTTTTTGGCGGCAGCCAAATGCCGCTAATCGCAAGCACTGGTTGGAAGTGATGAATGCAGACACTATTAAAGAGTATGTTATAAAATAATACCTTTGCCAAAATTTATCAGATTTGATAAAACTACTATCCATAGTAATACCGGCCTACAACGAAGGAAGAACCATCCATTTGATTCTAGACAAAATCAAGGAGGTTCAATTAATTGGAGGGATTCAAAAAGAGATTGTTATTGTAAATGACGCTTCTTCAGATAATACCGAAGATGCGATAGGTCAATATATGCTCGCCAATACAGATTTAGAAATTCGTTTCTTCAACCAGCCCAAAAATATGGGCAAAGGTGCGGCCCTCCACCGAGGATTCAAAGAATCGAGAGGCAATTATATAATAATTCAAGATGCCGATCTTGAGTACGACCCGCGTGAATATAATCTCTTAATAAAACCTGTCCTTGAGGGCTTTGCAGATGTAGTTTACGGCTCACGATTTATGGGCGGAAATCCCCACCGAATTCTTTTCTTTTGGCACAGCGTAGGTAATAAGATGCTCACCATGGCGTCAAATATGTTTACCAATCTCAATCTCACAGATATGGAGACGTGTTACAAATTAGTTCGTGCTGATATGTTGAAAAGCTTGGATTTGAAAGAAAACCGATTCGGTTTTGAGCCGGAGATAACCGCCAAACTTTCGCGCATTCCTAAAGTCCGATTTTACGAAGTTGGCATTTCCTATTACGGTAGGACTTACGAAGAGGGTAAAAAAATTGGAATGAAAGATGGATTTAGAGCTATTTACTGTATTTTAAAATACAATCTTTTTTCAAAATAATTCTTTTATTTCACCTGTCGGCAAACTTATTTTTTCAATTTATATACAGTACAGATCGTATTTCTTCCCCTTTTTATTTTATAAACATCCAAGCCCCAATATTGAATCGGATTTTTCGTGTTCCATCTGTAATTTGTGATGTAATAATCGTCTTTAGTGGTATCACTGTCGTAAAAAGTAATATTAATCCTCTTCAAGTGAATCATAGAACGAAATATTCGCCCCGCCAATATTTTCTATTAAGCTCTTTTTGATTTCCTCAGTATATTCAATATCAACACAATGACTTTAATAGAAGGAAATATTTTAGTGAGTTGATATACCAGATAAGCATCACCTGCACCAATATCGACGATATGCAGCGTTTCGGCTTTTTCTCCAAATTGAGCTTTCAGCTTATCGGCGATAATTTTTACCCGGGCGCGCTCCCAAGGATGTCTCAACTCTCCCCATTTGGAGTTATTAATTAATTCACAAATGTCCATTTCAAAATCTACAAATGTATCAGAATTCTATGGTTTACCGGTGCATTTTGAAGCGCACAATTGCATTTTGAAGTACAATCCTTTCTCAAAATAATTCCAGTAGCTGCTCTTGCAGCCTGAAGCTTATGACTTAAATCTTTTTTAAACTACCGGAATCGCATCAATCAACTCCCGCGTATATTCAGATTGTGGGTGGGCATAAACCGCCTCCGCATCACCCATTTCAGCGATTTTTCCTTTGCGCATTACAATTAGCCGGTCCGACATATATTTCACTACCGATAAATCATGTGAAATAAAAATATATGTCAATCCGAAATCGCGTTTCAGATCGTTGAGTAGGTTGAGCACTTGCGCTTGTACAGATACATCTAGAGCAGAAACCGACTCGTCGCAAACAATAAACTCAGGTTCGATTACCAATGCTCGCGCAATACAAATTCGTTGTCGCTGGCCGCCGGAAAATTCATGCGGATATTTTCCAAGCGCCGATTCGGACAACCCAACACGGTCAATCATTTCTCGGATACGTTTTCGTCTTTCCCGATCAGAATTTCCGATTTTATGGACTTTCATAGGCTCGATCAATGTGCGCTCAACGGTAAAACGAGGATTGAGCGAAGCATACGGATCTTGAAAAATCAACTGTGCCTTCTTTCGCGTGGGTTTAAACTCTTTTTGCGAAAGCCGCAAAATATCATGTCCCTGAAAAAATACTGAGCCACTGTGTGCGGGAATAAGTTTTAAGATCGTGCGACCTAAGGTGGTTTTGCCACAGCCGGATTCTCCCACGAGTCCCAGCGTTTCTCCTTTTCGCAAGGTGAAACTTACATCATCCACCGCGTGAAAATATGCGGTTGGCTTTCCTTTCCAGTCCTTCTTTGTGGGAAACCACACATTGAGATCTCGGACTTCCAGCAGATTCTCATTCGCCGGATTATTTTCGGGGTGTTTCTCGAGGTGAATAGCCGCTTGCTTCTTTTCGGGGTTCATAAAATCGGCCACTACAGGCAGTCTGTAAGGAGCCGAATCGAGTCGCGGCCGGCACGCAAGAAGTGCTTTGGTGTACGCAGTTTGCGGTTTGGCAAAAATGCTTTTCACATCTCCTTTTTCCAGAATCTCACCACGGTACATCACACATACTGAATCGGCAATTTCTGCCACTACCCCCAAGTCATGGGTAATGAATATGAGACTCGTTTTTCGTTGTTGACAGAGCTCACGAAGAATCGAAAGTATTTTTTTCTGAACGGTAACGTCCAGAGCTGTGGTCGGCTCATCAGCAATTATAAGCTCCGGGTCGCAACTCAATGCCATGGCGATCATTACGCGTTGTTTCTGACCTCCGCTTATCTGATGCGGATATGCATTATATAGTTCAAGCGGGCGCGGCAATTCGACTTGCGTAAAAAGATCGATAACCCGTGATTTCGCTTCCTTATTGCTCAGTTTAAGATGGAGCCTTATAGCCTCAGCTACTTGTTCACCACACGTGTGCACAGGATTGAGCGACGTCATTGGTTCCTGAAAAATCATTGAAATCTGTCTGCCACGCACTTTCTGAAAATCAGGATCTTCCATGGTAAGGAGATCGCGTGTTCCGTTCTTATCTGAAAATAAGATTCTTCCATTTTCAATTTTCGCAGCTTTTGGCAAAAGCCCCATTACAGCCAACGATGAAATACTCTTTCCAGACCCAGATTCTCCTACAATTCCTAGTGTTTTTCCTTTTTCAAGAATAATATCGACATTTTTTACCGCAAGAATCTTCTTATCATCCTTTCCAAAGCTAACAGTCAGATTTTCTATTTTCAGAAGGAGATTATCAGATTTCATTCGGCAGCGGCTCCAAAAAATTAAGACTTACAAAAGGCGATCCGTAGTCTTCAGATTCATTACTTAAAGTTATCTCTATCAATTCATTGGACTTGTTATTGGTAGTCCATCGACGTACGATCCCCGCTTCTTTGTAATCACCGTATCTTTCATTGAGAATCTCAGTGATTTTTGCCATAATATTTTCGGCTCCACCCTCGGATTTAGGATGCAAATCAGCTTGAATTTCAAAGAGCCCATAAGAGTCGATTGTATAATACAAATCAATATCCGTTGAGTCGCTTTCCAGATTATAAAAATAGTGATATTGTAAAAGCGAATCGGTATCTACAATTGGAGATAAGTCTTCGCTTTGTCGGATATTTTGCGCCGTGTCTCCCATTTGATGGCCCCTGAAGAGTGCAAGTGAATCCGTTCCAAAAAAGTCATCCAACGTCGATTTTTTAACGTCCACATGCGGTTGCTCCGTACAAGCCGAACCGACTATTAACAAAAGGATAAAAAATAGGAGGAAATTATAAAATTTCGATGTTCTCATCGGAAACCAAGGGTAAGTTTTTGAATTTATGCATGAGATGTGCCACGGTAATTGTGTCTTTTTCGCAATATACTTTAATGCGCTCAAGATCTTTTTCCTCCCAATACACACGGCCCACATCGGCGCCCGAAATATCGTCTTTGGGCGTGGGAATGCCAAAGATATTCGCAAGTAAATTTAAAGATGAAAAATGTTTGTAATCGCCAAATTTCCAGAGCTCCATAGTGTCAACATGGCTCACTTCCCACGGCTTTTTGCCGGGAGTATCGAGCATTTTCGGAAGTTCTATTCCGTTTATAACCATTCTTCTGGCGAGATAAGGCGCATCGAACTCCTTCACATTATGTCCGCAGAGAAATTTATCGACACCAGAAAAATGTTTGTTTAGCATTTCTGCAAATTCAATTAAAAGCTCCTTTTCATCTTCACCGTAAAATGACTTCACACGCAGCTTGGAAACACCTTTATCCTGATATTCAAAAGCCGTTGAAATGCAGATTATCTTTCCGAACTCTGCATAAATCGCTGCTTTGTCATACAATTCTTTTGCGCCAATCGAATCGCGCTCCTGCAAAAATCGGGTTTTCAAAGACCACAATTCCTGCATATTCTCACTGAGTTCTTCAAATTTAAACACTCCCGAGACCGTCTCTATATCGAGAAAAAGAAATTGATTAATATTAATATGTGCGAGCATGGTACGCCAAATTAAACAATATTTCAGAGATTCCGACACATGGTTTATATCTTTGTGCTATGGATTTTGAATTTGAAACACGCTGGAAAAAGGTTCTTGGCCGGTTAGAAGATCAATTTGGCCCCGATTTGGAACTGGAAGGAATACTTTTCCTGATCGGAGTGCAGGAATTGGGACAAGGTAGCAGGAAGTTCAAAAAAGATGAGAAGCTGGACTTAATGCATATTGCGCTTTGCGCTGTATTGTCGCATTACGGATACTATGAATTTTCGCATTACGATGATGATGGTTGGCCGCATTACAATACGTTGAAGAAACTGCCTTTTCTCAATGACAAGGACCAAAAACAGCTTCTAAAACAAGTGATAACAGAATATTTCGAACGTGAGAGTCTTATTGACCCAGTGTGAAAGTCTTCTGATTATTCTTTTCTTCTACAATCTGCATAATACCTTCGAGATAGCTTGTGCTATCCGGATATTCTTTAGTAATCTCTATGTTTAAAATGGCAAACCCGCTTTGACCCGGAACATATAAATCCGTGAAATCGAAAGTAATAATTCCATTGCTGGCTGTAAACCCTTTGCGATCGATACGAATATCGCCCACATTTTCCTGATCGATAGTACCTTGACCAAAAATTCTAACTTCGGCACCCGGAACAACAGATCCATTTGGCAAAACAACCTTTACCTCAGCGGTAGTATCTTTTTCCTTATTACAGGCCGGCAAGGCGATGATTAAGAGAAAAACAGTAAATAATGCGGTTAAGCGACTTTTCATTGGTGTGGGTTTATTAATTTCGCGCTGTCGCGAAAAATCAAATTTATGAAAATAATTCACAGAAAATTAAATTATCACAATCAAATACTTGCAATCTTCCTTATGATAGCATGTATTTCTGCCTTTTCATTTGCTTACAAAGATGACGTAAAAAAGGAAGAAATGGTTGTAATTTCCACAAAATTTGGTGATATGACTGTCCGATTGTATCCTGAAACACCACTTCACAAGGCTAATTTTCTAAAACTAGTTGGCCAATCGTATTACGATAGCTTACTGTTTCACAGGGTTATAAGTGGTTTTATGATCCAAGGTGGAGATCCTGATTCTCGCGGAGCGGCTAAGGGTGTAGCTTTGGGAAGAGGCGGGCCCGAGTATACCATTCCGGCGGAGTTTAATTCAAAATATATCCATAAAAAAGGTGCTTTAGCGGCAGCGCGACAAGGGGATGGTGTGAATCCTAAGAAAGAATCGTCGGGTTCTCAATTTTATATTGTTATGGGCAAACCGGTTTCAAAAACCGAACTTGAATCAATTGAAAGCCGTCGCAAAATGCAAAATCCTGCGGACACTGTCTCCTATACTGCGGAGCAAATCGAAACCTACGAAACCATTGGCGGCACTCCTTTTCTCGATGGTTCATATACAGTATTTGGAGAAGTAGTTGAGGGGTTGAATGTTATTGATTCCATTGCTGCGCAGCCAAAAAATCGGGGGGATCGACCCATAGAGGATATTGTAATGTCAATGAAAATTGTAAAAAAGAAATGGCCACTTCCCACGAAGAAATAATCAAGGAAATAGAAAGTTTTGAAGCTTCAACGACTGAAGAGCTCGAGGCTTTTCGGATTAAATACCTCGGTAAAAAAGGGGTAATTAAGGATATTTCTGCTCGCATTAAAGATGTAGCACCTGAGGATCGAAAAGATTTCGGACGGACGTTGAATGCACTCAAAACAGCCGTTCAGAACCGTATTGATTTTTTAAAAGACACCCTGGCAAATTCCGGTTCGGGAAAAGCAGAGAGCGATTTAACCCGTCCGTCAGGTCAGGAATCAACAGGAAGCATTCATCCGGTTTCGCTGGTGCAAAAAGAGATTGAAAATATTTTTCAACGTATTGGTTTTTCGATTGCCGAAGGGCCTGAAATAGAAGATGACTGGCATAATTTTTCTGCGCTCAACTTTCCCGAAGAGCATCCCGCACGAGATATGCAGGACACTTTTTTTATTGAAAAAAACCCGGATATTGCCTTGCGTACGCACACATCATCCGTTCAGGTAAGGGTAATGGAGAGTCAAAAACCACCGATTCGGATTATCGCGCCGGGAAGAGTATATCGCAATGAAGATATTTCTACCCGCTCGCATTGTATTTTCCATCAAGTGGAAGGGCTTTATATAGACGAAGGGGTGAGCTTTGCAGATATGAAGCAAACGATTGAATATTTCGCGAAAGCCTTTTTCGGTAAGACTAAGATCCGGCTTCGTCCCTCCTACTTTCCATTTACAGAGCCCAGTGCTGAAGTGGATGTATATTGGGGTCTCGCAACCGAAACTGATTACCGGATTACCAAGGGTACGGGTTGGCTCGAAATTATGGGGTGTGGAATGGTGGATCCAAATGTTTTGAAATCATGCGGTATCGATCCGGATGTATATTCCGGATTTGCTTTTGGAATGGGTGTAGAGCGAATAGCTATGAACCGTTTTCAGATCGGCGACATTCGAATGCTTTTCGAAAATGATGTTCGTTTCCTAAACCAATTTCGGGGAGCTTGGTAAAAGGGTTTTAGCTGGATTTCGCTTATGAAATCTTTGAGAGCTTCAACATATTAGTCTTTCCTGCTTCAGCTATTGGCATAGAGGCAAGGTGAATGACCATATCTCCCGGATTCACATATCCATTTTTCTTCAATATGTACCGTATATCGGCAATTGTATGATCTGTGCTAACCATTTTATCGTAGAAGAAGGTTTTTACACCCCAAACCAGATTAAGCTGGGTTAGCAGTTTTCTATTTCCTGTAAAGACAAATGTTTGTGCTTTTGGCCGCTGGCTCGAAATTTTATACGCCGTATAGCCCGAAACGGTCATGGTAATAATCGCGGTAGCCTTTACCCGACTAGAAAGCCTGGTGGCGTTGTAGCAAATTGAGTCCGTGATAAAACGTTCTTCATTACTCTCTGCGGGCGGCTCTTCGTGGTGGTATATTTTATCAGAGGTCTCAATTTCTTGTACAATTTGGCTCATTACCTCGATTACGCGCACTGGAAATTTCCCAACAGATGTTTCTGCACTCAGCATTACCGCATCGGCTCCATCGAGCACGGCATTCGCCACATCATTCACTTCGGCCCGTGTTGGAGTATAATTTTCAATCATACTCTCCATCATTTGGGTTGCGACAATTACCGGCTTAGAGTTTTTCAGCGCTTTGGTGACCAGCATTTTTTGCGTAAGCGGAACATTCTGCAAAGGAATTTCGACCCCCAGATCTCCGCGAGCTACCATTATCGCATCCGTATGGTATATAATATCATCAATATCTGCGATAGCTTCAGGCTTTTCGATCTTTGCCACTATACGTGCGTGGTGCTCATTTTTCTTGATAATATGCCTGAGCTCGATAATGTCTCGAGCCGAGCGCACAAATGAAAGCCCAATCCAATCCACATTATGTTTCAACACAAAGTCGAGGTCTTTTAAATCCTTTTCAGTTAAGCAGGGAAGCGAAATTTTTGTGTTTGGTAGGTTCACCCCTTTTCGGCTTTTGAGGATTCCTCCGTGCACCACTATGGCTTTTACTTCGTTTTTTCCGTTGCTTTCGATAGCTTTAAGCTCAAGCTTACCGTCGTCGAGCAGTATCCGCTCTCCCACTTTCACATCTTTTGCAAACTCAGGATAAGTAATATATAGTTTTTTGGAATTAGCTGGAACTTCTTTGGTGCTGAAAATAATCTCACTTCCTTCTTTAAGTTCGAGGTTATCCCCTTCGATATCTCCTACACGCAACTTGGGCCCTTGCAGATCGGCGAGAATTGCCGTTGTAGTTCCGAGATTCTTATCTGCTGTCCGGATATTCTTAATGGTTTGTTCGTGCACTTTATACGCACCATGCGAGAAGTTAATACGACAAACGTCAAGTCCGGCTTCAATCATTTGGCTGATAATCTCCACACTATCGGTTGCCGGACCAAGGGTAGCTACAATTTTTGTTTTTTTATTAATCATGCTGTAAGCAATAAATTTTGTTTTTGTTTTAACTGGTCAATATCAACTTGAAAAACAAGAAGCACTTGACGGATCTCAATCAGTTTTTTTTGGATTTCTTCGGCCACTACCGCCGGCGACTGGTCTATTATTAAAAGGTAATCTGCCTGCGTCACTTCCGGCAAGAACCGGCTATTTCCACGCTTATTTTCAATAAATCTGTACTTAACTTGTAAATCCACGTTTTCAAATACGTAATAGTTGTGATGGATTCTATCGCCCTGCTTACTGTAAACAGTGATAGGGTCAACACGTTTGAATGCAATTTTCAGCATTTTATTGAGGTTCCAACAGAGCCTATAATCACTCGTCGAAGCTGAAATACCAAAAATGCTATACGGATATTCTTCACCGAGATCGAGTGTGACCTTAGCCATACTTATTGTCAATTTTACACGAAGCTATGAAAAATCTACTTCTGAACGGTATTCAAGTGAGCCAAACCTTGTTCAGAAGCTTTTTGTTCGGCCTTTTTCTTTGAAGAGCCGGTACCTTTTCCCACTTCGTTGTTATCAAATAAAGCCTTGGATATAAATGTTTTAACTCCTTTTTCTTCATGGTGCAATTGCGTTTGAAAACGAAGTTCAACTTTCATTCTATGCGCTTCTTCGTAGAGTCTGCTTTTAAAATCTGATTCCCGATCTTCCACATTATCGATATGGCCGTGTTTATTTAGCACATAGAGTATGGATTTTCGGCAGGCTTCATACCGCAAATCGAGATAGATAGCACCAAAAAGTGCTTCTATAGCATTTCCAGAAATCGAATTTCGAGAGTGCATGGCTTGGGTATCTGTTTCTATTAGCTTATCAATACCTAATGTTTGTGCAATACTGTTGAGATTTGACCGACTTACAATTCGACTTTTCATTTGCGTAAGCTCTCCTTCTTCCGCATCGGGATATTTGGTGTAAAGATAATCCGCAACCACCGCATCGAGAATGGCATCGCCAAGAAATTCCAGACGTTCGTTGCTGGTATCTGGTTCGTTATGTATATTTCGTGCTGCAGATTTATGTCGCAGAGCCTTAAGATAATAATCAATCCGCCGATAGGATATTTTAAAAGATTTGGAGAGCAGTTTGGCTATGTCCTTTTCTCTTTGATTCCGGAAAGTCTTAAAGAATTGTGGAATTTTCAATTTCGGCGGTTAATCAACAAATTTCTTGAATACTGCCGATGTATTGTGCCCCCCAAATCCAAATGTATTACTCAAAGCAATATCCACTTTGCGTTCCTGAGCTACATTGAGGGTAAGATTGAGTTTATTATCAATCTCAGGATCTTCTTCCTGGAAATTAATTGTTGGAGGTACAATATTATTCCTGACCGAGAAAATACATGCAATAGCTTCCACAGCTCCTGCTGCACCGAGCAAATGTCCAGTCATCGACTTAGTTGAAGATATATTTAAATTATAGGCGTGTTCACCAAAGAATTGTTTGATTGCTTTGGTCTCTGCTACATCTCCAAGGGGGGTAGAAGTACCGTGTACATTGATATAGTCAATGTCCGTGGGATTCATTTCCGCATCGAGAAGTGCACGCTTCATTACGCTCAATGCTCCCAGTCCGTCTGGGTGTGGTGCTGTAATGTGGTATGCATCGGCTGACATTCCACCTCCAGCGATTTCTGCATATATTTTTGCACCTCGCTTCTTAGCGTGCTCATATTCCTCCAGAATAAGGCATCCCGCCCCTTCTCCCATCACAAATCCATCGCGTGTGCGATCGAATGGGCGCGACGCCGTTTCCGGCGATTCATTGCGCTGTGAAAGGGCATGAAGTGCATTAAATCCTCCCATACCCGCCTCATAAATGGTTGCTTCAGATCCTCCGCAAACGAAGGCATCGGCTTTGCCAAGGCGAATAAGGTTATACGCATCGATTATAGCATTGGTGCTCGAAGCACATGCGGCTACGGTGGTATAATTTGGTCCGCGAAAATTGTACTTAATGGAGATTAACCCGGAAGCGATATCGGCGATCATTTTCGGGATGAAAAAGGGGTTAAATCTTGGAGTTCCATCGCCCTGTGAGAAGTTCGTAACTTCGTCCTGAAAGGTTTTGAGGCCTCCGATTCCGGAACCCCAGATTACACCAATTCGATCGACGTCAAGTTTTTCGGGGTCAAGTCCTGCGTCTTTGACGGCTTCTTCCGCCACAACCATGGCGTACTGAGCGTAAGGATCCATTTTCCGAGCCTCCTTTCGGTCGATAAAATCATTTACGTCAAAACCTTTTACCTCGCAGGCAAACTGGGTTTTGAACTTAGAAGCATCAAAACGGGTAATAGGAGCCGCGCCACTCACACCTGATATTAATCCTTTCCAAAAATCCGGGGCGGTATTACCAATAGGTGTAAGCGCTCCAAGTCCTGTAATGACTACGCGCTTAAGCTCCATTCAAGTCGTCTTTTCTTACTTCTTGTTATTCTGAATATACTCTACTGCCTGTCCAACAGTGCCGATTTTCTCGGCTTGATCGTCAGGAATAGCAATATTAAATTCTTTTTCGAACTCCATAATAAGTTCAACTGTGTCTAGAGAATCAGCTCCCAAATCATTGGTAAAGCTTGCATCTAAATTCACTTCTGATTCGTCAACTCCTAATTTGTCAACGATGATCTTTGTTACTTTTGACTGAATGTCTGACATAACTGTGCAGTTTGTGTTTAAATTTCGGTTTGCAAATAAATGAATAATACCCTTATTTTCAAAATAAGAATTAATATTCTACAAGTATCTTATTTATAGACTCTTTATACAGGTCAGGCACTACCGCATCTTTATGCGGGTACCCCACAGGAATCAATAAAAACGGCCTTTCGTTCTCCGGTCGCTTTAAAATTTGTGTCAAAAACGCCATTGGACTCGGTGTATGTGTTAATGTGGCAAGTCCAGCATTATGCAAAGCGCAAAGTAAGAAACCTGTCGCAATTCCAACAGATTCGTTCACATAATAGTTTTGAACTTTCACATCTTCAATCAAATCATATGGTTTTTTGAACACCACAATTAAAAAAGGAGCTTCTTCTATAAAAGGTTTAACATGGTCGGTGCCGAAAGGTTTTAAATCACGGATCCATTGATCGTTCATTCGTCCGTTATATCCTTCAAACTCTTCTTTTTCGGCAAGGATTCTTATTTCCGTTTTAATTTCCGAATCAGACACTAAACAAAAGGTCCATGGTTGCTTATTCGCTCCTGAGGGTGCCGTAGATGCTGTTTCAATGGCCTTAATTACTGCTTCTTTTGGTACAGGGTCGGAACTGAATTGTCGGACACTTCTGCGTGATTCTATGTTCTCGAAGAAAAGATTTGAAGCATTTATCATTTCTTTGGCACTCATTCTTTTCGGCCGGTAAGGTATAAAAACGGGATCGGGCATATTTACCGAAGGATTAGGTGAATCAGAATTCATACTATAATTTTGACCGTTCAATCTGATCATTAAAAGAATGGACAATATAGCTATTTTCGCTTCGGGGAGCGGTTCGAATGCCCTGAAAATTTTGAAACACTTTGAAAATAGTAATTTGGCTCGAGTAAAAATCATTTTCACCAATCGGAAAAACGCAGGCGTCCTGCAACATGCCGAAGAAAATTCAGTAGCCTGGAAATATTTCCCGAAAGATTTTTGGGTCAATTCGCCTTCGAAAATAGTGGAAGAGTTAAAAGCCAATGAGATTGACTATATAGTCCTCGCGGGCTTTTTGCTAAAAGTTCCTGATCAGATTATTGCCACTTTTGCTGAAAAAATTCTCAATATTCATCCTGCCCTTCTCCCCGATTTTGGCGGTAAAGGGATGTACGGAATGCATGTTCATCAGGCGGTATTTGATTCCGGAATAGCGGAAACCGGAATAACAATTCATCTTATAAATTCGAAATATGACGATGGGCGAATCCTTTTTCAAAAAAAAGTACAAGTTGAAAAGGGCGATAGTCCAGAATCGATTCAAAAAAAAGTGCTGGCCTTGGAGCATAAATGGTTTCCTGAAGTAATTGAAAAATATATTAAAGAAGAGGCATCCTAATGAAAATTGCCATTTATACAGACGGATCAGCGAAAGGAAATCCAGGCCCGGGCGGCTACGGGATAGTCCTCATTTCAGCCCAGGGACATTATAAAGAAATGTCAGCAGGATTCCGAAAAACAACCAATAACAGGATGGAATTGCTCAGCGTAATTGTGGCATTGGAATCATTAAAAAAACCCTGCGATGCGGTTACAATTTTTAGCGATAGCAAATATGTAGTAGATTCTGTGGAAAAAGGATGGGTTTTTAATTGGGTAAAAAAGGGATTTAAAGGAAAGAAAAACAGTGATTTATGGCGCCGGTTTCTGCAAATTTATAAGATCCATAAAGTCACATTTGAATGGGTAAAGGGTCACGCCGGAAATAAATACAACGAAATATGCGACAAACTAGCCGTAGCCGGCAGCATGCGGAAAAATTTGCTTATTGATGAAGGATATGAACGTAGCCTGGAGGAAGATGGAATGTTTTCATGAAAATAGCATAAAACACCAACCACCACACCTTAAGGCAGGTTGAAAACTGCGGTATTTTGTTTGTTATTAAATTTTGTTTTTCCCCTCTACTGAAAATAGCAACAAAACCACAGAGAACCTTACTCCACCAATAAAATATCGAAATCAACCAGATCCACAAACAACTGAATACGATTATCGATTTCATCTTCAGTAAGGGTGAGTAAGCGTTCGGTTCCAAATTGTTCGACCGTAAAGCTCGCCATTGCCGATCCGATAATTACGGCACGTTTCATGTTTTCGAAAGAGAGATCCCGAGAGTTTGCAAGATATCCGATAAATCCGCCGGCAAATGTATCTCCTGCTCCGGTGGGATCCATAACGTCTTCAAGTGGCATTGCCGGCGCATAAAACATATTATTGGCGTCCATCAGGAGTGCTCCATTTTCGCCTTTTTTGATAATCAGGTATGTTGGTCCCATTTCGAGAATTTTTCGTGCTCCTCGCACAAGACTGTATTCACCGCTGAGTTGTCGTGCTTCCTCATCGTTAATTGCAAGCACATCCACTCGCTTGAGCACTTCCTTAAGTTCATCCATTGCACTATCCATCCAGAAATTCATGGTGTCGAGTACAACCATTTTCGGACGCACTTTAAGCTGGTCCAATACTTTTATTTGTACTCCCGGAGCGAGGTTTCCAAGCATAAGGAAGTCACAATTCTTATACGATTCGGGCAAAACCGGATCGAAATCAGCGAGGACATTCAACTGGGTTTCAAGTGTGTCGCGTGAATTCATATCATAGTGATATTTTCCTTCCCAGAAAAATGATTTCTGCCCTTCGATAATTTGCAACCCATCAAGATTTATATTTCGCGTTTTCAGTTCACCGAGAAATTCCTTCGGAAAATCATCGCCAATAACAGAAACAAGGTTGTTCTGTTTTGAAAAATAAGAAGCGGCAAGACCAATGTATGTGGCGGCTCCACCCACTATTTTATCCGAATTTCCAAATGGTGTACTAATTTTATCAAAGGCTACTGTGCCGACAACAATTAAACTCATATCTCTGTAATTTTTTCGCAAAGATATTGCTTAATACTAACTTTTAGTGTAATATTGCACCCCAAAATTCAATTAAAAGGCAAATAAAGTTTTCGCCAAGTTGATTTTTGAACGAAATTAGGAATGTTTATTCCTCCTTAGCTCAGTTGGTTAGAGCATCTGATCCCAATTCAATCGGGAAGGGTCCCGCACCAATAAAACTGGGGAGGATATAAATAAATGGATTTAATTCCTCCTTAGCTCAGTTGGTTAGAGCATCTGATCCCGATTCAATCGGGAAGGGTCCCGCACCAATGAAACTGGGGAGGATATAAATAAATGGATTTAATTCCTCCTTAGCTCAGTTGGTTAGAGCATCTGACTGTTAATCGAGCCGATTCAATCGGGAAGGGTCGCGCACCAATGAAACTGGGGAGAGATATAAATAAATGGATTTTAATTTCTCCTTAGCTCAGTTGGTTAGAGCATCTGACTGTTAATCAGAGGGTCCTTGGTTCGAGCCCAAGAGGAGGAGCAAATAGAGCTACAGAGATGTAGCTCTTTTTTGTTTTATCATGGCTCACTATGTCTACATATTGTATTCTGAAACTATCGACAGGTATTATGTCGGCAAATCCGATAATCCGCTGGAACGGTTGAATTTTCACAATTCTGAATTCAATAAAATCTGGACGAAAAGAGGACAACCGTGGGTGAGTAAAAAGGTGATTCCTTTCGAAAACTCCACCCTAGCATCCAAGGCAGAAATCTTTATCAAAAAACAGAAAAGCAGCGTATTTATTCAAAAAATTATCCGTGAGGGATGGAACTAAGTGCGCCGTTCAGCAAAGCATCTGATCCCGATTCAATCGGGAAGGGTCCTTGGTTCGAGCCCAAGAGGAGGAGCAAATAGAGCTACAGAGATGTAGCTCTTTTTTGTTTTATCATGGCTCACTATGTCTACATATTGTATTCTGAAACTATCGACAGGTATTATGTCGGCAAATCCGATAATCCGCTGGAACGGTTGAATTTTCACAATTCTGAATTCAATAAAATCTGGACGAAAAGAGGACAACCGTGGGTGAGTAAAAAGGTGATTCCTTTCGAAAACTCCACCCTAGCATCCAAGGCAGAAATCTTTATCAAAAAACAGAAAAGCAGCGTATTTATTCAAAAAATTATCCGTGAGGGATGGAACTAAGTGCGCCGTTCAGCAAAGCATCTGATCCCGATTCAATCGGGAAGGGTCCTTGGTTCGAGCCCAAGAGGAGGAGCAAATAGAGCTACAGAGATGTAGCTCTTTTTTGTTTTATCATGGCTCACTATGTCTACATATTGTATTCTGAAACTATCGACAGGTATTATGTCGGCAAATCCGATAATCCGCTGGAACGGTTGAATTTTCACAATTCTGAATTCAATAAAATCTGGACGAAAAGAGGACAACCGTGGGTGAGTAAAAAGGTGATTCCTTTCGAAAACTCCACCCTAGCATCCAAGGCAGAAATCTTTATCAAAAAACAGAAAAGCAGCGTATTTATTCAAAAAATTATCCGTGAGGGATGGAACTAAGTGCGCCGTTCAGCAAAGCATCTGATCCCGATTCAATCGGGAAGGGTCCTTGGTTCGAGCCCAAGAGGAGGAGCAAATAGAGCTACAGAGATGTAGCTCTTTTTTGTTTTATCATGGCTCACTATGTCTACATATTGTATTCTGAAACTATCGACAGGTATTATGTCGGCAAATCCGATAATCCGCTGGAACGGTTGAATTTTCACAATTCTGAATTCAATAAAATCTGGACGAAAAGAGGACAACCGTGGGTGAGTAAAAAGGTGATTCCTTTCGAAAACTCCACCCTAGCATCCAAGGCAGAAATCTTTATCAAAAAACAGAAAAGCAGCGTATTTATTCAAAAAATTATCCGTGAGGGATGGAACTAAGTGCGCCGTTCAGCAAAGCATCTGATCCCGATTCAATCGGGAAGGGTCCTTGGTTCGAGCCCAAGAGGAGGAGCAAAAAAATCGGCTTAATAATCATTTAATCCACTCATCGGACTTAGAATAATCAATTTGGATGTCTTCCTTATTTGTATTTCGCTATTTTTCAGAGACCTTATTCTTATTGAGTGATTGCTTTCGCTGATTATTTGGGTGAGCCTTTTGAATGTATCGAAGTATTTGCGCTATCTTTAGGGCAAATATTAGTCAAGAACACATATGTAATATGGATAAGAAAGTGATTCTCGTTCCGTCAGATTTTTCAAAAGTAGGCCAAACCGCATTAAATCATGCGATAATTGTCGCTAAAACGACTAATGCACATGTGAATTTATTGCATGTCGTTCCTAAATCTGATATGCTTGCCGAGGCGAGACAAAAACTTGCTATTGCGCAAGAAATGGCAGAAGCCGATTATAATTTTAAAATAGAAACCACTACACGCGTGGGTACGATATTCGAAGATATTGGTGATTTTGCGGATGAGCTTGAAGCCACACTTGTAATTATGGGAACTCATGGGCTCCGTGGATTACAATTTATTACCGGTAGCCGGGCGATTCGAATCGTTACAAGCGCCAAAACTCCTTTTATTATTACTCAGGAGCGACCAATTCGGGAAAATGGGTACGACGATATTGTGGTCCCCCTGGATTTACACAAAGAAACCAAGCAGAAACTTTCGCATGTTGCCGATATGGCTAAATATTTTCATTCACGGGTTCATATTATAGTACCACGTGAGACAGATGAATTCTTAAAAAATGCAATCAACAGAAATTTAAAATATGCCGAATCCTTCTTTGAGGATATGGAAATTCCTTCTACGTCGCGCATCAGCGATCGTAAAAGCGATAATTTTGACGAAGCGATCATGGAATACGCATCGGAAATCGATGCAGATTTAATAACCATTATGAACCTTCCGGAGAATAGCTTGGCAAATCTTATAGGAGGAAATTATGTTCAAAATATTATTACAAACAAAGCTCAAATTCCCGTTTTGGTTCTGAATCCTAAAAAGGTGTCCGACGTGAGTATTTTTGGAGCCTACGTGGGTATCGGATAAGTTAATTCGAGATGTGACGAATACCTATAATCAGCATGTCATCAACTTGTTCGTAACGTTCGTGTTTCTTGGATGACATTCTCCAAGACTCCATGCGCGACTCAATATTTGCCAACTGGTCTTCAGTACTTTGTGCGGATATTTCGATGAGCATATTTCGAAACGGTTCGTAGTAGAACTTTTTCCCTTGCTGTCCCCCAAATTGATCAACATATCCATCTGAGAAAATGTAAATCATATCATTTTCCTCGAGATCAATCGAGTGGGAGGTATAGGATGCCGTGGCGCTTTCAGTATCCGCAATAGCCATTTTGTCGGCTTTATATATTTTAAGAATGCCGTTGCGAATCAGGTAAAGCGGGTTTTTGGCGCCAGCATAATCAAGAACAGAATTTTTCGGATCGTATACGCATAGCGCCATGTCCATTCCATCTCTTACTGACCCTTCATGTCCTTTCTGATTCATCGCTTCGGCTGCGAATCGGCTAAGATCATCAAGTACCCTACCTGGATCCAGATCGGGATTATTCGAGAGGGCATGATTTAAAGAATTATGTCCAACCAGGCTCATAAATGCTCCCGGAACGCCGTGACCTGTGCAATCTACTGCTGCAAAAACAATTTTATCATCTAGGGGTTTAACGAAATAGAAATCTCCAGAAACAATATCTTTAGGACGATAGTAGATGAAGCTCTGAGGAAATAATTCAGAAACCTGACTATTCGTTGGTAAAATATTTTCCTGAAGGCGCTTCGCATATCGGATACTGGCAGTAATATTTTCCAGAAGTTCTTTTCGTTGTTCGTTTTGCTTCTCGATTTTATTTTTTTGCTTGACTATCTCATGGGTTCTGTCTTCTACCTCTTTTTCCAACTGCTGCTCATTTCTTTTTAAACCATCTCTCATGACCAGGAGCGAATTTCCAAGCACATCCTCTTCCGATAGTGGATTATAATTGGTTTCAAAGTTTCCTTTTCCAACTTGGTTAGCAAATTCGGATGTGCGCTTCAGCGCGTTGACATGAGCATCCAGCGCAATACTCATTTCGCCCACTTCATCACCTGTATCTAACACTGCCTTTTCAGGAAATTTTCCCTTCCCGAGATCTAAAAGAATAATTTTCAAACTTTTAACGGGTTTAGTAATACTCCTTACTGTTAAGATCGCAATTAGAATTCCAAATAGAAAAAGAGCGACACCCATATTTCGAAGATATCCCTCAAGCCTATTAAATGACTGAATCATGGTAACACTATCGGCAGTAATATTTGATCGTTGTTCGTTGATTAACTCGTTTAGTGAATTCAAAACATCGCGGGCTTTTTGATAGATAAGCCCATCTTCTTCTGCATACTGAGTCATTGTAAATCGAGCAAAAGGATCGTCGTAGCTCCTCATGTTGCTCAAGGTAGTCTGCACTTGTGTGTACATATTCAGTAGGCTCTCCATTTCCTGATAGATCCGCTCTTTCTTCCGTCTTTCAGCCTGCGTCCAATTAACACTTAAAGAATCTATTTCGTGTTTTATTTGTGGAATTTCGACATTCACCACACGTACAAGCGACATTTTCTCTTTTGTATCCTCACGCGATTGAACGAAAGCCCACATATTGATCAGAGTACGTGAGCGGAGCACTGTGCTTTTTAGTACTTCGAGTGAAGATACTGATGGATTGTAAACACTATTAATCTTATCGTTGATAGTCCGCCCTTTGCGCAGGGTATCGTATGTTAGAAGAAACACTACCAGCGTGGTAATAAGTACTGCGGCGAAACCGAAGCCAATCTTGCGACTAATTGTGAATCTGAACTTCATGGTGAAAATTAAATCAGCGCAACTATTTATGCTGGCCTTCCAACTCTTTCTCTATCAATCGCATCTGTTCTGAATCTTTCTCCTGATTCAGGTTAAAATAAATCACTTTCAGCCCTTTGACCGCCTCAATTTTGTCCGGATCAACTTTATAAGCCTTCATCATATACGGCAATGCAATTTCAATACTTCGCATACTTTCGGCCTGTATTTCGTAAATATCCGGAATACTTGTCACATCAGGTAACCGTTCCAAATTGTAAGCCCCCTTATTGTAATGCGAAACGCTTAGAGAATATAGTGCAGGCCAGTTTTTCGGATCCAAATCGAGAACTTTCAAAATATAATCGTTGGAAATCTGCCAATGGGCGTCATATTTAACTCTGTCTGACTCATATATTTTCCGATGTGCAGTCGACATGGCGAGATAAAACTCAATATCCTTATCTTTCAACACTGAATCAGGAAAAAGAAATTGAATAAGGCTTTTATACCGATTATAATTCCCATTTGCATTTTCTATATTATCGGAATCCCGCTTCTCAATTATCTCTGAGGCGTCGTTAAAGAAAGAAACAGCAAGCACTTTAAGGGCCTTTCGGTTTTGTTCTTCCAGGGTTCCATCATCATCGAGTTTCATAGATTCCCTGAATGAATTCACAGCTTGATCCCTGGCCTCAACTCCTTTCTCTGTTTTACGGTTGTCAAGATATAAATCCTTGTATATAAACCCGCGTATATGCCAGGCAATCTTATTGCTTCGCCCTTTATCGGAATCTGTAGCTTTATTGATGGCATTGGCTGCTTCATCATACTGACCTGTTTTGTAAAGCGTATATGCTTCTTCAATTTTCTCTTTCACTTGTGCATTCGAGATGAATGGCACGGAGAAAAAACAGAATAGCGCTATATAGAGTAGTTTTTTCATTTGGTCTCTACTTTCAGGGCCAAGCTTTTAAGGGTTGAACCGATAAAAAGATTTTTCTCTGAGGCATTGGTGGTATTAAGGGTATACTTCCAACTGCCTTCATAAAACACAAAATTCAAAATAGCACCCATATCCAGAGCACCAGGACAATCACCTACAATCAGAGTAGGTTTGTCTTTCAAGGCATCAACAATATCTGGCAGAATATCGCAACAATCAGTCCCGACGAATAGTACATGACATTTACTTATATTCAATGTTTTCGAAATTTTTCGTATTTCTATTTGTTGGCTTCCGATTTGTTTCGAATTATAGCCTTTGACTAACTCTTGATGTAAATCACTACTACCCATAACAGAAATAATAAAGTTCCCTTTTTTATAATCATCGGGCCAATCAACAAGCTTAGCGAAATTGTACAAATAGCAAGCTTTTACGATCGCTGCGGTATTCTTCTCGTCCATTTTCGGCACCTGCTGTGCATAGACTCCCGCGGTGGAAAATAAGAATATGAATAGTAAAATTTTTTTCATTTTACACCCTGATAGGTGAATAGCTAATGTAAATGATTAACCGATTCTCGCGACACCGTAATTAGTCTTTCTTTTCAACTTGCGTGTATTGATAAGCTTAAATACTTACGCAGAAAAAAATATTTTGATTCGATTAATGGCAAAAAATTTGAAGTTAAACACTCGGTTTGCTCGATAGAGTCCCCAAATCTCGGTCAAATAGGTATAAGCCACCCTTATCTTTTCCGATTAAATTTAGTTTATCTAAAATTCCACGCGCCAGTGCCTCTTCTTCAATCTGCTCAGAAACATACCATTGCATAAAGTTGTGTGTAGTGTAATCTTTCTCAATCAGACAGGTATCCACCACTCCATTAATTTCCTGACTCACTTTTATTTCGTGCTCAAGCAATTCTTTGAAAATAGTTTGTACCGAATCGAATGTTTTCGGCGGCTTTTTACTAGCGGGAATTTCCGCTTTACCTCCACGTTCATTTATATACCGAATGAGTTTGAGCATGTGCGCGCGTTCCTCATCACTATGCCGATATAAAAAAGTAGCTACTCCATTGAGCCCTTCGGTTTCAGCCCAAGAAGCCATCGCTAAATAAAAATTTGAAGAAGCATTCTCTAAATCTATCTGATCATTTAATGCTTTTTCGATTCTTTTTGATAACATTAATAAGGGTTTTCACCAAATATACTCTTCTTATGTTAAATGGGAACACGTCGCTTTAAAGTTCTTTTGATTCCGTTGTGCAAATATTCTTAGTCAACAAAATAAACTATCTGAGTATTTACCTATATTCAGCAATTGAAAATGGGAAAAAAGAACAAAAAAAGTAAGAATAAGAAGCACTCCACTTCTGCCAATACAATTGACAAAGCCACTTTGCGGAGTGAAATTATGACTTTTTTCAGGGGAAATCCCGGAGGTCATTTTAACTATAAGCAGGTATCAGCGCAATTGAATATTGCTAATTCCGAAGCCAGAAAGCTCGTCATCAAAGTACTGAACGAGCTTTCCGAGATCGAATTATTGAATGAAATTTCATCAGGAAAATTTGAATTACACTCGAGCCAGTCATCAGTACTGCAAGGTGTTATTGATTTTACAAAGTCCGGAGCGGCGTATGTCGTTACAGATTCAATCAAAGAAGATATTTACATCCCTGAAAAAAGTACAGGGGTAGCTCTCAATGGAGATACCGTAGAAATTGCCATCACTGGTGGAAGACGCGGAAAACCTGAAGGAAAAGTAACATCTATTGTAAGTCGTGGTTCTGATCAGTATGTAGGCGTGATCGAAATAAGCAATAAACACGCTTTCGTTGTGCCTTCCAATCAACGTATTCATGTTGATTTTTACATTGATAAATCCAAAATAAAAAAGGCGAAAAACGGCGAAAAAGTAGTTGTCAAACTTCTCGACTGGACTGACGAAACTAAATCGCCATTTGGTGAAGTAATCTCTGTTCTCGGAGCTCCAGGCGATCACGATGTTGAGATGCACGCTATTTTGGTAGAATTCGGTCTACCCTTTGAATTTCCTCAAAGGGTATTAGATGCTGCACAAAAAATTGACGTTTCTATATCGAAAGAAGAAATAGCCCGGCGAAAGGATTTCCGTTCATTTCCAACTTTTACAATCGACCCTGAAGATGCCAAAGATTTTGATGATGCCTTGAGTATGAGGTCTCTCGACAAAGATACTTTTGAGATTGGTGTGCATATTGCGGATGTATCGCATTATGTACTACCCGGCTCCATAATTGATGATGAGGCTGTAAAAAGAGCTACTTCGGTTTATCTGGTAGATCGCGTGGTGCCAATGCTACCTGAAGTTCTTTCAAACTTTGTGTGTTCACTGCGCCCGGATGAAGATAAACTCTGTATGTCTGCAATTTTTCACATCGATCTTTCAGGCAAAGTGAAGAAGGAATGGTTTGGTAAGACCATCATCCGCAGCGACAAGCGATATACCTATCAGCAAGCCCAAGATATTATTGAAGGTGGTAAAGGTGATTTTTCAGACGAAATACTGCAATTGAATACCTGGGCAAAAAAAATGCGTAAAGCGCGGATGGATAATGGTGCGCTAGAATTCAGTGGGATTGAGGTAAAATTCAATCTGGATGAAAACGGGAAACCAATCGGTGTGTACCACAAAACAATGAAAGAGGCGAATTTTTTGATCGAAGAATTTATGCTTTTGGCCAATAAACGTGTAGCTGAATATGTAGGAAAAGTCAAAAAAGGTGATACTTCAAAACCATTCGTTTATCGGGTTCACGATCTGCCTGATCCCGAAAAGCTTAAGATGCTTAAAGATTTTGTTGGGCGGCTTGGATATAAATTTCAAAGTGTGAATCCTGAAAATGCCTCACGTGCTCTCAATATTTTAATGGAACAAGTCAAGGATAAGCCCGAAGAAGATATTATAAAACAAATGGCTATTCGTACGATGTCTAAAGCGATTTATACCACCGAAAATATTGGACACTACGGATTGGCTTTTGACTATTATACTCATTTTACCTCGCCCATTCGCCGGTATCCCGATGTGTTAGTTCACCGTTTAATAAATCAATATGCCCATGGCGATAAAGGGCTGGATACTGAAGCATTGGAGAAGTTGTGCAAACACTCCTCTAATATGGAGAAAAAGGCTGCCGATGCTGAACGTGCTTCTATAAAATACAAACAAGTGGAATTTATGCTTGACAAAATTGGTGAACATTTCTCAGGTACCGTAAGCGGACTGACTCGCTGGGGATTGTATATTGAGTTAGAGGACACCAAAATAGAGGGTATGATACCGCTAAATAGCATGCAAGACGATGTATATCGCTACGACGATAAAAAGAATCAACTCGTGGGAACCCGATACAAAGAGGTGATCGAATTTGGAGATAAAGTACGTGTGAAAGTAGAGGGTGCTGATTTGATTCTCAAGCAACTCGATTTCAGAATGATATAAGAGTAGCTTTAAACGAGGTTTATTCTTTTACTCAAATCGTCTTTATAAGATCCGCCGATTGGAATTACTTTCTTATCGTTTTCCAAAATAAGATTAGGCTGTTCGATAGCTCCAATTTTATCTAATCTTACGATAAAGGATCTGTGTACACGTACAAATTCCTCTGATGGAAGTTTTTTCTCAATATCCTTCATGGTAGAATGAATGGTGTATCGGCTATTTAACGCATTAATAACTACATAATCCTTAAGTGCTTCTACGAAATAGATATCGGTTGTTTTCAACTTCACTAAGCGCGAATTTGATTTCACAAAAATAAAATCTTTTGAATCTTTATTCTCCACCAGAGAATACAATAAGTCACGTTCCTTGCGTACTTCAGATTCTTTCTGATGTTTATAAATCGCCATTTCAATGGATGTATGAATATCAATTTCCTTAAAAGGTTTGATAATATATCCATGCGGTTCGGTTACTTTGGCTTTTTCGAGCGTGGCTTCATCCGCGTAGGCGGTTAGGTAGATCACAGGGATATTCAGAGTTTTACGAATTTCTTCGGAAGCATCAATTCCTGTAAGCTTTCCTTTTAACATAATATCCATCAAAACCACATCCGGTTTTAATTCCAGCGCAAGTTCTATTGCTTTCTCTCCTGTCGAAGATGATCCTACTACATTGTATCCCAATTTCTTCAAACTATGCTGAATATCTTTCGATACTATGCTTTCATCTTCTACTACTAATACATTTGTTTTGGCCATTTCAGTCCTATATTATTGTTTTTCAAAGGTAATTAAATATTTTGTGCCATTTGTAGTTTCTACTCTAATCGTAGCGTCCAATTGATCTACGAGTGTATAAACAAGCTGTAGGCCGAGCGATTCGGAGTTTTCATAATCAAACCCGGGAGGTAATCCGATTCCGTCGTCTCCAATAACTAAAGTTATAATGTTTTTATTTTCCTCAAGGGTAATAAATATTTCGCCGGATTTATCATTCTGGAATGCATACTTCAATGAATTCGATACTAACTCATTAACAATCAAACCACACGGTATCGCCTGGTCAAGCGATAAAAAGGTTTCACTCAAGTTGGTATTCAGGGTTATTTTATTTGTCGAAAGACTATATGAATGAATGAGATTCTTGCTCAAACTCAGAAGATATTCTCTAAATTCAATATGTGCAAAGTCCTTTGTTTGATATAAAGATTCGTGAATAAAACTCATCGATTTAATCCGATTTTGGCTTTCGCGCAGGATAGAAAGTGAGTTTTCGTCTTTTACATAAGACGACTGCAGATTGAGTATACTACTTATTACCTGAAGGTTATTCTTTACTCTGTGGTGTACTTCCTGAAGCAGTATTTCTTTTTCATTAATGGTTTCACGCATCTGTTCCTGAATGCGTTTTTTCTCAGTTATATCATGTGAAAGACAAGAAATCTCTTTTATTTCGTTGTTTTCAGAATAAATCGGATTTAAAAATACCTCCATCCATACTTTACGCCCATCGATGCTATTAACCGCTCCTTCAAACTGTTGATTCTTGCCTTGAAAGGCTGCTTTGAAATAGTCTTTCAAATTTTTCGCCCCGTCCTTCGCAATATAGTCTTGCATAAGTTCTACAAAATTGCTCCCTATACTGATATCTTTTCCCAGAAGTTTGAAATGTTCATCACCAAATACTTTATTGAATGCTACAATTCGCATATGTTTATCTATCGTCCAAATAAGCATTGCCGTGCTGTCAAAAATGGCATTAATTTTAGCTGCTTGCTCTTTCAATTTGCGCTCTGAAGCACGTTTAAAAGTAACATTTTGGGCAATACCTGCCATCTCAACAATCTCATTTTCGGCATTGTAGATAGGTGAAATCGAAATATCTTCAATATAATTCTTTTTATTCAGATCACTTGTTTTTACCTCAAACTGGATCTTTTCACCTCTTAATATTTGCTTTTTAATATCATCCCATTTACGATCGGATACTATTTTTATTTTCCGTGCAATTTCAATTCCGCTCTGTCCTAATTTGATGTCTATATTATAGCGTTGCTTAAGTTCATACTTCATTACCTTATTAAAAGAAGTAAGAATTCCAGCAGTATCAACCGACCAAATCATTTGATTGGAAGAATCAAAAATTGTCTTAATCTTAGAAGTCTGTTCGTTTACTTTTCTCTCACTGAGCATCTTTTCAGTAATATCTATAGCCATTCCCGATACTTCCGCCACTTTACCTGTAGTGGATAAAATCGGTTTTAGAAAGATTTCTCTAAAATATATTTTACCCGATTTGTCTTTCGTTTTGGTTTGAAAGTACACATTGCGACCCGTGCGGAATACTTCATTGTACTTATCCGCCCAGAAATCATGGTATTCCTTTGTAGCAAATTTATCTTTAGGCTCTTGTTTTCCTTGGTCGATTTTTGGACTCTTACCGTATAATATATGGATGGTTTTGGCATATTCATTGTTGAACGAGGTAAGTTTTATTGCTCGGTTTACGGTCCAAAACATAATATTACCACTTTCTATAATTGCTTCCATCTTTGCTTGTCGTTCCTCCGCCAGATTCTTGGCTTTCGTGGCCTCAGTAACATCGCGCATGATGCTTCTTACCGTGTGTGCTTTACCATCTATAAGCTTTAGGTTCGAAATTGACTCGACAATGAGCTTTTCTCCATTTTTTTTCTGCAGAGTCCAAATACGCCTCTGTGTTTTCTCTCCGGAGATAATTTTCTTAAAATGTGCTCGGTATTCTTTCCCGTTTTGAGAATCCAACAGATCAAAAACGGAAAGCCTCTCTCTATCTGATTTGGTGTATCCCAGATGTTTATACCATGATTTGTTGGTATATAAAAAAGAACCATCAATATTTACACCTTGAATCAAATCGGTCGCATTTTCGAATAGATCTGTGTATCGCTCCTCAGTAATTGCAAATTTCGACTGTAGTTTTTTTAACTCAGTGCTATCACGCATGCTGCTTACATAGCCAAGAAAATTACCATTTTTATTATGCAGGACTGTTACAGATGCTACCACCCCAAATTTATCTCCGTTTTTTCTTTTACATACCAACTCTCCCTGATAGCTACCTGTGCTATTAACGACCATCATTACGTTTTCAACATCACCATTATTTTCGAGAATCTCATTCACATTCATTCTAATCGCATCTGATCGGCTGTAACCAGTAAGCAATTCCGCTTTTCTATTAAATTCGGTGATTAGCATCTCTTTATCAAATGTAATAACAATATTCATCGAGCTGTCAATAATACAACTGTACAATATCTCGCTATCATCTAATTTACGCTGGGTATTCTTATGCTCTTCGATTTCGAGCTTGAGTATTTTATTTATCTCCTCGGCCAATTCAGCACGAGATTTTTCGAGAATTAGCTCATTTTTTAAAAGTGTATCCGACAAAACAACTGCTATAACATCTATATTCTCACCGGGATTTATAAATTCAACATTACATAATTGAATGCTACCCTCTATCTGAACATTGATTTCGGATATTAAATAATGCTCCTTTCCGTTGCCTATTTCTTCTAAAGCAGTTTGGATTTCCTTATTTTCTTTTTCAGAAAAAAATTCCTTTATATTCGCAAAGGAAGAAAACTTATTCTTATCGCTGTTAACTCCTTTTTTAAGAAAATCGCCATTTAATTTACAAAAGAAAATATGTGTACCGGGCTCAAAACCTTCATCTGTATTCAACTGACGATCTATCAATGAAACCGCAAAATAATCCTCATTCAGTCTGTTGCCATTAAGTCTATATGAGTGCCCATTGTCCTCTCCCAGATCCAAATTAAACGTGAAAAATGAAGACTTTCTCAGGCTTTCACCTATTTTTTCACAGAGCGAAGTTTCAAAATAATCTCTACCTGAATCTTTATCTTTAAAGGCATCAAAGAATAAATCCGAATGTTGATTGGCGTAAACTATTTTTCCTGAATCTCCATGCAAAATCCATACAGGCACATTCAACTGATTGGCATAGGTTTTAATACCTTCCAACCCATCTATTTCAGAAATTTCATCTTCCTTCACCTCTTTGAATTATGAGAAAACAAATTTAAGCGTAATATTACAAATCTTTTATAATAACCTGATTTTCATTCATATTTTTGAAGCATCACTTTCAATGTAAGATTTAAGCGAAACGCTGGAGGTTCCTTAAGAATCAAAAATTCTTTAACACTCTAACAATACCTTATATTCATCTGTTTTACAAAGAGATATAGACATCAGATAATTACTGTGAAATATCTTCAGTATTTTCGGCATCTACCACTTTTCGTCCATTAATCTTGTATTCCCTGCCTTGCTTATATTTGATTTCTAAAACTCTGATTCCTTCTTCATTATAAGTTATCCAGGTGTCAACCCTTACGCCACTGCTATATTTTCCTTCTTTTTTCAGCTGCCCATTCGGAAAATACCATTTGTGCTTGCCTACTTCCATACCCGCGACATATTCACCTTCAAAACTAAGTGTTCCATCTTCGTATTCGTATTTCCAATCGCCTTGTCGTTGGCCATCCACGTAGATTCCAATTTCTGTATGATCTCCCACGTGATAAAACCATTCTCCATCTTTATATCCGCTTATATATGAACCTTTTGAAATCACCGTACCATCCACGTCCCATTCTGTAGATTCTCCGTCCTCCTTTCCCCTGCGATAAAAGTCAGTTCTTCGCTTTTTACCATTATCATAGTACCATTGCCACTGTCCTTGAGGTAACCCATCTACATATTTCCCTTTGGATTCTATCGTACCATTTTTATGATAAAAAACCCAATCTCCAGTTCGTAAACTGTTTTCATATTTGCCTTCTGCGCGAAGTTCTCCGTTTTCGTAGTACAATTTCCAATCTTGCTGGTAATCACCATTTTTATCTACTATTCCCTCCCCTATTTTTTCTCCGTTATTATATAACTCACCCGAAATGATATTACCCTCTTGATCATAAATACGGTGTGTCCCTTCCTTTACTCCGTCTACATATCCTCCGCTAGATTTTACTTTGCCATCTGAATAATATGTACTTCTTATATCCAGAATTACAGACTCCTCACTATCCACAACCAATTCTCCATCTCGATACTTCTCAAGGGTAAGCAGATTTCCTTTGCGATCGTATGTTTTAAAAATTCCGTTTTTCTTATCGTTCATATAAAAGCCTTCCATCGCAATAACTCCATTGGTATAAAACTCTATCCATGATCCACGCTTTTTTCCCTGATCGTTGAAACGATTTACTTTCTCAGAACTTCTAAGATTACCATCGTCATACTCCAATAGCGTAATTATTCTGCCTGACCTATCATACACAAATCCTTTCCCATTCTCCTTTCCATCCTCGAAAGGTATAATCTGTTTTACTTCACCGCTCGGATAATAAATTGTGGATTTATTTACTTTCTTATCCTGGGTATAATTCGAAATTTCGTATTTCACATTATTCTGAAAAGAAATTACCTCACCATCTTTTTTCCCTTTTTTGTAATCAATACTGCTCACGCTATCGCCTACTTCATTATAAAAAACCCAGGTACTGTCGAGCTCAAAGTTCTTTCTATTTCCTTCAGATTTGAGTTGGCCATTGGGATAATACGTTTTCCAATATCCGTTTGGCTTCCCCAATTCCATTGTACCTTCGCTTGATATATTTCCATTGTCGTAATAATAAACCTGATAATTTTCTTGTGCAATGACGCTATTTCCAATCGAACTTAAAAAGATCAAAATTGATATTAGCTTTATATTATTATTCTTTTTAATATTAAATAATGTAAATGTAATACCGCTGTTAACACTGTTGAAATAAGAATGCTTCATTTTGGGTTTTTATGACTTGTCCAAAGTTAATAACAGTTCACCAACAATTTTTATTGGCTAAAGGACTGATTAATTGTGGAGTTTTAAGATTTCAACAATTTTGTTGTTTTTGATACTATTGAAAACCTTTCAAATATAAGAGGAAATAGCTGTTGATGAAAGAGGGTTTTATTCCTTATAACTTTAGTCACTATCAACACGACTTATCGAAATCGTTTATTCATTTGCAAAAAATAATTTTAAAAACCAAATTTTCTTTTGGTTGGTTATGAACCGGAAGTTAACACAAATGGCCCATTTAGGACTGATAAGTAAATTTTTAAAGTCGTGATGGTCAGATTAAAAAGAAATGGTTTTTAACTCAATGTTAATAAAGAGGGGCGTATACAGAATAGTTATCTTTGTAAAAAATTTGGAAATGGATAAGATTGTTATTGGCAGCGATCATGCCGGATTTGAACTCAAGGAAAAGTTAATCAAGTACTTGGAAAATCGGGATTATGATATAATTGATAAGGGAACTTATAGTATGGAACGTGCCGATTATCCGGATTTTGCCCATGCTGTTGCAAATGCTGTGGTAAGTGATGATGGGGAAACTGGTATTCTTATTTGCGGAAGTGGTAATGGAATAGCAATGGCTGCAAACAAACACACCGGAATACGCTGTGCCATATGCTGGGATAAGGAAATTGCCAAACTAGCCAGGGCCCATAACAACGCGAATATTTTAGCACTCCCGGCGAGATTTATTTCTACTGATTTGGCTAAAGAAATTTTAGATATTTTTCTCGCTACTGAATTCGAGGGTGGAAGACATGCGGGTCGAGTGGAGAAAATTGGGTTGGTTTGAGAATACTGATTTATTTGTTTTTGATAGTTCCATATGCTGTTTTGGGACAAGCTTCGCGCACGTATTCATTTGATTCGACAGCGTTTTACTATGCAAATAAAATTGATACCAATCGGATAAAAAGGCATCTTGAGATATTAGCAAGCGATAGCTTGGAAGGGAGGATGACTGCCACAAGAGGGCAACGCATGGCGGCCGATTATATTAAAAACTATTTTGCTTCTTTGGGTTTACGTAATGAGAGTGGATCAAATTCTTTGGATGGTTATTCTCAAAATTTCAATCTCTTTTCATATACCACCTCAAATTCAGAGATTGTAATTATTGGAGACACATTAAAACCTTTTATCGATTATTACTCATCTGATATTCTGAGTGATACAATTTTGGAAGCATCGGGCTTTGTATTTTTGGGATATGGAATAGATTCTGACATATATAGCAATTATCCACTCAAAGATATTTCGGGAAAGATTGGGGTTATCTTGCCGGGAGAACCCGTGAAAGGAGATTCATACTTGCTTTCGGGAACCACAGAACCGAGTGTGTGGTCAGAGAGTTTCATAGCGAAATACCGTGCTGCTGTTGCCCATGGGCTCAAAGCAATTTTTATTGTTGATAGTCGATTTGAAAATTCGCTCCGGCGTATTCAACCTTATCTGGAAAGTGAGCAGCTAAAAGAAGAAAAGATTCCTGATTTTAATGTTCCGAGATTTGTTGTGTCGCCGAATGTTTTTGGTTTGATTTTTCCTAAAAATTCTTATGCTAAAATGAAAGATGATCTTGAAATTGGAAAAGAAAATTTGAAACTTACAACAGATAAACAATGTCGTTTGATTTATACCCGGAATGGAATTCCAAAAGAAACAGAAAATGTTTATGGCATTATTCCGGGAACAAAGTTTCCGAATGAATATATCTTTATTACAGCACATTACGATCATTTGGGAATCGATTCTGATGGAGAGATATACCACGGAGCAGACGATAATGGAAGTGGAACGAGCACCGTAATGGAATTTGCAAGGGTGTTAAAAATGGCTTCGGATAATGGGAATGGGCCTGATAGAACGATAGTCTGTATGCTTATGACAGGTGAAGAAGAGGGACTTCTGGGATCTTCTTATTACTCTAACCACCCTATTTTTCCCCTTGATAGTACAGTGGCAGATTTAAATATTGATATGATTGGAAGAAAAGATAACGATCATTTAAATGATTCTATAAATTATATATATCCTATTGGTTCGAAAATGGTTAGCGAAGATTTAAATCATGTTTTGGAAGATGTGAATTCGACGTATATGCATTTTGATCTTGATTACAGATACGATGATCCCAATGATAGACAAGAGCTATTCCATCGTTCTGATCATTATAATTTTGCCCGACATGGTATTCCTGTTATTTTCTTCTTTAGAGGTTTGCACGACGATTATCACAAACCTACTGATACGGTAGACAAAATTGAATATGACATCATAGATTCGATCGCTAAATTGGTTTTTTACACTGCATGGGAGGTTGCCAATCGCACGAATAAAATAGGAAAGGACGCAGTAGATTTTCGTTAATTAGACTTCGCTACAAGCCGAGCTAAAAGAGAATCGGTGTGATTCATAAATTGCTTATAATATTCTCCAGTCCCTGGCCCATAAAACCCAGTATAGATGTCCTCTACTTTTCTATCCGGGCCTATTATTATTAATGTAGGATAAGACATAATACCATTCAACATTGGAAAATCTTTTGAAGTGCGCTGAATATCAGCTTTACCACCATAAAGAAAATGAGGTTTCATTCCCAAATCTTGCTGCATTTTTGATATGCGTTTTTTTGAAATGTCAAAATCGCTGGTTGTTTCGTAAGCTATTGGTAAAATGACCATGTCATTATCTGGATACTTTGATACAAGTTGATGAAGAGCTCTGTTTGCATCCATGCAATTGGGACACCAGCTACCCATGATATCCAGTATTACTACTTTTCCTTCGAGATTTAGATCTTTCCACGTCACGGTATCACCGTTTTCATTTGGGAATTTAAAATCGATTTTGTCATAACCCGTTTTCAAATAAGTCAATTTTTCAGGATTGCGAAGCATGAAATACTTATCCGCTTTTGCTACCCAATTTGTAGAGTAGTGAATCCCTGAGGTAAAAGAGCCATTCACCAAACTATCACCTGAAATATCTGCGGTGAAAAGGAAAGCATGACTTCCGTCAAAAGTGCTTAGATATAGCTTTTTGTTCATCACGTTGCCTTGAAGATACCTGTAATCGCCTGTTTCAGTCAGAAAAGTTCCGGTATAACGATTCGAATCTTCCGAAAGAATGAGAATAGCATTCCAAGGTTCATCGCTATTTGGATCGAAAACAGCATGGTAACGATGGGGAATTTTGGGGGAAGTATCAGTCGGAGTGAAACGATAGGATTTATTCGCTTCAGCAACAAAAGGAATGGAATAATTTGTTTTTGCTCTATTGAGCCATTTACCCGTAATCAGTTGATTGCTTTCAATTCTTCCGACAAGCTCAGATGAGAAAACAGGGAGATTAATGAAAATGGAATCATTAATAATATTGAATTCTTTAACTTCTATGCGCTCTTCTCCGTTGTAAATAATTGCGTATCCGTTGTTTGCATCGATATTCTCAAATTTAATATTAAATGGAAGTTCTTGTTTTCCCAATTGAAATGAAAATCGCCACATTCCTTCGTCCAGTATAGGGGTGTTTTTGTTTTTGTCCGATGAGGATGTCGAATTATTCGTACAGGAGACCAACATGCAAACCAGAATTATAAGGGGAAAGCGCATAAAATTGGATTAATAAGGTTTAAAAAAAAGGGGTCGATTTAAGGACCCCTTTTCAGAATGATCGAGGCAATTTACATTAAAAATCGAATTTTATTCCTTGGGCAAGCGGTAGTTCTTCGCTGTAGTTGATCGTATTTGTTTGCCGACGCATATAAGCTTTCCAAGCGTCACTACCCGATTCACGTCCACCACCTGTTTCTTTTTCTCCACCAAAGGCACCACCAATTTCAGCCCCAGAAGTACCGATATTAACATTTGCTATTCCACAATCAGATCCCTGTTGTGAGAGAAAGAGCTCTGCTTCTCGCATATTGGTAGTCATTATTGCTGAGGAAAGTCCTTGAACCACACCGTTTTGCATTTCGATTGCCTCATCCAGTGTTTTGTATTTCATCAAATAAAGAATCGGTGCAAAGGTTTCGTTTTGAACGATTTGATAAGAATTTTTTACTTCAGCAATTACGGGCTTTACGTAGCATCCGGATTCATATCCTTCCCCTTGTAGCACCCCTCCTTCTACGGCTATTGTTCCTCCTTCACGCTTTACTTCTTCGATAGCCTCAGTATAATTTTGAACAGCATCTTTATCGATAAGTGGACCTACATGGTTGTGTTGATCCAATGGATTTCCAATTTTTAACTGCTTATAAGCGTTGGTCAAAATTCCTTTTAGCTCTTCGTATTTTGATTCGTGAATAATTACGCGTCGAGTAGATGTACATCGCTGTCCAGCTGTACCGACAGCACCGAAAACGATTCCGGGAACGGCAACATTTAAATCGGCATTTTCTGTGATGATCATTGCGTTGTTTCCACCTAATTCAAGTAGAGATTTTCCCAGACGTGCTGCAACTGCCTGGGCAACAATTTTTCCCATACGGATTGAGCCTGTTGCCGAAATCAGGGCAATATTTTTGTCATTGGTTAACTGTTCGCCAATTTTGTAATCACCATTTACAATACAGCTTATTCCTTCCGGAAGATCATTGGCTTCTAATACTTCTGCAAAAAGATTCTGGCATGCAATAGAACATAGAGGCGTTTTTTCGGATGGTTTCCAGATACAAACATCTCCAGAAATCCATGCGAGGGCCGTATTCCAGCACCAAACAGCTACTGGAAAATTAAATGCCGAGATGATACCTACGATTCCGAGAGGATGATATTGGTCATACATACGGTGTTTGGAGCGCTCACTGTGCATTGTGAAACCGTGCAACTGACGAGAAAGTCCAACAGCGAAATCGCAAATATCAATCATCTCCTGAACTTCTCCGAAACCTTCCTGAAGCGATTTGCCCATCTCGTAACTTACTAAAGTTCCGAGTTCGGTTTTTCGCTTTCTCAGGATTTCGCCAAACTGCCTTACTATTTCGCCGCGTTGAGGAGCTGGTTTCATTCGCCATTCTTTAAATGCAAGTTGAGCAGTTTGAACGACTTTTTGATAGTCTTCCACCGATGCCCCCCGCACAGTGGCAATTTGCTGACCATCTACCGGAGAATAGCTTATTATTTCTTCTCCGTTTGCGAAACTTTGGCGCCCTGTAGAACAGCCGGTATTTGTTTCTTGTATATGAAGTACATCGAGAATTTTCTTGATGTCAGAAGTTTTAGATTTAGTAAGTGTTTCCATTGGTTTGAATTTTTTGCAAAGATAGAGTTATTTCAGACAAGAAAAAACTGATGTATTAAACCTATAAAGCTGAAAGCCAATTATATATATGAATATTGCGAAATTTGGATGTTTTATATATTTTGATACTGAAGTACCGTAGGTCACCCGTCGTGTAAATTTGGCCTTCTAATGCACTTTTTTGCGAAAAATGTAGATTTGACTCGAAAAAGGATATCCCGAGAAGCGAGCATAGAAGTTGGAGAGTAAACCTAAAAAGGATCCTCTGATTATGGACCCCTTTTTATATTTCTCGCTCAACATAGATACGTAATAAGAGTCAAATATCATCGGCACTTTCTTTATAAATTCGAATCCTTCCGGAACAACCAAATCTTTAATATTCTTCTCGGAAAAATGCCAGAGATGTCGAGGAACATCATATGCCGCCCAATACTCTTTGTAAAAACGGGCATCATATGAAAGGTGATTGGGCACGGCGATTGTTAGAATTCCGTCGTCACTGAGATGATCATGATGTGTTCGGATGATCTCTTTTAATTCTGGAATATGTTCTAATACATGCCACATCGTTATCGAAGCAAATTTTTCTTCAGATTCATTATACCCTGCGGAATCTGCTATGGAAATACCTTTTTGGGCTCCAATTGATCTCGCTTTTTGGTCCGGTTCATAACCCTTTACTGACTTGGATTTATCCTTAATGTAGGATAAAAAGGCCCCATTGCCTGCGCCGTAATCCATCCATGTTCCACGTGGAACTAAAGAACGAATCGCGTTATATTTCTTAGATAGATTGAATCGTTGAACTTGATGGTACAATTTATTTATAATTCCTTTGTGGGTTGCGCTATGAGAAATATAGGCGTCAGACTCATAGTAGCGCGAGAGAAATCGGGTCTCAGGCCGAGGACTAGTAATTACAAAGGAACAATTTGCGCAGGTGACAAGCTCAAACATCTCGTGTGTTATACTGTGATCTTTAACCGTCATCCTGGCGTGAAAATCCTCGGATTCACAAATTGGGCATTTACGTATATCCTCCACCTAATTGTAGTTTTTCTGTTTGTTTTTTTAATCGTTTTCATGGTTCCACGTGGAACAATTATCTTCCAACGAAGATCATAAGTACCGAAATGTCTGACGGCGATACCCCACTAATTCGTGAAGCCTGACCAATGGTTTTGGGCTTTATTTCGGTAAGCTTCTGTTTCGCTTCCGTTGAAAGTGATTTTAGTTTGGAATAATCAAAATTGTCGTGCAGTTTGATGTCCTCCAAGCGAGAGATCTTATCAGCCATCTCTTGTTCTTTATTTAAATAGCCTTCGTATTTCATTTGGATTTCGCAGGCTTCTATCGATTCGATCAGGAGCTCCTCTCCTACTTTTACTTTAAGATTTTTCTGAAATTTTTGCAAATATGGACTTCCCTTAATGATATCCTTAATTCCCATTTGGGGGCGCGTAACAAGAGATTTCGCTTTTACCTGTTGATCGATTGGACTAGATGAATGTTGCTCCAGTATTGGATTTATCTCTTCAGGTGTAATTCCGGTTTTTGAAAATGAATTCTCAATGGTCTGAATCGTTTCTCGTTTTAATTCTACTCGCTTCAATCTCGATTCATCTGCCAATCCCAATGCATGCGCTTTTGGTGTGAGGCGTATATCTGCATTATCCTGACGAAGTAAAATACGATATTCGGCTCGTGAAGTAAACATACGATAAGGCTCTTCGGTACCTTTCGTGATCAGATCATCGATCAAAACTCCGATATAAGCCTCGCTTCTCTGAAGAGTGAAAGGCTCCTTTGCCGTAGTTTTTTGATGCGCATTTATTCCAGCCATCATTCCCTGACAAGCAGCTTCTTCATATCCCGTAGTCCCATTAATCTGTCCTGCAAAATAGAGGTTTTCAATAATTTTAGTTTCAAGGGTATGATGAAGCTGTGTGGGCGGAAAATAATCGTATTCGATGGCATATCCCGGTCGAAACATTTTGGCATTCTCTAATCCAGGAATTTTATGAATTGCTGCCAATTGGATATCCTCAGGCAGACTCGAACTAAATCCATTTAAATATATCTCTACAGTCCGGATTCCTTCCGGCTCTACAAAAATTTGATGCCTGTTACGCTCCGAGAAACGATTGATTTTATCTTCAATAGAAGGGCAATATCGAGGTCCAATTGATTTTATACGCCCATTAAACATTGGAGATTTATCAAATCCCGAACGAAGGATATCATGAACTTCAGGATTGGTATAAGTAATATGACATGGACGCTGATCCGGAACCGGTCTCGTATCACTAAAAGAAAATTTTCCGGGATTTTCATCACCAGGTTGTTCCTCCATTTTTGTGTAGTCAATACTTCTTCCATCTAATCGAGGAGGCGTTCCGGTCTTCATTCTACCCTGATCGAATCCGTGGTTTATGAGCTGTTCAGTGATTCCAAAAGAAGCTTTTTCACCAGCTCTTCCACCACCAAATTGTTTTTCCCCAATATGAATTAATCCATTCAGAAAAGTTCCGCTCGTTACTATTACAGCCTTACTCTTTATATGAATTCCAATGCTCGTAACTACACCACCTACCTTACCGGCTGGATCGATTATTAGCTCTTTTACCATATCCTGGAAGAAATCAAGATTAGGAGTTTGTTCGAGCATAAAGCGCCATTCTTCCGCAAATTTCATGCGGTCATTTTGTGTCCGCGGACTCCACATTGCGGGTCCTTTTGATTTATTGAGCATTCGAAACTGAATCGTACTGCGGTCGCTAACAATTCCAGAATATCCGCCCATCGCATCTATCTCCCTCACAATCTGGCCTTTAGCGACTCCGCCCATCGCAGGATTACAAGACATCTGACCAATGGTATTCATATTCATCGTCACCATTAATACACTGGATCCCAGATTTGCGGCAGCAGCAGCAGCCTCGTTTCCGGCATGGCCGCCACCTACCACGATTACGTCGTACTCTTTTAGCATGGATATGGCTTTTTAGGGAAATTAAAAAGTGCGCAAAGATAAGTAATAATCTTCTTTACGAGTCATTTGCGTTTTTTGGTCACTACCCTTATCGTTGTATCCACATAAGTGGAGAATGCCATGAATCATTACACGATACAATTCGTCAATTTCTCCCTGAGAGAAATCAACGGCATTTTCGCGAATTCGTTCTATACTTATATATATTTCACCCGAAATATTATTACCCTCGGAATAGTCAAATGTAATGACATCGGTAAAAGTATCGTGATCCAGAAATTGACGGTTTATCTCAATAAGCTTTTCATCAGTAGTGAAAACGAATGATATTTCACCTGCAGAAAAATTCTCTGCTTCTATTGAATTATTGACCCACCGTGATACTTCTGATGGATTTTCAATTTTGAAATTTATTCCATCGGAATAAAAAGAAACAGGATATTCAGCCATTTCAGGCGGAAACCTCAATCGGTTTAGAAAGATTCAGGAACCGTAATTCTACAATACGACCATCCTCAGAAAATTTCATTTCGTCGGAAAGATGGCTCATCAGAAATACTCCGCGACCATTCGGTTTTTCTAGATTTTCGGGCGATGTAGGATCAGGAATATTTTCAAAATCAAAACCAGGTCCCTCATCTTCGATACGAAAGTAGAATGTATCCTTATCGGCTTGATACTGCACTTTCACTACCTTCTCGGGATCCTGTTTATTGCCATGGTATATGGCATTGTTCACAGCCTCGGTGAGGGCAATCAGGATATTCCCATAGTGCTCTTCGCGGATACTATATTGCTCACAAAGTTGATCGATTAGCCTTTCAACTATCGTAATGTTTTCGCCTTTTGATGAAAAATCAATATTTTCCATTTTTTTAGATTCAATCGGTGTCATCAATTCTTAGTTCTCAAAATTAAGAAAATATTCATTTACACGCTCTTTATAATACGGTTTTAAATCTGGCGGTACTGTTCGAAGCATTTCTACCTCTCGAGCTTTGCGTTTATTATACTCTAAATAACGTTCGGGGTTACTCGGTTCGTATGCTTTTGGTGAATTACTTTCGCGCTTATTATCTTGCTCCCGCTCCCGTTCGGCTTTTTCGGATTTTAAAAGGCGTGTAAGGATGTTTTGTTGGCGTCGAATGGTTTCTTGAGTAATATCCTGATTCACAAGATCGCGCTCGGTATCTTCCATTTCTTTGGCAATGTCTTTCAAACCATTCCCCTCGCCTTGTCCCTGTTCGTTCAATTTTTGAGCCATTTTCTCCACCTCCCGACGAATGGCCGCTTGTTCTGCCGCCATTTGAGCGAGCTCTTTGCTCATTCCCTGACCACCCATGCCGGGTTTCTGGCCGCCTTCTTTCTTTCCTTTTTCGAGTGCTTTTTGCATTTGATCCAGTTTTTTACCCATCGCTTCCTGCATCTTGCTCATTTTTCCTTCCGATGGTTTTTTTCCCATCCCACCAGGTTTTTCACAATTTCCTTTTCCGGGATTTTGGCTTGACATGGCTATTTGCATTTGCTGCAAAGCCTCATCCAGGAGTAGTGCCAGGTTGTTATAAGAAGTCATTGCATATTGCTGATGGGTGGTAGCATCAGAAGTTTTGCGTTCACCAATATCGTCCAATGCAGCCGAGATATTCTGGTTTACCAGTCCTATTTCTCGATTAACAATAGGTTGTATTTGTGCTACCCTCTTGCTCAATGCAAAAAGAGAATCTTCTACCATTTTACTATCGTCTTCGAGTTTCTTTTGTTTTCGGCCCCAATCCACATATTTTGGGTCGTCGCGTTCAATTTTGCCAAGATTATCCATGATCGATTCCTGATCAAAGGAAAGCTGTATTATGTTCTCCAAAAGTGCACGCAAAGCATCCATATCTTCCTGCTGCTGTTGGGATTGCTGAGATGTCATCGATGCTTGCATTTGTTGAGCCATTTCATCCATTTTGTCGCCAGCATTCTGCTGTGATTCAGAGGCTTTGTTCTTTTTATTGTTCTCTAATTGCTCGGATGACTCTTCCTGTTCGTCACTTATTTCCTGTTGCTGATCCTCAGTTTTTGGAAGGTCATTTGGAGTTTCTAATTCCTCATTTTGTTTTTCAAGATTGGCAATGTCTTTCTTTATTTCGTCAAATTCTTTGCTGAGTTCATCCTGCTCTTTCTTCAGTTCTTCTTTCGATTTTTCACCGTCTTTCGATTCCTTACTCAGGTCTTTCTGTTTTTCTGCGAGCTCTTCGAGTTTATCCATTGTTTTCTCAAAATCTTGCTCAAATTCCATTTGTTTGAAAATTTCCAATGTCCTGTCGAGATTTTTCTCTAAATCTTCATTGCTCATTTTCATTTTTTCGAGCTCCTGACGCACTTGTTCCTGATCGAGTTTTTTCATCAACTCTTCCAGTTTTTTGTACATCTCCTTCATCTCGGGACTCATCAGCTCATCAAACATTTTTTCGAGTTGTTGCTGTTTTTTTACAATGTTTTCACTTTGCTGCTTATATTTTTCCTGATTCTGCTGAGATAATTCTCGTTCGTTTTTCAGTTGATTTACATCATTTTCCAATTGTTTTTGCTTGTCGAGCAAATCTTGGATCTGTTTTTTATCCTGCCAAGTCATTTCATTTTTCTGAAGCAGGTCTTTGTTCAACTCACCCAGTTCTTTTTGTAATTCTGCCGCATCCTTAATTCCTTTCTCAAGCTTTTCCTTGACGTTTTCCGCAGAGTCTTTTCTTTGCTGATCCAATTCATCCAAGGTAGGGGCTTTAAAGCTTTTTTGAGCGCTTTTTGCCGATTTAGCACCGTTTACCCCGTCATTATCCCAGACTTCGAAATAGTAATTTACTGCGTCACCCGGGTTGATTCCCAGCTGATTAAAATCTTCATAATGAAAGAATTCCTGTGCTGTGTTTCGGTTCACATCCATTTTTTTGATCACAGTACTGTCCGCTTTATCTGCACGATGTACCGAATAGTGAAAAACCAATTTTGATATTCCATAGTCGTCACTGATATTCCCTGCGAAATAGATTCTGCCGGCATCGGTCGAGTCTTTGGTATCCTGAACTTGAATCTGCGGGTACGCATCTCTTAAGACATCAATGCGGTAATGAATCGTGTCCTTGCCACCAACAATTGTATTTAGCGCAGCCACATCGTAGGATTGATTTTTAAAAACTTGACGCTGATAGCGAAAAAACTCGTCATTTACCTGATCTAAATCTACTGCTGTATCCGGAAATTGAAGGAAGAGTGTTTCGGTGTTCTGTGTAGAGAATTTCCATTCAATACGCGTTCCTTCAGGCACTTGTAGATTGCCCACATTGTTCAGTTTCTCATTAGCCTTGCCTATATATGAAGGATAAGAAAGATTTACATCAAAATGCACGATAGAAGGTGTAGGCATTACTTGCAGCGTATGTTGCACACTATAAAACCCATCTGCAAAAAGTTTGAAGGGAATTTCATTTCGCACATTCCGGAAAGTATAATGATATGTGCCATCGGTATTACGCTTCATGCGAAAGAGCTTACCACCTAAATCGAGGCTCATTGATCCCGGAGCATATTCGCCAGTGGTTTTTACCGAAAGGATGAAATCTTCATTAAGCGGCACTTTTAAGGAATCGTTTCCGAGAATAAATTCGAATGGGGCTTTTGGAATATATTCCACATTGTAGGATACGATTCTTTCGCTGCCGTCTCTCAAAATAGAGGGTGAAACGACGAGCAAAATAATCGCCAAAATTATGGGCGGCGCTATGAAGCGAATGTATTTTTTGTTTTCACCAAAATTTACTGCTGAGGCAAAAGGAATAGGTTGAAGTGCATCAATTCGCTGGTCGATGCTTGCCGAAATAAGGCTTGTATCTTCACGGCTCAGCTCAGCTTGTCGTTTGAGCTGTAATGTATTGAGGAGTTTGTCGCTAATATCCGGAAAATGAGCTCCAATGATCTTCGACGCCTCGTCGTGCGAGATGAGCTGCCCCATTCGCATGAGCTTGAAAGCCGGAATAAGTATAAATTTGACAAAGAGAATAAGAAAAACGGAGATCAACCCATAGAATAAACCTGCGCGAACAACACTTGGAAACCGACCAAAATATTCGAGAATCGCAGAAATCAGAAAAGCCGCTAAAGTAATAGCAACGAAATAGATACTTCCCCGAATAATCTGATTCACGTAGTACTTTCGTGTAAAAGCATCCAGCTTTTCTATGAGCTTCTCGTAGGCCGTTTCTTTCATGTTATCAAAATACAACCACTCTGAGGTTTACAGCAGTGTCGCGAAGTTAAGGATTGTTAAGCTAAATGTCACTTTTTGGCCAAAGTATATTTGCTAAGGTTTAGCACTCTGCTATCCCTCGCTTTTAGACCTAGCCAACCGCTATCTATACATTTGAGCTTATTAAACGCCATTTCGGCAATCATATTTTCCAAAGGCATTTGAGGTGAATAAGTATTCAATATCAAATAGCCTCCTTTATTTAAAAGAGAGGCAGTAGTTTTGACAAGAAGGGGAAGGAGTTCTTCAATTTTCCATCGCTCACCATTTTTTCCGCGGCCGTATACAGGCGGATCCATAATAATGAAGTCGTATTTGTGGTTTCGTTTTTCTTCGCGAAGCGCAAATTTCAAAGCATCTTCACAAACCCAATGAATCTTAGCTATCCCCGATTTCTCAGCGTTTTGCACAGCTTGCTTGAGAATAGATTTGGAAGAGTCGTTATGAAAAACGTCTGCACCGGCCTTTGCCGAGACCAATGAGGCGATCCCTGTATAACCAAAAAGATTGAGCATTTTTTGTCCCGGTTTTATAGTCCTTTCGAGAAATCGCCAATGCTTTTCCTGTTCCGGAAATACGCCGGGATGTTTGAATTTTCCCGGTTTCAATTCCAGTACGATCTTTCCGTATTTTCCGTGATATTCCGAAGTCCATGAGTCAGGCAATCCATTCAAATTAATCCACTTGCCTACTGTTTTGCCGGAATCATCATAATAACCGTGAGCCTCTGACCCCCAGTATGATGGCGGCATTTTGGCGCGCCGGTTTGCCAGAACTTCCGGTCGGTCGAGAATAACTTTCCCATAGCGCTCGAGTTTTCGGCCACCACCAAAATCCAAAAGTTCGTAATCTAGACCATTTTTCGCCATGCAGCGAAGATACGCTTCTCATCAAATAGCCTATCTTTGCAGCCTGAAAAATTCTGACTAAGCTTAAAATCAAGTCAGAAGAAATTTTTGAGAGATTATGACTGAAAAAAGAGTACGCGTTCGATTTGCACCCAGCCCAACAGGACCTCTCCATATTGGGGGAGTTCGGACCGCTTTATACAATTATTTATTTGCACGAAAACACGGTGGCGATTTCTTGTTACGCATAGAGGATACCGATCAAAATCGCTACGTGGAAGGAGCAGAGCAATACGTGATCAATGCACTGAAATGGTGTGGGATGATTCCTGATGAAGGTCCAGGGTTTGGTGGCGATTACGGGCCTTACCGGCAAAGTGAACGTAAAGAATCTTACCGCGAATTTGCCGATCAACTCGTGAACAGCGGCAATGCGTATTACGCTTTCGATACGGCCGAAGACCTCGAAGCCATGCGCGATCGTCTTAAAAAAGCCAAAGTCGCTTCGCCCCAGTACAACGCGATTACACGTGAATCAATGCGCAACTCACTCACAATGAGCGCTGACGATGTGAAAAGACTGATAGATTCGGGAGCACCATACGTTATTCGGTTTAAAATGCCTCGTAAACAAGAAGTGCGTGTTCACGATTTGATTCGGGGATGGGTGCTTGTCCAGTCGGATCAGCTCGACGATAAGGTGCTTTTCAAGAGCGATGGAATGCCCACTTACCATTTGGCAAATATCGTTGATGATCATAAAATGAAAATCACACACGTTATTCGTGGGGAAGAATGGCTTCCATCGGCACCTCTTCATGTATTGCTTTATGAAGCATTTGGTTGGGAAGCTCCTCAATTTGCGCACCTGCCACTACTTTTAAAACCTGATGGAAATGGAAAATTGAGTAAACGTGATGGCGATCGACTCGGGTTTCCAGTGTTTCCTTTGGAATGGACGGATCCTACTACAGGAGAAAAATCAAGTGGTTACCGCGAACAAGGTTATTTTGAAGATGCATTTATCAATATGCTCGCCTTTTTGGGATGGAATCCCGGAACGCAGCAGGAGATTTTTTCAATGGATCAACTTATTGAAGCGTTCTCCCTTGAACGTGTTGGAAAAGCCGGAGCCAAATTTGATCCCGATAAAACAAAGTGGTTCAACCAGCAATATTTACGTTCAAAATCGGATGAAGAATTGGCGGAAGCCATAAAGTCGATTGTTGTCGAAAAGGGGTTTGATAAATCGCCTGAATATGTAGCTGCAGTATGCAGATTGATGAAGGAGCGCGCCTCATTTATCCCGGAAATTGTGAATAATGGGCTCTATCTTTTTGAGCGTCCTGAGATTTTTGATGAAAAAACCGTAAGCAAAAAATGGAAGGATGAAACTCCTGAGAGAATGCATGGTTTAATGAATGAATTTAAGACTTTGAACCCATTTCAGGCTTCTGATATTGAGAACGCCTTCAAAGAATATATCACACACGAGAACCTTGGTATGGGTGCTGTTTTACCAAATCTACGTCTTCTCATTACCGGCGAAGGAATGGGACCAAGCATGTTTGAAATTATGGCATTGCTCGGAAAAGAAGAGAGCTTAGCCCGAATGGAAGTGGGAATCGAAAAACTCACACATGCATAAAATTGAAGTCAATGGAATAAAGGTTTATGCCTACCACGGCTGCTTAGCCGAAGAAGAGCGCATTGGAGGAAATTATATAGTTGATCTAAGTGTTTCGGCCGACTTAACTCCCTCTTTTGCAAGTGACAAACTTCATGACACGATTGATTATGTGCTCCTTAATCAGATAGTAGAAGAGGAAATGGAAATCCGTTCAAAACTTATAGAGCAGGTGGCGTATAGAATTTTGAAACGAATCCGGGAGAGCGACCGTAGAATTGAAAACGCAAGTGTAAAAGTACGCAAGCTTACACCTCCGATAAATGGCGACGTGGAAGAGGTAGCGGTTTTTATTGAAGGATAATTTAATTACGAATTACCAATTACGATTTTCGCAGTTTCTTTGTGCGCTCCAAGGAACAAGAACGGAAGTACGAATCACCAAAAACCTATTGATTAATGCTGGTTTAATCGGTTAATAATTTTTATCTTCGCACACTTTACAAAGCAAGGTCTCGTGGCCGAGCGGTTAGGCAACGGTCTGCAAAACCGTGTACAGCGGTTCAAATCCGCTCGAGACCTCAGAGTGACAAATCCTGAACGCCGGCGGCGTTCAGGGTTTTTTGTTTTGAAACAAGCCAAGCATGCTTGTGCGAAGATTGAAAACAAAAAACAGGAATTCGTGCGAGAGCGCGAATTGATTTGTTATCGACCTTAGGGTAATTGCGGAAAGCCGAAGGCAATCCGCTCGAGACCTCAAGGAAACCCTACAGTTGAAAGATTGTAGGGTTTTTTATTGATATAAATTTTTGAATGGTTGATTTCGAGCGGAGTTGAACCGTGCGGTTCAAACGGCTTAGCCCTCATGAGTTCCTTTAAAAAAGAATCATTTCACGAATAAACGGCGCAGCCCTCATGAGTTCCTTTAAAAATTAACACGATACGAAAAATCCGCTCGAGACCTCAAAGAAACCCTACAGTTGAAAAATTGTAGGGTTTTTCTTTGGAAGAAGGAATTTGAAGATAGATACTTTAGGGGAGTTGAACCGGTTAAACCCCAGATGTTACTAATTAAAGTAACGGATCCAACTCAATTGGAGACTGGTGTATTTTTCGGAGCGCGATTTGGTAATAACTTCGTGCGTAGTAATATCTCTTTAAGAATATATTTTTGGAACTGATTTTGGAAAACCGAATCTCAACGCAACTTCGCGTGCCCTATTCTTACGGTTGAAATAGCGCAGTCCGATACGCGCTGAAGGGGTTGCGAAGGATTTCGAATTGGAAAAAAAACCATAAATATCGTATTCGTATCCAAGACCAATACCTATCCCAATTTTTTTGCTGGATTCAAATGTGGAGAGGGCTCCATAATCGAGCTGAATATAAATGGGTATGCGGAGATCTCCAACTAAAGTTGTACCCTCACCTCGTGTGTAAAGCATAATTCCAATTCCCGAACTGCTCGCGGCACTCAAGGCTAAATCTGAATTAAAAACGTGTAAATTGTACTTCAACTCTGCTGAAGCGGAGAAAAGACTGAAACCTGTTTCGACCTTGAATCCTTCACCATTTGCACCAATTCCTTCAGGTCGTACAAATAAAAAGTCAGAACAAAAGCTAAGACCATATCCATGCATTAATTTTTGTGAAAACGCCTGGAAACTGTTCAGCTCAAAAAAGCAAAACAGGAACATTGAAAATATTCCAATTTTGGTATTCTTAAAACTCACAAGGAAATTTTTCTAAAATAGCGCAATAATACGGAAATAAGCTATTTGATGAAAATATTTCATTAGTCTGGCATTTTCTAAAATCGATCCACTTATTTTAAAACCACCATTTGAAAAGCTAATACATAAAAAAAACCTTTACCGCTTTCGCAACAAAGGTTTTTCCTTGTGACCCGGGAGGGGTTCGAACCCCCAACCATCAGAGCCGAAATCTGATATTCTATCCAGTTGAACTACCGAGCCATTGTAAACGCAAATGTAAGGCTTTCATCCAATTTTTAGTTCCCTTTTTTGCAAATTTCTGTGCGGAGTATATGAATTCCCGTTATTTTGCGTTTACTTTTCGGAATCAATCAAGAATGAAGTATATAAAACCGCTTATTTCTACTTTGCTGCTCATTGGATGGGCTTTTGGCGCGTTTGCTCAAAATGCGATCGGTGAGTGGAAAGATTATCTCAACTACACCCGTTCTATCGACGTAGTAGTGCTCCATCAAAGAGTATTTGTGACAAACAATAACGCTGTATTTGTCTATAATACTCAAGATAACAGTCTCGAAAGGCTCAATAAAATCACTGGTCTCTCAGGTGTAGGGATCTTTTCACTCTCTGCAGATACCGATCAGAACCTCGTTATTGTGGGTTATGAAGACGGGAATATGGATATTTTGGAAAACGGTGAAATTTCAAATTTTGCCGAAATAAAGAATAGTACGATAGTAGGCGATAAAGCTATACGCCAAATCACTTTTAATGGCAATGCCGCGTACATTTCTACCGGTGTGGGCATTTTAGAATTCGATCTCACCAAAAGGGAAGTAAGCGATACATACGGAATTGCGCCGGAAGGAAATCTCTCTATAAATGAAACGGCAATTCTAAACGATACCCTCTATGCGGCTACTGAAGAAGGATTGTACAAAGGGTCAATCAACGATGATTTGACCATTTTTTCCAATTGGCACCTCGATATTTCTACACCCTCACCCTTTATTGAAGTGCGCAATTGTGCCGCTCACGAGGGAAAGCTATTTATAAACATTCCCGCAGCGAGCGTCCCGGGATTATATCTACGGAATCCGGACTATTCTTGGCAAAATGTAAATAATACTCCCTATATTTTTTCTTTGGAATCATCACCTGCAGGTGTAGTATATTCTGAGAGTTATGTTGCGGGAATGAAATCATTAGATGGTATAAATGACGCAATCAAAATCTATAACTACGGATCGCTGGATGTGACGATAAGAGGAATTACTTCCGATGCATCCGGAACCCTTTGGCTGGCCGACACAGAGTATGGATTAGTGCGGTATAATTCGGCAGACGATTATGAATTTATTGCTCCCGACGGACCCGCTACGAACAAATCTTTTGATATTGACTTTTATGATGATCAACTCTGGATTACTTCCGGACAACCCAACCGACCCGGAAATTGGAATAATAGCTTTAAGATCGATGGATTTTATGGATTTTTAAATGATAATTGGTACAATTTGACGATTCCCAATTACCCGATACTCTTGGATAAGCTTTTCTTTGACTCCCCAAAAATTTATATCGATCGTCTGGATCCAACCCGCGTATTTGCCGGGTCGATGTTTAGCGGATTTTTAGAAATTAAGAATGCGGAAATCACAAAGTTTTATGATGATTCAAATACATCTCTTGGTGAAAGACCGGGCTATCCTCGCGATGATGGAGAGCTTTATATCGGGGTAGCCGGATTTGTGCGCGATCAAAAGAAAAATCTCTGGGTGACTAATCCTTATGCTGACAAACCGCTCTCTGTCGAAACTGAATCGGGTGTCTGGAAAAGTTTTTCACTCTTGGGTCAGAATGGATTAGGCACAAATAAATTGCTAACAGATATTGTCATAGATGACTTAAATCAAAAATGGGCGATTGTTAACAGGGGAGGAGTTATTGTATTTGATGAAGGGGAATCCATTATAGATGAATCAGACGATAAGCTACGGCTTATGACCGCCGAAACAGGTAGTGGTGGACTTCCTTCAAATGAAGTGCTCTGCATAAGCAAGGATCTGGACGGTGAAATGTGGGTGGGTACAACGGATGGAATAGGTGTTTTTTACGCCCCTTTCGATGCTTTGACAAGTAATTTTAGCGATGCTCGACGCATTTTAATTCAGCAAAATGGGGTGTATCAATATCTTCTCGAAGGCCAATCAGTTAGCTCCATTGCTATAGATGGTGCCAATCGAAAATGGATTGGAACTTTCAGTGCAGGTGTATTTTTACTTTCGCAAGACGGTACAGAGGAGATTCAACGGTTTACTGCCGAAAACAGTCCACTGCTCAGCAATGTAGTAAACGATATTGCTATAAATCCGGAAACGGGAGAAGTTTTCTTTGCTACCGAAGATGGTGTAGTGTCTTATATTTCAGATGCCACTGAAGGAGAATCTGCAAACAATTGTACCACCGTTTATCCCAACCCGGTGCGTGAAAACTATACGGGCCCTATTGCTATTACAGGCCTCAGCCGCGATAGTGAAGTACGCATTACCGATACACGTGGCAACATGATATTCAGCACTATTTCTAATGGAGGAAAAGCTATTTGGGATGGTAAAAACACGGATGGTCAGCGTGTTGCTACAGGTGTTTATTTTGCCCTGTCGGCAAATAAAGATGGGAGCTCATCTTGTGTAAGTAAGATTTTGGTAATCAAGTAATGTTTGTCAATACCGATGGAATAATTCTTAAAAAGGTTGCCTATTCGAGCTCCTCGGCGATTGTAACCATATATACCCAACGCTTTGGTCAATGCCCCTTTATGGTGCGTGGCTTGGGGAAAAAAGGAGGGAGATCTGCAGCGCTGCAACCGCTTTCAAGAGTGGAAATTGACTGTACTTATCGTGAGAAAAATCAAGTCCAGAGCCTTTCTGCAATATCGTTGAAGCCAGACTCATGTATACTTCGACACCCCATGAAAGGTGCAATATCAATGTTTCTCGCCGAGATGCTCTATAAATCCCTGCGAGAAGAATCGCCTGATCCCGATCTTTTTAGTTTCTTGGATTATGCCATTGATTTTTTTGAAAAAGATGGTTTTTCACCCAATTTTCATCTAATCTTTTTGATGAATCTTACAAAATTCTTTGGCTTTTTTCCTTCTGGGAAATGGACTTCGGAAAAATGCTACTTCGATCTGCTCAACGGAAGTTTCACCAGCGATGAAAATGCCTCACTTCATATGCTTGGCGCAAAAGAAGCAGCTTCCTTTTTCGAATTGACTACTTCGAATTTTGAATCGAAACTTATTTTTGAGAATCTGCTCAGAAGGAATCTGCTTAAAACGATGGTAGAGTTTTATCAAATACATCTGGAAGGTTTGGGTGAAATAAAATCCCTTCCTATTTTGATCGAAATATTTTCAGGTCATTCGGAGAATCCAACTTAACTTAGCCGTAAATCGTGGAACCAATTCTTTGAAAGCTACTCTTTTTTTGGATCACTTTACTTTAATGAACACCCGCAATATGAATACAGAAAATACGGATATACAAGTGAATACGCCCAAAGCCCCGAGAAAGCCGGTTGAGCATACGAATTTTAGCAAAAGCCGAACCGATAATTATTTTTGGTTGCGTGAACGCGAGAATCCAGAGGTTATAGAATATCTCAATTCTGAAAATGCATTCGCGGATCAAGAGCTTGCTGATGTGAAGGAGTTTCGAAGTCAGCTCTTTGATGAAATAAAAAACCGAATTGCTTCGGAAGATGCCTCAGTGCCTTATCGATCCAATGGATTTTTTTATTTCACGCGTTATGAAACCGGCAATGAGCAGCCAATTTATTGCAGAAAGCAAATGCATACTGAAAAAGTGGAGATTATGCTCAACGCAAACGTTCTCGCGAAGAAGTATGCGTATTTTAATATTGGGAGTACGGATGTGAGTCCCGACAATACCATACTCGCATACGGCGAGGATACCTTAAGTCGACGTATTTTCACAATTCGATTCAAGAACCTGAAAACAGGGGAATATCTTAGTGACGTACTTGAAGGAACCACCGGAAATGTGGCCTGGGCAAAGGATAATTCTACCGTTTTCTATACCAAAAAAGATCCTGAAACGCTTCGGTCATATCAGGTATTTCGCCACAACTTGGGCGATCCTCAAGCCGGAGATGAACTGGTATTCGAAGAAAAGGATGATACCTTTGATACCTACGCATACCTATCAAAATCACGTGACTATATATTTATTGGCTCGACAAGTACGCTCACCACTGAATATCAATTTTTGTCGGCTGACAAACCGTTAGGCACTTTTGAAATAGTGCAGTCCCGCCTACGCGGATTGGAGTATCATCCGTACCAAATGGGAGATAATTTTTATATTCTCAACAATGGTGAGGGGGCTAAGAATTTTAAACTTTCCAAGACATCAATCGCGAACTCTGGTCGTGAAAATTGGGTGGATGTGATTGGGCATCGTGATGACGTTTTTCTCGGTGGTGTGGAACTTTTTACAAAATACCTGGTTCTTGAGGAACGTTCTAACGGCCTCATTAAACTTCGGGTAATGCCTTGGAAGAATACGCAAAACGACCATTATATTTCCTTTAAGGATCCGACTTATATGGCTTATATATCCACAAATGAGGAGATGGATTCTGATACATTGAGATATGGTTATACGTCGCTAACGACACCCAATTCCATTTTTGATTACAACATGGAAACCAAGGATTCGAAACGGATGAAGCAACAGGAGGTAATAGGCACTTTCGATCCGGATAACTATACTTCAGAACGTATTTTTGCCGAAGGCCGCGACGGAACGCAAATTCCGGTTTCCATTGTTTACCGAAAGGGATTCAAAAAGGATGGTACAAAACCACTCTTGCTCTATGGATACGGATCATACGGCGTGAATATGGACGCCTACTTCAGCTCTCAACGCCTCAGTCTTCTCGATCGTGGTTTTGCTTTTGCAATAGCACACATACGCGGTGGTCAGGAAATGGGACGGGATTGGTATGAAAATGGAAAACTACTGAAGAAAAAGAATACATTTTACGACTTTATCGATTGTGGTAAAGCATTGATATCAAGGAGCTATACTTCTTCAGCACATCTTTATGCCATGGGAGGAAGTGCAGGGGGATTGTTGATGGGAGCCATAATAAATATGGCGCCGGAAATGTGGAATGGGGTGGTGGCTCAAGTTGCGTTTGTAGACGTAATAAATACCATGCTGGATGCTTCTATTCCGCTCACTACAGGTGAATATGATGAATGGGGAAATCCGAACGAAAAGGAATATTTCGATTATATCTTGAGTTATTCGCCGTACGAAAACATTGTGGCCCAGTCTTATCCAGCGCTTTTGATTACTACCGGACTACACGATTCCCAAGTGCAGTATTGGGAACCGGCGAAATGGGTGGCCAAATTACGCGAACTAAAAACAGATTCAAACGAATTATTTCTGGTTACGAATATGGATGCGGGGCACGGAGGATCTTCCGGACGTTTTGAACGCTTTAAAGAAGTGGCATTGGAATACGCATTTTTATTGCGACGTGAAGGAATAAGAGAATAAGATACGGAGAGAAATCAGAGAATAGGCTCTACACCGAGAATGTCTTCAATTTGCAGTTTTAGGAGTTTTTCCTGTTCCACCGGAATTGTATTCCGTTCATTCATCAATTTCTTATGCTCAATAAAACTTGCAAAATAAATGGCCTTGTCGGTTTCCGAAAGATCTTTCCAGAGAACACCAAACACTTCTTTACCCGACCGCAATTTGATCTTGCAGTGATGATGAAAAAACGATTGTAAATCCGAGTAATTCATAGCACATTATTACCGACTAAAGGTGCGACTTCTAAATTAGAAAAACCACTTTAAGCGTCTAATTTTTTCAACAAATCGAACTATTTCCCTTTTTCGGGGAATTTTACTGATTTCAAAACGGCTTCTACTTCTCTGATATATTCGCGTTTGGGAAATCTCGGCGCGAACACAAACCCCGAGATAGAAATGATTTCACTGCCATCATTTGAAGTGGTGGAAAGATCTAAAAAAGGACCTCCCATAAAGTAGTTTTCAGTTTTCCAAAGTCCGCGAGTGAAGACCGTATAGCGATCGTTGAGGTGGATCGTTTTTGAAATAGGAGGGAGGCGATATTCCGTGATCATGAAAGTTCCTTTTTTTGGACCGGGAACATATTTTTCCAACATGGTATCCCTTACAGTTAGAAGATTTTTAGTTGTGAAAGCTGAATCCGACGTATAAGGATAGCGGAAAATGAAGAACCCCTGAGTAATATCATGTGGAGTATTACCTAAATATTTCACCCTTTCTCGCTTCAACCACAAAAAGTCATTTTCGTTTACCGCTATTTCGCAATCTTTTGGAATACTAATTTGAAAACCGAATTTCTTCTTTATAAAAGCTTCTAAGCTGTCATTACTGTAGGCTCTGTACTGATCTTGTAATCTATCTACTTCCGTATTGTTTATGAGGGTTGTTATTTTTGAGAAACCGGTCTCCAAGAGCTTGTCAAAAGCGGCTTCATCTGGAGCCAAAACTTGGAAATACAGCTGACCGTTACTCCATTTATCCTTTTCATAAGCTATTTTGCTTTCACCTCCCGAGTCGGCTCCGATTACAACACGCAAAATATTACGGTGCTGCTTAAGCATATTGCTCATTTCATTTGGCGCAAAATGTAATAATTTGAATGAAGGTTCACCTTGTGGTAGTTCGGGATAATACTTTTCTAAAACCGTTCGCAGGCTGTCACCGGGGCTCCCCAACCAGTCACTTTCGTTCATAATAACCAATATCTCGCCTGGTTCTCCCGAAAAGCGCGGTAATCTTCGGTGGCCTCCTTCATTAGAACAACTTGAAAAACATATGGTTACCAAGAGTAGAAGGCCGAAAAGGCGAAGATTTGAAATCATGATGCTGGAGGAATTTTTATTTTTTGACCAGGTTTTAAGTGGTGGAAATTTAAATTACTATTTGCTTCTTTCAGATCATTAACCGATATCCCAGGATATTTGTTTGCAATGTCCCAAAGCGTATCGCCTGACTGAATAGTATGGTAAATATCTACCGCTGACTTTTCATCAGATGTCGTGCCATGCGCCGTCGTTGGTTTCTTCGATTGAGCTACGGTTTCATTTTGAGAATTAGCGGCTTCTGAAACTTTCGACTTTACCGATTTTCTGATTTCGAGTTTTTGACCAGGGTAAATATTATTTCCACGGATATCATTCCACATACGTAATTGAGATACGCCTACACCATTACGCTGCGCAATCACCCCTAATACGTCACCACGACGTACGGTATATGTGGCTACTACGTCCTCAATAACATATCCATCAACCGATTGAGGGACTTCCTTATTGTATTGGTAAAGACTGTCTTCGTTGGCTAAATACATGCCTATGGCTTCAACCGGGAGATATACAGCTCTGCACTTTTCACTTTCAGGAATCACATTTCGCTTTAAGCTTGGATTCAGGAGGGCTAATTCGGCTGTGCTCACATTTGTGAAGTGTGAGATTTGATCGAATGTAGCTTCCTGACAAACGTGAATGGTGTCGATTTGGGTATAGACAAAATCCGGAGTACGCGGATATATATTGTGTTCTGTGGCATAGTTCATGACATAATTCACAGCAATAAAGGCTGGCACGTAGCTTCGGGTTTCACGTGGTAGGTAGTCCCTGATTTTCCAGTAGTCGTGGTAGCCACCTGATCGTCGGATTGCTTTATTCACATTTCCCGGCCCTGAATTATATGCCGCAAGAACCATATTCCAATCACCGTACATTCCGTAAAGAAAGCGCATATACCTGCAAGCGGCAATCGTACTCTTGTATGGATCGCTCCGATCATCGACATATGAATCTACCTCCAGGCCATAAATTCTGCCCGTATTGTACATAAATTGCCATAGTCCGGATGCGCCCACCCGTGAGCGAGCCGATGCGTTCAACGCAGATTCAACTACGGCCAAATGCTTTAGCTCAAGTGGAATGTCAAATTGATCTAGTTTCTCTTCAAAAAGTGGGTAATATAGCTCGGCGAGTCCTAAAACACGGGCGGTTACATCGCGTCTGCGATCTACATAAAGGGAAATAAAAGCTTTTACATATCGATTGTATTCCAGATTTAGAGGTGTGGCTTTGTCGAGAATATCGAGGCGGGCCTTCAAAATAGAATCGGTATATTCAGGAATAAAATCGGACGCGTAATTATAGATATTAAGACATGCACTGTCGCCAGAAGCCATACATTGCAGGCGCTCATCAGCCCAGAGACTATCCATGGCTGCCAAAATTGGGTCATCTTGAAAGATTTGTGCTACTACTGTATCACTGGGCACGGTCAAGGAGGAATCTGTTGGAGTAGCAGCAAAACTTTCGGAAATAAAGACTACTCCCGCGAGACAAGCAAAATATTTGAGGGTTTTTCTTAAAGGCATTCCATTGTGTTTAAGGGTTGTTATTTTCTACGATAACAAATCCAGAAAGTTAGGCAAATGACCAGAAAAAAAGCACGTTTCCGAACCCTAATTCCTTATCCTTTTAACGTGGCGTTGTGGAATAAGTTGTGAGAGAAGGACAAAAGAACTTTTTCCTGAAAGGCAGCACTCATAAATTGAGCACCAAAAGGAAGATGTGACTTACTATGTTTAAACAAAGGAAGTGAAATGGCGGGCATCCCGGCGAGATTGGCATGAACGGTAAAAATATCTTCTAGATACATTTTTATTGGGTCATCCATTTTAGAACCGAAAGCAAATGCGGGCGACGGTGTGGTAGGAGTCAATAAAAGATCATAATCGGCAAAAAGAGATTCGGTTTTTTCTTTTATCAATCTTCTCACTTTTTGCGCTTTAGCGTAATACGCATCGTAGTAGCCAGAGCTCAACACAAAAGTGCCTAGCATTATTCGTCGTTTTACCTCGGGACCAAATCCTTCGGTACGGCTTTTTAAGTATGTGGTATTAATATCATGTGCTTTGGAGCTGCGATGGCCGTAATGAATCCCGTCGTAACGCGAAAGATTGGAAGAAGCCTCTGCAGTGGTGAGAACATAATAAGCGGGGACAAGGTATTTTAATTCCTTGAGCTCCACGGCTTCGACGTGGTGGCCATCTTTTCTCAGTTTCTCGATCAAATGAAGGTGTTGCTCCTTGACCTCCGGGTCGAGCGCATCATTTTCAATGCACTCCTGAATATATCCGATACGCAGCGGTTTTTCATTTTCATAGAAATGGCTGTAATTTTCTTTTTTAACGCTACTACTCGTTGTATCCATTTTATCCTTGCCAGCAATAATCTCAAGGATCAGAGCAGCATCCGAAACGGAATGTGTTAAAGGGCCAATTTGATCGAAAGAGGAGGCGAAAGCTATAAGCCCGTGGCGACTCACCCGACCATATGATGGCTTGAGCCCGACCACGCCGCAAAAAGAAGCGGGTTGACGGATTGATCCACCAGTATCACTGCCCAGTGCCACCAAGCAACAATCTGCGGCAACCGCAGCAGCTGACCCACCGGACGAGCCACCGGGAACATATTTGGCATTCACCGGATTTTTGACCGGGCCATAGGCCGAATTTTCATTCGAACCACCCATCGCAAATTCATCACAATTCACGCGACCAATAATTATGGCGTCCTCTGCAAGAAGTTTTTCCACCGCCGTGGAGCTGTAGAGCGATTCAAAACCTTCTAAAATTTTCGAAGCCGCTCCTAACTTGTGATCCTTATAGGCAATATTGTCTTTGATGGCAATTACCATCCCGGCTAGCTTACCCGCATTTCCCGACTTCATTTTTATCTCTACCTCACTTGCGCGGGCAACGGCTTCGTCGGTAAAAACTTCCAGAAAAATATTCAGATCTTTGGTTTGATCTATGCGGTGCAAATAGTGTTTCACCAGCGAAGGCAAATCAATATTTCCCGCCGATAAATCGGCCTGTACAGCCTGTAAGGAGCGGTAGGTATTCACTAAAAGTTACTTTTTTTCGTCGTGTGGGCGGGTGCTGTCTGCACTGCGTACGTTCTCATTGCGAATGTTGTCAGACTCATGTACTACTGGTTCCTTGTCTTCTTTGGTAGCTTCTTTAAACTCTTTCATTCCGGTACCAAGTCCACGCATCAACTCAGGAATTTTTTTCCCTCCAAACAACAACAATAAAACCACGACAATCAGTACGATTTGCCATGGACCCATTACTCCGAGTAAGATAGATAATTGCATAATTAATTTTTTTTCAAAGTTACAAAAATAGTTAGCGCACAGCGTTTATTGCTTATAAATCCACAGTGCGGGATCCTGCTTGGAAGTTCCTGATTGATCGACCTTCCAAATTTCAAGGTGCGACTCAGTTTTTCCTGACCCTTCATCGGTAAGCACTGTACCGATCGATTGTTTCACATCTACTTTTTGACCTTTCGATACAAATACTTCCTTTAGATTAGAATATACGCTGCGATAGCCTCCGTGGTTTATTATTACATTTTGACCGGCTCCGGCAATACTGAAAACCGCCGATACTGTGCCCTGAAAGACTGCCCTTACGGTTGCATTGCTATTTGTGGCTATATCTATTCCATTATTATAAACGGTAATTCCTGCTAAAACTGCATGTGCGTGTTGGCCAAAACTTGATGTCACTACACCACGTTCTACCGGCCAGGGCAGTTTTCCTTTGTTTTTTTCAAAATTTGCCGATAGGGCGGCAGCTTCAGGGGTGAGTGAAAACACTCCTGAATTATCTTTTTTCGAAGCGCGAATCTCAGCTTCTATAATGCGCTGGATTTCCTTATTCAGGTCCTCGCGTTGCTTTTCCTGGGTTCGGAGTTTTTTCAATAAAGTTTTTTCTTCCTGCCGAAGTCCTGATACCGCGTTCTTCTGGTCGGAAAGATCGCCGGTGAGATCTTTTTTCACAGATTCTTCTTTGTTTTTTAATTGATCTTTTTCTTTTATAATACCGAGTAGTTCTTGATTTAAAGCATTGAGTTCCTGCTGGCTGTGCACAATTTCTTCGGCCTGCTTGTGGCGGTACTGGGTGTATTGCTGTAAATAATGAATACGACGGATGGCCTGTACAAAGTCCTCAGAAGCAAATATATACATTAGTCGGTCTTCGTTACGGTTATTGTGCTGGGCGAAACGAATCATCTCGGCATAATTCTCTTTTAAAGATGCCAAATTGGCTTCGAGAGTATCAATTGCATCGCGGTTTTTATCAATCCTCCGATTGTACATTGCAATTTCACCCGTGAGACTGGTAATGAGATCTTCCCTGAGGTTTATTTTTTTGTTGAGAAGAGAGAGCGATCCCTCCATTTTATTACGGTTGTTGCGGTTTTCTTCAATCAATTTATTGGTTAAAGAAATTTCCTGAGAAATACGGTCACGTTCTTTCTGAAGGTCTTCCTTGTCCTTATCCTGAGAAAAGGCGAAAACGGAAACCACCAAAAACAAGACCGTGGCGAAACCGCGTTTATTCAATGGCCTTATATGAGGAAGGAATTTTGAACGGATATCCTTGAGCTTCATTTAGTTTTATTCGCGAATATTGCATTTCTATGCGCGAGGTTTCAGTTGGCGTGGTTACTTGAATATCAATTGACATTGGTATTTTCATGCCATCATAGGTCACAAAATTGTCATAAGAGATCTGAACCGATCGCTTATACAAGAGGTCATCAATATTCACGCGCGCAATCCGAAAATCGCTTGCGCGAATGTAATATCTTTTCACGATTAGATCATCCTCATTGAGCTTCACAATTGCTTTTTTATATTTTTTCTCTTTGACCACATCACCGTATAAAGAATCTCTTTTATTGGGCTTAATCTGCACATCTACGGCTTTTTTAAGTTTTCTCTTCACCTTGGTTTGCAGCACGTAGTATAGATTATCGACAATAGAAGTATATTTTTCATTCGGTTCGATTTCTACTGCGTTTCCGACAAGAAGATTCTCTATAAATTGAAATTTTGTGGTGTATTTTAGAAGGCTATCGATTGAATTGTAGGATCCGGTGAAATATTGATTCTTTATTTTATTTATAAACTGAAGTGAATCAGGTTCGATAAGTATCCGCACGGCTTCAATTCCGAGTGCAGGGGTGATGCTCATCCAAATGGCACTATCTTCCCCCATACGCAAGTTTACTTTAAAAGAACCATTTTGATCTGGAGTAGAAGCTGAAACGGACAATTTGCCACTTAAAGTGCGGTATGCTACTGAATTCATAGCAACGAGCTCAAGCAAAGCATTTTCATTTAAAGGCATCAAGGGGCTCTTTTCAACAGCACGTTTAACCTTACATCCCGCCATGAGTGCACAGGAAAGGAATACTAAAAAGAGAAATTTCCTTTGGCTTTCCATTTATTCTTGCGTGCTGTATTGCTTAATTTTAGCGTCCAGAACTTCTTTATCTCCTCCATTCGCAATGGCTTTTTTCCAAGTGTCCACGGCTTCTTCAATACGCTTAAGTTTTAACAAAATATCACCTTTATGGTTCAAGACTTCCGAATCTTTATCCGCCCCGTTCTTTATAGCCTCCTCAATCCAGAACAGAGCATTCTGAAAATTCTGATTTTGGTAAAGCACCCACGCGTAGGTGTCCTGAAAGGAGGCCACATCAGGGCTGAGGTCATTGGCTTTTTTGGCCATTTTCTCGGCTTTGTCGAGGTCTTTATTTCTAAGAGACAGATAATAGGCGTAGTTGTTTAGCACAATCACATTGGATGGATCGTACTTCAGTGCCATGTCGTAGGCTTCATCCGATTTTTCATTATCGCCCGATGTATGATATGAATCCCCCAAGGATGCATAAAATTGACCAAGCAATCTGGGGTCATCGAGCACGAGATTTTTTCCAGTATTCAGTTGTTCGATTGCTTCATCCGTTTTCTTTTGCTGTAAAAGCGCAATTCCGCTAAAAAGATAAAACATGGGAAGTTGCGGAAAAAGCTCAACCGCTGCTGCGCTCTCTGTTTCCATGGCTTCAAAATCGTTTAGCTGAGAATCGATAGTGAGAATTTGCTGCCAAATTGGTGGTCGGTTGGGATCCAACTTTACAGCGTGGCGAAACTTAACCCGTGCAGAGTCAATTTGATCCAGATTATAATAAATGTCGCCTCCTACAGCAAACGTTTTTGCTTCGTCGGGATTAGCTTTTTCCATACGACGCACAAGCTCCAAAGTAGTGTCGCTGTTCTCTTTAAATTCAGGAGAGGAAAGGTAATTGATCAAAATATTCACCTTTACATCAATACTCAAATCGGTGGAGCTGAAGGCTCTTTCCAGATACTCTTTCGCTTTTGCTTTGTCGCCTTCTTTCTTGGCGATATCGTGAAGTGAAAGAAGCACCAATCCATTTTCCGGATCCATATCGAGCATTTCTTCATACAGTGCTTTTGCTTTTGCAGGCTCGGCGAGTTTTTGATATATCTCGGCCTTCATTCCATAAAGCCGCACTTCTTCCGGATTTTCGGCGATTAGGGCATCAATTTCCTTTAAGGCAGAAGAATAATCACCTTTATCGATATAGATCATCTGACGTTGAAGCGTTAATTCTTCCGACAGACCCGCTTTATTTTCCAATGCGTCATAAAGTTTTAATGCCTCATCGTATTGACCCTGAGCTGAAAGAAGGCTGCCCAGATTGAAGTAGTAGTCGTAGTCATTGGGATGCTTTTTGACAATGTCTTTATAAATCTCAATACTCTTGTTGAGATTTCCAGTTTCGGAATAGAGCTGACCCAAAAACTGGGCGTACCAGACATTATCCCCTTCGAGTTGATATGCATCTTGCGCATAGCTCATGGCTGCCGGATAATTTTGGTTTTGAGCATAGATTCGCCCGATTTCGTACCGAGCCGGAGCACTCTGCGGATCTATTTCCAGCGCTTTTTTGAAGAGGGTTATCGCCTGATCGTAATTGCCGATAATTTTGGCGCGATTGGCGTCGAGAAAGGTGGCCGAGAATTCCTGCTCTTGCTTCGGGCTAAGCGGATTTCCCTTTTTGGTCAGATCCGTTTTTTTCTCAGTTTCTTGCTGTGTTTTACAAGAAGTAAGTGCTCCCGCAAAAAGGAACAGAAATAGAAGCGTAGGTAAAAATTTTATTTTTTTCATTCAATTATAGTATAATCTCCAGCGCTTAGTTCTCTTTTTACACCTTTGACTTTTGCGAAACTCCCAATCATAGAATTGGAAATTATTGCATTCGAAATATTTGATTCGTTTTGGATAATCGTATTTTGAATGCGAGAATCGGTTACATCAGTTCCAGAGCCGATCGAGACATGAGGACCTACAACCGATGCAGAAATACATGCTCCGGCACCGACATAGCAGGGATCAATAATTACCGCATTTTTAATATTAGCATCCGGTGCGACTGAAGAATTGGGATATTTAAATTCTAAAACGCGGGCATTGGTATCGATAGTAGCTTCTGGATTCCCGCAATCCATCCAGTCTGTAACTTCTCCCGGTCCGAAGGTGTTTCCCTTTTCGGTCATTCGGCGAAGGGCATCGGGAAGCTGATATTCGCCGCCTTTAATTACATCGTTGTCAATAAGATACTTTATTTCGGTGGCGAGATCTTCGCCTTTCTTGAAATAATAGATACCGATCATTGCGAGGTCGCTCACAAAGGTGGTGGGCTTTTCCACGAAATCGGTTATTTCGCCCGCCTCATTTAGTTTTACGACTCCAAAAGCTTCGGGATTTGGAATCTGTTTTACCCATAAGACCCCGTCTTTGGAATCGTCGAGTTTGAAATCCGCGCGAAATAGGGTATCGGCAAAGGCGACGATCGTTTTTCCGTGGAGCGCTTCCTTCGCACACCATATTGCGTGCGCTGTACCGAGCGCTTCATCCTGATAGGCGATTTTGCCTTTTGCACCCAAAGATTTGGCGACTTCGAGCAATTGACTTTCTGCCTCTTTGCCAAAACGTCCGGTTACGAAAACGATTTCTTCCAGTTTTTCGGAAACCAGTGCTGCAATGTCTTCAACCAAATGATGTACAATGGGTTTTCCGGCTACCGGAATTAAAGGCTTTGGAACGGTAAGCGTATGAGGCCGCAGGCGCTTGCCAATTCCGGCCATCGGGATTATTATGTTCATGCGTTTTTTGACGTTTTTCCGGTACTGCCAAAACCTCCGCTTCCGCGTAAGTGTGTCTGATAAGGGTTTCAACTTCCTTAAAAGATGCTTTTTCGTATTTGGCAATCACCATTTGAGCTATTCGTTCACCGTTTTGAATAACAGCATTTTTGTCCGACAAATTTACCAATAATACCATCACTTCTCCGCGGTAATCTGCGTCGATAGTTCCGGGGGCATTCAAAACAGTGAGTCCTTCTTTGTATGCAAGTCCGCTTCGGGGGCGTATTTGGGCTTCTGTGCCTTCCGGCAAAGCAATAAATAAACCTGTCGGAATAAGCTTGCGCTCAAGGGGTTTTAAGACTATTTCCTCTTGAAGATTTGCGTGTAGATCCAGCCCGGCACTTCGCTCAGTTGCATAGGCGGGTAGGGGATGTAAAGAATTGTTAATTATTTCGACTTCAGTCATATATCGTGGTTTAAAAGTGCAAAAATTAAATTTGACCTACCGGAAAGGAGGTAGTAGTATCGAATTGATAAGTCTAGTTTTCAAAGATTTTCAAATAATCTGCAAAAATATACAATCGATTTCTTTGTGCGCCGGTTATTTCTTTGAGTATCCCGGCATCTTCCATTTTTTGAATTAATTGATATGCTGATTGTGGATTTTTACCAATGATTTCACTCGTCTTTTGGGCGTTAATTATGGGGTTTTGGTAAAGTCGATCCATGACCTTGTGTGCATCGGCACCTCGAACTCCAAATTTGGATATTTTTTCTTCAACAGTTTTAGAAAGTCGCATTACCTCATTAAATGTTCCGACGCCTTTTTTTGAGGTTTCGATAATTCCGGTCAAGAAAAACTTAAACCATTGTGAAATGTCGTTATGTGTCCGAACGCGCATCAAATTATCGTAGTAAAGCACTCTGTGTCGTTCGAAAAAGTCAGATAAATATAGAATGGGCCGTTTGAGAATTCCCTTGTTTATCAAATACAATGTGATCATCAGGCGACCTACGCGCCCGTTTCCATCCAAAAAAGGGTGAATCGTTTCGAATTGATAATGAATTAATGCGGCCTTTAATAGGTCGGGCATTGGATTTTGTTCGTCATTGGCAAATTTTTCCAGGTCCGAAATAAGTTCATTCAGAGATGTCTGTATAGGCGGAACAAAAATTGCATCATTGATTGAAACACCGCCGATCCAATTTTGACTGCTTCTGTATTCGCCCGGTGTTTTATATTCGCCTCGTACATCTTGCAACAATATTTTATGCGTTTTTCGGATCAATCGAGACGAAAAAGGAAGATTGGCTAACATATCTACGGCCTGATTCATTGCTCTGATATAATTTTGAACCACTTCCCAATCATCGCGCTTTTCCTTAGCGATATCCTCTTTTTGTAGAAATGTTTCTTCAATATTGGTTTGGGTTCCTTCTATTTTTGAAGATTGTGTAGCTTCTTTCGCGATATGCATTTGGGTGTACAATTCGACATTAACATATTCAGAATACATGTCCAATCGGCCGATCTGTCTGTCTGCCTGGCTCAAGAGGCCGATTACTTGCATATCGTCTATGCTCCAATTTCGATTGATTGGATTAGGTTGGAAACTTTTATAATAGCCTTGGTTCTGATAAACACCAGACACGAAATTTTTCATAATAAGAAATCCTCTTATTATGTAAATTTAAGAAAAATCATAATAGCGGGACATCTTATTATGAAAATATAGTAGTAATCATAATAAGATAACCTATTATTATGATAAATAGAGATAAATCATACTAGTGAAAATTCTTATTGTGATTTAAAGGCGAGAGTCATACGCATCGAATTCCCGGTATTATCTAAAAATCCGCTTTTCTTTTTTCAAAACAGTTCCCGCAAAAACAAGAACGAGTACGGCTGAAAAGATATATCCCAAAATTCCTTCAAATGGAAGAATCAAATGTACGATGTAAAGGCCTGAACCAAAGAAAATGTAGAAGAAAATCGATTTCAAATCATATTCCACAGGATGGCGTTGCTGCCCGAGATAATACGAGAGAAATAGCATAACGAGATATGCCCCCAGCGTAGCCCAGGCACTTCCGTAATATCCAATATACGGCACCATCAATACGTTCAGAAGGATCGTTACCACTGCTCCTGATATAGCGATAAGCATTCCGTAGATGGTTTTGTCGTTGAGCTTGTACCAAAAAGAGAGATTGAAAACGGCTCCGTAACAAACGTAGGCAGCCAGAAGTATAGGAATTACACCCATTCCCGAGCGGAATGATTCACCGATTAGGAGCACTGCCAAATCGAGGAAGCAAAGGATGGTAAGCGTGATAAAAATGGCCACAATAAAATAGTATTTCATGATATCCGACTGCGTTTTGTCGCGGTCTTTATTTTCCGCAAGGGAAAAGACAAAAGGCTCTGCGGCAAATCGATATGCTTGAATTCCAATACTCAATAGCATCGCCACTTTATAGCAGGCGCCATAGATACCCAATTGAATTTCAGCCAGATCATCAGGCAATCCCGAAAGCCTTTTAAAAAGCAAACGGTCAAATGTTTCATTTACAATACCGGCCAAACCGAGCAATAGCAAAGGCAGGGCGTAGGGTAATAATTGTTTGACAATGCTTTTGTGAAAGCCATGGCGAATACCGCTCATCCAGGGTGTCAAAGCCAGAAATTTTACTCCGCTGCTTATCAGATTGGCCAGAAAAATATAGCCTATTCCGAATTGCGGATCGTAAAAACGCACGATAAGATCATGGCCAAAGGCAGCAGAATCGAGGAATGCCTTCGGGCAATAGAGAATAAAGAAGAGGTTGAGCCCGATATTGGTAAAAATGCTCAATAGATTGATGGAAGCAAACGGTATGGGCTTATCCCTCAAACGCAGTCGTGCCAAAGGGATAGTAGCAACGGCATCGAGGGCTACGATCCATGTGAAATAGAGAATATATTCGGGATGATCGGTATAGCCCAAAAAACCGGAAACCGCACCGAGATTTAAGCTAATGAGCGTAATAAATAGAGTAGAAGTAATCAGCAGGCAAAGCAGAGCGGTACTGAATATTTTGTTACGTTCTTCGGCGGTTTTAGCCCGCGAACCAAAACGAAAAAAAGCAGTTTCCATTCCATAGGTAAGAAAAACGATGAGGAAGGCTACGAGTGCGTATAGTTCTGTTACCACACCGTATTCGCCGGCTACGAAAACGCGGGTATAAAGCGGCGTGAGTAAAAAATTCATTACCCGCCCGATAATACTGCTTACCCCGTAAATCGCCGTTTGACCGGCAAGCTTTCGCAAGGCTGTCATTGGCTATACATCCGTTCTGTTTCCACTAAAAACCGGTTTTCTTTTTTCCAAAAATGCAGTCGTCCCTTCTTTGAAATCTTCGGAGCCAAAACAACTCCCGAAGGCTTCTATTTCGACGGCGAAACCGTCCGTGTTTTCAGCGAATTGGGCGTTTACTGCGCGTATCGCGGCAGCGATAGCTACCGGAGAGTTTTTAATGATCTTCCCGGCAATGCGTTCGGCGGCAGCAGCGAGTTCAGTTGGTCCGGCGATATGGTTTACAAGCCCCATACGGTGTGCTTCTTCAGCGCGCACCATTTGTGCGGTTGTAATCATTTCGAGTGCACGCCCTTTTCCGACAAACTGAGCAAGACGCTGGGTTCCTCCGTATCCGGGAATTACACCGAGCGAAACTTCCGGAAGGCCCAATTGGGCATCTAAAGAGGCAACACGGATATGGCAACTCATCGCCAATTCAAGTCCTCCGCCAAGGGCAAATCCATTAATTGCCGCAATAACGGGAGTACCCATTTTTTCAATGGCATTGAACAATAATCGATGGCCTTCTGCACTCAATTTTTCTCCATCTGCTTTTCCGAAATGTGCAAATTCACTGATATCTGCACCGGCTACAAAAGCTTTTTCGCCGGCTCCTGTGAGAATTACCGCGCGAACGTTATTGTCTTTTTCCGCGGCACCCATTGCATCAGCAAGCTCAGCGATCAGCGCCCGGTTTAATGCGTTGAGTTTGTCAGGTCGGTTGATGGTGATTTTTTGAATATTTCCTTCTGTAGAAATAAGGAGATGGGTGTAATTCATATCGGTTCGCTTTACGGCAAATGTAGTGGTCTTGAATTTATTTCAGGAAAATTTTTCAGGAAATTGGTGGAGGGGACGAAATCAATGTGGAAATAACGCCAAACTACCGCAACAAAACTTTTATTGCGGAATATAGGTCATTGTATGGAAGAAAAACGACAGATTGATTATTAAAAAAACTACCTCCCAAAAAACTAATCCCTATATTCGGATATGATTCGTCGCTTCTTCCTTTTTTGTGTTTTTATTCTGCAATTTCTTTTTTGCGCTGCCCAGCAGAACAGCACTGATGGCTGGTTTTTGCCTACCCGGGACACGATCAGGGTGCTTACGGTTTTTGTAGAAATCGAATATGACACACTGGCCGAAAAGAACGATTTGCCGAAAGGCACAGATGTTTGGCGCCCCAGACAGCTCCCAGTTTACGCCGATTCAATATTTGATCCTGTATGGGATTCAATTCCGAAATCTCTGATGACACAGTATTATCAGGAATGTTCCTTTGGAAACTTCACTGTTCTCGGCGATTACTTTCCTGAGTTGGTTGAGGTTCCCTATTCTGTTTTGTTGAAAAAGGGCCAAACCGCTATTTATTCGGCTGTTGCAGAAGCTATTGATTCAAAAAACCCATTCATTTCAAAGCATGGATTAGGGATTGATAAGTTTGATCTTTGGATGGGATCTCGACCCGGAGCACAAAATATTCCGCGCGATACAGCGGCTTTTGAAGGACTTGATCATGTTATGATTTTCACACGAAATTATGACAAACTTGGCACAGAGAACGGAATGGCATCGGGTTCCAGTATGGCCATTGTCCACGGAAAAAGAACCAATACCTTTTCAATATTTTCGGCCGGGCATAAGTTTCCCTTCACTATTTTGCGCCACGAGTTCAATCATTTACTGATCGGGGGCAATAATTTTCACGCGGGAGGCGGAAATTCGGCCCGTTTTACCAGCTATTTTCCCTTTGTTCAGGGAGGATGGGGCATGATGGGCAATGCGAATAGCAGCTTGCGTACATGCTCGGGGTGGGATCGGTTTTGGCTCGGATGGAAACCGAAAGAAAATCAATATCAAATCAGTGCGCGAGACTCCAAAGGCAAAGAGGTGAGCGGAGATCTTACAAATAATGGGGGAGAAGGGGAATACGTTTTGCGCGATTTTGAAATCGATGGAGATGCGCTGCGTATCAAACTTCCATTTATTCCCGATGGCGAATTTCAGCAGTGGCTCTGGATTGAAAATCATACCACGCAACGAATGAGTGGGTCGCCATTTGACGTATTTCAGTTCGAAAGATATGATTGTGTTGAAGGGGCAAGCCCGGGCTTGTATATGTACGTTCAAATCGATGCCAATGATCGGGAGGGGGTAAATATCTATGGAAAAGTGGATGCAGATATGCGTCGTCCTGTTTTGGCAGATGGAAATTTTGATTTTCAATGGGAACCGGAAAAAGCACATCTCAAACCCTGTGTAAATAGAGTGGATTATTATCCCTATTTCTTAGAACCAAATTTTGAAAATCCCCTTACGGGAAACCACACACAGGAATTTCCCCAGTATTATACCAATGCTGATAGTGTACTAAATGCGAATACGGCCCGGAGTCCGCTGACGCATAAAATTGGCGATATTTATGAACGCGTTGCCTTGATGGGAAATCCGCGACAAGCTTTTCGCGAAAACGGTAACAATGAGATAGGTATCGGTACGAATCCTTCGACAGCCAATATGCTCAGCATGGTCAATGCGCGAAGACCTACCCGTATTTCCGGAAAGGATAATCGGGTGATTTACCTCAACGGAATTAAGGTAGAAATTGAACACACCTTTCCCGATGGAAGTATTCAGGTGAAGGTTCGTTTTGATGACAATCAACTGGCAACAACAAGACGATGGTGTGCTCCCGAAATTGTGCTGAGTAATCATGTTCCCGACCGACCGGACCTCGTGGTATCGGGAAAATTAATTTTGGACATCGGGCAAACTATGACGCGTTTTGATAATCCGATTGAAGTATCAGGGGATCGATATTTTACGGATCTTACCCATCTCGCTCATATCAGATAGTGCCGAAATGGTTGTAACAGGACAATTGGACATTATTCATCAAAGCGTCCTTACGGTAAAATCAGGAGGCGCCTTTACCGCTTCAAAAGGAGCAAAAATTCACCTGATAAAAGAAGGGATAATTCGTTTCGAAAGCGGCTCCACTTTTGCGGGAAAAGGAAAATTTAAGATAAGGAAAGGCTCTAAAATAGTATGTGCTGATGCATCTTTATACGATTTAATTCGAAAGCGTACATGGAATAAGAAGCGAGTCGTTATGCTCTAAGAGAAAGTCCGTCGGGCACATTCTGAAAATCATTCGGCTTCTGGCAGCCATACGAAAAAGGTAGTTCCGATACCCTCGGTACTTTCGAACCAGATTTTTCCTTTGGAGTATTCTACAATATTTTTAGTCATGGCGAGTCCAAGTCCCATTCCGCGTGTTTTGGTGGTGAAATTGGGAACAAAAATCCGGCTGCGGTCCTCTACTTTTATTCCAGAACCATTGTCGCGAATCTCTACCACAAAACCTTCCTCACTTTGTTTTATTCGAATGTCAATTCTGCCGTTATCAATTTCGTCAATGGCCTGCAGAGCATTTTTAATCAGGTTGTTAAATACCCGAAGGAATTGTTTCCGGTCGGCATTCACATTCGATTTTTCACCGGCAGGTATTTCACTTTGAAAATGAACGTTGTCGAAGTTGTCGTAAAGGTTCACGGCGTTTTGGAGCAGTTCGGATAAGTCCAATATTTCCATATCGGCCTGGGGCATGCGGGCGAAATTCGAGAAGGCATTTGCAATAGTGCTCAGCGCATCAATCTGCTCTATGAGATTGGCGGAAAGCCTTTTCACCTGATCCACATCGATAGAACCCGTTTTCTCAATCGAGCGCTCGAGATGCTGAATATTCAACTTCATTGGCGTAAGCGGATTTTTTATCTCATGCGCCACCTGTTTGGCCATTTCGCGCCAGGCAGACTCACGCTCGCTTTGAGCTAAAAGTTCCGCATTGTGTTCTAATTCAGCGACTTTCATATTGTATTCCTGCACCAATCTTCCAATTTCATCCGATCCTTTGTATCCTATAAGCCGATTGGTTTTCCCGAGCTCAATTCCGGAAAGGCTTTCGCGAATGGCGCGCAATGGCGAAGTAATCCATTGCGAAATAAAAAGCCCAATCAAAATGGCAAACAAAAATAGAAGCACGAAAATATTGATTACCGAGACCAGGAAATTTGAAATTTCATTGTCAAGTTCGGTTTGCTTGGCAAAATAAGGGAGGTTAATGTACGCCAGTAATTTTCCCCGATCATTGTAAAAAGGAACATATCCGGAGATATACGTCAGTTTTCCAATTTTCTCTTCATGAATGTATTCCACTTCGTCGAGATATCGAACGTGGGCGTATGCTTCAGCGTTTACCTTCCGGGAAATAAGTCCTTCATTGAACATCCGCATTTGGCTTGAAGCCAAAAGATTACCTTCAGGTGAGTAGATATTTATATCTGTAAAAAACACATAGGAAAACTGCGACAAAAGACGGTTGAGCACATCGCCCATATCGTAATTCAAACTTTCTTCTTCGCCCAACTTACTTTTTATTTCAAGCAAAATGGACTGGAGTTTCTCACTGATTTGCCGCTGATTTTTAGCGCTGTACTTTTGTTCGATATAATATTTTGTGGCGAGTGAGAATAAAGACAGACTTGTAAGCGTGAGCAAAATAAGCAGTGCTTGAATCTTTTGGTTGAGGTTAAAACTAATAGGTGTTTTCATAAAGAATACCGCACGTATAAGAAGTCCGATACCAAAAGCAAAGCCAAAAATCACACAGAGGTAGCTAAATGTAGTTGCCTTGTCGAGCGGTGATTGCAAGGATTTAGATAGTACCACCAAAGTACTTGAATCTACGCGTGTGACAAGATGTTCATATCCGCGCTTAATAATGTATTGCTTCCCTTCTTTTACTCTATCAAAAGTACCAGGGTGCGATTGAAAAGGATAATCGCCGCGACTACTGATGAGCTTATTGCCAACGTATCGGGCACTGGCATAAGGGATAATTTCGGTACTTGCGCGTGTGCTTTGGTCGATAAGCAGGGAGGGAAAGCCAAGTTGCTGCGGAAAAAGTTTGGAAGACATTTCGAAAACCAAAAATCCATCCGGTTGCTGGCTAAGACTGTAATGCAACGGCAGAATTGACATGTAGGTTGTATAATCATTTGAATTATACATATAGAAAAGCTTGTCATTTACCTGCGACGGCTCGCCGTATTTATCAATTCGTTCTTGAATTTCGTCAAAAGTTACCGGCCTCACGGTGGGTAGTTTTCCCCATACACTGCTGTCGCCGACGAAGGCGTACATTTTTATATTGTACTTTCCCCAATAGCCGGTAAAATATCTTGAGAGGACATAATCTTCAAGCGTTTCGCGGGTATGGAGGTCATTTTCTTCGAAAACACCTTTTACATCCGTATCTTTTCCAAGCTTATTCGCCACATCGTTGTAAAGAAGCTCTGCGACCGGATCATCGTCTACGGAGAGTTTGTCAGCTAGAATTTGACGTTGGGCATGTTCGCGTGTATGACTGTATTTCAGGAAATTGTGAGAAGCCAGACCTGCGAAAATAACCAGGATGACGATAATCTTTGAAAGATCGAATTCCTTACCATTTTCGTAATAAGAATAATAGAGCAATATCAGAAGCATGACAGGTGGCCAAAGGACGAGAATGAGATCACGTATCCCCATGAAATGAGTGACCAATACATTTATTAGCGTAGCAATAACCACAATCAATAAAGCGCGTTGAACTTTTATTCCATTTGAAATCGCGTATTTAAAACCGGCATCAGCCAAAAGGTAATAAGAAGTGTAGAGCACAGCGGTGCCTAATATGGCTATGAAACTGAAGGAATTGAGCCCGATGATATTATTTATATCGAATGGAATGTTGGAATTAAGCACCAGCCCTTTTATAATCGTATTTAACCAGGCACCGTAAAGAAAAAGTCCAAGAGAGAGCGTTGAGAAAACAAACCAATTTGAAGCACCATTTTTAGTGCCGGTATTATGCGTAAGCAAGAATCTGAAAAGTATAGCTAAGCCGATAAGGAGACTTGCATTGATACTAAAATCGAGCAGAGATGGAAAGATGGATGACGAGGCATAAACCGTAGGACTAAAAAAATGAAGACTTGTGACGTATGCCGGCCATCCGCCCACCAAACTGAGGTAGCGCAACCCAAAAACCGCAGCGGTCAGAATTCCGAAAAGCAACCAACCTGAAGCCCCTTTTTTATGGAAGTAGAAAGTAAATTGAAGCAAAGCAACCAGTATAGCTATCCCGCCGAATATGCTGAAAACGATATAAACCACCCTTCGTGATGTACTCACATGCCCTTCAGAATTGAAAACGAGATAAAATGACTGATGATCTGCTTTGAGTTTTACACTTTTGGGTAGAGATTTGGTTGAAATATCGACCAGTGATTCCTGAGCGAAATCTTTTTCAAAACTATTATCGAGATAGGTGTTTTCATAAGGAAAACTGCGCTTAAGTAAAATAGCCGCACAGTATTCATCGATTCCATCGGTGAGATAAAGCACACGATACCAGCCGTTTTCAAAATGGTAAATTTCTGTACCATTGGCACCTACGCGCAAAAGGCTGAGTGGGGAAATTGAGTTGTTGGACCATAGAACTAGGCTGTCGTTCCGAAAAACGGTGAGCATAATGCCCTCCTCTTGATAGATATTTATAAAGAAAGGATCGCCTTTGAGTTGCGTTCTTCTGGCACCTTTTTCGCGTACTCTTCTACGCAGATGATCAATGAGTGTAAGCGCACGTTTGGTTTTCTGATCAAGAACTTTTGCGAATTCGCGGCTCTGCTCTATTTTATCGATTGATTTTTCAAATAGATTGGCCCCCGGACCGGCAGAAAGGATAAGAAGAATACCCACTGAGAACAATAGAAAACCACGTTTTAGAGAAATCTTCATAATGGATTGCTTCTTATCAGAAAACGAGCCAAATATACATTAAGCCATTCAAAGTGGATTTCACACTGCAAAGTCAGGGTTTTACGGTTATTCCAAAAGAACCCCTTCAAGAACACGTGACTCGGCCTAAGCGTTAAACCACTTTAAAAATAATTGGGCTTTAAGTATATTTTGTAATTTTCGGCCTTCAAATATGACGACTATCTCTGCGAAAGAATCAATGAATAGTATCCTCCCATTCATGCAAGGCGGAGGAAATATGGGCAAACTTATCCGTGCAAAAGACTGGAGCACAACCCCGCTCGGAAATCCCGAAACCTGGCAGCACAGCCTTAGAACGATGGTATCGATGATGCTCCACAATCCCATAGGAATGTATTTGATGTGGGGAGATGACCATATCCAGCTTTACAATGATGCTTATCGACCTGTTCTTGGAAAATCGAAGCACCCTGAAGCACTTGGTATTCCGGCAAGGATAACCTTCCGCGAAACTTGGAATTCCATTGAACCCTTAATAAAAAGAGCAATGAAGGGAGAACCGATTCGGCTTCCGGATTTTGAAACGGAATTGCACCGGAATGGCTTTCCTGAGAATTGTTATTTCGATTTTTCCTATACTCCGATTTTTCAAGATAATGGAGAGGTAGGTGGAGTTGTGGCAACCGTTATCGAAACCACCCAGAGAAAAAGAGCCGAGTTAGCTGTGAAAGAGAGCAATAATCAGTTGGCATTTGCCATCGAGGCCACTGAACTCGGCACATTCGATTATAATCCGAAAAACCACACCTTTTCAGGAAATGAAAGATTGAAGGCGTGGTTTGGACTTCCGCCAAAATCGCAATTAGACATTCAGGATGGCATAGATGCCATCGCGGATGAAGATAAAGAGCGTGTGGAGAAGGAGATCAGTAGAGCTTTAGAATTCGAATCGGGAGGAAATTACAACATCGTTTATACTATCATTCATCCGGAATCGGGTAGTCGGAGAATTGTAAAAGCAAAGGGGAGAGCATGGTTTAATGATGCGAAGGAAGCCATTCGTTTTAACGGCACGTTGCAGGATATCACAGCGAGCGAGAAAATTACGCGAAAAATTGAAGAAAGTGAGCGTCGCTTCCGCGAATCTGTGAAACAAGCACCTTTGGGAATTGCCATTTTTCGTGGGGAAAACTATAGTACGGAGCTGGTCAATGATACCTATCTTCAAATGATTGAAAAAACCGAGGAAAATTTTCTTGGGCGTTCCCTTTTTGATGCGCTTCCAGAATTGCGCGAAACCATTGAACCTTTGTTTCACGATGTCATGACTTCCGGCAAGCCATTTGCTTCTACAGAAATGCCGGTAATTTTAGACCGATTTGGTTCTGAAGACTTAGCCTACTTCAATTTTGTATACCATCCTTTAAAAGAATCAGATGGAAAAATAACCGGAATAATGGTTGTTGCAACAGAAGTAACAGAATCCGTAAATGCGAAGAAGGCCCTCCAACAGAGCGAAGAACATTTTCGAACTCTGGTCAATCAATCTCCAATTGGGATGGCAGTTTTAAGGGGTCATGATTTGGTTATTGAGATGGCAAATACAAAAATGCTGGAAGGATTTTGGAAGAAAAAATTCGAAGAAGTTATTGGAAAAAAAACACTGGATGTATTTCCGGAGCTCAGTGATCAACAGTACCCCGATCTTTTCAACCAAATTTTGAAAGAGGGAAAGAAGATTAGTAAAAACGAGGAGGTTGCACTTATAAAACACGGTGACAAACTTACAAGATTTTACTTTGATTTTGAATATGCCCCGCTGCTGGAATTAGGAGGAGCCGTATCAGGAGTGATCGTTACAGCTGTAGATGTCACAGCTAAAGTTAATGCAAGAAAACAGTTGGAAAATGCGGAAGAACGAATCCGGTTGGCTACCGAATCTACCGAACTGGCTACGTGGGAATTGTTTCTTGACAAAAAAGAACTTATTCATTCCCCACGATTAGCTGAGATTTTCGGCCATCCACCTGATACGATTCTCTCGCATGAAAAATTGCGAAGCCAAGTCTTATTTGCAGATCTCGATGAAATTGTATTGCGGTCGTTTCGCGAAGCTCTGAAAAGCGGTGTGTATAAATATGAAGCGCGTATTTTAAAGCCCGATGGTAGTATTAGCTGGGTGCGAACCCAAGGGAAGGTTTTTTATAATTCAGATTCAACACCGCAAAAAATTATTGGCACCCTCCGCGATATTACGGAAGAAATGCAACAGCAACAAGCTCTTCAAGATAGTGAGCAAAGGTTTAGAACCCTTGCCGATTCCATGCCACAGTTTGTTTGGACAGGCGATAAAGACGGTAATTTGAACTATTTCAGTAATTCGGTATTCGATTATTCCGGCATGACCGAAGCTGAATTAATCGGAGGAGGCTGGATAAATATGATGCACCCCGATGATCGAGAAAGAAATATTTCTAAATGGATGCATTCGATAGAAACCGGATCCAACTTTATCTGCGAACACCGTTTTCTTCGTCACGATGGTGATTACAGATGGCAATTAAGCCGTGCTATTCCCCAAAGGGATACTCATGGAAACATTTTAATGTGGGTGGGCGCAAGTAACGATATTCACGATATGAAGGAAGTTGATCAGCAGAAAGATTTCTTTATCAGTATGGCCAGTCACGAACTGAAAACGCCGATTACCTCGATAAAGGGCTATGTACAGATTCTGCAGAGTATGTACCAGGAAAATGGAGATGAATTTTTAAATAAATCTTTGAATATTGTGGATAAACAGTTAGTTACGCTTACGGGTTTGATCTCAGACCTCCTTGATCTTTCCAAGATAAAATCTGGAAGTTTGGTTTTGGATAAATCCCGATTTTCAGTGAATACATTTCTCAATGATATTATAAGTGAGATTCGACAAATAAACCCGGACTGCACCATCCTTTTCAATGAAATCAAAGATGAAGATATTTTCGCAGACCGCGACAGACTCGGGCAAGTACTGATAAATTTATTAACGAATGCCATTAAATATTCTCCTGCAGATTGCGAAGTGCATGTCCGAAACGAATACCGAAATGGAAACCTAATAGTTACTGTGCGCGACGGCGGGATAGGAATTAGCAAAAAAGATCAGCATAAAATCTTTGAACGATTTTACAGAGTGGAAGGAAAAGATGAAAAAACATATCCCGGATTTGGGATTGGACTTAATATCGCTGCCGTAATTATTGATCGTCACGATGGAGAAATTAGTGTAAAAAGTGAAGTAGGAGAGGGATCAGAATTTCATTTTTCAATTCCATTACAATCTAATTAACTCCAATAAATGCCCGAAGATACCCTAATTCTGATTATCGATGATAATGAAGATATAGTAATGATGCTCAAGGCGATGCTTTCGCTTAAAGGGTATCAGGTAGAAGTCAGAACAAACCCAATCGGACTGAAAGAGCATTTAAAATCTCTCACTCCGGATCTTATCTTAATGGACATGCTTCTTTCGGGGGCCGACGGCCGAGAGATTTGTGAAGAGCTAAAAGCCGACTCGAGTTTTTCTGCTATTCCTATTCTTATGATATCTGCACATCCGAGCGCGAAGGAAGATTGTTTGGCTGCCGGAACGGACCACTTTTTGGCTAAGCCGTTTGAGATGAAGGATCTCTTTGCAATGGTTCAAAAGGCATTGACCCGATTCGGCTGAATCAGAAGGAAATATTGCTCACCCGAGATTATGTAGCACAGGGGAGGATGGATTTTTTCTTACGTCCGGCGAGTTTGTATCTCGTGGAATTTCTGAGGTTTATTTAAAGGTGCCGGGAGACAAAAGTCCGTTTTAGCGAAACCCGTCAAACTCATTTTCGTATGGTTACCCAAACAAAAGCCAAATGAAAGTTAAATTTACCCTCCTCCTTCTGCTAATCACCTTCACAACTACAGCTTTTAGCCAGTCGTTTGTGAATCCGGCTGTTGGCGTTGCTTCCCCGAACAAAATGGTTCAAGAAACTCATAAACCTTTCAAACATGCTTCCGCGAAACAAATGGAAGCGGTGGCAGAAGCGATAAACGGATATGTGGCCGGCCAAACCCACAATGTGTATTTCCAGTTGGATATTACCAATACCGACGCAGAGTACGGTGATTCTTTAGCGTTAACTTTTCCGGCAGGAATAACGGTTAACTCCGTTTCAAACGACGAAATTTTTGGCCCGGAATATAGTGGCGTCGGAGACCCCGAAGCATATAATGCCATAGATGGTCAAACGGTTTCGTGGGGTGATAATGACAATAGTTACGGCGGTATTACTGCCGGCTCAGTCTATACCTTTTCGGCAAATCTTACTTTTGATGCAGCCCTTTCGGGAGATCAAACTATCAATGGATTTCTTTCAGGCGATCAATACGGAAGCAATCCCGGCAATCTCAATTTTACTATCACCCTTTCTGAAGCTTCCTCGGCCACATCGCAGGTACAAATTATCCACAACGTTGCGGATCCTTTAGCTACGACCATTGATATCCGTGTGAATGGCACTTTGGTCGATCCATCGCACGATGATTTGAACTTCAGAACGGCAAGCCCTTTCATTCAAATGACAGCCCTTGTTCCTTTTGACTTTAGTGTAAACAATGCTTCGAGTAGCGATGCCTCAAGTGCTTTGATGACTCAAACGATAAGTTTCGACCCGGGAATTTCGTACGTCATTGTACTTGATGGAACGGCATCAGCAATAGGGTTTGACCCGGCCTCGCCCTTATCTTTTGAAGTATTACCGCAGGCTATGGAAGCGGCAGCGTCTTCTGACGAAGTAGTTGCTGCGTTTCACAATGGATCTACCGATGCGCCTGCCATAGACCTTATGGAAGCCGGCGGATTTGCACCTATTGCAAACGACATGGCCTATACTGATTTTTCGAGCTACTCTACTTTACCAATTACCGATTACGTGCTCAGTCTATTGCTTGCCGACGGAACCACCTTAATACATTCTTACGAAGCAAATCTTGAAACTCAAGGATTAGGCGGACAAGCGTTCACCATATTGACTTCGGGATTTATGAATCCAGCTCAAAATAGTGATGGCCCCACCCTAAGTTTATGGGCGGCCCCTGCTTCTGGTGGCGCGCTAATAGAATTTCCTGAAATTGTTGTGGAAAATGACAGCCCTTGCGACGCCATTCCGATTTTAACCGATGGTACTTTAGTAGATGGATCTAATATCGGTGCAATAGTCGATCCTGATGAGATAGTTCCGCCAGGGGGCTCTTGCTCCGGAAATCTTTCATGGTGTGATGGATCTGGAGATTTAGGCCAATTAAATGGAACTGTTTGGTATTCTTTCACTGCCCCGGAATCAGGTGGGGTGGAGCTTACTTCATGTAATCCGAATACTGACTTTGATACGCAAATCGCAGTATATGCTGCCGAGAACTGTTCGGATTACAGCACTTTTACGCTTCTCGCTGCCAATGATGATTATGACGCGTCAGGCAATTGTGATGCGCAGTCGTTTTATGCTTCCCGCGTTTCAGCCTGTGGCTTGATACCCGGAACTACGTATTACGTGCAAGTGGATGGATATGGGGGAGCTATTGGCGCATTGAGTATGAGTATTGTGCCGATTGAAGCCTCAAGCTGTATGGCAACCGTTCAATTTGTAAACAATTCTGCTGATCCTATGCTCCAAAATGTGGATATCCGCGTGAATGGTGAGCTCATGGCTGGAGATCATAATGATCTCGAATTTCGCTATGCCACTGCTTCTATGGATTTTCCGGCGGGTACACCTTTAACTATTACTATCAATGATGCTTCGAGCACGAATGATTCAAATCCATTCTACATGGAAGAAGATTTGGTGCTAATCCCGGGCGCGTCTTATATCATAACGCTTCAAGGACTCGTTTCAGCATCAGGTTATAGTCCGGGAGCTGATGTTGCACCTTTGGGTCTGAATATTATCAGTGGTGTTCTCGCAACTAATCCAAGCCCCAATAATACTTATCTCGCTTTTCTTAACGGAGTTACGGACAGCCCCGCTATTGACATTGAAAAACAGTATAATGGCACTGGAACTTTAACCACCAATTTGGCTTACAATGATATAGATGGGTATTTGGACGAGTCTACCATCAATACTACGTGGGCTGTCTCTGAAAACGGTTCTTCAGAAATTTACGGTTCTTTCAATGCCGCATTATCCGATTTTGGTTTCGGAGGAAAGGGAGTAGTCGTATTTGCATCTGGATTCTATGATCCCGCTCAAAACAGTGATGGTGCCGAATTTGGGCTTTTTGGGGTAACTGCTGAAGGTGGAATGCTCATTCCATTTGACAACGCCACGGCAATAGAGAATATCGATGCATTGGGCACTTTTGTGGTTTACCCCAATCCTTCTGATGCTAATTTCAATATAGATTTTGAATTGACAAATGCCCAGACCGTTGAGGTTTCACTCATCAATTTACTCGGTCAAAAAGTAAAACAAATGAATCTCGGAATGCGAAGTAGCGGCTTCAATACCACCACCATCAATTCAGATGGAATGGCGCCAGGTGTTTATCTCATGGATATGGCTATTGGCGGAAGCCACACCATCACTAAAGTTCAGGTAATTCGCTAACCAAGATTTGTAAAAAGAATTTTAAAAAGCTGTTCCGGATATGGAGCAGCTTTTTTTTGGTTCACAACAATTAGCATATTAAAATTTATTGAGTAAACCACAATCGCAAATAATCTAAACTATATTCGCTTCTCCAAAATGAACAAACCTTTTTGGACGGTGTTTATCTTTCATCGTACAGAATACAATGGCATTTTTCACCAACAAACATGAAGATTTAATGAAACTCGCTGACACCCGGCGCGTGCTGTTGGTATTTCTCCGTCATTTCGGGTGTACTTTTTGCCGTGAAACCATGACAAAACTTGCTAAAGAAAAGGCGAAAATCGAATCGGAAGGAGTGAAAATAGTTCTTGTGCACATGGTTTCTTCAGAGTTGGCCGAGCGCCTGTTCCGTATTTATGAACTTCCGGGCGTTAGCCATATCTCAGACCCAGGTTTGATTTTGTATCATAACTTTGGTCTCAGCCGCGCAACATTTTCTCAATTTTATGGCCTCAAAAATTGGTATAGAGCCTTTGTGGCGGGTCTTCTCAAAGGCCATTTCATTGGCAAACCCATTGGCGACACCTTTCAAATGCCCGGAGCTTTTTTGTATTATAAAAGAAACATTTTGAAAAAATTCAATTATAAATACGTGTCGGACATGCCCAATTTTTTAAACTTATCAAGAACTGTATGATGGTGTGGATTTATATCGGATTGGTTATCGGAACATTTTTTTTTATGGAATTTATGGCGTGGTTTACACATAAGTTTGTAATGCACGGGCTCGGTTGGTATTTCCATCGCGATCACCACCGTCATGAACCCGGATTCTTTGAAAAGAACGATGTCTTTTTCCTCATTTTTGCTGTCCCTTCTTTTTTTATGATCCTTTTTGGTGCCCTCGCCGGTTATGATTGGCGATTCTTTGTCGGGATCGGAATAATGGTTTATGGTGTGAGCTACTTCTTAGTGCATGATGTTTTTATTCATCAGCGGTTTAGGTGGTTTAAGAGAACGGATAATCTGTATTTTAGAGCCATCCGAAAGGCGCATAAAGTGCACCACAAACATCTCGATAAAGAAGAAGGCGAATGCTTCGGAATGCTCATTGTTCCGTTCAAATACTTCAAAGAAGCAAAAAAATCCTTAGCTTAATCCCGTCGTTTTATAACACGATATCCTTATCTTGGAACACTATCTTTATCTCACTATCGATATTCTTACGCTTTTGTTTCCCCTACTGTGGAGCTTCGAAAAGAAGGTTTATTTCGTAAGATATTGGCGCGGTTTATTCCTCGGTATTGCGGTTATGATTTTGGTTTTTGTGCCCTGGGATGTCTGGTTTACTTCCATGGAGGTATGGGGTTTTAATGAAAAATACCTTACGGGAATAAAAATTGCAAATCTTCCCGTCGAAGAATGGCTTTTCTTTTTAGTGGTCCCATACGCCTGTGCATTTATCTATGAAATACTCAACTATTTCATGCCTCGACCGGTTCTCAAACCGATTGAAAATAAAATTACTGCAACGATTATTTTTCTGAGTTTTCTCCTGTCCATATTTTTTGTGGACCGGATTTATACATTTACTACTTTTTCACTACTAGCGCTCTTTCTGATATGGCACTTGCTCATTAATAAAAGCGAATTCCTCGGCCAATTTTATCTCGCCTTTGTTTTTATTCAAATTCCTTTCCTGTTGGTAAATGGCATACTTACCGGAATGTTTACCGATGAGCCGGTGGTTTGGTACAACAATGCTGAAAATGTAGGCATTCGACTTATTACTATTCCCATCGAAGATATCGGCTACAACATGTTGATGCTTCTCATTGTTATAACTATACTAGAAATGTTTAAGGTAAGATCCTTATCGGGAGCTCTAAAGGTTACCTGATTTTATTCCTTAAATTTTTATAAAGGTTTCGCTTTCTGGAAAAAGGAAGCAATACGTAGCCCCTTTTTCGAGTTATACCGATTAACCATTGAAATGCCGATTTGACATTTATATTCATTGCCTTTTCATGGGGATAATTGATAAATACCGACCTTCAAACAAACGATTGGATGAGGAATGATAGATACCACATTTGGTCTTTAAATCAGTAGTAGAAAATTAATACTCCGAATTTTATAACGAAAAACATAAACAATGGCTACAAAGACAAAAACCGCACCCAAATGGACTAACCGAAAAATTGAAGACGCTTATGCAAAAAGCCTTTTAACAGAAGGAAAACAACCGGCATCGGTATTTGCATTTGCAAATTCAATTGGAATTAGCGAGGAAAAATTTTATTCTTTTTTTAGCTCATTTGATGCAATTGAGAATTCAATCTTTACAGAAATAATTTCTAAAACGGTGAAAAGCGTGAAAAGTGGCGAGGGATACAATTCCTTTTCTGCCCAAGAGAAATTGCTTACTTTTTACTTTGCACATATTGAGCAATTGAAGGCCAACCGCAGCCTTATTTCTCTTAAGTGGAAAGACGTGAAAAAGAATCCAACTAAATCTCCGACGTGGCTCAAAGGCTATCGAAAGGTGTTTCTCGATTTTGCACGCCAAATAGTTGTAGAGGGAATTGCTAATGAAGAAATAAAAGAACGCCCATTTCTATCCGACCGTTACGACAAAGCTTTCTGGGTTCAGCTGGCTTTTGTAGTACATTTTTGGATCAATGACGATAGCCCCGACTTTGAAAAAACGGATGCAGCAATCGAAAAGGCGGTGAATCTTTCTTTTCAGCTTCTCGGCGACACAACACTGGACAGCTTCGTTGACTTTGCAAAATTTATGTGGCAATCGAAGTAGAACATATGAAGGAACAGGATAAAATTTTGACTTCCAAAGTGCAGCGCGCCTCAAAATTTGTCGGCACCGGAGCTAAAATGGGGGGCAATTATTTAAAGTACTACGCCAAAAAATTAGTGAATTCGGATACGGATCGTACCGAGCTTGACGAGTCGAATGCCAGTGATATTTATGAAGCATTGAGCACCTTAAAAGGTAGTGCGCTTAAGGTGGCTCAAATGATTTCTATGGATGAAAACATGCTACCGGGACCGTATGCACAGAAGTTTCAAATGGCCCAATACAATGCGCCTCCACTTTCGTATCCGCTAGTGGTTAAAACGTTTAAAAGTAGCTTGGGTAAAAGTCCCGAAGAACTTTTCGACACTTTTTCGCATAAAGCAGTTAATGCGGCCTCAATAGGTCAGGTGCATAAGGCTTCCGTAAATGGGATTGAGATGGCGGTAAAAGTACAGTATCCCGGTGTTGCCGCCAGCGTGTCAAGTGATCTTCGGCTGGCGCGCCCCATTGCCTTGAGTATAATGAACATTAAAGCGAAGGATTTGGAAAAATATTTTGCGGAAGTGGAAGAACGCCTGCTCGAAGAGACCGATTACGAGCTCGAATTGAAGCGGTCGATAGAGATCACTCAAAAATGTGCCCATCTCAATAATGTCACTTTTCCAAAGTACTATCCTGAATTCTCATCCAAACGCATTATCGCCATGGATTGGATGGAAGGAAAACATATTGCAGATTGGCTCAAAACAAACCCTTCGCAGCAAGAACGCAATCGTATTGGGCAGGCGCTATGGGATTTTTACGATTATCAAATCCACGACCTTCACGAACTACACGCCGATCCGCATCCTGGAAACTTTTTGATAACCAAAGAAGGAAAGCTCGGAATTATTGATTTTGGCTGCGTAAAAGAAATTCCCGAAGATTTTTACGCTGATTATTTCAAACTTATCCGACCCGGTATAACCCGAAATAAAGAAGAGTTTGTTGGATTACTCCAAAAGCTGGACTTCTTTCATCCGAATGATACGGAAATAGAAAAGGCATACTTCATTTCCACTTTTACACGTATCGGCGAGCTGCTCGGTCGTCCTTTTGCTTCAGAAGCATTCGATTTTAGCCAAGATAAGTATTTCGAAGAAATTTACGGCTTGGGCGAAGAAGTTGCTTCCAATAAACAATTTCGTAAAAGCAATGCTGCACGCGGTTCACGTCACGGTATTTATGTAAATCGAACTTATTTTGGACTCTACAACTTGCTCCATCAAATAGGTGCCGTGGTAAATTCGAAAGTAGATTATAACCGACCCATTTTCGCGAAAGCTTCTTGATAGACTGAGATAATAGAACAAAATTTTTTGCCTATTGCCCTTTCAATAAAGCATCTCAATATGCTCCTTGATTTGTTGGCCTATAAGTTGAATTATTATTTTATTCACGGTTATTTTATTCGCACAGTAAAAAGCGTATTCATCCAGTGTCATAAGGCTCACCACCGAGGCAATCAAGGAATTTCTGATACGCGGATCCATTTTTAGCACATCATCAATGAAGCTATACTGAACTTTTTGATTATAGACATTAAAACCGGGCTTAAACTTCCGTAAATATTGAGAAAACTGAGCCATAATGATGCTTGCCTGAAACTTTAAGATGGGTTGGAGACTGTTCATTTGAAAAACACCAACTTCGCTTTCTTTCAAAGTTTCGATTCCCACTGCTGGTCGTATTTTCCTCAGATCATTATCTCGCTCGTCCTGTATTGTATAATCCATATTTTGCCCTCCGCGGTATACGTTAGTGTCAAAAAAACAATTACATTTGAAATTGGTTCAGGTGAACGGTTTAATTTGCTCAGTTGCGGTTACATTGTTTTTGTCCGTTCCCTTTAAACCTTAAATGTATGAAAACACTTCTACATGCGGTCGCTTTGTTTTTTTTATTATGTAATCCATTCAATTCTGTTTCTCAAGTATCGGAGGTGTCCTCAGTACTTTCCGACTTGATTGGCGACAGTACCATTGACCTGGCTGAAAGTTATGATTACGACAAATCCATTACCATTCAATTGTTTAATGAAAGTGATGATTCTTTACGTCATGCGCTGATTTATATTTTAAGATTTTCTGAAAATGGAAATTTTATGGTAATGATTCCAGAACAAGCTTCTGATTCCCGGGGAAAATCTGAAATGGTCATCGATTTTGAGAAAATGCGAATGATCACATTTCTTAAAACCGCTGGCGCTAAAATGGCCGTAGTAATGCCGGTAGAGTCTGCCCAAATCGCAGATATGAATACATTATTTCATAAGTTTGGTACATTAAGTAAGACCGGCGAAAAAAAAATAATTTTAGGACATCAAGCGGAGGAATACCGTTTTAACTCTGATAATGAAAGCGGAACGCTATGGATTGGAAAAGATTTTGATCTGAACATCAAAAAATCCTTTTCAGCAATCGGTTTGGAAATTCTCCCACCCAAGATTGAATCGAAAGGGAATATTGTTGAGGTCGATTTCAGGAATAAATCTACCGGTACACATACAAAAATGAGTTTGCTCGATGTGAATATGTCTGATCCGTATGCAATCATTACCGAGGGATATATTCCAACCCGACTTCCGGAAGCGATTGGAGACGATAGAAAGAAGCAGTAAATTGCAATTTCTTTCTATCATTCATGGGTTGGCAGACACATAAATCTAATTACCAACCACTAACTTTTTAACCTGATGTCCTGCTTCACTCTGAATTTCTATAAAATAAAGACCGCTTTCCAAATCATCTATATTTATCCGTTTCTGATCGCCTGAAAAGTTGCTGCTTTTTACCAGTTTTCCGCTTGCATCAAGTATCCGCAGTTTTGCTGTAACTATCTTTGGAAAAGATAGAAGGATATACTCCTTTGCTGGATTAGGAAATACCGAAAACATTATCTTTTCTTTATCATCGATACCTACACCAGCACCCAAAGGCCCCCTTTCAATACTAAAGAATAAAGGAAACTGGTTACCACTACCCCACGTGAAATAGGGTAGTTCAACATGATCAGTTTGAGTCATGTCCCAGCCATATTCATCACCACCACTAAGAAATAAATACTCATTATCTAATATCGTCTTATTGATTGGATTTCCTCTATACTCCTACAAAACTTCTGATGTGAAAAGCGATGAATCCCACGTTGCAGTAATTGGTAAAACAAAATTAGTTGCAAAGAATTCTGTTGAAAAAGCCGCATATTCATCCATTATATTTCCCATAAATGTGTCGTACCTGCGGATAGTAGGGTTTCCATTTACATAACTTAATGGATGGTAAAACCAAATCTGAAAATTTATAGTTTCTGTTTCAATTTGGGTTTCACCATATAATTCTGAGATGCTATATGGATAGGTTGCTGCGGTATTAAAAAGGAACCAGAGAGAATCTTTAGCTTCTGTAGCATCTTCAAACGCGAGGTAAAATGACCATTGGGCATTTTGCTGCTGCCGTGCCATGCACTTATTTGAACCCATATTGCCAAAGAATAAAATGATGATTAAAAATGGACCTACACGAAAATGCGGAAAAAGTTCGAAATTCTTCATAATAAAATTTTTGGAATGTATGGACTACTCTGTTTTCAAAATCCGAGTTTGAGCTACAGAACCATCCTCAAAATGAACCTTGGTAAAATAGACTCCATCGGTTAAGCTACCCATTTGGATGGATCCAGCGAGCTCGGTGAATAGTTAATTTCAGCAAATACAACCAGAATTCTTATCGTAACGGAAGCCGACAGATACCATCCGTTTTCACTGTTCTTGAGTCCACGTGATGTAACGTGAACTTCATTGGTATCGACCAATACTTCACAATGAAACGGTTCTATTTCCTGACTGAAAAGTAAATTGTTACCACACACGACAAAGAGGAATAGTGTGATAATGAAGCTCAGTGAGGAGTGAGGGAGTGAGTGAGTGAGTGAGGTTTTCATAATTTATAGTTTTAGAGGTAATATCATATTTCGGGATAGATTTTATGTGTAATTCTTTTCAATCGTGCAAATAAAAAATTGTTAAAACAACTATTCTGATTATAAAAATAGCTTACTTTTTAGTAGAAATGTAATGCAAGCCAATGACGGGCACAACTTTAATCGGATATTTTTGTATGAAACATTTATTTCTTTCAGGCTGAGATTCAAATAAATGGAAATATCGAGAGAAAACCAGACTGAAAAGAAAATCAAAAATGTCTTTCAAGCTCGTGAAAAGAAAACTGCTGTTTTTCCATTGGTTTTAATCCGCTCGTTTCATACCTTTGCAGGTCTTAAAAATAGGATCTTCAATGGCGAAATTTAATGAGTATAAGGGGCTTAACCTTCCAGGTGTTGCTGACGAAATATTAGAAGCCTGGAAAAGAGACGATACTTTTCAGAAAAGTGTTGATACGCGTCCCGAATCCAATCCGTTCGTGTTTTATGAAGGGCCACCTTCTGCCAATGGAATGCCAGGTATTCATCACGTTATGGCGCGCGCCATTAAGGATATTTTTTGTAGATACAGAACCAATAAAGGGTATCGTGTAGAGCGAAAAGCAGGCTGGGACACCCACGGACTTCCTGTTGAGCTTGGTGTTGAGAAAGCACTTGGCATTACCAAAGAAGATATTGGTACGAAAATCAGCGTTGAAGAATACAATGAAGCATGTCGGAAAGCGGTGATGAAATATACCGACGTATGGAATGATCTTACCGAAAAAATGGGGTATTGGGTCGACATGCAACATCCCTATGTTACCTACGAAAACAAATATATCGAATCGGTTTGGTACTTGCTCCGCCAACTTTACGACAAGGGACTGATCTATAAAGGATACACAATACAGCCATATTCGCCGGCCGCAGGAACGGGCCTGAGTACGCATGAACTCAACCAGCCCGGTACGTACAAAATGGTGAAGGACACCACGGCAACGGCACTTTTTTCCTTAAGGGAAAAAGGTCAAAAACAGTTGGCTGCCCTTACGGGAAATGACCGTTTGCCCTACAGTATGATCGCCTGGACGACTACTCCCTGGACATTGCCCTCCAACACTGCCCTTGCGGTAAATCCTGATATTGAATATGTTGTAGTGCAATCCTTTAATCAATATACCGGCGAATCTATGGCTGTGGTGTTGGCGGAAGCTCTGCTCAAGGCGCAGTTTTCAGGGAAATATTTCGAATCATCCGAAGAAGCGGATTTTGAAAATTATTCACTCGAATCGAAGAAAATCCCATTTCGGGTAATCGGCAGCCTTAAAGGAAAGGACCTGGTAGATCTTGAATTCGATCAATTACTGCCTTATACCTTGCCAAAAGATAATCCGGAAAAAGCATTTCGGATAATAAGCGGTGACTTCGTGACTACGGAAGACGGTACAGGAATCGTCCATATTGCACCGACTTTTGGCGCTGATGATGCGAGAGTCGCTAAGGCCGCCGGCGTGCCGCCAATGCTTATTGAAGACAAATACGGAAATGCCGTACCCCTCGTTAATTTGCAGGGAAAATTTGTGGAGGAAATGGGGCCTGAACTTGGCGGCAAATATGTGAAGAACGAATACTACACAGAAAATGAGCCGGATAAATCGGTGGATGTTCTCATTTCTATAAAACTTAAGGAAGAAGGAAAAGCCTTTAAGGTTGAAAAGTATGAACACAGCTATCCGCACTGTTGGCGTACGGATAAACCAGTGCTTTACTATCCGCTCGACTCATGGTTTATTAAAACTACGGCGGTTAAAGATCGGTTGATAGAACTCAATAAAACCATCAATTGGAAACCGGAAAGTACCGGAACCGGACGTTTTGGAAACTGGCTTGAAAATCTCAATGACTGGAATCTTTCCCGCTCGCGGTTTTGGGGAATTCCCATTCCGATTTGGCGAACTGAAGACGGTAGTGAAGAGAAATGTATAGGCAGTGTTGAAGAGCTTAAGAAAGCCTGTGAGGAAGCTGTAAAGGCGGGTGTAATGGACAAAAATCCACTCGTTGATTTTGCCCCGGGCGATATGTCAAAGGCGAATTACGATCTTTTTGATCTGCATAAAAATTACATGGACAAAGTCGTTCTCGTTTCTTCTAAAGGAGAGCCGATGCACCGCGAGCCTGACCTGATCGACGTGTGGTTTGATTCCGGTTCTATGCCCTATGCACAATGGCATTATCCATTCGAGAACCGTGACAAAATAGATGAAGGAAAGGCTTTTCCCGCCGACTTTATTGCCGAAGGAGTCGATCAAACCAGAGGGTGGTTTTTTACGCTGCACGCCATCGCGACTATGACACAAGATTCGATTGCCTACAAAACGGTAATGTCCAATGGATTGGTTCTCGACAAAAACGGCCAGAAAATGAGTAAAAGGCTCGGTAATGCTGTCGATCCTTTTGAAATGCTCACCAAATACGGTCCCGATGCTACCCGCTGGTATATGATTACCAACGCCCAGCCCTGGGACAATTTGCGATTTGACGAAAACGGAATTCTCGAAAGCCAGCGCAAATTTTTCGGGACACTCTACAATACATATGCCTTCTTCGCACTCTATGCAAATGTCGATGGCTTTGATAATTCTTTAGCACAAATTCCCGTGGCCGATCGTCCCGAAATGGACCGATGGATAATCAGTAAATTAAATTCGCTCATTGCAGACGTCGATGCAGCATACGACGAGTATGAGCCCATGCGCGCCGGAAGATTTATCCAGAATTTTGTGACTGAAGAATTGAGCAATTGGTATGTGCGTTTGTGCCGCCGTCGGTTTTGGAAAGGCGACTATGCCGCGGATAAGATTGCCGCTTATCAAACGCTTTATCAGTGCCTGAAAGTGGTTTCTGTATTGTCCGCTCCGATAGCGCCTTTCTTTATGGATCGCCTATACAACGATTTGCACGCTGGAGTGAAAGAAGACTTTAATTCGGTGCATTTAGCAGATTTTCCTGAAAACGATCCTGCCGTTATTGACAAAGATCTGGAATGTCGTATGGAGCTCGCCCAGCGCGTAACAACACTCGTTCTTGGATTGAGAAAACAAGAAAAAATGCGGGTCCGACAACCGCTTCAAAAAATAATGATTCCTGCAGTCGATGCCGCTTTTGAAAAGCAAGTACAGGCCGTCTCAGATATTATCTTGCACGAAGTAAATGTAAAAGAGATTGAATTTCTGAATGATACCGAAGGAATTTTGGTAAAAGATATCAAAGCTGATTTTAAGAAACTCGGTCCTCGATTTGGTAAAGAAATGAAAGAAGTAGCTGCGGTTATTTCCAAATTTGATCAATCCCAAATTGCCGGGTTGGAACGTTCCGGTTCGATGAACATATTGCTGGCAAATGGTTCTTCAGCCCAAATAACCCGGGAAGATGTGCAGATCACCACACGTGATATTCCCGGCTGGCTGGTTACATCTGATGGTGAGATAACGGTTGCGTTAGATATTACACTTTCACCCGAACTGAGAGATGAAGGTATCGCCCGTGAATTTATAAACAGAATACAGAACTTGCGCAAAGACAGCGGTTTAGATGTAACCGATCAGATTGCGCTTAAAATTCAGGGGAGTGCTGAGATTGAGGCTGCAATAAAGAATAATTTGGATTATATTTGCGCGGAAACTCTCGCAGGTTCTCTTGAGCTTGTGTCAGAAATGGAAGGAGAATCCCGAAAGGTAGAAGTTGAAAATGGGCTTGAAACACAAATTGCCCTCGAAAAGATTTAAAATACAGGATTATGGCTGATGAGAAAAACAGATATTCAGATAGTGAATTGAAAGAATTCAGGGAGTTGATTGATAAGAAATTGGCGGACGCACGTGAGGATTTGCGTCAGTTGAAACAATCTCTTTCTTATGCAGACGATAATAGCACAAACGATACCGCTGCGAGTTTTAAAATGATGGAAGACGGTTCGGAGACCATGTCTCGCGAAGAGACTGCTCAACTGGCATCACGTCAGGAAAAATTTATCGGTCACCTCGAAAGTGCGCTTCGAAGAATTGAAAATAAAACCTATGGTATTTGCCGCGATACGGGTAAACTCATTCGCAAAGAGCGATTGAGGCTCGTTCCGCATGCTACCTTGAGTATTGAAGCAAAACAACAGCAAGATCGACGCTAATAAAGACATTTCTAAAAAGCTGAGAATCCTCGCTGTATCAACGGTTGTGGCAGTTTTGTTAATAGATCAAATCGTGAAATTATTGGTGAAAACCAATATGTATCTCGATGAGTCAATTCCTGTTTTTGGCAACTGGTTTTTCATCCATTTTATTGAAAATCCGGGCATGGCTTTTGGTTTCGAATTCGGGGGAACCGCGGGTAAATTGGCACTCAGTATTTTTCGAATTATAGCGATTGTTTTTATTGTAATCTACTTGCGCGGACTAATCAAACAGCAGGCGAATCGCGGGCTAATCATTTGTGTATCACTTGTGTTGGCTGGGGCCGCCGGAAATATTATTGACAGCGCTTTCTATGGTCTCATTTTTAATGAAAGTCCGCCCTTCTCTTCCCAGGTCGCGCAATTGTTTCCTCAAGGAGGTGGGTATGCTGGGTTCTTGCACGGCAAAGTGGTGGATATGCTTTACTTCCCTTTAATAGATGGGTATTGGCCCGATTGGATTCCTTATTTTGGCGGAAGCCGTCTCCAGTTTTTTAGACCCGTTTTCAATATTGCAGATTCAGCAATTACAGTAGGAATGGCTTTGATTCTTGTCAATCAAAAACGCTTTTTTACAGCACAGTTGAAAACTAAAGAAGACACGCAACATGAATCAAGTGATCAGGTTCAGGCTTAAGAGAATTGCAAAAAGATCAGTGTCGGTATAAACGCCTTTGATAGCATAGAGTGCATCAATAGAGTAGGTCTGATTCCCATCAAAAATAATCCCGTTTTGTACGGTATAGAGAATATCCAATTGAAAAGCGGAATCGCCCTTGTAAATCTTTCCATTTATAATGCGATAGGCTATTTGTGAGGAGTACATCGCATTTCCACTGTAAAGTTTGCCTTCACGACAGGTGTAGAGCAAATCAAATTCTGAACCCGTTCTGCCAGCCATGATTTTATTACCGACAATTGTATATAGGATGTCATTGTAATTAAAACTATACCCCGGAAAAATTCGATTATTCGCAAAATGTAAAACCTGTTCGGTGAGCACATGGCCATTGCCCCGATATACCTGAATTTGGGCTGAGCTTGCCTCGTTCAAGCCGAAAAGAAAAAATAGAATAAGGGAAACTTTCAAAAAATTTTTCACGAGTAAATATACAGTAATTCTGTAAGTTTATTTATTTAACCAATGGCTTGGGATGTTTTGGAAACGCAATTTTATAATTTCTATACTCCGAGTGCAATCGCTTTGGCACTTAAGCGCTTTATTGAGCTATATATTTACTGATTATGCAACTTATAAAGATTAATTTTATTGAAATTTATGGGGTGACAATATTAAATTGAACAGGAATCACCCACACATCGTGCCTTGCGCGTTGCGACGAGACTAAGAACCGCTGGAATAGCGGAAAATAAAAGCATCGATTTTAAATTATTTTGGAGCATCGTTACTAGTGGCAATCTCCTATCTTTGCAGTTTTTATGAGCGAGAGTAGAAAGCGAAATATTGCAATACTTGGATCGACAGGGTCAATTGGCAAACAAGCACTTAAGGTTATTGAGGCAAATTCTGGCCGCTTTCAGGTGGAGGTGCTTACCGCTCTTTCTAATTCGGATTTGCTGGCAGAACAAGCATTGAAATTTCGGGCTAATGCTGTGGTAATTCAAGATGAATCCAAATACAAGGAGCTTAAAGACAGACTCTTCGATCACGGGGTCAAAGTGTTTTGCGGAAGCCATGCCCTAGCTGAAATCGTTGAGATGGATTCGGTTGATTTAGTCCTCACTGCGCTGGTTGGATTTTCGGGCTTGCGACCTACCATGCGCGCTATTCAGGCAGGAAAAAATATTGCGCTTGCAAATAAAGAAACCCTTGTGGTGGCTGGTGATTTGATTACAAAAGAGGCACGTCGGAAAGGGGTGAATATTTACCCGGTAGATTCTGAACATTCAGCAATATTTCAATGTCTGGCAGGAGAGTTTCACAATAAAATTGAAAAAATATACCTAACAGCGAGTGGTGGCCCTTTTCGGGGAAAAACGACCGAAGAACTCTTATCTGTCACACCTGCTCAGGCACTGAACCATCCAAACTGGGAAATGGGGGCAAAAATTACAATCGACTCTGCGTCGATGATGAATAAAGGGCTGGAGGTAATCGAAGCAAAATGGCTTTTTGGCCTACGCCCAGCCCAGATTGATGTAATTGTACACCCGCAATCTATTATTCATAGCATCGTTCAGTTCGTAGATGGAAGTATGAAAGCTCAAATGGGAATACCGGATATGAAATTGCCTATCCAGTATGCATTGAGCTATCCGGAAAGGCTAAAATCGGATTTTCCGCGGTTTGATTTTATGGAATATCCGCAATTGACTTTCGAAAAGCCGGATTATAAAACTTTTCGAAATTTAGGACTTGCATTTTCAGCAATGGAAAATGGTGGTAATGCTCCATGCATCTTGAATGCGGCCAATGAAATTGTGGTCCAGGCCTTTCTCGACGCACGAATTGGCTTTTTAGCAATGTCTGATTTAATCGAAGATTGCCTCGAAAATGTATCCCATATTTCTTCACCTTCGTTCGAAGATTATTTTGAAACTGATCGTGAAACCCGCGCCTACGCTGAATCCTTAATGCCACAATTAACCAAATGACATTACACTAATAAATTATGACAGATTTGATCATTAAAGTCGTTCAGTTTTTGCTGAGCATTTCGCTGCTTATCATTTTGCATGAGCTCGGACACTTCATTCCTGCCAAACTTTTTAAAACACGGGTAGAGAAATTCTATCTCTTCTTCGACCCGTGGTTTTCTATTTTCAAAAAGAAAATAGGAGATACCGAATATGGTATTGGCTGGCTTCCATTAGGCGGTTATGTTAAAATTTCGGGAATGATCGATGAATCCATGGACACCGAAGCCCTTGAAGGGGAAGTAAAACCTTGGGAATTTCGTGCCAAGCCGGCTTGGCAACGCCTGGTTATTATGGTAGGTGGAGTTACTGTAAATGTGATTCTTGCATTCTTTATCTATGCTATGATGCTTTTTGCCTGGGGTAAGGAATTTATTCCAAATGAAAACCTTACCTATGGCGTATTTGCTGATTCACTGGTACTTGAAAGCGGCTTTCAACAAGGCGATCGCATTCTGAAAGTGGGAGATCAAATTCCAAAAACACTCGCGGAAGCCAATCAGGAAATACTTTTTGGTGGAGCCAGAACTCTTGAGGTTTCCCGAAATGGGGAAGAAAAAACGATAAATCTGCCTGCAGATATCGACCAGTCAATGCTCGCTTCAGGTGTTCAAACCTTGTTTTATGAATGCTATCCGGCAGTGGTCGATTCGGTGCTTCCTGGTTCTAATGCTGAGAAAGCGGGATTGAAAAAAGACGATGAAATAGTCGCTGTAAATGGAGATCCGACTCATTCTTTTCAGGGCCTGATGATGCACTTGAGAAATCTAAAGAGCGGAACAGCCGATCTCGGATTGTTGCGAAACGGACAGGAAATGAAGCTGGAAGTTCCGGTTGACTCATTGGGAATGTTAGGCTTTTTGAGAAAATCGCCACTGGAATTTTTAAAAACGGAAAAAATTGAATATGGATTTTTCGAAAGCTTTCCGGCAGGAGTGCGCGAAGGAACCGGTACTTTAGTCAGTTATGTACGTTCATTGAAACTGCTTTTCAGCTCTGAAGGAGTAAAACAAGTCGGTGGTTTTGGAACAATTGCTGGATTATTTGGAAGTTCGTGGGATTGGGTGCGGTTTTGGAATATGACCGCATTGCTTTCAATTATATTGGCGGTGATGAATATTTTGCCAATTCCGGCACTCGATGGGGGGCATGTGATGTTTTTATTGTATGAAATAATAACGGGACGTGAACCGAACCCGAAGTTTATGGAATATGCCCAGATAGCTGGTATTGCAATTTTGCTCACACTCTTGCTATATGCCAATGGAATGGATGTATTCAGGTACTTCTCAAAATAGAATTGAAACTATTTAAACCGGTTCTGCGTAAATGATGGTATATCCGCTTTAAACTATGGAAACCAATAAAATAGATATCGAAGGTCTGCGACGCTTGTCGGGAAATGATGAAGGATTTGTTACTGAAATTCTTCGTCTCTACTCCGACCGTGCAGCTAAAGATCTAGAAGAACTTCAGTCAGCCCGATTAATTGAAGATTGGGGAATCGTGCGCTTTGTAGTGCACAGAATGCGCTCCGCTGCCGTGCCATTGGGCTTGAAAAATATTGTGGTATTCCTGAAAAAAGTGGAAATGAAATTGAAAGAAGAAATTCTTGATGGAGTTGAATCAGAGCTGAACGAAATTGTGTCCATGACACGTGAAGCCATTGACGATGCCAACCACCATTTATCTTTCATTTCAGCTTAAATTATATTTTTACCACATATTTAGTCAAGTGAAATCACAAAAGAAAAATAAAATTCTGCTTGTAGATGACGAGGTGATTACCTTGAAAATCACTCGCAAGATGCTTCAAGAGCATGGCTATGAGGTAGATATGGCTATAAGTTCTTCCGAAGCTATGAATTTTTTAAGCAACGATTCGTATTCTTTAGTAATCGTAGATATCACTATGCCGTCTATAAGCGGGTTCGATCTTATCCAGCTCATGCAAAGTTTTGATTACGACGTGCCCGTTATTTTTCTGAGCAATAACGACAACGACTGGACGATCGAAGAATCGTACAATATCGGAGCGAAGCGATTCGTAAGCAAGGAGCACGAATTCAATTATTTGCCTACCATTATCAAGGAAATTCTTACTACTGCAGAGTAATCGCAGTTATGTCCCCACTACTTTTCAAATCCCATTCTTTTTAAATTACCTTTGAAGCCTTTAAGCGCTTTCAAAAATGTATTGCATTCTCGGTCAGGGTCTGGCAGGAACCATTCTTGCCTTTCGGCTAAAATCATCAGGCATACCTTTCAAAATTATTGATAATGGATTTAAGAATTCGAGCTCTGTCGTAGCCGCCGGATTGTGGAACCCTATTGTTTTCAGAAGAATAAACAAGAGTTATATGGCCGATGAATTTCTCAGTGAGTTGGAACTTTTTTATCCGAAGATGGAGGAATATCTGGGAGTAAACTTTTACCATTCCGTAAAAATTGCCCGTGTGCATGCTTCAAAATGGGAGCGTGATACTTGGTTTGAGAAGATAAACCTGCCGATGTACATGAAATATCTCACCACAGACTTGCCAGATTTGGATCCTTCGGCTTTTGCTGAAATGCCATTCGGTTCAAACCTTGTGGATAGATGTGGCCATCTCGATACGGCAATTTTTTTACGTGCCTCACGCAGGTATTTCGAAAATGAAAATGACCTGATTGAGGCCGAAATAAAACTGCCGAAAACGCGTGAAGAACTCGAAAACTGGACTTTTTCCGATTTAAAATTTGAGAAAATAATTGATTGCCGGGGCTATCGTTCTGCAGATTCCCCATGGTGGAGATATTTACCTTTCGGGCTTACTAAAGGAGAAACTCTTACCGTAAAATGTCTCGGATTACGCCTTAGTGAGGTCTATAATGCCGGCTTTTTTGTTTTACCGCTTGGTGAAAATACTTACCGTGTGGGTGCAACCTTCAATTGGGACGAACCTACACAGGAAAAAACAGAAGAAGGCAAAAATGAGTTAGCAGAGAAATTTCGTATGTCTATTAAACTGCCTTTTGAAATTATAGATCATCAAGCCGGAGTCAGACCAACAGTGCAGGATAGACGACCACTATTTGGAAAGCATCCGTTAGCAAGCAATTTATATATATTCAATGGGTTAGGGGCGAAAGGAGTAATGATGGCACCCTATTTTTCTAAGGTATTCGTTGACTTTTTACAGCATGGAAAACCGCTTCCGAATGATGCTAACATCAATCGATTCACGGATTTGCTTGGCCAGGATAAACCAGAGATTAACCATCCGGTTCGGTAAAATTACCTGCTTTTCGTAAAGGAAAGAATGAAATTAATAATCGTGGTTTTAAACTTTTAAAATCGAATCCCGCTAAAACCGAAACATCTGACCATCCGTGTCGTATAAATTCCGGTGCCATTTTTAACAGTGCATTGAATTAAGCAGCCCCTCATGCTTCTAAAAACATATCTTAAAAGAATTCTCGCAGAACGCACATCCACATCTTTATTTGGTGAAAATGAAATTTCCCGAAAAGATCAAAGCCTGATTTTAATCGGTCTCATTTCTACACCTTTTTTTTATAATTCAATAACTTACTTATCGTTCTGTTCTGGTTTCAAGGAGCAGCAAGCCAGAATTATAAGGTTATTTCTCAAACATAAAACTGAGAGATATCAATACGTTAGAGGCAAAGAATTTCCTCGGCCGGAGAGTTCTTTAATGAAATATTTTGATGCGTATGGCACGGATCCGGATATACAATTATTACAAAAAGAAAACTTTGAATTTAAACCACACGAATAAATGTTAGCATTTTAATGAAGAAGAGGAGTCGAGCGCGGAATTTTAATTCTATTTTGGTAGATTTAAGTTAAAAATTTACCGTGAATTCTAAGTTCAAAATAGCCGTATTTCTTCTCTTTTCTCTATTCGAAATGTTAGAATTAAGGGCTCAGGCACCGAGTAAGATAAATTATCAGGCGGTGGCCCGAAATACTGAAACCGGAAAGGAATTGAGTAATCAACCAGTTTTTGTGGTAGTAAAAATTTTGGAAAATGAATCAAATGGAGCCATTGTGTATCAGGAGAATCACCCGGATGTTCTTACGAATAGATTCGGACTATTTACTATTGCTATCGGAGGAGGTGAAGTCGTGAGTGGATCTTTTGAAAACATCAATTGGCAAGACGGAGCCTACTGGCTTCAGATAGACATGGACGCCGGTGCAGGAATGGAAACGGTGGGTGCCATGCAATTCGTTTCTGTGCCATATGCATTACATGCTGAGACCGTCACAAATGCAAATGATGCCGACGCTGACCCTGAGAATGAATTGGTTACCGGGCTTATTTTTGATCCTGGCGATAACAATTTATCCCTTTTTCAGCAGGGAACTACGCTTACCCAAAATTTATCAAGTCTCGTGAATGATTCTGATGCGGATCCCGAGAACGAATTGGTTACCAGTTTCGATTATGATTCGCTAACCAGTGTATTATCAATAACTCAAGCCGGTGGAACCCTTTCTCAAAACCTAACCTCCCTTCTGAACGATGCCGATGCGGATCCTGAAAACGAGGCTATCATGACATTTTCGCTGGTAGGTACCAATCTGATTCTGCAAGAAGCGCAAAACTGGACGGTAAATTTGAGTCAGTTGGTAAATGATGCTGATGCAGATCCTGAAAATGAGCTTATTACTAATTTGGAGCTTATCAGTGATACAATTCTGAAAATTACCGAAGCGGGCGAAATTCATGAATTAAATCTGGGGGTATTAAATGAGGATAATGATTGGAAAATTTCTGATGATGGCACTATAATATCAAATCTTGGCGAAAGAGTGGGAATAGGTACTTCCAACCCGTCCAGCACATTCGAAGTTAATGGATCGGTAGGATACAGCGTCAAAATATTGAATAATCTCATAGGATCTTCTACTTACAATGTAACCGATATGGATCATATTATTGTTTGTAAAGTATCCCCACCAAATTCATCGGTTATTACCATAAATATGCCCCCGGCAGCAACTTGCGAAGGCCGGGAAATAATAATCCGAAAAACAGGAATTGGACCTACTTATCCCGATGTAAATATAAATTTTGGCTCTGATCTATTGGATTTTATAAATGATGACACGCAACTCACTGAAGATAAAGAAACGGTTATATTCATTTCCTTAGGATCTGATGGGTGGACGAGAATCCTTAAAAATTAAGTATGCGCAACGCAGCTCTATTCATATTGGTTTTTACGAGCACTCATCTGTTTGGGCAGATTGAGCTGAGTCGACAGGTTGTGGGTAGTTACGGTCTTACAACCGTTATCAATGATTCTATCTCCATCTCTTCCACTGTTGGGGAACCGGTTATTGCTACGGTTTCTGCAGATTCGCTTACCTTAACTCAAGGATTTCAGCAACCAGGGTTTGCCGGATTTCTTAGTTTTTCCATAACAACCACCCCGACGTCTTGCCCCACATCTACCGATGGAACTGCTCAAATAGTAGATTTATCAGGCTGCCGCGGGCCATATACTATTTCATGGAGCAATGGATCTAAAACCAAATTGGCTGAAGATCTTGGGCCTGGTTTATATTCGCTTACAGTATCTACTTCCGAATGTGCAGTATCCCAAACATTCGAAATTACGGTTTCGCCTGAAGCTAATTGTGATCTCCGTTTTTTTAATGCATTCTCGCCCAACGGTGATGGTACCAACGATACATGGGAGATCGAAAATATTGAAAATGCAGAATATAGAGATAATTCAATAGAAATTTTCAATCGCTGGGGTCAAAGCGTTTGGAAAGGAAAAAGCTATGACAACCAAACAGTTGTGTGGGATGGAAAAGAAAAAGAAGGAAATGATCTGCCCTCTGCAACCTATTTTTATGTGGCCAAGGTCAATGCCAAAGTCTATAAAGGATATATTGAACTTACGAGATGAAGAAATTTTTACTCATAGCACTTTTTGGATGGCTTGCAGTGAATGCATATGCGCAACAACAGGCTATATACAGTCAATATATTTTCAATTTATACATGGTTAATCCTGCCTATGCAGGAGAGCGAGATGCACTTTCGGCTGCTTTGAGTTACCGTGCCCAATGGGTCGGTTTTGAAGGGGCACCAAAAACCCAAAACTTTTCGATTCACAGCCCATTGTCCAATAAGAAAATGGCGGTGGGTATCATTGTGCAAAACGATGAAATTGGAGCGCGAAGCACTCCTTCAGTGATGGCTGGTTATGCGTATAAATTTCAATTAACACGCACTTCTCACATTTCACTTGGTCTGCAGGGCGGGGTTATTAATTACCAATACCACTGGGATGATTTGAATTATCGGCAAGGCTTGGATCCTGTAGCTTATGGTACTGAAGGAGATCGATTGATCGCAAATTTCGATTTTGGCGCTATGTACATCACACCCAAGGCCTATGTTGGAATTAGCCTTTTAGGAATCAACGATGCGAAACTGATTTCAACGGATGCGAGTGATGCCAGAATGAACACAGTGGTGAATGTAATTGCCGGAAAAATGGTGCAAGTCTCATCCGATGTGTATCTCAAGCCGAGCACCATTGTTCGAAACTCTGTTGGTGGCCCCACTCAATTTGATTTGAATATGGGCGCCATGTATAAAAATAGATATTGGCTTACAGCTACTTATCGCTATCAGTTCGGAGTAGTAATTTCTGCCCATGTTTATGTTAATGACAATTTCCATTTTGGTTATGCCTACGATTTACCATTGAATGGCTTGCTTGCGGAGCAAAGTGGAACCCACGAACTTTTTATCGGTTACGACTTCAATATTTTTAAGAAACACGCCACTCCCCGGTTTTTTTAAATGCGCTTTTTAATCACATATCTCCTCCTGATTTCTGCCTCTTTTGCATTTGCACAATCTGATAAATCACCTTGCAATTTACCGGCGGATCAGGTGGCGACACCCATACAGAATTGTGAAAAATTGCAATGCCTCTTTGAGCACAAAGAATATGTAAGTGCATTGAATGTCTTGAATGCTTTTAAAGGAGGAATCCCCTGTGTGAGTGAGGCTCAACTCCTCGAAATTGCTCAAATCTTTGCAGCAAATAGTAAATTTGACGAAGCACTCAATTTTATTCAAACAAAGACCAATAAAGGCATTTCACCGGAAAAGGCAGCGAGTGAAAGCGACAGAATCGTTAAAATGAAGGTTTTGTCAGAAAAGGAAAGTGGAGCTTTTATGCGAAATCGCGTGGATATCAATACGCCTTTCAATGATCTTATTGGCTTTGAGTATCTCGACGCTCTCTTCCTTCTCAACGACGAGTCATTTGTACTTAGCTACTTTCCCCATGTAGAAATGGTTCAGGGAAAATTTCACTTTCCTGTCGATACTATGGAGATCAATTTCGCTGAGGAGGCCAAATTGAATTATGAAAACTACTCAAACTTGGGGACCGGAACGGTTTTTCAAGACTCTCTCATTTTTCTTTCGGTGGTCGATAACAAAGCCTTTTCAGTAACTGGAGGTCTTCAAAGATTCGAATTGATCTGTATTGACGCCCATTCTAAAAAGCATATTAAGGATTTTTCCCTTTCGGTAAAAAAGGGGAGTGCGCTTCATCCTACTTTCTCAGGTTCTACCTTGATCTTCAGCAGCGATATGCCTGATGGTTTCGGAGGAATGGATTTATATAAAGCCGAAATGACTGACGATGGATTCGAGAAGATTCAAAATCTTGGGTCGGAAATTAACACATCGGCAAATGAGGTGTACTCTACGGTTATTGGCGACACGCTTTACTTCGCATCTGACCGCAAAGATATGGGGTTTGGAGGTCTGGATATTTATAAAGCCGCTCTTTCGGGAGGAACTCCGATGAATGTAGGGGTACCCATCAATACGGCTTACGACGATTTTGGTCCCTTATCAGATGGTGAAACAGTAAAATATATGATCTCTAATCGTCCGGGTGGTTCCGGGGGAAGTGATATTTATGCGCTGAACTGGGCGCCTACACGTCTGTTTTTTAAAGAACTGAAAGGGCGTTTTAATGCGAATGGGGCAGATCTCTCTTCGATTATTATCGAAATAAAAAGCGCCGATGGCTCTATAGCTCAAACCACCACCCTCGATAAAGACGGATTTTTTGCACTTCCGCATGTCAAGGGTATGGAAACGTATGACATTTCAATTATAGAAGGTGAAATACCCGAGGAAGCAAAGCTTGCCCTATTTGGAGACGATGGAAATGTAATAAAGGAGGTCACAATGAATAAAGATGGAGGCTTTCGGTTCGAACTGCTTTCTCCTCAGGATTATTATCTGGAACACATGACCAATACCGACGAAAGTGTACTCTCAGTTGATATTTTGGGAATGCTGGATTCAGATTCGGAAAATCAAGAAGGGTTTAAAATTTATCTCCAAGACAGCGAGGGTGAAACTATTGGAATGGCAGTTACCGATGCCGACGGAAATTTTGCATTCACCTCTGTTAAGCCCGATGCCAATTATGTGATTCGCAGTCAGATTACCGACCCAAATGCAGTGATCCATATTATTGATGGCGAAGGAAATACCATTTCTTCAATTAAGCCAACCGATGGAAACGAATTTGCCTATGTTCGCCTTTCGGATTCTGATCGGGTAATAACGCTTACCAATGAATCTGAGAAAAAGGTGAAAGTTGCAGAAAATGAACTGTTTAATCTGCCAGTTCTCTACTACGGACTCAATGAAACCGATATCACTGATCAGAGTGTGCAAAGCCTTCAAAAGCTAGTTATTCTTCTTGAAAAGAACCCTGAAATTTCTGTTGAAATTGCCGGACATACCGATTCGCACGGAAGCGCCGCTTACAATATGAAACTATCTCAGGATCGGATTGATGCCGTGATAGATTATCTGGTCGCCAATGGTATCCCGAGAGACCACCTTAACGGTAAAGGATATGGTGAAACACGCCTGTTAAATGGCTGTAAAGACGGAGTCCCTTGCACCGAAGAGGAACATGCCGTAAACCGTAGAACGGAAATACGAATATTTAATACCACCAATCCATAGATTGAATAAGACAATAACTTATTATGAAAGCTCCCTCCCCTCAAAATTGCATTATCCCAAAAGGATTTATTTTTCTCCTTTTTATCGGATTTTGCAGCCCTGCTTTCGCCCAAATAAAAAAAGGTGAAAAACTCATGCAGCAAGGCCTGTATACTGAAGCTGTAAAACCACTCAAGAAAGAATTTTACGGAAGTTCAAAAGAACCAAAAGCCGGAATATTACTCGCGAAATGCTATTATGAACTCCGCCAATATTCCGATGCGCTCGAAGTGATGAATTCAATCGAAGAAAGTAGTATTACCGATGCCGAAGATCGAAGATTCTATGCCGATGTTTTCATTGTAAACGACGATTTTTCTTCTGCCTATGTGGAGCTTATTAGAATCTTGAGCGACGATCCTTCCGATCCCACAACATATATGTGGCTTGATAAAGTGACCAATTTATTAGCCTGGGATTCCATTCCAAATGGGAGTAAAGTGAATACAATTGCCGGAATTAACAGCGTGTACAATGAATATGCACCGTACATCACCGCCGATGGTGACCTCATTTTTGTATGTGATGCAAATACCGTTCAAACTGTTTTTCCAAGTTCGTACAACAATCAGAACCTTCACCTTTATTATCAAACGAAAACTTCTGAAAGAAACGAAAATCAGGTGAATAGACCGGTTATGCTCATGAAGAAGAGAGAATATTATTACCACGATGGCCCAATGGATTATTGGACTAATCACGGCAAATACGCTTTTACCTTACGCGATATCGACTCACCTGATCAAAGGATTGGGATCTACTTTTCCACCTTTTCAGGAAAAGAAGAGGATCTGATACCTTTCAAATTCAATGAAAAATTCAATACCGGTCATCCGTCGTTTTGTCGGGATGGCGATCGCATAATTTTTGCATCCGACAGGCCGGGAGGGTATGGTCAGATGGATTTGTGGTACAGCGATTGGGTGAAGGATACTTGGACCGAACCAGTAAATATGGGGCCTATTATCAATACGCCTTTCAATGAAGTGTTTCCCAATTATTTTGAAAACAGGCTTTATTTTTCCTCGGACAGAAGAGATATGGGATATGGAGCACTCGATATTTATTATGCAAACGAACTACTCGGATACAACCAAATCTACAATCTACGTGCTCCGATCAATTCAGCTTATGATGATTTTGCCCCAACTTTTGGCAATGATTATCAGGGATATTTCTCTTCCAGCCGTCTCGATGGTACCGGTGGAGATGATATTTACGGTTTTTCCTTTAAACCCGTTCAAACGACTATTCCGCTCACGAATCTGCAAATTGTAGATGCCGAATTGCCGTCAGGAACCCCGGTAGAGATTAAGGATCAGGCCGGAAATATAGTTGTCACGACCGTAACGAATGATGCCGGAAGAATCAGCGCTGAAAATCTGAATTCGGATGAGGTTTATACTCTTTCCGTAAAAGGAGTGGACTTGAAACCCGGCGCCGAACTGCATGTGTTGTCTAAAGCCGGACTGTTGGTCACAGCATTCAAACGAGCCCGACAGAGGGAGTTTGATTTCCAACTACTTCCACAACAGGATCATAAAGTTAGTAGCGAAGATAACACCGATTACAGTGTCCTGAAATACAATATTGATGGCCAGTTGATTGCTGCTCAGGATGTAGACTTGAGCAATGTTAAGGTGTCTGTTAAAAGCCCGAATGGAGACGTATTGGGAACAACTACGACCTCTGAAAAGGGAAAGTTTACCATTGAAGGAATTAATTCCGGAGAGGAATACACGATTGAGACATTGGGACTTACAGCCCCCCACCAAGTTGATGTTTATGGAAAATCAGGAGCTATTGAGCAATCCCTATCGCCAATCGGGGCGAATCGTTTTTCATATACCCGCGCTGCACCTCCGGCCACCTGGATGGAATCATCTGAAATAAGAGTCCAACGTGTAATGGCTGCTTTGTCAAATGGAAAACCCTCAGATAGTGAAGAGATTACACTTTTTAATGAGGCTGACTCCGTGGTCGCCCATCCCGCTTTTAATACAGATAATCTCTTGATGCTGGGCAGCCTCATTGCCGGAAGGGCGTACCGTCTCAATCTGCCTGAAAGAACTTTGATTGCTGAAGATCGCCTTTATATTATTGGTCATAGCGGCGATACCCTTCAGACAATCAGACCGTTCGATGCGAATAATTATTTCTTTGAGTATATGCTCAACAGTGATTTTGGAGGCTTGGAAAGTCCTCAACCGATTAAAGATGAATTGGATGAAAATCCTCAGGTTGTCTATAAAATGAAGATTGAAAATTTTGATTTGCCCGGTGGTACTGCATTTTGGCTGCAAGTGGCCAATCAACCACCATTCGACACCATAATGGGAAGTGATAAAGGCATAGTTCTGCTCAGAAATATTAAGCCCGACGTTGAGTATCAGCTTGTATTGGCCGACACCACTTTTACCCAAAACAAATTGATGCACATTTATGATTCAGGCAATCAAGAAGCTACCAGTGGAACGAGCGCGGATTACAGAATATTCAATTTCAAATTATCCGTTGCTGGTGATGAATTGGAAAGCCTATTCAACGTGGGTCTTGCAGGAAGATTTGTGTCGGACAATATGAACGACAAGGGAATGACAATTTATAATAGTGATTCTAAAAAACTGGCTGAGACCTACATGACCGAACCGGGAAATTTCAAATTTGATGCTCTTCCCCGCAATGAAAAATATATTGTGAAGACTGTCAATTCGGATAAAAACGCAAAATTACGGATACTTCCCACTCAGTCGAAAGATTCTGTTTGGGTGAGCCGTGCCGAAGATGGGAATTTTTATATAAATATGAATAATCCTGAATCAGAATCGCTAACACTGGTTGACCAGGATAAATCCGATGTCACTGTTGGAGAAGGAATTCACTTCAAGCTGCCGGAAGTATATTACGACTTCAATAGCTATTACCTAAAGGCAAATAGCAGAAAATCAATTGATAAACTTCTTGTTTTCTTGAGAGATAATCCGGAAGTGCGCGTTGAAATTCAGTCGCACACCGATTCGCAAGGACCGGAAAGTTACAACATGCTTCTCTCGCAAAGACGTGCGGATGCCGTAGTGGAATACCTTACCGATAAGGGCATTGCAAAATCTCGTCTGGTAGCTGTCGGAAAAGGAGAAACCGAACTGACCAATAAATGCAAAGACGGTGTACCTTGCACTGAGGCGGAACATGCTGTAAACCGACGAACGGAATTTGTGATTTTGAAAGGGAGTAAATAAGCTTTTTCTTACATAAATTTCTTGAAAAAGAGAATTATGCCGGGCGGGAAGGCAGTGGAAATTCGCTTAATGGAGACGGACTGAACGGCTATTTTTGATTTATCTCCGACGACTATCTCCATTCTTTTCCGGGAGAAACGGTATTATTTTATAATTTTAAGGAAAATTTCAATCCATGAAGAAGCCATTCAATTTGAATAAATGGATAGACGAAAATCGTCATACCCTCAAGCCTCCTGTTGGAAATAAGAACCTCTACCCTGAAGGAACGGATTTTATTGTAATGGTCGTTGCCGGTCCGAATGCCCGCAAGGATTATCACTACAATGAAACGGAGGAACTATTTTATCAATTGGAAGGAAGCATTACTGTCCGAATTCAGGAAGATGGAAAAGCTGTAGATCTGGATTTAAATAAGGGAGATATGTTCTTGCTTCCGCCAAAAACACCCCACTCACCGATCCGTAGTGAAGGATCTATCGGTTTGGTAGTCGAAAGAGTAAGAGCAGGCAAAGGTTTTACCGATGGTCTATTGTGGTTTTGTGAAAATTGCAACCATGAGCTGCATCAAGTGTTTTTTCCTCTCAACGATATCGAAAAAGATTTCCTCCCGCATTTCAAGCATTTCTACGCGAGTGAAGAATTGAGAACCTGCGATAACTGTGGAACTGTAATGGAGGCTGACGAGCGGTTCGTTTAACGAATAAGCGTTACGTGCCCTTTGAGTTCAAAGAGGTTTCCCTCGTTTTCGGTGGCCACAATTTTATACTGATAAATATCTGGCGAGCAGTAATAGCCATTTCCTCGGAATGAGCCATTCCAGCCGTACGAGTATATCTTCTGAAGTAAATACCAGACTGCCCCAGCGGTCGAATATTTCCATGTGGAATGTTGCTATATCTACTCCTTCAGCTTTGAAAATATCGTTCAATCCGTCTCCATCCGGAGAGAATGCGTTCGGTACATAAATAAGACCTCTCACATTCACTCGAATTGAATCCGTTTCGTTGCAACCGTCGGGACTTACAATACTTGCATAAAATGTCGTGTTTTCGGGCGGATTTGCGATGGGAAAATTGCAATTCAAACAGCTCAGATAGGGGGAATACTCCCATTGAATGGGATAAATACTCGAAGATTCCAACTGAACTTCTTCGCCATGATTTATCACAAAATCATTACCAGCACGCACGATGGCTCTCGGATATATTTGGATGAGAACCGACTCTACATCATAACATCCCAGCGTATCGAAACCGGTAACCTGAATAATGGTGCTACCGTCAATTATAGCCTGCGTGACTTTCGAATGTGAATTTAAAACCACATTGGCAGGTTGCCAGATGTAACTATCTGCGCCAAAACCTTCTAGAAAAAACGGAGATTGATAACAAACTACAGAATCGGCTGAAATTGAGACGTTCACATCGCCCACATATACATTTACAGTTAGTTCATCGCTTCCGCAAATATTGGTTCCAGTGACTGTATAGGTTGTATTATTCACCGGATTGGCGAGAGGATTCGGAATGGTATCAGAGCTCAATCCGACCGATGGACTCCAGGAATATTCATCTGCGCCATGCACAAAAAGTGAAACTGGGGTGCTGCTGCACGACACATATCGGTCATTTCCCGTAAGGGTAGGAGCAGGAGGAAGCACTTGTATGGTAACGGTTTCAGTCGCATCACATCCATCGCCGGTAACAATTGATACCGTGTAAGTTGTCGTTGTAGCGGGCGAAGCAATTGGATTTGCAATATTCGGATCGCTCAAGCTGGTAGCGGGAGTCCAGGTATAGTCCGTACCCCCGGTGGCGGCAAGTTGTGCCGACTCGCCCGGACAAATTACCCGATCATCATTCACGCCTGTGTTCAAATTTCCAACGGAGACATGCACCAGAGCAGTATCCGAACCACAATCGCCACTGCCTACCAGCGTGTAGTCGGTCGATTGGCTTCCGCTAAAAATGGGATTTCCTAGAGTCGCAGAACTAAGTCCGGTGGCGGGAGTCCATTGCCAGCTATCGGCACCGGTGGCGTTGAGTTGCACCGTCTCACCCGGACATACCGGTGCCGGATCAGTAATCTGAACATCGGGTGGTGCAATTACCTCAACAGTTATGAGGGTTGAATCAGGCGCGATACATCCCGATTGATTTGAGGCCAAAAGCTTAATATCATAAGTGCCCGGATCTGAAAAACTATAGGTCAGACTCTCAGCTGTGCTCGTATTTCCATCACCAAAAGTCCATAAATAGGAGTCGGCGTCAATACTTTGGTTGGTAAGGTTAAAGGTAGTTCCCGGACATACAACATCCGGACCGTCTATTTGTGCCACGGCACTTACCGCAGAAAGTTTAAATTTCATTAATGCCAAATTACAAAACGAGGAACCATTGGTTTGTGACCACACACCCGGTGTGGTGGGAAAGTCGCTATTGCCGAAACACCCCGCACAAACAGCCTGATATACCGTTCCATTTTTGTCGAAGCGACTCGTTCCACCATCTACGTGTTCAGGGCTATTGGGTCCGCCAAAAAAAGTTGCATACACCAAGCTTTCAGCATCCGGCGCAAGAACCATCAGATAAAAATCTTCTCCATCGGTGGTCGTTTGAAAAGCATCGGGAGTGGTGGGTAAATTATTTGTAGAACCAGTGGGACTGCTGAGAGAGCCACCCCATCCGGAAAGATAAATTTGGCCACAATTGCTCACCAAAAAAGCAGAAGGAGAAAAGTTGATCGTACCGGAGCCCGATCCTATTTGGGTGCTCCAAATGGAAGCAGAAAGCGAAGGGTTGAATTTTTGGATAAACTGCTTGCTATTTGGATTGGAATATACGTTGGTCGAAATAGGATAATTACCGTTTGATTGACCTACGATATAGACATTTCCATCCGTATCGAGTTGAACGAAATAATTTTGATCATAAGCTTCTGTACCGTTGTAGGTGCAATTGAGAAGTTGGGAACCATCCGCCGAAATGTGGCCTATGTATCCATCAACATACACGTCTTTAACCGGCTGATATGCGTTCGAAGATGTGGGCAGATCATCGCTGGTGGTAGATCCTGTGAAATAGACGGAATTATCCGAAGCAAGCTGAAGTGAATAGGCAGATTCAATCCCAGTTCCACCTGAATACGTAGACCAGATGAGCGTGGAAAGATTGGACGAAAGTTTGAAAACCACTCCTGCGAGTGCTCCGCCAAAACTTGAGGAATATCCATTTACAACCGGAAAATTAGTTGACTCGGTAACCGAAGCTACGTAGGCGTTTCCGGCATCATCGACTACAATTTCTCCCCGAAACTTATCGCCATAATTGTAATTCAGAATGGTGCCTTGCCCCACCCCGTCTGTTCCGGTTCCACCTACGAATGTACTGGCCAGAAGGGAAGAACCATTGGAACTCAGTTTGGCAACAAAAATATCACTTCCACTGTCATAAGCGTACCCGGCACCAGAAATTATTGGCCCTCCGGCGTGCGTCGTTTGGTAAGCATTGGCCGTAACCGGAAAATCGTCCGAACCGGTGGAACCAAGAATATACAATTCGTTATTGTTGTCTACGACCAGTGAATGAGGTGATTCTCCTGAATTGCCACCCAGAAATGTGCTGAATAAAAGAGTCGTGCCGTCTGAATTGAATTTAGTAATTGCGCAATCCACATTACCTCCTCCAAAATCGACCTGATAAGAGCCGGGAACAGTGGGGTAATTAAATCCGAAGATTACTCCGCCACCGTAAGCATCTCCTTCACTGTCATAGCTGGCAGTAAATCCAAAAGAAGAATCTTCGCTACCGATGTAAGTGGAAAATGCAATTACCGGGTCGATAATTAATGCCTTATCCGTGTCGTATCCTTGCGGAAAGGCATATGTCACTGTGTTTTTTCGAAGTTGGAATTGACAAGCCACCTGAATAGTATCGCCGGTTTCAGAAAGTTGATAGACAAAAGGTGCGAGTTGCTGAACCCAACCGACTTCGGTATTGGCCAGAAGGTTTCCATCACTGAGAGAGAGATTAGAATGACCAGAGATGAGAAGTTTTATTTTGGAAGCATCCGCATGCGGTGCCACCAGAATGTTGTATTTTAATTTTGTGTCGGTGGAGGTGTATTCGATGGCAATTCCGGGGTATATTTCTGGAATGATTACAGATGTATGCGCCATCACATTGGTAGCCCATTTCTTCTGATCGTTTCCTTTGAAATAATTTTGCGGTGCCCCAACCGCATTTCCAAGAATGGCTTCGCTGCTCATATTTGCACCGACAAACGCCATTTTAAGAAAACTTTGCTTAGCAGAAAAAATCGAATCGTGGCCTCCAATCCAGTCGTGCAATCTATCGAAATAGCCATCTTCGAGGGTCAATACCGAAAACCCTTGCTTGTCTACAAAGAACGCACCGCCATTCATTTCTGTCCGGAAGAGCACATTGGAATTCCACTGACCAAGATTTTGCGTAAAGCGCGGTTTATTGGCATTTGCGGAAGCAAAACCAACCAAAAGAAAAGCCCACGTATAGAGGATTTTGCGCAAAAAAGCAGTCATCAATTAAAAGTACGAAAATATGACGGGGTTATACTTGAAATGGTTGGAAAGATGGATGTTAATTTTCTATTTAAGCCAATATAATCTTATCTATCTTCGATTGCTAACCTCACCATTCTTTTCAAAAATATAAAGTACCTTTGCGCCTTCTTTCACACCTGTGAATATTTTATGAGCGATCCTATCAAACACGAGTGCGGAATAGCACTACTTCGGCTCAAGAAACCTCTGCAATTTTACCGTGAAAAATACGGCACGTCATTCTACGGATTGAACAAACTGTACCTCCTTATGGAGAAGCAGCACAACCGCGGGCAAGATGGCGCAGGAGTGGCCAACATAAAACTCAATATGCAACCCGGAACGCGTTTTATAAGTCGGGTTCGATCCAATGATCAACGCCCGATCCAGGATGTATTCGAGCAGATAAATTCTCGGTTTCACGAATTGGAAGAGCAGCAGCCGGAGAAACTTGCCGATGTGGAATGGCTCAAGCAAAATATGGGTTTTACCGGAGAGCTTTTCCTCGGACATGTGCGCTACGGGACGTTTGGTAAAAATAATATAGAAAGCTGCCACCCATTTTTGCGTCAGAATAATTGGAAAACACGTAATCTCGTAGTTGCCGGAAATTTTAATCTGACCAATGTCGATGAGCTTTTTGATCTGCTCGTAAGTATCGGTCAGCACCCGAAAGAAAAATCAGATACCGTAACCGTACTAGAGAAAATTGGTCATTTTCTGGATGAAGAGAATGATATTATTGTAGATCGCTACAAAACATTGGGATACAGCAAGAAAGAGATCACCGAAAAAATAGTTGAAAATCTCAACCTTCCGGAAATTTTGCGCCAGGCTGCAGTCGATTGGGACGGTGGCTATGCAATGGCCGGTCTAGTAGGTCATGGTGATGCTTTTGTATTGAGAGACCCCAACGGAATCAGGCCAGCATTTTATTACGAAGATGATGAGGTAATCGTGGTTACTTCCGAGCGACCAGTTATTCAGACGGCTTTTAATGTTTCCGTCGATTCGATAAAGGAAATTCCTCCCGGAAACGCGCTCATCATTAAGGAGAATTGTAAAGTTTCGCTCCATGAAATTAGGAAGCCGGGAGAAAAATTGAGCTGCTCCTTCGAACGCATTTATTTTTCCCGCGGCAGCGACAGCGATATCTATAATGAGCGACTTAAACTTGGAGGATCCACTGTTCCCGCTATCATCAAGAGTATCAGTGGTGATCTGGAAAACACCGTTTTTAGTTTTATTCCGAATACAGCCGAAGTCGCCTTTTATGGAATGATGAAGACGCTCGAAGATCATCTCAACGACGAAAAGAAAAAGCGGATTCTGGCACTTGGCAATGATATCAACCCGCAAACACTTCAGTCTATTTTATCGATGCGTCCGCGCATGGAAAAAATTGCAGTGAAAGACGCCAAGCTACGCACCTTTATCACACAGGATGATGCCCGTGACGATATGGTTGCTCATGTGTATGATGTGACATACGGAGTTGTGCGCGAAGGAGTGGATAACCTTGTAGTAATCGACGACAGTATTGTACGAGGTACTACTTTGAAACAAAGTATAATCAGGATATTGGATAGGCTTAAGCCAAAAAAGATTGTGATCGTGTCGAGTGCTCCACAAATACGCTATCCCGATTGCTATGGAATTGATATGGCTCGCCTCGGAGATTTTGCGGCGTTTCAGGCAGCGATTGCGCTAAATAAAGAAACGGGAAATCAAAAACGCATTGATGCGGTCTATAAAAAATGCAAGAATCAGGAAAAGCTCAATAAGACTGAGATCAAAAACTACGTGAAGGAGCTTTACGAACCTTATAGCTATACCGCTATTTCTGCAAAAATCGCAGAACTTCTCACTCCTGAAGGAATCCATTGCGACGTTGAGATAATTTTTCAAACTATTGAAGGATTGCACGACGCGTGTCCGGACAATCTGGGCGACTGGTACTTTTCAGGAAACTATCCAACTCCGGGTGGAAACAAAGTAGTGAATCGTGCTTTTATCAATTATTACGAGGGAAGAAACGAAAGAGCTTATTGAGGACTCCCCTTTAGGTACTGTGTATAAATCCAAATTTATTTCGACATTATTTATGTCGTATATTTACATTTCCAAAGGAAGATCCGTTAAGGATTTATCCTGTGTAGCTCGGGCTTCGGTCCGGGCTATCTTTTTTCTATGATAATCTGGTTCATATTGCGTTTGGTTTTTCCAAAGTGTATAGATCAAAGCAAGGAGCTTTCTCTGTACAGCGACTTGCGCTTTCATTGGTATTTTTGACCTTTGTAGAACTCTGTTTCGCAAGTTATTGAACTCAGGGACGTGTATTGATGCCGACATTGCTGGGTGGTACATCAAATGCCTGATATATCGGTTTCCTTTTTTGGATATGCGCGTCTTACCTTTTACAGATGTACCGGATTCTTGATGGACGATATCAAAACCAGCATAACTCGTCAGCTGCTTACTGTTATGGAAGTTTTCAAATCCATTAGTCTCCGCCACGATACCTGCTACACTTTGAATGCCGCACCCTTTGGTGGTACAAATTTGTTCTATCCGCTCAGAAAGTTCTTCGTCGGTAGCGACAAGTGCTTCAAGTTTCGCTTTAATCATGGTAATTTCTTTATCCAGCATCGCGATCAATTTCTTATTACTCTTCTTTATATCGGCTGAAACGTCGTGAGAATATTCCTTGCTGTGTGCTATATTAGATAAGGCAGTTTTCTGCTCTTGTAGCTGTATTCTATAGCGACTTTAGATCTCTCATTTTACGGAAGATCTTTTTGGCTGGATGCCACTCATAGTGTGACCGCTCCACTCCGAACTTAGCCAAGATCTTGGCATCCACATCATCGGTCTTGGTTTTGATATTGAGACTTTTAAAATAGTATTTAGATGTGTTTGATAGTGCAATATGTACTGTTTTTCCAATTCCGTGCAGATGATATGCCAATCCTTCATGGTAGGATCCTGTGGCCTCCATAAGAAAAACGAGTGGTACCTCTTTATGGGTTTCTTTGCCAGCCCAGCGAATCAACTGATTATAGCCTTTTTTGGTATTATCAAATTTCTTACTGGTTGAGTAACTCAGTTCGTCGTTTGATGACTTACTGCATATTCTAACTGTGAAGTTATCTTTAGACATATCTATGCCTACACACTGTTTTTTCATGGTATTTACTATTTAATTGTATAACAACCAGATCTCCCCACGTCTATCCTTTTATCTTATTCAAGCTCGATCACTTCGGCCTTAAGTACTGTTCAGACTCATGAAGATCAAAAAGTGCACAGGCTAAACCTAAAGGACGATGTAGCTTAAAATGCTCATCTTGGGTCGAGTGGCCTTGTGCACCAGGTCGATATACTTTGTATGGACAACAATATAAAGACCCGGATTGAATACCGAAAATATACTTGAGGTATTCTCTCTTTGCAAACATAAAAGGGGTCTGGGTCGGTGCGAGGGAAGGGTTCGCTACGCTCCCAAAAAATTTCTCTCAAAGTTCGGAAAGGAAACGTGCAAAGCCTGAGAGATTTTACGCAAAGGTCGCCAAGATTCATTACGTGAATTAAAAAAGGGGAAGAGGGAATATGAAGGAAGGGGATTTTATTTTCAGTTAAGGGAAAAGGCAACCAAAAAAGGTATAATTCCCTCTGCGGTCTTTGCGTTCAACCTCTGCGTCCTTAGCGGTTAAATTTTTCACTTCCTTTTATAAACCGGCACGGTACTACAAGGCTCGCCAAACATCAACGATTTCACCACAGGAGTAAGCCTTGCCGCAATACTTCCAAAAGCAGAAAAATCAATCGCCGCATCACCGCATCCTTTGATCATCACGCGCTGATCACGAAACTCCTCCAAATCTAAAAATTCGATCCGCTCACGCACAAGCGCGGAGGCAAATTCCTGTTTGGTTCCAAAATAAATCTCCTGTGTAAATGGTGCCAGCGAAGAACCAATCAACATATAAGCCCAATTCGGAATGATCGCATCAGCGCTGCAAAACACCGCCACATACTGATCGCGATACGCTTCCCAATCTGTTGCAGCTATGAATTCTCGAAAGTCTTTTTCCTTCAAGGCAATTCCTTCCCAAAGCTTGTCGGCGATATCGATAGAATGAATTTCTCCCACGGCTATAAACCGCGACATCTCCAAAACGATCAGTCCGCTTTTGGCAATTTTATTTTTTATGGGTTGTTCGTCGCTCATAAGAATCCGAGTTCTAACATCGCTTCTTCGCTCATCATATCCTTGTCCCAGGGCGGGTCGAAAGTGATTTTCACAATGGCTTTCTTGACTTGTTCCAGACTCTCTACTTTTGCTTCTACTTCTGCCGGAAGCGATTCTGCCACAGGGCACGATGGCGACGTGAGCGTCATGTCAATGAGCACTTCGTTGTCGTCGCTGATTTCGATATTGTATATCAATCCCAACTCATATACATCCACCGGAATTTCAGGGTCATATACGGTTTTCAAAATCGAAACTACCGTATCTTCAAGTTGTCTTTTATCCATTGTCTTTCGTTTTTGCCTGAAAGGCTAAAGCATACAATTTCATTTGTTTTACCATCGATACCAATCCATTCGACCGGGTCGGAGAGAGGTGTTCCTTCAATCCGATTTCATCGATGAAGCGCATCTCCGCGTTCACAACAGATTCGGGCGATTGATGGTTCAATACGCGAATCATTAAGGCAATAATTCCTTTGGTAATTATCGCGTCGCTATCGGCAGAAAAGGAAATATGCTGAGCATCGTCGAGTTCGGCGTGAAGCCACACTTGCGACTGACAGCCCTTTATAAGATTCTCTTTGGTCTTGTACTTTTCCTCAATCAGCGGAAGATCTTTTCCAAGTTCGATCAGGTGCTCGTACTTATCCATCCAATCGGGTAGAAAAGCGAACTCTTCAATAATCTCCTGTTCAATATCGGTGATAGGATCAGCCATCATTTCAACATTTTTACTGCGCGTTTCACCGCGGCGGTCAGCAAATCAATTTCTTCGAGGGTGTTGTACATCGCAAACGAGGCGCGCACTGTACCCGGAATTCCGAACTTGTCCATCAAAGGCTGCGTGCAATGGTGGCCCGTACGCACCGCGATTCCCAATTTGTCGATGATCGTTCCGATATCCGTAGGATGAGTTCCTTCCACAATGAAAGAAACCACGCCCGCTTTTTTGGGAGAAGTACCGATAAATCGAATGCCTTCCACTTCCGAAAGTCGTTCGTTGGCGTACGCCAAAAGCATGTTTTCAATATGCTCAAGCTTCTCGAATCCGACAGACTTCATAAAATCTGCTGCAGCTCCGAGTCCAATGGCTCCGGCGATATTGGGTGTTCCGGCTTCAAATTTAAAAGGAAGCCGGTTGAAAGTGGTTTCGGTAAAACTAACACGGTCGATCATCTCGCCGCCCGTTTGATAGGGAGGAAGCTGATTCAATAAAGATTCTTTTCCGTAAAGGATTCCGGTGCCGGTTGGGCCGTACATTTTATGACCCGAAAGGACGTAAAAATCACAATCCAAATCCTGCACATCTACTTTGAAATGAGGAGCAGCTTGTGCGCCATCGACTATCACCAAAGCATTTTTGGCGTGAGCGAGTCTCACAATTTCTTTAATAGGATTGATCGTCCCAAGCGAATTGCTTATTTGCACAATGCTCACCACCTTGGTGCGCTCGGAGAGTTTCGCTTTGAAATCTTCCATGTTGAGCGACCCATCGGCATCCACTTTTGCTACGATCAGCTTAGCTCCACGATCGGCGGCAGCCATTTGCCAAGGCACAATATTCGAGTGGTGCTCCATCTCCGAAATCAGAATTTCATCTCCGGCTTTCAGCAGGCTTTTGCCAATGCTGTAGCTCAGGAGGTTGATTCCTTCGGTAGTTCCTTTTGTAAAAATGATTTCGGCGGTACTCTTAGCGTTCACGAAGGCGCGCATTTTCTCACGTGCTTCCTCAAACATTTGAGTCGCCTCCTGGCTTAGGGTATGAACTCCCCGATGTACATTGCTGTGGAAGTGGGAATAGTAATTGTGGATAGCGTCGAGGACTTCAATCGGTTTTTGAGACGAAGCGGCATTGTCGAGATAGACCAAATCATGGCCCGAAACCTGCCTTTGCAAAATCGGAAACTTTGCCCGAATTGCTTCATTGTCCAAAACTGCTTTTGCCACTGCCGTTTTCATTCCGCTTATTTTGAAAGTTTTTGAGCGATGGTCGCCTCAATTATTGGGCGAATTTCGCTGTTTACTAAATTGTTTAGCACGTCTCCGGCGAAAGCTTCAACGAGCAAATTCCGCGCATTGATCCGAGAAAGCCCACGTGCCATAAGGTAAAAGAGTGCTTCCTCATCCAGCTGACCCGTCGTACTTCCGTGGCTGCATTTCACATCATCGGCGTAGATCTCAAGCTCTGGTTTGGAATTTACGGTGGCGTCGTCGCTGCCCAAAATATTCCCATTGCTTTGGTAGGCATTGGTTTTCTGAGCGTCGGGACGCACGTAAACTTTTCCGTTAAAAACGGCCGTAGCCCGATCGAGAATTACGCCGCGGTACAATTCATTCGATTCGCAATGAGCGACTTCGTGATCTACTACGGTATGATTGTCCACGTGTTCTGCGCCATTGGGTATGTAAAAACCGTTGAGGTGTACCGTCGCATTTTCTCCTTTGATGCGCGTATTCCCGTTGTTTCGGGTCCAGGCACCACTTAGCGTGAAAACATTGTGAGTGAAAACAGCATCGCGTTCTACCACAGCATCCATTTCCAAAAGGTGAAAACTCTCAGAACTGCCTCTTCTCAATGCAGTCAATTCCAAGTGTGCTGTTCGCTTCGAGTTTTATTTGCAGCGCTGTATTTGCGAAAGTGCTTCCTCCATTTTCATGAAAATGGTATTCCGTAACGTTTAGCTTGCTTCCCTTTTCGAGATGTATTACGGATCGCGGCTGACTCAAAGATTCGTCTCCGGAGTAGATATTTACCACATTGATCATTTCTGCAATCTCCGTGTTTGCGCTTACGCGAATGGTCAATCCATCTTGTGGAAATGCAGTATTCAGCGCGACGAAAGGGTTGTTGCAAAAATCGATATAAGGTTCAAGGTCGGTAATAAAGACCTCCGACGATTTTGAAAACAGTTCTATTTTTGAACCGGTAATTTCTTCAAAATTCGAATGCGCAGCAGAAAAATAGCCGTTTACAAAGACCATTCTATTATCAAGATTCGCCACTTCTTTGGGCAGCGTTTCCACATTGCCGGAAGGCTGCAAAGCCCAGTTCTTATTGCTGAGCTTGGCTGTACGCGTATATTTCCAGTATTCCTGCTTGGTAGTCGGAAACTCCAGTTTCCCGAGCGCAGATTTCGCTTCTTCCGACCGGGTTTTAAAAGTTTCGGGTACAGGCAATCGGCTGCTTTCATTGAGCGAGAGAGTCAGGGCATTCAGTTTCGTTGTATCTTCCAAAATTTCCATAGGTTCAGGCAGAGACTTCTTGATTTTCTTGTTTTATCCAGTCGTAACCGATTTCTTCCAGCTTCAGCGCCAGGTCTTTTCCACCGGTTTTCACAATCTTGCCATCGTAGAGTACGTGTACAAAATCGGGAACGATATAATCGAGCAAGCGTTGGTAATGCGTAACCACGATAAAAGACCGATCCGCTGAGCGCAATTGGTTAACACCATTGGCCACAATGCGCAGCGCGTCGATATCCAGTCCGCTGTCGGTCTCATCGAGGATTCCGAGTTTGGGTTCGAGCATCGCCATTTGGAAAATCTCGTTTCGCTTCTTTTCACCACCCGAGAAACCTTCATTTACGGAACGGTTGGTAAGTTTGTTGTCTAGCTCCACGAGTTTCGATTTCTCTTTCACCATGGCGAGAAATTCCTTTGCAGAAATGGGGTCTTCACCTTTGGCTTCGCGCTTCTCATTGATCGCAGCTTTCAAAAAGTTGATATTGCTCACGCCGGGTATTTCTACCGGATATTGAAAAGCGAGAAACACGCCTTCATGTGCCCGTTCGTCGGGGGCGAGTTCCAAAAGGTCTTTGCCTTCAAACTCCACTTTTCCTTCGGTTACCTCAAAGGCTTCATTTCCCGCAAGGACGGAAGCGAGCGTACTCTTCCCCGAACCATTCGGACCCATAATCGCGTGAATTTCCCCAGCTTTTACCTCCAGGTTTATTCCTTTTAATATCGCTTTGCCTTCTACGCTGGCATGTAAATTCTGTATCTTCAGCATTCTTGATTCTTTTAAAATTCTAATCTTTTATCCCACACTTCCCTCGAGGGAAATGGCGAGTAGTTTTTGTGCCTCCACGGCAAATTCCATGGGGAGTTTGTTGAGTACTTCTTTGCAATAGCCGTTCACAATCAGGCTGATCGCTTTCTCTTCGCTGATTCCGCGCTGGAGACAGTAGAAGATTTGGTCTTCACCGATTTTCGAGGTCGTGGCTTCGTGCTCCACTTTCGCAGTGCTGTTGCCCACCTCTATATATGGAAACGTGTGCGCGCCGCATTTGTCGCCCATCAGGAGCGAGTCGCATTGCGAAAAGTTGCGTGCATTGGTTGCACTTTTGTTGATTTTCACCAGTCCGCGGTATGAGTTTTCGCTCTTGCCGGCAGAGATTCCTTTCGATATAATCGTGCTCTTGGTGTTCTTACCGATATGGATCATCTTGGTACCGGTGTCGGCTTGCTGCCGATTGTTGGTCACCGCCACCGAGTAAAACTCACCGATGGAATGATCGCCTTTGAGAATGCACGACGGATATTTCCAGGTAATGGCCGATCCTGTCTCTACCTGTGTCCAGGAAATCTTGGCGTTTGTTTCGCAAAGACCGCGCTTGGTCACGAAATTGTAAACCCCTCCTTTACCGTTTTCATCACCCGGATACCAGTTCTGAACGGTCGAGTATTTTATTTCGGCATCGTCGAGTGCAATGAGCTCCACCACAGCGGCGTGAAGTTGGTTTTCGTCGCGCGTCGGAGCGGTGCAGCCTTCGAGGTAGCTAACGTAACTTCCCTTATCTGCCACAACCAGCGTACGCTCAAACTGACCGGTTTGGGCCTCGTTGATACGAAAATAGGTAGAAAGCTCCATCGGGCAGCGCACCCCTTTTGGGATGTACGCAAAAGACCCATCGGTGAAAACCGCGCTATTCAAAGCCGCGTAAAAATTATCACCTTTGGGAACCACCGTACCGAGATATTTCCGCACCAGTTCGGGATGTTTTTGCACCGCCTCGCCAAAGGAGCAGAATATGATGCCGAGCTCGCCGAGCTTTTCTTTAAAAGTGGTTGCCACCGAAACGCTGTCCATCACGATATCGACCGCAACACCGGTAAGGCGTTTTTGCTCATCGATCGAGATGCCCAGTTTCTTAAACGTGTCGAGCAATTCGGGATCTACCTCATCGAGGCTACCCAGTTTTTTCTTTGGCTGTGGAGCCGAATAGTAATAAATATCCTGAAAGTCAGGCTTTTTATAATCCACATGCGCCCATTCCGGTTCGGTCATCGTTTGCCATTTGGCGTAAGCCTCCAGCCGATACTCGAGCAACCATTCCGGCTCGTTCTTCTTGAAAGAGATCAATCGAATGATTTCTTCATTGAGGCCGAGCGGCGCTTTGTCTGATAATATGTTCGTCGTGAAGCCGTACTTGTATTCTGTTTTGGTGACTTCCCGAAGCAATTGTTCTTCCTTACTTGCCATGTATTTGTTCGGCTTTTTTTAGGTTAACTTATATCGAGAAACTCTCACCACATCCGCAGGTGCGGTTGGCGTTTGGGTTGATAAAGGAGAAGCCTTTTCCATTGAGGCCGCCCGAGTAATCGAGCTCGGTGCCGATGAGGTAGAGGTAGCTTTTCTTGTCGACCACGATTTTTATTCCGTTGTCTTCAAAGGACTTGTCACCCTCTTTCATTACAGTATCAAAGTCGAGTTCGTACATCAATCCGCTGCAACCGCCACCCTGCACACCCACTCTGATGAAGGCATCTTCAGTGGTCTTTTTCTCGGTTATCAGGCGCTTCACCTCGTCTCTTGCGCTGTCTTTTACTTTTATCATAAATATGTTGTTATCAATCTAAAACCGGTTGAAACGCCCTTTATTTAGATTAATTATAAATTACAAATTTAGTGCAAAAATACCATCTTTTAGCGATGCAACCAAACATTTGGATTGTGTATTTGGAATGCGATATAGATAGGATTTATGAGGGTGGGGTGGCTGAGCGCCGGATCCTCACTCAGAACTTGGTATTTCTTTGGCACTTTTGAGTGTTAATGACATGTTACTGCATTTTCAATGCAGGAGGGGATCGCAATAAATAACGATGTAGTTTTGCACATATCTTTAAAAGTTCTATTTTTCGGGCTTTGAGACGCTGTGTTCCATAAAGCCATTTATGGAAATAGCCATTTGCACGGCTGCTAATATATAATTACAAGTATCCTTTTAAAATAATTGCGATGAAAGCCCACATAATCCTATTACCTTTTATACTCCTTACTACATGGGCACATGCTCAGTTTGGACCGCAGATTGAGATTTCCAAATCTACGGCTTCACCAGTTGACGCCAAGACAATAGATATGGATGGTGATGGAGATCTGGACGTGTTTTTAACATCCGAAGATGATGATAAAATAGCTTGGTTTGAAAATCTTGGTAATGGTAATTTTAGCACCCTTCAAATTATTTCTATCTCGGGTGGACACCCGATTCTATCTGATGTCGCTGACTTTGATGGTGATGGTGATCTGGATGTGGTCACGGCTTTCTACTATGATAAAATCTCTTGGTACAAGAATGAAGGGGATGGTAGTTTTGGTGCCGAGCAAATTATTGCGAATCCTGATCACCCGAAATATTTATACATTTCTGACATAGATGGCGATGGCGATCCGGATTTGCTCTCCACATCAACTCATGATAACTATTATTCCAATGGTAGTAAAATATCGTGGTATGAAAATAATGGAAATGGATTTGGCGCGGAACAGATTATTTCTACGGATGTCAGAGGTCAGACGTCCTTGTTTGCGGCTGATTTGGATGGGGATGGCGATAACGACGTGCTTTCTGCGTCAGAATATCAAGGTAAAATAGCCTGGTATGAAAATATTGGTAATGGTAGTTTTAGTAGTCAACAAGTTCTTACTACTTGTTGGGATGATGCGCATATGGTGTGTGCAGCAGATATGGATGGTGATGGAGATTTGGATGTGGTTGCCTCAGGTGAAGATTATTACATTGTGTGGTACGAAAATATTGGCAACGGCATATTTGAAGCACCCGAACCAATTTTGGACAATGCGACTGGGACGGAAAAGTTATTTACAAGTGACCTTGACGGAGACGGAGATCTTGATGTGCTCGCTAGTAACCAATTTAATACAAAAATGGTATGGTCTGAGAATTTGGGAAGTGGGAATTTTGGTGCGAAACAAATAATTGACGATTCTTATACATACTCAACCATGGTTTCAGGAGATATGGATGGAGACGGGGATATGGATATTCTTGCAACAGATCGCGATGCTTCTCAGGTTGTTTGGTATGAAAATTCCGGCACAGGAACTTTTGGCTCCGCCACTGAATTAAGCGCTAGCGTTGTGAGCCCTAATTTCATCCATCCGGACGATTTGGATGGTGATGGCGATATAGATATTCTTGTGGCTACTTGGGGTGCTACGAATATGAGTTGGTACGAAAATGATGGTGAGGGTAACTTTGGAGATCAACGAATAATATCTACCAATGCCGGTATGGCAAATTGCGTTTATACTGCTGATTTGGACGGAGACGGGGATCGAGATGTGATATCTGCCTCCATGGATCCGGGTAAAATCGCGTGGTATGAAAATTTGGGTAATGGCAACTTTGGTGCTCAACAGGTTATTTCAACTTTAGTTATGTCTCCTTATTCTGTTTATGCTGGAGATTTGGATGGTGATGGCGATATGGATTTACTTTCAGCATCTTTAGTGGACGACAAAATAGCATGGTATGAAAATTTGGGTGATGGTGTTTTTAATACCCAACATCTCATTTCTGTGTTTGAAGATGGGGCTCATTCAGTTTGTGCTACCGATATAGATGGAGACGGAGACTTAGACGTACTCGTAGGTTCAGTATATGGTGGTAGCGGGGGAGAAATAGTAACTTGGTATGCAAATGATGGCAATGCTAATTTTGGGAATAAACATACCATTATTGCGGATTGGGCTCGGGCAGAAGCCGTGTATCCTGCCGATTTGGATGGTGATGGTGATATAGACGTTTTGTCGGGCTTAAGAGGAAATTCAGGGTATTCCGACAGAATCGTTTGGAACCAAAATTTGGGCAACGGTGATTTTGGTGACCAACAAATAATCACGACCGATATTGAGTCCCCATCGCAGGTATATGCGGCCGATTTAGATAATGATGGTGATCTCGATCTGCTTTCCTCTTCAATATCGGATTACAAAATAGCTTGGTATGAAAATTTTGGTGATGGCACATTTGGCCCCCAACAAATTCTTAGTAGCGATGCAGCTTTCGCAACAGCAGTTTCTGCCGCCGATTTAGATGGTGATGGTGATCTCGATGTTCTTTCGGCTTCGGTAAATAATGCTAAAATCGAATGGTATCAGAATTACTTTTATCACCCAGTGCAAATCAGAGGTAGAGTTTTTTATGACATCAATCAAAATGGAGTGAATGATTCTACAGATATTGGATTCACCCAAGTCGGTATTTATTCAATTCCTCAAAGTGATTTTACTTTTACGTACTCCAATGGAAACTACTTTATGAATCTTTCTGCGACAGTGGGAACCTATCAGATTGTGCCGGAAAGTCTGTTTCTTTGGGATCTCGTTACAGATTCTTTGAGTTACACAATTTCGATTGATTCGAATTTTACGTACATCGATAGCGTTGATTTTGGGTATTATCCTGCTGCTATTGTGACAGAAATTCAACCCGATTTAACAGGCGGTTTCCCAAGATGCAGTAACATTATCAATTATTGGATAAGTATAGAAAATCAGGGAACGTCCTTGCCTGCTGGGATTTTAGAACTGCAATTAGACGATTCAGTTTCGTATGTTTCTTCTGGAGTCGAGCCAGATTCTATAGTAGGGCAGAATATTTATTGGCGTTTCGATACGCTCTATTATTACTCATCGACAGCTATAAACCTGCAAGTACAAATGCCCGATCTAAACAGTATGGGCGATACTCTATGTTCTATTCTTAGCGTTTACGAACGGGATGATGCGAATACTACTATTTATGAAAATTCCGATACACTCAATCAGATTCTAACATGCGCATATGATCCCAATGATAAAAGCGTCAATCCAATAGGAATCGGCGCGGAAGGCTATATTGCACAAGATCAGGAATTGGAATATTTAATTCGATTTCAGAATACGGGAAACGACACTGCCTATAGCGTCACCATTAAAGACCAGCTGGATAGTGATTTGAATAAGATTACTATAAACCCGATTGCCAGCAGCCATCCTATGCAGATACACGTAAAGCAAAATGGGGAAATTGAATTTAAGTTTGAGAACATAATGTTGCCTGATAGCAACGTCGACTTTTTAGGTAGTCAAGGATATTTAAAGTTTCGCGTTCACCCAAAAACAGACCTTTTACCAAATACTCCGATCACCAATACCGCCAGGATCTATTTTGATCAAAACCCTCCAATATTCACTAATTCAGTGTTGAACACAATTGAATGTTACAATATCCCTCAGCCGGTCATAACATATTTTTCGCCTTACTTGAATGCAGGAGTATCAGGCGAGTATTCCTATCAATGGTATTACAATGGAACAGAAATTCCCGGTGCAATAGGGGATACGTTATCACCTTTTGGGAATGGGGATTATTCCGTAGTAATTACGGACATATACAATTGCACCAAAGAATCTGAAGCATACACCTATCTATATGTAGGAATCGAGGAGATAGCAAGATTGAATCCTGTCGTTTTCCCGAATCCGTTCAACGAATCCACTTCTATTTTATTCAGTGAAAACCTCAATGGCGACTATGATTTATTGGTATTTAATATTCTTGGACAGCAGGTTTATCGTTTAAATAAAATTGAAGGCAATGAGATAATTCTTTTTAAAAGGGAATTAGGCAGCGGAATATTTCTCAGCTATATTGTAAATAACCGCACCGGGGAGAAAATATATGTTGAAAAATTAGTGGTGATGTAGGAATGTGCAGATTCTACAGTTGGAATATTCTTGGACCTGGCTTCTCCACTCCACCGGGTATTTACTCATCATCCCCTTTCGGGAAAAACCCCCATACCACCATCCCCATCCAAACCACTATCTTTGCCCTCTAATTCACCGAAAAAATGGAACGAACCGAACTCGAAGAACTAGGCGAATTTGGCCTGATAAAGCACCTTTCCGAACATATTAAAACCCAAAATCCATCCACAGTATTAGGCGTGGGCGATGATGCTGCCGTGATCGACAATGGCGATACCTACACCCTCATCACCACCGATATGCTGATGGAAGGCGTGCATTTCGACCTTTCGTACATGCCCTTAAAACACTTAGGATACAAGGCTGCAATCGTCAACTTTTCGGATATATACGCCATGAACGGCCGGCCAACGCACATGGTCGTTTCACTCGGATTGAGCAATCGCTTTTCGCTCGAAGCGATCGAAGAATTGTATTCAGGTATTCTGCGTGCCGCCGAAGTTTTCAATGTAGATATTGTGGGCGGCGATACGGTGAGCAGCAAGAGCGGACTGGTTCTCAACATTGCAGTACACGGCGAAGTGGCCAAAGACAAAATAACCTACCGCAGCGGTGCAAAAGACAAAGACTTATTAGTCGTAACCGGTGATCTCGGTGCTGCCTATATGGGCTTGCAAGTGCTGGAGCGCGAAAAGGCGGTTTATCAGGCAGCTCCCGGCGTTCAACCTGATCTGGAAGGCTACGACTACATCCTGGAGCGCCAGCTAAAACCGGAAGCCCGTAAAGATATTATCACCCTGCTCGACCAGCTTGGCGTGGTGCCAACTTCCATGATCGATATCAGCGACGGACTGGCTTCTGAAGTGCTTCACCTCAGCGACCGCAGCAAAATGGGAGCGGTGATTTACGAAGACAAACTTCCAATCGATCCAACAGTCGTAACCACCGCCGAACAGTTTAATCTCGATCCGACATTGTGTGCACTCAGCGGCGGCGAGGATTACGAACTCCTGTTTTCAATAAAACAATCCGACTACGAAAAGCTCAAAGGCAATCCGCACTTTACATTTATCGGCCATTTCGAAGAAGGCGCGGCTGTGCAGATGGTGGCGCGTGATGGTTCGTCGCATCCGGTTACGGCGCAAGGGTGGGATGCTTTTTTGAAGAAAGCGGAGTAGTCTCGAGTCACGAGTCTCAAGAGGGGAGAGAGTGGTCTCGAACTGTTGGAGACCGAAGTAGATAGATATAACCGAGCAGGTGACCAATTAAATTTCTATTCATTCAGAAACTTATTTCTAAACGCTGAAATAACATCTCCGTGTTGCCTTCCTTCACCCTTATCAAGTTGCTCTATCCCAAGACGAATTGCATCTTGTTGTTCCGTTGATAAATACTTCCAATCGTCCGTCCCATTTCTACTATTGATGAAGTTGAGTAGTACTCCATACGCCTCTTCTAATTGGTTTTCATTCAGTAATTCCAATTTTCTAAAAAGGTATATTTTTATCTGATCTGGGTTCATAATCAACAAAGGCGTAAAAAGAGAGAATAAGGTAGTTGAATACGGATTTGAAATTACGCAGCGTTACAACTATCTCACTGCTGACGGAAGTAAATGGCGCGGAGATATTGCCTAACTCTTTTTAGATTTCAATTAAGATTAAATCCATATTCTCTATTTTAGAAAACCCCTTATCCGCAGTAATTAAAGGAATTCCGTAAACTAAAGATGTCGCAGCGAGAATGGCATCCGGCAATTTTATAGAATAATTTCTTCGTAACTGAATGGTTTGTTCTTTTATTTTATCATTCCACTCAATTAAAAAGCAATCGCTTATAAGTTGTTTCAATTTGGTTTCTTGGGATTTGGTAATTCCATTAAAACCCAAAAGTTCTACTTCCGAAATAAAAGAGATACCAAAATTATACACTAAGAATGGCTCTGTTATCTTATTTCCTTCGTGGACATAAATTAAAAAATTTGTGTCGGCTATAAAATCAATCTTCATTTTCTCTTAGGGCGATTTGATATTTCAAGCCATCAATATTTCTTTTCAATTTTCCGTAGTGCTTTTCTAAATTTCCTTGTTTCTTCCTTTTTTTGAATCTCTCCATTAGGATTTTAGAAACATCTTTTAAGTTGCTTTTATCGATTACTACTGTCATTTACCCAAGTTTTTGCTTACCAAATTTACGAAATGTTTTGAAAAGGAGGATTATAAATGACGTTGAACGGCGGCGAGGATTACGAACTCCTGTTTTCAATAAAACAATCAGACTACGAAAAGCTCAAAGGCAATCCGCATTTTACATTTATCGGTCATTTCGAAGAAGGCGCCGCTGTGCAAATGGTGGCACGCGATGGTTCGTCGCATCCAGTTACGGCGCAGGGGTGGGATGCTTTTTTGAAACGAGGGGAGTAGTCTCGAGTCTCGAGTCGCACTGACGCTGCGGTCAGTATCTTCGACAAGTCTCGAGAGGGGAGTTGGAGTTCACTTTTGAATTTGATTGGATGTTTTTTGCGGAGTACTCCGAAGTGCACTATCCGTAATCTGTTGTATAGATACAGAAGAAACTGGTGATTCGTTGGCTTGTTTGATACGAGACAATAGCAGTTCTTCAAGCTCAGTTAATGCAATTTGTTCGTTCTCCTTATGAATGTCAGCCATAAAATCAATCTTCATTTTCTCTTAGGGCGATTTGATATTTCAAGCCATCAATATTTCTTTTCAATTTTCCGTAGTGCTTTTCTAAATTTCCTTGTTTCTTCCTTTTTTTGAATCTCTCCATTAGGATTTTAGAAACATCTTTTAAGTTGCTTTTATCGATTACTACTGTCATTTACCCAAGTTTTTGCTTACCAAATTTACGAAATGTTTTGAAAAGGAGGATTATAAATGACGTTGAACGGCGGCGAGGATTACGAACTCCTGTTTTCAATAAAACAATCAGACTACGAAAAGCTCAAAGGCAATCCGCACTTTACATTTATCGGCCATTTCGAAGAAGGCGCGGCTGTGCAGATGGTGGCGCGTGATGGTTCGTCGCATCCGGTTACGGCGCAAGGGTGGGATGCTTTTTTGAAGAGGGGGGAGTAGGCGCACTGACGCTGCGGTCAGTATCTTCGACGAGTCTCGGTCGCACTGACGCTTTGGTCAGTATCTTCGACGAGTCACGGGTCTCGAGAGGGGAGAGATCGGTTTTGAGCATTTGGAGTCCGTTAGGTTTATGTTTTATATTGAAGCCTAAGCAAAAAAACCCAGTTCCTTATCATACAAAGAGCCAATTACAGTTGTTCTATCTAACAAAGTATTAAACTCTTCGCAACTTGTCTCTGGAACTATACAGCAATTGTGACAAGCTGAACCATTCACATTATCTGGGCCTTGACCACTACTTTGACCGATATCTGAACAAACTGGGTCGGCTGAACACCATCTTGCTTCTTCTAGTGCATTTTTCACTAGTCTACCAAGATTCTTCTCTTTTCCTTGTCTTACTAATCCGCCTAAGGAGCCTTCTGAGTCTCCAGATGAAGTATAAATTAAAAGTCCATTCATTCGAGAATTTGGGTCAGAGCTGAAGTACAGACGTTCTCTTAATGATGATGAACCATACCCGCAATCAAAGCAAAGTCTTTTAATGAGTAAGTGTGAGAACGTATGCATTGCAATAAAAAATGGATTCAATTCTCTTGGTCTGTCCTCTGGTCTTCTTTTAAGCATTGCAGAGTGGTATCTATGGACGATGCCTGAAAAAGTATCATTGTTTTCCGACAGCCACTTATCTACAACATCGTCTTTGAATTTTAAGAAGATTCCTTCACCATAAACTTGAACAGCTGGAAGCCAATTGACTGTTGAATTCGATAATTCTTCTTTTTTAATCTTATTGTTTGGGTTAATCCTCGAAAAACCTTTAAAAACTCTTGTCTCTTTAAGTTTTTCAATCAAGGTAACATTCTCAAAATATTCTTCTAGCAAGGCTTGTTCTCTGTAACCCTCGAATGATTTTACAATTGCCTTGAAATCAGCATTTTCAGAGTCTCTTCCAGCAAGTATATATTCATATTCTTCAAACCTTAACTTCAACTCTGGTTGCAATTCTGATTCTTCCTTTGCAGAATCGTCTTTCGCTATTTCTTCAATGACTCCCGATAATAAATTCTCTTTGGAAATCAATCCTTTGGACACAACCGGATTTATACTTAATACTGCAGGGAGCATTACAGAGCCTTGATCGACACTGAAAAATCCTTTCAATTGTTCCTTTCCAATGTCATCTATAACTTTTAGTACATATTGGTTTGCTCCTGTAGATCCTTCTGGTAAATAAATTGCGGACTGTATCTCAGAAAAATGAACATTAGAAGCTCCTCTGATAAGTACCTGTAAGTGATTTGGGCATCCTTTGGATTCTTTGACACCATCCAGGCCAAGCCAAGGTCTATGACCTTCGCAATACTGCCCTAATGGATTGTCTTTGTTAGGCCTATCCTTATCGAATTTATGATCATCGTTCGTGTTAAAACCAATTCTAGCCAAAGCACTATCGAATACAACTTCACCTTCTTTGCGAATATTCATTAAACCAGCTAGTGACTTACGTTCGTTACAGGTGCACTTCAAGGTAATACTGCCTAAATCACCAGATCCACCTCCAGTATGATATGATAACTCGTGTGTCTTACCATCATTAGGAACTGGACCATTGTGAACCCACTTTTTGAATGGAACATCTTGAATATGTCCAGAAGGGCACGCAGCTACGAAACGCACAGGTATCATTTTAGATTTGTATTTACTTTTACCATCCCAGCAAGTAGTACATTCTATCTTTACGTTAGCCGCATCCAAAGGTACCCGCTTCATTCTGCCACATTTCGGATTTGTACAATGGTGCCATCCTGGAAAACGAACAGCAGGTATCTGTAAACGATTGTTTTTCGTACCCGAAATTTTAAACTCAAAAGGTTTTACAAAATAACCGACATCGAGTAGATTTTGAAGCCGTTTTTCTGGAAATCGTAATTCATCTTCACTAATCCTGTCCAAACCTTGGTTTTTTTTCGCTCGTGCTATTGTTTCATCCCACAAGCTTAACCCGCAAATCATTACAGATAATTCTTCAGGAAAATTCACAATTTGACCTACCCCAAAAGGTGAAAGTATTTGACTGCTTCTTACATTGTTATGCTTGCTCATCTTCTTCTTTTATTTCTGTAAATACTCTAACTACGGATTCCGTGTCTACGCCTCTCATCGATGTTGAAGTTGCAAATGGAACCGCCCTTTCCTTTGCTTCTTGCCTGACTTCCGCACTACTTGCATACATCAATGGAAAATAGCCCTCATTTTGAAGGATTCCATAGTTAGCCGCATCTCCATAATTATCCGGCCCCTCCGCCCGCCATGACTGTATTTTTTTTGATAAAAGCATACGTGTATTATTTTCTTCATCATTATCAATCATTCTGCATCTGTCAATAATTATTTTACACATAATGGGTTCTAATTCATCAAATTCATCCGAAAGCGCGGGAGAATGAGATAGTTCCCCAACTGAAAAATGGCGCATTAATGCAATAAAAATGGCATGCAAACCTTTTTGCCGTGCATTTATCGAAAAAGGTGTTACCGATGTTGGTTCTACATTCGAATAAATTCGGCTATGATAGCCTTGAAATTGTTCATAATGGGATTTATCGCGCGGTTTTGAGGAGCTGTATAAAGTAAAAATAAGGCCTGGACCAGATGGAACTTCTCTCCCAACTCTAGAACTAGCTTGTATATACTCAGCTGTAGTCTTTGGTTGGCCATGAATAAACATAAAGCCTAGCCTTGAAATGTCAACTCCTGTTGCGACCATATTTGTGGCCAAACAAATATCCAATGCTTGATTTCTTCCTGAATCATAAGAAGTTTCAAGTTTTTTCAGAATTACTGGTATTTCAGATGAGCTTATTCTACTTGTTAACTCCTCCACTCTATTGAGGTATCTCTTTTGATCATTTATTAATAACTCTCGATCTTGGGTTTGTCCAAGTCGTTCTTTAATATCCCCATAGACAAGTGAAGAGGCGCCACCCAATTCTCTAATACTATTAAAATAGCCGAGAAGAGTCCAGTAATAGTCTATTGACTTATCCTCTGTAGTAAGAGAAAGTTCCTTGATCTTTTGGAGAACAGATGCATATGAGCGAACAATTGAGGTTTGCGCTGAAGGATAGCCAAGAGCCTGAATGCCCACATATTGTCTGCTTGGGAAACGCTGTTGATCTTTTTCATCAAAATCTGTTAAAGATTTCTCTTCTGAAAACCATGTGTCACCGAATTCGAGTCCTTGAGCAGGAAATATGCTTAGCTGTTCCCTTGATTGTATGGCATACAAATTTTGAACTTGTTCATAAGCCCTGCTTATTGTAGCGGAAGAGGCAACGATTTTTGGAAAGATGATTTCATCATTCTCTATTGAAATAAAAGGTGGAGATACCTTTTGATAATTATTACATAAGGTTTGCACCATAGCCTCATACAAGCCTACCATGGTACCTAGTGGCCCCGCAATCAAGTGCAACTCATCTTGGATAATTAGTTCTGGAGGACTTATCCTATGTATGTTTTCACGATTGGATTTTCTAAATCCAAATAGATTGCCTGCATTTTCTTTCCAAGGGATCATTGCAAATTTATCGACAGTACCTAACAATAGAGTTGGGGGACTATCATAAATTGATTCATCTACAACTTGAAGTGGCAGAGGAAGACTAGAGTATTCACATGCACTGTTTTTACATTTAAAATACACATCACCTGTTTTGCCATCTTTTTTATGAAGACCAATAACTTTGGATACGGTATCATTCTTAGTTGCCCCATCCACTTTGCCAATCTGACTGCCACAACACGGGCACTTCATAACCACAAAATTATATTCCTCCTTTGGGTCATTAGCAAGATTGGTTAACTGTGTCCTTGCTTTAGCTATTTCATTTGGTGTGGATGATCCGCCTACCCATAATCCTATGGATATTGGCTCATCACCAAGCTCACCAAGCTCCAAGTCTTCTTCTCTATTCTTCTTGTTCTCGATTCTAATTAAATCACATGCGCAGATAAGCGATGCAGCACGTTCGTATTGCTGAGTTGTTAAAAGTCTGAGCGTGTACCTCATTAGGACAGTGGTGCCACCGTAGTATTCCCAATTGGAATTCTTTTTGCCTTTTATTCTTCGATAAAAAATGTTGAATGCCGTTAAGCCTAGATATGCCTCTGTTTTTCCACCTCCAGTTGGGAACCATATTAAATCAACAATTTCGCGCTCTTTCGATTTTGAATCCACGATAGATTCTATGTTCATTAAAACAAATGCAAGCTGAAAAGGTCTCCACTTTCCATTAAATTGGCCTTGGTGAAAGTCTTCCAAAGACTCAAACACTTGGCTTTTTTTCTCTTGGTCCAGATATTCTAGAGTTAATTGCTGATTCTTGCCCGTTCCTGATTTTCGCCATTTTCTGATCTTTGCTTTTGACCTTTGCTGCTGCCATATCATGGCACGATTCATCCATCTAAAGCACTTAACTAAATCAGAGCCCTGTTCAGATTCCAAAAGCAAATCAATCCCTTTGCTTATGCGAATTAGTGAGGTCTTACATTTTTCAACGTTCTTTTCTGCTGCATCTTTGTATGCCGCTAATTCCGTAGAATTTATGGAAGACTCTATTTCTTCAATCCATAGTTTATACTTATCCCTGAGTTCAATTAAACTTTCTTTTGCTTTATTCCAATCACCAAGATCAGAAAGCTCGAGCATACTTAATTTGACATGAGCTGTTGGGGCGACCTGTGGAAGATCATATACTGGAATAATAGCTGTCTCAATTTTAGAAACTGTTTCATATTCTGAATTATGGCTTTCATTTTTATGCCATGAAACAGAGGTTCCGTGACCGATAGAAAACACTCTCTTCTTACGATATAATAGATTGAGCTCCTGTTCTTCATCGGTATCTGACGCCAACACCCTCTCTTTATAGGGAGCTATCAGACGGGGATTAGATGTAGTTAGAGTCAATTCATTTTGATATAATATCTTATCTCCATTTTTTGAATCATCTGTAACTGACTTCTGCGCATTCAGTATAACAAACGTGTATGTTACAAAATTTTCTTTTTTATCCCCTTTGGTAGTTCTGTCGAAAATTCTGAGCTTTAACCACTCCTCACCCTTTATGTTCTTTTTTAATACTTGATCAAATGATTTTTTTTCGTTTTCGAATAACGAATTGATTTTAAGTGGAATTGGTTCGAGCTGTATCGGCCTCCTTATCCAATAATCCACGTCATACGTTTTGCCTTGGTAACTAGATAACTCGACCTTTCCATCCTTATTAATTTGTTTCTTGGGTTTTTTCCCATTTCCTTTTTCATAATATGCTGAACTTATTTTGAGTTCAACTTTATCATCTTGTTCCGAACTGTGAAAACGAACAGTAAAACCCATGGCAGATGGAAATATTGATTGGCCATCCCAACAGGTTCTTCATCTTGTCCATCGCCAGAAAAATTCCTAGCACGTTTACCATCCTCTTTTTTTTCTGAGTCTTCCGAACCATAAGTTCCTTCAACTGGATTTGTGTCATTCGTCTCATCGGGTTCAGTAATTATAGCTTGCTGGGGATACAACATCCCTGCTCCATATCTAGATTTTGGTGAACCATGCACATTTGCAAGTAAGAGTTCCTCCCCTGTTGCTTCATCTAAATAGTTAGGGTTCGGACTGGGCCAACAATTTCTCTCGTGACTGCATCAATGATTTCTTTCCTAATATTCATTTAGCCAAGTTTTGGGTAGTTTTCAGTTATTAATTTACTCACTGCAGCTTCTTGGCTTTTATCCAAGACCATATATAATTCTTGTTTTGCTCGAGAGATGCCGACATAGAGTAATCTTTGCATTTGTAACGATGAGACCTCTTCAAAGTCGAAAAGGATTATGATAGTATTCTCCAAGCCCTTGAAGGCTTGAATTGTGTTCGTTTTTAATCCTCTAGACAGAAATTCATTGATTTGTGAGTCTTCCCAAATCAATGAATTTGCGATCTTTTTAGGTGAGAGTAAAGTGACCTTTCTAGAGGAATTTCTCTCTTTTCAATGTCGAACAAGATTTCTAGCAAAACCTCTTTTCGCGAAGATTTAGAAGGGTATTTACATTGGACCTTGTTTGCTAAATAATTTTTGGACAAAGATGTGGAAGCTGAGTTCCTGTCATCAAAGTGTTCTGATTTGCGATTTCCTTTGTATTCCTACAGTTTATATTTAAGGGTGGGAAAGTTGTGAAATTAGATTCTAAATTCAGCAATTGAATAGAATCCTTTGGGTTATTAAGATAAATCGCCTGATTTGAAAAATCACCGAACATTACCCATTTTCCATTCTTGATTCCTCCTTTTAATATTGAATTAAAAACTTCCAAGTAATAAGGGGTTATTAAATCTTGCGCTTCATCCACTATCAAATAATCGAATTTATCCCCTTCTATTAAATCTTCATGCGATAATAGAAATTCCATAGGCAAGTCTTCTTCATAGAATTTCCTTAAAGCTTCCGGACTATCTGGCTGTTTGATATCAGTATTTTGAGTCAAATAGCTGTGCAATGTGCCGCAGAATTTGGTAAACAAGATTATTGTCAATATTACTTGCTGATTTATATAGCTTTTTGCCAAGCCCATTATTGAAACAAAACATTCCGACATTGAGCCCATCATGAACTTTTCGCTTCAATAGCTCAATTGCCATCAATGTCTTTCCTGTTCCTGCAGAGCCTTGAACTAAACAGCGATCGTTAAGTCGCACAAAATCAAGAAGAGAAAATTGCTCTTTTGTGTATTCTTCTATTAGTTCATCCGTTTCCATGATTTGATTTATCTCGGAATAGTTTATTTCAAAGTCGCCACGGAGAATCTTTAATAATTGTACACAATCTCCCTTAGTCGGACGAGACTTATTCACATCGTACCAATATTTATTTTCACTCTCCGCGTCAATCCTTTACTAAGTGAATGAATATATGAACCAATTGGTAAGCTTAAGCCCTGTTTAGTTAACACTTGCCATGAATGACCTTGGACCAAAATCAACAAATTCAGTCATACTCGTAAAAGCAACTCCCACACCCCAAAGGATTCGGGAGAAGCGTTCATGCAGTTCTTTTTTATCCTCTATTTTACTTAAAACATACTGCCGAATAGAGTTAACTGTGGCGCTCTGCTGGGCAAAAGGACCAATCTTTTTGCGAGGAGTTTTCCCTTCTCGGTTAGTGAAGCACCAATCTCCGTTTTTTCTTGAAATCCCGCCATGTTTAACCTCTATGGCAAAGAACCCTTGATTTGGAGCGATGACAAAAAAGTCTAATTCACCTGAAATATTTTTAATATGATGGCTCGTAAATAGGGAGTGAAGGACATACATGTTCTTAGTTGAACCGTCATTTTTGAATTTAAGATATAAAACCCTCTCACCCATTGAGCTAAAATCAGATATATTATCTGGGATCAGCATATTATTTTACGGGTGTTATAGTAGTCTACTTCAATTCCATTTCTGTCGACAGTAGAAATAGTTCTCGTTTCGACTTCAATAGATTCTCCATCTATGTTTATTACGAAACCTCCATTCATACAAAATTTTTTAGATAATTTTTTTGAAATCTCTTTTTTTATTTATGCTCAGGCTCTTGCGATGGGCTGCGGCAATTTTATATGCTTTGTCTAGTGTAGCTATTCGCTGCTCAATTTCTTGGGATTTCTGCTGCCGATAATATTAAACGAAGATTATGCTTGTCGGGTGAAATTAATTCCTCATCAAAAATCCACCTTTCAATATTTGTATAGACTGGATTACCACCTATATTCTTGTTCTCCTTAACCCTTCTCAAGAAGGCTCCAAGTTGTTTGGAATCACTATGATTTTCTGAATACAGTTCTTGAAGTACATTCCGCCAGAAATCGAGTTCCTTGTAGCTTTCCCCTACAACTGGGTCTCTTCTCGATATCTCTCTATAGGCGGCTCTGTCTTTAACATATTTGAAAATTACATCACCAGTCCGAAACTGGTCTGCACTTTTCTTAAATACCTTCATTTTGCCTTGATCATCTTCCGATAGGCATAGGATTGTGCTCCTCTTGTTCAGGAACATAAAGTCACCATTTTCAAAATTCAAAACATCACAATTTACTTTCCATGTTGTAGAACTATCGTGACTTGATAAATAACCCTTGTATTGAAATTGATATATAAATGCAATTTCCTCCTCTGATTGCTCAAAGTCAGTTATTTTGTTACTAAAAAGCAGAAACCGATCAATTTCAGATTCAATATCTTCTTCTGATTCAATTCTCAATGATTGGTCTATGTCAATACCTTTTGGAATTCTATCATAAAAATAACCACCTTCAATTCTACGTCTCAGGTAATTATATGTGAGGGATGCTTCATTTCGCCAACATTTCAATTCAATTTCAGGAATAAAAAATTTGCTGACGCTATTTATTAAGTAATTACTACGATACTCGTCAAAAGGGTAGCCAGTGAAAATAATGCTCTCACTCTTTTCGTTTGGCGTATTTGGACTCTCAAAGTCTAATGGTATAGTGAAGGCTTCGTCCAGATCAGTAGGGACTACGATCGAAAAAATATTGCCCTCTAATTCTAAATTCTTGCTATTCTCACTAAATGTTTCTGCTTCCGCAATTGTCTCGTGGAAATCATCTGCAACCTCTTTTGGCAAATGATCTACTACTGACTCTATATCGCCCTTAAAAACACCTATCAACCTTTTTACACTTTCACTTGAACTCTGCGAGTTTTTCAGAGCATAAAGAGCAGGAAACAAATTCCTGTAAAAAGACTTTTGTAAAATCTCAAATTCCTCCAATTCCCTTATTTGCTTTAATACTTTTGGAGCAAGGATATCTAACGCACCACCTTGGTAAGATTGAATATTTATAACTTGACTTTCATATCGCATTGACTGATTCCAAAGCTCTTGATCAATGAAAACATCTTCTGTCCATGGGATTTCGTTTCCAGAAATTGGATTGAGATAGAAAAATGCTCCATCTTTATTCTCATGATACTCGAAATCCTCGGACATTTCGGAATCCAACGCCTTTAATGTGCTCAATTTTTTCTTATTCCAATTTAGGCGAAAGAATCTATCATTTTCTTGAAATAGATTTTTATAGAAAACTGTATCCTGAGTTTTGATAACATTTCTGTCTGAAAAAACAATAACAGGGATGTCCTTTTCCAAGAAAAACTTAACCGTTTTTGGATATTCAATCAGTTGCGAAATATCATTGATAACTACAGCTCGAATATCGCTATGAAGATCTTCAATCAAACCAGGGTAATTGTCACCTAATATCTTGAGTTGTGGTATGATTTCGATGTGATCATCTATGAAATCCGAGAACAATCGATCAAACTTCTGTGTAATCTGGTCATGAGTTTTATACAAATCAACCAATTCGTTGATTTTATCCTTAACCTCTTCAAAGGTTTCTTTATTTAATGCCTTTTCCAGAAGTTGAATGAACTTAGCCTCACCTATTTCAACGCCTCTATTCTCGTCAATTTTATACCGCTTGAGGTCAGGTGTAATTATTAGGTTTTCACCCTCAGGAAAAACTCTTTGAAGCTTCTCTCCATAGATTTCAACCGTTTCTAAAAAGTCATGAAACTTTTTTACTTGGCCTCTGCCAGCAACTAATAGAATCTTCGATTTTAAGTTGTGTTGATTAATAATGACTTCATCATTTGGATAAAGTATCTTGGAAATTGGGTTTCGATTCTTTTTCGCTTCTTTTCTAGCGGTTTTATACTTCTTAAGCAAATTTAATACTCTGTTAGGGTTTACAAGACTTAATTGCATCCTAAGTCTATCGTTAAGTTGTAGCCCGCCTTGATCTTTAAACTTCAAAGAAACTGATCCATTTTGTATTCGTTCGATTTGAGCAACACAACCATATATTAACACTTTATCCCCAGCCTTAAGTGCGATTCCATCATCTCCAATATTAATGTAGTCCTCGAGATAATAGTTTGTTAGAATGGAAATAGAGGTCCATAGAGCAGCAGCTTTTTTTTCAGGGAAACAGAAAACAAAAGGTTCTTTCGGACACTTTTTAGCATTAAGCATACTACAATACTCCAATGAAATACCACCAGTAAGTTTCAAAATTGGACTAAAACTATAATCACCAAGTTGGAGATAGTATTTTTTTGAAAGCTCTTCGAGTAACTTGATCATTGCACTTTTATGATTTGCTGAACTATTTCCGCAATTTGAAAAGCCAAATATGGAGGCACGGCATTCCCAACCTGATGAAACTGCTGCGTCCGACTCCCTCTGAACAAATAATTATCAGGAAAAGTCTGAATGCGAGCTGCCTCACGCACTGTTAATGACCGACACTGCTTAGGATCATAATGAATAAAGTAATGTCCATCCTTCGATATATGACTCGTAATTGTCGTTGCGGGGCGATCTTTCAGTTGAACTCTAAATCGATCATTGAATTTTCCTGAAGCCACGTTTGCATGATCTGGAACTAAATCTTTACTGTGGTGAGCATAATCATCTAATCTGGGGAATCTATCGTTTTTTTCAACGTATAAACTGGCGAACAGATAACGCATTAAATCTTGAGTTAAATGCGCTCTAGACTCGTGATTAGCGAGTCCTTTCAAATTTTGATCGACGTACCAGTCATGAAGTGGATGGCGCTTAGAAATTGAATTCTTGGTTTTTACATACTCTCCACCTACACCTCCCTTTATAAATTTCGGACCGTTGCTGAGACCATTTAAATTTAAATCACCCCATTTTCTAATATTCCTAATATACTTGCCAATATATTTCTCCCAATTTTGATCCGAATCTTCAAGGTTTTGGTAAACTCTTTTTGGTCTCCCGTTTTCGTATTTATCCGATTTATGATATGCTACAAACTCCCGGCTCAGACCACTTCTCAATTCTGGTAATTCACCTATTACAGAGTCAAGAGTCACATCTTTCTTCTTTTTTATGTATTTCCCACGATGTTTAAAATCAGACCTTATACCTAAAAGTATTACTCTATGTCGCTTTTGTGGTACACCAAATTCTTCGGCCCTTATTAAGAAGTCTTTATCTTCTTGCACAGGTTTAACAAACGAATGGATTTTATATCTACCGCGAATTTTTAAATCTTTCTTCATCCAGTCAAAGACTTTTTCATCTTCAACTTTGGCAGATAGCAGTCCTTGAACGTTCTCCATCACGAAAATAGCGGGCTGGTGCTTTTCTATAATTCTTAGATATTCTTGATACAAATAAACTCTATGGTCTCCCTTGTCTATGCCACCCACTCTGGACCTACCTACATTTGAATAGGCCTGACATGGCGGGCCACCAATTAAGACCCAATTTTTATTATTACCAAGTTGATCTGCTATCAATTTATCAACGACCTCTTCAGGCCATTCCTTGGCGCCGAGCTCAATAAGTCGCGCTTCCTTCCGTGCTATTTTCCCTTCGTGATATTTATTTAATGTCTCTTCAATTAATTCTTCTCTCTTTGTAAGATTTGCTTCTTTATAGGCTTGATAGTATTCTTTTGGAATCGGTTTTCCATTCTTTTCAAATTGTCTATAAAAGCTCCTCCATGTGAGTGTCTTATGAGCATTTTCATCTTTTTCAATTGAAAGTTTAATGTCAAATATTGATTCCGCTTTGTTATTTTTTAAAGACATAAAACCTTCACCGAGCCCACCAGGCCCAGCAAATAGATCAATGATTGGAATTTTACTCATGGCTTTTTAACAATTCTGTGGGCTATATATCTATTCAATATTATCTTTTGTGATCATAGCATTTTAAACCAATCCCTTTTAAGATTAACTTTTTCTACGAGTTCAATTTCAATACCGAGTCTCAATTCTTTTAATTTTTCAGCTAGGTCATTGCCGTCCATTAAGTCTATTGGTGGCGCTCCATCACGTGAAGCTTCTCGTTTCGCTTCTCTTGTAAAATTACCGGTGGTTATAATTAATCCTTTGTCTGCGCGCCCAACCATTGCTCCCCTAAAGTCGCGGACAATTGAAGGTGAAACACTTCCTTTGTACCTTTTGGCTTGAAAAATGACGTGGAAAGAAAGAACTCCACCAAGCCTTAACATACCTTTTCCATCGATTCCACCGTCATTGGTCTGTCCGGTAACTTCGACATTTTGAAAACCTAATTCTCTGAGAAGTCTTTGGCATAATCTCTCAAAAGCACTTGGACTAATGGCTTGTAACTCTTCAATTATTTGTTCTTGCCATGTGAATTTTTGAATTTCTTCATCACCTTCCTGCTCTTCAGTAATTTCTGTCGTTTTTGTTTTTACCTTTAATATTCTTTCTTGTTTTCCTTCAAAAGCAATTTTCCGTTTTACAGTCTCTTTGTTTACTGATTTAGTTTTTAATCCAGATTCTGTTAGCGCCCATACACCTCGAGAAGAGTTTTCTAAAAGTCCGAATCGTTTTAGGTAATTTCTTGCCCAAGCAAGTCTATATGAGAATTTGCTCGTATTACCTCGATGAATTTCATTCACTTGATCATCTTTCAGATCTAAAATCATCGCAACCTCTTCTTCTATCTCTGAAATAGAACCGGAACCGCCAAGATTGATTAATGCCAATAAAACTGGATTGAAAAGATCGTCATACTTGTAATTAAAAAGTTCTTCCATTTTTTGATTGTAAAAAGCAAAAATCAAAACACTCTCCTTGGTAGCTCATGCTTAATGTATATCATGCTCGTTATATACACTGCCAAAGTAATCAACCAACTCGACAAAAGCAATTAACAATCAGATGATCAAACCACATCGGTTTCCAAAAAAGAAGTAACCGGTAGGGGCTGCCCATCTGATTGTCGGCATCCTATCAATTCTTCCCTCAATATAGCGGCATTAAGGTACAAACTCCAACTCTAAATCCGTCATAAAGCTCTAGCCATCCCCCATAATTATCTACTTAGTCCACCAAAACAACCACCCGATGGCCCACCTAAAACACTAAAATAACCAATTAAGAACCTTCACTTTCTCTACCTACCCAGTTTTTCCGCCACAACACCCCACCCCATCCCCCCAAAATCCAAAATTCCTTGTCGACATTTTTCATTTTTCGACACAGTGAGCGCGCTTACCCTGTCGAAGATTACCTTTTCTCGGCACAAAAACGAAAAGTATCAGTCGAAAATCGAAATGACCTGTTGGATGACTTCGGCGCTTTGGCACAAAGACCCATAAAAATGACCAAAAAAGGGGAGGAGATGATAAAATGGGAGGTGGCCATGTGTGTTGAATCCGGAATATCGACACAGTGGCCGCGTCATTCCGTCACATTACCGGGCGTAGTGAGTCGACATTTTGAAATGATCAGCACAAAATCCGCAAGAACGTGTCGGATATTTTGAAATGTCGACACGAAAATCAGAGTCTTGTGTCGAAAATCGGCTTTTGTGGGGGTGATTTTTCCGGATTTTGGATGAAATGGGGTCGGTTTTGGGTCGATTTTGGGGCTGAAAATTGCCGCTTGCATCCAATTCCTGGTCGCTTGGTAAAATAAAATGTGGTCAAAATGCATTTTTTTTGAAAATAATTTCTCGACTTTTTGTGAGTTTGGCACGATCAGTGTACTGACTGTCAGGTACTTGTAATCCTAATTTTGAGTGGGTGGGGGAAAAATGGGTAAATTGAAATACTGGAATCATACGTGTGTTATTTATTTGACAGGCAGTTGATTAGCGAAATCTCAGATTTTTCGCGGTTTTTGGTAGGTAATTGTCAAAAAAACACTAAGTAGGCGCGGTATAATTGGCACATGATCAGATCTATGGGGTTATTCTTGTAAACCCAAAACCTTTAGTTGGATGCATTTTTCAATACCGAATCGAAACATTTTGCTCCCGACTCCCTTTTTTTTTGCCGAAAGGCGAACCCGAATTTGTAACCCAATGAGAGTCAGCGCCGTTTGAAGACCCAAACCGAGGAAGAAACGCTTCCGAGGGGTTGCATGTCAAAATTTTCAAAAATCATGAAAAGACAGATTAAAACCGGCCTGAGCGGATTGAATGCCGCCGCGCTGGTAACAAAAACAAACAACATCGTTGCGGCGATGACGGGAAACGCAAGTTTTCCAACACCTACTCCGGATTTGACGGCTATCACGGCTGCGAATACGGAGCTCAAAGACGCGGTAGAGGCCTCCGTCTTTGGAGACAAGCGCTCGATCCAGGAAAGGGATCAAAAACAAGCAATCGTATTGGATTTGGTACGTCAGCTTGCAGTATATGTAACATTGATTGGGAATGGCGACGGGACGATCTTATCCAGCTCCGGATTTGAATTGCGTCGACTGCCCGAACCGATGCCACCGTTGTTAAGGCCACTTAGTTTTGTAGCTAACCGCGGTATGCATGAAGGAACTGCGGATCTGGAATGGAAAAGCGTGCGCGGTTCTCAGTCTTACATAGTAGAAGTATCAACAAGTGATCCGACCGTGGGTACCGGCAACTGGACAACAGCTGCCATAACCACCAAGGTGAAACTGCGAATAGAAAACCTCACGAAGGGAACCTACTACTGGTACCGTGTGATGGCGGTGGGCCGTAATAGCACCAGCGCGTACAGCGATGTGAGTTTGCTTTTTGCAGCGTAACGCTTCATGAGATAGGGTTCAAGCCTCGTTTACAACCCAAATCCCCGTAAGCTCTTGGAACTTATCCTACTTTTTAACTAGCTTTTATACTCCCCGTTCCTGCAAGGACGGGGATTTTTTATTGGGTTGGGTTTTTAGTTTTTGGCGCTTGGCTTTTGGTTTGTGACGTGCACCGCAGTCATGCTTAACTTGTTTCAGTGTCCTTTCCGTTAGCCAGGATGGTCATAAGTTCTTAATTGCGCATACCAGGATGTACAGTAATGACATCCTCCCCACGACCCCCTAAAAAAAAATCCGCTCAACGCGGATTCTTAAAATATGCTAACTCTCAAAAGAGGGATTTACTTTTTGATTTTATTGGTGTTGATGCCTTCATCTTCATCGTCGCCATCATCATTGATTTGCATCGGGGTGGGGTCGATATATACTGCATTTTGATCATCCTGAAGATGGTCTGAAGACTGAACACCTTCTATAGGCAATGCTTTTGCATCGTGCGTTTCAGTTGGTGATTCAACCTCTTCTTTGGTACAAGAAGTCAAGCCAATTACGAAAACCAGAAGGGATGATATGTAGAGAAATCTCTTCATTAGTTAAGCCAATGAATCGTAAATGTACAAAACGGAATGCAAGTTTCCAACTATTATATGTGAATTTCTTTATTTTTTAAAAATTTTGGCCTCGGGAGTGAGATTTTTACGGTAGTGCCCAGAGGAGTTCCTTCCGCGCTTTTCAATTCCACCGGACCCACTACTTCATATTTCAATCCTGTCATTTTGCGGTACAGCTCTATCCGGTTTTCGGTGATCTCCATCCCCTTCGAGATATGACCGTTTTCAGCTCCGTTCTTTCGCGAAAGACTGGTCTCATAACCGACACCATTGTCCAATATTTCAATACATACCGAATCATCACTCTGGGTAATATTCAGAGAGATAATCCCGTGTTTCTCCACCGGAAGTATACCGTGCCAGATGCTGTTTTCCAAAAAGGGTTGCAGCATCATGGCCGGAATCTGAACCTGATCGGTGTCCAGATTTTCATCGATATGAAATGTATAGTCGAAACGTCCCTGAAACCGCATTTGCTCTAGCGAAAGATACAGCTCCAGCCGCGAAAGTTCATCGCTTAGGCTGGTCTCGTTCTTCTGGCTGCTGTCGAGGTTTTTGCGTATTAGCTTTGCAAAACTGGTCAGATAGCGATTGGCCGATTTCCGATCCTGCATATTTATGTAGTACTGGATCGAGTTGAGCGAGTTGAAAATAAAATGACGGTTCATGCTCGAATTCAGACTCTGTGACTCCAGCTCCATTAGCCGCGATTGAAATTCGAGCTGAAGGGTAGCGCGCTTTCGGTGTTCTTTTTTAATTCTATTTATATAAATGGCATAAAACAAACCGATGATAAGCAGACCTACCAGCATAAAAAACCAAAAGGTGAGGTAAAAAGGTGGGGTGATCTGAAAATCGAAGTGAATGGAATTGACCAGTTCTGGGGCGTCTTCCGAATAGGCTTGGAGCCGAAAAGAGTAGTCGCCGTGTGGCAAATAGGCATATGTCACGCTCCGGCTATCGGTCGGCCCGAGCCACTTTTCGTCTGCCCCCTCGAGCATATAGCGGTATTGAACCTTGTCGGGATTGGAGAGGTAAATGCCTGAATAATAAAAAGTAAGGTAGTTCTGATTGTACTCCAGACTCAAATTTTGCGGAAGCCCCGTTAGCACGGAAACACTGTCGGCGAGCGTGGACCAATCCACATCTTGGAGGAACAATTGTATTTTCGCGAGATTAAGCGTTGGCGCCACTTGCGTGGAAAAGGGATCGCGGTACGGATCGAACTTTACGATACCTGAGGTGGTCCCAAACCAAACAGAACGCCCGTCGAAGAAGACCGAATTCTGATTGGTCTCGGTGCTCTTCAATCCTTCGAAATTGGTGTAATGCTTGGTTTTCAGCATTCCACCGCGGTGAAAATCACTTACCTGCAAGCGGTACAATCCGTTGTTGGTACCGACGAGAAGCGTGGAGTCGGGCAGCGAAGTCAGGAAATTGATGTTGCGCGAAGTGAAGCTGCTGCCAATTTTTACTTCTTCGATGGCGAGGGTGTTGGGGTCGAGGAAATAAAGTCCGGAGGAGGTTCCGATCCATACATAATGAAAGGCATCTTGAACGAGACAGTATATTGGTATTTCTTCTTCCGGGTCAATTTTTTTTTCGATAAATATTCCGTCTGAGTAGCGGTAAATGCTTCCCTCAGCACCTATCCACAATCCTTCTTCGGTTTTCAGCAAGCTGCGTATTCTCTTGCCTTTAAATCCTGTGGAGTCGTTAAATACCTGAAGAATTTTTCCACCACCGCTCACTTTGGCAAAACCATTTTCGGCACCCACCCAGAGGCCATTTCCTGCTTGTTCAAGTGCGGTCACTCGATTTCCGGGCAGTCCATCTGTTTCATTCAGGATCGACGTATTTCCTCGGTTTTCCCGGAAAAGTCCCTGCGAGGTTCCGCTCCAGAGGGTTCCGAATTGGTCGGAATTAATTACCCAGACGGTTTGGCTGGGAAGCTCATTGTTGTAGAGATACGGCGAGAAATGCTTTCCGTCGAAAAGAGCGAGACCATTATCGTAACTGGCAAAAACCAGCGACCCGGTGTCGGTCTTACAAATATCCATTGCCAGATCGGAGTGGAGGCCATCGCTGATGCTGTAGCTGGTAAACGAACGCCCGGCTTGAAGCAAAACTCCCTGACCATCGGTGCCGATCCAAAGGTTTCCTTCGCGGTCGGCACCGAGTGTTTTTACGTTGGAATAGGGAAGTCCCTGTGCCTCCTGAAAGAGCGAAAAAGCACCCTTGCTGAACCGAATCAATCCATCTTTCGACCCGAGCCACAACTCCTGATTTGGAAGCTCAATAGCACAGCGAATATGGTCTGTGGGTAGTCCATTGAGGATATTGTATGTAGTGATTTTAGTTCCTTTAATAAGTAAAATTCCATTGCCGAAAGTGGATATTAACGCCGTGCTATCTTGCCTGAAAGTGATATCAGAAACACTCAGATTTCCGATATCGGGGAAGGGGTTGGAGATTATTTTTCCGTTTTTTATTTGTGCAATTCCATCGCGGGTGCCTACCCAGATGATGCCATCGGGAGCGGTTTCAATGGTGCGGATGTAAGTGTTTGGCAAGCCTTCCTTTTCCCCGAACGGGGTGAATACTTCTCCGTCGTATTTTAAAAGGCCTTCTCCTGTAAAGGCCAGCCAGAGATTGCTGTCGCCGTCTTCGGTCATATCAGAGATCTTGCTTGTAGCGTAATTTTCCGGAAGGGGAATACTGGTAAATCCCAGACCGGTCTTCTTGCAGATGCTCCCCGAAGAGCCAATCCAAAAGTTCTCTTTGCCGCGGTAAAGGCAGTTGATCTGATTTGCCGGAAGGCCATCGCTTACTGAATAATTGGTGAATTCATATCCATCGAAGCGGCTTAATCCACCTACGGTTCCAAACCAAATGTATCCTTGCTTATCCTGACAAATTGCCCGCACTTGCGACTGCGCCAGACCATCTTTGGTATTGTACTGTACGTACTCCGATTGCTGGGCTTTCGCCAAAAATGACGTCAATAAGAAGAAGAGGAAAAGAGTGCTTTTTTGAATCATTTCAACGAATTAACGTCTTACCGGGCGAATGTACTGAAATGCGCGGGTGCGAAAGGAAATTTCTTACCAACTCATCGGGCCAAATGCTTTAAGCTAGAAGACCTAACGGGTCTCCAAATTTAGTAAAGCGATCTCACAACCGAAGGGCATAGGCCTGTTAGGCCTGGCTGAACGATGCCACTAAAAACCTAAAAGCCTAAATCACATCCCACTTATGCGATCCAAAAACGACTGCAACTTACGTCTTGAAATCGGAATTTGCTTTCCGTTGCTCATCACAGCCGAATTGCCATCTACCCGGTTGAATCCTTTTATATGATTTTGGATATTGATGATGTGCGACTTGTGGGTTCTGAAGAAAACCCGCGAATTGAGTTTTTCTTCATACACTTTAATATTTTTGCTGCTGAGAAGCTTCTTACCGTTCTCGAGATGGATCGTCGTGTAGCTCTCAGATGCTTCAAGATGCACAATTTCGCGATAGGCCAAAATCTCATATCCTTCGCGCATTGGAATAGCTATTTTCTCATTGTCCAGACTGTTGTGGCTATCCCTGAGCAGGTCTTTTATCTGAGAAAGCGAGTTGGTGCGCATTTCTGCTTTCTTCGCCGCCTTCTTCACTGCCGATTGCAGGTCTTCTATATTAATGGGTTTTTCGAGATAGTCTATTGCCTCAGCCTTCAAAGCACTCAGTGCATACTCATCGTGCGCGGTGGTAAATATGACTGATACATTGTGATCGCCCATGCTGGTCAATAAATCGAAACCGGATTCGTTGGGCATTTTGATATCCAGAAAAAGTACATCGGGCGACCAGGATTCTAAAATTTCGCGGGCACTTTTGGCACTATCGGCCATTTTTATTTCGCCTATTGCCGGGCAGTATTCCCGTACCATCATTTTTAAATTGTCGCGACAGAAGAGTTCGTCATCTACGAGTAGTGCTTTCATAATAGGTGGATTTGAACCCTTAAGGTACTGGGAAATTACTGAACCATTCCAAGGCTTTGACTGATCTGTGTCTCTGGTCGATTGAACAGCGGAGCCTAGCTATTTTACTGCATTTCGGAGATTTTGTCAAGAAGCGCTCTTTTGCGGTCACGCGAAACGGCTATCTTTTTTCCCGATTTTAGAACGATCGCCTGCTCATCACCGTGGAGTATTTCGCCTACTTCATTCAAGTTGACAATGAATGATTTATGTGCTCTGAAAAAGGAAGCGTCGAGCAAGACTTCGTACGTTTTAAGGGTCCGCGTGTCGAGGTACTGAGTGCCATCTTCGAAATGCAGGATGGAGCAGTTTCCGCTTCCTTCCACGTAGGTAATTGTTTTCGGATCAATGATTTTTACGCCTTTGCTATGGTGGATCGTTATTCGCTTGGGAGTGATCTGCTTATTGATTTCGGCTTCAAGGCGCATCAGATTTTCGCGGTACTCATCCTTGCTTTTTTCATCTTTTTGGTCGAGTTTCCGGCGATCGACCAATCGATTAATCGTTTCGCGCAGATCTTTTTCATCAATGGGTTTTAAGATATAATGGAGTGCCCGGTTTTCAAATGCTTTGATAGCATATTCTTTAAAAGCCGTAACGAAAACCACGTAAAAAGAACGGTTACCGAGCCTTCTTAAGAATTCAAATCCTTCGGCACCCGAAGGCATTCGGATATCTAGAAAAACCAATTCGGGAGTTTCCGCTTCGAAAAGTTCCAGAGCGGAATCTACTCCATTGGCCAGACCAACCACTTCCACTTCGGGGCAATAGGTTTCGAGCATAAATCGCAAATTTTCCCGTGCCGGAAATTCATCGTCGATAATTATAGATCTGATTTTTTTCATGCTTACTAATGTCCATCTCTGTTTTTCTCCCCTTTCTCTCCGGATATCACCCCTTTGTTCACGAGTGCCAATCGCATTATCTTCCTGTTCGGAAAAAGGAATAGATTTATTTCGATGTTAATGTATAAAGAATGCTTTTCAAAACAATACTTTGCATTAACCTATCTCCAAAACCGATCTTTCAGTGGCTGACTTGTTCTTTTTTCCGGCTGCTCGGTTGCCAAAATACGCATTTAGCCCGGCCGAACCTGTTTTTGAAGTCTTCTATCTAAAAAAAATCACGGCCAAATCATTCCGGAAAGAGTTAAGTGGGTTGTGCCCTGTCAAGAAATCCAAATACACGTCCATCTCGCCAGTATATCAGCTATATAAACACTTCGAGAATATGGGGTTAAACGATAGTGAAACAGAAGTTTCATGCATGGATTCTTTCGGTTTTGAATGAAAAACAGTGGTTGGTTGATTTCTTCAACTTCGCTTTCGTATGGATAAACCAATGCTTCATGTGGCTAAATTTGACTTTGGTCGGAATCCGTTCTGCTCCCGAAACCAACCGCTACAATCAAGCGTAATAGTTGTCGCATAATCAAATCCTTAAACTGAATGATTCGCACAGAAGAATTAATACAAATTGACGTCAGACCAGCGACTGCTCACCTGCACTTATCCTATGAACGACGAACGGAACGCACGATTTTTGATATTTGCGATTTACACGGACGGATTCTCAAAACCGGTATCATGGCAAAAGATTATATGCGCATCCCGGTCGCAGAATTAGCTACCAATCATTACGTACTTCTCGTACTCGACGGCGACCGGGTTTACAGCCGGAAGTTCAGCATTAGCTGGTAATTTAACCGGCCATAGCCTTTTCGATTTCTTCGATTTCCAACGGAATGTCGGCCATCAGATCGTGATAGCCGTTTTCGGTGATCACAATATCATTTTCCAGTCGAATACCCATATTCTCTTCACGGATATATATTCCTGGCTCCACGGTAAATACCATTCCCGCCTCAATCGGTTCAGTCCAAAGTCCGACATCGTGCACATCCAACCCAATGAAATGGGAAGTACCGTGCATAAAATATTTTTTATAAGCAGGTTGTGCCGGATCTTGCTCGTCAATTTCTTTTTGCGTAAGTAACCCGAGTTTCACGAGTTCGGCCTCCATCAAGTGACCCACTTTCTTGTGGTACTCGCCAAGAAGTACCCCGGGTTTGAGCAAGTCCATGCATGCACGCATTACACGTAACACGGCTGAATACACATCTTTTTGCCTTTGTGTAAATTTTCCGCTTACGGGAATGGTGCGGGTCATATCGCTTGCGTAGTTGCCGTATTCGGCTGCTACATCCATCAGGATTAAATCACCGGCTTTGCACGCTTCTTTGTTTTCGATATAATGGAGCACACAGGCATTAAAACCTGAAGCAATAATCGGTGCATAAGCAAATCCACGGGATCCATGACGCAAAAATTCGTGCATCAGTTCCGCTTCAATCTCATATTCCATTACGCCTGGTTTTACGAATTTGAGCAAGCGCCGAAACCCGGCTTCGGTTATCTTACAGGCCTTTTGCATTTGATCAATCTCCTCTTTGCTTTTTATCGAACGGAGATGTTGCATAATTGGAGCTACCCTTTTGTAATCATGCACGGGATATTCGTCTTTAATCCATTTGCGGAAGCGGTCGTCACGAGTTTCTACTTCATTCGAACGGCGGGTGTGCTCATTGGTATTTAAATATACATGTTGGGCCTCTGACATGATCGATTTCAATACCGTTTCCAATTCATCGAGCCAGTAGATCGATTTTATTCCCGAAAGGGCAGTCGCCTTTTTCTTAGTCAATTTCTCTCCTTCCCAAATAGCAATCTGCGGGCTGGTTTCTTTCAAAAAAAGCATTTCGCGGTGTGCCGGAGAAAAAGCATCCGGAAAAATAACGAGAACCGATTCTTCCTGATCCACTCCTGAAAGATAAAGCAAATCATTATTCTGCCGAAAATTCATATTCCCGTCCGCATTGGTGGGCATGATGTCATTCGAATTGAAAATAGCCGCACTGGATGGCAAAAGCTTAGAAATAAATTTTTTCCGATGGTTGATATAGGTATCAGATGAAAGTGGTGAATAGCGCATAGAATATACAGGTTTGAATGCAAATGTAAGGTTTCGTGAAGAATGGCAGCTTTAAATTTTCATAATAGGAATTTGTAAAGAATGAGTTTAAATAAACCAAAAGGCTGGTTTTTTGTTAATCCCAATGTACCTTTGTCCCCATCGAATCACATTTAGAATCTGGAAATCCATGAGCAACTCTGCTTTAATTCAATCGAGCCTCGCCAAGAAATATTGGATGGCGGCTACGGGTCTTTTTTTATGTCTTTTCTTAATCGGACATCTTCTCGGAAACCTGCAACTACTCATTCCCGGAGATGAAGGCATGTTACAATTTAACGCGTATGCTCATTTCATGACCACCAATCCGCTGGTCAAAATATTGAGTTACATTACCTATGCAAGTATTATTTTTCACTCCATTGACGGATTAGTTCTTACTATTCAAAACAATAAGGCCCGCCCAAAAAATTATGCCTACTCCAAACCCTCTGCAAATTCGCCGTGGACCTCACGAAATATGGGGATTCTCGGAACGATTATACTGGTTTTCATTATTATCCACATGCGTAGTTTTTGGTATGTAATGCATTGGGGACCGATTGAAATGGATCCAAATGGAAACAAAGATTTATATACCGTTACGGTTACTGCCTTTCGGGATGGAACTTACGGTCTCATCTCTACCATTGCTTACGTTTTAGCCATGCTCGCAGTTGCTTTTCACTTGAGCCACGGTGTGCAGAGCGCCTTTCAATCGCTCGGTTTGCGAACCAACAAGGTGAAGAACGCATTGAAAATGGTATCGTATGGATTCGCCATTATTGTGCCATTGCTTTTCGCGGTAATTCCCGTTTATATCTACCTCACCAAATAAAGAATCATCACGATGACAGAGCTTAATTCACACATTCCAAAAGGGTCGATAGAAGAAAAATGGACCAACCATAAGAACGCAATTCGATTGGTGAATCCTGCTAATAAACGTTCAATCGATATTATTGTAGTAGGAACCGGATTGGCCGGTGGTGCCGCGGCAGCTTCCTTTGCCGAATTGGGTTATAATGTGAAATCTTTTTGTTTTCAGGATTCACCGCGACGCGCACACAGTATTGCCGCGCAGGGAGGAATCAATGCTTCCAAAAATTATCAAAACGATGGCGACAGCGATTACCGACTTTTTTACGATACTGTAAAAGGTGGAGATTACCGCTCACGCGAATCGAATACCTACCGCCTCGCTGAGGTTTCTACAAATATTATCGACCAATGTGTCGCTCAGGGAGTTCCCTTTGCTAGAGAATATGGCGGCCTGCTCGATAACCGCTCTTTTGGTGGTGTGCAGGTTTCAAGAACTTTTTATGCCAAAGGCCAGACCGGCCAGCAATTGCTGCTTGGTGCATATTCAGCAATGTCTAGGCAAATTTCCAAAGGGAAAATCGAAATGTTTAATCGCCACGAGATGCTTGATGTGGTGCTTGTGGAGGGGAAAGCCCGAGGTATTATAGCCCGAAATCTGGTTACTGGAGAAATTGAACGTCACGGAGCTCATGCCGTTGTTATTTGTTCGGGCGGTTATGGAAATGTGTTCTTCCTTTCTACCAATGCCATGGGCTCGAATGTTTCGGCTGCTTGGAAAGTGCACAAGAAAGGAGCTTATTTTGCAAATCCGTGCTACACGCAAATTCACCCGACCTGTATCCCCGTATCGGGCGATCACCAATCGAAGCTTACGCTCATGTCGGAGTCACTGCGTAACGATGGCCGTATTTGGGTGCCAAAGAAAAAAGAAGACGCTGAAGCGGTGCGAAATAAAAAATTGAAACCAACGGACATCAAAGCCGAAGACCGTGATTACTATCTCGAACGCAGATATCCTTCGTTTGGGAACCTCGTTCCGCGTGATGTGGCTTCGCGTGCAGCCAAAGAGCGTTGCGATGCTGGTTTTGGTGTTAATAAAACCGGAGAAGCTGTATTTCTTGATTTTGCCTCGGCTATTGAGCGCTATGGAAAGACTGAAGCACACGTGCATGGAGTTTCTAATCCCTCGAAAGAAGAAATTACCAAATACGGCAAAAAAGTCGTTGAGTCGAAATACGGTAACCTTTTTGAAATGTACGAAAAGATTACCGACGACAACCCTTACGAAACCCCAATGATGATCTATCCTGCTGTACACTATACAATGGGCGGAATCTGGGTGGATTACAATCTGATGACCACTATTCCCGGATGTTATGCTGCCGGTGAAGCCAACTTTAGCGACCACGGAGCCAACCGCCTTGGGGCTTCAGCACTTATGCAGGGACTTGCCGACGGATACTTCGTATTGCCATATACCATTGGTGACTATTTGGCGGATGATATTCGCACCGGTACCATTAAAACGGACACAAAAGAATTTGACGACGCTGAGAAAAATGTAACGGATCGTATCAATAAACTTCTTTCTATAAAAGGGACTAAGACCGTCGATCATTTCCATAAACAACTTGGAAAAGTAATGTGGGAAAAATGCGGGATGAGCCGCAATGCAGAGGGTTTGAAGTCTGCGATGGTGGAGATACGCGCCATTCGCGAAGAGTTTTGGAAAGATGTGCGCGTTTCGGGCGAGGCGAATGAACTAAACGCCGAACTTGAAAAAGCCGGACGTGTTGCTGATTTTCTCGAACTTGGAGAATTGATGTGTGCCGATGCACTCGCCCGCGATGAATCGTGCGGTGGTCACTTCCGTGAAGAATACCAAACCGAAGAGGGTGAAGCCCTCCGCGATGACGAGAACTTTATGTACGTGAGCGCATATGAATACACAGGCGATCCCGGAAATGAAATACTTCATAAGGAACCATTGTCGTATGAAGCTATTGAAGTAAAAACACGAAGCTATAAATAATTAAGAGCCGATAAAAGAGAATATTATGAACCTAAAATTGAAAATTTGGAGACAGGAAAGTGCCGAAGCCAGTGGGCAGATGGTTACCTATCCTGTTTCAGATATTAGTTCTGACATGTCTTTTCTTGAAATGCTGGATGTGTTGAATGAAGAGTTGATCGGTAAGGGGGAAGACCCCATTGCTTTTGACCACGACTGCCGCGAAGGAATTTGTGGATCGTGCAGTCTTTATATAAATGGAGAACCGCATGGTCCGCAAAAACTCACCACCGCATGCCAATTGCACATGCGCCAGTTTTCAGATGGCGAGACCGTTTATATCGAGCCATGGCGCGCCAAAGCTTTTCCGGTTATTAAAGATCTTGTGGTCGACCGAGGAGCTTTCGATCGTATTATTCAGGCGGGAGGATACGTTTCCGTAAATACCAGCGGAAATACTATCGATGCCAATGCCACTCCAATTGAAAAGGAGAACGCTGATCTGGCTTTTGATGCTGCGACATGTATCGGTTGCGGTGCCTGTGTGGCTGCCTGTAAGAATGCATCTGCTATGTTATTCGTTTCTGCAAAAGTTTCACAACTCTCTCTTTTACCGCAAGGTGAGGTTGAAGCGCGTGACCGTGTACTCGGTATGGTAGATCAGATGGACAAAGAAGGTTTTGGAAACTGTACCGTTACAGGAGCCTGCGAAGTGGAATGTCCCAAAGGAATTTCTTTAGAGAATATCGCACGAATGAACCGTCAGTATTTTGGTGCAAAGTTGAATCCTGAGAAATAAGACCTAACAAATTTCGTTATTAAAGGCTCCGAAAGGAGCTTTTTTGCATTATGGATGAAGATATTCTCGATTATGACGATTCAGTAAAACGACCGAACAGATTTTTATCCGGTGTTTTTATCCTATCAATGACCTTGTTTATTTATTGGTTTGTCTCGGGGTACTTGAGGTGGCCTTTCGGCGAAATGGCTTTACTCATCGGTCTGTTTCTCCTGCTGATTGTTACAGTGGTACGCTTTTTTATGAAGCGGCATCGAAAACTTTTCGAATATTTTTATTTCTTTGGAAAGCTGGCGCTATTCGGTGCCATTTTTTTAGTCCTAAGTCATTTTCCGGGGGGCTTTTACTTAACATGGGCCGCATTCTTTCTGTTTGCTGCCGGCCTGGTTATTTTATATTTCATAAAGAGATAACTCTTCCTTCTTCGCTCCTAAAATTGGGGAGTTTGAATTGAATTCTTTAGCTTCACCCTATCAATTAGTGGCTGTCAATAAAGTCCAATGCCTTTGTTGTGCTTGATTTTAAAACAGCTATTTGTAAACTTTTGGCTTTCAAATTTTTAATCACCCTGATCTTGAATTTTGTGGCACAGACACACGACTCCATTAACAGAACCTTAATTTAATTTACATGGAAGAAAACAGAAAACTTCATCATTCCGATAAAGCTCCAGAACCCGTAGGATTGTATCCACACGCCCGTAGCGTTGGCAATTTATTATTTCTCAGTGGGGTAGGCCCGAGAGAAAAAGGAACCAAACTAATTCCCGGAGTAGAACTCAATGAAAAAGGAGATATACTTTCGTACGATATTGCGGCCCAATGCCATTCTGTTTTTAAGAATGTTCGCCTCATTCTCGAGGCTTCGGGCTCTTCCTGGGATAAGCTTATCGATGTCACCGTTTTCCTGACCAATATGAAAGCCGATTTTAAGATATACAATGAGATTTACGCCGAATATTTTAAAGAAAATCTTCCCTGTCGGACGACGGTAGAAATCAATTGTCTTCCAACTCCCATCGGGATAGAATTAAAATGTATCGCCACGCTAAATTCACAGTAATGGAGAATTATAAAGCACTCGTAATCCGCGAAGTCGCGGAAGGAAGATTTCAAAGAACTATCGAGACGGTCCCGCGGAATTTCCTGCCGGATAATGAATTGCTTATAAGGGTTTCCTATGCCGGACTAAATTACAAAGACGCACTTTCTTCTATTGGAAATCGCGGAGTGACTAAAAAATACCCCCATACACCAGGAGTTGATGCATGTGGGATGGTTGCTGAAAGTAGCAACCTTGATTTTCCCGTGGGTATGAAGGTAATAGTTACATCTTACGATTTGGGAATGAATACAAAAGGAGGGTTTGCTGAATACATTTCGGTACCTTCAGACTGGGTTATTCCCCTTCCGGAAAATCTGACTCTCAAGGAGGCGATGATTATAGGTACGGCAGGATTTACTGCCGCTCTGGCCTTGCACAAAATGGAAATGAATGGCCAAAAGCCTGACAATGGAGAAGTGGTTGTAACCGGAGCAAGCGGTGGCGTTGGTTCGATGGCTGTTGCACTTCTTCACCAAGCCGGTTACCGTGTGATTGCTTCCAGCGGGAAACAGGAACACTATACGTGGCTACACGCTTTGGGTGCCAAACGATGCGTGAACCGGGAAGAGGTAAGCGATGATTCAGGCCGACCGCTACTTTCGCCCGCATGGGCCGGAGCTATTGATACGGTGGGTGGAAATACGCTTGCCACTTTGCTCAAAAGGTGCGAGCGAAATGGAAATGTGGCGGCATGTGGACTCGTAGCCTCCTCAGAACTCCATACAACGGTATTCCCGTTTATTCTCAATGGTGTGAATCTTTTAGGCGTCGATTCGGCAGAAACACCGCGAGCTATTCGATTGGACCTGTGGCGTAGACTCGCAAATGATCTAAAACCGAAAAATCTTTCCGACATGGGGCAAGTAGTTCCTCTCGAGAAAATCCCAGTATGTATGGAGGACATGTTAGAAGGCGAAACGTTTGGAAGGGTGGTAGCTGAAATAGGAGATTAGGGCTATCCCAAAAAAAAGAGTCCCGCGCAAGGCGCAGGACTCTCCAACCAGATTAACTAAAACTACCATGAAGAATTTAAGAATTATTCCTCTTGCTTATTATACAATTTCATTCCAAAAGCCCCTACCTGTTTTAAGAACTGGATTAGGATATGTGAAGAACGAGAACTTAGGATTTCGCACCTTTCATTTTGTCCCATTTATTTTTAAACTTCCGATTTTGCTCATTCACATAAAAGGCATCCCATAGCGGGGTATAAGATGCGGATAATTTGTTTGACTTAAGGCTCAATCGTATTTTATTCAGTTCTTTAAGCATAGTCTTATTTTTTAGTAATGGAAATTTGTTTTTTGTTTTTATCAATCGAATAGTCCAGATTTAACGGACGGCAAACGATGTCTAAAATTTCTTCAATAGCCTGAGATTTTTTAAATTGACCCGAGTAATTCAGTTGCAATCCCATTGGCATTTCAACACGATATCCGGTAGTGTTTTCAATCACTTCAAAAACGTCTTTCACCGCGACATTATCGAAAATAAAATTACCTCTTACCCACGCGTCAATTTCATTTTTTGAAATGCTATTTACGATGGGGCTTTTTCCTTTCTCACGTACTTTTTCTCCCGGCGACAAGATCACCGATTTATTTATTTCAACCATTTTTACTTCTACACTTCCTGTTTTGCAGGCGACTTCAAAATTATTTTCACTGAGCGAAATATTGAATGAGGTTCCCAAAACGGTTACATCGCCCTTGGGTGTTCGAACGGTAAAAACAGATCCTTTTTCTACATCAAAAAAGGCCTCACCTGCATCGAGATTCACGGAGCGATCGAGTTTCCAGACAGAAGTGTTGAAATGAATGCGTGAATTGGCGTTCAGCTTTACCGCCGATCCATCGGGAAGATCTACGCTAGCCACATCATACGTATTATTTTCAATCGTTTTTGAACCGATAAGATAATACGCTCCCGCAATACCGGTAATAAGCAGCGCAACTGTTGCGGCAAGCTTCAGAAACCGGTTTTTGGATACGGCTGATTCTGCAAGGTCAATACGAGCCAATACACTTTCTTTCGCCTCATATGCCGTCCGCTTAAATGGCAATCGATCGGGTTGAAGGCAATGGGTCAGGCTTTCTTCTAATGGATATTTTGAACTCAACTTCGCTATTTTAAAATGTATCTGTGCTTTTGAGCACATCCCATATACATTTGCCCTTTCAATTACCCTACTTAATAAAAAGAAATTATTGCACGGATACTGACACCGCCATACCGTTAAACGCGGTAAATATACCCCAACCATTTTCGATATTGGAGGCTCCAGTTATCAAATTATTGGCTCCGTTATAGTGGTACATGGCGGCATATTCCTCATTTACAGCAGTAACGTAAAGGTCATAAGTTCCCGTGATGGTGAAGTCAGTACTTTTTAAATCGAGTGATGTGCCATGGACAACCCGGTGAAAAACGCTTGATTGTGTATTGGCGTCCGGAGACGGAAGTGAATTTTCGGAAACATTCCGCATAAAAATGCAGTAGCCCGAGGCATTTGCTACCGGATTCCACGTTAGAGAGGCCACGGTTTGAGTGCTGTTACCGGCAACTAGGTTGATCTGGGTATTGGTGATTGAAAGTCCGGAGAGTTTAGAAGGAAAACGCGCAGTAGAGGTGTATGTTTTACCTGCCGATATTATCTGGAGCTGCATCACACCCGTGTCGGGTAATAAATAAACCATAGCAGGGTCTTGACTATAGATTCCAGAATTTCCGGCTGTATCCGAAAGTTGAACCTGATTACCATACTGGCCAATTTCGACATCGGCATCCGTTACAGGAACTAAAATGGAAGAACCCGATGAATTTACTCTTGAAATATGAATTCCATCTACAGGCTCATTGGCAAAGATATAACCTTCTACCACGATTTTTGTCGAAAGATCATTCGAATCAGTCGTATTGTCTTTTGCACAGGCCATAAGGAAAATGACTGCAAGCGTTAAGAAAATGCCTTTTTGGAGTACAGGAAAACTCATATTTTCAATTTTAAAAATAAAGAAGGTGTAAAGCCGAGCGAAAGGATATTTCGCTGCCCGAGCGCATAATGTCCGCTTTGCTCTTCAGGAATCTCGAAATAATCTATATACCTTACTCCCAGGTTATTATACACATTATAAACAGATACTCCGGCTTGAAGAATACCCTTTTTAATAGGCCAGGTATAGCTTACGCCTATATCAAGTCGGTTATACCAATCCAAATTTTTAGAATTAATTCCACCCAAACTTACGTATTGCAATTCATCGCCATTGGGCAGGGTTATCAGATACGTTCCCAACACGGGTGTATATGGTTCTCCACTTCCTAATACAAAGGCAGCAGAAAAATCCCACCTATTCAATTCATAATTATATATCAGGTTCAGTTCTTGTTGGGAAGTTCCGGGACTCCGAAAATATCGCCCACCATTTACTCCGGGATACTTAGTTTCAGATTGTATAAATGAATAACCGATTATAATATTTTGATGAGTAAAGGCCCGTTTAAGTAAGATATCGGCTCCATTTATTTTCCGGTTGCCCCCGATTGCGTATTGGGATAAATTTCCTGTGGCAAAACCAAATTCCGGTAAAAGGTAATCTACCGTTCCGGCTTCATATTTATGATATCCTTCCAAATCAAGCTGCCAGTCGCCGAGTTGAAAAAGTGCTCCCAGGATATAATGCGTTGATTGTAGCACGGGTATAGTTGACCCAGCGGATAGTGTCCATGTTTCCGGAATGCTGAGATAAAGGCTGCGTTCGTTGAGCCGGCGAATTATTTGATGGTAAATGCCATAAGCACCTTTCAGTGACACCACTTTATTAACGGGATATTTGAATGAAAACCGGGGTTCCAAAAAGTATTGATTTGTGCTGGTATAATAAGAAGCGCGTAATCCGAGCGAAAGATCAAATTTTCCAAAAGACCTGTATGCTTCGGCATATCCGGCATGAAGATTTGCTTCGCTTAAGGAATCCAAAAGTATTTCAACCTGATTCTGTGCCTGAAGATTTACTGAATAGTGGCTGTTCCAATAACCGAATTCAAGCCGGGTTTTTTGATCAATTTCCCAAGTATTGTCAATCCGTAGCGTATTGTCGTTTACTTCATTCCGCTGCTTGAAAAAGACTTGGCTTAGCAAATTATCACTTTGGTTAAAATAATATGATTCTTCCGCCTGCAAATCACTTTGGTATCTGGAGATCCCGTAATTGGCATACGTAAAAAGTCGTTTATTCCACTTGCGCGACCACTTTAAAGAACCACCCTTGGTACCCCAATGCGTATTGTCGAGAGAGGTGCGTTTAAGATTTTCAAAACTTCCGTCAAAGAGTATTTTAGTATCGTCATTTCCAGAGTAATAGCTGAGTGAAATAGCATCCTTCTCGGAGGGTTTGAAATTTACCTTGGCATTGAGGTCGCTGTATGAGAAGTCGGGTTCATTGGCTGTGTTGAACACATCAAAATTATTATCATCCATTGCCGGAATAGACGAGTTAAATATGTTATTGAACATGCGTTTATAAGTGGATGACTGGATGATATCGGTTATGGAGCGCCGGTAGGCAAAAACGAGGGATGCTTTTCCCGATACAATTGGAAGCTCAGCCCGTATGTTGGCGCTGAGGGTATTAATTTCGGCTATAAGTCCGGGCTTCACTTTGTTGCCATCAATACCGGTTATGTTCACAATTCCAGAAGTGCGCCCACCGTATTTGGCGCGATAACCACCCTTATCTATCTGGATATTCTTAATCATATTGGTATTAAAAGCACTCAAAAATCCATAGAAGTGATCTACGTGGTAGATGGTAATTCCATCGAAAAGGACCAAGTTTTCATCCGAATTGCCACCCCGTATTTTTAATCCGGAAGATGCGTCGAGACCTCCTCTTATTCCCGGTAATCGCCGTAAGGCTGAGAAGATATCGTTCTCGCCTAAGTTAGGTAAATGTGATATTTGACTTGGGTTAAAAGAAAACTGACTTACTTCAGGGAGTATTTCAATGAGTTCCTGACTTTGTGCCGAAACTTCTACTGAAGGCAAGTTGCGCTGGCGCGGCATCATTTCACAAAGCATTACGTCGCCGGCTTTCAAGTCGTGGAGATTTTTAACAAGCGGAATGTAACCAAGATACCGGATGCTCACTTTCAGCGTATCTGCCGGCACATTCAAAATGGAAAATTTGCCATCCGTATTCGAGGTAGTTGAGATTTTTGTTCCAATAATATCAATGCTTGCATATGGCAACGACTCAGTAGTGTTTTTATCCCGAACGACACCGCTTATCGAAAAGTTTTTCCGCAAAGGAATACGCTTGTCCACCTTTTCGTTCACCGGAAATAAAACGTATGTATTTGAAACCACCTCGTATCCGATAGATGTATTTCGCAGAGATTTTCGCAAAAACGCGTCAACAGTTCTTATCGAATCGTTCATTTGGGGAACGGTAATTTTTTCTACTGCCTCGGGATTATAAGAAAAAGCTACTCCGTATGATTCGGTAAGAAAATTCAGTGCGTTGGATAGATTCATTCCGCTCAGCGGCGTGAAATCAATAGGATTATTATTCGTGTTTTGGGCGAAAACCGAACTTCCTAATAAGAGAAATAGAAGGAAGGCAAATATGCGCATCAGAGATGAATAGAAAGAGTGCCATTGGTATTTTTTTCAAATTTGGCACCAAATGGCTTACAAAATACTCCTAAACATTCATTTTCGTTGCGAATATCGAGGATTCCCGTGTAAATTAAATTTGCGGGGAGCTCATTTCTAAATTCTTTATGAAATACTTTCTCAAGTTCGCTAATTACAATTCCTACTGGTACAGCCTTGAAAATAAGTATATTTGTAACGCGTGGTGTGATAAATCCTTCAGCGGCGTAAACCATTTTTTTGGTCAGTTTATCGTTTTCCAAAAGGGTAAATTCACTCGGCAATAAATCAGCTTCTTCGGTGGCGTGTACCACCTTTACATGCCCTGAGGAACAGTGAACGAAGAGGTCATTGTCATCCGACCAGACTGTAAATGATGTTCCGAGTACTTCGATAACAGCTTGTTCCGTATGTACTTTAAAAGGTTTTCCTTTTTGAATTGTAAAAAAACCTTCTCCTGAAAAATCTACTGACCGATAGAATGGCCAGATCAGGGCGTTATAACGGGCAGATGATTTTGGCGAAAGCAAAATTTCTGAACCGTCGGGCAAAGCGCAAAGCATACTCTTGGCTGAGCTGTTCTTTACTGTTTTATTTTCCGCAAGGTAAAGCACGGCCCCGCAAACGAATAGAAAAACAATAGAGGCAGCCACCTTTATAAATGGGAAGCGAAACCTGCGCCCAATGGTACTATTCCTCTCGCTTTCGATAAGATTAATCCGCTTCATCACTGCTGCTTTATTAGCAGAAATATCGGTGCTGAACGGAGTTTCCCATTCGGAAACACAGAGCATTATTTTCTCATCAATATCCGTATTCACAGGTCTTGGCATCTATACCTTTCCATTTATTTCGTCGCGTAAAATGGCAAGTGCCCGCGACATTCTTTTTTCAACCGCTTTCATACTCAAACCTAGCATCTCCGCAATTTCGCGGTATTTCAATCCATCTATTCTATTCATCAAAAACACTTCCCGAGCACCCTCAGGAATCCGTGCAAGGGTATCCTGCAATTTTTGGTCGAACTCTTGCATTTCCAACAGGTATTCCGGCGTCTTAATATCCTGCTTCGGAGTCTGAAGATTCAGGAATTTGAACTTCAATTGATCCCGTTTTAAATGGTTTATCGCCAGATTATTCCCAATGGTAAATATATATGCTTTTAAGGATGTTTTATCAATCTTATCGCGGGTTTCCCATAGTTTAACGAAGGCATCCGCAGCCACGTCTTCGGCGAGTTCGGCTTGAGACGTTTTGTAATATAGGAAATTGCGCAGATTTGTGTAATACAAATCAAAGGCATGCTCGAACTCCTGAACGGTGAGCACATCTTTCTTTCCTTCGCTATTTTTAATTGGAGCCAAATTTCTTCAAAACGCTAAAGGTAAAGAACTCTTTGGCACAGATGCAATGAATAGAACGCTTAAAGAACATTTATAATTGAATTTGGTTAGATTGGTAGAATATAGTGACGGATACCAATTTATTTCACAAAGAGAAATATAGCAATATGGAATATCGAAGATTAGGAAAATCGGGTTTGAAAGTCAGTGAATTATCTTTTGGCTCGTGGATTACTTTTGGGAACCAAATCAAGGATAATACCTCCGAAGACTTGATGAATACGGCCTACGATGCCGGGATTAATTTTTTTGACAATGCCGAAATATATGCGGACGGCGAATCGGAACGGGTAATGGGAAAAGTATTGAGCAAGATGGGCTGGCAGCGCGACACCTATATTGTGTCGAGTAAAGCTTATTTTGGATCAGGAGGCGAATTGCCAACACAAAAAGGGCTGCACCGAAAGCATCTCACAGAAGCTTGTCATGACGCATTGAAGAGGCTTCAGGTCGATTACCTCGACCTGTATTATTGCCATCGCCCGGACAAAGAAACGCCCGTTGCGGAAACGGTTTGGACCATGCACAACCTAATCCAACAAGGAAAGATATTATACTGGGGGACAAGCGAATGGAGCGCTCAGGAAATCATGGAAGCGCATATGGTGGCGCAGCAGTACAATCTTATCGGTCCCACTATGGAGCAGCCGCAATATAATATGCTGGTTCGCAACAAGGTAGAGGTCGAGTTCAGTCAGATTTATAAAACAGTCGGTCTCGGTACCACAGTCTGGAGTCCTTTGGCTTCGGGGGTCCTTACCGGGAAATACAACGACGGAAAAGAAGGAGAGTCTCGCTTGAAGCGCGCAGAGCTTTCCTGGCTTTCAGATCGCTTACTCATTAAAGAAACGCTCCAAAAAGTGCAGGATTTGACCTCCTTTGCGAAGGAATTGGGAATGTCAATGCCACAAATGGGTATAGCTTGGGTCTTGAAAAATCCGAAGGTGAGTACCGCAATATTGGGAGCCAGCAAAACGGAACAATTAAAAGAAAACCTTCAGGCCACTGAAAAGGTGGAACTGCTGAACGATGAAGCTATGGAGAAAATAGAGTCTATACTTCAAAATAAACCGGAGAAACCGGCTTTTTAATATAGTCGATAGAATCATCACTTCCCTGCAAGGCGCTAATAAATGGGTATTGAAGTATTTTTACTCAATCTCTTTATGTGGTGTTAAAAGGACACACCAATGGTTTTAATAAATTAAACCTCATAGAACAAAGCAAATGCTGACTTTTAAACTCCACAACCAGCTTTTGTCCAAATTGGATCACCAAGTGAAAACAGGGTCGATTAATTTTAGGTTAAATTCCATCCCTATAGCGAAATTGTAAATGGATGACTATCGTTAAGTTGCATGTGAATCTAATTCCAGCAGAATTTTTGAATCCCTGTTTAAAAGGAATTGCTTATTTTGCCGCGGAATAAAGCCTATTTTTGGCGTCAATTAATAACCAATATTAAACATTATGAAAAAAATCTACTCAAAGTTGCTTTTGGCAGCTTTAACATTATGTACTACAGGCGCTTTTGCACAAAGTGACTTAGTATTAACTGGTATTTTTGATGGTCCGCTTACTGGGGGGACCCCAAAAGCAACCGAAATTTATGTGGTAAATGATGTTGCCGATATGAGCATCTATGGTATTTCAAGAGCTGCTAATGGAGCACTTTCACCAGGTGTAGCGAACTTTACTTTTCCAGATACTGCTCTTACAGCGGGATCATACATTTATTTATCTACGAATACAACGGATTTCAACACCTATTTTGGGATGGATCCCAATTTTGTGACCGGTGAGGTTAATGCAAATGGTGATGACGCTATTGAACTTTACCTAAATGGATCAGTCGTTGATGTCATCGGTGTTGTGGGTGTAGATGGAACAGATGAGCCATGGGAGTACATGGATGGCTGGATGTATCGTAACAACGGTGCAGGCCCCAGCGCAACTTTTACTCTTTCAGAATGGAGCTTGTCGGGAATCAATGCAACGGATGGTGATGTCACAAACGCTTCATCTGCCAGCCCTTGGCCGCTGGGAACTTACTCAAGTGAGGCCCAACAAGCCGTGGATGCAACCATCCCGGAAATCCAACAAACTTCAGATCCAAGCGGAGACTCTCCTATGGATGGTCAGTTAGTAAATACATCCGGCGTTGTAACCGCTGTTGATGGTGGTGGTTTCTGGATTCAAGATGGAACAGGAGCCTGGACCGGTATCTTTATTGAGCAAGCTGATCCGACAGTTGCCCAAGGCGATGATGTAAATGTAGTCGGTACGGTTGAAGAGCACTACGGTTTGACTCAACTTACTGCTGTAACTGACGTGACCGTAAATTCCTCGTCAAATGGTTTACCTGCTGCTACCGCTACCACAACTGGTGGTGCTGGAGTTGAAGAATACGAATCAGTACTTATAAGCGTAACTGCGGTTACATGTATCAACAATGATCTTGGTTACGGCGAATGGGCTATCAACGATGGTTCAGGAATGTATACAGTTGATGATGCCATGTATGATGCTATGCCTATTAGCTTTAATGGATATGATATCACAGGAGTTTCTACGTATAGCTTCAACGTTTGGAAACTACTTCCGCGCGATGCAGCTGATGTGGTTGCCAATGGCGGTGCTGATGCGCTTGGCCTTACTTTTGAAATGGGTGATATGAACGTTTCTGAAACTGATGGAACCGTTACCGTAAATGTAACAATCGCAAATCCGGTCGCGACAGAAACGACTGTTGATGTTGTGGTTTCCGGTGGTACTGCTGTAAATGGTACAAACTACACTTTTACAGATCCTACGACACTTACTTTCCCTGGAGGCTCTTCAGAAGCGCAATCCTTTACATTTACGGTCATTGATGATTTTGATGTAAATGATGATCGTACCATTTCTTTCGAGCTCCAAAACGCAAACAATGGGGCCACACTTGGTACCAGTATGTTGGATGTTACGATTCAGGATGATGATGCGGTAACGGTAATAACTGATATCGCAATCGTTGCTGCAGTTGATGCAGATGGTGTTGCGGTTAACAATGGAGATGAATATACCGTAACCGGTATTGTGTATGGCGTAAATATGAATGCTGCGGGATTGTCCTTCACAATAAATGACGAAACCGGTGGAATAGGATTTTATAGCGGCGTACCAGTGGATGGATATGTAGTTACAGAAGGTGACAGCGTAATTGTTACCGGAATAGTAAACCAATTCAACGGGCTTACGCAAATGACGCCTTCCGCAATTGAACTAATTTCTCAAGGCAATGATTTGGCGGACCCTATTGTGACTACAGAGCTGAATGAAAATCTTGAATCACATCTTATTAAATTAGAATGTGTGTACCTTACGGATGCTTCTCAATGGTCAGGACAGGGGTCAGGATTCACCGTTACCGTTTCAAACGGAACGACTGAATATGCAGTACGTATCGACAACGATGTGGATCTCTATTCGGCAGCAGCGCCTGAAGGGACATTCAATTTAACCGGTATAGAGGGACAATACGATTCTAATTCTCCTTATTTGGAAGGATATCAGGTTTTCCCACGCTACTTGGCCGATGTTGAAACGGCAGACTGTAATATTGAGCAGCCACCCGTGAACGATAATTGTACTTCAGCTATAGATGTTCAGAGCCTTATGGGCGGGCCAGTTGGTGAAATGCAAACTTCAACGATCTACACCAACGTAAATGCTACTACCGAAAACGATCCGGCGGTAGGATTTGACTGCTTTGGAGAGCCCGATGGTGGGGGATCATCACCAAGCCTTGAAAGCACTGTCTGGTTTTCTTTCACAGGAGATGGAAATACGTATACTATCGAAACCACCAATTGTGATGGCACGACCGATAACTATATTACGGACGGAGATACCCAAATAGCTATATATTCAGGTCTTTGTGCAATTGCTTCACCCGCGGCATGTAATGAAGATGGCCCTAATGCCACTACCGGAAATTACGAGGCAGCTTTAGATTTTCAAACAGTTGCCGGTCAGACTTATTTGATGTTAATTGATGGATTCGGCGGTGTTCAAGGTCAATTCTGTGTTGCGTTTACGCAATTGCCACTTCCAAATGACGAATGTGATGGTGCAATCGACCTTAACTCACTTACAGGTGGAGGATTAGACGTACCACAAACTTCAACAATCTACACCAATGTCGGTGCTACAAGTGTTGATGATCCAAATCCAAATGATGTTACCGATGGCTGCTGGTTTGGAGAACCGCTTCAGTCAAATACAGTTTGGTTCCAGTTTACTGGAGATGGAGAAACGTATTTCATCGGAACTACTAATTGTGATGGTACTACAGACTACATGGTCGACGGAGATTCGCAAATGGCTATTTTTACTGGTGATTGCGGGGATTTGACTCAAGTAGATTGTAATGAGGATTTCGACCCCAATGCAACCACTTACGAGGCTGGAATCGAAATTCCTACTGTAGACGGAACGGAATATTCTGTAATGATTGATGGTTTCGCTGGTATTCAGGGACAATTTTGTATGGAAATGATCCAATTGACTTCAGTCGGAATTACAGAGGCTAACGCTTTCGATTTCGAAGTGTATCCTAATCCTGCCCATGATGTCTTTAACATCAATGCTCCAACAACAATTGAAGCAGCTACGCTTACCAATCTTCTTGGTCAAACGGTGCGTGAATTTTCATTCAATGCATCACAACGTGTTGAGCTCAATGTAAAAGGACTCGATGCTGGAATCTACCTACTTCAATTGCGAAGTGGAAACAAGATTTCTACTACCAAAGTGGTGGTTGAGTAGTCTTACAGTAACAGTAATACTTATTATTAAAAAACCCGTCTTGCTAATGCAGGACGGGTTTTTTTGTAAATGATAGTATGGACTTGTTGAAAAGACGATTTGGGGTTTTACAACTTCTCTAAAAGATTCTTCATAGAAACTTTCTCACCAATAATCTTTGCCAAATCTTCAATTGCCACACGCTCCTGCGTCATGCTGTCGCGTTCGCGAATGGTAACGGCATAATCTTCAAAAGTATCATGATCCACCGTAATGCAATACGGAGTTCCAATAGCATCCTGGCGACGGTAACGCTTTCCAATACTATCCTTCTCATCGTATTGACAGTTGAAGTCGATTTTTAACACATCCATAATCTCACGTGCTTTCTCAGGAAGGCCGTCGCGCTTGATAAGTGGAAGAATAGCCGCTTTTACAGGAGCCAGACCATGGGGTATTTTCAGTACTATTCTGCTCGAATTGTCGTCCAACTCTTCTTCAGTGTATGCTGCGGTAAGCACGGCAAGAAAAAGCCGATCAAGCCCGATAGAAGTTTCTACAACGTAGGGCACATAGCTTATTTTCTCCTCAGGGTCAAAATATTGCAGCTTTTTACCGCTGAATTCCTCATGGCGCTTCAAGTCAAAATCGGTGCGCGAATGAATTCCTTCCAATTCTTTAAAACCCATCGGAAAGTTGAATTCAATATCGCACGCGGCATTGGCGTAATGCGCCAATTTAACATGATCGTGAAAGCGGTAATTTTCTTCGCCAAGGCCAAGTGCTTTATGCCATTTGATTCGGGCTTCTTTCCATTTTTCGTACCATTCAAGTTCCGTTCCTGGTTTTACAAAATACTGCATTTCCATCTGCTCAAATTCGCGCATTCGAAAAATAAACTGACGGGCGATTATTTCATTTCGAAATGCTTTTCCGGTTTGGGCAATCCCAAAGGGAATCTTCATCCGGCTAGTTTTCTGAACATTCAGGAAATTGACAAAAATACCCTGAGCCGTTTCCGGACGGAGATAAATAATACTCGACTCCCCTGCTACCGAACCTATTTCGGTTTTAAACATCAGGTTAAACTGACGCACATCTGTCCAGTTCCGCGAACCGGTTTCCGGATCGGCAATTCCCAAATCTTCTATTAACTGTTTTACGGCGCCCAAATCTTCATTATCCATGGCAGCTTTGTAGCGCGCGTTGATATCGTCGATTTTCTCCTGATTGCGCAGCACATTTGGATTTGTAGCGCGGAACTGCACTTCATCGAAAGCATCACCGAAGCGTGCACGGGCTTTTGCGATATCTTTTGCCGTTTTCACTTCATATTTCTCGGCATGCTCTTCGATAAGCACATCTGCACGGTATCTTTTCTTGCTGTCTTTATTGTCAATCAAAGGATCATTGAAAGCATCCACATGACCTGAAGCCTTCCAAGTCGTGGGATGCATAAAGATGGATGAATCGAGCCCCACAATGTTCTCATTCAGGTTCACCATTGCCGCCCACCAATATGCGCGAAGATTATTTTTAAGTTCAACTCCATAAGGTGCATAATCATACGTTGCACTCAAGCCATCATATATATCACTCGATGGATAAACGAATCCATATTCTTTCGAATGTCCAATTATCTTTTTTAGCAGGTCGTCTTGTGGCTTCATTTTTATATTTTCATTTGCCTTAAGGCATACAAACAGATTCGAAATCTGTGAAATGCCCAGGTAGTTGCGGCGTCAAAAATACACCAATTGTGCTGAACTAAAAATGCTAAATCGGAGGAGATCCATCTTTGGCACTTGGAACTTCATTACCTTTGCCGAATGGTAGAAATTGACAAAACCCTCGTATCAGACGACGTTTTTCAAAAACGCTTTCTCTGCGACCTGTCGGCGTGCAAGGGCGCATGTTGTGTAGAAGGAGATAGCGGAGCACCGCTGGAGGCTGAAGAGATTGATATTCTGGAAGATATACTCGACGATATAAAACCATATATGCGTCAGGAAGGAATCGATCGGGTGGATGAAACGGGCGTTTTCACCATCGATGAAGATGGTGAATATGTTACTCCACTGGTCAATAATGCCGAATGTGCCTTCGTACAATTTGATAAAAGTGGGATTGCCAAATGTGCGATTGAAATGGCATTCCGCGATGGGAAAGTTGATTTTCCAAAACCCATTTCCTGTCATTTATACCCTATTCGACTCAATGAATTAAAAGATTTTACTGCCGTAAATTACCATCATTGGCCGGTGTGTGATCCAGCGAGAGCATGTGGTGCCAAACTCGATGTGAAAGTCTATAAATTTCTCAAAGAACCGATTATTCGAAAATTTGGGGAAGAGTATTTTCATAAAATGGAAGCAGTTGATAAACATCTGAATGCCGGATCCTGATAGACGTTGTTAATATCGGCTGTATTTTTCTTTAGCATGCACGATTTTCATCCCGCATTGGATCGAAATAAAACTATGCCACAATATTTCGGATTTGAGGGAACCTCTAAAGTTTTCCCGACTCGCTTTTGAGCTCAAGTTCGCGTCTATCCTCAAAAAGCCATCCCTAAAAATGGGCCGTGTTGAAAACTTAGGTCGAATGTGGATTAAAACGGGTTGATATACGCAACCTTTTTTCCAAAATTTGTTGGCGACTGAATCACTATTTGTCACAGATATTTTTCTGTAAAACCGAATAATTTTGTCGCGTCACTCGTGTAAGTGGCAGTAAATCAACTCGTAAATATAGTTTTAACTAATAAAAGATAAGAACCCGACCTTTTATCATGGCAGAAGTGACCCCTAAAAATTCCGACTTGGAAATCAATGAATTAATCCCTGAAAATATGAGTAATATGGAGCCAATCCTTGCTGAAAATAAAGATCGTTTTGTGCTTTTTCCAATCGTTCACAATGATATCTGGAAATTTTACAAGCAGGCAGCAGCATCTTTCTGGACTGCAGAGGAAATTGATTTGGAACCGGATCTTACGCATTGGGAAAACAGACTCAACGATGATGAGCGTCACTTTATAAAATATGTTCTCGCTTTTTTTGCGGCAAGCGACGGGATTGTTAATGAAAATCTTGCAGAAAACTTCCTCTCCGAAGTTCAATATACCGAAGCCAAGTTTTTCTACGGGTTTCAGGTCATGATGGAGAATATTCATTCTGAAACCTATTCGTTACTGATCGATACGTACATAAAAGACACCAAAGAAAAGGACATGCTCTTTCACGCTATCGAAACACTCGATTGTGTGAAAAAGAAAGCAGATTGGGCATTAAACTGGATCGATAATGGAAGCTTTGCCGAGCGATTGGTGGCCTTTGCTGCGGTAGAAGGAATTTTCTTTTCGGGTTCATTTTGTTCAATATTCTGGCTCAAAAAACGTGGTTTGATGCCCGGGCTGAGCTTTTCAAATCAGTTGATATCACGTGATGAAGGTCTGCATTGCGATTTTGCATGTCTTCTCTACAACGACCACTTGAAACACAAACTTTCAAAAGAAAAAGTCGAGAAGATAATTACCGATGCAGTAGAAATTGAAAAAGAATTTGTGACCGATTCTCTTCCGGTAAAGTTGATCGGAATGAATGCCGAACTTATGCAGCAATACATCGAGTTTGTAGCCGACCGACTACTCGTAGAGCTCGGAAACGAAAAAGTTTACAACGCTACGAATCCGTTCGATTTTATGGATATGATCGGACTCGCTGGAAAGTCTAATTTCTTTGAAGTGAAAGTAGGCGACTATCAGAAAGCCGGTTTGACAAGCGATACAAGCGGGAATAAAAGTTTCACCACCGATGCTGATTTTTAGCTTCAAGCCCTCAGCCGCAAGCTTCATGATGAGAATGATCTTCAATGGAAATTTCTTCTTGCAGCTTGAAGCCAAAAGCTTACAGCCCTTTAAAATATTCACCATTCAATAAACCAAAAAATGTCCTACGTACTAAAACGCGATGGCCGCAAGGAAGCGGTAAAATTTGATAAAGTAACTGCACGAATTAAGAAACTCTGTTACGGACTGAGTCCGGCAGTGGATCCAATTGAGGTAGCCAAAAAAGTCATAAATGGAATCTATGAAGGAGTTACTACTTCCGAATTGGATAATCTCGCAGCCGAAGTAGCTGCTACACAGACCGTAAGACATCCCGATTATGCGCTCCTTGCAAGTCGAATTGCCGTAAGTAACTTGCACAAAAACACCGAAAAATCTTTTTCGGACACGATGAAAATCCTTTACGATTACATCGATCCGAAAACCGGAAAACGCGCCGCTCTATTGGCCGATGACGTATTTGATATTATTACCGAAAATGCGGAATTGCTAGATTCAACCATCATTTACGACCGTGATTTCAGCTACGATTTTTTTGGTTTTAAAACCCTTGAAAGATCTTACTTGCTTAAAATAAATGGTGAAGTTGCAGAGCGTCCCCAGCATATGCTTATGCGGGTATCGATCGGAATTCACAAAACGGATATTGCAGCTGCAATTGAGACCTACAACAAGATGAGTGAAGGCTGGTTTACCCATGCCACACCTACCTTGTTCAATTCCGGAACGCCGAAGCCTCAAATGTCATCGTGCTTTTTGTTGACTATGAAAGAGGATAGCATTTCAGGGATTTATGACACCTTGAAACAAACGGCTCAGATTTCTCAAAGTGCCGGTGGTATTGGTCTTTCTATCCACGACATTCGCGCCAAAGGATCATACATTCGAGGAACAAACGGGACTTCAAATGGAATTGTACCGATGCTTCGGGTCTTCAATGACACGGCTCGCTACGTCGATCAAGGCGGGGGAAAACGCAAAGGTTCATTTGCCATTTATATAGAGCCTTGGCACGCCGACGTATTCGATTTTCTCGAATTGCGCAAGAATCATGGTAAAGAAGAAATGCGCGCCCGCGATCTTTTTTATGCCCTCTGGATTCCGGATTTGTTTATGAAGCGCGTGGAGGAAAATGGAGAGTGGACGCTTATGTGCCCTGCTGAATGTCCCGGACTTTCGGATACCTACGGCGAAGAGTTTGAAAAACTCTATACCAAATACGAAAAAGAAGGAAAAGGGCGTAAAACAATTAAAGCTCAGGAACTTTGGTTTAAAGTGTTAGAGTCTCAGATCGAAACCGGAACTCCCTACATGCTTTACAAAGATGCCGCGAATTCAAAGTCGAATCAGAAAAATCTGGGTACGATCAAGTCTTCCAATCTTTGTACAGAAATTATGGAATACACCGCTCCCGATGAAGTTGCCGTGTGTAATCTGGCTTCTATCGCCCTTCCGAAATTCGTTCGCGATGGAAAATTTGATCACGAAAAACTTTTTGAAATCGCCTATCAGGTCACCAAAAACCTGAACCGCGTAATTGACGAGAATTTTTATCCAACCGCCGAAGCGCGCAATAGCAATATGCGCCACCGACCGATTGGAATGGGAGTTCAGGGACTTGCCGATGCTTTTGTATTGTTGCGTCTTCCGTTCGAAAGCGAGGAAGCGCGCCGCTTGAACCGTGAGATTTTTGAAACTATCTATTATGCCGGACTTACAGCGAGTAAAGATTTGGCGAAAGTCGATGGCCCATATGAGTCTTTCAAGGGTTCGCCGATCAGTCAGGGAATTTTCCAATTTGATATGTGGAATGTAAAACCATCCGATCGTTGGGAGTGGAATGTGTTGCGCGAGGAAGTGATGGAGCATGGCGTTCGCAATTCGCTTTTATTGGCTCCGATGCCGACTGCGAGCACTGCACAGATTCTTGGAAACAACGAGTGTTTTGAGCCTTATACAGCAAATATTTATACCCGGCGCGTGCTATCCGGAGAGTTCGTAATCGTGAATAAACACTTGCTTCGCGATTTGGTAAAACTCGGAATCTGGAATGACACCTTACGGCAAAAATTGATGGCGTCAAACGGTTCTGTTCAGAATATTCCGGAGATTCCTGAAAACTTGAAAGAGCTTTACAAAACCGCCTGGGAGATCAGTCAGAAAACAATAATTGATATGTCTGCCGATCGGGGTGCTTTTATTTGCCAATCACAATCTCTCAATATTTTTCTGGAAAGTGCCAATTTTGCGAAGCTCACCTCCATGCATTTCTACGGTTGGAAAAAAGGATTGAAAACGGGAATGTATTATCTGCGTACTAAAGCAGCGGTGGAAGCGATAAAATTCACCATCGACAAGGCGAATCTTCAATCTCCTGCTGAAATTGAAAAAGTGGAAATGGAAGCCGCAGCGCAAGCTTGTTCGATTGAAAATGGACCTGATTGCGAGATGTGTGGGTCTTAATTTCCATTAAAATGTCCTGACGTTTAATCGTAAACTTCAATATTATTAGGAAAGGTTCTTCAAATTTTGAAGAGCCTTTCTGATTTTAAGATATCCTAATCAATTTTTAAGAGACTATTTTTTAATCCTTTAAAAACTCTCCCATTAGTGGATTCAGTAGCTTCAAAATAATAACTTTGCGGCTCTAAAAATCACGATACATGCACAGATCACATACTTGTGGAGAATTAAGAATTGGAGATGCAAATTCAAACGTAACGCTGTCCGGATGGGTACAGCGCACGCGCGATCTCGGTGGGATGACGTTCCTTGACTTGCGCGACCGGTACGGTATTACGCAGGTGGTTTTTAATGAAGAAGTAAATAAGGAGCTTTGCGAAAAAGCGCGAAAACTCGGACGTGAATATGTGGTGAAGATTACTGGAATGGTAAGCGAACGCAGCAATAAGAACCCCAAGATGCGTACCGGCGATATCGAGATTATCGCCGACGAGCTCGAAATCTTGAATATCAGCAAAACACCTCCTTTTACAATAGAAGATGAAACCGACGGAGGAGAAGAATTGCGTATGGAATACCGCTATCTTGACTTACGTCGAAATACGATTCAGCAGAAATTGATTCTCCGCCATCGGCTGGCCCTCGCCACCCGAGCGTATCTAGATGGCGCTGGATTTCTCGAAATAGAAACACCTTATCTTATAAAATCTACTCCCGAAGGAGCACGTGATTTTGTCGTGCCAAGCCGTATGAATCCCGGAGAGTTTTATGCACTTCCGCAGTCGCCGCAGACCTTTAAGCAATTGTTGATGGTGGCGGGATTTGATCGTTATTTTCAGATTGTTCGCTGCTTTCGCGATGAAGATTTACGCGCCGATCGTCAGCCGGAGTTTACTCAGATCGATTGCGAGATGGCTTTTGTGGAGCAAGAAGATATTCTGAACACTTTCGAAGGTCTTACAAAACATCTTTTTAAGCAAATTCTGAAAGTAGAATTGAAGGATTTCCCGCGCATGGATTATGCCACGGCTATGGCCAAATACGGAAGCGACAAACCGGATATCCGATTTGGAATGGAGATAAATGATATTTCCAATCAGGCTAAAGGAAAAGATTTTCAGGTTTTTGATAATTCAGAAGTTGTGCTGGCAATCGTTGCAAAAGGTTGTGTTGAATACAGCCGGAAGCAAATCGATGCGATTACAGATTGGGTGAAGCGTCCCCAGATAGGAGCCAAAGGACTTGTGTATGTAAAATATCAAGGTGAAGGAATTTTGAAATCCTCAGTCGATAAGTTCTTTGAGTCGGAAGCACTGGAAGTTTGGGCGAAATCCTGCGGTGCCAAGCCAGGCGACCTTTTACTCGTACTGAGCGGCGATCTTGAAAAGACACAAAAACAGATGGGAGAACTTCGACTTTATATGGCCCATGAACTCGGCTTGCGCAAACCGAATGTATATGCTCCGCTATGGGTAGTCGATTTTCCACTAATGGAATGGGACGAAGAGGCAGGACGCCATTTTGCAATGCACCACCCATTTACCTCTCCGAAACCTGAAGATATTCATAAACTCGAATCAGCGACGAGCGAAGTACGTGCGAATGCTTACGACTTGGTAATTAATGGTGTGGAAATAGGCGGAGGTTCAATTCGGATCCATGATAGAGACCTTCAATCGCGTATTTTTGATCTGCTGGCTTTTACGCGAGAAGAAGCTCAGGAGCAATTTGGGTTCCTGATGAACGCCTTTGAGTATGGCGCTCCTCCTCACGGGGGTATTGCCTTTGGTTTCGATCGTCTTGCAACTCTCTTCGGCGGTTCTGAATCTATCCGCGATTATATCGCTTTCCCAAAAAATAATTCCGGAAGAGATGTAATGATCGATGCTCCGGCGCATATTGATCAGAAGCAATTGGATGAGCTGGGTTTGCAGTTGAAACCTACTGAAAAGCTTTAGTTAAAAGACGATTCCAAATGTTTCCGTTTGAATTTGAGATGAGACCGTATACCGCCGTGGCTTTAGGAATATCTTGTTGAATATTAAACGGAGCGTCTTTATTGTCGGTAGTATTTACGGTTACTGTTCTATTGGGCTTAATCCTCATACGCTCCATACTATTGGTAGAAATGGTGATTGGTTGATTCGGAGTGCAGTGCGCTATTGTTAAAGCGGTCGCTACTGAAGTATTCCAACCGAGGAAGTCAATATACTTGAGGCGATAATTCGCACCGATAATATTGCTTTTTAAAGAAATGCGTCAAATACATTTTTGTTAATTCAAAAATCTTCATTAGTTTCCCGCCGAGATACGAGAGAAATCCACCATGAAAGAGTAGTTTTTTCTTCATTTATTCACTCAAAATCATCGATTTGTACAGAAAATTAATTTTTTTCCCCTTGGTATTCCTATGCCTTGGAAGTATGGCTCAAGACCCTAACCTACAAAAAGCCTGGAATTTATTTGAAAACGATAGCCTTGAAAAGGCGCGGGCCTCATTCAAAGAATTAATAGAATCGCCTGATAAGGCTCAGGCGTATCTGGGGCTTTCATTGGTTGACGCGGCGCTGGATGAAAACTCAGACGAAAGCTTTGATGCGCATTATAATTTTTACAAAACCTCGAAAAACCCACAACCATATATTACAGCGTTATGGTCGCTCGATGTTTCTGAACGAAGTGACAAAGAAATCAAGTACCTAGAGGAAGTTGCCGCAAAAGAAAAAGGCTATCTTAAAGTGAACGCGTATCAATCACTGGGTTATCATTACCGGAGCATAGGCGATTTTTCTAAATCAAGTGAATACTTTTCTAAAACAGGAGCAATTGAAAACTGGCTCGTGGTGGGCGAATTTGAGAATATTAGCGAAAGCGGTTTTGATGCTGATTTCGGAGTTTTGGAACATCCTGAAGTGGAACATGTATTCAAAAATAAGCGCGGCGCAGATGTAAAATGGTTCAAACTCAAGGACTCCCGATACGATAATTGGACTGATTTTGATTATAGTTTTTATATATCAAACTCGGTAATCTATGCTCAAACATTTGTGAATAGTCCCACAGATCAAGAAGTTGTATTTCGTGTTGGAACTTCTGGATCGCTAAAATTCTGGGCAAATGATAATCTACTTTTTCAGGAACCTGAAGAGCGGAATAATGGTCTCGATACCTACGTTTTTACCGGAAGGTTAAAAAAGGGATACAATCGTGTATTGCTCCAAGTTGGGTCAAGTGATCTTAATAGTTCAAACTTTCTAGTCCGAATTACCGATAAGGAAGGAGAAAATCTTACAGGTCTGAGCACAAAAAATGAACCACAGCCATACTCTAAAGATGATGTCAAATCTGAATTCATTCCCAATCCGGCAGAAGCATTTTTTCAGCAAAAGATAGAAACTTCGCCTGATAAAATGGAGAATTATCTTATCCTTTCGCAGATGCTATTGCGAAATGATAAAACCTACGAAGCAAAGAAGATTTTGCTCACCGCACGTAAGAAATTTCCGAAGAGTAGTTACCTTCTTTTTCAAATGCTGGATCTCTATCAGCGGGATGACAATCGTACCGTTTTGAGCACCTATCTCGATGAGCTTAAAACTAAATTTCCCGACAGGGCACTCGCGCAGGAGATTATGTACAGCGAGGCCAAGCGAATAGATGATTTAGATCGCTGTGATGAGCTGCTCCATATGATATCCGATCGTGAGGGAAATTCTATAAACGTGTATTCCAAAAGAATAGAACTCGCCGCTGCCCGGGACAATACGGAGAGCATGATGAATATCCTCGATGCTGCTTATGCGCATAATCCCGAGGTCTACACTTTTGTATATCTCAAAAGTTTGGTCGAAAAAGAGGTTAAGAAAAACCCTTCTGCAGGAATAAAAATCCTTGATAAATATACCCGCAAGCATTTTAGTTCCGCGGCAGAGCAGCAATTGGCAAAAGCTTATTTTCAGGTAGGTAATGCTACCAGAGGAATTAAAATATATCAGGAATTGGTTGAGAACAATTCCATAGCGGTGGGCTATTACAAAACCCTTTCCGATATTTATTTCAATCTGCAGAACTATTCGATGGCAGAAACTTATCTGGACAGATGTTTGGAAATAGCTCCTTACGTGGGTCAATATTATCAAGGTCTTGGAAAAATCTATTCTGCACAGAAGAAAAATTCCATGGCGATTGATGCCTACAAAACCGCCTTGATTTACGACCCGTACGACTACGACACCAATGAAGCTTTGCGCACCGCTGAAGACAAACCCGAAATATTTTCAATATTCAAATCTTCTGATGCGTATACGGCTTTCGCGGAAGCGGCACCGGCCGATTCATTTCCGGAAGATAACAGCCTGCTTGTGTTAAACGAATCTCAAAATGTAATGTATGAGAATGGAGGAACCGAGTTAAGGCGTGAAATTCTCGTGAAAATTTTCAACACTTCCGGAGTTGATGACTGGAAGCAATACACCATTTCTACCTACAATAATCAAAAAGGAAGAGTGGAAATAGCGGAGGTGATCAAAGCGAATGGCTCGAAACTCGATGCACAGCAGAATGGAGCCGAGCTGGTGTTTGAAAATCTGGAGCCCGGCGATGGCGTCCATATTGTCTACAAACTTCAGAATTATTATTCCGGAAAACTGTCGAAGCAATTTTGGGATAAATTTTATCTGGCCTATTTCTTTCCGATTGCCACTTCCCGATACAGCTTGTTTGTACCGGAGGGGAAGGTGTTCCAATACGATGTCGAAAATCTGGATTTGGAACCTACTATCGAAGAGGTTGACGGCGGAAAAATTTATGTTTGGGAACGACAGAATACCCCGAGCCTACAGGAAGAATCCTATATGCCCCAAATGGTAGATTTTAGCCCCGTGCTGCACATTTCCACGATTCCTGATTGGAGCTATGTCGCTGATTGGTATTCCGATTTAGCTTACGCAAAAACAAAAGTGAATTATGAAGTGACTGAAACGGTGAATGACCTTTTTGCCGACAGCACCGATCTTACGGATTTGGCGAAAGCCGAAATAATATACGACTACATTGTCAATAATATCCGTTACAGCTCCGTGTCATTTATCCAGAGCGGCCTAGTGCCCCAGAAAGCATCCGACGTGATAAATACCAAGCAGGGCGATTGCAAAGATGTTTCCACACTTTTTGTGGCGATGTGCAAGGCGCAGGGAATTGATGCAAATCTGGTTTTAGTCAATTCACGAGATAATGGAATAAAAGATATGACACTGCCTAGCATCGATTTCAATCATTGTATAGCGCATACGGTGCTCGACGGAAAGAAGTATTATCTGGAATTGACAGACGATAATTTACCGTTTTCATCGTCTTATGCATCCGTGAATCATGCATTTGTGCTGGATATACCTGCGGCAAGAAACCAGCCTTCCGAAGCCACCGTACTCGATAATTCCGCCAACCGGGTTAAGAATGAGGTGTTCCGTCAGTCAGAAGTGCGTTTCGACGGCGATGATATGTTGGTAACCCGAGTCAATCAAAAAACCGGTGTGAACGCTTCGAGGATGCGCAACTGGATGGAAAATATGGGCGAAGAAACCCGAATCAAAGAAATGCAGGATGCGGTGTCCGGAGATTTTGCGGAAGCAAAAGTTTCTAGAATTGCTTTTTCAAAAGGATTGAATACCGTAAATAGCGATGTGGAATATGAATATGATTTTCGCGTTCCCGCTGTATTTACAGAAATAAGTGGACTTTCTATTTTTAAAGTACCCCTTACGGATTTTGTTGGCAATTTGTCTTTTATGTCAAATGAAGACCGAAAAACGAATCTGGAATTATGGGATGTTTTCAATGCAGAATCTTACAATGAAACGGTTTCCATTGAGTTGCCAGCTGGCAAAACGACAGATATTCCTGCATCGAAAGTCTATAATTCAGATTATCTGAACTATGCGCTGAAGATAAGCCGAAAGGGCAATAAAATTATTGTAGAACGTAGCATGGCAGTTTTGAAAGATCAGGTTCCGACAGAAGATTTTGAGGCGTTCAAAGTTCAATGCCGAAATATTATTAAAGCCGATGACTTGCAGCTTGGGATGAAATAATCTTATGAGCTACAATTTACGTTTCATATTCCAATCAGCTACAGCTATGCATTAGAATCTCATTTCGAGTGGATTCAAATCGACGACGTGGAGCATTCTATAATTCCAGATTTGAGTCGCAGCGAAATTGTATCGAAAAAGTCGTGGCATAAAATGATAGATTCAGCAACTTCCATTTCCTTCCGTCATTAGACCACTTCATTTAGTTCGATACACTTTTAAAACTGAGTATCTTTATTTCGGTTCACTCAAAAGGGCACTACGTTTTAAAACCACTCGAAATGCCGTGCTTACGATACGTTGTTTGAATAGTTATGAGCGGTTATTTGATTTTCGAGTTCTTAATGGAAACTTTTTATTTTTTTTAAAAAGTCAAATTACCACCACGGCTTTTCGCGAATGGTGAAATGATATAAGGTTACTCATTCACATCTCCTGCCAGGCCATAGCTACCCACGAGCGTGGAGATATCAAAAATATTTATCGCACCATCACAGTTAAAATCACCAAGGTGGTTATAATGAGGATCTCCCAAAACACTTCCGAAGTAAAGGCTCATTGACGAAATATCGATAAGGGTTACTGCATTATCTCCGCTAATATCTCCAGATATTATACCCGTTACGCTTAATGGAATTGATGCTGCATTAATCGATTCGTTTGGATAGAGCTTTGCAAGATATCCTTCCACTTTGATAAGGACATTGTAAGTACCCGAAGGAAATTCGGGAGTTGAAAAATTCCCTGCAGCATCCATTGATGTATTGAACACATAATTCAATGTGGGAAAGTCTTGGTTGTACAGGCTAATCTGAATGTTACGTTCTCCACAGGCTCCATTCCAAGAAACATTTCCATCAAAACTTGTAACCGGAATTGGATCGCAATTGCAATCGCTCCCGTAAATACCAGGTACGCCGTCATTATCGCAAAGTGAACCGGGAATCGAAGTTCCATTCACAACTCCTTCGCAGTCTATCATAGGTTGTATTGTAATGCTCAAACTTGCGGTGGCAATATTGTATCCATCTGAAATGGTATATTCCACCGTTTCCACTCCACTCACTCCATCATTTGGGGTGTAGGTGAAGGAACCATCTGCGGAGACATTGAGTGATCCGAGTGATTCGGCGGTAACAATTGTAACAGCTATTGGATCGCCTTCGGGATCGCTGTCATTCGCGAGCAATCCGTTTGCCACGTTTACCGTAAGGGCCTCATTAAAACCGGTAGAATAGGAATCATCTACAGCAATTGGAGGCTGATTTGCTTCGATGGTAATCGTCAATGTGGCCGTGGCAATGGCATATCCATCTGAAATGGTGTATTCCACCGTTTCTAGTCCACTCGCACCATCGTTTGGCGTGTAGGTGAAGGAACCATCTGCGGAGACATTGAGTGATCCGAGTGATTCGGCGGTAACAATTGTAACAGCTATTGGATCGCCTTCGGGATCGCTGTCATTCGCGAGCAATCCGTTTGCCACGTTTACCGTAAGGGCCTCATTAAAACCGGTAGAATAGGAATCATCTACAGCAATTGGAGGCTGATTTGCTTCGATGGTAATCGTCAATGTGGCCGTGGCAATGGCATATCCATCTGAAATGGTGTATTCCACCGTTTCTAGTCCACTCGCACCATCGTTTGGCGTGTAGGTGAAGGAACCATCTGCGGAGACATTGAGTGATCCGAGTGATTCGGCGGTAACAATTGTAACAGCTATTGGATCGCCTTCGGGATCGCTGTCATTCGCGAGCAATCCGTTTGCCACGTTTACCGTAAGGGCCTCATTAAAACCGGTAGAATAGGAATCATCTACAGCAATTGGAGGCTGATTTGCTTCGATGGTAATCGTCAATGTGGCCGTGGCAATGGCATATCCATCTGAAATGGTGTATTCTACCGTTTCTAGTCCACTCGCACCATCGTTTGGCGTGTAGGTGAAGGAACCATCTGCGGAGACATTGAGTGATCCGAGTGATTCGGCGGTAACAATTGTAACAGCTATTGGATCGCCTTCGGGATCGCTGTCATTCGCGAGCAATCCGTTTGCCACGTTTACCGTAAGGGCCTCATTAAAACCGGTAGAATAGGAATCATCTACAGCAATTGGAGGCTGATTTGCTTCGATGGTAATCGTCAATGTGGCTGTGGCAATGGCATATCCATCTGAAATGGTGTATTCTACCGTTTCTAGTCCACTCGCACCATCGTTTGGCGTGTAGGTGAAGGAACCATCTGCGGAGACATTGAGTGATCCGAGTGATTCGGCGGTAACTATCGTGACGAAAATTGGGTCGACATCCAGATCACTGTCATTTGAGAGCAGTCCGTTAGCGGCATTTACCGTTAGGGTTTCATTAAATCCAGTGGTATAGCTGTCGTTTTGCGCAACCGGAGGATTGTTGGTAACGATACAATTGCAATCATTGTCAATTGTTCCGTCATTTCCATTCAAAACACATGGACTTCCCGGCATAGCCGGGCCATTTGGAACACCATAGCAATCTAAAATTGCCGTTTCTAAAACCCCGATATTATCCAAATAGAGATTATTCCCAAAGCCGGTAAGGCCACGGAATCGAATTTGAATAACATTTCCCGTATAGGCGGATAAGTCAATCGACTCAGAAGCCCAATCTCCACATGCAGGAACGTAAGAACTAGAAACGCTACCGGCAGTAGTAAGTTCCAGATTTTCTTTATCCCAGACCGTGAGCCATTCAGAGCTACAGCCCACAAGAACTTGTACTTGCATTCGATCAAAATAAGTGGAGCCATAGCGCGCATAACTATAATCGAAAGATAATTCCGGAGCCGTAGCCTCGTTTAAATCCAGAAGCGGTGATATTAAATCATCTGTTTGTCCATCGCTGTCATAGGCATAGAAATTTATACGTGCGGTAGTGCTGGAATTACAATTTACGTCATTGCTTACCGAATAAGAGCTCCATGTAATATTGTTATCCGGATTGTCGGTGGACCACCCGGTTCCGGGAAAAGAGCCTTCGAAGGAATTGGTTACGGGTAGTGTTTCACCAACTAGCTGAATTACATTAAAGCTTTGTGATCCCGAATTATTGGCAGTAGACTGATCGGTATTGCCATTCGGGTTTTGAAGCAGAATATTCAAGGTTTTTGGTCCGGGGCTTACCGCCAAAACAGGCAGGCTGATAGTAGAAGTTTGTCCGGCATTCAGACTCCCTGTCCAATTAAATATGGAATTACTTCCACCATTGAGATTGTATAGAATATGGAGAGAGGTGAGTGTGTTAGATCCAAGATTTGTAAAACTGATTTGGGGAGTAATTTCGCTTCCGCAAATATCTCCGTAAGGTTCAACAACACCCGAAAAAGCTACGTCGTATTGATAACTGCTTCCGGCTTGGATTGTAAAATCCTGATTGGAAATATCAAAAAAGATATTGTCTGATGCTTTTACCTTGACACGTGCGATAGTAGTTGGAACGTTTGGGATAATGACTGTGGCTGAGCCGTCATTAGGAGTGCTGGACAATAGAGTGTAAGGGTACGTATAGCCGCCATCAACTGAGAGGAAGATGTCGACATTGCTACAACTTACGGGAGCGGCCGTAGTGTTGGCAACATTCCAAGTGATAGCATGCGCGGAATTTCCAGTCCAGTTTAAGGAAGTATTAGGAGATGTAACAATGAAAGGACCGCTGGTGCTTGTGGCTTGAAATGCCACCTCGCCATCTGTCACACCGCCACCATTTACCGCATTGTCGCGCACCGTACATCGGAAAGTTAAATTGCGCGAATAGGTTGGCAAGAGTTCTCCAATGGTGCTGTAATTATTTACAATACTCGAGAGTCGCGGGAATACACGCGTAGAGCTGGTTGTAGGATTCCAAGATCGAAATATCGGAGCATTGCCACTCGGGTTTGTCAGATCATCGTCGCTGCCTGAAGTTGCGGGGCCAAGATCGTATTCTTCCCAACAATAGGTGAGTGGGTTGTCATTCGCATCAGAGGCTGAAGCGGTGAGTTCAAATGGAGTTGAAATAGGAATAGTAAAGCCGCCTTCCGGAACGGTAATTGTAGGCGGCGTATTTCCGGTAGATGTAATGACTGCACACGAGTTTCCACTTCCATTTACTGAAAAGTTGACCATCTGTGAATAGCTGCGGTTGTGGAAATAAGCATCGCTGTGTGGCTGAAGATCCGGTGGGCAAATTCCCGCGTATCCCATAATTGTAGTTCCGGATCCGGGTTCATAGGCTGAGGAAGCGGTGCGGTTTCCTCCGCAGGAGTTATTGAAAGTATGATTTGCTCCCCATTGATGACCCATTTCGTGGGCTACATAGTCGATATCGAAAGGATCGCCCACCGGGCTTGGACCTCCGGTTACCCCTCCGGCTTTGGAGCTTCCGCAAACGGATCCCAAATAGGCCACTCCACCACCCCCCGTGCTGAATACGTGACCAATATCGTAGTTGGCAGAACCAATAACGCTGTTGCACGTGGTCTGATTTTGACTTAACATGGAGCCACCATTGTTGTTGGTGTAGGGATCGGTGGCGCCATTGAGATAAATCAAATCGTCATTATTGGAAACCATTATCATTTGCAAACTGACATCCTGCAAGAAGACTCCATTTACCCGGTTCATACTGGTAGTCATTGCCGACATTACCAATGGCACGGTACCTCCCTGAAACTGCGCATATTCGCCGGTACACGCCAACGCAAGTCGATAGGTTCTAAGTTGAGTACCGTTCGTAGTAATGTTTGCTAAAAACGGTACATCAGTACCGCTTAGTTCACCTTGATTTGATTGATTTATCGACGGAGAGGGTGGATTTACCAAATTCTCTCCTTCAGTTGTGCACTCCGGCATCCGTTTGGTAGAAGTCTCGAAAAATGCTTCGCGGGTGTACACGATATAGGTATTCAAATCCTGATCAGAAAATGGATCTATATAAAAGGATTTTCCCGGAAGGAGCACTTGTGCGTGAAACCCTTTAAGCGTGTAATCAATACGAATGGATGCGTTTCGATACGCGCCCGTCCCTTCTCCGGTGAAAGTTCGGATCTCGGGATATCGTGCCTGAAGTTCGGGAGCCATTATGGAAGATTCCACGATTTTCATCGTTAACGAACCTCCTTCAGGAGTTGGAATTTCAAAAGTAAAATCGGAAGCTGCAACTGGGGTGTTGCGCAAATTAGGTGCCTGAGATAATTGATTTTTCAATAGTTCAAAATTTACCGAAACGGTTCGGAACGTGTTGACGGAAATCAGTTGTTCCTCAAGTCGTGGCTCGGACACATCGGTCCAGCCAGTGGATTGGCTTGAAGCAGAAAATGAAATCAGTAGAATGAAAAATAAAGTAATCCGGGATTTATACATTCTGATCAGTATTTGGTAAAAATGATTGGATATTAAAATTAAGGATAAAAGAATTAAGATGAAACCCCAATTGCAAATTAAGCTAGACGAAGTGCTATTCTTTAACTATAAAATGAAATATACAGTTAATATACTTAAAGCCCTAAATGATCGCCTTGAAGTCCAAAACTCGAATTGATTGCCGAAATATCCAGAAGACTTATCACGCCATCGCAATTAACATCTGTGAGCGGGTTGTAATTGTCATCTCCGACGATGGATCCAAATGCAGCACTCAAAGCGGAGAGATCCAAAACGCCGACAAAATTATCACCGGTGAAATCGCCGGGAATAATGGAACCAACTTCCAGACTATTTTGGCCTGAAGCCACTGTAAAATCGGGAACAAGCTTTGCGAGATAACCATCTACTTTTACAATAATATCGTAGGTTCCTGATTCAACGGCGACTAATGAAAAATTCCCATTAGCGTCTATCATATCAGTCATTTCAAATACCACAATTTCCGTTTCCGGATCATAAAACGCTACCTGAATCCCATTGCTTTCACAAGCATTATTCCACGAAATGCTGCCATCGATTGAACCGTAAACTGTGGTTCCTGCACATTGGCAATCGCTGGTGACAAGATCATTTTCGGTAGCTGGATTTCCATCATCGCAAGGGGTACCAATTGCTAATTCTAATAGTGGACACTCATCATTACAGTCCGCGATTCCATCGTTGTCAGTATCTGTATCAGCCACTCCACAACCACAATCGCCGGGCTCTGTCTTGTTCGGGTCATTCGGACAAGCGTCGTTACAGTTGGCGGTTCCGTCATTGTCAGAATCGGTGTCAGGAATTCCGCATCCACATTGTCCCGGGTCTGTTTTATTTGGGTCGTTCGGACAATTATCATTGCAATCTACGGCACCGTCGTTATCAGAATCGGCATCGGGAACTCCGCATCCACATTCTCCCGGGTTGTTTTATTTGGGTCGTTCGGACAAGCGTCGTTACAGTTGGCGGTTCCGTCATTGTCAGAATCGGTGTCAGGAATTCCGCATCCACATTGTCCCGGGTCTGTTTTATTTGGGTCGTTCGGACAATTATCATTGCAATCTACGGCACCGTCGTTATCAGTATCGGCATCGGGAACTCCGCATCCACATTCTCCCGGAATTATTTTATTTGGATCGTTCGGACAAGCGTCGTTACAGTTGGCAGTTCCGTCATTGTCAGAATCGGTGTCAGGAATTCCGCATCCACATTGTCCCGGGTCTGTTTTATTTGGGTCGTTCGGACAATTATCATTGCAATCTACTGTACCATCATTATCAGTATCAGTATCGGGAATTCCGCATCCACATTCTCCCGGAATTATTTTATTTGGATCGTTCGGACAAGCGTCGTTACAGTTGGCGGTTCCGTCATTGTCAGAATCGGTGTCAGGAATTCCGCAACCACATTGTCCGGGGTCTGTTTTATTTGGGTCGTTCGGACAATTATCATTGCAATCTACTGTACCATCATTATCAGTATCAGTATCGGGAATTCCGCATCCACATTCTCCCGGAATTATTTTATTTGGATCGTTCGGACAAGCGTCGTTACAGTTGGCGGTTCCGTCATTGTCAGAATCGGTGTCAGGAACTCCGCAACCACATTGTCCGGGGTCTGTTTTATTTGGGTCGTTCGGACAATTATCATTGCAATCCACTGTACCATCATTATCAGTATCAGTATCGGGAATTCCGCATCCACATTCTCCCGGATTTATTTTATTTGGGTCATTGGGGCAGTTATCTTCAAAATCACACACACCATCATCGTCAGAATCCGGCAAAACATTGACTATGATATCATTAGAAACAGCTGCAACGCAGCCGTTGCCATATTCAGCAATTACGTTGTAGGTGCCACTTTGGCTAACTACAATAACTTGAGATTGCGCACCATTGCTCCACGTATAATTCACGAACCCGGCTGTAGCTGTGAGTGTTACTGAACCTCCTTCACAGAAGGTAGTGTTTCCTGTGGCTGTGATAGCTACGGTGTTGGTTACATTTTCAGTAATGGTCACAATTTGTGCGTCTGACGATTCATTTCCGAACGCATCAGTTACCGTCCAAACCACTATTGTTTCTCCTAACGGAAAATTCTCAGGGGCGTCGTTGGATATAGATAACCCACTGCAATTGTCACTTACAACTGGAGTTCCAAGGGTCACATTCGAAGCTTGACAATCTAAAAAGTCTGATGGTGTATTTACATCGGCGGGTGCGGTGATTGTTGGAAAAATAGGATCAGTAATAGTTACCGTAGCCGTACAGGTTGAACTATTACCTGCAATATCTGTAGCAGTAAGAGTAACCGAATTCTGACCAATATCTTGACAGGAGAATGATGTTTTATTGATCGATAATGATTCAATTTGGCAATTATCTGTGGAGTTGTTATCAATTTGAGATGCAGATAATGCGACCGTTCCATTTGCATTTAGCGAAAGCGAAATATTATGACAGGAGGAAATCGGTGCATCTGTGTCATTATCACAGGGGTCAACATTTTGGCTGTCGCAAACTGTCCACCCCATATCTTCAAATAAACCCAACGTAATTGGCCCCGGATTATGAATTGCTTGTCCCGGGCCTATTTGAGGTGTCATGAGTGCGTTAATGTTGGTAGAAGGAAAAGTAGATTCATTCCAATGCGAAAGCGATGAGCCATTGGAATAAGTTGCTGGGGCATACAGTTTAGGCTGTGTGCCTCCATTAGCAATGGTAGCGGCATCAGATCCACAAAACAAGTTATTGCTTACGAATGCGTTTCCCAACACCGTTCCTTGGCTGAGGGAAAGTATTTCAGTTCCGTTTTGGCCGAGCACCATAAATTCATCATAAACCAAGGGGGTGTCATTAGAACCGATACCAATACTTCCCGAGCCGGAGCTATACGATGCGGAAGATACGAAGCCTAGTCCATGACCTAATTCGTGTAATACCACTGACACGAGATCGTATTGATTGAATGGGCAATTGCCATCAGTACCATAATACCAGCTAAAATTTGAATTGAAATTTGCTTCAATATCTGGATCACCGGGGTTGAGATCTGTTCCGGCTATTTTGTCCGCTAGGGCGCTCGCGTAATAATCGCTATTTGGAGCGTTTGCAAAATTTCTATAAATGAATGAAGGGCCGGCCGATCCTAAAATATTGGAGCCCAAATTGGTCCAGTTGGCTTCTACGCGAATGGTAACACTGCTGCTTATGGAATAAGACCAAATATCAATTGCCTCCTGAAATGCAGCCTCTGCATTGGCTGGGAAATTGATGTATGTAACCTCAATTGTGGCGCAGGGGTCGCCCACATCTTTCATGCGTATACGGTCGAGAACTTCACGCGGTGCGTTGATCCGATGAATCCCGTCAAAGGGGCCGTGAGGACATACAATTATTGGACCTGGTTCAGATCGGATAAATTGTCTTGATTGAGAAAATGCAGAGGAAAGACATAGAAAAATGCCCATCAAAATGGTACTGAATCTGGTTATCATACGATTGGTATAAAAGGGGGCACAAGATATAAAAGAATAATCTGGAAGTCAAGCTAAAATTTTGAGGTGTAATTTTTAGGATTTTATTGTGAATCAGGTACATAAAAGACATTTTTGTCCAAGTTAAAAAACCCTCTCACGGAACGTGAGAGGGTTTTATCAATCCACTTTTTCAAAATTCTCCATAACCATTGCGGATGAAGCGTGACTTCTGATTATGGTATTACTTCGCTATCATCGCTGACAATGGTTGGGCTGTCAGGATGATTGCCTTATTTAGCAATCATAAACTTATTAATGATTGTTTCACTGTTCGTTGTCAATCGATAGATATAAACGCCATTCGGCAAATTATTTCCATGAAAGTTCAGGCGGTATTGCTGTTTTGCATTAGCAACCTGATTGAACAATGTAGCTACATTGCGACCGTTCATATCGTACACTTCTACAAGTGTTATGCCCGTCTCTGCCGGAATGAACACCACTTCCGAAACACCTGAAGTTGGGTTCGGGTAGGAGGTAAGTTCACTCTGCGCATCTTCTGCAATAGCGCCAGGGTTGGCTACTTCGCAGTTGTGAAGGGCTACAACACCGTCCACATCAAATGCATCCGGAGTTTCTGACAATTCATTATTGTTTACGATTTTCACGTAGTTGATATAGTCAAAATCACCGGCATCGTCGATGTCAATAAAGCCATCGCTGTGGCAAACGGTTTTAGCAAAAAACCAGCTCTCACCGTCAAGAGAAACATACACGTCGGCATACTCGGGATAAGCGGAGCAGGAAGAGAAATTATATGTAGTCTCAACCACTTCGATATCATCGCCGGCACCGTTTGGAACAGCTCCGTCGAATCCGAGTATAATGCTTCCACCGTATCCGAGAGAAACATATACCAGTGCATCAGTTCGCTCCGGCATACCGAGTGCTTCATTGACATCGGTGCGCTCGATATTGATCGAATTGCCGTTGTCTTTCACACCCTGCACGTATTCTACCACTTCGGCAGCGTAGCAGTCACCGGGAATAATCACGGGATTGGTGTTTGTACATCCACCAGCTAAATCTCCATTGTAAAGCGGTAAACCAAGGTCATAACTACCTACAACTAAATGTGTTGAAAGATCAACTTCTTTCATCAGTGATCCACCGTTTCCGTCAGCTAACAATACGTTTCCATTGCTGAGTACGGCTGCACCGTTGATCTCGTTAACTGGCACTGTAAAGCTTGCACCGGTCAATACGTTTGTGAACGTATTGTTATTACGGGTAATCACCCAGATCTCTCCATTCGCCTCGATCAGGTCACCACCATTCACAGCGCGGCTTGGGCCGTATGGAATAGCGATTCCTGAAGCTGGATCGACCGAATAAACCTGATTTTGACCAGCTATATAGAGGGTTCCATCGGCAGAAACTACTGCTGCCGGAAATCCGCTAAGATTCTGGCCACCAGCCGTATGAATATTCACTGTGTTGATCACAGAAGCAGTCGAAACATCGATCACTTTCAGGTCGCTTCCACCTACATTGTAGATAGTAGATCCATCAGGTGAGAGACCGATATGGCCACCAATATTTGCGATAATTGCATTGTATGAAGCAGTACCATCGTTATTCAAGGTTACTTCGAGCAATGGTTGATTGCCACCTCCGGAAGGAGTGTGAATGTAGTACAATTTGTAGCCACAGTCATCCCCGACATTAGAATGTGTATCACAACCTGAAGCCATATCTCCATCGCGGAGTGTGTACGCTTCACCGTTTAACATTACAGCATAAGATCCAGCATCGGAACCATCAGAAGAATTGCGTACCTCAAGGTTGGTATTGCCTCTGCTCGACATGATCAATTGATCGGTGTCGGTAATAGCTAAACCAGTTACATTATTCGGTACACTACCGATGAATTGATCTGGCATAACATCTGCAGGCCATACTTCATATAGACCATTCCCTGTACGGGTAGCCAAATAAAGCATACCATCAGTTGAAAACGCAAGGTCACCACCTGTTACCGGTGCGTAGGTATCGTAAGTAGATACCACGTTGGTCGATACATTCACACTATAAATAGCGTTGTTGTTCTGACTACCGATAAGGAGTTTTCCATCCGCATTAAATGCTGCCGCAGTCAACTCACCATAGTCAGCCCCAAGATCAACCGTAGGACCAAAAGTCGGAACGGCTGCATATGGATCTAGCACTCGGTATGAGTTTGTGTGTTTACTCACTGCATATATCAAGTTGTCAATTGGGTTGTATGCAATGTGTACTTCGATATCGCTGGTTGCGATGTATTCTAAGTCTGCATTACCACCATTCAACGTTACTCCAAAGATATCTGTGATTCCATCAGCAGCGCTGTGGTCTGACAAGAAATATACAAAGTTGTTGCAAGTAGAAGGTTCAATGGGTGTACCTGCACAACTACAGTCAGTTTGACGAACATCGTTCTCAGTTAATGGATCCCCGTCATCACACGCATCGCCGAAGTTTTGCTCTGCATCCGGACAGTCATAAACCGGTTCAATGGGTGTACCTGCACAACTACAGTCAGTTTGACGGACATCGTTCTCAGTTAATGGATCCCCATCATCACACGCATCGCCGAAGTTTTGCTCTGCATCCGGACAGTCGTAAACAGGTTCAATGGGTGTACCTGCACAACTACAGTCAGTTTGACGAACGTCGTTCTCAGTTAATGGATCCCCATCATCACACGCATCGCCGTAGTTTTGCTGAGCATCCGGACAGTCGTAAACAGGAACAATGGGTGTACCTGCACAACTACAATCATCTTGGCGAATGTCGTTCTCAGTTAATGGATCCCCATCATCACACGCATCGCCATAGTTTTGCTGAGCATCCGGACAGTCGTAAACAGGAACAATGGGCGTACCTGCACAACTACAGTCCGTTTGACGTTCATCGTTCTCAGTTAATGGATCCCCATCATCACACGCATCGCCATAGTTTTGCTGAGCATCCGGACAGTCGTAAACAGGAACAATGGGCGTACCTGCACAACTACAGTCCGTTTGACGTTCATCGTTTTCAGTCAATGGATCTCCATCATCACATGGATCACCGAAGTTTTGCTGAACAACTGGACAGTCGAATTCTTCTCCACAAGCATCCTGACTAAGAGAGCCATCAGGAAGGAAATAATTCCAGGGACCGAAAGTTCCACTAACATCGGTTGCGGAAGCATCTCCGGAAAATTGATACGCCGGCCATCCGTTTATGAGTAATACGCCATCAGCGTTGATTGTGAGCGTGGCTGTAATAGAAGCATCGATCTCAAGACCGCCTTCAATAATTACGTAAGGCCAAACGGATCCGGTGTAATTTGGTGTTCCATTTCCGTTATCTGGCATGAAGCCATAGACAGTTCGTGTTTCTGAAGTAGCATTTCCACCTGCATTGCCTCCTGCTAAAGCGCCGGTAATCTGGATAACCTGTCCGCCACATTCAAGTGTAAGCAGTGAAACATTTGCTGCGCCGACGCAGTTGCAATTTTCATCAACGACATCATTATTTGTGTTTGGATTATTATCGTTACAGGCATCACCGACATTTGCCTGAAGATTAGGGCATTCAAATTCATCGATAGGCGTACCTGCACAAACACAAGCCGAAGTAATCATATCATTTTCGGTGTTTGCATTATTGTCGTCACACGTATCGCCAACTTCACCATAAAAATTCGGACAGCTGTCATCTACATCACAAATGCCGTCACCGTCAGAATCTACCTGAACAGTTACGTCAATACTATTTGAGGAAACTTTATCACAACCATCCGCAGTAGTCGCAGTTACCGTATAGTTTCCACTTTCGCTTACTTCGATAGATTGACCGGAAGCTCCGTTGCTCCATTCGTAGCTATCAAAACCTGCAGTAGCGGTAAGTGTTATGCTTCCGCCAGCACAAAAAGTTGTTTCATCATCAGTCGAAATGGATACATCCGGAACACCAAACACTCCGATTACAACTTCTTCAGAAAGTCCGTCGCAACCGTTCACATCATATCCCGCTACCACATATGTTCCGGGTTCTGTTGCAACATACGATTGCGTTGTAGCGACTTCGGAACCATCCTTAATCCAGGAGTATGCATTGAGACCTGCAGTAGCAGTAAGCGTAACACTTTCACCGGGGCAAATATCAGTTGGACCGTTGGCAGTAATAGCCACATCAGGTGCATTTGCACAGAAGTTTCCAAGGGAATATGATCCACAGCCGGTGTAATGGTGCTAATGCTAAATAATAATCACCTGCTACAGTAATGGTTCGGGTGATGTTAAAAGCTCCTGGCGTATGATATTCACTTTGGATATTGACACCGCAGAATAGTAAACAAGTATGATATAGGCCGTCAGATTTTCGGCAATATCAACTTTAATATCCAAATCAAAGGGAACCTGAACCACAGTAAACTTATAATAGTCCCATACTCATCCGTGCCAGTATCCGCTATCGTAATACCCCAAATGACCTTCATTTACACTTGAAGTTGGTACCAATGAAGCCGCTAGAAGTGTTTCATTATCCCCAGATCGTCGTCCATACGCTAATTCGTGGTGCTTCAAAACTTAACGTATATCCACCACATCCTGTATATCTGTCAATGCTCAATATAGACTGTGTCGGCTTCCAGACAATTGACGTCATGTAGGTGGTATCATCATATGAATATTCTTGCGGCCTGAGAAGAACCGTTTTTGTAAAAACGTGAAATAGAAATACTCGTAGGTTTTTCCCAGATCCCGAACTGCCCGGAAAGTATAATTCCATCTACTGGTAGGATAGCTCCGAAATAGTCAAATTCATCGTACCCGATATCGGTATCATAATAGCCAATATGACCGGACACAGATTCGCCATACAGAAATAAACTGAGAAACATTTGCGATGTACCATTATCTTCCATATCATGGGGAAACAGGAAGGGGATGTATTTTCAAAGCTCAAAGTATATCCACCACAACCGGTATGTGTGTCAACACGAATATATACTGTATCTTCACTGAGACAATTTACTGTTGCATACGTGGTATCACTGTATGAATAGGCCTGGGCTTGGAAGAACCGTCTTTGGTTACCACATTAAAATAGAATGACTGATGTTTTTCCTAAATCCCGAATGGCTCGGAAAGTATAGCTTCCATCGGCAGGAAGAATCACTCCAAAATAGTCGTAATTCATCATAGCTCAATATCTGTATCATAATAGCCAATATGACCCGTTACCGATTGCCCTTCGGAAATAAACTGAGAAACATTTGCAATGCTACCATTGTCTTCGATATCGATGGAGGAAACAGGAGGGGTTGTATTTTCAAAACTTAGATGTAACCTCCACACCCGTCATATGGTCGACACGCAGATATACGGTGTCTTCACTGAGACAATTTACAGTTGCAAACGTCGTATCGTTATAGGTATAGGCTTGGGCTTGAGAGCACCGTCTTTGGTGAACACATTAAGATAGAAATGTCAGTCCGGGGTCTTTCCTAAGTCCCGAATAGCTCTGAACGTATAACTTCCATTTGCAGGAAGGATCACCCCAAAGTAATCCATATTCATCCGCTCGAATCGGTGTCATAATAGCCAATATGCCCTTCCACAGTTTCTCCTTCCGATATAAACTGAATAGCAGTTTCAATCGATCCATTATCCTCATCATCATTTTCGAAGGACGTCCCGACCAAAGATGTCGTAAAGGAATAGGTTCCTGCTCCTGAATATTGGTCAATCCATACATAAAAAAGTATCGGCGGCCATACAATTTTTTGTTACACTGCCTGAAGTACCTGTGGAAACATACTGAAAAATGTCTCCGGCTCCGGTTTTGTCAAGAATATGGATATAGACATTTAGCCCTGCACCAATATCAACAGAGACCGTAATGTCACCATCACTCGGTGCCACGATGAGATAAAAATCATCCAGATCGCCGACAGGCGACTGATTGAGCGAACCACTTACTGTCGCGCCAAAAGTGGCGTCTTCGGCAGTGGCCAAGTCATTGTTAGGTTCGGTATCAGCATAACTTTGCAGACCGATACAGCAAAATGCCAAAATGAGGAATACCCATCTTGGCTTAGTTGTAAGCATCTTTTTCATAATTAAATTGATTAGTTAGATTTTTTCTACTTCGGTTTGAATATAAAGTTGGTTTTATCAAACTTGTCGTAGTTTTTCAATGGTTTATCGAATATAGTGAGAAAAAGTGAACAATAATTCAATTCTTTTTTTGAAATAGTTTTTAAAAATCTGGATTTATTATTATGAGAGTCTAAAAATCAACAATATACGAACTCAGAATTTCGGAAAATTTTAAATAAAATGCGTGGCTAATCGTAGACCACTCAAAGATTTTAAGATGAGATTGCTTTCTTCTCATTTGAATGATGGATTATGCGGGCATTATTGAATTTAGGAGTAACAAACGGTATCTGTTGTGATCTCAATGGGCTTCTTTACCTTTGCACAAATGTTATCCATGGCTCAACTCCTTGTATCGCTTATTTCTAAATCGCTCAACCTTGGAGAAAAACAAATTGCAAATACGTTGACTCTCTTTGCTGAAGGAGCGACTATTCCTTTTATAGCCCGATACCGGCAGGAACGAACAGGGGGATTAGATGAGGTTGAAATCGCAAATATCCAAAAGGAAAATTCGCGACTCACCGAAATTGAAAAACGTCGTGAGTACATTTTGGAGAGCATCTCAGAACAAGGGGCAATGACCGATGAACTGAACGTGAAATTCGCCCAAGCTTGGTCGTTCACCGAGCTCGAAGATCTTTATCTCCCATATAAGCCACGGCGAAAAACGAAAGCTTCTGTGGCTCGAGAAAACGGACTGGAACCACTGGCTGGAGCTATTATGAAACAGGAAATTGGAAATCCCGAACAGCTCGCCCAACGATATGTAAAAGGAAAAATAAAATCTACAGAAGAAGCGCTAGAAGGGGCAGGGCACATTATATCAGAATGGGTAAGTGAGCGGCAATCGGCGCGGGAAACCATTCGTCGCCTTTTTGGCCGTAAGGCAAGCATTACTGCAAAAGTGGTAAAAGGAAAAGAGCAGGAAGCCGAAAAATATCGGGACTATTTTGACTTTTCGGAACCGTTGAAGCGTATTCCCAGCCATAGATTGCTAGCAATTCGAAGGGCAGAGAGTGAAGGCTTCTTACGCGTTTCCATTTCGCCACCCGAGGAAGAAGCTTTGGACAGCCTGGATCGCATTTTTGTGAAAAGCCGAAATGGTTCAGCTTCTCAAGTTCAGCAAGCTGTTAAAGATGCTTACAAACGACTTTTAAAACCGTCGATTGAAACGGAGTATAGAACCGAAAGCAAAGCCACAGCCGACGATCATGCAATTGGTGTTTTTGCTGAAAATCTAAGACAGCTACTGCTCACGCCACCTGTCGGTCAGAAGCGAACACTGGCGATCGACCCCGGATTTAAAAGTGGGTGCAAAACGGTATGCCTGGACCAGCATGGAATATTATTACATAATGAAAATATTTATCCTCATCCGCCACAGCGCGAAACGGCTCAGGCTGCAGCAAAGGTGGGCCAATTGGTAGAGAGCTACAAGCTCGAAGCTATTGCAATTGGCAATGGAACAGCCGGACGGGAAACAGAAGATTTTATTCGCACGAGGGTGCGCTTTCGCAACAATGTGGAAGTTTTTGTAGTCAATGAAGCAGGTGCTTCGATTTATTCGGCTTCGGCTGCTGCTCGCAAGGAATTTCCGGATTATGATATCACCGTGCGCGGCGCAGTGAGTATCGGCCGGCGATTGATGGACCCATTGGCCGAGTTGGTAAAGATTGATCCGAAAAGTATCGGTGTGGGGCAATATCAGCACGATGTAGATCAAAATAAACTGAAAGATTCCCTTGATCAAACGGTAGTGAGCGTAGTGAACAAAGTGGGAGTTGAGCTCAATACGGCAAGCGAGCATTTGTTGGCGTATGTTTCCGGCCTTGGGCCAAAAATCGCTGAAAACATTTTGGAATACCGCCGTGAAAACGGATCTTTTAAAAGTCGGGAAGAATTGAAAAAAGTGAAAGGGCTGGGGCCAAAAGCGTTTGAGCAGTCTGCAGGATTTTTGCGAATAGCCAGGGCTAAAAATCCATTGGACAATTCCGCGGTGCACCCGGAAAGTTATGCGGTGGTGAAGAAGATTGCCAGGGATTTAAAGTTGTCGGTTGATGAGTTGGTGGGAGCAAAATTGGTTCTGGAAAAGATCGATATGAATCGATATGTGACCGAAGAAACCGGACTTCCAACCTTAAAAAATATTGTTGATGCTCTCGGAAAAATCGGTCGCGATCCACGTGGCAAACCTAAAATCTTCAGTTTTGATCCTCGCCTGAAAAGTGTTGGAGATGTGCAGGAAGGTATGACGGTGCCCGGCATCGTAACGAATATTGCGGGATTTGGCGCCTTTGTGGATATCGGCGTAAAGCAGGATGGGTTGATCCACGTGAGCGAAATGGCAGATCGGTTTATTAGCGACCCGAATGAAATCGTGAAATTAAACCAGCAATTGGAAGTGAAAGTGGTAAGCGTAGATGTGAAGCGGAAACGGATTCAGCTTTCGTTGAAGTTTTAGGGAAGGGTAACCGCAGAGGCTTCGCTTCGCAGAGTTTTTGCGCAGAGATCGCAGAGAATAAGCCGGTAAAAATGGAAGTAAATCTGAGCGCAGCCGTTCGAGATACGAAAGCTCGTCATTTATCGCCCTATTTCAAACGTATCGCCGGGCAGGTACAAATCAAGCACTAAACCTCTCGCTCCAAGTTTCCCGCCTTTCACTTCTTTACTTTTGTTCGGATTGGTGAAAACCGAAACCTGAGAAACTCCGACCACTTCGGCAGTACCTTTTTTTATAAAAATAGCAGTCGATTCATCAATCCCGACGCAGAGCTTTTCAGGAAATTCGATAACGGCACTAATGAGTCGGTTCTGACGGCTGCGCTTTACAAAGTGCTGATCGATAATGCAGTTCTGAAGCATACCGAGACCTGTCGAAGTTTCGATATTCTCGGCTTCAATATTTTCGAAGGTATCTGCATAATCGGGGTGTTTAAGTTCATTGCCCGTTATCATTACTTGGCTCATTACAGCCGCTCCAGCACTAGTACCTGCCACCATGCTTCCTCTCGCATAAGCGTCGTGAATAGCTTTTTCTACTTCTGTACCGCCTACAATATCCATAAAGCGGCTCTGGTCACCTCCCGAAATATATACAAGTTTAGCGTTTAGGATTGAATCCAATTTGGGTTTATTCGGTTTCTCACCTTTTCCAAATTGAAGACCGTAAACATTCTTAATGTCTGCCAATGCGAATGATTTTTTTGCGTAAAGTATCGCGGTATCTGGCTCGACGCTGCTCATGGGCAAAATTATCGCGTAGCCACCTTGGTCAAGCCCCGATTCTTTGGCTATTCGCTTTACCATTTCTGCCGGTCGTGAGCCACCGCCTATGATAAAAAGTGTGCCTTTTGGATTATCGGTTTGGGCATTGCATGAAATTGTGGTCGTTGCCAAAAGAATTGCTACTATATGAAACCGTATGATTTTGCGCATTTCGAATATATTTTTAGTTATGCAATAGTAGTACTTTTTGCAAAGAAATAAATGCGAAACACAGCGACGTGCAAAATAGATTTTGTTAAATTTGGAATGCCGCAACATTCTCCCTTGTTGGGGTTTTACGAATAAGATATTTGCAAAATGCAAAATCATCGACTTTTGCTACGAAGGCTTATGGACCGCATAAAATGCCTTTACCACGCTATGATTTTCTGGGCTTTTGTTACGGTATTTTTATTCTCATTTCCGGGAAAAGTTTTGGCGCAAAAAATCCGCAGTGACGACAGCGATATGTCCGTAAATGCCACCGCTTACTTTTTTGCTTACAACATGAATTTCGATGACGGAAGTTACGCATTGGGACCAACCTTTTCGTTAAACACTACTGGAAAAATCTCAGTGCATCTTGGCTTGCTTTTCGACACCAAAAAATACATTTATTATGATAGAGGCGGCATAATGAGTTACGCTCCTGTCGAACAAATAAATTTATTTATTCCCTTGACTATCCAATGCAACTATTTCAGTTCTGATAAAATAGAATTGTATTTAAGAGCTGGGTTTATATATGGTGGGAAAAATACAATAAGTGAATCAAACAGAGCCGTTGAAACGAGTGGTTTTAATTTAACTTTTGGCACGGGTTTATCCTATCGTCCATTAGGCTGGTTAGCTTTTAGAGCCTATCCTACTATCAGATATAATTTGGAATATTTCTCGCCAGGAGTTTCAGTAGATGTAGCGTATTTGTTTAGCACCCAAAAGTGGGTTGAAATGTAAAAGAATTTCAATCTCGTTTCGATAATCGGAATCAGGTTGAAACCAGTCCTTTTATATTTCCTTTCCAAAACAAATCCCTCTCGGGCTCGATCCTTCGCTTGTAAACCAAGCCTCTGGATTGCTTCCATCAAGATTTGAGCGCATAATTACTCCGGGGGTTCTGTCACCCCAGTATATTTTTTGAGTGGCAGGCTCATAGGCCAATCCGTAAACAGGGCGCGTAATATTGGTAGCGAGCGTAATGATATCATCTCCATTCAAATCAGCTGATTGCAATCGTATATCCCCTGTTCCCAAGTATATGTCAAAGTAGATACGTCCCTCGGCAACGATAATACTAGCGCACTCCACATCGGGAATAATCTCAGTTTCACCTGTTCCGTCGAGATTTTTCTTCCAGACTCCACCACTGTAATTGGCCCAATACACCACCCGATTTACAGGGTCGATAGCTACTCCTTCCGGGTCATTCGCTTGACCGGTTACAAAGTCTTCTTTTTGGGCCGGGTCATCATTGGTCATATCGCCTTTTTGAACGCCATCGCTTGTGTCCCAATAGATTTCGCTTTCTTGATAGTCTATGGCGAGCGCGTTAGGTGAATCAACATTTGAACGGAAAATGACAAAGTCGCTTCCATCCAAATTGCACCGGTAAATTGCATTAGCGTTGTAATCACTGATATAAAGTTGATCATTCAAAGTATCGACAGTCATACCATACGCACCTTGCATTGAAGGGCCGGAAAGTTGGCTAAAAACGGGTACAGCAATCAGTTCAGAGGCCAATGCTGAATAGACCACACTACCATCGGTGAAAAAGACTTGCGTGCCTGTTTGGTTCGGATCTTTTATGACAATAGTTTGGCTTTTTTCTTTCACTTCAAGTGATGAGGTTGTGACCACTACGAGATTTACGGTATAGGCACCGGGCTCCTCGTAAATATGGGTGGGGTTTGCTTCCTCCGAAGAGGTTCCGTCGCCAAAATTCCAAGTGAAAGTGGCTGAGCCCGCATTTTCGGGAACGATACTTTCATTTGTAAAGACCACTGTGGCAGGTGCGAAGGACTCGTTATCGACCGTATAAGAAAATTTTGGGACGGTACTTGCCGGTGGTACAGGATAGTCCTCTTTTTTACAGCTATTGAGCGAAAGCGCCGAGATAAAAAGGAGTAAGGTGTATTTTAAACTTTTCATTTTCAAATTATTTTCTTAAAAATATACCACGCGGGCTGTTCAATTCACTTTTAATCACTTCTTTGCTGCTGCCGTCGAGATTTGCCTTTGTTATTTGGCCGGAATCGCGACCCGACCAGTAAATAATTCCAGCTTCTTGGTCGATATCCATTCCATATACTCGGGTTCCATTGTCATCAAAAGTTTCCAGTCCGCTTCCATCAAGATTTGCTTTTATCAATGTCGCGGTATTTTGATCGTCGAAGTAGATTTTATCATTTAAGACATCCACTTTAATTCCATATCCATAAACTCCCGGAATCAATACCGATGGATTGGAACCATCGAGATCAGCTACGTAAAGATCCTCATTATTTACCTCGTAGAAATACATTTTATTGTTTTCAACATCGAGATCGATAGCACGCATTTGGCCGCCCACAATATTCACAATGCCGATTTCGGGTGAAGAGCCGTCGAGATTTGCACGGGAAATATTTCCTGCATCATCCGTCCAATATACTTTTCCATTGGCTACGTCGAGCGCAATGCCATACGGATCGTCTATTCCGGTAACAATTGGTTCCAGTTCGGAACCATCGAGATTTACCCGCCAGATTTTTCCTGCCAATGGATCTGTGAAGTCGCTAAAATAAATTTTTGCTGTAGTGGCATCATAGTCCAAACCAACTCCTCCCTTTCCGGTAATATCCAAAAAGGTTGCAACATTTCCGGTTCCATCTAGTGCGAGCTTATTCATCACATCGTTTCCGTATTCGATGAAGAAGAGTTCTTCACCTACCGAATTAATTGTGATTTGATGCGAAACGCTGCTTTCGCCTTCTTCACTTGTGGCCGTTAATGTAACGGTATACGTTCCGGGATTGGAATACAAAAAAGTTGGGTTTTCATCCGTGCTGGTAGTATTGGCGGCATCGCCAAAATTCCATACGAATGAATCTGCACCCACTGAGCTATTTGTAAATTGGATGGGGGTATTCGTTTGCAAATTATTTTCATCTTCCACGGTAAAAGCGGCAGATGGAATTACAGTAATAGAAACATTCTGAGTTGTTGATCCACCTTCGCCGGTCGAAACCAAGGTAACGAGATAGACACCCACATCACCATAAGCGTGCTTAGGCGAAACTTCAGTAGAAGTAGTTCCATCGCCAAAGCTCCAGGCAAATGCTGTGGCATTGGCAGATTGGTTAATAAATTGGATTTTTTCATTGACCATTGCAGTGGTTTTGTCTGCGCCAAATTTGGCTGCTGAAGGCGGTGCTTCACAATCTTCTTTTTTACAAGAAAATAAAGATAGTGTAGAAAATGCCAGGGCGAGTATGAAATAAATTTTTGCTTTCATAATGTTCAATTGTTCGTATTAATATCCTGGGTTCTGATACATCCCGGGGTTGTTATTAGTTTGTAATTCTTCAGATGGAATAGGAAATAAAGTTTGGTTCACGCTGGTAACATTTGGTAAAACCGCAACCGCTCTGTCGGTGCGCACCAGATCAAACCAGCGATGGCCTTCAAAGGCGAATTCAATGCGTTGTTCTTTTTCGGTTGCCAAAAGCAGGGCTTCATATGTACTTGCCGATGTGCCGGGTAAGTTGGCACGCTCGCGAATCTTGTCGATATCATCCTGAATAGCTGTGATATCGCCGTTATCATGGGCTTCAGCTTCAGCACGAATAAGATACATTTCACCAAGTCGAATAACGATTACATTCTCCGCACCGGTGTTTAAATCGGGATATTTTATCGGATAGGCCAGTCCACTTCCATCCATTGCGATTGAAGCCGCGTAGCGTTCGTCACCAATTTCATATGCGCCAATCAGATTTTCGGTGGGCTCCACCTCGCGCCGACCGTTCAGCGATTTTGGAAAATTGTATTCGGCGATTCTGTTGCGATCAAGCTCGGTAAAATCGATTTCAAAAATCGTTTCGGCTGAACCATCGCTTCCAAAAATATCGGCGTAATTGTCGAGCAAAGTATATCCGCCTTCATCAATCACTTTTGAAGCCATTTGTGAGGCCATCGCGTAATCCTTTTTGTAGAGATATACTCTCGCCAGCAGACCGAAAGCAGCATATTTTGTAGCTCTTATTTTCAAAGAAGTGCTCGCTTGCAGGTGCTCTGATGCAAAAGTGAGGTCGGTAATGATTTGTGTGTATACCTGATCAACAGTGCTCCTTGGAATATCCAAGTCGTCAAGACCAATGGTTGGTGTTGTTTTGATTGGAATACCACCAAAGTAAATAAGCAGATTGAAATGGTTCAGAGCTCGGATAAAATAAAGCTCACCAAGCGCTTGATTCTTCTCGTCTTCGGTCATATCAGCCATGGCTGGTACTTTTTCGATCACATTATTGGCCACGTTGATTCCATCATAACAGGCGGCCCAAATATTGGCCACTGAGCCATTTTCCGGAAGGATATTATTGTTGTCAACTTCGGCGTATTCTGTTGCGGTAGCATCTGTAGGGTGGCCGAGATTATCCGCAGCCAAATCGGCAAATATTCCATACGTACGTCCGTAATAGCTCAGGCTTTGAAACGAGGAGTACGCTCCGAAAATTCCTTTTTCTATACCCGATTTGTCTTTAAAGGCTTGATCGGCAGGAATAGAGTTTTGCGGTTGTACATCCAGCACATCGCAAGAATACGTGCCGATCAGAACCATTGAGCCCAGTACAACCAAGCTTATTTTTGTCCTAACTTTAATGCTGAAATTTTTTTCTTTTGTTTCCATTTTCACACGCGTTTTCATCATTAAAAGGTTAAGTTAATACCGACAACATAGCTCCGCGCTTGTGGATACGTGAAGAAATCAGTACCAATAACTGAATTATCGTTCCCGCGGTAATTTACCTCAGGGTCGAGGCCGGAATAGTTGGTAAATGTCAATAGGTTTTGGCTACTAAAGTATAACCGCAGCTTGTCGATATATTTCAAATCGCCTTGAAAGGTGTATCCCAATGTGAGGTTCTTGAGGCGCAGGTAAGAACCGTCTTCGATAAAGCGCGATGAAACACGTTTATTTTGGGCGGCAGCCACGGGATCGTTGGTGGCCCGGGGAATATCGGTAATATCTCCAGGGTCCTGCCAGCGACGATTGACAGCTTCTATCTGATTATCTCCGCCCTGCAATGATTCTAAGAAGAGACGTGAACCGTTGAAAACATCGTTTCCATACGAAAACTGGAAGAAGATATTCAAGTCGAATCCTTTATAGTTAAAGTTATTGGTAAATCCACCGATAAATTTCGGATGTGGGTTCCCAACTTTGGTTCGGTCAGCGTCCGTAATTTTGCCATCGTAGTTGGTATCTTCAAAAACGATGTCGCCTGTACTTGGATCTACACCAAGCGAGTGGAAGCTATAAAAAATCCCGATGGGTTCACCTTCTTCAATCCGGCTGCTTCCGCGGCCAATATCGTCGATAGGCTCGTCGTTGTAAAGTTTCAGGACTTTATTCCGATTTGCCGAAAGGTTGAGGCTGCTACTCCAAGTAAATTCACCCACAAAGTTTTGGGTGGTGATACCAAGTTCAATTCCGCGATTTTGCACCGCGCCTACATTTTCAGTAATGGAAGAAAAACCTGAGCTGGGGGGTAGTGGACGACTCAGTAAAAGGTCTTTGGTTTGCTTGTCGTAATAATCTGCGCTCACGCTAATCCGGTCTTCGTAAAGTCCGAGGTCAAATCCGATATCGAACTGAGCGGTTGATTCCCATTTCAAATCGGGATTGGGAATATTGCTCGGATATATGGCTGGCTGGCCTGCATACGAAGTGTTTCCATAAAGCTCAGCGTAGAGAAACGCAGGAATATCATCATTTCCCGTAAGGCCGTAGCTGGCACGAAGTTTCAATTCCGAAATGGCTTTTACATTCATGAAATCTTCTTCATTGATCCGCCAACCTGCGGAAACAGCGGGAAAAAATCCGTTCTTGTTATTCTCACCAAATTTTGAAGAGCCGTCTAATCTTCCGGAAACGGAAAGCAGATACTTATTATCAAAATTATAATTTGCACGTCCGAAGAAAGAACGAATTCCTGAAAAATTGGCACTCGAACTGGCCGATACGATGGTTGAAGCCGAGCTGATGTATTCAAGATTGTCATCGGCAAAATCCTGACCTCGAATGAATGAACTCGCTGATTGGTATTTTTCAAAACTGTAACCACCGAGCACTTCGACATTGTTTTTACCAAACTCTTTGGTGTAGGTCAATGTATTGTTCGATACCAGATTCATGACATTGGTATAGGTTTCAAAGCCGAGACCATTGTATTTAGCACCTTGCACCGTTTTCCTGTTTTCGTAAGCGTGCTCACGGAAGTTGAGAAAGTCAAGTCCCCATTTGGTTGAGAATTTCAGGTTGGAAAGAATTTTATAATCTGCGTAAACGTTTCCAACCGTTCTGAAAGAAAAGTTTTTGTTAATCGCTTCTTTCCCAATTGATACCGCGTTGCTATAAGGTCCACCCTGGAAATAGGACCCATCGGGATTATACACGGGAAAAATAGCCGGAGTAGAAATGCCGTTTGGCAAAACGCCGTGCAAACTCTGGTCGCTTTCTACGCGGTCGGTCATAGCGTAGGTGAGTCCAATACTGGTTCCGATGGTAAGCTTTTTATTTACAGAGTGGTCGAGATTTAGGCGGCCATTTACTCTTCTGTAATCCGTTCCAAGCAGAATACCTTCTTGGTCAAAAAGGTTTCCGTTCATATAAAAGCGGGTTTTCTCGTTGCCGCCTTGTGCCGATAGTTCGTAGCTGGCGATAGGTGCCGTTCTGAAAATTTCGTCCTGCCAGTCGGTGTTGGTGGTAATATTGTTCATGTCTTCGGGCGAGAAAACTTCCGTTCCGGCAAGGTCATTTCGATAGGCCATCCAGTCGCGGGCGTTGAGCATATCGAGGCGATTCCATGCTTGTTGCAGACCGTAGTAGGTATTAAAATTTATTTTTGTTTTTTCCGCCGACCCACGTTTGGTTGTGATAACGATAACTCCATTCGAGGCACGGGCTCCATATATTGAAGCTGCTGCAGCATCTTTCAAAACACTAATTGACTCTATATCGTTGGGATTGAGATCTGAAAGTGCGTTGACACCTTGTCCTTCATAACCAATTTGGGCAAAATCACCAGTAGTAACGGGAATTCCATCAATAACATACAGTGGCTGGCTTGAGCCGCCAATGGAGCTAACCCCGCGAATGCGCACAGACATTTCGCCTCCCGGAGTTCCACTATTTTGGGAAACCTGCACACCGGAAACTTGTCCCTGAATAATTCCATCGACAGAAGGCACCGGGATATCTTTAATTTGTTTTTGTTCTATCTGACTCACAGAGCCGGTAAGAAGCGTCCGTTTTTCGACCCCGTAACCCACTACGACAAATTCCGAAAGTGAGCTAATATCTGTGATCATAGTAACGTTAATCACTCGTCGCGAACCTACTTTTTGATCGTTTTCTTTATAACCGATAAATGAAAATTCGAGTACCGTTTCTTCCGATGGAACAGAAATAACATAAACACCTGCGGTATCAGTAACGGTTCCGGTATAGGTACCCTGAATGACAATATTTACTCCCGGCACCGATTGCCCTTGAGCATCAGTCACTTTCCCGGTAACGGTAATACCCTTATTGGACTGGGAATGTGCGTTAAGCCCTGATAAACAAATAATGAGAAAGAGGAACTGGGTTAAAACGAAAGGAAATTTGTGTAAAACCTTCTTCATATACTGGTTAAAATTTCAACACCCGGTATTTTTCAATTCCATTTAGAATTCTAAAATATTCGGGTGCGCGGGTTAGTTTGATGGTAATTGATTGCGAAAGATAGAAGATAATTTGAGTTTCAAGAAGGTTTTTAACGAAATGGTTTTTTAGCTTCAGGGCAGTGCGCATTGTTAACCCGGCATTTCATCGTGTGATTTAACTTCCTTCAATCAGTACATCAACACCTCACCTTGGCCATACATCAAAAAACTCGGGAATAGCAAGTAAAACCGCCGAAGCCAGAATGAAAATGACCATCAGTTTCCAAACCCATTTAATCCAAACATTGAATGGAATTTTTGCAATGGCTAATACCCCCATTGTGACACCACTCGTAGGAATAACCAAATTGAGCAACCCATCGCCAAACTGAAAAGCCAACACGGCGGTTTGACGGTTAATGCCGAGCAAATCCGCCAGAGGTGTCATAATCGGCATGGTGATGGCTGCCTGGCCAGAGCCCGAAGGAATGAAAATATTGATAAATCCCTGAACTACAAACATTAACTGGACACTTATATAGTTTGGAAAACCGCCTACTGCATTTGACATGGAATAGAGAACGGTATCGATAATTTTGCCGTCTTCGGCCATAACCAAAACACCCCGCGACAATCCAATAATTAATGCAGCTACGAGCATATCCTTTGCGCCTGCGGTAAACGCCGAAACGGTTTCGGACACTTTCATACGTGTGATAATAGCCGAAATAAATCCAAGAGCGAGAAACAGCGCCGAAATTTCGTCGATATACCAATCCAGAAAATTGGCACCGTACATAAGTAAAACGATGGCAAGCCCAAAGAGAATGAGCACCCATTTTCGCTGTGCATTGAAGGCAAGGTCTTTCATTCCTTCGCCCTCTAATGCTGTATCAGATTCGATTTTAAAACCACGGGCAGGATCTTTCTCCAATTTGGCTACATAAGCCATTACAAATCCGATGGCAATTAAGGTGAAAATGACCCAAACCAACCAACGGTATCCGGCACCACTCCCAATGGGAAGTTCTGAAATTCCCTGAGCAATTCCAACTGTAAAAGGGTTGATAACCGCTCCTGCAAAACCGGCTCCGGCGCCGAGAAACGGAATGGCTATTCCCACAATATTGTCATAACCCATGCTACGGGCTAACGGGATGGTAATTAGAATGAAAACAAGATTTTCTTCCGACATTCCGAAAGTGCAGCCACCAAGAGAAAATACGACCATTAAAAGCGGAATAATTAGATGGCGCATTCCAGGATTCTTTTTTGCATATTGCAAAACTGAACCTAACCCAGCGTCAAGCGCACCTGTAGCCGTAAGCACTGAAAAAGCGCCACCCACCAAAAGGACAAATGCGATAATGTTGGCTGCACCAACGAATCCCTTAATGGGGGCTGTCAACAAAGCGCTAACGCCTTGAGGATTTGATTCTACAGGCTGATATGTGCCCGCAACAACCACAGATTTTCCTTCTATGGTTTGATGGGCATATTCCCCGGCAGGAATGATCCAGGTTAGTGCAGCAAATAAGAGCAGCACAATCGAAATTATGACCAGGGCATCGGGCGATTTTTTTAGCACTTAGCGTTTTTTGAAGAAGGTGGAAGAATCTTGTTTTGAATTTGAAATCAGAACCAGATTGTAAGCGCCGCTTTTCAAATCGGAAACATCAACGGTTTCGCTGCTCTTGGCAACAGATCGACCAGATAAAATAATGCGTCCTGAGACATCAATCACCTGCCATTTCCCCGAAAAGGGTTCTGAAAATTGGATCATCAATTTATCCCCCACAGGGTTGGGAAATATTTTAAATAGTTCGGTGGGCGTTTCAGATAGACCAATGGTACAATCCGGTGCCAACTCATCGTCACTTTGGCTGAGTTCTCCATCGATAACATACCAGTTTTCCCAGGCACCACCATCGCCCGTGAGCCAATCGTTTAGGTCAAAATAATTTTCTCCCGTAATCGTGCCGGGTACCTTGTAGACTTTCACGGCTTTATAGCTTTGTTGCCAGGTTAAAGGCTCGCCGGTTACAATTACTTCAGGGGTTTGAGGAACTTCACAATTCGATTGCAGAAAATAGACAAACTCGTTATCGTATTCCGGATACTCGCCGTAAGCGTGTGCCAAGCCATCTTCACCAACGGCTATAGCGCAGTATTCATTTGACGCGAAGGCGTGCACAAAATCCAAATCTTGATTGTATCCGAGCCTTGCCATAAAAGCCATTATTCGTCCATATCGGATTCTATCAGGGTCGTTGAAATGGGTTTCGGTAATGGCATTTTCCAGAAATGGGGCATGAATAAAATCGTCCCATCCGATGGTCATAGAAATGTCAAATGGATTTGCGAGTGCCTCTTCGGAGGTTATGCTACCATTCTCGGCAGAGAAATAGCCCTGTGCCATCACGGCCATCCCGGCCGAAATTCCGCCTATGGCTCCACCGCGCACATTTATCAGATTATTGATGGCCTCAACAATGGGCGTGTTTTGCCAAAGTTCGATATAGTCGGATTGATCGCCACCGGCCAACCAAATTGCCTCTGCGCCGTTGAGTCTTTCAATGACGTAAGGATCATTGGCAGCTTCGGAAGAATGGAATAAAATTGTTTCAACAGAGTTAAGCGTGACGCCCAGTTGGCTAAACATATAATCGTTGTATCCATCTGAACCCGATGCTCTTATTACGACTACATCGCCGCCATTTGCTTTTTCCAAAAACCAAGTCATAGCCTGATCCATTTCGCCCGCACCCCCCATCAGGCATATGCCGAAATCTGGCTGAATGACTGTATCCTGGGGATTTCCGGTTAGATAATCGGTGTAGGAAGATTGTGCGTTCGCAAAATGTAGTGAAAAAAGGCTTAAAGTGGTGAGTAGAATAGATCTCATAGATAGAACTTGGCGTCTTAGTCGATTATGGAAATAGTTTTTCCAGCCGCCAAGATAAAAGTTAAATGAGAAAAATGGGTGGCTTACAGGAAATGATGATCTGATTTTAACGTTTCATCGGTCTTCCTTCAGGTTTGTCATCCTTTTTCATTCCAAAAGTGAGATTGATCCCCACGTTGATACGAATATCCTGAGGATTATTGAAATACACGATTTTGGTTTGATTCGGAGGGTTGTTGGTATCTGAAATCGTTATTCGTGTCAATTTTGCAAAGTGAAAATTCTCGGCCAAACAATAGATTTGAAAAAAACCTGCATTCACCGAAATCCCACCACCAAAGGATCCTGAATAATCTGATTGTTTTGAAAAATGTAAGCCTGCTTCGAGGATATTTCCAACTTTCTGATTGTATCCCACAGCGAAACTGAACGGAATACGGCTTGCGCTAACACCGTGATAGACATTGGCCCAAGCTTTGCCCGAAAATTTCTTAATGTGGTACAAGTCATAGCTCACACCATACCGAAAGTATCCGTTGAGAGAAGTAGTAAATTCATTCGAAGTTTTTTCAAAATTATATGTGTTTTCCAAATCGTTCAAAAGAGAATCGAGACGATGTTGAAATGCATCGTTAAAATCAGAGCCTTCGATGAAAATAAAGTCGGTAAGATCAATTCCATTAAATGCAAAATCGGCATTTGAGGTACCATAATTTGCGACATCTGTTTTCCATTTTATATAGCCAATATCATTGGCTGAAAATTCGAGCTGCAATTTTTCTGTAGGTTTGTAGGCCACCCCTCCGTCTGCACCGAAGCCTGAATTTTTAAGCCCGAGCAAATAGGTTTTTATATCTGAGTGAATATCCTCACCTTCCGAAAAAGCTCCTGCAACTCCAGAAGTGTTTACCAAAAAACTACCCGATGTGGTCAGGGCATAATTCGTAGGATCGGTCTGAAGACGTAAGGTTGAGTTTTTTGTTTGTACCCGCTCCATTCCGTAGAGATATTTCGCGGTAAGACCAAAAGACCATTGATCATTGTATTCGTAACTGTAACCGATTGCATATTCGCGGAAGTGAAGTGCATCGACATTCAAGTCGCTGAAATTGGCCGTGTTATTATCGAATTGATACGAACCGGCATTTCCATAAACAGCGAGATTGAAAATATCTTTTGGTAAAGAAATACTCGCCTGTACCCGCTCTGCCGCCCGAACATTGAAGTAGCTTTTTCCAAACCGCATTCCTACATGAAAAATTTCAACACCGGCGTTTAACCCAATATTGGCTGTTTTGTCGACATGGTCCAAAATTTTAACTGCGTCGAGTGTGGCTTTTCCATTTCCGTCTGAAATCAAATAATCTTGAGGAACGAACCAGTTATTGCTATGGCTTGCATATACCTGACTTAATCCGGGAATCCCAATATTTAATCGCCCTTTGGGTCGCAAGGCGGGATTGGCATAAACAGTTTGCGGCAGAAAATCAAAAGCACCTAACTGGCTGCTTTGTTGCGAAACAGCCATTAGCGGAAGCGCAAGAACAAGTGTGATAAAGAGGAGAAACTGCTTAGTCATCTGAGTTGAGATTTAAGATGGCTTTTGCGCCAAGCTGCACATCGAAGAAATCGTTCGAAAAAAGTCTTATCGGATGTGCCCCGTTGTCAGAAGTATGACCATAAATACGGATAATCATTTTTGTAGCATTTTCCAATCCCTGAATACGGGATTTGGGAACTGAAATATCTGTAATCGTTCGGGTAGATCCTATGGCACGACCATATTCAGAGTCGGTTTCGGAAACGCTCAGATTTAAAGGCGCGGAGTTGAAAATGTTGTCATCGCCGGGCAAAAGGGCGTCAATATGATTGTAATTATCATCTGTAAAAATTATTTGTACACCCGCATCGAGAGGCAATCCATTGTCTACAATCAATCGAACATCGAGTTGCTCCACTTCAGAAACATCGTTTGCATCTTTGATAAGATCTCCAAGAGTTAAAGCAGCCGTATCAACAAGTAAAAAGTCGGATACAGAGCCATAAATAGGAATATCCGCCTCAAAATTTATATTTACAGTGCTCTCGTTCGAGACCCATACCGATTGATTGTCGTCCGGATTTACCGCAAGGGCAAAATCACCGCTAACATAATTGGGCATAAAAGCAAGGAAATCTGTAAGACTCGGATTCATAAAATCATTGGTGAGACTGAGTGTGGTTGATGCGTATTGTCCCACAGCAGGAGCCCCTGCGACATTAGGCAGCTGATTAATATTCGCACCATCTATGGTCATAATTCCATTGTTGGCATTTTTTCCGAAAAGTGAATATACACGAATACCGAGACCGATTCCAAAACCGTTGTCGATGTTGAAATTCAAGCGCGGATCTTCGATGCGGATGCTTCCTACAGGCGGATCATTGAAAAGATTGAGGGCCACATCCTGATCGTTCAAATTGAATTCGCGCGGAACAATATATCCTCCGGCGCTTTTGATTGAAAAATCTCTAAGGGAAAGGTCGATATAAACGGGCTCAGAGGTACCACCATTTTCATTGGTCAGGGTAATGTCATAGGCAATTCTCAGACCATTGGATATTTCTTCATTATGGGTCAATTCAAATAACAAATTTGTAAAATCGACCGTGTTTTCAATCGCAATAGGTGGGGTATTATCACTAAAGTCGATTGATATAACTTCTGTATTATCAGGATTGTAAATATGAAGGGAGCCACTGATCGGAAAACTTCCGGCAGTGTGTATATTAAGATTTAAATTTCCATTTTGAAATCGAATGGAATCGAGTTTGTCGCCTTCTTCGAGATTGAGTGGGAAAGTTTTATCGTCCTGAATTGTTACTGAACCCGTACCGATAAGCTGGGTGTACTCGAGTGCCGACAGATCGGCCGTATCCGAAAACTGTTGATCCGAAACATTTAATAAATCTCCGGCAGAAATTTCCTTAAGGGTATCGCGATAGAGCAAGTGTATTTGTCCATTTGCATCGGTTTGGATGTATCCATCTTCATCAAAATTTTGGATAAGACGGTCAGCTGCTATGTGAGCAGTGGCAATGGGTACACCAAATTCGGGATGGATATTGTAGCTTAAATCCTTGACCTCAATTTCATCTTTAATGCAGGACGAAATAACCAATAGACAAAGCAGGGAAAGTGAGAAGTGTTTAAGGGCATTCATTCGTGTAAGTTTTGGTCAAAGCAATAGCTTGAACGATTGAATATACGCCAGTTAGATGTTTAGGTTGCATTTGGTGCGTTTATGTATTTAGAAGTTTATCGACTTAACAATCGAATGGTGAACGATTTTTAAGAAAAGCTGTTTCTGAAAACACAGGAAGGTTAATTTCGACTTTTTCAATACTTATCTATGAATAGAAAAATCTTCGCATTACTAATATTCCTATTTCGTGCCACCTATATTTTCGCCCAAAGTACTTTTCCGCATTCCGGAATCACGGATAAAGAAAATGTTTACACCCTCTTTAAAAACGCTACGGTACATCAGTCGCCTAACTATACTGACATCGTCAATATTTTGATTTTCAAGAATAAAATCGTTTCTGTAGGCGGAGCTGATGAAATAGAAACCCCAAATAATACGCTTGTAAAAGACTTGACTGGATATGACATCTTTCCATCTTTTATTGAGCTCAATAGCGATTATGGCATTAGCCTTCCGGCAAAAATAGAGAACAAACCAGGACCGGAATATGAGCGTGCTCAAAACAAGGCGCTCTCTTGGAACGATGCTCTCCACCCCGAGCGTAAAGCGGTGAACTATTTTCAGCCGGACAGCCAAAATGCCGATACGCTTCGCAGCATGGGTTTTGGAGTGGTACTTTCGCAAATGCGCGACGGAATTATCCGCGGCACTTCCCTCTTGACGGCAACTGGCGAGGGCAATGCAAACGATAATGTGTTGACAGCAAATGCCGCCATGCATTATTCCTTTAACAAAGGGCAAAGCATTCAGGATTACCCAGCGAGTCTGATGGGTGCGATTGCCTTGCTACGTCAGACTTTTTACGATCTCAAATGGTACCAAAAAGCGACCAATCGTGAAACCAATTTTGCACTCGAAGCACTCGAAAATTCGGATGAAATCCCTTCGTTTTTTGAAACAAACGAGAAATACGATATCCGCCGTTTGGCTAAAGTCGCAAACGAGTTTGGGAAGAAATTTATCGTTTATGGTGCCGGCGATAGTTACCAGTTGCAAAATCTTGATTTTCCCGGTTTGGAAGCACTCGTAGTACCGCTCAATTTCCCAGAGCCTTATGATATGAGCGATCCCGATTTGAGTCGCTTCGTCGATCAGCAAAATTTAATGGAATGGGAATGGGCTCCTTTTAATCCATTTTACATCCAGCAATCAGGTATTCCTTTTGCTCTTTCGGGAAATGGGATTAAAAATCCGGACACCTTCTTTGCCAATTTGAGAAAGTGTATCACCGATGGACTTCAAAAGGATTCCGCTCTCGCGGCCTTGACCACTTTTCCGGCTAAAATCCTAGGTCTCGAAAATCAGGTTGGGAAAATTGAACCCGGATTTAGAGCCGATTTCTTCATTGCTAAAGGGGATGTTTTTATCAACCCCGACGCTGTGATTACAGAACATTGGATCAATGGAAAGCGCTATGTGGTGAACGATTCAATTGCCACTCCGTTGGAAGCTAATTATACCCTGAACGTCAATGACAATTATTACACACTTCAAGTAAAAGGAAAGAAAAAATATACAGCCAATGTGTTGAAAATAAGCGATTCTGATACTTTAACGTACACAGCACAACTTACTCAACAATCCCAGCAAGTGGTACTTCAATTTCGCATGGACAGTACAGGTGGTTATTTTCGCCTCGGGGGAACTATTTTGGCCGACAATCGAATTTGGGACGGAAATGGTTTTAACCCAGATGGAGAAGAAGTGCGCTGGAACGCCATTCGCCGAAAAGAGAAGAATATAACTATAGAAAGCGACTTAAAAGAATCTCGAGACAGCATCCCGATTCTTCCCAAGCGAACTTTCCCGTTCAAAGCGTATGGTTTCGATTCGATTCCAAAAACGGAATCTATCCTCTTTACCAATGCCACCATTTGGACAAACGACAGTATCGGGATCATCAAAAACGGGAAAATGCTGATCCAATACGGAAAGATAGTTGCTGTAGGCAAATCGATCAATACCGGAGATTATGTTTCAAGGAAAGAACGTGAAAATATAAAAGTGATTGACCTTTCAGGAAGGAATCTCACCCCGGGAATCATCGATGAACACAGCCATATCGCCATCGACCGCGGTGTTAACGAGGGCACAGAAGCCAATTCATCTGAGGTTCGAATCAGCGATGCGCTCAATCCAGACGATATCAATATTTATCGTCAGCTCGCCGGCGGCGTTACCACTTCTCAAATTCTGCACGGCTCGTCCAATCCTATTGGAGGCCAATCGGCAATTATCAAGTTGTGTTGGGGGCGCGGTTTTGACGAGCTGGTTTTTAAAGAAGCACCGCCATTTATCAAATTTGCGCTGGGTGAAAATGTAAAGCAGAGTAATCGCGGCAGGGATTTTAACACCCGTTACCCCCAAACACGAATGGGTGTAGAGCAATTTTATTATGATAATTTTTACCGCGCCAGGGAATACGGCCAGCTTAAGAAAATTGCCGAAGCGAGTGAGGCTGAGGCCAAAAAGAAAAAGCGGAAACGAAAAAACGAAGTTGAATCCGAGCCTTTTCGAACCGATTTGCAAATGGAAGCGCTTTTGGAAATTCTCACTGGAAAACGCCACATCACCTGCCATTCTTACGTCCAAAGCGAAATCAATATGCTCTTGCACGTCGCTGACAGCATGGGCTTTAATTTAAATACTTTTACCCACGGCCTCGAAGCGTACAAGGTTGCCGACAAATTGAAAGCCCATGGCACAGCTATAGGTACGTTTAGCGATTGGTGGGCTTACAAATATGAAGTGAAAGATGCGATTCCTTTCAATGCCGCAATTCTTAATGCCGAAGGTGTAACCGTCGCCATCAATTCCGACGACGCTGAGATGGGTCGCCGACTAAATCAGGAAGCTGCTAAAGCGATAAAATATGGAGGTGTGAGCGAAGAAGATGCACTGAAAATGATAACTCTCAATCCGGCGAAAATGCTTCATATCGATCAATATGTTGGAAGTATCACGCCGGGAAAGGATGCTGATTTTGTGATTTGGTCCGGCAATCCACTCTCGGTGTATACCATGGCGGAGCAGACCTATATCGATGGGATAAAATATTTCGACCGGCAGGAAGCAGCCACAAAATTAAAACGTGACCGCAAAGAGCGTGCACGCATTTCGGGATTGGTTCAAGATGCCTCACAATCGGGTGAAAACACCAAAAAGCCGGAAAGGAAAATGGAAAGATATTACACCTGTGAAAGCGAAGATTAAATGGTGTAGGTCCATGAAGTTCACTATCTACGTTGCATTTGTTATAAAAACAGTTATCCCGACCCATCGGAACTCCTTGATATTTAAAACTGTGCGCGCCTTGCGACTGGAAGGAGTCCCTAAGGGCTATTGAACTTTATGATCCAGCCACGCGCATGTATAGACTGACGCTAAAAGAATTTTATGAAAATGAACCGACAGATAATTTTGTTTTTTACACTCATTTTTTGGGTGGCCTTACCGGCAAAAAGGCTGAATGCCCAAAACACGAATGCCAGCTTTTTGATAACGAATGTTCGCATTCACACCGGACTGAAAACGGTTGTCGAAAACGGAGCCGTGGGAGTTAAAAACGGAATGATAAACTATGTGGGAACGACTGCTGATGCACCTACGGATTACCACCGAACGATTTCAAAAACCGGGATGGATCTCTACCCAGGATTGATTGCCTGCCACACAACCCTTGGATTGACAGAAATCGACGCGGTGCGTGCAACAAATGATTTTGCAGAAACGGGTGAAATGAACCCAAATGTTCGTGCGATTTCTGCCTACAATGCCGAGAGCGATATCGTAAAAACGGTAAGGGCAAACGGCGTACTTTTCGCCCAAATCGTTCCACAAGGTGGCGTTTTCGGAGGCACCTCATCCGTGGTTAAACTCGATGGCTGGAATTGGGAGGACGCTGCGTACAATATCGACGAAGGCATCGCCATGAATTGGCCAAACATTTACAAAAGAGTGGGATCACGAAATGATCCTCGCTCCTACAAACCAGATGAAAAGTACTTGGATAATCTGAATGAAATCACAACTTTTTTCGAAAGATCAAAAGCGTATGCCAAAAGCAATTATCCCCTTGAAACCGATTTGCGGATGGAAGCGATGCGCGGTGTTTTTAGCGGAAGCAAAAGACTTTACGTAAAAGCAGGTTTTGTAAAAGAAATCCGTGAAGTAATAGCATTTAAACGCCGCTTCGATATTCCAAAACTGACCATAATTGGTGGCGAAGATGCTTGGATGGTCACCGATTTGCTCAATGAAAATGGAATAAGCGTAATGATCGGCCGGGTGGATAAATTGCCGCGTTTTTCAGAAAGCCCTATTGACGCTCCCTTCACCCTTGCGGAAAAACTCGCTGCTGCGAATGTCAAATTTTGCTTCGATATGGATGGCGACATGGAAACGATGCAAAACCGCAACCTGCCTTTCAATGTGGGCAGCGCAATCGGCTATGGTTTAGATCCAAAGGTTGCGCTGCAGGCGGTAACTTTAAATGCCGCTGAAATCCTGGGGATTGCCGACCGAACTGGAAGTATTGAAGTCGGCAAAGAAGCCAATTTCGTTCTTTCAAAAGGCGATATTTTCGACATGCGCACCAGTTTGATTGATAGTGCGTATTTGTTGGGTAAACCCGTTGATCTTAATACCCGACAAGTGGATTTGTATAGGAAATATATGGGTAAATTGGGGTTGGAAATACCGGATTAATACCCGAGCACATTTCGAACTTTGCCAAGCACCTTATTTGCAATAATCCGAGCTTTATCGGCGCCTTCCAATAGTTTCTCGTCAACAATTTTGGGGTTGTTCATCAACTTTTGAAAAGTTTCGCGCTCATCGCCAAAGCGGTCGACGATTACATCAAAAAGTGCTTGCTTGGCAGTTCCGTAACCATAACCGCCTTTTATATAATTCTCCCGCATTTCGGCAGTTTGGTCAGCAGAGGCTACAAGTTTGAAAATATTGAAAACGTTGCAGGTATCCGGGTCTTTTACATCGTCCACGCCTTTGCTGTCAGTAATGATTTTCATAATTACTTTTCGCAAAGGCTTATCCGGTTGAAAAATATTGATGAAATTGCCGTAAGACTTACTCATTTTCTGACCGTCGGTGCCGGGTACGTACATTGTTTCTGTTTGCACATGCGGCTCCGGTATCACAAACGTTTCGCCCATCAGATGGTTGAAGCTACTGGCAATATCTCGTGTCATTTCGAGGTGTTGAAGTTGGTCTTTTCCAACAGGGACTACATTGGCATCGTACAATAGGATATCGGCAGCCATCAAAACCGGATAGACAAAAAGTCCGGCATTCACATCTGAAAGTCGGTCGCTTTTATCTTTAAAGCTATGTGCATTGGCCAGCATCGGAAAAGGCGTAAAGCAGCTCAAATACCAAGTCAGCTCCGTCACTTCGGGAATATCGCTTTGGCGATAAAACGTGTTCTTATCTGTATCGAGACCGAAGGCAAGCCATGCCGCAGCAACTCCAAGGACATTTTGTTTAAGTAATTCTGCGTCCTTTATTGCAGTCAGCGAATGCATATTTGCAATAAATAGAAAAGCTTCGTTGCCATCGGTGCCGGCCATTTCAATAGCCGGTTTAATAGCGCCAAGAATATTTCCCAAATGGGGAATTCCTGTGCTCTGAATACCTGTAAGAATGCGTGCCATTGCTGTGATTTTTGGTAGCGGCAAATGTAGTGAAAAGGATGGATTTTGTATTTCTTGTTTATTTCCTGAGCGAAACTAAATCCGGACTACTCATTACTCACTTCTAAATGCTAAATTTGCCCCCATGAAAGTAGATGACGCACTAATTGACAAACTGGCCAATCTCTCAAAACTCGAGTTTGAGGCGGCCGACAAAGAGGCAATCAAAGGTGATTTGGAACGTATGCTCGACTTTGTTGAAAAACTCGATGAGGTAGATACGGATGGAATTGAACCTTTGATCCATGTCAATCCGGAAATCAATGTGTATCGCCCCGACAAAGTAACAGAACATCTCACACAGGCTGAAGCTTTGAAAAACGGCCCTGAGCACGATTCCTTTTACTTCAAAGTTCCGAAAGTAGTTGAGAATAAGGACGAGGAGTAAATTTCTATTCTCAATTCAACAAGACAAACAAGACAAACTACATTATTTCTTTACGATCTTCGCGTAGAACCTTTGCGCGCTTTACGGTTAAAAAAGTGTAATCCAGTAAAACATATATTCCTCAAGTCCCCATCAAAAACAAAAAAAGCGCCTCGTTAGGCGCTTCTTTTGTTGCGAAAAAGCAGATTAAACCTTTATGAAGAAACCTGCTGAAAAAGTATAAATATCTGAAGTATTCCCGTTGTCAAAGAGCGGCAAGAGTCCGGTTTGTGCAAATAGTGTCAGCTTTCGGTAGCCCACGCGGACCATGGCATCGGCAGCCCAACGATTAAACCCAAGATCCCCTTTGATAGAAGCTTTGTTGTCATTTCCCTGATAGCTGTATTTCTGTTTGTACATGTCGCCAATCAGTACTTTGCCTACGACTCCAACACTTACGTGAAAAGCTTTCTGCGGATCGAGTGAAGTGTTGAATTCAAGCATGGCGGGTACTGCAAAATAGGTAGCGCGAAGTTTGTTTTTGGTCACGTTTTTATCACCGGAAGGCACACTAAAAAGACTGTCATCGGCAAACACAAAATCATTTTCACCATCGTATTTGTAATTGTAAAACTGAAAGCTAAATCCCATTGTGAAGCCCACATAGTCTTTTACAATTCTACCTTTAACCTGACCGGCATTGAATGAAATATACCGTGACTTGCCGTAATCAGGCTCTAAGAATTTTGTTTGGTCGGTCAGATTGAAATCGTGGTTGCCGCTCAAAATTCCGTTTACACCGAGATCGATTCCGTTCCACCAGGTGAGTTGGTATTTTGGACTTTCGTCGCTATCGTTTTCTTCATCGCCGTCGCCATCGTTATGAGTGCCATTATTGACGATTGTGATATTGGTATTTCCGAATTTTAGCCGTGTTGTATCCGACACAGTTGTATCGTTTTTCGAAGTGTTAACGGTGTACACTTCCCCGTCTTTGATCACAATCTCGTTTTGATTTGAAATGTTCGTAGAATCCGTTTTTTGTGGTTCTTGAGCGAAGGCTGTGAAGCCAATAAAAATGAGAGAAAGTGTGGCTAAAGTTTTCATAATCTTTTGTTTAGTGTGTTGTGAATATATGACGGACGAGTTTGTAAATTAGTTACAGCTTATTTCTTTTTGGTCCGTGAAAATTCAAAACTTCCGATTCTGAGTGTGTAAGACATTGTGTTGTTATCCTCGTTTTCGATGGATTCTGATTTAATTTCTGTATCAAGCATTTTGCTGACCTTTTCGGTGATTCGGTGTGCTACGATATTCGCCATTTCATCCTGATTTTCTTCCGGTACGTTCAGTTTTTGGGCAAGAGCTTTCTCAGCGATTTGTGGAATAGTTTTGTACGTTGATTTTTGGGTACCGTTAGCTTTGGGTTGATCTACATGTTTAATTTCTGTGTGGGTAAGTTCTGCTAATTCGGGCTCAACCGGATCTATAGATATCTGTAAAATATCTTCCACTGAAACAGGGGTTGTTTCTTTCGATTTATTTCTGTTCGTAGGCCCCTCAGGATTTTTATTCTCGGCATATTCCGACGGATCGGGTTCACGCATTTGCCATTCGTCGAGTACAGGTACTTTCACAGATTTTTCTTCTTTCAGGGTATCGGGCAAGTTTTGAATTTTGGTTTTTGCGGTGTCGATTTCCTTGATTTCAGTCGGGTTTTTAGTGGTTTGTTGTGCGATGGGGCGATCGGTGTTTGACGGAGATCGAAATTGATTCCAGATAAAAATTCCGAAGAGGAAAACAGCTGCTACTGCCGTAGCTCGGTACAACCAAAGCGGAATCACTTTACGGTCCTTTTCTTTGTACAATTTTGACTTATCCGGATAAAATATTCCGGCAGCCGCTTTGAGTCGAAGGTTGTCAGCAATTTTCAAATCGCGTTCTCCGGATTCTTTGGTTTTCGCGAAAGCACTAAGAGCTTCGAGCTGATTAAGGTCAAGCAGTCCTTCCGTTTTGGCGGTAAGCCAAGCATCGTAATTAAAATCGGAAACCGGTCGATCAAGGCCGAATTGAAAAAGTGAATCTGGATTGATTTTTTCGTCTGGGTTTTCTTCAAGAATGGTATTTATCCAGTTTGCAAATTCAGCGGCGAAATGGTCGTTTTCCAAGAGGTTTTCGAGGAGACCCTTTTCAAAATCGGTGAGCAAATTTTCTATGGCGCGAATGAAAAAAGTGGCGCGGAGATCTGCATTGTTCTGAATATCTTTTAAAGTAGGTTTTTTCAAATCGCCCCAGCCATGGCTTTCTATTTCTATATCGGAAAGTGAAATCGGATCAAACTCTTCGAGTTCGACGCGCAATTCCGGATGAACCTTAAGGAAGGCTTCCATTTCCCGAATTTGGGCATCGTTGAGGTTGCCTTCTGCAAAATCCAGAAAGTAAGCTTCGTAATTATGTAGGTTAATCTTTTTCATTTATATCACCGCTTCTATACTTCCGATGTAATCGCGCAACGCTTTTCGTGCACGAAAAATATAAACTTTCACTTGTGCTTCCGTAAGGGCGCATATTTCACCAATCTCGGCATAATTGTATCCTTCATAGTCGCGGAGGAGAACGACGGACTTTTGTATTTCCGGAAGGGTTTCCAACGCTTCGTGAAGGATTTCATTCAAATCTGAAAACTGATCTGAGTGAGAAAGTTTTCTTTGATCGACTTCTTCAAAATCGCCTTGTTTCTTGTCTCGACGTATCAGATCAATCATGGTGTGATAACCCGTAGAAAAAAGATAACTTTTTGCTTTGGAGGCATCTATTTCATCCACTTTGATCCACACTTTAGCAAAAGCCTCCTGAACCAAATCCCGCGCTTTTTCGGTGTCCCGAACATGCTTCAACATAAAGCGGAAGAGCCCGTCGGCGTGCCGGTCTACGCAAATATTATAGTCATGTACGGTCATAGGCTGATGATGTAGTTAGGGGTATGACGCACGAGGGTGGGGATTCGTTACAGGGGGAGGTGAAATTAGATGAAAATTACGCTTTTGAGATTCACTTTTCATCCACCGCCAAGAACGCAATGCATGTACGCCAAGATCCCAAAGACGCGTTAATCACGCCGAACTAGTCCATCGAATATAATTACCAAATGGGATCAAAAAACCAGAGAAATAGCATCAATCCAATTGAAGCACAGCTAAAAATGCCGTTTGTGGCACTTCCACATTTCCAACCTGACGCATACGTTTCTTCCCTTTTTTCTGTTTTTCGAGAAGTTTTCGTTTTCGCGTAATATCACCACCATAACATTTCGCAGTTACGTCTTTGCGCAGCGCGCGAACCGTTTCTCGGGCAATGATTTTGGTGCCGATACCGGCTTGAATGGCGATTTCAAACTGCTGACGGGGAATCAATTCACGTAGTTTTAAGCAGATACGTTTGCCCAGATCATAGGCATTGTCGCGGTGAATTAAGGCAGAAAGTGCATCAACTTGATCACCGTTGAGCAAAATATCGAGTTTCACCAACTTGCTTTCTTTGTAACCAATCGGATGATAATCGAAAGAGGCATAGCCTTTTGAAATGGTTTTTAACTTATCGTAAAAGTCAAATACAATTTCGCCTAAAGGCATTTCAAACGAAAGTTCGACACGATCGGCGGTGAGGTAAACTTGATTAGTTAGCATTCCACGCTTATTGATACAGAGGCTCATTACGGACCCCACAAAATCAGATTTAGTAATAATCTGTGCTTTTATGTAAGGCTCTTCTACAGATTCGAGAGTGCTTTGATCGGGCAGATCGCTCGGGTTATTGATCACCAGTAGCTGACCTTTGGTCGTTGTAGCACGGTATCCAACGTTTGGAACTGTGGTAATCACGGTCATATCAAATTCCCGTTCGAGCCGTTCCTGAACAATTTCCATGTGTAGCATTCCAAGAAAACCACAACGAAAGCCGAAGCCAAGTGCTGCCGATGATTCGGGTTCGTAAACCAATGAAGCATCGTTGAGCTGAAGTTTTTCGAGCGAGCTCCGCAATTCTTCAAAGTCGTCATTATCTACCGGGTAAATTCCAGCAAATACCATCGGCTTCACATCTTCAAACCCTTTTATAACATTCTGGCAAGGGCGATCAACGAGCGTTATTGTATCACCGACTTTTACTTCCTTGGCCTGCTTTATACCTGAAATAATATACCCTACATCACCCGCCGAGAGTTCTTTTTTTGGAAGCATCCCAAGCTTGAGTGTGCCAATTTCATCGGCGAAGTATTTCTTGCCGGTATTGACAAACATCACCTCATCACCTTTGCGAATTTTCCCGTGTTTGATTCGGAAATAGGCTATAATTCCACGAAAAGAATTAAAAACGGAATCAAAAATCATGGCTTGAAGGGGAGCCTCTGGATCGCCTACAGGTGCCGGAATTCTTTTAATAACAGCTTCCAAAATTTCAGCCACGCCCATCCCGGATTTTCCACTAGCAGGAATAACATCGCTCGGACTGCACCCGATGAGATCCACGATTTGGTCGGTTACTTCCTCAGGCATCGCGCTGTCGAGATCCATTTTGTTGAGAATGGGAATAATCTCAAGATCTTGCTCAAGTGCCAGATAGAGATTTGAAATGGTCTGCGCCTGAATTCCCTGAGTGGCATCTACGATAAGTAGGGCCCCTTCACAAGCGGCTATTGATCGAGACACTTCGTACGAAAAATCCACATGGCCGGGAGTATCAATAAGGTTGAGCACGTATTTCTCTCCATTCAAAGTATAGTCCATTTGTATGGCGTGGCTCTTGATCGTAATTCCACGTTCGCGTTCCAGATCCATATCGTCCAAAGTCTGTTCCTGCAATTCGCGATCAGAAATAGTTCCGGTAAAATGTAGCAGGCGGTCGGCCAGCGTACTTTTACCGTGATCGATATGGGCAATGATGCAAAAGTTTCGGATGTTTTTCATGCAGAATTTAATATCCTGCAAAAGTAGCTAAAAGGAAGGGATTTTGGATATTCTAAAATAGACCAACACACCCGTCAAAGAGTGAGTTATTGATGATACACCTTTTTGTCAGAATGATCACTGTAAAATTAAGAGGTATGGATTTGAAAGGGGAAAATGGGGACTTCTGATATTTTGATATTAATTATATTACAGGGTTTTAAGAGGTAAAAATGGATTTCCCGCAAGGGATTGAGGTTCTATATCTTTTCATAACCGAACAGTCCTTCCCCGGGATTATTCACGATAAACCTAAACTTTTATCTAATTTTATGCTTAAGATAGTTGTACTCACTCACAAAAAACAATCCTTTGAGCGAACCCAAAATATCTATTTCCGGCACATATTTAATCAAAGCATTCTTCATTGTAGGGAGCATTTTAACGATTCTATACGTAGGTGCTTCTCTCTTGTTGCCCCTTCTTGTGGCTGCAATTATTGCCATTTTGCTAGATAAACCAACCAAGAAATTGAAAAAATGGGGAGTGCCGAATTGGCTGTCAATCACCTTGTCAGTGCTTTTGATGGTGGTTATATTTTCATTACTCACGTGGCTGATCAGCTCACAGATAAACTCAATAACAAATGATTGGCCTACCATAAAGGAAAAGGCGGCGCAAAAAATGAATGTGCTTTCAGAATGGGCAAACAATCACTTAAACTGGGACTATAAAGATTATATTGATAACAACAAAAAGATAGTCAAAAAGGCGGAAAGTTTGGGAAAAGATGTTCTAACCTCCATAACAAACCTATTATCGCAATCACTTATAATTTTTGTGTATATCATACTTCTGTTGATGCAGAAAAGAATGTTCATTAATTTCTTTGAAAAATTGGCTTCCAGTTCAGAGGGAATGGCTTCTCTTTTAGCAAATTCCGCAAAGGTTATCAGTGGCTACCTCTTGGGAAAAGGGAAGATTATGACCTGTCTTTTCGGTATTTATTATCTCGGCTTTACGATTGGCTCCGTTCCATATGCGCTATTTTTGGCACTCTTTGCGGCGTTGTTTTCGATCATCCCGTATGTGGGGAATATTATTGGAGGAGGAGTAGCTGTCATTCTATCGTATTTGTATGCCGGTTCTACACCCGCCCTTATAGTCGTAGGCGTCATAGCAGCAGCCCAATTAATAGAAAATTATGTTCTTACTCCTTGGATTATCGGCGATGAAATAAATCTGAATCCCTTTATAACGGTGTTTGGTGTTATTCTATTTTCAGTCCTGTGGGGAATGGTGGGCGCTATTATTTCGCTTCCGCTAATAGGCGTGCTGAAAGTGATATTCCAACATACAAATGGAATGGAAACCTATGCGTATTTCATGGAAAAACATGACTCTTAGGTGCTATCTGTGACTTAACTTCTTCGATTATTTCTCATACATGTCGCTGTAAAGAAGGGTTCTTGTAAAATGTTAGAGGTGCTTGGCCAATTGCCGGCAAGGAATTACTACTCAAGAAGGTTAACACATTAGCTAACCACCCTTTTTCACAAATTTTATATTTTCATATATTCGTCGACTCAAATTGACAAAGCTTATGAAAAACTATCTACCCGGCCTTATCCTACTTTTGGTTTCATATGGAGCCGCTGCTCAAACCATCCTGCCGGTGGAAGACGAATATATTCTTACCGCTGCCAATTGCGACAGCCTTACTATTACTGCCGGATCATACAGCGGGCCCGATTTATACACTACATTGCTCACCTATCCCGATTCGACTCAGCTTACGGCTCTAATTAACCCCGATTACTTCGGTCAACGTTGGGATGTGGACGGCGGATCTGAATTGCGGTTTTACGACGGTTTTGAAGAATCGGCACCATTGCTCGGCAACTTCAACACATCTGATTATCCAAATGGTTTTTTACTCAATATGAATGTTGAATTCCTGCGTATCGAATTTGAAACCGGTGAAGAAAGCTCAGGAGATGGTTTTGAGATGGCACTATTTTGCAGCCAAGGGCTTCAGGGATTGCCTCTTGCAAAATTTAAACCCGCCCTTACCGAAAATTGGTATTATGACAATGATCTGAACATGAATGTATTGCGCGCTTGCAAAAACGACAGTTTTAATATCGCTATAGACCCCATTTACCTCAACCCGCAAGTGGAAAATCAAAACGTGGATTCTATGCAGATAAAATGGTCTTTGGGCGATCTTGCTTTTAAACGCGGCAAAGGACTAACCGATGTGAGTCACGCATATACCGAAGGCAACGGTTATGTAGTTACAGTCTATTCACAAGATAGTCTGGGCTCAGAATCATATCTGAAATTTATAGTGCAAAATTCGCCCCAACCGGAATTCACTATAGACGAGAATCTGGCTTTTTGCCAAAATGAACCGACTGAGATTGTAGGTGGAATGGATGGTGACGAAGTGGTGGGTGCTTCCGCAAATTTTGGTGAAACCTCGATTACTGAATTCTATGGAACGCAATTGTATTTGCCCGATGGAAATGATCAAAATTATACGACAACTATTGATGTAATTGGTTTTCCTGATGGTACGACAATCACTTCGGCTACCAATTTGGCTGCGCTCTGTGTAAATATGGAGCATTCCTATCTCGGCGATTTGGAAATGATGCTTACCTGTCCGGATGGAACGGGAGTGGATATTTTTAATTCCTTTACAGGAGAAGGGATACTAGAAAACGGATTATTTTCTGGCGGTTTTGGAGGTGCGAATTTATTTCTTGGAGATGCCTATGATATTTTCCCCAATGATGAACCCGGAATTGGTTTTGATTATTGTTTTTCTGATGACGCCGAATGGGGAACCTTGGGTGAGGAATTCGCGGCGGAAAATACCATTCCTGTTTCTACTTTCCAGCCTGGAAACGCAATGTCACCAGGAGTTTACAAACCTGAAGGGAGTTTTGAAAGTCTTGTCGGTTGTCCGGTAAACGGGGAGTGGATACTCACCATCAGAGATAATATAGCTCTTGACGATGGCTTCATCTTCGACTGGAGCCTCGGTTTTAGCGAAGATATGAGTTCAGAGTTTTATCAAAATGAACTCGTAGCTGCATCTTGGGAAAACAATGATTGGATTACTACGGTAAATGAAGGTTCTATAGAAGTAACTCCGCCGAATACTACTCCCGCAGATTTGACTTTTAATGTAAATGATGCCAATGGATGTACTTTTTCGAAAGATCTTACCGTCCAGGTTCATGATACATTGAATACAATCGACGATTCAGAGATTTGCGATTTAACCTACCAAATCCAATGGCCGAATTCAAGCGGAGATCTCGAATTTGTTTCTGGGTCATCGTCCAGTGTTACCATTTCAACTTCCGACAATTACTTCGAAGTAGAGGTTCCCGAAACAGGTGATTATACATTTGCTTTTAATTACTTCGGTTGCGGCGATCCACTCGAAGCCAATTTGACTTTTCTTGACCCCAGCGATCCGGCTTGTCTTACCGGAATTGACGAAATGAACCTTTCGGAAAACATAACGCTGGCACCAAATCCTGTGAAAAACACAACCAACCTTTCATTTGACTTGTTACAATCTCAGCGCGTTCAAATCAATATTACAACGGTAGACGGGAAAATAGTCGCAAGCGAAAGTCAACTCTTTTCCGGCGGAAGCCAAACCAAAGAAATAAATATAGAAAACTTTGAAGCCGGCACTTATTTAATCACTTTAAAAGGAGAGACTTTTAAGACTTCCAAAATAGTGATTAAGCAATAATATGCACACTTTGGAATAGTAGAATTGAAATTTTTTGAATCTCAGAATTCTGTTAATTGCGCCAACCATAGAGTTTGGAATTACAATATTGATATATTTGCAGTAGAAGGTCAACTATTTTGGCCTTTTTACGTCATTCAATAAACCTTAATTTATGAAATCAGTTTTCTTGATTCTCTTTCTGGGAGTCTCCGTTGCTGTCTTTTCTCAGCAAAATTTTGACAAGCGGCTCTTGACGAAGTTTAGTGAAGAGCAGATCTTAGAACTTCAGCATAAAAACCCAAATATTGTCGGATACATGGAATATTACCTAAACCATGGATATTCTATTGTGTCAAAATCTAATTTGACTGGTCAATTGAATAAGGGCACCGTGAAATTAAAATCTCTTAAGCCTGCCAAAATCAATCTATTTGCGCTAAGTGTTTCCCTCCCTTTAAATGCAGATGTTTATTATGGCATTGAAGGTGAAGATGAAGTGCTGGTCTTGCACAGTAGAAAAACGATGTTGTCTGATTTTCAAAATGAGTTAAAAAAATAAGCATGTTAAAAAATTACGTTATTTTTATTTTATCTGTGCTGACTTCGGCTACCCTATTCGGACAGAATGAGTATCAAATTCAAGACGAAGGAAACCATGATTTTTCATGTTTTACCGATTCGGTGATTCTCACAGCAGGTGGATCTTATGGGCCCAACGAAACATATGAAATCACTTTTTGTCTTGAGGGTGCTGAAGGAAATGTTGAAATAGTAATATCCCCTGCCTTATATGGAGATCTTTGGGATGTTGACGGAAACTCATTTATCACTGTACATAATGGCCCAAGTTCGGCATCTCCAATTATTCAAGGAGGGATGTATAACTCTGCGAACGACCCAAACGGTATCGTTGTCACAACGAATGGGAGTACTTGCATTACGATAGTCTTTGCGACTGGGAATGGTTCTTCAGGCACCGGATTCAACGCCCACATTAGATGCGAAGAAGCTTTTCAGCCCTTCTTTGTGGAGTTAAATTCAGAACCTGCTTTTCAATCTACTAATGTAGATTCGCTCAGTATTGCAGTTTGTTATACAGACTCATTTACAGTTCATGCAACAACCAGCTATCCCTTAAGTGACGCGAGCGGAAATGGATATCAACAATCAGATGCCACCAGTCAATTTAACTGGGCAATGGGAGACGGAACCAATCTCTCGGGGTTTGGCTTAACCGATATCACTTATGCCTATTCAAGTGGTTCTGGTCATGAAATTAATCTTTCTATAATCGATGCTTCTGGAACCATTCAGTACTATCGATTCTACGTTCTTCAAAGTCCAAGACCGGATTTTAGCAATGTAGCATTGAACGATACCCTATGTATTGGTTCAGAAACAGTTATTTCAGGAGGGATCAATTTGCTCAACCAAGATACTGTCGGAGTAGGTCCCGGTACCGGAGCTATCCTTGGTGGCGGTTCAGTTGGTGGCCAGGAATCGGTTTTTGATGCAGATTCGTCCTGCACACCCTATGTCATTCCGCTAGTAATCAGTGACTTTGAAGATGGACAGACACTAGATAATATAGATGATCTTTTGAACATCTGTGTTAATTTGTATCACACATTTATTGGAGATTTGGAGATGGGTCTGGTTTGCCCTGGAGCCCAAGATACATTGGTTCTTTTTGATATGAGGGATACGCAGGGTCAATGTCCAAACCTATTCGTTGGAGGTGTAAATGGTGACGGCACTTATTTGGGCGAACCAGAAGCTTTACCTACACCTATAGGCTACGATTATTGTTTTAATAATGATCCAGAGTTTGATACATTCGGGGTGGAGTTTACCAATCTTCCAGCTACGGCAACTTCGATGCCGGCCGGGTCATATGCCCCGATGTCCGATATTAATACACTTGTAGGGTGTCCATTAAACGGGACGTGGCAGCTGATCCTTTTAGACGGATATGCATCAGATGTTGGCGTACTTAACAGCTGGTCCTTATTCTTTAACCCCGACATTAACCCGTCAACAAAATATTATTCACCCGAGATTGTATCGGCAGGGTGGGATGAAAATTCTGATTTGGTCGTAAATGATGATTCTACTTCAGTTACTGTAACTCCATCTCAGGAAGGGGACAACTCTTTTACCTTTTTCGCTTATGATGAGTTCGGCTGTCGACATGATACAACAATCGACATATATGTGCGGCCCTATGTTCAATTTGCCGATGCCATAGCATGTGATCTCACTCATATAGCCGCACCAGCCAACGCTCCCAATGGAGGAGTTTACACCCAACTTACAGGGCCCACAACAAGTGCAGATCTCAATTTTGTGCCAATTATTGAAGGATTTAGCCCCGATAGTATTTTTGCGAATGAATATGGAGTTTACGATGTAGATTTTACCGAAAACAATTGTAGCTACTCAGATACTGCCTCAATAGACTTCCGGCCCGATCCGAATATTCAAGCTTTTATTGATAGTACAGTCTTGTGTATAGGAGCCACGCTCACCCTCGATGCCGGACCGCAACAACCCAATTCCGACAATTTTAGTATTGTCTGGACGAAAAACGGAAATGCTTTTAATACGTCAGATTATTCTGTTACACTCAATGAAACTGGATATTACGAATTGACCATTACCGGAGTTTGTGGAGTTGCTACAGATGCTACAGATTTGGTGGCCATTACGCTTAGCTTTGATGGTGATACCGTCTGTGGCCTTCAGGCAAATGGTTCCGTTGATCTCGCTCCGGCAGGTTCGGGTCTTTGGACTGCAAACTCAAATGATATTTCCTTTAGTTCAGCAAATCAATTAAATACTCAGATATCATCGAGCAAATACGGTCTGTATCCCATCACTTTTACCGACTCACGTTGTCCGGAAGATGGGGTGACCCACGATTTTCGATTTGTAGAACAGCCTGTCGCCAGTATTATACCTCAGTTCCCTGATTTTTGTTTGGATAGTGATTCACTCACCCTTACCGCTACTGTAAATGGAAGCAACAAGGGAATTTATATTTGGACAGTAAACGGTACTGCGGAACCTGCGCAAGGCAATGTTTTAAAATTTGGTCCAAACCCGGATGCCGGAAGTGGCGGATTTCTTCCTCTCGAAGATTATCTGATCGAAGTACTGGTGCAAGATGCTTTCGGCGTTTGTCCGTTGGCTACCGGTGCGGCTAATTTTACAGGAAAATGGTGCGAGTACAATATTCCAAACGTTATCACACCAAACGGCGACGGTAAAAATGATAAATTCAAAGTGCAGTATATCGAATATTTCCCGGGTACCAAGCTCTCCATTTATGACAGATGGGGAAAACTCATCTTCGAGCAAGCTGACTATGACAAATACCAAGATGCAAATGGAGGCTGGGATCCCGGTGATCAAGCCTCCGGAACCTATTTTTATGAGCTGCTTATTCCTCAAGCCGATAAGAAAGAATCGGGGTACATTGAAATCTTAAAAGACGGTCCTAAAAATTAGACTCCAATCTTAAAATAATATTCTTACAAGCCCGGGATTATTCTCGGGCTTGTCGCTTATATTTGTCGCTTTATAAAAAATTGCCGTGAAAATTACAGAACATCTCAACAATAGAAAAAAAACCCTTTTCTCATTTGAAATATTGCCTCCGCTGAAAGGCAAAAGAATTGAAGCAATCTTTGAAGGAATTGACCCTTTGATGGAGTTCAACCCCCCTTTTATTAATGTTACTTATCACCGCGAAGAATATATTTATAAAAAATTCCCCAACGACCTGCTCAAAAAAGTGAGTATCCGAAAACGCCCGGGAACCGTTGGTATTTGTGCCGCAATAATGAACAAATACGACATAGATGCAGTGCCCCACCTTATCTGTGGTGGTTTCTCTGTCGAGGAAACGGAGAATGCACTTATCGATCTCCAATTTCTTGGAATAGACAATGTTCTGGCTCTGCGCGGCGACCCGATTCATGGGGAGAGTACTTTTAAAGCTGAAGAAAGTGGACACAAATATGCTGTAGATCTGATTACCCAAATTGCTAATATGAATAAGGGCAAATTGCTTCATGAGGAAAGCAAGGCAAATGCTCAGGGATTGTTCTGTATTGGTACTGCCGGATACCCGGAGAAACATTACGAATCAATGAGCATGAAAACCGATATGAGTTATCTAAAACGAAAAGTCGAAGCAGGCGCGGATTATATAACCACGCAAATGTTTTTTGATAATAAAAGATATTTCGATTTTGTGGACCGCTGCCGTGCAATGGATATCAATGTCCCTATAATTCCAGGGCTGAAACCCATTACTGCTCTGCGCCATATTGCCTTTTTACCCAAAACTTTTTTCATTGATTTTCCGGATGAACTGGCAGATGCATTAATGAATTGCAAAACCGATGCAGATGTGAAAAAAGTAGGAGTGAAGTGGGCTATCGAACAAAGTCAGGAACTTGTTGAGAAAGGCGCTCCGTGTATCCATTACTACACCATGGGCAAAAGTGGTGCGGTAAAAGAAATAGCCAACGAGGTGTTTAAATAACCCCCTGTCTGCGCATCATCTCTGAAACATATTTTCCGATAATATCAAACTCGAGGTTCACTTTATCACCCGACCGAAGGGTATTGAAATTGGTATGCTCCAGCGTATAGGGTATGATTGCGACGGAGAACGAATCTGCACCACTATCCACTACAGTGAGACTGACTCCATTAATGGTAATGGAACCTTTCACGACAGTGACAAATTCCTGACCCTTGGGGTGCGAAAAGTAAAACCGGGTACTGCCATCATCGTCCTTTCTTTTTGAACAGGTAGCAGTAGTATCAACGTGTCCCTGTACAATATGGCCATCAAAGCGACCGTCAGCAAGCATACATCTTTCAAGATTTATTTGATCTCCGATGTTCCAGTCTCCAAGTCTCGACTTTTCTAAGGTTTCGCGAATTGCCGTGACACGATGTATGTCTTCGGCAAGTCCTACTACCGTGAGGCAAACACCATCATGAGCAACACTCTGATCAATTTTTAGCAAATGGCTAATGTCCGACCGAATATCGAAATGGATATTTCCGCCATCCAGTTCGATATTATCCAACCTTCCCACTGTTTCAATTATACCTGTAAACATGAATTAATCCCTGTGGTTTGATCCGTCGGCAAAAATAGTGATATAACCCGACAAATTAATCGGGTCGAGACCTGTCAAACGAATGGCAAATACTTTGCAAGTATAGAAATAGGTTCCGTCTGTTACGGGCTTACCGGTGTCCTTATTGGTTCCATCCCAGAGAATATCCGGATCAGTACTTTGAAAGACAATCGAGCCCCATCGGTTAAAAACAGTAAACTCTAAGGATTCGACCGAGCGATAAGGAAAAGGTTTGAAGTAATCGTTTTTGCCATCTCCATTGGGTGTGAAAACATTCGGCAACGAATAAACAGGACAATTATCAAAACAAATAATATTGCTGAATTCGCTTTCATTTTGTACAATCGTACCATCGGGCCACGGCGACAATGAATCTAAGGCGGTAATGGCGTAACATCCTGCAATAGAATTATCGAAAACCAAATCGAGACTGGTAAGTTCACTCCCGGAAATGGTTTGGAGAAGTTCAAATTCCCCTCCTTCTACCGGTGTGAAATATACATTGTACTGAAGCGCGTCATCCGTAGCCGGGCATTCCACATTGGGGTTGGTCCAGGTAAGATTTACATCAAAAGTTTTACAATCTCCATCGCCTGAAAGTACCGGCGGGCAAGGCGGCGTGCGATCGTAGGGCTGTGAGCATTCTTGCTGAGAATAGTTAATGAGCGTATCACTCTCTTCTATAGCCATATACGAACCATGGCTTACCACATAGTAGCAATAGTTTCGGTTGTTTACCAACGCGGTATCCACATAACCCATCTCGTCGGTGGTGCTTATCAATTCGAATGCACCGGTACCATCCGTCTGTCGGTAAATATCATATTGAAAATTAATCCAGGGAACATGGTCTTCCCAATCGACTGAAATTTGATTGTCATTCGGCGTAAGGGTTATGAAAAGAGAAGATGCATTGTTTGATTTGGCAGCAAGTTCACCTGCACTGTACAAATCAACGCGATATGTTTGCGCAGTATCTACCGTATTCACATCGGTTACAATATAGTCCGTGGTGAGGTTTTCAATTTCCGCTTCAATCGATGATTCAAACGCCAGAGTTACCGGATTCTCAAATCCATCGGCGCGATATAGTTTATATTGGTATGGGCCAGGAAAAGCGATTGTATCCAGTTTTATCGGGCTTCTCCAATTTAGAGTGTCTATTCCGGCCACAGCTGTTATTCCTACGCTGTTCTTTTTGATAATCGGAATTTCAAATTTAATCTGGTCACAGGATTCATTGCTGGCATAGCTCTCCGCGCCGTCTGAGAAAATGGCGATCACCATATAGCAGTTTTCCCGTCCGAAGATAATTTCATCATTATCAACATAAGTGGTATCCAGCAAGCCTTCATTCTCTGCTATTTCCACATAGCCAGTGTACGCCGGAACACCCGTCTCGCAATGAGAGGGCATGAATCCGTATGGATTGATACGCCGATATATTTTATATCCAATTGCCTCGCTACAAGGCGAGGGACTCCATGAAAGATGTATGGAACTTCCCACGGCATTTGCGAAAAGGTTTTCAGGCGCGGGTGCGACCACAGTGATATTCATCGTGGTGATATCCACCAGACTAATGCCGGGACCGTTGTCAGAAACTTGAAAAATGGCTTGATACGGAGCCAGACGAACATGGCTGCAATTGGTATCCCAGTTGAATGTGCCTTGAACAGGAGGTAATTCCCCATTTTGAGTGATAGGGTCAGCCGGTGAATCAGGTGTGTTGAAAGGTGCTCCATAGCCTTCTAATTGCAAATTGGTGCTATTCGGATCATTCGCATAGATCTGGAAGTTTAGGTTTTGACCAGCTTCTACACAGGTGTCTTGAATGGGTTCAATTACCGGGGGCAAATTATCGCAGAAGTCCACCGTAATTTGCATATCGCGTAGGACTGTTCCGACCAAAAGACCATCGCGCCATTCTTCAACAAGAATAGCCAGATTATATTCTCCTACCTTCTGAGGCACCTCCCAAATTACGGTTCCGGTATGCACATCAATGCTGAGATTCATGGATGGATCGGTAGGTGTAGACGTCGGTTCGATTTGATTCGGATATTGATAATAGCCAAGCTCAAGCGGAACACAATTTGGCCCCATACTCGGTACAAGTTTAAATGCTAGGCTATCTCCATCGGGGTCAAAAGCTCCCGGACTATAAACCCATGGTTGCCATAGACAGGCATCCTGAATACAGGTATTGCTAAATCGAACAGAATTATTTTCTCTTATTGCCGCACTGATTCTCAAGGTAGTCTGAATAGCAAATGGAGTATAAAGTGAGTTTTCAATATTTAGAATTCCGCCATTTCGATTTGGATCGGAAACACAGATTTCATACAGGCCTGATCCAGGGAATGTATGTTCTTTTTTGTAAATATTTTCCTGAGTGTCCTGCCCTATTGGAAAAGGAATAATCTGCAATCGCTCCAAACTGTCAATCGGGGTACCATCCCCCCAACTTATGGGGAGAAACGGCCGGTCAGCTTGAGCGGAACTTTTTGTACAGGTGTGAATCGTTATTTCATACGTATTGCCCGACACCCACGTATATGTTATCGATCCTCCACGGTTGTGCGTGGCATAAGCACCCGTTGAAAGGATAAATAGAGCAAAAAGAAGAGTTAAAATTCGTTTCACAATGAAATTAGAAATTAGGGCATTAAAGGTAGTTAAAATTCAATTGATTAAACGTTCTTAAGGTACATTCTATTGTCGATTGATACCACTTATTCAGTCAAAATCTTCTTTAGGTCAACAATAATAAAACTGTAAATTAGCGCAAAATAAAATTATGGCAGCTTCATTTACGCTCAAAGCCAAACCGACTAAAGAAAGAGTATTGTGTTTTATCGGTTCAAAAATTCCGGCTTCTTTACCCATTAAGATTACAACTGAAAATAAAAAAGCCCTAACTGCCAAGCCGGCAAAGTGGCAGAAGTTCCTTTCCATTTCTGAAAATGGAAAAACGATAATACGCATTCCGGCTTTTGCCGAAAAGACAGATCGCAAGGAATATTTCCGTCAGACCGGATCTGAAATTTGGAATTTTTTGAAGAGCTTAAACGCGGATTCCGTTTTTTTAGCGGAAGCTGAGGAAGAGGACATTTTGGCGCTCACGGAGGGGATGGCTTTAAGAGATTATCGGTTTGAAGTATACAAAGCACAGAAGGCTGAGTTTTCACTCAAGGAAATAAATATTGATAAATCGGCGTGCAGCAAGAAAAATCTGGATGAATTGGAAGGGATGCTCTTGGGAATTTTTCTCGCCCGCGATCTGGTTAATGAACCGGCAAATGTGCTTACCGCAACTGAATTTTCGGTGCGTATGAAGAGAGCCGGCAAAAAAGCCGGATTTAAAGTTGATGTTTTTGGGAAAGCCAAAATTAAAGCACTGAAAATGGGGGGATTACTCGCTGTAAATCAGGGTAGCACGAAGGAGCCAACATTCACGGTACTCGAGTATAAGCCAGCCAAACCGAAGAATAAGAAGCCCATCGTTTTGGTGGGAAAGGGAATTGTGTATGATACCGGAGGACTAAGCCTCAAGCCTACTCCCAATTCAATGGATATTATGAAGTGCGATATGGGCGGTGGGGCTGCGGTTGTTGGAGCTATGTATGCTGCTGCTTGTGCGAAACTTCCGCTTCACATTGTAGGACTGATTCCCGCCACCGACAATCAACCCGGGCCGGATGCCTACGGCCCCGGCGATGTGATTACGATGATGGATGGCACCACTGTCGAAGTAATGAATACCGACGCCGAAGGGCGACTCGTACTGGCCGATGCGCTCGCTTACGCAAAAAGATATGATCCGGAGATAGCCATTGATCTGGCCACCCTTACCGGTGCTTCTTTACGAGCCGTAGGTCTCTGTGCAGCCGTAGTTATGGGAACAGCGAGTGCCAACCTGAAAAAACAATTGAATGATGCGGGGTTCAAATCCTGGGAGCGAATGGTAGAACTGCCGCTGTGGAGTGATTATTCATCCGAGCTCGAAAGCGATATTGCTGACATACGAAATATTGGTACGTCACCTTTCGCCGGCGCTATAATTGCCGGAAAATTTCTTGAACATTTTGCACACTTTCCCTGGTTACATCTCGATATTGCTGGGCCTGCATTCTTGCCAGCAGGTCTTGGATATTTGCCGAAAGGCGGAACCGGATTTGGTGTAAATTTGTTGTTTCAATTTCTGAAGGACTATAAAAAATGAACAATAAAAGAATTAGAGTAGGAATCACCCTGGGCGATATGAACGGCATAGGGCCGGAGGTAATAATCCGAGCTTTATCCGATCCACGTCTTTTTCAAGATATTACGCCTGTGATATATGGATCAAACAGGGTAATGAATTTTTATAAAAAAGAACTCGACCTCGATCAAATCACGTTTCAGGGAATCAAAGACGCGGATGATGCTGTAGCCAAAAAGGCAAATCTTATATCCATTACAACGGAAGAAATAGTGGTTGAACCGGGAAAAGTGACCCCCGCCGCTGGACAACTTGCTTTTCAATCGCTCGAATATGCGGTGAAAGATTTGGCGAGCAATAAAATTGACGTTCTCATAACCGCTCCGATTAATAAAAAGAATATTCAGAATGAAAATTTCCATTTTCCGGGACATACGGAATATCTTGCCAAATACAGCAATGTAGATGATGCGCTCATGTTTATGTGCAGCAACCGGCTTCGCGTCGGAATCGTAACGGGCCACATTCCAATTAAAGAAGTGAGCGAGAAAATAACCAAAGAAGCTGTTCTGGCAAAAATTCACGCCATAGAGAAAACCCTCCGTTCTGATTTCTCAATAGAAAGACCAAAAATTGCCGTTTTGGGACTCAATCCGCATGCCGGAGACGACGGATTGCTCGGCATGGAAGAAAAAGAAGTTATTAACCCAGCCATACAACAAGCCCGCGAAGAGGGAATTCTTGCGGTAGGTCCGTTTCCTGCTGACGGGTTTTTTGCAAGCCACAACTGGACAAATTTCGACGCGGTTCTCGCCATGTACCACGATCAGGGATTGATCCCGTTCAAATCTATTGCAGGAGAATTTGGCGTAAATTATACTGCCGGGCTGCCCATTGTTCGCACTTCACCCGCACATGGCACCGCTTATGACCTTGCGGGAAAAGGACTAGCGAACGAACAAAGTTTTCGCGAAGCAATCTATTTGGCCTGTGATATTTATACCAGACGAATGGAAAATAGACAATTGTCGGCCAATCCACTCGAAACAAATATAAAAGAATCCTAACCACCTGTTTGCAATTCTGAATTTTTGACTACCTTTGCCGTCCCATTTATTTCGGGAGGTTAGTATGAAGGAATTTATCATACCCTTTTTCGGACTGAAAGAAGGTAAACATGAGTTCAATTTTGTTATTGGCCAAGCGTTCTTTGAGGCTTTTGAAAACAGCCTGCTTGATGATGCCGACGTCTCGGTAAACCTTAAACTTGAGAAATTGAGCACGATGCTTATTCTTAATTTTAAAGCTAAAGGGACCACCCGCGTTTCCTGTGACAGATGTGGAGATGATTTTGATTTACCTATTAAGACATCCCATAAACTGATCGTGAAATTCGGTGATGAAGCATTCGATCAAACGGATGAGATTGTAGTGTTGCAGCACGATGCCCATGATTATGATATTTCACAGGAAATCTATGAAATGTTGATTCTCAGTTTGCCAAATAAGAGGGTACACCCGCGGAAAGGTGATTGCAATCAGGAAGCAATTGAGCGGCTGCAAAGTTTTAAAAGCAACGAAGAAAATGATACGGATCCCCGATGGGATGCATTGAAAAATTTGAAGTAATATTAAAACAAAATAAGAATGGCACATCCTAAACGAAAAACGTCCAAAACCAGAAGAGACAAACGACGTACGCATTATAAGACCTCAGGTCCAACTATTGCTACTGACTCTACTACTGGCGAAGCACACTTGTACCACCGTGCACACTGGTATGAAGGAAAACTTTACTACAAAGGTAAAGTGGTGATGGAAAGTAATGTCGAATAACCACTCGATATACAAAAGATTTGAATCAGCCGAAGAGGCTGATTTTTTTTTTGACACGAGTACTTAGTGTTAGCCGTACAATAAGTTTTCTAACTTAGCGGCCTGTTCAAATGTTTTTATTTAGCTAAACTGCATATAGAGATGACCAAAGTAAGAGCGGCAATTACGGCTGTAAACGGTTATGTTCCAGAAAATAAGCTGACCAATGCTGATCTGGAAAAAATGGTTGACACCAATGACCAATGGATTCGCACGCGAACCGGAGTCGAGGAACGAAGAATTTTAAACGATCCTACCAAAGCAAGCAGCGATCTTGGTTCTGGTGCCGTAATGGGTCTTCTCAAAAAGCGAGGTATTTCTGCCGATGAGATCGACATGGTTATTTGTGCCACAGCTACTCCCGATCATCTGTTCCCGGCTACGGCCAATATTATTTCAGACAAATGCGGAATTAAAAATGCCTGGTCCTTTGATATTATGGCAGCATGCAGTGGCTTTGTATTCGCACTCGCTACAGCCAGCCAATTTATCGAAACAGGAAAGTACAAGAAAATAATCGTAGTGGGAGCCGACAAGATGAGCTCTATAGTTGACTACACCGATCGCTCGACCTGTATCATTTTTGGCGATGGATCCGGAGCTGTGTTATTAGAGCCTGATACATCCGGAATGGGTATTCAAGACTCAATTATGCACACCGATGGAATTGGACGCGAATTTTTGTACCAAAAAGCAGGCGGTTCTTTAAATCCCGCTACGTTGAAAACTGTTGAAAACAAGGATCATTATATTTTCCAAGAAGGGCGTACGGTTTTCAAATATGCGGTAAGCCGGATGGCCGATGTGTCTGCAGAAATTCTTGAGCGCAACAATCTTACCGGTGAAGATGTTGATTGGTTGGTGCCACATCAGGCGAATTTGCGTATTATCGATGCTACTGCAAACCGCATGGGACTACCACCTGAAAAAGTAATGATCAATATCCAGAAATATGGAAATACCACCAACGGCACTATTCCTCTCTGTTTATGGGAATGGGAGGACAAACTGCGCAAAGGAGATAATATTATTCTCGCTGCCTTTGGCGGTGGATTTACCTGGGGTTCCATTTATTTAAAATGGGCCTACGACACAAAGTAACCGAAACTTATTATATTTAGGCATCTCAAAAGTGCCATCAATTATCCAACTCAAATAGCATATGAAAATAACTGAGATACAGGATTTGATAAAATTTGTCTCACGATCGGGAGTTACCGAAGTAGAAATTGAACAGGCAAATTTTAAAATTACAATCAAAAGCGATCCATATAAGAAGAAAGGATCGAAGGATCAATCTACCGAGGCATACATGCAACCACAAATGCAAATGGCTATGCCCCAAATGATGCCTCAACACATACCGCAGCAAATGCCCCAGCAACAGGCGGCTCCACAACAACAGCCTCCTGCTGAAACGAAGAAAGAAGAAAGTGGTGTAGACGAGTCGAAGTATATCACCGTAAAATCTCCAATGATTGGTACTTTTTATCGATCAGCTGGTCCCGATAAGGATCCTTATGTGTCGGTGGGCGATGATATTAAACCCGGAAAAATTATTTGCATTATTGAAGCCATGAAACTCTTTAATGAAATTGAGGCAGAGATGTCAGGGAAAATTGTGAAAGTCCTTGCCGAAGATGCTTCACCGGTAGAATATGATCAACCTTTATTTTTGGTTGACCCTTCTTAATCGAATTGCTTCAAGCACAACCTTACGCTAATTCTTATGTTTAAGAAAATCCTTATTGCCAATCGTGGAGAAATAGCTTTGCGCGTAATTAGAACCTGTAAGGAGATGGGTATCAAGACAGTAGCCGTTTACAGCACTGCTGATAAAGACAGTCTCCCGGTTCGTTTTGCCGATGAGGCGGTATGTATTGGCCCTCCGCCAAGTTCGGAGTCGTATCTCCGTATTCCAAATATTATTGCCGCCGCCGAAATTACCAATGCCGATGCGATTCATCCCGGTTATGGTTTCCTTTCGGAAAATGCGAAGTTCTCCCGGATTTGTGCCGAAAATGGTATAAAATTTATAGGAGCTCTCCCCGAGCAAATTGAAGGCATGGGCGATAAGTCGAATGCCAAAGCTACTATGATCGCTGCGGATGTACCGTGTGTTCCCGGATCAGAAGGGCTGTTGAAAGATGGAAAACACGCCCTAAAAACGGCAAAAGAAATTGGGCTGCCTGTTATGATGAAAGCCACGGCCGGCGGCGGTGGAAAAGGAATGCGTGTAGTCTGGAAAGAGGATGAGGTGGAAGACGCACTTGCTGCTATCAAACGAGAAGCTCAAGCTGCCTTTGGAAATGACGGCGTGTACATGGAAAAATTTGTCGAAGAACCGCGTCACATTGAAATCCAGATTGCCGGCGACCAGTTTGGTACGTTTTGCCATATGAGCGAGCGAGACTGCTCAATACAACGTCGACATCAAAAACTTTTGGAAGAAACTCCATCCCCGTTTATGACCAAAGCCCTACGTAAAAAAATGGGTGAAGCTGCCATTAAAGCTGCGGCTGCCGTGAATTATGAAGGGGTTGGAACCGTTGAGTTTTTGGTTGACAAGCACCGAAATTTCTATTTTATGGAAATGAATACGCGGATTCAAGTAGAGCATACTATTACGGAAGAAGTCATCAACTTTGACCTTGTAAAGGAGCAAATAAAGATAGCTGCGGGCATTCCAATTAGCGGTATTAATTACGAACCCCAATTGCATTCTATACAATGCCGAGTGAATGCCGAAGATCCATTTAATGGCTTTCGTCCAAGTCCTGGAAAAATCACGGTGTACCATGCTCCTGGTGGCCATGGCGTAAGACTCGATACGCACGCCTATGCAGGTTATACCATTCCGCCAAATTACGACTCGATGATTGCAAAACTGATTGTGGTAGCGCAAACACGCGAAGAAGCCATCAAAAAAATGCACCGTGCGCTCAGCGAGTACATTATCGACGGAGTGAAAACTACTATTCCGTTTCACATTCAATTACTTGAAGACGAGAATTTTAAAAAAGGAAATTATACGACTAAGTTTATGGAGAGTTTTAAATTGAAGCCCGTATAGTTTGTATACAGTCCAAAGTGTTGCTAAGGGGGTTTATATTTTTAGGAAAAAAGGATTGTTAGTGATTTAAAGGGTGCTTTTTGAGTCGCCATTTTTCCCAAACATCCCCCAACCAAAAAAGGATTTTTACCTTTATCCCCATTATGAGTGTTGAAGAAACTATCGAAACGCTGCAGAAGCTCCACGATGAAGGAAAGTCGCTTTTTCTTACATCTTCCTTTCAGACACATTCCATTCCGCTGCTCCATATTGTAGGACGTACCGATCTTGATATTCCCATATATTGCCTCAACACAGGGTTTCTTTTTCCCGAAACGCTCGCCTTTAAGGATGAATTAGCAGAACGCTTTAATATCACCATTAAAAGCACTTTTTCCGATATTCCAAAAATCCAACAGCGTGATGTAGCGGGCAATTTCCTTTTTACATCCAATCCCGACTACTGCTGCCATATTAATAAAGTAAAGCCCACAGAAATCCTGCTCAAAACACACGATATCTGGATAAACGGGGTGCGTGCCGATCAAAATGCAAACCGGAAAAACATGAAGACATTCCAGCCGGCAGGTCATGGAGCCATTCGCTTTCACCCGATGCTCGACTGGAGCGGCAAGGATATTTTTGATTATATCCGTAAACACCATCTTCCGCGCCATCCGCTCGAGGAGGCTGGATATTCAAGTATTGGATGTGAGCCATGTACTCGGAAAGCCTTGCCAAATGATCCACGTGAGGCCAGATGGTTTGGACTCAACAAAACCGAATGTGGGCTACACACTGAACTCGTTGAAAAATAAATGAAACTATTGATTACCGGTGGCGCGGGATACGTTGGAACTGAGCTCTGTACCCGCCTTATGCAACGCGATGACATTGAGTCGATTCATGTCTATGACAATCTCAGTCGTAAAAATTACAATTTCTTCCTTGGTGCGCAGAAACTGAACGAAAAAATCACTTTTGTAAATGCCGAATTGCTCGACTCGCAAACCTTGCGGAAGGAAGTGGCCAAGGCCGATACCATCATTCACCTTGCGGCAAAAGTTAGCACACCCTTCGCTGATCAGAGTCCTCACCTTTTCGATCAGGTGAATAACTGGGGAACGGCAGAACTCTGCTACGCCTTCGAAGATTCAGATTGCAAGCGGCTTATATACATGAGTAGCGCCAGTGTTTACGGAGCTACTGATGTGGAGGTGGGAAAAGATGCTCCCACCAATCCAAAGACTTTTTACGGAGTTTCAAAGCTTAAAGGCGAAAAGCATGTGGAGCGACTTAAGAATAAAAAGCAGGTATCTATATTGCGTTGTGCCAATGTGTATGGCTATTCGCGGAGTATGCGTTTCGACGCGGTGATCAACAAATTTGTTTTCGATGCCAAAAATGCGGGTCGTATTACCATCAATGGCAATGGAGAGCAGAATCGCGCCTTTGTGCCCGTTTCCCGAGTGGTCGATTTTATTGAAAATCTTTTAATTGAGGATTCTTTTCAACTTCATTACGACTTGGTTGATAGGAATCTTAACATTAATGATGTGGCTTATACCTTGAAGGAAATATTTCCGAAAATGGAAATGCTCTATGTCGATCAGCAGCTGTCCTTGCGGCAAATAAAGGTTGGTCCCGACCCGGAGGTTTTACGCCTTATCGGCGAAAATAAGCAGAGCTTTTTGGAAGAGTTGTGGGATTTTGTTGGAGAATTGGCCTAAGGGTATTGCTGAATTCTGTCCTTACACTCGAAGTGACCTATGCTATAGGGATATACAGAATGTTGGATAAAATCTCAAGCCCAAAAAACCACCGATTTCCCAATAGTACCCCGATTCTCAAGCGCAAGATGTGCTCGATTTATATCCTCAATTTTATAGGTCGTTCTCACCACCGGATCAATTTTTCCGGCTTCGGCTTCAGCGATTACAGCATGAAGACATTTGGCAATAAGCTGCGGTTTATAGTCGCCGAGTTTGAGGATATTTATGCCAATTATCGATTTGGAACGCATGATAAAAGTAAGCGGCGAGAAAAAACCGGATTGAAACAATAATTGCAAACCTGAGAGCAGACCTTTTCTTTTTCCTGTGCGCGAGGCGGCGCCAAAAATCACCAGCTTACCACCGGAACCCAGAAGCTTGAAATCTTTCTTTACCGATTTTCCCGCAAGGGAATTGAACGTGGCATCGAGGCGTATACCCCCATTGATTTTTTTTATTTCTTCTGCATAGTCTTTTTCGCGGTAATTTATGGGGTGCTGCACACCCAATTCTTTCAAAAAAGCAATTTTCTCAGCAGATCCAGCAGTACCAAAAACTGTACATCCCAGGTTCAGAGCCATTTGACAAAGGCCAATACCAACTCCTCCCGCGGCGGCATGAACGAGGACCCTATCGCCGCGATAGAGTTTCATGTTCTCTCGTATACACACGTATGCGGTGGTAAATTGGGTAGCCAATGCCAGGGCTTTTCCGGCTGGATACGACTCAGAAATTTCTCCTGCTGCACGGGAATCTGCTGCGGCATATTCGGCATAGCCACCAAAACGGGTAAGGGCAACAACGCGCTTTCCAATCATATTGGTTGGGACATCAGCTCCTTGACTTTCAACCGTTCCAACCACTTCATAACCAAGTACACATGGTCGATCCGGAGTTTCGGGATACATCCCATTTCGGGCGAGCACATCGGCAAAGTTCAGTCCGAATGCCTCAACATTTATCAAAACTTCGTGGGATTTGCAATCCGGTTTTTCTACTTCACGAATTTCAAAAGCATCTTCAGGTGAGCCAAACTTTGTAAGTACAACTGCTTTCATACGTCTTTTCCTTTGATAATAAGCACCATTTCTCCTTTTGGGGGTTTGGTTTCAAAATGCCGGACCAATTCTTCCACTGTGCCACGAAGGGTTTCTTCGTGAAGTTTGGTTATTTCACGCGAAAGCGAAGCTTCTCGATCGGCTCCGAAAAACGCGACCATTTGCGTCAATGTCTTCAAAATCCTGTGGGGAGATTCGTAAAATATGATGGTGCGGGCTTCCTCAGCCAAAGCTGTCAAACGCTTGTTTCTGCCTTTTTTGGGTGGAAGAAATCCTTCGAAACAAAAGCGGTCACAGGGAAAACCCGAATTTGTAAGTGCCGGAACAAAAGCGGTGGCGCCGGGCAGAGACTCCACTTCGATTTCTGCGGCAATACACGCGCGAACGAGCAAAAACCCTGGGTCTGAAATTCCAGGCGTGCCGGCGTCTGTAACGAGCGCGAGGGTTTCGCCATTTTGCATGCGCTCTATCATTCGCTCAGTCATACGATGCTCGTTGTGCGCATGAAAAGGAATAAGCTTTTGTTCGATTTCGTAATGGCGAAGAAGTCTGCCGGAATTTCGCGTGTCTTCTGCAAGAATCAGATCGGCAGATTTGAGTATTTCGAGAGCACGGAGGGTAATGTCACCGAGATTCCCGATTGGCGTTGGCACAAGAATCAATTTACCCATAATTTAAAGTGTTTTTATGAATTCGCGCAGCAAGGTAAAAAGTTGATCGTAATTGGCCCAATCCAGCCCGGCGTGTACGTCGTGGACATCGTGATAGGCTTTTGCATTTCCTATTGTATAAATAAATATTGCCGGAACTCCGTTTTCTGAAAACCAATAATGATCACTGTTTGCGGCTTTTCCCCGAAGTTTTATACGTGGCAGGAGATTTCCGCGGGTGTTGATCGCTTCCAGTGTTTTTATCCTTTCGGGAAAAAGTGTTCCGTTCACCACTGCTATTCCATCTGCTGCCGAACCCATCAAGTCTAAGTTGATAAGAAACTTGATCTTTGAAAGTGGAAAAGTAGGATTTTCGACAAAAAAATGGGAGCCGAGTAGTCCCGCTTCTTCGGCCGCAAAAGCAATGAAGTAGATATCGTATTGGGGCTTGTTTTGGGCATAGTATTGCGCAAAATCTAGTAGCATGGCCGTTCCGCTGGCATTGTCGCTCGCCCCGGAAAATAGCGCGTCACCCATCATCCCCAAATGATCATAATGAGCCGTAATCACTAAACAACTGTCGTGATTTTCACCTTCTATTTTTCCAAGTACATTGCGTGCGGTAAAGGGTATTTCTTCGTTCTTTACCTCAAATTCAACCTTTTTGGCGTTTCTGCAAAAGTCATCTTTCTCAATCTCTACAAGTACATTGGCAACCTGCTGTTGACCCACTGTCCACATTAGTTTATCAGACATAAGCTGGACAACAGGACTGACGCTTAAAGCCTGGCCTTCGAAATTTAGTGTAGAGGTGTGCTCATCTTCGGTATCTATTCCTGCCATATCGATTACATAGACGTTTTTCTTGCTGATTTCAGGAATAGATGATGAGGCTTGAAAGTCTGTAGAATCCATTGAAATAACCTTATAACTACCACTTGAAGAGCCCGATATGGGATTAATCAAATAATCATAACCCGCTTTCAATTTCTTTCCATTGCAGGAAATTGTGGTTTTCTTAGGGAAAGTATTTACTTCAAATTGGAAGGGTTGGAAATAAGTTTTGTCAACGGTTCTGAGTCCGCTTTTTTCGAATTGAGATGCTACATAATCGGCGGCAAGGTTGGAGCCGTTGTGAATATATCCACGCCCGTAAAAAGAAGAATCACTCAGAATTCGAACCTGCTCTTTTACAAAAGCAAGATTTTGTGAAAACCCAAAACACGGGATGAAAAAAAGAGTAAGGAGCCCGAATTGTCTCATAAAAACTTTCTTTCCACGAGATCCATCATTTCTTTTGCCGGAGGGCTTTTCATATCCCAGTCATAGGTATTTACTAAAGTGTTTTGGATGTATTCATCCGCTTCGAGATATGTGGAGCATGCATTCAGCCGATCGAGAGCGGCACTAAATGCATCGGCATCCTTATCGAACAGATGGCTTATAAACTGGAATTTCTGGTTGATCGTTACGGCCGATTTTAAATCAGCTATAGGTTTTCTATGTAGCTTTTGAGCAAGCGTAGGATTTTCGTGTTTGAAAGTTTCATTCAAACTTTGCTCCATCTGCTTTATCTCTTCAATAGAGTCAATGAGCGATATCTGATTTGGCGAAACGGCGGGACCATAAGTTGATGCCTGCTCTTCTTGAACCTCTGATTTATCAGGTGGAGTGCTATTTATCTTCGGTTCCGGAAGCTCCACGGAACCGGTGATCTTCGATTTTTCTTCGGGCTTTTTTGTAGGTGCCTCTTGAATAGCTTCTTCCTTGTTTTTTACTACGGATACCACTTCTGCTTCCGGGTTATCTTCAATTTCTTCAGAGATTGCTGGTCCTTCTTCCCGAAGAGGTTCTAAAGAAGTTTGAAAAACGGGTTCACTCCCAACTTCTTCCACTAGGGATTCAGGAGATTTTTCTACCGATTCTTCAACTGTTTTAAAGCGCAAAACGATCATCCGCTCGTAAAACTCACGTGATAAATCGGTGAGCATCAGTATTTCATCTCCCGAAAGCGTGCCGTTTTCAAGTTTTTCAGAATAGGAGTAGAGCTTTTCAGCTATGGAATGTGTGGTCATCTGCTTTTGAACTTTTCTCGGTTAAAACGCGCAATTCTGCCTAAAGCGTATTTTTAGGCTCCAATAATTCGTTAATTTAGCCGTCTGGCAAATCTAATTGATTCCCATTAAATAGACGATCGACTCAGGTTTTTTAAGTAAATATGTTTCTCGAAGATACTCGTAAAATCAGAAAACGCGGTGAGGGCTGGATTGAAGTGGTCTGCGGCTCCATGTTTTCTGGAAAAACAGAAGAATTATTGCGGCGACTGAATCGTGCGAGAATTGCCAAGCAACGTATCGAAATTTTCAAACCATCTATCGATACCCGTTACGACGAGCAGGATGTGGTAAGCCATGATAAGAATGCTATTCGAAGCACCCCTGTTTCATCTTCAGAGAAAATTTTGCTCCTTGCATCTGATGTCGATGTAGTTGGAATTGATGAGGCTCAGTTTTTTGATGACAATTTGCCAAATGTCTGTAATGAGCTTGCCAATCAAGGAATTAGAGTGATTGTGGCTGGTCTTGATATGGATTTCAAAGGCAAACCTTTTGGCCCTATGCCGCACCTAATGGCTATTGCCGAATACGTTACAAAAGTCCATGCTATTTGTGTGAGAACCGGTAAGCTTGCCCAATATTCTCATCGAATTGTAGGAGGAGAAGACACCGTGGAGCTTGGCGAACTCGACCGATACGAGCCGCTCAGCAGGCAAGCCTACGTCGAAGCTCAGGAAGCCAAGAAAAACATCAAATCCGATGGTTAATATTGACTATCCGATCGATTCTTTCTGCCGGATTATTGGCGGAAAATTTCTCCGGAAAGGGGATTCTCAGAATGTTTTTCACGCGATTACCGACAGCCGGAAATTTGATGTTCGTTTGGGAGCGGTGTTTTTTGCTATTCGTGGAAAGCATAAAAATGGGATTGATTTTATTGAAAATCTCTACGAACGGGGTGTCCGTATTTTTGTCGTTTCCGAAAATGTTGATTGTTCCAAATGGCCGGAAGCTACAGTAATTCTGGTGAGAAATACGGTGGAGGCACTTCAAGAACTGGCCGCCGATCACCGTCAAAAACTCGGCACCAAAATTATTGCAATTACCGGTAGCAATGGCAAAACGGTTGTCAAGGAATGGTTGTATCAACTGCTATACAAAGATATCCATATTAGTCGGAGTCCAAGGAGTTACAATTCGCAAATTGGGGTTCCGCTTTCGGTCCTGATGCTTGACCCGACGCATGAACTTGGCATCATTGAAGCCGGGATTTCTGAGACGGGTGAAATGGCGGCTCTCGAGAAAATCATTCATCCTGATATTGGAATTTTTACAAATATTGGTGCCGCGCATCAGAAAGGTTTTGCCAGCATTGAAAGCAAGATTGATGAAAAGCTATTGCTTTTTGAGCGAGTTAAAATGCTGATTTATTGTAAGGATCAAGCAAAAATTCATCAGCGGATTGAGGCGCATCATTGGAAGGCGAATACCCAATTCCGGACCTGGGGACATTCAGAAGATGTAGATTTGCATATTTTATCTCATTCCCGGAAGGTCAACTCGACCACTATTAAAGGTACATTTAAGGGAAGTGTCAGAGAAATTGAAATCCCATTTACTAGCGATGCGTCGATGGAAAATTGTTGTCAGCTCTGGCTTTTGCTTCTTTATAGAGGAATGCCGGATGACATAATCCGAGAGCGATTTTTGACCCTCACTCCTGTGGCAATGCGGCTGGAACAGCTCGAGGCAATTAATGGTTGCGTCTTGATCAACGATGTCTATAATTCGGATATTAACTCGATGAGTATTGCGCTGGATTATCTGAAATTCCAGAGCAAAAACACAAAGTTTACCGCTATTCTCAGTGACATTTTACAATCGGGCGAAACGGAGGAGAAACTATACAGCCGCGTTGCTGAACTGCTGGAAACGCGAAATATTGATCGTTTAATTGGCATCGGAGAAGCACTTAAAAACAATTCTTCGCTTTTCAAAAACCTGGATGCGACTTTTTACGAAAGTACAGCTGCATTTTTAAAATCGGCGGACAGGAGCAATTTCTCGAACGAGAATATCTTGCTGAAAGGAGCCCGGAATTTTAGATTTGAACAAATTGCGGATATTCTTCAGGAAAAATCTCACGAGACTGTTTTGGAAATTGACCTTACTAAAATGGTTGGTAATCTGAATGTTATTCGTGGCAAGCTGCGTCCGGAAACCAAAATAATGGCTATGGTCAAAGCCTTTGCGTATGGAAGTGGGAGTTATGATATCGCACGAATTCTGGAATATCATCGTGTGGATTATCTCGCTGTGGCTTATGCCGATGAAGGCATTTCGCTGCGAAATGACGGAATTCGGCTTCCGATACTGGTGCTCAATCCGGAAGTATCGAGCTATGATGCCATGATCCGATATGGACTCGAGCCACAAATATTTAGTTTTCGGACACTTCGTCTTTTTACAGAAGCTTTGAACCAATCAGGTGAGCAACTTCCGTATCCTGCTCATATAAAGGTGAATACCGGTATGAATCGCCTGGGATTCAACCCCGGCGAAATGAATGATCTCGCAAAGGAATTGAATGCTTCACGGGTGCTGGATATCAAATCTGTTTTTTCACATCTTGCAGGAAGCGATGAGCCGGCTTTTGATGATTTTACGAATCAACAGGTCCGTAAATTCTCTGATGCGGCCGAATCTTTAAGTAGAAAATTGAATAAAAAATTACTTCGCCATCTCCTGAATTCGAGCGGAATATTCCGGCATCCAGAAGCGCAATTGGATATGGTGCGGTTGGGGTTAGCTCTGTACGGAGTTACGACTTATCCCGAATCGCGCGACGAACTCGAGCCGGTAAGTAGCTTGAAGACGACCATTTCGCAAATCAGGGAAATTGAAACCGGTGAAGGGGTGGGCTACACTCCCAAGAAAAGAGTGAAGCGAAAAACCAAAATTGCGGTTTTGTCAGTGGGTTATGCCGATGGGCTTCCACGCCTTCTGGGAAATGGTGTGGGCAAAGTCTGGATTTCCGATCGTGCAGTTCCATTTATTGGGAATATATGTATGGATATGTCGATGGTAGATGTCACAGGAGTGGATTGCCAAGAAGGAGATCAGGTGGAAGTTTTTGGATCACATCTCGACATTTACGATATGGCGACACATCTCCAAACTATCCCTTATGAAGTGCTGACGAATATTTCACAGCGGGTAAAACGCTTGTTTATTCAAGATTAGCATTCCAAGATTTCAAGTAAGTATTTGGTTTTCAAAGACAGATTCCGCAGGCTATATTTCTAATCAGCGATTAGTTTTTATATTTTTCGGTCCACCATTTTTACAAATGAATCTTTTATGAATTTCAAGATCCTTTTTATTGGTTTTATGTTCTTTTCTTCTGTTATATCACAGGCTCAATTGGCTCACCAATCTGGAGAGCTGTTGGTGCAGTTTTCTCCAAAGTCATTTCCTGAAAAGGTGATTGAAAATTACACAGCGATACACGGTCAAACCACTGGTATAGCTATTGAAAAGTGTCTGTCAAAACCGATGAATATATTCAAAGTGGAATTCAATCCAGAAAAAGTGGATGAGAATTTTTTACTTGAAAAGATTCGTAAGGACCGAAATGTTTTAAATGCGCAGTTCAATCATTTTATCAAAAAGCGTGAAACTACTCCTGATGATCCACAGGTCGCGGAGCAATGGCATCATGCTAACAACGGAAATAGCGGAATAGTAGATGCAGATATTGATAGCGATCAGGCTTGGGATATAACGACTGGTGGCTTAACCGCCTTAGGCGACACGATTGTGGCCTGTGTAATAGAAGGAGGAAATTTGCTCCATACAGATTTGATTGATAATGCGTGGTTTAATTACAATGAAATCCCGGACAATGGAATCGATGATGATAACAATGGATACATAGATGACTACCGCGGCTGGAATGTGAATGCAAATGATGACAGCGGCCTGTACGGCGATAGTCATGGTACCAATGTAATGGGTATGATCGGCGCTACCGGAAATAATAATTTAGGAACAGTCGGCATAAACTGGCACGTGAAAATGATGGTCGTGGGAGGTGAAGACTCAAATGATGAAGCCTCGGTGGTTGCCGCCTATACTTATCCTTTGGTTCAGCGCCAGCTCTACGAATCTACGAATGGTGAGTTGGGTGCTTTTGTGGTTGTGACGAATGCTTCATGGGGAATAGACAATGGAAATCCTGCCGATGTCCCTATCTGGGCCGCATTTTACGATACGTTAGGTACTTACGGTATTCTTAATTGTGGTGCTACGGCCAATAACAATGTGAATATTGATGTGGTTGGTGATATTCCCACTGCCGTGGAAAGTGACTATATGATAAGCGTTACAGCTACAAATAGCAGTGATGTACGAACTTTTTCGGGCTTTGGCCAACATACGGTCGATCTCGGTGCGCCCGGTGAGAACATCGTAACGAGTGCTGGACAGAATGGAATTACGACAACTTCTGGTACTTCATTCGCTTCGCCGCTTACGGCGGGCGTGGTGGCACTTCTGTACTCGGCACCTTGTGATGGGATGGCGCAACTTGCTCATGACAATCCGCAATTCTGTGCTGATTATATTCGGAATGCCCTATTAACGGGAGTCGATCCGATTGAAAACCTCGAATTCGAGACCGTGACGGGCGGAAGACTCAATGCTTTCAACAGTCTGAATATTATTATGGAATCCTGCCAGGATGGATTTTGTGTTCCACCATTGAATTTTGATTATGTGGTGACCAACGATACTATTTTTACCTTTAGCTGGGAAGCCTCAGATGACCTTACCTCTGTTACAATTCGGTATCGCGAAATGGGGGATGATGCATGGATTTATATTTCAAATATTGCAGCTCAAAGCGAGCAAATCAATGGTCTTACACATTGTGCAGATTATGAATTTGAAATTGCCGGAAGCTGTCAAGGCGAGCCACAAGAAAGTGATTTTGGATCGAATATTTTGGTGCATACTGCCGGCTGCTGTGTGAAACCCGAAGATATCGCCATTTCATCTACACCTGATATTCCCGTTCAGATCACTTGGACACAGGGTCTTGATGTCGATGCCTATTTGCTTTGGTACAAACTGGAAGGTGACACCACGTGGGTCACAGGATTATCAGGGTCGGATTTTGCTACCTTTACGGATCTCGAAGAATGCCGAACGTATATTTTCCGAATTATTCCAACTTGTTTTTTAGGAAGTGATAATTATGCAGAAATTACTTTTACCACACCGGGTTGCGGGTATTGTATCGACACCGAATTCTGTACATCAGGCAGTGCATCCAGTTTTTATGAATTTATCAAAAAAGTTGAAATCGCTGATTACGAAAATGATTCCGGCAACAATGGGGGATATTCATTTTTCAGCGATACGGGATTGGAGCTGGTGCCGGGCGACGATTATGAAGTGACTTTCACCCCGGGATTTTCGGGGTTTGGCAGCTATGATGAGTATTTCAAAGTGTGGATAGATCTCGATCAGGATGGAACTTTCGCTGATAATGAGAAAGTATACGAATCCGATTTTGCTTCGAACCAGCCATCTGCCGGCGAAATGACTATTCCATCGGGAGCCATGTTAGGACCAAACCGTATGCGGGTTGCGATGATGTCGCCAGAATTTAACAATGAGACTCCTGAGCCCTGTGGCACATTTAATTACGGAGAAACTGAAGATTATTGTATTACGCTTGTCGATACGCTGAGCAGTGTTGTAAATCAAGAAAAATTGACCCTTTTCGAACTTTATCCAAATCCTGGAAGTGATCTTATAACTTTAAATTTCGAATCGGATCATTTTATAGGAAATGGAAATTATTCGGTTTCGATTCTTGACCTTACGGGAAAAGAAGTTGTTAAACGGTCATTGGTTATTGGTAAGAATTCACTTTCACTGAAGTTGAGTTCGGGACTTTATTTGCTGCAGCTAAAAGCGTCGAATGGACGTGTAATGGAATCTCAAAAGCTGGTTATTATGGATTGATTTGGAGGTTTGTTGACTTAAACTCTTATCTATAAAAAATACCTCGGCTTCGAGAAACTTTCGACTTTAGGAGTCTTCTCTCTAAGAGCGCTCACCTTTGATGAAGAGGGTTTCATGTTTGGGAGTCAGGAAGTATCGGCTTGGAAAGAAGCGCAAAAAAGACGATAAAAAATGTTACTCCAGCCTGCGATTCTACCGTGTCTTCAGTAAGGCAGGAAATAAAAGCAACAAGGATAAACGCTACTGTGAGGTAATCGGTTTTTCGCTGATAAAGCGCATATCCAAATAGGAAAAGAAAATAGAGAAATCCGAAAATTCCAAATGCCGCAAAAAATGTAAGAAATTGGTTGTGCGAGCGGAGCCAGTATCGCTTAGGTAAAGTCGGATTGAGCTCGCGGTGGGCATCATAGAACGCCTGTTTTACATCGCCAGTTCCAGTACCAAGCCAGAAGTTTTGCTTTATAATGTGGGTGGATACTTTCCAATAAACGATCCTTTGAAAAAATGATAAGCCCGATGCATCTCCGGAAATAATGAAAACGTGCAGGCCAAACATAAAAGTGTGAAACCGGAGCAAAAGTCCCGACTCTTGCGCGTATATTCCATTCGGGTCTCCGTTCTCAATATTTTCTATGTCGGTCTCGGTTAATTGCATCACTCCATCATAATCTTTACGTAAGTTTTTGTACGTGAGATATCTGATAAGTACAGATTCTAACTTAGTTAGGGGTGAGTCTAATGGAATTTTTAAATCACTTCGGCTATTCCACGCTTCTTTCAATTCTGAGGGGCAAATATAATTGAAGGTGTAGCTACCATTTTCCACTAACTTCAATTTCTTGTGATGTTGGTAAGGGTTGCCACGTGCGGTAGTGGTCTCCAATTTTGCATCTATTTGTGTCGGAACAAAGTAAGATTGGTAATACTGGTAGGAGAAATAGCTAAATGCAGCTATGAATATCAGAGTAGCACCGAAATAAATAGCAATTACTCTTCGGGATTTCCCCCAAAGCTTATACGTTGCTGCAAACCATAGGCTAAATATCAAAACCAAAAATCCGGTAGCGGATTGCAAAATATTGAAAAACACAAATGTATTTGCAATGACAAGTAAGCCGTATCCCTTCCAGAAGGTTGTCATTTCTTTCCAGAAGTAAATGACTCCAACCACCAGCATTACCATTAAAAGACTGAGACGTATATGGGAAATTCCAACGACGATATTACGGTAATCATGAAAATGTTCTGGCAACTGAAAATACCGAAAATATCCAGGTAGGGTGGCGATCCATACACCCACAGATAGTGCCAGGAAAAAGATTTTCAGTTGGTTGCGCTTAATCGGAATACTGCCGAATACTACCGATAGAACCAGCAATGGAAATTTTATTCGAAGATCTTTTAACGCATACGAAAAATCGGTTGTGTTAAAAAGCCAGACTATATGTATCAGAAAAAGTCCGGCGAGTAGTACTGCAATTTTATTGGTGAGAAAGGATTTCCATCCCAATTTAAATCCGGGAGCAAACAACCAGAGAATGGTTAAAAGGATAATTCCCAAACTCATCAAAAGATTGAGGTTGGGCATCCCTATAGCCAGAAAGCATAGTAAAAAAGTATAAAACTTTTGAACGCGACTTGAAAGTTGAATCAAATCTGTTTTTATTTCTTAAACGGGTTTGAGGATTGCATCGTATTCGGAAGGGGTATTTAATACTTCAATAGCCTTTTTGACAGCCTGATCTGAAGAAAGCGACGATTCGATTCTTCCTCTTTGATAATAGTAGCGTGATACGATTTCGTTTTCAAGAATTTCTTCTATCTGGTCTTTAAAAATCATAAGATCTTGATTCTTTTTAGATTTCAGGACGGTATCGAGCTGGTCGAACTGCATTTCAGCCATGTCCCAATATTTTTCCTTCTTCGCAATTTTGACCAGTTTATTCAATTCTTTTTCGGTATCCGTAGTGTAGCTATAATTTTTACCGGCAAGATAATCGATAAAATCCTGATACTCTTGATCAGATAAGTGAAAGTCTTTAGCGGCAGCTATTTCCGGGTGCTCATCGTAGTATTTGTTCGCATACTTAAAGAAGAGATTCTCGGTGAGGAGGCTCACGAGAATATGAGGAAAATCAATATCTTCCATTATAATATCGGGATCTATTCCACGTCCATCAATTACTTTTCGTCCGTTGCGGGTCTCGAAAGTTTTCAGCAATGAATCAGGTACTTCTTCAGCAACTCCCTCATCATTTTTGTGCGCGTAGTCCAGTTTTTGAATACAGCGGCCGCTTGGAATATAGTATTTTGCCACGGTGAGCTTAACCTTGCTATTATACGGAAGATCGCGCGTTTGCTGCACCAATCCTTTTCCGTAAGTGCGGTTTCCAATTATAACTCCACGATCGAGATCCTGCATACAGCCGGTTACGATTTCAGATGCTGAAGCACTACCTTCATTTACCAAAACCACCAAGGGCATTTTCAAATCTGTTGCATCACTTAAAGTGACATGCTCCCGATCCCACTCTGGAATTTTTCCTTTGGTATGGACTACTTCCTGACCTTTTGGTTCAAAAATATTTACAATGTTTACCGCTTCGCGTAGCAGACCACCGCCATTTCCACGCAGGTCAAAAATAAGTTCTGTCATTCCCTGTTTGTCGCGTAGATCGAGAAATGCATCGCGCACTTCTTGGCTTGCGGTTTGGGTAAAACTGGTGAGCCTGATATAGCCTACCTTGTCGGTAATCATTCCGTAATAAGGTACGTCAGGAATCTTAATCTCCTCACGTTTCAGGCTTACTTGATTCTCCTTTCCATTGCGTTCATATGTAATTTCCAGATTCGTCCCGGATTGACCTTTCAATAATTTACTAATTTCTTCCTGATCTTTGTCTTCTGCACTTATCCCGTTGATAACAAGAAGTTTGTCTCCCGCTTTCAACCCCGCTTTTTCTGCGGGGAAACCTTCGTAAGGTTCGGAAATATAAATATCGCCATCCATGGAGCGAATCAAACTGCCAATTCCGCCGTATTGGCCCGTAGTCATAAATCGGTAATCCTCGATATTACTTTCGGTAATATATGTAGTGTATGGATCGAGCGATTCGAGCATGGCGTCAATACCGGTCTTCATTATTTCACCGGGTTGGATGTCATCTACATAAAAGATGTTGAGCTCGCGGTAGAGAGTAGCAAAAACTTCAAGATTCTTAGATATTTCAAAGAAATCATCCTTGGCGACCGTAGCATAAATACCTATAATGGTGGTAATGGCCAAACCTGAGATGATAAAAAACTTCTTAATTCGATTACGCATAAATAGCTTTTTGTGAGAATGGATAAAGTTACGACTATATGATTTTGAGGTTAACTCGTTTAATGACAAAAAGCTTTAACGCGCCGGTTAATTCTTGTTAATCCATTCCTTGCTTAGCGCGGCTTTTAGCAATTTTTGAGCGTGAAGATACTGTTTTTCCAATTCTGAATAAACAGCTTCTGCCCCTCCGAAATAATGAACAGCGAGCAAAAGGGTTTTACCGGAAGGTATGTTTTGTTTTTCCCAATCGATTTTATGCAGTCGGTATAATTCGCGGAGCCGTCGTTTCACCCGATTCCGTTGAACGGCTTGACGCACACGTTTTTTTGGAACAATAATCAAAACTTTCGCTTCAGGTTCTTCGCCGCGGTCCCTCATAGTATAGCGGATAGAAAAGACACCCGACCGAACCGATTTTGATTTTTCAAAGAGCAGTTCTATGTCCCGCTTGGCGCAAACGCGCTCCTTTTTGGGAAATTTATACCCAGTCATGTTCAATGATACCGATTTAACAATCATAAGTTCCCGATTTCTCGGGGCAGGGTGTAGATTTCGTGCCTCATCTCCTCGCTTGTTATAACTATGCAACTATCAAATATCGTAGATTTCATGCCTCATCTACTCGTTTGTTAGTAACTCGGCATTTACCAAGTACACCTTTGAAAATCGTAATGATAAGAATGTCTTATGGCATTTCAAAGATTAATTGGTACAATACAAAAAAGGCAGCTGCTTGAGCTGCCTTTCATTGTGAAAATAAGTTTTACTTGGACTTCTTAATATAATTTTCAATCGCCATCGACATCGAAGGAAGTCCCGGAGCAGGGGCGTGTACATCGAGTTGTAGTCCTGCTTCTTTTACCGCATCTGCGGTCGTGGAACCAAAGGCGGCAATACGTGTGCTATTTTGCTTAAAATCAGGGAAATTCTTATACAATGACTCAATTCCCGAGGGACTGAAAAAGACAAGCATATCGTAATTTACATCTGCCAAATCCGACAAATCGCTACATACCGTTTGGTAAAAAACAGATTTCGTATAGTGAATATTATTCGACTCTAAAAGATCTGTAATATTTCGCTTATGAATATCTGAGCAAGGCAAAAGATATTTTTCATTCTTGTGCTTCTTGATAACATCAAGCAAGTCTTGAAAACTCTGTTTGCCGTGAAAAATCTTCCGCTTGCGATAAACTACATATTTCTGAAGGTAGTACGCCGTCGATTCCGAAAGGCAAAAGTATTTCATCGAATCGGGAACATTAACCCGCATCTCTTCGCACATTCTGAAGAAGTGATCTACAGCATTCCTACTTGTAAGAATAATTGCCGTGTGCTCTAAAATATTCACGCGTTCCTGCCGGAAATCTTTGGCGGGTATCCCCTCCACGTGGATAAATGAACGAAAATCAATTCTTACTTTGTACTTTGCTGCCAGGTCAAAATAAGGTGATTTTTCAGAATTCGGTTTAGGTTGCGAAATCAAAATAGATTTGATCTTATCAGCCATAAGGTGTTTTCCTCTAAATTTATATTTTTCTGAACTAAGCTATCTGATTGGTAAAAATTTTAAACACAACCAGAAAGGGTAGAATTTCGAGGGTGCAAAGGTACAAAATAATATACACACGTGAAACAGGATAACTTATACTCATAATTAATCCCTGTACAATCCGGAATAATAAAAATAAGCACGTGATAAAAACAACGATGCTAAAAAGAATATTCAAGCTTCGTATATTCATAAAACTAATGGCCACTGCAAAGGGTAATAATATTACTCCCAGTGCTTTATCAATGAGAATTACTTCAAATAAATATTCCCTGATCAGTCCGGGGTCGTGGTAGAGCTTGCGTAAAATGTAGCCGACAATCAATTTTAGCAGATAACCTGAAATTACGATTCCCAGCAGAGCTAAATATAATTCCCATCCACTGAGATTAAATAGATTCCAGTCGTAATATTTTGCGCCACCGTATAAAACCATGGAAGAAACCATTGCAAAATTTAGGAAGAGTAACACGGATATGCGGTGAGAAAACACCAATTCTTCGCGCATAACCTGCCGGAGAATCTGTAAACGCACTAGACTGCTGAATAAGCGGTGCAACCGGCGCGCATAACTCTTTCGCATATAGCCGATCGAAATGAACATCAGGAGAAAGGCTATAAGCATCCATGGCTCATAAAGATTGGGCGGATTCCTCAGCACGGGAATCATTTCTTTTAAGCTGTCGATCTGCAGTATACTTTGCACCGGACGAAGGTCGCAAAAAATGTCCATTAACCTGAGTTCATTTCTACTTCGGAGATTCAGATTTCCAAAAAAGGCGATATGAAATTTACGTTTTCAAAGATATAGCGGGCTATGTCGCGAAAAGAAAACGCAGTAAGTCGCCTTTTGTGGGAAGTTTTTCAGCGTTCCACCTCAACTGAGCAAAGCGGTCTCACGCAGCAAAGCAAGTAAAATAATGATTTTCTGCCTAAAAATGATTCATAATAGCCCGCTAGTATTAAAAGTGTTGGTTTTTATATACTATAATGAGATCGCTTCGCGATGTTTTTAAGGGGGTTAATTTTCAAAGGCTTTAAAGAAATCGCTGCTAAGTTATTTCATCATTTTTAGTTGAAACTCACCATTTAAAGGCGGTCTGAATCCTGAATAATATTCGAACTCAGGTTATAATCTTCTTTCCGAATTTGTAACTTTGCCCCCGAAAAATTTAAATGTTATGCGCACAGACCAATATCAGGGACACGATTATTTTGAAATGGACGATTTGCTCAGCGATGAGCATAAACTTGTGCGGGAAACCGCCAGAGCATGGGTCAAGAGAGAAATGTCGCCTATCATTGAAGAGTATTTTGAAAAAGGAACTTTTCCGCGGCAGGTTATTCCCGGTATGGCCGATATTGGCGCTTTCGGACCTTATATCCCTGAAGAATATGGTGGTGCCGGCCTCGATCAAATTTCTTACGGGATAATTATGCAAGAACTTGAGCGGTGCGATAGCGGGTTGAGATCAACCTCTTCTGTGCAAAGTTCTTTGGTAATGTACCCTATATGGAAATATGGAAATGAAGAGCAGCGCAAGAAATACCTACCTAAACTTGCCACGGGCGAATTTATCGGATCATTTGGTCTTACAGAGCCCGATCATGGATCTGATCCTGGAAGTATGGTTACCAATTTCAAAGACGCTGGAGACCATTACGTTTTAAATGGTGCCAAAATGTGGATTTCGAATTCTCCTTTTTGTGATATCGCTGTGGTATGGGCAAAAAACGAAGAAGGACGAATACATGGATTGATTGTGGAGCGCGCTATGGAAGGATTTACCACCCCCGAAACACACGGGAAATGGAGTCTTCGTGCCAGCAATACCGGAGAATTGGTTTTTGATAATGTAAAGGTGCCTAAAGAAAATCTTCTTCCGGGAAAATCCGGACTTGGAGCACCACTCGGTTGTTTGGATAGTGCCCGATATGGAATTGCCTGGGGTGCTATTGGTGCGGCGCTCGATTGTTATGATTCGGCTTTGCGCTATGCCAAAGAACGCACTCAGTTTGGAAAACCCATTGCCGGTTTTCAGCTGCAACAAAAGAAACTCGCTGAAATGATCACTGAAATTACCAAGGCGCAACTGCTAACGTTCAGACTGGGACAGTTACGAAATGAAGGACGTGCTACAAGTGCTCAAATCTCCATGGCTAAGCGCAACAATGTGGATATGGCCTTAAAAATTGCCAGAGAAGCACGACAGATTCACGGAGCGATGGGAATTACCAACGAGTACCCGATTATGCGTCACATGATGAATCTTGAATCGGTAATTACGTATGAAGGAACGCACGATATCCATTTGTTAATTACGGGGTTGGATATTACAGGTGAGAATGCTTTTACCTGAAAATAGTAGTGAGTAGTTGGTTTTGAGGATAGAGTATTCTCACGGATTTAGATAAAAATGGACGCTTCGAAGCAATTATCGATGGGCTCTACTAGCTTAATTAGAGTCTGTCAATAGAGTCAAGTGGCTGGACCGTATAGTTCAATAGCAAGACGCACGCAGAATTGAAAATCAAGGAATCCCGATGGGTCGGGATGACTGTTGTCAAGACAAGTGCAACGCAGATATTGGACTGTATGGACAGACACTAATTAATCAATACGCGATTCTTTAAAATAGCTTCCCAAATCGATTCTTCCGCCGGATGTTCAGCTCGAATTCTATTCAAAACTCCACGCTTTTCCAACGCCGCATCCGTAGTTTTACCAATAGATACAACAACCTGATTGATGTTTAATTCAAATAAATTGAGATAAGCATCTGCATTACTCGGCGAAGTAAATATCAAATAGTCCGCTTCCGATTTTGAAATATGCTTTTTAGAAATATTTTCATAAAACTCCCACTCAATAAGTTGATTTTCTGAAACTAGGCCATGCATCCGCTTCAAACTCTTATCGCTACAAGCCATAATTACAGTTTCCGATTTTGGTAGCATTTCGGCAAATTCATCAATACCTTCTTTGGGATTGGTACTTTTTGGCGAAAACGATACTTTCCAGCCCTGTTCTTCAATAGCACGCTCTGTTCCGGGGCCTATTACGCCAATTTTGAATGGACTCGCGTCAAATTTTTCTGTAAATAGTTCCACTCCTGAAGGCGACAAAAAGAAAATCCAATCAGCTTTGGGTAGGGTTAAATCTCTTTTTAGCTGCAGCGAAATACACGCAGTTTTATCAATCTGAATGGATTGTTTGCGTTCAACGTATGTAAAGAAATCACCGCAATAGTCGCGGCTAAGAAAAAGATTTAGGCGAGGCTTTTTTTTTCAATCCTTCGACTGCTTTTTCAGCTAATCCGGTCGTGGTATCAGAAGTGACAAAAACTTCAGCAGGGAAGTCGCCGTATTTGGGGGCCATAATCGCCCGCAGTTCAAACTGCCCATTGCGCTCGATACAATATGCGCCAAGCGGCAACTGGCATCCGCCATCGAAAAGGTTGAGAACTTTGCGTTCGGTGGCTACCCGATTGGCAACTTTGGGATCGTTGATTGCGCTCAGAATCTCGGCCAATGCTGTATCCGAAGTTCTGATTTGACATGCCAAAGCACCCTGCGCCGGAGCGGGGATAAATTCGCAAGGGTCAAACTCAAAGCTTTCTAAATCGCTTATGTTAAGATTCAATCGGTCGAGTCCGGCTTTGGCCAAAACGATCGCATCAAAATTTCCGTCGCGCAATTTTTGAACCCGGGTGGGCACATTTCCACGAATATCATCGATTTCGATATCGGGACGATGGAGGGTGATTTGCATTTTTCTTCGCGCACTTGAAGTTCCCACTTTACAGTTTTTCCGGAGATTCCATTTCTCACTCGAGTCTGTAAAACCTTTGCGAATAAGCAAAATATCAGCGGGATTTGCACGGTGCAAAATGGCTGAGATACTCAAATCTTCTGGTTGATCGGTCTCAAGATCTTTGCAGGAGTGAACAGCCAGATCTACCGTGTTTTCGCGCAAAGCGGTTTCCAATTCTTTGGTAAAAAAACCTTTGCCTTCCATTTTGTCAAAACTCAGGTGTTGAATGATATCTCCCTGTGTTTTAATGATTTCAATGCGTACTTTTTCCCCCAATTTTTGCAGAAGGCCTTTTACAAAATGGGCTTGCCATAAGGCTAAATCGCTTCCGCGTGATCCTATTACAATTTCAGATTTTCTCACTTCGACTTGTTCAACATTACTTCTTTCGCCATCATCATCGGCACCGAAATGTATTTCTTTTCCATGTAGGCGATCACCTTGTCGAGCACTTCCCGTGATTCCGGGTTGAGGCTGCTCAATTCTTTTGCATAAACTGTATTGATAGCTCTGGTGCGGATTTCTTTAACTTTTTCAGGAATGTCGCGCATAGCGATTTCTATTTCGCGTTGCTTGTACATGTCATGAAATTCGAGGAGTTTTTCATCGACAATATCTTCACATTTCGCGATATCATTGGAGCGCGCTGCGAGATTCCGATCTGCGATTACTTTCAACTCATCTATATTAATGTATTTCAGTGATTTGCCTGCTTCCGCTAAAACGGTGTCGGCCACATCTCCGGGAATGGCCAGATCGAGAATGACTTTTCGCGTAGTTTCATTTTTCGCTAAAGTTGTGTAACGCTCGCTGGTTAAAACAGGATCACTTGAAGAGGTGCAGGTAATAAGAATGTCAAATCCGGTAGTGTGCTCAAGCAGATCGGATAATTGCGATGCTTTACCATTCACTTCCTTCGCCAGAGCCTCTGCTTTTTCGAGTGATCGGTTGTAGATATGAATATTTTTAAATCCGTGTTTTGCTAAAAAACGAATCATTGCCCGGTTTGTTTTGCCAGCACCAATCATCACTACGCGGCTATTCACGGGCATATTCAGATCGCGTAAACGATGAAAACCAAGGGAAACCACTGAAACGGGTTTTTTGAAAATAGCCGTTTCTGTAAAAACCTTCTTGGCTGTTTCGATTGTTTTACGCACTACCAGCCGTATCAGATCACCGGTAAGGCCCATTTTCGAGCAGTCTTCGTAAGATTTTCTTACCTGTGTAATAATTTCGCGCTCGCCGATTACCATCGAATCGAGAGAGGAACTTACTTTGAATAGATGCTTTACGGCTTCATCGCTCTTGTGAACTTCGGCATTTTCACAAACAAGGTGATATTCCCTTTCTGAAAAGGTAATTTTCAAAGCCTCGATTATGGACGCCGCAGTAATGTGATGGCCGGCACTTTGCACCACAACAAATTCGACCCTGTTGCAGGTGGAGAGGTACATAAGCTCTTCAAGGTGAAGGGTGGTTTTGAGAGATTTAAGGCGGTCGGTAATTAAGTTGGGATCAATATGAAACTTCCCAACCAAGTCAAGGGGGAGTGTCTTGTGCGTAAAAGCAAAGACGCTGAATCTATTCAAAGCCTGTCTATTCATATTTAATGCAAATTTCTTGAACTGCGCTAGTTAAAATGTCATGGAATTGTCACACACGGCCCCCTTTGCTTATTTAGAAGGGGTTTAAATAGTGAGCTAAATTATTTCCTGATAGGTAAGAATTGCTATTCTTGGTTCTTGTTTTTTTGCTTCACGGCACATTGCTTTTGCGAGATCTTTTGCTTCGATCGGATGATATTTCTTGAGCGAGCCGAAGAGGAGTGGTGCAATAAGTTTTCCAAGTACGATTCCGATTTTTTCTCCGGTGCGATTTTCTTTTCGTGGGCCCAGAAGCAGGGAAGGATGAAAAATTATTAATTCTTCTATTTTTAACTGGCGAAGTCCTATTTCCATTTTTCCTTTAACATGGTTGTAAAAGATTTTGGATTTTTCATCCGCGCCCATTGCCGAGATAACCGAAAATTGACGAATTTTATTGGCAGAAGCCGCTTCCGCTAAATCGACTACATACTCGTAATCAACTTCCAAAAAGCCATTTTTAGAACCGGCTTTTTTAATCGTTGTTCCCAGACAACAAAAAACTACATCCGCCCCATTTGTGACCTCCTGTAATTCGGTATGCGATTTGAAATTAATTTTTTGCCACTTTACTTTACCAGTACTTTCTTTAGCTTTTCGCGTTAGCGCAATCACTTCCGTAAATGCGGAATCATTTGAAAGTTGCTCAACTAAAAAACTCCCGACTAAACCTGTGGCACCTGCAACAACTGCTTTCATAATGCGTCAATTTTTGGCGCGTCAATCCAGTCGCCGTGCGATTTAATTAATTCAATAAGCTCATCTACAGCGAGTTCGGAAGATACATTTCTTTTTACCACTTCTTTTTCTTTGTATAGGGTGATTTTGCCTTGTCCAGTGCCTACGTAGCCATAATCGGCATCTGCCATTTCGCCGGGACCATTTACAATGCAGCCCATTATTCCGATTTTCAATCCTTTCATATGGCTGGTTCGTGAGCGAATTTTAGCCGTTGTTTCCTGAAGATCGAAGAGGGTACGACCGCAGGAAGGACATGAAATATATTCGGTTTTGCTGATTCGTGTTCGGGTGGCTTGTAAAATCCCGAAGCAAAGTGAATTTTGCCCTTTCAATTCCATTGCATTGGATTTCAACCAAATTCCGTCACTCAATCCGTCGATGAGGAGTGCTCCAAAATCAGTCGATGCGTATTGTTGAAGCGCTTCACGATGGAGTTTTTCATAGTCCCGATATACGATTACAGGAATTTTACAATCGCTGTTCATTAACTCTATAAAAACGCGTCGTAAAGCAGCCACAGCATTGGAGTTTTCCGTGGAAATAACCAAAACAGAATGTTCAGTTTCTTGTAATTTTTCGATAAATAGCGGACGATACATATCATCGTCGTTGGCGCGAATAAAGTTGAGCTTACTGCTCAATTCGCCGTAGCTTTCGAATTCTTCGGCGTTCATGAGTGGATAAAAACGCACCTTATTGGGCGATTTTTTCCAGAAGTCTGCATTTGCGATAATTCCCAGGGTACCTGGAATTTCGAAATTCACATCATTCTCACCTACAAACACAAAATCGGCTGCCTGATCGGTGATATTCCATTTGTCGAGCGGTACGCTGTAGTTGTAACCAAAAGCGAAGAGTGACGCTGGCTTGATTTCTTCTTTTTCCGAAAGGTCACCGATTATGCGCGGCACTTCTCCTTTTCCGAGATTGACGATTACATCCGTTTCCCGGCGATTGAATGCAAATGGGTCAATTGGATTCTGCCCTATTTCTGGAATGGCGTCGTGATTTTTGCGTTCCACGTACCGGTTTACAAGCATTTTCGCAACAGGAATCTCAGCTTCAGGTTCTTCTGTGAGTGAAACCCGCACCGTGTCGCCAATTCCATCTTCAAGGAGCGTACCAATCCCGACCGCCGATTTTATGCGTCCATCTTCACCCTCACCCGCTTCGGTAACACCGAGGTGAATGGGATAATTCATTCCTTCTCTCATCATGTAAACCATCAAGAGGCGATAAGCTTCTACCATCACTTTACAATTGCTTGCCTTCATGCTGAGTACAATATCATGGTAATCCTTTTCGCGGCATATTCGCAAAAATTCCATCGCCGACTCGACCATTCCCTGGGGTGTATCACCGTAGCGACTCATGATTCGATCGCTCAGTGAGCCATGGTTTGTACCGATGCGCATGGCGGTATGGTTTTCTTTGCAGAGTAAGATGAGTGGTGTAAATCTCTTTCGAATACGTTCGAGTTCTGCATTATACGTCTCGTTGGTGTATTCAATATTTTCAAATTTCTTCCTGTCGGCGTAGTTTCCCGGATTGACGCGCACTTTCTCGACAATGCCTGCAGCGATTTCTGCCGCATTGGGCGTAAAATGGATATCGGCAATGATCGGTGTGTCGTAACCGGCAGCGCGAATAGCTTCTTTGATCGGAGCGAGATTCTCAGCTTCTCTCTTGCTCGGAGCAGTTATTCGTACGAATTCGCAACCGGCTTCAATCATGCGAATCGATTGTTCTACGGTCTTCTGGGTATCCATTGTATCGGTCGTAGTCATCGACTGAATCCGTATGGGATTATCGCCCCCAATACCAACATTTCCCACCTTGACTTCATGCGTTTTGAAGCGTTGAAAAGAAGTGAGGCTTACGGCATATTTTTTCTCTACAGAGTCTGTCATTGACATAATACAAGAAACGAAATGTATTACGAAGGTAACGCTTTCTTCGAATGAATGTTGTTGTGAAAATCAGGGCCCTGTATGTAGATTCTTTCTTTTCAGTCTGCCTTTTCTATGGAGCGCATTCATGTATAGAGCGGCTAAAATCAAAACCGTTCCTACGTAAAATCCCCAAGTCATTTTCTCGCTACTACCAAAAATGAAAAAGGCGAGGATAATTCCATAAACCGGTTCGAGATTAATGGTTAAAGAAACAGTAAACGGACTGAGTTCTTCCATTACCTTTACCCCTACTACGAAAGCAAATCCGGTAGCGATTGTGCCCAGAACGATTATCCATACCCAATCCATCACGGGCATTTGCAGCATTTGAATACCAAACTTTCCGTTGAAAATCAAATAGGCAGTAATTCCGGTAGCACCCGCCATCATTTCCACCAAACTAATCCGATAGGGGTTGTCTTTTTGGATCAATTTTCCATTCATTGTATTGAAAAGTGAAGCCAGGAAGGCCGCAATAAGTGCAAGAATGATTCCGGTTTTGTATTCCGTTTCAAAACTAAAAATTAACAGTAAGCCGCTCATGACCAGCGCACCGAAAAAAAGCTCATATGTATCGATTTTCCTTCTGAAAAAAAGGGGCTCAAGAAGAGCGGTAAACAGGGAAGACGCGCTTAGGCACGCTAGGGTTACCGAGACATTTGATTGGTGAATGGCCTCAAAAAAGGTAATCCAGTGGGCTGCAATAATTAGACCCACAAAGCTGTAGGTGGACGCATTTACCGAAAGGTTTTTCTTAATCTTGCCTGTAGTATATACAAAAAGGGCGATTGTAATACTGGCAATCACCATACGCCACCAGACCAAAATCTGAGAGTCGGTAGTGATGAGTCGCCCTAGAATTCCTGTAAATCCGAAGATAAAGACAATAAGGTGAAGCAAAAAAAGATTACCGAATTTCGATTGTTTCATCTTTTTGAGTACCTCCTATTCCAGTAACACCACCCGACACGATGAATTTCATTACCTCGGCGGTATTTGCAGTGATAGGTGTAACATTTTCAATGGGTACAATGTAAAGATTTCCAGAAAAGTTGTAGCTATGTGGGAGGTAAACAGCAATTTTTCCCAAAGGAATATTGAGTTTGCTCAAATCGTCGTTGGTTATAAAGCCGAGTTTTTCGATATCGCTGCTACGGCTGAGTTTGACTAAAACCGGTCGGGAAAAGCTCTTTTTTTGACCTACAAAAGCCGAAAGCAAATCGGTAATTGCCGTATAAAGTGTTTTGACTAAAGGAACCCGGTCGAGAAGTTTATTGGCGCGTTTTCGAATAGGTTGCGAAATAAACGATGACCCCAGAAACCCGAGAATGGTAATGGCAACAAGTAAGGTGAGCAAGCCCAAACCCGGAATGGCGATGGGAATAATACTGTCGAGATAGGTAAAGAGTTTATAGACGATATATAGGATTATCGTAAGCGGTGCCACCAATATGAGGCCGCTCAAAAAGTATCCGAGAATGCGTTTGTAAATAAATTTTTTGTCCAACATAAGGGCGCGAAATTAAGGCAATTCGTCGAGTTCTTCACGAAGTTTTTTGGGTAAACTTTTGGCGATTAAATTGTAGGAGTCGTCGATGAGCTCAAAGAGCAATTTGCGCGGGACAGACCCGTCGCAACGCACCCCGTTCCAGTGTGTTTTATTCATGTGATAAGCACCCGTTATGGCGTCGGGATATTCTTCACGAAGTTCGATCGCCCGTTCAGGGTCACATTTGGCTGAAAAGCCGGTGAAATTATCGATATCACAAATCGTAAACATTTTTCCCATAACCTTGAATACCAGAGCAGAAGGGCCAAAAGGTAAAATCTCCTCAACTCCGGGCTTTGCTATGCAGTAGGCGCGAAATTCTTCAATATTCATTGTGCATGATTTTACGATTCTTCGAGTTTATAAAGTGTTGGTTTGCTTGGTGAAGCGTCATTTTCAAAGGGCGCAATTTGCAAATTTAATAGATAGTCGCCGTCAGCCACCGAATCGGGTGCGTAAATGAACTCGGTGATTGTGCATTGCAAGTCGCCCTTACGCCCCCCATACCAAAAAGCATGATGCGATAATAGCTGTCCGCCATCTTCTTCCCGATCGACTGAGGGAAGATCTGTGAGAACGTGTTTTATACCAGTTTCGCGCATGAAGGTAAGTGCTTCCGGTTCGAAATAGGGTGGATTTGTATTGGCGTAATTCTTCGAAAGTTTTTCGACTTTGTTCGGAAGCGAGCGGATTACCAGAGCTTCATAGGAGCCTTTTCCTATAGCTTTTTCGATCTCTGCTTTCGTGATTATACGGTCGCCCTGTTTTTTAAAAGTTTCTTCCTTTCCGGAAAAAGCTTTGGGATTAACTGTAATAAGTCGTGCGGTAAAAAAGAAATTTTTTAGTGTTTTGTTTATTGAAACAATCGCATTATCAATGTGTCCAACGGTTTCGGTGTGGGTGCCATGACCGTGGGGGTTAAAGCTGATATTTCGAAAATTTACTGCGCCTCCTTTCGCAACACTACCGATGAACCGGTTGTTCATGACCGGTTCGACCGTCATTTTATCGACGTACCATGCGCGCGGGCCCTCAGGACGGAGCGGGATAGAAATATCGATAGGGTAGGAGAGGTCGGTGCGCAGGGGTTTTCCTGAAATCTCTAAAGTTACAATCATGGTTTAAAAGTACGGATTCTGTTTCCTTTTCAAATCCGTTTGGACTTTATTTCAGAAATCGGTAGGACCAACTTTCGGTTGAATTTAAATAAAAACGCAAGGGCAGAACCATTGAGATATTTTTCGAATCACGAATATCTCTGAGTATCAATAAAGATTCTCCGATACGAAATACAAGCAAAGGGGTTGTTAGATATTTACGCGGGTACCGGTGCTATGGAAGGCCTGAATATCAGGAATACGGCTCACTATTAAAAACAACTGTAGGTTCTTTACATACAATTACGCTAAGTGATTTCATCAACTACAAAAAGCTCCGCCGCAATTCCATCGGCCAAAAAGAGGCCTTTTGGGGTAAGTTTTAGGGTTGAGCCTGTGAGAGCAGCCTCTTCTTCAACTACTATTTTTTCCAAAAATGCGCGATTTTCAATGCGCAAATCCACTCCAAATTCTGCAATACCGTATTCAAAATCAATACCCCATTTAGTGCGCAAACCTGTCATTATCCACTCGTTAATCCGGTTTTCAATACTTAGCTCTTCACGTGTTAAAGGCAATATTCCTGCTTCAATATCGCGCAGATAACGCATGTTATTGGCCACATTCCATTCGCGGTATGCAGGTTTAAAACTATGCGCAGATGGCCCTAAACCTAAGTATGGAACTCCCTGCCAATATGCGGTATTGTGCTTAGAATAAGATCCTTCGCGCGCAAAATTGCTTACTTCATATTGCTCAAACCCTGCTTCTGCCAATTTTCTGACAAGAATTTCAAACTGCTCTGAAGCCGCCTCCTCATTTACGGGATTATCCTTTCCTTTTCGTACGCGATATCCGAGGGCTGTATTGGGTTCTACAGTAAGGCAATAAGCCGAAATATGGGTCACTCCCAAATCAATTGCGCGTTCAATTTCGCCTTTCCATTCCGCGGCGTCGAGACCGGGCAAACCGTACATCAAGTCAATTGAAATATTGGTAATCTCGGCGGCTTGTGCTCTACTTATGCAAGCGATGCTTTCATCCGTCCGGTGTGCTCGATTCATCCACTCGAGATATTTATCGTTAAAGGATTGAATGCCAATGCTTAACCTGTTTACACCTTTTTGCGCGAGCATGTCAACCTTTTGTTCGGTCAAATCGTCGGGATTGGCTTCAAAAGTAAACTCAAACTCTTCCGCTAAATGGAAATTCGCGCGTACAGCTATCAAGATTTTTTGCAGCGCATCTGCATTTAGCAAACTTGGAGTTCCTCCACCGAAATAAAGCGTCTGAATCCCATCATTTCTGACAAAATCTGCGCGTAATTCCATCTCTTTCAAGATTGCATCTACCACTTTCTCCTTATTTGCCATTGAAGTCGAAAAGTGAAAATCGCAATAGGTACAAGCTTGCTTACAAAACGGAATATGGATATAAATACCAGCCATTAAGCTTTGGTTTTCAGGACTATTCTAAAGGTCGTTCCTTTGCCGGGCTCACTCCGTTTTACAAAAATCTTACCGCTGTGGTAGGTTTCTATTATCCGTTTCGCCAACGAAAGACCAAGACCCCAGCCACGTTTTTTGCTCGTATATCCGGGTTGGAAAACCGCTTTATGATTTGGGCTGGAAATTCCCTTACCCGTATCGGTTATGTCGATATAGACATTCTGGATTTCGTGGTAAATATCAACCGTTATTTTACCCGTTCCCTCCATTGCATCGACTGCGTTTTTAAAAAGATTTTCAATCACCCAGCTAAAAAGCGGACCGTTGATCATCGCTTTGATTTCGGTAGCCTGATTTTGATTTATTTCAATAGCAACCCTACTCGACACGCGGGGTCGCAAATAGGATGTAGCCTGCTCCATCACCTCTTTTACCGAACTTTCCTGAAGCTCGGGAGTCGAGCCGATTTTCGAAAACCGATCCGTTATCATTTCGAGGCGCTCAATATCCTTATTGAGTTCTTTAATAGTTTCTTTATCCATACCGCGCGATTCTAAAAGATGAATCCAGGCCATGAGACTCGATAGCGGTGTACCCAACTGATGCGCTGTTTCTTTAGCCATTCCAATCCAAACTTGATTTTGCTCAGCTCGGCGGAAAGTGCTGAAAATTATATACGAAATCAACAAAAACAATCCGACAATAATTAGCTGGATATAAGGCAAGAACTGAAGTTGGGTAATAACAATCGAGTCCGTGTAAAAGACATAATTGGCAATGGAATGACCGAAGCGTACCTGAATCGGCGATTCGTTATGCGACATTTCATCCAGCTTTAGCCTAAGTTTTTCAGGATTGTGGATTACCGTGGAGTCAATATTACTGTAGCTCAGAACATTTGTTTGCGAGGAGTCCGTGACGAGCACTGGAACGGATCCTGAGTTCATCACTGTTTCGCTAATAAATGAGTTGATCAGATCGTCGAGTGTGTTTTCGAGTTCGGAGAGCAGGCGCGAATCTTTGTAATAAATCTTTTGTTTAATCCCCTGAATATTTAACTGGATGGGGTCGTATAACTCACCAAAAGCTTCTATTAGACTATCTCTGCTCGCTTTGGTTTTCAGATATCTTGTGTCGATATTCCGGTCGAATTGAATGGCTCCTTTTTGGTCCACAACTAACACCGGAATTGTGGTATTATTCGAAATTATATCTTGTAAAAACCGCAATTCGGTATCGCTGGCAGTCACCACGCGACCCGTTGCCTGTGCCCAAACATCAATTTTATTTCGCTCCTCGCGACGCATATCGCGAAATAAATTTTCGGTATAATTGATCAGTGTGAGCCGCTTTTTTACTGCTTCAGACCAGAGATGCACTTTTTCGCGCTCCTCCTCACGTATTTTATTTACGATATAGTTGGAATACCATAGCGAAAGTCCCACAATAATCGTCGCAAGCACGAGCAGGCCGGCTTTCCACCGCTGCTTTTTCGAGTATAAATTCATTTCAGAAACCTGTATTCTTCAGGTAGAGGTCTATTCAATAGCCGCGAATTTAACCTAAATGTAAAAATCTTTTACAGTTCTGGCGTTTTTCACCCTACATTTCGGACAAATCCCGGGTTTTATTCGAATTATTATTTGATGTCTTCAAGGCTCCCATTTCAACTCCGCTAACACATGACTGCATGACCTAAAGGCTACCGCGCGATGGAATCTCTTTATATAATTAGAGGTTATCAATCATTCTAAAAGTTAAATTAATCCGAGGCTTATGGATGTTCTTTCGCTTTGGCAAACTATGCAACCAATGTCTTTGAACGGCTCCACCCATTACCAATAAGCTACCGTTTTCGAGGACCACTTCAACCTTATCTTTCGTCACTTTATGCTTAAAAAAAAAGGGACGTTCTGCGCCCAAACTCAAAGAAGCAATTGTTCCATCTCTAACCAATTCCTTCTCATCGTCACTGTGCCAACCCATTCCTTCTTCGCCGTTGTGATATAGATTTAACAAGCACGAATTGTATGGTACGCCGGTTTCTTCGCTCACCAATCGCAGCAATTCCTTCAAATCTTCTGTCCACGGCAGAGCTTTTCGTAATGTTTTCGAATACGAATACTCAAAAGGTTTATCACCATACCACGCCACTTTCCGCTTTGTAACAATTCGTTTTCCAAAGATAGTTACTACATCGTTTTCCCAGGCAATCGTGTTATGAAGCCGGTCAAAAAACAAATTTGCTTCTTTCGGGCTAAAGCACCCGTTATGGTATGTCGCCCAGCCGCTATCGTACGTTTGTTCGCTACCATGCGATTTCATCGCGTACTTTAATAAGTCTCTTCTTTTCGATTTTTCCATTTTTTGCACTACCGATTCATACCTCGTTCTTTTGCGATGGCATCCCATGGTTGGTTATTCCAGCCCTTGTTCCCGCAACCACCTTATATAATGCTCCACAGCCTCTATCTCATTTTGGGAAAGAAGATTTTTATAACCGGGCATATTTATAACCTGATCTTTGGTAAAATATCTTGCAACAGCATTGTTATCAATCCTTTCTATATGGCCATTTTCAATCCATTCGCGCAGTTCTTCATCACTTTGCACCAAGTCTGAATAGTCGGCGCCCTCCCAGCCGGGGATGTATCTTTTGAAAGCTCCGGGATTTATTCCACCGCCGAGACCGTAAGGCCCATGACAGCCAAAGCAGCCGTTGTTTTGAGCTATGTTATAACCGTGTTCGGCAAGGGTGTCTTTGATTTCAATCAATTCCATAACGGCAATGAGATAGACTTTCAAATTTGAATATTCTTCTTTCGAAAGTATATCGCGATAGGCCGGCATTTGTAATAATGCTGCGGTATCGGGTTTTTGTTCAGCTATTCCACCGTCGAGCACCCAATGCTCAATATCATCAGGACCGAAAATGTACATCATCGCTGTGCCTCCTTGCCAAGAGGGTACATCTTTTGGTTTTGAATTCGGATTGGGTATTCCTTCCAGGCCCGAACCTCCATGGCAGTGAAAACATCCATTTTTCAGTGCAACTTCATAACCTCGAGCAAAGGCAGTCTTTTCTGGTTTTCGTACTTCGTTTTGAAAGATCATACCTCCCAAAACGACAAGCAATACAATCAGAGCGACAATTGTCAAAATCGGTTTTTTCATGGATTACCACTGTATTTAATCAAAAAATAAGCTACAAAAAAAGGCAAACGAATCCGCTTGCCTTTTCATCCTGTTTCGAAAGTCAATTAGCACGAAATGATTTTACATTTTCGCTTCTTCGACAGACTCTAATACCAATCCCTGAGTGCCTCCACGGTCGTAATACGTACCAGTTACGCTTACCGTTTTGGCAGCATAATTTACCATATCGGCGTATGGATCTTTGTTTTGGTGATCTTCAACCACCAAATATACGTTTCCATCTTTGTCAAGAATTCCCATCGGAGCACCGCCTTTCACGCAGGTTTCTGCGCATGAGGCATGCTTTTGGCCGTGAGCTTCGTGTGACATATAACACGCCATATCAAGTACTTCGCCTTGAATCGTTACTTTATCGCCGTTTTTCATTCCACTTTGCGCTGAAGCAAACGATGCGGTAAAGCAAATAAGCCCTAAGCTGAGAGCCACCAGACTGAATATTTGTTTGATTTTGTACATAATTGTTGGTTTTTGATTTCGATTAAAACATCTTCCGTAAATCGGGGAGCATTTTAAAGTAAACCAAAGTTAAGAGTTTTTGTTCAGTGAAATTTGGATGAGGAGATTGAATTTTGCTTGCTATAAAATGGATATGCCTGTGGATATAGGTCACATATCATCATCCTTAAAGAGATCGTCGTCATTTTTTTTCTTTTTAGCGCCCTTCTTCTTTTTGGCGTTTTCTAGGCTATCATTCTTATTTTTAAAATCGTCCCAATCGACCGAAAATTTTGGGTCTTTTTCTTCCTTTAGGACTTTGGTCGCAGTTATGGTTGTGTCTGATTTAAAAAGTCCGAATTCTTCTTTTAATATTCCTTTGAATGTGTTTTTCTCATCATCGAATTGATTTTTTCGCTTCGTACGTGCTGCATCTCCGTCCATACTGAATCTCGGGTTATCGACGGTACCCTCCATTTTCATGAAAAGTCTTAAGCCTGAATTGTCATCCACGATATACCCAAACTCGCTCTGTTCTTTTTTGCCTGTTCGAAGAAGTTGGCTGAGTTTGAAATTTAAAGAATAATCAATTCCATTATCAAAGGTATGTGTACCTGAAATATTTAGGGTAAGCGCCGACGAACCGATGCTCATTGCCGGAATATTTACAACTTCGTTTTTGATAGAAATCTCATTTCTCAGGGTGTCAAATTCTACAACTTTCAATTTTTTTTGAAAGTCATCTACTTTTATGAGCGATCGCCAAAGCGCATTTTGCCGCAGATAGTCTCCAATGGCTATGAGCGTTTCCAAATTCTTCAGTTTGCCATTCGATACTTCGAGTTGTATATTCGACGCAACAGTAGGCATTTCGATCGAAAGGTCACTCTTGAAAACAGTTGAGAAAATAATTTTTGCATTGGCTCGCCCTTCTAAATGATGCGCCTGAATGACACTTTGCCCGAAATTTTCAAATGCTTCAAAAAGGATGGGGAGATTAAGATGGTCGAGAAATGCAGTCGATTGGATTTCAAATTCATTTGCAGATTTTTGTTTTAGCCGCATATTGGCATTCACATTTCCGTCAGCTGTTGTAAACTGGACCGGATTTAGCGTAAGCAAACCGGATTTATAATATGCTTTGCCATGCACCGCCTGCGCTTCAAATTTACGGAAAGCTAATTTCCCAATTGCAACACTTAGATCGAAAGAAATATTTTCGGGCAATTGAAAATGATACGTAGTATCGCGTGTGGAAGTGTTGGAAGTGAGTATTTTATTGAAATTTAGCTCCTCGGCGCTGAAGTTGGCTTCAATCCGCAATTTTTGTCCGGGACTTGAAATATAGGGGAGTGCATTTTCGATTTTCCCCGATATTGTAAATGGGTTTTCATTCACTCGCGCATCGGCTGATTTAATAAGTATTGCATTATCTTTCAGCTGGACATCACCATCAATCCGGTCGAACTTCTGATCCTGCCCGGCCATTTTGAAGGTACCGTCTTCCACATTTATTTTTCCTATGAAATCGATTCCTTTTAGCAATTCTAACGTCGCATTTGCTGATTCCCTCGGTAGATTTCCGTGCAGTCTGCCATCTACATTCACATTTCCTCCCAGCTCTTCAAGTAGCTTAATGTTAAGGAGACTTTTGAGCTCATTTAAATCTATCTCACCTTTTATATTTAAATCGAATGAAGGTGCATTGAGATCTATAATTTTTCCCCAGGCTTCTATTTTTCCCGGGCCTATTCGGGCTCTTAATTCGTCCAGAAATATAGACCGGATATCGTTTCTGATCTCGATTTTTCCTTTGGCGGCATCGATTTTTGCGGTTCCGAGGCCTTCGTGATGTTGAAAGGTGCCATTTAAATCAGAGAAAGCAGCATCGAGATTAAAATCCTTACCAGAACTCAGGGTCAAATCAAGATTCGTTTCGCCACGCGATTCGTATACTCCTAATGTTTTGCGGAGGGAAATAGGGAGTAGATGCGCAAGTTTTTCCAAATCGGCATCTTCTGATTTTATCTTTACTACCCATGATTGATTCTCAGAAGGAGCGTAATAACCTTTCACGGTCATTTCTTGATCAGCGAGTGCTACTAGAGAGCTTTCAAAGGCGTATTTATCGGCGATTTTGTTGATGTTCAAATTCAGGTCGCCATCGAAATACTCGTTTAAATACATCGTTGCATCCGCATTCACAATCGATTTTATTTGAATTTTATTCGCAGATTCAATATCGTAGATGTCTTTTCCAAAATCTCCGCTTGCATCGGTTTCTTCTACAAAGAACGAAAGTCCAAGGTTGTCAGCAGTGGAGAGGCTGTAAGCAAAATTTTCAACATGCACATCTTTTAGCGAAAGCTCAGTAGATCCAGTACTGTCGGAACTCGATTTCCAGAAATGGAAATTGTCGCTTCCGTCGGGGAAGAATTTCATACGAAAATAACCGGAGTTAATTTCCGCTTCAGTTACCTCATATTTCTTCTGAAAAAAATCTAATAATCCGATTTGCAGATACATGTCTTTGATATAAATCAATGTATCGGTTGAGGTTCCATCCTTTTTTATTTCGGGAATCACCACATCACTGAAGCGCAAAGAAGCATATGGGAGCCGCTGGAGCAAACTGAGATTAATATCACCCACTTTTACAGGAACGGCCAGATATTTATTCAACTCGCCAACCACCACGCTGCGCACTTCAGGCTCGAATTTTTTGGCCAGATAATAAGCACCTATACCCGCCAAAACAAGTAAAATAAGGATCGCTGAAAGATATTTGAGGAGTTTTTTCAATTGTGATTTAATCCTATAAAAAACGTTATTATCAAAATAATATTGGCCTCGCCGTCACTCTTTCAAACTATAATTTGACCCCGGATTCATTGTAAACTGCGACACCCCCAAAAGTGCCGATCCATTTATTGTTAAATTTGTCGACCAATACCACTTCAGCAATATTTCCGGACATAGTTGAATTGGTGTTAAAGAATTGTTCCCATTGATCGTTTGAAAGAACCGAAAACCCATGGTGTGTGGCGAAATATATTTTCCCATCGTTTCCAAAAGCTATATCGTTTACGAATTTTGAAGAAATCCCGGTGTTTGATTCATCAAAAGCCTCCCAGATATTTTGATCGAATGTATAAAATTTCAGATATGTTGCAGTCCAGAGATCGTCCATGAAGTCAAATTCAATGGTGCGAATCATATTATCTACAAGGCCGGAATTGGTGTCATTAAAAACGGTCCAATGGTTGTTTTCAAGTTTTGCAAGACCGGCAGTTTGCGAGCCAACCCAGATAGTACCAGAGTTGGAAATTTTAACTTTCCGAATTCGGTTATCGGGCAGATTGGAATTAAGGGAATCGTAAACCGTCCAACCCATGAGATCGAATTTCGCCACGCCATTCCAGGTTCCAATCCAAATTTCATTTCCGTAGCAGTCGATGGATCGAACATTATTATCCGGAATCTCAGAATTATCAGTCGTATAATTAATCCAGGAGTTTCCATCGTATTTAATGAGTCCCGATTGTTGGGTACCAATCCATATATTTGAATCTGCATCCAAGGCCACGCTATTCAGAAAATTCTCAGGTAAATTGGCATTGAGTGTGTTGAAGTAAGTTTTATGTTGGTTTTCTTTTTCGACACGCATCAATCCGTTGTTTTGGGTTGCCGCATAAATGTAATCGTGCGTGTCGATCATATCACGCACGGTATCATTTGAATTCTCAAATTTCAACCATTGGGGGGTATTTGTTTCAGAAGGGTGGGTGATAGGGTCCACGTTTGTTTTGCACCCAATCGTTGCAAAAACCAGAAGCGTGAGTAAAGCAATTCTAAACTTCATGATTGAAGCGACCTTATAAGTGCAGAAAATAGTCAAAGCAATTCCACTATAAAACGAGTATCCGCCTTACTTATTTCAACATTTTAAGATTTACAAGTTCCTGGTCAGTTAGGGGTCGCCATTTTCCGCGGGGAAGATCCTTCTTGGTCAGGTCGGCATACATTACTCTATCGAGTTTCACTATGTAATATCCCAATTGTTTGAAAAGTGAGCGTACAGCTTTATTCTGGTTGCTGCGTAGTTCGATGCCGAGTTGCTTTTTATCTTTTGCCGTTCCAACATAGGATATATCGTCGGCTTTGATAATGGCACCTTCAACTTCAACACCTGCGAGAATGGCATCTAGATCCTCTTTCCTGAGATTCTTATCAAGAAATACATGATAGATCTTCTTGATTCCACCTTTAGGGTTCGCCAGTTTGCCGGCTATTTCTCCGTCATTTGTATACAATATTAGACCGGTGGTGCTTCGACCCAATTTTCCAATGGGAGCTACACTGTGTTTGCCGATTCCTTTTAACAAGGTGAGGGCACTCTTCCGATCTGCTGTGAGCTTCATTTCCGAAGAGTAGTCTTTTGGCTTATTTAATAAGAAGTATACCGGTTTTTCCGGTGTTATTTTTTCACCGGCATATTTAACTACTTGACCGGGCTTTACTTTATAGCCCATTTCTGTGATGGCCTTTCCATCTACTTCCACAAGACCTGTTTTTATAAGCTCGTCTGCTTCACGTCGGGAGCATATTCCTGCGTTAGCTATATACTTATTGAGGCGAAGCGTATCATAGTTCGTTAGTGAAAGCGCAGGTTTTTTTCTTCCTCTTCCCGCAGGCCGGTCACTTTTCCTGTCTTTTAAAGGCTTTTTACTGGTAGGCGCATCTCTACGCGGTTTTTGATTTTCACTTTTCTCATCGCGAAAATTTCTCGCAGGCCGGTCGCGATTTCTGTCATTTGAGGTATATCTTTTCGGAGGCCCTTCTCTTCGTGCTGGAGCAGCTCTTGTCGCAGACTCTTCACTGCGCGGGTTTTGATCCTCGCTTCTTTCATCCCGATAACTTCTCTGGGGTCGGTCGCCGTTTCGGTCTTTTGCCGGATATTTTTTTGAGGTCTCTTCTCTACGGGGTCTCTCGTATTCGCTTTTCTCGTTGCGATATTTTTTCGTAACACCGCTTCTAGGAGTTTCTTTTTTCCGGCCGGGTGTATTCTTACGTACAGGTTTTCGATTATTACTCGATTCTTCGGTCATTCTTCTTCTATGGGATTATACTATAGGATAAAAGGCATTCGGAAAATGTACCACTTCGGCATCTTCTCCAAGTCCCGTAACAGCTATTATATCAAATCTGGCTTCTTTGTCCAAGTTTTTTTTCGTTAAATATTCATTTGCTGCCCGAATCATGTGGCTTTGTTTCTTCCTGTTAACAAAGGTTTCGGGGCTACCGTAAAAATTATTTTTTCTTGTTTTAACTTCTACAAAAATTATAAAGGTCTCATTTTCAGCTATTATATCTATTTCTTCATGTCTATAACGCCAGTTTCTTTCAAGTATTTTGAAACCTAGCTCAATCATATGCGTACAAGCACGTGATTCGCCCGAATTACCGATTGAATGGGTCGAAGAAGACATGTTAATTATTAATTGTGAATCATTTAGATTCCTTTAAACTGTGTTCGTTATGAAACTTTTTATGAAAAAAATTGCGGCTATTATGCTTGGGGTTACGTTAGGTTCGATGGCTTTTGCCACGGGTCCTTTCCAAGGCACGATCAAATTTACAAAAACGATTGGTCCTGTTACTGCTAATTACATTTATTATGTGAAAGGTGATAAAATTCGTGTTGAAGAGCTCGGTGAGAACGGAGAGATTCAAGGTATTATGATTGTTGATACCAAGGAGAATACCGTAAAAGCCTTGAGTCCTGAACGGAAAATGTATATTGATGTGCCGAACAAACGGCCAGCACGTGAAACGGAAGTATTTGTTCAAAAAACGAACAATACCAAAGTAATTAATGGATACAACTGTACTGAAGTGAAAGTAACCGGCAAAGAAGATGGTCGTGAAGTAACTTTCTGGGCAGCTGATGACGACTTCGATTTCATGATTCCTATGTTAGAAACATTGAACCGAAAAGACAAAATGGCCGTATATTTTATGAACATTCCAAATCTTAAGGGAGCTTTCCCAATGGTAGGTGTAGAGCGTAAAACAGACGGAGTGGAACTTACCAAACTTCAGGTAGTTGATGTAAATAAAACGGATTTGAACAACGATTTATTTGCCATTCCAAAAGAGTACACGAAATTTGAGCGTGAGTAAAGAAATTTACCACTAACTTACTAAGGAAGGCTGGTCGTTTTGAACGATCAGCCTTCTTTTTTTGCCATGAATCCAGGCACGATTATCAGGGAGATGACCTGCCGGAAATCCAAAAACTACCGGAAAACGGTATTCGGCCACCCTTTCGGAAATAATTTCTTCTGCGCTTTTGCCAAAGGGAACTGTATTGTCATTCATATCGCTCATGCCCCCAATAATCAGACCGGCTAAATTTTTGAGTTTTCCGCTCCGATCCATAGCCAGCATCATCCGATCAACGTGATAAAGGTATTCGTCCAAATCTTCCAGAAAAAGAATTTTTCCATCCGTATTCAGACTCGAGGTCGAGCCGAGCAGACTGTAAATAACGCTTAAGTTTCCACCCACCATTTCTCCAACGCCTTCCCCTGATCGATTGAACTGATGCTGCGGAAATTTGTAGCTCACCTCTTTTCCCGAAAGGATGAATGTCAGGGAGTCAATACTTTCAAAAGAGTTGGTTGAGAAATTTACCGGCATGGTACCATGTATCGATTCCAATCCTATTTGGGTGTAAACATGGTTGTGAAGGGCTGTAATATCGCTGTATCCCACTATCCATTTAGGATCGCTTTTCAGCGAAAGCAAATCCATACCATCTATTATTCGAGCGGTCCCATATCCGCCGCGCGCGCATAGAATAGCGCGACATTTAGGATTGCGGATCGCTGCATTCAAATCTGCTAATCGCCCGGCATCCGTTCCGGCAAACTGGTGATCTTGCTCGAACAAATTTTTTCCAGTAACAACTTTGAATCCTTGATTTTCCAACGTTTCTATCGCATTCTGGATAAATGCTATTTCTACAAATCGAGCAGTAGATATGATATGAATTTCGTCGCCGGGACTCAGATTTGAAGGAGTTATTTTAGCCATTTAATAGGTCGTTTTAAGTAATTATCTTTGCCTCACAAAAACAAGCAAATTCCTTTTGAAGAATCCAAAACGATATACCGTAACTGCCGCTTTGCCTTATGCCAATGGCCCTTTGCATATTGGCCATATAGCCGGCGCTTACCTGCCCGCCGATATCTTCGTTCGGTACCTTCGCTTGCGCCACAAAGATGTAATTTTTGTTTGTGGTAGCGATGAACACGGAGCCGCAATTACGCTTAAAGCGAAAAAAGAGGGTGTTTCACCTCAATCGATAGTCGATAAATTCAATGCCCAGATCAAACAATCTTTCGCCGATTTCGGAATTGAGTTTGATATTTTTCACCGCACTTCCGATCCGCTACATCACAGAACAGCAAGTGATTATTTCTTAAAACTTCTTGAAAAAGGAGTTTTTGAAGTGAAGACTTCCGAACAATATTTTGATGATGAGGCTCAACAGTTTTTGGCCGACCGATACATTACCGGAACCTGCCCCAAATGCGGATTTGAAAATGCCTATGGCGATCAATGTGAGAATTGTGGTTCGACGTTGAGTCCACAGGATTTGATAAATCCCCGATCGACACTTAGTGGAACGAAGCCGGTAATGCGGGAAACATCACATTGGTATTTGCCACTTGAAAAACATGAGGCATGGCTTCGAGACTGGATTGAAAATGGAATGCTGGATGGCAAAAAGCAGCACGACCCTTCTGAATGGAAAAAGCAGGTGATAGGTCAGTGCAAATCTTGGATTGACGGGGGATTGCAGCCGCGCGCCATGACCCGCGATCTCGACTGGGGCGTAAAGGTTCCGGTAGAAGGAGCCGATGGGAAAGTCCTCTATGTATGGCTCGATGCGCCTATCGGTTACATCACGGCAACGAAGGCCTGGGCAGCCGAAACCGGAAAGGAATGGAAGCCTTATTGGCAAGATGAAGAAACTGAATTGGTACACTTTATCGGTAAAGACAATATCGTTTTTCACTGTCTTATTTTCCCAACCTTACTCAAAGCGCATGGCGATTTTATCTTGCCGACGAATGTGCCGGCGAATGCTTTTTTGAATCTTGAAGGAAAGAAAATAAGCACGTCTCGCAATTGGGCGGTTTGGCTGCACGAATACCTCGAAGACCTGCCGGGAAAGAAAGATGAATTACGATATGTGCTCAATGCCATTTCTCCCGAATTTCGCGACAGTGAGTTCACATGGAAAGACTATCAGGCACGCGTAAACAATGAGCTTGTCGCCATTTTGGGAAATTTTATAAACCGGACTGTGGTGCTCACCCATAAGTTTTTTGAAGGAAAAGTTCCTCCCGTGGGTAATGTAGATCTCAATGCTTTGGCAAATGAAGATTGTGCTGCACAAATTGCATTGGCGCAGGAAGAAGTTTCACGTTGTATTGAAGCGTATCGATTCAGAGAAGGTCAGCAAGCGATGATGGGTCTTGCCCGTTTTGGCAATAAAGTGCTCACCGAAACCGAGCCTTGGAAATTGATAAAAACCGAGCCCGAAAAAGCCGGGGCTATATTGAATCTTTGCCTACAGCTCTCGGCAAACCTGTCTATTCTCATGGCTCCGTTTTTGCCAAACGCATCGGCAAAACTTACAGAAATGCTCGGCATGAAACCCCTGGATTGGGAAGCTGCCGGAATACCATATCTTTTGACGGATGGCCATACCATCCAACAACCCGAACTGCTCTATAAGCGCATCGAAGACGAAGAAGTGGAAGCGCAACTTCTCAAGCTTCGCCAGTCTGCGGAAGCAAATCAACCCACAAAAACCGAACACATGCCTCAAAAATCAGCTATCGATTTCGAAGAATTTTTAAAAATAGATATCCGCACAGCAACCATTCTGGAAGCCGAACGGGTTCCTAAAACCGACAAACTGATGAAAATTTTGCTCGACACCGGTCTTGATAAACGAACTGTCGTTTCCGGCATTGCGGAATATTACGCTGCTGAGGATTTGCCCGGCAAACAAGTTTCCGTTTTGCTCAATCTGGAACCACGGAAAATAAAAGGAATTGAGTCACAAGGTATGATCCTGATGGCTGAAGATGCAGAAGGAAAACTTGCTTTTGTAGGACCAGCAGGTGAGATGCCGAATGGTTCGACGGTGAGGTAAGGAATTTAGATATTATCTTACTTTTGCACCTTTAAAATTGGCCCCGTAGTTCAATGGATAGAATAGAAGTTTCCTAAACTTTTGATCCAGGTTCGATTCCCGGCGGGGCTACTTTTTTTCTGAGATTTGAGATGGAAGCAAGCTGTTTTTAGAAGGGTTTGCCAGAAATCAATTCACCGCCGCCATAGCAAATATCAAATACTCGACAACAAATAACCCCCAAAAGGTGAGGTAAAAACTTTTTATGGAAGCCTGATCTTCGGGGCGTACGCGCGATGAAATTCCCAAAAAGACGAATCCGGCAATCGCATTTCCGAAAATTATATAACTCCGATTCATTCCCTGGATATCCATAATTAGTGGAGCGAAAGCACAAATCGTATAGCCAGCTGCCACCACCATTGTTCCATAACTAAAAGCCTTTTTGCTGCCAATGGTTATCGCCAGGCTGGCCACCTTTTCGGCTTTGTCCCCTATCACATCAGGAATATCTTTAAACCAAGAAATTCCAATGCTAAACAATGCAACGAAAATAATGAGCAACCAAACCGGATTGGAAATGGCTCCAATATCGGCACCATATCCGGCAAAATAGAGATAAAAACCTGCATTGATCAAAAAACCGCGGACAAGCGTAATCGCAAAAGCTGCGAGTCTGTGTTGTCTTTTGAGATATACTTCTCTCCATGAATAGAGAAATCCGATGGCTGAAATAAGCAGAATCAATCCCGTGAGAAAAAGTGAAAGATAGAGTGCCAATCCGAGAGAAATAATCAAGGCAATCCACACGATTTTTTTCCCGGCAGGAATGCTTAATTCGCCGGACGCGAGCGGAAGATCGGGCTTGTTTATTTTGTCCAACTTTACATCTACCAGTTGGTTATATCCTGTTATAAATACATTGCAAGCTAATGCGCTAATTAACGTAAGCCAGAAGGGTAGAGGCCATTCCAACTTTTGGCCGGTGGCAATTACATAAAGTGCTGCAACGCTGGTTGCAGTTCCGATAATCGTATGCGGACGGGTAAATTTCCAAAGGGTTCTAAGTTTTTTCATTTTGAAAGGCGAAGGTAAGTGAGATTGGTGAATCTGCCATCGAGTTCTCCTACAGAGATTTTTATTCCAAGGTTTTGAAACTCGATTTTCAGGTCTTCTAATTCTTTTATGGAATACGATTTACGAACCGATACTATTCCATCCCAAAACGTGGCCAAAATACCAATAGGAAATAAATAGGTAAAAATGAGGCGATCCCATCTGAATGGCTTTATAAAAGGAATGATAAAAAAAGGAAGAATTAGCGTAGAAAAGCCAACTTTCATAAAAGTTAAAGGGGTTGGCAAGATAGGCTCAAAGAAATACGCTTCAGCTTGTTTGGCTTGGATCTTTTTCAAAAGGAGGATGAGGTTTTCTTTCGAAAAATGATGCAAACTGTTAAACATGGTATACGCATCTCCACCGGGAATTTCGTTTTGGATTACATCAATGCTTTCGGTTAATTGTTCGACACCAAATGATTTGGCTATGAAAATAGCACTTTTAGCATTTGGAAATTTGTCGGTCAGAGTGAGGGAAATACCTACGTCGCGGGTGGCTAGGATCGCCGGAATTCCGCTACCTGAAGCCAAATCTACCACATGGTCACCGGTCTTTATATTTCCCGAAAGGAAAATTTTCGCTGGGTAGTATAGCCCGATAAGCCTTGCCATTCCTCCCAAAAAATCGGTTTGATATGCGCGAAGAGAGTCCGGAAACCAGGAATGATCTTCCAATTCGTATGAAGGATTACTTTTTGACATTGCCGAATAATACACGCATTTAAAAGGTCTTTAAAGTCGCAATTGTTTTGCTATTCCAGATCCAAAAATCTTGTGCGCAAGGTATCTGTTTTTTTAGGTTCCGAAGTTCACTATCTTCACCGCGGCTCCGACTATAGTTTGTCCATTTACTCATGGGCCTGAACTATTGAATTCGATAGATTGACGCATGTACTTTTGAAAACCAAGGAATTCAGACTGTAAATGTCAGATGATTGATTGCAAAAGAAGTGAAACGCAGGTAGCGGATTTTATAGGCAGACCCTAATTCGTTTTTATTAAAGTTGACTCCTACAATTCTATTTACGGTCTCAAATGATCTCACATTCGATCAGCGTATGCAGCGAATATGCGAAACGTTGAGCCATAACGGGTATAAAGTTACTTTGGTGGGCCGAAAATTGAAACGCTCCCAAAACATTGATTTTCAGTTTGAGACAAAGCGGATTTTTTGCCTCTTCACGCGTGGAAAAGCCTTTTATGTGGAATACAATATCCGGCTATTTTTTTATCTGCTTTTCAAAAAATTTGATGCAATCTGTGCGATTGATCTCGATACTATTCTTCCGGCACTTTTTGTTTCAAAATTGAAACGAAAACCACTGGGATATGATGCCCATGAATATTTTCAGGAAGTTCCTGAAGTGGTGCATAGAAAGCGAATTAAGAAGTTCTGGGAGAGAGTAGCTTCTTTTGCCATACCCCGAACGGCTTTTCGATATACCGTTTCCCCCGGATTGGCAAGAGAATTTCAAAAGCTGTATAACAAGGAATTTGAAGTTGTAAGAAATTTGCCAAAATACGAAAAGCCGAAAGTCATGGAGTCTAAAGCTCCATTTATCCTTTATCAAGGGGCACTAAACGCCGGCCGTGGACTCGAAACACTTATAAATGCTGCACGACAGCTTCCGCTAAAAGTGAAAATAGCTGGAGAAGGGGACCTAAGCAAAGAGTTGCGTAAGCAAGTAAAAGATTTAAACCTGCAGGAGAAAGTCGAGTTTTTGGGATTTTTAAAACCCGCAAACCTTAAAGAACTCACGCCTAAAGCCTTTTTGGGTTTTAATCTCCTCGAAAACAAAGGGTTGAGCTACCATTATTCACTTTCAAATAAATTTTTTGACTATACAATGGCCGGAATTCCGTGTCTGGTTTCGCCGTTTCCGGAGTATCTTGCCTTAAATGAATCTCATGCTATTGGAATTATAACAGAGCTTACCGAGGAAGATATCATTTCAAAAACGAAACTCCTACTCTCTGATCAATCGAAGTATTCACATCTCTGCGATGCTGCAATTGCTGCTGCTGAAACGCTGAATTGGGAAAATGAGACTCAAACTCTTATAGCAGTTTTTCACAAGGCAATCCTTTTAAATTAAGCTGCAACTCTTGAATACACTCATACTTCTGATAATTGTTATTGCTGCGGTGGTGCTTTCAAAAGTCTTGGTTTTAAAAAGGGTGATCGACTACGTTCCCGCTCGAAAATTCCTGCATATTACAGCTATTTCAATAAGTGCTTTTTCGGTCTATATCGCGGACTATACACTCCTAATGTGGGTCCTTGGCCTAGCCGTTCCAATCGTTTTTCTTCTAGTGGTTATCGGAGTTTTCAACTCGAAAGATCAACCGCGAAACAGTTGGGGAATTTTTTATTTTGCATTGGTTTTTTTGATTCTTCTCTGGATATTTCCTAAGCAGCCGGGCTTCATATTTTTTCCGCTGATAATTCTTGCACTTGCTGATGGATCAGCTGCCTTGGCAGGGTTTTATTTTGGAAAGAACTGGTATCATTTTGGCTTCGAAGCAAAATCAATTGAAGGCTCAACAGCTTTCTTTTTTTTTACTTTCGGGTGCCTTCAGTGGCTCCCTGAGCTTATTCCAGTCGCCGAAAGGCCTTTTGCATCCATCTATTCCGTAATCATTGTTTCGATTTTTCTCACACTGATAGAAGCGTTGTCTATCAAGGGGCGTGATAATCTTTGGGTTCCCTTCGGGGCCTTATATTGGTTACTCCTCGATACAAATTTTATAGGACGATCAGAGTTTTTGCTCTTTCTCGGTTTGGGAGCGGCGATGTTTTTCATCTACAAACTAAGATGGCTCTCATCTTCTGGTGCCATTGCAGCGGCATTATTGGGGTGGATATTAATAATATCTCCCGATCCGGTTTGGATTATTCCGGCGATAGTTTTTTTGGTGTTCGGTACAGGGCTTTCCAAGCTTCCGAAAAAAGATAACAAACCAAGGGAAAAAGGACGTAATGCCAATCAGGTTTTTTGTAATGGAGGCTTCTACGTTATCTTTTTAGGTCTCTATTTTATCTCCAATCAAATGGTATTTCTGGTCGGAGGTCTTGCTTCGCTCTCGGCCGCAATGAGCGATACAGCATCTTCTGAAATTGGATCACGTTTCGCCAAACATACTTTCATAATTACTAACGGGAAAAAAGCAAACCCCGGTCTGAGCGGAGCGATTTCTTTGATCGGAACCCTCGCCGGATTGGTTTTTACAGCCATTTTTGCGCTTATTCCGTTCATTATTTTAGGAGCTTTTGATGCCAAAATCTATTTAATACTTCTTGGTGTTGGCCTTTCCGGAAATTTTATTGACAGCATTCTCGGAGCTTTATTTCAGGTGAAATATCGTGAAACCCCGGAAATGCCTTGGGCCGACCGAAATCCGGGCACTCCATCGCCCGAAAAAAGTGGGTATTCTTTCATAACGAATGATAGAGTTAATCTTCTGGCGACATTAATGGCGGCTGTATTGGGGTTTGTTGTTTATATATTCTTGTAAATGAACAGAAAACATCGGATTACCCACAATCAACTGTGGAAAAAAGGGAACTTTTGAAACCCTGTGATGGTGCTATTCCGTATCTTTAGCTGTTAAACAGTATCCCCCTTATGAATTCACTGTCGCCATTTAAGGTGATCGCCTTTGTATGTATTGGTTTTTGGATCGCTTCCGCAAATGCGCAGGACTGCTCAAATCCCCAATTGCTCTGCGCGCAATCGGCGGCTGAACAACTTACCACGGCGGATGGTTCGCCTGTTTCAGTTCCTGTAGCTTTCTGCTTTGATCCGGCACCAAATGCCGTATTCTATTCTTTCGAAACCCTCGATTTGGATCAGTTTCCATCCCTTAGTTTCGATGATTCCACTGCTACACTTTCTATTGCCAGCATTATTTGCGACTCGGACACATTGCTCGGACAAGGAGTGAATCTCGTTGTTTTTTCGGCAACTGATCCATGCGATCCTACCACCTACGATACGCCGATTTCCTGCCAAACAGATCTCACAAATGCGGATGACCTTCAGCTTGACAATCTCATGCCTTCCACTACGTATTATGTGATGGTGAGTGGGGTATTTGGCCCTCCACCAGCTACGGAGCCCAGCGCGTGTACAGTTAGCCTTTCCGTCTCTGGCCCCGCAGTCACATATGACCTAGAAGGAGACTGGTATCCTGAAAATGATGAAAATAGGGCGCCAAAAATTTTATATGAAGGCGAAACAGTCGTGCTAACCGGAAATCCAGATTTGAGCGGCCTGAGTTGGACCGGAAATAATTTGAATAATACCACCGGCAATTCTGTTACTGCGAATCCCCCAGGAATTGGGTCAGAACCCTACACAGTCGAAGCTACGATCAACGATTGTATTTACAGCGATGTCGTGCAAGTAATTATACGCCAAGCAATAAAACCGGATAATGTTTTTACACCAAACGGCGATTTATTCAACGATACCTGGCATATAGACAATATTACGACCTGGCAAAATGCTCAAATAAATGTTTATTCCAGATGGGGTACACGGGTTTTTCAGGCTACCAATTATCAAAATGATTGGGGCGGAGATGATTTGCCGGCCGCTACCTATTATTATGTCATTGAGTTAAATCCTATTGACGGAAATACAGAACCCATTACAGGTTCGGTTACAATATTGAGATGAGAAAGATTATTTCCATAACGTTTTTTATTGGATTTGCCTTTTCGGTAAGTGGACAGCAAAATGCCCAGTTCACTAATTTCCTCTTTAACGCATTTGAAATCAATCCGGCAAATGCCGGTTTGAAGAAGTGTCTGGACGCGCGTGTAGGATATCGCACGCAATGGATTGGTTTTGAAGACAATCCAAGGACAGTGTTCGTTTCGGCCCATCAACGCATTGACGCCATTAGCAACGAGCGTGGTGTAATACATGGTGCCGGCATTACCATTAAGGGCGACAATACCGGTCCAACGGGTCGAACCGCACTGCACTTGAATTACGCTATTCATCTGCCGCTTTCGCGAAAAGTGCGTCTCGCTTTCGGAGTAGCCCTTGGTGCGCTTCAATACAGGCTTGATGCATCTGCGTTTGATTACAACGACCCGGGGGACCCCATTCTTCAGCAATCTCAGTCTGAGATAGTGTTCCCTGATATGAAAGCTGGAGTCTGGCTTTATAGCAAATATTGGTTTATAGGATTTAGCGGTGCTCACATTACAAATCCTACCCTAAAAAATATCGGAGAGGATGTGCGTCTTCAACCAAATTTTAACCTTATGGCGGGTCGAATTTTTGAATCCGGCGATAAAATGAGCTATATCCCTGCTGCTGAGTTAAAATTTACCGGTAACTCTACACCCTCACTTGACGTAAACTTCTGGGCCGACTATGACAATCGTGTTGCAATTGGTTTAGGTTTTCGATCACAAGATGCCGTGTCAGGAATGCTAAAATTTAACTTTTTAGAATACTTCACACTCGCTTACGCTTATGATTTTACCTATTCTAAGGTGCGCTATGGTTCGTCTAATTCACATGAAATTATTCTGGGAATTACGGCTTGCCCACGAAATCAAAAAGTAGGATTCGTGCCTTGCAGTGCTTATGATTGATTGATTTGAAAAAGAAAACTTACATAAAACCCCTCTTCGCTGTGCTTTGCGCTTTCATGTGGGTAGTTTCCGCTAATGCGCAGAACATAAATGTTTATCAGTGGAGCGGCGGTTCTGGTAACTGGGATGATCCAACCCATTGGACACACAACGGATTGGCAAATTCGCCTGTCCCCACTCAACTTGATCAGGTATACATTCCGGCAAATAAAAAGCCAATTCAAATCACCCTTGATAATCCTGTCTTTGCCAATGCCATTTATACAGCGGGCACTGAAAAGGTTTCTTTTAGAGCCAAGAAGAAAGGGGTCATTAATCTCCTTGGATCTCTTGTCCTATCGCCAGCCACTGAAATAGCTGACAATATTGAGTTTCAACTTGAGGGAACATCAGAAAATGCGCTTTATCAGGTTGCTGAGAATCTTCAGAAGAAGATTCATTTTAGCGAGGATTCGAATTATCAAGAACTTCAGAGCCTTCCAAAATCAGGGGGGGCATGTCCGTTTTTTACAATCGTTCCGGATCCCCTATCTCCCACCTGCAATGGTTTTAACAATGGAGTGGCCTCGGTTTTAGAACCAATTGATGGTACTGGACCATATACCTATCAATGGATTGGAGGCCCTTCCACCCGCCAATGGCTGAATGTAGGAGCAGGAACCTATACCGTAATCGTTATCGATTTAGGTCAGGGTGGCCTTCCGTGTAATATTGATGTTTTTGTAAATGAACCGGGTCCACTAACGGTATTTAGCATGAATGCCTCGCCTCCTTTGTGTGCGGATGTATGCAACGGTAGTGCTTCTCCAATCGTAATTGGTGGAAACGGTGGATACAGTTTTACATGGTCAAGCGGCGAAATCGGCAATAATGCATCCCAGCTTTGTCCGGTTTTCAATCTCGAAATAGAAGATTTGAAAGGATGTATTTACGATACTACTTTTACTTTTCCCAATCCTCCTGATACAATAAAATTCGATGCGGCCATCTCTGATATCGATTGTTTTGGAAATGACAATGGGGCAATAGATGTTACCATTTCTGGTGGTGTACCCCCCTTTATTCCCTCTTGGACAGGGCCGAATGGTTTCTCAATGGGTGCGGAAGATATTACAAACCTCGAGCCTGGGGATTACACCATTTCGGTGGTGGACGGAAATGGATGTTTAGCTGATTCTACTTTTACCATAGCTGAAAATCCAATATTGAAGGCTACCACCTCAAAAGTGGATAATGTTTGTGCAGGTGGCTCAGATGGTGCAATATCTATTTCTCCATCAGGTGGTTCTGGCATATATAGCTACTCATGGTCTGGGCCAAATGGATTTGTCAGTACGGATCAAAATATCAATGGACTTGTTTCTGGAACATACGAATTAACACTTACAGACGACGCTCTCTGTACATTCGTTATCCAAGTCAATATTACAGAACCATCAGCCATAAATATCGATTTTGCATCAACGGACGTGTTATGTGCCGGTGGAGCAACGGGATCCGCTACAGCTTCTGCATCTGGCGGCACTCCTGCATATACGTATGAATGGTCGGGTCCGAATGGGTATTCAAATGCCGGCCCGTCTATTTCAAACATTTTGGCCGGGTCGTATATCGTTTCGGTTACCGACGGAAATACCTGTTTGAAAATAGATTCTATATTGGTTTTACAGCCCGATTCGATCCAATTAACTTTCACAGCTCCCTTAATTACCTGCCATAATGGTTCCGACGGTTCAATTGATTTGGAAATAAACGGTGGGGCAGCCCCCTATACAGTTTTATGGAGTGGCCCTGGAGGTTTTTCAAGTTCTGATGAAGATATTACCGGTTTGGCATCGGGAAATTATTCGGCGACAGTTACCGATGTCAATGGATGCAGTACTTCAGGAAACGTTGATTTAGCAAATCCTGCAATAATCACCCTCTCATCAACGGTGCAAAATAGCACATGCGCAGGCGGCAATACTGGTGCAATCGACCTTACGGTAAATGGAGGAGTAGCACCTTTTACTTTCGTGTGGACAGGCCCCGGGAGTTTTACAAATACCAATGAAGACATTTCAAATTTGGCTGCCGGAGCTTACAATGTAATTGTGACTGACAACAGTGGTTGTGATGTAACAGGATCTTTTGAAGTCAGTTCACCTCTGGCATTGTCTTCGACTTTTACGAAAGTAAATGCCTCGTGTAACGGAACAGCAGATGGATCCATAACCACCACCCCAGCTGGTGGAACAGCACCTTATACATTTCTCTGGATCGGACCGGCAGGGTTTTTCTCTACCAATCAGAATATTTCGGGTCTTCTTGCCGGAACGTATAGTCTGCAATTGTCCGATGCAAATGGGTGCGCAGGATTCTTTAGTGTTAACATCACACAGCCATCAAAAATAAATATTGCCAACGTTGTAACCAATATTCTCTGTTTTGGCGCAAGCACTGGAAAAGTGGATGTTACTGTCAGTGGTGGCTCGCCGGGATATACGTATTCATGGGTCGGCCCAAATGGTTCTACTTCCACTCAGCCAGATATTATTAATGTGCCTGCAGGAATGTACACTTTGACTGTAACCGACAATATTGGTTGTAGCAAATCCCGTGATTTTAATATTACCCAACCACAAGAAATTACTGTGGATGCAACAGTTCAGAACGTGATTTGTAGTAGTGACTCCAATGGAAGCATCTCTATTGCAGTGAGTAATGGTGTCGCCCCATATTCCTATGCTTGGACGGGGCCATCAGGTTTCTCATCTTCGAATGCCAACATCACAAATCTCATTCCCGGCTCCTATTCAATAACGGTTACGGATGCAAATTTATGTTCAGTCGTACGCTCCTATACCATTGACCATACCGTTACAATTAATGCAGATGCCTCTCTTACAGACATTACTTGCTATTCCGGTAGCGATGGAGCTATCGATCTTACAATTTCTGGAGGAGCAGAACCTTATCAGGTAAGCTGGTCAGGGGTTGGCGGATTTTCATCAAACAACCAGTCGATTTCTAATTTGCTGGCGGGAGATTATACGATTTCAATCAGTGACGACAACGGGTGCCAATTGACCCAAACTTTTACAATTACCCAACCAGAAGAATTGCTGGCTGATATTGTGAAAACAGATATTGTGTGTGCCGGGGATGCGAATGGCAGCCTTTCGGCAAATATTTCAGGTGGCACCAATCCATATATTATTTCGTGGGTGGGTCCGAATGGTTTCGCTTCGGCAAACGCGGATTTAACGGATCTCGATGCTGGAAACTATCAATTGACTGTAGTCGATGCAAACAATTGCTCGGTTTCTGAAATGGCAGAAATCCTTAGCCCAGATTCTATTCAAGTTGATATCTCCATTAGCCAACCAAGTTGCTTGCTAGATAATGGACAACTTACAGCTTCTGTAACTGGCGGTGTAATAGCCGCTGATTATACCTATGTTTGGACTGATTCGAACGGAGATCAAGTCGGATCCTCAGCAGTTCTTACTGGCCTTGCTCCCGGGGATTACACCCTTACTGTGAGCGATGACAATGGCTGTTCGGTTCAATCAATAATTCAATTGGTTCGCACTGTTTTCAACGTGGCGGCAACTGTCTCAAATGTAACATGTCACGGTGCCGATGACGGAAGTATTTCCGTAAGCCCTACCAATGGAAATCCTCCGTTTACCTATTCTTGGTTGGGGCCTAATGGTTTTACCTCAAGCCTTCCCGATATAACAAATTTGACACCCGGTAATTATACACTATCAGTGGAAGACGGCTCGGGATGTATGATTGATCTCGACTACGATATTAATCAACCGGATGAAATTTCAACAGGTGTAGTCATTACCCCAATAAGTTGTTTGGATGAAACCAACGGGATTATTGCGCTAACTCCTGCCGGTGGAACTCCCGGTTACGCCGTAATTTGGTCGGGACCTGACGGATTTTCATCAACTTTATTTGCTATTTCCGGTCTTTCTGAAGGTTCATATACCGCTTCAGTTGTCGATGTGAATGGTTGTACGAAGGATACCACGGTGCTTCTCGATCCCGGATTCGATTTTTCGCTTTCGCTAAATCCAACCAATCCGTCTTGCGCCGATGGAAATAGTGGTTCAATTACATTAGATATTACTTCCACTGATCCTTCACAAACCAATTTTTTATTTGAATGGGAAGGACCTGCAGGATATACGGCTTCAACTCAAAATATTTCAAATGTATTTGCTGGAGTGTATACCGTTACTGTTACAAGCGAAAACGGCTGTGTACGTCAGGATACAACTGAATTATTCAATCCTGAACCAATTGATATGAACATAGCAACTACCTTGTCAAGTTGTGGACAATCCAATGGTTCGGCATCCGCAACTGTATCTGGTGGTTCGACACCTTATGTCTATGCATGGATCAATGCTGCAAATGATACACTTTCAATTGTAGACTCAGTGGCGAATGTTCCGGCAGGAATTTACGATTTAGCTATTGTGGATGGCGTGGGTTGTGAAATTCATCAATTTGTGGTTATATCAGACGATGACGGAAGTATAGAGGTTTCACCTACCGGCCCAACTTGTGCCGGCGGCAATGATGGTGCTCTGGATATTACGATTACAGGTGCGGCAGAGCCAATAACGTACCAATGGTCGGATGGAAATACTATAATCTCGACCGATGAAGACCTTATCGGTATTACCGCAGGCAGCTATATTATTACTGCCACAGGTGCAAATGGATGTACTTTTGGGATGTCGATCATACTCTTCGATCCGGCTCCGATTACTGCCACAGCAGCGGTTACACTCGTTTCTTGTAATGGAAGCGATGGCGCAATTGATCTGGCCATTGCAGGCGGAAACGCTCCATATACTATAGATTGGACAGGTCCAAATGGTTTTAACGGAAGTGGAACAACCCTTACCGATTTGGAAAGTGGGACGTACTACTTTAGCATTACGGATGTGAATAGTTGCGCTACCAGTGATTCTGTTTTTGTAGGAATCGGCACAGATCTTATTATGGACCCAATCGTTTCAAACATACTATGCGGCGGCGATAGCACTGGTTCTATACTTTTGAATGTATCCGGAGGTATTCCGCCGTATCAATTTGAATGGACGGCAACCAATGGTTTTAACGCAAGCACTGAGGATATTACAAACCTAATAGCTGGAGATTATGCAGTTACCATTACAGATGGAGCCGGTTGTCAGTTGACAAGTGATTTTACGGTAACGGAAAACGATCCCGTAGTAGCCATCTTTACGATTGGCAATCCGGATTGCAATGCAGACAATGGAAGTATTTCAGTTAATCTATCCGGAGGTTCAGTCAGCGACACTTTCTTTATCCAATGGTCTGATCAGGATGGAAACACATATCCAAACTCACCCGATCTCACAGATTTGGCTGTTGGAATCTACGATTTTACTGCTTCAGATGACAATGGTTGTTCCTTCGATACAACGATTGTTTTGTCAAATACTGCGGCTACAATTAGTGTCGCAAAAACCGATGTGGCTTGTTTCGGAACGAATACCGGAACGATCGAATTAACCATTGCCGATGTATCGGAACCTTACACCGTTTCGTGGGCAGGCCCAAATGGATATTCCGAAACCGGAACCGCAATTTCCGGCCTTGAAGCAGGAGAATACACCTATACTATAATAAGCGCCGAAGGATGTACTTCGACAGGCTTAGTTGAAATTACTTCACCTGAAATTCTTTTAGCGACTGCCCAAATCAGCAATGCATGTTTTGGGGCATCGTCAGGAACAATTAATATAACTATTACCGGAGGAGTGGCAGCTTACAACACTTCTTGGACGGGGCCTGACGGATTTACATCTTCTGATGAAGACTTGGTTGATCTTGCTGTCGGACTATATTCACTGACAATTACAGATCAGAATGGTTGTTCGTATTTAGCAGATTACGAGGTGTTTGCAAATGCAGAAATACAATTAATTGCTTCTGTAAATAATGTGCTTTGTAATGGTCAGCCAGATGGAGAAATCAATCTTTCTATTACCGGAGGTCAGGACCCCTATCAAATTCTTTGGTCTGGCCCCGATGGATATACGTCAACTGAAGATTCAATTGCTGACCTTTCTCCCGGAGATTATCTCTTATCAATAGTCGACAGCACTGGCTGTGGTGTGGATTCACTGTTCACCATTTCTCAGCCCGACTCTATAAATATTGAGCAAACTGTAATTTCGGCAGGGTGCAGCTCTCCTGGAAGCCTCGGTTATATCGAGCTTGTTGTTACAGGCGGTACTCCTGATTATACAATTGCATGGTCTGGCCCGGCTGGCTTTACAGCAAATACGCTGATCATAGAAAATCTCGAACCGGGAATATACACATACACAATTACGGATAATGCACTTTGTGAAAAATCAGGAAGTATTGAAATACTTGGAGTTACTCCACTCATTATTGAGTTAACAGGCACGAATGTATCCTGCCACAGTGGAACGAATGGTTCCATTAACACAACAGTTTTCGGAGGCCTTGAACCATATTTTTATAACTGGTCCGGACCGCGTGGGTATAGTTCAAACGATTTTGACTTGACTGACATAGAAGCAGGCACCTATATTTTGTTACTTTCGGATTCTGCAGGATGCTCCGCCGGGGCGATTTTAGAAATTACCCAGCCAGATTCCATTTTGATCGATTTGAGTAATTCAATCGACGCAAGTTGTAATACTTCGGATGATGGAGCAATTTCCGCGGCAGTTTCCGGCGGCACTAGTCCTTATGAATATTCGTGGACAGGGCCTGATGGGTATGTCGCCTCAGAAATGAATATATCCGAACTTTATGCCGGAACCTATTCCCTAACGGTAATAGATGCTAATGAATGTTCGGCAACTTCGGAAGCAATTATAAACTACACGCTTGAAATAACCGCTGATGCCGGCCAGGATCAATCGGTTTGTGAAAGCGACTTGCCATTCACATTACACGGAAGTGGAATAAATGTCGATGAATTTCTTTGGACAAATATAGTGGGGGATACCCTAAGTTCAGATTCATTGCTAAATCTTACCGATGTGCCTGGAGCACATACGTATATCTTGTCGACCGGAAATGGCTTGTGTACTACTTCAGATACTGTGTCGGTTCAAATTCTCTCCAGCCCGGATGCTGATGCAGGCCCGGACCATCAGGTTTTTCCTGAAGAAATATTTACACTTGGAGGCGATCCGACTTCAACTACAGGATCGACTTATCTATGGACGCCTAATCCAAATAATGCTTTTAATACCTCTGTGCCAAATCCCACGGGAAGTGTTCTTGAATCGACCACTTTTATTGTCTATGTAAAAGATAACAATGAATGTGTGGGGACGGATACTACATTCGTTGAGGTTCTGCCTGAAGTTATAGTTACATCGGGTTTTACACCAAATGGTGACGGAATTAACGACACCTGGATAATTGACAATATGGAACTGTTCCCTAATAATACCGTACAGATTTTCAATCGCTGGGGTATTGTGCTTTACAGCCAAAATGGATACAACAGTCAAAATGCATGGGATGGTTTTTATGAAGGAAAACCCTTGCCGGTTGGTACGTATTATTACGCCATTAATCTTCATGACGAAAGATTTCCTGAACCGATGACCGGACCATTAACAATCTACAGATGATGTTAAGATTCAGACATATCGTTTTCCTTGCTTGCTTCATTTGTAGTGCAGGTCTTCATGCGCAGCAGTTGCAGCAGTTTACCCAATATCAATGGGTGGGCACAAGCTTTAACCCTGCTTTTGCCGGAACGGATGCTTATTTCAATGTTGTAGGAATTCACCGAACACAGTGGACCGGCATAAATGATGCTCCGCGAACCTATTTGATGGGTGTGGATGCACCTTCGAAATCCGGGAAAATGGGGTTTGGAGGAACTTTAATTACAGATGTAGCTGGTCCAACAAAAAGATTTGGTCTGCAGGGGTTGTATTCCTACCACCTCCAGGTAAATGAATCGTCAAAAATTTCTCTCGGCGCTGCATTTGGCCTGAGCCAGTTTACTATTGATGGTTCTCAAATTTCTCTGCGCGAGCAAGGAGACAGAGCACTGGATGGCTCTATGCAGTCAGAGCTGAAGCCCGATGCTGCTTTTGGTGCACTTTGGTATTCCGATAAATTCAAACTGGGAATTTCAGCAACTCAAATTTTGAATAACCAGCTCAATCTATTTCCTGGCGACGGCGAAGGTAATATGACTGTACACTATTATTTAACAGGAAGTTACTTATTTGATATCTCGGAATTGTTTGATGTTGAACCGTCTACTTTGGTTAAATATGTGAAGCCCGCGCCTGCCCAGATTGATCTATCCGCCCGAGTGATTTATAAAAAGACCGTTTGGCTAGGTAGTACCTGGAGATCGAATGATGCTTTTGCCGCTTTTGCAGGATATCGTATTTTAGATTATCTCGCAATCGGTTATTCTTACGACTTTACTACTTCGGCAGTAAGTAGTTACACCGACGGAACACACGAAATATTTATTCAACTCCGCTTCGGAAAAAAACAAATGCTTGAACCTCAAGACGAAATACCAAAACCATGATACTGATAAAAAAAACAAGATTTATACTCATTTTCGGACTGTTCTTGTTTACGTTTCAAAACGTATCGGCTCAGCTCGACACCAAACACTGGATTCCCCCCTTCTATGCCAAACCAGGACCGGGAACCGGTACAAGCAATCTTCAAAAGCATTTTGTGAGTCTTTCGACGCCTACCACGGATACAATCCCGGTTTCGATCAAAGATGGTTTTGGAAATCTAATTGCTGTAGTTGAGATTTCACGTAATATGCCGAAGGAATATACTTTCGCACCTATAGGTAATGCGAATACAGATACATATCCTTTGAATGTTATCCCAACAGACAGCTTGAATCTAAAAATTAGATCTCAGGGTCTCTACTTCTCGAGCTACCAGCCTTTCTTTGTCAATATGCGGCACAAGGCCGGCTCACAAGGAACTTCACTTACGTCAAAAGGACAAACGGCTTTGGGAAAACGTTTCTATTCCGGACATATTTATAGTAGAATGGCTACTGGGAGTGGTGGGGTTGTTTGGAACATAGAACGACGTTCCCATTTTATATCCGTGATGGCTACGCAAAACAATACAGTTGTGACCTTTGATATGATCAAGGCTCCAATGCATTTTATCGGTCATACTGACCAAGATCCAATTACCGTTACACTTAATGCGTTTGAATCATATACCCTAGGGGTTAATTTTGGGGAATTTGCTGACTCTACGATCAATTTGGCAAATGGTACCCGAATAACTTCTACCAAACCCATTGCGGTAAACAGCGGTTCATGGCTTGCCGGACCAGAATCGGGTCAGTGTATTGGTTCCGACCAATTGGTTCCTGCCGAAGTTGTCGGTCAGGAATATATTCTGGTGCGCGGATTGGGAGATGACCATACCGAGCACCCAATTGTAATCGCCACGGCAGACAATACGGATGTTTATATTAATGGTAGCTCCACTCCTGCAGCAACTATTGATGAAGGTGAATTTTATATTGTACCTACCTCAGATTTTTCTGCTAATGACAACCTCTATATTCTCGCAAGTGAAAAAGTATATGTTTATCAAACGCTCTCAGGATCGAGTACAAATATTGGCCCAACTGTAGGATTGAGTTTTATACCTCCACTTAATTGTATCGGTGCTAAGGAAGTAAATTTACCTTTCGTAAATAGCTTGGCCGGGGGAACCGGGCAGGGGAGGATCAATGTTATTACTAAAGCCGGAACTTCCGTTTATGTGAATGAAAGCACGACTCCGATTGGAAATGCACAAACCGTTCCCGGAAATTCAGATTGGGTGACCTATGCTTTTGACCCACCGTCGGATAATGTTATTATCGAAAGTGATTCTGTAATGAATGTTGCCTTGCTTACGAGGGACAACGATGTCGGCACGGCCGGTTATTTTTCCGGTTTTACACTGGAGCCGGTTGTAGGGCTGAGTTCAGGTATCTCTGGATCCTTGCCTTGTATTCCGGGGAATGCAGTTTTACAGGTTTTTGGCTTCGACACGTACCAATGGTATTTCAACGGAGAAGAAATTCCGGGTGCGACCGACAATACCCTTTTCCCTGAGTTTTCAGGCGATTATATTGTAGAAGGGATTGATTTGGCGTGTGGCTTCCATTTTCCATCCAATGCCTTCAGCATTCCATTTTGCCCATCGACCCTTGGCGTAGCGAAGCAGGTACAGAATGTAGCGGAGACCGCACCAGGCTCGAAAATTTTCGATGTAACGTACCGTGTTTTCATTGAAAACTTAGCTGAGAGTCCAAGCCAGAACATTCAGGTAATCGAAAACATCAACGGAGGATTGCCGGTAGGTGCCACCGCCGAATTAATCGGCGCACCCACGGTAGCTTTTGGGATACTTACCGGTGGAATAAACCCTTCCTTCAACGGCGTATCCGTAAAACAATTATTGCCTGGCTCGGGCTCCCTTCCGGGAAGTGCAGCCGACGCTATCGACATTACCGTAAGGGTAGATATGAACGCGGCCCTTCAGGATGGATACTTTAATCAAGTAACTGTAACGAGCAAAGATGGCGAGACCAACGATGGTGTGACCGGCCCATTCAATGGACAAGACTTTTCACAAGCTGGAGCCAATCCGGATCCGAATGGAAATGGAGAGCCGAATGAGGATGGAGAAAATGATCCTACCCTTACGTGCTTTTTCACCAACGATATTACGTATGCCGAAGCAAGCTTTTGCGCATCCGATATTGATCAGCAGGTGAGCATTGCCGGAATCAACACCGGTGTATTCACTACCGATGTCGAAGGCTTGATGATCGACCCGATTACCGGCACCATCACACCGGGAACCAGCAGCGCCGGCACGTACGAAGTAACCTTCTCAACCGATGGGCGCTGTCCTACAGTGACCTCGACCGAAGTTACGATCGTAGCTGTGCCCGATCCCGGTACCCCGGTTTCTAATACAGAAGTCTGCGTTACCGCAGCAAGCGTGTCGTTAAATGACTATTTGGATAATGAAGAAGCAGGCGGCGTTTGGACAGATAATACCGGAGCGGAAACAGGCGATACCTATTCACCGAGTATACAAGGCGATTTCACCTTTACCTACACCCTGACCACAGCACCTTGTGCTGCGCAGAGTCAGGATGTAACGCTGAATGTGATTGCAGAGCCTATTCCTGGGACCTCCGTATCCGATCCGAAAGTATGTATTACCAGCGGGACAGCCAACTTGTTTGACTTTCTCGAAGGCGAGCAAAGCGGTGGTCAATGGACGAACGCGGGAGGCACCTCCATTTCAGAAACCGTTACTCTCGACGCAGCAGGAATCAACCAATATTTTTACACCGTAAGCAATGCCGCGTGTGGCGATAGAACGACTGAACTGAATCTGGAAATACTTGCCGCGCCCGATGCGGGCACCTCCGTAGGCGATGCCACGGTATGTGCGGGAGAGAATCTGAATCTGATGGACTATCTGGTCAATGCCGATCCGGATGGAGCGTGGACGGATCAAAACGGCGACCCCGTAGCGGATGAAACCACGATCACCAATACCGGCACGTATATATATACCTACACCGTAGATCGTGCGCCTTGTGCCTCAGCGTCAGCCGCTGTTACTTTCGAAGTGCAACAAGGGCCCACTGCTGGTACACCCGATAATCCCGAACTCATCTGTATCTCCGACCCGGCCTTCAATCTGATCGACCTGATGGATGGGGCTACGAGTGGTGGAGTATGGACCGATGCGAACGGCACAGAAGTAGATGGGATATTTGACCCCGGAACGGCAGGCAACTACGACTATACCTATACTGTTACCAGCCCCGAATGCGGGGATATCCAAAGCGATTTGAATCTGAACGTATCCGAAGCCAATTGTACCAGCAATGTGATAATTATCCCCCAAGGATTTTCGCCCAACGGCGATGGAATCGGCGATCAATGGATCATCCAATCCATCGAGCAATATTCGAACAATACCGTTAAAGTATTCAACCGCTGGGGAGCAGAAGTGTATAGCGCACATCCCTACACCAACGATTGGGGCGGGAAAGGGAATAACAATTCCGAAGTATTGCCAGTTGGCACCTATTTTTACCTGGTCGATCCGGGCGATGGATCAGATGTCCGCAAAGGCTATGTTTATTTAACACGATAAGAAGAAGAAGAATCAAAACCGATTAAATAATACTTGATCATGAACTACAGAAAGATTTTAAAAACCACGATCCTGTTACTCGGGTTGGTATCGGCGGGGAGTGCTTATTCCCAGCAGCAGCCTTTGTACACGATGTATATGTGGAATCAATTAATTATCAACCCTGCGTATGCAGGAACCCGCGATGCACTTACCGCCTCGGCAGTAGTGCGGGAACAATGGGTAGGTCTTGATGGAGCACCTTCCACGCAAGTATTAAGTATCCACAGTCCACTGCCGAATGAGAAAGTAGGCTTGGGACTCACGGTACAGAACGACCATATCGGCCCAACGAACAATACAGGCGTATGGGGCGATTTTGCGTACCACTTGCAAGTGAGCGAAAGTGCCAAGTTATCTCTTGGACTTCGGGCAGGTTTTAGTATTTACCAGGCCGATTTTTCGAGTCTGGACAATATCGAGAGCAATGATCCGGCATTTAACAAAAATGTAGAAAACAACTTTCTTCCCAACTTCGGATTTGGCGCGTATTACTATGGCAACCGGGGATATGTAGGATTCTCCATGCCAACAATTATCGAGAATGAGTTGAACAGCGGCAACAATCCGGGCAACGACCATCTGGATGTAAGCAGCCGCCACTACTATTTGATGGGGGGCTATGTATTCAATCTGAGTCAGGACAGCGCAGGTGTAATGTTCAAACCCTCGGCAGTGATCCGCATGGTAAATGGCGCACCTGTGAGCTTTGATATATCAGCTAACTTTCTGATCAAGCAAAAGCTATGGCTGGGAGCGGCGTATCGGTATCAGGATTCATTTGCAGCATTGGTATCCTTCCAGTTTACAGATCATTTGCAGGCAGGATATTCGTATGATTTTGGCACCAGCGACTTGCGAAGCTACAATGGCGGAAGCCATGAGATCATGCTTACCTATGACTTCTTCCACACCGATGTTAAAACGAAAAACCCACGGTACTTTTAGGATCGGGGAAAAGCGTTTAGAGAAATTGGAAAATTCACTGCTTTGGCGCGGTGGATTTTTTCAAAAAATAAATAAGATTGGGGAGGCAATTTTATCGACATGACCTCAAAATTGGGCTATAAAAGTAACCTTTGCTTCTGCGGAACGTATCGAACTCCCGATGCAGTTGTTATATTTGCGAGACATTTGAGCAATGGATTATCTCGCATTAGACTACTATTTTGTATTTGAAACGTCTGATGTATGAGATTGTATTGAAGGATTTTATAAAATATCTATAGATCTACGGTTTGAAAAAAATGAAAACCGCGGGAATAAAATTTAATATAATAATCATGACACCCCTTATGAAAACAAGATTTATACTCATTTTCGGACTGTTCTTGTTTACGTTTCAAAACGTATCGGCTCAGCTCGACACCAAACACTGGATTCCCCCCTTCTATGCCAAACCAGGACCGGGAACCGGTACAAGCAATCTTCAAAAGCATTTTGTGAGTCTTTCGACGCCTACCACGGATACAATCCCGGTTTCGATCAAAGATGGTTTTGGAAATCTAATTGCTGTAGTTGAGATTTCACGTAATATGCCGAAGGAATATACTTTCGCGCCTATAGGTAATGCGAATACAGATACATATCCTTTGAATGTTATCCCAACAGACAGCTTGAATCTAAAAATTAGATCTCAGGGTCTCTACTTCTCGAGCTACCAGCCTTTCTTTGTCAATATGCGGCACAAGGCCGGCTCACAAGGAACTTCACTTACGTCAAAAGGACAAACGGCTTTAGGGAAACGATTCTATTCCGGTCATCTTTACACGCGTTACAATACTACATCGTCAGCAGATCAGTGGAACAATGAACGTCGCTCGCATTTTATATCGGTTATGGCTACGCAAAACAATACAGTTGTAACTTTTGATATGATCAAGGCACCTATCCATTTTATTGGACACACAGGGCAGGATCCATTTTCAATTACCCTGAATGCATTTGAGTCCTATACTGTGGGAGTAGATCATAGTGAATATGACAACTCGACTATTAATCTGGCTAACGGAACGCGTATAACATCTACAAAACCAATCGCTGTGAATACCGGTTCTTGGCTGTCGGGAAATGAAGAAGGGCAGTGTATCGGTTCGGATCAGATGGTACCTGCCGAAGTTACGGGCCAGGAATATGTGTTAGTACGTGGATTGGGTGATGAAAGTACGGAACACCCAATTGTAATTGCAACAGAAGACAATACCGATGTATATATTAACGGAGGCTTTTCGCCTGTTGCGACTATTGATGAAGGTGAATTTTATATTGTACCTACCTCAGATTTTTCTGCCAATGGCAATCTATATATTCTCGCAAGTGAAAAAGTATATGTTTATCAAACGCTCTCAGGATCGAGCACAAATATTGGCCCAACCGTAGGAATGAGTCTTATACCTCCACTTAATTGTATCGGTGCTAAGGAAGTAAATTTACCATTTGTAAATAGTCTTGCTGCCGGAAACGGACAGGGAAGGATCAATGTTATTACTAAAGCCGGAACTTCCGTTTATGTGAATGAAAGCACGACTCCGATTGGAAATGCACAAACCGTTCCCGGAAATTCAGATTGGGTGACCTATGCTTTTGACCCACCGTCGGATAACGTTATTATCGAAAGTGATTCTGTAATGAATGTTAATCTGCTTACGCGTGATGGCGTTGTTGGTACTTCCGGTTATTTTTCCGGTTTTACACTGGAGCCGGTTGTAGGGCTGAGTTCAGGTATCTCTGGATCCTTGCCTTGTATTCCGGGGAATGCAGTTTTACAGGTTTTTGGCTTCGACACGTACCAATGGTATTTCAACGGAGAAGAAATTCCGGGTGCGACCGACAATACCCTTTTCCCTGAGTTTTCAGGCGATTATATTGTAGAAGGGATTGATTTGGCGTGTGGCTTCCATTTTCCATCCAATGCCTTCAGCATTCCATTTTGCCCATCGACCCTTGGCGTAGCGAAGCAGGTACAGAATGTAGCGGAGACCGCACCAGGCTCGAAAATTTTCGATGTAACGTACCGTGTTTTCATTGAAAACTTAGCTGAGAGTCCAAGCCAGAACATTCAGGTAATCGAAAACATCAACGGAGGATTGCCGGTAGGTGCCACCGCCGAATTAATCGGCGCACCCACGGTAGCTTTTGGGATACTTACCGGTGGAATAAACCCTTCCTTCAACGGCGTATCCGTAAAACAATTATTGCCTGGCTCGGGCTCCCTTCCGGGAAGTGCAGCCGACGCTATCGACATTACCGTAAGGGTAGATATGAACGCGGCCCTTCAGGATGGATACTTTAATCAAGTAACTGTAACGAGCAAAGATGGCGAGACCAACGATGGTGTGACCGGCCCATTCAATGGACAAGACTTTTCACAAGCTGGAGCCAATCCGGATCCGAATGGAAATGGAGAGCCGAATGAGGATGGAGAAAATGATCCTACCCTTACGTGCTTTTTCACCAACGATATTACGTATGCCGAAGCAAGCTTTTGCGCATCCGATATTGATCAGCAGGTGAGCATTGCCGGAATCAACACCGGTGTATTCACTACCGATGTCGAAGGCTTGATGATCGACCCGATTACCGGCACCATCACACCGGGAACCAGCAGCGCCGGCACGTACGAAGTAACCTTCTCAACCGATGGGCGCTGTCCTACAGTGACCTCGACCGAAGTTACGATCGTAGCTGTGCCCGATCCCGGTACCCCGGTTTCTAATACAGAAGTCTGCGTTACCGCAGCAAGCGTGTCGTTAAATGACTATTTGGATAATGAAGAAGCAGGCGGCGTTTGGACAGATAATACCGGAGCGGAAACAGGCGATACCTATTCACCGAGTATACAAGGCGATTTCACCTTTACCTACACCCTGACCACAGCACCTTGTGCTGCGCAGAGTCAGGATGTAACGCTGAATGTGATTGCAGAGCCTATTCCTGGGACCTCCGTATCCGATCCGAAAGTATGTATTACCAGCGGGACAGCCAACTTGTTTGACTTTCTCGAAGGCGAGCAAAGCGGTGGTCAATGGACGAACGCGGGAGGCACCTCCATTTCAGAAACCGTTACTCTCGACGCAGCAGGAATCAACCAATATTTTTACACCGTAAGCAATGCCGCGTGTGGCGATAGAACGACTGAACTGAATCTGGAAATACTTGCCGCGCCCGATGCGGGCACCTCCGTAGGCGATGCCACGGTATGTGCGGGAGAGAATCTGAATCTGATGGACTATCTGGTCAATGCCGATCCGGATGGAGCGTGGACGGATCAAAACGGCGACCCCGTAGCGGATGAAACCACGATCACCAATACCGGCACGTATATATATACCTACACCGTAGATCGTGCGCCTTGTGCCTCAGCGTCAACCGCTGTTACTTTCGAAGTGCAACAAGGGCCCACTGCTGGTACACCCGATAATCCCGAACTCATCTGTATCTCCGACCCGGCCTTCAATCTGATCGACCTGATGGATGGGGCTACGAGTGGTGGAGTATGGACCGATGCGAACGGCACAGAAGTAGATGGGATATTTGACCCCGGAACGGCAGGCAACTACGACTATACCTATACTGTTACCAGCCCCGAATGCGGGGATATCCAAAGCGATTTGAATCTGAACGTATCCGAAGCCAATTGTACCAGCAATGTGATAATTATCCCCCAAGGATTTTCGCCCAACGGCGATGGAATCGGCGATCAATGGATCATCCAATCCATCGAGCAATATTCGAACAATACCGTTAAAGTATTCAACCGCTGGGGAGCAGAAGTGTATAGCGCACATCCCTACACCAACGATTGGGGCGGGAAAGGGAATAACAATTCCGAAGTATTGCCAGTTGGCACCTATTTTTACCTGGTCGATCCGGGCGATGGATCAGATGTCCGCAAAGGCTATGTTTATTTAACACGATAAGAAGAAGAAGAATCAAAACCGATTAAATAATACTTGATCATGAACTACAGAAAGATTTTAAAAACCACGATCCTGTTACTCGGGTTGGTATCGGCGGGGAGTGCTTATTCCCAGCAGCAGCCTTTGTACACGATGTATATGTGGAATCAATTAATTATCAACCCTGCGTATGCAGGAACCCGCGATGCACTTACCGCCTCGGCAGTAGTGCGGGAACAATGGGTAGGTCTTGATGGAGCACCTTCCACGCAAGTATTAAGTATCCACAGTCCACTGCCGAATGAGAAAGTAGGCTTGGGACTCACGGTACAGAACGACCATATCGGCCCAACGAACAATACAGGCGTATGGGGCGATTTTGCGTACCACTTGCAAGTGAGCGAAAGTGCCAAGTTATCTCTTGGACTTCGGGCAGGTTTTAGTATTTACCAGGCCGATTTTTCGAGTCTGGACAATATCGAGAGCAATGATCCGGCATTTAACAAAAATGTAGAAAACAACTTTCTTCCCAACTTCGGATTTGGCGCGTATTACTATGGCAACCGGGGATATGTAGGATTCTCCATGCCAACAATTATCGAGAATGAGTTGAACAGCGGCAACAATCCGGGCAACGACCATCTGGATGTAAGCAGCCGCCACTACTATTTGATGGGGGGCTATGTATTCAATCTGAGTCAGGACAGCGCAGGTGTAATGTTCAAACCCTCGGCAGTGATCCGCATGGTAAATGGCGCACCTGTGAGCTTTGATATATCAGCTAACTTTCTGATCAAGCAAAAGCTATGGCTGGGAGCGGCGTATCGGTATCAGGATTCATTTGCAGCATTGGTATCCTTCCAGTTTACAGATCATTTGCAGGCAGGATATTCGTATGATTTTGGCACCAGCGACTTGCGAAGCTACAATGGCGGAAGCCATGAGATCATGCTTACCTATGACTTCTTCCACACCGATGTTAAAACGAAAAACCCACGGTACTTTTAGGATCGGGGAAAAGCGTTTAGAGAAATTGGAAAATTCACTGCTTTGGCGCGGTGGATTTTCTGTTTTTGATATTTCCCTTATAGTTTCTTATGACCAAACTATTACAGATTCGAACCCTGTCCTTACGGATTTTCCGTTGGTCAAAAGGGTGACAATATAATAGCCCCGAATAAGGCGTTAGCCGCAGTCAGAGAGTTTATGACGAACTCTGGAGATCCGCGGGCGAAAGGGATGGATTGTAGGCCAAAAAGTGATCCCTCGGAAGTGACTGAAATTGGGTAAGTAATTAATGATAATCCGAGTCTCGTGTGCGACCTCAGTTTAGGTGTATACTTAATCTATGGATTTTCGAGAGCTAACCGGATTACCCATTCGGTTTTACACCTATTCTAATTTACAGTTCGTACCTTTGTATTCAAATGAATTTTATGAAAACACAAAATATTCTATTCTTCGCATTAATCATGTTTTTTAGTGCTGCATGCGATCAGTCCACAACGAACAACGCAGAAAGCAACTCCGCCCCAGAGGTAGCAATTTCTAAACCTATCGTCGTATCACCTGCTGAATTCAAAGAGAAAATGAACCTCCCGGAAGTACAGATTATAGATGTGCGCACCGACGAAGAAGTGGTAGAAGGGATGATTCCCAACGCTATTCAAATGAATCTTTTGGATGGTCAAAAATTTAAAGATGCGGTGGAAACACTTGACCCGGAAAAACCGGTACTCGTATATTGCAAGTCAGGAGGACGAAGTGCCAAAGCAGCAGAATATATGGTGGAAAATGGATTTAAAGAAGTCTATGACCTGAATGGTGGGTATACCGATTGGGTTGCCACCGGAGGCAATATACAAATGTCTGAATAATGGGAAATTTTCAAGAAATAATTAATGGCGACAAGCCTGTCCTTGTCGATTTCTTTGCAGAATGGTGCGGCCCATGCCAAACCATGACTCCCATTTTAAAAGATTTAGCCGGTGACTTAGGCGACAAGGTTCGGATTATTAAAATTGATATTGATAAAAATCCCGCTGCCGCAAAAGCATTTGGTGTCAGGGGTGTTCCTACGTTTATTATTTTCAAAAATGGAAAAAATGTGTGGAGACAATCGGGAGCTATACCGAAGAGTGAATTGGTGAAGGCGTTAAATATGGTGGGCTAAAGCCGATCTTCTAGCCTTTTAAAATTAAATTCTTTATCGGTGAATGCGGGCAGTTACCTTTGCGGAGCCTATCCGTATTTTTGTGTTTCCGGGTTATAAATCAATCAGTCATTTGCAGGTTTAACCCTTGATTCAAAGTTAATGTATAATTGATTATAAATTTGACTCCAACCCTGTCTTGTCTTTTGCCATCTATTTTGGACGTTTTGAGCGGCCATATAAATGGACTTTAAAGCTGCGTCATCGCTGGGGAATGACTTTTTATTCTTCGTGTATTTTCGCAATCCGGCATTAAAGCTTTCAATGATATTTGTGGTGTAAATAAGCTTTCTAATTTCTTGCGGATATTGCAAAAATGCCGTTAAGTTATCCCAGTTCGTTTCCCAAGATCTGACGGCAACCCTATATTTCGCACCCCATTTTTCTTTAAACAGTTCAAAGGCTTTTAAAGCAGCTTCTTCGTTTATTGAGCGGTATATTTCTTTAATGTCTTTAGCAATTTCTTTTCGTTCGTTGTAGCTTACATATTTGAGTGAGTTACGTACTTGATGCACGATGCGTATTTGTCGGATTGTTTGAGGATACACCGCCTCTATAGCTCTATCCATGCCTGCAAGGTTGTCTGAGCAAATAAACAAGATATCTTTCCCCCCTCTGGACTTTAAGTCATCTAATATTCCCATCCAGGCAGTAGCACTCTCTGTTGTGGTGATGTGAATGCTTAGCAGATCCTGCTGACCTTCCATATTGATCCCAATAACCAGCATGCAGGCTTTGGTCACAACTCTTCCTTCGTGTCTGATTTTATAGTGAATAGCATCTATCCAAACTACTGCATATTGATCCTCTAAAGGCCGTATCTGCCATTTCCTGATGTCCTCCAATAACGAATCTGTAATGATAGAAATCTGTGAAGAAGAATAAGCCACACCATACGTTTTCTCCATAAAATAGGTGATGTCCGTATTGCTCATACCACGTGCATACAGTAGTAATATGGTATCTTCCAAGTCCTGAGATATCCGCTTATGTTTGGGTATCGTGACGGGAGCAAAACTTGTAGCTCGATCCCGAGGTATCTTTATTCGATGATTTCCATCCTTCGATTTAATTGTCTTTTCAGAGAACCCATTCCGGACATTGCCATCTATCGGCTTTTCTCCTTTAGTATGCCCTAAATGAGCCAACATTTCTGCATTGAGTAGGGATTCTATACCCTGCTTTAATAGAGCTTCCTGAACACGTTCAAAATCCTCTTTTGACGTAATATTACTCACCAGTTCATCGCGTAATTGTTGTTTCTTGTTATCCATATTAGAAATTTTTTCGTTCCTCAAAATTTCGCCTACAAATAACGGATTGATTAGCCAGCTAAACACAAAATTCTATACAGTCCCCTTCTCCCCTCATCCGAATGCCTTATCAATTAACCATATCCCGTTCAACTTTCAAGAAAAAAAGTGAAGAATATTGTAATCTCTACAATTCTCCACCGCAAACTAACCTTTCGCCCAAACACAATTGATCAAAGAATCTCAATAAAGATATCGCAGTAAGAAAAAGAGTTCTAATATCGAATGAATATCAAAGCCTCAACAACCCGGCTCAAAACCGATCTGGAAGCACCTTAAAATTAAACCCCTTCTCCTTTAAATACTCCAGCGACTTAGGAAGCGCATAAAGCATATTCTTTTCTGCTTTTTTGCTATCATGAAACACAACAATAGAACCGCCCCTCGTATTTTTAACCACATTTTTCAGGCATTTCTCAGGACTCACTTCCGCACTCCAATCCGCACTTAACACGTCCCACATTACTATGGAATATTTCTTCTTTAAACTGTGTACCTGCGAGCGCTTTATTTTCCCGTAAGGGGGTCTGAAAAGATGGGAGCTGACTACCTGACTGCACTGAAGAATGTTTTTAAAATAAGCAAAATCACCGTACTCCCAGCCATTCATATGGTTCCATGTATGATTGCCGGTTTTATGACCACGAGCCAAGATCTCAGTGTATTGCTCAGGAAGTGCCCTCACATTTCCACCAATGCAAAAGAAGGTAGCCTTGGCCTCAAAAATGTCCAAAATATCCAGAATCTTATACGTGATTTCGGGAGTAGGGCCATCATCAAATGTGATGAACACATCTTCAGGAGAGGTGTCAAGACTCCAACGCAAATCTGCCGCAAAGGGCTTCAGCGCGTCAGGAGTTTTGACCAGATACATTGCTTAAAATTTAATCTTTGGTTGGGTTCTATACCTTTCCAGTTCTTGAATTTTTGCATCAAATGCTTTGTCCAACGTTTCAAAACGAGTTCCGATCTTGTCTTTCAAACTGTCTTGAGGATACATCCGCGTCACGAAAATATTTAAGCGTTGTAATACGGCAAAGCTCATTTGAATATCCTGGCGCATGTTCATCGCTTTTTCAGGATCTACCGAAAGGTAATATTCAAAATCTTCGGCATAGCGGTCAAAAACGGTTTCGAGAATCTCATTCGCTTTTTCGTCATCACCGATTTTATACAAATCCTGGATAATTGGCACCATGAGCCGGTCGTAAGGAACGTTGTGATCGGGCATTGCTTCCAAACATTTGTTGAGAATATCACGTGCTTTATCAATTTTTTCCTCAGCAATTAGTTCATCGGCGAGATTCGCAAATTGCAGACGTATATTATTGGTCATGCGCAGATTGTTCTCATCCATATATATCTGGTCATCCGAATCCATTCCACCCCATTTGAATTTGTTCATCACATTATCATACATCGTTTCTGCATCAACAGATCCGTACATATTGGGGTTGTCAGATTTAGGAGCTTTGATGGGAGTGAGATGATATGCTAAGCCCACAAGTTGGAAATAATCGTCCAGATTGATATAACTATCAGGTCCGGTAGTAACAGCAAAATAAATAGGTCGATCCCAATTATTCGTTGCCAGCAAATCCAACTGCATTAAGTTATTCTTAAGTAAATATCTGCGGTCAATTTTCCATTTTAATTCATCCACAATTTTAGCAGAATCGGCAATGTTTACGGTGCCGTTTTGCAATACTTTTTCTTTGTCAACTGATACTGCAAATGTTTTTGAAGGCATCACACAGATCTTCGTACCATCGCCCATATCGCGCAGATTATTGTCGTTACCAATATAGTCTATTGCCTGATCTACATTCACATATACCTGACCTTTATTTCTTGAATCATCGAGGAATACTACGTCGCGCGTACCCTGACGATATTTAGTCTCGCCAAGTGAAAAAGGAACAGGATCAGATGTATAGGCCTTGCGCTTCATCTGATTGATATACCAGTCGGTATTCAGAAGACTTAAGTTTACAACGCGCACATCCGTACGAATGCCTTCTACTTCCTGTGCATACCAAAGCGGGAAGGTATCGTTATCTCCATTGGTAAACAGAATTCCATTTGGTTCACAACTTTCGAGATAATTATTAGCAAAATCTCTCGCGGTATATCGCCCCGACCGATTGTGGTCATTCCATCCCTCAGCACCCATAAGAATAGGTACTGGAATGGTAATAAGCAAGGCGAGTACTCCGATAATAGCCCGGTTGCGAACACTCTTGCCCAACACAAAAAAGAGTGCAAGCAATCCAATGGCCAGTATGCCCATGTAAAGAACAGAATAAGAGAAATAATGCCCGCCGCTTTGCATCGCTTCCATTGCATAGATAATCACACCTGCACCCAGAGTGAAGGTTGCGGCCTTTGTCAATTCTTTCTTGCCCAGATTATAGGCCGCGTCAAAAAGGGCATAGGTACCAAGCCCGATCCATATGGCAAAAGCATAAAAAGAGCCGGCATATGCATAGTCGCGTTCACGTGGCTGATAAGGAGTCTGATTCAGATAAACAACAATCGCCATTCCCGTGAAAATAAACAGCAAAAGTGTGATGAACCAATCGTCGGGCCGTTTATAAAGTTGATATAATAATCCCAAAAGTCCCAGTGCGAGAGGGAGGAGAAAGAACTTGTTGTATGCAAAATTTTTACTCATACTCGCAGGCAAATTGTCTTGAGGCGCCAGTCGTTGGTTGTCAATAAAATTGATTCCCGAGAGCCAGTTTCCATTGAGGAGGTCACCATTTCCCTGTATATCATTCTGCCTTCCGGCAAAATTCCACATAAAATACCGCCAGTACATATAATTGACCTGATAGCGGAAAAAGTATTTAAGGTTTTCACCAAACGTTGGTTTATTAATGATGGTGGGTTTTCCATCATTCCCTATCGTGCGTATCGGTGTACCAACATAATCAGACCAGGATTTATACGCCCGGATATGATTTTCCTGCGGACTGTACATTCGTGGAAAAGGATCTTCGAACTGAGGATCGTAATTTACGACAGCATCTTTTCGATCATCAGAGATTATATACTCCGAATTAATGGAGTACTCCGGGTTTTTTTGTTCATCAATAAACTGCTTTGCATCAAAATCAGTTGAAAACCATTGAACAGTTCTCCCGGTTTTGTTCACTATTACATAAGCTTTGGTATAAACGGGGCTTCCGTCTGAACGCTGATTTTCGGCATCTGTTGGTGAGTTCCAGTACTGACCATAAAGGAGGGGACGATCGCCATATTGCTCTCGGTTTAAATAGGAAAGCAGGGTAAATACGTTTTCAGGATTGTTTTCATCCAAAGGTGGATTTGCAGAAGATCGGATAACGATAACCGCAAATGTGGAATAGCCGAGAATGATTACCAATACAGCCAATATGGCCGTGTTGAGATTGGGAAGACTCTTTCGGTGCGTGTACCTCAGTCCATAAACGATCAACCCAATAACGATAAGCGCATAAATGATGGTTCCAGTATTGAAAGGAAGACCAAAATCATTTACAAAGAGCAACTCAAATTTTCCTGCAAGGGATACGACCCCGGGGATAATACCACCCTGAATAATTCCAAGTATACCCAATGAAATAAGTGATGTATAGACAATCCCTTTGAGTGTCGGTTTGTAACGCTTGAAATAAACTACGAAGCAAATGGCCGGAATAGCAAGTAAGTTCAAGAGGTGAACTCCAATAGAAAGACCCATCAAATAAGCGATAAGCACAATCCAGCGCATTTCGTTTTTGCCGGTCGAAAGACTTTCCCATTTGAGAATGGCCCAGAATACGGCAGCTGTAAACAGCGATGAAAGTGCATACACCTCACCCTCAACTGCTGAGAACCAAAATGAATCTGAAAAAGTATAGGCAAGTGCACCCACGGCACCGCTCGCCATAATAGCTATGATTTTTCCATTATCGAGTCCCTTTCCGTCTTTTGCCGCCAGTTTGAACCCAAAATGCGTGATCGTCCAAAATAAAAATAGAATCGTGAAGGCACTACTCAGTGCAGAAAGCACATTTATGGCTACCGGCACAACTGCAACCGGCACAAAAGCTGAAAATACCCGTCCGAGCAACATGAAAAGCGGAGCTCCCGGTGGGTGACCGATTTCAAGTTTGTATGCCGTGGTTATAAATTCACCACAATCCCAAAAGCTGGCAGTGGGCTCTATGGTCAATAAATACACGATACTGGCTACCAAAAAGATACCCCAGCCTGTTGCAATATTTGCTTTTCTAAAATCCATTCACTTACGATTATAGCTGCGAAAATAAGAAAATAAAGGGGCTACAGTAGAAAGCGCCAAATTCAGTTAGCCATGTTTGGTTGTTTTTATGAATTTTTTTGGAATGTTTGACGAAAGAAAATATTTATTTACTTTTGCACTCCGCTAAGCTGGAAATTGTCCCATGGTGTAACTGGCAACACGTCTGTTTTTGGTACAGAAGAGTCTAGGTTCGAGCCCTAGTGGGACAACAGAGTGCCAAACCTGAAGCCCCCGATATTTAATTTTATCGGGGGCTTCTACTTTCTTGTAGGTTATTTAATTGCAGACTTTTACGGGGCTCGGATCCATTCGGACTCAATATTTTCTTACCACCTTAATTCCATCACATAATCATCATAAATGAATCCATTGGGTCCGGGAATATCTTCATTTCTAATTATCTCAAAACCCAATTTCTTGTAAAAGCTAATGGCTAAACTGTTCCTGCGATTTACATTCAAAGCTATCGTTTCTGCCTTTTTTTGCTCAGCGAGTTCGGTTATGTGTTGAAAAATTATTTTACCTAAGCCTTGTCTTTGAATCGTTGGATCCACATATATTTTATCTAATTTCAGAGTTTGGCTTTTCATTTCGATTGCGAAGTAGCCTAGAGTACTCCCTTTTTCATCTTTCACAAAATAAAACGCGTAAGCAGGATTGTTTAGAGTTTCTAACAGCTTTTGGGGAGTATACATTCCTGAAAAAAGGCTATTGAGCTCATATTCTTCGAAATAACGGGCAAAGCTCGGGAGCCATATTTTTTCGGCTATTGCGATGATTGCGGGAATATCCTGAAGGCTCGCTTTTGAGAAATGCAATTTCACCACGGATCGTATTCGTCCAAATTTCGTCTTTCTTTTTTCGTCGGGCGACCCGTACCTTTCTGTCGGTCAAAACCCGGCATCAATTTCATGAGTTCAAGTTTTTCAATTTCTTTTGCAGGAGTACATTCTTCGATGTATTGCTCCACCAATTTTGCTCCAACCCGGTTTTTGAGAAATTCTTTAACACGATAGCTACGCCAGATTGGATTCCGCTTTACTTTGATAACATCTCCAAGTCTAATCTCATGAGCGGGCTTTATGGGCTCGTCGTTTATTAATACCTGACCGGATTTTACAGCAGTAGCAGCAATAGATCGGGTCTTAAACAGGCGTATTGCCCACAAATATTTGTCGATACGTATTTCGCTCATGGATTACGAAGGTACGCACACATTCTACAAAAATCCAAAAGTGGGAATTTTACATTCCTCAGACTCTGTAGAAATTTTTTCGCAGTTCTTGAAGCTGAAATAAGGTCTGGATGTAAGAAGTCACATCACCGCTTTTCATTAAATTCTGAGCTTGCTCTTTGAGTGTCAGATAAGTTAATTCGATTTTCATAATTCAAATTTTTAGGTTTCTTGAAGTACAGAAAATCAAATGGTGTGCCAAAAAATTATTTCTCGTAAAAATGCATCTCTTTCACATACCGATAAACCGGCTCGGTTAAGAGATAGCGCACATCGAAGCCTTCTTTTATTGATTTGCGAATAAAACTCGATGAGAGCTTCATGACGGGAGCATCCACTTTAATAATGTTCGGATGATTGGTGAGTAAGGCCTGAGTTCGGTGTAGTTTTAAATCTTCTTTTTCCTGAATAGTCAGAACTCGTGGATAGATATACACGTTGTGATTATCGAGAATAGACTGATAATTTTTCCATTTGTGCAGGGATCTCAAGTTGTCCTCGCCCATAATCAACGCAAACGTCATATCCGGAAACTCTTCCTTTAAATGGGCAAGCGTATGGACCGTATAGGAAGGCTTCGGTAAGCTGAATTCCACGTTCGAAACGCGAACTTTTGGATTGTCTTCCAAGGCTATTTTTATCAAATTGAGCCGATGATAATCAGGAAGTAAGCTGGTTTTTTCTTTAAAAGGATTTTGTGGACTTACGACCAGCCAAACTTCATCGAGCTCGGTATGATCTGCCAGATGATTGGCAATAATCAGATGCCCGACATGGATGGGATTGAAAGTGCCGAAATAGAGTCCTACACTTTTCACGCATTTAAAAATTGGCTGACGATTTTGCGCGCATTTTCGCAAGTTGTATCCAAATCGTCATTGATCAATACTTCGTCAAAGCGGGAGAGATATTTCATCTCGTAAGCTGCTTTTGAAAGCCTCTGCCGTAAATTTTCTTCTGATTCGGTAGAGCGTTTCCGCAAGCGTTCTTCAAGAATTTCGAGGCTCGGAGGCTTTACAAAAATAGCTAGAGCTTTGTCACCGAAATATTCTTTAAGGTTGCTGCCACCTACTACGTCAACGTCGAAAATAACGTGTTTATTCTCGTCCCAAATACGGTTCATTTCGGACTTTAGGGTGCCGTAATACCGGTCGGGATATACTTCTTCCCATTCGAGAAATGCACCGGAATCTATTTTTTGCCGAAAGGCCTCCACACTCAAAAAATGATAGTGGTCACCATCCTTCTCCCCGGCTCGCGGTGGCCGTGATGTAGCCGAAATGGAAAAAGCAAGATCGCTAAATTCTCCCAGTAAATAGCGCACGATAGTGGTTTTGCCCGCACCGGAAGGGGCCGAAAGGATTACGCACTTACCTGCTTTTTCTTTCATCAACAAATGTTCAAAAGCTGTTCTTTAATCTTTTCGAGCTCATCCTTCATTTCAACGACCTTTTTCTGAATCGGAACATGATTTGCTTTTGCACCCATCGTATTGATTTCACGTCCAATCTCCTGAGCGATAAAAGCTAGCTTTTTCCCGGGCATTTCAGATTTCATCGTTTCGATAAAATAATTGCAATGTCCTTCCAGACGAATATGCTCCTCCGTGATATCCAGTTTTTCGAGGTAATAGATGATCTCTTGTTCAAGGCGGTTTTTATCACCCTGATCTTCATTCACCAAATCGTTTAAATTACGCTGAATTCGATCGCGTACTTGCTGCAATCTTTCGGGAAGAAATTTTTCTACTTCCAGTCTGAGCTCTTTTATTTGGTTAATTCTCTGCAAAATATCTTCCTCTAAGCGGGCACCTTCGTTTTTTCTAAAGCTCAATAGTCCCTGCGCTGCTTCTACAATTACGGATTCAACCTCGGCCCATTCATCTTCGTCAAATTCGCTTCTCGCTGATTGCAACACATCGGGCATGGTGAGCAGAGTATTCAAAAGATTATCGTCTGTATTCAGGCCACCGGCATCTGCAAGGTTTTTGATATCGGCCATATAGGCTAAAGCAAGGGGCTGATTGATGCGCACCTTTTTTTGGCCTTCGCTATCCTCAACAAAAATATTGAGATCCACTTTTCCACGATTTAAAAGGTCGGAGACTAAACTCCTGATCTCCAATTCTTTTTCGCGATAAGCACCTGGCATTTTTACAGAAAAGTCAAATAGTTTGCTATTTAGCGACTTGATTTCTACTGTAATATTTTTGCTGGCAAAGCTTCCGGTTGCTTTGCCAAAACCGGTCATAGAAATGAGCATAGTTGAATGATTCAGGCCACAAAAGTAACCAAATCTACTGATTGTCTCTCCATATTGGCCACTATCGACGTCGCAAGTGTTTGAAACAATGATCCGGACTCATCGGGATTCCCTGATTACGCTTCTGTTGCGAGATTGATGCGCTATGTATTCAATCCTGAGCGCGCCTTGCTATCAAACAATTTGACCAGAAAAGACTTTGGTTAGCTATTTTCATGCATTGAGTTTACAACTGATTTTGAATTGCCTGCGATTGTTTTGGTGGCCGTTTCTAAAATAGGTCTTTTCAGAAAAGTGTAGTCGATAAGTAGATATTTTCGATAATCGGCTTCCGTAAGTTCTTGCTCATTCAGACCAAATTCCCGATATTTTCTGGCACGTTTGCTAAAAATTGCTTCATAAGAACCTGCTTTTTTCGCAAGATTATCGATTTCTTCACCTGAAAGTGGTGTTGATTTTATTTCCCGCAACTCCACGTCTGGTGAGAGATTTAGCTCAGATTTGATCCTCTGGCAAGTATCACATGTTTGGAGATAATAGAATTTCTTCATGTCTTACAATTGGTTTAGCTTAATTTTGCGATTTACTTATCGCCCGAAATTAATCCAATTTTAGAAACTTAAATAGCCGCTTCTTGGCAACTGAGGAAAAAGACATCGTAAACAAACTGAATACACGGAAGATTATTCTGCCTGTATTTCTGGGTTTAGCTGTGGCAGCGGTCTTGTTATATTTCAATCTTACCGATACGCGTTTCGAAGAAGTAACGGGAAATGAATGCGGAAATTATACTTGGGTGGATGGCAACGGAGATGGAGTTGTAAATACAGGAGAAGAAACTGATTTTCAATATTCGGCGAGCTGTGATGGGAGATACAAAATCAGAACATACAAGGACACGTTGAATGATATTGACTGGACGTGGCAAAGTAGTTTTTGGATTCTGCTGGCTATTCTGGCAATGGCTATGCGCGATGTTGCATACATGTATCGAATCCGTGTATTGACCGATTATGTGCTTTCATGGAAACAGAGTTTTAGAACCATAATGCTTTGGGAATTTGCTTCTGCGCTTACGCCGAGCGTAGTTGGCGGATCTGGCGTAGCCATGTTTATCGTGCACCGCGAGGGAATAAATCTGGGGCGGAGTACCGCTATTGTTCTGGTTTCTGCACTGCTCGATGAACTATTCTACATTACTATGGTGGCCATAGTATTATTGATTATCGGAACCGGCCATCTCTTTCCTGTGAGCCTGGAAAAGTCATTTTTTGGAATGACTTTCGGTACCGAAGGGCTTTTCTGGCTGGGATATGGATTTATTTGCCTTCTAACTACGGCCATTTTAGCCGGAATATTTTTTGTTCCGAGATCATTGAAGTACGTGCTTTTGCAAATATTTCGTCTCCCTATTTTGCGCCGCTGGAGATATAATGTAATCCAAATTGGTGATGATATTATTATCACAAGTGATGAGTTGAAAGGCAAGCCTGCAATGTATTGGATAAAGTCATTTGGTGCTACATATTTATCCTGGACTGCAAGATATCTTGTTGTAAATTTTCTGGTGCTGGCATTCATAAATCCGGATAATGTGGTCGTTTCCGGTTTTACAGATCAAATTCTGATTTATGCACGGCAATTGGTAATGTGGGTGATAATGCTCATTAGTCCTACTCCTGGAAGTTCAGGTGTCGCTGAGTTTGCCTTTTCAGGATTTCTCAAAGAGTTTATTCCATTAGGTCTGGTTGGAGCCCTGGCTTTACTTTGGAGACTTATTTCCTACTATCCGTATTTATTTATCGGAGCAATTATCCTCCCGCGTTGGCTTAGAGCTACATCGCCAAAAACAAAAGCGGAGAAGGAATCTTAAAATTTTACCTTTATCTACGTCGGAAAGTGCATAGTTAATCGATATGAAATTTAATACTAAAACAATACACGGCGGTCTTGAACCGGAAAGTGCTACGGGAGCTATAATGACTCCAATATACCAAACTTCAACTTATGTGCAGAATGGTGTCGGTGGGCATAAAGGGTACGAATATTCACGTACCCAAAATCCAACTCGAGCCGCTTTGGAGGCAAATTTGGCGGCAATCGAAGGTGGTAAATATGGAGCGTGTTTCGGAAGCGGCTTAGCTGCAATTGACTGCGTATTGAAAATGCTAAAGCCAGGCGATGAAGTGATTAGTATTAATGATTTATATGGGGGCTCATATCGTTTATTCAAAACCATATTTGAAAATTTTGGGATCAAATTTCATTTTACAGAAATGATTAGCCCCGGGCAAATTAAGAGTCTGCTCAATGAAAACACTAAATTGGTTTGGGTTGAAACACCTACCAATCCGGTTTTGAATGTCGCGGATATTTCAATGATTGCCGATACCATAAAAGACTCAAATGCCATGCTCGCAGTGGATAATACTTTTGCGACACCTTATTTTCAGCGACCCCTCGAGTTGGGTGCTGATATGGTAATGCACTCCGCAACTAAATATCTTGCCGGGCATAGCGATGTGGTTATGGGGGCACTCATTACATCGGATAAAAAAATTGCCGAAGAAATGTATCGAATTCAAAATTCTTCGGGGGCTATTTGCGGACCAATGGATGCATTTCTGGTGCTTAGAGGCATCAAAACCCTCCATTTGCGCATGCAGCGACATCAGGAGAATGCAATCGAAATAGTGAAATTTTTGCAAAAACATACATCTGTAGATAAAGTGCACTACCCCGGACTCGAAAGTCATGCAGGCCATGAAATTGCTAAAAGACAAATGAGTGGCTTTTCAGGAATGGTTTCGTTTACACTAAAACGAGATACCACAGAAGCTGCTCATGCGGTACTAGCCAAATTCAACCTTTTTTCACTCGCCGAATCTTTGGGTGGTGTGGAGTCACTTATTGGACATCCCGCAACCATGACGCATGCTTCGGTTCCGGCCGAAATACGGCGTAGGTCAGGGGTTGTTGATTCACTTATTCGTTTGAGTGTGGGAGTAGAGGATATTGAAGATCTTATTAGCGACCTTAAGCATGCATTGAGCTGATTTTCCGGTAGCTTTCCAAGTTATAACCTTTTTAGTGTATTGGAAGATAGGGTTATTAGGTGTTTGAATGTATTTAATCTGTCCAAATAAGATGCGTATTCACATAGTATTGTCAATCAATAAAAACCCTACTTTTGTGATTTTAGCACAAAATTTTATTTCTTACGGTTCATGAAATACTTATCCAGTCTCTTATTCCTTTGTATTACGACACTTCTTACAGCTCAAAATTCCAATACAGATGATCCCACATCCGATCATGTTAGTTGTGGCCAAAATTCGAGAACGGAAGCTTTTTTCGAGGCTCATCCCGAAGAACTTGGGCCTGCTATGGAGGCACGTTCAAGTTTAAATCAGTTTGTCAAGGAATTTTCTAAAAATCAACCAAAAGATGATGTATTAATTATCATCCCGGTGGTTTTTCACATTATTCATTTTAACGGAAATGAGAATATCTCGAACGAGCAAGTGGAATCAGAAATCGAAGTAATGAATGAAGATTATAGCGCGAGCAATCCCGGGATAAATTCAGTCGCTTCAAATTTTCAGAATGTAATAGGGAATGTCGGCGTTGAATTTCGACTTGCGAGAAAAGATCCTGATGGCAATTGCACAAACGGAATTATCAGAGTAATGGATCCCGCAACGGATAACGGGGGAGAAAATCTAAAGCAGATTTCACCCACCTGGGGACGAAGTAAATATTTGAATATTTGGGTGTGTAAATCCATTGAAAGCATTGGAAGTGATGGTGTTACTTTAGGGTACTCCTTCCTTCCCCCTGACATGAATGGCTTTAGCGGAGCGTCGGTTGATGGAATTGTTGTGCGATCGGATGCTGTTGGGCGGATCGGTACTGCGAATTCATCCTACTACCACACCCTATCCCATGAGGCTGGCCACTGGGCCAATCTCAAACATACCTGGGGGTCTGGAAATTCTCCGGGATCGCAGAGTAATTGTAATGGTGATGATGGGGTCTCTGATACTCCAAACACCATAGGATACCAAGATGTCTGCAACTTGGAAGCTGTTTCATGTGGATCTCAGGATAACGTTCAAAACTTTATGGACTATGGTAGTTGCCCACGAATGTTTTCAAACGGACAGAAGAATAGGATGCGTGCTACTTTTAATTCTAGTATTGCTCAACGCAATAATCTCTGGACCGCGTCCAATCTCAATGCTACTGGTGTTTTGGCTGATGATGTGATCTGTGAAGCGCAATTTACTGTAGATGGTGGCGATCCGGTGATTTGTGTGGGTCAAGCTATAAGTTTTCAAGATATGTCCTTCAATGGCCCTACTTCTTGGTCTTGGACATTTCAGGGAGGAACTCCAGCAACTTCAACCCTGGAAAACCCAGACGTCATTTTTAGTTCTCCCGGAGTCTATAATGTTTCCTTGACGGTAAGTAATGAAGGAAGCAGTGCCAGCGTTACCAAAAATGGATATGTTACGGTGCTGGATTTAGGAGAAAATGTTCTGCCATTCTCAGAAAGTTTCGAATCGTTCACGACGCTTGAAAATAATAGTGAAAACTGGATAGTTCTGAATCCGGACGAATCGAGTGTTAAATGGGAGCTCAAGAACAATGTGGGCTACACGGGTTCAAAATCGATATATGTACATGGGCGCAGTAATTCTCTGAGTGCGGTAGAAACACTCCAGAGTCCAACCTATGATTTAAGCGGATTGTCTGACAATGCTGTGCTGAGATTTAAATATTCGCATGCCCGAAAAACCGTTATCTCGAATGATGAATTGCTTGTACATATTTCAAGAAACTGTGGAGAAAATTGGAGTTTGCGTGAGACCCTCGATGAAGATGAATTAAACACCGTAAACGAAAATGTAACCGGCGAATTTGTTCCAAGCTCTCAGTCTGACTGGGCAGAATTGGAGATAAGCAGTATATCCAGTGTATTCTTGAATGATCAATTTCGTTTCAGATTGCAATTTACATCCTATGCCGGTAACAACTTGTATATTGATGATATAAATATTTATGATCCCAATTCTGTTGGGCTTGATGAGATAAAATTTGTCAATTATATTGAGATGTATCCCAATCCCACCCGTAATGATGTGACTTTTAAATATGGAATGGCCCTCAGCGGAGATGTGCAAATTACGGTGGTCGATATGATGGGAAGAGTCGTTATAAACCCGGTTACAGGACATAAGTCAGCCGGCGAACAGATCGAAATACTTCACACTCAGAATCTATCACGGGGCGTTTATTTTGTTCAGTTGCAATCAGGTGGAGAACGGGCTGTTCGTAAGTTAATTGTGCAATAATATTTCGCCTTATATTCATTTCCAAAAACTATACATTCATTTCAAGATATGAAGAAACTTCTATTCTATACGCTCATTTTGGCTCTGATCAGTTCGTATGCAAATGCTCAAACAATCGATGATGACGGACAGGAACTAATCACCAAATGCTCTACTTCTGAGATGTATTTAAAACTTCTTCGCGATCATCCTGAGCAGGCAGAATCTATTCACGAAAGTGAGCAGCAGCAGGCTACTTTTCGAAAAGAATTTGAAAAAACCTATCACGGCAAGGATGATGGTTCTTACCTCATTCCGGTCGTTTTTCATGTCGTACATAATTATGGATCTGAAGATATTTCTCCCGCGCAAATTGAAGATGCAATTCGCGTAATGAACGATGATTTTTCTGCTCAGAATTCGGGAGTTGTTACCGTAAATCCGGCTTTTGCGAGTATTGTTGCAAATACAGGAATTCAGTTTGCATTGGCGCGAAGAGATCCCGATGGAAATTGTACAAACGGTATTATTCGGATTGCAAGCCCTATAACATCTGAAGGCGGACAAAATTTGAAGGAACTCTCGCCGGCATGGGATCGATCGATGTATTTAAACATATGGGTCTGTGAAACTATTGAAAGTGGAGCAGCAGGTTATTCGCGTTACCCGTCGTCGGTTAATAATGCCTTCGGTGCAACTATTGATGGTATTGTTGTACGGTCAGATTATGTTGGTTCAATTGAAACCTCTTCGCTGAACAAATCGCATACACTAACTCACGAAGTCGGTCATTATTTGGATCTTCCACACCTTTGGGGAAGTACAAATGATCCGGCTATGCCGGAAAATTGCGACACGGATGATGGAGTGTCGGATACCCCAAATACGATTGGGTGGACAGCATGTGCTACGAATGCCGAAAGTTGTGGTTCACTCGATAATGTTGAGAATTATATGGAATATGCGTATTGCTCAAAAATGTTTACGCTCGGACAGTCTGCCAGAATGATTGCCGCGCTCAATAGTTTGATAGCAGAGCGGTGGAGCTTGTGGCAACCCGAAAATATGGTGGCTACCGGCGTTAATTCAGAAGATCAGGCTTGCTCGGCAGAATTCGTAAGCGATAAAAGAATCGTTTGTGCTGGCGAAACCATTCATTTTTCTGATTTTTCTTATAATGGGATCGAAACAAGAGTTTGGACTTTCCCAGGTGGTATTCCCTCGGCTTCTCTGGAGGAGCAACCCGCCGTGGTTTTTAATACTCCCGGACGCTATTCAGTAGAGTTGGTCGCAAGTGATGGCTTCAATCAAGTTTCCACCATAAAAACAGACTATATTCGCGTTCTCGACACAGCTTATACTGCTCTTCCTTTTTCCGATAGTTTTGAAAATACAGCACCATTTAATTCAGTTGATAACGACATCTGGTTTACCGAAAACCTGGATGGTGAGAATGACTGGGAACTAACCGACCTGGCGGCGTACAGTGGAACTACATCGGCCTACGTTCACGGAAATACCAACGCATTCGGAGAAACTGAAAATCTTTACAGTCAGACTTTCGATCTCGGTCAAGTAGAAGACCATGCATCCCTTTCTTTTAAATATGCTTGCGCAAAAAGAAGTATCAATAACACCGATCGGCTTCGTGTGTGGATTTCTAAAGACTGTGGAAATTTTTGGAGCTTGCGTAAAACACTTCAGGGAGATCAGTTATATACTGTTTCGCAGAATGTGAATACCGAGTTTATCCCAATCAACCAAAGTCAGTGGCGCGAAGTATTAATTAACAATATTGGTTCTGTTTTTCTGAATTCTGAATTTCGCGTACGATTTGAATTTCGAAGTGGTAATGGGAATAATTTCTTTATAGATGATATAAATATTCAGGATTTGGCTACTGTTTCGGTAGATGAAATAATTGATGAAATGCAAAATTCCTTGAAAATTTATCCTAATCCCGCTGTAAATTCGGTGAAGGTGGAGATGAAGACTCCCCATGAAGGAACCGACCTTATTGTAAGGCTGCATGATATTACAGGTCGTGAAATCCGGCAAATCTTTGCCGGGACCATATCGGGACAAAAAATGGAATTCACGATTGATGTCAATGATCTTTCAGATGGTTTGTATTTTCTTGAGTTCGCAAGCCCAGAAGGAGATTTTGCTGGAAAATTTGTAATCCAAAAGTAGAATTTGAAAACGGGAAGAGCGTATTATTTCTTCTCTTTGCGACCTACCAGAATCGCAACACACCCTTGGGGAGCTAAAGTAGCATCTTCCATTTCGGGAACCTTTATTTTTAAAGTAAACTCTTGAGTGCCTGCAACACTAAAATCAAAATGATCGGTGAGGTCTTTTTTCGTATTGTCAAATAATACATTTCCTTCAGAGTCCAACACCTGAAATTCGAGTTTTCCAAGAACTGGATGAGCACAAACCAAGAGGCGGTATTTTTCACCCTGGTAAAAAGTCATTTGCATTTCAGCTTCATCGCCGGGAGACATTTTTGCGGCATTGAAATTTTCGCCGGGAACATATTCGCCCATGGCTTCCTTGCAATTATTCTTTACAAAACTTCTGCATTGACTGTAGGCCGAGCCAAAAGTTAGCAAACCTACAAGACTGAGTATAAGTTGAAATTTTTTCATCTTAGGGGATGTTTTAGGGATAATTAGCTTACGTAACGTTGGCGAATTTCTGACACCACTTTCGTGATTTCTAACAGGGTTTCAGGACTGATTGTCGAAGTTGTTTTTCCACCGATTAGAGTGGTTCCATCTTCCGCTTCGCTTACCGTAGCTTTCTGTTTTTCAATAGATACATCATTAAAAGATTTTTCAATTCTCGCAAGATCTTCTAAGATGTCATCAAGTTCATTTTTGGAATTGTATGCTGTGACCAGGTCAACAAGATTATCCAGTGATAATTTTTGCTCAGCAATGCGCGTCATCAGCGCTTCTTCAGGTTCCGATTCTTTGTGTGCAATGGTTGCAGCAAGGTAAAGTCCTTCTACCCATCCGGCTGCAATAACCATTGCAGAAATGTGGTCGCGGCCATTTTCTTTTAAGTATGCGTCGAGCATATAATACGTCTCGGAAACAATATTCAAAAGCGAATCACGATTTTCTACATTCGATTCCATTCGCTCAATGGTGCTGTCGTCAAATGCTTTGGTAACACCCAGATTATCAGCAAGCTTTTTGGTGCAAGATAAATATATGATCGACTCCTGATTTTGATTGAAAATACTCGCATAACTCAGGTCGGCACCATAAATTCCAAGATTGAGAGCCCGACTTCGTGAAGAAGTGTAGTCATTTACTCGCTTAACATCGTTCAGCAATGACATATCGTACTGCGCTCCGGATCTCTTCAATAAGGAAGCCATATCCATCGGTGATGGAACCGAATAAAAAATATCCTTCATTTTGGATACATTTTCAGTTGCTTCCTCATCGATTGCGTCATCTGTTGAGATAGTACTCTCGGTGATAGCACTATCTGCTGAAGGAGTGCTGTTGCAGCTGTATAAAAACAGGATGGCACCGGCGCTAAATATCCTAAAAGTGTTGTAAATGAGTTTCATATTTTCTTTCAAATGGGTTCGTAGCAAAATAAAATGCTCAATTTTTGTCGGTAGGGGTCAAGGGGTTTCCATTACCAGCACCGCTATTGATTTGGTTTTACTTGCTTTGTGAAAGAAAGGTTACGTTCTAAATGCAGAATTTAATGCGCTTCTAACCAATTGTTTCCGCTATCGACATCTACGTTGATGGGAACGGTTAGCTCTTTTATGGCATTTTTCATTCCATTTTCAATGATAGGTAGGATCGTGTCAAGCTCGCTTTTCACTGCGTCAAAAACCAACTCATCATGCACTTGAAGAATCATATTAGACTTAAATCCATGCCTTTGAAATTCTGCATCGACATTTATCATGGCGATTTTAATCATGTCGGCCGCCGAGCCCTGGATCGGGGCATTGATGGCATTTCGCTCAGCAAATCCTCTTACGGTGGCATTACGGCTATTGATGTCATTGAGATAACGCCGACGTTTTTTGATCGTTTCTACAAATCCATTCTCGCGTGCATTGGCTATGCTTTCATCCATGTATTTTTTAATGCCCGGATATTTTTTGAAGTAATTCTCAATCAATTCCGCAGCATCGGTTCGTGATATATGTAAACGTTGCGCCAATCCAAAAGCGGAGATTCCGTAGATTATCCCAAAGTTTACCATCTTGGCTTGGCTACGCATCTCACGTGTTACATCCTTTGGTTTTACGTCGAACACCTTTGCGGCTGTTGCTGCATGAATATCTTCTCCGTTTTTAAAAGCTTCCATCATCGCTTCATCTCCGCTGAGCTCAGCCATGAGCCGAAGTTCGATCTGAGAATAATCGGCTGCCAGAATAATCCGATTCGAATCAGAAGGAATAAATGCTTTTCGGACTTCTCTTCCTCGAGCGGTTCGTATCGGGATATTCTGAAGATTTGGATTTACAGAACTTAAACGGCCCGTAGCTGCAACCGCTTGCATATAGGTCGTATGAATCCTGTTATCCTTCGGGTTTATTAGTTCCGGCAGTGCGTCAACATACGTGCTCTTCAATTTTGCTATCTGGCGGTATTCCAGAATTTTTTGGATAATCGGGTGATCATCCGCATGTTTTAAAAGGGTCTCCTCATTCGTGGAATATTGTCCCGTTTTGGTCTTCTTTGGTTTGTCCGAAATTTGGAGTTCGTCAAAAAGAATTACACCCAACTGTTTCGGGCTTGCAAGATTGAATTTCTGGCCGGCAATTTCATATATTTCTTCCTCGAGTTGATGGGCTTCAATTGCGAGATCTTTTGAGATTTCTTTCAAGGCTTTGGTGTCGATGCGCACTCCGCAAGCCTCCATGCGTGCAAGCACAGGAACGAGGGGCATTTCAATTTCATGAAATAAATTTTTTAACCCGGCCTCTTTATCAATCTGTGGTGCAAACAATTGATAAAGCTGATAGGTCACATCAGCATCTTCACAAGCATATGGAATGACTTCTTCTAAGAGAGCATCGCGCATACTCTTCTGGCTTTTTCCTTTTTTACCGATAAGGGTCTCGATGCTTATAGGACGATAATTCAGATACGTCTCTGACAGCTCGTCCATATTGTGCTTCATGTCGGGTTGCAAAAGATAGTGAGCAAGCATGGTGTCAAACATTTTACCTTTTACTTTCATCCCAGCCCAATGCAGCACGGTGATATCGTATTTTAGATTGTGACCGATTTTCAAGATTTTATCGCTTTGAAAAAAGGACTCGAATTCCTTGAGGATAAACTGTGCACCTTTCAGATTTTCCGGAAGCGGAATATAATAGGCTTCCCCTTTTTTCCATGAAAATGACATCCCGACGAGCTCAGCCGCATTCGCATCCACAGAGGTGGTTTCGGTATCGAAACAGACCGCTTTTTGCTTCATCATTTCTTTCAGAAAAGTGCCGCGTTTGTCTTTGGTTTCGATGAGTTGATATTTCACCTGACTTGCATCAAAAACAGCCATATTGGTTACAACAGGAGCTTCGGACTCAGCAGCTGATGCCGATGAGAAAAGATCCATTTGGTTTCCATTGCTGGCTGTGGCACCCATTTTTTCACCGAGAATGCGCTCCGTGAGGGTTCGGAATTCTAAGATTGAAAAGATTTCTCGAAGCGCTTTTTCATTGGGGTTTTCCAATTCTAACGCCTTTTCATCAAAATCAACAGGCGCATCGCAAATTATAGTGGCGAGTTTTTTCGAAAGCAATCCCTGCTCGGCATAAGTCTCAACATTTTCTTTCTGTTTGCCTTTCAGTTCACTGCTGTGTGCTATAAGACCTTCTACTGAATCGTATTCAGCCAAGAGTTTTTTAGCTGTTTTTTCACCAATACCTGGTATTCCCGGAATATTATCGACCGCATCACCCCATAGTCCGAGCATATCAATGACTTGCTCCACCCGCTTCACACCAAATTTTTCGCAAACTTCTTTTACACCCAATATCTCGCTCGAATTTCCACTTCTTGCAGGCTTCATGATTTTGATATTTTCGGTAACGAGTTGGCCAAAATCTTTATCGGGGGTAACCATAAAAACTTCAAAACCTTCTTTTTCGGCCTTTTTCGCCATGGTTCCAATGATATCATCGGCTTCAAAACCCTGTTTTTCGATAATAGGAATATTGAACGCTTCAACAATTTGTCGGATATAGGGAATTGAGATTTTAATGTCGTCAGGGGTTTCTTCCCGGTTTGCTTTATACGCAGGGAAATCGTCGTTGCGAAATGTTTTTCCAGGCATATCAAAGCATACGGCGATGTGCGTGGGTTTATGATTGTTGATCACATCGCTCAAAGCATTGGTAAAACCAAACATCGCCGAAGTATTCAACCCTGAAGAGTTCACACGTGGACTGCGGATAAAAGCGTAGTATGCTCTGTAAATCAAAGCATAAGCATCAAGAAGGTAGAGAGATTTTTGTTCCTTGCTCATTGGGTATTTTTTGGAATGCCCGAAGATACGCAAAGCAGGAGGTTTACCACAAACCCGTTTTAATTGATTTTACTCAATTTTTTGAAAGACATAGGCACATAGAAATCATCGGGTTTTCACATAGAAAGAGAAATTCCGAATAGTAAGGCGAGAATATAGGTTTCAAAAAAAAAATTGGAAAGTTTTGATACGCCACTAATATAGAATCTTGCCTACCACCCCTAGAAACCTTTTCTATGTAAATACCTATGTAAACTATGCGCCTATATGCCTATGTGTTTCAAAGCTATTTTTATGCAACACCTCAATTGATTTCAAAATCCGTTCCGCCGGGGTTGTCTTTCAACGTGATTCCAAGAGCAGTTAAGCTTTCCCGAATCTGATCAGCGGTTGTGAAATCTTTGTTCAACTTCGCCGCTTTCCGCAATTGGATAGCCAGTTCGATAAGGGATCCGGTTAAGTGATTATCCGCCTGACTACCTGAATCTTCTTTCTGCAATCCTAAAACATCAAATATGAAAGATTGAAAAAGTTCTTTCAATGCCTTTAAATCCGCTTGCGTAGCTTTTTCAGATCCGGATTTTACGAGATTGATTGTTTTAATTCCGTCAAAGAGATTGGCAATTAAAATGGGCGTATTAAAATCATCATTCATCGCATTGGCACAGGCCTCTTTCAAAGCTTTTACATCTATGCTGGAAGTTTCAGAAGCTTCGAGTTGATCGAGCGTTTCAATTCCGTCCATCAATCGTTTCAGTCCTTTTTCGGCAGCGCGCAAGGCATCATTTGAAAAATCGAGGGTGCTTGAGTAATGACATTGAAGCATGAAAAATCTCACCGTCATCGGGCTGTATCCCTGTTCGAGAAGTTTGTGATTTCCAGTTATTAACTCTTCCGGCGTGAAACCATTTCCTTCTGATTTCGCCATTTTCCTGCCTTGAACAGTCAGCATATTTCCGTGCATCCAGATTTTCGGTCCTGACTTTCCGTTGGCACCCACGTTTTGAGCAATCTCACATTCATGGTGCGGGAATTTCAAATCCATCCCACCTCCATGAATATCGAATGTTTCGCCCAGATATTTGGTGCTCATTGCCGAGCATTCGAGATGCCATCCCGGAAAACCTTCACCCCAGGGCGAAGGCCAATACATTATATGTCCTTTCTCCGCTTTTTTCCAAATTGCAAAATCTAAAGAGTCGCGTTTTTGATCCTGCCCTTCCAGTGAACGCGTGTTGGAAACGAGGTCGTCGATATTTCTTCCGGAAAGCTCACCGTAAGTGTGCTCTTTTTGGTATTTGCGCACATCAAAATAAACCGAACCATCGACTTCATAGCCGTATCCGGAATCGATTATGCGTTTCACCATTTGTATTTGCTCAATCAGATGACCGGTGGCAGTTGGCTCGATAGAAGGCGGTAGAATATTAAAAATCTTCATCACGTCGTGAAAACCATTGGTGTATTTCTGCACGATCTCCATCGGCTCGAGTTTCTCAAGACGCGCTTTCTTGGCAATTTTATCTTCTCCTTGATCAGCGTCGTCTACAAGGTGACCAACATCGGTAATATTGCGAACGTATCGTACTTTATATCCGAGATATTTCAGGTATCGAAATACAATATCAAAGCTCAAAAACGATCGGACATTACCCAAATGCACATCGCTATATACGGTTGGACCGCATACGTACAGGCCAACATTCGGAGGGTTCAAGGGTTCAAATATTTCTTTTTTTCGCGTAAGCGTATTGTAAATACTGAGCGTATTATCTATGTATAGGGGAGCTGATTTTGACTTTTCAGGCATGAAGCTTTGACTTTTATTAATTTACCAAAAGGTACTTAAAAGCCCAAATTTACTCAATTGTTTGATTCATCAATGATGCCGTAGCCAATGAATCTACCTTCTTTATAGACTTCGACTTTTCGGAGAATTCCGTTTTCGTCGTACTTATACCATTTACCATTCCACAAGCGGCCATCAATAAAGTCACCTACTTGCGACATCTGTTTGTTGCGATTGTAAAGGGTGTTAAAGCCAGTTTCTTGAAATTCTGCGAGATTTGGAGTGTCCGAATGGCTTGGGATCATTTCCGATTTGGGAAGATCGGGGGTTTCATCTGCTATTTTGAATTCACGTTTCGGCTCATAGGTCTTTACACTTTCAGGTTCTACTTCACCATTCGTCAATCGCTTTTCTTCTTTTAGCGATCCATCGGGATAGTAGCTTTTGTAATCTCCATGTGCTACGCCATTGTCGAGTTCTACAGATAGTTGAAGTTTGCCGTTGGGGTAATAATATTTTTGAACACCGTCGCGTTTTCCTTTTGAATTAAAAGTAAATACCTGAGCGGGTCTTCCATTTTCATGAAAACGTTTGAACTCTCCTGTATTTTTGTTGGCTTTCCAGTATCCTTCTTCTTCCTTTTTTCCATCGGGATAATAAGTTGTGTAATAGCCGTAAGGATGGTTTTCGCTGTAAGTAATTTCAGACCGAAGGCTACCTGTCGGGTAATATTTTTTCCAAAGTCCTTGACGTTTATTGTCGATATATGCGCCTTCTTCTATTATCTCACCATTTTTATACCCCTCTTCAATACTCATTGCACCCATGATTTTCCAGTAGCCTTGACGTAGTCCGTTGGTATCTGTAACATTTTGACTATTACCGGTTTGTACAGTAATAAAAGGAGATAAATCACTGTGAGCCACTCCTTGATTTATCAAAAAGAAGAGGCCAAAGATCACAAGGATATGTGAATAAATTTTCATTCAATATCTGGGTTTGTTCCGAACTACTGTACGCTAATCGGCAGGAAAAGGTTCTTTTTTTACACCGCTGTTTCACGCAAGTGTGATAACATTTCTTCCACAAGTTTTTCGAGATTGTAGTCGGGCTTCCAACCCCAGTGCTCGCGTGCAAATGAGTCGTCGATACTGCTTGGCCAGCTTTTGGCTATTCCGTCGCGGTAATCGGGATGATAGGATATTTCAAAACCCGGGATATGCGAACGGATTTCATCGGCCAGCACATCGGGAGTAAACGACATCCCTGAAATATTATAACTCGTACGGATTTTAATATTTTCAGAAGGCGCATCCATAATTTCAAGAGTAGCTTTGATGGCATCTGGCATGTACATCATGGGCAGTGCCGCTTCTTCGCTGAGAAAACAGTCATATTTTCCACTTTTAATTGCTGCATGAAAAATGTGAACCGCATAATCAGTGGTTCCTCCACCCGGATTGCTTTTATAACCGATTATTCCCGGATAACGGATACTTCGCACATCCGTACCGTATCGCTTATTATAGTACTCGCACCAGCTTTCTCCAGCTACTTTGGTGATTCCATATACCGTTGTAGGCTCCATAATAGTTCGTTGTGGAGTTTTAATTTTAGGGGTGTGCGGTCCGAAAACAGCTATCGAACTCGGCCAGAAAATGCGCTTGATATGACCGTCTCGGGCAAGGTCCAGTACATTGGACAATCCATTGATATTCAAATCCCAACCCAAGGCAGGCTTTTGTTCCGCTGTAGCTGAAAGTAGGGCTGCTAAATGGTAAACTTCACAAATGCGGTATTTTTTGATCACGTCAAAAAGGCCTTGCTTATCAAGCACATCGACTTTCTCGTAAGGGCCATTTGCCAAAGCGTCTGTAGGCTGGTCAAGAAGATCAGAGGCTATAACCCGATCAGAACCATTTTTTTCGCGGAGCGCTAAAACCAATTCAGTGCCTATTTGACCGGCAGCACCTACAACCAATATATTCGAAGAAGCCATTTATTTATTTTTTGGAATGCAAATTTACGGAATTTGATTGCTTATTTATGAATTTTTCTGCCAGACTGGAAAACCTTGTTTTAAATGAAATACTTATATTGATATCTTTGCGGATACCACTTTAATTCAAAAAAAATTCGTCATGCCTATCTATCATACACTTGGAAAAATTCCGCATAAGCGACACACTATTTTCCGTAAAGAAGACGGTTCACTTTATTACGAACAATTATTCGGTACCGAAGGGTTTAGCGGAATGTCGTCTCTACTTTATCACGAACACCGACCCACTCAGGTAAGATCCTTGGGCAACACATTGAATGTGAAGCCCGAGATTGCACTTGAATACAATATGAAAGCATACCGTTTAAAAGGTTTTCAAGTGGAACCAAAAGATGATTTTCTGGAAAGTCGGACGCCGGTATTGGTCAATAATGACTGCTATATTGAGTTGGCTGCCCCGCGAAAATCAATGGAGAATTATTTCTATAAAAATGCGGACGCCGATGAGGTGATATTTGTGCACAAGGGTGAAGGCACAATGCACACCCTTCTCGGAGATCTCGATTTTGCTTATGGTGACTATCTGGTGGTTCCAAGAGGGATGATTTATCAAATGGAATTTAAAACTTCGGAAAACCGACTCTTCGTAGTGCAGTCCTTTAGCCCAGTTTATACCCCAAAACGCTATCGGAATAATTTTGGGCAATTGCTGGAACATTCTCCTTTTTGCGAACGCGATATTCGCAGACCGGAATATGTAGCGCCAAAAGATGAGAAGGGAGACTTTTTAATTAAAATCAGAAAACAAGATCAGCTGTATTCCTTTACCTATGCTACGCACCCATTTGATGTTGTGGGCTGGGACGGATACAACTATCCGTACGCTTTTTCTATTCATGATTTTGAACCCATTACCGGGCGGGTACATCAGCCACCGCCCGTGCACCAGACATTTGAAGCGCATAACTTTGTAATTTGCTCTTTCTGTCCCCGGCTTTATGATTACCATCCCGATGCGATTCCAGCACCTTACAATCACAGCAACATCGATTCCGATGAGGTGCTGTACTACGTGGATGGCGATTTTATGAGTCGCAATGATATTGAGGCGGGTCATATTACACTCCATCCCGCAGGGGTTCCTCATGGCCCTCACCCGGGAGCCGCTGAGCGAAGTATCGGAAAAAAGGAAACAGAGGAATTGGCTGTTATGGTGGATACTTTCAAACCGCTGAAGCTCACCAAGCAAGCCTTGGGAATTGCCGATGAGTCGTATTGGAAGTCTTGGGTTGAATAAGTATCGAGATAAGCCGCTGATATTCTTATTATAATGGCACGATTTGATGAGTTTCGTAAAATTAAAAAGCCCTTTAGCAAATTTGCTCAAGGGCTTTTCTAATGACCATTTTTCAGGAATTACTGCTTAATGAATTTTACTGAGCCGTTCATCCCATCAATCGAGAAAAGATAAAACCCTGATTCTAAATACGAAACATCAATAGGTTGGTTATTCAGGAACAATCCGTTTCGGACTTCTTTGCCCGATAAATCAAAAATCCGATACGTGAAGTTCGGCTTGATATCGCCCACCACATTAATGAATTCGGTAGTAAGCGTGGGGCTTATTGAAAAAAGTGGTTTTTCACTTTCCGCTATATCATTTGTGCCCGGCTCAAAGCGGTATACTCGCCCCGACTGAGGCATTGAATTTAAAAATTGTTCCAGATTCGGTTCTGAATTGAATGTCTCAGTGAGCGTGGGGTTAGCAGGATCGCCTGAAAGCTGCGCGCCATAGGTAGCAACTCCTGTGTTATCGTCCACTCCAACTCCGAGAAGTATCGAAGGGCCGGGACCGTAAAAAACCAACTCGGGATTTGGGATATTAGACGGGCCGAAATGGATGGACATGGCATTTGAAGGAGTGTCAAACTGAATTTGAAAACTCATGCGGTTCACCGTTCCGGGCTGATCGCTGTCAATTTCATCATAAAAAGCAACATTTGAAAATTGGATAATGGTGGTGGTAGATTCACCAGTGAAAAAAGTGGAATAGGTAATCTCGGAAGCCTCGTTTCCTTCAAGCACGGCGCCATCCATAATATCGACATCCAGACCAAAACCGTGGAGAGGGATATTATTATCATCTAAAAATCCCATGAGGCTACCGACGCCTACCTGAGTAGTAGAATTAAAGACTTGTCCGAGAATATCAAACCCGTTTAGCGGGACGCTAAATTCCGGATCGTCCCAAGTAGTCGCCGTTACATCAAATACATCGATGGGATTACCGCCTTGTAATTCCAAATAATCTTCAGTATAGGTCGAAAAAGTGTAAGGTGCCTGGCTGAAGCCAAAGGAGCTACCAAAAATTGCGAATAGGGGTAGAAGTTTTTTCATTTATTTTCTGTGTGTGAGATATTCTTCAAAAGTAGATAATCGGATTGTGATTTTTAGAGAGACGATAAAATTTCGCAAATAGTTGCACATATTGATTTTTCGTACCTTTGAGGAATTCTTAAAAAAACGCTTCATTTCGGTTGAGATTTTGCAGGATTTCGGTCGCAGCTTTCTTTTTCCGAAAGGCAAAATATAAAACACAACATTATGTCATCAACTTCAGAAGAGACTTTAAATTTGAAAAAAGTAGTTCCCGATGCGGAAGATTTTCTTCCCCTTAACGGCACCGACTTTATTGAACTCTATGTGGGAAATGCCAAGCAGGCAGCCTACTTCTATAAATCTGCTTTCGGTTTTCAATCGGTGGCTTACTCAGGCCTCGAAACAGGTCGAAAAGATCAGGTGAGCTATGTGCTCCAGCAGGATAAAATCCGGTTGGTGCTTACCTCTCCGCTCACACCTGAAAGTCCGATAAATGACCATATTGTAAAGCATGGCGATGGGGTAAAAGTTGTGGCTCTTTGGGTGGATGATGCCACAAAATCGTGGGAAGAGACCACAAAACGAGGAGCGAAATCTTTTAGCAAACCTGAAAGAATTGAAGACGAACAAGGATATGTTATTCAGTCGGCGATACACACCTACGGTGAAACGATTCATTATTTTATCGAAAGAAAAAATTACCATGGCCCATTTCTGCCCGGTTATAAGAAGTGGGAAAGCACGTACAATCCCGAATCAGTTGGCTTGAAATATGTAGACCATATGGTTGGTAATGTCGGCTGGGGCGAAATGAATAAATGGGTTGAGTTTTATGCCAAAGTAATGGGATTCGCCCAGCTTATCGGATTTGATGATAAAGATATTTCGACCGACTATACGGCCTTGATGAGCAAGGTAATGAGCAACGGAAACGGAAGAATAAAATTCCCAATTAACGAGCCCGCAAAAGGCAAGAAAAAATCGCAGATCGAAGAGTATATCGATTTTTACCATGATTCGGGAATACAGCATATCGCCGTGGCTACCAATAATATAATCGATACGGTAACTCAACTTAAAAACCGCGGAGTTGAGTTTTTAACCGTGCCCGCATCGTATTACGAAACAGTTTTGGATCGGGTAGGAGAGATTGACGAAGACCTTGCGCCTTTGCAAAAACTTGGAATCCTTATCGATTGCGATGACGAAGGATATTTACTCCAGATTTTCACCAAACCTGTTTTGGATCGTCCTACCATGTTTTTTGAAATCATTCAGCGTAAAGGAGCCAAAAGCTTTGGAAAAGGAAACTTTAAAGCACTTTTTGAAGCCATTGAAAGAGAACAAGGATTGCGCGGAACGCTTTAATTCACGTATAAATCCGAAAGCCACAACATTTCTTGTGGCTTTCTTTTTTTCTTTTGCCCTGAGCGCACAGATTTATCATTCTGCTGCCGGCATCCGCGCTTCCTACGGAGGTTTATTAAGCTATAAGCGTAGTCTAAATTCTCAGATAATGGCCGAGGGAATAATGTCTGTTCGTTGGAATGGCGTGATTTTTACAGGCCTCATCGAGCACTATTCAACTGCATTTTCAAACGAGAATGTCTATTGGTATTTCGGCGGCGGCATGCACTTGGGTTTTTGCGGACGCGAAAATAACATTCATCCGGAGTTCGGGGCAAACGCGCCAACATATATAAATCTCGGTGTCGATCTGATTGGTGGCTTGGAATACCGATTTAACAAATTTCCTATCACTGCATCTGTCGATTATCTCCCGGCATTTTATTTCACCGGCGATCGCTGGTTCGTGGGAGAAGGTATAGGTCTGAGTTTGCGGTATATTCTTGACTAACGATTCTCAAACGCTATATTTGCGCCAAAATTATCTGCCATGAATTTGATTGATGAGCTGGAGTGGCGTGGTCTTATCCACGATGTAACTCCCGGAACCAGGGAACAAATCGAAAAAGAACTTACCCGAGGCTACGTGGGTTTTGACCCAACGGCCGACTCCCTCCATATTGGAAATTTAGTTCCGATAATGTTGCTAACACATCTCCAGCGTTGTGGCCACAAACCGATAGCACTCATTGGTGGCGCTACAGGCAGGGTAGGTGATCCTTCCGGAAAAACGCAGGAACGCCAGCTCCTCACTACCGAGATTATCGAGTACAATCTCGAATGCCAAAAGAAACAATTAGAACAGTTCTTAAAATTTGGCGACGGCCCCACTGATGCCGAAATTGTGAATAATTACGACTGGTTTAAAGACTGGTCTTTTCTCGATTTTATTCGAGAAGTGGGGAAACATATTACCATTAATTACATGCTGAGCAAAGATTCGGTGAAAAACCGCATTGATACCGGAATGTCCTTTACCGAATTCTCGTACCAACTTATTCAAGGCTTTGACTTTTACCATTTAAGCAAGGAGAAAAATGTAAAACTCCAAATGGGCGGAAGCGACCAATGGGGAAATATTACTACGGGAATAGAGCTCACCCGCCGGATGGGTGGCGAAGATGCGTTCGCACTCACGGCCCCTTTGGTTAAGAAAGCAGACGGAACGAAATTTGGAAAATCGGAAGGCGGCAATGTATGGCTTGATGCGGAAAAGACGAGCCCGTATAATTTTTACCAGTTTTGGCTGAACGCTTCGGATGCGGATATCGAGAATTTTATTAAAGTTTTCTCCCTGAAGACGCGTGAAGAAGTAGAAGGTCTTATCAAGACCCACGCAGAAGCCCCACACGAACGACTACTTCAGCGCACACTAGCCGAAGAGCTAACCACAAGGGTGCACGGAGATCACGCCCTTGAAATGGCAATCGAGGCCAGTAATATTCTTTTTGGAATTGCTACTGCCAGCAATCTGAAGAAACTCTCAGAACGCGATTTCCTGGATGTTTTTCAGGGCGTTGAGCAGGTAGAAATAGATCGTAAAATTCTTGGCGATGGCGTCAATATCGTCGAAATGCTTTCCGAGATTTCAGGCTTCCTCTCGTCAAAAGGTGAGGCTCGACGCGCGCTCAAAGAAAATTCGATACGTGTAAATAAAGATAAGGTCTCTGACGATTACACCGTTTCAGATTCTGACCTGATAAGTGATAAATATATTTTACTCCAAAGAGGAAAGAAAAAGTATTTTATCGTTCGCGTAGTTTGATAATTAGATTTTCCAAGGATATTCGATCAACAACCCATAAAAAAACCGCTCGATTAAAAAACGGAGCGGTTTTAAAAAATACGGGTTAAGCTGCTTAAAGCACTACTACCGAATTTTCTTCAAAGGTCATTTGATTTGGAACATACGTATCTGCTTCCCAATCATTTTCCCATTTTTTTCCATCAATTACATAACGAAATTCATACGCTCTACCTGATTCGAGGTCCACGGTCGTTTTGAACGAGCCGTTTTTTAACTTTTTCATCTCAATAGGAGATTCTGTCCACTGGCTAAACTCCCCAACCAATTCTACTTTCTCAGCATCTGCTGCTGCTTCTGCAGCCAGGCTGAAAGTTACTTTACAAACCGCCTTCGATTTTAGAAACTGTTTTTTGATCATGACTTTTTTTTGTGATTCTGAATTTTGCCGCGAAAGTACTGTATTTCTTTGGTTTAACAATCATGATTCAGTATTAAATTTAAGCTAATTTTTTGAATCCTTTCTGTCTCTGTGATGGCTTAGGAGCTCCAATATTCTCAAACATACAATAAACTCATGAAAGGAAATGCATCGTTCGAACCTGCAACCATTAATTTAAGATTTTGGAAATATTGATGCAAAAGGGATTTTTCTATCTTTATCCGCAAAACAATTGTAAAATGATCCAAGGTCTTGTCCATTTGCATTCACTCCTTCGCTGGTTTGCCCTGCTCTGTATTGTCATTTCCATATTGACGAGCTTACGCGGAATGACCCAAAACCGAATCTTTGGAAAAGAAGCCAATCGCTGGTCATTACTCACCCTGATCATGTTTCACCTGCAACTTGTACTTGGATTTATTCTTTATTTCGCAAAAGGCTGGTACACCCAGATGGGAAATATGTCGGATAAAATTGTGCGATTTTTTGCCGTAGAGCATATGGCAGGAATGGTTATAGCAATCGCATTGGTTACCATAGGTCGTGTGAGTATAAAGAAAGTTAGTTCATACAAAGCCAAGCACAAGCGCATTTTTTGGTTTTTCCTGATCGCCCTTATTATTACCATAGCCAGCATTCCATGGCCTTTTAGAGCTGGTATCGGTCGCCCTTGGTTCCCGGGAATGTAAATTGGTTCACACTCTCTGATTTTCATAAAAAAGCGGTTGGCAATATAAAGGCTTCAAAGGTATTTGCCTAAGTTCGTGTTGACTCCTTATCTTTACAAAAATTTTAAAAATTACATGGCAGATAATATTGCAACCGCGACAGAGATTTCGCGCGCCGTTCTCATTGGAGTTATCTCCCGGGATCAAACCGCGGAGCAGGTGGATGATTATTTAAATGAACTGGCTTTTCTGGCCAAAACAGCCGGGGTGGACACAGTAAAAGTATTCACGCAAAAGCTCGATACGCCCGACCCAAAGCTCTTTGTAGGGAGTGGTAAAGCCGAAGAGATTAAAGCTTATGTAGACGAAAATGAGATAGATGTGCTTATTTTCGATGATGATCTCTCTCCATCGCAAATGCGAAATCTTGAAAAGATGTTCAAACTTAAAATTTATGACCGGAGTCTCTTGATTCTCGATATATTTTTGCTCCGGGCACGTTCGGCTCAAGCTAAAACCCAGGTAGAACTCGCGCGTTCTCAATACCTGCTTCCTCGCCTTACCCGCATGTGGACGCACCTAGAAAGGCAACGTGGTGGAACTTCAACGCGTGGTGGTGCCGGTGAAAAGGAGATTGAAACCGACCGACGAATGATTCGGAATAAAATTTCCAAGCTCAAAGAAAAGCTCAAGCAAATAGATAAACAAATGCATACCCAACGCTCCAATCGGGGTGCCATGGTGCGTGTAGCTCTAGTGGGATATACCAATGCAGGAAAGTCTACTTTGATGAATCTTCTCAGCAAATCCGATGTTTTTGCGGAAGACAAACTCTTTGCTACACTCGATACAACTGTGCGAAAAGTGGTGTTCGAAAATTTGCCTTTTTTGCTGAGCGATACCGTTGGTTTTATTCGAAAACTTCCTCCTCAACTGGTCGAATCCTTTAAAAGCACGCTCGATGAAGTGCGCGAAGCGGATGTCTTAATTCATGTAGTCGACATTTCGCATCCCAACTTCGAAGATCATTTTAATACGGTAAACGAAACGCTGGCCGAAATCGATAAGGAGAAAAAACCAACCATAATCGTTTTCAACAAGGTGGATGCTTACAAACCCGAGCCTGTCGATCCTCAAATGGCTGAAGCGGATATGGAAGTGGATCAACTTGAGCAACTCAAACGCACCTGGATGTCGCGCATCAATGATGAAGTGGTTTTTATCTCAGCCATTGAGAAGACCAATATCGATGAGCTCCGCGAAAAAATGTATAATCAGATTAAGGAAATTCACACCAAAAGATATCCTTACAATAATTTACTTTACTAAATCGATCTCACAATGTCATCTATACGCCAGGAAAAAGTAGGAAAGCTTATTCAACAGGAATTGGCCATCATCTTTCAGCAAAATTCCAAAGCGCATTTTGGCGGAGCCTTTATTACGGTTACCGTCGTGCGCATGCCTCCTGATTTGGGCGCAGCGCGTATTTATCTCAGTTATTTTGCCAATACCGGTACCGACAAAAAGGAGTTTCTCGAAATGGTTCGCAATAAAACTTCTTTTATTCGTGGCCTTCTCGGCAATAAAGTGGGCAAGCAACTTCGCATCGTTCCCGAGCTTTATTTCTACCTCGATGACAGTCTCGACTACGCCGCCGAAATTGATGACCTCTTGAAATAAGAGCCGGTGAATATCAGCTATTTCATTGCCCGCCGCTACCTGCTTTCGAAAAACACCATTTCGATTATCGCGGTGATGAGTCTTATCTGTATGCTGGTGGTCGCTTTTGTGACGATGGCGATGGTGGTGGTGCTCTCGGCTTTCAATGGAATAGATTCGTTGATCGATCAGCGGTATAGTTATTTCGACGCCGATATTTCTGTTCTTCCACTTACGAATAAGGTGATTAGTGATGACAGTCTCAATTTTAATCAAGTAGCAGCGATGCCTGGAGTCGCTTCTTGCTCACGTGTAATTGAAGAACGTGTTTTTGCACAGTACGATGCCAATCAACGTATCGTAAAGGTAAAAGGTGTCGATCCGTCTTTTCTTCAAACGATACGTATGGACACCATGATTATCGACGGCAAAGCATCGCTCGATATGGAAGGCGCGCCTTCGGCAATAATTGGAGTGGGAGTAAAATACGATTTGAATCTTCGCCTTTTTGAACAAATTTTTAATCCCTTAAAGCTGTCTGCACTTATCCGTGGAAAGAACTTGCGAAAGGATATGGAGTCGGCGCTCAATAAAAAAGTAATCCCCGTTGCCGGAATTTTTTCAATTAATATCGATTTCGATTCGGATTATATCATCGTTCCCTTCGATTTTGCTGCAAAGCTGCTCGAATACAAAAACGAATATTCGAGCCTCGAACTTCGTTTAAAACCCGGCACCGATCCACGTGATATAAAGGAAAATCTTCAATCCCTTCTTGGGAAAAACTACCGTGTAGAAACCCGCCAGGAAAAAAATGGATCTGATATATAAAACAAACCGGACAGAAAAATGGGCCACCTTTCTGATAATGGGTTTTATTATGCTCATCGCCACCTTCAATATTATCGCAGCGCTTACGCTATTGATTAATGAAAAGCGTAATGATATTCGAATCCTTTCGGGAATGGGAGCCACCTCCTCGCTTATCAAACGGATCTTTTTTATTGAAGGTGCCCTGATCAACCTGCTCGGTGCCGCATTTGGCGTGGCGCTGGGTTTTCTTTTCGTGTATTTACAACAAACTTTTGGGTTGATTCGTCTCGAAGGAGGCCTTGTAGATTACTATCCCGTGGAAATCGACAGCAGCGATTTGGTAGCGATTTTTGGACTTGTGCTTGCCTGCGGATTGCTTTCTTCTATTGTGCCTGTTCAGATTTTTACGCGGCGGTATAGTAATGTGTGAAGATACTTTTCATTTCTAAAAATTGTTGATTTCTCTCAGCAATTCCGGCTTCGTGGAATATTTGAAATCGGGAGTAAAGAGGGTGTCGTTTTCAAATTCAACATTATCAATGGATAAAATAGCCGCCTCCCGATTTAAGGGCATAAATCCAATAATTTGGTATTTTTTTTCCTTTTCGAGGTAAATCTTTTTCTGTGGTTGAGTATAAAAGAGCAACCAATTCTTTGTCGGATCTCGGATAAGAAAAGGGATTTTTTCAGCATTCCTGTTTACTACTTCAATCTTGACTCTGTTTTCCTTTTTGGGCATACCAAATTCAGATAGATAGACATACGTGCTATCACTAAGTTCATCGGCAATATAATCTTTGAGGTATTGAAAACTGAATGGTAGTTTCTGGTTCAAATCTGTTGAATAATAAAAATCAAACTTCCATTTAGCAGATTCATATTCGGCGGGAGTGTCATTAAAACCAGAAAAATAAGGATAGTTTTCTTCCGGATTTTCTTCATTTGGGAAGTGGATCGGATACAAGAGTTCGTAATCAACAAAATGTGCTCTCGACATAGCAGGTACCCAATTGTCAAGACCTGATAAGGCATTAAATGCGATGGAATCACAATATGGACTCAATGGTTTAATGATTTTAGTATCCAATTGCTTTCCATTTTTCCCGAAAATGGTTGATACTACCACAGTACCTGAACGATAATTTGCATTTTGGAAATCAATATTTTTCAAATGATCATTCAGTTGGGAATCAATATTCTTAAATGTGGGGAAGTACCAGCCGCCTCCACTAAGTATTCTTAACGATTCCGGTTTCTCAGGTATGGTATCGTACACGACTTGCGCCGATAAACTATTGGATAGACAAAGAAGTGAAAATATAATAATTTGAGTTTTACCCATATTTCATCAACTTTTGAAAAAGTATAAGCGTACTCGTATCTGAAACAATCAATTCAGGCATTTGATATGTCGCTGTGTAAATCGGAAATAGAATTGCTAAAGACTGAGACTCCATATTTCCCCATTAATTCGATAAAAGCTCTTTTAGATAATCCCACCATTTCAGCTGCTTGCCCTGCTGATAATTTTGCGTCGGCATAGAGCTTAGAAGCGATGATCATATAGAAATCGAATTCGCTTAAGTCCACACTTTCAGGAATATTCAATTCAAACTTTCGCATATTAATCCTTTTTACCAAAAATACGAAAGCTCTTTTAATATAAGGGGTACAATGTCGGATAATGTCAATTACGAAATCTCAATGGGAATATTGAAGAAGGCAAGTTCAAATCCTCACCCAAAAACATACTCTGAAAACTCTTCCCTTATCTCCCCCAAAATAGCTATAACACGATCCGGATCATCCTCAGTTACCAATCTTATCCGGTGCTGCTTGAAATTGTGAATTCCGCGAAAGTAATTGGCGTAATGGCGGCGCATCTCTACTACGCCAAGGTGGCTTCCTTTCCATTCAAGACCCATTTCCAGATGTTGGAGTGCGGCATCTACGCGTTCGCTCATTTGTGGCGGAGGCAGCATTTCACCGGTCGCGACAAAATGCTTGATCTCGCGAAAAATCCACGGGTAACCAATACTCGCTCTGCCAATCATCACACCATCCACTCCGTATTTGTTTTTGTATTCCAATGCTTTTTGAGGCGTATTAATGTCGCCATTGCCAAATACAGGAATATGAATTTTAGGATTGTCCTTCACTTCGCGAATCAGTGTCCAGTCGGCTTCACCTTTATACATTTGCTGGCGCGTGCGGCCATGGATTGAAATGGCCTGAATGCCGACATCCTGAAGCCGCTCTGCCACCTCTACAATATACTTGGTGTCGTCGCTCCAGCCGAGACGGGTCTTTACCGTTACCGGCAATTTTGTGGCTTTTACCACAGCCTCGGTCAGCTCAACCATTTTTGGAATATCGCGGAGTATACCGGCTCCCGCTCCTTTGCAGGTTACCTTCTTTACCGGACAGCCAAAATTGATATCGAGAATATCCGGATTGGTAGCTTCAACGATCTCTGCCGACTGAATCATTGAGTCGAGGTCGCTGCCAAAAATCTGAATACCAACCGGGCGCTCATATTCGTAAATATCGAGTTTTTGCATACTCTTGGCGGCATCGCGAATCAATCCCTCGGAAGAGATAAACTCCGTATACATTAAATCGGCCCCGTACTTCTTGCAGAGTGCCCGAAAAGGTGGATCACTCACATCTTCCATCGGTGCGAGAAGAAGTGGAAAATCACCAAGATCAATATTTCCTATCTTTGCCATTTTTTAATTTGCGCATGCAAATTTACAAAATCAAAGTTCATGGCTAAAAGGCCTTTTTCAAACGCAGATCCTTTTCTTCAGATTATTGTTCTTTTCCTGCTCAGTTTTTCGGGAATTGTAATATTTATGTTTTTGGCGAATGGCCTGGTGAATACGCTTTGGGGTATGAATTTTTTTAATGATCCCTCGGCTATTCTCGATTATTCCAACCCGCAGATAGTGCAGGTAAACAGGGTTTTGCTTCTGTTTCAACATATTGGTATGTTCGTGGTTCCCGCGATTGTCTTTGCGATGCTTGTTTCAAACCACTGGAAGGATTTTCTTGGGTTTCGTAGGCTTTCACCTCCTTTTATTTTTGGGGCAATTTTAGTCATGATCGCAGCCTTGCCGGCCATTGATGCGCTCTCCTGGCTAAATCAACTGGTAAAATTTCCCGACGCATTATCCGGATTACAAGAGGCTCTAGGCGGAATGGAGGATAGCGCTGCTCAGCTCACAAATGCCATTACCGAAACGAGCAGCCCCTGGATATTTATCGTCAATTTGATTGTCGTGGCGCTCTTACCTGCCATTGGCGAAGAAATGATCTTTCGCGGTGCCCTTATTCCGATTTTCATGCGCTGGACGGAGAAAAAGCATACATCGGTATGGCTTTCCGCCATTTTGTTTAGCGCAATGCATATGCAATTCTACGGCTTTCTGCCCCGGATGCTTCTCGGAGCTTTACTTGGGTATTTATTCCTTTGGAGCCGCTCTCTCTGGGGTTCAATTATAGCGCATTTTACCAATAATGCACTGGCTGTCTTTGTTCTCTTTTTGGTGAGCCGGGGTACCATGAGTGAAGACGTAGATTCGTTTACACCCGACCTTTCCAGTACCCTTTGGCTTTTGGCTTCTTTTATCGGCGTGGGAGCTATCTGTTACTATCTTCACAAGCTTTCGCTAAAAGATGACCGACCCTTTTTATTGGTTGAGGAACCTGCTGAAGAAGAAGGGGAACCGGAAATTTAGTCCCTTTCCGGTCTGTATTTTATGGATGCTTTTTAATTCCCGATTAAGAGTCGAACTCAGGTTTATAGATCTACCGGTTCAGCTTCAGAAATTCTCCTGGGGAATGCCAGCCGTATGGCTCTGATTTTTTCCTGATCTTCGGGCTTGGAGACATTCAGTGCCCCATACTTTACACTATAATGTGCCATAGCACATGAATCGCGCAAATGATTGAGACCGGCAGTTAACTCATTTTGAACCAGAATATAGGTGGAATAGGAGGTACTTCTATCCAATTTTATGGAAATGACTGCTCCCGATGGAAGTTCGCCATAGGCTCCAAGTTCTTTTACTGCTTGTTTTCTGGCAATCCATCCGGAATTCCCCGGATTTTCGCGAATCTTCGCTTCACAGAGCGCAGCAGTGATTTTGCGTAAAGCAGGATACTGATCGCTGTGATCCGGATTGGTGTAAAATTTCACTACCTCACCGCGCAATTGCGAAAAGGTGGCCGGCTCATTCTCTATCTGAATTTTATCAGCCCCGTTTATATTTATTTCTAAAACATTCCGATCGGGAACGGATGCATTGTTCGGATCTTTTACCGGAGGCGGAAGTATGGATTGAATTCCTATTTCCTGGTCAAGTGTGGTGGTAACAAGAAAGAAGATGAGGAGAAGAAATGCGATATCGGCCATGGAGCCGGCATTGATCGACGGAAGGGTGTGGTGGCTATTCATAGGGCGGTAGTTTGGTGATTTCTCTTTAAAAAACGCAATTTTCACGCCTCTATGTTTGAAAACCAATGCGAGTTTACCAAAGGGAATATTTCTGATACCAGTGGAGCCTTGCGGGAAATATAAGGGCATAAAAAAACCGCCTGACTCAAAGAATCAGGCGGCTCATCCGTTTTATTTCTGTAAAATTAATTGTCGAGAACGGAACCTTTATTAACCGAGTAGTTAATTTTCAAAGCGTTCGATTCGCGCAATTCTTGTTTGATATCTGTTACAATACCCATTTTGGTTTTCTTATCTACTTTCAATGAAGTCGTAATAGCAGGACGTTCTGCCTCATCGCGTTCTTCACGATTGGCTTCGATCCATGGGCCTATGTCAGCAAGTGAAGCAAAGCTATCGTCAAGCTGTATCAATGGTTCCGTTCCGAGTCGCGTATCCGTAGGGGGTCCCACGTTGATATAATCCACGAGAGCTTTTTTCTCGAGTTTTTCCGTTTCGGTGGCATTTGGCTTCGAGATTTTAACTTTCGGATCGTCTTCACGCATTACGGTTACAACCATAAAAAAGAAAAGCAACATGAAGATAATATCTGGCAACGACGCTGTCGAAATTGCCGGGGTAGCCTTTTTACCTTTCGCTATGAATTTGCTCATAATAGTTTGTTTTTAGGATCCTCCTCCAAAATCTTTTGGTTCTGCTTCAGAAATACGTTGGGGATATACCGCACGTATTGCTTTAATTTTTGGCTTGTCGTTATCGTCTGCAGGGTCAAGCTCGCTATACGGAACGCCAAATTTCTTTTCAGATAAGCCATCACGTAAACCATTCACGGCAGCAGTCAACTCGTTTTGCACTTTAATATACATCTCGTAAGAAGTACCTCGGTCGTTCTGAAGAGATATAAGTGCCGATGAAGGAAGTTCCTGATAGGGACCGATTAATTCGAGGGCAGTTAGTTTATCTTCCCATTCCTTGACCTTGTCTTTCAACTCTTGGCTGTCCGGTTTTTCGGAAAGGGCCTGGCGCAATTGATTTAAGTTATTTTGAACCGTTTCGCGTGTAACCGTAGAAAGTTGCGGAAGATCCGGACTTTGATTCGGATTGGTGTAAAAGTCAATTGCCCCTTCCTTAAGGTTGCGAATGTCCATCGGTTTGCCCTCTACCAGCAATTGATCATTACTGTTCACAAGAACCTCATACACATTTCGCTGTTTTACCTCCGGCGGTTTTTCCATATCATCGGGCACCGGTGGCGGAAGCTGACGAAGGATACCTATATCCTGGTCCATGGTGGTAGTAACCAGAAAGAAAATAAGCAGCAAGAACGCAATATCGGCCATCGAGCCGGCATTGATTTCCTGTAGTGGACGTCGTGCCATCTTGTTTCTCCTTTTTATTTAAATATTCGGGATACTTCCCCTATTAAAGCTGCAAAAACTGCGCCAATTACCAGCACGTACATTATCAGAATTCCTGCGCCACTCCATTTGGAGGCAGCCTCAGATATACCCGGGCCATAGCTTTTGAGTACTTCTCCACTTGCAACATTATAGCAGATTATGGCAACGATTATAAAAACCACCACACCGATAAGCATGGGGATATTTTGTTTGATATTGGCAATAAAATGAAATAGTCCGAAGAGTACAGCGATTACCGCTGCAGCTCCCATTACAACCAACGATAGTGTAATAGCCGAACCAATAACACTTTCATTGCCCAACATAATGAGAATACTCATTATCAACCCAACGATACCTATTATAAAGGCACCGATAGTCAGGACTGTATTTAGTGTTTTGTTCTCCATATCTAAGCTATTAATTAGTTGTTGCTCTGTGACGTAATAACATATCGATCAATGAAATAGAGGCATCTTCCATATCGTTTACAATACCATCTACTTTCGCTACAATATAATTATAAAATATTTGAAGGATGATGGCTACAACAAGACCGGATACCGTAGTAATCAAGGCGACCTTAATACCCGTTGCAACGACACCGGGGGAGATATTATTCTCTCGTGCGATCGCATCAAAGGCGTCAATCATCCCGATTACCGTTCCCATAAATCCCAGCATAGGAGCCAGAGCGATGAAAAGCGAGATCCACGAAAGCCCTTTTTCCAAAAGACCCATCTGAACTCCACCGTAAGAAACAACAGATTTCTCAACCATATCGACACCTTCGTCGTAGCGCTCGAGACCTTGATAAAAGATAGAGGCAATAGGTCCCCGTGTATTGCGACAAACATCTTTTGCAGCTTCAATGCCCCCTGTAGCGAGTGCATCTTCAACGTTCTTAAGAAGTTTTACTTTATTGGTGGTAGCCATATTGAGGTAAATAATACGCTCAATACTCAAAGCAAGACCCAAAATAAAACAAATCAATACAAAGGACATAAAGAACGGTCCCCCGTCAATAAACGTGTCTTTGATTACTTGATGAAAATTCTGGGTAGTCTCGACGTTGGCGGCATCATCGGCAGCCGGAGTAGAACCTTCTGGTTGGGCAGCATTATCTGCCAATAATTCCGTGTATGATTTTGCCGAGAGCGTCGCCGAGGCATAACCATTTGGTGTAAACCCAAAACTCAATATAGTACATAGGGCTAAAACAGACAGTATTTTTTTCATGGTTTCGAAAGTTGGTTTTTACTGAGATTAAATCGGATTTGTGTTGTTATTTATTATTCAAATTAAGTTAAAATATTTCAGTTGCCAATGCGGAGAAGGAGGGATTCGAACCCTCGATCCCCTTTCGGGGAAACACGCTTTCCAGGCGTGCGCCTTAAGCCGCTCGGCCACTTCTCCAATCCCCCAAAAAGTTATTCCAATAGGGCAACAGGCGGCCAAAATACAAAAAATACGTAACCGTGAAAAAAATTAATGTGCCCAAATCGTTTTTCGGTGCAAATGAATCATTAAACGGAAAGTTCACCGCGCGCATTTTGAGAAAACGCCAATGCAAATTCGCCTCCGATCAATCCATTAGCAATCAAGTGCATAGATTTCGTTATTGCAGCTTCGATTTGCATGTCGCCTCCACTGATGATTCCCATCCGTTCCAAATGAGAGCTTGTTTCGTACCGTCCTTGTAACACGCCACCGGCCTGACATTGAGAAACATTAACAATCATTAGTCCTGCGTCAATAGCTTTTTCAAGGGCTTCTAAAAACCAGGGAGCTGTCATTGCGTTGCCGCTCCCATAAGTCCGTATAATAAGTACTTTATTACCCGAAATATTTAAGGCTGCCTCTACAATATGTTCCGAAATTCCTGGAAAAAGAGAAAGAACGGCTACATCGTTTTGCATCCGTGTGTCAATAACAAACTTTCCTTCCGAAGGTTTTCGAATTGCTTCGAGATTATACTTTATGTGAACTCCTGCTTCCGCTAAAGGAGGATAATTGGGCGAGCGGAAAGCTTCAAAATGCTCAGCATTGTATTTGTAGGTGCGATTTCCACGGTAAAGCTGATACTCGAAATAGATGGCTACTTCCGGTACGACAGGTTTCCCATTTCTATAATCGGAAGCGATCTCAACGGAGGTAATAAAGTTTTCTTTTCCATCGGTGCGTACCACGCCAATTGGTAGTTGCGATCCAGTGAGAATTACCGGTTTTGCTAGATTTTCGAACATAAAACTCAAGGCCGAAGCCGTGTAAGCCATCGTGTCACTTCCATGCAGAATTACGAATCCGTCGTAAAGGTGGTAATTGTCGTAAACGATTTCGGCCAGATACTTCCAATGTTCGAGGTTCATATTGCTCGAATCAATAGGCGGCTCAAATGAAATCGCGCTGACCTTCGTGGGTAATTGATTTATTTCGGGAATTTGCTCCTGCAAATGGTCGAAGTTGAATGGAGCCAGAATGCCACTTTCCGCATCCTGAAACATTCCAATGGTACCGCCAGTGTATATTATGAGTACGCTTCGTTCAGTTTCCATTCAGTTGAAATAAATTTCGTGCGTTTCGCGAAGTAATTTCCGCTATTTCTTCCAGACCGATGTCAAAAATACTTGCCAGTTTTTCGGCGACGAGTCGTGTATACGCCGTTTGGTTTCGCTTTCCGCGAAAAGGGTGCGGGGTGAGATATGGTGCATCGGTTTCGAGAACAAGTCGGTCTATATCCAGTTCGCCGATGGTTTTGTCGAGCCCGCTATTTTTAAAAGTGAGCACTCCCCCAAGGCCAAGATAGAAATTCGAATAACTAAGTGCTTTTTCGGCTTCAGCTTCATTTCCTGTAAAGCAATGAAAAACGCCTTTCAATCTTTCATCGTATTCTGAATCAAGTACATCAAATATTTCCTGAAAAGAATCGCGCGCGTGAATCACAATGGGCAATTCGGTTTCTTTCGCCCAGCCAATTTGAATTTTAAATGCCTCGATTTGCTGTTCAAAAAAGGTTTTGTCCCAATAAAGGTCAATTCCGATTTCACCTACGGCGTGGTATTTTCCGGTGTCGAGCTCCGCTTTTAACGTTTCGAGCTCTCCTTGATAATTCGATTTCACCGAGCATGGATGCAGCCCCATCATCCCGATAGTTTGATTGGGATATTTGGCCATCATTTCTTTGACACGACTTATTGTACTACTATCGATATTGGGCAGAGCCGTGCAATACACCCCTTCATCCAATGCAGTTTTCATACAGACTTCGCGGTCTTCATCGAAGTCCTCGAGATACATATGCGAATGGGTGTCGAATATTTTCAAGATCTTTTTTTTCCCTGCGTCCTTTGCGCAACATCTTTGTGAAGCTTGCGGCGAAAGAAATACATATTTCTTTCTGCAAATGACGCAATTCACAAGCACATTCAAAAATCTTACGCATTAATCTCTTTATTCCAATTCACACTTTCGTAAATTCGCCCCAACTTCATTTCAAAACATACCTTTTTGACGAAAGTCCTGATTATACGCTTCAGCTCCATTGGCGACATTGTCCTTACTACTCCGGTGGTGCGCAACTTGAAAGAGCAGATGTACGAAGGGGTAGAGATTCATTATCTTACCAAGAACAAGTTTCGCAGCATTTTGGATTCAAATCCACACATCACAAAAGTGTATGGAATTGACAAGAGTACCAATGAAGTGATTGAGGATCTCAAAGCCGAACACTACCATTATATTGTAGACCTGCATCGAAATTTGCGCTCTTCGCGGGTCAAACGGGCATTGAAAGAGCTTTCTTTTTCTTTCGAGAAACTGAACTGGGAAAAATGGCTGCTCGTGAATTTTGGAATCGACCGTCTGCCCCGTGAACATATCGTGGATCGCTATATGGCTACGATTACCCGGTTTTCGATCGAAAATGATAATAAGGGACTTGATTTTTTTATTCCCGAAAGTGAAGAACTCGATAAATCGGAAATACCGGAATCGCATTGGTCAGGCTTTGTAGCTATCGGAATAGGTGCAGCGCATTGGCGAAAGAAACCACGCGAAGGGCAATATATCGACCTTTGCAAAAAGTTAAATCGTCCGATAGCCCTTCTCGGCGGCCCGGCCGAAAAGGAATTGGGTGAGCGAATTGCTGCAGCGGGCGGAGCACATGTCTGGAATACTGCCGGAAAGTTTTCACTCAATGGTTCCGCCGATTTGGTGCGCCGCTGCGAACTTATTATCACGCCCGATACAGGGATTATGCATATTGCAGCAGCATTCAAGAAGCCGATTATTTCAATTTGGGGAGCCACCGTGCCTGAGTTTGGAATGTATCCGTATCAGAATGAGGCGCTCAACGTTTATATCCAGTCGGAACATTTGCCGAAAAGGCCTTGCTCAAAATTAGGAACGAAATGTAAGTACAAGGAATGTCGCTGTATTGATGAGCTGCCGATGCGGAAGATTGTTGCCGCTGTTGATGGGGAGATTGGATAGGAGATTTATATTTGGAGGTGAAGCGAGTTTTGGGTTTTGTTAAATTTTTTCGGTAAAAAACCAAAACTCTTTAAGTGGTGAATAGGATCGCTGAAATGGATATTTGACGACTATTGCTTCCACTGGATTTCCCATCTTTGCCCTATGGAAAAAGCCAAATCATATTGCGAGGCCATTCGTCGCGAAGAATTATCGGAAGTGCATAAAGTCTATCACGACAAAGCCTACGGTTTCCCGATAGGCGATGACAACGAATTATTCGGTAGGCTTATTCTTGAAATCAATCAGGCTGGACTTTCCTGGGATACGATTCTGAAAAAACAGGAAAATTTCCGGAAGGCGTATGCCAATTTTGATATCGATAAAGTTTCAAGATTTGGCGATCGTGAAGTGGAAATACTTTTGAATGATTCGGGAATCATCCGGAATAAATTGAAGGTCAACGCTGCAATTCATAACGCCCGCATGATCAAAGAGATTCAAAAAGAGCACGGCTCTTTCAAGGCGTGGCTCGACAAAAGTCATCCGCTATCGCGCGATGAATGGGTGAAGCTTTTTAAGAAGATTTTCAAATTTACGGGAGGAGAAATTACGAATGAGTTTTTGATGAGTGCGGGCTATTTGCCCGGAGCCCACGATGATGACTGCCCGGTTTTTAAGAAGATTGAAAAGTTGAACCCAAAATGGAACGTTTAGCTCGTATTACATTATCCACCCTGAAACCCTGCAGGGAACGGACTCAGATGAATATCCCACAACCATGGCAGTAAGAAATAGATCAGAGCGGTTACAATCAAGATGGAGATCAGATTTAGCCAGAAACCGGCTTTTATCATATTGGGAATTGTCAAATGACCGGATCCGAAAATAATCGCATTGGGCGGCGTAGCAACCGGGAGCATAAATGCGCACGAGGCAGCCATGGCGGCACCGACCATCAAGATAAAGGGATGAATATCGGCCACGACGGCAAGTGAGGCGAGGATGGGCAAGATCATTGCCGTGGTGGCCAGATTGGAAGTTATTTCCGTCAGGAAATTTACCGAAGCCACAACCACCAGCAGTAAAAGCAAAACATGGATGCCTTGAAGCGCACTAAACTGACTTCCAATCCAAGTGGCCAGTCCGCTAATTTCAAATCCATTTGCCAGCGCAATACCACCACCGAATAGCAGGATCACACCCCAGGGTAAGTGAAGCGTATCTTCCCAGTTGAGCAATCTTACGCCCTTTTTGCCGGAAGGCAATACAAACAGAATAACAGCCGCAGCCATGGCAATGATGGTATCGTCGATGGCCGGTAAAAGGGGTTGCAAAACGTATGACCGCAGCATCCAACAGAGTGCCGTGAGTACAAACACGGCAAGAACAATTTTCTCTTCGAACCCCATTTTCCCCAATTCTTTAAGTTGGGTGCGTATCTCTTCCCTGCCGCCGGGAATAGACGCTCGTTCAAATTTAAATGCGAAATGGGTGAGGTAATACCAGCACACAACCAGCATGAAAACCGAAAATGGAAGTCCGATCTGAAGCCATTGAAAAAAGGTAATCTGAATACCGTATGTGGATTGAATTACGCCTGCCAAAATAAGATTGGGCGGAGTACCGATTAGCGTGGCTACTCCCCCAATAGAAGCGCTGTAGCCAATTCCTAACATCAGCGCTTTCCCAAATGTTTGGTCCTGAGGGTTGTTTCCGATTTGGGAGACCAATGCCATTCCAATCGGAAGCATCATTGCCGCCGTGGCGGTATTCGATATCCACATCGATAAAAACCCCGTTCCGAGCATAAACCCGAGGATAATATTCTTTTTTCGGCTGCCCACGGCATGAATGATATTCAAGGCGATGCGACGGTGAAGATTCCATTTTTCGATGGCTATAGCCAAAATAAACCCGCCGATAAAGAGGAAAATATACGGATGACTATATCCCGTCACTGTTTCCTTTACACTGATGCCTCCTGACAGCGGGAAGAGAATAATAGGCAATAGAGCTGTGGCGGCTATGGGCATGGCTTCGGTAATCCACCAAACGGCTATCCAAACGGTGGAAGCCAATATTGCCCTACCCTCAGGCGACAACCCCTTGAGGGGAAGCAGAAACATCAAAATCAAATAGAGCAGTGGCCCCAGAATAAACCCAACTTGTTTTTTTTCTAAAGATTTCAGCATACCGATTTCAAGTTAATACAAAATATCTGCCGCGGCAAAGGCCTCTGGACCAAAATCGTGACCAACATTGGGCAAGGAGACGAATGACCAATTGAAAGTTTGTGCGGCTTCGCTCGCCAGCGTCTGACTTTCGTTAAAAAAATAGTGTGCGCGTTCTACGCGGTTTAACCCCTGTGCGTCGGCTCCGGAAGTATGTCGCAAGCCAAAGGAGTTCGGGTCGGTATCCAGCGCGCCAACCATTACCGTCATTTCGTTTGAGAAGAAATAGCTGAGGTTAGAACCCTGCACAGGACTTTGATCGGTTCCGTAAGGGAAATTAACGGTGGGATCCGGCATCGTAAACCAACCCGCCGATGCTTCCACTACGCGATTTATCTTCGCATTGGGCTTGAACATGAGCAAACGGTGGGCAAATTGGCCGCCTGCTGAATGTCCGAAAACATCGTAGGTCGGCGACTCATTGCCCGTCATGGTTTTGATTTCTTCGAAAATGGGATCAACAATCGAGAAGGTCCAAACATCTTCACTCTGGAGTGTGGTCGATGATGGATGGTCGCCATCCTCAAAAATATTTCCCAGATTGTATTGATCGCCCCCCGGATAATATTGGTCCGAAAATTCGGGGACAACCACCACAAATCCCTTTTGATCCGCTTTGGAAATCAGGTCGTCACGGCTTGCTTCAGCATCCCGACCAGCTCCCGTGAAAACCATTAATACCGGAGAGAGTGGTGTAGTGCTTGAGGGAATATGATAAAAAACCTTTACCGGCTTGTCAGCTAAAGGAGCATAGGTAGAAAAAACAAAATCTCCTGTGCCTTTTAATCCGGTATTATTGTCTGGAACAATCACTTCATTTTTGTCACAACCCCCTAATCCAATGCTGATTATAAAGGTTAAGAAAATGATATTCAAAAATTTCATTGCCTTAAATTAAATTTAGGTAAGCGTAAATCTATTCCAATAGCTTGTGGATATTACATACCAAATAATATAAGTTTCGCAGTCCAATTGAGTCTCTTCATTTGAGAATGGCTGATGCCATCTCTTCAATTTTCTGGCGTATTACGGGAGATCTAACAGATGAATACCCAAAAATCAACCCGCTCTGGCGCTCATCGCCAACAAAACATTTACTGTAAGCATGCACTACAATATGACGTGCAGCAAGTTTTTGAATGATTTTCGATTCTGATTCGGTGTCCCTGAGTTTCGCCAGAAGATGCAGGCTTCTCACGGACGAATTCTGCAGATACATGCGATCTCCAAAATGGCTTTCAAACCTTTCGGTAAATATTGCCTTTCGCTCCTCAGCGACTTCTACCACGCGCTTTACATGTGGGTAGAGATATTTGTTTTCAATAAATGAATTTAAGACTACTTGCGTTACAGGAGGTACGAACCGGTGTGAATGCTTCAGCAATGCTTCAACTGCATTGATCAAAATAGGTGGCAGAACCATATATCCAATGCGAATAGATGGATGCATTAATCGGTTGAAAGTACTGAGATAAATGGTTCGCTGCTCTCTGTCGAGACTGAAGAGTGAAGGAACGGATTCTTTATAATTATGCACTTCATGTTCATAATCATTTTCGATGATAAACGCTTTGTTGCGGCTTGCCCAATCGAGAATTTCCGTGCGTCGCTTCATGCTCATTCGCACGCCCAAAGGATAATGGCACGAAGGGGTGACGTGTACAAACTTTGAATTCTTAATCGCTGCGGTTTCCATGTCTGATACTCGTATCCCTTGATCATCAACCGGTATGCCATGAATATTGCCGCGTAAACCCTTGAATATAGAATAGACATTCGGAAAAGTAGGATTTTCCATGGCCAGATCGTCTCCGGGGTTTAAGAGCACTGTTCCTAAAAGGTACAAGGACTGAAGTGAACCCGAGACAATGATGATTTGATTTGTGTCACATTTTATTTTTCGACTTAAATTCAAATAGCCGGCAATGTTTTTTTTTAGCTGATCTATGCCCGATGATGGCGAATATGAAAGAGCTGAGCTTTTAATATACCTCCAATAGAGATTCGACAGATTTTTCCACTGATTTACAGGGAAAATATCCAATGGAGGGAGCCCGGGCCGGAAGGCTACACTCTTATCGTCTGTACTATTGATCAGGTGTATGTTTTTCTCAAATGATTTGGCTGTATCGGAGAGTTCCCGATAATTGTGGACATCAATAGTCTGGATGGGTTCAAAAGATTCGAGCAACTGCTTTACCCGATGCCCGGAACCTTGCACAGACTCAATAAATCCTTCCATCCTTAAGAGTTCATAAGCCTTTACAATCGTACTACGCGACACCCCAAGTGCCTCTGCTAATACCCGCGAAGGAGGCAGAAGATGGCCAACGGGAATTTCCGCCCTGAAAATTGCTTTCTGAAGCACTCTGTATATCTGTTGATACAGGGGGGCAGATTTCGAATTGGCTTCTTCATTCTTAGACCGGATCTGAAATTGACTCCTAATCCGATCAAGTACTGTTTCCATATTGGTATTTCTAAAAATAGATAATTGGTATGCGAAAGGTACTTCTTTTTCTAATTACTTCGTAGCTACCATCTATCCAATGGATGGGATTCTATAACCCACTTAAAACCTTTGATTATGAAAAAAATATACTTTTTGCTTTTCGCATTAATGACCTCTGGCCATATGTTTGGTCAGCTAATCATCAATGAAGTTTTGTACGACCCTTCAAACACTGATCTGGAAGGCGATGCCAATGGTGACGGCGTTTACGATCAGGAAGAAGATTCCTTTATCGAATTTGTAAATACCGGCGATGGAAATTTCAATATGAGTGGATATCAAATATGGGATACCCTGGCGCCTTCGGGCTCTCTCCAATACACTATTCCTGACAATACGTACATTGCTCCGGGAGGTGCGTTGGTAGTTTTTGGCGGAGGTACTCCAACCGGCGATTTTGGTGGTGCGGTAGTGCTAACCTGCGATGATCCCGTGGATGGATTAAACCTGAATAATTCAGGAGAAATAATTGCGATTCTCGATGCGGAGGGAAATACAGTTCTTACTTTCGATTCAGATGCGCTATCAAATAATCCGAATGAGTCGTACACCCGCAATCCTGATATTACCGGTGAGTTTGAACAACACGGGGATAATACGCCACTTCTTTTTTCTCCCGGCACCATGATCGATGGAACTCCCTTCAATACGGATTTTGTTGTGGAAAGCGTTGAAGTAATGGGAGAAGGTGGTGTGTCTACTATCGATACGCAGGCCGGTACGCTTCAGATGGTTGCAACGGTTATGCCTGACTTTGCGTCGAATATGGATGTTGTTTGGTCGGTGCCTGATGGCAATGGAGTTGCTGAAATTGATGCGAGTGGAATGCTTACGGCTTTGGCCGATGGAGTGGTCACCGTTACAGCTACTTCTACTGATGGAACGGATATTTCGGGTTCGACCGACATCACAATTACCAATCAAACGTCGGGAATTGCGGAGAATGGCGAAAACATTCAATTGTCCGTATTCCCAAATCCCGCAACCGATTATATTAATATTGCTACCGATCGCTCGGTTTCACGCGTGGAAATCTACAATGTGAAAGGCCAGATGGTAAAAAGTGTCGTTGCTCCTTCCGGAAGAATTGACGTTTCTTCGTTGGAAACTGCTCACTATGTGATGCGCATTCAGACCGGCAATACCTGGGTAAAAATTCCATTCCTCAAAGATTAACGGAATTTCGGAATTCGCGCTAGTAATCATTTAATCGCCTTACTCTTTTTAAAATATGAAAACACCTTCATTGCTTTTATTCAGGCAGATATTCGGGATCTTTCTCGTAGCTTTCTTGCTCACTTCTTGTGAAACTGATGATGTGGAAGGGCCGGCTCCCGCGGGAGTTCTGGTGACGCTTTCAGCCGATCGTACTATAATATCGGAAGATGGCGGTACAGCCGTAATTACGGCGTCACTCAGTGAAACGAGTACCGAAACCGTATCGGTAACTTTATTTTTTGAAGGTTCGGCAACGCAGGGCGCTGATTATACTTCTACTTCCGGGACAATCGCTATTGCTCCCGGTAGCACTTCAGGAACGATTACGATTACAGCCCTTCAGGATACGCTTGAAGAAGGAAACGAAACGGCAGGAATCAGTATTTCGGCTGTTTCCGGAGGAAATTCTGACGGGGCACAATCGGTTGAAGTGATTATTGAAGATGATGACGTTGCACAGGTGGCGCCGTTATTAATAAATGAAGTACTTTACGATCCCTCAAATTCCGGATTGGATGGTGATGCCAATGGCGATGGGGTATATGCACAGAATGAAGATGAGTTTATTGAGTTTGTGAATCTTTCGTCACAGCCTCTCGATATAAGTGGATACACTATTTTCGATGCGGAAAATCTGGCGATAAATTCCCCAAACCATACGTTCCCGGCCAACACAATTGTTCCCTCTGGTGAAGCAATTGTCGTATTTGGCGGAGGAACCCCCACCGGTGATTTTGGAGGGGCCATCGTGCAAACCTCAACGAGCGGGGACCTGAATATGAACAATGCAGGGGATTTTGTGACGGTCATGGATACAGATGGCAATGTCGTGGTTACTTTTGATGTAACGCCATTGTCAGACAATCCGAATGAATCATACACCCGGAATCCGGATATTACCGGCGACTTTGTGCAGCATGGGTCGATTTCGGATGTGTTGTTTTCTCCGGGTACGAAAGTAGACGGTACTCCTTTTTAAGATAGATGATGATGAGTACCGCAGGCCCCATAATTTCTGTAGTTTTTATCGTGCTGGTGGCATGGTTGCTCATTAAGCAGTACTATCCACACGCGGTTCTGCTTTTTGCAGGACTGATAATGCTTGTTGTGGCTTGGGTGCTTCAGTTGGGGTTACCCGAAATTTCAAAATCAACAGGGGCTACAGGCCTCAATCTGTTTCGGTACATCACGGATTCGTTTGCCGAGACCAATGCAGGTGTGGGGCTAATGATCATGGCAATTGGCGGATTTGTAGCTTACATCGATAAAATCGGCGCTTCCGATGCTTTGGTGTATATTGCGATGAAGCCTCTTTCTCTACTGAAAAAATATCCGCACCTTACCGCTTCGGCGGTAATTCCCATCGGGCAATTGCTCTTTGTGTGTATTCCCTCTGCCGCCGGAATGGCCTTGCTTTTGATGGCGTCCATTTTTCCGATTTTGGTGAATCTTGGTGTAAGCCGGCTATCAGCGGTATCTGTTATTACGGCCTGTACTGCCTTCGGGATCGGACCCGCCTCTGCTATTACTGCGAGTGCTGCGGGAATTGTCTCAGAATCACAGATTTCCTATTTCGTGGTGCGCCAAATTCCATTGGTCATCCCACTTTCTATTGTTGTTGCTGTTACTTTTTATCTTTGTAAATAGGTATTTCGATAAAAAGAATGGAAAGGACGAGGAAGAGATTGTAATTGAGAAAGCTAAGCCTGTGGATGTGCCACTGATTTATGCAATAATTCCGGTGCTGCCTCTGATATTGCTTATCGTATTCTCTGATATCTTTAGTTTTTTCAGTACGCCCATTGTGCTCGACACCACTACTGCAATGTTTGTAAGTCTCTTCGTAGCCTTAATTTTTGAACTGGTGCGGAAGCGCAATTTGACCGCTGTAATGAAATCGCTCAGCGTTTTTTGGGGTGGGATGGGCAATATTTTTAAAACGGTGGTTACCTTGATAATTGCTGCTGATATTTTTTCAAAAGGGCTTATTTCTCTTGGTTTTATTCAGGGGTTGGTGGGCGTTACCGAACACATCGGATTCGGAGCGGTAGGTGTCGGCGTGGTCATGACGATCATGATTTTCTTGGCCTCCATGCTTATGGGAAGCGGCAATGCTTCTTTCTTTGCCTTTGGACCGTTGGTACCAAATATCGCTGCCAAATTTGGAGTCACCACCGCCCCAATGATATTGCCAATGAATCTGGCCGCCTCGATGGGCAGGACTGTTTCGCCGGTGGCCGGAGTAATTATAGCTGCGGCTGGCGTGGCTGAGGTTACTACCCTTGAAATTGTAAAACGAAATTTAATTCCGCTGGGCGTTGCTTTGTTGGCGATGTTATTAATCCATTTTTTATAGAATATGCTACTCATTAAAAATGCAACTATTTATGCTCCTGAGCCGCTTGGCAAAATGGATCTGCTCATCGGAGAAAAGACGATTCTCGCAGTAGCAGAGCAGATTGAAGACCATCCACTCTTTGATACGATCGATATGACCGGGAAAATAATGACTCCGGGATTTATTGATCAGCATATTCATATTACCGGTGCGGGGGGCAAACATGGGTTTGCCTCAATGACTCCAGAGATCAAAGCTTCTGAACTGGCACAATGCGGTACCACTACCGTTGTGGGATTATTGGGAACTGACGGATCAACGAGAGGGATTAAGGCTTTGTACGCCAAAGTTATGTCTCTCTGCAACGAAGGCCTTTCGGCGTATATGTATACGGGATATTTTGGGATCGAGCCGGTTCACATTACTCAGAGTGTGCAGGATGAAATGATTTTTATCGAGAAAGTTCTCGGATGCAAAATTGCGATTTCTGATGTCCGATCGTCGTTCCCAACCGATTTGGATATGCTCCGCAAATTGCGGCAGGTGCGTGTCGGAGGTATGATCGGTGGAAAAAAAGGTATTCTCCATATCCATTTGGGCTCCCTTACGGAAAAACTGGATATCCTATTTCGTCTCGTGAAAGAACATGAATTTCCAATTGAAAATATTTCGCCGACACATGTAGGTAGAACTAAGCCACTTTTCGAAGAAGCAATCAAATTTGCGAAGCTTGGAGGTATGATTGATATTACCACGGGTGCATCGCAATATACCAAACCGCATAAATCGATTCTCTATGGCCTTGAAAGTGGCGTACCCATCGAAAATATGACGTTCAGTAGCGATGGAAATGCCGGTCTTGAAAAGAAAGATGAAAATGGAAATATGATTGGATTCAAGCGGGCACCGATTGATCAAAACCTCTTTGAGGTAGTAGAATTGATCAAAGATGGGACCGTTTCTGTCGGCGATGCTTTTAAAATTATTACCACCAACCCTGCTAAAAATTTGGGGATTTCCCATAAAGGACGGGTGGCGGCCGGCTGTGATGCCGACTTATGCTTTTTTGATGATGGGTGGAATCTCACCGATGTTTTTGCCATGGGAAAACAGATTAAGAAAAATTCGGAGGTCATTCTCCGGGACAGTTTCGACTAACATCAACCGAAACCATTATGAAAAAAAATATATTGGCCGTTTTTGTTCTTGCGCTTTCGTTGCCATTCAGCCTTTTTGCTCAAGGGTCCAAAGCTCAATAATTATACCTTTGGCGAAGGACTTACCTTCACCGGAAATGAAGGCTATTCGATTAATCTTCGCGGCTACATTCAGCCCGAATTTGAATCCCATTCATATACCGATGGCGATTTAGGAAATCTTCAACGATTCCGGATGCGTCGCATTCGCCTCAGACTTTCCGGCGATGCCGCCCGGCAAAAAGTGGAATACCGGCTACAGCTTGACCTAAGTGGAAATTCCGAAACAGGCGACGAAGCAAGCACTTCCCTTTTTGACGCCTGGGTTGCCTATAATTTTAGCCGGAAGCTCTCCATCACTTTTGGTCAAAAGGTGAACCCTACCGATAATCGCGAACTCTTAATGGGTTCTCAAACCCTCCAGCTCCCCGAAAGAAGCCGCCTTACTTCTTGCTTTGCGAGTATCCGCGATTTTGGCGTTTTCATAGATGGTACCTACAAACTTGGCGGCGGACATTATCTAAAACCTGTAATCGCAATAACGAATGGAGATGGTGTAAATGTCATAGGTGCTGATCACGGGGGTCTTAAAATCGGTGGGCGGATAGACTATATTCCTTTTGGTCTTTTTACCAATTACGGTCAATACCGACAGGCAGATATTGTGCGTGAACTCACTCCAAAACTCGTCATTGGCGGTTATTACAGCATAAATTACGGCATGAGCAGCAGGCGTGGAAGAAATAGCGGTGCCATTCTGTATTTTGACGATGCATTCAATGAAACACTCCCCGACTACAGCAAATTGGGATTTGACTTTCTCTTTAAATACAAAGGGTTTTCGGCTCTCGGAGAATTTGTAACCAGTTCGGCTACTGTACCCAATGATATTACCCAGAGACAGCGAAACGATGGTACTTTTTCCACCAATTTCGATGTAGATGGTGAGCGAAATGTCGAGGATTATGTAAAAAGCCGGATAATGCTCGGTCAGGGGTACAATATTCAATTTGGCTACGTTTTGAAAAGCCTCTGGTCAGTTGATGCCCGCTATACCTATCTCAAAGCGGATAAATATTCCTTTCTGAACAATGGAACATTTTACAACCGACCTGAATACTATACTGTTGGTGTTAGCAAATACTTTGGCCGAAGCTATGGATTTAAGATTCAGGGATCGGTGACATACGCCAAAGCGGACCCCGGCAGCAACGATATTTATGGAAACCCCATCACTGGAAATGAGATGTTTGTACGACTGATAACCACTATCTCATTTTAATTAAATAAAATGAAAATAACCGCCTTAATAGCATCCATCTTTCTATGCATAAGTTGCTTTGCCCAGCCGAATCCCCAGTCTAAAAAGATGACGGAAAAGTTCTTTCCCGATCCGGAACTGGAGATTCATACGCCCGCATTTCAAAAGAAAAAAGGATTTACCTCTTACGAGGAAATGATGGAATTCCTGAACGCTTTAAAGGCTGCTCATCCCAATGAGATGTCCATTTCTTTTATCGGAAAATCTCAAAAAGGAGTCGATATTCCACTGGTTTCAATAAAAAAATCAGAAGGCGACCAGGATAAACTTAAAGTGTGGATTCAAGGTGGTCTGCATGGCAATGAACCTGCGAGTACCGAAGGAGTGCTCTATCTCATAGATCGCCTACTCAACGACGAAAAATGCAGCTATCTGCTCGATAAATTGGAAATGGAGATCATTCCCATGGCGAATATCGATGGTTTTGAAAAACAAGATCGATATGCTGCAAACGGGCTCGATCTGAATAGGGATCAAACGAAACTGATGGCTCCCGAAAGTATTATTCTTAAGCAGGCCTTCAGCGATTACAATCCGGCAGTAGCGCTCGATTTTCATGAGTATAGACCTTTTCGTAGGGATTTCACCAAGCTCAGCACCTTTGGTGTTACTCAGGAATTTGATGTGATGTTTCTCTATTCGGGAAATCTGAATGTGCCGGAAAAACTGCGGAATTATACCCACGATCTATTCGTGAAAAATGCGACGCAGGTTTTGGATGCCAATAGCCTTACTCATCACGACTATCTTTCCACGACAGATCACCTTGGAGGGCTCTGGTTTAATCAGGGATCTGTGAATGCGCGCTCGAGTGCTACATCTTATGCGCTTTCCAATTGTATTTCAAGCCTCATCGAAGTGCGCGGAGTGGGAATAGGGCGCACTTCTTTTACCCGCCGGGTGAATACCACTTTTCTCGTGGCAACGTCTTATATGAAAACGGCATATGACAATGCTGACGCCATTAAATCTCTGTTAAAAGAAACCGGTAGTGCGTCTCCGGAACTGGTGGTTGTAGAAAGCAAGCGCAAAGAATCTAAGGCGAAACTGGAGATGATAGATGTTGACACAAACGACAAAATTAATATCGACATTAATTTGGCTGATGCATGGTATTCGTCACCGACGCTTACGCGAAAACGGCCTGCTGCCTACCTTATCCTTCCGGGAAATGTTGCCATAACCGACCGCTTAAAAGTATTAGGAGTAGCGGTGGAAACGCTGGAGGAACCGAAAGAAGTACAGGTAGAGAAATATGTGATTGATACATACAAAAAGGCTGCAGAAAAGTATGAAGAGGTATATCGGCAGAATAGTTCCGCTGAGACTGTGCCTATGCAAAAAGCTTTCCCAAAAGGTACTTCGATTGTTTACCTCGATCAGGAAAGAGCCAATCTGGCCATTGAGGTTTTAGAGCCGGAAGCGGCAAATAGTTTTGTAACCTGGGATGTGATTGAAACATCCGGGGGAGCTGAACTACCCATTTACAGATATTTACAAAAAGTCAAATTATAGTTAACCACTCAGGATCGTCCCATATGAAAAAGTTATTCATTTGTTTATCGGTATTATTCTCGATCAATGCTGTTGCTCAGGACAGTACAGCAGTAAATAAAGCCAGTTTTGAATTGGGTTCGGGATTGAATTTTAGTTTTAATCATGCTAAATACAATTTTAAAATAAGTGGCATGGTCCAACCGGCTGTCAGCTTTGATAAGTTGGAGAGCAATGACGCAGACTACATTTTGAACTCGCGCCGAACGTATTTGAATTTTGGCGGAAACGCCGTGGATGAAAAGGTGAGTTTCTTTTTGCAGATGGACTTCAGCAAATCGAATCCGCTGCTGGATGCATGGATCGCATGGCAGCCTGTTAATGATTTCAAAGTTACTTTTGGACAAATGCAGACTTTTGCCAACAACCGCGAAATGATGGTAATGGAAAACTACCTGCAGTTCCCGGACAGAGGCTTGCTAAGTACTTCATATAGCCGCACCGGTAGAGAGATGGGCTTGTTTTTGGAATACGGGCTTTCTTTCGGAACGATAAAAGTGAAACCTCGGGTTGCTGTGACCAGTGGTGATGGAATAAATTCATTCGGAGTCGATTCGCGTGATGTAGATCTCGGCGGATTGAAATACGCCGGACGACTTGACATATACCCGCTGGGAGAATTTAAACCCGGCAATGACAATCTAATAGCCGATATCATGCACGAGGATAAATTGAAAATGGTGATCGGAGGAGCAGCGAGCTATAACGACGGCGCCAGTGAGGCAGTGGGCGAGGGGCATGGAGATTTTGTGCTTTACGATGGAAAGGGTGCTTCCCAGCAACCCGATTACCGACAGGTATATGGAGACATTTTGCTCAAATACCACGGATTCTCTTTTCTGGGAGAATACGTAGTGGCTACCGCTACGTCGCTCGAAGGTACCTACACCTCAACGGCTGTTACAGATGCGTTGTTGCCTACTCAAATAAGCGAGTATTTGGCTTTGGGAACCGGCTACAATGCCCAATTGGGATATGTTTGTAAGGCTGGCTACGGCCTCGATTTTCGGTACGGAGGAACAAAACCGGAATTTGAAAACAATCTTGGCTCGGTAATTTCCGAAACAAACGCCTGGACAGTAGGCCTTTCAAAATATTGCAAAGGCAATGCTTTAAAGGTGCAGGCTGCAGTTACTTCAACGGACTATTCGGATGATAGCAATCGAATAGCCGGTACGCTGCTCGTCCAGTTGGTTTTTTGATGTGTTTTGTTCGGCGTATTGGTTTAAGATATATGCAATGCCTAAGATATTCGGTGATCCGAAGGCCTCAATAGTAATTTAAGATGTGCAAAAGCCGGAAGCCATCCTCAAATCTGGAAATTAGATTGACCTAAGATCATTTTAAACAAATTGGTATTCCATTTTTTGCAGTTGCAATGGCTTAATTAAAAAAAGGGTGGAGAATAATTCCCCACCCCTACAATTTAAAGGCCTGAACCGATTTAAATCATCACCTTTTCCAGATGCATTTTTAATTTTTTGCCTTTTCGGAAATATTCATTTATCAAGACATATCCCGGTTTGGCTGGCGAGAACCAGAGTAAATTTCCGTCGGTATTCAGAGGAAACCTTTCATTGCTTACTTTTCCATCTTCGATATTTATTGTTCCTACCATCGCATCCGATTTTTCGTTACTCTCGTCGTCTCTTCTGTTAAAGTCGGTATAAATTGCATGGTAATTGTCTTTTTCCCTATTCATCGAAGTGAAGTTGTAATCAAATCCTCCGGTTGATTTTATGTAGAAGCCGAGTTTTTGAGCGGATAACAGGCCCATCCCCGCCGGTAATAGAACCCGAGTGCGTTTCTTTGGGATTATTTGATAATCAATCAGGTTTAGGTCGGTGTCAAATTCTGCGACCACCATATTCGTCACCTTAATTTCTACAGTAGCGGCACCTCCTTGGTTTCCACCATTCAATATAGTGGATGCAATACCCACTGCACTGGCTTGTTTGCGAAATTGTTCGGCAATAGCAAATACGTGTCCATTTTCCGACCGGATAAATTTATGGAAGAAAATTTGATTGGTTCCTTTATCTTTTTCTTTCTCTTCATCGCTAAGAACCTCTTTTTTGAGGTTCGCAATTTCACGATCCCAGCCGTATTTTTTGAAGAAACTGTATTCTCCATTTTTTTCCACACCGCGCGCATACAAACCAATGCTTTTGTCTTTCAGTACATTATCGCCCGGCGCATAATACTCACCCATCATTAAAGCAGTCCCGTCATCATCGATCATAAAGGCGTTTAGCACCGACAACTGGGCTTCATTGTCGTCCTGCATTTGAAAATTGTAAAAGGCTTTCCCGGTATGGGCGTCCAGAAGCACCAAGTACGTATCGAACTTTGAAGTTAGCAGTGATTTTAACTTCGTAACTTGTACGAGTATGTAGTCTTTATTCACCGAAAGCACAGATCCATTCTCAATTAGTTTCGAATCCGGATCTGATTTATAAGACCAAATCTCTTTTAGATTGTTGTCATATCTTGTAAGGCTATATCCGTCTTTTCTTTGATCGATTGTAGCATAGCGAATAAAACCCGAATCATCGACCGGAAAAATATTGGAAGTGGTGGTCTCCGGATTTTGGAGAATAGCCGCCAAAGTTGCGCGCTCCATACTCGAAAGTTTATCTGTGGTTACACTACCCAGCTCTTTTCCGCTCCGGTCAAAAGTTACGTATTCCATTGATCTTGACTTGGGATCATAAAAATTGAAAACAAAAGCGTTCTGATTAAATGAAGATTCTATCAGCAAGTATTTTTTCGGCCGTTCTATATTGAATTCCGAAACCTGATTCAGATTGTCATCTAAAAGTGATATTTTGAATGCAATGGTTTTTCGATCTACCTTCTCTACAGGATAGAATACATAGTACCCTTTTACTTCTTGGTTTTGAATTATTTCACCCATGCTTCTTGTGGTGAAATGCTTCACGTTGTCATACTGGTAGCTCTGGCCGTGCATCGCCGAACAGAGGATTACTAAAAGTGCACTCAGAATTAATTTTGATTTCATCGTGTTTTGTATTGGATTTTTAAAAGGTGTAAAATTTCAATTATTTGTTTTCCTTCCGGATATTCATGATAATATTTGTACGCAGCACTATGCATTTCGTCAAGATCGCCATTGCAGTAGGCTGCTATGGCACGTACTGCGAGATGTCGCTCTGGAGAATATGGATTTTTTACGCTCTTATTGAATTTATATGCCAGGCAACTGCATTCTGTTGCGGAAGTTTCCCATAGAACCTGAAGAAACCTGCCATAATCCTTGGGTTCATAGATGGAATACCCTGATACGTACTCCCCGAGCCGGCGCTGTTTTTTTAGTAAGGCAATAAGCCCCAATGCGTTTGCTGAGTTTTCTAAAGCGAATTTATTTTCCGGATAGTCGAGTTGGAGCTGAATGGAATGGTAGAGAGCGGCACCTAAATTTTCTGCAATCCTGTAACTTTCTATGAGCTCCATGCGGGCTATTGTGCGGAATTTCTCGTAAGTTGTGTTGGTGTCTATTGTTTGTTCTATAGCATGTGCATCTTTCAATTGTGCAATGCGAATACCACAATCGGGGTGGGTTTTTAATTTCTCGACCAGATCTTCATCCACCGTATTAAAACTCCCTAGAGAAGAGCCTGTCGTGATTTCTTTCCAAACAGGATCGGCATGGCATTCGTTGGATGCGTACAATTGTTTCCATGGAATCTTACGGCCATACAAGGAAGCATCGACCGAGTCCAATATGGTCAACGCTCCAATCGAACCATAATCAGAAAAACCGGATCGCTTAGCGTAAAGATATCCCAGACTATCAGCTTCAAGCTCGAGCGCGCGGTTGAATTCCCGGCTGGCCACCATTCCGGGGAGGACAAAGTCAGTCAGTTTAGAGGATACCCTATACTCCTCGCGCAAAATACGTTTTAATTCTTTCGTCCTTTCCGGATCAGCTTCCCTCTGCGCGCGTGCGAGCATCGTTTTATTAACATGATCGAAGGTTTGATGTCCGAGTTCGTGACCAATAACAAACGCCAGTTCGCTCTCCGTTTTCATTTCTGAAATCAATCCGAGATTCAGTACAAAAAATCCGTCCCCTGTAGTGAACGCATTGATGGAGCCTGATCTCGATAATAGGAGGGAGGTGTTTGGGTTGATTTCGGGGTTGGCCTTGAGAATGCGGCCAAAAACGCCCTCTAAATACGTATTCAGGGGAGTGTCGAAAATGAAACTTCCATTGGTCATCATGGTAGTAAGCATTTTAGATCGATCTTTTACATAGTCGTTGGCCAGTTTTCTCTCCCTCTTCGGTAGAGTTTTAACAAGCTCCCTCTGCTCTGCTAAAGACTGATCTAAAAGTGTTCTGAGTGTTTTGTTGTACTCCACGAGCGGCGATGGCTCGTAGTTTTCCTGACCGATACAGGTGTATGCCACTAAAAGGGCGCAGGTGATGAGAATGAATTTCTGCATAGCAAAGCGGCAGCTAATATATGTTAAAAAATTCTCTTAAACAGTATACTTTGGCAACTTTCGGTTCAGACCTTTTATCCGGCTATTTTTAATATATAGTCTATTGATGTATTATGCTTCAAATATGATCGATAGTTCTATCTGATATTCACCTGGAAATATGATTAAATGGAAATTTCAATCCTGTTGACACCCTTAAAAAGGTTGTTAAAATAGGTTTTAGATCAATCGTTTCGGTTTCATTTACTTTTTAGAAATCGGGATCGGCACCCCGCTCATCCGGTTGGATTTTTGAAATTCAATTCCATGCCGAATTGGTCAGGATATTCTTCGGGACAAGAAAGAATATGCCTGACAAATAAAATTCTTTTTCTCAGCAAGGCTCATGCTTTCGTTCCTTCCGCATTTTGATCACAGCTCCAATCATGATCCCGATACCGGCTCCCTGCAATAGCCCTACCCATAGGTCGGAAAGGGTTAGAAAATAACGGAACAAAATAAAGTTGCTGTTCGCTATCAATAGTCCGATAGCCATAATGATATACGCTTTCTTATTCGTTTTCATAAATCTGTGTTTTTAATTTTTGAATTTTTTGAATTGTTTTTTGAATTCTCTTTTGATAAAGGCGACGCATAAACGGGCGGTACACAAACCACATGGCTAAAATCAGAGCGACAAGCGAGCCGTAGCCAATGAGCAGCCACTCGCTGCTGGCAAAAACAAACTCGTAGATGTAAAAGAAAAATCCGATTGCCCAAAAAGAGAAAAGGATGGCCATTTTTCTCGATTTGCCGTTGCATGCATTCTCTTCCTCTTTCTCCAAAGCATCGAGAAAATCGTTATTCGCAAGCGTTTCGAGTCGTAAAAATTTATGTTGCCTTTTGATTTTTAAGCGGATACTATAGATGGTCACTCCCATAAAAACAATCAACCCGAAATACGTGGTCCATAATTTAAACGGCGCGGCCGCGATAAGAATCATTAAAGTAACCGCACAACAAATAAGTAAGAAAATCACGAGTCCGTTGATTTGCTTCATCTTTTTGCCGTGAGTGAGCATTACATTTTCAATTTCTGCCTTAGATGGAAGTTTCGGAGCTTCACCGCTATGCCACAAGGATTTTATGTCGTTAAAGCTTTCCATTTTCATTAAATTTTTTGAGAATTCGTTCCTTAATTCGATGCACTTTTACACGCACATTGGAATGGGTCAATCCGGTGATTTCAGCTATTTTTTCTTGAGGCAGATCTTCCATGTAGAGGGAGATGATTATCCGATCAATTTCCGAAAGATCACTTATGCACTTTCGTAAAAAATGAAGTTTTTCATCGGTTAGATCTTCCGTATTTGGTTGATCGACTGGATATCCAAAAGGCAAATCAGTTTGCTTGCGTTCGCGCTCAATTGTGCGTAAACATTTATTTGTCGCTATGCGATAAATCCACGTTCCAATGGCCGATTCATTGCGAAAACCATTCAGATTTTGCCATACAGCAATAAACGTTTCTTGAGTCAGATCTTTCGCCAATTCTGCATCGTTGATATACCCGAGACAAACGCGATATATCTTTTCGCCAAAATGTTTATAGATTTCCGAAAATTCCATCTGAATTAAAAGTCGCTATTTTTTGAATCCATTTACCCCTTAGATACACGAATGAACGAAATGTTACACTTCGAAAAAAGATAGTGTAATCACTGGTATTCCTTATTAATTTTTTCAAGGGCCCCAGGCAAATATATCAGATCGAAAGGCGAAGTATAAACGAGGTACATCATTTCCCAATTTGGATCGAATTTGTCTTTAAAATCGCGAAGACTTTTATAATGACTGAAGCGCTTGATTTTTTCATACGCCAGTTTCATAATCCGCTCCTGAAGATTGACCGGTTCCTGTATTCCCGATAGGGGTACCATGCCGAGATTGCACGTCCTGAAACCATTCGTTTTCAGATATTCAAACATGTTTGCAAACAGAAAATCCATCGAGCCATGTGGCGCATCATCGGTCTTGCGCATAAGGTCGAAATTTGCCTCACCTTCGGGTCCGTTCGGGATAAGATTAACAAAGGCCTCTACTTTTCCTTCACCGTTTTCTATACTCAGAATCGTCTGGTTTTTCAATTCTTCTTTGGCAAATTTCCCTTGAGAAAACACAAGTTCTACCCGTTTGTTTTGCTTTAGCCAAAGCTGACTTACTGCTTCTAACTGCTGCAAAAAAGCGTCCTTTTGGGGTGGGACGCTCACGCGAAATTGATAGCCGGAATTGGTAACCTTGTTCAAGGCATTGCGCAGAGCTTTTTTGTCTTTTCCTTGGAGGGTGAAGGTGTTCAAATCCAATACGGCTTCTTCGCCAATAGGCAGCAGTTTTTTCTTCAACTTTTCGTAAATCGCGATAGACGAATGGGGTACGCGGTAGTATGCTGTTCTCAATCCGCTCTGGCGGGCAAAGTGATCAAAACCCTCTATGAGTTCGCTCATTTCCGCGGCATCTTTGCATACTGGATTTTCCAACGAAATGGCATAATTTTGGGAAACTTTGAAGGAGACAAATCCTTCGATTTCCATTCCAAACCAAATCCGCTTATCGCTGTATGTTTTGAAATAATCGAGACTGCTTTTGCCATATTCGGCTATTAGCTCATTGGCTTTCCGCATCGATTCTTCATCGCTCACCGCGGGGTGCGAGATGAGCGGCCGCAGAATTACAAAAGCGATATATGCCAAGGTTAAGGCACCAATTATGTGGAGCGAGAGAATAAATTCTTTTCCAAAATTCGTGATAGGCTCTACATCCGAATTGAGCATGAGCATGGAATGGAATGTATGCTTTACGCTTTCCGCAAAAGTAAAATCGGCATTAAAATGTTTGATTTTCAAGAAGTAAAATCCGATAACGCCATATGTAAAAGTAAAAAACAGGACTGACAGCGCCGGGAAAATTGTGTTTCGCGCCATGCGTTTATCAAGGCGTACAAAGTATTGTTTTCGCTGATAGATTAATGCAGCCAGTGTAATGAGCGCAATGCCGGCTTCTTCATAATCAATTCCCTTACTGAGATGTGCGAGGAGTGAAATACTGCTCAGAACCATTGCGATTATCCAAGCGCTCCGCAATCCGCGAAGGAGATAAACAGAAACGCCCATCAGAATAATACCGGATACAATGACGAAAGAAACAGATACATTAATGGCCGGCATCGGAATAACTTGTTTGAGCATGGCCATCCTGCCGGGAAGCGCCGGTGTGATGCCCGAAAAAATATTGACTGCACCCAGCAGAAAAATGAGAAGTGCGGGCAATATGCGAATCAGAAAACTATCTCTCTGAGCTACCAAGGCAAATATTCCCAGGACCGTGATCGACCAAAATTCGAAAAAACGAAAAAGGAATGCGATCGAAAGTGCCTGAACAGTCGATATTCCAAATAAAGTAAGGGTGTACGTCAGCGCGACTTCTATTACTCCGATCCCACGCAAAAAGGGTGAACTCATAAGTATGAGAAGAACCACGGCGTACCCAATAAATGCAATTTGAAGACTAGGTGGAGTTCCCAAAGCAGCCATGGAAATATAGAGATGCGCGACACCAATAACCTCAATCGCAACCGAAAGAAGGAGTACTGAATACACTTTTTTACGGTTTACTTCCTGCGATTGTATTTCGACCAAAACTTCGATAAATGAAGGAGCCTTACTTTCGATAAATCGGTAAAGACGGCCTTTTTTCAAAATATTGATAACGGCAAAAACGAGTGCCGCCAGCACCAGAGCGGTGAGGACAATTCCCACAATCCATTGTGTGGAAACGGTAGATTCTAACCCCAGCCAGATTAGCGCAGGAATGGCAATAATAATGCTTGAGAGCACCGAGCAAAAGGAGAAAATGCTCGAAGCCATATACGCTTGGGCTTTGGTGACTCCCTCTTTTTTCTCTAACGATTTATTAAAAAAAAGCATATTGGTCAAAACACCTGCTGGCAAAAAAATGCTCACCAGATTTCGCTTTAGAAAAAGTGCCATCGCAGTTGAGATATGTATTTTTTGCCGTAAGGCAGCGAAACTCTCCACATACATCAAGCCCTGAACCCAAATAAAAGCCAAAACAAAAATGCTACCTGCAATAATCCAGGAGATATTTGCGGAGTTTAGGGATTGCTTTACGGCTAGTATTTCGCCTTTTTCCTGATGAATAAAGAAGATGCCCAACGCCAGAAATAGAAGGCCTAATCCTATTTGAAGGATGAGTTTGCGCTGCTCGCGTATGGAAAGTAAAAGAGACTGCATCAATCTGAAATTTTACCGCTTACTGTCTTGCTAAGGTGCGGTTTTCTATGATAATTCCAATCATTTCAAAATTCAAAACAAGAAACATGGCGTGATAGTTTAGGGTGTAAATACGCTGCCAAAGGCCTTTATAATTTGAAATTCCGGCGACTTGTGGTGCCCATTTGGCAAAGAGAAATAAAGATAGACAACCAAAGCCTAAGCAAATCACAAATTTGAGATACTTTTTGAATCCAGTTCTTTTCTGAAACGAATCCATCCGAAGTAAAATAAATGGTAGAAGAACAATTCCGGCATCGCCGATACCGCTCAATATTTCATGCAAGTCGCCACTCATTGTCTCAGCAGCCTTGAGTGGATCGATTGGGAAAAGCCCCGAACCGACACCTTCACCAAGCGCGTAGATACTAATGGCGACCGTGGCGAGGCGCGTAAATAACGTAGGTGGAAAAACGAGCCTGAATGCAGTGGCAAAAAGGAGCAAGAGCAGGGCAAAGCAGAATCCCCAAGCCATAACCATATTTTCAAATGGACTGCCCGGCTGTCCAAGCCTTGATATCGATTCTGTGAGCCAATTGTATTTCGGAATATGCATTCCAAACCAGAGATCGCTTCCCAAATCGACGGCTACAAAAACGAAACAGGCAAATAATTCCCGTCTGTATGAATACGCTTTTGCTTTTTTTTGTCATTTAAAAAAGGAATGTATTACGGAATCTAAACAAGTTCGAATTGCATTTGGGTATAGCAGGCAATGTAATAAATGTTATTTTCCTGTTGCTTAATTTGAACCGATGATTAACATCCCGAGTTTGCACCATAAATACTGAAATATGATTTTCTCGATCTATTTAATAATCAAATGAGATAACCCTTCCAGGAAAGAAAATATCAGATCTAAATTTTATTTATTCCAATTAATTGCTAAGCTTTAAGCGCTCCGAAAGTCATCGAATGATATACATTATTCTCACAATAGTTGTCCTGATTGCCATCTTCCAATTTTCACGTAAAAAGAAACCTTCTTCCAAAGGAATACCCGTTTCGGACGAAGAAGCTGACAAACTACTCGAAGCGAATGTCGAATTTTATGAAAAGCTTTCTGAAATTGAAAAACCGCAATTTCTCAAAAGAGCAAAAGCCTTCCTCAGTCACGTCTATATCGAAGGGGTCGATGTAGAAATTACCAATCTCGACAAACTACTCGTTGCTTCGAGTGCAATAATTCCGGTTTTTCGTTTTCCCGATTGGTACTACTTCAATATAAGCGGAGTGCTGTTGTATCCCGACACCTTCAGCGAAAAACTGGATTTTGATGCGAAAAATAAGGAGCGGATTGTCCTCGGAATGGTAGGCAACGGAAGGCTCTCAAAGCACATGATCCTCTCGGTAAAATCGCTCCGCGAAGGATTTTCAAAAACGCCCCACAAGACTAATACAGGCATCCATGAGTTTGTCCATCTTATTGATGGCGCTGACGGTTCTATCGATGGTATTCCCGAAAGATTGGTGCAACATCCATACAGCATTCCATGGCTCAAAACGATCCACAAGGAAATGGATAAAATCGACAAGAATAAATCCGATATCCGCAACTTATGGCGGGCGTTAGCGAAAGCGAATTCTTTGCGGTAGCCTCCGAATATTTTTTTGAAGAACCCGAAAAAATGAAGAAAAAGCATCCGGATTTGTACCGGATGTTGAAGGAATGTTTCGGTGTTGGGATACTGACTTGAAACGAATTGCCCGGACCAAAATAAGTTCCGTTTACGAATATTTCGACTCCAGATTTTTAAAATAGCGTATCATCTGGTCGATTTGTTTCTGATCGAGCCGAGCCTCGGGGTGCATAAGTTTATAGGATGTGAGCGGCATATCATCGTGTTTCAATTCGTCAACAATCCCCTTGAGACGACTTTTTTTCTGCCGGTCGGAAAGATCTCCGAATTCATTGAAGTTCAGCTTTTCTTTTGCTTCTTTTATGTGGTGTTCCAAATACCAACTCACGGGTTGCACCTTGTTGTACCACGGATAATCAGTGTTGTTACTGTGGCAATTGTAACAAGCCTGATGTAAAATATTGGCCACTTCTTCAGTCGGTTTGTAGATCAAGACGAAGTCTTGGGGCGGCGTAGTATTTGAAGTATTTCGTGTGGTGGGCACAAACTGAATGCCCACCACCACGAAACCTATTCCGATCATTAAAATACGTGACTTTTTCATTTCACTTGTATTTCGGTTTGAACCCGTCCACATTTCTCCATTTTTGTGCCATAGTAAGGGTTTTGAATTTCCTTTGTGGCACTTATCCATGCAGCTCCTTCACCGTCATTATACATCGGACAGAAATCTTCGTAAAGCGGTCTGTCAGATCCGGTAATTGCAACTAGATCTTTTATATCTGCGCTGAGCAATTCGAGGTGTTCGCGCAAATGCTCGGGTTTGTCGGCATTTTCGGAAATGTGTTCCGCGTTTTCTTTGGCATCTTCGATAATGTTCTTCACTTCTTGCATTTTGCCGTTCGCATTTGCATTTATGTCAAAATCATCGAGATTGCCCATTAATTTTTCACCAGCTTCGGCGGCATTATCCCACTGGTCGGAAACTAATGCGTCTTTGAGAGCCAGATATGTGTCGAGAATGTGCGATACAGCATCCGATTTCGGAACAGTTATGGAACTATCGGCCTGTGTTTTTTCCATCTTCGAATCCGTGTCGTTTTGTTCTGTTTTCATTTCATTGAAACCTTGTTCCTCATTTTTTGCTTGATTCGTACAAGCTGTTGATGCTGAAATTGCAATTAAAAAAATGATCTTTTTCATGTTATTTGTTTTTTGGATTTATTATTTGATTTGTTCGAATTATATGAATGGTATTCGTGTTGTGTTTTTATAAAATTTTTAATCCCGATTCCCGATAAAACCTTTTTGACGGAAACCCACTGCGAACTTTGCGGTTAAAAAGAAAACAAAGTCATTTAAATGTCGATTGCACCTCCCCACAATTAAGCATCGACGCCCCAAAATATGGATTGAGAATAGTCGAGTCGGTACTCAGCCAAATCGCCCCTTTCGATTGATTGGCCATTGGACAATAATTGACCATTAAATCCGGGTTTGAAAAATCGGTTTGTTGAAGGAAGCTGACCAAGTTTTCAGAAACTTTTCGGAAGGCTTTCCGAATCTCACCGATATTCCGGTTTATTGCATCATCGCTTAGCGCATGAAGCATAATCTTATATTTTTCAGACCAAATAGTCCTGGCCTTACCTTTCGGTAAAACGTTTTCTATTGTTGATAATTGCGACTCGAAATCGGGCAATAAATCTTTTGCATCTTCAAAATTGTCTTTGGTCAACTCGTTTTTAATTTTCATGTATTTTTCAAGTAAATTCTGAATGGCTTGGTTGGCTTCGGTGTCCAACTTTATTTGAACCGTAGCCGTGGGTCTCAGGGTTTCCGATTGGGGCATATTCGTCCCCGGCATATTCGCCATCGAGCCGTTCTTTCCCACCTCCCCCGAAGGATTCATCATGCTCGGTTTGCCGGCGAGTTGGGCCGCCGCATCAATGCTGAAAGTGCCGTTGACCGCTATTTCCTCGCCGGGTTTGAGGCCATCGGTAATTATATATTTTTCGCCAAGTTCCGGACCGAGGGTTACTTCGCGCATATTGAAATACGTGCCGGCTTTTGTTTCTGATTTTACATAGACGAGTGAGCGTTTTCCAGTCCACATCACCGCCGATTTGGGAACGGTAATTTCCATGCTACTCTTTACTTTTGTTTCAAGAACTCCGCTCACAAACATCTCGGGTTTAAGTAAATTGTCCTTGTTTTTAATCGACAGACGCGCAATCGACACACGTGTTTGTGGATTAATCATAGGGTCTAAAAAATCAATTTTTCCACTAAATTCCTGACCGGGAAGGGAAGAAACAGTAAAGGATACTTCATCGCCTTTTTTAATCCATTCCAATTCGGATTCATAGACATCAAATTCGACCCAAAGTTTTGACAAATCGGAAATTTGATACAAGGGCTGACCACGCTGCACATAATCGCCGGGGCTCACCATTTTTTTGGACACATAGCCCGATACATCGGCGGTAATCGGAACATTCTCTTGTACTTTTCCAGACTTGAGAATGTGCTGAATTTCTGAATCGTTCAATTTCCAATTGCGCAGTTTTTGAAGCGCGGCATTGTAGAGCGCCGGTTGGGTATCCTTAATTTTGGCAGCTTCGAAAAGCTCTTCCTCCGCGGTTACCAATTCCGGCGAATAGATCGTACCGAGTTGCTGTCCGAGCCTTACAAACTGACCTGTAAAGTCGATAGTAAGCTTTTCTATCCTTCCGGAAAAATGGCTCGGTTGGATAAATTGTGCGGTCTCGTTTGCTTTGATTTTGCCGGTCAACCGGATGTTTTTCTCAGTCGATCCTTTTCCAATTGCCATCGTTTCTACATCGGCGAGTTTCATGGCAGTCGGCGTCATTTGCACCCCACCCGCCAAAAGGCTGTCTTCCACTATGTTTTCCAATGGAATTAGGGTCATTCCGCAAATCGGGCAGTCGCCGGGTTCAGACATTCGAATCTGGGGGTGCATTGAGCAAGTCCAGATTTCTTCCGGATTGTCGGCATGTGCGGCGTGCTGATGTTCAACGGCATTCGGGTTTGTGCCCGATGATCCTTCAATCAAACTCCCTATTACAATACCGGCAATCAGCGCAATGCCAATAAAAAGTATCGTTTTTATTCTCGCTTTATTCTTCATGGCTGAATTGTTTTTGAGGTGATGTAATCTTGTTTTGCTTCTGCAATTTTCAAATCTGAAAGTGCTTTGGCTTTCAGTTTTTTGTATTTCAATAATTGCTGCTCGGTAGTCAACACATCCTGAAAGTCCTGATTGTCATTCGCGTAAGCTGTCAGTATAATATTCAGGGTCTGTTGCGTTTTCGCAATTTGATGGTTATAATGGTTTGCCAAATCTGCTTGTTTTTGAGTCTCAAATCCGGACATATCGTATTGCGCAAAGAGGGTATTCGAAAGATTCTGCTTCTGCAATTCCAGCGATTCCTGCATGAGTGCCGCTTCCTTGATGGCATTTTTATACTTCCCCCTAAAAATGGGAATGCTCACCGAAACCATCGGCATAATGGCATCTTTTCCGTTGTCCGGCACATCCATATCGGTTCGTTTGCCGGTCACGATATAGTCGATGCCGACTCCGATTTTTGGAAGACCTTGTTTTCGGGCGGATGTTTGAATGGCCCCAGCAGATTGGGCTTTTAATTCCAATGCATGGATTTGTGGGTTTTGATTGAGCAATGAGTCGCGTTCAATCGTTTCCGAAAGGGTATTTACCGTAAGGGTATCCGGAAGTTTTATCGGACTTTCTTCTGGCTGGTTTAATAAATTGTTGAATGCAGAATGCAAAGCCGACTCTTTCTCGATCAGAATTTTGAGATTCACTTTTGCGTCTTCCAAAAGTATGTCGGCACGCAACGCATCCGAGAGGCTTGCACTTCCATTTTCAACTTTGCTGGTCGCTATTTTCTTGTACGATTCGAGAATACGTATATTCTCTTTTTCAATTTTTTTCCAACTTTCCAACTCGTACAATGGAAAGTAAGTCGCAGCAATTTCAACCCTCAATTTATTTTTGGCGTCGAGGAATTCTTGATATTTGGCTTCCGCCAAAAGCGCCGTTGCATCTTCTCGGGCACGCAGTGTTCCAAACCATGGGAACATTTGATTTAATGAAAATTTGGCGAGCTGGGGCCCAACACGTGTTTCCGGAGACGAGATAAAATAGCCGAATGAAACCGTTGGGTCTGGAAGCGAATTCGCCTTAGCCGATGAAGCCAGCGCCGCTTCGAAGTCTTTGTATTTTGACGCAAGGCCGGGATTATTCTCTGCCGCCATCACGAAATATTCATCTAAGCTTTGTGCCGAAACACCCAAGCAGAAGATAACCGATAAAAGAGTTACGAGCTTTTTCATACTTCGATTCGTTTTTGTTTTTTTAGGACTGATTCGCGCCAAAAAGCCTGAAGCACAGGAACTACGAACATGGTCATGATCTGAATACTCATTCCGCCAAAAGTGGGTATGGCCATGGGAATCATAATGTCCGATCCTTTTCCGGTAGAAGTGAGCACAGGCAGCAAAGCGATAATGGCCACCGCGGCGGTCATCATCGCTGGACGAACCCGTTTTTTTCCGGCTTCGAGCACAGCTTCCCGAACGCCTTGAATCGTTTTCGGATTTTTGCGTTTAAACTCTTGATGGATATACGTTCCCATAATTACTCCGTCGTCGGTGGCAATACCAAACAAGGCAATAAATCCAACCCACACGGCTACACTCAGATTCACGGTATGTATCTGAAAGAGCTCCCGCATATTGACCCCGGCGATATCGAAATCCATAAACCAGCCCTGGCCATAAAGCCACAGCAGAATAAAACCTCCCGCAAAGGCTACAAAAACTCCTGAAAAGTGTATCGATGAAGCGATTACCGTTTTGAACTGAAAATACAACAACAGAAAAATCAACAATAAACTGATCGGAATTACTATCGAAAGCCGCTTCACGGCGCGAATCTGGTTTTCATACTGACCCGAAAACTTATAGCTGATTCCCGTCGGTACGATGAGTGAGCCGTCATCTATTTTTGCCTTGATGGCAGCCTGCGCGGCGTTTACCACATCTATTTCGGCATTGCCTTCGCGCTTGTCGAAAAGTACATAGCCAGTCAAAAACGTGTTTTCGCTTTTTATGGCTTGTGGCCCACGAATGTATTCGATATTGACGAGTTGGCTCAGCGGAATTTGATTTCCGGTTGGCGTGGCAACCAATATTTTGCCCAGCGATTCGGGGTCGTCGCGCAATTCGCGTGGATAGCGCACACGGATTGGGAAACGCTCCCGGCCTTCTACCGTTGTGGTTATTTTCTTCCCTCCGATTGCGGTTTCGATGGTTTCTTGTACATCCGAAACGTTCAGTCCGTAGCGGGCTATTTCATCCCGATTTATATTCAGTTGAATGTAAGGTTTTCCTACAATCCGATCGGCGAAAACGGCTTCCGATTTTACCGAGGGCACCGATTTTAGAATGGGCTCCAGATTTTTGCCAAAGGCTTCTATAGTGGACAAATCCTTGCCATAAACCTTAATTCCCATCGGTGCACGCATTCCAGTTTGAAGCATTATTAGGCGCGTTTCAATGGGTTGCAATTTGGGTGCCGATGTGACACCGGGAATTTTGGTGACTTTTACAATTTCGTTCCAGATATCCTCAGGCGAGTGTATTTGCCTACGCCAATTTCTATAATAATTCCCATCTTCATCGGGAATAAGATCCGACTTTCCGACCTTTCTTTTAATAGCTTCTTCATTGGCAATACTATCTCCCGAAAGGGTAATAAATCGATCGTTATCATCCACTTTGAAACGCAAGCGATGTCCATTGGCATCCAGCATGAATTCCGGTTTGTAGTTGATCAAATTTTCAAACATGGAAGTGGGGGCGGGGTCTAGTGCAGATTCCACACGCCCCATTTTGCCGACAGCGAGCTTTACTTCGGGGATTTTGCTGACAAGCATATCCAGCTGACCGACTACCTTACGATTGTACTCCACGCCTGAGTGTGGCATTGTGGTGGGCATCAGCAGAAAACTTCCCTCATCGAGCGAGGGCATAAACTCGGAACCGATACCCGGAAAAAACTTGGAAGAAGCTTTCCAAAGCCCAGTTTCGCGAATGTTCCATCCTATTTTTTCGCTTCCCTTTGCAAGGAAATTAAAACTGCGGTCAAAACCTATCCACGCCATTAAACCCAAGAGAAGGGTGAAGAGCGGAATGAGCATAAACTTTCCTTTATTGGCCAGGCACCACTTGAGTACGGGCTGGTAAAAATGGACGATGGCGAGTAAGGCGGCGATGATAATTCCGATCAGAAAAAGAACAAAGAGATAGTTGACGAACAAGTTGTTGGCAATCCCGAGTGGCATCCATTCTTCGGTAAGGAAAAAGGAAGCGATAAAAACGGTAAGCGCCAGATTGATGTAGTTTGGAAATTTGGAATAGCGTTCGGACCATTTTTTTTCGAGAAGTCCATTAATACCAATCAGCGTGAGAGCCAGCGGCAGGAGCGTGCCGAAATAAATGGCGGCCAGTAATCCGGATACTACGAGCAAAATGCTCCAAAAGCGGCGCACTCTTTTCTTGTCGTAATTTATACCAAACAGCAAATGTGCGAGTGCGGGAAGGAGAACCAATCCGAGGACAAATGCGCCTAAGAGGGCGAAGGTTTTGGTGAAAGCCAAAGGTCTGAATAGTTTTCCTTCTGCGTCTTGCATTGCAAAAACCGGAATGAAGCTAACGATGGTGGTAGCCAACGCAGTAGTGATGGCCGAGGCCACCTCTGTGGTAGCTTCAAAAATCACATTAAGCAGTTCCTTTCCGCGCACGCCTTTGTTTTCGGGCATATCGAGATGACGCACAATATTCTCGATAAATACAATGCCGACATCTACCATGACTCCGATGGCGATGGCAATTCCCGAAAGGGCCACGATATTGGCATCGACATCCGAATAGCGCATGACGATAAACGTGAGAAGCACTCCCACTGGGAGCAATCCCGAAATAATGATCGATGCCCTAAGGTTCAGAACCAAAATCAACACAACGATTATGCTGATTAGGATTTCGTGTGAGAGCGCAGTTTCAAGCGTGCCGATGGTTTCGTGGATGAGTTGTGTACGGTCGTAAAATGGAACAATTGTGAGGTAGCTTTCTACGCCGTTGGGCAAAATTTTCTTCGGTAGGCCGGGCGATATTTCGGCAATCTTCGCTTTTACGTTGTTGATTACTTCCAAAGGATTGGAGCCATAACGCGCTACGACCACGCCGCCCACAACTTCGGCACCGCCTTTGTCGAGTAGCCCGCGGCGAGCTGCCGGCCCCAGAGTTACATGACCAATGTCTTTAATCCGAATGGGGACATTGTCCTGAACGGCGACTACGGCTTTTTCGATATCTTCTACTTTCTTGACGTAGCCCAGACCCCGCACAAGGTATTCCGCCTTATTGATTTCGATGGTCTTGGCGCCGACATCCTCGTTTGAGTTTTTTACCGCGAGCATCACTTTTTCCAGCGGAATATTATACGCTTGCAGGGCATCGGGATCTACGTCGATCTGATATTCTTTTACAAATCCACCGATCGAAGCGACTTCCGAAACGCCTTTCGTAGCATTGAGACCGTACTTTACATAAAAATCCTGCACCGTTCGAATTTCCTGCAAATCCCAGCCGCCAGTTGGGTTTCCATCTTTATCGCGCCCTTCGATGGTGTACCAATATACCTGCCCCAGTGCGGTGGCATCGGGGCCGAGGGTAGGGCTCACATTGTCGGGTAGCAACCCGGAAGGAATGGAACTCAGTTTTTCGAGTATGCGCGACCGCGACCAGTAGAACTCGACGTCATCATCGAAAATCACATAGATACTTGAAAACCCAAAAATGGAAGAACTTCGGATGGTTTTTACACCCGGAATTCCGAGCAGATACGTCGTAAGCGGGTACGAAATCTGGTCTTCGATATCTTGGGGCGAGCGTCCGGGCCATTGGGTAAAAACGATTTGCTGGTTTTCACCAATATCGGGAATGGCATCGACCGGTACCGGGTCTTTGGGTAGAAATCCTGTGTTCCAACCAAACGGTGAAACAGAGATTCCCCAGCCGATTATAGCCAGTAGAATGAGAATTGAGATGACTTTATTCTCTAAGAAAAAACGAATTATTTTATTGAGCATGCGTCTTGAAATGAATGAGATTGTGAATGTCTGTCCATAAAGTCCAATATCTTCGTTACGCTTGGTTTGAAAACAGTCATTTACATAAGTAAACTCCTTGATTTTCAAACCTGCACAAGCCTTGATATTGAACTTTTTGATACAGACATTCGACTTATATTGACAAACTTTAATTTGTCAGTAGGCCGAAATAGGATTGTGCGGCAACGCAGAAAGTCCAAGAAACATCAATGTTTCCGGGGCTTATTCATTCATTTTATCAAAGACGAAATATCTGGTATAGAATGCCAATTTCTACTTTTGGTAGTGGCGGGGTTTCCCAAAAAGCGTGTTGGGAAAAGGTGAGAGAAGTGGTGTTAAAAAGTAGTGGAAGCGTAATGAATGCCTGAAGAAAATCAAGATTCAGGCTGTGAAAAATTTGGGCTGTATTGGTGAGGTTATCCGTATGAACGGTGGTAAATTCATTGTGGCAGCAAGTCTCGGATTTAAAACTTCCTTCCTTTTTGGATGAGTTTTCGCAATTGGCCGGTGCGGTCAGCATTCCGCAATCCAGGTTTTTTGCGCCAAGCATCAATTCAGATTCCACCGCGTGGCCGCCACAGTAATGGCTGGCAAGGGTGAGGCTGACATTGCTCAAGAGCAAAATCATTGAGAGAGATATGGCAAGTAGCTTACGCACAATGACAAATATAACGGAAAGGAATGAAATAAGGTTTATAGAGTTTGGATTTTCTGTTATGAAATTTGGTTTATCCCAGATGGTTTACAATTTTCTCAACAAGTTCGTCAATTGTTTAGTTCGTCATTTGTTTGATTTGAGTTTTGTGACTAAGCCGGTTTTCCAACATACGAATACTAGTTGCTTTAGTCAGATTCGATATGTACTTTGTCCGGGTTAAAATTAATAAAGCTATGAAGAATAAAATAGATATTACTTCCACCGCATTAGAAAAAGGAATAGATATAGCAAAGAATTTTCTTGACAAGCTAATTATTCCTTCAGTTGAAGAAACTGGACTTCTGCTCAAAGATCAAGTAACACTTTGGAAATTCAAAAACCAAGTAAAAATACTTAATAAGGCCAAGGGTTACTGCGAAAAACACAAAGTAAGTCCTAAGACAATTTCATTAAAACTTCTTTGTCCTTTATTGGACTATTCTGCTCTGGAAGAAGATGAAAATTTACAGGAAAAATGGGCTATTTTGTTATCAAATATGGTCGATTCTGATCAAAATATTGAAAACCATGTTTTTCCTTACATCTTGAGTCAAATTTCATCAAATGAATTTGAGCTTTTGGAGAATGTTCATAATGATAAAATAATGAGACAACACCAGTTGACAATAGAACTCGAGCAATTTAAGAATGAAAGACCCAAAATCGAAGAAAAAGCAAAAATCGAAATTTCAAAGCTGGTTAAACAAATTGATAGTAAGAAGAAAGATGGTGCTAAAAGATATGATAGCACAGTATGGGATTTAGAAAAAGAAAAATCAAAACTGGAAAGAGAAATTAAATCATTGGAATGGAGAGAGAGCCATTTATTTTATAAAATTCGAGAACCACAACATGTTCCAGAAACGGATTTAAAAGAGTTCGAGGTATCGAATTTGACGCGTTTAGGACTTATACGGTTTATTCAACGACCATTTGCTAATTCACAAACTTTAGAAATACCTTATGAAATGCAAGAAGAGTATTCAACCGGATATTTGTCTGTGGATTTAGATGTTGACATTGAATCGGATGAAGAATATGTTCTTTCTGAATTAGGAGAATTATTTATTAATGCTTGTAAAGCAAAAGGATAACAACGAAAAGCGGAATGCAGATTATAATAACCCTCGTGATGCTGCGACTTGATAACTTAAAAATTTTACGGGTTTTTAATATTGACGGCAAAACAAAATTACATCACTAAATAGGAATTGAAACGAATTAATAGAGCCTTTTCTGAATGGCTTCTTAGTTCGTGAGTGAAGCTGCCAGAACAGACCTGAGAAATATTTATCGTTTTGGATGGTTCGAGTCTAACAGCACCACTTATTTTCCTGAACCGGCGGACAAGGAACCGTCCCATAAGAGCAATAAACGCAGCAATCGCCTTCTTTTGGTTTCAATACCGTTTTGCAATTCTCACATTCGTAAAAGAACTGGCAAGCGTCCGTCGGCATTTCCTCTACTTTTTTGTGCCCGCAGTTTGGACACGTAATTTCCGATTTTAATACGATTTCCATTTATTTTTCAGCCGTTACTTTATACCCTGTTGCGTTAATCGCTTTCGCAATTTCGGTTTTATTGGTTTTAGTTTTGTCAAATTCTACAATTGCATTTCCGTTCGCGTAGGAGGCTTTTGAGGATAAAATTCCGGTTAGTTTATTTACTTCGTGGTCCACATGTTCTTCGCAACTTTCACAGGTCATTCCGCTGATAATAAATTCAGTTCTCGTAATGTCCGATTTGTCAAATCCGATTATTTGTTTTTCTGGTTTTGAATAGAAAATAGATGAATAGGTTGGGAAGGCCAACATGACAATTGCAAACGCGGTTACAATTCCCAGAAACGTTTTTGACTGTATGAATTTTGATTTCTGATCGCTGTCGCATTCACAGTCCATTTCTTTCTTCGGTTTCAGTTTTTGATACCAGGCAAATCCAAGAACCAAAATTGTCACGCCAATTAAATAAGGTCTGAAGGGTTCTATCCACGAAAATGTTGACGCGATCCCGGTTGTTCCTGCAATAAGTGCCAATAGTGGTGTGACACAACACAACGAAGCCGTAATTGCTGTCAACAAACCTGCACCGATTAATTTGTTTTCAGTTTTCATTTTAGGAAATTGATGAACAGGTCACAAAGCTTTCTTTAAGGATAATTTCTTTCGTAAAGGTAAACAATACTATTCCGATCTACTCTTTGCCAATCTTCAGGGCGTAATTAATTTGCTGGTTTCACCCCATCAATCGACTTCCTGCCCCTTTTATTATTCCGTTTAAATTCAGTTGGCGTCATTCCTGTTTCTTTCTTAAATTGACTCGAAAGATGGGCTACACTGCTGTAGTGCATTTCGTAAGCGATTTCCGATAAGGTCAGCTCACCATAAAAGAGCATTTCTTTGGCTTTTTCAATTTTTTGAGCCGTGATAAATTTCTCTATCGTAATTCCCTCAACCGATGAAAACAACTTGCTCAAGCGCGCTGTAATCGGTAGTGTAACTCATTGGCAACAAAATCTGAATAATTCACTTTTAAGGTTTTATCGCTGTGGTGAATTTGATTGATAATTAGTGTTTTGATTCGAGAAATCGTCTTGGATTCCTTCGATTCCAGAAGTTCAAATCCGATTTTCTGAAGATCGCGACTTAGACTTTCTTGCTTTTTTCCCGAGAGGGGTCTTGAGAGCTGAACCTCACCGAGTGTTATTTTTTGATACCCGATATCCGATTGGTCAAGAAGTCGAGATACGGCACTAACACATCTCGGACAAACCATATTTTTGATGAAAATCTTATCGGAAACATTCATACGCTGACCTCAGAATTTGTGCGCCAAATTTACGATAAATGAATTGACCGGAGAAAAAGTAATGAGTGCGCTTACTCGGTGAATGATGCCCTACCTCACTCTGGGACTTAAACTTTAAACTTCCGGTTTCATAATATCATAACTTTTATCCAAAATTCTAAAACCAATAGTTGGTGGTGCATGGTAATTTTGACCATATAATTTTTGAACAAATACGGTCCTTTATGACTTAAAATTCAGGAAGCATTTTGTTTTCCGAACAATCAGCCTTTTCAAGGATTGATTTGTTCATATTCAATAATCCTTTAAAATTTTATATGATGAGAAATGAAAAATTGATCCACGCCTTGGGCAACTGCATCAATCATTGCAACTATTGCGCAGACGCTTGTCTCGATGAAGATAATGTGAAGAAAATGGTGGATTGTATCCGTACCGATCGGGTTTGCGCAGAAGCATGTGCTGCACTGAATCAAATTCTCGCTACCGGCTACAAAAACGTGAATGGATTGGTGAAATATTGCAGCGAAGTATGTGCGGCTTGCGCCGATGAATGTGGAAAACACGATTCCGATCATTGTCAGAATTGTGCAGAAGCCTGTCGCGAATGTGAGAAAGCTTGCAAAGAATTTTTAGCTTAATACCATTAAATCCTTTCTTTTTCGAAACACCGGAAAAGAAAGGATTTCTGAGTCATTTTATATAGAATAGCACCATGGATAGCTTCCTGAAGCAATGGGCAGAAGCTGCTTTTACAAGCACCGGATTTTTCTGGATGGCAATCTGGGCATTTGCACTCGGTTATATCATCAGTAGTATGATTCAGGTTTTCGTTACCGAAAAAAAGATGCAGGAAACAATGGGCGAAAACGAAGGCAAAGGCGTTTTGCTCGGAACCTTCTTCGGTTTTATCAGCAGTTCATGCAGTTTTGCAGCTCTGGCTTCCACCAAATCTCTTTTCAAAAAAGGTGCAAGTTTCGTAGCTTCGATTGCATTTTTACTGGCTTCCACCAATTTGGTAATCGAACTCGGTATCATCATTTCCATTTTTCTTGGTTGGCAGTTTGTTGTCGGCGAATATGTCGGCGGAGTTTTATTGATCCTCATTTCTTGGCTTCTCATCCGATTGATAAATCCGAAGAAGCTTATTGAAAACGCCCGAAAGAATCTGAAAGATAAGGATGATATGGAATCGGATGATTCCAAATCTTGGAAAAAGAAAATACAATCAGAAAAAGGTTGGGCGAAAGTTTCCAAACAATACGGAATGGAGTGGAAAATGGTATGGAAAGATGTAACTGTAGGCTTTACCATAGCGGGAATCGTAGCTGCTTTTGTTCCCGATTCATTTTTTCAAACACTCTTCATCAACAGCGGAAATGGTAATGCCGATTTTACATTTTTTGAAATCCTTGAACATATAGTTGTAGGGCCGGTTGCTGCATTTCTGACCTTCATTGGCTCTATGGGAAACATTCCCTTGGCAGCTCTCTTGTTTGGGAAAGGCGTAAGTTTCGCCGGTGTATTGGCGTTTATTTTTAGCGATTTAGTCGTCTTTCCGATTCTAAGAATCAATGCAAAATACTATGGTTGGAAAATGTCGTTGTTTATCCTTTTTTTACTTTTTTCTTCACTAATTGGCGCGTCCTTACTTTTGCATTATTCGTTCGATTTGTTTGGTATTTTGCCCGATCCTTCGCAGGTGCAAATTCAGGACAGCGATTATTTCAAAATCAATTATACCTTCTACCTAAATCTTGCATTTCTGGCAATTTCCGGGTTCCTGATCTATCTCGGATTTTTTAAAAGAAAGGATGTAAAACAGATGAAGGAAATGGCGCCTAAGAGTCAATTGCTTGAGAATATTATGAAATATGCTGCTTCTGCTTGCTACGTTTGGCTCGCTGGCGGATTGATTGTTAAGTTTTTTATTTAATCAAAAATCAGGTACAATGAAAAGCTGCTCTATTCGCACAATAATAAATCACATCAAAATAAATGGAAAATGTTGCACACAATAATTATCGTTTCGCTCGCTGTAGGAATCGCTTGTTCTATAATTATTAGCATTGATATTCTCAATGGGCATTCACAAAAGATGAAAATCATGAATTTTGTATATCCCATATCCGGCTTGTATGGCGGGCCACTTGCACTGCTGGTCTACTTTACCATTGGAAGAAAAAAAACAGAAGAAAATGCCGGTGATGGCAAAATAGCCTTTTGGAAAAGTGTGGTAAAAGGCGCCTTGCATTGTGGCGGTGGCTGCACCCTTGGCGATATTATTGCAGAAACCAGTTTGCTTTTCATTCCTTTTGCCCTGTTTGGCAGAGCAATGTTTGGGGCCTGGGCGGTAGATTATGTACTCGCATTAATTATCGGTATTATTTTTCAATACTTTGCAATTGTGCCTATGAAAGATTTATCTTTTAAAAAAGGACTAATTCAGGCATTCAAAGCTGACTTCTTTTCATTAACCAGCTGGCAGGTCGGAATGTATGGCTGGATGGCCCTTGCTGTTTTCGTGATTTTTAAACATAAAATAGAGGCTGATGAACCTTTGTTTTGGTTTATGATGCAAATTGCGATGATTTGTGGCTTTATCACCGCTTATCCAATAAATTGGTTATTAATTAAAAAAGGAATCAAAGAGAAAATGTAATTTTAATTGCATTGTGACATTTGTTTTAGATAATCTGCTTCTCTTTAAAAATAAGAATGTATTAACCTTTTCCAGTTCACGCATTAGAAAAGCACATAATGACCCATACATACCACATACACGGAATGACCTGCAACGGCTGCCGCAGCCACGTAGAGAAAGCGCTCAGCAAAGTAGAAGGCGTTTCCGATGCATCAGTCGATCTCGAAAAAGCAGAGGCAACCATTGAAATGGAAAACCATATTCCAATCGAAACTTTTCAGGAAGCTCTCAAAAAATCTGGAGGGAATTATTCCATCCATGCACCCGGCGAACATCATCATACCGAACCGAAAAAAGAAAAAAAGTCCGAAGGCAAAGGCACTGGCATTTTCTACTGCCCCATGCATTGCGAGGGCGAGAAAACCTACGACAAACCCGGCGACTGTCCCGTTTGCGGAATGGATCTCGTCGAAGAGCAAAACCTTTCGGCTACGAGTAGCGATCAATGGACTTGCCCGATGCACCCCGAAATCGTAAAAGATGAACCGGGAGCATGCCCGATCTGCGGAATGGCCTTGGTGCCGATGCAACCCGATATATCTTCAGAAGAAAAGACGTATCTCAAGCTGCGCAAAAAATTCTGGATTTCTGTCGCTTTCACTTTGCCCATTTTTCTGATCGCGATGAGCGATATGATTCCGCAAAATCCAATCTACAAGGTTCTCGATCTGAAATACTGGAACTGGATCCAATTTGCACTTTCACTGCCTGTTGTTTTCTACACCGCATGGATGTTTTTTGAACGTGCCTACAAAAGCATCAAAACATGGAATCTCAACATGTTTACCCTGATCGGAATTGGTGCCGGTGTGGCGTGGCTCTTTAGTGTTTTTGGCTTGTTGTTTCCCGATTTCTTTCCACCCCAATTCAGAGCGGATGATGGAACGGTTCACGTTTATTTCGAAGCAGCAACCGTAATTTTGACGCTGGTCTTAATGGGTCAAATGCTCGAAGCACGCGCCCACAGCAAAACCAACTCCGCCGTTAAGGAACTCTTAAAACTTGCACCGAACAAAGCCATTAAAGTGGAAGATGGCGCTGAAAAAGAAGTGCCAATTGATCAGATCAATCAAGGTGATATTCTCCGTGTAAAACCAGGCGATAAAATTCCGGTTGATGGCGTAATTACCGAAGGGGAAACTTCGGTAGATGAATCGATGATTACCGGAGAACCCATTCCCGTGAGTAAATCCAAAGACGAGAAGGTAAGCAGCGGAACGATCAACGGAAATCAATCCTTCCTGATGAAGGCCGAAAAAGTAGGTTCGGAAACCCTGCTTTCGCAAATTATCCAGATGGTCAACGATGCGAGTCGTAGTCGTGCACCGATTCAAAATCTCGCAGATAAAGTCTCGGGTTATTTTGTACCGATAGTCGTTCTGATCTCAGTGATTACTTTTATTGTCTGGGCTATTTGGGGTCCGGATCCCGCTGAGGTTTACGCTTTTGTAAATGCAATCGCTGTGCTCATTATCGCTTGCCCCTGCGCACTTGGTCTTGCGACACCAATGTCAGTGATGGTGGGGGTAGGTAAAGGAGCAAAAAACGGTGTGCTGATTAAAAATGCCGAAGCTCTCGAAAAAATGCAAAAAGTCGATACCCTGATAATCGATAAAACCGGTACCATCACCGAAGGCAAACCTACCGTCGAAAAAGTACGCGCTTTTGGCGATTCATTTTCCGAAAAGGAAGTACTGCAATACATCGTGTCGCTCAATAATCTTAGCGAACATCCGCTCGCCGAAGCCACCGTGAAATACGGAAAAGAGCAAGGGACAGCAGTTTTAAAAACCGAACAGTTTAATGCCGTTACCGGAAAAGGTGTGGAAGGTACCGTGGCCAGAAAAAAAGCTGCCCTCGGTAATGCCAAAATGATGGAGGTGGCCAATGCACGGTTGACCGACGAAATGAAAAGCGAAGCAGAAAAAATTCAAAAACAAGGAAAAACCGTTTCGTATTTGGCCGTTGACGGCAAGGCAATCGGATATGTAGTAATTGGCGATAAAATTAAGGCAACCAGTGCCAAAGCAATCAAAGCATTGCAAGACGACGGAATAGCCGTAATCATGCTCACCGGCGACAATCACGCTACCGCTAAAGCCGTGGCGGACGAACTGCATCTGGCAGATTTTAAAGCCGGCATGCTCCCAGAAAACAAAATGCAGGAGGTCGAAAAACTTCAAAAAGAAGGCAAAATAGTCGCTGTGGCCGGCGACGGAATCAACGATGCTCCGGCATTGGCGAAAGCCGATATCGGAATAGCTATGGGCACCGGAACGGATGTAGCTATCGAAAGTGCGGCTATCACTTTGGTGAAAGGCGATTTGCATGGAATCGTAAAAGCCAGAAATCTGAGCGATGCCGTAATGAAAAACATAAAGCAAAATCTCTTTTTCGCACTTATCTACAACACCATCGGAATACCGATTGCCGCTGGGGTTTTGTTTCCGGTTTTTGGTCTCTTGCTGTCGCCGATGATAGCCGCTTTGGCGATGAGTTTCAGCTCGGTTTCGGTTATTGGAAATTCCTTAAGACTCAGAAATATTCATCTTTAAACTCTAACCCCATGGAAAACTCGAATCAACGTCCCAAAAGTAATCCTTATACAACGTTCGTCTTAATGCTTGCAGCGTCCTTTGTTGCAATGTACTGTACAATGTATCTCAATACATACGAAATGGATCATGTTTATTTTAGCCTTACCCGGTTTTATATGGCCTGTTTGGGAATAGCGTGCATGGCTGTGATTATGTGGTTTTTTATGCGCAAAATGTATAAAAACAAAAGAAAGAATATTGCTATTCTTCTCGGTAGTTTTATTTTGTTTGTTGCGGATCTTGGTCTGGTCAGGGCGCAGCGTCCAATAGTCGATGATGTACTGTATATGAAAGCCATGATTCCGCATCACTCGATCGCCATTTTAACAAGTAAAAGAGCCGATATAAAAGACCCCGAAGTGAGAAAACTGGCCGATGGAATTATAGAAGCTCAGGTGAAAGAAATTGCAGAAATGAAGGAATATATTAAGCGATTGGAAGCGCAGAAATGAGGGTTTCGCAAAGAGTCTTTTTCGCCGTTCTGGCTAAATGTGCCTAATTCTTTTTACACTGATGTTTGTCTTTTAAATGAGACCGGTTGCCTGATTTCGGGATACCCAAACCGGCCCGCAAAATCAAGGGTTGTTATGTATGGCTTGTCGGAGGATTGATTGTTAAGTATTTTGTGTACTAATAGAAGGGCTTACTTATAGATTTAAGCAGTTATGATTCAAAGAATCCGTGATTTTCCGGTTTCTCTTTTTTTGTGAAAAAATATACATTGCTCCAATAACCAATTAAAAACTCGGCTTATGAAAAGAATTATACCGCTGTGCTTCTTGTTATTTATGTTTTCCGATTTAGCAAATGCACAATATTTCCAACAATACTTTGATGGAAATGATACGCTTCCGCAAAATTCGGTAATTATTCACCTCGATACATCAATGACGAATATTTGGCAGGTTGGTGCCCCGCAGAAACCTGTTTTCGATATAGCCTCGTCCATACCAAACGCCCTCCTCACGGATACAATCAATCCATATCCATCCAACAATGTTTCTTCATTTCAGTTTGGTGTCAACCTCGATGAATACTTCTTTAATTATGGAATACTTGCTATTCAATGGAATCAAAAAATTGATATGGAGGTCAATAAAGATGGGGGATTAATTGAATATTCTGTGGACACAGGTGCTACCTGGGTCTCCGTTTTCGAAAATCCATACATCTATAATTTTTATGGTTTCAATAATGAAAACCTGGACACCTTAGCAGAGGGTCAACTGGCATTTACGGGTACCGATTCGCTCTGGCGAAATATCTGGCTTTGTTTTGATATTTCCTGGCTGTCTCAAAGCGATTCACTTCTCATGCGATATACTTTCCAATCCGATTCAACCCAAAATTCAAAAGATGGGTGGATGATTGACAATTTAATGGTTATGCCTACCATTATTCACACAGTGGTGGAACATGAACAGGAAAAATATCTCGAAATTCATCCCAATCCTACCACGGGCAGAGTCTATATTTCTGCAAAAAAGGAAAAAGGGTATCACATTATTGAGAAAATGGATTTAATGGATATCAACGGTAAGCTTCTTAAGTCTTATGGCGAAAGTCCTACACGATTTTTTATTGATATCGGCGACAGACAAAACGGCACGTATCTTCTGAAAATAAAGACAAATTTCCAAACCGAAACCTTCAAGATCATCTTGGGAAAATAGACGGATGGTTATGCGAAATACCGGCACGGTTCTATTCTTCATTGCATTGATTTCAATTGGGGCGATCGAGTTTAGCGCAAATCCAACACCGTATCCATTTCCTGAATTAGACTATTTTCCGCCTATGCCCATACCGGAAGACAACATGCCGACCATCGAAGGAGTGTCTTTGGGAAGGTATCTTTTTTACGATCCCATCCTGAGTTTCGACAGCTCTTTTTCGTGTAGTTCCTGCCATCATCAAAGCAAAGCTTTTTCCGATGCTCCCAATCGTTTTAGTAAAGGTCTTAACGATGAATTGATGTCGCGAAATACCTTGCCATTATTCAATCTGGCCTGGTATCCGGGGCTTTTTTGGGACGGTTCTGCCAATCAACCCGAAGACCAGGTTTTTCATCCTGTAGCTGCGCTCACCGAAATGAATTTGAAATGGACTATTGCCGAAGAAAGAATAGCGGAAAGCACATTTTATCAACCAAAATTTGCCGCTGCTTTTGGCAATGCCCCAATTGATAGTACACACATTGCCAAGGCTATTGCTCAGTTTGAGAGAACCCTTATATCACATAATTCTAAATACGATAGGGTATTAAGGGGTGAAACGCAATTTTCAGATTCAGAATACAATGGATATGTAATTGTAAATGATCAAAGTATGGGCGACTGTTTGCATTGTCATATTACCGACGGTCATGCGCTTGGAACCAACGCCCGCTATGCCAATAACGGTCTTGACCAGACTGAAACCACTGACGAATATACAGATCCCGGACGTGCAGCCGTTACGGGAAATCCAAGGGATGCTGGTAAATTTAAAATCCCCACACTCCGAAATATCGCAATTACCGCCCCTTACATGCACGACGGACGATTTGAAACGCTCCAAGAAGTCCTTGATTTTTACAGTTCCGGAGTGCATATTGGAGTCAATACCGATTCAAAAATGACGCACGCCCGTGATGGAGGGGTTCACCTTACGGAAAATGAAAAATCGGATGTGCTCAGCTTTTTGCAAACCCTCACCGATTCAGTTTTTATTACGAATCAGGAGTTTGGAAATCCTTTTATAGAAATGGGTAATGAGTAGATCGCTTCGTTCTTTTGCTTGTGCAAAAAATCAAATATTTACGAAAATAGGATTCTAAGGATCTTTATTTTTTTAAATAGCTCGCGATCATGAAAGTCTTACATTGCTCCATAAATCAATCCATTATGAAAACCAAAATCCAACTTTTTCTCTTCTTTTTCTGCACTCCTTTTGCGCTAAGCGCCCAATGGAACTATCTAAACGGTCCTTTTTCTTTCGAAACATATATGGAGGTGGTAAACAACGATACCCTCGTTTTTTCGGATGGTGCTACCGGAAAGATATTTCATAGTTTCGATGGGGGCGATAGCTGGTCAGCTTTTGATACGGAGCTTGAATACTCCTGGATTTTTGATTTTGATTTCCCAACCGATCAAGTTGGCTACGGTTGTGGAGGTACTTATTTTGGAATGTACACCGATGTGATAATCAAAACAGAAGATGCCGGCCAGACTTGGGATACACTCACCACGAATAGGTATGGAGTATATACGTTCAATACTATCGAATTTGTCAACGTCGATACGGGATTTGTCGCTTCCGGAGATCTGCTTTTGAGAACCGAAGATGGCGGGGTCAGTTTTACACCGTTGAGTATCGTTGATGAAGGAGTTTTTAGTATCGCAAATTTAAGTTCGACATCCGACGGCGTTCTTTTTGCATCAACCCGCTTGTTGATTTCACCTAATGCATACGAGATATCAATTTATCGATCGGCTGATCTTGGAGATAGCTGGCTCCAAGTTTATTCCGACACGATGGAAGACACCGATAATTTTAATAACCGGTTTATTGGATCCATCCATTTTCCAACCCCTGAGATTGGCTATGCCGTCGGTGGAAATGGTATTTTTCTTAAAACTGTCGATGCCGGTCTCACCTGGGCACAAAGTTTTATAAGTCCGTTTTCGAATCTCACTTCGGTGTATTTCACTTCCGCAAATGTGGGATATATAAACAATGCCGGCGGGATTTACAAAACCACCGATGGAGGTACTACGTGGGAAATTCAGAATATGAATGTGCCTGCGATTGTTCACGATATTCAGTTTGCTTCAAGCGAAATAGGCTATGCCAAAACGGACCATAACATTTACAAAACCACAAATGGTGGAGAGATCACAGCAGTCTCTGAGCTTAACGCAAATGTTGATATTCAAATCTTCCCAAATCCTTCAAATGATATTATAAAACTCAACCATCCCTCAGGAATAGAAATTCAGAAAATTGAATTGATGGACATCGTCGGCAAAACCATTCAAGCTTTCAGCAATCCGGTTTCATCAATCGATGTGAGCAAATTGCCGGCAGGGAATTATCTTTTGAAATTGGATACGAACAAAGGATCTGTGGTCAAGAAAATTTTGGTTGAATAAATCCTAAATCTGAAATATTATTGAAACTAATAAGCAATTACGTCACACCTATGTGTCTATGCCTCCTATGAGCCTATGTGTTTCAACTCAGTAATTCGTATTTCAAAATTAAAAAGGTTGAAATCACTCAAAAAGTGCCTTCAATTCCGTAGCATCTTTTGGATCCATCCTTCCAGCCAGAATCAGGCTCAACTGCCTTCTTCGCAAAGCTCCAGCATGTCGCTCTTTCTCAAGATCCGTTTCGGGAACCAATTCAGGCACGCTGATGGGCGAGCCAACCTGATCTACAGCCACAAAACTGTATATCGCCTCATTGCATTTTGTCCGCTTTCCGGTGCGGTGATTCTCAACAAAAACGTCCAAAAAAACTTCCATCGACGATGAAAAAGCACGCGATACTTTCGACTCTATTGACAGAATATCTCCGAGTTTTACTGCGCGGTTGAACGAAACATTATTAACCGCTGCGGTTACCACAACACGCCGGCAGTGGCGCTGAGCAGAGATCGCCGCATTGATATCCATCCAATTCAGGAGTTGTCCTCCCATCAGATTTCCGAGCGTATTCGTATCGTTGGGAAGAATAATTTTTGATGTAGTGGCAAAAGTTTCTCTTGCCAATTTCTTTTCGCTCATAAAGCACTGTTTTTGGAGCTGCAAAGATAAACGCTCATCCCGGATTTTCAGCCGAAATACGAATCCTCTTCCCGTATCCATTTCCAACAGAAAATAATAAAATGAATTTTATTTACCTTGCATCTTCCAAACCTTATGAAAGATGAAACAGCTTTTTACTCTGCCCCTTGCGATTTTTGTTGCTGCACATGTTTTAGCGCAAGATCCCCTTTCCGCCGACGATATTAACACAACAATCGGAACACAGTTTGAATATCATGCCACATTTCCATTAGAGCCTGGAGAATCGGGTACCGACCAAATCTGGGATTTTTCCAACATGACGAACCAATCCCAGGTAAACGTTGAAATTCAAAGTATGCAGAGCACCGGAGTAGAGTCCAATTTTCCGGATGCAAATATCCAATGGGTACAGAATTTTGGCGTAAGTTCAAGCTTTTACGCTCTACAACCCGACTCTTTATCGTATTATGGACAGTACGAAGATGGTGGTTATCAATTGATTTACAGCGATCCAAATACCTTAATTAGGTTTCCGGCTTCCATAGACGACTCTTTTCAGGATAGTTTTGTGTCAGACTACATAACCACAGGAGGTACAGGGCATATCGAGGGTAGCTATACTGCAACTGTAGATGGAAAGGGTACTTTAATAATGCCTTGGGGTGAAGTACAGAATGCCTATCGTCTTACTGCTTTCGATAATCATACGGAAGATTTTAACGCCGGACCTACAGTTTATGCTGGAATGTACTCAGGTACAGTCACACAATGGTTTGCAGCAGGATATCCGGGTGCGCTGCTCACCATTACGAGTGGGACCTTATCCGTTCCCGAAATAAATTTCACCCAAGATAATAATTCTACTTCTTTCCTCGGTAATTTCACTTTCGTGGGAATCGATGAAGTAGAAATTGTAAAGGAATTGAAAGTGTGGCCTGTACCGGCAGGGGATGAATTGAATATCTCATTTGAAAATCAATCTTCAGGCGATATTCAACTTTCGCTTTTTGATATCACCGGCAAGAATCTTTTACAATGGACTTCCATGCAGACAAGTGGAATTACTTATTCTTCAAAGCTGAATGTTTCCCACCTTTCTCCGGGCTATTACTTGCTTCAGCTACGATCAGATAGAGGGATTCAGGGAGTGAAAATTTCTGTGGAATAGAAAATTTCAAACTTTTTCCAATTATTTCATTGTGGTTCTTCTACTTTTCCTGCCCTGATTTCGAAGAATCATCCTTAATATTGCAGCCATGGTTGGGTCGTATTTTCTCGCAGCAAAAGCGCTTCATATAATTTTCGTGGTCTCCTGGTTTGCAGGTTTGTTTTACATACCCCGCCTTTTTATCTATCAGACCGAAGCACGCGATTTGCCGGATGCAGAGCAGGGCGCTGTAATTAAACAACTGAAAATAATGACGCGTCGGCTTTGGTTTATTATCACTTGGCCCGCCATGATTATTACTTTTTTGACCGCGACGGTCATGCTTATTATTTCTCCGGTATTCCTTGAGATTCCGTGGATGCAGGTAAAGCTCGGTTTCGTGTTTCTTCTCCTGTTGTACCATCTTTCGCTTCATGTCATTTTCATGAAAATGCAGCACGACTCCTATCCCATGACGAGTGGCCAACTTAGGTTTTACAACGAGTTGGCAACGGTTTTGCTTTTCGCGATAGTCTTCACCGTAGTTTTCAAAAACACGATGAGCTGGGCGTATGGAGCGGGGGGTATTATTTTGCTTGGAGTATTGTTGAGCGTGGCTATCATGTTTTACCGAAAGGCAAGGAAGAAGAAAGAATAAAGGCGAATAGGAATTTTTAGGGATAGTACTACCTTTAGCCTCCTCAAAAATCATAATTTCATGTTTCAAAAAATAATTCTTTTCGCAGCAGCGATCTTATTGCTTACCCAATGCAATACTTCTCAAAATCCGGACAAAGACATGACTTCTCAAAAGTCAGATTCTGTTCGATTTAATCAAACCATCGAAAATTACTACCAGCAGAGCTTGGAACTTTACCCGGTCAATGCCACCTATATGGGAGACCTGCGTTACAACGATAAGTTCCCAAATTTCCTTTCGGAAAATTTTGAAGCCAAAGACAAAAACTATTACCAATCTTATCTGGATACGATCTCAGGTTTTGATGATACATCACTTTCAGATAGTCAAAAAATGAGCAAAGCCGTCCTTCAATGGGAGTGCAACATCAATCTCGATAACTATAAATTTAATGAGTGGAAGTATTTCCCGATCGATCAGATGTGGACTATAAATCTCACTATGGGACAGTTGGCAAGTGGTAAGAGCGCACAGCCATTCAAGACGGTTGCCGATTATCAAAACTGGCTCAAGCGCCTGGAGGGTTATATCGACTGGTTGCACAGCGCCGAGGCAAATATGCGTGAAGGGATGACCAATGGATATGTTTTACCCAAAGTGCTGATCAAGAAAGTCATTCCACAACTTGAGGCTATGACGGTTACCGATTTGGATAAAAACCTTTTTTATAGTCCCATAAAAAGTTTCCCCGATTCTTTTTCCGATAAGGATAAGCAGGATTTGACAAAAGAATACTCCGATATGATTCTAAATAAAGTAGTGCCAGCCTACGACAGCCTAGCCACTTTTATGGCTACCGATTACCTCAAAGCTGGACGAACTACTACCGGTATCAGTGCCCTACCTAATGGAGCGGAATTTTACGCGCATCAAATTAAGCGGTACACCACCACCACGATGACCGCCGATGAGATTCACCAGTTGGGTCTTAGTGAAGTGGAACGCATCACCAAAGAAATGGAAAAGGTTAAGCAGTCAATCGGTTATGAAGGCGATCTGATCGATTTTTTCGATTACGTACGTACCGACAAGGACCAAATGCCTTATACCGAGCCACAGCAGGTAATCGATCATTTCTACGACATCTACAATCGGATGAAGCCGCAATTAAATGTGCTGTTCGATCACAGCCCCAAGACTGCTTTTGAAATTCGTCAAACAGAAGCTTTCCGCGAAAAATCTGCAAGTGCTGAGTACAGCTCGGGTTCACTCGACGGCACCCGTCCAGGCATATTTTACGTTCCCATTCCCGATGCAAGTGAATACAATGTATATTCGGATGAATCTCTTTTTTTACACGAGGCCATTCCCGGACATCATTATCAAATATCTCTTACACAGGAAAATCCGGATCTTCCAATGTTTCGAAAAACACTTTATTACAGCGGTTATGGCGAAGGTTGGGCTCTGTATAGCGAATCTTTGGGAAAAGAGCTCGGGCTTTATACCGATCCGTTTCAATATTTTGGAATGCTCAGCATGGAAATGCACCGAGCTATACGTTTGGTGATCGACACCGGAATGCACACCAAAGGCTGGACACGCGAAAAAGCAATCCAATATTCGCTCGAGCATGAAGCCGATTCAGAGGCATCAATCACTGCAGAAGTAGAGCGCTATATGGCGAATCCGGGTCAGGCACTTGCGTATAAAATCGGTCAGATGAAAATCCGGGAACTACGCGCCAGAGCAGAAAAAGCTCTCGGAGATAAATTCGAAATAGCCAAATTCCACGATCAGGTTTTGGAAACAGGTTGCATTCCGCTTGAGCTGCTTGAGAAGAAAATTGATGGATGGATTGCGGCGCAGACGAAGAGTTGAGCTTAGTTTTTGGTTTTTAGTTCTCTCCCGATGTGTCGGGATCTTCGAGGTTTTTGGTTCCATTGTGGGTCATCTTGAACTTGTTTCAGGATCCGACGCGAACATCCCAAACTCCCGCTTTGAACCCACTTAGTCATACTGTACCATCCCATTAAACCTGTTTGAGGGAATGGGAGACTCCGTATAACGACGTTGATCTAACTACTCACTACAAACTACTCTATACTATTTCACCATCACCTGCACCACCATCTTCCTCGCCTCGCCGCTTATTCCTTTCAGAGATAAGACCACAGAGTAAACTCCCGCAGGATATTCTCCTTCTGCCGGGCTCCACAGGGTATAAGATTCTGTTGGATTTAAGGCATCGCCTGAAAAGAGCGAATTGCCCCAGCGATTGAAGACCTCCCAATGCATGGATTCCACCCCGGCGAGTTGGGCCACGAGGGCATCGTTCATCACATCGCCGTTAGGGGTGATGATATTGGGAACGATGGCTTCGAGTCCCTGCGCTACACGAATGGTAACATAGGCCGTATCGGCACAGGAAGGATCGGTGCGATAGGCCACCAGGGCTATCTGATACAATCCCGAATCGGCAAAAGTATAGCTCGTGTTCTCAGAACTGCTAAAGGGTTCGTCATCCAGGAGCCAGAGGTATGAGGTAGCATTGGTACTTTGGTTCGAAAGGGAGACTTGCAGAGGCGAATACCCGGCCTCGGGATTGGCTGTAAAGATAGCTTCCTGTAGCGGGTTGAGGGGAATAACTACTGTGCTGTCCCAGGTACATCCAAGGGCATCGCTCACCGATACGGTGTACGTTCCGGGCTCCAGATTTTGAAATGTGGCATTGCTCTGAGTGGTTCCGTTTACGGTATATTGATATGGGGCTTTGCCTTTCATTTCGGTAAAAACAATCTTGCCTGTATTGGCCGGACAGGTACTTGCATACAGGTTAAGTTTTCCGGGGCGGGGCACCCGGCCCACGGTATAAAAAACCGGAATGGTTTGGGCGCAAAGTCCATCCGGATCATCGCTCCACATCCTAACCCGATACCAGCCGCTGCTATCTGCGGTGCACCAGGGATTGGCGAGGGTAGAGTCGTTGAAGTTCGTTCCAGGTGTCCAGTCGTAATGGTCGTAACCGGTAGAAGGGTATAACTCCGATGTTACCCAAAGTACATCTCAACAAGCACAATTCTATATGGAAGATAGATCAATGATTGAATTTGCTAACATAGGAATTCGGGTAGGATATCCAAATCTTTTAAATTATGGAGGTGGAATAATAAGTATTAAGGACAGCAAATTAAAGGATAATATTACAGGTATTCGTTTCGACCCTTATATACGATCTACAGGCGGTGAAGCAGAGCTCTACAATCGGGCTATTGTTTCAAACAATGTATTCTCAACGACAGAAGATTGGATAGATGACGGTGGCCTGACCCTTCAGATGAAAACAAAAGCATGAATGGAAATTCAGATCAGGATAATGCGTCGAAACTTGTGGTACATCCCAATCCATTCAATGAATCGGTACAATTTGATTTGAGTGCCTATACTCTAAAAGGAAATGATAACCGTATTGAGTTTTACGACTTGCTTGGTAAACAAATATACACGGAGACACTCACCGAAGATCAGTTAAATGCTACCATTCAAGGTGCAAATCTACCCGAAGGGATAGTGATCTATAAACTTTACCTGAACAACCAAGCCATTGAAACCGGCAAAATTGTTCGTGTGAAATAAGCAGTATGGCATTGATTGGTATATAAAAAGCGCATCGGGAAGTCGGTGCGCTTTTTTATATATGCCAATTTGGAATTAAGACATCAAGGGTATCAAAAAAACCCGTCAGGTCTACAACCGGTCAGAATTCCCAAAGTCAATTGTCGTTATTTCTTGCTTATTGCCTCTTGCCTATTGCAAATTTACACTTCCCGCAACCACTTAATCGCCTCTTCCTTCGTCTTGAAAAGCTTGGTAGGTCGGCTCGGCTGATTGTATCGCACAAAAAAGTTGGACGACATCTGGTGCGAATAATGAATGGTAACGATAGCGTCTGCCACGATTTGATTGGTAATTTCTTTCGAAGAGACTAATTCTCGCGCTTCGGGGCTCAACGTGGCTCTGTCGCCGGCTGTAACCATAAGTTTTGTTGCCGTCGGCATATCTTTGTGAATATGGTCGAAGATTTTATGAATATCAACAACCTCAAGCGTTTTGCCCGGGTTGATGAACAATTCTACAATGCCGTATTCATCCAATAACAGGACACAATTTCCTAAATCTATTTCGTTTGTATCAGCCATAGTTTTAAGATTGTGGCTTCTTTAAAAGCCAGGCATTTGGAAATGTTCCGTCATTGCGCATTGCCTGAAGACTTTCAAGTGCGGTGCTGTAATCACTAAAGCTCTCAAGTTCCACGCGGTGGAGGTTTTTATGAAAATCGAGTATCGAAGCCGGATAGCCTTTTGATTGTAACCTTGTCACATATTTATTTGCATTCGCTTCGTCACCGAAACAGCCGGCGATAATATGATACAATTTTGTGTTTGTAACGGCTGCATCAGCTTTATCAGCAATAATTTTTTTACTTACAGCCACATTCGCAACAACTTCTTCTTTCGGTGTATTGCCTTTGTCGAGGTTTACCCAAATACCGTTGCTGTCCACTTCATTTTTCTCGAAAGAGAATGGAAAAATCGCGGTATTCTCAGGAAAGCTCTCTTCTTTTTTATCGTCTTTTATGGCCATATCGGCATCTTTTGTTGTTCTTTCTGTATACGTGGGTTTTTCAAAAGACTTTGTTTTGAAAGGAACAAGTTCTGCCAAAGTCAATTCTGCGGGGCTCTTAAAATTTGTGGTCAAACCCATATAAATACTCATGGCCACAAAAGGCAAAAGGGTCGCCGCCGCTACCCAATAGATGCTTCTACTTTTCTTAAAAGGTTGATTTTCATTAAATGTTGCTTCTACGACTTTAGCTTCGTCAACTGCTTTTATCTCAATAGGTTTCGACTCATTTTTTACCACTGGTGGTAGCGAAAAGGATTCAAAACCAAAAGAAGCTTTCAAATAATTTTGCCCCGCAGCAGGTTCAAAACGCAGCTTTTTATGCCCATCGATATACAAAACACCGATTTTTTTAAAGTTGACTTTTTCGCCTCCATTTAATTTAGACCAGTATTCTTCTGCCAGGTTTTTCAGGGTGGCACCGGCTTCTTCAAAACTGATTTTAGATCCGGTAGCAATAGCCCTTTCTAGCAGCCCATCACTCTGTGTCAGGTTTTTGTTGAATAGAATATCCTTACCGGGAGGATTTCCAATTCCGGACTCCTGCCCAATGGAAGCCGGACGATAATTGGTTACAAAACCGCCGAGTTGCGGTACGATTACGCAGTCGTAATCGTATAATAATTCACGTATGTATTTTTCAATTTCCAAAATCTCTTTGCTATCAGCGTTCGAAATTACACATTACCCAAAGACTGGTCAAAGAAAATACTTCTTTTCGATGTTTTTTAAATCTTCGGGAGTATCCACTGCATCGCTCCGTTCATTTGTCGTTGCCGTATAAATATCGTATCCGTTTTCCAGCCAGCGAAGCTGTTCGAGATTTTCGCTCAACTCCAATCCGCTGGGAGTCAATTCGCCCAGTTCGATAAGCGTATCACCTTGATATCCATAAATGCCCAGATGGATCGTGTAGAGCTTCCCAATATCAGTGGGAATTTGCTTCGGATCTTTGGCGTAGGGAATAGGCAGACGCGAAAAATAAAGCACCTTGCCCTGTCGATCGGTGGTCACTTTTACGCGGTTCGGATTCTGCACCTCTTCCATACTCACCGCCGGACTTACCAACGTGGCTATTTTTACCGGATGGCCATGCAGCAATTTCAAAAGCACATTGATTTGTTTCGGATCCACAAACGGCTCGTCGCCCTGAATATTTATCACATATTCAGCCTCGATTTCTGCCACTTCAAGAGCGGCGCGACACCGGTCTGTTCCGGTGGCAAGTTCTGTTGAAGTCATTACCACATTTCCGCCAAAATCTTTTACGCATTTCTCAATCCGTGCATCATCAGTGGCGACGATAATCCTATCTAATTTCGATTTTTCCGCCTGACGATAGACCCGCTCAATCATGGGGATACCATCTATTTTTGCAAGGGGCTTTCCGGGAAATCGGGTTGAGGAATACCGCGCCGGAATAATGCCTAATTTTTCAACATTTTCCATAATAAAGTTCAAGTTTAACTATTTTCGGGCTTTACGAACTGCCAAAAGACAGAAATTTTTAACCAAATGACGCGGATACCTTCAGATCGGCAAGAGATATTTTACCAACTTGCACTTTGTCAGGTAGAAAATCTCGGCGTCATTTCTGTAAAGCGTTTGATCCGCCATTTCGGTTCTGCCCGCGAAGTTTTCAATCTCAGTTCCCGCGAGCTTATGCAAGTGCCCGGAATGAATGTAATTCGCGCCATGGCCATCGCCAATTTTCATGATTTCGCTGATGTCGAGAAAAACATCGAATTTTCCGAAAAAGAAGGACACGAAATTATCTCTTTTCTAGATCCCACCTACCCAAATCGTCTGACTCATTGTGAGGACAGCCCGGTGGTGCTTTTCAAAAAGGGCAACGCCGACCTTTCGGCAAAAAGAATGGTAAGCGTGGTAGGTACGCGGAAGATATCGCCTTATGGCAAAGACATAACCCGGGAGCTGATCGAAAGCATGGTTCCTTATAATATTACGGTCGTGAGCGGATTGGCTTATGGAGTGGATATAGAAGCCCATAAGGCGTGTATAGAATTGAGTTTGCCAACGATTGGTGTGCTTGGCCACGGGCTGGATGCGCTCTATCCCAATTCGCATATTCGCCATGCTAAAAAGATGATAGAAAACGGAGCTCTGCTCACGGAATTTGGAATAAAGACACGACCGGATCGCGAAAATTTCCCGATGCGTAACCGAATTGTGGCCGGAATGACCGATGCCACAATTGTTGTTGAGTCGGGTGCCTCAGGTGGCTCCATTATAACAGCCAATCTCGCCAATGGCTATAACCGTGATGTGTTTGCCATTCCCGGTCGTATTCACGATTCCGCTTCTGAAGGCTGCAACCGATTGATTAAATCCAACAAAGCAGCACTGCTCGAATCAGCCAAAGACCTGGAATACATCATGGGATGGACCAAGAAAGAAGGAGCCAAAGCAGTTCAGACAAAAATCTTTGTGGATCTCTCTCCCGATGAAGAAAAAGTGCTCAAGGCCATTCGCGAAAGCGGCAAAATCCAAATCGATGCATTGAGCCTTGGCGTGGGAATACCTATGAGCATGGTGATGGTGCATCTTCTCAATTTGGAGCTCAACGGTCTCGTTCGCTCCCATCCTGGAAAAATTTATGAATTCATTTAACCGGCAAGTTCGTCGATAGAATGTCGACTAATCGCGAACCCCTGTGCTCCGCAACATTTGCAATACGGCGGAATTTCCTGGCGAATTCTCGAAAGTCTTACTTATTGCAATTCGCTGCTCATATCTATATGCGCTACTGTGCTGGGATGCGCTACTTTCCTAATTGTGAGTTTCGTCATTTTAAAACTCATTTTATTCGTTGACTATAATTCTAAGTGCGACCGCAGCATTATAAATGCACTTAGCCTAAGGTGCACGTACAGTGGAGTATAGGGAAATTTCGATGAGTAGGATCATGATGCACCTCCTCAACTTCGAGCTCAACAGTCTCGTGCCTTCCCTTCCGGGAAAGGTTTACGAATTGTGTTGATATACTTAGTGTATTTTTCACACTAAGATGTGGTTGGCTAAAAGGTTCGATAACAGTGATAAAAAGCACTGAAATACCTTTTGAGAATAAAAATATTGCACTCTTTATTTTTCCTACATTTGCCGAAAATATTTCTAAAAAATCTCACATGGAGGATAACAAATTTCAGCCTCAGGTTGATGCCTTTATGGCAAAAGTAAAAGCAAAAAATGCTCATGAATCCGAATTTCTGCAAGCCGTAGAAGAGGTTATTGAGACGATAATCCCATTTATCGAAGACAATCCAAAATACAAAAAGCCGGGTCTGCTTGATCAGATCGTCGAGCCGGAGCGCACCATCATGTTTCGTGTGCCGTGGTTGGATGACAAGGGCGAAATGAGAATTAACCGCGGATACCGAATCCAATTTAATTCAGCTATCGGCCCGTACAAAGGGGGGCTTCGTTTTCACCCTTCCGTGAATTTGAGTATCCTTAAATTCCTCGGTTTCGAACAGGTTTTTAAAAACAGCCTTACTACCTTACCTATGGGCGGTGGTAAAGGTGGTGCTGATTTTGATCCTAAAGGAAAATCAGACGCTGAAGTAATGCGTTTTTGTCAAAGCTTCATGACGGAATTGCAACGTCACATCGGTTCGAATACAGACGTTCCTGCCGGTGATATCGGTGTAGGTGGCCGCGAAATCGGATATATGTTTGGTCAGTACAAGCGTATTCGCAACGAGTTTACAGGCGTCCTTACCGGAAAAGGCCGAAATTGGGGTGGCTCGCTCATACGTCCTGAAGCAACAGGATATGGTGCTGCTTACTTCGCTGCAGAAATGCTCAAAATGAATAATAACGATTCCTTCAAAGGGAAAACGGTTGCGATAAGCGGTTCGGGAAATGTGGCGCAGTATGCGTGTCAAAAAGTAACTGAACTCGGTGGTAAAGTGGTGACCATGAGCGATTCTGGTGGATATATTTACGCAGCCAATGGAATCACAGAATCGATTCTTGCCAAAGTAATGGAAGTGAAGAACGAGCGACGCGCGCGTATTTCTGAAGTAGCTGATGAAGTGGATGGGGTGGAATACGTAGATGGCGAGCGCTCATGGCATGTAGATTGCAAAATCGATATCGCTATGCCTTGCGCTACGCAAAATGAAGTGGAAAAAGCAGATGCGCAAAAGCTGATTGACAAGGGTGTGAAACTCGTGGCCGAAGGTGCCAATATGCCTTGTACGCCTGATGCCGTTCATCTTTTCTTTGGAAGCGGCGTAGCTTTCGCTCCCGGAAAAGCGAGCAATGCCGGTGGGGTGGCCACCTCGGGTCTCGAAATGAGCCAAAACTCACTTCGCATGTCCTGGTCTTCAGAAGAAGTAGATCAAAGACTTCATGAGATAATGAAAAACATACATGAGGCCTGCGTAATACATGGTAGAGAAAAAGATGGCAGAATCAATTATGTGCGTGGAGCCAATATTGCCGGCTTTGTGAAAGTAGCTGATGCCATGCTCGATCAGGGTGCTGTTTAATACCGAATTCAACCACATAATTTATGTAATGGAAAAGTCCCGGTTTTTGAATCGGGACTTTTTTTTGTGCATATTTGTCCAAACTTTTCCGAATAGAACTTGTCGTAAAGGGATTAGTCGCGAAAAAAATAAGTAGGACAAAAAAGTCCGATATAGAATTATTTAGTTACTTTTGTTTTCGATTAAGCGGTATGATATTTTCAAAAGCATGTGAATACGGTATTAAGGCGACGCTGCATATTGCAGTGCAATCGCTTGATGACCGTAGGGTGAGCCTGAAGGATATTGCCCGCGAGGTAGATTCGCCCGTGGCCTTTACCGCCAAAATTTTGCAGAAGCTGGTTCGCGATGGTATTTTGGATTCAGTAAAAGGACCCACAGGTGGTTTTGAAATTCCCAAAAAAAGAATGGATGAAATCCGACTGATTGAAATCGTTTCTTCCATTGATGGCGACGAGATTTTTACGGGGTGCGGATTGGGATTGAAAGAATGCAATGCCGAATTTCCTTGCCCGGTGCACGATCAGTTTAAGACGATACGAGATGGCTTGAGAGAGATGTTGAGCAATACCACCATTTTTGAATTAGCTACCGGCATTGAAGTTGGTACCAGCGTTTTGAAAAGATAAAAAAATTTAAACTAATAAAGGATAAAAAGGTCTTAAAATCTATATAAAATGAATACACAAGCAAATAATCTAACACAAGCAACCATAGAAGGCAATTTTCTTATTCGATGGTTTCACAAACAAGAAATAGCTTTTGATGAAACCCGTTTTGGACATATGGTCATTTTTCTCACCCTTCAGAGTGTTATCGGATCCATAGCCTGTATGTATAATCTTGAAAATCAAGGGAGCGATTTTCTTCTCATTGTTTCTGCATCTATGACCATGTGGTCCAATGCCATGTTTATTTCTCAGGCTAAAGCAAAATGGAGTCTGATTATATTTTACGCAAGTGTGCTCATCAACCTTGCCATCATTTTGATTTGCAATGTATAAGTATCCCTTTCGGTAAAAAGCAGGTTTTGACCATGACGGAAATACAAAATCTTGAGGATGTAAAACGCCTCGTCGACGGTTTTTACGAAAAAGTACGTCTGGACCCTCAGCTGGCACCCATATTCGATGATGCCATTCAAGAACGATGGCCAGAACATCTTGAGAAAATGTACCGCTTTTGGCAAACAGTTTTACTCGGTGATCATACCTATTACGGCAGCCCTTTTGCGCCTCACGCCAAACTCCCAATCCAACCCCGGCATTTTGAAAGATGGCTCAACTTGTTTAATCAAACCATCGATGAACATTTTGAAGGAAACAAAGCTGTAGAAGCAAAATGGCGCGCAGGACAAATGGCGCGCATGTTCCAAATGAAACTCGATCATTACCGCGAAAACCCTAAAAAATCGCTATTCTGATGGTAGCTGTAAAGTATCCCGTAGCCTTATTGTCTGCATTCCTATGGATCGGTTTTGTATGCGCTATCAGCTTTATGGAAGCGTGGTTGAAATTTCGCGCTCCCGGCATCACCCTTCCGCTAGGCCTCGGTATTGGCAGAATCGTATTCGCAGTGCTCAATAAAATAGAATGGGTTTTTGCCATTGCCATACTTGTAAATATCCTCTTTGATAAAATGGAAATAGGGTTGGCAACAATTATTTTCTTGGCGATTCCGATTCTTATTCTCGTTGTGCAGACCTTTTGGATATTGCCTGCACTTGATGAAAGAGCCGGAATATATTTGAGTGGAGAAGTACCACCTCCTTCAAGTCTCCATATCTATTTTGTAGGATTGGAGCTTATAAAGGTGGCATCCGTTCTCATTTTCGGACTGAGTATTTTTAAGAAAATCCCCGGATACCAATTAATATTTAATTTCCAATATAACACGTAGTTAAATTCAATTTTTTCATAACATATTTTAAAATAGCGAAATTATGAACCTCACAGAAGAAAAGAAAATCGCCGATTATGTGGCAGAAGACTACCGAACGGCTTCCATTTTCAAAAAGTACAACATCGACTTTTGCTGCAACGGAAATCGCGGAGTCGAAGAAGCGACCGCAAAGTCAGGAATCAATCCTGCCAAGATTTACAAAGAGCTGGAAGAAGTAAAATTGCAAACCAATAGCGGAACTACTGATTATCAGGCGTGGCCAATCGACTTGCTTGCGGACTATGTCGAAAAACGCCACCATAGATACGTGGAAGAAAAGACGCCTATTATTTCAGCCTTCCTCGATAAGCTCTGCAAAGTACACGGATCAAGACATCCGGAGCTATTCGATATCACAGGCGAGTTCAAAACCTCCGCTGGCGATCTTGCTCAGCATATGAAAAAAGAAGAACTTATACTTTTTCCTTTCATCAAGAAAATGGTGAAAACCAAAATGAGTGGCGAAGATTTTACACCTCCTCATTTCGGAACGGTAGAAAATCCGGTTAGCATGATGATGGACGAGCATGATGTGGAAGGAAAACGCTTCCGTAAAATGGCTGAACTATCCAATGATTTTACTCCGCCGGCCGATGGCTGTAATACCTACCGCGTAGCATTTGCCATGCTCGCTGAATTTGAAGAAGATTTACATCTCCACATTCATCTTGAGAATAATATTCTTTTTCCAAAAGCGATCGAATTGGAACGGGAACTCAGGAATTGAATGGGTGATTTCAGGAGAGCACGATAGGGGCTCTCCTGTCTTTTAAATAAGGCCCTTTCCATTTTATTAACGAAATATTCATTCAACCTCATTCTATGAAAAGGCATTCCGCATTGAAACCACTTAGCCGTGAGCACCATCACGGCTTATTGCTTAGTTGGAAAATCAGACGTGGCTTTACCAGAGGAGTGGCGCCTGAGCGAATGAAAAAATATGCCGATTGGTTCTTCAAAACACATCTCATATCTCATTTTAAAATGGAAGAGAAATATCTTTTTCCGCTTTTGGGAATGGGCCACGAAGGTGTGAAAAAAGCAATAGCGGACCATAGGAGAATCGAACGCTTATTCGAAGATAATTCAAATGTGGAAAGATCGCTATCGCTGATCGAAGAGACCCTTGAAAAACATATCCGATTTGAAGAACGCATCCTCTTCAATGAAATCCAGGAAAAAGCTACTTCCGCGGAATTTGATCTCATAGAAAAACGGATTCACGAGACGACATTTGTTGATGATCTTAGTGATGCATTCTGGAATGAGGAAACCAAGTAGCTCCATTTTTGAGGTGTCTTTCACTTAGAAAAGGTGAGTTTTCGTTCCGTACAATTCTCGCTTCGGCTTGGAAGATGAATCCATGAATAAAAATAGGTGTTAATATTTACACAACAATCAAAAAGAATGAATCTTAATTGATATATTGAAGGCCTCATTCTAAAGTCATATTCTCATGGAAAGCAACTTTTTTGTACGCTGGCTCAATGATCAGGAAGTGGCCTTTCGGCAGTCCAGTTTTGGAAGAATGGTAGTGTTCTTAACCTTCCAGAGCGCATTAGGGGGGATAGCCTGTATGTTAACGCTTCAAAATGATGGAAAAATTATTATGGTAATTCTGGCGGCTGTCATGGCACTCTGGTCAAATGCCATGTTTATTGCTCAAGCCAAAGTTAAATGGAGTCTTCTGGTTTTCTACGCCAGTGTGATCATTAATTTTTCAATTATAGTGATCAATCTATTGTAAATCAGATAACTGAATTAAGATCAATTAAATTCCTGATAGGATTCCGGATTAGTTCTGAAAACCTGTTATGTTTTCACAATCTGGCCAGTCCATAGTGATCAAAATAAAGTCCCTACGAGATTGCGAATAGGAACGCTCCGCATAATCCAATTTCCTAATTTCAATTCCGTATTTTTGCCCAAAAAGGAATCATCATGTACGGACAATTAGAAAATCACCTTCGAGACGAGCTTAAATCTATAGACGACGCAGGTCTTTTTAAGAAAGAACGAATTATTACTTCGGTACAAGACACTGAAATAACTCTATCAACCGGAAAAAAAGTACTCAATTTTTGTGCAAACAATTACCTCGGTCTCTCTTCACATCCTGAAGTAGTGGCCGCCGCTAAAAAGACACTCGATACCCGCGGTTATGGAATGTCTTCTGTGCGTTTTATTTGCGGTACGCAGGATATTCATAAAGAGCTGGAAGAAAAAATTGCTGCTTTTCATGAAACCGATGACACCATTTTATACGCGGCCTGTTTTGATGCAAATGGCGGTATTTTTGAACCTCTTTTTACCGATCAGGATGCCATCATTAGCGATTCACTCAATCACGCTTCGATTATCGACGGTGTTCGGCTATGTAAAGCCATGCGTTTTCGGTATCAGAATAACGATATGGCCGATCTTGAAGAGCAACTCAAAGTGGCCGATGCCAAAGGTGCGCGTTTCAAAATCATTGTTACCGACGGAGTATTTAGCATGGATGGCGTAGTAGCTAACCTAAAAGGAATTTGCGACCTCGCCGATAAATACGATGCCCTTGTAATGGTTGACGAGTGCCACGCCGCCGGATTTATTGGCAAAACCGGTCGCGGTGCGGTAGAGTACAATGATTGCATGGGGCGTGTTGATATCATTACCGGAACACTCGGAAAGGCGCTCGGCGGTGCAATGGGTGGATATACCACGGGTCGCAAGGAGATTATCGAACTTTTGCGCCAGCGATCACGTCCTTATTTATTCAGCAATTCACTTGCTCCGGCTATTGTAGGTGCTTCTATAAAAGTATTCGATATCCTTTCAGAAAGTACCGCCCTTCGCGATAAACTGGAGAGCAACGTTACCTATTTCAAAAAAGGAATGGCAAAACTCGGTTTTGATATCGTGGAAGGCGATTCAGCAATTGTGCCGGTTATGCTTTACGATGCCAAGCTTTCGCAGCAAATGGCGGATAAATTATTGGAAGAAGGAATCTACGTTATCGGGTTTTACTTTCCGGTGGTGCCCAGAGACCAAGCGCGAATTCGGGTTCAGCTGTCTGCAGGTCATAGCGAAGCCGATTTGGATAAGGCTATCCATGCATTTGAAAAAGTAGGGAAGGAGCTCGGGGTTTTGCAAGGAGCGTAAGATTTATTGAAATAATTCATGTTAGAAAGCTGGGGCATTAGCTCCGGCTTTTTATGTGCTCGCACCATCGTTTTATTGGTGGACGGTAGTGTGACGGTTTATAAATCCTTTACACATCGAAACCCCATGTGATTCATTCCTGTGTCTTCGGAAGTTGGCATACGGGCTGAAACCCGATAGCTCGAGCAATAGGAATCATTGCACAAAAAGGACCCGCCGCGGATTACGTGTTTAGGATCGTACGGTTCCATCGGATCGTTGCTTTTGGTCGGTCCCTTTGGGTTGTCTGCTACTTTTTGCGGGTCGAACGTTTTGTAATATTCCGGGTCGTACCAATCGGTGCACATTTCCCAAACATTACCTGCCATATCATAAAGTCCATAGCCATTTGGTTGAAAGGTTTCTACCGCGTGCGGCATAATAAAAACCATCCGATTCAGTATTTTTATAGGAAAGTTGCCCGTCCAATAATTTGCTCTGGCCGGACTAGTTTCAATATATTCGTTTCCCCACGGATACGTTTTATTATCCAGGCCGCCGCGTGCTGCCCATTCCCATTCGGCTTCGGTAGGCAAGCGCTTTCCGGCCCATTTGGCGTAAGCTACTGCATCCTTATATGCCACTTGCACCACAGGATAATTATCTTTGCCTTCAATAGATGACTCAGGGCCATTCGGGTGCTTCCAATCCGCTCCTTTTACAAAATCGCCACCACTGCGAATAATCGCTTCAGATTTTGAACACTTCAGGAGCAACAAAAACCATCGATCCCGCTTGCAAGGTTTCATCCGGGTGGTTTTGGGAGTTCCCGGAGGAACTTGCTTTTTCAATTCTTCCCAATCGATAGGTTTTTCGGCAATAGTGCTATAACCCGTGGCATCCACAAATTTTTCAAATTGCGCATTGGTCACTTCATGCGGATCCATGTAAAAACTTTTCACATGTACTTTATGCCGTGGCAATTCGCGCGGAAGCCGCCATTGCTCATCGCTCGCTCCCATCAAGTAAGTACCTTCCGGAATGAGCACCATTTCGTTGCTCACTGATTTTCGACTGCTGTTTGTTTCTGTAACCTTTTCTGCCGGAAGATCTGAATTTGCTCCATTACTTAATACTGCCGCACGTCCACCCGCATTTTCGCAGGTCGCTACCGTCGCTCCTACTTTGGTACTATCGCTTGTTTTCGGAGATTTGGGTGCGTTGGTGCACCTGCAAAGAAAAACCGGAATCAAAAAAGGGATTAGAAATAGATAGGAAATGGCAGATATTTTCATTGAAAAAATTGAGAAGTGTTAAAGGTATTGATTTTTGAACTACCTTCTTGGGGTTTGATTTTCTGGAAGTATTATATTGGCTACGAAATGCCAAAACCATGTGGTGCTGCCAAACACTATTTTCAAAAACCATTTGGTACTACCAAACACTATAGAAAACCAAACCCAAATTTCCAGATCAATTGAAAGCATTACCATCGCGCCGGAAAAAATCATTTCCCTTCGAAATCACGCGCTCCCAAGTCAGATTTCAAAACTTCGTTCGAAGATTATTTACACAAGTATTGGTGTAAAACAAAATAAGTATTAACTTCGCAGCCCCAATTTAGGGATGAATTACAGCTAAATTGCTTATATACAGTGAATACACTCAGTTACAAAACCGTATCAGCCAATAGCGAAACCGTGAACAAAGAATGGGTTCTGGTAGATGCTGAAGGCCAAACTCTCGGAAGAATAGCATCTCAGATTGCTCAACTTATCCGTGGGAAACATAAGACGAATTATACTCCTCATGTTGATTGTGGAGATAATGTAGTGGTTATCAACGCCGAAAAGGTAGTTCTTTCAGGAAAGAAAATGGACGATAAAGTCTATATCCGCCACACGGGATTTCCAGGTGGTCAGCGCAGTCTTACTGCCAAAGAACTATTGGCCAGAAAGCCAATGGCACTCGTTGAAAATGCCGTAAAAGGTATGTTGCCCAAGAATAAATTGGGAAGCAAACTTTATACAAACCTTCACGTAGTGGTTGGTCCTGAGCACAAATTCGAAGCCCAAAAGCCTAAAAAAATAGACCTTAATACACTTAAATAATGGAAGTGATTAACACACTTGGTCGCCGAAAAACATCTGTAGCCCGCGTTTACATGAAAAATGGAACGGGTAGTGTTACAGTTAATGGTCGCGACTTTAAAGAATATTTTCCGACAATGCCGCTTCAGTACCGCGTGCACCAACCATTTATGCTTACTGAAACACAAGGTAAGTATGACGTAAATGTCAACGTACAAGGTGGTGGTATCACCGGTCAGATCGAAGCCGTTCGTCTTGGTATCTCACGTGCATTGGTAGAGGTTGATCCCGAGTGGAAAGCAAAACTTCGGGCCGATGGATTGATGACCCGTGACCCACGTATGGTAGAGCGTAAAAAATACGGTCAGCCAAAGGCTCGTAAGAAATTTCAATTTAGTAAGCGTTAATATTTTATTGCGCTTGTTTAGTATCAAAATTGGCGGGATCTCTCCTAAGGAGCTACCCGTCAGTTGTTTTTTAATGAATGTAAACTAAAAAAATCAGTATGTCTGAAAATCAAACAGATGCCCGTTTTAAAGAATTACTCGATGCGGGTGTACATTTTGGTCACTTAACCCGTAAGTGGAATCCACACATGGCTCCTTATATTTTCGCAGAGAAAAAAGGAATCCATATTATCGACCTAAACAAAACGGCTGCTAAGCTCGACGAAGCTTGTAAAGCGATTGGCCAAGTAGCAAAATCAGGGAAGAAAATCCTGTTCGTTGCCACAAAAAAACAAGCCAAATCGGCGATAGAAGAGAAAATCCGTGATACGGGAATGCCTTTTATCACAGAGCGTTGGTCTGGTGGTATGCTCACCAACTTTGCTACCATTCGTAAAGCGATTCGCAAAATGAGCAGCATCGACAAAATGCAGGGCGACGGTACCTTCGACACTTTATCGAAACGTGAACGTTTGCAAATTTCACGTCAGCGCGCAAAACTCGAGAGAACCCTTGGTGGTATTGCTGATTTGACACGTATCCCTGCTGCCATTTTTATCGTGGATATCAATAAAGAAAATATTGCTCTTTTGGAGGCCAAAAAATTGAACATCACCACTTTTGCTATGGTTGATACCAATTCCGATCCTACCAAAGTAGATTTCCCTATTCCTTCCAATGATGACGCGTCTAAATCGATTGGCGTTATACTCGATCGTATTGCTGCTGCCATCAATGAAGGACTTAGCGAACGCAAAATAGCCAAAGACAAACAAGATTCTGCTAAAGCCGAGAAGGAAAAAGCGGATAAGGCAAAAGCTGAAAAAGCGAAAGCTGAAGAAGCTGCTAAAGCGAAGGACGAAGCCAAAGCTAAAGAAGATGCCAAGGCTAAAGCGAAAGAAGCTAAAGCGAAAGAAGAAGCTACAAAGGCATAATTCAATTTTTTTTTTTGCGGAAGCGTAAAAGAACCGCTCAGAGAACTTACACGGTTTATGAGATCTTCTTTTTGCGAAAGCGAATAATTCCGAAATACAACTACAAATGAAAATTACTGCTGCTGACGTTAATAAACTGAGAAAGCAAACCGGAGCAGGAATGATGGATTGCAAAAAAGCCTTGGAAGAAGCCAATGGCGATTTTGAAGCAGCCGTCGATTTCCTCCGTAAACAAGGACAAAAAGTGGCTGCGAAACGCAGCGACCGCGATGCAACTGAAGGGGTGGTTCTTGCCGGAACCTCCGATTCAGGAAAAAAAGGGTCCATCATCGTTTTGAATTGCGAAACTGATTTTGTGGCTCAAAATTCTGACTTCATAAAATTCGCAACCAATATTTTGAATACAGCTATCGATAGATCTCCTGAAGATGTAGAAGCCTTGAAAGCACTTCCGTATGCAGACAGTGGGCTGACTATTAGCGAGAAGATGATTGAGCAAACCGGTGTAATCGGTGAGAAAATTGATCTTTCAAGCTACGCTACAATCGAAGCAGATCAAGTAGTGGCATATGTGCATCCGGGAAATAAACTCGCTTCTTTAGTGGGATTGAATAAGGATGGAAATTACGACGACCTCGGACGCGATATTGCTATGCAAGTTGCAGCTATGGCTCCTTTGGCAGTTGATAAAGACGGAGTGCCACAAGATGTGATCGATCGTGAAATTGAAATCGGAAAAGACCAGGCAATCCAGGAAGGAAAACCGGCGGACCTTGCGGAAAAAATTGCCGTAGGTCGTTTGAATAAATTCTACCAGGAAAATACCCTGCTCAATCAGACTTTTATTAAAGATAATAAGAAGTCTATTAAACAATACCTTGGCGAAACGGAAAAAGGATTGAACGTAACGACCTTCAAGCGATTTTCGCTCAGCTAATATTTATAAAAGACCAAAAAAAGGAGAAGCAATTGTTTCTCCTTTTTTTTTGATATTTTTCGCCAACTAAAAAAAGCGTTGCTTCCGGACTTATGAAATACAAAAGAATTCTTCTCAAACTTAGTGGTGAAGCCTTAATGGGAGAAAAACAGTTTGGGATCGACAACAACCGACTTGCACAGTACGCGCAAGAAATAAAGGCAATTCACGACATGGGAGTTGAAATTGCGATTGTAATTGGGGGGGGTAATATTTTTCGGGGATTGCAAGCTGCCGAAGGCGGAATGGAAAGAACCCAGGGCGATTATATGGGCATGCTGGCCACCGTTATCAACGGTATCGCACTTCAGTCTGCGCTCGAAGTACTCAATCTCAAAACCCGACTCTTGTCAGCCATAAAAATGGAACAGATTGCCGAACCCTTCATTCGCCGAAGAGCTGTGCGCCACCTCGAGAAAGGGAGAATCGTGATTTTTGGTGCCGGTACGGGAAATCCGTATTTTACAACCGATTCAGCCGCTTCACTTCGCGCAATAGAAATTGAGGCAGACGTGATTTTGAAAGGAACCCGTGTGGATGGAATCTATACCGCCGATCCTGAAAAAGACAGTTCGGCTAAAAAATATAGCACCATAACCTTCAATGAAGTATATGATAAAGGTTTGAATGTAATGGACTTAACTGCATTTACACTGTGTAACGAAAACAAATTACCTATTCTGGTTTTTAATATGAATACACCGGGAAACCTCAAGCGCGTAGTGGACGGAGAAGAGGTGGGTACGCTTGTGAATTTTTAAAAAAGAATTGAAATGGACGAAGAAATTCAACTGATAATCGATGCAGCCGATGAGGCAATGAAAAATAGCGTAAATCATCTCGAGGATGAATTGCTAAAAATACGCGCCGGCAAGGCAAGTCCGAATATGCTCGATGGGGTAATGGTAGAATATTACGGAACCATGACCAAATTAGCCCAAGTAGCCAATGTCAACACACCAGATGCCAAAACGCTCCGTGTGCAGCCTTGGGAAAAGAATATGATAGGCCCTATTGAGAAAGCTATCACTTATGCCAATCTCGGTTTAAACCCGCAAAATAATGGCGAAGTGATTCTAATTGCGGTACCACCACTTACCGAAGATCGTCGTCGTGATCTCGTAAAACGCACCAAAGCCGAGGCCGAAGTGGCCAGAGTGAGCCTGCGAAACGCCCGAAAGGATGCCAACGACGACATCAAAAAACTTCAAAAAGACGGCTTGAGTGAAGATTTGGCCAAAGACGCTGAAGGAGAAATCCAAAAACTTACTGATTCTTATAACAAGGAGATTGATAGTGAGATGGATCGTAAGGAGAAAGATATAATGACGATATAATCGCGCAGAAATCCAATGCGGCGTATTCTTATCGTTGATAATTATGACTCTTTCACGTTTAATCTCGTTCATGCTATTGAAGCTGTTCTCGGTCAGGAAGTTGAGGTAAAACGTGTCAATGAAATCCTTCTTGAAGATTTACCGAATTTTGATATCCTTGTTTTCTCACCCGGTCCGGGGCTTCCTTCCGAGTCGCCTAATTTAATTCCGCTTATCACAGAAGCTATGCGTCTCAATAGGCGTATTCTCGGTGTATGCTTGGGAATGCAGGCTTTGGCTGTAGCCGATGGTGGGGGATTGAAAAATCTGGAACGAGTCCATCACGGCGTTTCGATGCCAATGGTTCTTTCGGAGGAGAAATCGCAGCTTTTTCAGAATTGCGGATTTACTATCGAAGTGGGTCGATATCATTCTTGGGTGATCGAAGAGAGTCGCCTCAGCCCAAATTGGAAAATAACATCCCGCGACAGCGAGGGTGAAATCATGTCGATGGAGCATTCCGAAAAACCATTTTTTGGAATTCAGTTTCATCCTGAGAGTGTGCTTACTCCGGAGGGAAGGAAGATATTGGGAAATTGTTTTCGGGAATAATCCTATATCAAATCTCAGGTGATCTCAAACTACTGCAAAATAATATCCGCGTCGATATCCAATTTCTTGTGAAGGTCTTTTGCCACTTTCAAGGTTATTTCCCTTTTTCCATTTAGATATTCACTTACCCGCGAAGCACTTATGTTTAAAAGTCCGCTAAATCTTTGCGTTTTAATTTCATTTCAAACATCCGCAATTCGATCATTTCTTGGAGGGTGGGTACTAAAAGTGGGTAGTGGAGTGCTTCGTATGCTTCAACGATATCACTTACTGAATCTAATTCTTTAAGAAGCGGAGAATTGTAGGGTGTTTTATTAGTAACCACTTTTAGCAATTTTTCCATGCGACTATTAGCCTTGAGATATTCTTTTTCTGTAATGCGTTCCATAATTCTATAAATCGTTTATCGCCTTAATTTTATCGTAATCGTTGTGATTGCCAACCCAACGGTTATATACTTTTTGTATTTTAAAAATAACCATGGCTACGATTCTATAATGATTTCCTTTTATGTTGAACACAAATCGATCATTTCCAACATTATCTACCGAATTGAAACTTTTTTTCATATCGGTGAAATTGCGCCAATCGGCTCTTCTTAGCTTTTTTATTCCATTCAATAAATGCGGTTTTTGATTTAGGTTCTTTATCAGAATATTCTCGAAAATTTTATACGAAATAACATGCATTGGAAATAGAAGGAGTTTTGGTTCAATGCGAAAATTAGGAATTAAATTCCATATACGGATGATTTAATATCACATTAATGGTAAATTTCTGTTAATACCTGAATTTGAAAAAACCTCACAGGTCTCGAAGACCAGTAGGCTTGAATTACTAAAATTGTTAACAATATACTTTGTAATGTTCATGAACGCTTAAAATCCGATTAAAACCTCACCCCCAAACCTTCGTCCCTTCACTACAGTTCTTGCAAATATCTATCTCACTCCGCGATACCAACAAACTCTCGTCGAAAATTGTGATAAGCCTCCCCATTCCATATTTCCCGAAAGGATACCTCGCCTAATTGTCCCATCTCATGGGTGGCATCCTTATCAAAACAACATGGCACAATGCGTCCATCCCAGGTGATGACGCTCGAATGCCACATTTTCCAGCATTGATTGAGCAATTTGTTTTTTATCCGCCATTTTCCATCTAAACCTTTCTTGTAGCGAGCGTATTTTTCAATGGTTGGAATAAGCGGATTTCCATTTTCAAATTCATAGACTTGCGCCGTTTTGAAGAGTACACCATCCACACCCATTTCTTTCCCCAGCTTCTCCACATCGTCTATTTGATGCTCATTGGGACGCACCACCAAAAACTGAAAATAAACCAATGGAAACTTTGAACTGCTCGCTTTTTTCGCAGCCAAAATCTTTTCGGTTCCGCTGATAACTTTCGCCAGGCTTCCCTTTTTGCGGTATTGTTCATAGACTTCCTGCGTAGTTCCATCAATGGAAATGATAAGTTTATTCAATCCGGAATCGATAATCGCTGCTGCCGTTTTTTCAGTAATGAAATGCGCATTTGTAGAAGTTACGCTGAATATTTTTCGCTTTGAAGCTTCCTTTATTAAACCGATCATATTTGGATGAATAAAGGGTTCTCCTTGAAAATAAAAGGTTATATATTGGAGATAGTTTCCCATTTCGTCCAGAATATTTCCGAGCAATTCGGGCTTAAGATTTCCGGTAGGACGAGAGAATTGTTTCAAACCGCTGGGACATTCAGGGCAGCCTAAATTGCACGCAGTAGTCGGTTCGATCGAAATTGAAAAAGGCATAGCCCATTGGTACGGCCGCCTCATAATTCGCGAGAAATGGTAGCCTGCCCAAAGTTGGATCAGATTGGTTATTCTCCTGACAGTAAGATTTTTAAAGTGATATTTTGCCTGAGCAATGTCTCCGGGTTGCATGAGGCTAAGGTACAATGCATTTTCGAATCGCATAGAGTACTATAAACTCAAATTCTATAGTATATTTGTTGCCTTTACTGAGGATTTTACGCACATGTGGCAAAAAGTAGCTAGCTTAATTTTACGATACCGAATTGCACTTCTGGTCATAATTTTGATCATCACAGCATTCATGGGTTACGAAGCCCAGTTTGTTACAATGAGTTATAAGTTCGGCGGAATATTACCAGAAGACGATAGTACCCAGGTAGAATATGAACGGTTCACACAGCGTTTTGCGGAAGATGGAAATATTTTAGTGCTCGGTATCAAAGGTGATGCGGTACATTCTTATCCTGTCTTTTCTGATTGGTATACCCTTGGCAATGATTTACGCGCGATAGATGGGGTGGACAGCGTTTTTAGCGAAGCGCATCTTTATTCCATCAGGAAAGATACCGCATTAAAGAAGTTTGACCTGTTTCAGGTCGTCAGTCGGCGCCCGCAATCTCAGGCTGAGGTTGATAGTCTCAAAGATCAAATTAAAAAGTTGCCTTTTTACAGAGGTTTGCTTTACAACGATAGTACCAATGCCACCCTGATGATGCTCTCCGTAAATCGGGCGCGGTTTAATTCCGAAGATCGTGTGGAAGTGGTTGATGAGATAAGACGGATTGTAGAACAATTTACTGAAAAGACGGGCCTTCAGGTGCATCTGAGTGGCTTACCGTATATCCGAACCGTTCAAACAGCCAAAATCAAACAAGAGCTCGGAATGTTCGTAGGGCTCTCGGCACTTATTACAGCCATTCTTCTCTTGCTCTTTTTTAAGAGTTTCAGGGTGATGATGATTAGTATCCTGGTGGTTATAATCGGTGTAATCTGGTCCATGGGTTTTATCAGCCTTTTTGGCTTTCAGCTTACTGCACTGATGGGGCTCATTCCTCCTTTGATAATCGTAATAGGAGTACCCAACTGCGTTTTTCTCCTCAATAAATACCATTCCGAATACCGCCATCACGGCAATCAAATTAAGGCATTGAACCGCGTAATCCATAAAGTGGGGAATGCCACTTTTATGACCAATGCCACTACGGCCACTGGGTTTGCTACATTTATTTTTACCCAAAGTGCCATGCTGAAACAATTTGGTATTGTCGCATCGGTAAATATCATGTGCGTATTCGTGCTTTCGCTCATCATTATTCCATGTATTTTCAGTTTTATTCCTTCGCCAAGGCAGCGTCACATCAAGCACTTGGATAGAGCCTGGGTAGGAAGTGCAACGAATACTTTGTTGAATTTAGTGAGAAACCATCGACGTCCGGTATATGTTGCCGCAGTATTGCTTTTCTTCGTAAGCCTGTATGGAATTACCAAAATTCAGGCAACTGGAAATATCGTCGATGATTTGCCGAAAGAAGACCAAATAATTAAGGATCTCAATTTTTTCGAAGAAAATTTTGCAGGGGTAATGCCACTAGAAATCTTGGTAAATTCACTCGATAGTTCACGCGTTACCACGCCCAAAACCCTGAAGAAAATCGAAGAATTGCAGTCAACTCTCGAGACCTATCCGGAAATATCACGCCCTCTGGCGATTACTGATGCGGTGAAGTTTGCCAAACAAGCTTATTACAACGGCAATCCCGCGAAATATTCACTTCTCACCGGATACGAAAAATCCTTTATCGGCCCCTATATCCAAGGTAATCAAAGCGATGTGAGTGGTATTATGCACCTCTTTCTTGACTCCACTCAGACGGTTACGCGTATTTCTGCACAAATAGCCGATATCGGCACCAATGAGCTCGACAGCCTCATGACCCATCTTAAACCCCAAGTGTACGCCATTTTCCCAAAAAGTGAATATAAAGTAACACTTACGGGAACGAGTATTGTGTTTCTCAACGGTACCGATTATTTGGTTAAGAATCTTTTCATAAGTCTGGCCATTGCTATTGGTGTTATCGGATTTTTGATGGCATTACTCTTCAACTCATTGAGGATGGTGCTGATATCCCTTGTTCCGAATATTTTGCCTCTCATGTTCACTGCTGGTTTGATGGGCTATATTGGTATTGCCATCAAACCTTCTACCATCCTTGTTTTTAGCATTGCTTTCGGAATTTCGGTAGATGATACGATCCACTTTTTGTCCAAATACCGACAAGAATTGAAATCCAGAGCATGGGATATGCAAACCTGTATTTTGAATGCCGTCAAGGAAACGGGAGCCAGCATGATTTATACTTCTGTTATTCTTTTCTTCGGATTTCTCAGCTTTACGGCGTCTAATTTTGGAGGTACGGTTGCCCTTGGATTTCTGGTGTCGGTAACGCTTTTGGTTGCAATGATTTCCAATTTAGTGCTGTTGCCCAGCATGCTTATGTCCTTTCAGAAAAGTTTGGTTACCAAGTCTTTCGAAGAGCCTTTGCTCGAAATTATTAATGAAGAAGAGGATATTGAGTTGGATGAACTTGAGATTAGAAGCGAATATCGAATCGACTAAAATCCTATAAGCCAGATCTTTATGAAAGGAATTATTCTCGCCGGAGGTTCCGGTACACGACTTTATCCTCTGACCATAGCGGTGAGCAAGCAGTTGATGCCGGTGTACGACAAGCCTATGATTTACTATCCGCTGTCAACGCTCATGAGTGCCGGAATCAACGAGATTCTGATCATTTCTACTCCACACGATATGCCGCACTTCAAGACCCTGCTCGGCGATGGGAGTCGACTGGGATGCAAATTTGAATACGCAGTCCAGCACCAACCTAATGGACTCGCACAAGCCTTTGTGATTGGCGAAAAATTTATCGGAAACGATAAAGTAGCACTGATTCTCGGCGATAATATCTTTTATGGAATGGGCTTGGAAAAACTGCTCCAGGCAAATACCGATCCCGATGGTGGAATTGTATACGCGTACCACGTTTCAGATCCGGAAAGGTATGGAGTAGTGGAATTTGATAAGGACAAGAAGGCACTCTCCATCGAAGAAAAACCCGACAAACCAAAATCAAAATATGCCGTTCCGGGACTTTATTTTTATGACAATACAGTGATAGAAATAGCCAAGGCATTAAAGCCAAGTCCCCGAGGCGAATATGAAATTACGGATGTAAATAAGGAGTATCTCAAAGCCGGAAAGCTCAAGGTATCCATTCTCGACAGAGGAACGGCATGGCTCGATACGGGTACATTTGCTTCGCTTATGCAAGCTGGTCAGTTCGTAGAAGTTATTGAAGACCGGCAAGGTTTGAAAGTCGGGTGCATCGAGGAAATAGCCTACCATATGGGCTATATCGATGCTGATCAACTCAACGAAATAGCGCAGCCGCTGGTGAAGAGCGGCTATGGCCAATATTTACTCAACCTCTTGTAATGCAGGATTTATTGGAAGAATTACAGATTCAATGCGAAGAAGCTATTCTTTCCTACAGCCATTCGCTTCCGCAAAATAATCTGCACGAGCCGGTACAATATATTCTTTCCCTTGGCGGGAAAAGGATACGCCCTGTGTTGGTTTTGCTTGCCGGCAATGCATTCAACGCAGACAAAAGTCAATTGCTCAACGCGGCACTGGCCGTAGAAATTTTCCATAATTTTTCATTGGTTCACGACGATATTATGGATCGGGCACCACTGCGACGCGGCAAGGAAACCGTCCATAAAAAATGGAACGAAAATACCGGAATCCTCTCCGGCGATGCCATGCTTATTGAAGCCTACAAGCAACTGACCCTTACCGGAGGTAAGCATCTTGAAAAATTATTTGATCTCTTTAATACGACCTCCATAGAAGTTTGCGAAGGACAGCAGTTGGATATGGATTTTGAGAACCGAACGGATGTGACCGTAGAAGATTACCTTGAAATGATCCGGCTGAAAACGGCGGTTTTGCTGGGGTGTAGCCTCAAAATGGGAGCTATTCTTGGAGATGCTTCTGCAAAAGATGCCGATCATCTTTACAATTTTGGAATCCACGCCGGTATCGCTTTCCAAATTCAAGACGATTTTCTGGATGCCTTTGGTGATACCAACGAAGTAGGCAAGCAAACCGGCGGCGATATTATTTCCAATAAAAAGACCTTCCTGAGCATTATGGCCATGGGTCTCGCTGAGGTCGATAAAAGAAAGGAACTCGAAAACATTTATTTTCAAAATTCCATTGCAGATAGCGGAGCAAAAGTGGAACGCGTTCTAACGATTTTTAGAGAACTCCGAATTGACCAAATTACCGCCAAAGAATCGCTTTATCAATTTGAGCTTGCGCAAAAAGAATTGGATAGCACTTCATTGGATGAGAATCAAAAAACCGGATTCCGAGCGTTTTTGGAAATGCTTCGCGGAAGAGGGAAATAATTTTTACTTCTGCGCTTCCAAGATAAAAATCAATAATACGCTCCGTACTATGATCCTCTGCCAATGAGAGCAACGTGCGATTTACTTCATGTATCAAGGGGCTTTTTAGCGGAAACGCAAATCCATACCCCTGTTTGTAATATTCCGCTTTGGCAAGGTAGAGTCCTTCATCAGCATAATTTTTGAGAAAATATCGGAGTTGCGGACGGTCGTATATTACCGCTCGCACTTCATGCTCTTTTAATCGTGTAATCCCCTCCTTCATATCGGCTACCGGAACTTCTTCAACATTGTGTTCCTTCAAGAATGCCTCAGCAGGTGATCCCTGAATCGTGGCTACTTTTTTATTCGATAGCTGTTCGATGTTGGTTACCGTATTCGATCCCAGCGACGATAGCGTGAGTGTACTCGCTATACCCGCTACCATCGACGTAGCAAAAATAATCGAAACTATAATCCAAGTACCCGTGATGATGCGCCCCTTCATAGTTATTGGAGCCATATCGCCATATCCCACGGTGCTCATGGTCACAACCGCCAGCCACATACCATTCCCGATGCCTTTCAGTGGTTTATCGGGAAACTGATCAGGAGAAGCCTTACGCTCGGCAAGCCACAGCAACGTACCCACCGAAGCGAGGATCAGCAAAAATATGAGAACGGCTATCAATAATTTGAAACTGAAAAAAGGTTTGATTTTCTGCCATAAATTTGGTTCATCAACTCTCGAAACAATCGATAGACTCGATTGATAATAAGGTTGAGTGAATCCTATTTTTTCTACACGACTAGAGGTGATACTTATCGGCCCTGCAACGAGATTTACCGATCCATCATCTAAAGCTTTGAGCGCCTCACTCACCGTGGCGAAAGATTTATAGCGATAAGACCACTTTTCTTTGCTTGCAATATTTTCCCAAATCTCGATCGCAATTCCTTTCGGATCATTTGGAATATCTGTTTTAATAATAAAAGGTTCGCTACCAGCAATTGCTACTACCAACGTATCTGTAGCCGGATTTACAATTGGAGTTTGAGCTTCCAGCTGGTTCGAAAAAAGGAAAGTGAAGAAACTTAACGTAAAAAGGAAACGACGTATTGATTTAAAGTGCATAAAGTCTGTTGTGGGCTATTCTGTTAGAAAGGGGAAAATATACGTAAATTTTAATTGTGCGGGTATTTGCCTTTATGGTTGCCATCGAAGTGAATTGGATTATTCTTCAGGATGGATCACCCATAAATTTCCAAGAGCGTCTCACGAACATCTTCATACTCAAATTCAAACCCCGAAGCCTTAATTTTATCTGCACTCGCACGGCTTCCGCCAAGCAGAATACTCGCCATTTCGCCAAACAACAATTTCATCGCAAAAGCGGGAACGTTTGGAAGCCAAAGCGGTCGGTTCAATACTTTAGCGAGTGCTTTGGTCAATTCCGCATTTGTAATAAAATCTCCATTGCAAGCATTGTAAGCACCTTCCATTTTCTCGTCTTCAATGGCGCGGATATACATCTGGCAAAGATCGTCGATATGGAGGTACGGCATATATTGCTTCCCAGAACCAAGCGGCGATCCAAATCCCAATTTTATGGGTTGAGCTATGCGTTCGAGAGCTCCGCCTTTCGGCGAAAAAACAACACCTGTGCGCAGTTTCACCACACGCGCCATTGATTGAAACTCATCTGCAGCAGCTTCCCATTTCACACAGCATTCGCCAATGAAATCATTTGAAGGCGGATCTGTTTCCACAAAAATTTTCTCCGTAGTTTTCGTTCCGTAATAGTTTATTCCGCTGGCAGAAATAAAAGTTTTTAGATCAATTCCCGTTTCTTTCACACCTTTCAGCAAAAGCTTCGCAGAATCTACCCGGCTATCGATAATTATTTTCTTTCGTTCGTCTGTCCAGCGTTTGTCGGCAATTCCGGCTCCCGCTAGATGTACGATATACGACACACCGTCGAATGCTTTTGGATCAATTGTCTGAGCAGAAATATCCCATGCAAAAGCCTTTGCACCTTCCACATCTTTCGGATGACGTGACAAAATATGCACACCATGCCCGCGCTCCATTAATTTTTGCCGTAAGGCTGTGCCCACCAAACCACTGCCGCCGCTTATTAATACTTTCTTCATCTTTTCAAGGAATCTTCCGGTTCAACAAAAGTAAATCCTTAATGTTGATCGGAGGATATTTAAGATGAAACCCTAAGTCCTCCCCCTTAATCCCCCTCCTCCATACGGACTCCTTAAAGTCGAAAGGGGGAGGGTTCCGTATTTGTTTGATTTTTTGTAATTTGAGGCGAATATTTCCTTTTCTTAAACTTGCACAGCAGCACATCCTGAAAGTCGCGAGATATGAATATGCACCCCATGATGGCTCTGCGGACTCTGCGTAAACTCTCTGCGAAACTTGAGACCGCAGGGAACCCGTATGGGCGGTTAAAAAAAGAGCTACACATTAAAACATTGGTTCACCTTATTTAGGGAGCTTTGGTAACTAAAAACTAAAAACCAATAACCAAAAACCGAATTTCAAACACCCCTTTGTTAAAACCCCACACAATCTAAAACCCGAACAACGCGTTAAGAACCGAACTTTAGCTTTTTTAAACTGCACCTGCATTTCATGGATATTCGAAATTTAGAAACCCTCCTTTTTTTATTCTTATTGCCTCTGGCTTCCTTTGCCCAAACCCAACCCTACATAGCTTATTGGGATGATGCGAATACCATCAAAAAGGAAGAAGGAACCTACGAACGCGGCCTCGAAAATGGACTTTGGAAATATTATTATTCGGATGGAACACTCAAAGAACAATCCGAATATACTTCCGGTCGCCTCAATGGAGAAGTGATTACGTATTTTTTTAACGGAAAGGAAAAAGAACATGGCTATTTCAATTGGGATAAGCCCGATAGTGCTTTTGTGTCCTATTACCTTGCCGGAAATAAGAATGAAGAAGGAATGTATGAAAACGGCAATAAATCAGGTCTTTGGAAATACTGGTACCCAGACGCAACTTTGAAAATGGAGGAAAAATACCTTGCAAAAGACTCGGTATTTCTTATAAATTTTTGGGATAAAAACGGAAAACAAACCATCCAAAACGGTTCTGGAAAGTTCATGGATTATTACGAAACAGGTGAGCCAAAAGAACGCGAGACGTACACCAATGGATTAATGACCGGTCTTTCGGAAACGTGGTATGCTGATGGAACACCCCGCACAACTGGTTTTTATGAAAATGGAAAAAAAGATTCTACATGGACCTATTTTCTTCAATCCGGAACGAAATACAAAGTCACCACTTTTGAAGACGACACCCTGAATGGATTATATTCTGAATATTTCAATAGTGGTAACATTTCTATAGAAGGAGAATTCCGGAAAGGGGAAAAATCAGGTAATTGGGTATTCAGCCGCGATTCAGGATTCAAGGAAATGGAAGGAGCGTTTGCAGATGGTAAACGCGATGGCGAATGGAATTATTGGTACGCTGATGGCCAATTGCAAACAAAAGGACTGTGGAAGGATGGAATGAAAACCGGCACTTGGACTTATTATTATCCCGGTGGTGAGAAATGGCGTACAGGAAGTTACGATCAGGATAAGAAAACCGACACCTGGACTACCTGGTTTGAAAGTGGCCAAAAACTTCAGGAAGGAAATTATCTAAATGGCCTCGAAGAAGGAATCTGGTATTCCTGGTTTGAAAATGGAAAACCCAAAGATGAAGGTAGCTTTTCGAAAGGAAAAATCGAAGGGGCATGGAAAGGCTGGTACCCCAACGGAAGTCCTAATTATTCAGGGAACTGGTCGAATGATAGAAAATCCGGGAACTGGAAATATTGGTATCCGAACGGCACACTGCAGGAATCATCCTGGTATAAGGATGGATCGCTTAACGGCCCGTACAGCACCTATTCGATAGAGGGAATTCCGCAAGAACAAGGCAATTACCTCAACGAGAAGCCCGACGGTAAATGGATTTATTTCTTCCCGGAAGGTGGGAAAATGCGCGAAGTAACCTATACGGATGGAAAACTCGACGGTCAATCCCTTCTCTATCACCGAAGTGGAGGTGAAGTGAAATTCCGGGAAGATTATAAGGATAATAAACGCAACGGACATTCCATAGAATATTCACCTCGAGGAAATGTGATTCGGGATGTTTTCTACGAAAACGGACAAAAGGTGCGTGTGGTTCAGGATAATACAAAAGGACATTAATTCGAATCGGACCTGGCGGAAATGTCAAAATTATCATTATCTTTGCGCCAAGAAAAAAGAAAAAATGGGAGAGGGGCAGCAGCCCCTCTTTTCATTAGCCTGTTAAGTGATAAACGAAAATACCATACGTGCACTCGTAAGTGAGAAGATTGCCGAGACCGATTACTACCTTCTAAGTGTAGATATTAAGGCCGGCAACAATATCGTTGTAGAACTCGAACGTATGGGGCCAGTGTCCATTTCTGATTGCGTGGATATCAGTCGGCAAATTGAGCATAATCTGGATCGGGAAGAGGAGGATTTTTCCCTGTCAGTGAGTTCTCCGGGGCTCGATAAACCGCTCAGGGATTATCGACAATACGTCAAAAACGTTGGCAGACATCTGTCAATCCGACTGATAGATGGAACCGAAGTGGAAGGTGAATTGATTGCTGCGGATGAAGAAGAAATTAAAATAAAAGAAGTAAAAAAAGAGCGCGTTGCCGGAAAGAAGAAAAAGGAAACTGTCGAGCTCGAGCATACATTTAAATATCCTGAAATAAAACAGGCTAAAATCAAAATAATTTTCAAATAAGAAGCCATGAGTAACATAAACCTGGTCGAATCATTTGCGGAATTCAAAGAATTCAAAAACATAGACCGTGAAACAATGATGCGTATCTTGGAAGACGTCTTCCGAAATATGCTGATTAAAAAGCACGGTACCGATGATAACTTTGATATCATTGTCAATCCGGATGAGGGTGACCTTGAGATTTGGCGAAACCGTGAGATTGTTCCCGATGGAGAAGTAGAGGATGAAAATAGCCAGATCGCCCTTTCGCAAGCTATAAAAATTGAGCCCGACTTTGAGATCGGTGAAGAAGCAACTGAAGAAATTCGTTTGGAGCATTTCGGCCGTCGCAGTATTCTTTCGATGCGTCAGAATCTGGTTGCAAAAATTATTGAGCTTGAGAAGGATAGCCTGTATAAAAAATACAGCGAGCGCGTAGGAGAAATCATTACCGGTGAGGTGTATCAGGTATGGAAACGTGAAATACTTCTATTGGATGATGAAGGAAACGAGTTGATTTTGCCCAAATCGGAGCAAATTCCGACTGATTATTTCAAGAAAGGAGATGCAGTGAGAGCCGTAGTTTCTAAAGTTGAAATGCGAAATAACAATCCGGTGGTTATCCTTTCACGTACAGCTTCTGAATTTTTGGAGCGACTTTTCGAGATGGAGGTACCCGAGGTTTTCGACGGACTTATTACCATCAAGAATATTGTGCGCGTGCCGGGCGAACGAGCTAAAGTAGCCGTAGAATCTTACGATGATCGTATCGATCCGGTTGGAGCATGTGTTGGGATGAAAGGTTCCCGAATTCACAGCATTGTGCGTGAGCTCAAAAATGAAAATATCGACGTAATAAATTATACCACCAATGCCCAATTGCTTATTCAGCGCTCTTTAAGCCCGGCGAAAATCACCAATATTAAAATTGATGAAGAAAATAAAAAGGCAGAAGTCTTTTTGAAGCCCGATCAGGTATCGTTGGCCATTGGAAAAGGTGGCTACAATATTAAATTAGCCAGTAAACTTACAGGTTATGACCTCGATGTATACCGCGAAACCGATGAAGACGATGAGGATGTTGATTTGGATGAGTTTGTAGATGAAATCGATGGCTGGATTATAGATGAATTAAAAGCCGTAGGTTTGGACAGTGCGCGAAGCGTATTGGAATTATCAAAAGAAGATTTGGTATCGCGTACCGATCTTGAAGAAGAAACAATAGTAGAAATAATGAAAATTCTACGCGAGGAGCTTGAATAAGTCGCTTATTGCGCTTATTTTATACTTTCGTAGAAACGGAGCACCAATTTATGCCAGGAAAGTCAAAAACAGTTCGATTAAGTAAAGCCGCAAAAGAATTCAATGTGGGTACCTCCACTATTGTCGATTTTCTTGCGTCTAAAGGTTACGAAATTGATAGTAAGCCGAATACCAAAATAGAGGAGGCTGAGTACGATATTCTAATTGAAGAATTTCAGGATTCGAAGCAACTCAAAGAAAAATCGAAACTGGCCGGAGTCTCTTCAGGAAAAAGAGAAACAGTAAGTCTCGACAAATCAACTACGGAAGAGAAAAAATCCGAGAAGAAGGAAAAAGAACATGTACCGGATATTCTAATTAATAATGTTCAGGGATCTGATGATGAGGTTGTTAAAACCGAATCGCGTAAAGCTCCCGGTATTTCGGTTGTCGGTAAAATAGATCTCAATAAAAACGATTCCAAACCTAAAGAGGCGAAGAAAGCAGAGCCAGCGAAGGTAGACCCCCCCAAAGAAGAAGCGACTCCCGAGGTCAAAAAAGAAGAAGTAAAGGCGGAAGAGAAACCTGTTGAACCAAAAACTACAGAACCGAAACCTGAAGAAGCCAAAGAAACAAAAGAGACTGCTGAAAAACCTGTAGAAGCCAAAACTGAAGAGAAACCTTTGGAAGAGAAACCGGTCGAGAAACCGATAGACGACAATACGATTCGTACCAATGTTGGACGATTGGCGCGTCCCACAATTGTAGGCAAGATTGACCTTCCGGAAAAACCGAAGAAAAAGAAAAAACCGGTGATGAGTACCGATCCCGGGACCGAAACACAGCAAAGTCGCCGTAAACGCAAAAGAATCCAGCCAAAGCCAGATCCAAAACGACCCGGTGGTGGAACAGGTGCTGGTGGCCCCGCCTCTCGAAAACCAGCTCCCGGCAAAGGAAAAAAACCCGCAAGGGGAAATGTGCGCCAGGAAGTTAGTCAGGCAGATATCGACCGCGAGTTGAAAGAAACGCTGGCCAAACTGAGCGGAAACAGCAAGTCGAAAGGTGTTAAAAACAGAAAATTAAAACGGGAAGAGCACGGTCGAAGAACCGAAGAACGTATGCAGCAGGAAGCTGAAGATGCGAAAACACTGCAGCTTACCGAGTTCGTTACCGTTTCCGACCTTGCCAGCCTTATGGGTGTGAGCATTCCGGAAATTATTTCGGCGTGTATGACACTCGGTATTATGGCTTCCATAAACCAGCGGCTCGATGCGGAAACCATCTCAATCGTTGCCGAAGAATTCGGTTTCGAAGTCGAATTTACTTCGGCTGATGTTCAGGAATCTATTCATTTAGAAGAAGATAAGCCCGAAGATCTACAAGACCGTGCACCGATTGTTACCGTTATGGGTCACGTCGATCATGGTAAAACATCGCTTCTCGATTATATCCGAAAAGAAAATGTAATAGCCGGCGAGGCCGGAGGAATTACCCAACATATCGGTGCCTATAGTGTGGAGGTGACCGGCGGAAAACGAATAACCTTCCTCGATACTCCGGGTCACGAAGCCTTTACAGCCATGCGTGCCCGTGGAGCACAAGTTACCGATCTCGCAATTATTGTGGTAGCTGCCGATGATGATGTAATGCCTCAAACGAAAGAGGCCATCAATCACGCGCAGGCAGCAGGGATACCCATGATTTTTGCAATTAACAAAATTGATAAAGACGGTGCCAATCCCGATAAAATTAAGGAACAACTCGCCAATTTGAATATTCTTGTTGAAGATTGGGGTGGAAAATTCCAAAGTCAGAATATTTCGGCCAAGCAAGGAACCAACGTAGATGACCTGTTGGAAAAAGTATTGCTGGAAGCAGAAGTACTAGAGCTCAAGGCAAATCCCGATAAAAATGCCATCGGTACCGTTATCGAATCTACGCTTGACAAAGGGCGCGGATACGTTACCACACTGATAGTGGAAGGCGGAACGCTGAAAATTGGTGATACGGTTCTTGCAGGACACTATACCGGTCGCGTAAAAGCGATGTACAATGAACGTGGCCAGGCAGTAAAAGAAGCCGGGCCTTCTATTCCGGTATCCGTACTCGGTCTGAACGGTGCTCCAAATGCAGGAGATCGGTTCAACGTACTCTCTGATGAGCGCGAAGCCAGAATTATCGCAACCAGACGCGAGCAACTCCAGCGCGAACAAGGTGTGAGAACGCAGAAACACATTACCTTGGATGAAATAGGTCGACGAATAGCTATCGGCGACTTTAAGGAATTAAATGTGATTCTGAAAGGTGATATGGATGGATCCGTAGAAGCCCTTGCCGATTCGATGCAAAAACTATCGACAGACAAGATTCAGGTCAATGTGATTCACAAAGCAGTTGGCCAGATTACTGAAAGCGATGTTCTGTTGGCAACAGCTTCAGATGCTATAATCGTTGGTTTTCAGGTACGACCTTCAGGAGGTGCCCGTAAACTTGCCGAGCGCGAAGAGATTCAAATCAAATTATACTCTATAATCTATGCGGCGATCGAAGATTTGAAGGATGCCATGGAAGGTATGCTTTCCGCAAAAATCGAAGAGAAAGTGATTGGAAACGCCGAAATTCGCGAGACCTTCAAAATCTCCAAAGTCGGAACGGTTGCGGGTTGTTTTGTAACGGATGGAAAACTCAAGCGAAACTCCAAAATCCGTGTTATTCGCGATGGAATCGTGGCCTATACCGGTGAACTAGGAAGTCTCAAGCGATTCAAAGATGATGCAAAAGAAGTGACCAAAGGCTACGAGTGTGGATTGAATGTCGAGAAGTACAACGATATAAAAGTTGGAGATATTATCGAAGCATTCGAAGAAATCGAAGTGAAGCAGACGCTGGCGGATTAAGGTCAGTGGTATTTGGTGATTAGTTTTTGGTTCACCTTGGGACATCCTGAGGTATACTAACCCACGAAGTCATCCAAATCCCATGCAGTCATTCTAAGCCCACTAGGTCATCCTGAACTTGTTTCAGGATACCAAAAGTATTGCATCACTTTCTAACGTGAAGGCGCTGGCCTCGCAATCTGCTATTTAATTTGCGCTGGGGCAAATCGTTATTTTGTCTGGCAATAAGTATATGCGAAGCGGGTTTTTAAGCCGCAATATCTTTAATCGTAAATTTTCGATCTAAAAGTTGCATTGTAAATTCCTTCGAAGCTTCAATATCGGCGTTCTCTAAAATGGGATATTGCTTTAATATCTCTTCACTCGATGTACCTGCCAATATAAATTCCAGAATCGTTTGAACGGTTATTCGCATACCACGTATCGTTGGCTTTCCGTTGCAAATTTGGTCGTCGATTGTAATACGCTCATTTATGGTTTTCATAGATTCTCTATTCACGGGATGATAACAAAGATAAGATATTTTGATTGCTATATTTTGCGTTTAGGTCTTGGTTTTTTGTTCTTGGTTTTTGGTTTCAGCCTCTGTGCCAAAAGATTTTTCGGATTAGTCAGATTTATCTTGATAGTGTGAAAAGCGACGTAGTTCGCCCATTCCACTGAACCGAACCAAAAACTAACGACCGCAGGAAGTCCGTATGGATCACCAAAAACTAAAGCAAAAAAAATCCCCACCATCCTAAGATGGCAGGGATGGCATGCCAACCAAAGGTAGCACACGATACCGAAAACCGCAATCATCCTTTTTGCGGGGTATGGAATATGAGTATAGCCCTGGCGGTATTATCTTACCATTTCGAATTTTCACGTATCTTTGAATTATGAATGAATTGATTCAAAGTAAACTTGATGATATTATAACCGCGTGTAAAAAACATCACGTTGCGTCTATTGCGCTATTTGGATCAGCTGCAAAAAATGATATGCACGAAAACAGCGATATCGATCTTCTTGTGGCCTTTTCTGATGATATTGATGTTTTGGAATATGCCGATAACTACTTTTCGTTGTTAGCTCGGCTACAAGAAATTCTAAATAGGAAAGTGGATCTTGTATCGAGCAAATCACTAAAAAACCCCGTGCTAAAAGAAGAGGTGTACCGGTCAAAAGTAGATTTGTATGCGGCCTAAACTACTTAAATACATTTTAGATGTTGAAAGTGTTATTGAGGAGATCGAATCTATTAAACGGAAAACCTGAAACGATTTCAACAACTTTTCCAATGATATAATTCTGCAGAGAGCAGTAGAGCGAGATTTAGAGATTATTGGAGAAGCGATTCGGAAAATTATTGAAATCAACCCTACCATTCAAATTTCAGCTTCTAAGAACATCATTGGATTAAGAAATATTATTTCACACGCGTATGACTCGGTTGAATCTGAGATGTTGTGGGGTATAATTCAAAAGAACATCCCTGTTTTAGCGGGAGAAATTCGGAAATTGAAAGGTGGTGCACAACACCGGTAGTTGAGGTACAACCCTCCTCCTTAGTCTTCGCGGCGATTGTAATGCTGCGAGAGTATGGTGTATAAATTTACAATACATACATTGCCTTGTGTGAGGACAACCCATTAATACTGTACCAACCAAACGAAGCACCCGCCACCGAAAACCCCGATTACCCTTTTTGCGGTGTATGAAATTTTGTATGTATAGCCTGCTATGGCTGCTCATGCCGTAGGATAAAAAGTATATTTTCTTTTCGAAGGTTGGCTTTTGGGTACTTTATTTTGTTATTGGTGGTTAAATGCTTCGCTGTGGCTTTTTATTTCTGCACCACCAGTTTTTCAGAGCTACGCTCATCTTCACATAGCGTTTGGACGATATAGACTCCAGATTTCAATTGATCGATATCTAACTGCAACCTGTAGGATGTCATTACCCATTTGCTTTTGGATTAAGCTACGCCCCGAAAGATCGAATATTTGGATTTCTGAGATTGGTCTTGAAGAGGAGGTTATTCGGATTTGGGAGTTGGCTGGGTTGGGGAAAAGCTGGATATAACCTTTCTCGCCTATATACTTTGCGGACTCGTTCGTGGTTTCCTGATTCAAGTTTGCGTCATTTATGCCTTTACGAGCTGCATCATTATTCGCCTGATAATTGGAAGAAATACAAAAGTTTGCAACTTCGGTATTATCAGCATATTCAAAAACAGCAGTGTTATAGAAATCCTTTTTGATTCTCAAGTGGATCTTGGGGTTTAAAACAGCGTCCGGTGTTAGATGAATTCTCTCTAAGGCCTGAATAACTGCTGTAAAGCCTGCCTGCACCTGTAAAGGCCCGTTAATTACAACTTCTTGAGCATTGATGAATATCTCATCTCCAATTACTTCGTGGACGAACGGATGATTTGTAGTTATAGTTTCGTCACCTAAAGTTATCGCACCTATGATATATTGATCAAAAACGCCTGCAGCCGGGGTATCAGACCATGAACTTTGTTGTGAGTTTAAATTATTCACGCTGGCCTCTGAATCGAACATTTTATAAGTATATACTTGAAGTACGTTCACCTGATCGTTACTCGTACCAACTTGATCAAAGTAAAAGTCATGCATGACCTTAATTTTGATCGAAGCTATATCCATTTCGAATTGGTCGGCTGAATAGTTTGGTTGATATTGATACTGACATTCTGGTATCGGATCCACACTATAAAATCCAAATCTGTGATTTACTATTGAATCTATCCGTAAAAAAGAAAATTCGTATTGGTTCAAATCTTCTAATGCTATCCAGTCAGATTTGATTGTATGGGTTACTTCACCCGGCCATGCAGAATTAGGAAACTGATAAATAAAGCTATAGTTATCCAGAGATGCCTGTTTAAATTGTGAATAAAAAAGAGTTGCATCCATAAATTCTTCGCGGGGTTCATGATTTACCAATTCAACTTCCACTCTGGCATACGTCTGTGTTTTCTCCATGTCAAAATCAAGGCTCGGATTAAGCGCAAAATCTAAATCGTTGAGTCGCATTTTTAAATTGGTTGTTATGACCGCGCGTTCCTTTGTATAACAAGAATCATGTTGAAACATTGGATCCGTTTCATACAGCGTCTCGTAGTCTGTTGAACTGTCGTAGTAGAATTCAGCATCGGGGTAATTTAATAAGGCAACCTGACCGAGAACTTCATTATAGACCGGTATTCTCTGCGGTTCGAGGCTCGTACCAGATGGGTACGCTTGTGGCACAGATCCGGGAAGCACCATGGGAGATGAATTGGTCGTTTCGGTTCCGACGATAGTACCCTTATAGACTGACTCTTCCAACGTTGCTACAGGAATGGCTACTGGCTTCGGCTTAGTTGGTGTGGGGCCATAAACCTCCATCAGCAAGGTATTATTAGAATCGGCAATTTTTTCCTTTACCCAACCAGAGAGGATATCTCGAAATTCCCCCACATCAATCCCTGCAGGTATACCTATCAGCTCATTTACTCCACTTAAATCATCACTGAACAATACAGTAGCCAAACTATCGGACAATACAACTTCAGATAACCCCTTAGTAAGCACCGCCACAACCGTTTTAACCCCGAATCGGAAAAGTTTTCTTTGAATTTCATTATACTCATTGTATTCTTCCAATTGCTCCAAATAGGCCATTTGTTGACGCTCATAGAGCGCGAGCATCGAATCTAAGTTTTGATAAATTTCTGTCCCGGGCTCATAATTACCCGTATTGACATTTGATAAATTTAAAAAATTTCTGGTTGTGTAATTCGTATTGTTGATGGGAACATCAAGTGATAATGATCTCCCTATTATATCTACATTCAGAGAGTCGAAGGCAGTAAACACAAATTCTATTTCACCTTGACTTTGGCAGGAGCACGGATCGAAAGCCATCTGAAATTCGGCCACAAGCCAATCGCTGCTGTTTACCGGTTGAAGACGAGGGCCAACCATTTGGGTGAATTCGGTGGTTTGGTCTAAAGCTTGGTCAATTTGGGAGGCATCTCTAAAAATACCTGAAATATTCTCGTTTAGATCCGAAAAATGGTCATACTTCATAGTTATTGAAATCCTTTCAAAGCTTGGATTAAGATTGTCTTGCCATACATTGGCAAATAAGCGTAACGTTCCCCTATATCGGTTATACAGCACAAAATAAGGAATGTTGGACGGAGCGATTTCAGGCAAAATTTTTGGATTGGAAGGATTGTTTGCATAATTTCCTGTTGCAAAATATGTTCCAGCAGACGGGTCATCTAGCGGGTCTCCGTTGAAATGCTTGCCAAGATTAATCCAAAGTAGTTCCCAACCGTCTTCCCATCTGTAATCTTTAAAGGTATCATCATTTGGTGTGTGATTGATGTGGTTGCTGCTGTGGTCGCTGCTATACGGATTGGTCATGTTTAAGTTACCTGAATTTCCAAAAGGCTCACTCCAATTATCAGATAGATCAATGGATATGCTCGATGGTGGATACCAATTTATAGCGGTATTCAGAAAGGAGTTTACAGTATAATTACTCGGACCCGGATACCATGAATTCTTAAGGGGCAAAAACTCAGCATTAATCGGATTGAGCGGATTGGTCTCAATGACTTTATTACATTGTGCAAACGTAGAAAAGGAAATTAAGCAGAAGATGGCCTGAAATAATACAAATTTCTTCATGGATTTTGGTTTTAAGGACTTAATATTCGCGCATTAACAACTGACGATTCCAATAAATAGGTGTATTCTAAGTGCGCAATTTTAGTTTCAGGATCAATTTCGATTGTTCCACTCGGATAAGAATTCCCATCACCGGGAAAATAACCTGATAGGTTTCTGCCAATCACGGCTATGTCAGTTGAGTCACCTTGGTTGTCAAAATTGATTGCTACAAATACAGGCTCTAAATCATTTGGATGTCCGAAGTAAACAGGTGTATTATCTTCAAAGACTATTTTAAACTCAAAATCAAATGAATCTGTTTCATTTTCGAAGGCGCCACGAAATTTACTATATACAGCGAATTCATTCCAATATTTTATTAATGAATAGGTTCGTGAAACGCTATCGCGACCAGCAGAAAAAGGATAGCAAACGGAGTCTATTGGATATGTAAGTACGTGGCTTACTGTGATTTCAGCCGGACGCTCTACGTTAGAATGTGACCTGTTGAAAGATTCTGCATTGATGATTTCTGAACCCAAATACCACTTGTGTGAATATTCAGAGCCATTGAAAGGCGAGCTAAAAAATACTGTGTTATAGAAAAGGCTGTCATCTCCAGTAAATATAGGTCCGGTGCCGGTTGGGCCAATATAAGTCTCTCGGAGTATAATCTTTGCTGTTGGCTCTTCTATGCCATAACACGGATCATAATTGGGACATTCCGGATTGCTTGGATCTGTGCAAGGGCATTCAGGATTATCATCCTTTTTATCGCAGCCTGTCATCGTCACTAAAAACAAAAGTGTTGAATAAAAAAACATCTTATTCATATCTTTAATTTTTAATTATTGCTTTCAATTCCTCGATCTCCTTTTGTTGGTCCAAAAGATAAAGCGTAAGCTCTTCTACCTTTACCGTGAGCAAGCGAATCGTTTCACCGGTTTTCACACCTTCCTCTTCTACTTCAGCCGCCGTCGGCATTTCAGGAAGATGACCGTTTTCGGAAATAAACGTTTTCAAATCATTTAAAGGGAGAAGCAGATAATCATCCTTAAATACATAATCACCCCATGTGCCGTCTTTAATCTGCACAAACATCTCCTCTGCAATGGAAGAACCCTCAATCCAAAGGGAATGAGCTACTGTAGAATCTTTCTTTATATATACCGATCCATCTACATACAATGCATGATCAGCAAAAAAGTCATCTGTATTGATTCCTACCGTACCATCAGGAGAAAGAGAGATCGGTATAGCACCTGTGGTAAGGTTCTTAAATTGGAAGTTTTTGGTGCTTGAGGTTTTCCAGACCAATTGAGGTTGGTTGGGGCTACCTTCATATCCGAGTCGAACCATATTTGAACTCCCTCTGTAGATACCTATACTACTGTTCACCATCAACTTTTCACTACCGGTACTACCATAACCGATACGAGTAGTTCCATTTTGATCAATTGAAAACAGATTGGTAATCATTGTTGGATACTGATAATTAAAAATATTTATACTAAATGCATATTCCGGATGTGTATAACCTCCACCGGTCGTAGCGCCGTTTTCGAGATCAATGCGCAAAGCAGTTGACTTATCATCAGATTGGTTAATGTGCAATGCCGCTTCAGGCCGAACCTCATTAATACCTACCCCATCCGTACTGAGGGTCGAATTTGTTCCTCCTCCGACTGTATATAACTTATCGGTTTGTTGAGCAAATGTACATAGAGGTAATAGAAATTAGGAGTATGGTAAGGTTGTTTTTCATGACTTGTAGCTTTTTTGTTTCGACCAAAATAAGTGATAGAATCGAACTTACACATACCCTAAATTCCCTACTCTTGAAATGTTATAAAATGTTATAAGAATTCAACTATGATATAAATAGCTGTTTATATGTGGGATATAGAAATAATGGGGGGGGTGTTTTTATCTTTATTCTTGAAAACCCAAAGTGTGATATAGTGTTAAAATTTTGGGTAGGATACCAAATCTATATATGTATTGGCTGTACAACATTACATATAACATGGAGACCAATAAGTACAGGCTTGATCGTAAAAGATTCTCGGTCGTGAGATATGAGACAATTCAGAATTCTGAGTCAATGGAGTTTAGTAATCTTAACTGATTGTGTAAATTCATTGGCATTGAAAATAGGCGTCACTCACCACTCCCTGCTTCAATGGTCTCATCCCAAAGCACCGGCAATTCAATCTTATCCTTCACGATATAGCTACCCGGAAAGGACTTTGATATTTCATCCTTAAACTTATCTCCTTCTAATCGGGTTCTGAAATCGCCTACGCGCAAACGGAAATTGGGAGCTAAATACGAAATGTAAGCATTATGATCCGGATATTTACGGATGAATTCTCCCCGCATCTCCTGCGCCTTGCCGCGGTCGCCAAAGAATATCTGTACCCGATATCCGTTTAATTTTGTCGGGTTTTCAGTTTTTTTCAAGTCGAGAGATTTTATCCTTGGATCAGCAATGATGGTGATCTCCCCTGGTTCATAAGATTGATATCCACGCGTATAAACGGTGCTATCCTGAATAGGTTTTTTTAGGGATGGGTTATATACTCTCCAGTCATCTCCATCTTGAGCAGACAGGCATTGTGCGCTGAGAAAAATAATGGTGAGAATTCCAAAATATCGATTCAATTTCATATTCACTTTATTAAGACAATTTGCTGCGAATTTAACGCAAAATTGATCTTTTTGATCTGTTTAAAACGATGTGTTTTCGAAAACTCAAAGCGTATAAACAATTGAATAGCGGAATACAGGCGGATAAGTTGGTTATTTAGATTCATTATAAATTATTTGTTAACGTGACAATTTTATGACAAATGGTATTTAAGAACTGATGTTTCTTTTAGTTTTGTGCCAAAATTCAAAGAGCCATTTATCTGGACACACGGTTAGATATGAAGCATATTTCAAAAGGACTTCCAACAGTTCTGAAGGCGTTATGGGTTGTCGTTTTCGTTTTTGGTACAGTGGGCTATTCACGCTCCTATGCTCAGGACGGCGAGAAATTATTTAAGCAGAACTGCTCAGCTTGCCATATGGTTGATAAGCCAATGGTTGGTCCTGCACTTAAGGGCGTACAAGAGCGTTGGCAAGGTAATATAGATCTCCTTCACCAATGGGTTCATAACCCAGCGAAGGTGAAAGGAATGGGCGACCCTTATGTCGACCAGTTATTGGCAGAATGGCTTCCAAAAGGCGGTTTGATGCCTGCTCAAATGGTATCAGATGATGACATCGACGCCATTCTTAAGTATATTGATGAGTATAAAGCACCAGAGGCGCAGCCTGCTGCTGCAGGCGGAGGCGGAGCCACCACCCAAGCCGCTCCCACAGAAACTGGTTCTGGAGGATTGTCTTCTGTATGGTTAGTCATTATTCTTTTTATTCTTCTTATTCTGGTGTTCTCGCTCGGTGGAGTGCGCACATCTCTTACGAAAATCGACCGCTCAATTCTCGAGTCTCAAGGTGAGGAGCTCGAGCCGGAGCCTAATTTTTGGCAACGAACAAAAATATGGGCGTGGAAGAACAAAGCGTTTGTTGGCGTATTCTCAGTGCTCGTAGTGGCTTATCTATGTACAATTGGATATGAGGCGCTTATGGGAATAGGAGTTTATCAGGGATATACACCTGAACAACCTATAAAATTTAATCACACCCTCCATGCCGGGACGAATAAAATCGCCTGTGTATATTGTCATACGGGAGCAATGACTAGTCGTCATGCCGGAATTCCTTCTGCGAATATCTGTATGAATTGTCACAAAGCAATTAGTCAGGGGAGAAGTGCTGAAGGTACCGCTGATATTCAGAAAATTTATGACGCTATTGGCTGGGATCCCGATACAAGAAGCTACAGTGGAGAAGAGAAACCTATTAAATGGGTGAAAGTTCACAATCTTCCTGATTTGGCCTACTTCAATCATGCTCAACATTATGTGGTTGGTGAAATTCAATGCCAAAAATGTCACGGAGAAATCCAACAAGATTATACCGTTGCTGGACAATTCGCACCGCTTACAATGGGGTGGTGTATTGACTGTCACAATCAAACTGCCGTTAAAATGGATGGAAACGGATATTACGATGAAATCCACAAACGATTGGTTGATAACGGTAAAGAAGAATTGAAGAAATATTTGGAAGATGGTTCCATTACTGCCCGCGAATTGGGTGGCTGGGAATGCGCTAAATGTCATTATTAAAAACAACGCTGCACGGATAGTATGGCTACGAATAAAAAATACTGGGCTGGACTGGATCAACTCCATAATACGGAGGAGTTTCAGGAAGCAAGCCAGAAGGAGTTTTCAAATGATGCCCAATCGGTAGATCAGTTTCTTACGGATACCGACTTGAGCAAAACGACAACCAATAGACGGGATTTCTTGAAATTTCTCGGCTTTAGTGTTACGGCGGCCACTGTCGCTGCCTGTGAGACTCCGGTTATCAACTCCATTCCTTATGTAAATAAGCCCGAGCAAATTACTGCCGGGGTTCCCACGTATTATGCCTCCACGTTTTTCGATGGGTACGATTATGCGAATATTGTCGTAAAAACGCGGGAAGGAAGACCTATTTTCCTCAAGGGAAATCGAAAACACGGAATTACACAGGGTGCGATTACGGCGCGTGTTAATTCTTCTGTACTCGGTCTCTACGATAGCACGCGACTAAGGAATGCGAAAATCGGGGGGAAAGATGCGAAATGGAGCGATGTAGATACCCAACTGGCTTCAGATCTTAAAAGTGTTGCCGGGCAGGGGAAACAAATCGTTTTCTTCACCGGAACTCTTATAAGTCCTTCAACTCAGGAAGTAATCAAAGAATTTAAAACGGCTATGGGCGAAGACCTTGTGAAAGTCGTTTCCTATGATCCAGTTTCCCGATACGGAATTCGAAAGGCCAACGAAATGAGTTTTGGAAAGTCGTTTATTCCTGATTATGATTTTTCAAAAGCGCGTACCATCGTTAGTGTAGGTGCCGACTTTATGGACAATTGGTTGCTTCACAATCAATATGTTCCTCAATACGCTAAAAATAGAAATCCGGAGAATGAATGGATGAGCAAACATTATCAGTTCGAATCCAATCTTTCTCTAACAGGATCGAATGCGGATGTGCGTGTGCCGATTTTGCCTTCGAATGAAGGACGCATTGTACTCGCACTCTACAATGAAGTGGCAAAACTTGCAGGCACAAGCTCTATGCAGGCTACATCAGATGGTTTACCAGAAGATAAAATTAAAGCTGCCGCCGCCGATTTGTACAAAAACAGAGGTAAATCTCTCTTTATTTGCGGAAGCAATAACCCGGATATACAGATCGTTGCAAATGCGATAAACGATGCCCTTGGAAACTACGGAGCTACCATATCAAAAGATGTGGAGACTTTTATTAACCAAGGGAATGATGCCGAGGTGGCCCAACTCGTGGCCGATATGAATAGCGGTAAAGTGGGCGCACTCATCATCAATGGAAATATTAATCCTGCGTATTCTCTGCCCAATAGTGCGGATTTCGTTAAAGGACTGGCATCAGTTGATGTAACCGTTTCTTTTTCTGGATGGGAAGATGAAACCGCTTCTCGCTGTAAATTTATTTGTCCCGACAGCCATTATCTGGAGTCTTGGAATGATTATTACCCTAAGACCGGACATTCTTCCATTGCGCAACCCACTATTACAAAACTTTACAACACACGTCAGTTTCAAGATAGCTTACTGATATGGTCGGGAAATACAACTTCTTACCATGACTTTATGCGAAAAGTATGGCGTAATTATTCAACATCTGTGGGGGATGCAGATACGCTTTTTGATGATTTCTGGTACAATGCCGTGCGCAATGGCTCTGTGAGTGTACAAGTTCCGTCAGCAGATTGGGCTCCTCAAATGGATGGTGCGTCTCTTCGAAGTGCTTCATCAAAGTTGGAGGGTTCTCCAGCAGGTGAGGGAAAATATGAACTATTGTTGTACAGCAAAGTGGGAATCGGAAACGGTGCTCATGCTACCAATCCATGGTTGCAGGAATTGCCTGATCCAATTTCAAAAGTGACCTGGGACAACTATATTGCCATGAATCCCGCTGATGCTGAATCCTTTGGCTTTAATATCCATTATGGTCAGGAACAACCGGCATCTCTTGCGAAAATTACAATCGACGGAAAATCCGAGACCTTGCCTGTTATCGCACAGCCTGGACAAAAAAGAGGATCTGTATCTGTCGCTTTGGGCTATGGCCGAGGAGCGAATGAAGAAAATATTGGTCGTGCCGCCTATCGTACCAAACAATACGGTGGTTACGAGATGGACGATGACGGAAAGAAAGTTCCGATTGGTAAAAACTTTTACCCTTATGTTTCAATGAATGATGGCTTCATGGACTATAAAGTTCCTTCAGTCACCATAGAAGCAGTTGGCGCGGATTATCCGATAGCGTGCACGCAAACCCAGTATACAATTATGGGTCGCGACTCTATTGTGCGTGAAACGAGCTTTGCTATTTTTAAATCGGCACCAAAAGAAGACTACAATCCGGAGCATACCATCGGAATGCATGTAAACGGTGAAGAGGTTGAGGCAAATGTCGATAAAGCAGATTTATGGGAGGCTCATCCTATACAGGGAGTAGGCCATAGCTGGGGGATGAACATTGATCTTTCCTCATGTATCGGTTGTAACGCTTGTGTTACTTCTTGCCATTCAGAAAACAATGTGGCCGTTGTCGGCAAAGACGAGGTACGGCGCTGGCGCGATATGCACTGGCTACGCATAGATCGGTATTACTCATCTGATATGACGGATGAAGTAGCGAAAGAAGAAGGCATGGGCAAATACGAGAAGTTCAGTGAAATGGAGGAGCCTACTTATGAGAATCCGACCACTGTATTTATGCCAATGATGTGTCAGCATTGCGGTCATGCTCCTTGCGAAACTGTTTGTCCGGTTCTTGCTACTACACATAGTGATGAAGGGTTGAATATGATGACATACAACCGTTGTATCGGTACACGCTATTGTGCGAACAACTGTCCGTTTAAGGTGCGTAGGTTCAACTGGTTTAACTACAAAGCATACGAGAAATTTACCGATCTTAACCCTTCACAGGATGTTATAGGCCGTATGGTGCTTAATCCTGACGTTACCGTTCGTTCGCGAGGAGTTATGGAAAAATGCAGCATGTGTGTACAACGAATTCAGGCCGGTAAGCTGGATGCCAAAATGAAAGGGGTACCTGTACCTGATGGAAGTATTGAAACTGCGTGTGCGGAGGCTTGTCCAACACATGCAATTACGTTTGGGGATTTGAATGACTTGAATAGTGAAGCAGCGATTGCAAAAGATAATAAACGTACATATCACGCTCTTGCCGAACTTGGGATTAAACCCAATGTTAGTTACAAAGTGAAAGTACGAAATACGTAATCTAATTTCTGAAAATTTAGCTTAAAAGAGAATGCATAAAGAAGCTGACATAAGAATACCCCTGATATTAGGTGATAAGACGTATCATGATATCACGAATGACGTGGTGAATCCGATAATGGGAAAAGCACCAAGAACTTGGTATATTCTGATCGGAATTGCGGGTATAGTTGCCCTCTGGGGAATTGGATGTATTTTGTATCTTATTGGTACCGGTATCGGTACGTGGGGATTGAATAAAACTGTTGGATGGGCATGGGATATCACCAACTTTGTATGGTGGGTAGGGATCGGTCACGCAGGTACCCTTATCTCGGCTGTTCTTCTCCTTTTTCGCCAAAAATGGCGCATGGCCATAAACCGATCGGCTGAGGCTATGACTATTTTTGCAGTAATGATGGCAGCTTTGTTTCCCGGTATCCACATGGGACGTATTTGGCTGGCTTATTTTGTATTTCCACTTCCAAATAACTTTGGGTCTCTTTGGGTAAACTTCAATTCGCCCCTTCTCTGGGATGTGTTTGCAATAAGCACGTATTTCAGCGTTTCACTTGTATTCTGGTATATTGGTTTACTTCCTGATTTTGCCACCATTCGTGACAGAATGCAAAAACCCATGGCAAAGAAAATTTACGGTATCCTTAGCTTTGGTTGGTCAGGAAAAGCAAAACACTGGAGCCGTTTTGAAGAGGTGTCTTTGGTTCTTGCCGGTTTGGCAACTCCTCTTGTATTCTCTGTCCACTCGATAGTATCTATGGACTTTGCCACCTCTCTGGTTCCCGGTTGGCACAGTACTATTTTTCCTCCTTACTTTGTTGCAGGTGCCGTATTCTCGGGGTTTGCAATGGTACTTACGCTCTTGACAATTATGCGTAAAGCACTAAATCTTGAAGCATACATTACGATCAAGCATATTGAGTACATGAATATTGTAATGCTGGTCTGTGGTGGCCTCGTTGGAGTAGCTTATTTCTCTGAGTTTTTTATCGGATGGTATACAGGGGTGGTTTATGAAAGCTATACCTACATGTCTTGGGGTGCTGCCACAGGTCCTTATGCCTGGGCATTTTGGCTCCTGATTTTGTGCAATATACTCATACCAAACATGCTCTGGTTCAAAAGGGTCAGAACAAGCATTATGTTGTCTTTCCTAATCTCTATCGTGGTTAACATTGGAATGTGGTTCGAACGTTTTATGATTATTGTGAATTGCTTGAGTAGAGATTATCTCCCTTCAGATTGGGCGATGTTTCATCCTACTTGGGTCGATATAGGAACATTCCTTGGTACCATAGGTATTTTCTTTGTCTTATTCCTTTCATTTGCACGGTTCTTTCCTGTTTTGGCTCTTAACGAATTGAAAACGTTGCTACGATACTCTGGTGAACAAAATAAAAAACAACTAAAAGATGACCGGCACTAAACAAATCAGTCGTGTGTTTCACGTCATGTTTGACGATGATTACAAAATGTTGGATGCCGCCAAAAGCCTGGTAGCTGACGGTATTGTAATCAAAGATGTATATTCCCCTTTCCCCGTTCACGGACTTGATCCCATTATTGGATTAAAAAGAACGCGTATTGCCATCGTATCTTTTATGTTTGGATTATTGGGAACTTCACTGGCACTCTTGGGAATGTGGTATTTTATGATTTCAGACTGGCCACAGAATATTGGGGGTAAACCCAGCTTTTCGCTTATTCAAAATCTACCTGCATTTATTCCTGTTACATTTGAGTTTACTGTATTGTTGGCTGCCCATGGAATGGCCATCACCTATTTTATTCGCAATGGTACTCTACCGGGCATGCCTGCTACAAATCCGGATCCGAGAACTACTGACGATAAATTTGTAATTGAAATCACAGATGAGCAGAACCCCGGAATGTCTTCTCAAAGTATGGGAGACGTTTTTAAATCTCTGGGAGCAATTGAAGTTAATGAAAAGCAACTTGCGAAGCGATGAATTTTAAAAAATCAATAGCATTTAAACTGGTTATGTTAACACTACTTTCGGTAGTGATTCTCTCCGGCTGTGTTCGCGAAGAGCAGAGCCCGGGCTATGAATATATGCCTGATATGTACCGCGGCCCACAAGTTGAGGCGTATGTGGATTATGGTGAAATTCGTGATACACTCCATCCGATGCTGAACCATACGATGTCGGCACGCCAGCCAGCAGAAGGTACTGTACCTATGACTGACAACGTGTTAAATGATATGCCATATCCTTATCCGAACACCTTGGAAGGGTATGAGCAAGCGGGTGCAATGTTAAAATCACCCCTCCCACAGTCAAAAGAGATTATTGAACAGGGGAAAGTAATTTTCTCAAATTTTTGTGTCCATTGCCACGGACCAAAAGGTGAAGGAGACGGATCAATTGTTAAGAATGGAAATTTTCCACCGCCGCCTTCGTATAGTGGAGCTTTAAAAGATTTGCCGGAAGGGAAAATGTTTCATACCATCACTTACGGAAAAAATAATATGGGATCCCACGCTTCGCAATTAACGAAGCTGGATCGATGGAAAGTAATAGCTTATGTTAAGACGCTTCAAAATCCTGGATCGGCGGTAACCGCAGATACTACGGATACGAGTAAGATGGCGCCTGACTCAACTAAAACGGCAGCAATGCCTAATTGATAAACGTTTTTAAAGAACAGGAAATGAATTTCGTTTTCTCAAATAGAGCCAAAGTAGTATCGTACATCCTGATCATTATCGGGGTGATCTCAGTCATAGCCGGATACTTTATCTATGGCGAAGATCATCATTCACGGTGGTGGACAAACCTTATGATCAATGGATTTTACTTCTTTGCAATTGGGCTGGGAGCACTTTTCTTTTATGTCCTGAGTTTTGCCACAGAAACCTCTTGGACTGTCGTCCTGCGCAGAGTTATGGAGAGTGTTTTCTCATATTTGCCCATTGGAGCTATTGTCTTGGTTATTGTCTTCATTGGTTCAAGTTTTCATTGGAATCATATTTACCATTGGATGGATCAGGCGGTTACTTCCGAATACGTTTCGTCAAGTACGATAGATGCCGCTCATCCTGAATATTATGATTCTATGGATGCCGCGAAGGAAGCCGGAGTGGAGCTTATGGCAAATCCCAAATACGATGAACTCCTCGACCACAAATCACCTTATTTGAATATACCTTTCTTCTGGATCCGTACGATTATTTATCTCGCTACTTTCCTACTTTTTGCGCGATGGTTTCGAAAACGATCGCTTCAGGAAGATTTAGAGGGTGGAACGGCGCTTCATTTCAAAGGATACCGGAGATCGGCGGTGTTTTTAGCCCTTTTTGCTTTCTTTTCCACAACTATGGCGTGGGATTGGATTATGTCGATTGATGCACACTGGTGGAGTTCACTGTTTGGTTGGTATGTATTTAGTGGTATATGGGTAGCAGCCTTGAACATCATAACGATTATCACACTCTACCTCATCTCGAAAGGATATCTGAAAGATATTAATTCGAGCCATATACAGGATATGGGAAAATGGGTTTTTGCTGTTAGTTTCCTATGGTCTTACTTGTGGTTTGCCCAATTTCTTTTGATTTGGTATGCCGATATTCCTGAGGAAGTAACTTACTTTCATACCCGAATTGAAGAATACAATGTCATGTATTTTGGAATGTTTATTATTAATTTTGCTCTTCCAATGATTGCTTTGATGTCGAGGGATGCAAAACGAAATCCGGGTTTTTTGATTGCAATAGGTACGATTATCTTTATTGGTCATTATCTCGACACATACCTGTTAATTGTACCAGGGGTGATGCATGAAGCTGGTGAGTTTGGATTGATTGAAATTGGATTTTTACTCGGTTTTATTGGACTTTTTATGAATCGTGTAATGAACACGATGACCAAGGCGCCTTTAGAACCACAGAAATCCCCTTTCCTTGACGAAAGTTTACATCACAGTATTTAATAAGAAGTTAGAAAGATATCATGGAGAAGCTGCTTTTAGTTCTGGTAATAGTCCTCGCTGTAATTGGGATAGCCCAAATTGCTAAGGTATACCAGCTATCAAACAAATTGAGCGGAAAGCGTGAAGAAGATGTTTCGCCTGGAACTAATAAAGTAAATGCGAATCTGCTATTTATTTTCGTGATCGCTCTGTTCTCATTCTTTATCTGGGAACTCTTCCATTATCGACATATCCTTTTGCCTGTAGCGGCCTCTGAGCATGGGGTAAAGGTGGACAGGCTTATGGATTTCAACTGGATCATTATATTTATAGTTTTCTTCGTTGTAAACTTCTGTCTGTTTTATTTTGCAAAAAAATATGCCTACGATTCGAATCGAAAAGCCTATTATTTGGCGCATAACAATAGATTGGAGTTGATTTGGACGGTTATTCCATCCATCGTTTTGGCCATACTTATTATCTACGGTCTGCGCACATGGAATGGCATTACCGATGTAGCTAGTGATGATGCCATCGAGATCGAACTTTTTGGGCGACAGTTTGACTGGACTGCCCGATATGCCGGAGACGATGGCGTTATGGGAGCATTTAACTTTACCATGATTACCGGACAGAATCCTTTGGGCCTTATCTCTGACAAGAATATACCTGTGCGGGTGCAAGAATTGAAAAAAGAAATAAGTGGTGATGAAGCCACTATCCGAAATTCAATTTTGCCCGATGACAAGGTAGAAGAAATTGAACACCAAATTGGAATGCGTAGACGTCAATTGGCTCGTGTACTTGATTTTCAAAATAATGGTAAAGATTATACTGCTGTTAATGATGACATTGTCGTGAAAGGTGAATTTCACATTCCTGTAAACAAGGAAGTGAGTTTCGATATTCGATCAAGCGATGTAATACACAGTGCATTCATGCCTCATTTCAGAGCGCAAATGAATGCTGTACCCGGAATGACGACACATTTTAAATTTGTCCCCACGATTACTACGGATAGTATGCGTACAATCGTGAACGATCCGAACTTTGACTATATTCTTCTGTGCAATAAGGTATGTGGCTCCGCCCATTACAATATGCAGATGACTATAGTTGTCGATACAGAGAAAGATTATCAGAAATGGATGCTGGACCAAAAAACATTTGCGGCAACGCTTGTGGGACAAACGCAACCCATTCCTGATGCTGACAAGAATGATGAACGAATAATTGCTGAAAAAAATTAATATTAGCTTATGGCCGCTATAACTGAAGCACACGCCGCTGAGCACGCGCACCACCATGCAAAAGAGAGTTTTGTGTCGAAATATATTTTCTCACAGGACCACAAGATGATCAGTAAGCAATTTCTGATTACTGCAATCTTTATGGCTGTAGTTGGAATGTTGCTTTCTGTATTCTTTAGATTGCAGCTCGGTTGGCCCGGTGAAGGATTTGAAATATTGAATTTTTTCCTCGGAGATAAATGGGCACCCGATGGGGTTCTTGACCGTAATATGTACTTATCACTGGTAACGATTCATGGAACGATCATGGTGTTCTTTGTACTTACCGGTGGATTGAGTGGTACTTTTAGTAACCTGCTTATTCCATTGCAAATCGGGGCACGTGACATGGCCTCCGGATTTTTGAATATGCTTTCATACTGGTTCTTCTTTCTTTCCAGTATTCTGATGATTTCATCCCTGTTTCTAGAAACGGGTGCGGCTAGCGGGGGATGGACCATTTACCCTCCACTAAGTGCATTGCCCCAGGCGATGCCCGGATCAGGTGCGGGTATGACGATGTGGTTGATCAGTATTGCCATTTTTATTGCCTCATCGCTGCTGGGAAGTCTGAACTACATTGTTACGATTCTTAACTTGAGAACAAAAGGAATGAAAATGACACGATTGCCATTAACAATCTGGGCATTTTTTATTACTGCAATATTGGGTGTGCTATCATTCCCGGTTCTTTTTGCCGCGGTGTTGCTGCTGATTATGGATCGCTCATTCGGAACGGCGTTTTATCTGAGCGATATTTTTATCCAAGGGCAGGCACTCGATCCGGTGGGGGGAAGTCCGCTGCTTTTCGAACACCTTTTCTGGTTCTTGGGTCACCCTGAAGTGTATATCGTAATCCTACCTGCTCTGGGTATTGCTTCTGAAGTAATTTCAACCAATTCGCGAAAACCAATTTTTGGGTATCGTGCGATGATTGGTTCCCTGCTTGCAATTGGTTTCCTTTCTTTTATCGTTTGGGCACACCACATGTTCATTTCAGGAATGAATCCTTTCCTCGGTTCGGTTTTCGTTTTTACAACACTCTTGATTGCGATACCATCGGCTGTAAAAGCATTTAACTACATTACTACTCTCTGGAAAGGGAATATCATATTTACCCCGGCAATGTTATTTTCCATCGGGTTGGTATCTACATTTGTGACCGGTGGCCTTACCGGTATTATTCTTGCCGATGCTACACTTGATATTACTGTTCATGATACCTACTTCGTTGTAGCTCACTTTCACGTGGTAATGGGATTGTCGGCTATATTTGGTATGTTTTCCGGAGTGTATCATTGGTTCCCGAAGATGTACGGCCGAATGATGAACAGCAAACTGGGATATGCCCATTTCTGGCTCACTATTATCGGTGGATACGGTGTGTTCTTCCCCATGCACTTTGTCGGAATTGCAGGTGCTCCACGGCGATACTATGATTATACCAATTTCCCGATGTTTGACGGACTTCACGATCTGAATGTACTCATAAGTGGATTTGCTATTATGGCAGCTTTTGCCCAAGGAATATTTATTTTTAATTTCTTCTTTTCCATTTTTAAAGGTCAGAAAGCAGTTCAAAATCCATGGAAGTCCAATACTTTAGAATGGACTACTCCGGTAGAACATATGCATGGAAACTGGCCGGGACCACTGCCGATAGTGTATCGATGGCCTTATGACTACAGCAAGCCTGGAAAAGAACTCGACTATGTTCCGCAAACCGTTCCTCTGGGCCCTGACGAAGAAGAACATTGAAGCACTTTATAGTGTGTAAAATAATTCAAGAGCTTGCCATCTGGTAAGCTCTTTTCCTTGCGATAAGTCTTTTACTTATACGATATAGCCATCAAATCTTTTAGATATCTTTTCTTATCTAATCCTTGGTGAGTATCCCGGCAATTACCAATTATACCTTTGATAAGGTTAGAATAAGAATATCAAAGGTCTTTGAAAAGGTTGATTGGTATTATGTATCTTTGAAATCATGGATCAAGATTTTGACTTAAGGGGTTCTTCATCAATATCAGATGCAGAAGTAGACCGCGTATTGCGGCCGCGGGCATTTGATGATTTTTCAGGACAAGAAAAAATTCTGGATAATCTGAAGATTTTTGTGCAAGCAGCTGTTAATCGGTCCGAATCTCTCGATCACGTATTGTTGCATGGTCCACCCGGATTGGGTAAAACTACCCTAGCGAATATCATTTCTCAAGAACTTGGCGTGGGTTTTCGGGTTACTTCAGGCCCAGTGCTTGACAAGCCAGGCGATCTTGCCGGATTGCTCACCAATCTCGAAGAAAAAGATGTGCTTTTTATCGATGAGATTCATCGGTTGTCGCCTATAGTGGAAGAGTATCTCTACTCCGCAATGGAAGATTTTAAAATCGATCTGGTAATCGATTCTGGTCCAAATGCCCGGACGGTTGAGATTGCCCTAAATCCATTTACGCTTATCGGTGCCACTACACGCTCCGGACTTCTTACCGCTCCACTTAGAGCGCGGTTTGGAATAAATTCGCGGTTATCATACTATACAGCAGATGTACTGGCAACCATTGTGAAGCGCAGTGCCCGATTGCTCAATATTCCAATTGAAAATAATGCAGCGCATGAAATATCCCGCCGTTCCAGAGGTACGCCGAGGGTTGCAAATGCTTTACTGCGCCGAGTGCGCGATTTTGCACAAGTAAAAGGGGACGGAGTCATTAATCTTGAGATTGCACAAATAGCGCTCGAAGCTCTCGAGGTAGATACGTATGGACTCGATGAGATGGACAATAAGATTCTGGCCACCATTATCGATAAATTTAAGGGAGGCCCAGTAGGAATTACGACTATCGCTACGGCAGTCGGTGAAGACTCTGGTACCATCGAAGAAGTCTACGAACCTTTCCTCATTCAGGAAGGATTCCTTATGCGCACGCCCAGAGGACGCCAAGCAACAGAAGCCGCCTATAAGCACTTGAAGCGAACTCCGAGAGCCGATCAGGGTGAGTTGTTTTAAGCGGTAATCGTTTTTAGTTTTTAGTGCTTGGTTTTTAGTCGTTGTCCTGAACTGTCATTATGAACTTGTTTCAGTATCAGGATCCTGCCAACTACGTCCAAAAAAACAGCCTTAAAATCCCAACCAACCTCCCACACACGGATCTTTCCCCTTTTGAATGAAAGGAATGCGTATGTACGATCAACGGGAGTCTGTATGGAGGAGGGGCAGGCAGGGGGAGGTTCGTGATTAGTTCTCAGTGACCGCCCACGCTCGCGTCTCGCGAGGGTTATTTTCTCTGGCGTCTCGTCAGGTTTTATTCTACTTATTTAGTTTAAGGTAGGAAGCGGACATGGGAAGTGACTGGATGTTTACGAAAGAATCCCGGCAAGATGCCGGACAAACAGTCCCTCGCGAGACGCGAGCGAGGCCCAGTAGGAATTACGACTATCGCTACGGCAGTCGGTGAAGACTCTGGTACCATCGAAGAAGTCTACGAACCTTTCCTCATTCAGGAAGGATTCCTTATGCGCACGCCCAGAGGACGCCAAGCAACAGAAGCCGCCTATAAGCACTTGAAGCGAACTCCGAGAGCCGATCAGGGTGAGTTGTTTTAAGCGGTAATCGTTTTTAGTTTTTAGTGCTTGGTTTTTAGTCGTTGTCCTGAACTGTCATTATGAACTTGTTTCAGTATCAGGATCCTGCCAACTACGTCCAAAAAAACAGCCTTAAAATCCCAACCAACCTCCCACACACGGATCTTTCCCCTTTTGAATGAAAGGAATGCGTATGTACGATCAACGGGAGTCTGTATGGAGGAGGGGCAGGCAGGGGGAGGTTCGTGATTAGTTCTCAGTGACCGCCCACGCTCGCGTCTCGCGAGGGTTATTTTCTCTGGCGTCTCGCCAGGTTTTATTCTACTTATTTAGTTTAAGGTAGGAAGCGGACATGGGAAGTGACTGGATGTTTACGAAAGAATCCCGGCAAGATGCCGGACAAACAGTCCCTCGCGAGACGCGAGCGACGGCAATTTATCTCATCCGAAAATAGCCAACAAAAAAAAAGCGCTTCAAAAAGAAGCGCTTAAATTACGGTCAAAGACATCCAGAATAATGTCACGATAGCCGACTCCAAATGTGAGTAAGCACCATGATTTCAAATCAATACGCTCATGCGGTTTTACCCAATTAAGCGATTTAATCAATTCCTTTTTAAATAGTTTTCGGTCAAAACTTACCTTTTGAAGGATTTGCTTACTTAATTCCAACATGTTCTTGCAGCTTTAGTTTCGTCAATCAATGTACAAACTTTAACGGCAATTTATCCGTTTTGGTACAGAGAAAGCATTAGGTTTAACAAATTTTTCAACATTGAAATCGTTGTAAACACTCGATCAATGCTTTATGTCAACCTATTGATATATAAATATATAAACCTAAAACAGAGTTGTACTGTCTGCCAATCAATCTATTAGAAATTCCCGTTCCTTTGCTTCGAATTGGCAATAGTGATTCCTCACTGCGGACACCTAAAGTTAGCTTTCGGGTAGGGCTATATTGAATTTCCAGAAAACCGGAAAATTCAATTCTATTAAAATCGGGCTCAGTAGGAATTGATCCATAAAAGTCTGATTCTTTTGCCGAAAGGAGAAAACCGATAGCGGGTCCAGCTACAAATGCGAGCTTCTCATTCGCATGATATCTCAGAAATACAGGAACTTGTGCATACAATAAAGCCATTTTGTATTTATCGTAATCTCCTGCCTCGGGATTTGGACGACGAATACTGCCTTTTTGGAGCAGATTTATTTCAAAGCCCAAATCAAATTCGGGGTTAAGTATGGTATGGATACCAAGTCCTGTCTGAAAGTTTAATTTGTCAAAACCTGCAAGGCCATCGCCCTCAACCTGACTTCCAGCAAAGCCGGCATGAATATTTAAAAGAAAAAGATCTGAATCTTTCTGAGCAAAGGAAGACTCTGTCCAGAAACTTACTAGAACAACTAAAAATAGAAGTTTTGACAGGCTCAACCTCATTCAATCAATGGCTTTTCATCTACTTGGATAATTTCTCGGGTACTTTCTTTTGAAATTGCAACTACCACGTCGCAGTTCCCTAAATTCCAGTCCTCTGATAACACAACAGATAACTGAAATTTGAGAGCAGTATTCGCATCCAGATTCAAATCACCGTGGTACGCTAAAGTTCCCCAAGGGCCGTTGCTTGCGCGGCGAAATACGTGATTTTGGGAATAATCGTGGAGTACATCTCCAATTGTTTTCTGACCCGTGATAATAGCGCTTTCAACTACCATGGCATTGATATAGTACTCATCTTCTTCCAGAATAAGTGGTTTTACTGTCACCCTTACAGTGAGAATAGTCGAGTCGCCATTTATCGCAAGATCCGTGATTCCCACATACACTTCAGGATTATTATCAGCTATGAGGGCTGCCACCCGTTCTTCCCAATACGGATATGGAATGGTGGAAGTATTTTCTGTACCTATTCGGTTTATGAGTCCATCGGGAAGTCCGGGAGGATTATAGTAATTATACCATTCAGCTCCTTCAGGAGTGCGCAAATCTAATTGAAATTCCCCACCGGGGTCATTTGCAGGTGGGAGGGGAGCTGCAAAATTTTCGGTACAGTGTATTGCCGAAAGAAAGAGCTGGTCAGGGTATTGGTCTTTTAAATTGCTTGCATAGGCAGCTGCGGTAGGACAATTTGTACAGCGAAATCCGGTGAATTCTTCCAGAAGTATTTTTTCATCATAGTTGGTTAGGTCTTCGTTAAATGCAATCGTATCTACTCCATTGCTACCGGCGTTGTTGATACTATCCACATAAGCGGGATCACAAAGCCGCGGATCGTTGTAAATACACGGAGTATCTTTTGGATCATTACATCCTTCCAACACCAGCACCGAAAGGCTTAAAAGGAAAATTAATTTAATTTGAAAACTTTTCATAATACGCTTAAAAACTTGTGGTAATACTTACAGTGAGCCCATTTGAAGCAGGGACAACTCTACACACTCCTCCTACGCAAAATACACCGGCACGCTGGCGTCCGTAGCTTGCTGAAAAACGGCTGCTGCCTTTAATATATCCCAAACTCGCTATCGGGAAGTGATATTTGTCGCCTTTGGCATTTCCATAATTGTACTGGTCGAGAAGTGAGAAAAACCAATGCGGTGATACTGTGTATTCAGTCACTACTGCGACCCAATCTTGTAGGTGTTGATTGGTAAATAGCCCCTGCACTTCAAAACGAAGATTATTCTTGCTATTAAAACGCACATTTCCTTCAAAAACGAATAGGTCTGAATAAACAGTTCCATCTACCGGTACATTGTCGTAGTCATAAGCTCCTTCCGAAATATTGTTGTTATATACGGTATTCATATAAAACAAGCTCCCTTTGAAAGTTTTGGAAAATTTATGGGTTGCTTTTGCGTTAAAGTCGCTGTAATACACTTCCCCGCCAGTCTCGAATAGAGAAATATCTGCCCCGTCACGGCTCGTGTTCAAATCATTTTGACGTGTAATTTTTGGCGACATGATGCGGGTATAGCTGAGCTCTAATTTCGTGCCATATCTACCGCCTAGAACTGATTTCTTCGGAACATTATAAAATAAATCAGCGCGATAGGCTACCTCACCGTTTGGCTGTGTAGCGTATGGGTATAGCTGAGCTAAAAGATACGTTTGCAGTACACTTGTGGCAGGTAAATAATTGATCCAGGAATCGAAAGGACCGGCTCCACGCTGACTCTGGTAGGTCATATTGGCAAGTGATGAAGCCGTTATGCTAAATCCAAAACCCCGTACCGAATACGTTGCATTCAAATTCACTCCCTTCCCGGGGATAAACAATCCAACTCCGGGATGAAGCGAGTCCGGGATATCTATAATCCGCGAATTCATGGCCGAAGGATTTTCTCCCGTCCAGGCGTACTCACCTGAAACGCGGAAACCTCCGAGAATATATTTCAGTCGTGCAGACCCGCCATCCACATTTTCAGGATAGTCATACAACACACTATTATTGGTTTGATATTTACTTACGAAGCTTCCGCCAATGGTGATATTTCCCGGAAGGGTCACCACGGAATCCAATAAAGTAGAAACGTCAATATCTGCATTTAATCCGCGAATGATTCCATCTCCGGTTTGAAAACCATTATTAAAATTAAATCGCTGTTTTCCATACAATCCCGTCAACTCGATTCCTTTATAAGGGCGCGATTTTACACGAATTCCATCTAGAGAATAATCAACACCGAGACCGTGGTCCTCCCAGGTGCGCAAGATCATTCCCGAACCGAATTGCTCATAAAAATTTCCAACAGTAACATCGATTTCAGCACCGGAATATTGGGCAAAGCGATATCCTATTCCCGTTCCTTCCCATGATGCTCCCGCAGGATAACCCACAGGTGCCGGGAGATAAGTTTCAAAACGCATGCCGGCAGTAAATTTCCCTTTTCGGTAAAGTATATTTCCAAAACCGCTTAGTGCAACTTTCTCATCAGGTACGATTGCACTTATGGCTGTATCGGGTTGATAATATTGGGCATCTATTTGAAAATTGCCGCTAAAATTGCCAATGTCCTGAGAGAATAAGGTATTACCTCCCAAAAGAATGGCTGCTCCAATCAGGCTAATTCTAAAATTCTTCATTTGTTTCGGGTCACTTGGTGAGGGCTACAATTTGTTTGTACAGCTCATCTTCATCGCCGGGGCTGTAATTATTGTGTTGCCAAACGATTTCACCGTCTCCGTTTATCAAGAAAGTATGCGGTACATTGTTGACACCCATAGAGCGTTTAAAATCTTGATTTTCATCCATATATACTTCGTAATCCCAGGAGGATCCATTCACGTAAGGCAGCACACGCGATTGGCTACGCGCATCATCGATAGAAATAGCGATGAGCTTGACGCCGGTTTCATCCTGCCAGTCGGGATACACTTCAGCAATACTGTTCAATTCGTGTTTGCACGGAGAGCACCAAGTAGCCCAAAAACTTATCACAATAGGGTTACCATCATTCTTGAAGTCTGCCGTATTTACGGTATGGCCTTGAAGATCCTTCACCATTATGGAAGGAATTTCTGAGGTAGATTGCGCAATAGCGAATTGGCTCGTAAAAAAAAGAACCATGAGAAGTCTGAAATGATTTTTCATTAAAAAGGAATGTTTAGATTATGTCGGAATGGATCCGTAATTGTTTGTAGATGATTAAAAATTAATTAATTATCGATATTTTTCGATAGATTTTTGATTTGTTTTGTGTTATGCAAATCAGGTAGATTCCAGATTTCAAAGAGGAAATATCGAGCGTACTTACGTTTTTGCCTTCCGGCAAAATTCCTAAATCGGATTGAAAAACTTTCTGTCCTACGGAACTGAATATTGCAATTTTTACTCCGGAAAATTCCTTTAATTCCATTGACATATTCAATTTGGCCATGGCCGGATTCGGGTATAAATTGATTGCAGAAGAGTTTTGCTCTTTCTCAAGATCCGTTGTATTGTCGGTACGGAATCGTTGAGAAGTTTCATACCCAAATGGGAAACTGCTCTGTATTTTATCGACAATCACATCTCCAAATCCATTTAGAATTCTGAATCCGAATGGCCCGGGCGATACCGGCGAAGCAGCCATTCCATCGCCACTCTCATCATAAAGCGTAAAAGTATAGCATTCAAAAGGGTCAAGAACAAGCAAGTGAGAATGGGTGGTATTCGCATCAGCACCACCGCCATCCTCCGTTCCACTGTATTGATAGGTGGCTACAGGTTCATCATTGCTGTTGCGAATACTCCAACTCGTTTCTCCGGGATAATTGTCGGTAAGTACTTCTAAAGTGGAATGCAAAGTGGTGGTTCCGGCAAAATCGATCGGAGATGCTACGGTGTCGTTTTCGGGCACCTCATCCGCTTGACCATTCGGACTAGAAACCGTTACTTCCAGCAGATTTTCCTCTCCTTCGGAAAACGAAATGCTTCCAAGTGGCACTGTTGCAGTTTCATAAAAATCAAGGGATCCATTCCAATTTTGTGTACCGGTACTTCCATTAATAGTGTAATCGATTATGAGCGAAGTGAGCGGTTCACTTCCATTGTTTCGTATTGTTACAGATGGAGAAATATCGGCTTCACAAGTAGATTCCGGGAGATCGGAAATGCTCAGTGGGCGCGCATCGATAGCCTGGAGTGGGCCGAAAGTCTCCGAATCCGAATAGGCTGCCTGAAGCACATTATGATCGTCATCGTTCTGGATATAGGCAACCACCGCAAGTTGATTCGGATCATACACATTTTCAAATTCCCAATAGGCTGATGCAGTGAATGTATTTCCCGAAAGGTAACTGCTATTCATGGAGGCGCCGTTGGCATCAGGGAGCATCTTTTTCATCACATTTCGAAAAGATGTCTCTCCATTTGTTCCCGGGGCAGCAAGAAATTGAATTTGCTTTTCGATTACGACAACATGAAATTTCAGATTTCCACTAACGCTTTGCGAACAAGTAGCCGTGGCAGAAATATTTATCCCATCGGGGGTTAATGAATAACTTAAATCGATGGCAAACGGAGCCGCTAAATCTTTGGCATAATCAAGTGTTGCTTGGGAGAATCCCTGAGGAGAGCCATTTAAGGAAGCAGTGAATCCTGGATAAGTATTGTCAATTATTTGTCCACCCAAAATTGCAACGGGAATATAAACTGCTGAATTATAGAGAATACGATTGTCGTTATCAACAGTATTGTCAAGATACATAGGGTCGCCGGATGGGAATTCTGTATGATAGCTGATCTGAACTACCCGATCTGTATTGCCATCCAATAGGGTATTAAAAGCAGGATTTTGAGATGCGCAAGCAGCGCTTGAGACGTTGGTGTTTTCTTCAATCAACACCATACGCTGTGACTGAGCATGTACGCCCTCAAAAGTCCCTAAAAGAATGAAAAAGATGTAAATGTTTCGCATACAGAGGTTAGAGTGATTCAATTTCCTGATTTGAAAATTGGATGTCTAAATATAAATCAAACATTTGTTTTCCCGCTTGAAATACTTTAAATAATGCCAGTATGGATTGAAATCCTACTTCCATAATGGGTAATTCATAGCATGGGTGAGAATAAAAAAAATAGAGCAGCTCCAATTAAGGAACTGCTCTATAAATTACCTATCGAACCAGTTCGATATGCTCAAGCTTTACCAAAATTTAGTTTACAGAAAGTTTGCGTGTAATTTGGTTATAACCTGTAGTGATAGAGATAAAATACATACCACTATTTAAGTTCTCAATATTAATTTCGTGAAGATACTCGCCGGGCGCAACTGTTCCGAGGTCTTTGCTTGCAACTTGCTTACCACTTACGTCATAAATGGCATAGCTCACATGACCGGCGTTTTCCAATTTCAAAAGAATGTTGCTGGTAGTTTGTGCAGGATTTGGGAAAAGTTTGAAGTCAAATCCATAAGCTTCCAATTCTTTAGCGGAAAGAATGCTGCTTGATTCCTCAGCATTCATAATTTCTCCAGTTTCTTGATTAATGACCAATCCTACAACAGTAATTTCAGAATCATCATAACCCGAAGGAACATTGTAAGTATATGTTTTTGCGTATTCCTCACCTTCTACTACCTGAGATGGAATTGAATTTGCGGATCCACTCCATCCACCAAGGATGGTACGACCTACATGACGATAAACCATATCGGCTGCGGGAACTGTGCTAGGAAGGTTTTCATAACCACCCATTGGACCATAGTCGCCACCAGCATAGTAGTTAGATTGGTTGTAGCCTGAACCTGTTCCGGTCACATTGTCCTCAACAACTATTGCATTGATCCGATAATTCCCATTAGCGTTTCCAGCGAAAGTTGCAGTTACCGTGGCGGTCAAATCACGCGAATTAGCATCATACTCTGTCGTGATTCCAACGCTAACGAGTGCTTGTACTTCAATCCTTGCAAGAAAAAGCTCTTCAAATTGAGAGGGATTAATGTCAACGAATGCACGATCTACCAGTCCACTCGGGTATCCTCCAATTAGATTTCCCATACCTGCATCGTAAACAGTGTTTTTCATAGGATCATTATTGTGAACAGCTACTTCAATAGAATTGGGGTAGTTGTCTGCCATTAGATCAAGGTTTACAGCACCACGTGGACACCAACCACACCATGTTCCAGTAGCTTCTTCAATCAATACTTTACGCTCTGGGAAATAGACAAGGGGTAAGATATTAATAGATTGAGTTCCATCAGATATTATAGATTCTTCAGATTCATTAACCGCACTGATCGTTACTTCAGTCATTACATAATCCGTTGGTCCGATAGCAATCACATCAGGATGTGTAAATTCATAAGACGTAAAAGGAGCTATATTCAAACCGGTAATAAGAGCATCACCCGATTGACCATCATCCGTGGTCCAATTTACGTTCATAGAGGTAATGTTATTAGATCCCAAATTGGTAACACTACCCTTAAGAGTGTAGTCAGAATTGATAGGTGCATAGTCGTGCGAGGTAATTCCTGTGAAGCTCGCCGTATTAGGAGTGGGAACAAATATTAAAACATTGTCTATAGCCAATCCGTCAGCGTAATATCCTTGGTCTGTATGCTTGAAAGCAACTACCACATCGCTTTCACCAGCGGTTCCCGTTAACCCAATTGAAAGCGTTTGCCAACCATCTGCGTACCCAATTACATAGATTTCATTAAACGAATCACCACCATCCGTAGAGACCAAGATTGATCCAAGCGAACCATAAGAGCCATTAGAAAAAACGTCGAATGTTAAAGCAACGGCAGGATAGGTTGAAAAATCCATTGAAGGGGTCATTAGTTCATCGTCAAGTGAATTTCCATTTTGACCGAGGGCATCATCATTTGCTGCGGCACAATTTCCATCATGACTGGGTATTATCCAATATGTGCTCGATAAGGAGGCGGGTGTGCCGACATTCCAGCCTACGCTGTTAGTGGAAGTCATAGACCATCCATCGGGAAGGGTAGTGCCATCAAAATTTTCACTAAGAACTGTTTGTGAAAAAGCACTAATACTAAAGAGTGCTCCAAGAGCGAAGAGTAAAACTTTTTTCATAATAATAAAGGATAAATTAGATTTAGAATATTTGAAGGCCTCTAAAGTAAATTGAATTAATGCGACACCAAAAATTAAGTCCTTGGATTTTACAATTTTATGTGTCTATTTGTTGGAATCCCAAGTTTTAATTACTGGAAGAACAGTGATATACCAATTGTATTTTTCGTATATTTGCTCCTTTAATACATAAATATCATTTATATGAAAACAAATCTACAAATGGCTACGGCCACTTTTTTCTTCATCCTATTGAGCATTGTAGGTTTAAAGGCACAGTCTATTCAAGCAATAAATGCACCTGAAGTTGTGTATGGTTCTGTGAATGATGATTTATTGACTACTACTTTTGATGTTCAAAACACATCCAATATTAACATGAACGTATATGCGAAACGTGTGGAGAATTCAGTTCTTGAAGGTACAGAAAATTATTTTTGCTGGTTCCAGTGTTATTCATCATCTACGGATGTGTCGCCAACTCCCTTATTCATTGCTGCAGGAGCTTCGGTTTCAAATTTTTACGCCGATTATCAACCACAAGGAGTAGAAGGAAGTTCATTCATTGATTATTGCTTTTACAATGCCGACAATCCTTCAGATCAAACTTGTGTGACTGTTGAATTCCGTGTTTCAAGTGCTACTGCTGTCAACGAGGCAGAAATGATTTCAATTGGAAGTCCCCAACCCAATCCGGCTGTGGATCACACTGTAATTCCTTTCGACTTAAAAGAAAATAATAAAGATGCAGCTCTCGTAGTGTATAATATCCTTGGTTCAGAAATCAAAAGACAATCGATATCCGGTACTTCCGGAAATATAGATTTAAATGTCTCCGATCTTCAGGCTGGCGTGTATATCTATTCGTTTTACAATAACAATAGATTACTTGCATCAAGCCGGTTGGTAGTTCGTTAAGAAAGAAAGATTCTTTATATTTTTTTGAAATGGCCTTGGAATCCCAAGGCTATTTTTTTAGACTTTCGCCAAATACTCGGCTACCACTTCTTTCACTCCTTCGCTTGCTTTTTTCCGGATATGTTGAAAAGATGAAGCGGTATGTGCTTCAAATTTTGCCGGGTCGATCAAAATTAATTCTGCTTTTGCGGAAGCGGCATATGCCAATCCCGCCGCCGGGTAAACATTAAGTGAAGTGCCAACCACGATTAAAACATCGGCCTGCCGGACTGCCATCAGTGCGCGATCCATTTCAGGAACCATCTCACCAAACCATACCACATGCGGACGTAGTTGAAACCCGTCAGGACTCCGGTCGCCCATACGCAAGCCGTTTGCGGGCATATCCATTAACACGTTTTCGTTCTTTTCGCAACGGCATTTAGCCAGTTCACCATGTAGGTGAATCACATGCGATGAGCCCGCACGCTCATGCAAATCATCCACATTCTGTGTGATTATTATAGTATTGTAGTCTTTTTCCAGTCGTACCAGTTCATTATGTGCTGCATTTGGCTTGACCTGCTTCATTTGCTTGTACCGTGCATTGTAAAAATCGAGTACACGTTCCGGATCCTTCTGCCAGGCTTCGGGGGTAGCCACATCTTCTATTCGGTGTTTTTCCCAAAGGCCGTCCTGATCGCGAAATGTATTAATACCACTTTCGGCACTGATGCCCGCACCTGAGAATACAACAATCGTTTTTTTAATCATTCAGGGAAATTACAAATAATGCGTGGAAACCAATCAGAGATTTATACATTTATGGCCTATTTCAAACAAAACCTGCGTTTTTGAGAAACCGAGGTCTTTCCACAGAAATCCAAAACGAATATGATTGAGTACATTGACGGAGAATTGGTAAACCGAACCCCGACTTTTGGAGTAATCGAAACCAATGGAATCGGCTATATTTTCCAAACTTCTCTTCACACTTTTGAAAGCCTTGCCGGCAAAAAACGGGTTAAAATATTTATGCACACCTCTATACGTGAAGATGCACATGTATTATTTGGTTTTGCATTCGAAGCCGAGCGCACCATGTTTCGTAGCCTTATTTCCGTTTCAGGAATTGGTCCTGCTTCGGCCATTGCTGCTTTATCGAGCTATAAGCCAAAAGAAATTCAGGAGTTTATTATTCAGGGGGATGTGGCAAGCCTGAAAAAGATAAAAGGAGTTGGAGCAAAATCTGCTGAACGAATAATCGTTGATCTAAAAGATAAAATTGGCGGTGGGGAAGCGAATTTTGATATTTTTGGCACCCAAAACAATACCTTGCGATCTGAAGCGTTAAGAGCACTGCGAAACCTTGGCTTCGATCCGCGCAAAGCGCAGAATGTGGTCGATAAAGTGTTGGAAACTAATGATGAATCGATAAGTATTGAAAATTTAATAAAAGAGAGTTTGAAGCGGCTGTAGCGCTTTTCTGACAAACATTTTGGGATTACGGTTTAAAAATATCTGGCGGCCTCTTGCTATCGTCGCCTCAGTTACTTTAGTTTGGTCTGGCTATGCCAGCTTGCCGAAGTACGACCACAATGTGGTAAACTTGCCTTTCGTTACCGTCCTTCCGGTCGATTCACCCACGGTCGATCTTCCTTACCCTATTCATGACAATGTAAACCCTTACGGTGAAAACAATGGACGGATAAATCTTACCGATCCGAGCAACGTAAATAATGTCATCGAATATGATCCTCAATCAGGCCAATACTATTTCTATCAGCGGATAGGTAATAATATTGATTACCGAAATCCAACGGTCATGACGTTTGACGAATACATGGATTATGTAAATGCCAACTCCGTAAATAATTACTGGAAAGAAATTCAATCCACAGATCAAATAGCGAGTGATGATCCCAATGGTCCCGATCCTTTTCGACCCAGCCTGAAAATTAATAATAAAGCCTTCGATCGGATTTTTGGAGGAAACACAGTGGATATAAGGCCCCAAGGAACTGCTGAACTTACCTTTGGAGCAAATATAAATAAGAACGAAAATCCGCAGATTCCGGTTAATCAGCGAAGAATAACTACTTTCAACTTCGATCAGCGAATTCAGCTTAACGTGGTTGGTCATATCGGTGATAAGCTCAAACTTAGCACAAACTATAATACAGAAGCTACTTTTGATTTTGAGAATCAAACCAAAATCGAATACACCGGTTATGAAGACGAAATAATTCAGAAAATTGAGGCAGGTAATGTGAGTATGCCACTCAATAATTCCCTAATCTCAGGAAGCCAGAGCCTTTTTGGAATAAAATCGGAACTGAAATTTGGACGACTTACCTCTACCGTACTTTTCTCCCAAGAGCGGGGTCAAAAGAAGGAAATAAACGTACAGGGTGGCGCGCAAACCCAGGATTATGAGATAGAAGTCGATAATTACGAAGCCAATAAACACTACTTTTTGAGTGGTTACTTTCGGGCGGCTTACAACAATGCCATGAAAAGTCTTCCCGTAGTAAACTCTGGAGTTCAGATTACGCGTATCGAGGTTTGGGCGGTTAACCAGACAGCTAATGTCAGTGAAACCCGGAATATTATCGGATTTACAGATTTGGGTGAAGGCGCTCCGTATCAAAACCCTGCCAATCCGCTGGAACTAGGGGATTACCCACTAAATGATTTTCCGGACAATTCTCAAAATCAGTTGTATAGTACAGTCTCAGGAAATGCACAAATTCGAGGGTTTTCCCAATCGTCGCAGGCATTATCCACACTTAACCTGGTGAATGGACGCGATTTTGAAAGATTGTCGAACGCTCGCCAGTTGAGCCCCAGTGAATATACTTTCAATGCCAAGCTCGGATTTATTTCCCTTAACCAAGCACTAAATAATGCCGAGGTTCTTGCAGTAGGTTATCAATACACGCTCAATGGCCGGACCTATCAGGTTGGAGATTTGTCCAACGATGGATTTACTGCACCCGATGCGCTCTATCTTAAATTGTTGAAATCGACGGTAGTTGACGTGAAGAACCCCCTCTGGGATTTGATGATGAAAAACGTTTATTCGCTTGGCGCATACCAAGTGAACAGTACTGAATTTTTGCTCAATGTGTGGTACAACGATCCCCAGCAGGGGATAGATGTGCCGGTAATTCCTGTGCCTGAGGTTCAAAACATTCCGCTACTGCAGATTTTCGCTCTCGATAAATTGGATCAAAACCTAAAGTCGCGTCCGGATGGCCGTTTTGACTTTATAGATGGCGCTGCTGTGGAAGGCGGAACCATTAATGCCCAGAACGGCCGGATATATTTCCCGCTCATTGAACCTTTCGGCAAGGATCTGATGAATCGATTGAGTGCCGAAGGGCTGTCTGATGATCAGATAAAAAAAATCGCCTACCCACAACTTTACGACTCTACCAAAACAGTTGCGCAACAAAACTTTCTCTACCTCAACCGATTTAAGCTTAAAGGGAGTTATCAGTCTGCATCTTCCGATGAAATTTCGCTTAACTCACTCAATATTCCTCAAGGTGCCGTACAAGTAACTGCTGGTGGGGTGCAATTGGTCGAGAATCAGGATTTTACGGTAGATTATAACTTGGGTAGAGTTAAAATCCTGAATACCGGACTTCTCGAATCGCAAACACCTATCAAGATCAGCGTAGAGAGCAATACACTTTTTAGCATTCAGACCCGACGCTTAATGGGTGCCAGGTTCGATTATAAATTCAATGATCATTTTACGTTGGGGTCGACGATTATGAACTTGAATGAAAGACCATTAACCCAAAAAGTAAATATCGGTGACGAGCCGATGAATAACACGCTTTGGGGCTTTGATGCCCATTATCAAGACCAGTCGCGGTTCTTGACTGATATGGTTGATGCATTGCCTTTTATAAATACCAAGGAAGTTTCAAATGTAGATGCCTCTTTAGAGTTTGCAAACCTTATACCGGGTCACAATAAGGCTGTGGGTAAAACGGGTACCGCTTATATCGACGATTTTGAAGGAACAATTTCACTTATCGACCTGCGAAATTTTGCTTCCTGGGGTCTTGCTTCGATTCCACAATTTCAACCAGAACTATTTCCTGAAGCTTCACTCAATAATGACATAGCGTTAGGCTACAATCGCGCAAAATTTGCCTGGTACGTTATCGACCCGCTCTTTTTCAGAAATGATAATCTTACTCCTGACAATATAAATTCCGATCGACACTATCAACGTGAGGTAACAGAGAATGAGGTTTTCCCAGACAAAGATCTTCCCGCCGGCACACCCGCCAATATTGCTACTTTCGACCTCTCATTTTTTCCAACCGAAAGAGGCCCTTATAATTACGATACGGGTCCAACAGGGGTTTCTTCAGGTATCGATCCTCAAACGGGTGATCTGGCCAATCCAGAGACACGATGGGGCGGTGTGCAACGCGCTATCAATACCACCGATTTTGAGCAAACAAATGTAGAGTTTGTCCAGTTTTGGATTATGGACCCTTATAATTCCGACAACCGCGAATACCTTGGTACTTCGGGAAATCAGAATGGTAAATTGATTTTAGATCTCGGGAATGTTTCTGAAGATGTGCTTCGCGATGGGCAGATGAGTTTTGAAAATGGTTTGCCTATTGACCCCAATAATCCAAATGGTCTTCTCACAGACACTACAGCTTGGGCACGCGTTCCCATCACCCAAAGTATTGTAAACGCTTTTGATAATACCACCAATTCAAATGCAGCGCAAGATGTAGGTTTTGATGGGTTCAATGATGCCGGAGAGCGTTCCTATTTTCAAAATTTTCTTGCCAATATTTCGGCTCTGCCCGGTGTAGCTGCTGCCGTAATAACCAATTCAAATGACGATCCTTCTACGGATAATTATAAATATTATCGGGATCAATCGTACGATAATACAGGTGCCGACATCATCGACCGTTACAAACAATACAACGGTTTTGAAGGGAACTCAATTACTACCCAGGACGATCAAGTGAATAGTTTTCCAACGCAATCCACTACCCTTCCAACTACCGAAGATATTAATCAGGATTTGACATTGTCTGAGGCAGAATCGTATTACCAATACGAAGTGAATATGCCTGACCCACAGGTAGCTCCGGGTGCCTGGCAGGTTGGGAATAACTATATTACAGATGTGGTAGATGGTGTGGCGAGCGACGGAAGAACGGTTAAATGGTACCAGTTTAAAATTCCGGTTCGCGAAGGGAAATCAATCAATAATATTCAGGATTTACGATCTGTTCGCTTCATGCGCCTGGTTACAACTGGTTTCGAAACTCCTGTGGTAATGCGGTTTGCAAGGTTGGAACTTATCCGGGGAGAGTGGCGCCGGTATACCCAATCATTGCGCGAAGGTGAAATAATTCCGGGTGGAACGAATCAGACTGAATTTGATATCCTTGCGGTAAATATTGAAGAAAATAGTCAGCGCGTTCCTCTCAACTATGTAACGCCTCCCGGAATTTCCCGAGAGATCGATGCAGGAACAGCAAATTTGCGCAGTCTCAACGAACAATCATTGGTTTTACGGGTGAAAAATCTCGCTGATGGTGATGCCCGTGCAGCCTTCCGAAGTGTGGATATTGATATGCGCCAATACGGCAATTTGGAAATGTTCATACACGGAGAAACCCTCGACTTGAATAATCCGGTAGACTTTGGCGATGTTTCGGTTTTCGTAAGGCTCGGGACCGATTTTGACCAAAACTTTTACGAGTACGAGATTCCACTAACCCCCACGGAACTCAATGCTTCAAGTACTCCTGACAATATCTGGCCTGAGGAGAACAATATGAAAATTGAGTTCAAAAAGCTTCAGGATGCTAAGAATGCCCGAAATAACTCGGGTGTAGCAGATAATCAAATATATGTACAAATGGACGGGGATCGTCGGATACGTATAAAGGGTAATCCGGTTTTGAGTTCTGTAAAGACAATTATGATTGGGATTCGAAATCCAAATAGAAGCGGTGACCCGGAATTCGGAAATGTATGGACATCTGATGATGGGCTGCGTGCAAGTGTTGAAGTTTGGGTGAACGAATTGCGTCTTACGGATTTTAATGATGAGGGTGGTTGGGCCGCAGTTGGAAGACTGAATGCCCAACTGGCAGATTTTGGTACCGTTACCCTTGCCGGAAATATCAGTACGCCGAATTTTGGCTCCCTGGGAAGCCGTATTTCCGAAAGGCCTCAAGAACAAACTATGGGCTACGATGCAAGCTCAAACCTGAATCTCGATAAATTTCTTCCTGAAGAATCAGGAGTGAAAATACCCATGTACATAGGGCAGGCCGAACAAGTAATAATTCCAAAATATGATCCGCTTTCGCCTGATCTGGAGCTTAGTGAGGTTACCCAGGGACTATCAACAACCGATAAGAAAAAAATACGCAAGCGTTCCCAATCGTATGTCCGGCGGCGGAGTATCAACTTTACCAATGTAAGGAAAGAGCGCACCAATCCGGATAAGAAACCGAGAATATATGATGTCGAAAACCTCAATGGAACTTTCGCATACAGCGACCGAAAGGCCTATGATATTAACACCGCATTTGACAATCAAAAGCAGTTTCGAGTAGGTTTGGGATATAATTTTAGCACCCAACCAAAGAACTATAAACCTTTTGCGGCAAGCAAATTCCTGAGATCTTCGGATTACCTGGCTTTGATTCGCGATTTCAATTTCTCGCTCATACCCAAGAACCTTTCATTTCGATCGGATATCAATCGGATGTACACCGAACAACAATTCAAGAATAATAGTGATGTTTTTGATTTTGAGCAACCTGTATTGTATACCAAAACGTTCAATTGGTTGCGAACCTATGATGTACAACAAGATCTTACCAAGTCTATCCGGCTGTCATATAGCGCAAATAATTTGGCCTATATCGATGAGCCTGATGGCAAAGTAGATAAAAACGACCGGGCTTCATACAATAATTACCGGGATACGGTATGGAATAGTATTCTCAATTTTGGAACCAATGTGAATTTCAATCAGACGGTATCCGGCAATTATTCGGTACCCATCAATAAAATTCCAATTTTGGATTGGATTTCGATGGATGCCCGCTACACCGGAAGTTACAATTGGCAGCGCGCACCATTTAGTCAGGATTCATTAGGTAACACCATTCAAAATGCCCGGACAATGTCGCTAAACAGCCAGTTCAACTTTTTGAATCTTTATAATAAAATTCCATATTTTAAAAATGTTAATCAGAAATTTCAGCGCCAGAGCCGTGCCGGAGGTCGCTCATTGACCAAGGATCCTAAGCAACCTGCAAAAGGAGCCAAGGATGATGCCCAGGACAAAGATGAAGAAAAGAAAAAAGACGGCTCAGAAATTACGGTATTCGATTATATGGCAAAATTGGTAATGAGTTTGAAAAACATTACAGTGGTTTATAGCCAAAACGAAGGAACATTCCTGCCCGGCTACAATCGTCAATCAAATATTATCGGTATGGATCCCGGTTTCAATGCTCCGGGACTCGGTTTTGTTTTGGGGGAACAAATCAACAATTTTAACAGGCAGGCTGCTTTAAAAGATTGGCTCGTGAAAAATGAGTATATCAATCAGCAATATCTGGAAACATATACCGAAGATTTCAATCTGAGGGTCAATCTCGAACCCCTACCAAATCTTCGCGTTGAATTCAATGCCATCCGCAGCAAGTCTCTTAATGATGGTTCATTCTTCCGGTACAATGGTGATTTGCAACAATACTTGGAAGAAAGCCCCTTCCAAACCGGAAGTTTCAGTATTTCATTGATGGCCTGGAAAACTCTCCGGGAAAAGGATGAGAACAATGTAAGCCGCGCTTTTGAGCAATTTAAGGCTAATCGAGAAGATATTTCCAATAGGTTGGCAGTTGAGACCGGACTTTCAGAACCTAATCCCGATGGTTACGCTGATGGATTTAAGTCGACCTCCCAACAAGTAATTTTGCCGGCTTTCGTAGCGGCCTATTCCGGCCAGAGTACTGATGCCGTAAAATTGAGAATTGAGGATTACACGCTCCTTGATGCAATTAAGAATCCGAGTTGGAGTATCAATTACGACGGCCTCTCAAAAATACCGGCAATCAAACGTATTTTTAGAAATATCACCATCAGTAATGCGTATAGAAGTACATATAGCGTTAATAGCTTTACAACAAATCTAAGTGCCGGCCTCGATGCCAATGGAAGGCCCCTCCGGGATAATTCAGAGGACGAGAATTTTATTCCTCAAAAGCAAATCAATGCGGTTACGATTTCAGAACAGTTAAGCCCACTGATCAAAATCGATATGACCTGGCAGAACTCGTTAATTACCAATTTTGAGATCAATAAAAACCGAACGCTCGCATTTAGTACCACCAATTTTCAGCTTACTGAAAACCGAAGTGATGAAGTAGTGCTCGGACTTGGATATCGTTTTCCCGATGTACAGATCAAAATTGGAGGAAAAACCCGTAAAAGCGACCTAAATGTACGTGCCGACCTGAGCATCAGAGACACCAAAGTTATTGCCCGTCGAATGGATGAAGGAACCAACCAGATCACCTCAGGGCAACATTTGATATCTTTAAAAACGGCCATAGATTACGTCATTTCCGAAAGGCTCAATATTCGGGCATTTTACGATCAGCAGATCAATAAGCCCAAAGTTTCTATCTCTTTCCCCACGTCAAATATAAATACTGGTATATCTTTGCGCTTTACCTTAACCCAATAACTAAAATACAACAGCATGAAAATTCCATCTGGATTGAAATATACAAAAGATCACGAATGGGTGAAAATGGATGGCAATGTCGCCACCATAGGCATTACCGATTTTGCTCAAGGAGAATTGGGTGATATCGTTTTTGTAGAAATTGAAACCGAAGGTGAAGACCTCGAGAAAGGTGAAGTCTTTGGTACCATTGAAGCCGTAAAAACGGTTTCTGACCTTTTTATGCCCCTTTCGGGAAAAGTGTTGGAATTCAACTCGGAATTGGAGTCTACTCCGGAATTGGTAAACTCCGATCCATATGGAAAAGGTTGGATGGTCAAAGTCGCTATTGAAGACGATATTGATGATTCTGAACTTATGGACGCAGATGCATATCAGGAAATTGTCGGATAAACCAAATCCTTTTTTACAATCCTATTGGGCGGCTCTTCTTTGGGCCGCCTTTATTCTTTTGGTCTGTAGTCTGCCGGGGTACGACCTCCCGAATCTCAATTTCTGGGACATCGATTATATCGATAAACTCGAGCACATGACCGTCTTCGCCCTTCTCGGTTTCCTCATGGTTTACGGATTTAAGCGACGGTTTTCAGATAACCGTATTCTTCCTTCTAATAAGGTATTATGGACTTTTGTAATCTTGGCGGCTGCCTTTGGAGGCTTCACCGAGATTCTTCAAGGATTGTTCTTTCCCACTCGATTTGCAGATGTCTTCGATTTTATAGCCGATTCCCTCGGAGGAGTTCTCGGCACAATAGTTGGTAATTTGTATTTTAAATACAGAACCCGAACCTAAATTTCAGGCGCGCAGAAATGGGTTGGGTTTTTCTAAAACCTATCCAGATGAACACTAAGAAAAATCGGGACAACGATCTCGAACGACTGCGCACACCCTTAAAGTTTCTCGGTTTATTATTCGCCTCGGCAGTAGCACTTGCCATGCTTGAGTGGCGCGTACCCGACAGGTCGCCGGAATCCTTCGGCTATAACCCACACCCTGTAATACTCACAGACGAAGTAGTCTTTGCCGCCATTCCCGAACAGCCAAAAGTGGTTGTGCCTCAGCCAAAAAATCAAGAAATAATTGATGTTATTACCATTGTAGATGATGGACCTGATGTCATTGATTTGCCCACACTTCAATTCCCGACTATCCAAGATCTGGATGTAGAATACATTCCAAAAAAAAAGGAAGTTGTTAGTGAAGAGCCTGTGCTTGCACCTGAAGTATATCCTGAGTTTCCCGGAGGTTACGCAGCCATGCGAATCTATTTGAATACAGAATTGCAATATCCGGCTATGGCAAGAGAGGCAAATATTCAGGGAACGGTTTGGATCGAATTTCTCGTGAATAAGAAAGGTGAAATTAGTGATGTGAAGATCTTGAGAGGCATCGGTGTCGGTTGTGAAGAAGAGGCGTTGCGGGTTGTAATGCAAATGCCAAAATGGACACCCGGCAAGCAGCACGGCCTTCCGGTGAATGTTCGCTACCAACTTCCAGTATCTTTTGTTTTAAGAAATTAACGTGCAAAGAAGTGAGATGATCGCCAGAATGGCAATGCGCTGGAAAGGAATCGAAGTCAATGTCCCCGAATCCTTTCTGCGTATTTTTTTTCAAATTTGCTTTGTTATTAATCGAAAATTATAAAACTTACGGATATGGATGATCTATTTTGAAAGCGGATTTGAGCCTCACTGCCGCAATATCTTAAAGCAGAGAAGTCATTTGCGACCTCTGCAAAAAAAAAATTCTGTGCTTGGCAGTTACAAAAACGAAATCGCATACCCGGCAATTGATCCCATCTTTATCGGCGTAATATATTGTGACCCCAATTAATTCCTCTATCGCAGTTTGTTAAGTGCTAAATTCGCACGTAAAGAATTAACAAAATAAGGCACAGTGTTTGTTATATTCGCAAAGAGAAATGAGAAACCTTTGCTATAATTAAAAGAACTTTTATATTTTCGCCTTCACTGGTTCTAAAACCAAGCCCATGGAATTAAAAAAAAGCATTAATGCAAACCTCGAGAAAAAACGTATTCCGCTTATTATTATAGGCATACTTTTCTCCACTGCCCTCGTTTTGGTGGCTTTTGAATATAAAGCGTACGAGACTAAAGTTACCGATCTTGGAAAACTCGATATCGATTTGATCGAAGAAGAGATAATTCCTGTTTCACAACAGCAACCACCACCACCGCCACCACCACCCGCTCCTACCACGGTTATCGACATAGTAGAAGATGAAAAGGAAATTGATGAGGAAATGGTTATTCCCGATTTGGAAGTTACCGAAGATACTCAGATTGAAACCATCGAAGATGTCCATGAAGAGGTCGCGGAAGAACAGATCTTTACCATTGTCGAAGAAATGCCTTCATTCCCTGGCGGGGATGCCGCGCTGATGAAATATCTTGGAAACAGCATTAAATATCCAGCTATTGCCAAGGATGCCGGAATCCAGGGTACCGTGTATGTCACCTTCGTAGTTGATGAAAAAGGAAATGTGAAGGATGTCAAAGTACTTCGCTCCATTGGTGGAGGTTGTGATGAAGAAGCAATACGGGTAGTAGAAAATATGCCGAAGTGGAAGCCCGGTAAGCAACGTGGAAAACCGGTAAAAGTACAGTATAACTTACCGATACGCTTTACCTTACGGTAAAAGAAATCGAAATGAAATATTCTAAACCCTCTCAAGTTGAGAGGGTTTTTTTATGAAAATAGTTGAATATGCTATATTTGACCTTTATATCAACCCATTTCAATGGAAATAAAACTGCATCATAAACCCATCGATCAAACCGGCATCGAAGAAAGATGTGCCCGATTCAAAACGCGGAGCATCAAGAAGGAAACCAAAATTCAAGGCCTCAAAATGGCCTTGAATATGATCGATCTGACAACACTTGAAGGAAAAGACTCGCCTGGAAAAGTGCGTCAAATGTGCTACAAAGCAATGCATCTACACGATGAAATGCTCGGGTTGCCAACCGTCGCCGCGGTTTGTGTCTATCCCGCCATGGTTCCTGCGGCTCGAAAATATCTCGGTGACGACTCACCTGTGAAAATCGCATCGGTGGCCACTGGATTTCCGGCAGGCCAAGTGAGTATGGCTATCAAACTTGCAGATACCAAAGAAGCAATTGACGCAGGAGCAGATGAAATCGATATGGTTATCTCTCGTGGAAAATTTCACAGCGGAGAATACACCTACGTTTTTGACGAAATAGCGGCTATCAAAGAAGCTTGTGGAGATAAGCGGCTCAAAGTTATTTTGGAAACCGGCGAAATGGGCTCGCTCGAAAAGGTAGCGCTCGCTAGTCGACTTGCTATCGATGCCGGTGCCGATTTTATAAAAACATCTACCGGAAAAATCCAACCGGCCGCCACGATGGAGGTTACGTTGGTAATGCTGGAAGTAATCCGGGATTACTATTTCGAAACCGGCAAAATGATTGGAATGAAACCCGCCGGAGGAATTTCGAATTCCAAACTCGCTCTCCATTATTTATGGATGGTGAAAGAAACGCTCGGTGATAAATGGCTTACAAATCAGTGGTTTCGATTTGGCGCAAGTTCACTCGCCAACGATCTTTTGAAACAATTGGTGAAACAAACGACCGGAGTTTATCAATCCGGAAATTACTTTGCACTCGACTAATATGGCTAAAAATAAAAATACTGAATGGAATCTGTCTCCCGCACCGGAGAGCACTTCGCATATTTCACTGAAAAAGAAATATGACCTTTTTATAGACGGAAAATTCGTGACTCCCCACAGCAAGAAGTATTTCAAAACCGTCAATCCGGCAACCGAAGAAACAATAGCCGAAGTGGCCGATGCGGATGCAAAAGATGTGGATCGTGCTGTGAAAGCTGCACGAAAAGCGTACGCAAATGTCTGGTCGAAAATGGAGCCCAAAGAACGGGCGAAATACATTTTCAGAATCGCCAGATTGCTGCAGGAACGCGCCAGAGAATTTTCGGTGATCGAATCGATGGATGGAGGAAAACCAATTCGCGAATCGCGCGATGTGGATATACCATTGGCTGCGGCTCATTTTTTCTATCATGCCGGATGGGCTGACAAACTAGAGTATGCTTTCCCAACCAAGAAACCGAAATCGCTTGGAGTGGTTGGGCAAATTATTCCCTGGAATTTTCCTCTGCTCATGGCCTCGTGGAAAATAGCTCCGGCACTTGCCGCCGGAAATACGGTCGTTCTCAAACCGGCTGAAACTACGCCACTCACCGCACTTAAACTTGCTGAATTGATTCGCGATGCAGGGGTCCCGGACGGAGTAGTAAATATAATAACCGGTGCCGGCGATACCGGAAAAGCGTTGGTAGAGCACCCAGATGTCAATAAAATCGCATTTACAGGATCGACTCCTGTCGGTAAAATGATTCAGCGGAGCATTGCCGGAACAGGCAAAAAGCTCACGCTCGAACTCGGTGGAAAAGCCGCCAACATTGTTTTTGAAGATGCGGCGATTGATCAGGCGGTAGACGGAATAGTAAACGGAATTTTCTTTAATCAAGGTCACGTGTGTTGCGCCGGTTCGCGCCTTTTCGTTCAGGAAAGTGTCACTGAACCCTTTATGCGGAGACTGGAGCATCGCATGAAACATCTCGTTTTGGGCGATCCACTCGATAAGAATACCGATGTCGGTGCGATCAATTCGAAAGGACAACTGGAAACCATTCAAAAATACCTGGAAATCGGTAAGAAGGAAGGTTTTGAAATGATTCAAACTGGAAACGATGTTCCGAAGAAAGGATATTGGTGCCGACCGACGGTTTTCAAAAACGTAGCCCAAAGCAGCGTAATTTCAAAAGAAGAAATATTTGGCCCGGTTCTCGTAATGCAAACTTTCCGAACCATCGACGAAGTAATCGATAAGGCCAACAACACGCCTTATGGATTGTCGGCGGGCGTTTGGACAGACAAAGGTTCAAAAATATTCAACCTCACATCGCGCCTGAGAGCCGGTGTGGTTTGGGCAAATACATTCAATAAATTCGATCCTACTTCGCCCTTCGGCGGATATAAAGAATCCGGTTTTGGAAGAGAAGGCGGACTTCAGGGACTTCAAGCGTATTTAAAATTTGACTGATGGCAAAGAAATCAGATAGCAAAGTGAAGAAAGGTGCGACTGCCGATCTTTCTGTAAATAAAACCTATAAGCTCTTTATCAACGGAGCTTTCCCACGCACCGAGAGCGGCAGATATTTCGAATTGAAAAATGCGGATGGCAATTTTATGGCCAATATCTGCCTCAGTTCGCGCAAAGATTTCCGAAATGCGGTGGTAGCTGCACGTTCTGCGCAGCAGGGCTGGAGCGATAAAACGGCTTATAACCGTTCCCAAATCGTGTACCGCATGGCCGAGATGATAGATCAGAAGAAAAGTCTTTTTATCGATGAGATGATTCTGATGGGTATTTCTTCCGCTGCTGCGAAAAAAGAATTTGAGCAAGCAGTTGATCTATTAGTTTACTACGCAGGCTGGTGCGATAAATTCGTTCAGGTGTATAGCAATGTGAATCCCGTCGCGAGCTCGCATTTCAATTTTAGCCTTCCCGAACCAACCGGAGTTCTTGCGGTGATGGCATCGAATGAAAGTGCTTTGGTTGGACTTGTCCAAGCGGTGATTCCCGGAATCTGTGGCGGTAATTCGGTGGTGGTTCTCGCTTCGGAGAAATATCCGGCAACGGCAATAAGTTTTGCAGAAGTGCTGGCTACGAGTGATTTGCCGTCAGGCGTAATCAATATCTTAACCGGCTCACGCAAAGAATTGCTCAACCATTTCGTTTCACACATGGATGTGAATGCCGTTTTGACTTGGGACGCATCCCAGACAGACTCAGTTGAAATCGGAACCGTCGCAGCCGATAGCGTGAAACGAATCCATTTTTACGAAAGTGAAAACATCCAAACCGGCAGCCCCGATTATATTATGGACACCCAGGAAATTAAAACCACTTGGCACCCGATTCAGAATATTGCCGGCTCGAAGTCTGGGTATTAATTTTGAGTGTGGATGCTGGGTGGCTTAGAAACGAACAGGCTGATTCCAAATGACGAAATTGAGGTCATTAGAATTTTGCACGAGCGAATGGATTTAAAAACCAAATTAACCGAATAGTAAACCTACATAATAGAGCAACAGTATTGTGAGGCATTAACGGCTTCTTGGTTAATGCTTGGCGCATAAAGGAAACGCACCTTCATCAATAGCACCTTCAAACCCACACCCACAACCAAATCTTTTTACCTTTGCAAAAAACCCAATGAATGGCAAATAAAGTCGCATTAATAACCGGAGTTACGGGTCAGGACGGCGCGTATTTATCCGAATTATTGCTTGAGAAAGGATACGAAGTTCACGGTATCAAGAGAAGAAGTTCACTTTTTAATACCGATCGTGTAGATCATCTCTACAAAGATCAGCACGAGAAAAATGTCAAGTACTTTTTGCATTACGGCGACCTGACCGATGCCACCAATATGATTCGCATTATTCAGGAAGTGCAGCCCGATGAAATCTACAATCTGGCTGCGATGTCACATGTTCACGTTTCATTCGAATTACCCGAATACACGGCAAATGTCGATGCTTTGGGAACGTTAAGAATTCTTGAAGCGGTGCGCGTTTTGGGTCTCGAAAAGAAAACAAAAATCTATCAGGCCTCCACAAGCGAACTTTACGGAAAAGTGCAGGAAACTCCGCAAAATGAGAATACGCCATTCTATCCACGAAGTCCGTATGGAGTGGCTAAGTTGTACGGATTTTGGATTACCAAAAACTACCGCGAAGCATATAATCTTTTTGCCTGCAACGGAATTCTGTTCAATCACGAAAGCCCGCTAAGAGGTGAAACTTTCGTTACCCGAAAAATAACTCGTGCCGTAGCTCGAATAAAACTCGGTCTTCAAGAGTCCGTTTTTATGGGAAATATTGATTCACAACGGGATTGGGGTCATGCCAAAGATTATGTAGAAGGAATGTGGCGCATTCTCCAGCAAGATGAGCCTGAAGATTTTGTTCTCGCCACCGGAAAGTGCTACACCGTACGCTATTTTATAGAAAAAGCATTTGCCGAAGTAGGCATAAAAATAGAGTGGAGCGGAAAAGCGGAGAATGAAAAAGGACGTGATGCCAAAACCGGAAAGGTCTTGGTGGAAATCGATCCCGGATATTATCGTCCTACAGAAGTAGATTTGCTCATGGGAGATCCGAGCAAAGCGAAGGAAAAACTCGGTTGGGAGCACACCTATTCGGTCGATCAACTGATTGCCGAAATGGTGAAAGCAGATATGGAGCTATTTAAACGCGACAAATACTTGCTCGAAGGAGGTCATAAAATAATGAATTACAACGAGTAAATTATAGAGTAATTTGGAAAAGGAAAGTAAAATTTACGTGGCCGGTCACCGCGGAATGGTGGGGAGCGCTATTGTGAGAGCCTTGCGCGAGAAGGGATATCAGAATATTGTGGTTCGTCGCTCTTCAGAAGTTGATTTACGCAATCAGAGCGCTGTGCAAGAATTTTTTAGAACCGAAAAACCGGACTATGTTTTTTTGGCTGCAGCCAAAGTAGGAGGGATAAATGCAAACAATATTTACCGCGCAGATTTTCTGTATGATAATCTTATGATCGAGGCCAACGTAATTCAAAGCGCACATAATGCCAAGGTCAAAAAACTTCTTTTTCTCGGCTCATCATGCATTTATCCTAAAATGGCCTCACAACCATTGACCGAGGATGCGCTGCTCACCGGAACTCTCGAGCCAACCAACGAACCCTACGCCATTGCTAAAATTGCGGGAATAAAACTCTGTGAAGCCTATCGCGATCAGCATAAGGATAATTTTATCTCTGCAATGCCCACCAATCTTTATGGGCCAAATGACAATTACGATCTTCAAAATTCGCATGTCTTGCCCGCTTTGATTCGCAAATTTCATGAAGCCAAAGAAAACGGTGTTTCTCATGTTGAAATCTGGGGTACGGGCAGCCCAAAACGGGAGTTTTTGCACGTGGACGATCTTGCAAAGGCCTGTGTTTTCCTCATGGAAACCTACGGTGGAAAGCAGTTTGTGAATGTTGGAACGGGCGAAGATATTTCTATAAAGGATCTCGCACTTATGGTAAAAGATATTGTTGGTTTTGCCGGCGAACTTCGATTTGACACATCAAAACCCGACGGCACGCCCCGAAAATTAATGGATGTTTCGCGCATTCACGATTTGGGCTGGAAACATAAAATTGACCTTCGCGAAGGGATTCAATCTGTATATAAATCCTATTGTGAACAGATCGTCAAATCGGATTCATAGGAGCTTTCCAAGGCTTATGGTTTTTGGGCTGATTATCTTTTTCAGCTCTGCGGCCCAAAGTCAGGATTATTTTTTGCCGTTAAATTCACTTTCGCAGCTGCGCATGGAGCGTGGAAATTTGCCTTCGCAAAAAGGGGTGCACTTCGGATTCAAACCTGCACTTTTACATGCAGCTAATGTTGATAAAATCGAAGGAATTGGCCGTGACACCACAAAGTACTATTATTGGATCACCGCTAAGATTTTTGGCGAACATCTGATAGAACTCAATAAGCCGAATATTCAACTGTATGTAGATCCGCTTTTTGACTTTTCATTCGGTCGGGAATTTACGGCTTCCAGCGGCGAAGGGCATTCACTTTATACCAATATGCGTGGGTTTACGCTTTCCGCAAAAATAGGCGAGAGGGTGTATTTTCATACCGACTTTCGTGAAAATCAAGCACATTTTCCTGATTATATCAGCAATTTTGTCGATTCTCTCCAAGTTGTTCCCGGAAGCGGGCGCGTGAAAGATTTTAAAACCGAGGCCTACGATTTTAATATGGCTAATGGCTATGTGGGAATTGAGGCGGCAAAATGGCTCTCCATAAATTTTGGACATTCCAAGCAGTTTGTGGGCCACGGGCACCGTTCATTATTGTTGTCTGACAATGCTTTCAACTATCCGTACGCGAGCTATATTCTCCGGTTCGGAAAAGAAAATCAATTCCAGTACCGCTACAATATTGCACTGATGCAAAACCTCGACCGGCTTCCGGCGGGCGATACTCCCGAGTCGATTTTTAAACGGAAATATATGTCTTATAGCTATTTCAGCTATAAGCCTATTCCTACGCTGGAAATCGGGTTTTACGAATCGGTGGTGTGGAAAAATTATGATAATGAAACCGGCACTAAGCCTTTCAATTACAGCGCAATCAACCCGATACCTTTCGTTAATACCGCGATTTATGGTTTTGACAATCCGAAAGCTAATCCACTTATTGGGTTGAATATTGGCTGGCAACCGGTTCAAAAACTTCGATTATATGCACAAGCAATGGTCGACAATCCCGATGAGGAGAAATTTGGATATCAACTCGGTGTCAAAGCATTCAAAATTCTCAACCGGATTGATATAAGTGGTGAGTACAATAAAGCTAAAAGCGGTTCCTACGCTACTGAGGATCCTCTGATGGGTTATACCAATTCCAACCAGCCTCTGGGGCATCCAATGGGAGCGGGATTCCAAGAAATATATACTTCGGTCGACTATCTGCACAAACGCTGGCTGGCATCATTTCAATACATTTATTCGACGTATGAAAATCATGGCAGGGCTCCGCTGATTTCAGATGCGACAGATTTGCGAACCAATTTGGAAAGCGTAGCTTATCAAAATATCAAGCTCGCATACGTCTTTAATCCTCGAACGAATATGCAAATCTATATTTCCGCTACCAATCGATTGGAAAAAAGTACATTTGATACAAGTAATGATCAGTTTTGGTATGTAGGTTTCCGTACGTATTTGCAAAATATGTATACCGATTTTTGATATTTGAATAAAGAGAACCAACCGTGAAAGAAATTATACTCGGGTTTATCACCTCGTTTTTTGTAGTGCTTCTCGCTACGCCGTCACTTATCAAAGTGGCAAAGATGAAGCGGTTGGTGGATGAACCGACCGAGGATAGAAAGCATCATCGTGCAAGCGTGCCGACCATTGGTGGAATTATCATTTTTGCGGCAAGCATATTCGCTTATGCCTTGTGGTTTCCTTGGGATAATATCAGTTTTTACGGTAGTCCACATCAGTTTTCTGAATCGGTAAAAGAGTTTAAATTTCTCATCGCCGCGGCTATTCTCATCTTTTTTATAGGAGTCAAAGACGATATTATTGGTGTGGCACCGGTCAAAAAACTAGTCGGTCATATTATTGTCGGTTTTATTCTGGTATTAATGGCCGATTTTCGAATTATGAGTCTCCACGGTGTGTTTGGCGTTACCGAACTACCGTATTACGCGAGCGTTTTCCTGAGTGTTTTCACCTATATCGTAATTGTGAATTCGTTCAACCTTATCGACGGAAGCGATGGACTCGCCGCTGGTATCGGTTTTATAACTTCCTGCTATTTCGGCTTGTGGTTTTATTTTTCTTTTCAGTTCGATCTGAGCTTGCTCGCCTTTATTCTCGCCGGGTCACTGGGTGCATTTTTGATTTTTAATTTCAGTCCGGCCCGGATTTTTATGGGCGATTCGGGCTCGCTCTTTATCGGGGCTTTCACTTTTGTAATGGCCTTGAAATGTATTGAAACCGACACCAACTTACTGCCTCCACTTGCCAAAGGAATGTCCGCACCGGTTTTTACAATGGCTGTTCTTTGCTATCCCCTTATCGACACCTTGCGCGTATTTACTTTACGGCTTACCCAAGGATTATCACCTTTTGTAGCCGATCGACAGCATATTCACCATAGTCTTATCCGTAAGGGATATTCGCATGGGCAAACTGCTCTAATACTCTATGCCATAACAACTATCGTCCCGCTTATGCTGTTTTTCTTTATAGAGGTTGATCCTACAATTACGTTTTTTGCCATGTTTTTCTTAAGCCTGGGATTGGTGCATTTGGTGTTTTTATTTCGAATTCAAAAATCTGGAAATCTTGCCCCTTCTGCAGAGTAAGAATTTTTTCATCCTCGTTTTTTGCCTTTCGGCAAATGGAATTTTCGCCCAGTCAGGTCATTTTTGGTCGAACAGAGCACTCGAGCAGAAAATTGAAGCAAAATTAATGTCTGATGGCTTGCCGGATCATCTTTCCATGCGGCCGTTTTCACTACGCGATATCGATACCATTCTTCAAGCGCAGGTCGATACTTCGGTGCTTCTGCCGGATTTAGGTCAGGGGTTTTGGATCGCCCCCCCAAAAGGTAAATGGAAAATAGATGTTACACCGCTGCTCGATGCAGATTTGGCATATTCAAATAAGGCGAAAGGAGTGTATAGAGCCTTTCCCGGCCTTGCGGCAAATATTCGATACGGGAAGAACTTGAGCTTTTATGGAGACCTTTTCGCAGGCGGCGAAAAACCTGCCGAATATGTCGCAACTTTCATTGATTCTTCGGGAGTAGTGCCATCTCTGGGAGAGAATAGGGCAACAGACGGAAACCCTTCCATCGCCAACCCCACAGCTCGGTTGTCTTATGCGCCGGGCGAAATTTTTGAATTCGAACTCGGTTATGGCAAGAGTTTTATCGGTCAAGGATATCGGTCTGTCTTTCTATCCGACGTGGCCTCCAACTATCCGTATTTGAAAATAACCACTGATGTTTGGCATTTTAAGTACGTCAATATTTTCTCAATGCTCAAAGGAACCGATATTGCAAGCGGAAAACCAACCGATTTTAAAACCAAATATACCTCCACGCATTACTTGAGTTGGGCGGTATCGCCACGATTCAATATCGGATTATTTGAAACAATCGTTTGGCAGGCTAAGGATACATTGTCAAATCGTAGGTATGATCCCAATTACCTGAACCCGATTATTTTTTACCGACCGGTAGAATATTCGATCGGTTCGCCCGACAATGCACTTATTGGTTTTGATTTGAGCTTCAAGGCCGCAAAGACAGTTCGTTTGTATAGTCAGGTTCTGTTTGATGAATTTCTTCTCAGCGCTTTTCGCGATGGAAGCGGGTGGTGGGCCAATAAATGGGCGACACAAATAGGTTTTGTAGCCTATGATTTTGCGAAAGTGAAAGGATTAAATGTTCAGGGCGAGTTCAATTGTGCACGACCTTTTACGTATACACACGGAAGCACTCTACAGAATTTCGGTCATTACAATCAACCGTTGGCGCACCAATTGGGAACCAATTTTTACGAAGGCTTGCTCACAGGACATTATGAAAAAGGAAATTGGTACGGTGAAGCGACGTTTGTTTATACCCAATACGGCCGCGATCCGGATTCTTTGAATTTTGGCGGTGACATTTTCAAAAGCTATGTGAATCCTGCCATGCAATACGGAAATGAAATAGGTCAGGGGATCAAAACTGACTTGTATCGACAAACACTGTCAATGGGATATATTCTCAACCGGAATATTAATCTTCGTGCGGGGTTGTCCTATACGTTCAGGCATCAGGATACTGAGGGAGTGAGAATAACCAATGAGCACATTCTCGGAATATTCTTTGCGACACGACTTTACAAATCCGGCACCGTATTTTAGACACATTCCAAATAAGAAATTGATTGATTTGTGCATGGAATACCTATCTTTGTCCACAAATTTTCTAAGGCGAAATGATTGTAGATACGGCGGAAATGTCCATTAAAACCTTAGTGCGAGCTAAGTTGGCTGACTATGCAGCTTTTACAAAGTTCAGACTCACAATTCTCGTTGTTGTTTCATCGGTCATCGGTTATGCCATCGGTGCTCCTGTTTTTTCTTGGGTTGAAGTTTTCTGGCTAACCGTTTCCGGCTATCTGGTCACAGGTGCCTCCAATGGTTTTAATCAAGTAATCGAAAAGGATATCGATGCGCTTATGAAACGGACTCAAAAGCGACCTTTGCCTTCAGGCAAAATGTCTGTTATTGAAGCGCTTGTGGCAGCTACACTTTTTGCCCTTTCCGGTTTAATTATCCTCTATTTTGTATTCAATCCATTGGCGGCAGCACTTGGCGCTCTTGCCCTTTTCACGTATGTGTTGATATACACCCCGATGAAAAAACACAGCTCTTGGGCTGTTTTTGCAGGCGCTTTTCCCGGCGCGATTCCACCTATGCTGGGATATGTTGCTGCTACAGGAGTTTTTGATTTGTACGCTGGCTTGCTCTTTGCCGTTCAGTTTATCTGGCAGTTTCCACACTTCTGGGCCATTGCCTGGGTCTCCGATGAAGATTACCAAAAGGCAGGGTACCGATTGTTACCTTCCAAAGGTGGTAAGGATGCCCAAAGTGCTTTTCTGACTTTCCTGTATACCCTATTTCTTATTCCGGTTGCTTTGCTTCCCTGGGCTTTTAATCTCATCGGTGTTACAGCTGCTATTTTTGCCGCTGCTGCAGGTGTTTTATTTGCCATACCCGCTTTGCGTTTATATATGAGTCGTTCAGATAAAATAGCTCGAAAAGTAATGTTCGCGTCTTTCTTTTATCTGCCTGTAGTTCAGATTGTTTACCTTTTTGCAAAATTCTAATTGAATGATAGCTGAATCTATTTCAATGCCCATTCGAGAATCTGCCAATAATGAGCGAACCGCTAAAATGGTGCTCTATTTTGGGATTTTCTCTATTATAATGCTCTTTGCTGGGTTAATAAGTGCTTACATTGTTAGTTCTTATGGGGAAGTTTGGGTGGATGTCCATCTTCCTACTGCGTTTTATATTTCTACAGTCCTAATCCTATTGAGCAGTCTGACCATTAAATTATCTGTAAAAGCTTCGGAGAATGGAAATGAAAAACGGGCGACGCTTTTGCTTATCCTTACTCTAATTTTAGGAACTTCATTTGGGGTATCACAGTTTTATGGCTGGAAGGAATTAACATTATCGGGAAGTTATTTCTCCGGAAGTATTGACGCGCTTGAAGGTACTTACGGAAAGGATTATACAATCGTCTATCAAGGTCAGGATCTTATCTCCGAAAATGGAGAGTATTATTTTCCGAATGATGATTTGCGGGAAAATCCGCTACACGACAAGATTGCTATTTTTGGAAATTCGGCAAGTAGTTATATTTATATAATCAGCTTTGTACACTTGCTTCACATTGTAGGAGGATTGTTGTTTCTGCTAATCATTTTATTGGTAGGAAAAATGTCCAAGAATCAAAGAATTAATCCACTCAGACTGCGGCTTGGATCCATTTATTGGCACTTTGTGGATGGCCTCTGGATATTTTTGTTCCTGTTTTTATTAATATTTCATTAAACTTGCATAAAATTTTACTTTAAGATGGCTGGACACGCTTCAGAAACAATAGATAAAACGGCACTTTGGAACGGTGGCGGCTCTCCATTTAGCGTAAGCTATGGCAAAATGATGATGTGGTTTTTCCTCGTCTCGGATGCATTAACTTTTTCAGGCTTACTTGTCGCATATGGCTTTGCCCGACATGCGCATCTCGGCGACTGGCCGATAGGTGAAGAGATTTTTCATTCAATCCCATTTTTCGCAGGTACTTTTCCACTCCTCTATGTAGCTTTTATGACCTTCATCCTCATCGTTAGTTCGGTTACGATGGTGCTCGCCGTAGAGGCCGGTCATCGGCTGGATGAAAAGGGAGTAATCAAATGGCTCGCCTTTACCATTGTTGGTGGTTTGATCTTCCTTGGCTCACAGGCTTGGGAGTGGCATCACTTTATTGAAGGTTCTCCCGGTTATATCATAACTGCCGATCATTCAAAATATTTTCTTTCGGAGGAAGTACCTGAAGGCGTGGCTGCTGCAAATGTCGAGGGTTTTGGTCTCATCGCCCACAAAGGCGAGGCCGACGAGATTGAATATACCGGTCAAAAGGCAATCGATTTGTACAATAATCGGGTAAACCATGTGAGCGGTGCGAACCTTACGGAAAATGAATACGGGCCACCACAATATGCGGACTTCTTCTTCTTTATAACCGGGTTTCACGGTTTCCACGTTTTTAGCGGTGTGCTTATTAACTTTATCGTTTTCATTGGTGTATTAAAAGGAATATACCGACGCAGAGGCCATTATGAAATGATTGAAAAAGTGGGTCTTTATTGGCACTTTATTGACCTTGTTTGGGTTTTTGTATTTACTTTCTTTTATCTTGTTTAAGCCTTATTTCTATGGAGCGCGACGATCTTATAATAAATGATTCCTATTCTTTAAATGCTACCCACAGCGAAGAGCAGGGGCGGCAGATTCGGAAAAAGATTCTAAAGGTCACCCTTATTTTGACTGTAATTACCATTGCTGAAGTTTTTCTCGGAATCTATATCAAGCACGACAGTAGTATATGGCCAATATTGAAATGGATATTTATCATTTTGACGCTCTTCAAAGCGGGTTACATTGTTGCTGTATTTATGCACTTGGCAGATGAAACGAAAGCATTACGATACATGATATTGGTTCCCTATGCCATTTTTGCGATCTACCTTATCTTCGTATCAATTACTGAATCGAATTTTATAAATGACATGTGGCATATTTATGCGCCATAACTTATGAGTAGTTCCTCAAAGTCGTTTAAATACATAATTCTTCTTCTCTTACTGGTCGGACCGGGGCTAATTCTGATTTATCTTTCAAAGTCCAAACACGTTTTTAAATCCCTGCCATACTACGGTAGAAAAGAGGTTGTAGACGTTCCCGGTCAGGCCGTGCCCGATACGAATTACTATCAGGTTCCCGATTTCGATTTTACAAATCAGGATGGGGAAAATACCACTTTCAATGATTTCAAAGGAAAAATAGTGGTTGTCGATTTTTTCTTTACTTCTTGTCCTACCATCTGTCCGCTTATGACGCGTGAGATGGAGCGTCTTCAAATGCAATTGGACGATCCGGCATATAAAGACGTTCATTTCCTTTCTCATACCGTCGATCCGCGACACGATACTCCGGAAGTACTCAAGGAGTTTGCGAAGAAAAACAATGCCGATCCCCATCGATGGACTTTCGTGACTGGCGATCAACAGAAGATATTCGATCAGGGATTCAAAGGGTATATGATTAGTGCCCAGGAGGATAGCACTGCCGCAGGTGGTTTTCTTCATTCGAGCTATTTTATCCTTATTGATCCCGACCGCCATATTCGCGGATATTATGATGGTACCAGTTCTAAGGAAGTAGATGACCTTGTGGGCGATATCAAGATGCTCATGAAAGAAGAAAAAACGGAAGCCAAAGAAAAATCAGAGTGAAATCGACATCAAAAGATTTTGAAAAGAGATCAAAACCATGGGTTATCGGTCTTTCCATTCTTATTCCTGTTGCGGTGGCAGCGTTGTTTTCAATTCATGTGGATGGATATGATACCGGTTTCTTACCTCCGATTTATGCCACTATAAATGCAATTACAGCTCTGGTTTTAATTGCTGCTTTGATTGCCATAAAAAACAAAAAAATCCCTATCCATCGTGCATTGATGACCACGGCGATTGTTCTCTCATCTCTGTTTTTAATTCTATATGTCATTTATCACGGCACGAGTGAGTCAACACATTTTGGAGGTGAAGGAGCAATTAGAACGATTTATTTCTTATTGCTGATAAGTCATATTTTGTTGTCCATCATTGTAATACCTTTTGTGCTCTTTACTTACATCCGTGCCCTTTCGGGAAAATTTGAGATGCATCGAAAATTAGCGCGAATTACTTTCCCCATATGGCTTTACGTCGCTATCAGCGGAGTTCTCGTCTATATTTTAATTTCGCCTTATTACGTTTAGTATCTTTGCCCTATGCAAAGTCGAATCCTACATGTTTTGCCGAAAATTCTGCTCATTTTAATGGCAGTTCTTTTATTTGCAAATCAAGGAGTAGCGCAGTGTGCCATGTGCAAAGCGGTAGCTGAAGATGGTGCGAACCACGCTTCTTATGGCGTTTGGGCCGGGCTTAATCTGGGAATCGTTTTCTTAATGGGATTCCCCTATATGCTTATCGGTATTGTCATTTTCGTTTTCTTTCGAAAACAAGTGAAGGGTTTTATCCGTTCCTTCAATGCAATTCATTAATTTTCAACCTTATTTTTCACTGAATACTTTACAATGAGAAAGCTGAGTCCTTCAGGAAAAGCGCTTCAATCTGCGCTTCAAAAAAGAATATTAGTGCTCGACGGCGCAATGGGCACCATGATTCAACGGCATACACTGGATGAGAAAGATTTTCGGGGAGCGCGGTTTAAAGATCATCCCCAATCTCTGAAAGGGAATAACGATCTGCTCAGCATTACTAGACCCGATATTATCAAAGATATCCATCGCGCATATTTCAAAGCCGGTGCCGATATTGCTGAGACCAATACTTTCAGTTCTACCGTGATTGCCCAAGCCGATTACGCGCTTGAATCGGCTGTTTACGATCTCAATTTTCAGAGTGCAAAAATAGCACGTGAAGCAGCCGATGAATTTACTGCAGATGAGCCCCATAAACCCCGGTTTGTTGCAGGATCTATCGGCCCGACAAACCGCACAGCGAGTATTTCGCCCGATGTCAATGATCCGGGTTTTCGAGCCATCACTTTCGAAGATCTGCGCAGTGCATATCACCAGCAGGTAACTGCCTTGATTGATGGTGGCGTGGATATTCTTCTGGTAGAAACCGTTTTTGACACCCTCAATGCCAAGGCCGCACTTTTTGCAATCGACGAAGTTTTCGAAGAGCGAGGGGAAGATTTACCGGTGATGGTCTCTGGAACGATTACCGATGCCAGCGGACGAACTTTGACCGGGCAAACCACTGAGGCATTTTTGATTTCACTGATGCACTTTCCACTTTTCTCGATTGGGCTCAATTGTGCACTCGGTGCGTCTCAACTACGTCCATACCTTAAAATTCTTTCCGAGAAGTCACCATTTGCGGTCAGCGCCCACCCCAATGCCGGGCTTCCGAATGCCTTTGGTGAATACGAGCAAACACCGGAACAAATGGCAACCGAAGTTGAAGATTTTTTAGAAAATAATTTTTTGAATATCGTAGGGGGCTGCTGCGGTACTACGCCCGATCATATAAGCGCCATTGCCAAAAAAGCAGCAGCTTACCGCCCGCGGGATAAGTTTGTTGCGGATTATTCAGAAACCTTAAAAGTATAGGAATAACCCATGATGAAACTGAGTGGCCTCGAGGGGCTTATCATACGACCTAATTCAAATTTTATAAATGTCGGTGAACGAACGAATGTTACCGGAAGCCGGAAATTTCTTCGACTCATCCAAAGCGATAAGTATGAAGAGGCGGTAAGTGTTGCCCTTGAACAGGTAGAAGGTGGCGCACAAATTATCGATATAAATATGGACGAAGGTATGCTCGATGGCGAAAAAGCTATGGTGCGATTCCTCAATCTGATCGCCGCTGAGCCCGATATTGCAAGGGTTCCCGTAATGATAGATTCTTCCAAATGGAGTATTATCGAAGCCGGGTTGCGTTGCGTGCAAGGCAAATCGATCGTAAACAGTATCAGCCTCAAAGGTGGTGAAGAAGAGTTTCTCTGGCAAGCACACCAAATCAAGAAATATGGTGCAGCTGTTGTGGTCATGGCATTTGATGAAAAAGGTCAGGCCGACACCCTCGACCGCCGAAAAGAAATCTGTAAAAGATCGTATGATCTGCTTACCCAAAAAGTCAATTTTACACCCGAGGATATAATTTTCGACCCCAATATTTTTCCGGTAGCTACTGGTCTGGAAGAGCACGTCAACAATGCTATCGATTTTTTTGACAGCACAAGATGGATAAAGGCAAATCTTCCCGGAGTGAGCGTGAGTGGAGGTGTCAGCAATGTTTCCTTCTCATTTCGAGGAAATGATGCCGTGCGCGAAGCCATGCACAGTGCATTTCTGTACCATGCTATTCATGCGGGAATGGATATGGGAATTGTCAATCCCGCACTGCTCGGTGTTTATAGCGATATAGATAAAACCCTGCTGGAGTGTGTGGAAGACGTTTTGTTCAATCGACGCGAAGACGCTACTGACCGACTGCTCGAATTAGCTGAAAGTCTGAAAGGTACCAGCAAGGAAATACAGAAAAAAGCGGAAGAATGGCGCCAGCTTCCTGTTAAAGAAAGACTGGCTCATGCGCTCGTTAAAGGTATTGATTCCTATATCGTAGAGGATACGGAGGAAGTTCGGAAAATGTTCGAACGTCCGCTTTCCGTTATCGAAGGGCCGCTGATGGATGGGATGAACATCGTGGGTGATCTCTTCGGGTCGGGAAAAATGTTCCTGCCCCAAGTGGTTAAGAGTGCGCGCGTAATGAAAAAATCTGTTGCTTATCTGCTCCCCTTTATCGAAGCAGATAAATTGAAATTTCAGGATACTTCCACGGCGGGAAAGATCGTCTTAGCCACTGTAAAAGGAGATGTTCACGATATAGGTAAGAATATTGTCGGAGTGGTATTGGCCTGCAATAATTACGACGTCGTAGATCTCGGAGTCATGGTTCCCGCTGATAAAATTATTGATCGAGCTATCGAAGAAAAAGCAGATCTCATTGGTTTGAGCGGATTGATAACACCAAGTCTCGAGGAAATGGTAAATGTGGCTTCAGAAATGGAGCGACGTGGAATTAAAATTCCTTTATTGATTGGTGGAGCAACCACTTCTCGTGTCCACACTGCCGTGAAAATTGAAAAAAATTATACAAATAATCAGACGATTCACGTGCAGGATGCTTCGCGATCAGTGACGGTAGTAGAAAAACTTCTCGGCTCCGGCAGGAATGCGTTTATCGGTGAAATAAAAAAGGATTATGAGAAAATCCGAATACACCACGCCAATAAGACTGAGCGCAAGGAATATTTGACTTTTGCGGAAGCTCAGGCCAATAAAATGGAAGTGGATTGGTCGGTTGTGAAAAATAGTCGTAAGCCGAATTTGCTTGGAATTCAAACGCTTCCGGGTTTTTCTTTACGAGAAATTGCTTCGTATATCGATTGGACCCCTTTCTTTCAGGCATGGGAGCTCCATGGAAAGTTTCCAAAAATACTGGATGATGAAGTAGTTGGCGAATCGGCACGAAAAGTTTACTCCGATGCCACTGAGATGCTTAAGGAAATAATTGGAAATAAATGGCTTACCGCAAATGGAGTCATTGGAATCTGGCCGGCAAATTCGGTAAATGGTGATACGATAGAAGTCTATAATCCTGACGGTTCCGGAGAAGTGATTCACCGGTTTGAATGTATGCGTCAGCAAGTGAAGAAGGCCAAAGGCCAGCCGAATGTATCTCTCGCCGATTTTATTGCGCCCAAAGAATCGGGGATTACGGATTACATTGGAGGTTTCGCAGTGACCTCCGGTATTGGTATCGAGGGCCATATCAAAAAGTTTAAAGACGATCATGACGATTACAATGCTATTATGATTAAGGCTTTGGCCGATCGTCTTGCAGAGGCTTTCGCTGAATTGGCCCATGAAAAAATCCGCAAGGATTTTTGGGGCTATGCTTCACGCGAAAATTTGAGTAAAGAAGAACTCATTAAAGAAAATTATCGAGGCATTCGTCCTGCGGCAGGCTATCCAGCTTGTCCCGATCATACCGAGAAACCGGGACTTTTCAGATTGCTCGATGCCGAAAAATTGGCCGGAATCGTCCTTACTGAGAATAATGCCATGTATCCAGCGGCTTCTGTTTCGGGACTTTATTTTGCACATCCTGAATCAAAATATTTTGGTGTAGGCCGCATTGCTAAAGATCAAGTAGATGATTTGGCCAAGAGAAAAGAAATGAAATTTGAAGAAATGGAAAGATGGCTTTCTTCCAATTTAAATTATTGATGAGAATGTATATTTTAGCAAATATTCTTCGTTGCATCTGAAATGAAAAAAAATTGGCCTGCTCTTGTTTTCTTTTTTTGCTGTCAGCTCCTGCTAGCGCAGGAAAAGCCGGTGCAACTCGGTGAGCAGGGCTCCGATTGTATGGGGGCACTTTTACTGAATGATACGGTTGTCGGCCCCGTATATTCGCCGAAAGGCTTCGGGAAAAAGCTCGAAATTAAAGATTACGATCTTGGTGATCCCTATTTTATCGAAAGAGAGCATAACACCGTTTGGTATAAATTTATAGTTCCTTACGATGCTATTTTTACCTTCGATTTGATCCCGATTCGGAAGGATGACGATTTTGATTTCCTGCTTTTTCAATACGATGGCCCCAACTTTTGTAAGAATATAGCAGATGGAAAGAAGATACCTATTCGAACCAATATTTCTCGAAAGAATATCGAAGTGCAGGGAAAAACGGGGCTCTCAGAAGGTTCTGTTGATGAGTATGTCCCCTCTGGCCCTGGCAGTTCTTACAGCAAACCAGTAAAAGTGCGTAAAGGTGAAATGTACTTTATCCTTGTCGATAATCCTTTTCGTGAAAACGACGGTCACACCATCTTTCTTCATTTTAAGAAAATAGTACCGAGGGAGTATACACGTAGTACGGCAGCAGAATCGAATTATGAAATTCCATACCGCCAACTCCATATTTCTGTCACCGATTTGAAAACCAAAGCGCCTATTGCTTCTAATATTTTTGTTGAAGGACTTCCGGATTCTGTACCCAGCCGGTACCCGGTTATTTCAGAACTTGATCTTCAGGTGGTGAGCTACCGCACCTATACCATCAATGTAGTTAGAAAAGGATATTTGCTAAAATCTGAAAATTTTATTGCCAAAAATGATTCCCTTTACAATGTGAATATCCAGCTAAAACCCATGTCCCTTGGCGATCGAATCAATTTGACCAATATTAAATTTGATAGCGATAAGACCAATATTCTCGACAATAGCCTTCCTGCATTGGAGCAATTGCGCGACTTTTTGCAAGTAAATCCTGATATCCGAATCGAAATACAAGGATATGTAAACGGAGAAAGCAAACGGAATAAACGGAAATATAGAAAGCTCAGTACAGCGCGTGCCAAGGCTATTTATCAGAAACTTATTGAGGCAGGAATTGATAAATCGCGCATGGAGTTTGTCGGGTTTGGAAATTCTAAGATGATTTATCCTACTCCCATCAACAATCGCCAGGCAGAAGCAAACCGCCGGGTCGAGGTTGAAATCACAAAGCTTTGATTACCATTGGGCATTTTTTAATACCGTTCGTACTTTATTCTTCTCAGAAATCTGAACGCATTGATATATTTATCCCGCAAAAAAAATAATACATTATGCGCATCTTCATAGCAGCTTTTATTCTTTCTTTCATAGCCTTTCGGGCTGAGGCTCAAACCTCCGAAAGCTGGGATTTGCAGAAATGTATCGCATATGCGATGACGAATAACCTCACAGTTCAGCAGAGCAAACTCAATATTGAGCGTGCCGAAGTGGGGGTTAGGCAAAGCAAATATGATCTTCTTCCTAATCTCAATGCACAGGCAACTTATGGGTATAACTTCGGTCAACGTATCGACCCATTCACGAATGAATTTGCAACAAAAAGGGTAGCGAGTAATAACTTCTTTATGTCGTCGAGTCTCGATATTTTCAATGGTTTTTCGAAAGTGAATACCATAAAGGGAAATCAGGAAAATTTGCTCGCAAGCCAGTACGACCTGAAGAAGATTCAAAATGATATCTCACTCCAGATTTGTCTTGCTTATCTACAAATTCTTCGAAACAAGGAGAATGTCGCCATCAGCCAAGCGCAAATCGATCTTACCGGAGCACAAGTGGATCGGATGCAGATACTAGTTGACGCCGGCCAGGAGCCTCGCGGCTCTCTTTACGATGCTCAGTCGCAGCAAGCGCAGGAAGAACTCAATCTTATAAATGCCCAGAATGGAGTTACAATTGCTTTGCTGAATCTTACCCAGCTCATGCAGTTGCCTCGCGAAGAAGCGCGAAATTTTGACATTGTAAAACCCGATCTGACGGATGAAGGAAAAGAGCTGCTCACCAATTCAGTAGATGACATCTATACGAAGGCCTTTCAGGAAATGCCTCAAATTCAAGCAGCAGATCACAACAGAGCGGCGGCGGAATACGATTTAAAAGTTGCTCAGGGGCAATTGTATCCCAATCTGAGCTTAAGTGGCTCAGTAGGTTCGGGATATTCTGGTGCCAATACCATTCCGGTAGGCGACCCAACTGATATTACGCTCATACCCATCGGTGTTGTTGAGCCAACAGGCCAAACGGTCGTATCACCTCAGGCTAACTATAATTACCAAACCAAAAATTTTGGAGACCAGCTCAACGACAACTTTAACCAGAACCTCCAACTGAATCTTACTATCCCAATTTTTAACGGTCTGGCAGCCCGTGCCAATAAGCAGCGCGCTGAGATAAACCGGTACGATGCAGATTTAGCTTACCAACAGGTATCGAACCAATTGCGATTTGACATCGAGCAAGCCTACACCGATGCCAAGGCGGCGATGAATAGCTTCCTCGCTGCACAAAAAGCGGTAAGAGCATTGGAGGAATCTTTCAATTATGCTCAAATCCGATTTGATCAAAAAGTCATTAATACGGTGCAATACAACGATATAAAAACACAATACACCAATGCACAAAGTAGCATGACCAATGCGAAATACGATTTTGTGTTTAGAACAAAGATTCTCGATTTTTATCTCGGAAATCCGATAACGCTTTGAACCACAAAACCTTAGATTATGAAGAAGAATAATAAAAAGAAGCGAATTATTTGGGGTGTTGTAATCGTCATTGTACTGCTAATTTTGGTGTCCGTTTGGCGACGAAGTTCTTCGGATAAAATGCGTGTGACATCCGCAAAAGTGGAAAGACGAAGTATCGTTGAAACAGTAGTTGCAAATGGGAAAATTCAACCTGAAACTGAAGTCGTCATCTCATCAGAAGTTTCGGGAAAAATTCTCGAACTGCCTTTCAAAGAGGGAGCAGCTGTAAAAAAAGGTGAATTATTAGTTCGCATCAATCCCGATTTGGCGCAAGCCTCACTCGACCGAGCCATAGCCGCACTCAACAATGCAAAAGCGGCTAAAGCTAGTGCCGATGCCCGATTGCTACAAGCGGAGGCTCAATTTGATAACAATCAAACGATTCTGGACAGAAATCAGAAGCTCAACGATCAGGGAGCAATCTCTCAGGCTGAATTTGACAACATCAACGCAACTTTTAAGTCGGCTAAAGCTGAAGTGATGGCAGCCCGCCAAAATGCTAACGCAGCATCTTACACCATTCAATCGGCTCAGGCAGGCGTAAAAGAAGCGAGTGATTCCTATTCGCGAACGACGATTTATGCGCCGATGGATGGCACGATTTCAAGTCTCGGAGTAGAAGTAGGAGAGCAGGTGGTAGGTGCGATGCAGATGACCGGTACCGAAATTATGCGCATTGCAAATCTCGATATTATGGAGGTGCTCGCCGATGTGAACGAAAGCGATATTGTGCGTGTGGCTAACGATGATACAGTTAAAATTGAAGTAGATGCCTATCTCGACCGCGACTTTAAGGGGCGCGTAACCGAAATAGCCAATTCGGCCATGTCTTTAGGAATGTCGGCAGATCAGGTTACAAATTTTCAAGTTAAAATCCGCATTCTACCCGATTCCTATTCCGATTTGAGCGGAGGTGCAATGGCACCGTTTCGTCCAGGTATGAATGCGACGGTAGAAGTCCAGACTGCTCGAAAATCGGATGTGCTCTCGGTGCCAATCGAGTGCATCACCAGCCGAACAGATACTGCTTCAACCGGCAATGTATCCAGTGTGCAACGCATCGTAGGAGGTACAGCCGACAACGACGCCGAGCCGGTAACCTGCGTGTTTATCATTTCGGGAAATGAGGCAAAACTAATTCCTGTAAAAACGGGACTTCAGGATGATAAATATATTGAGGTAGTGTCTGGACTTCAAGAAGGTCAGGAAGTTATTTCAGGCCCATTCGATGTGGTTTCCCAAAAATTGATGAACGGAGATGAAGTTCAGGCCGTTTCAAAAGATGATTTATATAAGGGAGATTAAAAAATGGCGCTGATTCTTTGCATTGAGACTTCCACAAAAGTCTGTTCCGTTGGTCTTGCGCAGGAGGGTAAAGTGCTCAAATGTTTAGAAGACACGTCGGCCGGATACAGCCATGCTGAAATGCTCAATGTGCTCATTGAAGAGGTATTGCGGAAAGGGCAGAAAAAATTTAGTGAACTCGACGCGGTTGCTATCAGCGAAGGCCCCGGGTCTTATACCGGTCTGCGTATCGGAGTTTCGGCGGCCAAAGGGATTGCTGTGGCCCTGCGTATCCCCATTATTGCGGTAAGTTCCCTCAAAGCGATGTGCACTTCTGCCAGTGACAACAGCGATGACACCTTACTTCTTCCAATGATTGACGCCAGAAGAATGGAGGTTTTTACCGCGGGCTACAATGGCAATCTCAAAGAAGTTTTCCCAACCCGTGCTGAGGTATTAGAGGATACCAGTTTTCCTGAAAAGAAGGCTTTTGGAAAAGTGCGTTTTTTTGGCGACGGCGCCGCTAAGGCTGCTGATATTTTAAGTGCTTCGGGTGGAAAACAGATCAAGAATATTTACGCTTCCGCGAAAGGAATGGCACCCCTTGCTGAAAAGAAGTTTGAGAAATCAAATTTTGTCGACACCGCTTATTTTGAGCCGTTTTATCTCAAAGATTTTGTGGCTGGCAAGCCGAAGAAGGTGATTTAAACCTTTCTTAAATTCCGTAGGAAAGATCAGAATTTTTCAAAAAAAAACATGCGGCTGCGAGTCCTCATCAGACCTATAAGAACCTTTGAAGCGGGAGAAATTGATTAAATTCGCCACCTATGAAAGCGTTCTCCAATTTTATTTTGACGCAGGCTCTTCCACTTGTTCAGTTAGCTTCTGATCCGCAGGCACAACCATCATTCGAATTTTCGAAGGCTTTGTTTTTACCAAGGTCATTTCATTAACCAGATTTTTGGCATCACCGAGCTTATCCATAATAAAAAGTACATAGCGAATATCGACTGAAATGGTACGCTGTACTGATTTTTCGAAATTAATATCACCGCTCATCGCTTCCCAGTTTCCATCAAAAGCGATTCCGATCAATTCACCATTTCCATTAATGACCGGACTTCCCGAGCTGCCGCCTGTTATGTCATTGGTGCTCATAAAATCGACATGCATCATTCCGTCTATGTCTGCATACTGCCCGTAATCCTTGTCTTTATATAGTTCTTCAAGTTTGGCGGGTACGATAAACTCATCGTTGGTCGAATCCTTTTTTGCCATCACTCCTTCTAATGTCGTAAAGTAATCATAGGTTACTCCGTCTCTTTGTTTGTACGAAGCAATATTTCCAAAAGAAGCGCGCATGGTAGAGTTCGCATCGGGATAGAAATCTTTGTCTGGCATCATTTTGCGTAAGCCATCCTGAAAGAGGCGGTTTCCTTTCGATCGAAGTTCAGTGGCCTCGGCATTTTCAGAAGATTGACTTCGATATACATCATAAAGTTCATCGGCGATTATGCGCATCGGATCTTTTTCGAGGGCTTTTTCTTCCGGCTTTTCTATCAAGGTAGTTAGACGGTTTAAATCCGTAAATGAACTTTTCCTATAGACTTTGGCGGCGTACTTATCCCATTTGCCGTCGTATTTGTCTCCAAGTTTTCGCAAGTACCCCGGCTGCTGATCGATCGGTACATTCTCGGAATACATTTCGTTGGTAACTGCAAAAAGCTTCTGATCCGTGGGCATATTTTTTTCTTCGAAAAATTCTGCAGCCTGAATCTTCAGCTTTTCTTTCAACTCTTCTTTTTCCTTTCCCTCCTCCATCTTCATATAGGTTTCGAGTTGTCGGTTCATTCGATATGTGAAGAGGATCTCATCGGCACCCAGTAAACCGGCTTCTATTGCATATCGGCCACTAATAACATTTGTATTCGTAAGCTGATAGCTCTTGCTTATCATGTTTAGTGCAGCTCCGTATGTGGCTTTGCGTTCAGGTTTGGCATCAGCCCAATGTTGGAATTGCGCTTCTAATTCCTGTTTGGTTTCAATTACATCATACTGTTTCAGCTGCTCAGTTTCACCGATATAGTATTTCCAATAATTGGCGGTTGATGCATATTTCGATGCGTACTGTAGTCTTACCTTGTCATCGGATTTCATATCTTTTCTGAGTACATCCAATTTTGCGGCACCTATAGCTACTACTGTGGGGTTCTTCTTTTCTATCGCCTGCTCTACGCCAAAAGATGTGAGATAGCGATCCGTAGTTCCGGGATATCCAAGTGTCATTGAAAAATCACCTTCTTTCACTCCAGCCAGTGATATAGGAAGGAAATGTTTCGGCTTTAGTGGAATATTGTTTTTGCTATAGGGTGCCGGATTTCCATCGGGATCAGTATATACCCGAAATAGTGAGAAATCCCCCGTTTGTCGCGGCCACATCCAGTTGTCTGTGTTGCCGCCATACTTCCCGATCGATGAAGGCGGTGCCCCTACCAAGCGTACATCCGTGTAATCTTCATACACGAAAAGGTAAAATTCATTGCCGGCGTAGAAACTTTTTACGCCGGCATTGTAGTGTGTGCCTTTTTCAGCATTCTTTGCAATTGCTTTTCCTACTTCAGCTATTTTGGCTTTGCGATCCATTTCCGAATCGATTCCTTTCAGCGAGTCCAGAACACGATCGGTTACGTTTTCCATCCGTATCAAAAACGAGACATAAAGCCCTTCATTTGGTTTTTCTTCGGCATACGATTTCGCCCAAAAACCATTGGTTAACAAGTCGTTTTCAACGGTGCTATTTTCCCTTATCGCGTCGAAACCACAATGGTGGTTGGTGAGCATTAAACCGCTGGTTGACACCATTTCACCAGTGCAAAATCCACCACCGATAGTTACTATTGCGTCTTTAAGCGAGGAATGGTTTACGCTGTAAATTTCTTCGGGCGTAAGCTGTAGTCCCATTTTTTGCAGATCCCGTTGGTTCAGTCGCTTGATAAGCATGGGGAGCCACATTCCTTCGTCTGCTTTTAACGTTGTAACGCTTGTAAAAGCAATGAGTATGAATAAGAGGATTGATTTTTTTGTCATAATGTATATTTTAAATCAAGAGGAGAACTGAATTTTTGTGCGAATGTTTTGAGAAAACCATTCGTTTTAATATTCGATTTATGTTTTTCGCTGAATAGAATTTGAAATGAATCAGTCCTTCAAATGTTAGTATCTCCCGTTAGTCCGAAGTCGGATACCTAAAGGATGAATATACCGATCAATCCTCCTCATTATAAGAATAGGTTGTAATCACAATCAACTGATTTTCCTCTTCCCGCTTTAATTCAGCAGTGAGTCGCATATTTTTTTCATTGTAAACGAATTCTTTTCGGTAAATCACTTCTCCATTCACCGTTTTTATTTCGGTAAGAAGATTTCCAACCTCATCGTATTCATAAGATAAACTAAACGGATCTTTTCCATCATCAATATCCTTTTGGGCAAGCCAGCCGTGTGCGTCGTATGCGTAATTTTCAATTATTTGCCCGCTGCTCATAATGTAGGTCTGCAGATATTTTATGAGATATCCATTCCCATCGAAATACCTGATTTCTTTCAAATAAGGGCGCCCCTGAGCATTAAGCAAGGTAGAATGCAATTGATTTTCGTACGTAACGTACTGGTATTTTTCGGAAGTAATTTTGGAACTAATTGCCGGGTCGATCGAAGCGGTGAGTGATTCTACCCGCGCGGCACGGCCGTATTTCTGTGTAAGCGGACGGCCATCATTATCATACGTATAACAATAGCTGAACATTCCGGCGGCATCGTTCTTCACTTCGCAGTCGAGTCTGTTGCCAACATATTCATAAAAAGTAATGGAGGTATCGCGTAATTTCTGATTTATCAAAGAAATCATTTTCACTTTTCCATCTGGATAGAAATAATACTTCAATTTTTGAAAAGAATTGCGGATGCGGTCTCCGTCTTTCTTAATATCCACATCGCACGTTATCTCTTCAATGTGATTATCTGCTATAAACTCAGGATTATATTTCTGGCTAAGTCCAAACTCGCGCCCAACAGGTGGATTGAGCAGTTGTGCCGATGCATACTGATAAACCACAGAAAAAAGGAGGAAAACGAGGGGGATACGCTTATTAAAATTCAAAGTTTTTCTTCGTGTTTTCAATTTGCTCTTCAGCTTTATCGATTGTGGTAACTGGTAGTTGGCAGGTTTTATTCTGACACACAAATACCTGTGTTTTATCTTCTTCAAAACGTCCTGCGAATATAGGCAGATCGCTCCTTTTATCCGAAACAGCCCACAGGAAGTTTGGTAAATAATTTTCCTTTAGAAACTGCTGGTAAGGGATGGCATCACTTCCAATGATTACAATTTCCGGGGCACCCAATGCTTTACGCAAATATAAATCGGCAAAGTGCCCGTATCCTTCGGGATATCCGATCATGTTTTTTTCAACGGCGTGCAAAATCCGGTCTGCGATATGATCAAAATGTGTATTTCCATAAAAGGAAGCTAATTTGTGCAAATTGTGCGCCATTACAGAATTTCCCGAAGGAATCACATTGTCAGTCATCTCTACCGGTCTTGATATCAGGTCTTTCTGGCCGATTGATGTCATATAAAAATGACCTTTTTCAGCATCGTAAAAGGTATCTAATACTTTATTGGCCATTGTTCTGGCTTTATTAAGAGTAGATTCATCATAATTGATTTCCACTTTTTTCAACCAGGCAGCAATCAGAAAAGCATAGTCTTCTAAAAAACCGACCTCACTTGATTTTCCATCCTTCCAAGAATGGCTTAGAATATTGTTTTCTGGATTATAAAGCTCTTTTTCTATAAAGGTAAAAATGCGATTGGCGTATATTAGAAATTCATGGTTGCCGGTACATTTGAACGCTGTTAAGAATCCTTCGGCCATCATGGCATTCCATGAGCAAATGGTTTTATCGTCGATGCCGGGGCGAGTACGGGAATTTTGGATTTTCGCAAGTTCCCTGTTCAGAACGTTAAGTTCTTCTTTCACGGCAGTGGTAGTACTTTGAAATTCTAAACTGATATCTTCCAGCGTTTGCTTCCTTACGGTAATTAATTTGCCTTCCCAGCGTGCATTTTGATTGGTATAATAGAATTTCTCAAAACTCTCCAGCAGCTCTTTTTCACGTAAGTCGGCAATTGAGAAAGTGTAATATTTTCCTTCTTCACCTTCACTGTCGGCATCGAGTGCGCTATAATAGCCACCATGGCCATTTTGCATTTCGGCATTCAGCCATTCCACAATTTGGTTTATAACACGTAGGTAATCCGCTTTTTGGAAATATTTATATCCTTCCGAAAAAAGAGATAGTAACTGCGCATTGTCATAAAGCATCTTTTCAAAATGGGGCACTTTCCAGTAAATGTCGGTAGAGTAGCGCGCAAACCCGCCGTTGATTTGGTCAAAAATTCCGCCCAAAGCGAGTTTGTCCAGGGTGAGTTCTACATGGCGAAGCACTTCCTTATTTCCCGTAAGGAAACCATAATGCAAAAGGAATAAATAATTGACAGGCAATGGAAATTTGGGGGCTTTGTTGGGTCCGCCGTATGTATTATCCATTCGGGGAGTCCAATTTTCAAGTGCTTTCTGAAGTGTAGAAAAAGAAAATTCCTTCGGAGCATCTATCAGCGGAAGGCTACCGGTCATCTGCATTTCGGAAACAATTTGGTCTCCATATTCTTGAAATTTCGGAGCATCTGTTTTCCAGAGTCGACTCAGTTGCTGGAGGATTTGAATCCAATTCTCTTTTGGAAAGTAGGTGCCACCATACACCGGTTTTCCATCGGGAGTAGTGATACAATTCAGTGGCCAGCCACCTTGTTTGCGCATCATTTGCACGGCTTCCATGTATACCTGATCTACATCCGGCCGCTCTTCGCGATCGACTTTTATGCAAATGAAGTGAGCGTTCATTAAGGCTGCCACATCCTCACTCTCAAAACATTCCTTCTCCATCACATGGCACCAATGGCATGCACTGTAACCGATGCTTATGAGCATGGGCCTGTTCGCTGCAAGTGCCTTATTACGTGCTTTTTCGCCCCATGGCAACCAGTTTACGGGATTATGGGCATGCTGCCGCAAATAGGGACTACTCTCGTGAATGAGCGCGTTGGTATGTTGAAATTCATTGTTTTTGGCCATTAGAAATTCGCCTTGTGTTCGTACGCGAAATCGAATTTCTTGCTGACTACGAAAGTGCTGGCTTTCAGTTTTCCTTCCACTTTAATATTCACGCTACGCTTTACCGTGGCTCCGATTATAATGGGAATTAATTCCAGACTACCGCCATTAAAATCGGCTCTTATATGCACTTTTATGAATTCGTCAAAATTTGCCGGTACGGTAATTTTGTCCACAAGATGCGCCTTCCCGGCTTTTCGTCCATCGAGCCAAAGATCAGCATAAGTCGATTTTACGTGAATCTTATATCCATTCGGATTGTGCACTTTCAAATCGCCAGTGAGTTCGATTCCGTCTTTATTCAGGCTGTTGATCTCAATGCCACGCACATCCGTCACTTCCACATCGCTGTAATTACAAGATGTGAGAAGGACGAGGAATATGCTAAATATCAGTAAATTACTTCTTTGAAAGATCTGCAAAATGCTTGAAAAAATGAGGGATCGTCTCAATACCTTTGTAAAAATTAAAAAGTCCGTAATTCTCATTGGGTGAGTGAATTTTATTGGAATCCAACCCGAATCCCATAAGAATTGTTTTGAGTCCCAGTATATCTTCAAAAAGTGCAACAATGGGAATAGAACCTCCGCCACGCATTGGGATAGGTTTTTTACCAAAAGTATCTTCCATAGCCATTTCTGCAGCGCGATAGGCTACCGAATCGATTGGGGTAATAACCGGTTCACCTCCGTGATGCGCAGTAACTTTTACTTTCACAGTATCCGGTGCAATCGATTCAAAATGGTGTTTGAACAGTTTCGAAATTTCTTCCGAAGTTTGATTTGGCACCAGGCGCATTGAGATTTTAGCGTGTGCCTTAGACGGCAAAACTGTCTTGGCCCCCGGAGAAGTATATCCACCCCAAATTCCATTAACATCAAGCGTGGGTCGAATGCTTCCTCGCTCGAGGGTGGTAAATCCTGTTTCACCTGAAACTTTCTTGATGTCAAGGTCTTCGGTGTATTCTTTTTCATCAAAAGGTGCTTCGTTGAGTGCGATTCTCTCCTGAGGACCAAGCTTGGCTACCTTATCGTAAAAGCCGGGAATGGTAATGTGATTATTCTCATCGGTCAATGATGCGACCATTTTGGCAAGCACATTAATAGGGTTCGCAACACAACCACCATAAATACCACTGTGAAGATCGCGGTTTGGTCCGGTAACTTCTACTTCCATATAACTCAGTCCGCGAAGCCCCATCGTAATACTTGGTGTATCGTTGGAAATCATTGCAGTATCTGAAACCAGCACCACGTCGGCGGCAAGTTTTTCGGTATTCGCTTTCAAAAATGGCCCAAGACTATCCGATCCTACTTCTTCTTCGCCTTCAATCATGAATTTCACATTGCAGTGCAAAGTGTTGGTCTTCATCATCGATTCAAATGCCTTCACATGCATATATACTTGACCTTTGTCATCGGCAGAACCGCGGGCGATTACTACGCCATCTTTTACTACAGGCTCAAATGGCGGCGAATCCCAAAGTTCGAGTGGGTCGGCTGGCTGAACATCGTAATGCCCGTACACGAGTACCGTCGGCAACGAAGGATCGATGATTTTTTCACCGTAAACAATTGGGTATCCGTCCGTATCGCAAACTTCAACCTTGTCGGCTCCTGCTTCCTTAAGTTTCTCTTTCAAGAAATTGGCTGCTTTGAGAACGTCGTTTTTGAACGATTTATCGGTGCTTACCGAAGGAATTTTGAGTAGCTCGATGAGTTCATTTAGAAATTTATCTTTGTTGGAATTTAGATATTCTGTAGTTTTCGTCATTTGTTTCAAAAATTATTTGGTCGCCAAATATACAAAATACAATTCCCAACGATAAATGAGGATTAGCTCGATGTTTCGGTTAATTTTATAACTTTAACTTTTATACAACTTTGCTGGAAAAATAGCGTCAGTCTTTACAATAGCCTTACCGATCAAGAAATAAATATGCTTCATTCTACCTTGCGAATACTTTTTTTTACAGTAATTATTTTTGTTGTAAAACCTCTGTGTGCTCAAATTCAGATAGATACTACTTTAACTCCTGAACAGCTCGTGCAGGATGTCCTTCTTGGAAATGGGGTAAGCGTTTCGAATATCACCTTTAATGGTCAAGCCGGTAATATCTTAAATACTCAGGCTGGGACATACACCGGACCAAGTAGTTTTATTGATTTTAATGAGGGGGTTTGTATGCGCACCGGTCATGCATTTATAATTCAGGACCCTACATTTTTTCCACCCGGATTTACTTATCCGGACCCTGATGTTACTGCGGATAGTGATTTGGAGACACTCTCCGGTCAGAATATCAACAATGCCGCGATTCTTGAATTTGATTTTGTGCCGAATGGGGATTCTTTAGTATTTCGCTATGTTTTTGCTTCGAATGAATATCCCAGTTTCACGTGTTCAGATTACAACGATGCTTTTGGGTTTTTTATCAGTGGCCCGGGTATCAACGGTCCATTTCAAAACAATGCAGTGAACATTGCTCTCATTCCGGGGACTAACACCCCGGTGGCAATCAATACTGTGAATTCAGGTGAAGCCAGTTTTGGACCTGATTCAATTATTTGTGAAGCCGCAAATCCGAATTGGGTGATTGACAGTCAGTATTTTGTTGATAATGCAGACTTGCCTGAAGGGGATATTCAATTTCCAGGTATGACTGCTACCCTCACTGCATTTGCCAATGTACAGTGTGGTGAAACCTATCACATAAAACTGGCTATTGCCGATGCGTCGGACCCCAATTACGACTCAGGGGTATTTCTTGAAGCCGGTTCATTTACATCAAACAGTTCGGTGCAGGTAAATCTCGATATACCTGTTGGTGTTACTGACTCCACACTTTATGAAGGCTGCGGAGAGGCACGATTACAATTTATTCGTCCCAGTGAAAGTGCGAATATTCAGGAAACGGCATATCTTGCTATTTCCGGGTCTGCCATCAATGGCGTTGACTATATTCCCGCTTTGCCCGACAGTGTAATCTTCCCTGTTGGGGTAGATACCGTTTTATTTGTCCTCACCGCCCCAAGCGATGCTAGTTTCGAAGGTGAAGAATTTGCCCATATACAGATTACGAATATTGCTTCAGACTGTTCAGGTGCTGTTGTTACTTCCGATTTTGAATTTAAGATGAATGAAGCCGATCCGCTTCAGGTAACTGGATTTGATGGAGCTCTGGCTGATTGCAACGATGAAATTGATTTATTCCCCACTGTTACAGGGGGTTATGGTGAGTATCGTTATGCCTGGTCAAGCGGCGAAAATTCCGAACTGGTCACGGTCTCACCAGGCCAAACTACCACCTATTTTCTGGTGGTATCAGATACCTGTGGTATAAATAGTGTTCAGACCAGTTTTGATGTGGAGGTCCCGGTTTATCCTCCTATTCAAGTAGATTTGGGCGAAGATTTTGAAGTGGCGCAATGCGATGTTACCGTCAATATTAATCCGGAAGTCTCAGGTGGTTTTGGTATCTACCAATATATGTGGACCGGAAATGGAGATCCGATTTCGAATAATACGAATCTTACTTACCTTGTTGAGCAATCTACAGATATTCAGCTTGTTGTTACCGACGACTGCCAAGCTACTGGAAGTGATAATATTGTAGTTACGATTCCACAAGTTACGGTTACTGCTTTTTTGCCTGATGCTTTTGAAGCCACAACCTGTTTGGATGACATTCTCCTTCCGGCAATATCTGACGGTGGAATCGGACAAAAAACGTATACTTGGACGGTTGACGGGGATTTGCAGACAAGTACTACCCAGCCTTTCTTTCTTTACAATCCGGCCATGGGCCAGAATGTAGTCATGACCGCCGAAGATGAATGCCAAAATATGGCATCTGACAGTACTTTTATTCCGTTTGACTTTCCAAAAGTCGAAATTGAAACATCTCCTGATACCTCTATTTGTAAAAATACCACCGCCGCTTTGAGGGTAAGTGTTCTTCAAAGTTCGGGAGGGGTTCATATTAATTGGGGCCAATCTGATTCTTCCGTATATGTGGTAAAACCAAAAGGTTCCCAATACTATACGGTAGTTGTCACTGATACGTGTGGTATGAAAGCCGAGAACACCATACATGTGAACATTCGCAATGTCAAAGCCGATTTTGATTATGAATACCTCCCGTATTACGGACTTGCATTTACCAATTATTCCCGTGCAATGGAACCATCGTATTTATGGGATTTTGGGGATAAAGAAACGAGTGAAGCGATTAATCCAAAGCACTACTATAACGATATTGTTCCGTATCGGGTTGTTCTTACGGTAACTGACAACATTGGGTGTAAAGATTCCATCGGACTGACTACCGAACCACCGCTCGAAATTTTTATCCCGACTTCTTTCACTCCAAACGGCGATGGAATAAACGATCTCTTTGGCGTGGTGGGCACAAATGTATTTGAATTCGAAATCCGCATTTTTGATCGTTGGGGCAATCTCGTTTTCCATTCAATGGATATAGATGAGAAATGGAACGGCTCAAATAATGGCAACGGCTATCAGTCAGGTGCTCAAGTTTACAATTATATTATTCGGTATAAGGGTGAGAAAGAGGAAGATGCCGTAGAAAAAACAGGAAGTATTACCGTAGTCCGCTAAAATAGTATATTTACCAACCTTAATATAATCACTATAGAATGAAAATTTTTAAATTATTTTCCAGCCTTATCTTTTGTTTGTCAGTGATCAGTGCGACAGCACAGCTCAAATAGATAATACTATGACGGTGGAGGAATTGGTGAACAATGTATTGCTTGGTGAAGGTGTTGTTGCTTCAAACATTACTTTCAACGGTGCTCCCGGAGATCAGGTGGTAATGCAGGCAGGAACATTCAATAGTGAGAATTCAAATATCCCAATTGCGACTGGTGTTATTTTGGCTCAGCGGGATAATCGCGGGTGCAATTGGTCCCAATAATGCAGGTGGCAGTATTGTCGGAGGAAGTGGGGTGAGTAGGTGATAGCGATTTGGCAATAGCCGTGCAAGACAATCGAATATGGAATGATATTGCGATAATTGAATTTGATTTTGTTGCAAATGCAGATTCTTTGAAATTCAATTACGTATTCGCATCAGAGGAATATAATGAATACGTTTGTGCCGGTGTAAATGACGTATTCGGATTTTTTATTTCTGGCCCGGGCATCAGTGGACCATATTCAGATAATGCTGCAAACATTGCACTCGTTCCCAATACCGATATTCCGGTAAGTATTAATACGGTAAATATTGGACAGGCTGGAGGGAGTGGTACTCAGCCAATTGTGAAGCATTAGACCCTAACTGGCAAGATAATAGCATTTACTATATTGATAATGAATGAAATTCCGATCCAACCTCCACGCAATATGATGGGTTTACAGTGGTGCTTACCGCTCTTGCGGATATTCAATGTGGCGCAACATATCATATCAAAATTGCAATAGCTGATGTGCAAGATATTGCTTGGGATTCTTCCGTATTTCCTTGAAGCGGGCTCATTTTCGGCATTCGGTGAAGTTTTTGTAGATGTTTCTCCAACAATTGGCGAGGCACCAGTAGTAAATTCGGATTATGACAGTGTACTCGTTGCGGGATGCAGCGAGGCCTATATTCAGCTTATTCGACCTAAGGATTGACCGTGGATTCCATCTATTCTGAATTTAGTGGTACAGCCATCGAAGGAGAAGATTATTCACTGGGCGAAAATGATACTTTATTCTTTTTCCCGGAAGATGTAGATACGCTGAACTTCACAATTACCACTATATATGATCAGGTGCCCAACGAGGATGAATATCTTACCATTACGATCTTTTACTTCAATGGTTGTGGCGAACTCGATTCTGCCTCGACCTCTATTCCCATCGTAGATCCGTACGTTTTACGACTGAAACTTCAGATGTGGTCGTTACCTGCCCGGCCGATTCGACATTTATTCAAGCCGAAGCGCTTGATGGAATAGAGCCATACCATTATAATTGGGGTGATGCAGGATCGGGAGGTACAATATACGCGGAGGTTCCAGCGAATGAACAATATTATGTTGTTGCAGTTACCGATGCATGTGGTTTTGAAACGATTCTTGATAGTGTTTTAGTTACCAATAATATTCCACCACCCCTTCAGGCATTTATTGATCCCTTCGACCAGCCTGAATGTACCAATCAGCCTATTGCTCTTTATACTACTACGCAAGGAGGGAATGGCGACTATACGTATATCTGGGCAGATGGCCTGAATAATAGCTATCCACAGAATGAGGGTGTCGGAGTTGAAAACATTAATAATGTTTTGCAGTTTAATCCGGAACCAATTGGTTACACGGCTACTCTGCCAGTTTATCTTACCGTTATCGATACGTGCGGAACTCTTGTAACAGATTCAGTTGAAATTAATTATCCGTTTTTTGATCCGATATCTGTTGGATACAATCCACTTACAGACAATTGCCCCAAAGAGCCTGTAAAACTAACTGCAAATGCGCAGGGTGGAGCTGGAGATACTGGTTACCAATGGGCAATTGAGCAAGGCGACGCTTATTTTCCGGATGGATCTGTGGCCACAACTCGTGAAACGTTTATTGTTCCATCAGGAGGAATGAATCAGTTTACTGTGGTTGCCACTGATAAATGTAATAGAGCCGGATACGATTACCATTATGTGGATGGAAATTCACTCGCCTTTGGTGGGCTGGCTGCTTATAGCGATTCCGTACGGGTACTTAAACTCGACCACCTTATGAACGTAATGACACCAAACCGGGATGGTAAGAATGATTATTTCGTTGTTGAGGGTATTCAGTACTTTGATGATGCGCAGCTTCAGGTTTTTGATCGCTGGGGAAAAATCATTTATGAAACAAAAAATTACAAGGCGGGCACGCCCGTGCTTCAGCCTGATGGTAGTTTTGATGGAACCGATCTGGATGAGGGTACCTATTTTTATGTCATCAATGTGGATAACGGTGAATGTGTGCAATCCGGACAAATCGAGATTCTTCGAAAGAATAATTAATCTAGGGGCAGCGTAATGCTGAAACTGTTGCCTTTGCGCTGATTAGAATCTACACGAATCGTTCCCTGGTTGAGACCTATCAGTTCCTTTACAATATAAAGACCGAGACCCGTTCCTTTTTTGGAGCGGGTTTCTTCGTTTTCAAGACGGTAAAATTTATCAAAAATTCTTTCCCTAAACTCAGCGGGTATTTCAGGTCCTGAATCAGAAATTTTTAATAAGACTTGCGAATTCTCCTTTTTTAAGGAAACCTGAATGGGATGGTCGCCACCATATTTATGTGCATTTTCGAGCAGGTTTACCAAAATGGTTTCGAAATTATGTGGATCAATTAATCCTGAGATACCCTCGCGTATTTTTGTGTGAATTATATCTTCTGCCCCAAGGGTATGCGCCATTCGATCTGAAATTTTCTGAGTAAGCTCAGAAATATTTGTCTGCGTTTTATGAACGCGCTCTTCTCCACTATCAATTCGCGTAGCCAGCAGTACATTATCAATTAAAATGCGCAGTCGGTCGGTATTTTCAGTCGCATTTTTCTGAAGAAGGCTGCGTTGATCCAGATCGAGATTAGCGTGTTTGGAAAGTGTCTCCAAGCAGAGCTGAATGGCAGCCAAGGGTGTCCTTAGTTCGTGGGTAATAGAAAGTAGAAAATTTCTTTGTTGGCGTACCAAGCTGATTTCTTTGCGAATTGTTCGCTGCATGATGAAAACCACAGAAAGGAGGATGATCAGAAACACGGATCCCTCACCAATAACCATCCATATTTTGAGGTCGGCGAGCTGGGGATCAGCTTCAGCATGCAGTTCAAGATTTAAATCAATCAGTAAATATGCCCACCAGATAAACTGGAAAAGGATATAAATAGTAAGCAGGTAGAAAAGTACGCTGACTCTCCTACCTGCTTTAGTGGAATCCATAGAAATAATAAGAAAAAATTATTCGACCAATTTTGTGCGCAGGTAATACATTTTTGAAGTAGCGTCTTTGGCATTAGGCAAGACACTCACCAATTCATATCCTTGTTGCGCAAGATAATTTAAGACATCTGTCTCCGAAGTAAAAGAAGCTGCAACTTCTTTAAGATTGGATTGATTTTCCATTGCCATTTTATAAGCAGTCTTTTCAGCGCTAGTGGTAGGCTTCGGGTTGGATTCATCAAACCTGACTTCCACCTTTCTGTCTTTGACAACTACTTGCATAACTGAGTATATCCAAGTGGTTTCGGCTTCTCCTCGGCTTTTGGCGCTTATTTCATTTTGAGATACGCGCGCCTGAACTCTTTCGCGATCCATTTTGCCTGCACTGTTTTGTGCATTTACAGTAGTGCTTAGAAAAACAGCGAAAGCCGCAATTCCAAAGAATTTAAAATAATTTGTTTTGTTCATAGTAGTATTGTTTTTGTAAAGATATAAAATTTGCGTTTCAACTCGTTCCCCAAAGCCATATAAATTAGCTACTTTTGGCTCTATTTTAAAAAGATGGGAATTTACCGATACGCACTTCAACATCTACCAAGGCCCTTGTTAATAAGGGCAAGCTACGTTTTTAGAAGAGTAGCGCCGCTTCTTTTTAAAGGGTCAAATGTTGAATGTCCGATATGTCAAAATGAGTTTAGCAAGTTTTTATCGTATGGATCGCAGAAGGCCTTACGGCAAAATGTTCTGTGTCCACATTGCCTTTCTCTGGAGCGCCATCGCCTCCTGTGGCTTTATCTTAAAGAGCGTACCAATTTCTTTGATATACCACAAGATTTTCTGCACATCGCCCCCGAACAATGCTTCTATCACCGGTTTAAACAACTTAAGAATATCAACTATTTCACCGGCGATTTGGAATCTCCATTAGCTGAGTATCATTTCGACTTGCATAAAATTCCTTTTGAGGATAATAAATTTGATGTGATTATTTGCAATCACGTAATGGAACACGTCGAAAATTATGCCCAGTGTATGGGCGAGCTATACAGAGTGCTAAAGCCAGGTGGCTGGGCTATCATGCAGGTTCCTATCGATTACTCAAATGAGCATACATACGAAGATGCGTCGATAACCAGTCCGGAGGAGCGCGAGAAACATTTTTGGCAAAAAGACCATTTACGCCTTTTCGGCAAAGATTACCCGATGAAATTGGCCGAAGCCGGATTTAAAGTAAAAAGTGACAATTTTGTTAAAGAAATACCTGCAGAAAAGAGAAAAAAATACAGACTTCAGGAACAAGAAATCATTTATTTTGCTGAGAAATAAAAAAATCCCAAAGCAAGATTGCAATGGGATTTTGAAAGTGGTGATGGACGGAATCGAACCGCCGACACAAGGATTTTCAGTCCTTTGCTCTACCGACTGAGCTACATCACCTGCTTTGCAGGGCGCAAATATAATATAATTTCAATACTTGAGCCAAAACATTCACATGAGCAATCAAAAATCGGATATGGTTATTGACATCGGGAATACCCGCATGAAGGTAGCGCTGTTTGTGAAAAATGAATTGGATGGAGTGCTCACTTTTTCGAATCGCGCGCACAGACAAGTTGCCGAACTTATTGAAAATGCGCAAGCTCAGCGAGGTATTATTAGCAATGTTTCAAATCTTACCCAACCGGTTTCAGACGTTTTTCAGGAAAATTTGAAAATTCTTGAGTTCAATCACTCCACGCGTCTTCCTATAAAATTGGACTATTCAACTCCAAAGTCGCTCGGAACAGACAGGATTGCCAATGCTGTAGGAGCTTTTATAGCATATCCCAAAACAAATGTTTTAATAATTGATTTCGGAACATGCATCAAATTTGATATAATGACCGCCGAAGGTGTTTTTAACGGAGGAGCTATTTCTCCGGGAGTACAAATGCGTTTTAAAGCATTGCATCAGATGACCGGATTGCTTCCATTAATAAAGGAATGGAGCGAAAATGACGAAAATTGGCCCGGCAAAAACACAAATGCAAGTATGGTAAGTGGAGTGATTCAGGGAATACATGCTGAGATTTTGCGTTATATAGACCTTGCTAATGAACATTATAATAAATTAACGGTGATTGCCACCGGTGGTGATTTTAGCTTTTTTGATAAAGCATTTAAAAATATCATCTTTGCAAACCCATATTTGACCCTTTACGGATTACATGAAATTCTCTTATATAACATGGATTAGGCGCGGTGCTCTTTTAGGAACCCTTTTGACGCTTGCAATTCAGCTCTCTGCACAATCAGATCTTTTATCTCCGTATACCGTGTTCGGTCCCGGCCTTCCAAACTATAACCAAACCGTTAGTCAGGCAGGGATGGGTGGGGCAGGCGTGGCACTCTTCGACCCATACCAGATGAATTATTCAAATCCAGCCAATCTTGCTTATCACCTCGAAACGATTTTTGAAACTTCGGGAATAAGCAGATTCTCTACTTTCGCTACCAGTGATGCAAGCTTTGATAATAATAGCTTTATTCTCAATAACCTAAGCCTTAGTTTTCCTATCAAACGAGGAATTTGGGGATTGGCAATAGGTTTGAGGCCTTATACTACAGTGGGTTATGATGTGGCAACCACATTGCCCAACCCCGATCTGGATGTTGATCCAGTGACCACATACTCAGGAGATGGTGGAATCAGCCAGGCGTATATGGGAATGGCACACACGTTTTTTAATAAAGTCGATTCGGCCGGAAATGTGCGCAGCTTCGCGTTTGGAGCTAATCTTAACTTCAATTTTGGTACGGTCGATAACAGCCGAATGTTGGAGTTCCCGGGAGATGTTTCGAATCACGGAATAAAAGCCGACGAAACCACCCTTATGCGCGATGCCAGTTACGATTTTGGTCTCCAATATCAGACAAATATTATTAAACTCACCCCTTCCAAGAGTCGCTATTTGAAATTATTACTCGGTGCCACATATTCACTCGGTGTAGATCTTAATGCGCAGAGAAGCAGCCATGTTTACAATTTTTACCTTACACCTTTAGCTCCTGGCGATACGCTGTATTCTAGTGAAAGGGTAAAAGGAAGCGTAAGGTTACCTACGAAATATACGTTGGCAATGGGACTGGACTATGTCACTATTCACCGCAGCAGATTCCGATTTGCGCTCGATTACACTACCCAAAATTGGTCAGAATACGCCGAACAGTTTCCGGGTGAGACGAAGAAATCTTTTGACTTTCAAGACAGCCACAGAATTAGCACCGGATTGGAATATACGCCTCAAATAGGATCGAATGATTATTTGGACAATGTGGTGTACCGTGCTGGATTCTATTATGAACAATCAAATTTAAACATCAGAGGAACAGATATTAACGATCTTGGCATGAGTTTTGGTCTGACTTTGCCACTGGCTCGACGACGCGGATTAACTAAATCTTCGTTCAACATTTCAGGTCAGTATGGAGTTTATGGAACGACTGATAACAATTTGATAAAAGAAAATTATTTTAAACTGTTGGTCGGATTCTCATTTACACCACATTTTAGGAACCACTGGTTCGTTCAACCCAAATATGATTAACAAAACAAAAACAATGATGAAAACTGTTTTAAGCCTTCTAACGGTACTTATTTTATCTCTCACAGCTTCGGCTCAGGCAGATAGTACGAAATATGGCGACACACCCGATCAGCAAAAAAAGTGTAAAGAGTGTATCTCATTATATCGTGAGTACAGAGACCAAAACATGGATAAGGAAGCTTTGCCGGGTTGGAGATGTGCCTTCAGAACCTGTCCGCAAAGTGCGAAAACATTGTATATCGACGGTGCAAAGTTTTATGGCGAGATACTCGATAAAATTTATGAGGATTCTACTCAACTAGATGTGCGAAATGCCTATATAGATACATTGATGATGATCTATGACAAACGCATTGAATACTACGGAGAGGAAGGTAAGGTGTTGACATTTAAGGCAAATGACCTCTTTAAATATGATGAAAGTCGGGCCAAAGATGCCAATATAATGCTGAAACGTTCTATGGAACTCGAAGGTATGAATAGTGATGCAATCGCTGCTTCGTTGTATTACCAAACTCTTTATAAAATGTATAGAAACGACGAGGCGACAAAATCGGATCTTCTTGTGGAGTACATGCCGGTATTGGAAATTCTAGACTATAACATTGCGCGCCTTGACGATGAGAAACAGAAGGTACGTTATGAAAAAGCCAAAAGTAATCTTGACAATTTCTTTGTTAAGATTGCGGATTGCGACGATATCTATCGTATTCTCGGTGAGCGTCTTGCAGCTACCCCAAACGATATCGACCTGAACAAAAAGGCACTTGCCGTAATGAACAAAAGGGATTGTACAGACAATGATTTGTACCTCCAGGTTGCCGAACGGGTATACAAAGACAAACCTACGCCGGATGCTGCTTATTCTATTGGTATACAAAAGCTAAAAGCCAAAGATTACAACACAGCACTTAAATACTTCGAAGAGGCAATCAATCTTTGCGACAACTGTATTGAGCTCAATAAGTTTTATCTACGCGCCGGTCAAACAGCTACTATTTTGGGGCAAACCGGAAAAGCGCGCGGCTATGCGAATAAAATAATTGCTTCTGAACCCAAAAATGGAGATGCATATATCTTAATCGGCGACGCAATTGCGGCAGGTGCTAAATCATGCGATGATGGAAAACTCGGTAGGGCCGGTGCCTATTGGTTGGCTACTGATTACTACGCTAAGGCAAAATCTGTCGATGGCTCCATTGCCGATAAAGCGAATGAGAAAATAGCCAGTTATAAAAAGTACTTCCCTGCGAAGAAAGATATTTTCTTCAACAATTTGGAGGTGGGAAGCACCTATAAAGTGGAGTGTGCCGGTGGAGAAACCACCACGGTGAGGTCGAGCGATTAAGCTTGCAGATTTGAAGATATTCAGGAAAATAAAAATTTTGACACCGGCTGTTCTTGCAGTCGGTGTTCTGTTTTCTTGCACGTCGAATAAACTGGACAAGGTGCTTAAATTCTCACAATTAGAAATTCCTCCTGCCCGGAGTACGACCGATGTAACGTATACGTATACAGATTCAGGCCGGGTAAAAAATGTTTTAGAAGCCGGCCGGCTGGATCAATACCAAACTGCAGACTCTACTTATAGCAAAATTAACGATGGTTTTGCGCTCACTTTCTTTGATAAATCTGGCAAATTTGACGGGAAACTTACCGCTCGAAAGGGGTACATCGGTCCCGGGAACAAGATAATGATAGCCCGCGACTCGGTCATTTTCAGAAACAAGGAAGGTGAAACGCTTCATACCGAAGAACTTTTCTGGTATCAGGACAGCGCAAAGGTATACACCGACAAGTTTGTGACAATCGAGCGAAAGGACGACGTTATTTACGGAAAGGGCTTAACTTCGAACCAAAATTTTACCAATTATACGATTCAACAAGTGACCGGAGAATTTTATATGCAAGATGAATTAAAAGATGGAAAACAAGAATAAAAACCTACGTAAAGTGACTATTTTCATGGAAAAATTTTGGCTTGCTCTCGCCGTTGTTTCCCTGATCGTGGTTATTTATATTTTCATAACCAGTAGAGGCATCACTCGTGAGAATGTTCAGTATCTCGTGTTTCCCCTCCTCGCCGGTGTGATGTATGGTTTCCGTAAATTTTTCCGGAAACGGATGGAAAAAATGGACAATATCGATTCGAAGTAATCTTTGTACTTTCAGCGTTTTAAGATATGAACTTGCTTTTACTTATAACGGCAACTCTTGTGTTTTCAGCCTTTTTTTCGGGTATGGAAATCGCTTTTCTGACGGCCAATAAATTAAAAATAGAGCTCGATAATAAGCAGGGTGCCTTTTCGGCAAAAATGCTCTCCGGCTTCTTAAAACACCCATCCCGGTTTATTGGTACGCTGCTAGTCGGAAACAATATTGCTCTTGTTTTTTACGGTATTCTGATGGCCGAATTGCTTGAGCCTACCTTGTACAATTGGGGGCTGAGCAACGCGACGGTTCTTATAGTGCAAACGCTGGTTTCAACCATTATTATTCTGTTTGCAGGCGAGTTTGTTCCCAAAACGCTCTTTCGGATCAATTCCAATTTTATATTAAATGTTTTCGCTATTCCGCTAAAGATCATCTATTTCATTTTGTGGATTCCGATGTATATAATGGTGGGACTATCAGAATTGATTATTCGCCTCTTTTTTGGAATTCGTTCCGGAAAACAGGAAGTTGTATTTGGCCGACTCGACCTCAATAATTATATCAGGGAGATTACCGAAACTGCGGAACACAAGGAAGAAGAACTGGAGCATGAGATTCAGATATTTCAAAACGCACTTGATTTCTCGAAAGTGAAAGCCCGCGACTGTATGGTTCCGCGTACCGAAATATCAGCGGTGGAAATTAACGATAACCTTGCAAAGCTTCGCGCACTCTTTATAGAAACTGGTTTTTCCAAGATGTTGGTATATCGCGATACAATCGACAATATAATCGGATATGTTAATTCGGCAGAGCTGTTCAATAACCCCGACTCGGTGAAAAGATTAATAGTACCAGTTATTATTATTCCCGAAACGATATCAGCTAAGGAAGTGCTGGAGCTTTTTATAAAACAAAATAAAAGCATCGCTGTGGTCGTCGATGAGTATGGGGGCACGAGTGGAATCGTTACTATTGAAGATATTATCGAAGAAATTTTTGGTGATATTGAAGATGAACACGATCAGGAAACTTTTCTTGAAGAAGTGATTGATGATCATACTTTTCATTTTGCCGCAAGGCTCGAGACCGATTACCTAAATGACAAATATAAACTTGATATTCCGGAGAGTGATGATTATGAGACGCTTGCCGGATATATAATTCATAATTGTGAGCATATTCCCGACATTAACAGTATAATAAGCATCGATCAATTTCGTTTTAAAATAACCGCAGTAACAAATGTGCGTATCGAATCGGTAATTCTTTATGTAATCGACGAAGAATAGTTGATTTCGCACTTATATATTTTATATATTCGCAACCTTCAAAAAATGTACTTTTAATGGCAGCTATAGGAAAAATCAGGGAGCAATCTACATTATTGCTTATCATCATCGGCGGGGCAATGGTAGCCTTCGTTTTGGGGGATTTATTCTCAAATCGCGGACGGGCTCCCGAAGATCAATATGTAGGCGAGGTATTCGGTCAGGAAATTAACATGGTAGATTACGAAAAACGCGTAGAAGGTCAGAAACAGAGCCTTGCGAGTATCGGACAACCTGTTTCTACCAATCAGGATCAGCAAATAAGAAATCAGGTGTGGAATGACATGGTGCAGGAGAAAATTATGTACACCGAGATGAACAAACTCGGAATGCGCCTCAGTCAGGACGAATTCGACGATATACGATTTGGTGAAAATATCCGCGACGATTTTTCAAAAGATAAAAATTTTAAAGACCCTCAAACCGGGCAGTTTGATCCGAAATTGGTTCAAAACTACTTTGCTTTTATACAACAACAGTATCCGCTTTTTTACGAAAGTCAGGTGAATCGAATTGTCAATGAACGACTTTACGAAAAATATAACAATCTGGTAAAAGAAGGTGAATACGTAAACACCCTCGAAGCCAAAGACGAATATTACCGCCAGAAACAAACCGTAAATTTCAGCTACGTAAGCCGGGATTATGCCTCTGTACCCGATAGTACAGTAGAGGTGAGCGATTCTGAGCTTCGTGCATATTACGATGAGCACAAGGATGAAGAGCGATTTGACAAAGAGGCGATGGTGGATCTCAAATATGTCGTATTTGACGTGCAACCTACCGCAGAAGATGAGGAAGCGATCAAAGAAGATGTTGCCTCATTGAAATCGGACTTTGCAAATGCACAAAATGATTCGCTATTTGTATTGAAATACAGTGCCGGACGGAATGCTAATAAAATAGAGCTCGATGCCAAAGACGATGACAACCTACAGGCCATGATTGACAGTGCCTCTGCCGGCGATGTAATTGGACCCTATAAAACAGGTGATCGATACGCTATTGCGAAAATAATTTCAAAAGGCACGAAAGAACAAGCTACAGCGCGTCATATCCTTCTTTCTAAACAGAAGCAGCCGGATATGAGTAAGTTGAAAACTCGAGCCGATAGTATCAGGAAGGCCATTCAGAAAGGTGCTCTTTTTGAAGATATGGTTTCAAAATTCAGCGATGATCCCGGATCTGTAGAGAAAGGAGGGAAATACGAATGGTTTGACCGCGAAACAATGGTGAAACCTTTTGCTGATGCAGCTTTCGATAAACCTATTGGATCATTGAATGTTGTGGAGACCGATTATGGAGTCCATATTGTGGAGCCGCTTGAACGCCGCGAAGTAGCTGTGGTACAAGCCATGATCGTAGATGAGCCTATCGAGCCTTCGAGCGAAACTTTTAACACGGTGTATGAAAATGCCAATACCTTCTCACTGGATGCTAAAAATCTAAAAGGATTTGAAAGTCTCTCTGAAGAGGATGGGTATGAAGTGAAAAATGCGGATAATCTAACTTCGCAGTCACGCAATATTCCGGGTCTTTCCAATTCGGTAGATGCGGTGCGATGGGCTCACAATACCGATAAAACTGAGGTAGGCAACGTAAGTCAGCCTTTTGAATTTGACCGCAAAATTATAGTTGCTGCACTTAGCAAACGCACTGAAGCTGGCGTATCCAGTTTTGAAGACGCCAAAGAGGATATCAAACCTGATGTGATTAAGGAGAAAAAAGTTGAAATGTTCAAAGCGCAAATGCAAGGTAAGTCTGTCGAAGACCTTGCTACTGAGATGAATGTTCCTGTGAAGCAAGCTGCCAATGCATCCGAGAAACGACCAAGTCTGCCCGGTGGGTCTTCGGAGCCGTACATTGTGGGCTTTGCGCTTACCATGAAAGAAGGGGATGTTAGCCCTCCTTTAAAAGGAAATAGCGGAGTGTACGTAATCCAGCTTAATAAAAAAGCCGAAGTAGAACCGCTTGAAAATTATGACGTTTACCGTCAGGAATTACTGACCAACGAACAAAATGCTGTTAAAACCTATCAAATAGGAGTTTATAGAGCTTTACGCGATTTCGCGAAAGTGAAAGACGAACGTGGAAAAGTGTTCTAAGAAATATTGTATAAAATAGATTGAAATGGCTTTTCTGAGAGGGGAAGCCATTTTTTTTAGTGGTTGGATGTAGTACTTTACTTTCTAATGTGATTTCGCGGCTACAAGGAATTGAAATCTGTTATAGCCGTTATGTTTTGCAGTTGAAGAGAACGCATCAGGTTTTTGATACCAGAGGGTTGCGGGCAAAATCCCAGTATCTCTTGCTTTTATTGAAATTATTTCTGAGATTATCAGTAGGGAATATATAGAATCCTGATTCTGACTATCCGAGGAAAATTCGTAAATTTGAGTAACATGTGATTGGACATGTCAGGTTGAAAAGAATTCTGCGTTCGTTGCCGATAAAATCGAAACTCCGAATTCCAGAAATGGAATAGACTAATTAGAGTTTGTCAATAGAGTCAAGTGGCTGGATCATGCAGTTCAATAGCAAGGCGCACGCAGTTCTAAAAACCAAGGAGTTGACTTTTGTCAATGACTGTTTTTAGACCAAGTGCAACGCAGATAGTGGACTGTATGGACAGACACTAATTACACTTGATTTAAGAACCCAAAAAAAAAGCTTACAGATAATGAGAACACAATTTGTAATAGATGACCATGGTAACAAGGTATCTGTAATTTTGCCCATTAAAGAATACAATAAAATGGTGGATGAGTTGGAAGAACTTGAGGATATAAAGTGCTACGACAAGGCTAAAGAAGGCAAACAGGAATATATTGATGCTCGGCAGGCTTTTAAACAGATTGAAGATAGTCGGGAAAGTGAAGATGTATAAAGTTCAAATCGAACGTCATGCCCAGAAGAAATTGGCTGAGTATCTTCATTTAACTCTGATATACTTCGTTCTAATATTGTTGAATAGTACAGATTGCGCTCTACGTCAATGGCAATGTTGGGCAACCTTCATTGACAATAACCTATTTCCCCTTACCTCAAAACAACCAACCGTTCCGTATCCAATTTCAACAGAATAAATAGCAAAAGCGTAAAACCCCAGAGTGATGAGCCGCCGTAGCTGAAGAACGGCAGCGGAATACCGATTACGGGAGCCAGACCTATGGCCATGCCAACATTAATAAGCAGGTGGATAAAGAAAATACAGGCTACGGAATACCCGTAAATCCGCGTAAAAGTGGAGCGCTGCCTTTCGGCGATAAATACCAGTCGCAGCATAAGCGTAATGAAAACGGCTATTACAAAAGTACTTCCCAAAAAGCCCCATTCTTCTCCTATGGTGCAATAGATGAAATCGGTGCTTTGCATGGGCACGTACTTAAATTTGGTAAGCGTTCCGTCCAAATACCCTTTGCCGGCAAAACCACCTGAGCCAATCGCAGTTTTCGACTGTTTTACATTGTATCCCGCTCCTTGCGGATCTTCGGCAAGGCCAAGGAGAATGTTTATTCGAATCTTTTGGTGAGGCTCCAGCACTTTTTCAAACACCTGATCCAGCGTGGCGATAAAAATCAAACTACCCACCGCTGTGCCTATCAATAAAAGGTAGTTACGCCGACGGAAACGCGGAAGGACAAATCGCCTGATTCCGAAAAAGATGATCACTGATGTAAGAACTATAAAAATCATTAGGAAATAATGCCCCGGCATTTCTAATCCAAAAATAGTATGGGTAGTGGCCTTTAGTACCAGCGAAAGCACGGAAAGTACTATTGCCAGCAGGCCGAGGAGAAGGATATTTCCCGAGAGGCCTTCACGATACATTACGAATACGTAGGCAACAAAGACCAAAACAGTTCCCGTATCGGGCTGTAGCATAATTAATGCCGCCGGAAACGCAAGGATGGCTACGGCTTTTACTTTTGTTTTAAAATCTTGTATCCGAATGTTGACCTGGCTGAGATAGAATGCAAGCATCAGACTCGTTCCCAGTTTGGCAAACTCACTTGGTTGAATACCAAAACTTCCAAAGCCAAACCAAGCCTTGGCGCCATTTACTTCTTTCCCGAAAATTAGTACCAAAACCAGCAACAACACAGTAACTCCATAGATAATGGGAGATATTCTCCGTATAAACTCACCATCGAAAAGCATTATGACAAATGCGAGTATGCATGCTGTGACAATCCATATAAATTGCTTGCCGTACTCCTGCGAGGTATCAAACATAGACGGATGTGCGCCATTGTAGCTCGCAGAGTAAATATTGAACCAGCCCATAAGCATTAACCCAACATATAGAATGATCGTAAACCAGTCGAGACTCTTTACTATGTTTCCTCTTCTATGCATTTAATGGGTGTGTAGGAGGTCAGCATCGAGCATCCGTTTCTCGACTAGTGGACGGGTGATGGTATCGGTGAGGTATTCTTCAAGCATAAGACTATTGATCGGCGCTGCCCAGGTAGATCCGAAGCCGACGTTCTCTACAAATACGGCAATCGCAATTTTAGGATCGTCTTTTGGTGCGAAAGCTATAAAAATAGAGTGGTCTTTTCCGTGTGGATTTTGGGCGGTTCCAGTTTTTCCGCATACTTCTATGTCTTTGCTGAAGCGCACTCCACGTCCCGTTCCTGATTCTATTACCCGATACATTCCCTCCACTACTTTGTTGAAGTTTTCTGTTGAAATGCCCGTTTCGTGTTTTGTTGTATAGAGGCTGTCACTGAGTGGTTTGCCATCAATTTCTTTAATAATATGCGGGGAGTAGTACCACCCCCGGTTCGCGATGGTGGCGGTGAAATTGGCGATCTGAAGCGGTGTAAGCCCGATCTCTCCTTGCCCGATAGCGAGTGAAATAATGGTAAATGCGTTCCAGTGGTGACGCCCGTAAAACTTATCGTAATAAGTGGTTCTGGGTATAAAACCGCTTGCTTCACTCGTCATATCGACGTTCAACTTGGAACCGAGTCCAAATCGTGCCATATGTTCACGCCATTTTTTATATCCGTCTTCACTGGTTGGAGCATTGTCGATTACTCTTTTGAAAACGTTGCAGTAATAAGCATTGCAACTAGTTTGTATAGAAAACAACAGGTTCACCGGGGAGGCGTGGTTGTGGCAACCGAGTCTTCTACCCGCATAATAAAAACCTGCGTGGCATTCGAAAAGAGTGTTTTCGTCAATAACCCCTTCGTCAAGGCCAATGAGTCCTTGGAGCAGTTTGAATGTAGAGCCTGGGGGATAGCGTGCCATCAATGCCCGGTTGAACAACGGATTTAGCGTATCCTGGCTCAGCCTGCGATAGTTTTCTCCTCGTACACGTCCTACAAGGAGGTTAGGGTCATAGTTGGGGTTGGTGACGAGGCAGAGTATTTCTCCAGTTTTGGGTTCGATAGCCACGATACTGCCCCGCTTGTTTTTCATAAGCTTTTCACCATAAGCTTGAAGCTTCATGTCGAGACTTGAGGTAAGGTTCTTTCCGGCTTGTGCCAATGTATCAAACTGGCCATTGGCATAGGATCCCTGCTCATTATTGTGAACATCAACGAGAACAAATCTTTTACCGCGTTGTCCCCGAAGTGACTCCTCGTATATACTTTCTACACCATTGGCACCAATGTAGTCACCGCGTTCGTAGTATGAATTTTTTTCTATAATTTTTGGGGTAACCTCGCTCACATAACCCATCGCATGTGCTGCGATGGGGAGTGGATAATAGCGCAACGTACGAGGCACTCCAAAAAAACCAGGGAATCGAAATAAGTTTTCGGCGATATTGATGTATTGCGTTGCCGGAATTTGTTTTTCAAATAGCGAGGGTTTGTACCGACTATATTTTTTTGCGGCCATTATTTTTTCACGAAAAGTGGCCGTATCGATTTTTAATAGTTCGCAAAAAGCAAGGGTGTCGATGCCCTTCATGTCACGCGGAGTCACCATTAAATCATATACAGCTGTATTGGCAACCAGAATTTTACCTTTACGATCGTAAATCAAACCACGAGCCGGATATTCTGTGATCACCCGTTCGGAAGCATTTGCAGCCATAATTTTCCATTCATCGTCTAGGACCTGCAAATAGAACAAGCGAAGACAGAACACAATGCCTACGGTGATAAACACGATGACAATTACAAACTTTCTGTCAATCAGATTCATATATGCCTAGACGACCTTCTGGTCAAAATTAGGTACTGACTAATAATGGTTAGTAGCAAGGTGAAGGCAGCGCTCAAAATTACGCGTAAAAATGTCGTAAAAAACCCTTTGAAGGAATATACTTCAACGTAAAAAAGCCATAAATGGTGTATAAAGATAAGAACAACCGCGTATTTTAAAAACCAATTAAACCCCATGTCCTGAATACCGGGACGTTGGCCGAATTCGTACCCATCTCGTGGAGCAATGGCTCGAAGATATAAAGGCCGGATATAGGCTATTAAAACACAAGCCGAGGCATGGATTCCGAGCGTATTTGTAAACATATCAATCGATAATCCCAGCACCAAACCAATGAGCAACTCCAGCCAGCGGGGCGTCTCAATGGGAAGCATAAGCAAAAAGAGAATATAGAGATACGGAATAGCCATCCCCTGCCAAAGGTTCACCTCATTGAGAATAAGCCCTTGCAAGAGAACCAGAATCACAAAACGTCCGATATTTTTTAAAATCTCATTTAACATCTTCTTCTTCCGAGGTAGTTTCGATATTATATTGTTCTGCTTTCAGCAGATTTTCAACTACATAAACGTAACGTATTTTGCTAAAATCGTTGCTGAGCTTGACTTTTATTTCATGAAAATTTGTTCCTTGCTTGGCGCCAACTTCGGTAACAATGCCTACAGGAATACCCCGCGGATAAATAGCCGAAGCTCCGCGGGTAATGATTGTGTCGCCCACTTGTACATCGGCATAGCGCGGCACATCACGGAGATACGAATACCGGTAATCAACTCCATCCCAGCGAAGGAGCCCAAAATTGCCGGTGCGCTTGAGTTCAGCACTCGCGGTGTATTTTAGATTTATCACGGGCAAGACTGTGCTAAAATGTTCGGATACGTCTTTTACAATTCCCACCAGCCCCATCGTATTTACCACACCCATTTCTGGAACCAATCCTTCGCCACTTCCCTTATTAATAGTCAAATAATTCAGTTGTTTGTTGATTGAACTGTTTACCACTTGGGCCGATTTATAGCGGTATTTGCGCTCGCGAAGTGTGTCGTTGATCATCACAAAATGATCGTTCACATTTACAAAAGTGCTTTTCAGGCGGTTGCGCAGGTTTTCATTCTCAGCTGATAGTTCGTCATTTACGCGCTGAAGTTCAATATATTCAGTGAGCGTTCCTTTCCATTTAAAAAGGGTGCCCACTATTTTATTTGAGGAATTAATAAAGCTGGCTTCGTGGAAGGTATTGTTTTTAAAAATCATCCAAAAGCACAGAACCTGAAGCCCGAGAAAAAACAGGAAAATGTGGTATTTAACCAGGAATTGGATAAAATTCCGCATTGGGCTTTAATTGGTTTTTGAGGTTAGTCGCGCATAAGAAATTGGAAACGTCCAATATTTTTCAAAGCTATACCTGTACCGCGGGCTACTGCACGCAGCGGATCTTCAGCGATATGTACCGGAAGTTTGGTTTTGAGCGAAATTCGTCTGTCGAGACCGCGCAACATAGAACCACCCCCAGCCAGGTAAATACCTGTGCGGTAAATATCAGCAGAGAGTTCAGGAGGTGTTTGCTCCAGAGCACTTAGTATGGCTTCTTCAATTTTCGAAATGGATTTGTCCAGAGCATGGGCAATCTCAGTATATGACACGTGAATCTCTTTAGGAATACCCGTCATAAGGTCTCTTCCGCGTACGGCGAAGTCTTCTGGTGGATCTTCGAGATCGGTAACGGCGGCACCTACTTCGATTTTAATTTGCTCGGCAGTGCGCTCACCCACAAGGATATTATGTTGGCGGCGCATGTACTCTTCAATATCGCTGGTGAATTCGTCGCCGGCTACGCGGATATTTTTATCACAAACGATACCACCAAGGGCGATAACGGCAATCTCGCTGGTACCACCTCCTATGTCGATAATCATATTTCCCATTGGTTCTTCCACATCGATACCAATACCGATGGCGGCAGCCATAGGTTCGTGAATGAGATATACATCTTTGGCTCCGGCATGCTCGGCAGAATCTCGAACGGCTCGTTTTTCAACTTCGGTGATTCCTGAGGGAATACAAATAACCATTCTGAGCGAAGGTGTGAAAAAGGATTTTCCGGGTTTGATCATTTTGATCATTCCGCGAATCATCGCTTCGGCAGCTTGGAAATCAGCGATAACTCCGTCCTTCAGTGGCCGGACAGTCTTGATGTTTTCGTGGGTTTTGCCGTGCATTTGTTGCGCCATACGGCCAATAGCAATTATCTTACCGGTGGTGCGGTCTATAGCTACGATCGAAGGTTCATCGACTACAACTTTGTCGTTGTAAATGATTAGCGTATTTGCCGTACCGAGGTCAATGGCAATTTCTTGTGTAAAAAAATTAAACAGGCCCATGGGGAGAGTGTTGTGCTTAAATTAATGTTTAAAATGTCTTTTACCTGTAAATACCATGGCAACGCCATTTTCGTTACAGAAATCAATGGAAAGTTTATCTTTTATTGAGCCACCGGGTTGAATGACTGCCGTAATTCCAACATTATGCGCTATTTCCACACAGTCTGGAAATGGGAAAAATGCATCCGATGCCATTACGGCACCATTCAAATCAAAGCCGAAATGTTGTGCTTTGACAACGGCCTGGTTGAGCGCATCGACGCGGGATGTTTGTCCTGTGCCGCTCGCCAGCAATTGGTTGTTTTTCGCCAATACGATGGTGTTCGACTTGGTGTGTTTGGCTATTTTCGAAGCAAATTCCAAATCTGTTTTTTCTGTTTCGGAAGGTTGCGAATTGGTTACATATTCAAAATTTTCTTTTAGGTCGGTTTCCAAATCTTTTTCCTGCCAAAGGATCCCGTTGAGGGCGGTACGCAGCAATACGGACATTTCGGGAATAGCATTTTGCACCAGGATAATCCGGTTCTTTTTTGATTTTAGAAGCTCAAGCGCCTCTGTATCGTAACCGGGTGCTATCACCACTTCACAGAATAGATCGTTAATAGATTTTGCAGTGTTTATGTCAATTTTTTTATTTGCGCAAAGCACACCACCAAATGCCGATACCGGATCGCCGGCGAGTGCGTCAGTATACGCTTCCGCCAATGTTTTTCGAGTGGCCAGTCCGCAGGCGTTGTTGTGCTTCATGACGATGAAAGTTGGGTCACTCCCTTCAAACTCGGTCATGAGTTGTACTGCGGCATCGACATCCAGAAGATTGTTGTACGACAGTTCTTTGCCGTGTTTCTGTTCGAAAATTTCATCCAGGTCACCGTAAAATCTTCCTTGCTGATGCGGGTTTTCGCCATAGCGTAAAGGCATAGCTTGGGATTCACTGACTTTGAGCGATGGAGTTTCTACCTCCGTACTGAAATATCCGTAAATGGCTGTGTCATAATGCGAACTGATGTCGAATGCAGCTGCGGCTAATGTTTTGCGAAAGCCGAGAGAAGTAAATCCATTTTCGCTTTCGAGGGTTTCAAGAAGCACGGCGTAATATTCCATTCCGGGAATGATCACAACGTCTTTAAAATTCTTCGCAGCGGCGCGGATAAGAGAAATACCTCCTATGTCGATTTTCTCAATTATCTCTTGCTCGGAAGCACCGCTTGCTAACGTTTCTTCAAAGGGGTATAAATCCACAATTACCAGATCTATAGGCGGGATGTTGTAGGTCTCGAGTTGAGCAGTATCGGTTTCAAGTTCGCGGCGGCTGAGAATACCCCCAAAAATCTTGGGGTGAAGCGTTTTAACCCTTCCGCCCAAAATGCTTGGGTATTCGGTGAGGTCTTCTACGGCATTTACAGGAATACCCAGCTCTTTGATAAAAGCCTCCGTACCGCCGGTAGAGTAGAGTTCTACACCCAGCTCATGCAGTTTGTGGATAACTGGCGCGAGGTTGTCTTTGTGAAAAACGGAAATTAATGCAGATTTTATTAGCGTCAAATGAAAAGGATTATGCGAATATAGCATACAATGTTAACAAGAATAATCGGTTCAATCGCGCAATTGACGTGGCGATTCCTTTCTTTGTTAATAATTATTGCTGAGTGTTAATAACAGTAGCCCCTTGAAGAATTACATGAGCGGTATCTGTGTATTCGATGAAAGGCCTTAATTTTGGGACAAGGTGCCTGATGTATTCGAATAATGAAACAAACACTCATATTTTTCAGATTGTTGCGGGAAGGGATGGTTTTTGCCCTGAATGCTTTGGTGGTAAACCGGCTTCGCACAATACTATCTCTTTTAGGAATTACTATAGGTATATTTCTGATTATCTCTGTATTCACGTTGGTCGACAGTTTGGAATTGAGTATTCGGCAGTCTTTTTCTTCATTAGGAGATAATTCTCTTTTTTTGGAAAAAATGCCTTGGGGTCCGGAGGAAGACGGAGAGTATGCATGGTGGAAGTATATGCAACGTCCGGATGTAACTTTTGCGGAAGCACAGAAGCTTGTCGAGCGGATGAAAACCCCCGAAGTGATCACGTTTTTGGCATCCAGTACACGCACGCTTACAACACCTCAAAATACTTCAGAGAATACGGCTGTGGTAGCTGTGAGCAAAGGATTTGAACATTTTATTCCGGTGGGAATCGCCGAGGGACGAAGATTTTCGGACAGTGAACTGAAAGGTACCGGACGACTTTGTATTTTGGGAAATGATGTCGCCGTTCGTCTGTTTCCGACCGGTAATCCACTCGGTAAATCGGTGAAAATTGGAGGCTATGGAGCCACGGTGATCGGTGTCTTGGAAAAGAAAGGTCAGAGTCCTATTGGTAGCAACTCAGATGAATGGGCGATTGTTCCAGTGAGTTTCGGCAGACAGATTATGGCTTTTAAGAGCTCTCATACTCAAATAGGGATGAAGCCCAAGCGAAATGTGAGTTTCGATGCTATGGAAAATGAGGTGCTGATGAATATGCGGAGTATTCGTCGGTTGCGGCCAAATGAAGACCGCAATTTTGCAATGAATAAATCGAGTATGCTCAGCAATGGGTTGGATCAATTATTCTCTTTTCTAAATATTGCCGGGCTGATAATCGGAGGGTTTTCAATTCTGGTAGGAGGATTTAGCATTGCCAATATTATGTTCGTTTCGGTACGCGAAAGGACGGGAATAATCGGTATTCAAAAAGCGCTGGGAGCGAAGCAACGATTTATTCTTTTTCAGTTTTTATTCGAGTCGGTAGCCCTGTGTCTTATAGGCGGAGTTATCGGGCTTGTTTTGATATATCTGGGTACCCTCGCAGCAAGTTTCTTTACCGATTTTGATCTCATACTTACCTGGACTAATATACTTGTGGGGCTTGGTTTTTCTGCTGGAATCGGCTTGGTTTCGGGGGTTTTGCCGGCATTTTTTGCAGCGCGTATGGAACCGGTAGAGGCCATGCGAAGCAGTGGATAATTCCTTGGCGGTTTTTTTCGGGCGATCAATGAAACACATTTACACTCACAATAAATATCATTCAACCCTTATTTCCTTCCCGCATTCCGGATATTCACTAACCTTCGCCTTTTTATAGCGGATACCATCAATATTTGTCACTACAAACCGCTTTGATTTTAAGAACATATTTTTGTGATTCTTCACGTCTATCTGCTTGTCCTTGTATTTCTTTCGAACCTTGTGATCGTATTCTTGAAATCCCCAACATACCGGGCAAGTTTCTCGGCTTGGAAGAGTAGAGGCCTGCTGATACGGCGACTGAAGTTGAATGACTTCGTTGCTCTTATCTTTTTGGAAAAAGTGTATTATTTTTTTTAAAAAAACCAAATCTAATTTTTTTGTCAAGAAAGTCTTTCTCCGTATTCCAAACACCCATTCACAACTTTTGCGGGTTGTGTAAACGGGTGCTCAGTAGTTTTATCCAGATCCATAATATGCATCACTTTCCATCCATTCACTTTGAGCGCATCGGAAATCATGGAGCGATGGCAACGCCACCACACCGCTTCGGAACACATGAAAGCGGTTCGCTTTTCTGAAGCCAATTTTTCAAGTTCTCCCAGTCCATTTTCAAAACCTTCTGTTTCCATATAATCGGCATATCCTCTAAAAGATTCGTTGTACCAAACCGTATTTTTCGAATCTTGGTCAGCTTTTCTTCTCCCGCCGAGATTTTTCAAAAGGGTATAATCAATCCTATTTTCCGGAAGGGAAACCTCCAAAGCTTCTTTATTAAACTGCGGAAATTTTCGTGAACCGGGAAAGCTTCTGACATCAGCTAGAATCTCTATATCAGAGGACTGCAGCAGTGCAAGAAAATCATCAAGCGAACGTGTCGAATGACCGATAGTCCAAATCTTTTTATGAGTATGAGATTTCATGATGATTTTCCAGATGCGCCGGATTTAAAAACCGTGCGGCCAAAACTGCACCAAGTATCGATATTTTGAGGCACCAAATCGGCCATTTATTTTGTTGTTTCCTTTGTGCCGTGAGAATACAGTTCGTTATGGTCACTCAGGGGTTTAGTGATTTACGGCTTCACGAGCTGATACCAATTCGGCGTCCATCGTAATTTTTAAACTCAAGGCTTTACTCACGGGGCAGTTTTCTTTAGCTGTAATAGCGCATTCTTCAAATTTTGCTTCGTCAATGTTGGGTATTTTCGCTTTAAGCGTTAGATGCGAGCTGGTAAGTTCGAGTTTGTCAGCATCCATAGTTACTACAGCTTTTACATCCAACGAGTCGGGTGTAAAACCTTCCTTTCCCAAAATCATGCTCAAGGCCATAGCGAAGCATCCCGCATGAGCTGCTGCCAATAATTCATCAGGGTTGGTACCCTTTCCATCTTCAAAACGGGTTTTAAAGGAATATTGCGAAGCGTCTAATACCTTACTTTCAGTGGTTATTTTTCCATTTCCTTCTTTTAAAGAGCCGTTCCATAAGGCGTTTGCTGTGCGTTTCATACTGTTATTTTTTAGGGTTTTATTTAAAATTGATGCCAAATTTACTAAATAAGACAATCTTATCCGAATTAACAAACGAGAAGTCGGATTGTTTTAATTTAGCGGCTATTTTAACGGGAATTGACATTCTTTTATTAGAGAGAGATTTGGCAGTAATCCTTTACAAAGGTTCTGGACAAATATCTAAGAAACTATTTCCTCTCTGACCAAAAAATTCAGCGTCTCTTAGCCCAATTCTCAATGCGTAAGCGTTTTCTTTTTAGTGAACATGCCATTTTCGTGCTCCTCACTTTTATTTTATTGGACGGATTATAAATGTAAATCATGCTGAGCTCCACCGCATTCCTTTGTCGTGAAGAAGGAATTAATTTCTTTAGGTAATGTCAATGCGGTTCGCCGCATTTAAAATGTGGCGGTTGTAATCAAAATTTATTAAGTTATTCTTTAATTATAATTTGAAATGCCGCGGTTGTTCTCAAAATTATAAACTTTAATTAACAAAATATTAAAGAGATGTTACTCGTACCGCAAATGGGGCTATTTTGGAAAATTTGCGGGCATTTATTCCAAAACTTTTACTGCTCTGTTTTGTTTTAAAGTCATCTTCGGATTGATCTTTCAATCCAATTTTCAAACCTCTTAAAGGAATTACAACATGAAATACAATACGATTGGTAATACGGGCTTAAAAGTGTCCGAACTTTGTTTTGGCACCATGACTTTCGGCGGTCAGGATGCCGGTATGTGGGATCAGATTGGTAAGCTACAGCAAAAAGAAGTAAATGAAATGATCCAGTCCGTAATAGATGCGGGGATCAACTTTATCGACACCGCCAATGTATATTCCTATGGGCAATCGGAGCGGCTTCTCGGCCAAGCACTTAAAGATCTCGAAATTCCAAGAGATGAGGTTGTCATTGCGACAAAAGTGCTCGGACCAATGAAAGAGAAACCCAATAGTAAGGGGCTTTCACGATATCATATTTTCAATTCGGTGGATCAAAGCCTGAAGCGATTGCAGCTTGAAACCATCGATATTCTTTACGTACATGGCGTGGATCCAGCGACTGGGGTAGACGAAATTGTGCGTACGCTCAATGATATTGTAAATACAGGAAAAGTCCGGTACGTCGCCATTTGCAACTGGCCGGCATGGATGGTGGCGCAGGCTCAGGCAATTGCAAAGTACAATGGTTGGCACCAATTCATTGGCCTTCAGCATCATTACTCGGTGGCGACCCGAGATATTGAGCACGAATTGATACCTATGGCTCGGGCGCACAACTTGGCCATTTTCCCATGGAGTCCGCTGTCCGGTGGTTTCCTTACGGGAAAATACACACGTGATGGTGATAAATCAGATAATGGCAGACGGTCGAATTTTGACTTTCCACCTATTGATAAAGATAAAGCTTATGATGTGGTAGATGTAATGAAAGATATTGGCAGTAAGTATGATGCGAGTCCTGCACAAGTTGCACTGGCATGGGTGCGTCAGCAATTCGGGATTACAAGTACAATTATAGGAGCCAAAACGATCGATCAATTGAACGACAATATTAAATCGGTGGATGTAAAGCTCAGCGAAGAAGATTTGAAAAAAATGGATGAAGTAAGTCCATTGCCAGAGCAATATCCGGGTTGGATGGTGCAAAGGCAGGGTGGATATCGAAAATAAAAGGGTATTTAAATTTTTTAGAGTTCCGTGCATTTGGTTCTTACTCAAAAAATTCCGCGTATCTTGGCCTAAATCATAATCCGTATGCGTTTTCTCTTTGGCGGGCTGGCCATTTTTGTACTCATTGCTTTTATTGTTGGGCAGATTTTTACTCCACGCCGTGCATCGATACGCGAGGTTTTTGCCAAGGGTTTTTACTTTACCGGTATTGGGGTGCTGATCCTTGCCGCACTTGGCGGAGTATTTGGTTTGGTATATTACGGAATTAATGATGCAAACCAACCGCGCCGCAGAGGTATGTCGCAAATGAGTCAGCAAGAGAAAACCATTTTCCTCGACTCATTATTGCACAATCCGCCGCGGCCTGAGGTAGAAGACCTCAAAGATGTTTTAGTGAATTACCGCTTCGGCTTCAGTGCTTTGCCGTGTTTTCAGTCGGTGCATCGGTTCAATATTGTGTCACTTGAAGAGATAAAATCGCTTGAAATAACGGGTAATAACCTTTCGGGAAAAATATTTGAAATAAATACCAGAGGTGAGTTTATTACCAATCAGCCCTTGGCTGAATTTCATGTATTGGGTTCTTTCACCTTGCAGTACCGCTTTTCGGAAGGGACGCGCGAATTGTCACCTGGCTGGCACTTGAGTCAGATTATTGGAAACGAATGCACTGTTTTGTCAAAGATACCGGAGGAGAAAATTATTGGACGAGATAGTTTGTACCCGGATTTGAAGCGAAAGGTGGAGTAGTTGCGGGTCCCAAGTCTCTGGTCTCAAGTGTTGAGATGCGGAGGTTTTGCTATTGGATTTAGTCCATCCAAATTTTGAGAACCCATTCATTTCCCCTTACTTTCCACTTCCAAAAAAACGCGATGAAACGACTTCTTTTACTCTTTTGTATTGCCCTCTCGTCTGTTCATTTTATTTCTGGCCAATCCATTGAAGATACCTGGCAGAAAGAGGTAAAATTCCGCAAAACCGGAATGACCGTGCTGGGTAGCTGGGCAGTCTTGAATATTGGCTCAGAACTCGCTTTGCGCGAAAATGCGGAGGGAAGCACAGGTTATTTTTACGATATGAATGCAATCTGGAACAGTGCAAATCTCGGTATTGCAGTTTTTGGATATATTCGTGCGAATCATTTAAATCAACCTGAGAATGGCATTGAAATGTATAACATCCAGAACCGACTTGACAAAACCTTATTGCTGAATAGCGGGCTCGATTTAGCCTACATAGCTACGGGTCTTTTTTTGAATGATCGCGGCCGTCGCAGCTCTAAGAATCACGATTTATATATTGGCTACGGAAAGTCTGTTTTTATGCAAGGCACTTTTCTCCTTGTTTTTGATGTGACGATGATTCTTGTCCATAAAAAAATCAGAATTGCAGACAACAAAATTCTTTCGATTAATGCTATGCCATCCGGATTTATGGCAGGCCTAACCTTTTAAATGGACTATTGGATATATTTTTTGCCCTCCGCCGGGTGCATGTCGAAGCTATTTGGATTATTTCCCAATTCCTGAAAACTTTGCAACCAAAGCTTAATTATAATGAACCCGCTGATTATAGATAATCAAGGTGTCGTTTTCCTGAATATCAGCTACTGAATTAAGTCCGGTTTCTTCTGCTAACTCGTCAAAAGTGAAGTGACCTACTTCCAAAGTGGAGGATTCAACAGTGAACATTCCTGAATTGATGATGGTTTTAAAATAACTCTGCGGGATATAAAAGGCAGCAGTATTGCCCATAGCAATGTATTGATCGAAAGTAACAGGGTCCTGGCCTTCGACAGGAAAAGAAACAGTTACATAAATTGAGTCATTTGAAATATGATACGGATATCCTTCAATCATTCCATTCATTTCTGAAAACAAAGAGTCGTTATTAAAGGTAAAACCGGCATGAGATTGGTAATATTCGGAAGTTATGTGATTGTATTCATCGGAATCCATATAAGCTGCTATCGACAGGCCATTCGTGTTGACTTCCCCACCATTGGTCCACATTTTAAATTCAGTATGGTCGATATTCGAAAAAGTTAAGGTATTCGGTGCAGATGGCGAAGGAGTTGGATCTTCGTTATCATCTTTGCAAGATTGCAAAAGTCCGAGACCAATAATTCCAAACAAAAGGAGTACTGTGTTAGTTGAAAGCTTCATATCGTCTGATTTCTAAAAGATAAGTTTTCTATTTTATTGCTCCTAAAAATATGCAATCACACGAATTTACCATTCTTATTCACCTTCAGGTCATTGACAATTTGCTTAATTTTTTGCTCGTCTTTTTTGGGACAAATTAGTAATACATCATTGGTATCAACCAAAATATACTCATTTATCCCTTGCATTACCACGAGCTTGTTTTCGGGCACGCTTATCATATTGTCGCTGCACTCCTGCAAAACTACATTCTTGCCAATCACGGCATTGTTTTCATGGTCTCTTTTTATTTGTGTAAACAGCGAGCCCCAAGTTCCGAGATCGCTCCAGCCAAAATCACTGAGCACCACATTTACATTTTTGGCCTTTTCTAAAATGCCGTAGTCGATTGAAATGCTTTCGCAAACAGCATAAATACTTTCTATGCTTTCCTGTTCTTGGGGAGTGCCGAGGTTCATCTCTATATTTTGAAAAAGCTCATCGGTTTCGGGTAAAAACTCTGCAAAGGCTTTCAAAATAGCATTTAGCGTCCAGATAAAAATTCCTGAATTCCAATAGAAATCTCCGCTGTGAATAAATTCGCGCGCCAGTTCTATATCGGGCTTTTCAGTGAAGGTTTTTACCTTTTTTACATTTTTTTCGGCAGCTGAGGGAGCATCTTTAAATTGAATATAGCCATAACCGGTATCTGGTCTGGAGGGTTTTATACCGAGTGTAACCAGATTTCCAGAACTTTTTGCCTGATCAACAGCTATTCTGATGGTCTCATTAAAAGCATTTTCTTTTAAAACCAAATGATCCGATGGTGCTACCACCATTACAGCATCTTTGTTTTTTTGCTTTATCCGATAGGCAGCATACGCAATGCAAGGTGCTGTATTTCGGCGACTTGGCTCGAGTAATACGTTTTCTTCCGGAATTCCATCTAATTGATCCATGACCAATTTCTTATAAATATCGCTTGTTACGATATAGATATTTTCGGCAGGACAGAGGTTCAAAAAGCGTTCGAAAGTCTGCTGCAAAAGGGTGCTACCCGTGCCTAGAATATCGTGAAATTGCTTTGGAAAAGTTGATCTGCTCATAGGCCAAAAACGGCTTCCAATACCGCCTGCCATGATCACGGCATAGAAATTCTTTTTATCCATTTCTTAAGAAAGTGACACGATCGATTCGCGAAGTTTGTTAATTACAAGCGGGATATCTTTTTCTTTAGCTGTTCCCACACTTAGCCTGTACCACGGATTATCGGCTTTAGCGCCAAAAGCTGTAAAGGGGACGAGTGCCAGCCCGGCTTCGGTAAGCAGATATTCGGTGGTTTCACTCACTGAATTAATGCGGGTGCCATTTGGCGTTTTCTTTCCTTTTAAGTCAATTTTTACCGTAAGGTAAATAGCTGCCTGAGGGGCAATTACATCTACTGGAAGTCCTTCTTCGCGCATGGCCTTAATGCCCTCGTAAAAAGCCTGTAATCGCGCGTGCACTTCCGCTTTAAAATGTTCCAAAAAGGCGTTAACGGCTACCCCATCGGCCAAAAATTCGGCAGTACCTTTTTGTTCCGGCTTCGGAGCCCAGGCACCCACGTGGCCCAGAATGGATTTCATTTTTCTAATTATCAATTCAGGACCAAATGCCCATCCCACACGCACTCCCGTGGCGGCAAAAGCTTTGCTGATTCCATCAATATATATCGTGTAAAGACGCATTTCAGGAACCAATGAAACGGGGTCATAGTGGCGGGTTTCGCCAAAACAAAGTTGCCAATATATTTGATCATAAATCACATATAGCGGTTTACCTTTCCCTTTACGGCGCTTGTTTTCTTCAACCACCAGAAGGCATATTTCAGTGAGTTTCTCTTTCGAGAAAACAGTTCCTGTTGGATTGAGCGGTGAACATAAAGCCAAAATTCCAGCATCGTGAATATGCTCTTGCAATTGATCTGCAGTGGGCATAAAATTCTCATCGGCGCCTACGTGCACTGCAGCATGCGCGCCATGCGTCAACGTGGTGTAATGGTTGTTGTTCCAGCTCGGAACGGGAAATATGGCTTTTTCATCCCGGTCGAGAATGGCCTGGTAGGCAGCATATATCAAAGGACGCGCACCGCCAGCTACCAAAAATTCATTGGGCGAGTATTCTAATCCCTGATGGTTGCTGATATATTTTGAAAGGCTGCCACGCAGTTCTTCAATACCATTTGAGGAAGGATAATTCGTTTGGCCATCTTGATAAGCTGATAAAATCCTCTCTTCCAATGCTTTTGGAATTGGAAAAATTGAAGGATCGAAATCCCCAATGGTATAGTTGTAAATCGCTATACCCGCAGCAATTTTTGCTTTAACTTCTCCGGCGAGTTTTATGATCTCTGACCCCTTCAGCTCTTCAGCAAGCTTACTGGTTTGTCTTTCAAGTGAGGGGGAGGTAGTATTGTCCATTTTTATCTGGTTTTGGTAGGCAAAGATACTAAAAAGGCAAGGCTCAACCTTCCATAGGGAATTCTATGCGCGCATTTCCCGAAATAAGAAATTTCTTGCCATCTGCCGTCCGCTCGCATACATGTCGTGTCCGCCGTCTTTCGATGTGCTTGTAAAGTACATTCTGGAATTCGAATATTACTCCACTATTCAAATCGCCTAAAAACACAACTTCTTCACCATCATGCCGCGCCAGTGCACGCGATAGTTCAGGACAGGTGCAGCTGGAAGCCGATGGTTTGGAAATATGATAATAGAGCGCATCGCTGATGTCAGGCGGAAACATTCCTTTTTCTAAAAAAGGCCGCAACAAAGAGCTGTATTGCCGTTTCCATTCTTTCCCGTGCGGATTTACCTTCGAGCCATGCTCAAGGTGGCATCCGAGATGGGCAAATTCGTGAATAGTAGTGACGAGAAAATTGAACGGATTCAAATCTCCATTAACGGTAATTTGGGCAGCCTTGCCATTATGCGCAGGGCGAAAATCGCCGAGCTTCGTTTTTCGTGGTCGGGTAACCACAAACCGTACTTTTAGTTCAACAATCCAGCGCGCAATGATCGGAGCTGCTTCGTGAGGCATGCGTTTGCTGAGCAAAGCAGAATATTTTTCCTGCGATTCTTTCGGATTCATACGCAATTTGGCAAGGCTAAAGACGTTTTGTGAATCATGCTTGTCCATTTAGGACAGGTGTCACATTTTTTCTTTTTATTTACGGTACAAGCCGATGTGCTGAATAGGATGACTGTAAAAACCAGCAAAGTAAATATTTTTTTGAATGCTTTCATAGAAGTTCAAATTTACAAAAGGAAGTCAAAACTGTGAAAAAATAATATAAGAAGCCTATTTTTGTTCATCGAAGAGGGCTACATTTACAAAAAAACGAGATTGGGAGATTTATATTACCACATAGGGCGCTATTCGATTTTAATCTCACGGGTTTTTTCGAAACCTGAGAAGTTTTCGATATACCGCAAGAATTTTGTGAAGGAAGTGGACAAGATCGGAATCAGTTCACTTGGGATTGTAGCTTTGATGTCGCTCTTTATGGGAGTGGTAATTGCCTTGCAAACGGCCTCGAACATTGACAGCCCGCTAATTCCAGCCTACACGGTTGGCTTTACGGTGCGCCAATCCATTATTCTGGAGTTTTCGCCCACCATTATCGCGCTTATCCTTGCGGGAAAAGTAGGCTCGAATATTGCGTCAGAAATTGGCACCATGCGTATTACCGAACAAATTGATGCACTCGATATTATGGGCGTAAACAGTGCGGCATACCTTGTATTGCCTAAAGTTCTTGCTGGGGTTTTCATTTTCCCCTTTTTAATTATGGTCAGTATGTTTTTGGGAATCTTCGGTGGGATGTTGATCTGTATGGCTACTGGCGTTATCTCGCTGAATGATTATATTTATGGTATCCAGTATGATTTCCGGCCTTTTTCCATAACCTATGCGATGATCAAAACCCTTGTTTTTGCTTTTGTAATTACTTCTGTTTCATCTTATTTCGGATATTATGCGAAAGGCAGCGCACTCGAGGTGGGTAAAAGCAGTACTGATGCAGTGGTGTATAGCAGTGTATTTATCCTCATCCTCAATTATATCATCACTCAATTGATTCTGATTTGATTGAAATAAAAAACATTTCTAAATCCTTTAGTGAGAAGGAAGTACTGAAGGATATTTCGCAGATTTTCGAGCGCGGGAAGGTCAATATGATTATTGGTCAGAGTGGTAGTGGAAAATCAGTTCTGACCAAATGTATCGTGGGATTATTAAAGCCAGATGAGGGAGAAGTACTCTATGATGGGAAGAATTTTTTTCAACTTGATCATGATGAGGTAACTGAAATTCGCACACATATCGGAATGCTATTTCAGGCCAGTGCCCTCTTTGACTCCCTTACTGTAGAAGAGAATATATCTTTCCCGCTTACCATGTTTACCAAAATGAGTAAAACGGATATTAGTACACGCGCCAATGAATGTATTGAACGGGTAAATCTGGCAGGAACGAATAATCTTTATCCTTCGGAAACCAGTGGCGGTATGCAAAAACGAATTGCGATCGCGCGAGCTATCGCAATGAAACCCAAATATCTTTTTTGCGATGAACCCAATTCTGGACTTGATCCGCAAACCTCTATTGTTATTGATAATCTGATAAAGGATATCACCAAAGAGATGAATATTACAACCATTGTTATTAGCCACGACATGAATTCGGTAATCGAAATTGGCGACAATATTATGTTCATTCATGACGGACAAAAATGGTGGTCGGGCACACGTGAAGAAATTCTTAGCACGCAGAATCAAGAGCTCAATGACTTCGTGTATGCCTCCAATTTTATGAAAACGGTGCGGGAGAAGCTGAAATAATCATTTCTTAAAAAAAAATCCCCCCAGATTTGGGAGGAATTTAATCAAATATCTTTTTTGAATTTATTTAGGGTTTGAGTATAGCTAATACTCATCCTCATTAAAGAAGAAGTCTTCCTTGGTCGGGTAGTCCGGCCAGATATCTTCAATAGTTTCGTAGACTTCGCCCACTTCTTCTATTTCCTGAAGGTTTTCTACAACCTCTAGTGGGGCACCGGCCCTCATCGCATAATCGATAAGTTCGTCTTTCGTTGCGGGCCATGGGGCGTCTTCGAGATAGGATGCCAGTTCAAGTGTCCAATACATAATTTGTAGGCGTTTTTAACGGGTGTTTTTAAGAATACGCAAAAGTAATTTTTTTGTTATCAAAGTCAAGGTTAATCTGAATTAATTAAAACATTATTAATCAATTCGTTAATCCTTTTTGGCGATCCACGGGATTTCTTCAGCTCCCAAATCCTTACTTAATTTTCTACTTAAGACGAATAAAAAATCAGATAGTCTATTTAGAAAAACAGGAATGGGATCGGGCACTTCACTTTCATCTTTAAGATGAAGTACAATTCGTTCTGCTCTTCGGCAAATGCATCGCGCCATGTGAGCAGCTGCTACGGCAGGATGTCCTCCTGGAAGCACAAAATTTCGCATAGGTGGCAAATCTTTTTCCATTTCATCAATACCATCTTCTAAAAAAGTAACAGATTCCGGTTTTAAAGTTGGTATTTTGATCTTCATTTTTCCAGGTTCTGAAGCCAATTGAGATCCAGATGTAAATAGAAAATTCTGAATTGTGATTAGGGTGTTTTTTACCTTCGGGTCAATATCATACGAGCGCAAAACTCCTATTTGTGAATTGAGCTCATCGACCGTCCCGTATGCTTCGATACGAAGGTGGTATTTGGCAACTCGACTACCTCCAAGCAGGCTTGTCTTCCCTTTGTCGCCCGTCTTTGTATATATTTTCATGGTTCGATTTAAATTCAATATTCAGAATATAATAAATTTCTTCTGATAATGCTAACGAAATAGTAATCGAGATGTTTTGATGAATCGAAAAGAAGGGAGGAGGTTTGAATTTTAACTTTATCGCCGCGTTTCTTGTCTGAGGGATTGCTATTCATTTAGGTTGTTGAGCGGATCGAATAATGAGATCCAAGATTCTATCCAAAGCTCACATAATTATGTACTCGGCGGTCGAAGGATTTCGTGAAAAGAGCCCCAATCAGAATTAGTGGTGAACTGGTTTTTACGTCAATATTCAAAAATGATAGAATGATTATTCATCATCTTCATCGTCGGTCAAACCATCGTCGATCACCTTTCGCGTTTCCAAAATCTTAAATTCTGTACGACGGTTTTCGGCTCTTCCTTCGGTATTGTCGCTACCGTCGGGGTTGGTATTTGGGGCAATGGGGTTCGACTCGCCGTATCCTTTGGCTTTCAGTCTGTCGGTAGCAATACCTCGACTGGTGAGATATTTCACCACGTTTTCGGCGCGTCGCTGAGATAAATCCTGATTATACGTTTCTTCTCCGCGGTTGTCGGTATGCGAACTTATTTCAATCACAATTCCCGGGTTTTCCAGAAGCGTATTTAATATTCCTTTATCTATCTCATTTTGAGCTTCGGGAGTCAATTCCGCTGAATCGAATTCATAATTGATATTGGCCACTATGATGCTGCGGCCGGTCATCTCACTCAAACCTATATTCTGACGTATGATTTTTGATTTGGTAATTTCCCGGGTGTCCACATCAATATTATTCGAGAAGAATCCTTCTTTCGAAAGCACTACTTTATACTGCTTTTCGGGCTCAAAATTCACATCGAATGTTCCGTCACTATTGGTTTGTGAGCGGCTCATGAGAATTTCTTGTCCATCTTCCAAAAGGTAAAGATTCACATCTACGCCGTCTAAAAAATCGGTATTGAAAGATTGAGACGAGAGCTTGTCACCCTCACCTTTTACATAGTCTTCTTCGGTTACCCGCATTACGAATCCTTCCATTTCAATATGGATTACATCATCGATATTAAATTCATAAATATCATCACAGCAGGTCTCATTGATCATTTGATATCCTCCCGAGCGATTGGAAACGAAGAACCCACTTTCGCGATCATCATTGAGCACATAATAAAAATCGTCTACGCTGGAGTTGATTGGATAGCCCACATTGCTCGGTTTCCCAAATCTACTCAGCTCTCCGCGTGCGGAATAAATATCGAGTCCGCCCATTCCGGAATAGCTCGACGAACTGAAATAGAGCTTCTTTTCTCTTTGATTGAAAAAAGGAGTGATTTCATCTCCTTCGCCATTTATTCGACGTCCCAGATTTCTCGGTTTGCGCCAAACGTTTTTACGGGTATCAAAATAGGTATAGTAAATATCCATTCCGCCTTTTCCATCCGCCGCATTGCTTGAATAGTAAAGCACATCGCGCTCTTTCTTCTCGTCGTATGCCATCGCTGGCTGGCTTACAATAAGATTTTCTCCGTTGATCTCTTCCGGTAATAGTTCAGCGTCTTGCCAGTCGCCATTTTCTTTCCTTGCAGACCAAAGCTTGCAGGACATCTCCATTTTCCAGTTTTGCTTGCATCGTGTGCAAATGAATAGATCACCGGCTTTATTGAAACTCCCATTAACTACCTGATATTCCGGGGTGTTAAACGGAACATCCCATAGCTGCGATTGGCTCCAGTCCTCTCCTTCGCGGTGTGCGATATAGAGTTGGCGTCGGGTTGCTGCACTGTCGATCGAATAATACTTAATTTGATTTTCGCGAAGTGAACCAAAAACCAGAACCGAATCGTTCAGTGGAATAGGGGCAAAGTCTTCGTGCGGGCCATTAATATTTGCGCCCATATTGGTGATTTTTACCGGAAGGCTATCAGCAATCAACATCAAAGCCGTATCACAACTGGCTATAGCGGTGCGGAGGGTGCGCTTCCAGCTATTATCATATCCTTTCTCACGGATATTGGCTTCAAATGCTTTATATTCGGCTTGCGCTCCTTTGATATCGCCGGTCATCTTCACCATTCGAATATGATCAAAAAGCGCCTGCGGATTTTTTTCGTCCAGCGTGTACGCGTCCAGATAGGCATCAGCAGCGGCATTGTAGTCGCGATTTTTCTCGTAAAGAGCGCCTAATTTGTTTTGTACACTCGCGCTTTTTTCTTTTTTGGCGGCATAAGCCGAATAATAATTCAGGGCAGTATAATAATCCCCATAGCGTTCGGCGTTTAGAGCTGATTTTTTGAGTTTACCAGCGCTCATGCCAGCAGTGTTGCTCATTTGGCAAAAAACCTGAGTGGAAAACAAGCAGAGAATAAGAAAAAAGAGAGTATTCTTAGTAACGATCACAGGGGATTATAATACGTTTAATTGCCGTACTCGGGCTAATATAAATAAGTGAAAATTCAATGGCTCCCCGGTTGTTTGTAGCTTGATCAAGATTGGAATAATTCACATCGTAGGCCATTGCCACCCGAAAATTTTTGATCACCAATCCGATACTAGCAATATATGCGTCGGCATTTCGGTTAAATCCATTTCGCAGATCTATACCTAGTGAAATTTCTTTCACTCCATTTGGTGAGTCGGAAACATAGAGACCTACATCTCCGCCAAAAACCACCTCCTGAGCCTTGTGAATATTGGAAACCAATAACATAGGTCGAATAAAAACATCGGAATCAAAATCGTGACTCCATTTCACGTAGGTGTTAAAACGCTGCGCTAATGGCTCCTCATTATCAAAAAAGGAAACATTTGGCGCGTTGAGATGCTGCACTGAAAAACCGCCTTTCAGAGATCCCGATTTAAATTTTCTTTCGGCAAGGAAGCCTGCATTCAGGTCGAAATAGCTCGTTTGATTGGTCAAATTTGATTCAGATAAAGGGAGCCCGGTGTCAAATCTTCCAATATTCGGATTGTACTGTTCGGGAAAGCTCGTGCCGTTCAGGTTGTAACTTTTGAGAACAAATCCGGGCTGAATTCCAGCGCTAAGCGTCCAAAGCTTTGTGTGGTGCGTATATCCAAAACTGAGATATACCCGATTATTTGTGAGATCGATCACTCCACTTTGATCGTTTACCACAACCAATCCTGCACTAAATTGCCCCGGCAGTGCATAAATTTGTTGATCGTAAGCGGCCGCAATCGTCTGAAATGGTTGCCCGATACTTTTCCATTGCTGACGATAGTTACCCGTCACACGCCAATCGCCGTCAAAAACTCCGGTTTCGCCGGCATTTAGCGTAAGCGGAGAATAATCATAGAGTGAAAAATGAAGATCCTGACTTTTTACCACAAGGGATGAAAGCAGCAGAATAGAACTGAGAATATAGCGCATCACCACAGATAGTTTCTTAAAAGTAAATATTGCTCCACCATGCGGTTGTACTGCTGTTTTGTGAATTGACACTTACAAGGAGAATAGGACATGAAATTTTTTGACGGTGGCACATAAAAATTCCCCATAGCGTCAGTAGCGGGCGTGCCGATGTAATTGCAGTCAATGCCAGAAAAGTCGTTGCCGTCAGAGGTGGGATTAGCTTCCGTGTCGCATATAATATCTCCGGCAGTTGAGCAGTTGGAGCCATCGACAAGTTCTAAACCCATATCTGTTTCGAAGGTGTGGAAAAGACCTAAAAAATGTCCCATTTCGTGAACCAAGACTTCATTATCCGAACCGTTCAAGGAGCTTTTTGTAATATGAATAATATCCGATCCTCCAGGCATGGAAGCATAACCGCCTACGATACCATATTGGGTTAAGAATATGGTAGCACTAATAAATACGTTAATAATATTGGGTTCGTAGTACATGGCGCGCATATCAGCAGCGTCTTGGAGCTCGATGTAATTGTTAAACTGATGATTGTCCAAATCACGCCTCTCACAAAACTCGAAGGTAATACCGGTTGGCGCCCAAACTTCATTCAACCGATCAACGGCATTTTGTAACATGGTGTCGCTAATTCCCGTGGTTCCAAGACTATCTTTTATCACTTGGAAAAGAATTGACAATTTCCTGTTTACTTTATTTATTTGCTCACATCCAAAGTATCCCGGCATCGATCGGATCTGAGACTCCAGATACGAATGGGGAACCTGCGTGCCACATCTAAAATTGGTCTGGCAAAAGCTTAATGATGTCCACAAAAAAAAGATGCTGAAAAATCCTGTAAGGAGTATAGCTGGTCTCACTATTTCAATTTTGAATGGCTAAAGAAAGAAATTTATTTCTATTTTGGCAACGTTTAACAAGAGTGATGAAAAATATTTTCTTTCTATTTTTAACTGCTGCGTTAATTTTCAGCTCCTTAGGTGCCGTTGCACAAATCGGTGCAAGTGAGACGGAAGGTTGCGCACCGTTAGCAAGTGTGGTTTTTACAAGCAGTTTTTCAAGTCCGTCGAATATTCTTTGGAATTTTGATGATGGAGCTACTTCCAATTTGGCCAGTCCGACCCATAGTTTTGCTAATCCCGGGGTTTACAATGTAAGTTATTCTGCGACGAGTGGAGGAGCGCCGGTGAATGCGAACATTACCATTACAGTATATGCCAATCCGATTGTAGATTTCACCAACTCGCCTGAAGGCGGCGTTTGTCTCGGTCAGTCGATACAATTTATTGATGGTTCGACCGGTGGAAGCGGTTCGGCAATAACCCAGCTACAGTGGGATTTTGGCGATGGAACGCCCGGCAATGGCGGATCGCCTATAAATCACACGTATTCCAATCCCGGAACCTACACGGTTACGCTTATTGCAACCGATGCAAATGGATGTGTGGCTTCAGCAAGTCAAAATAATGCGGTTGCGATTTCTGAACCTCCTACCATTGAATGTTACTACCAATCCCAGTCCGGTGGTAGCATGTGCGGCACCATTGAATGTGACATTCGCCAACACCACGACTTCAAATAGCCCGACGGGAGCGGCTCTCACCCATAGTTGGGATTTTGGAAATGGCCAAACATCTGACCAGCAGAATCCTGGTACTATAACATATTCTGCTGAAGGGGTTTTTACTATTACCTATACCGCTACGGATAATGTAGGCTGCTCTGCTACCCAAACTATCCCGGTCTCTGTGCAGCAACCTTCCGCAGAAATTAATGTTATAGGCCTTACCAATGGGGTTTCTTGTGGAGACGTTGAATTTGAAATTGTCGGTACTCAAGGTGGAACATTCAGTTATGGCGATGGCACTACCGGTGCATCTCTCTTCCATACCTATACTTCCGAAGGTTCTTTTGATGTTGCTTACTCGATTAGTGTCGCAGGTTGTTCTGCTCAGGCAAATACTTCCGTAACTATTGAGATACCTACGGCTACAATTATTTCAAATCCCGGTTACGCCTGTTTCAAACCCGCCGATTTCACCTATTCGATTTCATCAGATTATAGCTTAGACCAATACGAATGGACATTTGCAGATGGCGAAACCTCGACAGATGCTAATCCGACTCATCCTTTGGACTATCCCGGTCCGGGAGAATACGATAGGAATGGATTAGAGCAATTTGAAACATCACTTACTTTTATCACTGTGAATGGCTGCGAGGGTACTGCGCAAATTATTGACTCCATCGCTTTGCCAAATGCATTGTTTTATCCGGGTGCGACACAAGGTTGTGCTCCACTCCAAACGGTTTTTAATGATGAGAGTGCTTATTATATCGAAGGAAATATCGCCGAGTGGGAATGGCATTTTGGGGATGGGCAGCAGCTCACTGAAACAGAAACCACGAATCCCGCTCATAGCTATCCCAACCCTGGTGAATATGAAGCCTACCTAATTATTACTACCACCGAAGGTTGTATAGACACATCATTCACTCATTTAATTGAAGTGGGTGAGCCAATAGCGCCTTCTTTTACGTTAGAACCAACTACGATTTGTCAAGGAGAACCGGTACAAGTGACCAATACTTCTGTAAATACTGATTTGATAGATGCTTACTCCTATTCGGGTGATGGATTTACGCTCGATAATTGCAGAGATGAATCCCAACCAGAACTGATTTTCGACGATGTTACCGGTACACAAACCGTTACCCAATATGCTGAATACAACGGCTGTTTTGATAGTTATACGCAAACAATTACCGTGCAAGGGCCTATTGGCAAATTGAATTATGAATGCAATTGCGGAACACCTCTCGATTATGTTTTTACGGCTACCGTTTCCGAAGCGGATCATTGGACTTGGGATTTTGGCGATGGTTCAGTGGTTGAAAATTCTTCCGCTGTGGTCATGAATCATTCTTATGGCCAAACAGGAGATTATACAGTAGTTCTCACGAGTTATTCCGATGCCACAGGCTGTGAACCCTACACGGATACCACTATTGTAAAAGTGCGTCAGTTGAAGGCGGGTCTCAACTTACAGGCATTTTCATGTGCTGGTGAACAAGTAACTTTGGATGCTGCGGGTTCAATTGACGTTGGAGAATCCGGAGTTTGCAACCGCAATTATCTCTGGTATTTTGGTGACAATTCACGTCCCATTAAAACGGATCTTCCCACTACAGATCATATTTATACGGGTGGAGGCGATTATACTACCCAACTTTTTGTAGAAGATGTAAATGGCTGCGTGGACTCAACCTCCGCCCTGATTCGGGTTTTTGGAATTGCCGCGGCCTATGAAGCCGATACCCTGTTTGGCTGTCCTCCTTTTGAGGTTCATTTCTCTGATTTGAGTCAAGCCGATACCACTATTGTTTCTTGGGATTGGAATTTTGATGATGGCAATAGCAGCAATAATCAAAATCCAACGAATATTTTCGAAAATGTTCAATACAACTCCAGCAATAATCCGATTCCTTTTACCATAAACCTTACCGTTGTTGATACCTTAGGTTGCACCTCAACAATTGATAATTTGGTAATTAGCCCACTTGGCCCCAATCCTGATTTCGACGTCACTACCGAATCCAATATCTGTGTGGGAGATATGGTGGGTTTTGAGCCAACAGCTTCTAATATCAATGTGAACACATACACTTGGGAGTATGGTAATGATTCCACTTCAGCAGGTCCTGTTGGAAATAGTATTTTCACCGATCCGGGCTCTTACGAAATCACGCTCACTGTGACCGATGAATTCGGCTGTGCCCGAACACTTACCCAATCTCTTGTGGATGTTCAGGCATATCCGGTTGCTATAATAGATCCGAGTTACGGGGAGGACGAGGTGCTTTGTTACCCAGTTATTGCTTCATTTACAGATGTTTCTATTGCCAATGTTTTTGATAGTCGTAGCTGGGAGCTCAACATGGGAGGGCCTGCACTCAGTGTTCCAACGGTGCAAACCACTTTTCAGCAACCAGGATTTTACAATATTGATCTCGAAGTTGTGACGACTTATGGCTGTGTTGGCGATACTACAATTGTGGTGCAAGTGCAGGGCCCCGTTGCCGAAATTGAACTCACCCCCGATGCAATTTGTCCGGGAGGCAGCATTGAACTAAATCTCACGGACACCGCGGATCTGGATACCTGGCAATTTGATTTTGGGGATGGAAATGAAGCAACAAACCAATGGCCGGCTTTTCACGAATACGATCCCAGTTTTATTCCCTCCACAGGTCAAACCCTGATCACGCTAGTAATGTTCAGTCCAGACAGTGTATGCTCATCAGCGCGAACCGCCGAGCTAATTATTGAAGAGGTGGTTGCCGATTTTGATCGAAACAATGAAACCGCTGAAATCGACTCGATTCACTGCTTCGGCACACCGGATGTTTTCACAAATACCTCCACCTCCAATGCCAATCAGTTTCTGTGGACTTTTAGCAGTGGACAAACCTATACAACTGTAACACCACCTGTTGGGAATCTTGCGCCCGGCGAATACATCATCAATCTGCAGGTACAAAGTGCACTGGGTTGCCGTGATACTGTTGAGAAATATTTGCGTATTTATCCTTTACCCATTGCCGAAGTAAACAGTGGTGCTATTTGCCGTGGCGATAATATTTTGCTTACTGCATCGGGTGGAGTGAGCTACAGTTGGCAGCCACCTGAAACAATTGACAACCCAAATTCGGATGTGGTTTTTGCCAGTCCCGAGAATACGATCCACTACACTGTTTTTGTAACCGACACAAACGATTGTACTGCATCGGCCATATCTACGGTTCAGGTTTTTCAGCCTGCTCCGAGCATCGAAGTGGATACCATTTTGCGTATTGGCGACTCTGATTATACAGGTTTCTATCTTGGGCCGGGATATACCTATCTCTGGACTCCAGATATTGAATTGGTCTGCGACACCTGTTCCTCAACGACATTTACTCCACTTGAAGACAGAACTTACACCCTGACGATTACTGACACATTGGGTTGTTTTTCAACGGATTCTTATTTCTATTTTCAAATTCTCGAAGTAGCCTCCGTGGAAGTGCCCGATGCGTTTACCCCGAATGGAGATGGAATAAATGACAAGATATATGTAAAGGGATGGGGAATAGAATCTTTGCTGTCTTTCAGTATCTACAATCGCTGGGGGGAACTTGTATTCCAAACCAGCGATATAGATCAAGGCTGGGACGGTTCCTACAAAGGAGAAGTACAAAGTCCCGATTCGTACGCGTACATTGTCGTAGTGAAGAATTATATTTACGGAGAGCCGACGACTGTAAAGGGGTTTTTTGATCTAGTAAGGTAAAAAGAAAGCTCATTTATTTTTTCACAAATTGCTTTCCGCAACTTTTTCTACCGGATTATCACTTTCTACCACCCCATCGCGCAGTCTCACAAGGCGCTTTGCTCGTACCGCAATATCTTCCTCATGGGTCACCAGAATGATTGTATTCCCAAGGTTGTGAATATCGTCAAGCAGGCTCATTATTTCGTAAGATGTTTTGGAGTCTAGGTTACCTGTTGGCTCATCTGCAAGAATAATCGCCGGTTTATTTACCAATGCCCGTGCCACAGCGACACGTTGTCGTTGCCCACCGCTTAGCTCATTTGGTTTGTGATCCATTCGATCGCCAAGGCCCACTTGAATAAGCACCTCCCGCGCTCTTTCAAGTCTTTCCTGTTTGCCTACGCCCTTGTAAATAAGAGGAAGCGCAACATTTTCCAGCGAGGAATATCTCGGGAGCAGATTAAATGTCTGAAAAATAAAACCGATTTCACGGTTTCGCACTTCGGCGAGTTCATCATCTACTTTTTTGCTTACATCCTGACCATTAAGGAAATACGTTCCGCGGGTAGGCGTATCAAGACAACCGAGGATATTCATAAGGGTGGATTTTCCACTTCCCGAGGGCCCCATTAAGGCCACATATTCATTTTTGCGAATGTCGAGATCAATCGAACGGAGTGCCTGAACTTCCTGCGTACCAATTTGGTAAATTTTTGCAAGGTCGCGTACTTCTATTAGTGAATTGCCCATTAGTATTTTATTATAAAATGTTCGGGAGTCATTTCCTTACGGAAAAAAACGAGACCCATATCAAAAATGTCGACGGTCACACAAACTGCAGGATGGGATATTATCTCATTCCAGGCCGCTTCCATTTCCTTCGACCAATGTATATCTCCAACGACGATAATAGAGTTTTGGTCTGTCTTGTTGAGAATTGAATTAAAATAAGCGAGGGTAGGTGCTTTTCGATGATTTCCATCTAAATAGGCCATATCGATTTGATCGAATTTCATCAAAACAACCTCTAGTTTTTCATCAAAAGATCCAGTGATAATCTCGCCCTTGAGATCCAGTTTTTCTAAATTCTTTTTCGCAATCGACGCAAGCCCGGCATCCCCTTCAATAGATATTATTTTCCGGGTAGATTTGGCCGCCGCTAATGCAGCGGTAGTAAGTCCCAAATTGGTACCCAGTTCTAAAATGTTTTCAGAGCCCAGATAATCTGCAAGACGTTGAAGCATTCCCGCATTTTTTATTGAAGTGCTGCTTACTTTTACGATTGAGGATACTTGCCTGTTGGAGTGATTATCAACACGAGAACCCGCGCCAAGGTCCGTTATTTCAATTTCTTCATTTGATTGAAGAAGCTCTTTTCTAAGATTTTTTATATCGGCACTTCTATGCCATTTACGCGCTCTAAATACTTTCTCGACCAATTCAAATACAAAAGGTGAATGGATGCCATGGCGCGTTTTTGCCTTATGCCGATATCTGAGATATGCTTTTACCATTTCCACACGGCTAAAATACGGTGATAATCCGAATCTCATAACGCTAAATACCGATACGGTCTTCAAACCGTTTGGGCGGTATAAATCTCAGAGAGGTGGTAAAAGAATAACCAGGAGATGGATCCGGAGTTGGAATTTGTGCCGAAGAGGAATACTCTTTACAGTTGGTGAGATTATTTCGATTAGTTCGAAACCACAGACCTCTGCAAGTATCTCGATTTTTCATCGCGGCATTTCTGCCAATTTCACCACTTTGACAGTAAATGAGACGAGGAAATAAGAGACTTTTAAATGAGTTTAAGCATTTCTTTTCGAAAAAAATGAGCTGATCGCATCAGATATTTTTACGAATCACACGTGTTAATTCAGAAATATTTTGGTTCAACTATCTATAAATAGGCCGTTTCTTGCACTCACTTAACGTGTAGATTTGGATCAAGTAGCTATGTTGAACCGGCAACTAAGGACATTCAGAAAAAAAGTTCGTCACATACTTTGCAAAAGTGAAAATTCAGCTATATTTGCAGTCCCAAATCAAAAAAATTTGGGCGATTAGCTCAGTTGGTTTAGAGCACCTGCCTTACAAGCAGGGGGTCGTAGGTTCGAATCCTACATCGCCCACTTGAAAATCAAACGGTTACCTTCAAAATAGGTAGCCGTTTTTTTATGTGTGTGCACAATGTGTGCAAAAAAGTGTTTTAAAACCAATTTAAAGTTGGTTTTTGCTGAACTATTTAATTCATTTGTCTAATGATTATCTTTAAATGATTTTCTAAATACCAAGAACTCATCATTTCCAAAATTCTTTATGGAAATGACTATTGTAGAACAATAATGAAAAAAATTTTAATGTTCCTTTTGTTCACAACACCAATCTTGAGCTGCTTGGGTCAAACTCAGATTAATTATTTATCCTCGGGTATAGACAAGTATCGAGATAGGCTATACAAAGGAGCCATCACAGACCTTAATATAGCTATTGAGAATAATCCTAAGGATGGTATCGCTTATTTTTATAGAGCAAGTGCAAAGCATGAGCTTGGGGATTATAGGGGAGCCATTTCAGACTTTAACAAAACTATTGAAATAGACCCAAAAAGTAGGGACGGTTTTCGGGGCAGAGGATTTTCGAAGTATAAGCTTGGAGATTATAGAGGAGCCATCAAAGACTACGATTTGTCAATTGCGTCTCTACCTCAAGTAATAGGCCCTGATTTTGCACAAACTTATTACTATAGAGGGCTTGCAAAGTACGAACTCGGGGACTACAAAGGAGCCATCACAGACTACAGTACCGCTCTTAGTTTTTACTCTCACTATACAAATGTTTATTACGATAGGGGAATTGCAAAATTGAAGTTAGGTCAAAAAGATAGCGGGTGCCTCGACCTATCTAAAGCTGGTGAGCTGGGGCATGATAAAGCCTACGACGCAATAAAGAGATTTTGTAATTAACCCCCAAGCTTTCACCGATTTTGCATTGGTTTAATTCGGCTAATTTTCGGCTTCAGATGGGTATACCATAATAACCGGCGGCGGGGTTCGTGAAACTACAATTTTAGTTTTCTCAAAATCGCTGCTTGGTTTTTCCTTAGGTAGAACATACTGCAAAAGTTTTTCCATTACTTGAAATCTGTCTTTCGGCTCTAATTGGTCAAAATCGGCTTGCAGGTTCTCAATATTGTTTTCGATAAATGCCTGAAAAGTTCTACGCAGCTCCTTTGTTGCCTTGTTCGGTGTTCCTTTAGGCCGTCCGTGCGGGTTGTTTGTGAATCCTTTTATTGCCATAGTTCAAAGTATTAAATTCTGTAAATTCTTGTTATTTTCAAAAACCCAATCTTCAAAATCCCAAGTAGGTAATTCCAAATCGGAAGTAGGCAATACAAAATCCCAAGTAGGCCATTCAAGTACAGGAAAAGTAGGCAATTCAAGTTCATCGAATTGGGGCAAATTTGGTTCAGGATATTTAGGAAATTCAAAGTTCCAATCCTTTTCAGTTTCTTCGGGTGTTGCGGTCATGTTCGCCTTATTTGATTAAAAATTGTTCTCACGTGCGTAGGGTACTGTGTAAACTGCACTTTGTATTTCCGCTTGGGTTCTTTTTATGTCGTTTGATTCGTATGATTTAGATGGTTTAAAACATTAAATCTTGTAAATCCTTTGTTCTTTTCAAGATAGGTTTTTTTGCCAAGTTAGATTTTGAAATACGTACAAAGTTCTGAAAGTAAATAATTAGCTACAAAAATATCATTCTCTCAATCCTATTTACGTTTGTGAATTATGATAACTTCGCCAAATTAGCATCCAAGTGTTGGATCGCTTTTGCAACACATTTTTCAACTAATTTCTATCCAATGAAAGTAATCATAGCTCCGCTCATAGCTTTGCTTTTTGTAAGTATAAGCTCAATTTCGCAAGCCCAAAACGCAACTTTTGCCGATGTTCAGGCTAACAAAATTAAAGGCTCTGTCTATTCTTATACTGCGGAAAGTGGTGAGCGTTTTGCCGTTGGCGACACGATTACTTTAGGTTTCCCGAATAGAAATGAAGCTTTTGATGTTATAGTGCAAGATGCCGGCCTCTCTTTTTATCCTGTGACTTCAAGTGCTTCAGGTAGTCAGGTTGTAATAAAGGCTATCAAAGTAAGAACAAAACTTGTTTATGTTAAAACTACTTCACCTGCCGGTCTTGTTTATGGTTTAGCCATTCAAAACTTTGAAGTTGCTTTAGCTAATGGTGAGGTAAAAAGAAAACAAATGACCAGCGACGAGGCATTATCAGAACTTAAAAAGGCAAAAGATAAACTCGACCTCGAAGTAATTACACAAGAAGAGTATAACAAAATAAAAGACAAATTAGTTCCATTCATTCATTAAGAGCTTAACTCCTTTTTAAGGCGTTTGATTCGTATGGTTTACACGATCTGAATAAACGCCAATCTAATTTCGTCAAATAATCGGCTAAGTCTTTACCCTGCTGTCTGTCATTTGAAGGGGCTAACTGCTCCAATAAATCCGAAACTATAAAGCAGGTGTCCGGTAATGCCTTTTGTATCTCAGTCGCCTTACTGCTCCAAAGCTCAAAGGCTTTCCCGTCTGCTGAAAGGTCGGGAAACAAAAAAACTTTCCGGCCTTTTAAAGACTGGCACTTGGTGAGGTTTAGGCTGCTGAGGTTGTAAACGGCTAACCAAATTAAGTTTTCAGGCTGTTCAGGGAAACCAAAATACAACGTGCCATAAATAGCCGTCTTTGGGGCTTCAACAAGTGCGACGGGGTTGTTTGGGTATCGGGTTAAAAGGTGTTCGCCAAACAGACAGGAAACTTTTGTTTCGTTTGTGTTGTATGCCTTCAGCCAATCGGGCAAAGGTTCTTTGTTTCGCCTGTGGTGTTTCTCAATTACGGAATGTATAAAGTCCGTGCTTTTGGTGTGGTTCTTTTCATCGAATTGTTTAACCTGTATTGCTCTTACATTTCCGGCAATGTCAATAAACGGAAACGTAATTGCCCCTTCACGGTAACCGTTTTGAACTGTTCCCAAATGGTACAGGGAAACGGCCTTTTCTATATCCTGAACTTCAAAAGGAAAACATACACGCGAAAGTAGGTTTTGAATAAATACGTTTTTTTCATAACCTGAACAGGTACGCTTTAAAACCGCAACGGGTATAAATACATTTTCGGCTTTTGGCTGTGGCCTTCTTTTTGGCGGTTGCGGTTTCCATTCTGTTTGGTGGCCGCGCTCCTTTTCTCGTGTCATTTGCGCGTAACCGTCTTTGTATGGGTCGAGGTGGTAAGTACATTTGCTTTCACGGTCGCAACGTCCGTAAAAGTCCGGTAAATAGTCGCCTGTTTCCGTGTCAATGTAGCGTACAAACCGCTTTTTAGTACAGGCCGGGCAAAGGTGTTTTTTACTGCCTTTCTCAAATTGGTATCTGTACGTTATTTCCATTGCTTTCTCATTGTTTCAGCTCCATCGGTTTACGGTTTAAACTTGGTTAGTAAACCTTCAAAGGTTATCGGTTTACAGTTTAAAAGCGTATAGTACGCTTTAAACTAAACCTTGAAAAAAGAAATCTATTCATCGGCTTTAAACCTTCCAAGCGTGTAGGGTGCTTTCGGTTTCTCCTGAATTATCCAATCATTGTTTTTGCATAGGGTAAGCAGTTTTTTTGCCCGATTGTCGCCTAACGTCTTACCGTGCTGCTTCTTGTATGCAATTTGTATTTGATCCGTTAATTTTGAATAAGAGAAACTTTCACTATTGCAGTAAGCCGCATTGAGTAGGCTGTAAATTTTATTTGGCTCTAAATCCAAAACATTAAATCGGTTTTGCCGTGTTTCGGTTCGTATCTGAAAGTCTTCTACGATAATCGGTAGGCCGTCTTCACTGATTTCGAAGGCGAACGGTTCAGGGTCTAAATCTCTGCATTGCTGAGCCTCAACAATTGAAATATTCTTATCTGCTTCGCTTTTGGTAACCGACAAAACCGTTTCAGCCTTGTTTATTAATTCCGTGCCAATGTGGCCGCGTGCGTTGTTATCGCTCTTATTTTGGTGCAAAACGGTTACAATGTGAATTTCCCTTTCTTCAGTCCATTTCAATAGCTTGCTTGCAATCATTGTGGCTTCGGCTTCATCGTTAATTGAGATTACCAAATCCTTAATGCCGTCGATAATTACAAAACCCAGGTTTTCGGTGTTGTAAATAGCGTGCTCAATTAGTGCCAAGCGTTCAGCCGGGCTTTTGCTTCTCAGGTGGTAAACGCTGAGGTCTTCAGGTACTTCGACGTTTATTTGCTTGCAAATACGCTTTAACGCTAATTGTACGTGGTATTTTCCCTGCTCCGTATCAAAGTATAATACTTTCCTTTTGTCGTGTGGTAAACGCCCTGCAAATTGGTTTAACAATGTGTCTTTGCGTAAGACTGCTGAAACGGCAATATTGATAAAAAACGATTTACGGCTTTTTGCTTTCCCGATAATTAAAGAAAAGTTCCCAAGCGTTCCAAGTATGGCCGTACTGCTTTCATTCTTTTGTTCCCAAGCTATTTTTGGCGGGTTCAGTTCTTCGGTGGCTGTAACCTCAACACTCAATAAAACCGTGCTTAAATCGCTGCTTTCAGGATCGTTTTTTAATGCTTCACTAAGTTCGTGAATGTGTGCTTTGAATGTTTCAGGATCGTGAAGCGGTTCAAAGTGTGGATTTATTTTTGCTGCTTCCATTAGTCAAAAAGGTTTAGTTGGTTCGACGTAGGAAACAACTTTTGATCGGTTGAAAAGTAGCCTACTTCAGTATGCCTACTTATTGGGCAAATACCTTTTTTAATTTCGGCAATTCGATTTTGCTTTCTCCATTCATCGACGTACCAAGTAATGTTTGAGCGCATTATTCCGGTTTCAATTTCAACCATTAACATAGTCTTTGGCCGCTCACTAAAAGCCTCAAATACAATCTTCATTTGCGGCCTGAAATCCTTATCTTTGCCTTGTCTTTTATGCAAAGGGCTGTTTGTAGTGTTCTCCATTACTTCAGCCCTTTTCTATTTGTTACTAAATAGGTGTTCGCTTCAGCTTCAATTTCTGAATTGGTTTTTTGTCGCCCTTGCTTCAGGTAGCTCAAAAGTTCGCTGCTTGAAAAATACAGGCGTTTTGAGCGTTTCATAAATGGTAGTTCGCCCCGGCTTACTTTGCTGTAAATTGTGGCCGTCGATAAGCAAAGAAATTTTGCAGCCTGCTGAACGGTTAAGAGTTTTTCAGGGTGTTCGGTGGTTTCCTGTTTTTCAATTAGAAGGCGTTTCAATTCGCTAACCTCTTTTGTTAGCATTGTTATCGCTCCGGGCAATTGGTCAAATGTCAAATTTACATCCATTACAAAAGGGTTTTTATTGATTTCTTTTGCAATAGTATGGGTGCTTATGTAGCTGAAAAAGAGTTACGTAAACAAAGTAATGTTTTCGTAATATTCGTAAGAGTTTAGTAAGCTTATTTACTAAAATTACTGCTTATCACCTTTGTATCGTAGCCTTTAAAATAATCCCCTAAAAGGGCTGCGTATTTCTTTTGCTTACCGTGTGGCTTACCTGCAATTTCAAAGAATCCGTAGAATATTTTTGTTGCTCTGCTTTTCGTAATGTCTTTTAGAATAAATAACTGTTCCGGTATCTGCTTCTTTTCAAAGCTTGCTTTGAGAAATTCCTTTAAGTCCTTTTCCGATAGCGTTTTCTTTTCAACTAACTTGATATAAAAATAATCATAGACTTGTTGTCGGGGTGTGCCATCGAAATTGTTTTCAAAATGAAAAGTTGGTATTGCAGGTTTTGACAATTCAGAGATTTCCGTTTTCTCAGATGCTTCAAACGGTATTAAGTTCAACAATGCCGTTTTGTACGCTTCCAAATCATAGTATAGCTCTTTCTCCTTAAAGTTCCGTTTCCAATTTGGGCATAGTTGATTTTGGTATCGCTCTATGTCTTCTAAACTGGTTTCAAGTAATAAAGCCGGGGTGTTGTCATTATGTTTTTTCAGGTATCTATCTAAGCGTTGTTTAATAGTCCGTTCAAGTTCTTTAGGGTTTCGCCTGTCAGTTTTTTTGAGTACCCTTAAAAACCATTTCCCTTCAGCTTCATAGACTCCATGATAACCAATGTATTTTTCAGGGCTGAAGTCAGGAAAAAAGTCTTTGATCTTGTAACCTTCGAGGTTAAAATTCTTTTTATCCACTTCGGTTTCTATGGGAGTTGAAAACATTTCTTCAATTTCCGTTTCTACATAAAACGAAAACATTTCATCAATAATTCGTCTTAAAACTGCGGGGTGTGTCTTTCTTTCCATTGTCTTTTATGCTTAGAAATTACTACTTGTATTTGCGCTTAATCTTTTCGTAAGTCCGCTTCCAATGATAGGACAAAGTGAAAAACACTTCGAGGTAGAATTTCAGTTTTTTCAATCTGGATTCTGTTCTATGAGGTTTTGCTGTCATGGCTATAAAGTTTTAAGAGTTTCAGCCGAGGTCTGGATATTTCGTGTCATAATTCAAACCTCTAAATTCTAACCAAAGTTTTAGTCGAGATTCCTTTAGTTCTTGCTTGCGTGAATAATGCGAAATGATACTCTGAAATTTTTCAAATTGAAAGTCATTCAGTCTTGGGTTTGCTATAATTTCAAATTCCAAACTTGCAAATCCATCAAGTTTAAATCGTAAACCTTCTCTATCAATTATTTCATTCATCATTCCCACAACCCGAAATTCATTTTCATGGTTAAACGAAAGATGCTTACGAAATCCTTTATATTTCAATTTAGAATCCTTCTCTTTAAAAGGAATTTCATCAAAATTTTGATAAACAACGTTGCCCGCAACCATTATGTCCATACTTGAAGTCGGATGGGTTTGGGCACCACTTGAATTTTGAATTGCATCTATAAAGTTTTTATATTCAAACCTCACTGCAAAGCCCGATTTGCCATAAATGTCCCACATAGCAAAAGATTCAACATCGCTTAGAATCCAGCAACTAACAAAATAATGTTTTTGACGGTCGAGGATTTTTTTTTGAAGTAGGTTAAGGTAATTCTTAGCATTCTTCATGATTTTAATTACCGTATCCCAAATTGTAGGGTTTGGATTTTTAATTGCAGCAACTTTAGTTCTGGATATTAATTCTGTAATATCGTACGGCTCCATGCCTTCTAAATTATCTTCAAATTTGTCAAGTCGAGTAAGGTATAATTCTCCTGTTTCAAGAAAGTCAATCAACTTTTCGATTGTGATATACCGATAGACATATTTTTCTGTTATTTCTCGTGTATTATACGTTTCAAAATTTATTCTCTTGCGGTATTTTTTAATATTCACTTTTTCTACTTCTTTGGTTTCTTTGGCCATGTTATTGATCTGAGATTTTGATTTATACAAATTTCGATAAATCGAAAAGAACAATTGTTATCTGTTTTTATTCGGAGCAAAGCTGTGTTGCAATCGTATAAATCAGAATCCCAATTTTTTAAGTAGCCAAAACAGAACCGGTTCATTCAGAAAATAGCTGATTATTGAAAATGTAAGGATTAATCCGAGTGCCCTTCCTGTTGCAAAAAAATTATACGGTTTTAGCATCTCCCTTCCTTCCTCATCACCTAAATACATTGAAAGCATTTCTGATGGAAGGATAACAATTGCGTTTAAGAAAAAACCGCCAAAAAGGATAAGGATAACCATGATTAAACAAAGAATCAGACTCATGAAAGAATGGTCGCTGATAATGCTAATGTAAACTTCTTTTAATTCCTGTGGGAATGTAAGAATCGCGCTAATAAATACAATTAGGTAGGTGAGTAGCTTTTTCATAACAAATTCTTTTTTTTAAAAATCTAACAAGGTTTGCCCAATTGCTTTTTTTGTTTCGTCTTCAAATCCTGCAAAATAGCCCTGTGTGGTTTTGGTATTGGTATGGCCTACGGCTTCACCTACCTGCTCAATGCTTGCCCCTTTGCGTATTGCCATAGTCGCAAATGAATGACGCGCCCAATAGCTTGAAATCTTTTCATTTATTCCATTGTCTTTGGCGTACTTCAAAAAGTGTTGGTTAGTTAGCCGAATAAAGTTTTTTTGTTTCCTGTACTGTTCTTTGGCTGTTTCGGATCTGTTTAGAATCGTGAAAATAAAATCGTTTGGGTTTCCATCGGGGTTGCCGTATTGCTTCATTACATTGATAGCGTATTGATCGGGGTAAACCGTTATTGTGCTTTGGTCTTTTACGCTTTTGGCGGTCTTTGCCCGTATAAACTCAATTTTTTCACCGTCGAAATCTTTGCACTTCAAATGCAAAACGTCTTTGAAGTTTATACCATTGCACAGGTACGAAAAAAACCAAAAGGCTTTGGCCTGTTCTTGCTCCGGTGTTTTGGGGCTTCCATTAAACAGGGCTTTGAGCTGCTGAGGTGCTAAGGCTTTCTTTACTTTTTTTGGTGTTGGTATTTGATACTTACGTTTCCCGAATGGGTAACCTTCACTTGAAACGGTTTTGTCTTCAATAGCATCGTTAAAAACGGTTCTTAGAGTTCTCAAATAAATTCCAACGGTTGTAAGGCTTTTGCTTTCGTCTTCAATACAGAACTTTTGAAATTGGTTCAGCCAAGAAACGGTAACATCGGCAAAGTTTAAATTCTGCTTCTTGTGAAACCGCAACAAACATTTTAAGGCCGTTTCATAGTTTATAGCCGTGCTTATGCTTTCGCGTTCGTAACAGGCTGCAATCTTCTTTAAATAGTAGTAATTAACGTCCTTTTCGGTTGAGGCTTTATTGAACATTAAACGCTCGAAATCTTCAAAACTAAATGTGTTTAGGTCTTCTGAAACTTCTTCGGCTTTGGTTAAAAGTGCCCTTAGTTCCCTCCTGTCATTCTGAAATTCTTTTCGAGGTTTGACGGTTTCCCAAGTGCTCGAAAATTCCTTTTCCGTAAAACTGAACTTGGTAGAATAGTATTTGCGCTTCTTCAGAGGTTTGAAATACACTTGAAGCCTTACTTTGTGCTTGCCGTCTTTGTCGGTTCTTGCCCGGTCTAGATAGTAGGAAATTGAAACGTCTTCTTTAAATTTTGCCATTGTCTTTTATGCTTAAAATTAAATGTGTGCATAATGTGTGCACAGAATACCAAAATAAGAATAAGTATAGAAACATTAAAAAGGGTTTCAAACTATTGATATCTTTGGCTTTACAAAGATAACCATTAACAACACAAAGCAAAGGAATAGTGTAAATACCTGCCTTACAAGCAGGGGGTCGTAGGTTCGAATCCTACATCGCCCACAAGCAAAAATCTCACGCCCTTAGGTCGTGAGATTTTTTTATGCCCAAATTTTCGCCAAGCTTGCTTGATCGAAAATTTGGGCATAAAAAAAATACTCCTGCGCAGCAAAGAGTAGATTTTTACTTGGGTACAAATACTTTTATCGGGTAAATCGAATAAGGCTTATTTGGATTTCTAGCTTGCCGAACCCTTGAATCAGCTAAAAATCTAACCTATCTTACCACCTGAATTTTCACGGTAGTGGATTCTTGGTGGTCATTAATCATGGTGGCAAAATACATTCCGGCTGCATAATCTGACATATTCAAATCAAGACTTTTGTGACCCGACCCGATATTGAAATCAGCCAATTTTTGACCTGTAATGGAATAAATAGCTATTTCGCCCTTTCCCGAAAGGGGAGAAAATTGAAAAGTACATTGATCTTGAACCGGATTAGGAGCAACGACAAAATCTAATTGTTCAACATTTGTAGAAGCAAGACCCGTAGTACTCGAAGGTACAAAGCTGATACCAACCGGGCGATGATCTGAAACATTTAAATCGTACCCATTCCATCCACCCGGGAAAAAATCATCTATTTTAAGAACTTCGATGGTCGTATTCGCATCATCCAATTCATCGAATAGTTCGTTGGATACCAGCATGTGATCTAAATGCGAAGGCCAACTCGGATAAGACCATCCTGACTCAGGCCCTTCTGCGATATCTATATCAGCAAATTTAAAATTCGCAGAATCATCCATCCACGTGGCGAATACATTGTTGTCGAGGGATATGCTCTCGGTAAGGATATCGTTGAGGTCACCCAGCAAAATAATGTTGCTGGTGGGATAGGTGGCGGTCATGTAGCTGTGTAACGTATTTACTGCCAGACGTCTGCGATTTTCTTCATCGCTTGGTGTTGCTGGGGTCGAGCGTTCCATTTCCACAACATTTTAAGTGGTTGTTGATGAGAATTATATTTTCACCATTGAAAGTCAGATCCATCACAATAGGAGGTCGGGGTAGAATATTACTATACTGGAATCCGGTGAAAATCTGGAAAATGTCGTTCACCTGAAGATCCGATTTAAAGATGTATGCGAGTCGGGCGTATTCGTTATTTTGGTAGTATCCATCATACCCATCCAATTGAGCAATAAAATCTTCAAATTCAGACGGGACATCTACTTCCTGCATGGCAATGACATCGGGATCGAGCGCATAAATGATTTGAGTCACATTGTCAATGGTGGTCTGACCATTCTTTGGGAAATGCTCAATATTCCAGGTCATTACATCGAGTGTTGAGTCTGAACCAAAAGACAGATCGGCGATATTTTGAGCAAAAGCGTTAAGCGAGAAAAAAGTGAGCAGGCAAAAGTAGATGTAGCGCATATCTTTAGATAGAGGTATTTATTCCAGTTTTTTTAAGAAGTGCGAAAGTAACAATTCCGATGGTATCACCTGATTTTTAAATCTTCTAAAAACTGAAAGCTAAACCAATCGAAAAAGTTAGTTGATCTGTACGGGATTGATGATTTTCGTAGCTGTATTCACCCGCAGGCGAAATGGAAATACTTGCAGGATTAATGTATTGAGCCTTATCTCCGCGGAGTTTTTCGAATCGGCCCTCCAATAATACAGCAGGAAAAATTCGGTATTGGAGCCCTACCGCCCAACCGGTGACCCATACAAAATCACGGTCGCTCACCTCCGTAAGCGGATCGGTATTACGACCCGCGTCAGATACTTCATAGAGTTTGGTTTTTACTGAATAGGTGCGCATTCCAGCGAGTACTTCTCCATAAGGTCTTACCTTTCCGTTGAATGGCCGAAGACGACCTGAAACATAGTAGGTGTATGAATTTCCATGAATTCTTAAGTCGGCATTCTGAATATTTCCCAATACATCGTTAATATGTACTTCACGTCCTTCGTTGCCCAATTGATTCCAAGAAAAACCACCACCGCCTTCTATCGGCAAACCCAAGAATGGAATGGAGATCGCTGCATTTATACCAAAAGGAGTGCCTTTGTAAAATGAAGCGTATTCGCCGCGGGGAACGGCTAATTGCATCCCTGCAGAAAGAGTAGGCCCGCGAAAAATGCGTTGAGCATATCCCGAAGAAACCAGAACTAATAGTAGAAATGCGATTGAGACTAGCTTTTTCATATCCGTAATTTTTTCCAAGGGAAATTCCAAAGGTTATGCCAAAAATGAAATAGTTATGTAAGATGCCGTTAATGAGACTCTTGCGCAACCTCTATTTTTAAAGGATCGAGAGCTTCTATAGCCAATCGGATATCGGTAATATCTCCTTTCGAAAGCCTTAAACTGTCGTTTTTCTCGTACATTTTATATCCGGTAGGATTGGACTTTATGAACTGTAGTACCTTTGAGAATGCCAAGCTCTGATAATACGCTGATTCCTGATTGGAAACAAAAAATCCAATTAATTTTCCGGCCTTTAGCGTAAGTTTTTCGAATCCTATTTCTTTAGCCATCCAACGCAATCGAATAGCATCGAGCAGGGACTCGGTTTGCTCCGGGATTTTTCCAAAACGGTCATGTAGCTCTGCTCGATATTTTGCTACATCTTCTTCATCTTTGAGGGTGTCGAGCTCTCGATAAATACGCAGGCGTTCGGTAATATCCTGTACATAATAATCCGGAATTAATATTTCTAAATCGGTTTCCAAAATGCAATCACTGACATATTCACCTGTCGATTCACCTTCTTCGTGATACAGATCTTTAAATTCTGTTTCCTTCAGTTCACGTATAGCTTCGTCCAGAATTTTCTGATACGTTTCAAATCCAATATCTGAAATGAAACCACTTTGCTCCCCACCGAGAAGATTTCCCGCTCCGCGGATATCCAGATCGCGCATGGCAATATTTAGCCCGCTTCCGAGATCACTGAATTGTGTAATCGCTTGAAGTCGTTTTCGCGCTTCGGTCGAGATCACAGACATTGGTGGTGAAATCAGGTAGCAAAATGCCTTCTTATTACTGCGTCCCACACGTCCGCGAAGCTGATGTATATCGCTCAAACCAAATTCGTTGGCATCATTGATGATGATCGTATTTGCATTCGGGATATCGATTCCTGATTCAATAATTGTAGTGGCAACCAGAACGTCGTACTCGCCATCCATGAAGTCAGTCATGACTTTTTCGAGTTTGGTTCCATCCATTTGACCATGCCCAACCGTTATGCGTACTTCCGGACAAAGCCGTTGAATCATTCCGGCAATTTCATGGATATTCTGGATTTTATTATTTACAAAAAATACCTGGCCACCGCGACTGACCTCGTAGCTCACTGCATCACGAATTATTTCTTCATTAAAAGTAAAAAGCTCGGTTTGCACAGGATATCGGTTAGGCGGAGCTGTATTGATAATACTGAGGTCGCGGGCACCCATCATCGAAAACTGTAACGTTCGCGGAATTGGAGTAGCGGTCAATGTCAGTGTGTCAACATTGGCTTTCAGGGTTTTGAGCTTGTCTTTTACCCCCACGCCAAATTTTTGCTCTTCATCAATTATCAGTAATCCCAAATCCTTAAACTTCACTTGCTTACCTACAAGTTTATGCGTTCCTACGATAATATCAATCTCGCCTTTTTCGAGCGCTTTGAGTGTTTCGGTTTGCTTTTTGGCTGATACAAATCGGTTTAAAACGGCCACTTTGCATGGGAAATCCTCAAGCCTTTCGGCAAAATTCTTCTTGTGTTGGAGCGAAAGTATGGTCGTAGGAACCAATACTGCTACTTGCTTGCTGTCGCACACCGCTTTAAAAGCGGCGCGAATGGCAATCTCTGTTTTTCCAAACCCAACATCACCACAAACCAGCCGATCCATAGGAGCTTGTGCTTCCATGTCCGTTTTCACTGCCTGAATGGCCTTAACCTGATCCGGTGTATCTTCATAAATAAAACTTGCTTCGAGTTCTGTCTGCAAATAATTGTCTGGAGAGAATGCAAATCCTTTCTCCGCTTTCCTAAGGGCGTAAAGTTTTATAAGATCGTAGGCAATTTGCTTTACCCTGCTTTTTGTTTTGGCTTTAGCCTTTTGCCAGGCGGCGCTGCCCAATTTGTTGATCGACGGTTTTGTACCGTCTTTTCCAGCGTATTTGCTGATTCGGTGCAGTGAGTGAATACTTACGTAAAGGATATCATTGTCTCTGTATACTAGCCGGATAGCTTCCTGCTCCTTCCCGTTAACATCGATTTTCTCGAGACCCGAAAATTTCCCAATTCCATGATCGATATGGGTCACGAAATCTCCCGGCTCCAGGCTGCTCAATTCTTTGAGCGTCATCGCCTCCTTGTTACGTTTGAAACCCTCCTTGAGGTAAAAACGATGGTATCGTTCAAAAATCTGATGATCGGTATAGCAGCAGATTTTCAGATCGTGATCTATGAAACCCTCGGCCAATTCATCCACAATAGGTGTGAATTTGATATTGGCCTTCATATCATGAAAAATCCGCTCTATGCGTTCTATTTGTTTTTCATTTCCTGAAAAAATAAAATTTGCATAACCGGCTTCTGTATTTTCACGGAGGTTGACGTTCAGCAGATCAAAATTCTTATGAAAAACAGGTTGAGGTACCTGTCGGAATTCAAATTTTTGAAATTCATTTCCGGGATTTTGGTTTCCAAAAATTACGAGCCGGGCTTTTTCTACGCTTTTAATAAATTTATCTCCCTTGATATAGCCTTCTTCGGGATGAATAAATTGAATCGGTGAATGCAATTTTTCATAATGCTTTTCGGCTACTTCAAAACTACGATCCAGACGGTCAGTGATATATTCCTGATTTTTAGTCCAAACTGCGATATTAGAACCAATAAAATCCAGAAAGGATTCCTTCGACTCAAGCATTGTTTTGTGCTGGATATTCGGGATAATCGTGAATGAATCCGCAGCATCAATAGAGAGTTGCGTTACCGGATTAAACCTGCGAAGGGATTCCACATCATCACCAAAAAATTCAACGCGGTAAGGATGGTCTTCGCCAAATGAAAAAATATCTACAATACCTCCACGAATGGAGAATTGCCCCGGTTCATAAACAAAATCCACACGGTGAAACTCAAACTCGGTAAGGAGTTCATTGATGAACCGAATGGAATAGGTCTCACCTTTTTTTAATTCAAAACTATTGTTTTTTAATTGCTTACGCGTTACCACTGCCTCAGAAAGTGCCTCGGGATAAGTGATAATTACCCGGGCCTTATTTGTTTTTTGCGAAAGTGTTTTTAAAACTTCAGCACGCAAAACGATATTGGCGTTGTCGGTATTTTCTGTGTGATAAGGTACGCGATAACTTTCGGGAAAAAAGTGCACCGAGAGATTTGATTCTTCAAAATGTTGGAGATCATTCAGGAAATAAGCTGCCTCTTCCTTGTCATCGAGGATAAAAAGATGATCGCTTTTCGATTTTGAGAGGGCATTATAAGCCACGAGTGCAACGCCCGAGCCCGAAAGTCCACGCAGGGAAATACGTGCTTTTTCTTTTTCCAAACTTGCAGCTAGGGCTGCTGAATTCGGATGATTCGAAAAAGAATTTGCTAAATCGGTAATTTTCATGTTTAATATCCTGCAGAAACCGCACTGTGCTCTGCCATAAGTGCTTCCGCTTTTTCAACCATATTTCTTGATCCGATAAATAGCGGAGTTCGTTGATGCAAATTTTCCGGATCTATTTCGAGAATACGGTCTTTACCATTTGATGCTTTTCCACCGGCTTGCTCAACAATAAAAGCCAAAGGAATGTTTTCGTACATCAACCGCAGTTTTCCATTTGGGTTTTTTGCTGTAGAAGGGTAAATGTAAATTCCTCCTTTAATAAGATTTCGGTGAACATCAGCCACCAAAGAACCAATATACCGGCTGGTGTAAGGACGATTGGTGGATTCGTCGGTCTCTTGTGCGTATTTTATATACCGTTTTACACCTTCTGGAAATTGGGTGTAATTTCCTTCATTTATCGAATAAATTACTCCATCTTTGGGAATACGCATGTTCGGATGTGACAAACAAAACACCCCGATGGATGGATCGAGTGTAAAACCATTTACACCGTGACCCGTACTGAAAACAAGCATGGTGGATGATCCATAAATAATATATCCAGCGGCTACCAGATCCATTCCGGGTTGAAGAAAGTCTTGGAGTTCAGCTTTTGTCCCGGGTTTTGACTTGCGCCGGTAAATCGAAAATATGGTTCCGATAGAGACATTCACGTCGATATTTGATGACCCGTCGAGCGGATCCATAAGTACCACATATTTTCCCCAGAGTGCTTCTTCGTGGTCGAAGGCGATAAAATCATCATTTTCTTCCGATCCTATCCCACAAACTTCTTGCTGGGCGCGAAGCGCATTTATCATTTGAATATTTGCGTACACATCTAGTTTTTGCTGCGTCTCTCCCTGGATATTTTCTTTGCCTGCCGAACCTAATATGTCATCGACCAATCCCGCCTTATTTACCTCCCTATTTACAACCTTTGCTGCAAGGCGAATTGCACTCAAAAGCCTTGATAACTCGCCTTTTGCGTAAGGAAAATCGGCCTGTCGTTCTACGATAAATTCACCAAGAGTTGTAACTTTTGTCATGAGTTTTGAATAGATGGTTGGGCAAATATCGTGATTTTATACATTTTAACAGGTGTTTGGATACAATTGAAATGCCGATTATTGTTTCTTTTGTGCTATGAATGCATCTTTAAACATACGCGCTGCACGAAAAAGCGAAATTGATACCATCCATGAATTAATATCTGAATTAGCAATTTTTGAAAATGCAGCGGATGAAGTGGAGCTTACAAAAGAGCAACTCGAGACCGATGCTTTTGGTGATAACCCGATTGTGGAAATTTGGATCGCTGAGCAGAAAGGAAGTATACGTGGCGCGGCTCTCACTTACGTAAAATATAGTACATGGAAGGGAAAATCACTCCATCTAGAAGATCTTATTGTACACGAAAAATATAGGGGAAAAGGAATCGGTTCACGCTTATTCGAATATGTAGTAGACATATGTCGACAGCGCGGATACAAGCGTATGGAATGGCAAGTGCTCGACTGGAATAAGGGCGCAATTGAATTTTATAAAAAATATGGTACAGAATTTCTTCACGAATGGCTGGATTGCAGGCTGAGCGGAGAAGTTTTAATTGAACAGAAAATGCAATGAAAATATTCAAATTTGGTGGAGCCTCCATACGAAATGCAGAGGCGGTGGTGAATGCAACCGAGATTGTGAAATCTTTTCCTCACCAGAACTTTGTAATTGTGGTATCGGCGATGGGAAAAATGACCAATGCGCTCGAGGAAGTTGTCCACTCATATCGATCCGGAAATGCCTATATCTCTGAAAAAGTGGAAGCATTTTACCGCTTTCATGTCGAAATAGCGCGCAATCTGAAATTACCCAATTCTTCACTCGATGACAAGCTCAAGGCTATGATTTCACGGCTCAACGATCGACTTGGAGTTCCACCATCTGATAATTTTGATTACGATTATGATCAGATTGTTAGTTTTGGAGAAATCTTTTCAAGCACCATCCTATCAGATTACATGCAAATGAGTGGGGTGACAAATTACTGGATGGATGCCCGAAACCTCGTCCGTACCGACAATAATTACCGAGAGGGAAAAGTAAATTGGGAAAAATCTACTGAGCTGATTACGAATGCCTGGAATCAAGTGAAACCAGCCCCCGGTGAGAAACGCAAGATCATGCTCACCCAAGGATTTATCGGGCATACTGCTGAACGAAATACCACAACGCTGGGACGCGAAGGCTCCGACTTTTCAGCAGCCATTTTTGCTTTTGCGCTCGATGCTGAATCTGTCACAATCTGGAAAGATGTGCCGGGAATGCTCAATGCAGACCCAAAATATTTTCCAGATGCCGTGAAGTTGAAGCGAATCAGTTATAAAGAAGCCATCGAATTGGCGTATTACGGAGCTTCTGTAATCCACCCGAAAACGATTAAACCGCTTCAAAACAAAAAGATAACGCTCCAAGTGCGTTCGTTTAAAGTACCAACTGAAGAAGGAACATTAGTAGAATCCAGCACCTATAGCGATTCATTGATTCCATCGTATATTTTCAAAGTGAATCAGGTGCTTATTTCGATTACGCCACGTGACTTTTCCTTTATAATTGAAGAAAACCTGAAAGAACTTTTCGGAATTTTTATGGATGTGAAAGTACATATCAACCTTATGCAAAATTCCGCAATCAATTTTTCCGTTTGTGTGGATTTTGATGCAGATAAACTCAGCGCTATTCAGAACGCTTGTACGGAGAAATACGAAGTATTGTATAACAAGCCTTGTGAATTAGTCACCATTCGTCATTACGATCACGAAACTATAAGTCGCTTGCTTATTGGAAAGAAAGTACTTGTAGAACAACGTAGCCGATCTACTGCGCGGTTTGTGCTTGTTAATTATTAAGGGTACCACGCGATAAAATCGCGCGGTAGCGGAGAATCTTTCTAAGAAAACCAAGCGATACAATCGCGCGGTCAGCCACCACCCTAATTTTCGGAACGTCCCGCTTAAACGTAGATTGCTCCCGCGCGATCGTATCGCGTGGAAAAACTACTTTCAAAACTCGGCTGCCACGCGATTTTATCGCGTAACATAGTAATCCTAATTTTTCCCGTAGCGGATAGAAGTTAAATAAAGATACCAAGCGATTAGAGTGCTCGGTATCCAAGTTGTTCATTATTAAAAATTTGCACTTAATTCTTGAAGCTTGTAGCCCACGGCTTGCAGCCTATTAAACTGTCTGTCCAACCGATTTCCCGTGGCATTGCTTATATTTCTTACCACTACCACACGGACAAGGATCGTTACGTCCTATTTTCTTCTCTACACGCACGGGCTCCGCTTTTTTCTGCTCCTTTGGCATGGCTGGTCTTCCGCCACGTCCTGAGAGTTGTTCTTCTTCTGAGCCGGGTCTGCTGGTCTGTAGTTTTCGGTTGTCTTCATTGTCAGCAGAAGTGCGTGAGGTGGTTTGCACTTGATCTGTTCTTCCCGGAAGGGCGGCCTTCGCCAAAAATGACACAACTTCAAGGCTGACTTTGTCAATCATCTTTCTGAAAAGATCAAACGATTCAAACTTGTAAATAAGCAAGGGGTCTTTCTGCTCAAACCGCGCATTCTGAACGGATTGACGTAAGTCGTCCATTTCACGTAAGTGCTCTTTCCATTCATTGTCAATGATAGCAAGGGCTGCACTTTTTTCCAGTCCCCGCGCAAGTTCGATTCCTTCGGAATTCAGGCACTTCTCAATATTCACCACTACTTGAAGTGCTTTTTTGCCATCCGAAAATGGAACAGCAATATTTTCAAATTGAGATTGCGTTTCATGCACATTCCGGATTATCGGAATGGAGGTCTCGGCTATCGATGCAATACGTTCTTGGAAGCGTTTTTTGGCCGCTTTATACAATCTCGTTTTAACTTCCTGCGGTTTTAATCCGAGAAAATCGTCTTCAGAAACGGGTGGATCAATACCCAGAAACTGAATAGTTTCGAGTTTGAAATTTTCAAAATCCTTAGAGTCGTAATTATTCGCAACGATGTTTTCAGTTGCATCCTGAAACATGTTTTCAATATCGAGCTGCAGCCGATCTCCGTATAGCGCGTGTTTTCTACGTTTGTATATTACTTCACGCTGAGAGTTCATGACATCATCATACTCAAGAAGTCGTTTTCTGATACCGAAGTTATTTTCTTCTACTTTGCGTTGAGCACGTTCAATTGACTTGGTGATCATCGAATGCTGAATTACCTCGCCTTCTTTCAAGCCAAGGCGGTCCATCATTTTCGAAATTCGGTCGGAACCGAAAATACGCATCAGATTATCTTCGAGTGAGATGTAAAATTGCGATGAACCCGGATCTCCCTGACGACCGGCTCGTCCACGTAGCTGTCTGTCCACACGACGGGAATCGTGTTTTTCGGTACCGATTATCGCCAGACCGCCAGCTTCTTTTACACCGGCACCGAGCTTAATGTCAGTACCCCGGCCAGCCATGTTGGTAGCGATAGTCACCGCTCCGGCTTTTCCGGCTGAAGCAACTACATCAGCCTCTTTGGCATGAAGTTTTGCGTTGAGGACGTTGTGTTTTATATGGCGGATATCGAGCATCCGGCTCAGTAATTCCGAAACTTCTACCGAAGTGGTACCCACAAGAACAGGTCGTCCGGCTTCCGAAAGTTCCACGATCTCTTCGATAGCAGCATTGTATTTTTCGCGTTTGGTTTTATAAACTTTGTCTTCGCGGTCGTCACGGGCGATAGGTTCGTTTGTTGGAATAATCATTACATCCAACTTGTAGATATCCCACAGCTCAGATGCTTCCGTTTCGGCTGTACCCGTCATACCCGCCAGCTTGTGATACATACGGAAGTAATTCTGAAGTGTGACCGTAGCGTAGGTTTGCGTGGCATCTTCCACTTTTACCCGCTCTTTTGATTCTATCGCCTGATGCAAACCATCGCTGTAGCGACGTCCTTCCATTATACGACCGGTTTGTTCATCTACAATCTTTACTTTATTGTCGATTACTACATAGTCAATATCTTTTTCAAAAAGACAATACGCTTTCAATAATTGGTTGATTGTGTGAATACGTTCCGCTTTAATACTATACGTGCGGAGCAATTCATCTTTTTCTTTGGCAATATCGTCAGCCGGTTTCCCGCTTTTATCAATAGCATCAATTTGGGTTGCCATGTCGGGAAGCACAAAAAAGCTGCTGTCCTCCACGTTTTGAGACATCAACTCAATTCCTTTTTCTGTTAGTTCGATGGAGTTGTTTTTCTCATCGATTGTAAAAAAGAGCACCTCATCGGCTTTGTGCATCTGCTTCTCCTGATCCTGAAGGTAATATGCTTCAGTTTTAAGCATTTGCTGCTTGATACCAGGTTCACTCTGGAATTTTATAAGGGCTTTATTCTTGGGCAGTCCGCGAAAAGCTCGAAACAAAGCTAAACTTCCTTCATTCAGATCCGATTTGGAGACTTTACCTTCTTCCGGATTGCCGAGTTTTTTCTTGGCTTCGGTGATTAATTGGGTGACCAAAGAGCGCTGTGCTGAGTAGAGCTTTTCGACTTTCGATTTAAGATCGTCGAAGAGTTGTTGATCACCTTTTGGCGTAGGCCCGGAAATAATAAGTGGGGTACGGGCATCATCAATCAATACCGAATCGACCTCATCCACAATAGCGTAATGGTGTTTACGTTGTACCAGCTTTTCAGGGTTGGTAGCCATATTGTCACGCAGGTAGTCAAAACCAAATTCGTTATTTGTTCCAAACGTGATATCCGATTTATACGCTTTTCGACGCTCATCACTATTGGGTTGATGCTTGTCAATACAATCTACTGATAGTCCGTGAAATTCGTATAGTGGCCCCATCCATTCAGAGTCACGTCGGGCGAGGTAGTCGTTGACCGTTACAAGGTGTACCCCGCGACCGGCAATGGCATTGAGATAAACAGGAAGGGTAGCCACAAGAGTCTTCCCTTCACCGGTTTGCATCTCGGCTACTTTTCCTTGATGGAGGGCGATTCCACCTATGAGCTGCACATCGTAGTGCACCATATCCCAGGTTATTTCACTTCCGGCTGCAAGCCATTTATTGTGCCAGATGGCTTTGTCGCCTTTTATTTCGATACTGCTTCGGTTTGCGGCCAAATCGCGGTCGAAATCGGTAGCAGTAACTTCAAGAGTCTCATTATCCTTAAAACGGCTTGCAGTTTCTTTTACTATGGCGAATGCTTCGGGAAGAATCTCCATCAGTACTTCCTCGATCTTCTCGTCCACATTTTTGGTCAGATCATCCACTTGTTTGAATATGGCCTCCTTGTCGGGAATTTCCATTTCGGGATTATCTTCTACTTCTTTGTTAAGTTTTTCAATCTCAGCCTCGAGAGAAGATGTCTCGGTGATGATTTTTGCACGTAGAACATTGGTTTTCTCTCGCAATTGATCGTTGGTCAGCGCACGAAGTGTGGCAAATATCTCATTGGATTTATCAACCAGAGGAGAGATTTCTTTTATGTCTTTATCTGACTTGTCGCCAAATATTTTTTTAAGCGTACTTGTAATGGAACCCAGCATATATCAATGATTTCTTGCTCTAAATTTGAGGGCGTAAATGTACCCAATTCAAACCGAAAAGCATATCTAATTTTTCATAACAATTTTATCAGAAATGATACCAAAATGGGAGAGGTGACAGATTGGCTGGTTTTTGTTTCCCGACGATTTAAATGAGTGCGTATGCATTTCTCGGGATTTTCGGGAGTTTTGGGAATTGTTAGGTTGTCTTATTTATATTTTGATAAAGAAAACGTGGGTGTATTAGGCCTCCCCCTTAATCTCCGTCCAAAGCGGGAAGATCCGTGTATGGATGGAAATATAAGATTTTATTGGATGTTTTAAGTTGGTATTTTGTGTTGGACTTGGGTAATGAGGGAATCCATCTAATTTACCAAAAACCAGTAAAAAAAACCCCCGACATAACTGCCGGGGGTTCGTAAATTCAAAAATGAATTCTATATCGCTTACTTATTCCACTATAAGTTTACGTGTTATTGTATTTGCAGAAGTTACAATGCTGTAAGTATAAAGACCAGGAGCAAGGCTTCCTCGCTGAAGTTCATACCTATTAGCGGTTGCACCTACTACCATACCTAGATCTTTGTTGAATACCAGTTTACCAGTTAGATCACGCACTTCAAGAGAAGCTTGTGAAGTCTCTTCAAGACGGTACTGGATCATGGTGCTGGTAGTAAATGGGTTTGGATAGTTTTGTACCAATTGCATACCATTTTCCTGAGAGATTGTTTCTACCAAGGTAGGGTCATTAGCGGTACGGAAACGAATTGCAAGACCGTTGTAAACTTGGGTAGCAGAGTTGCCTCCTAGCGTCCATCCTGGAGTAGTAGCACCATTATCGTACCAGAGTCCTGCACCCAATTCTTGTCGTTGAGCAATCGTTGAAAATACCTGATATCCAGCGGGCACTCTAAATTCTGCCTGATAAAAAGTATTGGCATCTACAAGTACCGGTGAAGGTAATTCGAAAGAAACCCATACTGGAGTTGCTGTTTGGTCAGTATGCCAAATATCCTCATCTGCGATTTCATGCTCAAGCTCTTGTGCTTCATAACTATACGGATTGCCAGAATCGAAGACTACACTTGTTAATGATTCTGGGATTGCAGGATCTTCATCAAAAGCAGATCCCAAACGAACGTTGAAGTACATGAGATCACCTGCTTGTGTTTCAGCAAATCCGGGAGCGTAATAGAGAACAGCTTCTACGTGGGTAATGTATTTTGGATTTCCATCAGTAGCTTCAGGGAAAACAAAAGGAACACCCCAGATAAGATCCTCACTCAAAGTAGTATAAGCACTGTTAGATGCAATGCGTGCATCATTCGAAGCAATAGCGTAACCATCGTGGTCTACCTCTCTGGTTAGTGTAGCACTTTGATCATCTCCTGAATTGTTACCAGGAACTTGATCAACCTCATTCTGTGTTACCTCATAACTAAATACGTAAGTACCTGCAATGTTTACATCAGGCATTACAGGCGCTATAAAAATAGTATCTACTGCTCCTGCCTCCATCGTAATAGGATCAGAAACAGCATAATCTTCAACCACAGATTCATCAGGTAGGGTAGCATTTACGTGTAGCGTAACACCTGTTTGACTGCCAGAACCTAAGTTAGAAACAATTGCGCCAAAATTAAATGGACGTGTTAAATAGTCAGGTTGGTTATTGTATTCAAATGAATTGTAATAATCAAGGCTTGTAGCAGCTGGATCTTCATATGTTGGAATGAAGTCATTGTAAAAAGTTTTATCAACCTCGAGGTCATTTGCAGCTAACTCGCTAACTGCTACATCATCAAGACTCCAAAAATAGGCAAATGCACTACCCGCCCAGAAGAAACGAATTTTGCAATCCGATAAATCCGAAGTAGCTGTTTCTAATGCCTGAGTAATATCAATTGATACATCCTCAGCGATATAATCATTTCCACCACCATATGGGGTGAATACATCATATGGTATCCATGTAGAACCACCATCTGTACTCAACTCAGCAGTAGCAGCATAACCAGAACAACATTGTCTTAGTTTTTGTGTAAAAGTTAAAACTACATTTCCAGTCACACCATTTAAACTGAAAGAAGGTGAAACCAGTGTGGAAAGAATAGCGTTCTGCAGGGTAACATCTGTTGTATCCTCTACGCTCGTAGCCGTCGAATTATAACGGTCAACATCAAGCAGCATTACACCATTATCTCGTGTTGCAGATGATACGATACTTAGATTTCTGGATGATAATCTTGGAATAGTACCGTTGTAGGCAGGATTGTCTACTGGTGCGTCTGGGTCGTATCCGTTAGGTTGGCCGATTGGGAAAGTGTAAAGCCAGAGATTACCATTGTCCTGACCTGTAGTCCAAGCACCATTATCTCCTTGTCCGGCAAATCCATTGCTAAAGTCCTCAGACCAATATACTACCGGGTCGTCTTTTCGAACATTTCGCTTTACTTTATTCGTAGCAGGTTCAGTATCGTTGCTGATTTTATCAGTGCTTTGCACCACTTCATGAACTTGATTTACCTGAGCAAACCCCGGAGAAGCCATCAAAGCAAATGACAGCCCAATTCCAATTGTGTACAGTTTTTTCATATTAAAATAATGTTTAGTTTAAATTATGAGTGCTAAAAGTAAATAAACTTAAAAGAATGACAAAGCTTAAAAAAAATAGTTTTTGGCATTCTTACTTTCCTAATATGGATATAACCATCAAATGATGTAGATGACGTTCCTAATTTACTCATTTGTTAGTAACTCGACATTGCCTAGTTGTACCTATCTAAAGATGGGTGATGAGAATGTGATCAACTGCGACATTTTAAAAATAAATGATAAAACATAAAAGAGCCCCGCTTTTGCGGGGCTCTAAAAAGGAATTATTTATGGAAACTCTTATTTAACAATGGTCATTTTACGTACAATTCGCTGATTTCCAATTTGCAAACCGTATTGGTAAATACCGGCAGCAAGATCCAGATTCAGAACAAGTGGTCCTTGCACACCTGCGGGACGATCGCCCAAATCTTGGCGGTAAACTTCCTTACCTGTATTATCAGTAATGTGGAAAGTAATGTTTTTTGCAGGAGTCATCAGTTCCCAGTCAATCTGAGTTTGACCCATTGTTGGATTCGGGTAGTTCTGACTTACTTTGAAGTCGAGAGGGCTTGGACCCTCAATACCAACAGGTGCAGAGTAACCCAATCGGATAATAGGCGCATTGGCACCAAGAGGGCTCCATCGCGGATTACCTGAGGTGGGGCTATATTGATAAACCACACCGGCATAACTTTCTTGTAAGCCCACGACAGGCATAAAGATGACAGGCGTACCGGAAGCCGGAATGTGAACTTCGGCTTGGTGTATCGTATTGGCAGCGAGCATGAGTGTGTCAGGAAGCATATACGTAATCATGATAGCCGGATTTGCGGCATCGGATATCGCTGATTCTTCTGTTACGTATTCGAGGTCTTCTAATCCATAGGCTTCATCAATAATGTCATCACCTTCTTGTTCAAAGACGTACCCTGTACCTACGTTCAGATAGAGAACTTCGCCCGGCTGAGTTTCAAAAACCTCGCCACTGGCAGTAGTCAAATTGGTAACTGCGAATTGAATAAAATTCACTGCCTGATCTTCTTCAAAAGCCATACGATTTGCCCAAATTACATCGTTTGCAAGGGTAGTATAAACAGAGTTAATTACATCTCCGCGATCGTTCGCCATTAGTTCTTCATCTACTTGAAAACTGCTGCCTTCCATAATTTCGTTGTTGGCTTCGTTTTCATCTGTTTCAGCGGTGGTTACCGAATAAGAAACGGTGTAGGTTCCTATCTGTGGTGCATTTCCACTCAAATCAAAAGCGGCAAGTTCCTGATCGGCAATCACAAGCGTATCCACAGTATTTGAAGCTAATGCAAAGTTGCCGTCAGAGGTGAAAGTCTCGGTAGAACCATCAGGTACAGTCACTGTCGCCGTAAGGGTAATACCAGTTAAATCTTCTGAACCAAGATTGGTCAAAAGTGCTGTGAATGAAAGCGGGCGAACCGCATCTTTTTGGAAACTTGAATATTCGTAACTTTCTACCAAAGCTAAGCCATTCACTGCCGGAATGTACGACAGGGTGGTTTGATTAGCGATTGTTCCTGCATCAACAATCCAGTCATTGAAGTAACCATTATCCAATGATAAATCATATTCCGGTTGAGAAGCGAGAGCCACATCATCGATCATCCATGCGTAATCACAACCACCTTCGTAACGAAAACGAAAATAGGCAGTCTGCGAGCCCGCAATTCCTTCAAGAGGCAATTGAAAAGTTAAAGGGTTGGGAGTAGGATCCGCTCCTATCAAAATTTGAACAGGATTTCCCCAGTTCGTACCATCTGTTGATGTTTCTATGTAGCACGAGCCTAAGTACTCCCGGTAATATGTTTCGAAACGAAGTGAAACACCTGTTTCTCCTGTCAGGTCAATGCCGTCGGCATTTTGTATCCACGCGTTTTGACTTCCACTGCATAATAAATCTGAATCAAAAAGAGCAAATCCGTTGTCGGCGGTGGTAGATTGAATGGTAGCAATCGCATAATCACCGGAAGGACCTTGGGTACCAATTACCCAATCATCACTATTTCCGGCATCGTTTCCGATGAGCCAGTCACTGGGGTCTGAGAAATCACTCGTCCAGATTGGATTGTCAAAATCTTTTTGATTTTGCATGTGATTCCCTTTTACAGGCGTAGTTTTCACATTAGCGGTTACCATTTTACCGGGTTGCTTGTGCAATGCACTTTGACTGTAAGCTCCAGCAGAGCAAAACATCAGAATCGTAAAAAGTTTAGTGTACAAATTTTTCATATATAGATTTTTGTTTTAAAATTAAGAGCACAATATACAGGTTTTTGTTTAAACGACCATCAGTAGAAAACAGCACTTCTTGTAATCTTAACCTGTGGGAGTCAATTTCCAACCCCTCAAAATGAATATAATAGTTGGTAATTTGAACCATAGAAGAAATATAAGGTCAGACCTTGATAACCAGAAAATCAATGATTCTATAGTCTAAAGATTCACGTCAGTTTCCACTTACGAAATCCGCTTCATCCGCATACTCAGTGAGCGGGGGGCACGAACACATAAGATTCCGATCACCATATGCATTGTCAACACGACCTACGGGTGCCCAAAATTTTGAAGCACGCGTATACGGCAGAGGGAAAACGGCCTTCTCGCGCGAATACGGATGGTTCCATTTATCGCTCGTCGCTTCTACGGCTGTGTGTGGCGCATTTACCAATACATTGTCGTCCTTTGGATAAATATCTTTTTCGATTTCTTCGATTTCCTGACGGATAGAAATCATGGCATCGCAAAAGCGGTCGATTTCCTGTTTGGATTCACTTTCAGTAGGCTCGATCATAAGGGTTCCCGCTACCGGAAATGAAACCGTCGGCGCGTGAAAGCCATAGTCGATAAGCCTTTTAGCCAAATCATGATACTTCGATGCCTGTACGTTTGAAAGGCCGGCAATCGACGATCATTTCATGGGCTACGGTATCATTTTTACCGGTGTAAAGGATGTCATAAGTGCCTTCCAAGTCTCTTTTTCATATAGTTGGCATTCAAAATAGCGTATTTAGTGGCAAGCGTAATTCCATCATTCCCAAGCATTTTGATATAGCCATAAGAAATGAGGAGAATCAAAGCACTTCCCCAAGGGGCTGCAGACACAGCTGTAGAATTATTAATGCCGCCAGTTTCAACAATGCTATGCCCGGGAAGGTGGGGTACCAAATGCTTGGCCACACCAATAGGACCCATCCCAGGGCCTCCACCGCCGTGTGGAATGGCGAAGGTTTTATGTAAATTCAAATGGCATACATCGGCTCCGATTATCCCGGGGTTGGTAAGTCCCACCTGAGCATTCATATTCGCTCCATCCATATACACCTGTCCGCCATTTTCGTGGATTATTTTATTAATCTCAATAATCGACTCTTCGAAAACACCATGGGTTGACGGATATGTAACCATGAGATGCAGAAAGGTGATCCTTGTGTTTTTCAGCTTTCGCACGCAAATCTTCCACATCGATATTTCCGTTATCATCGCATTTCACGACAACCACTTCTTTCCCGCCATTACCGCACTAGCCGGATTGGTTCCGTGGGCGCTGCTCGGGATCAAGGCGATATTCCGATGCCCTTCACCACGGCTTATATGGTAATTTCGAATGACCATAAGTCCGGCATATTCGCCCTGAGCACCACTATTTGGCTGGAGCGAAACTCCCGCAAAACCGGTAATCTCGCAAAGCATGCGCTTCAATTCTTCAAACATTTCGCGGTATCCTGCCGTTTGTGGCTGGGGTGCAAATGGATGAATATTAGCCCACTCTGGCCAAGTAATCGGCATCAACTCACTGGCAGCATTGAGTTTCATGGTGCACGAGCCGAGCGATATCATGCTGTGGGTGAGTGATAAATCTTTGTTTTCAAGTCGTTTGATATACCGCATCAGTTCCGTTTCGCTATGGAAACTATTGAAAACTGGATGGGTACAGAAATCGCTGGTACGCGCAAAGAAATCTTTGATCGGAGAATCGATTTCAGTTGGAATTTCAGGAGCCTCCTGTCCATTGAGCGGCATCCAAAAAAATAGAAAACACATCATCGAAATCCTGACGACTCAATGTTTCATCCAAGCTTATTCCCACATGATTGGAATTGAAGTAGCGGAGATTGATTTCCCGTTTTTCGGCTAGTTCTTCAATGCGCACTTTTGTAATTCCTTCTGGAAGCTCAATATATAAGGTATCAAAATATACCGGATTTACGATAGTGTATCCAAGCGCTTTGAGTCCCTGGGCGAGTCGTGCCGTTTTCATATGGATATTTTGGGCAATCGTACGCAAGCCGTCAGGTCCATGATATACAGCGTACATCGAAGCCATAATGGCAAGCAATGCCTGCGCCGTACAAATATTGGAAGTCGCTTTGTCACGTTTTATGTGTTGCTCACGGGTTTGAAGTGCCAATCGGAACGCCGCTACTCCATGGCGATCGGTGGATACGCCAATTATCCTTCCCGGAAGATGCCTTTTATATGCTTCGCGTGTGGCGAAAAATGCTGCGTGCGGACCGCCAAATCCCATCGGAACACCAAATCGTTGGCTATTTCCTAAGTACAGCATCCGCACCCCATTCACCCGGAGGTGTGAGAAGTGCAAGGCTCATCAAATCAGTTGCTACAGCCACCAAAGTATCATTGTCGTGAGCAGCCTCAACAAATTTTCGGTAATCCACGGCATTTCCAGTAGCATCTGGGATATTGTACCAATGCGCCGAATACATTTTCATTAAAATTGAAATTCTTCATGGTCACCGAGAATGAGTTCAATACCCATCGGAACTGCTCTTGTGCGCAATACATCAATGGTTTGCGGATAACATTGTGCCGAAACGAAGAACTGATTTGCGCCGCGTTTTTGAGCGTCTCGGCTTCGCAAAGCGTAAAACATGTGACATGGCTTCGGCAGCAGCCGTAGCCTCGTCGAGAAGAGATGCATTTGCCAATTCCATTTGGGTAAGATCCATCACCATAGTTTGGAAATTGAGCAATGCTTCCAGCCGTCCTTGTGCGATTTCGCTTTGGTAAGGCGTATATGCGGTGTACCATCCCGGATTTTCGAGCACATTGCGCTGAATAGCCGGGGGCACAATGGTATTGTAGTAGCCCATTCCGATATACGAGCGATACATTTTATTCTTGGCAGCGAGAGATTCGAGTTGCCTCAAATACCAATGCTCACTTCGAGAACCGGGAAGGTCGAGCGGTTTTTTGAGTCGTATTTCTTTGGGAATGGTCTTGTCAATAAGTTCATCAACGGAACTTAAACCCATGATAATCGAGCATTTCGCGCGCTTCTGCGTCGCGTGGACCGATATGTCTTTTTGGAAAATCGCGTAATGGCATAATGTGTATCGCTTTACCTTCTTAAAATATGGCCGCAAATATACATTCAATAGATTTCTCAAAAAGAAATTTTTAATGGTTTTAGAGGCTGTTTTGACGAAGTTCGTTCCTCACTTGCGGCACCTTCAATTTGGTGTGTCAACCGGAGTTGAGTCATTCTAACTGCAAGTTTCGCAGAGTGTAAACGCTGAGGTCGCAGAGGAACCCATGAATGCGGGAAAATAGATTTTGATGTTTATTCGTTTTTCGAAACTCAAAGAATTGAAGATACTTTAAAAAAAATTGAAGATACATTTATAGGTTGCAGCATTTTCTGCGAAATGGCGCAAAGCCTCTAGCGGAACTTGCGGTGAAAAGGATGATCTATAAATTACAAATCACCAGATTTTGAAATGAAAGTTGGTAGCCTATCTTTGATCCATTCAAAAAACCGATGAAATTACTCGCACTTCTCATCGCTTCTTTTGCAGCTCAATTGGTATTCGCGCAGCAGCCCGTACGACTGCTATTAATGAACGGAAAATACCTGGAAGTATACCAACTCGACGATTCCAGCTATGTTCCGCTGCAATACAAGTACGATGCGAATTATTATAAGAAGCAGCGGATAAATCTGAAAGTCGCTCGTAAGCAAGGAGAATTTTACACCCCTACATTCACCACTCCTAAGGCGGAGTCTATGCCGATTGTTCTGAAAAACGGAAGTGTGGATCGCGAAGAAGTTTTTTCGATCCAGTATCCAGCCGGCGGGTGGATGAAAGTTTTTTATTATTACGATGAGCCAATGGGAATTATCTCAGCGAAGATCAGATGCGTGCATTTCGTATATGGCGAGCGCGATGCACGGAATTTTCACCGAGGTAAAAGCATGGTTTTATTCCGGTTTGGCAGTCGGGCTTGCGGCACGGGATATGGGTTGAAAACAAGTGTGGTATCTCTTGCGGTGCCTCCCCTTTTTGCGCTTACCGCAAAAATTCCCTCTATCCGAATCAAGGATCAATACATCGCCGACAAGGCGTACAAATACAACGAAGATTATGCCTCCGGATTTGAATCCTATGCGCGTAGCAGGAATATGCTTCAGGCGTTGAAAGGGAGTGCCATCGGAACTTTGGTTGGTATTATCGCCTATTCTATTGTCGATAATAATCAGATGAAGGCTTTTTCAGAAAATCTTAAAAAGTTTCTATTCTGGATAGGCGACACCAATATTTTCATCGCAATAGCGGCAGCTTTTTGCACCCTTGCCACCTATGAATTTCACAGCGTAGAACCCGATTATTTTTTAGTGGGTTTTATATTTTTCGCAACCCTATTCACCTATAATTTGCAGCGGCGCGTCGGCGATCTCGAATCTACCGGAACGCATTACATAGCCAAAACAATTTTAATGGGTATCGGCCTCGCCGGGCTGATGTATTTTGCTTTTTATCTCACTGTTAAAGAGTTGATAGGTCTTGGTTTGGCAGGCGCTTTGTCTATGGGATATGCAATACCTTGTATTCCTTTTCGGGAAAAATGGAGGTCGATACGTGAGATTCCTTATATGAAGATTTGGGTTATCGTCCTCGCTTGGCTTATGAGTACTTCCATCGTGCCGCTCATCGATATTGTCAATCTCTATTCCGTTGATGATCGCTGGAGTACGGTTCTTTTTTTCCTTCAACAAGGAGCATTTATTTGGGCACTCACTATCCCATTCGACGTGAGAGATTTAAAATCAGATTTTCCCCATCAGCGCACACTGCCAATGGTTTTTGGCGTAAGCCGCGCAATCAAAATGGCACAAAACGCAATGATTCTTGCTTTTGTTTTTGCGTTTTTCAATTATTTAATCGGTTTTTTCGGTTTCCCGGAAATGTTGGTGCAGCTTGGTATTTCGATCGTTGGCGTAATGCTGGTTCGTCGGGGTTCAAAGCATCGGTTGCCTTTGTATTATTCCATCCTGCTCGATGGGATGATTATTTTACAAGGTCTGGCTGTGGTATTGATTTAAATCAAAAGCCGCTTTTCCCCACTTAGAAATTACGACTTTACTGTCTTTAAAAAACGCCCTTTTCTTAAACTTTTTCAGAAAAATTAAGTTGTAAAATTCCCAAAAGAAAAGTTTCGAAGGTTAGCGGGATTGTATGTCAGGTTGAAGGAACTTATGGTTGCAAGTATTAAAAAACCATAAAACCATTTTATTGGAGTATAAAAAACTTTTTTCGAACGTTTAATCTTAAACTTTAACAATCAAATGGACAGAAGAAAATTTTTCAAATCTTCGGGTGCGTTATGCGGATTAGCTGTTTTTGGTTCCGTGGCATTTCTTGAAGGTTGCCAAAAAAGCTCAACGGTAGCGCAGGGACCTAATGTAAATTTCAACCTTGATCTGAATCAGTCAGCAAATGCATCTTTGAATACAGTAGGTGGATCTGTTGCTTTAAATGGTGTGGTAGTTGCAAATTCAGAAGGCACATTTATTGCCGTTTCGCAGGCTTGTACGCATCAGGGGTGCGACGTTTTTTATAATAATAACCATAAGGAATTTGTTTGTCCTTGCCACGATGGAATTTTTAGTACCGATGGTAGCGTGCTTTCAGGACCGCCACCATCTGCTCTGAAATCGTATAATGTGAGTAAGAATGGAAGTATACTGACCATTTCAGGGTAATTTTTTTGAAAAGTAATGAATTCTATGCGCCCCGAATTGAATAGGGGAATGAAATAACATTCTCAAAACCAATTTAATGGTGAAATCGTGGATAAGATGTGAATTACACTTCTTACATGAAACCATCCATGCCCTTACATTTTTTATGTTAAAAAAACAGGTGTTGCCATTCCTATTCCGTGGCATAGTGGTGTCTCAATGGTGCATTCTGCATAAACGCAGTATTATTCGATTTCTAAAGACTGAATCATTTTTTTGTATAGCACCTCAAGATACTGAGAGAGATCAATATGCCGCCTTTTCCGATTCGTAAATCAAGACCAAACTTTCTTTAAAAGCCTCGGTGGCTTTCCGCAAATCTTCCGGAGTATGTGCGCGAGAAACAAATCCAACCTCAAATCCCGAAGGACCAATATAAACGCCGCGATCCAACAATGCTCCGTGAAGCGATTTGAAATTGGCCATTCCATTTGCGGGAATATCGCTACTTCTCTCAATTTTTTCTTTTTCAGTAAAGGCCACCCAGAAAATGGAACCAATACGGAATATTTTGAACGGATATCCTTTACTTTCGGCAAAAGTGTTTAACCCATCAATAAATCCGGCAGTTTTTTTCTCGAGATTTTCATAAAATCCATTTTTGAGACAGGCGTCGATTTGTGCGATTCCGGCAGCCATAGCGACCGGATTTCCACTTAAGGTTCCGGCTTGATAAACAGGTCCTTCCGGCGAAACGCAAGACATGATTACGCTGCTCGCAGCATAAGCTCCCACCGGAAGTCCGCCTCCTATAATTTTGCCAAAAGCAAGAATATCGGGTTTGATATCATAAAGTCCGGCGGCTCCTTCAAATCCAACTCTGAAACCGGAAATTACCTCATCAAAAAAGAGTAAAATTCCTTCGCGGGTGCATATATCCCGTAAAAACTGGAGATACTTTTTATCCTGAAGAAGAAGGCCATTATTTGCCGGAATCGGTTCGATAATAATGCATGCTATATCGCCTTCGAATTCTTTTATGGCTGCTTCGACCGCCGCCTCGTCGTGGAGCGGAAGTACAATAGTCTCCTTGACAAAAGCTTCAGGAACCCCTGCCGAAGAAGAGGTGCCTAATGTAGCCAGACCACTTCCGGCTTGAACCATGAGCGAATCAACATGGCCATGGTAGCAACCTTCAAATTTGATAATTTTATTTCGGCCGGTATAACCACGTGCAAGGCGTATTCCAGACATGGTAGCCTCGGTTCCGGAGTTGACAAAACGAATTTTTTCAATAAACCGGTGATTAGATATAATTAGCTCCGCAAGCTCGTTTTCCAACTGGGTAGGAGCACCAAAAGTGGTTCCTTTTTGCACTGTTTCATTTACGGCATCTACGACTTCTATAGGAGCATGACCCAAAATAAGCGGACCGTAGGAACAGCAAAAATCGATATAGTCGTTGCCATCGACATCATAGATATGCGCTTCTTCGCCGCGCTCGATAAAAAGCGGATGTCCGCCCACGGCCTTAAAAGCTCTTACAGGGCTGTTTACACCTCCCGGAAAGAGGGTTTTTGCTTTTTCGAATAGGCGATCAGAATGTTTTCGATTCATAAGGTCTGACTTTTTTAGCTTGGCAATAATTGTAAATGCCGTAATTTGCGGCAAAATTAAGTTATTAAATCCCTTTTGCGAAATGCATTTATTTAAAGATTTAGCACAAAACCACGATACCCATGATGAATTGGCGCACTTTCGTCAACATTTTTATTTTCCGGAAACGGATGCGGACCATTGCGTTTATTTCACTGGAAATTCCTTAGGCTTGCAACCAAAATCGGTACGTGAATATATTAATAGTGAGCTTGCTGACTGGGCGAAATACGGAGTGGAAGGACATTTTGATGCAGAGCATCCTTGGTTTTCGTACCATGAATTGTTAATGACTCCTGCCGCCAAAATGGTGGGTGCTCATACCAGCGAAGTCGTTCATATGAATGGCCTTACGACAAACATCCATTTGTTAATGGTTAGTTTTTACCGGCCAACTCAGGAGCGGTACAAAATACTATGTGAAGCCAAGGCATTTCCAAGCGATCAGTACGCACTTGAATCCCAGGTGAAATTTCATGGTTTCGATCCGAAAGATGCGATTGTTGAGGTTTCTCCCAGAGAAGGTGAGCACACGATTCGTCATGAAGATATTGAGGCGGCTATCGCCGAAAATAAGGATCAACTCGCTCTGGTTTTTTGGGGAGGAGTGAATTATTATACCGGTCAGTTGTTTGATATGAAGCGGATTGTTAAAGTTGGACAAAAGGCAGGCGCTATTGTTGGTTTCGATTTGGCGCACGCCGCCGGAAATGTTCCGCTTGAATTGCATGACTGGAACGTGGATTTTGCCGCATGGTGTACCTACAAGTATTTTAATTCGGGCCCCGGATCAGTTTCAGGAATTTTTGTGCATGAAAAACACGCCCGTGAAGATTTACCGCGATTTGCCGGTTGGTGGGGCTACAATAAAGAGAAGCGATTTAAAATGGAACCCGGCTTTGATCCTATCCCCGGCGCCGAGGGCTGGCAATTGAGCAATGCTCCAATTTTTGCCATGGCACCGCACTTCGCTTCCTTGAAAATGTTTGAATCCGTGGGGATGGAGAAACTTCGCTTCAAAAGCATAAAATTGACAGCTTATCTCGAAGAAGTAGTCCGTTTTATCGCCAAAGAGAATAATGCCGATATTGAAATTATCACTCCACGCAATTCAGCGTCGAGAGGTTGTCAGCTTAGTTTTTTGGCGCATGGGTATGGCAAAGATCTGTTTAATTTTCTGGCCGAAAATGGTGTTTTTGCAGATTGGCGTGAACCGAATGTTATTCGCATCGCTCCGGTTCCTTTGTACAATTCGTATTTCGATTGTTATAAATTTGGCGAAATCCTCGATGACGCTCTTAAAAACGTTAAAAAGAAATGAAAAATGTACTCGTAATTGGTGGCGGGCTTGTTGGCTCCTTATTGTCTGCAAATCTTGCTCGCCAAGGTTATAAAGTGCGCCTCTTTGAACGACGAAGTGATTCCAGAGGAGTGGTTGTGGAAGCCGGTAAATCGATCAATCTTGCCTTGAGTACCCGCGGATGGAAAGCTCTCGATATGATCGGAATGCGCCAAGAGATTGAAAAAATCGCCATTCCCATGTACGGTCGCCTGATCCACGATACAGAAGGAAATACTTCGATGCAGCCATACGGCAAAGCAGGGCAGGCGATCTATTCCGTCTCTCGCGGCGATTTGAATATTTCACTCCTCAATAAGGCTGAAAACGCTTATGGAGTGGAGCTCTTTTTCGACTGGAAATGCATGGATGTCGATTTTGAAAAGGGTGAAGCTCATTTTTTAAACGGAGTTACCGGCGAGAGTCGAACCGAAACTGCAGATTTAATCTTCGGTACCGATGGTGCTTTCTCGGAAGTGCGAAGCGGTATGCAGCGTACCCGAAGATTTAATTATGAGCAAGAATTTATTCCGCATGGATACCGTGAGCTACTTATGCCGGCAGGAGCAAATGGATCACATAGACTTGAAAAAAATGCGCTACACATCTGGCCGCGGGGGGGATACATGCTTATTGCACTTCCCAATCTTGACGGCAGTTATACATGCACCCTTTTTATGCCGTACGAAGGCAAAAACTCCTTTGAATCGCTAAGGGATGATGCGTCGGTCGATCGGTTCTTTAAGGAAACTTTCCCTGATTTTTATGCGCTTATGCCCGATATTGTTGCAAATTATAAAGAGCATCCACTTTCTGATCTTGTGATTATTCGCTGCTATCCTTGGGTGCGCAATCATACGCTTATTCTCGGCGATGCATCTCATGCCATTGTACCTTTTTACGGCCAGGGAATGAATGCAGGTTTTGAAGATTGTACCGTACTCAATTCGCTGCTTGAAGCCAGAAATCACAATTGGGATGAAATTTTGCCCGAATTCCAGCGCTTTCGAAAACCGGATGCAGATGCCATTGCTGATCTTGCCATGCAAAATTATGTGGAGATGCGCGATCTCGTAGCTGATGACGCTTTCATTTTGCGTAAGAAAATAGAACGAAAAATATATCTCAAACATCCGGATAAATGGGTTCCACTTTATTCTCAGGTTACCTTTAGCCATGAGCGATACAGTGAAGCGCAGGCTACCGGAAAACTTCAGGATAAAATTATGGCCGAAGTAATGCAGGAGCCTGATATCGAACAAAATTGGGATAGTGAGGCAATTGAAAATATGATTTTGCGCAAATTTCGGGAAGCGCGCGGGTAACAAAGTGTCGATTTTTGCGTATTTCATGTGTGCGATTTTAAAACATCGGCCTAAAATTTTTCAAAATGCGTAAGTTGATCCTCATTTCTACCTTTTTAGTTCCGCTATTCTGTCATGGGCAAGCACAACCAAAAGGGGATATCTTTCCCTCTTTTGGAAATTATGAACGAAAAGGCTGGCTCGTGAATCCTGCCCTTACATACATGGTGGGACCTGTCAAAGCTGCTCAGGATCGAATATGGCTCGGATCCGATTCTGTGTATGACGTTGCGTATGATGCACAGGGAAAGGTAGGAGTCGGATTGGAAATAGCCCGTTTTTATGCCATTGATCATTCCCCAATAATAAGTTATGTGGATTTTGCTTTAGGATTGAAAATTCTGCACGGTGTGGAACGTTATACAGCGATACTCGACGACCCCGACAGATTGCAGCCGTATTCCCGCAAGGGAGGTGGAACTTTTAGCCACAGCTATTTTACCGCCAGCTTTAATGCTACCAATTCTATTCCGCTTGCTAAATCCTTATTTTTGAATAATACATTGGGAATCAATGGGGATTACCGATTTGCCGATGCGTATACTTACAATGAACAGGGGATTCCAATGCATCTCAATACTCCAGAAAGATTTGTTTTCCAAGCACATTATTCCATCGGAATTGGGTTTAAATTAAGCCCAAACATGATGCTGATTCCTTCGGTAGAAACACCAATAGTCAACTTTTACACATATGATGATTTAAAATCGACTTTTGCCATTTTTAATTCGCGTTACCGACCTTTGATTTTTCGCCTTACCCTTTTGGTATTGGATAATAAGCCCGATCGAAAATGTCCTAAAAAAGTTCGTTCGCGCAAGAACAAAGAAAGTTTATTCGGTACCTTGGACAGCAAACGCCCCTGGTAATATTCCCTTATTGTCCTATCTCAAAAATGGATTATGGGCTTTTTCATAGCCGATGGTCGTAGGTTCCATATGTCCTGCGTAGACTTTTATATCCTCGGGAAGAACGAAAAGAATATCCCTGATGGAATCCAAAAGTGTTTGCATATCACCTCCAGGTAAATCAGTTCGGCCGATACTTTTTCTGAAAAGCACATCACCTGAAACCAATGTTTTGGAATCGGGGTGGTAGAACGCCACATGGCCGGGACTATGGCCGGGAACACACAGGATTTCAAATTTTTCATCACCAAGCATAATAGAATTTGCAGGCAAAATCGTTGGTTCCGGCGATGGCGAATAATTCAACCCAAACATTTGGGCGGAAGCCCCAACAGCATTCAGCATTGGAATTTCAAGCTTGTGAATTTGTGGGGACAAACCGAATTTTCGAGCCACGAATTCATTGCCCAGCACATGATCAATATGGCAGTGGGTGTTGAGCAAAGCAACCGGCTTGAGTTCATTCTTTTCGATAAAACTCACAAGTTCTGCTTCTTCACGTCGGTCGTGGCAGCCAGGGTCGATAATAAAGCATTCCTTTTGGTCGTTCCACACGAGATAGGTGTTTTCCTGAAAAGGATTAAAAGTAAAGGACTGAATATGAATCATAGACTGTTTGTTATTGGATGTAGGGAATTTTAATACGAACCTGTTTTAAGGTAATATAAAATCAATTTGTACGCAAGGTAAAATAATCAGGCCTGAAATTGGTTATATTTACAGTTTCCCAGATGCAAAAATTAAAAGCAACCATCACTACCTTTCTTGTTCTGCTGTTAAGCGGAAGTCTGGGATATGCTCAATTTTACCAAGGCTCTCAGAATGAGTTTGGTAAGAACCGGGTGCAATACCGCGAGTTTTTGTGGCAACAATTCCGGTTCAAAGAATACGACACATACTTTTATGAAGGCGGCGAGCAGCTTGCAAAATTTACGAGCCGGGTAGCTAAAAAGAATATTCTCGAACTCGAAGATGTTTTCGATTATACAATTGATGACAAAATCCAGTTTATTGTTTACAATACTCAATCCGATTTTAAGCAGAGCAATATTGGGGTAAACGGTGAGGAACAATACAATATTGGTGGTGCCACCCGCATCGTAGGGTCTAAGGTATTTGTCTATTTTGAAGGTGATTATGTCAAATTTGAACAGCAAATAAAGGATGGTATTGCTCGGGTACTGATTGGTTCTATACTATATGGCGGTAACTGGCGCGACGTAATAAAAAGTTCGACCCTTCTTAATTTGCCGGATTGGTATCTCGAGGGACTTATAATGTACGCTTCGAAAGATGTGAACAGTGATACCGAAAGTCTGATTCGCGATGGCGTGATGACTGGAAAGTATGAGAAATTTAATCGGCTGGAAGGCAATGAATCTTACGTAGCTGGTTACGCTCTGTGGAATTATGTGGCTGAAACCTACGGTGAAAATATTATTCCCAATATTCTTTATATGTCCCGCGTGAGCCGCAATGTGGAGAGTGGATTTCTTTTTGTGCTCGGCAAGTCGCTCGATTCTATAACCAAAGAGTTTATCGCCTATTATAAAGGAAAGTACACTGTAGCTTCGCTCAAAAAGGAAGCAGTGGAACTCGAGGAATTACCGATAAAAGTGAAGAAAAACAGGGTTTATACCCACTTTGATTTGAGTCCGGATGGCCGGAATGCAGCTTATGTGAGCAATATTCTCGGTCAGTATCGCATTTATCTTTACGATATATCAAAAGGAAAAAGAAAAAAATTGCTCAAGGCGGAGCATAGATTGGATCGAATAGTTGATTATAGTTTTCCTGTGCTCGCCTGGCATCCATCTGGAAGCGCGCTCTCCTACATTACCGAAAAGAGAGGCAAATTATTTCTGAACACTTACAATCTGGATGACAAGAAAACCACCAAGAGGGAAGTTTTTCAATTAGATAAAATTCTTTCCATGGCTTATAGTCCGAATGGCCAACAGATCATATTTTCAGGAGTGGACAACGGACAAACAGACCTTTATCTCTATTACAATATTGGTAACCGGCAAGAAAAATTGACCAATGATCTCTATGGAGATTTTGAGCCAAGCTTTACCAAAGACGGGAATCGAATTCTTTTCACTTCGAACCGACCGGATGATACCTTAAGAACTGGGGTGATTCCAAACGTTGTACGTGAAAACAGAGACGTATATGCCTTCAATCTGAAGACGCGCTCACCTTATCTCGAACGAATAACCAAAACGCCCGAACTTATCGAGCACAATCCCTATCAATACGATAGCATCCGTTACACCTTTAGGGCGGATTTTGAAGGAATTTCGAATCGCTACATTGCAACATACGACAGCACGATCAGCCGAATCGATACAACTATTCATTACCGTTTTTATACAAACGCTTCAGCACTTACCAATTATAAAACGGATTTGCTTGACTATTCGGCAAGTCCAAAAACCGGTCGTTTTTCCACTTTTTCGATCAGCGATGGTAGTTATCATTTTTATACGGGCACCTTTCGAAATGACAATTTAGAAAATGTACTTACCGATTCGTCTTCAACCAGGCAACGAGAATGGTCTGATTTTGAAAATAATGATTCAGACAAATTTGAAAATTCGAAAATAGAAACGGTAACTCCTATACAAATAGATAAAAAGCCTACCAAAGGAAATGAGGAAGGTAAAATTGATATTTCCAATTACAAGTTTGAAGGTGAAAAGAACTTTGATTATCAGAAGGAAACCATAAATATTACCGAGGTTCCCGACGAAAAGTCGGTTTATGCTCCGCCCAAAGAAGGGGTTTCCCGTCTCGACAGCCTTGCGCTGCCGGGAGCTCGGAATTATAATATCAATTTCACCACCGATTACGTTCTGACCCAGCTCGACAACTCGTTCATGACTGATTTTTATCAGAACTTTTCCAATGCGAGCAATCTTAATCCGGGATTGAGCGGTTTGATAAAATACGGAACAAGTGATCTTTTTGAGGATTATAAGATCGTAGGTGGTTTCCGTCTGGCTGGAAATTTTGACAACAATACGTTTATGATAATGGGCGAGGATCTCTCCCGGCGTATTGACCGACGATTGCAATTGTACCGTCAGGCGCAAAGGTATTTTGGTGATCTCAGGGTGGTTCAGGTGGTTACTTATTCAGGTGCCTATCGCATGAGCTATCCGGTAAATGAGGTGTTCAGCATTCGCGGATCTGGTTTGTATCGCTATGATAGGTATATTCCGTTGGCAACGGATCAAATTTCGGCTGCCGCAGAAATCACTACTCAAAATTACATGGGACTCAAAGGCGAAATCGTTTTTGATAATGCCTTAAATATGGGTCTGAACCTTCGCCGGGGAATGCGGTGGAAGTTATGGGCTGAGTATTACAAGGATCCACTCGACTTTAAACGTGATTTTATGACTTTCGGGTTGGATTTTCGCCATTATCAAAAAATTCATCGCAACCTCATCTGGGCTAACCGTGTCGCTTGGAGCTCTTCGCTTGGAAAAGAGCGTCTTGCCTACTTCCTCGGTGGAGTGGATAATTGGTTATTTCCAAAAGAAGATAACAGCCTGCCCGTCGATCCGGAACAGAACTATGCGTATCAAACCCGCGGAAGCCCGATGCGCGGATTTATTGCAAATGCCCGAAATGGAAATAGTTTTGCAGTGATTAATTCAGAAATCCGATGGCCAATTTTCAGTTATTTCTATAGCAAACCGTTGAAAAGTGATTTCCTTGAGAATTTCCAAATAATTGGTTTTGGAGATGTTGGGTCGGCCTGGACAGGGCCGAGCCCGTACTCAGTTGAGAATGCATTTAATAGTCAGGTTATAGAGTCGGGTAACCTTACCATTGAAGTAAAAAATAACCGTAACCCTGTGGTTTATGGATATGGTTTTGGTTTGCGCTCAAGAATTCTCGGGTACTTCGTTCGCGCCGACTGGGCATGGGGTGTTGATGACGGTATTGTACTCGATTCTGTATTTTACCTATCTTTGGCACTCGATTTTTAAAATGAAGATGGATTCCTCAACGCTTCTTATACTTATTGCAATTGGCATGAGCGCGGGTATTTTATCCGGATTTATCGGCGTCGGTGGTGGAATGATTATCGTACCCGGATTGATTTATTTTCTCGGAATGTCGCAGCACATGGCTCAAGGAACAAGCCTTGCGCTCATGATTCCGCCCATCGGAATTCTTGCCGTTTACAATTATTACAAAGCGGGTGATATCAATCTTGCTTATGCCGGAGTAATTGCCGCCACCTTTGTAGTGGGCGGTTTTATTGGTTCAAAGCTGTCTCTTAAAGTTTCACCCATTACCCTGCGCTTTATTTTTGGGGTAGTAATGCTTTATATCGCTATCAAATTGATTGGTAGTTCTTATCGGCCTGTTTTCAAAAAATTATTTTGATCGATCCACTTCAGATACGACAGCATATATCAGAAAATGGCGAAAATCTCGTTCGAATACGCCGCACCATACACGCCAATCCAGAACTTTCCTTTCACGAAAAGAAGACAGCAAAATTTATCGCTGGTCAGCTTCAGCAAATGGGAATTCCCTTCAAAGAAGGTATTGGCGGTTTCGGGATTGTTGCACATATTGGTCATTCGGATCGAAAGTTGGTTGCACTTCGTGCAGATTTCGATGCGCTGCCGATTCAGGAAGAGAATGAGGTTGAGTATGCCTCCAAGAACAAAGGTGTAATGCACGCTTGCGGCCATGATGTTCATACTACCTGTTTGCTGGGTGCTGCCAAATTTTTGAAATCGATTGAAGGGGAGTTGAGCGGAACGGTTCGCCTGCTGTTTCAACCGGCTGAGGAAAAACTTCCCGGCGGAGCTTCTTTGATGATTGCCGACGGTGCTTTGAAGAAACCAGATGTAGAACTGATTTTTGGTCAGCACGTTTTTCCCGATATGGAAGTTGGAAATGTGGGCTTCAGATCGGGAATGTATATGGCTTCGGCTGATGAGATTTATATCACGGTGCACGGAAAAGGCGGTCATGCAGCTCTCCCGCATACGTGTATTGATCCTATTTTGGTATCGGCTCATTTGATCACAGCTTTGCAGCAAATGGTGAGTCGCCACGCGCAGGCAGATATCCCGACGGTTCTTTCTATTGGAAAAATTCAAGGCCTTGGTGCCACAAATGTTATTCCCGATAAGGTAGTGATGGAAGGCACGCTGCGCACCCTTGATGAAGAATGGCGTGGACGGTTGCACGGATTGATTGAGAAACTCGTAAATCAACTTTGCGAATCGATGGGAGCGAGAGCAGAAATAGAAATCCGCAAAGGATATCCATGCCTTATAAATGATTCTGAACTTACGGAATGGTCGAAAGAAAAAGCAATCGAATTGCTGGGTGCTGAAAAAGTGCATGATCTTCCGCTGCGCATGACCGCCGAAGATTTTGCGTATTACGCACAGGAAATTCCAGCTTGCTTCTACAGACTGGGAACGTCGAATAAGTCAAAAAATATTGGGGCACCTTTGCACACTTCCAGATTTAATATTGATGAAAGTGCGCTTGAAATCGGAGCATCGCTTATGGCAACTCTCGCTGCAAAAGCACTCGACGAACTTTAGGATATTAATTGGAGTCTGTCAATTATTCCTTGCAGTCATCAGGTCACTTCGTTTAGTTCACTCAAGCGGCTGGATCGGAAGGTTCGATAGCGAGGTGCACCAAGGGTTGAAAGCCAAGGGTTGAAAGCCAAGTAATTGACGTAGGTCAATGAATGTTTTCAAGACAAGTGCCACGCCGATAGCGGACATAATGGATAGACACTAATTTGCAACTTCGCTCATAAACTTAACCCGCATCAGGCGTAACTGCTCTTCGGTGAAGTCACCGTCAAATTCGTTATAAGCATCTTGCAAATCTTCGCTTTCGGCTTCCATGAAGTATTCGTAGATATCGTCTTGATCCTCTTCGTCGAGAATATTATTGATGTAATAGTCGATATTTACTTTTGTGCCGCTATTTACAATTGCTTCAATTTCAGCGATTACTTCATCCATATTTTTGCCTTTGGCTCTGGCGATATCGTCGATAGGCACTTTGCGGTCAATGTTTTGAATAATATGAACTTTGAGTCCGGATTTATTAACCACCGATTTCACTATAAAATCCTGCGGACGGTCTATTTCATTCTCTTCTACGTAAGCGGAAATCAACTCTAAGAATGGTTTACCAAATTTGGTTGCTTTTCCAGTTCCTACTCCGGCAATATGAGAGAGTTCTTCTATGGTAACCGGATATTGCGTAGCCATCTCTTGGATAGAGGGATCCTGGAAGATAACATAGGTAGGTAATTTCTTTTTATTGCTGATTTCTTTGCGAAGACCGATAAGCATTTTATAAAGCACTTCATCAGAAGAGGACTTTCCACCATCGCGCGATACGCCTTCATTCGCATCATCCACGTCGCTATAGTCATTTTCTTTTACGAGCATAAAAGTGACGGGGTTTTTCTGAAACTCTCGTCCTTTATCCGTTAAATGCAAGGTCCCATATGTTTCAATTTCCTTATGGAGCAATCCGCGGAGCGTGGCTTGACGAATTACGGCGTGCCAATATTTTTCATCTTCATCTTTTCCGGCTCCAAAACATTCGAGTTCATCGTCCTTGTAAGTTTTAACCTCAGCAGTTTCGGAACCTACCAATACATTCATTATATGGCGCGCTTTATGGCGTTCTTTGGTTTCTTCTACTGCATCGAGCAATATTGCCACCGATTCTTTTCCTTCGAATTCTTCTTTCGGATAGCGGCAATTATCGCACATTCCACCACAGTCGTCACTGTCGAATTCTTCACCAAAATAATGGAGAATAAACTTGCGGCGGCACATGCTTGTTTCTGCGTAAGAAACGATTTCCTGAAGGAGCTGACGACCGATTTCCATTTCGGATATATGCTTTCCGTGGAGGAATTTTTCAAGTTTCTCAATATCCTTGTAGCTATAAAAAGCAAGGCAGTTTCCTTCACCACCGTCTCTTCCCGCTCTTCCAGTTTCCTGGTAGTAGCTTTCTATACTTTTTGGAATATCGTGGTGCACAACAAATCGTACATCCGGTTTGTCGATTCCCATTCCAAAAGCAATGGTGGCTACTATTACATCCACCTCTTCTGATAAAAATGCGTCCTGGTGATGGCTACGCACATTGGCATCCATACCTGCGTGATAAGGAAGGGCTTTAATTCCGTTTACCTTAAGTGCCTCGGCTATTTCTTCTACTTTTTTGCGGCTTAGACAATAGACAATACCCGATTTTCCGGAGTTCGACTTTACGAATTTGATTATCTCCTTGGCAACATCTTTTTTGGGACGTACTTCATAATAAAGATTGGGTCTGTTGAAGGATGCTTTGAAAACATTTTCATCCGTCATACCGAGATTCTTGCGTATGTCCTGCTGTACCTTTTCAGTAGCCGTTGCGGTAAGCGCAATAATCGGTGCGTATTTAATTTCTTCAATAATTACACGTAAACGACGGTATTCCGGACGGAAATCATGGCCCCATTCGGAAATACAATGTGCCTCATCGACAGCAAAAAAGGACACATCCGATTCGCGAAGGAAATCGATATAGTCTTGTTTTGTAAGGCTTTCGGGAGCCATATAAAGAAGTTTTGTAACCCCACTCGACACGTCCTCCTTCACCCGCTGTACCTCCGCCTTATTGAGGGAGGAGTTGAGAAAATGTGCAATACCTTCATTGTCACTCACCGCTCGAATAACATCTACCTGATTTTTCATCAAAGCGATGAGCGGCGATACTACAATGGCAGTCCCAGACTTCATTAAAGCGGGAAGTTGGTAACAGAGGGATTTTCCTCCCCCGGTTGGCATTATTACAAAAGTGTGGTGTCCGGCGAGGATGCTTTCAATGACTTGCTCTTGCTCCCCTTTAAATTTTGAAAAACCGAAATATTTCGAAAGTGCCTCTTTTGGCGAAAGTGTATCCGTAATCATGAATCTATAATCTAAAACCCTTCGTTCTTCTTTTATTATTAATCCTACGTACTAGGGTTTGATTTCGAAGGATTAAGATACTACATTTTGCGTAATCCGCAACAAATAATAATATCAATAATTATTAATAGTGAAATTTTATGAAATCCAATACGCAAAAATCGCTATTTGGTTTATTAATTAACGTAAGTGAAAGATGGTAATTGTACTTTTGCCGCCTTTAACGTCTCATTTTTACTTTAAGTATGGCTCAGACCGATCAAATGTCATTTTTGGAACACCTCGAAGAACTTCGGTGGAAGATTATTCGTTCCGTGATTGCCATTCTCGTTGGCGCGATTCTCGCATTTATTTTTAAATCGATTATTTTCGATAAAATCATCCTCGCACCCAAAAGTGCGTCCTTTATTACGTATCAATTTTTTTGTACGCTTTCTCAAATAGTCGGTTTTGGTGACGGACTCTGCGTTACTTCCGATTTTCAATTGCAAAATATTAGCATGAGTGGCCAGTTCACGAGTCATATTGTCGTTTCACTCATAGCAGGTATTGTGCTTGCGTTTCCGTATGTGTTTTATCAAATTTGGTCTTTTATAAGACCTGGTCTTCAGGAGAGTGAGCAAAAATCGAGCAGAGGAGTTGTATTTTTTGTCACCTTATTATTTCTGCTGGGTGTACTTTTTGGATATTTTATGATTACGCCACTTTCAATTCAGTTTCTGGGCGGATATCAGGTTAGTGACTCGGTTGAAAACATAATAACACTCAACTCGTTTATCTCATTGGTTACTTCTACAACGCTTGCCTGCGGAATTGTATTTCAGTTGCCGATGGTTATTTATTTTCTTGCCAAGGTGGGAATAGCTACACCTCAGGTGCTGAAAGCCTATAGAAAACACGCCATAGTTGTGGTTTTAATTTTGTCGGCTATTATTACTCCACCCGATATTACCAGCCAAGTTTTAGTGACAATACCTTTGGTTCTTTTGTACGAAATCAGTATCCAGATTGCACGAGTGGTAGTTAGAAATCAGAAAAAGAAAGACGCAAAAGCTTAAAGAATTACTTGTATTTTTCCACACTTAAAGAAACCCATATTATTTTGCCGTTGAGAGTTCAAATAGGAAGGATTGGATTAAAGTTTCTTCTGCTTTTGGCGGCTGTGTTTTTCTATGGTAGTCTGATTGCACAAAAAACCATCGTATCGGGAAAAATTTATGACGCACAAACCAAGGAGTCGCTCCCGTTTGTAAATATTGCCTTCAAAGGCAGTAAGATAGGGACCACTACCGATATCGACGGCGCATACAGGATTGAAACCTATTATGCGGAAGATTCGCTCGTTGCAAGTTTTATAGGCTACAAGCCTTTGTCCAAAGCGGTTAAAAAAGACCAGACCCAAATCCTTGATTTCTTTCTTGATCCTGGGTCGGTCAGTTTGGGGGAAGTGGTTATCAATGCCAAAGATTTTGAGAATCCGGCTGACATTATTCTTAAGAAAATCATCAAGAATAAACCCATCAACAACCGCGAAAAGCTCGATGCATACCAGTATGAAACGTATAATAAAATTGAGTTTGACCTGAATAATTTGTCCAAGAAATTTACCGAAAGGAAAGTTTTTAAAGACTTCGATTTTATTTTCGATCAATTGGATAGCTCTAAAGCCAAGGTGGCGCTTCCTTTTTTTATGACCGAAACCCTCTCAGACTATTATTACGAAAGGCAGCCCAAAGGGCGAAAAGAAATTATTAAAGCCACCAAAGTTTCGGGAATAAATAACGAAAGTATTTCTCAGTTTTTGGGTCAGATGTATCTGGATGTTAATATTTATGATAATTCAATCGGCATTTTCGGTAAGAATTTCATCAGTCCGATTTCGAATTACGGAGGTGCTTTTTATAAATACTTTCTTGTGGATAGCATGTTTATTGATAGCAAATGGTGTTATCGTCTGGATTTCAAACCGAAAAATGAAAATGAACTTGTTTTTCAAGGCCATTTTTGGGTGAATGATACCACGTATGCTATCAAAGAAATTGATGCAAGAATTCTCAAGAGTGCCAATATTAACTTTATTACTGATCTCGAAGTACATCATACCTATCAGGAAGTTGAGAATGAAGTGTGGATGCTTACTAAAGAGCAAATTCTCGCCGATTTCACCATCATAGAGGGAGAAACGGGGTTTTACGGAAAGAAACTCACGACCTATCGGCATTTTGTGATTAACGAACCTAAGGATGATGCTTTCTATGGCGGTGCAGAAAATGTCATCTCAGAGTCTGCTATCAATTCAAAATCAAATGAATACTGGAAACAGGTTCGCCATGAAGATATCACCGACAAACAGCAGGCTATCTACGATATGGTCGATAGCCTCAAGACCAATCCGGTCTTTATGACCTATGTGGATTTAGTGAATTTTATCTTTCAGGGCTATAAAGTAGAAGGTCCTGTTGAAATTGGCCCGGTATTTACCTTCTTGAGTTACAATGAGGTGGAAGGACTACGTCCAAAATTTGGTCTTCGCACGAGCAATGCCTTTAGCACCGATTTGCTGCTGGAAGGATATCTGGCATATGGTACAAAAGATAGGCGATTTAAATATATGCTTGGTGGCCAGTATTTTCTCAGTAAAAAGCCGCGGCAGAGCGTGGGAGCTTATTATTCTGAGGATTTGGAATTAATCGGACAAACCCCAAATTATTTTCCGCGCGACCATTTTATTACTTTTCTTACTTCGCGAAATCCCCAAGACCGGCTAATACTGAATAAACAAGCACGTCTTTACACCGAGCGGGAATGGTTTACCGGCTTTTCAACAAAGCTTGAGTTCAGAAGAAGAGTCCTCGCTGCGCGAGGTGCCTGGCAGTTTCAAAGACTTGAATTAACAGATGATGGATTAAGAGAAGTGGATATAAATTCTATTCTTACCTCAGATCTTTCAGTAGGCGTACGTTTTGCCTTTCGGGAAAGTTTTGTAACCGGAGAATTTGAGCGGGTAAGTCTGGGAAGCCGGTGGCCGATCATCAAAGTCGACATGGATTTCGGGATGAAAAATGTGCTGGGAAGCCAATATACCTATCAGAAACTTACTACAAATGTATATGACGAAATCCCGCTCGGTCCTTTCGGAACAATGCATTATACTGTCGAAGCCGGAAAGGTTTGGCAAGCTTTACCATATCCATTACTCTTTGTACATGCGGGTAATGAAAGTATTTTTCAAAATAGCGAAGCCTTCAACACCATGAATTATTTTGAATTTGTGAGCGACAAATACATCTCCTTACGGGTAGAACATCATTTCGGAGGACTGTTTTTTAATAAAATACCCTTACTCCAAAAACTGAAATGGAGGGAGTTGGTTGGAGTTAATGCCATTTACGGACAGTTTAACAAAACAAATTTGTCTAAAATGCTTCTTCCCGACAAAACGTATAGTTTTGATACGCGTCCTTTTGCGGAAGCATACGTCGGAGTCGAGAACATCTTTAAGCTAATACGTATAGATGCTATTTGGCGATTGACCTATCTCGAGCATCCCTCCGTTGAGAAATTTGGCGTACTTATTGGTTTCGATATACAATTCTAACTTTGTGGCATGAAATTAAAAACCGGAAGTCTTATCAAAAAATACAAGAAGCGTACGGTTGTAAAAGGCGTTTCGGTGGAAGTTTCACAAGGAGAAATTGTGGGATTGCTCGGCCCAAATGGCGCCGGAAAAACCACTACCTTCTATATGATAGTTGGCCTTGTAAGTCCGAATTCGGGGCGTATTTATCTTGACAATGAAGATATTACCGACCGGGCCATGTACGAAAGAGCAAAACTTGGAATCGGTTATCTACCCCAAGAAGCCAGTATTTTCAGGAAGTTGACCGTTGAAGACAATCTCAAGGCGGTCCTTGAAATGACGAAGCTTTCCAAAGCTGAGCAACACGAGAAGCTCGAAACGCTGATTGCTGAATTCGGCCTGGAACATGTGCGCACCAATCGAGGAGATTTTCTATCAGGTGGCGAGCGCCGGAGAACAGAAATTGCGCGCGCACTTGCAACAGACCCGAAGTTTATTCTGCTCGACGAACCTTTTGCCGGAGTCGATCCCATTGCGGTAGAAGATATTCAATCGATTGTTGCTAAGCTCAAAACAAGAAATATCGGAATCCTGATTACCGATCACAATGTGCAGGAAACACTCTCAATTACCGATCGGGCATATCTTCTATTTGAAGGGAATATTCTCAAGTCAGGTACAGCAGAGGAACTCGCTGCGGATGAACAGGTAAGGAAAGTTTATCTCGGGAAAAATTTCGAGCTGCGAAGGAAGGTTTTCGAATCGTAGCTACGCGATTTATCGCATAGCCGCTGTGCTGTGCTGCGCGATAAATCGCGCAGTTACGCGTGGGATGCTTCACGCTCCTTCAGCGAAAAGCTATACCGCTCCATAATCAGATTGGCTAAAAGCTTTTTGCATGCTTCATCTACTTTTGCTTCGGCTTCATTTCTGTCTTTTGCCTCCACCTTTAAGGTAATATGCTTTCCGATGCGGATATTCGAAATCTCATTCAGTCCCAGATTTTTCATGCTCGACGTTACCGTTTTGCCTTGAGGGTCAAGTAAAGCTTCGAGCGGCATAATGTCAATTTCTGCAGTAAATTCCATCTTATTTTTGAGTAATGTGATAGATAATTGAAAGTATAAAGTACAAAAGTAATATAATTGGAATGGCTTGTACGCCAAAAATCAGAAGGAGAAGTATGCTAACCAAAACAAGGATAATTTTGAAAGAATTATCCGACCATTTTCGTGATTTGAATTTCAACGAGAAAAACCGGATTTCTGAAATCATTAAAACCGAGAAAATTACCGCTGCGATATTGATGGCAATCACTGATTGAGAAAATTCCAAATAGAGACTTCCTAAGCCCATACCTGTATCAGTAAACGCTATAATAAGCGGTATCGAAAGCCAGAATAAGGCATTGCTCGGACTGGCCAAACCTATAAAATCTACCGATTGTCTTTCGTCCAAATTGAATTTTGCCAGACGATAGGCCGCAAAAGGTGCAATTATTAAAGGTGTAAAATTCCAAACGGAAAAAACGGCATTCGGTTCGAAAGCACCGGCTAAATGAATAGCAATAAAAGCAGGAGCGAGGCCAAAGCTGACCATATCCGCCAGCGAATCGAGTTGTTTTCCCATTTCGCCTGAAACTCCTAAGGTCCTGGCAGCCAGTCCGTCAAAGAAGTCTAAAAACGCTCCGCCCAGGATAAAAAGGGCTCCGATTGCCGGATTATTTTGAGAAACAAAATAAATCGCCAGTGCTCCACAAAGTAAATTGCTCAGCGTTATTAAATTAGGAATCTGAGATTTTGCATTCATTTGTCGCGAAATTAACGAAACAAAGTGCAATTTTTTCGTATCAAAGTAGTTTTACATCCGAATCGATCGTTAACTTCGAATTTATGTTGGAGAAAAAGTACGGGCTCAACGCCTTCTTATCGCTGTTGGGTCTTTTGATATTTACGGCAGTCAGCCAAGCTCAAACCAGAAAATACAGCAATGAATTTTTAAGCATCGGCGTTGGTGCCCGCGCACTCGGTATGTCGGGGGCCAATGCAGCTTCGGTAAATGATGTCACTGCAGGATATTGGAACCCTGCTAACCTTACCGATATCAAAGCCGATCTTGAAGTAGCCGGGATGCACTCCGAGTATTTTGCCGGAATTGCTAAATTCGATTATGGTGCTATTGCAAAAACGATTGATTCTACCAGTGTTCTCGCCCTTTCGGTAATCCGATTTGGGGTAGATGGAATTCCTAATACAACGCAGCTTATCGATGGGGATGGAAATTTGAATTACGACCGGATAACTACTTTCTCAGCGGTCGATTATGGGTTTTTGCTTTCGTACGCCAAGGAATTGAAAGTTCCCGGTTTATCTGTTGGTGGAAATGTAAAAGTGGTGCACCGAATTATTGGTGAATTTGCAAAGAGCTGGGGTTTTGGAATTGATTTGGCAGCGACTTATAGACTTGATAACTGGCGTTTTTCGGTTATGGGGCGTGACCTCACGACTACATATAATTCTTGGTCATACAGTCTCACCGACGAAGTAAAAGATGTATTGGTAGCCACCGGAAATGACTTGCCCAAAAACGGTTTGGAAATTACACTTCCGAAAATTGTGTTCGGAGCAGCTTATAAAAAGGATCTTAATAAGTTTTCAATTCTCGGAGAACTGAATGCTATTCTATCCACTGACGGACAGCGGAATGTATTGCTCAGTGCTGATCCAATCAGCGTTGATCCGGTAGTGGGAATTGAAGCAAGTTACCTCAATCTGATATATCTCCGAGGCGGAATCGGAAATATCCAGCGCATCAAAACTTTTCGTGGCACCGAAGAATATTCTATCCAACCGAATATCGGTCTGGGCTTGAAGTTAGGCAATTTCTTCCTGGATTATGCCTTCACCGATTTAGGGAATGCGTCGGGAGCTTTGTATTCTAACGTGTTTTCGCTTAAATTTCAGGTTTTTAAAGGCTCAGGCTCGTGAAAAAAATTCTACTCTCCTTCTGGTTAGCCTCTGTCGCAGCAATTGCTCTAAGCCAGCCATTTGGCAATGAGTGGATTCACTACGACCAGAAGCATTACCAGATTAAGATCTTTGAAGATGGAGTGTACCGCATCACGTATCAGGATTTTACCGCAGCGGGAATACCCATTTCCCTGATCGATCCAGCCAATATTCAGCTCTTTGCTTTCGCCAAAGAAGTACCGATATATGTCCACGATGGGCAAGATGGGGTTTTTAATTCAGGCGATTACATTGAGTTTATAGGAGAGAAAAATGATGGTCGAAACGAGGTTGGTTTGTACGACTCGCCCGCTGATCAGGGAAATCCGGATTACAGTCTCTACAACGACACAGTACGGTACTTTTTTACCGTAACTCCCGGCGGCAATCATGCCCGATTTGCGGAAGCGAATGATCAAAATTTTGATGCCTACGCACCCGCCAATTATGTGTGGAAGGATTCCAAAATCGTGTATTCAAACCGGTATTATGATCAGCCGCAATTGCTGGATAATCCGCCTGCCAATAATCCGAATTTTCGGCTTTCGCTGAGTAGTTTTGAGCGGGGCGAGGGCTGGCTTAGCAACCCAATGACCCTTAACAGTTCTTCGCTTACCGCAAATGTACCGACTCCAAATGCCTATCATGGCAGCAATGCGCCGGATGCCGAAGTGAGCACGGTAGTCATTGGGGTAAGCGACCTTAGTGAAGCCGGTAATGACCACTTTATTCAAGTGAAATATGGAGTGGCTCAAGCCCTGGCAGTAAACTATCAGTACAATGGTTACCAGGTCAATAAGTTTGATTTTACCGTTCCAAATGCTCTGATCGGCGATGTAAATACACCCATTTTACATCAGGTGCTTAATGCCTTGGGTGTAATTCGCGATGATCAGGCGCTTGCCAAAACAGAGATTGTTTATCCCCGAATTCCAGATTTGCAGGGCGCAGACTTTTTACGATTTCAATACCGGCTCAATCCAAGTCAATCTAAAACGCGGTTTGATTTTCAGAATATTTCGGGTGGCAATCCACGGATTTATACCCTGAGTTCCAATCCGCAGCGGGTAGCTCTTACCAGTAGTGAAGTTGTTTACAGAGGGTTGGTGAGCAATGCCTTCGATCAGAATCAGTACGATTGTCTTTTGGTTACAGATTCGTCCGTAAAATCCATTTCAGGAATTCAAATAAGTGGCAACAATGGTTTTTTTACCAATTTTGGTCAGAATCCGGTCGATTCGGCTTTTGTAATTATTACCCATAAATCCCTTTTAGCATCAGCACAGCAATATGCCAATTATCGTCAGCAACGTTTCAACGCAATATTAGTCGATGTCGATGAACTATACGATCAATTTGGTTTTGGTGTCGAAAAAAGCGGCATGTCTCTTCGGAATTTTGCCAACTATATAATCCAAACCTGGGAATCAACTCCTCAGCATTTGCTCCTTCTCGGCAAAGATATTCGTTCAGCGACAATTGGTCAGCTCGCCGGTACACGAAAAATCCCGGCCTATTTTGAAAAATGTTTGGTGCCCTCTTTTGGAACTCCTCCAAGCGATAATTTTATTAGTTCCGGACTGGGTGGGACTTATCTCGAACCGGCTTTGCGCACTGGACGGGTAAGTGCCAAAACCCCCGAAGAACTCAATTGGTACCTCGATAAATTGATGACTTTTGAAGCTCAGCCGCCAGCCATTTGGATGAAAAATGTAATGCATTTTGGCGGTGGGTCGGACATCCAGCAACAGCAGCGCTTCGCAAATCATCTGGCAGCATATGCAGAAGCTATTGAAGATTCCAGTTTTGGAGGTGACGTGCATACTTTTTTGAAATCTTCATCTGAGCCTATTCAAATTAATGAGAGTGCGGAGGTTTCCGATTTGATTGAAAATCAAGGCATATCACTCATGACCTTTTTTGGTCATGCCGGCTCCGAAGGTTTTGACCAAACCATTGACAATCCATCGAATTTTAACTGGAATGGAAAGTATCCCTTGCTTATAGGAAATGGTTGTTACAGCGGCGATTATCACTCCCCGGGAGGTGGAAGTACGAGTGAGCAATACACCATTTTGAATCAAAAAGGGGTTATTGGTTTTCTTGCTTCTGTTGATCTGGGTATTGAAGGAGATCTTCACGCTTTTAGTTCAGAATTTTACGATCAGCTTTCACGAAAAAATTATGGACATACCGTTGGCGACCTTGTACGAAGGTCTCTCGCATATGTAGCTGCTCCATCAGTTTTACGCAGGTATTTATGCTACGATATGGGATTTCAAGGCGATCCGGGTGTGGTTCTCAATTCCTTCCCTTATCCCGATTTGGAAATAAAACAGGAAGATATTTATTTCACTCCACAGGAAATTACTGCCGAAATAGATAGTTTTACGGTGAGTGTCGCCATCAAAAATATTGCCCGCGCTACGAACCAGTCATTTACCATTACCCTTGAGCACCATACACCTGAGGGAATCGGCGATTCGGTTTATGTAGCTGAGATGAACGGACTTTATTTCCGCGATACGGTTAGCTTTCGATTGCCCGTCGATTTGCAATACGGGCTCGGTCTTCACCAATTTAATGTCTACGTCGATTTACCTCAAAATGAAGTCCGCGAACTAGATGGTTTTGAACAAGTAAATAATCAAGTAATTGGAAAGGAATTATACATTTCCAATGGAGGAATTGTACCCATTTATCCGTATAATTATGCTGTAGTTCCTGAGCAAAACCCTGTTCTCAAGGCATCTACCGGAAATCCTTTAGCGGAAGCGAAAACATACCGCATCGAAATAGATACCACCGATTTATACAGCAGTCCGCTCTTGCAAACTACTCAAATTACCCAGTCGGGCGGGGTGATAGAGTGGCAGCCCATTTTTAATAGTCCGGACAGTGCCGTTTATTTTTGGCGTGCCCGAGAAATGACAGATGAAGCACCGATTTGGCGCGGAAGCTCATTCCAATACATACCCGAAAAAAGCGGATGGGGACAGTCACAGTTTTTCCAATTCAAAAATGACAACTTCTTTCAAACCGAGTACGACCGACCCAATCGCAAGGTAGATTTTGCTTCGGGATCGGTTAATTTAAAGAATACTGTAATCGGCAACAGTGCGTCCTTCGGTAATAATATTCTGCTCAATACCCAGCAAGTTGAGTACGGAGCATGTTCTACAACCCGTTCGCTGTACCTTGCCATAATCGATCCGATTACTTTTGCGGCGTGGGGAACGAACTTCAACGGCGAGAATCCGGATCATGATTTCGGAAATGCAAATGCCAATGGAGCCTGTCGGCAAAGGGTTGAATATTACTTTATTTTCAGACAAAATCAACCGACTCAAATGCAGGCATTGGCCGATTTGCTGTTGTCGAATACCATTCCTGATGGTTATTACGTCATTCTGTATACTATCAATAATGTAACGTATGATACATGGGATGCGACACCCGATATTTATACGGCAGTTCAAAATCTTGGCGCTTCGATAATCGGAACGCCCGCTGCTCAAGACAGCGTTCCATTTTCGCTTATTGCCCGAAAGGGCGACCCTTCTTTTGTCTATGAATTATACGGTGATTCACCTAGCGATGTATTGGCCAATGTGGTGTCGCTTCCGGCAAGTGGCTCACAGGGAATTATGTCGTCAGTTAAAATCGGCCCGGCTATGAATTGGGGAACGGCGAGCTGGCGCACCCATTCGCTGGATAATAATGACGGCGATCAAACGACAATTAAATTGATCGGCATTAATCCGGAAGGGATTGAAACTCCAATCCCTGATGGCGAATTCTCATCCGGCGATAATGAGGTGGATCTTTCAGACTTGGTTTCTGCCACAGAGTTTCCGTATTTGCGGCTGGAGGGAGATTTTAAAGACGAAGTAAATCTTACCCCCGAGCAGGTCGATCGCTGGCATGTGCTTTACGACAAGGTGCCCGAAGCGGCTGTGGATCCGAATGATGCCTTTCTTTTTAATTCTGATAAGCTCCAACAAGGTCAGCAAGGCGCGGTTTCTGTGGCTATTGCCAATGTCTCGGATGTGGATATGGATTCCCTTTTGGTAAATTATTGGATCGAAGACACCGATCGGAATCGAATAAATTTGGAATATCCGCGACAGGATTCATTGCGCGCCGGACAAGTTTTGATCGATACGGTGTATTTTGATACGCGTTCCCTTTCGGGAAAAAATACGTTGTGGGTAGAAGTAAATCCCCGGAAGGAGAACAGCAATGCCTACGATCAGCCTGAGCAAACGCATTTCAATAATGTGCTGCAAATTCCTTTTGACGTAAGTCGCGACAATGAGAATCCGCTGCTGGATGTTACGTTTGATGGAATCCATATTATCAATGGCGAGATCGTTTCGCCAAGGCCGAAAATCCTGATTGCGCTCAAAGACGAAAACCCGTTTTTGCTGATGAATGAGCCGTCAGACACAGCACTGTTTAAAGTTTTTCTGGCTCCGCCTGATGGACAGCTCAAGCGGGTATACTTTTCCGGTAATCAGGAAGGAACAATGGAGTTTATTCCGGCTACAGACGATAAAAACCGCGCCAAAATACTGTATTCGCCCATTCTGGAACAAGACGGGAAATATAATTTGCTCGTCCAGGCGAATGATAAATCAGGTAATCAATCCGGGAACTACGACTATCAAATTCAGTTTGAGGTGGTCAATAAATCCTCCATTTCGGAAGTGCTCAATTATCCAAATCCTTTCTCTACCAGCACACAGTTTGTGTTTACACTTACCGGTTCGCAGATTCCCACCGAGTTCAAAATTCAGATTATGACCATAAGCGGAAAAGTGGTGCGCGAGATTATGCTCAACGAGTTTGGTCCTATTCGTATTGGTCGCAACTTTTCGGAATACAAATGGGACGGCCGCGATGAATACGGCGACCGTCTGGCGAATGGGGTTTATCTGTATCGCGTGATTGCGCAGATTAACGGACAGAATATTGATACCCGTGATAATGGTGCTTCGCAGTATTTTACAAAGTCGTTTGGGAAGATGGTTTTGTTGAGGTAGAAATATCCAATTGAAATAGAGTTTTACGCAACTTTGAAATGCACAATTAACGAAACGAGATTGGCAAGACACCTGAACATATCGTATCGATAAAATTGTAAATTTGAAATATGGAAATCAAAATTCAAGTTCCGTTTCAACAATTGTTAAAAATCGTCAGAAGCCTTCCGCCTGCTCAGAAAGATAGGCTACGAATGGAATTGACGAAAGAAGAACTATCATCAAAAGGCAAAGATGATTTTATCGCTTTTTTACTCAATGGGCCGGTCTATTCTAAGGATGAAATTGATGTGATCGAGGAGAATAGAAAAAGTATTGCGGCATGGCGAGCATGACATCAATGGTGGACTCCTCTATTTTAATCGATTATTTCCGAAAGACGGACAAATCAAAATCAAAATTAGTTTCTCACTTTAAAAAGTATGATCGACTTTATATTTCAAGCGTGACTGAATTTGAAGTGATTAATGGAGCAACTCAGGAGCATTTGAAGTTTTGGGATGAGATGTTATCAAAGTTCACCATTTTAGAATTTGGTGGCAGAGAAGCGAGAATTGCTGCCGATAATGTCCGAGAACTTAAGCCAAAGCGCAAATCTATTGACAAGCCCGATTTATTCATTGCTGCTACCGCGATTGCGAACGGATTGCTGCTCGACACGCTTAACATTAAGCATTTTAAAGAAATTGATAATCTTGAACTACTTAAAAGTCTTTAAGTAGCGAAATCCCACCAATCCCCACCTCCATAAATTCCTATCCGCAATTCTTCCAATCTTTAGTACTTTTGCGCCACGAAACAATAACTTTTTTCATGGATCAATTTGATGTAGTAGTAATTGGCTCCGGCCCCGGCGGATATGTTTGTGCTCTCAGATCAGCGCAGCTTGGCTTCAAAACAGCCCTTATTGAAAAATACGATACCCTCGGTGGTACTTGTCTTAATGTAGGCTGCATTCCCAGCAAAGCTATGCTCGATTCTTCGCACCATTATTTTGATGCAAAGCATAATTTTGAAGAACACGGAATCAAACTTTCAGATTTGCAGGTTGACCTGAAAAAGATGGTTGCCCGTAAGGCAAGCGTGGTCGAGCAAACCGTGAAAGGCATCGATTTTCTGATGAACAAAAACAAGGTAACCGTTTTTCACGGACTTGGCTCTTTTGAAGACAAAGAGACGATCAAGATTACAGCCGGTAAGAAGGAAACCAAAATCAAAGGAAAAAATATAGTCATTGCCACCGGTTCAAAACCGAACTTTTTCCCGGGAATGGAGCCGGACAAAAAACGCATCATAACCAGCACCGAAGCACTTGAACTCAAAGAAGTTCCTAAGAAAATGGTGATTGTTGGCGGTGGTGTAATTGGCCTCGAATTGGGTCAGGTCTATGCGCGTATGGGCACGGAGATTACCGTTTTGGAATTTATGGATTCCATTATTCCGACCATGGATCGCACGATGGGTAAGGAATTGCAGAAAGTGTTGAAGAAAGAAGGATTTTCATTCAATTTCAACCACAAAGTTCAAAAGGTAGAAAATACCGGAAAAGGAGTGAAAGTTACCGCCCTCGACAAAAAAGATAAAGAAGTAACGTTTGAAGCGGACTACTGTCTGGTTTCTGTAGGTCGCAAACCGTATACGGAAGGACTTGGTCTCGATAAAGCTGGCCTCGAAACAGATGACCGAGGACGCATAGAAACAGACGAACATCTGCAAACCAAAGTAAAAGGAATTTATGCGATCGGCGATGTGATAAAAGGGGCTATGCTCGCGCATAAAGCGGAAGAAGAAGGAACCTTTGTAGCTGAAGTTATTGCCGGTCAAAAACCGCACATCAATTACAATTTGATCCCGAACGTGGTTTATACCTGGCCGGAAGTTGCATCTGTGGGATACACACAAGAAGAACTCGAAAAAGCCGGAAAAGAATTTAAAACCGGATCATTTCCGATGCGTGCACTCGGACGAGCACGGGCGAGCGGAGATACTTACGGATTGGTGAAAATTCTCGCCGATAAAGAAACGGACGAAGTGCTCGGTGTTCATATGATCGGTGCTCGAACAGCCGATCTAATCGCGGAAGCGGTGGCTGCTATGGAGTTCAGAGCCAGTGCCGAAGATATCGCACGCATGAGCCACGCGCACCCTACATATGCCGAAGCGGTAAAAGAAGCCGCACTCGATGCTTTTGAAAGCCGTCCGATTCATATTTAATAAGGCATCCTTTATGCTCTCTGCGTATAACCTTTGCGAAACTTGCGACTGAAAGAAGCCCACTATGGGCGGTTGAATAAATCTTAAATAGCCTGAATGAAGAAAAAAGTTGGTGTACTCCTGATCAACCTCGGCACTCCCGATAGTCCAAAAGTCAGTGATGTCCGTACGTATCTCACCGAATTCTTGAATGATCCACGTGTGATTGATATTCCCTGGCTTGCGCGAAAAATACTGGTAAACCTGATCATTGTTCCTTTTCGTGCTCCAAAGTCGGCCAAGATTTACAAAGCACTTTTTGAAAAATACAACGGAGAATCGCCACTGCTCACGTATGGAAATATACTGCGCGAAAAACTCGGAGATCGCCTGGCAGACGACAATGTAACCGTTGAACTCGCCATGCGGTATCAAAACCCAAGTCTGGATGAAGTTTGCGCGCGCATGGAAAAAGCAAACTACGACGAGGTAATTGTATTCCCGCTTTTCCCGCAATACGCATCTTCGAGTACGGGTTCTGCTTTGGAAAAAGCGTTACGTTTGATTCGCAACTGGTACGTCATTCCCGAATTGAAAGTCATTAGCCAGTATTTTGATAATGAAGGATATATCGATACAATTGTAGCCCGTGCTTCGAAGTATGATTTGAGCGAATACGATCATATTCTGTTTTCATACCACGGTTTGCCGGTGCGTCAGGTCGATAAAGTATACGAAGACCGCCAATGCGACAACCACGATTGCGACAAGGAGCTGAATGATGAAAATCGCTGGTGTTACAAAGCCACATCCTATGCCACCACGCGCATGATTGCCGCGAAGCTCGGTATCACAGAAGAAGATTATACCGTTTGTTTTCAGTCGCGCCTGGATAAGAACTGGCTGGAACCCTTTTCCGATAAGGTGATCGAAGAACTCGGTAAAAATGGAGCCAAGAAGCTTCTTGTTTTTTCACCGGCTTTTGTCGCCGATTGTCTGGAAACATCGATCGAGATTGGCGAAGAATATCAAGGAATTTTTGAAAAATTCGGCGGAGAAAAGGTTCAGCTTGTAGAAAGCCTCAACGATCACCCGCATTGGATTGAGACCTGTGAGAAAATGATTCGGGAGCGGATTTAGAGATTCTTAGATTTAAAATTAGCTTCGCTGAGCTCCTTCGTCGGTTGTATCGAGATGCGAAGCCAGAATTAAGTATTGCTAACCGTTACGAAACGATTTCAAAGAAGTAGAACATTAGAAGGTAAGAAAATCCTATCTTTCAGCCTTTGTAAATATTTTTAGAAGTTGCCAACTGCTTTTCAGCAAATAGTCTATTGTACCGATCCATTGCCTGCTTTGCTGACATGGGCGAATATGAAGGCTTATGCCGCCTTTTGCATCAGTTCAAGGCAGACTTTTTTTGGAGGAATTGGGGCGAAGGGTAGAATCCAAATCTCTGATCCAATAGGTGCTTTTGAAAAATTGGAGGAATTTCAAAAATCCAGTACCGGAAGAATTTTCGGATACCTAGGATACGATCTGAAAAATGATCTGGAAGATTTGCATTCCGAAAATCCGGATATGCTCAATATGCCCGAAACAGCGTTTTTTGAACCCGAATTGGAAGTCAATTTTCAATCGGGAAAGCTGGAAATAAAATCGGATAATAAAATACTCTTTGAGAAAGCATTAGAAGCTATAAACGCTGCCGCAAATGACCAATCTGAACAGCGCGATGAAATAGTTTTCAAGGCTTCCACTTCGCGCGAAGAATACATACAAGCCACCCAATCAATCCGGGCACATTTGCAACGCGGCGATATATACGAAGCCAACTATTGCATCCAGTTTTCGGGGGCTGCCCCGGGTTTTGAACCCGTAAATGATTTCCTCAAATTGCAAATGCTTACCGAAGCACCTTTTTCGGTTTTTGCCAAATTGGACAAACGCTATATCCTGTCGGCTTCGCCGGAGCGCTATCTGAAAAATACGGACGGGAAACTCATTTCTCAACCGATAAAAGGCACGATTGCCAGATCTCAAAATCCGCAGGAGGACGAAGCGCTCAGAATCCGATTGCGCAATGACCCCAAGGAGCAAAATGAAAATGTGATGATCGTCGATTTGGTGCGCAATGACCTCTCACGCGTGGCAGCGCGTGGCTCGGTGAATGTTGACACTCTTTTTGGAGTTGAGACCTTTAAGACGGTGCACCATTTGGTGAGCACGGTTTCAGCACGGCTCAATACGGATCGCCATTCGAACTGGGATGCTATCAAAGCTACATTTCCGATGGGCTCCATGACAGGCGCTCCAAAAATTAGCGCAATGAATATTATCGATAGTCACGAAAATTTTAAGCGTGCCGCTTATTCGGGAGCTTTTGGCTGGATGGATCCTTCCGGAGATTTCGATTTTAATGTATTGATTCGCAGTCTCTTTTATAATTCAGATAATCAGATTTTGGCTTTTAGCGTCGGCTCCGCTCTGACTATTCTTGCCAATCCCGAAAAGGAATATGAAGAATGCTTGCTCAAAGCCGATGCGCTAATCCGCACATTTAAAAACACACCGATAAATGAGCCTGCCTGAAGCTTTCCAGCAAAATATGAATCGGTTGGAGGTCTCACCCGCGTCGCGCCTTCTTGTGGCGGTTAGTGGTGGCTTGGATTCGATTTGCTTAGTTCATTTATTGAAAAATGCGGGATATACGATTTCTGTTGCCCACGCAAATTTTAAACTTCGTGGAGAAGCGAGCGACCTCGATGAGGCTTTCGTAAAGGAGATTTGTGAAGAAAAGGACATTCCCTTTCTGACGAAAACATTGCATATTGATAAGGAAAAGGAGAACGTCCAACTCAAAGCGCGCGAATTGCGGTACGATTGGTTTGCGGATTTGATGGACACTAAGGGTTTTGATTACCTCATCACTGCGCATCATCTCAATGATCGGATAGAAACTTTTTTCATGAACCTTTTGCGCGGAAGCGGGGTGAAAGGACTAAAGTCAATTCCGGAAAAAACAGATCGGATTCTTCGCCCGCTTTTGGCGATTGAAAAATCTCAACTGAAAACCTACGCAGAGGAAAATAAGTACCTGTGGCGCGAGGATGCCTCGAATGCAACAGACGATTATTTGCGGAATGAAATTCGGCACGGAATTGCCGAGTCTTTCTCGAATCTATCGCCCTCGGCAAATGAAAATTTTGGGAAATCCATTGAATTCCTGAACGAAGCAGACGCTTATTTCGAAAAAAAAGCCACAGATTTTCTTCAGGCCCTTCCCGGAAAAGGAGAAACGATTTTGATCGGAGAATCCGTTTGGAATCAACTTTTTCATTCCAAACCACTGCATAAGTATGTGCTTGAAAAACTTGGTTTTACCCCGAACCAATTCGATCAATTGGAGCGTTTTGCAGAAAGTCAGAGCGGTAGATTTATCGAAGGTGAATTGTACCGCATTTACCGGGATCGTGAATCTTTTTTAGCCGAACCAATAAACAAAATTGAGGTTTCGGAAGTTGAAATACCTTCGGAAACTGGAAGCATTGATTTTCCCATATCTCTCGAATGGCAAAAACTAATACGGATTTCCGAATTTCAAGAGAATACTAATTTGGCTTATTTAGACTTTTCAAAATTGAAATTTCCCTTGATTTTACGAAAGTGGAAGCAAGGAGACCGTTTTCAACCTTTAGGAATGAAAGGCAAGAAAAAGATCAGCGACTTTTTAACTGATTTGAAACTTTCAATTCCTCAAAAGAATAATACATACGTAGTGGAGTCGGATGATGAAATTTGTTGGGTAGTAGGATGTCGGATAGCTGATAAATTTCGCGTCCGCGAGTACAGCCAAACTTGCTTTCTAATTGAATACACCGAAGTGTAAACATGGTGAAAAACGTAGAAAACAAAGGAGCGGCACTCATCCTTTATTTATTCCTGGGTGCTCTGTTTATTACCGCTTTAATAGCGTGTAATCTCATTGCAAATAAGTTCATTACCGTTGATTTGGGATTTAAGACCTTCATAATTTCAGCCGGCGTCCTCCCTTATCCCATTACTTTTTTACTAACCGATATATTGTCGGAAATTTATGGTCGCAAAAAAACGAATCTCATCGTTTATGTCGGCTTTTTCGCCTCTTTATTTGTTATCTTAATCTTGTTTCTCGGAGGAATTTTTCCGGCCATCGATAACTCATTGGTATCAGACGATTATTACAATGTAGTATTTCAAAATTCCTGGCGTGTAATTCTTGCTAGTATGGTAGCCTATCTCACCGCACAGCTTGTGGATATCCGGCTTTACCATTTCTGGAAGAAACTTACCAACGGAAAAGCTTTATGGTTACGTAATAATGGCTCGACCATTCTTTCGCAACTCGTGGATACCACGCTGGTAGTTCTCGTACTATTTGTTGGAAAACTTTCATTCGGAACGATGGGAAGTTATATTCTCGATGGCTGGTTTTTTAAAGTTATTTGCGCACTCGCTGATACAGTTTTTATTTATTTAGCAGTTGGATTGATTCGCAAGAAGTTTAAGCTCGAGGTTGCGGAGGAGATTGAGTTTCTCTAGTCAAATATCTCAGCTCTCGGATTTTGGGTTTACAAGATTGAACGTCAATTTTTCACGGTAATTCTCCAAATTACGTAGCTTTGCAACTCAATTTTTGAATTCTATCCTTCATGTTGAAAATCAAAGCATTTTTATCTTATGCCTTCGCAGTTGTTTTACTTCACTCCGTTACTTATGCTCAGGTTTATGATCCGGTAAAATGGAGCTTTAATGTCAACGAAATTTCCGCAAGCGAAGCTGAAGTGCAATTTACTGCCACAATCGAAAAAGGTTGGCATATCTATGCCAATGATCTCGGTAAAGATGAAGGCCCGCTTCCAACCGTTTTCACATTCGAAAAATCGGCTGATTATGAACTTATTGGCGGTATAAAAGAAGGGAAATATAAGACCGAATACGACCCGAACTTTCAAATGGAACTTCGGTATTATGAGAACGCTGCTACTTTCACCCAAAAAGTTAAGAAGCTATCGGAAAAGGATATACATGTAAAAGGCGAGCTTTCCTACATGGTCTGTGATGCCGATAAATGTTTGCCTCCGGATTATATTCCTTTCGATCTGAAAGTAAAAAAAGGAGGGAAGACTGATAAAGTTGCACCCCAAAAGGAATCGAAAGTTGAACCCAACACGATGGTCACAACCAACCAGCCAGCTCCACTGGAATCTCAAATTTTTGACCCTGTAGAATGGAATTTTACGATTGATAATGAAACAGATTCTACAGCGATTCTCGTCGCTGAGGCAAAGATCGACGACAGCTGGCATATCTATGGGATGAATCTGGAAAGCGATGAAGGACCGATTGCAACTTCGCTCAATTTCACGAAAGATGATACCTATGAACTCGTCGGCAAAGCGCAGGAAGGCACGCCAATAGTTATGCACGACACTGCCTTCGATATGGAGCTGAGCTACTTTGAAGGCGAGGCGCGCTTTATCCAAAAAGTTCGAAAACTATCTGATAAACCGGCGAAAATTGCCGGCTTCGTTACATTCATGGTCTGTGATGATGAGAAGTGTCTGCCACCAACAGATGTAGATTTCACCTATACCATTGCAGCTGGGAAAGCACGTATTGCAAAAGAGGACACGAAAACGGAAAAAACCGAAGTCAAAAAAGTCAACCAGCGGAGCAACTGGGGGATTTTTTTAATTGCATTCTTTAGCGGTTTTGCTGCATTGCTCACGCCATGCGTCTTCCCAATGATACCCATGACGGTTAGCTTCTTTACAAAACAAAGCAAGACCCGAGCTGAAGGAATTAAAAATGCCGTGATTTACGGTCTCTCAATAATTGGAATTTATGTTTTCCTCGGTGTTATTGTAACTTGGGCGTTTGGTGCTGATGTGCTTTCAAACCTGGCGACTGATCCTTGGTTCAATCTCTTTTTCTTCCTGCTCCTTATTGTATTTGCAATTTCTTTCTTAGGCGCTTTCGAGATCACATTGCCAAGCTCCTGGATTAACAAGGCTGATTCTAAAGCAGACAGAGGCGGCTTAATTGGAATATTCTTTATGGCATTTGTGCTGGCATTGGTTTCTTTTTCGTGTACCGGACCTATTGTCGGGACCCTTATAGTTGAAGCCGCCACTCGTGGTGGTACCGCTCCTGCCATTGGAATGCTTGGGTTTTCGCTTGCCATTGCACTTCCTTTTGCCTTGTTTGCAGCCTTTCCGGGTTGGCTCAATTCTCTTCCAAAATCCGGTGGCTGGCTCAACTCAGTAAAGGTCGTCCTCGGTTTTCTCGAACTTGCTCTGGCTTTCAAATTTCTTTCAAATGCCGATATGGTGCTCGACTACGGCTACCTCCAGCGCGAGGTTTTTATCGCCATCTGGATCGTGATTTTTGCTATGCTCACCCTTTATCTTTTAGGGAAACTGAAACTGCCCCATGATAGCGAAATGAAATATCTTTCTGTACCGAGGCTTCTAATGGCAATCGTTACCGGAATTCTCACCGTGTATATGATTCCAGGATTGTGGGGCGCACCGCTTAACCTTATTGCCGCTTTTCCACCACCGATGCAATATAGTGAAAGTCCCATGGGAGTTGGAAATACTGCCGGTGGTGAATCTACGGTTGCTTCAGAAAAACCAAATGAAGAGATGCATCGTGGCCCTCAGAATATCTGGGCATTCGATGATTACGACAAAGCTATGGCTTACGCCAAAAAAGAGAATAAACCCTTGATGCTCGATTTCACCGGTAAGGCCTGTGTAAACTGTCGTAAAATGGAACAGCAGGTATGGTCAGATCCCGAGATAAAGCGAAAACTTTCTGAAGATGTCGTTCTCGTATCGCTCTATGTCGATCTGCGTGTTGACCTTCCGGAAAATGAACAGGTCACAGTAGATTTAGGTAATGGACGCTCCAAAAAATTGCGTACAATTGGGGATAAGTGGGCGGCCATGCAGGAAATAAAATACAAGATCAATGCCCAGCCGTATTACGTACTTCTTGACCACGATGGAGAAATGATCATTGAAGCTGCAAATTATCAGGATTACGGCAAGATCAGTTTGTTCGACGACTGGCTTGAGCGCGGAATAGCGAAGTTTAAAAAGTAATTTTCCTTTTCAGTAATCAACTATTACCCAATCCCCAAATCAATTTCCTACATTTGGCTAAACACCCGATGAAATGGATCCAAAACTCCGACAACACTTTACAGAAGCACAGGACGTACTTGCAAAATTTATAGCACACGACCAAAATATAGATAGCGTGGAAGCTGGCGGCCAACTCATGGTCTCGGCTCTGAAATCCGGCAATAAGATAATCTCATGCGGCAATGGCGGTTCAATGTGCGACGCCATGCATTTTGCCGAAGAGCTTTCAGGCCGTTACCGCGAAAATCGTCCGGCACTTGCTGCGGTTTCGATTTCAGACCCTTCGCATATTTCCTGTGTCGGCAATGATTACGGATATGATTTTATTTTCTCTCGCTACCTCGAAGCAATGGGGCAGAAGGGCGACGTGCTTCTCGCAATTAGCACCAGCGGCAATTCCGGAAATGTGCTGCGTGCTGCAGAAACTGCAAAGGCAAGAGGCATCAAAGTGGTAGCACTTACGGGAAAAAAAGGCGGAAAGTTGGCTTTACTTGCCGATGTGGAAATTCGTGTTCCGCATGACGGATATGCCGATCGTATTCAAGAAATTCACATCAAGATCATTCACAGTTTTATTGATTATATTGAGCGACATATTTTCTAACCATGCTCGTAAAAACCTATGGAAGCGCGGTATATGGCGTTGATGCCATTACCATCACTGTAGAAGTGAATATTGACACCGGAGTAAATTTTCTCTTGGTCGGTTTGCCCGATAGTGCCGTCAAAGAGAGTCAGCAGCGCATCGAAGCGGCTCTGAGCAATAATGGTTATCGCCTTCCGGGAAAAAAAATAACGATAAATATGGCTCCAGCCGATATCCGCAAAGAAGGATCGGCTTACGACTTGCCACTCGCCATGGGGATTCTGGCAGCAAGCGGACAAATCAATGCACCCGATATCGAGAAGTATCTTATTATGGGTGAGCTTTCACTCGATGGAGGTCTGCAGCCTGTAAAAGGTGTGTTGCCAATGGCGATACGCGCCCGCGAAGATGGTTTTAAAGGATTTATTTTGCCGCAAGCCAATGCCCGGGAAGCTGCCATAGTCGAGGGGTTTAATGTATATGGCGTTGAAACCATAAACGAAGCGATAGAAGTAATCGCAAATCCCGATCTGGCCGAACCGGAGAAAGTCGATCTCGACGAGGCCTTTCGCGCCAAAACAGATCAGTATCTATTCGATTTTTCGGATGTAAAAGGACAGGAGAATGTAAAACGCGCGCTTGAAATTGCTGCGGCCGGAGGTCACAATATAATACTTATCGGCCCACCGGGAGTCGGAAAAACGATGTTGGCAAAGAGAATTCCAACCATCCTGCCGCCGCTCACACTCGAAGAGGCGCTCGAAACTACCAAGATTCATTCGGTCAGCGGACTTCTGCCAACGAATGTTTCGCTCGTTACACAGCGTCCTTTCCGAAATCCGCATCATACCGTTTCGGATGTGGCACTTGTAGGTGGTGGAAGCAATCCCAAGCCGGGCGAAATATCCTTGGCGCACAATGGAATCTTATTTCTCGATGAGCTTCCTGAATTCAAACGTACTGCTTTAGAAGTACTTCGTCAGCCATTGGAAGATCGAGTTGTTACGATTTCACGTGCAAAAATCTCGGTCGAATATCCATCTTCGTTTATGCTTATTGCATCGATGAATCCTTCGCCCAGCGGCGATTTTTTCAAACCCGGAGAATCTGCCGACAGCGAATTTGCCGTAAGGCGCTACGTCGCCAAAATATCGGGCCCGCTGATGGATCGAATTGATTTGCATATCGAGGTAAATCCTGTTCCGTTTGAGCAATTGCGGGATCGTGAAAGTGGCGAGAATTCTGCCACGATTCGGGAGCGCGTAATTGCAGCACGGGGTATTCAGACCGAGCGATATAAAGGAGTGGAAGGCATACACAGCAATGCGCAGCTTACGCCAAAACTGATGAAAAAGTATTGCGAAATCGATCAGTCAGGAGAAGCACTTTTGAAAAATGCGGTTGATCGACTTGGCTTTTCTGCGCGTTCCTATACACGAATCCTGAAAGTGGCGCGTACCATAGCCGATCTCGAACAATCCGAAAATATCGCCACACAACATTTGGCAGAAGCTATTCAGTATAGGTCGCTTGATCGGGAAGGGTGGCTTACATAGTGTCTGCCCATAATGTCCGATATCAGCGTTGCACTTGGCTTGAAAACAGTCATTGACAAGGGTCAATTCCTTGATTTTCAATCTCGCGTGCGCCTTGCTATCGAACATTCTGGTCCAGCCACTCAAGTGTAATGACGGACTCTACTTAGACAATTTTCCATTATAAATTAAAAATTACCAGTGGCTGTGGTCAGCGGTTAATATTTAACCTAATTGAACATTGAAAATTTATCATTGACCATTGAGGAGGTCGTAACAATTCCCACTCCCTCCTCGTATAAATTCCTGTGAACAGAAAAAAGGGAGAATTATGCGTATTTTAAAAATATTGACAATAAGCACATTGCTTTCAGTTTCAGTGGCGGCAGCGCCGGGAGTTTTACCGGACGGAAATGAAATTTATCTCGATACATTTTTGGAAATAACCCATAAAAAGAAAGATGCCGCTTACTCTTGCGAATTGGTAGAGAAAACCGATAAAGGATATCATTACAAGGCTTATTTTTTATCGGGTGAGTTGAAAATGGAAGGCTGGTTTGCCGACCAAGATATGGAGGTCGAAGACGGCCCTTTCGTGTATTATTATCAATCCGGAAAAGTCGAGTCGAGAGGCGAGTGTCAGGAAGGTTCGAAAGTAGGAGTGTGGCAACGCTACAACGAACACGGAATTGCGAAACCTGAAAAAGTATACGAATCGCTTCAAGTAATGAAAGCAATTGAAGATGCCAAGAAATTGGCAAAAATGCAGAATTGATTTCTCAACGTTTGATGTTAAAGAAAAAGAGCTCCAAATTTTATTAGGAGCTTTTTTTTTACTGTTGGCTGTCGATAAAGAAATAAATTCAATAGGGTTTTCCATTTAAATCGCGAGGTCTATATGGAAGAGGGGGACATGAGAATTCATGTAAAAATGTAACGTCATTTCGAGTGGATTCACAGCGAAAATGCACAATGTCTTAAAACTCGAAAATTGAGTCGCTGTGAATCCACTCGAAGTGACGTGATCCGAGGTGAGTTGCACAAAGCAATTTATTTTCTATCCAAAATCAGCCAGAATCTTCTCAGCGAGAAAAGATGACAGTTTCACATAAGACTCCTGAGTCCAGCCTGCAACGTGAGGTGTGAGTATTACGTTAGGCATTTTGGTCAGTCTTTTGAAATCGTCAGGCAAAGATTCCAAAGAGAGTTTTTCAAAAGATTTCTGTTCATATTCGAGTACGTCGAGGCAGGCGCCGGCAACTTTTCCGGAAACGAGGGCATCTATTAAATCAACCGTTTTAACATGACGACCACGGGCTGTATTGATTAGGTAAAAACTTTTGGCGCAAGCATTTATAAATTCCCGATTCACGTAATAGTCGGTTTCCGCGCTCAGGGGCAAATGGATGGAAATAATATCAGACTGATCTTGAAGATATTCGAAAGAAACTTCCTCAACATACGTAGGTGCATAGTCGGTTTTATACTTATCGTAAGCCAGAATTCTGCAATCGAAGCCGCTCAGTTTTTTCGCGAAAGCGCTGCCCATCGAACCAAAACCGATAATGCCAACCGTCTTACCAGCGATCTCTATTCCACGGTTTTTCTCCCGATTCCATTCTCCTTTGCGTACTTCTAAATCAGCCGTATTGAGCTTATTGAAAAGCATAAGAAGCATTCCAATGGCCTGTTCGCCAACGGCATCTCTGTTTCCTTCAGGAGAGTTGTAAACCTTTATTCCGGCATCGGCAGCAGCCGCCAAATCAATATTTTCGAGACCGGCTCCCGAACGCGCAATAAATTTCAGCGAAGTGCCTGCTGAAATAAAATTAGCATCAATCGGCATGCGGCTTCGCACAACAATTCCATCAAAATCGGGAAGCATTTTGCACGCTTCTTCATAAGAACAGGTATAATTTTGAATACATTCAAAACCACGTTTTAAAAGCATTTCTTCCAGAATCGGATGGACGCTATCCAGAAAAAGTACACGCATCAGAGATTGAAAAAATGTTTAGCATAGAAAAAGTAGATGGTAAGACCTACGATATCATTCAATGTAGTGATAAACGGGCCTGTGGCGAGGGCAGGATCGACTTTCAACTTATCCAAAATCAGCGGAATTATCGTGCCTAGTAGAGCTGCCGAATTAATAACTGTAAAAAGCGAAATGCTCACCGTAAGCCCCAAGGGAAGTGAATCGAGCACCAGCCAACCGTAAAGCAGAATACCAGCACCGCAGAGCAAGCCATTGAGGCAAGCAACTCCCAATTCTTTGAGCAATCTTTTGAAAAGTCCGTCGAGGCTCACCGTATTATTCGCCAAACCCTGCACCACAATCGCAGATGACTGCACCCCAACATTTCCTGCCATAGCTGCGATAAGCGGAATAAAAAGCAATAAAGACGCTACTTTGGCAAGCTCGAGTTGAAAGATACCAATCACACGCGACACAAGGACTCCACCTACCAGGCCTATTACCAGCCAGGGTAAGCGGGCGCGGGTGAGCAGCCAGATACTGTCATCGCTTTCCACCGATTCAGAAATTCCGGAAGCTAGTTGGTAATCCTTTTCAGCCTCTTCTTTCATGTGATCCACCACATCGTCGATAGTAATACGCCCAATAAGTTTCATCTGAAGATCGACTACGGGCAGTACCACCAGATCGTATTTATCCATGATGCTTGAACATTCCTCACTTGAGGTATCAGGATAGACGTAATTTAGTGGGCTCTCGGTATAAATATCTGATATAAGTGTTTTTATTGAAGAAGATGAAAAGAGCAAATGTTTTAGTGAAAGCGTACCAACAAGAATATCCTCATCATCGGTAACATAGATATTATATACCTGATCAATTCCTTCTGCCTGTTTGCGCATTTCTCTGATTCCGCGCGCAATAGTCCAGGATCGTTTTACTTTTACGAGTTCTTTGGCCATCAAACCACCGGCGGTATCTTCATCGTATTTAAGCAGATCGCGGATATCGTCGCGCTGCTCCCGATCGGTAATATGAGAGATTACTTCGTGCTGTTTTTTTTCGGGTAGTTCTGAGAGCACGTCGGCGGCATCGTCGGAGTCGATATTGTCGATTACCTGAGTCGCAATCTCTCTGGAAGTGAGGGTTGCAAGGAGTTTTTCTCGATCGTCTTCATCGAGCTCGATCATCACTTCCGCCGATTTTTCAGCTTCGAGGAGCTTGAAAATATAGGTGGCTTCGGCGGTTCTAAGCCGGTCGAAAATCTCTGCAATATCGGCCGGGTGGAGCCCGTCGATTTCCGATTTTATTTGGCTGTCTCTTCCATTCGCGACTGCTTCGCGAAGTTCATCCAAATATTCTCTTGTAAGCTCGAATTGCATAGTTCGGCGGCTTTTATTGAGCGCAGGCAAAATTAAAAAAATGCCAGCCCTAAAGGGTTGGAAACGCAAAAAACTTTCTTAAGCCATCGAATTGAGTCACGAATTTTGGATAGGCATAGCCATACATTGGAATTCGTGTCAGAAGAGAACGTCATTTCGAGTGAACTAAACGAAGTGCCCTCATGACCGCAGGGAGTAATTCGCAGCGATGACATTATTAAGTCAATTTTCTGAATATGATTCGCTGTGAATTTGTATCGAGAAAGGCGTGGCAAATGATGAAGAAATTCGAAGGCGTAAGAAACTTCTCGATACCCCCGACTAAGGAGCTCAGCGAAGCTAATTTTAAAACTAAATATCTCTAAATCGCTTCGCTCATAAGAGCTACTAAGTTTTAAAATCACTCGAAGTGACATGCGAATAATAGTTAGTTTGAAAATCTATATGGATAAACCGATAACTTTATTTGCCCTGAAATTTACGCACCTCTTCCGCAAGCGCAATAAATCGATCCGGCGACAATTGTTCGGGTCGCAAAGCAAGAATTTCGCTGAGGTGTTCCGGAAACTGATTTTCAAAAAGTCCCCTCAAACTATTTCGCAACGTTTTGCGTCGCTGGTTGAAGGCGGTTTTTACTACCATTTTCATAAAATTGTCCGAAAAAGGAAGCTCCTTCCGGGTATTTCTTTCCAGTCGAATTACTCCGCTTTTTACTTTGGGCGGCGGATCAAAAACATCTTCATCTACCGTGAAAAGGTATTCCACGCTGTAGTAAATCTGGATAAGGACACTTAGAATGCCGTAGGGTTTACTACCTGAATCGGCGGCGATGCGTTGCGCCACTTCGCGCTGAAACATTCCCACCATCTCCGGGATTGTTTCCTTGTTTTCAAAAATCCGAAAAAGAATCTGGGAAGAAATGTTGTAAGGAAAATTTCCGGCGATTACAAAAGGCCTTCCGCCAAAAATGGAATTGAAATCAATTTTTAAAAAGTCGCCTTCGATGATGTTGGGGTTCAAATCAGGCTGGTTTTCTTTGAGAAAAGCGATCGACTCGCTATCTATTTCGATAACTTTCAGATCGAGATGTTTTCGCTCTAAAATGGCGCGTGTCAGAATACCCGTTCCCGGCCCGATTTCGAGTACGCGGTTGGTTTCATTGTGTCCGGTGATGGAATTGGCAATGCTTCGCGCAATTTCCGGTTCGGTGAGGAAGTGCTGACCGAGATGTTTTTTGGGTTTAACGCTTTGCATTTGCTTCGTGTACCACGTGGAGTAGGGTTCGGAAAGCACCGAATTTACCGTTATATCTTTGCTGATGCTCGGCCTGAAGTTTTGGTGCAAACTCCTTTTGGTAGCGGTCGTAGTCTTCCATATTCCGCGCAAAATACTGGATGCTGTATGCTTTGCCACCTTCTTCTTCTGCCAGAATGCGCGCTATTTTGCTTTCCACAAACATCCCCGTTGCCAGCATATCCGGGATATGGACTTCTTTCATCCATTTCAGCCATTCTTCGTGTACTTGGGAGTCGATATTTATGGTCACGTTGTATAAAATCATTGTTGGGTAGATTTTGCAATCATTTTTTTTTCAGGTGCAAAGGTACGGGAATGGATGGGAATTGCGTTTTTGGTTTTTATCTTATCGTGATTGATTCGGAAAATACCTTTTCTGGAAAAAAGAAAAAGCAGCACTTTGCGAACTGCTTTTCCAATTATGAGAATTGTAAACTTTTATCCTTTTATAGATTTAATTTTTGATCATCTTTTTTGTCAACAATTGTCCATTGGCATAAAGCGTGTAAAAATATACTCCGGGAGCAAATCCTGTTCCGTCCCATACAGCACTATGTTCACCTTGTGTCATCTGCGCATCGATCAATCGCTCAAGCGGACGACCGGTTGCATCGGTTATTTCGAGAATTACCGCTGCAGACTCAGGAATTGAGAATTCGATTCGTGTTTGATTTGTAAATGGATTGGGAATATTTTGTCCGAGTTTCATTTCCTTACCTCCACTTGGTGCGATTGCACCGGTCGATCCATTTGTGGGGCAGTCGCAGCATTTAGCTGTTTTGGCTTGCATAGCTTGCACCGACTCCAGCATCGTTGCCATCTGACTTTGCATTTCCTGAAGTTGGTTGGCTTGGGTTTCAAGTTGCGCTTCCATGTCGGCTATTTGGTTATTCTGATTGGTTATTAATGCCGCTTGATCAGTTACCCCAGCGTTTTGTTCTTGGAAGCCCGCTATTAAAATAGCAATCAAATCATTGTATCTCACCGATTTAATTGTTAATTCTTCTCTCGTTATATTTCCCAATGAGTCTATTTGAAGAGGTAATACAGCATTTTTCACAAGCTCCGGCAGTACCGACTCCAACTCCTGAGCAATAAGACCGTACTATTTTGTTGAACTTAGCGTCAAACTCTCATTGTCTTGAAAATAAAACGACTTTGGATTCAAGGAATTCAGTATTTCAGAGGCATTTGGTATTTCTTGAATATCTTCTTTAATACCCTCATCACTACTAGAGTACACACCGGTTGTGTATACATCTCCATTAAAATACCCAGCCCAATTAGCACCTGTTGAACTTGTACAAGTTTCGCCATAGATCGCATAATTATTAGTGGCACCGCAGGCTCTTGCATAAACCCCAAAGTTATTCAGGGCAGCATTCTGAAAAGAAGACGTTGATGTCGCCAGAATTCCATAATTTTGGGATGTTGAACCGCTGCTTGCTCCACCTACTGCTATTTGAGATCCAACGTTTAATGCACTCCCATTAGCAATAATATTCAAATGATTTCCTATATTGACACCAGTGTTGCCATCATTCATCAGAGTGTAATTTCCATAATTTGCCGATACTCCACCCCCTACTTCAGTCCAACGTCCCCAATTTACATAGTTGGCAGGATTTTGTGAATAAACTACGGCTTTAATTCCAATGGAGCCAGTATTTGCATTGTGCTCATAGGAATATACATCAAGTTTAGCTCCGGCGGAATATCCGGCAATTCCAATACCAACCTTTCCGGCAGGGAAACCATTTGTACCTGTTCCAGTCCAAACGTTAGTTCCGTCTGTATTCCAATCTAAATCGCCACCGGCAGGTAGCCATTCCCCAGTACCCGATAAGAATTGAGTATTATCATTTGGAAAATCAATTCGCCCCAAAAATTGATCAGCGGGTCCATTATTTACATCATCAACTTGGTAGCCAATAATTAATGTAGAAGGAACACTATCTCTTAATTGACGAATTCTTGTAAGACCACCAACATCCAAAAATGTACCGAGCGATGGATCGGTAAGATTCGCTGGGTCATCAAGAAAACCTATTGCAACTGCCTTTTGATCCCCATTCAATTGTGGAAGTAGATGCAAATTACCTTGTGCGGAAACCTGGAAATCTGCATTCGTTCCAAAATTGACATTTGTGTTTCTGTTGTAGGTAATTCGAAATTGGGGTTGAGAGTCATTTCTACGAATTACATCTAAAGCGCGCTGAGGCAAGTATAAATTATTCCACATCGGACCTACACCCATACGTGCATCACCCGTCATTCTGGCGACTTCAATTCCATCGTAGTCATAAGGATTAAGCGGATCCGTGCTGTATGATGTCGAACCAGTACCTCTATCAGTAAAAAGAAAGCGGAGTACATCCGGACCTATACTACTCTGAGCGGCATTGTCTGACCAAGAAATTACTGCATCTGTAATATCCTGTGAATTTCGCTTCGGACCGACATACATTAAGTCCCCATTATCTGTAAAAGTAATACCCGGCCTCATCCAGTCGCGGTAGCCAAATTGCTGTGAAACAGGTCCAGATGGCGTATTAAATTCTCCATTCAAATGTAGCAAAGAGTAGGGTTGTTCATGTGTGAACCAATTGGGATCCATACTCAATCCCAGAAATCCATTGTTGTTAATGACATAACCGTCAACGTTATTCGTTCCCGTTTTTGTCAATTGCATCCGGAGAATACTGTTGGTTTTGAAATCGAGATTCTGAGCTCCATTCCAGCCCAGATAGGCACCACCAGATGGATTGTTATTGCCTACAGATGTCTGTCCGAGAGTAATTTCTGATAGAAATAACCCAATCATAAGAAATATTAACTTCTTCATCTTTTTATAATTTTTGTATGATAAATAATATTATCGTCCAATTCCAATTGAAGTAAATATATTCCTGATGCCCATTGATTACTATTAATAATAATATTTCGATCGTGATTAAATTCTTGATATATTAACTTTCCTGAAAGCTCATAAATAAGGATATTTTCAATTTCATAAAGTGAACTTCTAATTGAAAACGTTTCATCTACTGGGTTTGGAAAGACATCAATATCAATTGTCTGATCATTTTGATGAGTATTTAATAAATACTCACAATCAGCGGGGTCTTTAGAAATACACACATTATCAATGTAATAAAGAGCGTAACACTCGTTCAGCACATTTTCAGGATTGCCCTGTTGAAGTGTGTCCGTATGAGCATCATCGTAAAAATTGCCTAATGCAATCCAATTATAAGCTTGATCTGCTGTAAACCACCCCTCCACCAAATGCCAATTCGTAGTATCCGTAAACATCTCATTGTATTCGATATCCGCGGTGTTTTGGGGTGTGTATGGATTAGAATCAAAACTGTACGTCGGATCATTAAAAAATTTTAGTCCAAAATGATCAGTAGAACATCTCCAATCAGCCAAAACTCCACCATCACAATGTGAAATGAAGAACATTACATAATATTGATCATTAACTGTTAAAGGGGGTATTGAAGTCGCAATGTACTCCCTTTCATTTACGGTCGTATGTGTAAAAGTAATAACGCCAGCGTAGGCGTTTCCGCTAACGGAGTATTGATAACCCCAAGCATTATGAGGGACTCCTGCGGTACCTAATCCTTCATTATTGCAACTGTTAAAATAGTCAGGACTTACTGAAAATGAATACCAATCCACCACTTGAGTTTGAAACTCAGCAGTACTTTGCGGACAATCCAGATACTCTTCAAAACTCGGATTAGAAACCAGATTTTGTGCATGGATAGTAACAGCAATAAATACTGCCAAAATAAATGGGCAAAAGGAATAATACTTCATAAGGTAAAAATTGGATGAATCCCTTTCAGGCAGGGAGAGACCGTCTTATTGTCGCAAAGACAGACGTGTCGCGATTAGGTTCGTGGCAATAGCCTGTAGTTGACAATCTATTGATTGCCTCATACAATTAATATATCTTTGTCACTTCATAATCACCTCCTTTTTACGATAGGGTGGTTATTGATTTACCGGGGTGTTTGCGCACTCCGGTTTTTTTTAAAAGGATATTTTTCTTTTTGTCTAAATATCCTTTTCTCCGTTAAATGTAATTGTTGAGATTGAGAATAGCAAAAAAAAGTTTAGAAGATTTAACAGAAATAATTAGGGGGGGTAAACCTAACTTAACCAAGTGTTTAGGCTGTTGATAATTATATTCAGATGGTTTATCCAATCTGGGTGAAGTTGTTTGGAGAAGGAAATTATAACGATCCTTTGCTTTTTGATTGATATTGAGCAAGATTTATGGGTAACCTTATACTCGCCCTCAGCATCAAAGTCTTTATTCATTCATTTTCCAGTAAACTCCGGTTCAGTAATTTTTTAAACGAACAGGCAAAGTGAAAAACATTACGCTACAATATTACTGGCAGTTCCCGTCAAAAACAATCCACCCCAACCCCCAAATTTCCCAATCCCAAAAACGGCATTAATTTTTAGCTTTGTGGCCTAAAGTTTTTCTATGAAAATTTCTTACAACTGGCTGCGGTCGTACATCAATACAGACCTGAGCCCGGAACAGATTTCTGAAATTCTCACCGATACGGGTCTCGAAGTCGAAAAGCTCGAAGCTTTTGAGACCGTTCCCGGCGGGCTGAAAGGTGTGGTAGTTGGCGAAATAATTAAGTTGTGGCCGCACCCCAATGCCGACAAACTCAATGTTACTCAAGTCGATTTGGGCGATGAAGGGCCGGTGCAGATTGTATGTGGAGCGCCAAATGCGGCTCAAGGCCAAAAGGTTTTGGTGGCAACCGTTGGAACTACCTTACTCCCAAATTCGGATCAGCCTTTTCATATCAAAAAAGCGAAAATACGCGGAGAAGAATCCTTTGGGATGATCTGTGCCGAAGATGAATTGGGCATCGGCACCAGCCATGAAGGAATTCTGGTGCTTCCCGCAAATGCTGTGGTAGGAATGCCTGCCGCAGAATTACTGAATATTGAATCGGATCACGTTTTTGAAATCGGGCTTACGCCAAACCGAACCGACGCGCTCGGACATATCGGTGTGGCACGCGATCTCGCAGCGCGATTGTCCCTAGACAATCCGGTGAAAATCACTCTTCCGAAAATTCCAAAAATCAATTTTGATTCGGCCGCCAAACCAAAAATATCGGTTGAAATCCGCGACAAAGAAGGTTGTGGCCGCTATGCCGGAATCTATTTGAAAAATGTAAAAGTGGAAGCTTCGCCTTCTTGGCTGCAGAATTTTCTCCGGGCCATTGGCCAAACTCCCATAAACAATGTGGTGGATTGTGCCAATTTTGTCCAGTTTGAAACCGGTCAGCCGCTTCATGCCTTCGATGCAGATAAGATTGCGGGTGGGAAAATAATCGTGGATACTTTGCCGGATGGCAAAAAATTCACCACCCTCGACGGAGTGGAACGAACCCTTCACGGAAATGATCTGATGATCTGCGATACGAATGGCGGACTGTGCATCGCGGGAGTTTTTGGTGGTGCCGCTTCAGGTGTGACGGACGATACGAAGAATGTTTTTCTGGAAAGTGCATGGTTCAATCCGGTGCGTGTCCGCAAAACGGCCAAACGGCACGGGCTCAATACCGACGCGTCGTTTCGATTTGAGCGCGGTGTCGATCCACAAGGAACGTTGTACGCCCTCGAACGGGTTGCGACCTTGATCGAAGAAATTACCGGCGGCGTGATTGATGGCCCTTTGATCGATCAGATTACCACTTTGCCCGAGCAGGTTCAACTGGATTTTAGTCTTGCGCGTTTTAATTCGCTTTCGGGAATAGATTTGAATGCAGAGACGGTTAAGAATATTCTTCATTCACTTGATTTTGAAATAACCAATACCGAGAAAAATGTTTTTACGCTAAACGTACCGACCTATCGTGTGGATGTAACGCGGGAGATCGATGTTGTGGAAGAAGTCTTGCGGATATACGGTTACAACCGGGTTTCGAGTCCCGATCAGATGCGGATTTCACTTTCGGCGGAAGCCAAACCTACACGCGCTGCGGTGATACAATCGATTCGGTTAGCGATGATGGGTCGCGGGTTCAATGAAATGGTGTCCAATGGTTTGACGCGATCGGATCGTATTTTGGCGACAGTCGGCGAAGGAATCGATGAAGAGTTGATCCATTTGCTAAATCCGCTAAGCCAAGAGCTCGATGTATTGCGTACCCGTCTTGTGGTTAGCGCGCTCGAAGCAGTGTCGTACAACCTTAATCGCCAAGCGGATCGACTTCGACTTTATGAAATTGGGAAAATTTATTCCAAAGCGAAAAAAGGATACTCAGAGCATACAAATATGGTCATTGCCCTTTCGGGAAACCGAATGGACGAAAACTGGAACAATCCGGCTGAAAGCACCGATATGTCTGACTTGCGCGGCGAAGTGGAATCCGTTTTTCAAATTATGGGAGTGGAGGTGAAAACTGGAGATCGGCTGTCCAATCCTTTTTATTCGGAAGCGGTATCACTCAAGTTGGGCAAAAGCGAAATTGGAATTATGGGTAGCGCTTCCGCAAAAGCGTGCAAACAATATGGAATCAAACGCGACGTGTGGTTGGCGGAATTTGACTTTGATGCCTGTTTTTCTAACATAACGCATGCGGCTAAAAGAATGTCCGCATTACCAAAATTCCCATCTGTGCGTCGCGACTTTTCTCTCCTTCTCGACCGTAAGGTTTCATTTTCACAAATTGAGAAAATAGCTTTTGCGAAAGCCGGAAAACACCTCAAGGAAGTCGGGCTTTTCGACGTGTACGAAGGGAAGAATTTGCCGGAAGGTAAAAAGAGCTATGCCGTTCGGTTCATCTTGCAGGACGAGAACAAAACGTTAAATGACAAACAAATAGATAGCGACATGCGTGCGATTCAATCGGAATTGGAGTCGGCACTTGGAGCGCAACTACGCTGATGCAAAGAGCCTGGTGGGAATTCGTGAAGTTTTGGGTGAAACTGGCTATCAAGCTGTTTTACCGGCGTATCGAGATTAATGGATACGACGATTTCCCTCTGGAAGAGCCGATACTTCTGGCGCCCAACCATCAGAATGCGTTTATGGATGCGCTTATTCCATCGGTTTTTGCGCCTCGCCCGATTCACTTTTTGGTGCGGGCTGATATTTTCAAATCGAAATTTGCGAGTTGGTTTTTGCGCTCGCTAAATATGATGCCGGTTTACCGCCAGCGCGATGGAATTTCGAATCTTTCCAAAAACGAGGAGATTTTTGAAGATTGTTATAAAATCTTGCGGTCGAACGGCACGCTGCTTATTTTTCCGGAAGCGAGCCATGAAGGTGTCCGCCGTCTTCGCCCGTTGAGTAAGGGCTTCACGCGTATAGTGTTTGGAGCCTTGGAGTCGCATGAAGATTTGGATATTCAAATTGTTCCGCTCGGTTTAAATTACAGCAATTATCAGGATTCGCAGTCGCGGTTGCTCATTAATTTTGGCAAACCGATTCCTGTACGCAACTATTTGAACCAACACGCTGAAAATCCCGCAAAGGCAATGTCGGCCATCCGCGCTGAGGTTCAGGAAAAACTCGAAGCCGAGATTGTGCATATCCCGAGAGAGGATGCCGGACGGGCTTTTGATATTGAGCTCGACCGTATTTGGCCATTTTATCTCCAGCGCTCTGCCGGCTTTTCGCGAACTGTGAAAGAGCATGATTTTTATAAAAAACGCGAACAGTCGATTCTCAAAATTCCGGAAGGAGATGGATATTTCCGAAAGCTTTTTATTTACGATGTGGAGATGGACAAACGACGATTACGCGCTCCATTTTTCTTTATCGGCCAGAAAGATCCGGGGTATTGGATCATCCAAACAATATTTCTTTTGATCGTTATGCCCCTGTTTTTACTTTCGTGGGTTTTGAATGCCCCGACTTATTTTCTGATTAGTTCGCTGCTTAATAAATATGTGAAGGACAAGCAGTTTTATAGTTCGATAAAGCTGGTCGGCTCTTTATTTCTTTTCCCCATTTTCTGTGCGATTTACATTGGTATTACGATTCATTTCACCGGAAAGCCTTTGTTTTCAGTTCTCGGAATTTTGATTTTTTATCCTTTAAGTGTTTTTATTATTCGTGAATTACGACTTTCATATCGTTATGCATTAACGATGTGGCGTATGTTGGTTCTTGGGTTGCGAAAACCTTCATTATATAAATACCTTCGGCATTTTGAAGAGGATATTTTGAAGCAAAACGGAATCAAATAAAGTCTTTAAAACATGCGGGTGTGTGGATCAGAATGTTCACTAACAAGTGCAACGTAGATAGTGGACATTATTTACAGACACTTAATAATTTTCGAAATGGAGATAATCTTTGCTACTAATAATGCTCACAAACTCGAAGAAGTTCAAGCGATGGTGGGAGAGAGTTTTAAGCTTTTATCGTTAAAGGATATTGGATTTGAGGGGGAAATTCCCGAAACGGGAAAGACCCTTGAGGCAAATGCAGAACAGAAGGCAAGGTATGTTTTTGAGCGGTACAAACGGCCTGTCTTTGCGGATGATTCCGGGTTGGAAATCGAAGCACTGAATGGAGCACCTGGTGTCGATACTGCACATTATTCTGGTAGCCGCGATGCTGTTGAAAATATGGAAAAAGTGCTGGATGAACTAAAAGGTTTGTCTAATAGAAATGCAAAATTCAGAACGGTAATTGCTTTCGTAAATAATGGAAATCTGAAAACTTTTCAGGGCGAAGTAAAGGGTGCAATTGCATTTGAAATGAGCGGAGCAAAAGGCTTTGGGTACGATCCGATTTTTATACCCGAAGGAAATCAACTCACTTTTGCCGAAATGGGAAGGGAGGCAAAATCAAAAATCAGCCACCGCATTAGGGCGTTAGAGAAGTTTAAAATGTTTTTGGAAGGGCTTTCGAAGGTGTGAGATTATTTTCTTTTTAACCGCAGAGGTTAAGTTCGAAGGTTGCAATGGAATTCCGTGCACGTTCGTAATTTATTGCAAGAAGTATCCATTTAGACAAACAAAAAAAACAAAACAAACCCCATAACCGGTCCCTTCTCGCGACGCGGAACGCGTGACTTGCGACTTTTTTCTCAAGAGTAAACAGTGGCGTCAATAACCATCGAAATAAGCGCTTTCTTATCAATTCCCATCGCAGCTGCCTGCTGAGGAACCAGACTCTTATCCGTCATTCCGGGCACGGTATTGATCTCAATTACATAAAAATCCTTGCCGTCGAATTTGTAATCAATCCGAGATATACCTTTACAATGGAATAGTTTGTAGATTTTTTCAGAAAGTCGCTGGCATTCCAAATAAAATTCTTCGGGGATTTGGGCAGGCGTTATCTCTTCGGTCTGATCGTATTCATATTTTGCTGCGTAGTCGAAGAATTCTTTTTTAGTGACGATCTCAGTCAGATGAAGCGCTTGCGGGCCATTTGGAGTGGATAGTACACCACAGGTTACTTCTCGGCCCACTAGATATTCTTCCACCAAAACAGAAGATCCTTTTGTGAAAGCAAAATCAACTGCAGCACGGAGGTCATCAATCTTTTTTACCAGAGAGTTTCCAAGGCTCGATCCGCCTTCATTTGGTTTTACGAAAAGTGGAAGTTTAAGATCGCGCTCAATGGCGGCAGCATCCATATCATCAGGACTTTCCAGCAAAACTCCCGAAGCACAATGAAATCCCATTTTATTGAGAAGGCGAGTAGTAAAAATTTTATTGAAAGTAATCGAAGTGTTCATCACACCACCTGAAGTATACGGCATCCCGATCATATCAAAATATCCCTGGAGTTTTCCATCTTCTCCCGGAGTACCGTGAATGATTATGAAGCAGAGATCGACGATGATTTTTTGGCCGTCAATCTTATAACTAAAATCATTCTTGTCAATTGGCAATTCGCCGGAAGGCCCTTCTGCATACCACTTCGTGGGAGTGATAACGATGCGCACCGGATCAAAACGCTCGCGGTCGATATAGCTATAAATCATTTCGGCACTCTTCATCGAAACAACCGCTTCGCCTGAATATCCTCCACAAACAATTCCGACTTTTTTCATATTTTTCTCTCTAATTTCATCAAAGATAGATACGCAAAACGAAGGAAAAAGAGTTTTCGTTTTGAAGTTTAAACAGCCTTTAATGGATAAGTTAGGGACGATTATACTACAATTTGCCAAAATGCGTTTAAAAAAAAGTCTGTCCACAATGTCTGGTACCTGCGTTGCATTTACTTGAAAAACAGTCATCCCGAACCATCGGGATTCCTTGATTTTCAATCCTGCGTGCGCCTTGTTATCGAACATTCTGGCCGAGACACATGAGTCTATTGATAAACATTATTTAGAGTTCATAAGTGAGTGCTATATTTGTGGGCATTCAAACGGTTTCATGAAGCGACTATTTTTAATACTCACAGCCGGAAGATTCTGGCGCAATTTACTGCTGATTTTAGTGGTATTTTTTCTAATTCTCACGGTAGGTTTTTACCTTCTGGGATTATACACACGTCACGGCGAATCGGTTACAGTTCCTGATTTACAAGGACTTCCGATTTCACAGGTGGAAACGGTCCTGAGCAATACGGATATGACTTTTGAGGTTACCGACAGCCTTTTCAGAGATGACTTGCCACGCGGAGTGGTAGTGACACAAAATCCGGAAGCAGAAAAGAATGTGAAGCGTGGTCGTACTATTTTCCTTACGGTAAACAGTATCCTACCCGAAATGGTAATCATGCCTGAACTCGTGGGAAAATCGCGCAGAATAGCACTGCCGCTTATCGAAATCGCCGGATTGCAACTTGAGAATATGAAATACCGTCCCGATGATTCGTGCACGGACTGCGTACTCGGAATGGAATATGAGGGGAAACCTATAAAACCGGGCGACCACATCCGAAAAGGAGAAAAAATAACGCTTATTCTCGGACGACAATCGAATGTCACCACCGTTGTGCCGACGGTAGTAGGAATGAATTATCGCGACGCCCTCGAATTGATCAACAGTCAGTCGCTTAATATCGGCGAGGTGCTGGATTGCAAAGGCTGCCGAACGGCTGAAGACACGGTCGCGGCCTTCGTTTCTTCTCAGATTCCTCAAGGCGGTAGCACCATCACGCTCGGTGCCTATGTGGATATTTATCTCACAACCGATTCTGTTTCAAACTCTTCAATAACACCTGAAAACGACCCTTTTAATGATGAAAATCAATAACCTCATATTTCTTTTTCTGCTGATGGGTTTCTATGCCCATGCGCAAGAAAGAATAGTTCCCCTTACGGGAAATACGGCTCTTACGGCCAAAGATTTTAAGAGCCAAAAATTTCGTAGCCACCAAATGAAATCCGGCGACATGGTCGAACTTCCTTTTATCGATGATTTTTCGGTCGACCGGTTTCCCGGAAATGGTGGTGATCGTCAGGTTTTGTGGACGAATCGCTCCGCCTCTATCAATACCGGCTGGGGGAAAAATCCACCCACTGTGGGTGTGGTGAGTTTGGATGGTGCTGATAAAGTGGGATATCCTTATGACTGGGGATCCAACCATGGTCCTGCAGACACCTTAGAATCTTGCCCGATAAATCTTGATGCTGGTTCTTCAGACGGAATGGGAATAAGCTTTTATTACCAGCCACAAGGGAATAATTTCCAACTTACAGATATGGAGGATTCACTGATGCTCGAGTTTTACGCGCCAGATCTGGATCAGTGGTTTCACGTTTGGTCAACTTCTGATGTTTCGAATCCGGATAAATTTACATTCGTATATATTCCAATAGTCTTGGCAAAATACCTTAAGACGGGATTTAAATTCCGATTTACCAATTATGCAATACCACAGGGGGCATTAAGCACGTGGAATTTGGATTATATTTGGGTGGATCAAAACAACACAAACAATTCCGAAATCAGCAATGACGTAGCTTTTGTCCGTCAGGAATTTACATTTCTCGATGGCCTTTCGGCAATGCCACGAGATCATTTTGCGGAAAATCCCGCATCGCACATGCGCCAAAGTATTAAGGTGCTACTTCGGAATCTCAACGACGGGCCACGAACCCTTGAGGGTAATAAAATTCGTATTCTCTACGATGGAACGGAAATCGGATCTTTTGCAAATTCAAATAATCCGGCGATCGGTTTTGGTGAAAACGATACTTTAAGCTACTTGCATACAGTGGCTGCACCACCGAATACTATCGTTTTCGACCCGGCATATAATGACGAACAACTGAATTTTGATGTGCAAATCATGCACGATGTGTCCGATTTCTCTGCCACTGCGAGCAATGACACCCTTCATTTTACACAATCGTTTTTTACCAATTATGCCTACGACGATGGCCATGCAGAGGCGGCTTACGGTAATACTGAAAGTGGTGGTCAAGTGGCATTGCGATACACAAATTTCAAAAGTGATTCGATTTTTGCTCTTCAAATATATACGATGCCAAATAGCCAAAATTATGAAAATTCATCCTTCACCATTCGGATTTGGGAAGACACTGGAGATGAACCCGGTGAATTGATTGGAGAGTCGCAGCAAATTTATGTTTATGGCCTCGATGCCTATCAGCAACAATGGATTTACTATTTTGACGAGCCAATTTACGTTCCGTCCGGTAGTTTTTATTGCGGTTATAAACAGACTACTCAATTTGAAGGTATGACCGTTGGATTGGATTTGAATTCAAATTTCGATGGTGATAATCTTAGATATACTTTTAACGGAAGCTGGCATTCAACTATATATCCGGGTACAGTTATGATTCACCCGATGTTTACTTCCAATGGATATGGGGTGATTTCGGGAGTCGAAAATCCGGATGTATTCTCTGGTTTGAAAATATTCCCGAATCCGGCAACAACGTATTTCACCGTCGCCTCCAATATTCAGGAACCACTTAATTGTTCCATTTTCGATATCGAAGGAAGAAAACTTTCTGCGCAGAAGCTTTCGCAAAATGGCCGGGTAGATATTAGCAGTCTTTCAAACGGTGTGTATATAGTGATCTTGGAGGATGGACACGGCAACCGCAGTTCACGAAAATTGATGGTTTCGCATTAATATGGAAGGCGAAGAATTTGATATTTCTGAAGACGAGCAGGAGCAATTCGAACATTACCGCATTGTAGCCGACAAAGGGCAGGAGCCCATTCGCATAGACCGGTTTTTGATGGATCGCATTCCGAATACATCACGCACCAAGCTTCAGGAGTCGGCTCACAACGGGAATATTCATGTAAATGACCTTCCGGTAAAACCGAATTACAAAGTTAAGCCCGGCGACGATATTTCAATCGTAATGCCTTATCCACAACGCGAAATCGAACTGATACCGCAAGATATCCCGCTTGAAATATTGTACGAAGACGATACGCTCATTATCTTGAATAAGCAGCCGGATATGGTCGTACATCCGGGATATGGCAATTATACCGGTACTCTTGTAAATGCGCTGGTTTACCATTTTGGAAATTTGCCCGAATCGGAGGGAAGTTTGCCCCACAGACCGGGATTGGTGCATCGTTTGGACAAGAATACGACTGGTGTAATGGTCATTGCCAAAACCGAAAAAGCACTTGCAGATTTGTCCTTGCAGTTCTTCGAGCGCACCATCGATCGTCGCTACGAAGCTATTGCCTGGGGGGATATTTCTGAAGATGGAATGATCGAAGGCCACATCGGCAGATCGTTGAAAAACCGCAAAGTGATGACTGTTTTTCCAGAAGGAGAATACGGAAAGCACGCTCTAACCCGGTACAAAGTTTTGGAGCGACTCAACTACGTAACCCACGTGGAATGCAAGTTGGAAACCGGTAGAACCCATCAGATACGAGCGCATTTCAAACATATCAATCATCCGCTTTTCAACGATCCCGAGTACGGGGGAAACAAGATTTTGAAAGGAACTACTTTTAGCAAGTACAAGCAATTTGTAATCAACAATTTTGAAATGCTTCCGAGACAGGCACTCCATGCCCGAAAGTTAGAAATCACACATCCCGTAACCCGCGAAAGAATGAATTTTGAAGCACCGCTTCCTGATGATATGAGGCAAGTGCTAAATCGATGGCGCGATTATATCAGCAACCGGAATACCTGAAATTTGTTTTTTGACAATCATTTACCCAGTTGAATTTTTCCCTTTTATACCAATTCAAATTAGGGAAAATATTCAATCAAAACCCTAACTAGCCTCACCACACGGATGCAGCCCCCGTTGGAGAGGGATTAAGGGGGGAGGACACCTTCAGAGGACTTTTCACTCCTGCTTTTTTAACCACTTCTCTACCGTATTTTTCCTCCTGATTTTCCCCGAAATCGTCCACTCAAACTCGGCAATTCGCACAACTTTTCGCGGCTTCCAATATGGATTGTCCCACACAATTTTTTTCAAATCAACAATTTCATCTCCTTTCACATAAAGAACGACTTCCTCACCAAGTAGGGCATTCGGGACACCGGCAATAAAAAATGGCGACTGAATAATTCCAGACAGAATAGATTCTACCACTTCAGGAATAATTTTCACCCCACCTGAATTGATAAGATTATCAGCACGTCCCAACCAGCGAAAACCGTTAGAAGTCAATTCCACTAAATCGTTTGTATGGAGCCAGCCATAGGTTACTCCGAGCCAGTTTATTTCTAATTTCCCATTCTTATCTACTTTTATTTCGACTCCGGGAAGCGTACGATATACAGGAGAAGTACCATTTTCAGCTTTAGCCAAAGCAAAATGCGACAACGTTTCGGTCATCCCAAAGCTGTACCAAGCATCGATACCGGCATTTAGAATTTTTTCATGAAGTGCGCTTTCCACTTTCCCACCGCCGATTAGATAGCATTTCACATTGCCCACCATTTCCGGTTTTTCGCGAAGAATGGTTTCGATTTGCAGCGGCACCAACGGCATAAAATCAACGGGCTGATCAGGAATAGCCAACGATTGCGGAGGATAAACCAAAAGCTGAAATTGGCCGACGATTGCACGAGCAACCATCATCTTTCCGGCGATATATTCCAGGGAAAGCGCCAGAGCCGCAGTTGATTTTTCCGTAAGGCCAAAAAATGAATTCGTTGCTTTTGCACTCGTTTCAATAGCCGATTTCAGGACATTCAATTTCTTTGGTTTCCCTGTTGATCCCGAAGTTTGAACTTCTATCGTAATCGAATCATCGAAAAGCAAACGGGCAAAGTTCAGTGCCGCTTTTTCGATTTCAGAAAGTCTTGAAAACGAAAATTTATCCTTGGTTAATTCTTCCTTCGAGTAGAATATTCCATTGAGCAAAAAGCCCGGATATTTCCCGAAAGGATTCATTTCAAAAAGGGAATTTCCCAAGAATTGTCAGAATTGTAAAAGAGTTTACTACCTCTTATTTCCAGCGGACTGGGAAAATTATTTTCGTAAAGCAATCCGGTGCCGAGGCCCTGCGCAAGCACGGAACCGTCCCCCTTTGGAGGGGAATTAAGGGGGAGGATTTTGGAAGCTGTATATTGAGCAATAGCATTCAATCCGATATTGCTTTCCAATGCAGAAGTCGCCCACCAAAAAGCGTTATTTTTTTCGCAGAGATCAATCCATTCATCGCAGACTTCAAAACCACCAACAAGACTCGGTTTCAGAATTACGGCCTGAGGCTTTATAGCAGCCATCATTTCTTGACGTTTTACGGAAGTATTCAGTCCGATCAATTCTTCATCAAGAGCAATTGGGATGGGCGTATTCCGGCAAAGTTTTTCCATTTCGCGCCATTGTCCCGCTTTTATCGGCTGCTCTATGGAATGTATCTGAAGTTTGGCGAGTGCATCGAGTTTTGCGGAAGCTTCTTCCGGCGAAAAAGCGCCATTGGCATCCACCCGAATCGTAATGTCTACAGCACTAAATTGATTGCGGATATGCTGAATGAGTTTGAGTTCGTCCTCAAAATCTACTGCGCCGATTTTTATTTTGATACAAGAGAATCCCGATTCAATTTTTGATTTTAATTCCTCCAGCATCACTTCGTAAGAATTCATCCAAACGAGTCCGTTTATTTCAATTCCCTCTATTCCATGAGAAAAAGGAGTGTCGAATAGTCGGGAAAAATCTCCGTTTTGCAAATGAAGTTGAGCGGTTTCAAATCCGAATCTTATGGAAGGCCAATCGTTTAAAGCTTCAGGCTTTAAGCGGGAAGCTGCAAGCCAGGCCTCGGTTGTACGGGTTAGCATTTCTTCGTAGCCGGGTTTATCATCGCATGAAAGTCCGGGTAAAATGCCACATTCACCGACTCCAAAGTTAATCCCTTTATTCTCGCTCCTCCTTACGGACTCCCAAGAGGTCGAAAGGGGGGCGGTTCCGCTATCAGAATCTTCAAGCACAATAAAATAGCTGGGTTTGGAATTCAAAATGCCCCGCGACGTGCCGCGCGAGCTACTAAAATTTAAAATATGTTTTTTCCAAAACGCTTTTCGCATCAGTAATTCAGTCCGAGGCCAATTGTTACTGCAAATATAAGGGTAGCAATCGCCAGTTTTTTCAGTTCGCCGTCAAAATCTTCTGAAAGCCTCCCTTTATAGACGGTCAATACATTTTGGAGGAGCATGGGCGTGGAAATCAAAAAGAGAAATTGATACGGAGATTGGTACCGAAGTAGCGTAAAAATGATCACCGCAGCTATCGCACCAAAAACAAGAAATGCGTGATAGTTTTTTGCTTTTTTGAGACCCATCACTACAACGAGTGACTTTTTTCCTGACTGGCGATCATTCTCTATGTCGCGCATATTGTTAAGGTTTAGCACGCCAGTAGCAAGCAATCCAATTGCAACGGCAGGGAGCAATTCCACCCAGGTCAACTCCTGCGTGTGAAGAAAAAATGTACCAGCCACTCCGGTAATACCGAAAAAGAGAAAAACAGCCAAATCGCCAAAACCTTTGTACCCATATGGACTTTTTCCTACGGTATATTTTACGGCGGCTGCAATGGCGAGAAGCCCCACAATAAAAAAAGTGAGGAGAAGGCCATTATTCATTTTTTTGGATGCTTCGTACAGTAGGGCAATGCCGGAGATGAGTGCGAGTAAAGTGCAGATAAAGATTCCGGTACGCATCTGCCTCGGAGTAATATCTCCACTCTGAAGGCTCCGGCGCGGGCCTAGCCGCTGGTCATTGTCCACCCCGTTTATAAAATCACCGTAGTCGTTCGCTAAATTGCTAAGCACCTGAAGAAATAGAGTGGTAAATAAAGCACCGACCAGAATCCAGACATCGAATGAGTCACGCCACAAGGCGAGCAGGCTCCCCAAAATCACACTCGAAAAAGAGAGTGGAAGGGTACGCAATCTGAATGCTTTAAACCAAGATTCTACCTTTGACATAGCTCCTGCAAAGGTCGGAAGAATCGAATGATTTTCACTCATAATTCGCTCCACTTTATTCACTTTAAGTTGCATTTATCAATCTTTTACAAAATATGAAAAGTGAATTGTGTGAAAAGGATGATCTGGGAAGTTATTTTTATATGGATTGCCTTTAAATTTGTTAGTGATGCCATCTCCAAAAAAATTAACAGGTTCTTCTTATGAATTTTATCCGGACGCCCGGGGGTTTTACTATTTGCGTCTGCGGGATGGTGAGGAATTTGGAATGACACATGTTTCGGAAATTCATACGTACATCGAAGAAAATCTGAATCAAAAGCGACTTCCATTTCTTATAGAATTAGGCTATGGCACGACAATCGGAGACGATGTGCAAGAACACTTGGTGAACACGGACAACCGGTATTCAACAGCGGATGCCATTTTGATCAGCACTTTTGCACACAAGCTTATTACGAAATTTTACCAAAGACAGTACAAGCCCAAGAAACCGACCAAAGTTTTTCAAGATATTTTCGATGCACTCGAATGGATCGCTGAGCAAGGTTAGGGTTTCTCAGTTTTTTCCCTCATCCACACTTTTCGTAAGATGGAGTTCAATTTCTTTTCGAATGTATTTGAAATAGTTGCGTAGAATTCCGGCGTTTTCAATTCCCGGGGTTTCGATTTCAAAGATTGCGGAATGTGGCTGATTCAAAAATTCCGTTAGCTTGTCTCCAAGCTCAGTTTTATTGGTCGCTTTGAAGAAAGGGATTTGAAACGCCTTTGCAATGAATTGAATATCTGTGGGATGGTACGCCTCAAAGTAGTTTTCGAGTTCGTCGGTGCTATCCGGACCTTCAATAATTCGAAAAATACCACCGCCTCCATTATTGATTACCATAATTTTGAGATTTTGCGGAAAATTACGGTTCCAAAGGCCGTTTGAATCGTACATAAAAGCCGTGTCGCCGGTAATTAGGAGATTCGGTTTCATTGAATCGATCATAGAATATCCGGCAGCTGTACTCGTACATCCGTCAATGCCACTTGTTCCTCGATTTCCGAAATAATTTATCCCGGATTGAAATCCGAATAGTTGAATGTACCGCACCGCAGAGCTATTTGCCATGTGGATATTTAAAGGTGAAACGGTGTGTTGTAATATTTCTCTGAAAACGAAAAAATCCGACCACGGCAATTCTGCGATATAAGAGTCATGAGCGATCAAAGCTTGATTAGAGATGCTTTGCCAATGGGTTTTGTATGAAGATTGCTCAGGATGAAGCGAAGGATGTAAGCGGGATAGAAATCGCTCAGGTTTCGAAATAATTTCGTCTGTAAGGCTTTGGAATGTGTCGAGACCGGAATCGTATTGACTTATATGCCAGTGGTTGTTGGGTTGATATTCCCTTAGGTGCGCTTTAATCTTTTTGGAGACAATATACCCGCCGCATGTTATGAGCAGATCGGGCATTAACTCCGGCAGCATTGTCTCATCCTTGATAGACATTATAATCCGGTCGATCGTGTCGATAGCATTGCTGAGATCCATGTTGGCCGTGGTTTCGGTGAGGATTACCACATTGCTTAGATCTGAATATGTGTTCAAAATTGTTGCTAAAGCGGGATTCGGATTGAGCTGTCCAACCAGAATCATAACTTTCTTTGAAGCGTTAAAAGTCTTGGTGAAATTTTCGGCTGCGTCAATTGAAAAATCGGTCGGGGAAAGGGCCGTTTTATAAAAGCCTGAGAAGTCAACCGGATACGTTTTCACTGCGTAAAGAGGTTCTGCAAAAGGAACATTTATATGAACAGGCCCGGGATTTCGCACGAGTGCTTTCGCAAAACATGCGCTCAGTTTGCGTCGGTTCAACCAAATTTCGTCACGTGAAACGGGTTCAGCATGTAATGTAAATGCATCTACTGTGAAATTTTTATAAAGTCCTTCTTGTCTTATTGTCTGACCATTTCCCTGATCCGTCCAGGCTAGTGGCCGGTCAGCAGTGATAGCGATAACCGGAATTTTTAGATAAAATGCCTCGGCGAGCGCCGGAGAAATATTCGCAGCTGCCGAACCGCTCGTACAGATCACAGCCACCGGTTTTTGAGAAGCCAGCGCCATACCAAGCGCATAAAATCCGGCAACACGCTCATCGACAATGCTGTGACAATTGAAGAATCCCGAACGATTAAATGAAATAGTTAGCGGAGCATTGCGCGATCCAGGACAAATAATAACATTTTCAACCCCGAAATATTTGCACGCCATCACAAGGGAATACACTCCTTCTTTAGTGCTCAACGTTATTGACTCATTCTCCATAATCCATCAGGTTCAATAGTGTTTTTCCTTTCTTTTCGGTTTCATCCCATTCGCTTTGGAGCGTCGATCCTGCCGTAATTCCTCCCCCAAGATAAAGCGAAACGGAATCTGAAAAAACCTGCATACAGCGCAAGTTTACATAATAATCGACCAATTCCGCTTTTTTTCGGCCTATTGTTCCGGTATATAAACGCCGGTCGTGTGATTCTGTTTTGTTAATTATAGCTACCGCCGCAGCTACTGGCAATCCGGCGATTGCGGGGGTTGGGTGCAGACGATCAATAATTTCACGAAAGTCGTCGGGTGATGTTTCCGTTAAAAATTTAAAATCAGAGCAGAGATGCGCGACGCTGCCGGCTTCGACGGTATGGGGTTTTGACTCTTGAACATCAACAGCTTTTGAAGCTGAAATCTGTTCTCTAATATGTTGGCTTACAAGTTCTTGTTCTTCGATTTCTTTTTCTGTCCAGTGGTAGGGCTTTTCAATTATAGACTGGGTGCCGGCGAGACTTATTGTTTCGTAATATTTATCGTGGTAGCGCAGCAAAATTTCAGGCGAGGCACCAATCCACAAGCCTTCAGTTGGGTGCAATAAAATATAAACCAGTGCTTTCGGATAGGTTTTTTCGAGTGTTTCGAAATAATCCAACGCCCTGAATCCTTTAGCGAAGGTCACATTTTTAATTCGCGAAAGAATGGCTTTTTGCAATGTGCCGGATGCGAATGCATTTTGATATTTTTCAAAATGAATTTGATAATCGGCGAATTTTGTCTCTTTCGGGTTTTTTGGTTCGAATATTTCGGTTCTACCTTTCGGAAAATCGATATCATCCGCTCGATATGGCTGATAAAAGAAGGTTGGGCCGGTTAAATTCCATCCCGAAACAGCGATATGAAAATTCGGGTATTTTGATTTTTCTTGCGGGAGGTTATAAAATTCAATGTTCGATTCATGTGGAAATCGAATCAGACAAAAAGGAATTTTCTCGTCGAGATATTTGCGGGCGACCGCACTGAAATCTATTTCCTGTCGGGTTTCGGGTTTCACTTTTTCTCCAAAATCAAATTGGTCAATCGGCAAGTTGAGAGTAGTTTGCCAGACTCATCACGAATTTTTATTTCCCAAATATGGGTAGATCGGCCTTTGTGAATCAATTCGCCACGTGCCGTCACTGTCCCCGATTTGATACTTTTTATATGGTTTGCATTAATTTCAATTCCCACTACTCCAGCCTGTGAATCGTTGAGTATCATAAAACTTCCAAGGCTACCTACCGATTCGGCAAGCGCGCAATTTGCGCCGCCGTGCAAAAGTCCTGCGGGTTGATGAACCTTACTATTTACCGGCATTGTGGCTACAACAAAGTCGTTTCCGAAATCGGTAAATTCGATGTTCAAGGTTTCCATCAAAGTGTTTCGGTTTAAAGCGTTCGCTTTTTTTAAGCGTTCAGTCTTGTCCAAGTTCTTAATTTTGGCACAAAGATAAGGCAAGTATGGCGAATTTCTGTTCCTTGCTTTTGCCGAAATGCAGCATTGAAAAAACATTATGTCAAAGCCTGAAACTGAAAAGAAATCCCGCATCCTTCTCGTTGAAGACGAAGAAAGTTTGGTGGAAGTGATCCGAATGAATTTAAAATTGGAGGGCTACGATGTTACTGTTGCCCGCGATGGAAAAGAGGCCATTGATCAGGCGCGTCAGGCCCGATTCGATCTGTGCATTTTGGATATTATGCTTCCCAAAATTGATGGTTTCGGCGTGTGCAAGACCCTGCGATTCGACAATAATCAAGTGCCTATTTTATTTCTAAGTGCCAAGTCAACCGGTGCTGACCGCGTGGAGGGGCTTAAAATAGGTGGCGATGATTATCTTACCAAACCCTTTAACCTTGAGGAACTTTTACTGCGGGTTTCCAATTTGATACGGCTTCATTCCAAAACCCGACCGGAGCCAAAAGAATTAGATTCGTACTCCTTCGGCGAAAACCGGATTGACTTCCATACTTTTGAAATCAATACCCGAACAGGAGAATCTGTTACCCTTTCAAAAAGAGAAATTCAGTTGTTGAAATTTCTGATAGATCGGGAAGGGGAAGTCGTTTCGCGTGAAGAGATTCTCGAAACCGTTTGGGGCTACGATGTGTATCCATCTACCCGTACTATAGATAATTACATACTTGCTTTTCGCAAATACTTTGAGGAAAACTCAAAAGAGCCGCATTACTTTTTGTCGATAAGAGGGGTGGGGTATAAGTTTTTGAATCGTTAGGCATTCGAACCCGTTAAGTATAAATATTTATGGGTAATCTCATATTCATAAATAATCCACGGGGTGCTGCTAATGGCGCCTACCCGAGTAGGTCATAGCCTCCCCTTTTCCAAAGCCGTAGCTAAATCCGAGGGTAATAAAGGTGCCGCGTTTTGAGCGGCTAAACAAGTAATAATTAGGTTGGTCAACAATGTTTTCGCGGATTCGTGAAGCGAAAATATCTCTGACAGACAGGTTGATAACTCCCTTTCCATTCCAGAGTTTTTTGCGAACTCCCGCATCCATAAAGGCGGAAGCACTGACATTTCCCTGAAAGGTTTTGAACTTCGATTGGTAATTTCCGGTGAGTTCCAAATCCACGCCATTTGATAATTGGAATTTCGTATTAAGCTTGGCATTATATTTATTTCCATTGAAGTCGAAATTCTGACTCTCGTAATCTCCCTTTCGGGAAAAAAAGCCCAAATTGAAGTCGCCATTAAGGGTGAACCATTTGGCAGGCGAATATTTAGCATTGAGCTCAAAACCGGTAGTGTTATTCGTCCCGATATTTAGCGGCATGGTGACACTTCTATTCTTTTCGGCAAACGAAACACGCTCGATAACATCTGTGGTATACAGGTTATAGATACTCGAATTCAGACTCAATTTTTCAACAGTAAAAATTCCTGTGAGCTCATAAGAATCAGCGTACTCCGGCTGCAGCTCCGGGTTTCCGCGTCGGATGTTATAATTGTCGGTTATATTGAAAAACGGGTTCAAATCCCATAACCGGGGTCGATAAATACGACGTGAATATCCTGCTTGAAAGGATGCGCGGTTCGATACCTTATACGATGTATGGATAGAAGGAAAGAAATTTGTGTAGTCCTGATTGTTCGCCTGGCCGGTGGTGGTGAGAAATGTTGATAGGTCGGTATGCTCGAGACGCAATCCCACTTTCAACCCCCACTTTTCACCTTCGTATGAGCCGGTGCTATAAAGCCCAAGAACCCCCTGGTTATATTTAAAATTATTGGTTAGACTGGTGTCTGGAACATATTCAGGGCCGATTAAATTCGAAACCTGATAGTCATTTCCCACATCGTTGATATCGTATTGACCACCAGCTTCAATCGTAAATTTATCATTCAGCGGCTGCGTGTAGTCTAATTTTAGGGTGTAATTCGACTGGTCAAATTTAGTTCTGGTACGCTGATAAGTATTTTCGTCAGAGCCAAGGATTGTCGTGTTCACAAAGTCAGAGTTTAAATCTTTACCAAAAAAGCTTCCGAGTGTGTTGAGTTGTAATTTGTGTTCTTTATCGTCTTTAAATTGAAGGGTATACTGCAAATCGTATTGCCATTTTGGGTTGGTTGCTTGGGTCGTTTCCTCACGTTTCCATAAGGATATGGCTACTCCGCCTTCATCAAGCTGGGTGTAATTTGTTTCGGAAGGCTGGTCTTCAAGTTCGTACGCAAAATTTCCCGACAGGGTAACGACATTGTAGTCATTGATGTGGTAATCCGTACCTAATGTGATATTGTAGAAATTTTCATTTCGATAGGAGGTTCCTTCGCTCCACACAGATGAACCATTTATTTTATCATAGTTTTTAGATTCATTATGGCGCGGTAATGAACGATATCCCACTCCCATCTGGGTGAAGAAGTTGAAGCTTTCTGTTCGCTTGTTAAGGCTTATACCAATGCTGTGGTTGGCAGGAATTCCTGTATTTACGGAGACCGAACCATTCAGGCCTTTCTTCTCTTCTTTTTTGAGTACAATATTGAGTATTCCGGAGCTGCCTTCAGCCGAATATTTGGCAGAAGGATTCGTTATAACTTCTATACGCTCAATCATATCGGCGGTGATTGTGCCAAGTGCATTTCCCGGATCGTCAGCCAGTACAGATGGTTTTCCGTTGATGAGTATCTGTACCCCGGTGTTTCCGCGTAAGCTTATTTCACCTTCTATAGTTACATTTACTGAAGGCACATTATTGAGTACCTCCAGTGCACTCATTCCGGTACTGCTTATGTCTTTTCCGACATTAAAAATGCGCTTATCGAGTTTAAACTCCGTGCGTGATTTCTCGGCTGTTACTTCCACCTCATTGAGCGATTGCGCAGATTGAGTTAATAATATTTTACCCAAGTTGGCTTTGTGGTTTACAAAGTGTATGTCTGTTATAGTCTTCTTGTTATACCCTAAAAAGCTTATTTCGATATACACATTTTCGGAGGCTACGCTTACGCTAAAATCACCATCCATTCTGGTAGTCACACCGGTTAATATTTTATCTGAGCCATTTTTAATAACAGCTACGGTGGCATAAGGCACCGGTTGCTTGCCTGCCTCTTCCTCTACGATTCCCGAAATAGTCCATTCCGTATTTTGGCCAATTGCAGAAAATGTCCAAAGGGAAAAAAAAATATAAAATAGGATGAAAACAGTCTTATTCATGATTTAATGCTCCTTTTATACGTGATACAAAGAAACGAGCGATGCATCTCTGACTGAAATAAAAATGTATAAATTTGTATAATTCATATATGAACAACAAACCAGTCAGGTAGTTCACGATCAATTTTATATATGGAATAGTTAAGCTAATTATTATTTCTATTTCTGCGGTTTTCGGTACTAAAAATGCTGTCCATCAGATTAAGTCGGCTCCCCTTGAATACTCACTTTTTATGTCATAAAAATCAAAACTGAAAGCGAGCTTAAGAAAGAATTTTCCGGACGAAATTAATTTGATTAGAAGCGCGTATTTTCTGATGTACGCATGGTTTATAAAAGATAGGATTCTCAAAATTCAAATCCAGCGGGCCAGTGTGGAAACTTTTTTTACATTTTTTTCACGATGCATAGCAACCCTATACTTTCTCTACGTCTTTTAAGTGGTTTCAAATTTTCCTTGCAGGAATATAAGGCGCTCTACGGAGCGCTTTTTTTGTGGGATAAATTTGCATTCTCTCCCGATAAAATCGGTGAAATTTTTCTCAATTCATTTTTATTGAAATTATAATATATGAATATCAGGCAGTTACATATAAAATTAAAAAAATAGGCAACCTTTGAAACAACCAGCGTCTTTAGAGTGCAGTTGAAAAACTGTAAATGGTTTCAAAATTTTCCTTGCAGGTTTAAAGCGCTCTTCGGAGCGCTTTAATTTTTTAGATAGTTTTCATTCAAAAGCCGCATACTCGAATTCTGGATTTTTTGCAAAGTTTTCATTCATATCCAACATTGCCAAAACAACTTCACGAATAAAGTTTTCGAATTCCGCATTTTCTGCCGGATCGTATTGAATCGAAAGGTTCCGATTGCCCGGTGCCGGCATAGTAATGATCCGAGCAGTTATTTCCGCCTCGTCGTAAGCTTCGCTCGCCAGCCAATTGTATGTCAGTAGCTGAACGGTTTTCGGAAGCTTTCTCAATTTTTCAACCGAAAGATCTTTTGTATTAATGTCTTTCGATTCGACTTTTCCGCTTTTATAATCAATGATTTCAAGCACTCCATTTCGGCGCTCGATTCTGTCAATAAAGCCTTTGAGTTTTACTTGCACGGTTTTATTATCCAACATTACTGGCAAAATACGATTTAAACCTTTCTCGGATTCCAGAAAAATAACGTCGTCACCCTTTTTTACACGTACTTTTTCTGACTCAAAATATTTGAGAAGCATCGATTTAGCCGTTTCAAAATGAATTTTGTTTACTCCTGAATCAAAGGAGGAAGTGGGAAAATATTTTTTAAAAATCCTGTAGAGTTCAGCCATCGAATCGGCTTTTATTTTGTCCAGAATCTCGATGCTGATCAATTGATTTTTAAACGGTGCGTATAGATTCTCTAAAACTTCATGAACTACGGTTCCATAGCTCGCCGGATTTACTTCAATTACATCCGGTTCCGCAATCCGCAATACATATTTGTAATACCATTCGAGCGAATCGGTCAAAAAAGTATTGATAGACGAAACGGATAATCCATTTTCCAAATGCGCAATAATTTTTTTTCCTATTTCTGCTGTTTTCTTGACTGAATCTTCGCGCTCGTAATCCTGATTCGGAAGGGCAGTTAAATACCGATGTGTCAATTCTAAATTCGGATTTACAGTGTTGAGTTCAAATTCGATTTGCTGAATATATCTGCTCTTTTCTCCACCCGAAAAACTGCTTCGGTCACTATTGTATATAAGCTGTACATGATCCGCATGTTGAAGTAGTCGAAAGAAATTGTACGCATATACCGCTTCTTTCTCTCTGCGGCCGGGCATTTTGTGAAACTGTCGAATTTCGAAAGGCACGAAGCTATCCAGCGATGGACTTCCAGGGAGGGAATCCTCATTTACTCCGCATACAATAACCCGCGCAAAACTCAGAGGCCGCGTTTCGAGCAATCCCATAATCTGCAAATCTTCAATGGGATCGCCAATGGAATTTATACTTCCTCCCGCAATGGCTCCGAGCATCAGTTTTAAATGATTTTCAAGGCTGAGTTCCTCAAAAACATGGAGATCATAAAGCTGAACAAGCGTGCGTCGCATTAGTGAAATGGCTTCCAAACTCTGAAGTCGTTCAATCGACCATCTGGTCAGCTCATTTAAATTTTCTTCGAGCAATGTTAGAATCACTTCAAGAATTTTTGCCTTCTCTGCTTTTTCTGATAACCAAAACTGAAGAACCGCTGGGAGCCAAGAAATATCAACTTTTGCAAAGGCGATTTCCAGAATATTTAAGGCAGTGTAACCGGGTGAAAGTTGAATCCAGTTTTTCTTGGGTTGGAATAGAAGATTTGTAAACGGATTGGCAAAGAATTGCTCCAACTTTGAGGTCGGGAATGCAATCGTCTCAGAATTTGAGATCTTCTGTGAAGCGAGGGAATAAATCAATTCCAGCCACTTCGAAAACGTAGAGTCAGCCAAACCAATTCCCATGGTAATATTTGGTTTCGAAATTGCGGCTGGTAGTTTATCCAGCAGTGGAATGAGCAGTTGTTCATCTGCGAGAACCACCACTGTTTTTTTGCGTTCAGTTTCGGTCATTTCAGAAAGAAGCCCGACTGCAATTTGCACTTGATCAATCCGTTGTCCTGCTTCGCAAATCTCGATGTGTAATTGTCTTTTGTCGAGAGATTCTGATGTGAGAACCGGAATTCCCAAGCCATTTTTTATATTTTGGCGAATAAAGTGCCCCGCATGATTCGCGGTATCATTTAAATAATACCCATCTGCATCGTAATAAATTTCACCGGCATCTTTGTCCTGAACCAATTTTAGAAGTTGAGCTTCTCCTTTGGAGAGGGCGTTGAATCCTGCGATTAAAATTCTACCTTCAAATATGAAATTCGGTTTCGAAACATTTTCGAGTGCTTTTTTTACAATCAAACCTGAATATCCAAGACCGGATTTGAGCAGAAGCTCATTGAATTTTTGATGAATATCGGGTAGCGCCCGCCAAAAACTTCGGTAATTTTCCTGTTTTGCTGTGAGCGGAGATTCGAGAAAACTAAAATGTTCTATCTCGGAGTAATCCGTAAGTTCTTTAAAAAATGGAAGCCGCGGAATGAGCTGGCTTTCTATTTCATTAAAATCTCTGATTAGGGTGTCACACCAGGAGAAAAACTCCGAAAAGGATTGTGCTTTACCTTTTAAAACTTCTGAATAGGCTTGATACGCAATAAATTTGAGTTCAAGATTATCGGCAGATTCTATCCCTGAAAGTCCTTGGGCCCATTGATTGAGCGTAGTAAATCGTGGCATCCAGCCTGCAAATTCAAGATTGGCTTTTAGCTTTGCTTTGATATAAGTCGCACCTCTCTGTGTGGGTAATACCACAATACACGAACCCGGATCGGTGGAGCCGTCGGTAATTTTCGTGGTAATAAATTCCGGAAAATCAGACATCACTTTTATGGCTGTGGTTTGGGCTAAGGTAGCCGTTTTTGAAGAATGATTTACATGAATTTTTTACTTCTGGGTTTCAGATTTAAAACCATTCTTAATGAAATCAATAAACTCTTTGAATGACTGTTTCGATGTGAAAACTTTTCCCATTTCACCTATCAGCGAATTTTCACTTTTTGAGGCATTTACTTCATGTTGGATATTCCGAGGCTTCTCAATTTGTTGGCCGGTTTTTTCGAAATGCTCTTTGGCAAGTTTATCGGCAAAATCGAAGAAAACTTGCGCTTGTTTCTGATGCCCCATTTTTTCGGTCAGCAAACCAAGATTATTATGGGCAATGGCATCATCTGGATCGAGTTTAATCGCGATTTCATAATCGGAAATGGCTCCTTTCAAATCGCCCATGGCATCTCGAATATAGGCACGGCTCGCATAGCGATATGCATTTTCAGGTTCCAGTTGCTGCGCCCGATTCATATCTTCGAGAGATGGACCGAGTTCTTTATTATGAAAAAATGCCACAGCCCGTTCGCTAAAAAGATCTGCTTGTCTGGGGGCTTCTGAAATAGCGCGGGTATACCAGTATATCGCTTCGCTAAAATTTTGATCTGCGTATTTTTTTTCTGCTTTTGAAATGTAATTATCTAAGTTTGACATCTTAAAATTTTATTTTGTTGTATCCCGTTTTCCGAAAATATAGTAACAATAAGTCGTACTTTAAAGTTTTGACCGCCAACGAATTTGAAGAAATTAATGTGCTCGGGTCCAATTTTTGGATTTATCGCTTTGAGGCAAAGATACTACCCGACCGCTACTTAATCCGAGATATGATCGAAATGGAAGGCGGGCGATGGCAACCTATTTCAGAAAAAGAATACGAAAATTTTAAGAAGTTTTGCATCAAGGAATACAAGAAACAGAACTAATTGAAACGGAAAGGTTTTCAGGCAATTAGGTAGAACCCAATCAATTCTCTATTTTTACGATGAGATGGTTCCTTGCAAAATCGAGACAGCTATTGAAGCATGGGCACGTCATATAGAATAGAATTGAATTAGAATGATGCGAGATGCGTTTTTAATAGTCGTTTTTTGCCTGTTTTCAGGAACGGTATTTTGTGCGCATATTATTGGTGGAGAGATGTATTACGAGTGTCTTGGTGGAAACACCTACGAAATTACAATGAAGCTCTACCGTGACTGTAACAGCCAAGGTGCTCCTTTCGATGATCCGGCTTCATTTTCGCTTTTTGATGCAAGTAATAATCTGGTTCAGGTTTATAATAAATTTTTATCGAGCAGCGATTTTATTCAGCCCGATCTAAGTTCTCCCTGTTTGGCTCTTCCTCCGGATATATGTGTTCAGGAAGGGATTTACACTTTTCAAATCACCCTTCCATCCAATGACCAAACGTATCAAATAGTCTATCAGCGCTGTTGCCGCAATGGGACCATTCAAAATCTAATCAATCCAGGAGACCAGGGATTAACCATTGTTGCCGAAATACCTCCTTCTGATTTAGCTATTTGTAATTCCAGACCACATTTTAATAATTTTCCACCGCCGGTGCTTTGCGCCCAAGAGTTTTTGCAATTTGATCACAGTGCCACTGATCCCGATGGAGATTCATTAGCGTATTCGCTATGTGCCCCATTTACTGGGGGTTCAACTACCACGCCTGCTCCGAGTCCGGCTTCAAATCCTCCCTATACACCCGTAAGTTGGGGAACCGCCTTTAATGCTCAGAACCCTTTAAATGCAAATCCCGGATTGCAAATCGATCCTATTACGGGACTTTTAACCGGAACTCCTACTCAGCTGGGGCAGTTTGTCGTGGGAGTCTGTGTTTCAGAATGGCGCAACGGCCAATTGCTGAGTGTAAATACCCGCGATTTCCAGTTTAATGTTGCCTACTGTGAAGAAATTTCAACGGCTCTCATAGCTCAACCGTCGGCCGGCGATTTATGTGATGACCTCACCTTCGACTTCACCAACCTCAGCGACCCCGGAAATGAATTTGAGTGGGATTTTGGCGATCTGACTACAAATACAGATGTGAGTACAGCTTACAGCCCTAGCTATACTTATCCGGATACTGGTACGTATTACGTTTCCCTGATCACCAATCCCGGTTTTTTCTGCTCGGATACAGCTGTCCTTGAATTGCCTCTCTATTACGAAACACAGATCGGAGTGCAGATTGCCAGTTTTGAATGTATTGATGGACAACAGGTTTTCAATTTTGCGGCTAGTGGCATTTTTGACGCCGAAAATGCTCAAATAATATGGGATTTTGGGACGAATGCTACCCCACAAACTGCTAACGGACTCACAGCTGACGGCATTACTTTTTCAACTCTTGGCGATCAGCAAGTTGATGTTCAGGTGCTCGATAATGTTTGTGAGGCCAATGATGTAATAACTATTACGATTCCGAATCCCCCTGAAGTTACGATTGATCCCCAGAATCTCTTTTGCAATGGACTTCATTATCAATTTTCTCAGCAGAGTGAATATGCTAGTCTTTTTTCCTGGGACTTCGGAGTAAATGGTACAGACGTTGACATCGCTGAGGGTGCCACTGCTGAATATACTTTCCCAAATCCTGGAAATTATACTGTGACAGTAACGGCAAACGACCCAGACAATTGCCCCGTCAGTACAACCGAAACTTTCGATATACAAACCCTGCTTGCACCAGAAATAGAACCCAATGCTATCCAATGTCTGGAGCAAAATTCGGTGCAATTTCAGGCGAGTGGAAGTTATACTCCTGCTGCGGTATTTTTATGGTCATTTACAGATGGAACTCCGGCAGCTGCCAGTCAGGAAAATCCATCAGGAATCACTTACGATGCGGCAGGAACGCATCCTGTAGAACTATCGATTTCAGAAAACGGCTGTACCCGAACCGCCGATGGAGAAATGGTTATCCACAGCAATCCGGTGGCAGATTTTCTGGCAGCCGTTGACTCCGGTTGCGCACCTCTCGAAGTGGTTTTTATGGATAAGTCTTTCACTCAAAGCAGTTCGGTGGCTTATCAGTATGATTTTGGAGATGGCGAGAGTTCATCCTCCCGCAATACCACACATACTTACCTGAATCCCGGAACTTACTCAGTCCATTTTGATCTCGAAAATCTGAATGGCTGTATTGATAACGATTCAAAAACAATTCAAAATTTGATTACTGTGTTCCCAACGCCCAAAGCGGGATTTAAGGTGGATCCTTTGATCGTGTCTTCGATTGACCCCACGCTTACTATTACAAATTTAAGTCAGGGAGGCACTTCGTGTTCATACACTTTCGACCAGCAGATATTCGATAACTGTGATTTCGAACATATGCTCCAAAATGTAGTACCCCAAACTATTATTCAAACTGTGGAGAATCAATACGGATGTCGTGACCAGTTGGAAACGGATATAAAAATTTCGGATCACCTGATATATATTCCCAATTCTTTTACTCCGGACGGAGATGGTTTGAACGATATTTTTGTTCCTGTTACTACCGGTGTGATAAATTTGGAAATGCACATTTTTGATCGGTGGGGAAGTGAAATCTTTGGAAACGACCATGCAGAGTCTGGTTGGAATGGATCGAGTCGGGATGAAAACTATTTCGCCGAACCCGGTGTTTACCAATACCTCATTCGGGTAACTGATAATTTGGGGTGGAATTATGACTACCAAGGCTCTGTTCGATTGTTAAGGTAAATTATGAAAAAAGCGATTCTTATTATTTTAATTATTGTCCTCTGTGGAGCGGGGGCCTGGTCCTATTTTAACCAACCATTGCCTGAGAGTATAGAAAATAGCGAAGCGCAGGTGATGGCCGATAAAATGCTTGAGGCTATTGGATTGAAAGCATGGAATAAAATTCCTTTTGTAAAGTGGTCTTTTCAACAAAAGCACCACTATGTGTGGGATAAAAAGCATGATCTGGCCATGATAAAATGGGATGATATAGAAGTGAAAATGGAAGTAAGTTCGGCAAGTGGGAAGGCATATAAAAATGGAGTGGAATTAAAAGACGAAGAAGCCGATGAGGCAATTGAAAATGCTTGGGCTTACTGGTGTAACGATTCTTTCTGGCTCAATGCTCCTTCAAAAATACGCGATAATGGAACCACCTTGTCAGTTGCCAAGCTTGATGATGGTACAAAGGGGCTTATGGTAAAATACAACGCAGGAGGCGTAACTCCTGGTGATGCTTATTTGTGGGCGTTGGATGAAAATGGTCTGCCGAAATATTTTAAAATGTGGGTTTCCATTATTCCGGTAGGCGGGGTAGAAGCTACTTGGACAGATTGGAAAACCTTAGATGGCGCAAAGATCTCCACCAGGCATGAATTGGGTCCGGTATCTATTACAATTGACAATCTCGCCGTCGCTGATTCGATTACAGAACTTGGTTTGGAAGCAGATTATTTTAAAGATATTTTGTAAAATTTTTTACTCAAAAACTGAGTCGCATATCAATATGATCAATCCCGTCCCAGAGATATTTTTTACTAATTTGATCGAACCCGAGTTCAGTGTAGAATTTTTTTAGATAAAGTTGAGCAGCTATTTTTATTGTATTGGCTTTCAATACCTTTCGGCAAAACTCGATCGCCTCTGTCATTATTTCTTTGCCACATCCCGTTCCCCGAGCACTTTTGGCTACAGCCACTCTGCCAATACTTATCTCCTCATAAATAATGCCCGCAGGTGCGATCCGCGCCACCGCGACGGTATTTCCATTAGTGTCTTGGCCAAGAACATGCCAGCAGTCCGGATCTTTTCCATCCAATTCGTCATAGGCACATGCTTGCTCCACCACAAAAATATCTACACGGATCTTAAACATATCGTGAATCTCCTTTGGCGAAAGCCGTTCAAATTTCTCAATTTTCCAGCTTAAATTCGACTTTGTGGCTTCGGGCATTTCTCCGTAATTTTAGGGCAAAGATAAACGCTCATGTGTGGCAGATACGTAGTTATTTCAAAAATTTCTGAAATTGAAGCGCAATTCGGTGTTCATGCTATAGGACCGTACAATCCGAATTACAATATAGGACCTGGAAGTATGGCACCGGTTATTACCAATGAAGATCCTGATAAATTGCAATTTTTTCAATTTGGAATGACCCCTTTTTGGGCTAAAAAGAAACTTTATTTCTTCAATGCACGCGCGGAAGGAGATCACAATAAAGACAATGATCCGAATTTTACCGGAGCGATGGGGATTATCTCCAAACCGGCTTTTCGAAAGGCTATCCGTAGCCAACGTTGTCTGGTTATCGCTGATTGTTTTATTGAAGGCACAACCGATGAGAAACTCGACAAACCCTTTGTAGTGCATCTCAATGAAGGTCGCCGCCCATTTGCTTTTGCGGGTATTTGGGATGAATGGGTGGACAAAGAAACCGGCGAAATACTTCATTCTTTTGCTATTATTACCACGACTCCAAATAGTTTGTTGCAGAAATTGCCCCACCACCGGTCGCCGGTAATCCTGAGTCGCGCTGATGAAAAAAGATGGCTCGATAATTCACTTTCGCTCTCTGAAATCACCGAAATGTTGCATCCTCTTCCCTCGGAGGAAATGAATGCGTATCCGATTTCTACCGACATCAAAAATCCACGAAATAATAACCGAGACTTGCTAAAACCGATTGGTCCGGCGGTTGCGAGTACTAAGAAGCTCGTTGTAGATCAGGAAATAGTTCTCGAAGGAATGGGGTTCTCACGGGCGCGAAGCCGAAAAGATTGACCCACCGAAATTAGAAAAGCTTGCCTTGCACATTTTCAATAACATCTACTTTTTCCCATTTCATTTCATTGGTATAAAGAAGAAAAGCTTCCACAGGTTTCGCAGTTATTGTCTTTAAAGCCATTGCGTATCGTTCAATCTGTCGCTGGTATTCCGGTTTTTGGATTCCGGTTTTGAAATCGATTACCACCATTTTTTTTTCGCTGTCGAAAACCAAATCGGGGCGTAAAATTTCTCCTTCATAGAACAGATCGCGCTCGGCGATAATATTTCCGTCGTTGCGCATGTCCCTGAATTTTTGATCGAGATAAAGAGCCTTGAGCATAACTCGAAGGTCGGTAATTTCTGTTTTGTTCAACTCACCACTTTTTTCCAATTTCGAGAGATGGGTTTCGATTTCCTCTTCGGATGAAGCTTTTGCAACGATTCGGTGAAACCAGATTCCCCTTATTTGATCGCGATTTCTTAATATGGGAGCAAGCTGCACATTTTCAGTCCAGGGTGAATTGTTGGGCTCTACCCACGGAATATCTCCAACCGAAATTTTTTCAGATTCTTTCTCACTGCGTTCGGGAAGTTTACCGATTGTCATCGTGAATTGTTCATCCAAATTTCCCGACAAGACGAAGTCCGGCAAAGCTCCTAATTTAGAAGAGATCAATTGATTAACAGCGGTATCAATCCATGCACCCACATGGCCGCTGGTGCTTAGTTCGTAGCCGATACAAAGTGCATCAACAGCGCGTGTTAATGCGACATAAATCAAGTTTAGATTATCAAAATTATTTGCATTTTCCTCATCCGCCCATTCGTCGTTCAATCCCATCGTGTCAAGCCTGCTATTCAATGCGAAGGGTGCAAAAGGAATTGCTGTATCTGAGAATTTTTTCAAATCAAACCAGGCAAGCTCCGTATTTACATTCCGTTTTTTCCAGCTAAGATGAGGTACGAGTACCACTTTAAATTGAAGTCCTTTGGATTTGTGAATGGTCATGAGTTGCACTGCATCTGAACCACTTCGATCGGGTACGCTGGGCTTTTCTTTTAAATTGTCCCACCATTCAAAAAAATCGAATGCACTCGCGTTCATTCCTATGCGAGAAAGAATAATATCGAGCAGGCCGTTTAAAAAACGATTGTTAACCGCTGGCAAATAGGCTGAAATAAGTGCTTCTGCCGAATCGTATACGCCTTTTGACTTTTGGATGGATGCCAAACCGGGCAATTTATTTTTTGCCGTAAAGGCATTGATGCTGAGAAAATTATTTCGCCCCTCTGAGTTGCTGATCAGGTATTTTTCAGGTTCGTACGGAATTTTAAAAATGCTTTCAAAACAGCGCATAGCTGAAATCACTGCCGCCGGATTTTCGGGACTAACCTTGAGCCGAAGCAAAGCGATAATAAGTTGAACATGGACATCCTTGTCCACCTCGTAGCTATTGGCAGTACTTACAGGAATATGGGCGTCTTGCATGGCGTTGAGAAACATCCGTCCATCTTTGGTTGAACTTCGCACCAAAACCGCCATATCTCGGTAGGAATATCCCTGAGCCTTAAAGGTCTCAATATTTTCAATAAGTTGATCACAACGCTCCCCGGGCTCAGGTTTTTTACCAAAAAAATCGACGCGCACAAATCCCTTTTCACTTTTTGAATCCTTCAATTTTTGGGAAACCTTATCCTTCAGGTATTCACTTTCGTAAAGCGATCCTGCTGCGTTTACGGTCAATCCCAGCTCAGAAAATAAGGCATTGTTAAAAGTGACAATATTCGGTCGGCTACGGTAGTTTGTGTTCAGCTCCACAATGCCGGCATTTCGCAACAGCGTATCGGCAATACTTTGTTTGAGATCACTTGGGGCATCAATAAGTTTGGGCAAAGCAATAAGTTGCTCGGCTTTTCCACCCCGCCAACGGTAGATACTTTGCTTGGCATCGCCCACCACCAAACTTGAGTGGCCTTTGGAAAGCGACTCATCGATTAGGGGTAAAATATTGAACCACTGAAGTTCGGAAGTGTCCTGATATTCATCGATAAGGATGTGATTGAATCGGGTGCCGTAATGCTCATAGAGAAATGAAACAGGCTCTTTTCGAAGGGCGTTTGAAATTATTTTATTGAATTTTGAAATGGGCAGAATGTTTCGTTCCTCACAAATTTCCTCCATGCAGGCATTCAGTTCTTCGAGAATCGCGATCAGATCAATATGTTTGAAAATGGCTTGAGAGCGGTAATATTCGGGTGCGTATTTTTCATGGCTCTCAAGGGTGTTAACCAGAATCGTATGCAGATTGGATTCGATACTTACTACAGCGGCTTTTATGTGATTTGGTGCCGATTTGGCCACCCAGGTTCCATCGAGTGCTTTTGTAACATTCGCTGCATTCGGATTGAGTGTTGGATGTGGAAATTCAGCTATCTTTTCAAAGAAACCTCCTACACTCGCACCTTTACCGGAAAAGTCAACTGGAGTTAATCCCACCGATTTAATAAGGTCAAGTGCTTCGATTCCATTTTTCTGAATCAATGCTTGTGCGTGTTGCATTTGCTGCAAAAGCTTCTTTCGGATGGTGTCAAATTCGGCATGATCGAGTTTCTCCAAAGTCTCCAGTGCTTCCATTCCGGTTTCGCCCAATACCAGCGAATCGAGCTCTATAAGATCTCTCGCAATATTGGCCTTTCGCTCTTCATCCAGTTTGTACTGAACGTATTGCATCAAATGGTTGGTGATGAATGCATCTTCTCCCACTTTTTCAATCAAGCGATTTACGGCTTCCCGAAAAAGCTCGGTTTCCTGCAGCTCGACTTCAAAATCAGATTTAAGGTGCAGCTCCCGGCTGAACGATCGGATCAAACGATGATTGAATTGATCAATCGTTCCGATAGAGAGGTCGTTAAAATCATGTAAAACCACCTTGAACATTGCCGCTGCGCGCTGTGATAGCTTTTCAATAGTGGTATTGGTTTCTACCAAAAGTTCATTTACCATAAAAAGCTCCCCCGAATAGCTTCCATCCAATCTGCTCATTGTATCGAGCTCATGGATAAGCCTTTCTTTCATTTCTGCAGCCGCTTTATTGGTAAAAGTTATCGCAAGGATTTTTTTGAATTGTGAAGGATTATCTTCACGCAGGCTCAGCGTTAAGAATATTTTGATCAAAGCTGTTGTTTTTCCTGAACCGGCGGAGGATTTGTATATGTGAAATTTGGGAGCCATTTTTTCTTGCGATAAACATACAACAATCCATAAAACGAATAGGGTTTCCTGAGCTTTGTTTGTTTTATTTAAGAGTACCTTGTAGTTCTAAATTGACTAAAATGAAAAAACTTTTTTTTGGTTTTGCCTTAATGTCACTCGTCGCTCTGACATACTCTTGTGGTAAGGATGATGAAATCAAGGATTTGCAACCCGGGAGTTTTGCCATGACTTTTACACCGTTTATAGGGAATAATGAAGCCAGCTTAAATCATAATTTCACAGTTTCAAACGGATATCCGATTGCGGTGGAAAATATACGCTTTTATCTCTCAAATATTAGATTGATAAAAGGTTCAGGCGAAACGTTTCATGCATCTGATATAACTTTTTTTGATTTGAAAAATAATAAATCCTCTGCTAATTTTTCGGTGCCAGCCGGGAGGTTCGATAGCATTGCATTCGATCTCGGAGTTAGCCCTGAGCTTAATAGTCCTGAAAATCCCAATTTTTTAGTTTCTGCTTATGACAATCGCCATCCTTTGAGTGAGGCCAATGGTATGTTTTGGGGCTGGGAAGCAGGGTACCGCTTTTTTACTATCGATGGCCACTGCGATACCGTTCCAAATACAAGTGAAGTTCTTCCTTTTTCCTTTAGCTATCACTCCGGTCGCGATACTCTTTACCGAAAAGTTCCAGCTTTTTATCATCCATTTACCGTCCAGTCGAACTCAACAAGTGTCAATGCATTCGCCATTGATCTTCAAATATTTTTTTCCAATGGTGATGAGAATATTGACCTGAAGAACGAACCTGCTTACCACGGTAGTCTGGAGCTTATGCCTCTTGGTATCAAGATTGCGGACAATTCCGCCGCTTGTTTTAAACTGCTCAATTAAAGTACCTTTGTAAAAATGCCTTTTCGCAAAATACATATCAAAGCATGTTTTCTTCTCGTTTTACTTTTGACCGGAGTTTCGGCTTGTGTAAAAGATAACAAACCTGATCCGCCCGGGCCGCAGCCATCTGAATCTGAGTTGTGTAATGTCGTGCCAGGTACCGGGACTCCATACCAAATAGAGGTGCCTTATTTCTTTTCAACTCCTGAGCTTCCACAAAATAATCCGTTGACGGTCGAAGGGGTAGCTCTCGGTCGGGAGCTTTTTTGGGATGAGCAGCTTTCGCGAAATGACAATATAAGTTGCGGTTCTTGTCATGCCCCGGCAACCGCTTTTTCAGACAATGTTCCGAAAAGTATCGGCACCCACGGCGATATGACGGTGCGCAATAGTATGCCCCTGATGAATATGGCGTGGAATACCAGTTTCTTCTGGGATGGACGGGCATTAACGCTGGAAGATCAGATTATTCAACCCATTCACAATCCGGTTGAGATGGACATGGATTGGCCAACTGCCGTGGATCGTGTGGGAACTGATTCTCTTTATCAGGATTTGTTCACAACGGCTTTTGGAACACCTTGCGTCGATTCGGTAAGGATAACTTTTGCGATAGCTCAGTTTGTTCGAACGATGGTTTCGTCCAATTCAAAATTTGACCAAGCCTATCGCTATGGTTCAACCCAACTTACGGCATCCGAAAATAGAGGGTTAGAACTTTTTAAAGGGGAAGGTGGCGACCCGAATATTTATCCCGGAGGGCAAAATGGAGGAGATTGTTTCCATTGCCACGGCGGTGGATTGATCCAATTTACCGATCAGCAGTTTCACAACAATGGATTGGATACCGTTTTCACCGATCCTGGACGTGAAGATGTAACCGGTTCGCCTTACGATCGTGGACTTTTTAAAACGCCAAGCCTCAGAAATGTAGAGCTTTCGGCACCTTACATGCATGATGGACGTTTCGCCACGCTACGCGATGTTGTGGAGCATTACAATAGTGGCGGGCATTCTTCGGCGACCATCGATCCACTTATGAAATTTCCGGATGAAGGTCTTGGTCTCTCCGAGCAGGATATTGATGATTTGGTGAGTTTTCTCAAAACGCTTACGGATACCAGTTTTGTCAATAATCCGAAGTTTCAGGATCCACATTGATTGCAACGTTAGCATCCTGTTATGAGATTTGTTTATCCTGAGGTCGACACCAAAATTCTTCCCAATGAAAAGAGCTACATTTTTACTGATTTTATTAGCAATCACTGTACATGTTAATGCCCAGGAATTCGCACCAATCGGAGCTATTTGGCATTACACCCAAGGGACTCTTGATCCGCAGGTTACTTCTTTTAAGACACTTGAGTCCTTATCAGACACTATGATCAATGGAGTCGATTGTAAAAAGATTGTGGAAGTAGGGAGATATATGGACACAACCAGCGTCGCTTATCAATATATGTATTCGGAAAACGATAGTGTATTCTTTTATGCTGATGGTAATTTTCAACTCTTGTATGATTTTGGTGCAAATGCGGGCGATACTATTGTATTGAATTACTTTAATGCATACGATGAGACACCATTAAAAATGATTATTGATTCAACAGGAACAATGATGGTAAATGACCAAGAAAGACGAATCCAATATATAACCTGTGGCGATGGCTTGACAATTGAATTTGGTAATTCTGTAATTGAAGGAATTGGAAATACAAATTTCATGTTTCCAATTTATGATGGAACTTTGGATGGCCCATTAAGATGTTATCAAGACGATTCTATTGGTTTGTTTTTTAATCCGTTTAATTTAGATTCTAATTGGAATCATGAGGACTGTGGAGAAATAATTACAGGTATTGCTGAAAGAGAAAGTGAAAAAGGAATCTCGATTTTTCCCAACCCAACAAAGAACAGTATTACAATCCAAAATATTGACAGTCAAACAGCGTACAAAATAATTGACACCAGTGGGAAATTATTATTACAAGGAATAATTTTCGAATCAAGTAAGATCAGTTCGTCTGAACTTTCGAAAGGAATTTATTTCATTGAATTTAAGAATGAAAATGTTCAGACTGTTAAAAAAATCGTTTTAGAATAATTCCACTTTGACCTAAAACCTGATTTGTGACAATTTTCGATCTAACAAAATGCAATCTGAAATTACTAAGATTCTCTCTATTCTGAATTAATTACCCATCCTAACCTTTTCGCAAAACCTGCGTAAAAAGGGCTATGATGAGGAAAATTAGTAAAGTTGGAATCGGGCTATTTCTCGCTGTGTTTTGTGCGCATTTCAATGCATTTTCTCAATGTCAAGTATTTGACTTTTATGGGAATGCATCGAGCAATCCAACTTGGTATAGCTGTAATGGAAATTCTTATACGCTAAGCATTCAATCGCCAACTTCTTTTGGCCCCTGGACCATCGATTGGGGAGATGGATCGCCTATTCAGAGCGGTTCCAGTCTGGTGCCTCCCGCAGCTATTGTACATACGTATGGAGCTACAGTGGATATTTATAATGTGACTTTTATCTCTGGCGGTTGTACCATAAACGGAACAGTAATAATGGAAGAAGCAACCAATGCTTCTATCCAGGTGCCGGTTGGTGGCCTTACTCAGGCTTGTGCTCCACAGGATATGCAGTTTATAAATTCGAGTACCAATACGTCTACCACCACAACCTTTATCTGGAATTTTGGAGATGGATCGCCAAATGAAACGTACGACTACACAAATCTCGGACAGACTATCAATCATACCTATCAAAAAGGAACGGTAGATTGTGAAACGGTTGTTACCCTTACAGCTGAAAACAATTGTAACACGGTGCAAGGCGGGCCGAGTAATGCGACTTTTAATCCGATTCGAATATGGGATATCGATGATGCCGGTATAACCGCTTCTGAAACCATCCTCTGCTTTCCTGATAATGAAGTAACTTATACCAATACTACTGAACGGAATTGCCTTTTTCAAGGAAATATCTACCAGCGATATGAGTATTGGAATTTTGGAGATTACTGGGGATTAGGACACGATTCTATTATCGATTGGCGTCCCTGGCCACCTACTTTTCCGCACACCATTCAATATCCGGGTATAGGAACGTATACCACTACTTTACTGGATAGTAATCTGTGTGGAATCGATGTGACCACGATAACTATACAAATCGTACCACCACCAACAGCTGGTGTCTCAGCCGATGCATCAACTGTGTGTGAGAATCAAATTGTTACTTTTACGAATAGTTCATCTGCAAGCGCTACCGATTATGTATGGGATTTTGACGATGGCACCCCTCTGGTTTATTCTGGTGCTGCTACCATAGAGCATGCTTTTGCAACTCAGGGTACCTACGATGTAACTCTTGTAGCTGCCGTGGGACTAACAGGTGGCTGTTCGGACACAGCCCATGTCCCGATCACGGTTCTGCCGGCTCCGGTGGCCGATATATCGGTCGATAACGTCGAAGCGTGTGATACACTGGTTGCCACCTTTTCAGATAATTCAACAGGTGTTATTTCGGGCTGGGCGTGGGATTTTGGAAATGGGAATACAAGTATTTCAGATACACCGCCCACACAGACCTATACGAGCCCGGGAAATTATAATGTAACGCTAACCGTTGAAGCACCCAATTTATGTAAGAATACCGATACCCAAATAGTAACGGTAAATGAAAGTCCGGAAGCAAACTTTCTGGTCAACGACGTTTGTATTGGTTCGACAGGAACCTTTACCGATTTATCTACTCCGCCGGCAGGTGATCCAATAGTTACTTGGTTTTGGGACTTTGGAGATGGGTTTACGAGTGCCGATACCAACGCCACACATGCGTATGCCAGTGCAGGGGTGTATACGGTGAGCCTGGAGGTCTTTACAGCAAATTGTTCAGATATTCATCAAATGACAGTGAATGTGGAAGACGCACCCCAATCTATTTTCACACCCGAAGTGACAAGTGGATGTGCTCCTTTAGAAGTCAATTTTACGAACGCCAGTATAGACGGTGATTCGTATACATGGCTTTTTGGCGATGGAAGTGGAGGTGGAGATGAAAATCCTACACATACGTATGATAATTTCGGAAATGTTGACTCGATTTATACTGTGAGACTCATTGCGAGAAATGCTTTCGGGTGTACCGATACCTCCCAAACCACTATTACAGTTCACCCGAATGCCGTGGCTCAGTTTCAAACTTTTTATGCGCCGGCTTGTGATGCCGGTCCTGCGAATTTCCTGAATAGCTCACTCAATGCATCCGATTATATCTGGGATTTTGGTGATGGATCTGCAACTACCACTGCTGCCAATCCGTCGCACCAGTTTGTAAATAATACACCGACCATTCAGAATTTCACTATTACGCTTATCGCTAATACCGCTTTTGGATGTAGCGATACCACTTCTTCAACGATCTCGGTCTATCCACAACCCAATTTTGATTTTAGCCTTGCGGCCGATTCGGGTTGTGCTCCCTTCGATGTTCAGTTTCCGGTGGTGAGTGGCGCAGTGGCCTATTATTGGTCTTTTGGAGATGGTACTATTTCCATCGCCCCAAATCCGCTGCATACCTATGCGAATAATACACTTGTGGATAAAACATACACTATCGAACTTATTGCCACTTCTGCTTTTGGCTGTAAGGATACCGCTTACGCGGATGTTGTCGTGCACCCAAATCCAATCTCACAGTTTTCCGTCGATCTTACAACCGGGTGTAGCCCCTTGAATGTCTCGATTGAAAATCAAACTATTCTCGGCGACTCGGTGGTATGGAACTATGGAGACGGAACTTCTTCGGATACCTTGGCAGCCATTCATTCGCACGAGTATGTCAATAATACAAATCAGACTATAACCTATACTCTTTTACTTACAGCTTATACTGAATTTGGCTGTAGCAGAACTTTTACACGAAATATTGAAGTCTATCCAAAAGTTGTAGCAGATTTCTCAGGCCCAGATGAAGGCTGTTCGCCACTATCATTTACTTTCCAGAACAATTCTCAAAATGCCAATGTGTATCAATGGGATTTGGGCAATGGTGTGGTAAGTCTTGCAAATGAACCCATGGCTGGATACCAAAATAATACACAATTTCCCGATACTTTTGATGTGCGATTAATTGCTACTTCGCTTTATGGTTGTGAGGATACCGCACGAACGAAAATTGTGGTATTTCCAAAACCAAATGCGAGCATTGTACCTGATAATACCGCTGGATGCAGTCCGCTTACAGTTCTTTTTCAAAACAATAGTGTCACTGCAGATAGTTACGCATGGAATTATGGCGACGGAGCCATATCAGATACGAGTGCAGCCCTACATAGCCATACGTTTTATTCTACCTCTAATGCTCCTCAAGATTTCAATCTTAACATGATCGCTTCTACAGATTTTGGATGCCGGGATACGGCAAGCCTTAAGGTGACTGTTTATCCCGACGTCATGGCTGGGTTTATCGAAAATCCTTCAGAAGGTTGTTCGCCACTATCGGTTACTTTCGTGAATCAAACTTTTGGCGCAGCATCCTATTTCTGGAGTTTCGGTGATGGAAATGAAGCTTTTAATCCAAATCCGTCTCATAATTTTGTGAATCTCGGAGATACAATTGTAGATTACACCGTTTCGATGATCGCCCAGTCCGGGTTTGGTTGTACCGATACGGCATATACTTCTATCAAGGTGTATCCGCTACCAAACGTGAGTCTGGCACTCGCCGGTATCGAAGGTTGTTTTCCGGCTGAATTCTCATTTGCCAATTATTCAGCAGGAGCCACAAACTATCTCTGGAATTTTGGAGATGGCGGAACTTCTACGAGTTTAGATTCTATTGTTTCTCACGTTTATACCAATACCGGTACAGATTTGGAAACCCACACTGTGACCCTCACCGGTACCAGCGATTTTGGTTGTGAAGCTGTTGCTTCGACAGATGTGGATATAATACCCGAAATTATTGCTAATGTAACGCCTCCACCTGGTGGTTGCTCACCTTATACTGCCGATTTTGTAAATAATTCTACCGGTGCATTCACGTATTTATGGGACTTTGGCGACGGTGTTTTTTCACAAGACGTCGAACCGACTCATATTTATACGAATCCAAATACAAATAATGCGGTTTATACCGTTACATTTATTGCTTCTTCGCTTTGGGGTTGTGGCGATACGCTCACATTTGATATTCCGGTTTCGGGCCAGCCGCAAGCTGCGTTTGTAGCTGCTCCAAGTGTTCAGCAATTTCCGGATGCTACGATTGATCTGGCTAATTTAAGTTCAGCTAATTCATCTGCCTCTTTCAACTGGCTTTGGGGAGATGGAGCGAATACAGAAACTTCCGATCCTAATGCACCGGCATCCTATACTTATTCCACTTGGGGTGAATATACGATCAATCTTATCGTTGGAAACCTGACCTGTAATGACACCGCTTCGCAAGTTATACGCATTGATCCGCCATTGCCAATTGCTAGTTTCGAAGGTGAAGGTGAGGGTTGTATGCCATTAGTTGTCGCTTTTACGAGTACTTCACAATATGCAGTAGATTATTTATGGGATTTTGGTGACGGGACCAGTAGTGATCAGGCCAATCCCGTGCATACCTACTATCAGGCAGGTACTTTTAACGTTACCCTAACCGTAACTGGACCTGGTGGTGATAAAGATATTGAAATCAAAACCGGGGTGGCTGTAGTTCATCCTAGAGCAGAGGCGTATTTTACCGTAAATCCGCCGGTTATTACTATTCCCGATCAGGTTTTCTTTTTGAATCTTTCGACAGATGCGTCGATTTATCAATGGGATTTTGGAGATAATGGCTCTTCTACCGAATTTGCTCCATACCATTTTTACGAAAGTACGGGATGGCATCCGGTTACGCTTATCGCAAATAACGAATGGAACTGTCCGGATACATTCCGTGTAGATCAGGCAGTACTCGGAAATGTAGATACGCGGATTAATTTCCCCAATGCCTTTACTCCAAATCCGAATGGCCCTAATGGTGGTTACTGGACTGTGGACGACATGTTTAATAATGACATTTTCTTCCCGCAATATAAGGGAGTGAAGGAGTTCCAAATGCAAATCTTCAATAAATGGGGTGAAATTCTCTTCGAATCTACCGATGTACGACAAGGATGGGACGGATACTACAGAGGTCGTGCCTGCCAGCAAGACGTGTATGTATGGCGTGTAAAAGTAACATTTGAGGATGGTGGAGATTTAACACAAATGGGAGACGTAACATTATTAAGATGATCAAGATGAACAAAATAGCAGTATTAGTTTTTTTCAGCATGGCCTTTTCTATTCACTTAAGTGGACAGAAGAAACTCAGCAGGTATGAAAAAAACCTTATGTACGAAGCGGATATCTACTACGTACAAGGCGATTATTCGTACGCCTCTCAACTCTATACTGAAGTGAGCAAGGCAACACCAAGCGATCCTGAGCTGCTCGGCAAATTGGGTATCTGTTATTACCATTTACCCACTTTAAAGGATCAGGCAGAACGCTTTCTGGAACTCGCGGTGGAAAAAGACGATACGGAAGCCCTATTCTTTTTGGCAAAAGAACGAATTGAAGAGTATAAATTTTTTGATGCACTTGCTCTGCTTGATAAATATGAGCATAAACCGAAGCGCATGAAGTCGGCTGCCGAAATTGATGAATTCAAAGAATCGACAAAGAAAGCTATAGAAATGGTGCAGACTCCGCTGAAAGTGACCATTGTAAATATGGGTAAATCTGTGAATTCTCCAGTGCACGACTATGCTCCGGTGTGGGATAATCAGGGACAGAAGATATATTTCACGTCGCGCAGAAGGTATGACAGGCAGAGCCAGAAGGACTATTCTGAACAGTACGATGAGAATATTTACTATGTCGATTTGAATTCAAAAGATTTGAAGGCTGTAGCTGCACGCGAACCGCTCAACACACGTACCAATGATGCTGCGGTGGCTTGTTCCCCAGATGGTAATTCGCTTATTTTTTACCGCACGAGCCGCGATGGATTTGCCGGAGATTTGTATATGACGAAAAAGAATGAATATAGCTGGTCGGAACCGGATAAACTCGATCCAGAAATCAATTCGAGATATCAGGAGGCGAGTGCTTCTTTTGGAAATAATGATGGATCGGTACTTTATTTTTCAAGTGACAGACCCGGCGGTTTTGGAGGAAAGGATATTTATAAAGTCCAACGCCTGCCAAACGGATATTGGAGCAAAGCCCAGAATCTAGGTGATAAAATTAATACAGCATTCGATGATGACGCTCCTTTTATCGCTGCCGATGGGGCGATGTACTTCGCATCGCGAGGTCATCTAAGCATGGGCGGGTTCGATATTTTTTGTGCTACAAAGTCAGATGATGGTTTTAATGACCCCATTAATATTGGTTACCCCATTAATACTCCTGGTGATGATATTTTCTTTTCACTCGATCCTTCCGGGAAAATGGCCTATTTCTCATCTGAAAGGATAGGAGGTTTTGGCTTGCAGGATATCTATCAGGTGGTTTTCGACGATGCAGGCACTGTAATTTATAGGGGAGAACTCCTCTCGGTAAATGATGAAATACCATCAAATGCGACCATTACCTTGCTAAATGAAGAAAACGGCACTGTAGAGGGGATGTATCAAACGGACCCGACGCTTGGAACCTTTGTACTTGCGCTCAATACCAATAAAAAATACACCGTGATGGTGGAGGCCGAGGGATACAAAACTTTAGAGAAATCCATGTTTTTTGGGAATGAACCCGAAGGAACAGGCGAAATTGAAGAAAAACTTATTCTTTCAAAATAAAAAATATGGCAAAATTTCTACGCATATTGCTTTTGGCATCAGTAGGTTTTGCTTGCGCAAAGTCAACTCTGTATGCTCAGGATCAGCAGCTCACGCAATTTTACTCCAATCCAATGTTTATGAATCCTGCCTTTGCCGGTACGAGTATTCAGAGCAGGGTGGCAATGACTTATCGCAACCAATGGCCGGCTATTCCGAAGGCTTTTGTCTCGTACAATTTAGCTGTGGACCATTTTGTGTCGGAGGTGAATAGTGGTATTGGTCTCACTGTACAAAATGATAAAGCGGGCACCGGCGGGCTGAGCTATACTGCGATCGCTTTACAATACGCCTACGAAATTCATATTACACGAAAAATTAGCGTACGGCCGGCACTCAGTTTTGGGTTTGGATCTACCTTTTTAGATATTGATAAGCTTACCTTCTCCGATCAGCTCGCACGTGATGATGAAGGTGCAGCAACCCTCGATCCCGATCGTGCCCGATTTGTTCAGAAACCTGTCAACTATCCCGATCTTGGAGCAGGATTACTCGTTTTCTCAAAATCGTTTTGGTTCGGGGCCTCGCTTCAGCATATGAACGAGCCGGTCCAATCGGTTACCGGTGGCGATACCCAATTGCCAAAGAAGCTTAGCGTGCACGGTGGTGTGCGTATTAATCTATCGGATGTGAGTGCCTTCCGCAGCCGTCAATCCATTGTTCCGGCGTTCAATTACCAGGCTCAAGGCTTGTTCGATCAGCTCGATTTAGGTTTCTATTACGAGTACGATCCAATAGTTATCGGACTTTGGTACCGTGGCTTGCCACTTATAAAAAGCAATGGATATGATTATTTGAATCACGATGCTATCGCGGTCTTAGTGGGTTATGAAATAAATAATATGAAAATCGGTTACAGTTACGATCTCACTATTTCCAAATTAAGTCCAAATAGTGGTGGAGCTCACGAGATTACCTGGACGATGGAATTTGCCAGTAAGAAAAACAAAAGGCATAATAAACGACGCGTAATTCCGTGTGCGAAATTCTAAATTTTGCCCGTTCATAAATTTATCCTGACCTTTCTTCTTTTAGCTTCGATCAACTCAAGACTTTTTTCTACCTTGGCAAGGCCAAAACTTTGCGCATGAATCTCGATAAGAATTCTTTGGATAGTTTTTACAATTATTCCGAAAGGACCTATGAAGTATTGAAAGAATCGAATACGGAAGAAGTCATTTTCCATTTCGTGGGAGATCTCAATACGGGGTATGCAAATGCAATTTCCGCTAAATTAGAACAACTAGTAGAGGAAAAAGTGCATGACAAACAAGCTCAAAAACGATTTTACACGGTTTATATCGAGGCTATCCAGAATATTCGGTTACATGGAATGAATACAGATGATAAAGAAACATTGGGTGCAGTGACCGTTTCTATCAATGGCTCCAAAATATGTGCTCAGTTTTTAAATCTAATACACGAAGGCCACGGAGAAATTCTTAAGAAAAAATATGCCGAAATCAATGCGCTTGATCGAAAAGATTTGAAAAAAAGGTATATGGATCAAATGATGCATGGCGATATATCAAAAAAAGGGGGCGCAGGTCTTGGAATTATTACAATCATATTACGTTCCCAAAATCCCAGCGAAGTAGAGGTTATTCCAATTGATGCTAACAAAGCCATTTTTCAAAGTTTGGTGTGCGTAGACTATTCTGATTAAGCGCATTGATTTTGGTTTTTGATCATGGTTATAGGTCAGAAGATCGTATCAATCCGCTTTCAGAAGAGGATACAGTCTTTGATATAGATACAGAATTTATTTGTCTGACACGCATCCGTTTTTAGATCCGACTCTCCTTTTTTCCAACAATTTCTTACCAAATAACTTATTTATTGTGCACCATGCGAACGGTGCTCACCATGAAATTAAAAAAGAAGTATTGGATAAATGCCGTAAATTGCCTGCTTTAAACAAATTGCTCATGTTTGGAGAAAATTGGTGGTGAAGGGTATTGGAAAAAACTTGAAGGAATAATAGATTTAAAGATGTGTACACTAAGTTTTATTCCTATAAAAAATGGAACGGTTATTACTACCAACCGCGACGAAAGCCCTCAAAGGAATTCGCATAATCTAAGCGGTTATCTTTCGGCTTTAGAAGAAAAGTATCTGATAGCTCAGGAACCTCTGCGTGGAGGAACAAATATTGCCATTGGCGAAAAATCGAGAACTGCCGTTTTGCTAAATGGCGCATTCGACCGGCATGATATGAATAAAACCTATGGAATTAGCCGTGGGATAGTCACTTTGAAAAGTCTCGATCTTAAAGATTTGTATGCCTTCGCAGATCGCTTTGATTTCGATACCATTCAGCCATTTACCCTTGTCCATTTTGGTACTACTATTCAGGAAATTCGCTGGGACGGAATGAAAATTTATAAAAATGAATTCAGCGTAAACCAACCTAAAATATGGTCGTCGCCTCAATTGTATCTTCCCGCAGTGAGAAAGCAACGAGCGGAATTATTCGAAAGCTTTTTGAAAAATGGGGAAATGTCACCTGAGTCCATTGCTCATTTTCATTTCACCGCAGGGATAGGCGATAAGGCCAATGACTTCGTGATGAATCGTAACGGGAAGGTTCAGACCGTTTCAATTAGCCAAATAGCGGAAATTAATAAGGAAAAAAAGATTGTCCATTGGGATTTGGTGGAAAAAACCAAAATGGACTACGACTTCGACATAAGTTGAATCGGCTTTCCCACCGTGGGAAGCAAAATTCCGAAAGTCAGCTTTGAAAACAGAAATCCGCAGCTAAAAAAAATGCCACAAGAGAACCAATAAAGGTTTTTTCGCAAATCATAAATACATGAGTTCTAACCCGCGAACTTCGAAAGGGACAGCTAATTTGCAGTTCGCAATTATTTTGCGTCTAAATAGCCCAAGATTCAACATGAATTCGCATCGGATCCATTCCACGTTTTTCTAAAGCCTGCTCAACATAATCAAAGGTGGAAAGCACATCCGGTTTTCCGTTTACAATAGCCACATCGTGTTCGAAATGAGCAGAATATTTTCTATCAGCCGTTACGATTGTCCAGTCATCATCAAGCATAAGAATGTCTTTGGTGCCGAGATTGATCATGGGTTCTATAGCCAGCACCATTCCATTTACGATCTTCTTGCCCCGTCCGCGCCTTCCATAATTGGGTACCTGAGGATCTTCGTGCATTGCTTTTCCAAGCCCATGTCCCACCAATTCGCGCACTACGCCATATCCGTGCTTTTCAGCAAAATTTTGAATGGTATATCCAATATCACCAATTCGATTTCCGACGATTGTTTTCTCAATACCCAGATAAAGACTTTCTTTGGTGACGTGCAAGAGTTTTTTACTCTCATCACTCACTTCGCCTATTGCAAAACTGTAGGCGTGATCTCCATAAAAGCCGTCTTTTACGGATCCACAATCGATTGAAACAATATCGCCTTCTTCAAACGGCCGGTCATTTGGAATTCCGTGAACCACAGCTTCATTTACTGAAATACACAGTGAATTCGGAAAACCACCAAAACCGAGAAAACCCGGTTCGGCGCCTTCGTCTTTAATGTATTCGAATGCTATTTTATCGAGTTCGAGCGGCGTAATGCCGGGACCGATTTTTTCTGCTACAAGCCCCAATGTTCTCGATACAATTTGGGCAGCAGCGCGCATGATTTCTATTTCTTCTGCTGTTTTGATTTGGACCATGACAAATTCTGTATTTTCTTAAAAAAAGATTTTTCTTTTGGATAATTATAATGGGCATCCGGGTTTTTCAACTGATGCTCATAGTCACCATCATCTGGGTGAATCATATGGTAAATTTCTCCCCAACCAGGAAAACCACCCACATTCCTGTCGTCTATAAAGAGGTCTGCATTGATTTTTCTGCTGATGCCATCGTCGAGTTCCTCTTCAGGAAAACTCTTATTGACTGCATAAAACTCGACTCCATTTTGCCTGCAATATTCTACCGCTTCTTCCAGATAACGGCCCTCGCGATAGGTCCACAAAATAAGTTTATGGCCTTTTTTTAGCAACGCTTTGAGGGTATCGAAAGCAAAGAGCATTTCATTTCCGATTTCCGGATAAGTATGCTCTACAATCGTACCATCAAAATCAACTGCAATAGTAAGCCCGTCTGCCGCTATCATGCTCAAATTTTGGCACAAAAGTATGAAATATAAGGCGTATTAGGTTGTATTTGGGTTTAAAGTATACCGCGACACCTATTTTTAGTTTTTGATCACCGTAAATTCCACCCGTCGGTTTATCGATCTTCCCTCGTCTGTCTCATTGGACGCAATGGGTTTCTTGCTTCCATATCCTTTGTAAGATAGTCTGTTGGGATCCACATCTTTACTGATAAGATAATCTACAACACTTTTTGCCCGCGACTGGCTCAGTTTCTCATTATATGCATCCGTACCTACATTATCGGTATGTCCGCTTATCTCAATTTTCAGATAGGGGTAGTCGGTCATAATGTCGATTAGCTTTTTGAGTTCAGGCATGGACGATGGGAGTAGGGTGGCTTTATCAAACTCAAAGAAGATGTTTTCAAGCGCAATAGTATTACCTACCTTATAATCAATGCTATCGAGTTTTATCTCTTTGGTGGTAAGGATTTCCGCTTTCTTCATTACCCTTTTTGGTTTGGGTGCTATGCTTTCTTTTGGCTTTGGACTGAGTTGTTCTTCCGGTGTGGCTTTTCGAACCAATACATCATCGATATAATAGTATGCGCCGCCTTCTCCTTCCGGAAAATCAGTGGTCGCGGTAGCGTTGTCATTGTAAAAGTTCCCAATAAGCAGATAGTTTTTTTCTGTATCGACTTCAAAAACTCCTGAAATCTTTTTCCAAAGATTCCATCGCGATTTAACTATATCCTCTGCATTTACTTGGGGAGTAAAAAACAGGGGCATCCTGTCGCGGGTTACAATGGCGGTATCACTAAAAAACATGCCGATATTGTTCGAAGCCCTATCTGATTTTACGGCTCGGCTAATATAAAATTCAGCGTAGTATTTTTGACCGGGGTACAGTGCCGTATCCAATTTTACCGAAAGGTATTCATGCCAAAACGTATCGGTTCCGCCTTTTCCATATGTTTTTATACCCATCATATTATCGCCGAAGTGGGGGCTTTGTTTTCCACCGCTATGTTTGGTAGGATTCGCCCAGCAAGATGGTTTTAGGCGTAAGCTGAGTAAATCAGGAGTGGATTCCGTAGGCGAATCCCATGATTCGATTGCTGTCATATACTCCCTTCCATTCTGGTTCCAAACGCAGAATTCCCGCGTGGTATTTTCAAACCCGGGATTGGGTACAAAATTTGAGGTAGGATTCGAATGGATCAAGCCGTCGAAGACCTGGCAGGAAGCCGGCTTATTTGCCAGTAGAGAAATCAGAAGAATGAACAGAGAGCAGGTTTGTTTCATAAGTTTTCCACAAAAATTGAAAGTTCAATGTGTGCAAAGCTATCCCAAAGCCATGTTCGATGGGGTTTTTCGGAAAATTTCTTTCATCAGTCTAATGTGGATAATGACAGCCGTATTAAATGCACCTGCCCCCCTTATGCTTCTATATTTGCTCTTGGTCATTTTGCCCCCTTCCAATATGTGCATAAAGGCATTTAAAATTTCATTCTGTCTGATTGGTTTTTTCCTTATCGGAGAAAATGCGTTTGCTCAAAAAGGAGATCCATTTTCGTGCTTCAATGCCCAAGAAATTCATTTTCCAATAGAGCAAAACGATTTTTCAAAAAGCCAGATTTTGATGAACGATCACAAGTTGAATGCGCTCTACTATCTATACGAGGATAAATATTCTTTTTGGTACAAATTTATTGCTGATGAAGATCTGGAAATTCAATTTTCTGTGGCTGCCTCTAATACTGTCGACCGATACAGGGCAGTGGCTTTCAGATATGGTGGTACCGATTTTTGCGACCGTCTAATCAATGCAAATATGCAGCCTATAAATTTGCAACGCGCCCCCATTTTCACAAATGACGGGTCTATCGTCTATCGCAATACGATTGAAGCATTGAAAGGAGATACTTTTTATATTTCAGTATTGAGCTTGAATAGAGATGATTGCGGCCATTTTTTGCATATGGAATCAAAAGGTGAGCAACTCTCAATCCATGCTGTACACCGTCCATGTTATGATTTTACCATGCTTGAAGTTCCAGATTTCAATGCGGCGAAGATGCACGAGCCGGATGTGCAAATTGATTTGGATTTTGGGAAAAAATCAGTGCCAATAGAAGAAGCAACGGTTCACGTTACCCAAGACACTTCTCAGTTTGCGACCTTAAAAAGTGTAGAAGTTCAAAATAAACTGGAGGGAATCATATCCGTAGGAGACCGGCTGGTGCTCAATAATGTCTTCTTTTATAACAATACCTACGCACTAAAACCCGGTGCTGATGAGGAACTCGATCAACTGGTAGCTTTTTTGAAAGCCAATCCAACCATCGAAATAGAAGTGCAGGGCCATACAGCCAATCATACGGATGAAATACTTCCAGATCCGAATTTTAAAAGGCAGGGAAAAGAATGGAATTTTAAAGGCTCGGCTTTTGAATTAAGTGAGGAGCGCGCTCAAGAGGTGAAAGAATATTTGGTCGATCATGGAATAAGCAAAAAGCGCATGAAAGCAGTGGGATACGGCGATACACACAAGCGTATCCCCGACGCCAAAACTTTTGAAGAATTTGAGAAAAATATGCGCGTTGAAGCACTGATTATTAAAGAATGAAACAGTTTTATGCCCTTTGTTTAAGTGGGATTCTCCTTGTATCTTGTGTGCCTCACAAGAAGGTAACCTATTTCAATAATATCAGCGAGAGTGAAAGGGGTAATCTTGCTGTCCCGTCGGCTCCAGTGGTGCTTCTTCAGCCCAATGATATTGTAGAAATCAATATTACCAGCGCAAGCAAGGAGGCCAATACGTATTTTCAAAAAGCTGGATCGGATGTGGATAAGAAATACGCAGGCAATACCTACCAAATTGCCCGCGACAGTACGATTGATATTCCCCTTATCGGGAAATTGAACATTGCAGGTATCAATACCGATCAGGCCAGTGAGAAAGTGCGTAATGCGCTATTGGCTTATCTTCAGAAGCCTTCTGTAAACATCCGGCTTATTAGTTTCGCAATCACAATTTTAGGAGAAGTAAGAGTGCCTGGAGTTTATAATATTCCCGATGGACGTGTGAATATCCTCGAAGCGATCGGAATGGCCGGAGATCTGACTATTTATGGGCAACGCGAAAATGTTTTGCTTATACGCACCGCTCAGGAAGGAAAAATATATACTCGACTTAATTTAAGTGATACCGCATTTTTAAATAGTGAGGCTTTTTATTTGCAAAATGGGGATGTGATTTATGTCGAACCTTCCAAAGGAATGACTTCGAAAGATGATAATGCGTATCGCATTTTGCCACTCGTGCTAAGTACATTGACCTTTGTGGTGGTAATGGTTGGATTGACGGTTAAGTGATGACTGACAAAAACTTAAATAACGTAAAACGTGAGGCCAGTGATTTCGAACTGAAAGCCTTCGTTTTGCGCTATGTGCGGTATTGGTACCTTTTTGCCATTGCGCTCATCATTGGATATGTGGTGGCGAGGTATTATAACTGGTACAAAACTCCGGTATATGCCATCACAGCAAAGCTACTCGTTAAGGATAAATCGGGTGCCAAAGATCAGCTTTTGCAACAGCTGGATGTCGAGTCGCCAACCATGAATATTGAGAATGAAATCGAGATTTTTCGATCGCATAATCTTATCACTAAAGTTCTGAATCAGCTCGACTTCGAGGTCTCCTATTATTTGGTCGGCGATATAAAAGTTTCTGAAGTTTATAAAGATTGTCCATTTTCGATAAATATAGAACACCTTGATTTTCAATCTTACTCGCAGAGCTTTAATGTAAATTTGATCGATAGCGAGAATTTTGTTTTTCGATATAAATCGGGAGATGCAGAAAAAATTTTTCAAGGAAAGTATGGGACGCCTTTTGATATGGGGCTTGGTAAGATCACCCTTTCAAAACGCGATAATTTTCCTGAAAATCTCCTTGTTGAAAGCAATTTTGAAAAACGCAACTACCGGGTAAGGTTCAATACAATCGCTGCCAACCAAAACAAATACCTTTCAAAACTTGTGGTGGCTATTTCCCGTCCTCAGAGTACCGTGCTCCAGATTTATCTCGAAGATGAAGTGCCCCAAAAAGGCCTTGACTTTGTAAATGCCCTTATCACCGAATACCTGAAAAACGATGTAGACGTAAAAAATAAAGCCGCTTCTAACACAGCTTCTTTTTTGGATGGGCAGCTCAAGTCTATTACTCAGGATCTCGAGCGTATCGAAACCAACCGCGAGAATTATAAAGTTTCAAAAGGAATTATCAATCTCGAATCAGAATCGCAGGTAGTTTTAGAAAGTATCAAAGACCTTGATGCCCAAAAAGCAATAAATGATACGCGATTGAGCATGATCAATCAGTTAAAAACCTATATTCAGGAAAACCAAGATGTCAGAAATTTGGCTCCTGCATCGCTTGACCTGAATGATGCACTGCTCATCAAATTGATAAATAAACTTTCGGAACTTCAGAGCCAGCGTGAATTAGTTATAAATCAGAGCACGGCAAATGACCCGACTTTGGTTCCTATAAATGCCGAAATCGAACTTACGAGGTCCTCGCTGCTGGAGAATATTAAGAATATAGAGCAGAGTTTGAAAAGCAAATCTGCCGAGCTCGACCAATCGCTTGATAAATTTCAAGGTCGAATTGAGCGTATTCCCACCACTGAAAGGGAATTGCTCGAAATTGAAAGAAAATTTCGAATTCAGGAAAATCTCTACATCTTCCTCCTTCAAAAACATGCAGAACTCGGAATATCTCTCGCAGCTACCGAAAGCGATACTCGCCTCGTCGATAACGCGCGCGTTGTGCCGGGAGCTATTTCTCCGGTACCTCAAAGAGCATATTCAATTGCACTTTTATTGGCCTTATTGCTTCCTGCTTTATTCATCATGACCATTGAAAAACTGAATGATAAGGTAGAAAATATTGGATTAATAAGAAAGCTAACCGGCATTCCGATTTTGGGTGTGGTCCGTTTCAATAAGCTTAAGTCTTCACTGGTCGCAGTGGACAAACCTCGATCTTCGATAGCGGAAGAGTACCGAAGTATCCGCACCAATCTCCAATTTTTCAATAGCGAGAACAGCTCTTCCGTTATAATGGTTACTTCTTCGGTCGGAACCGAAGGAAAGACCTTTACGGCAATGAATTTAGCTGCTGTTATGGCGGCATCCGGTGCGCGGGTAGTTTTGGTGGGTCTCGATATGCGGAAACCGAAAATTCTTGAAAGTTTTGATATTCAGGACAATAGAGGTTGTAGTAATTATCTTAGTGGCAACGCTAACATTGATGAGATTATTTTTAATTCGGGCTATCTCGATACGCTCAAAGTCGTACCTTCCGGACCAAATCCTCCCAATCCTTCCGAGCTTGTTATGGCTGATCGAATGGGGGACTTGATTGCAGAACTCAAAACCCGTTTTGATAAAATCATAATAGATACCCCCCCGATAGGATTAGTCTCGGACGGTTTGATGCTTGCGAACCACGCCGATACCATTCTTTTTGTAGTTCGCGATGGAGTTACCCACAAGAATCATATTCTGCATGTGAATGAACTCTATGAACAGGGCCAGCTCAAAAATGTAGCAATTGTGTTCAATGCGGTTCGTAAGAAAAGCGCCGGTTCGAGCTATAATTCGGGTTACGGCTATGGATATGGTTATGTTTATGGCGCTGATTATGGCGATTATTTTGAAGGAGAAAAAAGAAGTGGAAATTTGATTCGAAATTGGATTAACCGTTCTAAAAAGAATGATCGATAAAATTCTTTCGAAGTTTGTCGATAAATCAGATGCCCGGGGGCAAAAAGTTCTTCGCCATATTATCTATTCAGCCGGATTAAAAGTGGTCAATGCGGCTATTAGCTTTCTTGTTATTCCACTTTATCTAGCTTATCTAACCGAAGTTTCCTTTGGAATCTGGCTTACCGTAAGCGCCGTTCTTAACTGGTTCAACTTCTTTGATTTAGGAATGGGCAATGGCCTGCGAAACCGTTTTGCAGAAGCAAAAGCACAAGATGATGCCCGCCTGGCATCCATTTATGTAAGCACGACTTACGCCCTCTTGGTACTTATTTCAGGAGCCATGTTGGCGATATTCTTAGTGGCCAATATTTTCGCAGATTGGTCAGTTATTTTTGCGGCTCCGGCACACCTGAAGACCGATGTAAATCACATGGTATTCATTCTTGCGGTGCTCTTCTGTCCGCAATTCGTCGCTCAACTTATCAAGATGGTTGTTACTGCCGATCAACGCCCGGCGGTGGTCAATCTTATGAATACTGCTGTAAACGTGTTCCATCTTCTTGCGATATTTTTGCTCGATACCTATACCACTCCAGCACTTTGGAAACTCGGGCTGGCCATCGGTGGAATAAATCTGCTAATCCCACTTCTTGCGAATATCTATTTCTTCAGTACCGATTATAAGGATTACGCGCCTTCGTTTAAACGGATCGACTTTTCTTATAGCAAGCTCCTTATGGGATTAGGTTTCGCTTTTTTTGTGATGCAGGGTGCAGCGCTCGTTGTATTTATGACCGACAACCTTATAATTACCCAAGTGTTAGGCCCGGCCGAAGTTCCGGCTTATAATATTTCGTACCGATACTTCAATCTCGTAGTCGTTCTTTTTGGATTGGTCACTACTCCTTTTTGGTCGGCTTTTACTGAGGCTTACGCCAAAAAAGATTTCCAATGGATACAGAAAGTGATGCGACGCCTGTTTTCCCTTTGGTTCATTGTGGCAATTCTCGCCGTAGGAATGTACTTTTTGGCGCCATGGGTCTATAAAATTTGGATAGGCGATGAAATTGAAATTCCCGGTGTCCTCAATCTTGTGATGATGTTTTGGGTTATATCCGCTACCGGACTGAGTATTTTTGGAACCTTTTTGAGTGGTGTTGGCAAGTTGCGCATTTCAATTTTCCATTCCGTGACGGTAATGATTATTAATATTCCACTTTCTATTTGGTTGGCCGGCTATTCGCAACTTGGCAGCGCGGGAGTAATGCTGGCGAGTCTTTTCGGTGTGCTCCTACGCTTGTTTTTTCAGCCGCAGCAAACGTTCATGTTGATTAAAGGTACCGCAAAGGGAATTTGGAATCGGTGAATTTTTAGGTTTCAGATTTTATTCCTTTTTGGAAGTTTAAAACTTACTTTTTCTGCCAATAATACCCCGAATCATCAATATTGAAAATCTCTTCGGTAATTCCATTTTTATCCCTAAAATCGTGCACAGCTTTTTTACAAGCAGGAATAGTCCCGTAATCATCGATGATTATAAACCCGCCGGAGGATAATTTATGGTACAAGTTAACCAGACCATCCATCGTAGATTCGTACATGTCTCCATCCAGACGCAAAACCGCTAATTTTTCAATCGGTGCTTTAGGCAGAGAGTCTTTGAACCAGCCTTTTAAGAACTTTACGTTTTCATCTAAAAGGTTAAAACGTTTGAAATTCTCTTTTACCTGATCCATAGAAATTCGAAGTTGCTCCAATGAATACAAATCATCACCGGCATCTTCGGGATAGAGTTCGGTATTTGGTTTTGGAAGGCCCTCAAACGAATCGGCAACCCAAACCGTTCTACCCGGATCTAAAATATTAAAAAGTGCTTTCGCAAAAATACAAGCACCACCACGCCAAACACCTGTTTCAATAAAATCTCCCTCAACATTATTTTTCACAACACTTTCTATACAAAATTGAATATTGTTCAAACGTTTGGTCCCAATCATGCTGTACCCATTAATCGGCCAGCCCAAACCGTTTTCTCTATGTTTGAGTCCATTTTTATCAATACCGGTAATAATCAACTTCTTTTTGGCAAGCACATTTATCACTTGATTTATAGCGAATCGTTTTAAAAAAAAGCCGCTATTCGGAGGGTAAGGTGTTAGTTGAAAGCGATTCGCATTGTCCTTGTCAATTAGAACTTCTTTTAAAAGCGATATATAATTATTCTCTAATTCTGTCAAATCCTGTATTTTCCTGCGAAGCTATTAATTTTTTGCTTTCTGAAATCCTGTAAATCGGATTTAGCTATTGCCTCAGGAAATATTCCGAATCAAAGCGGTCAGAATCATTTAGCTCGGGCAAGATTTCACCCAATTTCCTATTGTCATCCCGATAAGTATTTACCAATTTTTCAGTTAACTCCGGTGAGAAAGCAAAACCTTTTTTGCCACCCATTTTATGCTCAATAAAACGTCTTTTAACTCCAAAAAGCCATCTTCCAAAACGACCTCGATTTATCAGTGGTTCGAATCGATTTAGTGTTCGGGTGAGCTTGATTTGCCGCGATGATAAGCTTTTATTCACCCTTACCTTAGCTCTATAAATTTCTACTTTTTCGAAATTTAGCTTTGTACAGAGCCTTTCGGCAAAAGCCATTGGATCCGACTTGAAATCTTCAAAAAGAAGGACATGCACTTTCGTGAAAAGCGATTGATACAAGTCAATCAGAGCAGCGTATTTGTACGATTCGGTGTTTTCAGCTTCCGCAAATGTAGGGTAAAGTGGATTTTCTGGTGTCGATGGGGTATCCGAAAATCGGATAAATTCTTCGGGCGAACACTTATAGCCGCTATAGATTCCGATGGAATAGAGCGACTGGAGTAAGCTTACTTGATAGCGGAGCATGAGTACAATCTCAGAGTTCGGAAAAAATTGTTGAAGCCTGCGAGCCGTTCGGGATCGGTTTGTAGAATTAAGATAAATAGATTGCCCCACAAACAGTTCGTTGGAGAGAATCGCATTTTGACTGCGAATTTCAGCAGCAGTTTTTTCAAATTCTGTTTCATCAAAAAGCGAGTCGTCCTGATAAAGCAGCCGCTGAAAAGCAGCGGAATAATGGGTGGTTTCCACCCCAAGAAAAGTGAAGCCTTCTATTTTCGGGAAGAACTCCCGCTGTAAAAAAGTGCTCGCCGTGCGCGGCATGCCAATATGGATAATGGTTTTCCCCACGCCCAAAACTAAATATTATTTGGACTTATTGGAGAAAGGAAGCAGATTCGATCCGAAATTCGGAATCGGACACCATTTTCTATCCTATTCAATATTCCTGAACTAAAACATCAGTCGGGATGCTTAGGGCCACGCTTAATTTTCGAATCATAGTCAATGTAAGCTTACGTTTACGGTTGAGTATTTCGCTAACCCGACTCGTAAATCCAACTATTTCGGCGAGATCTTTCTGCTTCATTCCCATCTGTTCCATTCGGAATTTTATCGCCTCAATGGGGTCGGGCATACCAATTGGATAGTGTTCATCTTCATATTTCTCGATCAAAATTGAAAGCACTTCTGCTTCATCTCCCTCCGGTGTATTGGCTTCGGCGTGAAAGATTTTTTCTAATCTTGCTAAAGCTTCATCGCAATCTTGTTCTGTTTTTATTGCTTTTATTTTCATGTTAAATAGTATTTGCGTCAATTTTGTCATACTCCTTATGTGTTCCAATAAATCGGATAAAGACCCATTTTCTCAGGAAGTTAATTTCCACAATTAATCGGTATTTATTTCAGCAAATATTGAATACAACACGACTATTTTTAAGAATACTTGCGGTGGCGTACTGAGATTTAATTTCGTTTGGGTTATTCCAGTCTGACCTCGAAGCTTCTTTGTACCAAACCATTAATTGTTGTTGGCAGTCAGGATTTCGTTCCCAATAATTTCTTAAAGTTCGTTTAGCAACTACTCTCAAAATTCGGTTTTCAAACGAAGATAGAAAATAATTACCAAATTGGGAATATTTTACTGTTTATTCCTTTACACATACTATCTTTACCCCAATGATCAATGCAATACTTTGTATGACCGGCACCATTCGCCCAAATACTGATAGGGTCAGTAGGACAGATGCGCTTGAGCGGCTCGCCGATTACAAAAAATGTATCCGCTTTTATCTCGACCAAACGAACTTGCCAATTTATTTTCTCGAAAACTCAGATTATGACCTTTCGGAAGATGTCGATTTTAAAGAATTTCAGAGTTTAAATCGTTTTCATCTACTCAGGTTTGAGCCCCATCCCGATTCTGAAAAAGGAAAGGGCTTTCAGGAATTTTACACACTCGACCGATTCGTAGGGAAACATCTCGAAGCCGATGTTTTAATAAAAGTAACCGGAAGATATGTTGTGAAGAATATTGCGAATCTCATTCCCCAACTCACTGCTCCGCTCAATATCGATTTACATCGAAAAATGAAGGTGGCTATCACGGGCTTTTTTGCTGTGGAGAAGTCGGTTTATTTAAATCATTTTTATCAAAAGTATACCCAAGCCAATGATGCGGAAGGCCGGTTTATTGAACACGTACTCTACGATGAAATAATGCATTCCGACCTGAAATCAATGACCCGTCTTCTGCCTGAAAATCCGCAATATATCGGATTTTCGGGAAGTTATGGCGGAAGTTTGGAGCGGAATAAATACAAAATGAGGGTGCGCGGAGTGGAGCGCAGCCTCAACCGAAGCCTCGGTATTCCGCAATTTTTAATCGAATATTGATGCGCTGGATTACCTACTTTCCTGAAATTCACAATGTACACCTTACGAAAGATTTGGGATTGCTTCCGTATTTTATGCAGGAAGTGGCAGGATATGATGCGGCTCTGGTTGGGCGATTTCCCGAAGAGGAATACCCCGCGCTCGAAGGCGAAGTGAAAGGATTGGAAACGATCTCTCTCGGCGACAAAGGGACCTGGTTTTTTGCCGAAAAGGCGTCCGCTCATTATTTGAAAAATAACGCTAAAGAAATCGACGTTTTAAACCTTTATCACCTTAGCCGTCACACACTTGTTTACGGATTTTTGTACAAACGTGCTAATCCAAACGGAAAGCTTTACCTCAAACTCGACGCATACACATCACACCTCAAAAAGCGAAAAAGATACGCGCGCAATCCAATAAAAAATGAGATCCTGAAATACCTCGAACGCCGTTTTTTTAAAATGGTTAACTTGATTTCTGTCGAGAGCACTCAAGGATTAGAAGCCGCTCAAAAAACGTATCCAAAGCTTAGAGAAAAACTGTTTTATCTACCAAACGGCTGTAATGATTTGTATTTGAAAAAGCAATTTCCGACCCTTCCTGAAAAAGAAAATATCATTCTCTCAGTAGGCCGGATGGGAGGAGCTGATAAGAATTACGAACTGCTACTTCGTGCGCTGCCATTTCTGGAAATAGGCGATTGGAAAATTCGCATTGTCGGATCTATTACTGATGAATTTGAAGAAAAATGGCTCGCTGTCGCAAAAAAATATCCTGAAGCGGCTTCAAAAATCGAATTTCTTGGAGTTTTTACCGACCGCAAAAAACTCTACGATGAATATGCGAATGCCAAAGTTTTCTTCCTTCCTTCGCGTGTGGAGTCCTTTGGAATCGCATTTGCTGAAGCGCTTTATTTCGGTACGCTGCTGGTCGGACACGAAGGAATGTCGGCGTATCGCGATCTTTCAGCTAATGGAAAATATGGAGTGTTTTATCAAGACAATGACGCCAAGAGTTTTGCGGAAGCTCTCTCCAAAGCAGTAGGAATGAGCGAAAAATCAGACATTTGTAAAGAGATTGAAAACCACACTGCCAAGAATTTTTATTGGAGTAGTTTGGCGTTGAAATTAGCTAAACGGTTGGGAAATGAATAGCCGGCCCTTCCTTTCCATCATCACCGTAGCTTACAATTCATCGGCAACAATTTGGCGCACGCTGGAATCCTTGCGCCAACAAACAAATAAAAATTTCGAATCCATTATTATCGACGGCGGAAGTACCGATGCCACAATGGAAATCGTAGAATCTTTTGATGATATTGTCACCAAAAGCCTTTCCGAAAAAGATGCCGGAATATACGATGCCTTGAACAAAGGAATCTACTTTCACAATGACTTATGTCAATAAACTTATAGTACGATCTCCTAAAATTAATCGAATTGATTATCAGCATCTTAACCCCCGTCCCCCGTTAAAAGATTTAAATTTTTCTTTATTTTAAGAGAAATCCTTGGTACATTACAGTCCCATAGAATAGAAAAATAGACAAGAAAACCTTAATTTTTATTAAAAAACCCCAACGGACTAGGTTGGGGTCATCAAAACCACCCAGTTCTAAAAGGAGGTGATTATGAAAACACGAAAGTAGTACTTTAATCAGAAGGGTTTCACACCAAAGGATGTCAATGGAGATGATACCGATGAAGACGGTATTCCCGATGATGTTGAAGGAACAGGAGATTTGGATGGTGACGGAATTCCAAATTATTTAGACTTAGATAGCGATGGAGACGGTGTACCTGACGGAATAGACTTATGCTATTATGTAGTAGGAGTTCCGCCGACAGGATGTCCCGCGGCCATTACCGATAGAAATGTATTTTGGCTGCACGGTTACCAAGGCAATGAAACGAGCTTTGAATTGGTTGCTGATGATGTAGCAAACACTTATCTGGTAAACAGCCGAAGGCCTGACTATAATGCCTCGCAACAGTCATTAGCTTCATCGGCAGCGAATGTTGAGATAGATATTAACGACGTTCTCAACGGGAGTATTAATACCGAACGCAATTTTATCATTGCCCATAGTCTCGGGGGACTTTGTGGCAAGAACCTTAGGACAAATGACGGAGCCGACTACAAGCACACCATTATACAATGGTCTCATCACATTCGGTACGCCACATCAAGGAGCAGCAGCAGCTAATACCTTGGTTGATAATCAGCAACTACTTAATAGTGTCCTTCACAATGCGTGTCAAAAACTTGCAGCCGGCCCCCTCAATGAAGAAATAAACAATAGCGGAGTCTTAGCAAGCGTAGCTGTAATGTTCGGCTTTGGCGGTGGCATTCTGAATGAAATTTGCGATGCAGGAGTAGGTGATGGCTTTTCGGCGATACTGAGTTTTGCCGAGCAAGGACTCGAAGATGAGATAACTACAACTGCAGCGACTTCAATACCCGAGATGGCAACGGACAACAATGCTGTTTTCTATGGTATTGAGCATAGTGCAGGTGTAGGCATTGACGTAAATGACCCAACACTTACACCACGTTTTATTGGAGCCTTACTTAATCCGCCGAGTTCATTTCCGCTATATGGTGCCGATGCTTCTGATGAACTCGGAATTGCAGAAGTGGCCAGTCAACTCGACTTCTACGTTTCAAAAATGAACTTTTGGTATGATATTGATGACATGCTTTGCCCGGATCATTGGTGGATCTTGTGGTGTACGTCGAGTGCTGAGCCAATTGCCGATGGATATAAAGAAGGAGTTGATTGGTTTGCTACACTCGACCCTACCTGGAAGGAGTTAATTGGAGCTACGGGAACAGAAGTAGTCCAAACCGGGTGTTCATACTCGAAAGTATCTGACGGTTGGGGCGGCCACGCCGGACATTGCGACGAATATCTGGGTTTTGAAGCGGATTGCAACCCAAGTTATGGATACGATTGCGAAGATCCTGTATATCAAGTTCAATCCTTTTATAAACCATCAGATGGTTTTATCCTCGCAGAATCTGCCATGGATGGCCCGGGCATGAACTATGAAGCTAAGTTTATGGATGGGTCTAATCATTTGCAGATGAAAAATGATAGTCAGATGGATCATGCAATTTATAAGATATTTCATGATGGGATTGAAGAAGACAGAAATTTCTTTAACACAGACGAAAGATGAGAAAGATGAATATTATACTATCCCTATTTCTCGCAAGCCTTTTTTGGGCTTGCGAGAAACCTGATCTGGTGCCGCCCGACCCAACACAGGTCGAGCAAGACACCATTTTTGAACTGATCTGGGCTACGCGGATGGATTATGAGAAAGAAATAGTAAGCCTTGCAAATCCGGTAGTTTATCAAGATTGGTTCATTGTAAATGGTGATTTACGATTCCCGCCAACTATCATGGCTTTTAATAAAGATACAGGCGAAAAAGACTGGGAATTGGTATTAGATCAAGTTGCAGGCAAAAATATCAATGAAATGTTTCTTTATAATAATTTAATATTAGCCGAAAATGCTTATTCTGTATTTGCCATCGATCTTGATACCAAAAGTATACTATGGGAAGAAAATCTAAAAGCTATCGGTATGCGTTTAAGTTCGATGTCTCTCGCAGCTAACGGAAAATTATATCTGAAAGGTGATTTTTCTTTCGGAACTCCCGGGCAGGTTCTTCACGTGTATGAATTTGACCCCTATACCGGAGAGAATCGAGATGTTTTTAACGCTGCACCCGATTCTACGGGTATTTATTCTTGCAATCCCCCGGCTGTATGGTACGATGAAGAGTTAGGTAAGGATATACTCGTAATGAATTTATACCCTGACTCCTTTAATCCGCCCCAGGAAGGTACCCAGTTTCTTATTGGCGTAAATCCCGATACAAGAGAAGAATTGTGGCGTGTCCCCCTAGTAGAGCAGTTTCCTTCCGGCGGTGGACGTCCCGTAGTCATTGTTGATAACCACGCTATAACTGGTGGCTGGGATAAGATATTTTCTATAGACTTAGACCATCGAAATCTATTGCCTGGAGTACTGATTTTGACTATCCCTGGGCCGTGTGGAGTAATACGCAGCGATTAGTCGTTGACGGGAAAGTTTATGCCAATTCCGGTCAGGAAGATGTAGCTTGTCTTGATCTGGAAACGGGCGATTTTATGTGGAGAAACCCCAGAGGTGGTCCCAACTGTACGGACAATATGCTGTATTACGAAAAAGAAGACTTACTGGTATTTACTTCTTGGGGCTACGGATCGATCATGATACTGGATGCCTTTACGGGCGAGACGGTACATGACGAACACAGGTATGATAATTCTTCGTACAACAAAGATGTTGTTTACGATGAAGAACGAGACATGTTTTTTACATGTACTTACAAGCATGCTATCGCATTTAAAGTACACCGACCGGAGTAAAGATGAAGATGGGAATTAATAAGGTAAATACAACCTATGCTTTGAAAAATTTATTTTACTTGTGTCTAACATTCTTATTATCAACGCACATGATTCGCGCTCAAGTTGGTACCCAAACGGACAGTATAGGGGAGATGAGTAATTTTACCGTATATGGTGAGGCCTCTACATATCTCGTAGTTAGTTCCGTATCCATAAATTTTGAACGAAGGCTTTATAGTTCAAGTTCTCAGAAATTTCATTTATATGGAAGAGCCGGTTATGGATATGTAGATGTTCAAAATTTATTTTTTTGTTCCGGTAAGACTGCAGTTGGAGGGCTGTTCAGCTTTACGATCCTTACGGGTAAAGGAGACCATCATTTCGAAGCGGATGCAGGTATTTATTTTGGAACATTCAAAAATAAAGAAATCGATTCATGGCTCATTAGTGGTCCGTGTAATGAAAAAACCGGTTCTCGCGTAATTCCTTTGATTGACTTAGGTTACCGTTATCAAATACCTGAAGGCGGTTTCCTTTTTCGTGCAAGAGCCGGTACTTATGGATTGGGAGTAGGATTTGGATATGCATTCTAAAATTACTGTTCAATCTTTATTTGCTATGGAGTAGACTCAGTTCGGATATTCAAATGCAAAAAGAAGTTTCGTGTGAAGAAATAATCCCATTCCAAACTGTATTTTTGCCCCAATGGATCAAAGGCCTCTCCTTTCTATCATCACCGTAGCCTATAATTCGGCGGCAACAATCGGCCGGACGTTGGAATCCTTGCGCCAACAAACAAATAAAAATTTCGAATCCATTATTATCGACGGCGGAAGTACCGATGGCACCATGGAAATCGTAAAATCTTACAGCGATGTGGTCACCAAAAGTATTTCCGAAAAGGACGAGGGAATTTACGACGCAATGAACAAAGGTATAGCCCTCTCAGAAGGAAAATATCTCGCTTTTCTTAATTCCGACGATGCCTATTTTCCGGAAACGGTGGCACGGGTCATGGCTTTTGCGAAAAAACAAAACGCTGAGATAATCTACGGCAACATGCAAAAGGAACGAAAGCTCGGCAAGGAACTTTTGACCCGAATCGAAAAACCTAATTTGCAGAAAATGCCTGAAACAATGGGCGTTTTTCATCCGGCGACATTTACCAAAAAGGAGATTTTTGATCGTTTTGGCGGTTACGATTTGCGCTTCAACCTGGCTGCCGATTACCATTGGTTTTTGCGTGCTTATCTGGAAAAAGTTTCCAGTTTGATTATCTCGACGAGGTGTTGGTGAAGTTTTCGGTAGGTGGTGCGAGCAATTTTTCATGTGAAACGTACCGCGAAGCCATCCAAATACAGGAAGAATTGCAAACCGGGACGAGTGATAATATGCGCAAGCTCTATGAAACCTGTCGTCGCAAGATGCGCAAACAGCAAATAATTGCTAAGTTTGTCGCCCTGCCGATAATCAGAGACTTATACAAGAAGCAGATCAAAAAACGCTGGAGTTGACCAAGATTTTCGAATATTTCTTAGCTTTTCGATACCGTTTTAATGGCTGGCGGCTGCGTGTCTATCTGGAGCTATTGGGTTGTAAAGTCGGTCGCAAACTCAAATGCCTCGAATACCCAACTTTTCGCGATATTCCAAAACGAAATTTTACCATTGGCGATGATGTGGTCATCGGTCGGGGCGTGGTTTTCGAAATTACGCATACAGGTGCGCTTGAGGTTGGGGATCAAACTGTTGTCGGAGATTATGTTCGTTTTAGCTCTACGGCCAAAATCAAAATCGGAAAATGGGTAGGAATTGCAGAGAGTTGCAGCATCCGCGGAAGCACCCACCAAATACTGCGTGATGAAAAATTCATGAAGCAGGGCAGCGACGCGATGGATATCTCGGTTGGAGACGACGTACTGATTGGCACCCATTCGCAGGTCCTGATGGGAGCGCATATTCCCGCGGGCGTTATAATTGGTGCACTTTCTTTGGTCACCCGACATGAAAAATTGCATCCTTACGGTATATTTGTCGGCTCGCCCGTAAAACATATCCGCGACCGCGCATGAACACTTCCGAAGTAAAAGCCTTTTTTGAGAAAACGGATGTTTATCTCACCTACAATTACAATTTGCGGATTCGCGCCGAAACGGTAGGTTATTTTATCCGCGATCTGCATTTTGACTGAGGTTCTTGATATGCCCTGCGGTACAGGTGATATATCAGCTCCGTTCATCGTTAGGTTTGACCACCTCACGATGATGGATTTTTCTGAAAATATGATTGCCACCGCCAAAAAACGGGTTCCTGATGATCAAAAGGCGAAAGTCGATTTCATTAACGGGGATTTTTATGCCCACGATTTTGGCGAAAGCCGATACGACCTTGTAATGAATATCGGCATACTGGCGCATATTCGAAATCCATTCGAATTTTTGGAAGCTTCCATGAAATTGGTCAAACCCGGCGGATTTCTCATTATCCAGAACACGGATTCAAAGCACTGGTTTGCCAAATTAATTCATCTTTACCTCGGAATGCGTCGTGCTGTGGGAAAAGACAAGTATAAACTCAATAAAGTAGCTGAAGATGAATTGCTTTCGCACATCAAAGCCGGAGGATTTGAAATGAAAGATTCATTTAAATACAACCAATCTTTTCTCGGTCTTTCGCGTTTTTTTAGCAACGACTTGAAGTATAACCTTACGCGAAAATATTTTGGCTATGCTGGCGCAAATAAGAATGCATCGAGTGGGAGTGATGCTACATTTCTTTTTCAGAAAAAAGCGATGTGAAACCAAAACTGCTGATTATTCCGGAAAATTTTCCCACAGATGAAAATCCCGTGGCGGGAATTTTCATGAAGGATCAAATTAGAGCATTAAGCCTGTATTTTGAAATTACCGTTTTTAATTCGAATCCCTGGTATCGGGGAGTTTACGAACAGATGGAGGGCACTCGTTTTTACGATTTCCATCTATTTTCAAAACGACTTCCAACCCTTTTTAAGTTGCCCGGCTATGCGTGGTGGGAATATCAGTCGCTCCGGGTGGCTAAGAAAATTCCCAAACCGGATATTATCCATCTGCATGGCGCTTCGCTCCGGGGCGGCTGGGTAAGCAATCTCGCCAAATATTGGAATATCCCGTACATCGTGACTGAACACACCGGCCCCTGGTCAGCGATTTCGAGCCGACCGAGGATTTTCAAAAGAGCTAAATCCGTTCTTGAAAATGCCGCTGCGGTTTTGCCAGTGAGTAGCCATCTCAAAGCTGAGATGATCGATTCAGAAATAGAAGCCAAACCTTGGGAAGTATATGGTAACCCGGTGGATACCGAATATTTTAATCTTCGGAACGCTTCGCTCAAGAGCGCTAAGAATATTCTTTTTCTCGGACGACTCGATGATTTTAAAGGAGCATTGCGAACACTTAAAGCTTTTCACAAAATCGCAAATCAAATTCCCGAATACGGGCTGACTATCGCCGGTAGCGGACAGGAAGCTGAGGCAATTGCCTCCTATATCGAATCAAATCAGTTGGAAAATCGGGTGGAATTTCTCAATCAAAACTTTTCGCGCGAAGAGATGAAAATGCTCTTTCACCGCGCTTCGTTTCTTGTATTTCCAAGTCTTTTTGAGAGTTTTGGTCTCGTGGCAGCTGAGGCTATGGCTACCGGACTTCCTGTAGTTATTACCAACCGTACCGGCCCAAAAGATTTTTCATCAGAGGAAACAACCATTTCGGTTAACCCCGAATCTGTGGATGAAATAGCTGGTGGAATGATGAAAATGAAGGAAAACTTGGGCGATTATGACCCATCTGCTATTCGTGGATTTGTGACAGAGCGTTTCGGGTTTGAGGCCTATGGGGAGAAGGTACTGAGATTGTATCAATCGCTCTTTTAATGCACTGAAATCGAAGTATGGATACCTGCTTTTTCACGCTATATTAATCGGATTCTGTCTGCAGATAGCTCTTTGCTCAAAGTGAAATTCAATATTTCAAAATATCACTCAAGCAAATTTTTATCTGTTCAAGTTCTTCTTTTCGTATACTGCCGACACGTTCTATTAGCCGTTCTTTAGAAATCGAGCGCGCATGAAAAGTTAGAATTTCTGATTTTTTCCTCAGTCCATTTTTTGCATTTGGCGATAAGATCACATTCCCGTGATAGTTTTTTACCTGGGAGGTGAGCGGGCACACTATGAGTATCGGAGTGTTAACATTCAGCAAATTACCACTTATGATGACTACCGGTCGGAATCCCGCTTGTTCGCTTCCGCGGATGGGGGTTAAGTCTACGTTCCAGATCTCCCCTTGTTTCATTCCTCGAGTTGCTGCATATAAACCGCCATTCCTTCTTCGGCCATAGCCATCACATCTTTGTCTTTAGCCATTTTTTGATACGATTTTAGATAATCTGCTCGTTTCAACTGATCGAGGTATATAGTCAGGGCTTTTTCGATAAGCTTATTTTTAGGAAGTTTTAATTCCTTCGCTTTTTGCGAAAGCTGATTGAGCAATTCTTCCGGAAGCGAGCTGGTGAAAGTTGACATATTTAAAATATATACGTATAAAATGTAAATATATCACTAAAGAACGGATTTTCAAACTTCAGGAAAGCGTATTTCGTATTAAAACATTATAAATGAAGATGTTTTCACTACAAAAGTGGATAGATGCGTATCACAAGTTGCCACAAATAATCAATGCACTCCGGCCATCCATCGCTTAATTATTGGTGACACCAGTATCGCTAAAATTCCTATTGCCAGGGTAATAGCACCAAACCCGGCGTAAACAGAAGCATAGGAGTAAAGCTGCTGAAAAGCATCGCTTTGTTGACTGGTCGTCGACGGATCAAGCCCGGATATGAGGTGAGTCAGATCCCCAAAATAACCTGAAGCGAAGTAATTTGCATCACCACTGACGGAGGTAAGTTTAGCAATTTTCCCGGCGAAGAAATGGCCGTAAAATGAAGAGGCAAAAAATACGCCCATTATAAAAGCCAGATATTTTGCAGGAGCAAGCTCGGTCATTTTTGAAAGTCCGATGGGCGAGATGAGAAGCTCGCCAATGGTAAGAATAAAATAACCAAAAACGAGATAGAACATGGGGGTCCGGGCAAATTCATCAACCGAATTTCCGCCCATGGCAAAGATTAAAAATCCAACACCCAGAAGGACAAGTCCGAGACCGGCTTTAACGGCTGAATTTGGATTCAGATTACGATCCGAAAGTTTGGTCCAAAGCCACGAAAAGGGAATGGCCAGTGCGATGATGAAGAAGGAGTTGATGCTATTGGTTTGGGCGGCGTTCATCCCTACCAGAGCTACATTTCTATCTGCAAATAGTGTAAGCGAACTTCCTGCTTGCTCAAATATTGCCCAGAAAAGGGACATCAGGATTGTAAAATAGGCAGTAACAAGAAGCCGGGTTTTCGCTTTTCCGGAAACGGAACGGTAGATATAAATAATCGCTCCGGTGATAAAGAATGTCGCCACCCAAACGATGTATTGCTCGATGTAGTTGTACTTGACGAACAATGCAAACACCGGAATAGAAGCTATTGATGCGGCATAAATTACTTTTTCACGGCTTATCCCTGCAAATTTTTTCTTGAGGCCGGCATTTTTTGGAGGAAGCCCTTCTTTACCGAAGGTCTCCGTTTTCAAGCCGCGGGTGAAAGTGAAAAGCCCGGTGAGCATACCGATTCCTGCGAGGGTGAATCCAAAATGCCATCCCCAGAGTTCAGCAACCCATGCGCAGAGGAGCGGGGCCAAAAAACCTCCAATATTTATGCCCATATAGAAGATGGTAAAACCCGCATCGCGTCGATCGTCATCTTCGTCGTAAAGCGTGCCCACAAAAGTGGAAATATTGGGCTTGAAAAATCCGTTTCCTACGATTAATAAGGCAAGCGAGCCATAGAAGAAAACAGGCTGCTCAATGGCGAGAAAAAAGTGACCGAATGCCATCAAAATTCCCCCGAGAATAATTGATTTTCGATAGCCCAGATAATGATCGGCTACAAGTCCGCCTATGAGTGGTGTGAAATAGACGAGCGACATATACGCGGCATAGACGCCATAGGACATTTCGTCGGTAAAGATGAGCTGCTTGGTCATGTAAAGAACGAGCAAGGCACGCATGCCATAAAAGGAAAAGCGTTCCCACATTTCAGCAAAAAAGAGGTAAAAAAGACCTTTGGGATGTCCAAAAAGAGTAGGACGGTCACTGTGTTCGTTTTTCATTGAGAATTGGATTTTCCTCAATGTTAGGACGAGAGATGTTAAATGGCAGGGTGGGTAATGAACAAAAACAATTTTTTAGCCTTTGTGATTTTCTGTAACTGAGCCATACTTAGCTCTTATAGATTTATACTCTTGGTTTTCAGACATTTTTAAAAATTCGTGCAACAAGCCCTGATCAATGTCTATTGCTTCGGGCAGAAGGCGTAAACGGTATTTGCCTTCGCCAAGAAAGGTGAAAAGATCCTTTCGATCAAGGCGGGCATCGGCTTTTAAATCGAGAATTTCATTGATATTGTCAGGGATTCGGGTCACGTATGCCTGACTTTTAATTTCACCCCCTGAACTTACATCAATGCACTGATAGTCACCTTCACCAAATTTTCGCCGAATGGAGAATTTTAGCAGATTTTTAAATTGGGTAGTTTTCGATCCAAAATCTATTTCGGCAAGCTCAATGTTTTTAGAAGGGATACTGAGAATTATGCGCGACCAATCTGTAAAACGGAGCCGTATTTCTGCTGGCTTGGGAGTATTGGCGAGTTCTATAACCCAACTTGCGGCAAGTACCAGAAATAACCCGATTAGAGATGTTTTTGAAATGAGTTTTATAAGATACGCATCAAAAGTTCCCTGCCAGACGACCACAATTTGCGGGATTTGCGAGACAAACATTGCAGTGATTACCACGATTGATAGCAATGCTACTATTTTGAGATCGCGATGATTGAAAGTTCGGTAGAGCGTATATCCGAGGATTGCTGACAGGAAAAACGAGAAAATCAAATCGGGAACCGCATTGGTCTGAATGAGAACCGAATCTATGTTTACCGGTTTTTGCGGAAGCAGTGCGGAGAGAACCGCTACCGCTAATACGAGGATTGTGAGAATCCATCTGCTTCGCCTGTTGCGGTAAATGAATTCAGGTGCATGATCGAAATAATAGAGCGCGAGTAGGAAGAAGATATTGTTGAGAATGGAAAAGAGATTTTGGAATGCAATATCAATTCCCGGTCGCACATCCCAAAGCGACGATGCATAACCCCAAAAGCCCGAAGCAACCCAGGTGAAGAGCGCAAAGCTCAAATAAATCAATCCTTTGTCGACCCGCAAAAAGCTACCTTCTTCGCCGATTTGCGCACTGAAGCGTCGACGAATGTTATAGTAAATCGCGAGTAGGAGGATGGCTCCAATGAGCGATGTTCCGCTATGGGCAAGAAAATGGAATTGGGCAACCGACTGCATTGGCCGAATATAATGCAAAGTTATGAAAGCCAAATGCAGTTTGAGCAGTGGAGTGAGGAGTAAAGTGAGCAACGGAGTACGGAAAAGACATCTAAAAAAGCGCCGAAGCGCTTTTTTTTATTCCAGATATCCAAATTTTCCCATGTTGAAGTCATTCATCGCTTCCACGATTTCCTGACGGGTATTCATTACAAATGGCCCGTGTGCAGCGATTGGCTCGTGAAGCGGCTCACCACTAAGCACCAAAACAACTGAATCTTCATGAGCTTCGACAGTGAAACTCTCCCCATCGTTCTCAAACAAAACCAAATGATCGGTTGGAACATCTTCTTCTCCGTTTACTTTCACACTTCCTTCGATAACCAAAAGAACCGTGTTGTAATTTTCCGGAAAGGAAAATTCCACTTTTCCGCCTTTATTCAATCGGGCGTTTTGCATATTCACCGGACTAAAAGTAGTGGCAGGCCCGGTTTTGTCTTTATAGGTTCCGGCAATTACTTCTACTTCTCCCGCACCATCCGGTAAGGTGTATTTCGCCATTTTATCTTTGGAAATGGCTTGATATTTCGGTTTCGACATTTTGTCTTTTGCCGGAAGGTTTACCCAAAGTTGTACCATTTGAAAATCACCACCTTTCTTGCTGAATTCTTCTTCGTGGTACTCTTTGTGAAGGACGCCCGACGCTGCCGTCATCCATTGTACATCGCCCTTGTCAATTACGCCACCACCACCGCTGCTGTCGTGGTGCGCTACTTTGCCTTCGTAGGCAATCGTTACCGTTTCAAATCCGCGGTGAGGATGAACTCCAACCCCTCGAGGAGTATCGGTCGGTGAAAAATAAAATTTCGAATTGTAATCGAGCATGATGAATGGATCCATGCGCTGCATATCGAGGTGGTAGCCACCCGGTATAAAATTGTGTACTCTGAAACCGTCGCCCACAAAATGGGGTGCCGGCGGAGAAACAACAACTTCTATATTTCGCTTTTTCATAAGATTTGGTTTTTAATTGCGATACAAAAATACATCAGATTGGAGGTGGATGCATTGATGTAGGGTAAGATTAGCTTTAAGCTTCTGGCTTCAAGCTTCAGGACGAATACCTGATTATTAGTTGATATTGTATTCAGTACATAATTGGCTTGCAGCTTGAGGCCTAAAGCTTACGGCTTTTTCGGTCCATTCTTCCTCGCCAATTCCTTTCGCACCCGGCTCAGACTTTCCGGCGTTATTCCCAAAAAGGAAGCGATCATCCATTGCGGAACGCGAAGCGTAAGGTCAGGATAGAGCTTGATGAAATCCATATACCGATCTTCGGCGGTAGCTCCAATAAGCAAATTGATGCGTAACTGAAGTGCCGCACATGATTTTGCAGTGCACGGGCATTAAATTTTCGGTAAGGTGCACTTAATTCGGCGGCTTTTAGTCGCAAAATTTTCATCGAGCAATACAACCTGAGAGTCTTCAATGGCATCGATGTAAAATTCGGATGGCTCATTGAAATATATACTTCCGCGATCGCCGATAATCCACGTTTCAGGTGCGAAGTGAACGATGTGTTCTTTTCCGTCTTCGCTAATGGAATAAAATCGAAGCAATCCTTTTTCTACAAAGAAATTATGACGGCATATCTCACCTTTACGAAGTAGAAAACTTCCTTTTCTTACCGATTTAGTCCGTATGTTTTGAGCGAGGTTCTCGTATTGATCCTCCGTTAATCCCGCTTTCGCTACGAGATAGTTTTGAAAGTTTTCTAACATGGTTTAAAGATGGTGAAATTTTTAAATTCCATTTGAATCCAAAAACTTTTTTTTAAAATCATCTTCATCCACAGCCTCGGCCGGCATTGATAGCCAATAACTCTACTTAATTTTATTCCTCTACCGGCGATTGACTTATATTTGATATTCTAATATACCGCAATAAGATGGAAATACTAATAAACATTCTTAAAGAAATCCCTGCCGGCATAGATCGATGGTTATTTATTCTTCTTGGGATAGTCCTTTATTTTTCACCGACAATTTATTCCAAATTATTCAAAAAGAAATCGCGAGAAGATGAACTTCAGGAAATAAAAACGCTACTCGAGATCAAAAATCTGGCGATGGAAATCGCGATCAAAGAAAAGCGGGATTTTTCCTCTTTGCCGGAGATAATAAATGAAAAAGGACTCATATCCGATATGTTTCCTGTTGGAAAAGCTCAAGGGTTTAAAGAACATGAAATATCCCGGCGCCATAAAATACAATACGGATTGACCGGGAGTTTGTCAGTGGTGCTGGTATTGACGATTTTCAATATTATTTTTCACCCCGACACATTTAGCTGGGGGTGGATTCTTATCCGTGACCTGTGTATCGGAATTATTGCCGGATTTGGGATGGTATTTTACCCATCTAACACAAAGAAACCTATCATAATTGCAGGTGCCATATTACCCTTCATAATTGCGATGGTTTTGATCCTATTTCGGGTTATTTAATTCTTAAGATTATCCAATCCCCGCCACAAATAAAAACAAGCCACCGTGCGATGTGGTGCCCAAATCTCTGCACGCTTTATCAAATTTTGATGGTCTTTTTTTTATTCCCAGATAGATGCAGAAATTCTCAGAATAATCTTTAAAAATTTTAAATGGTAGATTTTTTTAATAAAATTTTACTATTTTTGGCGTGAAAGATAAATTGCTTTGATGTGAAAACTTCTGGAATACTATTGATTGGGTTTGCGTTGTCGGTCTTTACATCTTGCCAAAAACCTGAAGATGACCTTACCCCCCCCCCCCTCGAAAATATAAATAATACATTTTCACAGAAAGCCTTAAATGAACCGGATGGTATGACGGTTCTGAGTGCACCTTTGGATAACCCTTACACCGTATCAAATATGTTGATTGCCAAAGCGAATTTGGTTCAACAAGGAGTTCAAGGAGCAAGTTTGATTAATGTTCGCACTACAAATAAATATATTCGTTTCTTACCCAATAGTATTTCTGAAGTCGATCAAATCGTTAAAGACTTAGATCCAATTCTTTTCGATGAACCACTAGATAGGAATATCATCAAAGCAGGTACTTATTACCATGACTCTTCTGTTCCGGATTCGGTACCCACGCCTCAGTATACCGTCGTAGATGCTAATTTTACCTATGGGTCTGTGCAATGGGAATTGATTGATAATGTATATATACCCGAAGATGATAATACTCTTAAAAATGATTCGCTTGTTGAAGCTTTGATAATAGAAGCATTCACGATTACCGGAAATAAGGATGAACTTTCATTGGAGAAATCATCAAGGTGGAATCCAGCAGGAAAAATAAAAGTATGGGATGACGCTACAGGATCGTACATTCCAGTAAAGGAGTGTCTTGTAAGGGCTAAGAGATTTGTCAAATTAGGACGGGATTATACAGATTCAAGTGGAGATTTCTATATAGATACAAAATTCAGGTACCAAGTCAATTACAGTATTAAGTGGAAGTGTCACGATCGATTTAGGGTAAGAGATGGATTGTTTTTTACGGCGAAATTTGATGGTCCTCATATGAAAGGGGTCTGGAATCTTAATATTGGAGGAGCTTCAGACCAATATAAGAGTATGCGATTTGCAACTATTCATAGAGCCGCAAACCGCTATTTTTATGAAGATATTGGTGGCTTGCAGAGACCTTTACCCTCTTATTCTCCACCAATAAGTATTAGCTATAGACATGTTGAAAGCGAATCCCCGGGGTTGAATATTGGTTACGTCTTTCCTTTTGTTTCTGAAATTTATATAAAGGGAAAGAGTGCTGATGGTTCCTATCTGAAAACATACGATATTTTCAGCACTACAATTCACGAACTTGGACATGCTTCTCATTCACGCCTAATGGGGAATATTCAATTTTGGCAAGTTAGTAATCAAATTCAGGAAAGTTGGGCGGACTGTATTGAATGGTATATTTCGAAGCTTGAGTACGAGAGTATCGGTGTGGGTAATTATAACTTTACCAATGGTAAAGGGGATTGGAAACAAAATTGGACAGGAATTGAGCCAACGTATAACGATACCTACACGCCCCTATTCATTGATTTAATTGATTCGCACAATCAAGCACGGTTAAAACCGGATGGTAACCTGCGAACCACATTACCTTCTGACCCATGTCCGGTGAAAGTAATCCCGACGGTGCCGGTAATTGTTATGTTGGAACAGCTCCTGCCGGTTCCGATGCATTTATTTATGAAGAGCGTTTTTATTATACTCCATTGGGGAGTTGTGAATGTGAGTGTCCGTATCCGGGAAGTTGGTTTGATGGGGCACATTGCGTGCTTCAGGAAATTCCGGATGATCGGATTGGTTTTATATACGACAACCACTGGTATCTTATGCCACTCGGTGATCCTGATTTTCCTTATGATAAAGTAAATGGATTTACAATTTCTCAAATTGAAAATGACATTATACCAAATGCATATGGAATGACTTCTTTACGGTCTGAACTGCTAAGTCACTTACCCTCTGGAATGACGCCCAAAAGACTGAATATATACCTTGATTTTTATTAAGCTCTATGAAAAACCGTGCATTATTGATTCTGATCTTTTCAGCAATCTTTTTCTTTTCAAGTTGTCATGATAGAAAGTTGCAATCTTCCACGCTTTATCTGCAATACAAAAATATGAGCAGTGAACAAGTAGCGTTTTATAATTTTCCTGTACCAAATCAAAACACGATGGATTCCGTTTGGTTCAATTTAAATCCGGGAGAATTATTTACCAGTAATGGATATGTTAGTGAACCCTTTCTTCCGTCTGAAAAAGATTTTACTTTTAATGCCGATATTTATCCTGTTTTTTTCCTTGATTCAGCTCAAATTCAATTTACTGACTCATTACTTGTTTCCCATTATAGTTATTATACAGATACGTCCGCTATTTCAATATCCTACGGAGCAATATTCTTTAGTGAATCGCGAAATGTTTTCAATTTTGATAATTTCTCTATACAGAAAATTGACGAATACAAATTTATTGCAACATACATTTTTACGGATGAGGACGTCGCTTATGCTGATTCGATCCATGAATGATTTAATTTTTGACATTCAATTAGCGGCATCAAACCCCCGCCACAAATAGAAACAAGCCACTGTGCGATGCAGCGCCAAATCTCTGCTCGCTCTATCAAAGTCTGGTGCTCTTGTTTTTATTCCCAAATGATTTCAGAAATTCTCGAATAACCTTCAATAATTTAAACTGATAGATTTTTTTAATAAAATTTTACTATTTTTGGCCTGAAAGATAAATTGCTATGATATGAAAACTTCCGGAATACTATTAATTGGATTTGCCTTCGCGGTATTTACATCTTGTCAAAAACCTGAAGATGACCTTACCCCCCCCTCGAAAATATAAATAATACATTTTCACAGAAAGCCTTAAATGAACCGGATGGTATGACGGTTCTGAGTGCACCTTTGGATAACCCTTACACCGTATCAAATATGTTGATTGCCAAAGCGAATTTGGTTCAACAAGGAGTTCAAGGAGCAAGTTTGATTAATGTTCGCACTACAAATAAATATATTCGTTTCTTACCCAAAAATATTTCTGAAGTCGATCAAATCGTTAAGGACTTAGATCCAATTCTATTTCGATGAACCATTGGATCAGGAATATCATCAAAGCAGGTACTTATTACCATGACTCTGCTTTTCCCGATTCGGTACCCACACCTCAATATACCGTAGTAGATGCGAATTTTGCTTATGGAGCTGTGCAATGGGAATTGATTGATAATGTGTATATTCCGGAAGATGATAATACGCTTAAAGATGAATCGCTTGAAGAAGCGTTTGATAATAGAAGCATTCACTATAACAAATAATGAGGATGAACTTACATTGGGAAAATCATCTAAGGTGGAATCCGGCCGGAAATATAAAAGTTTGGGATGATGCTAAAGGATCGTACATCCCAGTAAAGGAGTGTCTTGTAAGGGCAAAGAGATTTGTCAAACTGGGAAGAGATTATACAGATTCAAATGGGGATTTCTATATTGATAAAAAATTCAAGTATCAAATAAATTACAGTATTAAGTGGAAATGTCATGATCGGTTTAGAGTAAGAGATGGATTGTTTTTTACCGCAAAATTTGATGGTCCACATATGAAAGGGGATTGGAATCTTACTATTGGTGGAGCGTCAGACCAATATAAGAATATGCGCTTTGCCACGATTCACAGAGCCGCAAATCGCTATTTTTATGAAGATATTGGTGGATTGCAGAGACCTTTGCCGAATAGTTCGCCACCAATAAGTATCAGCTATTTACCTTGGGAAACTGAATCGGGTGGAGTAAATATTGGTTACGTGTTTCCATTTGTTGCTGAGATATACATTAAAGGGAAAAACGAGGATGGAGTCTTTCGAAAAACACCTCAAATATTCAGTACAACGGTACATGAATTGGGTCATGCCTCACATTCAAGGCTATTGGGGAATATTCAGTTTTGGCAGGTTAGTAGCCAAATTCAGGAAAGTTGGGCCGAATGTATTGAATGGTATGTTTCTAAAATTGAATATGAGAATTTGGGTATTAGCAATTTTGATTTGTCAATGTATGGATATCCGAATTGGAAGCAATACTGGACTGGGGAAAGTTCCTTAGCCAAAAAATATACACCACTCTTTATCGATTTAATCGATGATCATAATCAGGCCCGTAAAACAGGAAATGGTGCAGTACTTCCATCAGATCCATGTCCAGGAGATCCAACGCCAGATGGCGCAGGTAATTGCTATATTGGAATAGCACCTGCAGGTACTAATGCATTTATTTATGAAGAGCATTTTTACTATACCCCGTTAGGTAGTTGTGATTGTGATTGTCCATATCCAGGAAGCTGGTTTGATGGAGCTCATTGTTTTTTAGAGGATATACCTTCCGATAGAATTGGTTTCATTTATGATAACAGGTGGTATCTTGAGCCTCTGGGTGACCCAAACTTTCCGTACGATAGACTTAACGGGTTCACTATTTCTCAAATTGAGAATAATATCATACCCCATGCCTATGGCTTGTCGTCATTGAGGTCAACGCTATTAAGCAACTTACCTGCTGGTATGACTCAGAAAAAAGTTGATGTTTATCTTAATTTTTATTTCGCATTATGAAAAAGTACTTCGTTTACATTCTTGTTGTGGTAGTAGCTTCTTCGTGTATTACTGATACCAAAATAAGTGATTCTTATTTGTATCTCCGTTTTGAAAACCCGACAACCAGAAGTCTTTCTGTAAGTGTGTTTCCGATTGACCGTGGATACAGTCAAGATACGATTTGGTTTACTTTACAACCTGGAGAAAATTTTAATAGTGAGCAATTCGTGAGTGAATTAGGCCCTTATGATACATTTCACCCAAACGTGTATCCGGTTTTCATTTTAGACTCCGCCCAAGTTATTTTTTCAGATAGTCTTTTGGTTACTCATTACTCTCGCGTGATTCCTTATGATTCTCTCTCGAGTCCATCTGATCCGATTTACTATCAACAACCCCGAAATATTTTCAATTTTGATAATTATTCAATTGAAAAGATTAATGAGAATGATTTTGAAGCGACATACGTCTTTACAGAAAGTGATTTAAATTATGCTGATTCGATACACGAATGAGTCAGCCCTACTGGTCAATTTACCCGCTGGGGTGACATCCAAAAAACTGAATATATACCTTGATTTTTATTTCGCGTTATGAAGAAGTTAATCTTATTTTGTGTTGTAATTGCAACGTGTTCTTCTTGTGGTCTCGATCGGAATACGATTAGTTCGGCTCTTTACATCCAATATACCAATCAAACAAGCCGTAAGATTTCTGCCGTAATATTTCCAATTTCAAATTATTATGGATACGATACCTTGTGGTTTACTCTTGCTCCTGGCGAAAATTTTACAAGTGAATCATATAGAAGTGATGATGTTGAAAAAAGTCCCGGCGTATTTGATACTTTTAATCCCGAAGTATACGGAACATTTCAAGCCGTCGACTCCGCTCAAGTGATTTTTTCAGATAGCCTTTTGGTTATCCATTACTCTCGTAGGATCCCTTATGATTCTCTTACGAGTCCAACAGCGCCTATTTACTATCAGCAACCTCGAAATATTTTCAATTTTGATAATTATTCAGTTGAAAAGATTAATGAGAGTGATTTTAAAGCGACATTTATTTTTACTGAAAGCGATGTAAATTATGCTGACTCAATTCACGAATAAGTCAATATTCATTTTCAATTAGCCACATCCAACCCCCGCCACAAATAAAAACAAGCCACCGTGCGGTATGGTGCCCAAAGCTCAGCCCGTTCAATTAATATTTGGTGTTCTTGCTTTTCACTTCCGTAAAAATGCTTTTCCATTGATTTGCGAATTCCCAAATCGCCAATCGGGAAAATATCTTCACGCAGAAGATTGAACATCATAAACATCTGCGCCGTCCAGACGCCAATTCCTTTTATTTCAGTCAGGAGTTTTATTACTTCTTCATCCGGCAACTCGTGAATTCGCTCATACGCATCGGTATTCTCGATAAAAGCTTCCGCCAAAGCGGCCATATATTTCGCCTTTTGCCCCGATAGTCCGGCTCCACGAAGAATATCTAGTGGTGTGCTCAATATTTTCTGAGGCGTAATTTCATTCTCAATCGCCTGGGAAAAACGCTTGTGAATCGTTGCTGCCGCTTTGGTTGAAAGCTGCTGTGAAACGATGGAATTTATTAGACTTTCGAAATGCGCGCGAGGTGGCTTCAACTGAATAATGCCAACTTGGGAAATGATTTTGCCAAGCTGGGGATCTTTTTTTGAGAGGAACTTTGTAGATTTTTCAATATTCATTTGAATGTGGACTTAATAGGGTTTTGATTAACGTCATTTAAGTTTTCAACGTCCGAAAATATTGAACTACTTACAGGCTCATTTGTTGCTAATGTAGAAGAATTCAATCAAAAAAGTATAGAAAATGAATACTCAGGAAATACAACTCAAAACGCGTCCCGATGGGATGCCCACCAAAGATAATTTTGAATTTAACGAAAGTGAAATACCTGCTGTGAAGGAGGGCGAAGTTCACCTAAAAGGACTTTTCTATTCAGTCGATCCTTACATGCGAGGCCGCATGAATGAAGGAAAATCCTATGTGCCGCCCTTCAAAGTAGGTGAACCTATTTCAGGTTCAGTAATAGCCGAAGTTGTTGAATCGAAAAGTGACGATTTCAAAAAGGGAGATACGATCAAGGCCAATTTACCCTGGAAAGAAGAGATGGTGGCAAAGAGCGAAGATTTGCAAAAAATTGATGAATCTCTCGCACCTGCAAGTTATTATTTAGGTATTCTCGGAATGACTGGTTTGACCGCATATTTCGGTTTGCTCGACATCGGAAAACCAAAAGAAGGGGAAACAGTAGTAATTTCCGGAGCTGCGGGTGCGGTAGGTTCGGTGGTTGGACAGATTGCCAAAATCAAAGGCTGCCGGGTGGTAGGAATTGCTGGAAGCGATGAAAAAATTAAAATGCTAAAAGAAAAATTCGGTTTCGACGCCGGAATCAATTACAAATCGACAGATGATATGAAAGCTGCTGTGGCCGATGCCTGTCCCGATGGTGTAGATATTTATTTTGATAACGTGGGCGGCGAAATTTCAGATGCAGTTATTGCGAATATAAATTTTCATGCGCGTATACCCTTATGCGGACAAATTGCGCTCTATAATGCGAAGGAAGTGCCAACAGGCCCGCGTCTTCAACCCATGCTTCTTACTAGGAGTGTATTAATGCAAGGATTTATTGTGGGCAATTACAGTAATCGCTTTTCAGAAGGAAGTAAGCAACTTGCGCAATGGGTCAAAGAAGAAAAACTTACTTTCGAAGAAACGATTGTCGAAGGATTTGATAAACTGCCCGAAGCATTTATCGGTTTATTTCATGGAGAGAATAAAGGCAAGATGGTGGTGAAAGTATAAGCTAGAAGATTTAGAAAACAAATCGTTAGGAACTAAAATCTACACTAGAAATTTTAATTGATGTCACACTATCCTTTGCGCACTTAAAGAAGGTGTTCCGTATCTCTCCGGTTAATTTATTTCCAAAATCTACCTAGATTTTTAACGTAAGTTCTTAACCTAAGTTCTATCTTTGCCGGCTCAAAATAAATTGAAACTAAGCCAGATGCCTGCAAAATCTAAAATGCCAAAAGTAGCCTATTTCTGTATGGAATATGGCCTCAACGATAAATTGAAAACCTACGCCGGCGGTCTCGGAATTCTCGCCGGAGATTACCTCAAAGGTGCCAAAGATCACAAATTTCCAATAGTCGGAATTGGCCTAAAATGGAAACAGGGATACTCCGACCAGTTCATCGACTCTGACGGAAAGCCATATGATAGCTACAAAAATCAGGATTATGACTTTTTGGAAGATACCGGAGTTGAAGTAGTAGTCCGAATTCGCCGGCGCGATGTGAAAATAAAAGTGTGGAAGTGTACCAGTTTTGGTAATGCACCGCTCTACTTGCTCGATACAGACGTGCCCGGCAATGAAGATGCATGGATTACCGGCCAACTCTATGGCTGGTTTGGCGAAGAACGTATCGCGCAGGAAATGGTGCTCGGGATAGGAGGAGTGCGTGCTCTTCGCGCTCTCGGGATTAAAACGGATTTATACCATTTCAACGAAGGCCACGCCCTTTTCGCAGGTTTTGAACTAATTCGGGAAAAACATGATGCCGGAGCTTCTTATGATGCCGCTTTCGCCAAAAGCCGTGAAGAGATAGTTTTCACCACACATACTCCGATTGTGCAAGGGAATGAATCGCATCCAATAGACCGATTGATATATATGGGTGCCAATCTTGGCATGACGGTTGAACAACTTGTAGATCTTGGCGGGGCTCCTTTCAATATGACAGTTGGAGCATTGCGCCTTTCGAAAATATCGAATGCCGTTGCTCAGCTTCACGGCGAAACCGCAAATGAAATGTGGAAAGATGTGAATGGAAAATCAGAAATTATTCCGATTACCAATGCCATTCACCTGCCTACGTGGGTAGACCCAAAAATGATTCATGCCGCCGAAAACAAGGAAGATCTTTGGACACCGCACATGAATAATAAGAAAGCAATGATTGCTTTTGTAGAAGAGCGAACAGGTACTCGCCTCAAAGAGGACGTCCTCACCTTAGGTTTTTCACGTCGTGCCGTTCCGTACAAGCGTGCCAACCTGCTTTTCCGTGATCCTGAGGTAATCGATCCGCTTTTGCGTAACGGGAAACTTCAAATTGTATATTCAGGAAAGGCACACCCACTTGATGACAATGGTAAACTGCTTATTGAAGAAATTGTTGGCTTCAGTCAAAAATACCCTCACGCTGTAGTGTATGTGCCAAATTACGACATGGCAACCGGTGCAGCCCTAACCCGTGGAGCAGATGTATGGTTGAATAATCCCCGTCGCCCGAAAGAGGCAAGTGGTACGTCAGGTATGAAAGCCGCTATCAACGGAGTGCTCAACTTCAGCATACTTGATGGCTGGTGGCCTGAGGCATGTGAAGACGGCGTAAATGGTTGGCAGTTTGGCGATGGCTACGAAGGAGAAACCGAAGCTGAACAAGACAAACACGATGGCGATGCGCTCTACGAGGTATTGCTCAATAAAGTGATGCCAACATACTACGATCATCGCACCAAATGGCTCAGTATGATGAAGCATTCTATTCTGGACTGCAAAGATCAATTTGCGGTTAAGCGAATGCTCGATGAATATTTCGAGAAGCTCTATCTGAGCGATTCATCTCGGCCCTAAAGATTCTTTTGAGAAACAGGATCTGCTCCATTTATCGCGCAAATGATAATCTGTAACCCGAGAGTGCACTGACTTTTCGCGCAACTTTTGAATGCATGTCGCGTATAAAAATTTCAGAATAAAATTTTTGTACCATGTCTATCGCTGCCTCACAAAACTATATTTCAGGCCAGTCTCTTCAAAGCCGGGAGTACGATAAGAGATTTAAATTTAAACTCGTTCTCAGGATTACTTTTCTAATGTCCGTTGCCGGCTTTTTATGGGCTGTGGGAATGTTTGTTATCGGTGCGTATGAATTGATTGTTATTCCGGTATTATATCTTATTCTTTCCGCTGTCAATATGTGGATTTGTACCAAATCCAAAAAAACGAGTGGTGTTTACAATTTTCAGTTTCTAATAAGTATCCTTTTTCCTTGTCTCTTTCAGGTTATTGCAGGAGGTGCGATGGCTGCAGGGTTTGTGATGATTTGGAGTATGGTTGCTTTACTTACAATAGGCACCTTTTCTTCTGTGAGCGAAATTATAAAATGGACCGTTTATACTTTAGCGGTGTCTTTGGCGGCACTGGTATTTGAATTTTCACCCTATTACAACTTTCAGAGCACCATCGACATCCCGCCCATGAATATGTTGGTCTTCAATATTATGGCGGCATTTATTGTAATTTTGTACATCGGTTTTTTCTTTGTAAGTACTATGGAAAGAACCCGAAACCGCCTCGCGAAAGCTATTGGGGAAGTACAAGAGTTGAACACCGTTTTGCAGAAAAAAAACGATTCGCATGAACAAGGCCTAATTGATGCACGCGATATTCAGGCCACATTTTTTAAAAGCGAAGATCATTTGAGATCCGTATTTACAAAAATGTTTTTGCTTCAGGAAGCAAAGAATTACGTAAACGGAGATTTCATCTGGGCGGAACAAAAAGGTGACTATAAATACATTATCAGTGGCGATTGCAGCAATAAATGGTCTTCCCGAGGTTTGCTGACCATGCTTCTGGTTTCTGCCGTGGAAAGAGTTTTTCAGGAGAAAAGTTTTACTGATCCGGGAGAGTTTTTAACCAAGTTAAATAAGCGACTTCTGGAGAACAGGAATCTCAATGCTTCGAATTTGAACTTGAATTTGTGTCTCACCATGCTTATTATCAATGCTAAAACGAATGATGCAAAACTTGCCACTGCGGGCGGTAAGCTCTTTGTAAAAAAAGGGTCGGATCAAAAAGTAACAAGTTACGAAGTAAGCAAATATTGTGTTGGGGCCGTTGATGCTGAAAAGCGCTTCAAGTCTGTGGATATTGGTCTGGAAATAGGAGATACAGTGTATATGTGTACCGATGGATTTATAAATCAAACCAACAACACCGGAGTGAAATATGGAATCGATAGATTTATCCGTTTTCTGGAAGGACTAGATACCGAATATGCTTTCTCACAAAAGAGAAGCCTAACCAAGGAATTCAACCAATGGGTTGAAAATGGCGCGCAATCGGATGATGTGCTTATCTGTGGATTTGAAATTGAAGATCCGAAACTGGTTTACGAGGAGATCGAAAAACTTGAGATTTATGCGGGAGTACGTTCTTAAAAACCAGAATCAGGTTTATTCGTAGCGCAATGCATCAATCGGGTCGAGAGCTGCAGCTTTTTTGGCCGGATAATAACCACTTACAACTCCTACAATAAAGCATAAGATTACCCCTCCGATTATCCATCTCCAAGGTATTATAAAGCTGCTGTTTATCAATATCGCGATTAGGTTCCCGCAGGCAATTCCCATTATGATACCTAAAAATCCGCCGAGTTGACCAATTAGAATAGCTTCAACCAAAAACTGATTCCGAATGGTTTTGCTGCTCGCACCCACAGCTTTTCGAATCCCAATCTCACGCGTCCTTTCGGTAACAGAAACCAACATGATATTCATCAAACCTATTGCTGCTCCTAGTAATGTCAGTGCACCGATGAGCGTGGCAATTATCACAATCAGTGAAAGCTTATCCATAAGTATGCTCGCCAGGCTGTCACTTTGAGTCGTATCAAAGGAGTCTGATTCACCCGGTCTATCCCCCCTAATATTTCGAAAAGTGGAGATAGCAGCTAATTTAGCCGGCTCAAGTTCAGGTGTCTGAATCGTTTGAATATTAATGGTGTAGTCACTTTTTGATCCCTGAAAATTGAGTTTTGCATTGGTCAATGGAATCAAAACTTGATTGTCACCTCCAAATCCAAAACTGTTTCCTTTTGATTTTAAAACACCGATAACCGAATAGCGCTTTCCACCCACAAAAACTCCTTTTCCCAATGGCGAAATCATTCCTTCATTGAAAACCTTATCCGATACATCCTTCCCGATTATCGCCACAGGAGCCCCTTCTTTACTTTCATCAGTTGAAAAACCACGGCCGATTTCGAGCGAATATCCAGCGGTTTTCAAATAATTTTCACTGGTACCCAATACCTGAACATTCGGGTTGGTTTTGGTAGAAAGATATCGCACAGTAGCGTTAAAACTTACCATTGTCGAAGCTGAGGTTAGTGCAGGATAAGGGTAGCGCTCCATAAATGTCATTGCCTCGCGGTAACGAATTACCTGATTTTGCTTTTCCACCTCACCACCATGTCTACCTCTTAGTCTCCCAGCATTCGATTGCAAATTGAAAGTATTTGATCCCATCCGCGAAAAATCGGATTCGATCTTATTTTGCAAGGCATCAATGGCCGTGAGAATTCCAACCAAAGCGGTGATACCTACAGCTATAATCAAGGCTGTGAGTGTAGTGCGCAAAAGCTGCCCCCGAATGGAGCGGAAGGCAATTTTGATATTTTCTAATTGAGATTTTCGCAACTGCTTATTTTTTTCGTGCTAAAATTACGAAACTACCACTTCACCTTTTAACCGCTCATCATAATTTGGTATTTTCGCGCCCACTTCAGATAAAATATATTTTATGACTTTCGATATTGATATGATTAAGGCGGTGTATGAAAAATTCCCGGAAAGGGTTGCCGCCGCTAAAAAATTGCTAAATAAGCCATTGACGCTTTCAGAGAAAATTCTCTACACCCACCTTTCCGAAGGAGCTGCAAAAGAGGCTTTCCAACGTGGAAAGTCATACGTAGACTTCGCTCCGGATCGAATCGCCATGCAAGATGCCACGGCGCAGATGGCGCTTTTGCAATTTATGCAAGCCGGTAAAGAAAGAACCGCGGTTCCATCGACCGTTCATTGCGACCACTTGATTCAGGCCAAAGTTGGTGCGGATCAGGATTTGCAGGAATCAATCAATAAAAGCTCGGAAGTTTTCAATTTTCTCGAATCGGTTTCGAGCAAATATGGCATCGGATTCTGGAAACCAGGTGCAGGAATTATTCATCAGGTTGTTTTGGAAAATTACGCATTCCCCGGGGGAATGATGATCGGTACCGATTCGCATACCGTAAATGCCGGCGGACTTGGAATGGTAGCTATCGGAGTAGGTGGTGCTGATGCAGTCGATGTAATGGCCGGAATGCCTTGGGAGCTTAAGTTCCCAAAATTGATCGGTGTAAAACTCACCGGCAAATTGAGCGGCTGGACTGCCCCCAAAGATATTATCCTTAAAGTGGCGGGTATCCTTACGGTAAAAGGCGGTACAGGCTGCATCGTTGAATATTTCGGCGAAGGCGCAAAAAATCTCTCGTGCACCGGAAAAGGTACGATCTGTAATATGGGCGCAGAAATTGGTGCTACCACTTCTACCTTTGGCTATGACCAATCCATGGAGCGATACCTCCACGCTACAGGCCGCGCCGATGTGGCCAATCTGGCAAATGAAATTGCTGAACACCTTTCCGGCGACGATGAAGTGTATGCCAATCCAGAAAAATATTTCGATCAGGTTATCGAAATCGACTTAAATACGCTTTCACCATTTATTAACGGGCCGTTCACTCCCGATTTGGCAACTCCTGTTGCTGAAATGAAAGAACGTGCCAGCAAATCTGACTGGCCCACAAAAATCGAATGGGGATTAATCGGTTCGTGTACGAATTCGTCTTACGAAGATATTTCGCGTGCTAGTTCTATCGCTGCCGATGCGATTGCCAAGGGGCTTACGCCAAAAGCAGAATTCGGAATCAATCCCGGATCGGAACAAGTGCGATATACTATTGAGCGGGATGGCTTTCTCGATACTTTTGAAAAACTGGGCGCAATGATTTTCACGAATGCCTGTGGGCCATGTATTGGCCAGTGGGCGCGAGCCGGAGCTGATAAAGAAGAGAAAAACTCAATTGTTCATTCCTTCAACCGAAACTTTGCCAAACGTGCCGATGGAAATCCGAATACTCATGCTTTTGTGACATCACCCGAGATGGTTGCCGCAATTGCTATTTCTGGCGATCTTACTTTCAATCCTTTAACGGATACGCTTGTAAATGATAGAGGCGAGAGGGTAAAACTCGCTGAGCCAACCGGTTTTGAGCTTCCGCCAAAAGGTTTTGATGTGGAAGATCCGGGCTACAAAGCACCTGCAGATTCTACTCGCGATGTTGAAGTAGTCGTAAAGCCCGACTCAAACCGACTGCAATTACTCGAGCCTTTTGAACCCTGGGACGGGAAAAACATAACCGGAATGAAATTGCTTATAAAAGCTTTCGGAAAATGTACGACCGACCATATTTCAATGGCTGGGCCTTGGTTGCGCTACCGCGGTCACCTCGATAATATCTCGAATAATACCCTGACCGGAGCGATGAATGCCTTCAACAAGGAAACCGATAAAGTTAAAAACCAACTCACAGGCGAATACGGTACGGTGCCTGATGTGCAGCGTGCATACAAGGCTGCCGGAGTTCCAACAATCGTAGTTGGTGATCATAACTACGGAGAAGGTTCTTCGCGTGAACATGCCGCTATGCAGCCAAGACATCTCGGCGTGAAAATAGTTTTGGTAAAATCATTTGCACGAATTCACGAAACAAATTTGAAGAAGCAAGGGTTGCTCGGACTCACCTTTGCAAATGAAGCCGACTATGACAAAATTCGTGAAAACGATACTATTGAAACGCTTGATTTAGATCAGTTTGCCGAAGGAAAACCTATGAATGTTAAATTCAAGCATGAGGATGGAACGGAAGATGTAATCGAGACAAACCACACCTATAACGAAGGACAAATTGCTTGGTATAAAGCCGGTTCAGCCCTTAATTTGATTAAGAAAATGCAAGCCGAAAATTAGGGTTTAGAGAATGTAGTAACCTGTAGAGTGAGCCCCGCGATAATTTCGCGGGGCTTTTTAGAACGATCTGCTCAAATTCCATTAAATTTGGAACCTAAGAAATAAAAATCTGTGACCAATCCTATCAACGATCTTATCCTCCGCGCTGCCACGGGCGAAACAGTGGAACGAACACCTGTTTGGCTTATGCGTCAGGCAGGTAGAATATTACCCGAGTACCGGGCTATTCGCAATGCGCTTTCGGGCTTCAAAGAATTGGTGGAAACACCTGCTCTGGCCGCCGAAGTGACCATCCAGCCAGTGGATATTCTCGGAGTGGACGCTGCGATTATCTTCTCCGATATTCTGGTTATTCCCGAAGCGATGGGATTGACGTACGAAATGATCGAAAAAAAAGGACCGTTTTTTCCAAAGACCATTGATTCCGAAGCCGATTTTCATCAAATACGAGTGGCCGAAGGCGGTGAACTCGAATATGTGTATGAGGCGATAAAAGAAACCCTTCGCGGATTGGAGAATCGCGTTCCACTGATTGGATTTGCCGGAGCTCCTTTTACCATCTTCTGCTATATGATTGAGGGGAGTGGTTCCAAGACTTTTTCCAAAGCCCGCAAAATGCTTTGGCAGCGACCCGATCTCGCGCATCGTCTGCTCGAAATGATAGCGAATTCCACAATCAATTATTTGCAGAAGCAAATCGAGGCTGGCGTTCATATGGTTCAGATTTTTGATTCCTGGGCCGGGATTTTATCCGCTGAGCAATACCGCGAATTCGGAATTCCATATCTCGATATGATTTGTAAAGATTTGGATCTCAAAGTTCCGGTTACGCTTTTCGCCAAAGGCGCCCACTTCTCTATTCGCGATTTGGCACTACTCGAATGCAATACGATCGGCCTCGATTGGAATATGCCGATTACCCTTGCCCGACAAATGGCAGGACCTCAAAAAACACTTCAGGGAAACCTTGATCCCACTACGCTTTATGCCAGTGGCAAGGAAATTGTAAAGCAAACTGAGAAAATGTTAGCTCAATTCGGTTCAAATCGACATATTGCGAACCTCGGTCACGGCGTTTATCCCGATACAGATCCCGAGTCCGTTAAAATATTTATTGACACAGTTAAAGGTTATACACATGATAAAAATTAAAACACTCCTCTTTCTTTTTCTGGGAATTATTGCCGTTGCACCCCTAACAGCACAAGATGATAAAGGGGATGACGATCCGGACAACTTCGTTCCAAACGGAAGTTTTGAGAAAATTGAAGGCTCCCTGCGTCGCGATGGACAGTTCGATCTCGCCACCGATTGGGGAAGTGCTACAGATGAAATTCCAGGCCTTTTTGCTACCAACATTAAGAGCCGCTATGTAGCAGTTCCTGAAAATATGTACGGAAAAGAAGACCCTGCCGATGGAGAGAATTACGCCGGAATTGTGGCCTATAGCTACCGGAGCAAACGGGCAAGAAGCTATGTGACTGTTGAATTAAAAAAGAAATTAAAGGAAAACACGCTGTATTGTGTGCGTTATAAAGCGTCCCTTGCTGAGCGGTCTCGCTATGCTTCGAACAACCTGGGTGTCGTAATCTCCAAAAAGAACATTAATCAAAAAGGAACAGGAATGATCACAGATCCCACTGCAGTTGTAAACGATCAAAATAAGATCGTAAACCAAACCGATGGATGGTGGCAATTTTGTAAAAGATTTGAAGCCAAAGGGAACGAACAATATCTCACGATTGGTAATTTTTCAAGCGATGGGAGTACCGCCAATGAGACCCGCGAAGTTTCTGCCGACTATGAAAAAGGCCCGGAAATAGCTGCTTATTACTATATTGATAATGTGGAAATTCGGGAGGTTACATCCGATGGGGATTGTGGCTGCGCAAATACCAAAATCCCTGAAAGTAAAGTCATTTATTCCGCTTCAGTGCAGCTCAATGATGATATGACAATGACGGATAAAGTCGAAGCTATCGATGCATATTTCTACCAATATCAGTCAGAAGTAGTATCTGCAGCCAAAAGAAGTATAGATCAGATTATAGCAATGATGAAGTCCAGTCCGGCAATGAAAGTGCAAGTAATTGGACATATGGACAATGAGGAAGCCGAACTGGCTAAAACAGAATCGAGTCTCCAGAATCTTTCTGAAGATCGCGCCAAAAATGTACGTGAATACATGGCTTCGCAAGGAGTGGATCGAACCCATATTCTTACGGACGATAAGAAGAATACACAGCCTGTTTCGAAAATGGCTACCGCTATTTCTCTAGCGAAAAATCGTAGGGTGGAATTTAAGATCGTCTTTTAATTGCGCCGGGTCGAAATTTTTTATTTTAAAAAGAAAATCCGGTACCCCAGCTGGTAGCAGATTTTCTTACTACGAAATTCAGGGCGCCCGATTGAAAGTTCAACCAAAGAATTTGCAGCCGATTTCAGTTGGGGTTGTAAGGAAAATCCCCTAAGCCAAAAGAACCTCATTCTTCGTGGTTTAATAAGATGATTTCTATTGCTTGAATAATGAAATGCCGTCAAACCATAGTTGGATTCATATTTATCACCTTCATTTCTGTTTTGACGGAGCAGAGTGTTCGCGCCCAAAACCTCATTCCAAATCCTGGATTTGAAGAACTTTTTACCCAATTGGAATATCAATGGGTTCAACCACAGGGCGCATTTTATCATTATGAATCGGCAGATTCTACTAATTTAAAAACAGCTCACAGCGGTCAATATATCAATGGATTGTGCATGTATAATACGGTACCAAATGAATACCTGCATGTAAAGCTGCTTAAGCCACTCCAAGGCAGGGCAGAAATATCGTTTGGAAGTTTTTGCCCGACTGATGCATGCCAAGTGTTCCAATGCTTACGAACAAAAGTTAATAGGGGTCTATATTGGAAATGAAAAACTCGACACGCAGGTTCCCGGAGATTTATTCTTCGATCCGCAAGTCAATCTGAACCTTCCTGATTCCAATCGATTTGAGTGGTTTCAAATGGTCGATACCTTCGAAGCCAAGGGAGGTGAACAATATTTTACTATGGGATATTTCCCTAATACCCAGCTTAAAGAAGCACGTGATAAAGCACAGGAGGCATATATGCGTGAAATCGAAAGAAGATTTACAGCTAGTCAGAAAAAAACCGAAACTAAGGATATGAGCTGGCTGTATATGTCGCCTGATGAACAGAAGAAATATCTGAAGGAGCAAAAGAAAAAGAATAAAGCAAAAGAAGAAGTAGTCACGAATATAGATGCGGTTCTGTCGCAGCAATGGGCCGAAAAAAACGAGAGTATTGTCTTTAAATCAGATATTCCGGGAGTCTTTGCGTCGCGGTATTATTTCGATGACTTATGCCTTGTACCCATTTATCCCGATGGTCACGAGGCAATTTGCCAACCCGAAAACCTTCCGGAAAAAATTGCTGAAGGTCGCACGATAAGCCTTAGAAATGTATTCTTCAAGACCGATTCGGCCTCGCTGCTCGAAGAATCGAAATTCCAACTCGAAGCGCTTTACAAGCTTATGTATAGGTATGATAAAATGGAAATAGAAATTCGAGGCTACACCGATAATGTGGGAGACGATGCTTACAATATGGAGTTGAGTAAACGTCGAGCCACTGCGGTGGAAAATTGGCTCATCGAAAATGGAATCGATTCATCTCGTATTAGTTCGAAGGGTTTTGGAGAAAATGATCCCGTCGAAACAAATGATACTGAAGCCGGTAGAGCACGAAACCGGCGGGTTACTTTTTATATTGTTTCGCTGTAGGTACCCCGTTTTGTAAAGTTTGCATTCGTAACGATACTATAGAACTTATAGAAAGTCCTTTGAAAGAACCCCTTAGCGACCTTAGCGTTCAACCTGTGCGCTAAAAAAAAAATCTTCGGTCTTCACGACGTACACAAATCCATGAGCCGTTGGCATCCTATTCAACAATAAAATAAATTGTTAATACAGGTTCGCATCATTTCAAACCATTATTTTCTATTTTGCACCGATGCAATTCAACCGGCCCAAAGTCAAAGCTGCTATTGTGAAAAACGACCGCAAAACCATTAACGGTTGGGCAATGTACGACTGGGCGAATTCCGTCTATTCGCTCGTTATTTCTTCTTCTATATTCCCGATCTTCTATGAAAATATAACCGGCGATGAAGTCCAACTCTTTGGCCGCACTTTCAAAAATACTGCACTTTTCTCTTATAGTCTTTCGTTTTCATTTCTCGTCGTCGCCCTCATTACACCACTGCTCTCAGGTATCGCTGATTACGCCGGACGAAAAAAAACTTTCATGAAGTGCTTCTGTTATCTCGGTGGAATTTCCTGTATTGGGCTGTATTTCTTTAGTGCTGACCACCTATTTATTGGATTGTCAATTTCGGTCCTCGCCGCTATAGGGTTTTCGGGATCTCAGGTTTTTTATAATGCCTATCTACCCGAAATTGCAAGTCTTGAAAATCAGGATCGCGTAAGCGCCAAAGGATATTCACTCGGATATATTGGCAGTGTTATTTTGTTGATTGTGAACCTATCCATGATTATGAAGCCGGAGCTTTTCGGCCTGCAAGACAATGATGTTCCAGCAAGGATATCGTTTGTAATGGTGGGCCTCTGGTGGATTGGATTTGCACAAATTACCTTTTCGCGACTTCCAGGAAATATTTACCGCAAAAAAGTAAAAGGCGAATACCTCTACCGCGGCTATCTCGAATTGCGTAAAGTTTGGTTTCAGCTAAAGGCAACTAAACGCTTGAAACGATTCCTGATGTCATTTTTCGTTTACAATATGGGCGTGCAAACCGTCATGTACATGGCCGTGAGTTTTGCTAAAAATGAAATTATTGGTATGCCCGACAGCGGTTTGATTGTGAGTATTTTAATCATTCAAGTTATTGCCATTGCTGGTGCTTATATTTTTTCAGGATTGAGCCGGAAGTTCGGCAATATCAAAGCACTCGGAGTGGCTGTTGTGATATGGATTGGCGTCTGCGTTATGGCATTTTCAATTTATACGCCTACACAGTTTTTTATTCTCGCTGCCATCGTTGGGGGTGTCATGGGTGGTATTCAGGCACTTAGCCGAAGCACCTATTCCAAAATGCTCCCGGAAACCACCGATAACACATCGTATTTTAGTTTTTATGATGTTTGTGATAAAGTCGGAATCGTACTCGGAACCCTAACTTTTGGCCTCGTTTTCGAGTGGACAGGCAGCCTGCGTAACTCCGCTCTCGCACTCGGCGCATTTTTCATTATCGGGCTGCTTTTGCTTTTTATGGTGCCGAAACAGGAACGGCTGCTTCCTTAGGCAAAATTCAATACATGAAGCGTAAAGTACTGACTACTTAATATCCAATACTCAATACTAAAATCCCTACTTTTGTCCCAAATTCACGATCATGTCGAAAGACCAAACGTATGATATTGCCATTATCGGTGGCGGAATAGTTGGAGCAGCGACCTTTTACAAACTTCAAACCCGTCACCCCGATTTGCGAATTATTCTTATCGAAAAAGAAGAGATTCTCGCCGATCACCAAACGGGCCACAACAGCGGCGTAATCCATTCCGGACTTTACTACAAACCAGGCTCACTCAAAGCGGTGAATTGTGTGAATGGCCGGAAAGAGCTTGTGGCTTTCGCCAAAAAATACGACATCGATTGCGACGTGTGCGGAAAGGTAGTTGTAGCAACCGATGAAAGTGAATTACCCATGCTCGACAAGATTTTCAATATCGGACTGGAAAATGGTATCGAAGGAATCAAAAAGATAAATGCTGCGGAAATCAAGGAGCACGAACCTTTTTGCGAAGGCATTGCCGGTATTTGGGTTCCCGTTACCGGAATAATAGATTATCGCGCTGCCACGCAAAAAATGGTGGAACTTGCGCTGGATGAGAATCCGGAAAGCAGCTTGGCACTCGGCGAGGAAGTAACCGACATTCGCAAAGATGGCGACGTAAAAACCATCATTACTTCAAAAGGATCTTATCGGGCGAAATATCAGGTTTTCTGTGCGGGACTTCAGGCAGACAGGCTTGCGAGAAAGGATCGTATCGATCTCAGGGAGAAAGTCGTCGGCTTTCGGGGCGATTATTACGAACTTACCGAAAAGGGAAAGCACAAAGTGAAGAATTTGATTTATCCCGTTCCCAATCCCGATTTTCCTTTTCTCGGTGTGCATTTCACGCGTATGACAAACGGCGAAATAGAATGCGGCCCGAATGCAGTTTTCACTTTCAAAAGAGAAGGATACGGAAAAACCGATTTCAACCTGCGCGATTCAATCGATGCACTAACCTACGGCGGCACCTGGAAGTTGTTTTTGAAAAACATGAAATTCGGGATGAACGAATACCGCCGTGCATTTTCCAAAAAACTATTTCTGAAAACCCTTCAAAAACTAATTCCATCGCTCACGATGGATGATCTCAAACCCGGAAGATCGGGAGTGCGCGCACTTCTATTACGCGGCGACGGAGACACCCGCGACGATTTCAGGATAGAATCCAACGACCGAAGTATTCATGTGCTCAATGCACCATCGCCAGCAGCAACTGCCTCGTTGGCTATCGGTGGGCAGGTTTGTGAAATGGCCGAGAAACAATTTGGATTGAAATATAATATAACCCAAACCACGGAAGCGAAAATGTAAGTTGTCTTTATTGCTTTTTTGGATAACAATGCTTTTCAGCCGACATTTACAATTTATTGAATGTCCTCGAATTCTTCTTATTGTTTCACAAACCGTGCATATCCTCTCTTCCCGTTTCTATTCGTAAGCTGCAAAAGATATACCTCCGGCGGCAGGGAACTGACATCTATTTGGTCAATATCATCGCGCAATGCGGTGCTATAAAGAAGGACTCCCACGGCATTGATCACATCAACCCGCGTGCCTGACTCTGCATTGGCAATTTTCAGCCACTCCTGCGCCGGATTGGGATAGAGCCGTATCTTTTCAAAGCAGTTGATCACCTTCACCGCATCAGGGCCGGTGGCGGTGATGTTCATGCATACCGAACCAATACCGCAGGAATTATACGCCGTAGCACAAACGGTGTACGTGCCGCTTTCTGTAAAAAGGTGAGAAGGGTTGCTGCCATAACCGGATTGGCCATCGCCAAAATCCCAGACCACGCTGTCAACACCGGCTGTGCCTGTATATGCAAAAGTGTACCCCTCCTGATCGGGGATGGTATCATAGCTAAAAAGAGCTACCGGCACCGGACAATAACACGAATCGGATCCAAACTTGGCGATAAAGCCTTCTCACGTGCCGGTTTGGTAGTAGAGGGTATCGTCGGCTACGTAAAGGGTGTTACTAAACTTGCCGCCAACGTAGAAATTTCCTTGGTTGTCTGAAGTTAGATAGGCAGGGTTTTCAACGCTGAAAGGTGCGCTGTACAATACATTAAAGCTATTGGGAAGACCGGAACCAGACGCATCGAAAAATGAAAGAAATACATTATAGCCTTGAATATAATTATCTGGATTATCTTCTCCTTCATTACCCCAGATTATTTTATTTGCAAAAAACCCGGTAACACCTACCTGACCATTCGAATAAGTAGTTGCTGTGCCTGTATTATCACCTATATTAGAAGCGTTTGTAGCGAATACCACATTCCCGTCTAAATCTATTTTAGCGATAATGGGAAAAGCCCACATTCCCAAATTATTGTGAAAAATAAAATTACCAAAACTGTTATCGTTAGATGAATTACCAGTAACATATACATATTGGAATTAAGGCATCTGCATAAACCTTATCTGGACTGGACAGGTAATTAGTAGGCTCCTTCCCCAAAATCCCAAACAAATTCCAATCCACTTGTCGGAGTACTTTGGTTATCCAAATGAATAACCACGTCGTTTATACACGCGGGAATAAACGGTGCTTCGATCTCATAATCGGCATTGGGTTTATCGGGTAGGTTGAGGTTTACCAAAGGGGTGCAGGCCGGTGCAGCGGTGGTTGCGTCGCTATATATGATCTCTCGAAGTGGATAGTTGCCCGCGGGCAATGTCACTGATATCTCCGTCGCATCCCAGCCTGCGGTAATGGTATACCACGATCCATAGGCGTAATACGCATAGCTGTGGTGAATATGTGTTTCTTCGCCCGGGAAAATATTGGAATGATCGAAGAGCGTAATATTATATAAGTATCCGCTACCGCAGCTTACTTCGTAAAGCATATCGCCAACAAAAGGCACATAAACAGACTGAATAAACAATACCTGACACGTGCCATCGCCCATACGTCACCAAATAATTAAATGGATATACCCCTGCTTTCTCAAACGTTGCGATGGCCATGGCATTGGATCCGGTAATAGGAATATATCCATCGCCTCATCAGGAAATACCCAGTGATTGGCTGCACAATAGTTGCTCCATTGTGCGTCGTACTGAATATGTGCTTTTACCTCAGCGCAATCTATAAAACTGCTGTCGGAGGTGACAAGCTGAGGAGTTGGCCCCGGACAATCTCCAGCGGTACAGTTTTCATTACATGAACCGTGTTTGATGTAGTCCTGACATCCATTGCTGTTTTCAACGATCACATATAGTATTCTCCATACGTCATTAATATTATAGGTATCGACCCCGGCACCATCGGGCGGTGCCGGTGAGGACCGAACCGGTCCAATCATAGTTGGTGGTGCTCCCAAAACTAGTGGTAACGGTAGCCGTAAGCGTAGTATTAAATGAACCGTATCCGAATAGATTATCCGGCGAGACATGCGCCACCGGAGCGGGTTTTACCGTTACCGGCCCGCCTTGCGCTACGACAGTAGTCGGGCAGCCCTCCGGATTTTCGATGGTGGCCACCGGGGTATATACCGCCTGACTTGCACTATTGGGGTAGGCGTATATGGGGGTGGATGTGGTTGCGCCATTGCCGTCGCCAAAATCCCATGAAAGATTCCCGCTGCCGGGAGTAGGCGAGACACTAAAATTCACAGGTTCGCCGGCGCAGACCGTGACAGCTCCTGGAGTGATGGTATATTCCGGCACACTGAACACATGCATAGAGAGGGTATCCCGTCGTATAGTGTTGCATTTGGTCACCGCCACAATTACCTTCACATCCTCGTTCGCACAGGGAGGATTGTTGAACAACAACCTGAACGTGTGGCGAGTAATTTCCCTCCACGATGCTCCCCATCGCCGGATCCAAAATTTTCCATTGGTACAAGTCGCCACCGGTATAGTCCACATCAAAATGCCACTGGGTGCTTCCGCAAACGGTGAGGCTCGGGGGAGCATCGGTGGTTAAGGTGATGGAGGATGGGGCAGGATCCTCACAGGGAAAGGTCGATCCAATGATCGCTCGCGAAGTTTGCTCAGTCGCCTCTTTCAACCACAGAAGGATTAAAATTATCCTTTGTGTGGAATCAATGTAAGAATAAATTTGAATGTTTTAACAAAAGTTCTTTTTAACTTTAGCTAACCGATGAGAAAGCGCTGGTATGACGGGGATGTCCTTTCGTTTTTTTTGTAGAAAAAGCAAATATCATCGAAGAAAATGCTAGTTTGGCTTTTATACGCCTTGTAAATACTACGAAATTTTTCTCAATACAATATGGTAGGTTGGAATTAAAATGATGAAATAGATTTGAGATATTTTAATCCCTCACCACCCGATACTTCTCATTCAGCGTATCCCAATCCCAGATAAAATTCTCAAGTGCATCTTTCAGCCGCTGAATGAAAATGGGATTTGGGGAATGGAGATTTCGGAAATATTCTTCCTGAAATTTATTGAGCTCGTAGCGGCAAAAAAGTGCTTTGGCCATCCCGTTGATTACATTCTTGCTCGGGTGGTTTTTTTGGGACATAAACTTGCGGGTGTCACCGACCATTTGCGCAAGTTTCATCTTATCCATTTCGTATAGGGTAGAGAATTTTTCGAGAATCAATTCAGTAATACGCTTGTCTTGCCCGGCAGGAAAGTGTGCCGGAATCGTTTGTATATTTCCCGCAAGGACGATCATCGTGAAAGGGGCGATATTTTCGGTACTCACATTTGGCGAACTCAAAAACTCGGGTGAATCATTTATCAATCCAACGACATCCCCAAATCCGGAGTCAATAAGCTCCTGAAGACCATTCACAAAAATGTTTGCAACCTTGTCTTCAGTAAGCTTTTTCTTTCCGAATAGTGTGAGCATATTTCCGACGCGTTTAGTAGGATAAAATCAATTTACAAAATTAACGGCTTTCGATGGTTTTTTACGAGGGGTTGGCAGTTTGATTTTCAACAAAGTTTTCAACGTTTTATGCGGCTTTTCGCACCTATTTAATCCTAAACTTCGCGTGAGAATGTGTATTTTTGAAGCCCAAACAGAGATATGGCTTTCAAAGATTCAAAATTGGGCTCAGTGCTCACCCTTACTTGCCCGCGTTGCCACAAAGGGGATCTGTTTATCACCAAAACGGCGTATCAAAAAGGAATGGCTGAAATGCATACATCTTGTCCGAATTGTGGTGAAGATTTTTTGCGTGAACCCGGATATTATTATGGTGCTGCTTATGTGAGTTATGCACTTACTGTTGCGCTCTGGGTGGCGGTTTTTGTGGCATTGATCACTTTCGATGCTATTGGTTTTATTTCGTTTTCTTTTTTCGAGGATACGGTACTTTTCCTGGTAGTGGGTGTAAGCGTGCTTCTTCTATTGATGCCTGTTATTTATCGGCTTTCACGTTCCATGTGGATTCATATGTTTGTGAAATACCGGGATGATGCTGTGGAGTTTAACCGGAAGAAAAAAAAAGATAGGGAAGAAAGACAGGAAATTATTCCTGAAGCTTAGTATTACTGAAACGACTGCAAATCGTATAGCTTTTTGTACGTTCCGCTTTGCGCTAAAAGCTCTTCGTGCCTGCCCATCTCACCGATGTTGCCGCCTTCCAAAACCACGATCTTATCTGCGTGCTGAATAGTGGAAAGTCGGTGAGCAATAACGAGTGAAGTACGGTTTTGCATCAACTTTTCTATGGCATCCTGTACGAGTCTTTCCGATTCGGTATCGAGCGCTGAAGTGGCTTCATCGAGAATCAAGAACGGAGGATTTTTGAGCACGGCACGGGCAATGCTGATTCTTTGTTTTTGGCCGCCACTAAGTTTATTGCCCCCATCGCCCACATTTGTATTGAAACCATTCTCAAATTCGCTGATGAAGGTATAGGCATTGGCGATTTTGGCTGCCTCGATTACTTCTTCGTCGGTCGCCTCGGGACGCGACATTCGAATATTATTTGCGATAGTATCGTTGAAGAGAATCGACTCCTGCGTTACGACCCCAAAAAGATTTCGAAGATCTTTTAATGAAAATTTACGGATGTCGGTTCCGTCAATAGTGATCGCACCACCGGTTACATCGTAGAATCTCGGAACCAGATTTGCTAGCGTACTTTTCCCTCCGCCAGAAGGACCAACGAGTGCTATTTTCTCCCCTTTTTTTATCGTAAGGTTTACACCTGATAGGACTTCGTTATTTCCATATCGGAAACTTATATTTTCGAATTTCAATTCCCTTTCAAATCCTTCTTTTTTGATCGGATTTTCAGGATCCGTAATTTTCTCCTCGGCATCGAGCACTTCATTAACGCGTTCCACTGATGCCAGCCCTTTTTGGATTTTGAAATAGGCCTCACTAAAGGATTTTGCAGGAGCAATGAGCTGAGAAAAGATCAGTAGAAAGGTGATGAAATATTCACCCGTAAACCCCGCATTGTCATTGCTCAATACGAGCTGCCCACCAAAATAGATCAGGATGGCGAGGGTAATGGAACTGAGGATTTCTGTCAGCGGGCTGCCGAGATAATGTTTGCGGTAAAGCTTTACCATCAAAGCGTAAAAATCGTCGTTTGTTTCCCGAAATCGTCTGTGCGTATTCTCCTGCGAATTGAAAGCCTGAATGACCCGCAAGCCACCGAGTGATTCCTCAAAAACGGAAAGCACTTCTCCCAATTTGGACTGTCCGAGTTGGGAAGCTCCCTTGAGACTTTTGCCAATTACGGAAATCAGGTAGCCACTTATCGGGAGGATGATTAGCACAAAAAGGGTGAGTTTCCAACTCATAAAAAGCATGGTGAATAAGTAGGTGAGGATCAAAATCGGATCGCGAAATACCATTTCCAAAGAGGAAATAATTGAGTTTTCGATTTCGCTCACATCGCTGGTGGCACGTGAAATAATATCACCTTTTCGCTCGTTGCTATAATATCCCAGATGCAGGCGTAACACTTTGGCGTGCATGGCCTCCCGAATGTCCCGAATCACTCCGATACGCACCGGAGAGATACACCATAGTGTCATATAGCGCGTAACATTCTTCAGGAGAAAAATGATGATGATCGCAAAGCAAAAATAAATAAGGGATTTACTCGCTCCGTATGTAACGATAAATGAGGTGAATTGGTAATTGATAAAGGTGAGAAATGCTTCGGAAGTAAAGCCAAAATGGGGGGGCACTTCGGGGAGCGTGATATTGTCTGAATTGAAGAGAATAGTTAAAAATGGCGCTACTGCAGCCAGAGAAAATAGTGAAAAAATAGTCGTAAAGACATTGAAGATCACATTGCCTGCAATGTAGCCTTTGTAATTCCGGAGCAGCTTTACTATTTGGATAAATCCTTTCATTGGTTTACCAGGTCAATTCCGGTGTAATTATACGGATTGATATTTTTCAATTCCGCTTTTATCGTATCCGAAATATTCAATGTATCTATGAAGGAATGCAATGAACCCTTGTTGATTATGGCATTCGTCCGTGTTAGATCGCGGAGTACTTCGTAAGGTTTCGGATACCCTTCGCGGCGCAACACCGTTTGTATAGCCTCAGCAACCACACTCCAATTGGATTCGAGATCTTGAGCTATGGCGTCTTCATTCAGCAGGAGTTTGCTGATTCCTTTTTCAAGTGATTTAATAGCGATCAATCCATATCCGAATGGCAAACCGATATTGCGAAGGACCGTGCTATCGGTAAGATCTCGCTGAAGCCGTGAAATGGGAAGTTTTTCAGAAAGAAATCCGAGAACGGCATTTGCCAAACCGAGATTACCTTCTGCATTTTCAAAATCGATTGGATTGACTTTGTGGGGCATTGCCGATGAACCTACTTCGCCGGCTTTTATAGATTGTTTGAAGTAATTGATTGAAATATACGCCCAGATATCCCGCGCAAAATCGATAAAGATGGTATTGATCCGACGCATGGCGTCAAATTTGGCGGCCAGCTCGTCGTAATGTTCAATTTGTGTGGTCGTTTGTTGGCGTTCGATTCCAAGTTTTTCGCTGAGGAAAGAATTAGCAAAAGCTACCCAGTCTGTTTCCGGAAAGGCAACAAAATGGGCATTAAAATTTCCGGTAGCACCACCGAATTTCCCGGAAACGGGAATCGATTTTAATCGTTCGATTTGCTTTATCAGTCTTTCGTGAAAAACCTGCATCTCTTTTCCCAAACGCGTTGGAGAAGCCGGCTGACCATGAGTGCGTGCCAACATCGGGATGTCGCGCCATTGCGTTGCACGATCGCCTATCATTTTGGTCAAACCTTCCAATGCCGGAATATAGGTTTGATCAAAGCAGGCTTTTATAGAAAGCGGGATTGCTGTGTTATTGATATCCTGTGAAGTGAGTCCGAAATGGATAAACTCAGAATATTTTTCGAGACCGAGTTCGTTCAGTTTTTCCTTCACTAGGTATTCCACAGCCTTTACGTCGTGGTTGGTTTGGCTCTCAAAGTGTTTTACACGCTCGGCATCCGATTCGGAGAAGTTTTTGTAAATCGTACGAAGTTCGGTTTTTTGGAGGTCGGTTATTCCGTCGAGTTGCGTCAGGGGAATTTCCGAAAGGGCAATAAAATACTCTATCTCAACCTGTACCCGGAATTTTATAAGTGCGTATTCAGAGAAATAGGCTGTGAGTTCTTGCGTCTTTGAAGCATACCGACCGTCGATCGGTGTAATGGCAATGATGCTCATTTCTTGGATTTCAAATAAGACGCGAAATTCGTCAATTATTATGGATTAGACAATAAAAATAGGCAATAGGAAATTGGCATTGAGCAATTGTGATGAGTCATCATTTAGGTTAACAAGGCACCTACCTAAAGGCCGAAAACAAGAATAAAATTTTGGGTGCTAACCGAGAAGGTTTCATCAGAGTGAAGAAAAGTGGACATTGGCGTAGGTCAATCTATAAAGGAATATTTCTCATCGACAGAAAAGTCTAAGCGGCAATAGGTATTGGTCAACCTTATTCAAAGGGCGATTTTATCTGTCGCTATACGGCTTCCAATTTTTTTCCATAAGTGTAACCGCAAGATTCTCATGAAAAATCTTCAATTTTTCAGGTACATTCATTCGCGCCATTACGCGTTTATCATGTCCTTTGTAGTGTATGCGCGAGATGGTAGATGGAAGATCGGTAACAAGGGGATTGTTGTATTCAGAATTTAAATCGAAGTATCCAATCTCCAAAGCAGCTTGATATATTTTGTCGATCTGAGCCTGGGTGAATTGCGTGGAATAAAGCCCCATTCTCTCGGAGAAATTGAGTCCTTCATAGGTGGCAAAACCGCTTGCATACACTTTCACTTTGTAGGTTGGACAGCGGCCAAAGCATGGCGTTTTTTCGAAAGAGATAACGAGTGAATCCTTGGGTTCCTGAGGTGTCTCGACTACTACCACTATCGTGTCGGGCTCGCTTGCCGTCGCTTTATCAGCAGTTTCAGAAGCCGCATCTTTATGGCTTTTGCAGCCAAAAGCCATCAGCAAAATTCCGAATACAAAGAAAATTCTCATACGGTAGGTAGTGTTTTTCAAAAGTATAAATTGTTTAAGACTTAACATCCGCCTTTCGGCAAATGAACCCTTCTAAATCAAACGGCGTGCCGATAAATCTTTCGGTTTGCACAAAATGAGATTGGTCCTTTTGGCAATAGTCTGGGATTACTTGGTATTCATACCGCGCTCTTTCGCCATATCTTCCAGCTTTTGCTGAAATTTTGACTTGCCTTTTGACTTTTTCTTCTTTTTGTTTTCAGCTATCTGCAAACGAATTTTGTCTTCATCGATGAAATACTTCTTGATGAACAGCATTTGCAAAAGGGAAATTACATTGGCTAAAAAGTAGTAGTAGCTCAATCCGGAAGCCAATTTATTAAAGAAGAATAGCATCATGAAAGGGAAGATGTACATAATCACTTTCATGTTTGGCATACCCGGTTGCGATTGCGTAGGCATCTGACTGCTATTGTAATGTGTATAAACCAGGGTACTAATACACATCAGAATCGTAAACAAACTTACGTGGTCGCCGTACGCCGGAATGTTGAATGACAAGTGGGCAATGCTGTCGTACGCCGATAAATCGTCGGCCCACAAGAATGCTTGATGCCGGAGCTGGATACTCGACGGGAAAAACCGGAACATAGCATAGAGAATCGGCAACTGGATAACCATCGGAATACAACCGGCAAAAGGACTGACGCCCGTTTTTCGATAGAGTTCCATGGTAGCTTGTTGCTTTTTCATGGGCTCAGCACCTTTATGCTTTTCATTCAGCTCCTCAATTTCGGGCTTCAGCACGCGCATTTTGGCGCTGCTCAAGTAGTTTTTCCACGTAAGTGGCATCAATATCATCTTGATAATAAGAGTGAGAATCAGGATGATAATTCCATACGATAGCCCGGTGGTTTGGAGCCAATCGAAAATGGTGATGACAATGTATTTATTCACCCAGCCGAAAATTCCCCAGCCGAGGTTTATTACTTTGTCGAGTTCCATGCCATAGGGTTTCATTACCTTATAATCGTTGGGACCCATGAATAATTTAGCGCTGAAAACCGTTCCCGAGCCGTCGTCAGCCAGTGGAATTTCTGCCTTGTAATATTGCGAAAGGCTGTCTACTTCATCAGCGTAAGGGTGTGAGGCAAGCATAGCACCTTTGCCGAAAGGCTCATTCCCGATAAAAATCGAAGAAAAGAAATCTTGCTTGAAGGCGAGCCATTGCATAGGCTGCTCATCTACTTCTTCGGTATCGTCGCCGGTTTCGCTGAGGTAATCACGTCCGTTATCAACTTTTTTGTAAAAAATCGTTGAGTTGTGACGCTCAGCAGAAATTCCTTTTTCATTGGGCAGCGAGCTCATTTCCCAAACCAATTTTGGAGACGTCACTACTCCGGCAGCGTCATACAGCCTAGTTTCGAAATTGATGTCGTAACCGTTTCCGGAAACGGTGTACGTGTTTTCTATTTTGCGTCCGTTGCCGAGCGGAAGGGTGTAGACGAGTTGTTTTTGGTCTTCCCCACTCACTTTAAAACCGGAACCATCGGTATTGAAATAAAAATCGGAAGTATTGAAATTTCCAAGAGAAGGATAGGTAAATTCCATTCCCATTTTGGCTGTTTCCTCATTGAAGAGCACCAAAGGCAGAGAATCGTAGGTCGTGAATTCTTTTAGCTGCGCATAGACGGGCATCCCGCCTTTGTTGCTAAACCGAATTATGAGTTTATCGGTTTCTACTTCAATATCTTTTTTGGTGCCTTCTGCAGCGGGAGCGAGCACACCGTATTTTGCAGATTGTGCTGCGGTATTTTGCGCTACTGCCGCGCTGTCCATCACCGTGGTACCCGATGAGTCGGGCATTTGAGCCATTTTGGCTTCGGCAGATTTGGCTTGGTTTTCGGCTTGCTGTTCGACTTGTGCCGCAGCAATGCTGTCTTGAATATGCTTTTGGTTGGCAATTTCGGCTTCGCTTGGCTTTTGGTATATCGTATAGGCAACGAGTAATGCGCCTATCAATACCAGGCCAATGACGGAATTCTTATCCATTCTTATTTATTTAGGGCTGCAAAGATAACCGCTTGAAGGTAGTAGACAAAAGAAAGTGTTATAAAGGGTGAGAAATAGATTTTGAGTCAGTGCTTTGGGTAATCTCCTTTTAACACGAAGATTACGAAGAAGACACAATTTACACAAGGAAAAAGTCTTCAACTGAGGTGCGCAGTCTGTCTGCTAATCGTGGTTTTAAAAGATACCTGAAAGGTGATTGGTAGGAAAAAGGTGGCGGTAGAATAATTGGCGAATTACTCTGATGCCGGATACACTACCAAAGAAATATTCATTCAAATGAATCCTAACTCCAACCATTCTCCATCACCCTCTCGCGACTCGTGTCTCGCGACTTTCACGCCTTCTCCAACTCCGCATTCACGGTTACCGCCGCGTGTACAAACTGGATGAAAAGCGGATGCGGATTGGCCACAGTACTTTTATATTCCGGATGAAATTGTACACCTACAAACCACGGATGTGAAGGAATTTCAACAATCTCGACCAATCCATTGTCCGGATTGATTCCCGAGGCGATCATACCGGCATTTTCGAAAGTGTCTTTATAGCTGTTGTTGAATTCGTAGCGATGTCGGTGTCGCTCAGATATCACAGGTTTTTTGTAAATATCAAAAGCCAACGTGTTGGGTTTGATTTCGCAATTGTACGCGCCGAGTCGCATGGTTCCGCCCTTTTCCTGAATGGATTTTTGTTCTTTCATCAGGGAGATTACCGGGTTAGCAGTTTCGGGATCAATCTCTGTGGTGTGGGCGTCTTTGAGGCCGAGTACATTTCGTGCAAACTCAATAACGGCGCATTGCATTCCGAGGCAAATGCCCATAAAAGGAAGGCCGTTTTCGCGTGCATAACGAATAGCTTCTATTTTGCCGTCGATGCCGCGTTCGCCAAAACCGGGAGCCACCAAGAGTCCTTTAAGGTCGCGCATTTTTTTGGCTACATTTTTCGAAGTAATGTTCTCACTGTGCAGCCACACCAATTCGACGCTCACTTCATTGGCAGCTCCGGCGTGGATGAAGGATTCTATAATGGATTTATACGAATCTTTCAACTCAATATATTTGCCGACAAGGCCTATGCGAATGGTTTTCTTAGGATTTTTATGACGGTCGATAAATTGATTCCATCGCGTGAGATCCGCTTCGCCTTCTGCCGACATTCCCAATTTTTCGAGCACCACTTTGTCCAGCTCTTCTTTTTGCATCAGCATCGGTACATCGTAGATGGTTTCCGCATCGATCGATTCGATAACTGCGTCGGGCGCCACATTGCAGAATTTCGCGATCTTTTGACGCAAGTCTTCAGTAAGGTCGTGCTCAGTGCGACACACCAAAATATCCGGCTGTACTCCAAGTTCGAGGAGTTGTTTAACGCTGTGCTGCGTTGGTTTGGTTTTAAGCTCGCCGGCTGCCGCCAAATAAGGCACGAGGGTAAGATGGATTACCAGGCAATCGGTTCCCATTTCCCATTTGAGCTGGCGCACGGTTTCCACGTAGGGCAGCGATTCAATATCACCCACGGTTCCGCCTATTTCGGTAATTACAAAATCGTATTCATGCGTGTTTCCAAGAAGTTGTACGCATCGCTTGATCTCGTCGGTGATATGCGGAATTACTTGAACGGTTTTTCCGAGATAGTCACCGCGACGTTCTTTATTGATTACATTTTGATAAATGCGACCGGTGGTAATATTATTGGATTGCGAAGTCTCAATATTCAAAAAACGCTCGTAGTGGCCGAGATCCAAATCGGTTTCTGCTCCATCCTGCGTCACATAACATTCGCCATGTTCGTATGGATTGAGCGTTCCGGGATCGATATTGATATATGGATCGAGTTTTTGGATGGTAACGGAATAGCCGCGGCCTTGGAGAAGTTTAGCAAGAGATGCAGAGATGATGCCTTTACCGAGAGAAGAAGTAACCCCGCCTGTTACAAAAATGTACTTGGTCTTGTGACCCATGAGTGCCTGTTTTGAAAAGTGTAACTACGGGGGTTAAAGGTAATAAATATCTGCTTGCTGGGAAGGGAAGAGTTTGGGTATTTTAAATTTTTAGACGAAAGGGGGTTGGAAGGGGATGGGAGTTCGGTATTCGCTGCGCTCATTTTTTTTTGTGGAAAGTTCGCTACGCCCAATTTTTTTCTCGCAAAGGCGCAAAGAAAGATGTGCAAAGCTTGAGAGGTCTCACGCAAAGGGCGCAAAGAAAAGACGATAGGCCGGTAAAAGGAAAGAAGAAAAGTTCGGTATGGTCGTGGTTCGCTACGCTCAAAGAATTTTCTCGCAAAGGGCGCAAAGAAAGATGTGTAAAGTTCGAGAGGTCTTAGTTTTTCACGAGTGTTTATTTTTAAAGGTGTTCAAGAGATCGCTTCGCTTTGTTCGCAAAGTTCGCAAAGTAGGCAGGCCGCGCTGTTAGAGCAGAAGAAGATTCTCTTTTTTCTTTCCGCCCGTAGCAGTTCTTAGGCTCTTGGTGTGAAATCTTTTTTATACAGGCATCCAAAAACTAAAAACAAAAAATTAAAAGCTAAACACCATCCCAATACTCGGCAGCAGCGGCAACTGATCGATTCGTTCGCCGGTAACTCGGTCGACATAGAAAATATTTTGACGGTCGAGCACATTTGTTAAGCTCGCACTCACTTCCAGTTTGGAGTAATCTGAGAACGTAAAAGTCTTTTTCACGGTCAAGTCAAACCGGCTGTAAATCGGTAATCTTCCGGCATTCAGATCTCCGTATTGGATGTCTACCTGATCATTATTGGTTTCGGTAATGTCGGTGGTGATATCATCGTCAAGGGTTTCCCGCATATAGAATCCCTGATTTTGGGTAAACGGGAATCCGCTACCATAGTTCCATCTTCCATTTACCTCCCAGTTCAGCCGTTTTCCAAAACGATAGGAAGCGAGTAAATTCACATTGTGGCGGCGGTCAAATACGGGTTTGTACGATTGAATTCCGTCCCAGCGGTTTACAAATCCAAGCGAATAAACCGCCCAGATATAGATTTTTTGGGTTTCGTATTTAAGGGTCACATCCACGCCTTTGGCATCTCCACTTTCGATTATGAAGTCGTTTTTGAGTACGTCGGGAGCATCTTTATCGTTTTTGCTGTATATTTTATTCCGGTTGATATTGGTGAGCTGGGTGAAATTTTTGTAGTACCCTTCGAGATTCATCGTTATTTTGTCGGTCAGGTCGTATTCCATGCCGGCTATAACGTGGTAGGCCGTCTGGAGTGGGCTTTTGACATCTCTTACATCTCCGTTTTCTTTGGTAAATTCATCTTGTATATTTTGAGGAGCTACCAGAAAGCCATAAAAGAGATTCACAATATCCCGGTCGGATGTGGCGCTGATTATGTTTTGGGAGTAAAGTCCTCCCGCGGCTTTGAGCCGAAAATTATTGGTGACATTATATTTCAAACCCAAACGAGGTTCGGGTCTGAACACGCGAATAGATGAGTAGTACTGTGCCCGGAATCCAAGGTCGAGAATCAGGTCATTCAACTTGATTTTATAGGCTGCAAAACCTGCAAGTTCGGTGCTGTTGTTCTCCGCTTTAATACTTTGACCCAGCGGTGTGAAAAAGGACAAATCTGTTCCAAAACCTGTTACATCCACTCCGTATTTAAATTCATTGTCGCCTTTAAAATATTTGAAGTTGATTCCAAAATTAAAACTGTTGATGCCTGAGTTTCGAGGTGGGAGATTTTTAATATTTCCCTCAGTGTCAGTAGCTGAACTACTCGTGTTTTGCTCGACCAGAGTGATGTCGTATCTGCTAATATTAAACTGTCCATCAACGAGTACTGCAGATCCGGAGGGAACCAGAACGAAATTCAAACCACCACCGGCAGCATTCCAATCGAGGCTTGAGGTTTTCTGAAAAGTAGTAGCATCCCGATAGTCAAATCCAAAAACGCTGAACTTACTTCCTGAAGTAGTATTAAACGAGAGTTTACCATACAAATCGGTAAAACTGTAGGGTAATCCTTGCGGGTCGATATAATCGTAAAAAAGCTTCGAACTCTGATCGAGATACGAATGTTTTACCGACAGTATGAACGAAGAAGAACTAAGTCCATCGTTTGTCTGTTTTTTCAAAGGTCCTTCTATTAATGCATTTGTCACGAAGGTGCTGGCTCCTATTTTTCCGGCAAACCGGCGCTTGTTTCCATCGCGCATAGTAATGTCCATTACAGAAGAAACTCTTCCGCCATATTCTGCACCGAATCCACCGGTATAAATATCTGCATTCCGGATAATCTCGGTGTCGAAAACTGAAAACAAACCGATACTGTGAAATGGATTGTAAACTGTCATTCCGTCGAGTAATACTTGATTTTGTACAGGAGTACCCCCACGGATGTATAGCTGACCCCCCTGGTCACCGGTAAAAATCACGCCGGGAACGACCTGTAAATACTGAGCCAAATCCGGCGTTCCACCTATTGCAGGAAGCTGTTTGATATCTTTGGGTGTAGCCTTCGTTACCGACATGGTTACATTGGTGAGTGCTTCCTGTTTTTCAGCGGATATCTCGACTGTTTGCATCTGAATGCTCGACTTTTTCAGGAAAAGCTTTTTGGAAATAATGGCATCTGTAGCAACAGAAACCCGTTCGCGTAGCGTGTCGTAGCCCAAATAAGTTACCTGAAGCGTATAATTCCCAAATGGGATATCCGTAATCGAAAAGTATCCGTTTACATCGGTAGAAGCTCCCTGAGTGGTTCCCACGAGATACACATTTGTGAAAATGACCGGCTCACCTGAATTTTCTTCATACACAAATCCTCGAAGGGTTCCGGATTGTGCGAATACGGGGCTAATTGTTGATATACAAATAATTAAGAGGAGTAAAATACGTGGTCTCATCAAGGAATACAGATTTAAAAATGCGCTAAGATAATCATATCTCAAGTTCAAAAAGGAGAGCTTGCTTCCCTTCTCCAAAATAAAATGGCAAATGTAGGATGGCTAAACGCGGAGAAGCCTTCCAACCATCTCACGCACCAGTTGCCCGGCGCTGCCGCTGGAGGCAGTTACTCCTTTTGATTTCAACTCAATATCAAAGAGTACATCGATGCAATTCAATATGCGATCGGATGAATAATTCGATGCTGCCTGTTGAAACTCGCCGATAAAGTACGGGTGAATTCCCATTGCTTTCGCCATCGTTTCTTTAGCGGTCGATTTATGCATTCCATGGTACATTATGAGTTGATTAAAGTAGCGGTACAACCCCGAAGTGACCATGACAATAGGGTGGTCTTTTTGATTGTTAGCAAAATAATTGGCTATAAAAAGAGCTTTGTACTCATCTCGATACCCCACAGCTTTTTGCAATTCAAAAATATTGAAGTCTTTGCTGATGCCGATATGAGTTGATATCGCTTGGGGTGTTATTTTTTCGCCTTCCGGCAAAAGGATTTTCAACTTCTCAAAAGCCTGGATCAATCCAGACACATTGGCGCCGATATGCTCGCTCAGCATTCCGGAAGCACGTGGATCGATGGCAATATTTTCGTCTCGACAATATTGGTTAATCCATCCCTGAATCTCAAAATCCCGCACTTTCATACTGTTGAAGTAGACGCCATTTTTCTTGACGTTTTTTCCAAAAGTACTGCGCCCGTCGAGCTTTTTGCCTTTGTAGTTTATAACCAAAATCGTTGTCTGAACCGGATTTGCAAACAGCTCCTCAAGTTTTTCGACCTTCTTTCCCCAAATTTGCGCTTCACGGACTATTACTACTTGGTATTCAGCCATCATCGGGTAGCGTTTTACCACAGAGATAAGCTCGTCGGGATCCATATCCTGCGCGTAAATCACCGATTGATTGAAATCTTTTTCTCCCTCACTTAGCACATTTTCAGCAATGTAGTCGCTGATTAAATCGACGTAGTATGGCTCATCCCCATCTAAAAAGTAGAGCGGTTTGAACTTCTTCTGCTTTAGGTCAGAAAGTATTTTGGCGCAAGCCTGAGCTGTAGTTTCCTTTTTGGCCATTTAAAATTTCAAGTGTTTTACCGACCGCCCATCCATGGCTATCTCCTTCATAGCTCCAATTCCTATTTTAAGATGGGTTTCCACAAAAGTGCCTGACACTTTTTTGTCGCTATCGCTTGTTTTCACTCCTTCAGGAATCATCGGTTGATCAGAAACCAACAGTAAGGCACCGGTAGGAATTTTATTTGCAAATCCGGCTACAAAAATAGTAGTTGTTTCCATATCAATGGCCATACAACGCGTTTTTCGGAGGTATTTTTTAAATCGTTCATCATGTTCCCATACCCGCCGGTTGGTGGTATAAACCGTACCTGTCCAATAGTCCAGACTCATGTCGCGGATGGTGGTTGATACCGCTCGCTGGAGCATAAATGAAGGGAGTGCGGGCACCTCTGGCGGCAGGTAATCGTTGCTTGTACCTTCGCCGCGTATTCCCGCTATAGGTAGGATGAAATCTCCCACTTTGTTCTTTTTCTTGAGTCCGCCGCATTTGCCCAAAAACAATACTGCCTTTGGTTTTATAGCGCCGAGTAGATCCATAATAGTTGCTGCCATGGCACTTCCCATGCTAAAATTGATCATACTCAAATCGCCCGTATGCGCACTGGGCATCGGCTTGTCTTTTCCGCGTACTTCCACGCCGTGCATTTTGGCAAAACGGTCTACATAGTCACCAAAATTTGTAAGCAGAATGTACTCGCCAAATTCTTCGAGAGGTACACCTGTGTAACGGGGTAGCCAGTTGGATACAATTTCTTTCTTTGTTTTCATAGATATTTCTTTTTGCAGATTGCTCGTAAAGGTGTCGCTGTAAAAATCCACCGCAAAGCCATAGTCGTACTTCATTTGGAGTCAATCTTGTATTAAATTTTTAAGAGCGAAAAATTATTTAATCCGCTAATATCCTTATTTTCGTTCATTGAATGCAAGCACTCAACCTTCCTCCATTTCCTTTTAAGATTGTAGAAGAAGCCGGTAAACTTAAGATTTTTGATCCGATACGGCGAAAATATTTGGTTTTGACTCCCGAAGAATGGGTGCGTCAGCATTTTTTGCAGTACCTCATTTCTGAGAAAGGTTTCCCGAAAGGGCTTCTCAAAATAGAAGGCGGAATAACCGGTACGCAAAGAGGCGGACGATACGATGCCCTGTTTTTGAACCGCTCCGGAAAACCACTTCTACTTATTGAATGTAAGGCTCCGGGAATAAAAATCACAAAGGAAACATTCTTTCAAATCGCCCGTTACAATACCCAATTCCAGGTGCCTTATTTGGCGGTAACCAATGGTATGGAACATTTTTTTGTGGAAATAGACCTTGTGAATAAAAATTTGAACAGCTTGGGAGATTTACCGCATTATGAGTACCTTGGACTGTGAATATGACAACTGTGAACAATTCTGCTTTCTTTCTAAAAATAGCGAACTCAGCGCGACCCGGACCCAACAGGTTTTGGAAATCTATGAGGGCTTTTGTATTCGTGAACTTAGTTCTATTTTGCATCGGTGAAATGGTCGATATTCACAGAAAGGAGTCATTTCAATCCCCAAAAACTAAGAACCAAAAACCAACCACCAAAAGCGCATTATGAAAAAACTACTACTCGCTGTTCTCTTCATTCCCACGTTCGTTTTTGCCCAATCCCGCCAAATGGTGCCGCTCGATCTTCAAAACGATCTCAAAACCATCACTCCTGATCAAAGAATCAATCTGTATCTACGCGGCGATCTTTCCCAGCTAACCACCTTTGTACGCACCCAAAACGGAACCATTAAAGGAACCCTATACAATATTTTATCCTGTGCCATTCCTGCTTCGTCCATTCCTGCCTTAAATACCTTGCAGGGACTCGATTATGTTGAATACTCTGGAGGCACGCCTCAGGTACTCGACGATGTTATGCGCATCAATAACAATGTTTTACCTGTTCATCTCGGTGCGAGTGCACTCCCGCAACCCTATCTCGGCGAAGATGTGATAATGGGTTTTATAGATACGGGTGTTGAGCTGGCACATCCCGATTTTCATCACCTCGATGGAACTACGCGTGTGATCGCCCTTTGGGATCAAACGCAGGACGAAGCGATTCCTCAGCGGGTGCCACAGCCTTATGGTTATGGCCAGGAGTGGAATGCTGAGGATATTGACGCAGGAATTACCAATCACGATGATCCGGCAAACCAGTACGGTCATGGATCTACGGTAGTGGGAGTGGGGGCGGGCAACGGCAATTCTACCAACGACTTTGTAGGAGTAGCTCCAAAAGCAGATATAATAATGGTGGCATCCGATCTGTCCAGCCCCAATTGGACATCTACTGTGGCCGATGCAGTCGATTTTATTTTCGCGAAAGCGGAGGCGCTGGGAAAACCTGCCGTGGTGAACCTCAGTCTGGGAGATTATTACGGTTCGCACGATGGCCTTGACGCGCCGTCGCTTTTTGTAGACTCACTGCTAAGTGCAGCTCCCGGCAGAGCCATGGTAGCGGCCGCTGGAAATAGCGGGAATATTGGTAATTATCACCTCGCTTATGAAATTCCTGAAGCTGATACAGCCTTTACTTGGTTTAAATACAACAATACAGCACAGGCTGTATTTTTTGAGCTCTGGACGGATACCGCCGATTTTCTAAATACTTCTTTTTCAATAGGGGCAGATCTTACCGTTCCGTCGTATTCTTTTCGCGGTTATGCCTCGTGGCGAATGGCCCAGCAAAACCTCGATTCGATCATTACTGATACCATTTTTTACAACAGTGCCATGCTGGGTATTGTCGATACGTGGTGCGGACAGCGCGGTGGCCAATATCAGATTCAGGTGCAAGTTAGACAGGCTTTTAGCAACCAATATCTATGGCGTTTTTCAACTACCGGGGGTGGCACTTTCGACTGCTGGAGCTATGCCCCTTTTGGAACTTCTGCCATCGTCAATACCAGTCTTCCCGATGCAGGTACCTTCCCTGATATGGTGCATTATCAGCTTCCCGACCATGCCAAGACCCTCGTAGATTCGTGGGCTTGCTCTGAAAAGGTGATCACAGTGGGCAATTATATCAACCGCAATGAATTCACAAATTACCTCCACGAACAAACCATATTTCAGGATACACCCGGCGAGATTTCCATCAATTCGAGCCGTGGACCCACCCGTGACAATCGCCAGAAACCGGATGTTACGGCTACCGGCGACCATACGCTCACGGCGGGCAGGTTGGCTACACTCACTTCATTTATTAACACGAGTCCTGAAAAGGTGGCCGAAGACGGAATGCACTATATTAACGGTGGGACTTCAATCGCCTCACCGGTAGTAGCAGGAGTGGTGGCTCTCTATTTCGAGCGCGATTCGGAGGCCACTTACCTTTCGGTAAAAAATGCCGTTATCGACAATGCCCTAGCTGATCAGTTTACGGGAATTCTTCCGGGAGATCAATGGGGGTATGGAAAGATAGATGCTTTTGCTGTGCTTACTATTCCTTTTGTTATCTCGTATTCTGCGTCAATACGCGATTTGGGTAATCTTAATATCTATCCCAATCCCACTAATGGACAATTGACAATCGAGAGTGGTGGCGCTGCTATAGAGTCAGTTGCGATTTTTGATATAGCAGGTCGCCTTATCGGCAAAAAAGGAGTAAATACCAACGGTGCTTCCGTCGTGCTCGATTGTTCTGATCTTCCAAATGGTATATATTTTATTCATTCACAGTTGGCTAATGGCCAAAATGCGATTTCAAAATTAAGTGTTGAGAAATAAATTCAGAGTGCTTAGCTTTGGCGTCCAATTTTAGGATTATGGATTTATCAAAGATTTTATCAATTGCCGGCAAACCCGGACTTTATCAAATTATCAACCAAACCCGCGGTGGAGTGCTGGCTATATCTCTTCTCGATGGCAAGAAAACGTCCATTGGACAAACCCAGCGGGTAAGCACCCTATCCGATATTTCCATCTATACCGAAGCGGGAGATGAACCGCTGATGAACATTCTTCAGACGATGTACAAGACCAGCGATGGCAAACCGTTTGATACCAACGTCAAAGACGATGACGCTTTGCGCAATCTTATGCGCGAGATACTTCCCGAACACGACGAAGAGCGTGTATACACCTCCGATATCCGTAAAGTGGTGAAGTGGTACAACCTCCTTTTGAAATCGGATCTTATCGATCTTGAAAAAGCACCTGAAGAAGAAACGGAGGAAGAAAAGAAATCGGAAGAGTCAAAAACTGAGAAATCCGCAAACGAAGGGGAGCCTGCAAAGAAAAAGGCACCGACCAAGAAAACACCCGCTAAGAAAACCACTTCACAAAAAGCTCCTCTTCAGAAAGCCATGCCCAAAGCAGGCGGAGCTTCTAAGAACCATACAAGCAGCAAGAAGGGGTAAGTGTTTCAAGGCGCAAGAGGCAATTCGCAAGAAGCAATTTTCAATAGCTTAAAGGCAAGTGTCAAAAGGCATCTCGCAGAAAGCGAGAAAATCATTTTGACGTCGCTTGCGTCTCGCGAGAGACTATTCGTCCGGCATCTTGCGGGTTTTCAATTTAGACATTCCCACGTTTTTTAATTGACTTGCCGCTGGCAAGAAGCCAGAAAAAATCACCTAAGGAGACGCGAGCACGACCGCCTCTCTAACATACTCATTATACATTTTCATTCTTCATTCACACATTGAACAATCAACATTCCCACCCCGTCGCTGTTACATCCGGGTAACAGGCATTGCGCCATAAAATTGTAAATGGAGACAGATATCGTAGTAGTTGGTGCCGGACCTGCGGGGAGCACTGTCGCACGGCGCGTGGCAGCAGAAGGCTTTAAAGTTCTTATTGTCGATAAGCGACAGGAGCTGGGTGCACCTATTCAGTGCAGCGGTGCGGTGAGTCGTCATGCCCTTACGGCAAATGGAGTAACACCCGACGATGAGTTTATTCATGAAGCGATTTACGGTTTCAAAATAATGGATGGCAATGGAGGCGAGGATGAAATAGATTACCGAAAGGTGAAACCGGATGCCTATGGAAAAGGCGAAGGGCTGAATCCTCTCGGCTATGTGGTCGACAGACGGCGATTTGACAGGTATCTGCTCACACAAGCCGAGCGCGCCGGCGCCACGGCTTGGCTAAAAGCCGAAGCCGTGAGTATGGAGAAAACCGGCGAAGATGTAATCGTCAATATCAAGCATTACAATTCGCTCGAACGCGTAAAAACCAAAATAATAATCGGTGCTGACGGGCTGCGCTCACAAATAGGAAAGTGGGCAGGTCTTAAAACACATATCAAACTCAAGGAACTCGCCAGTTGCTTGCAGATAGTGGTAGATGGAGTAGAAACCAACGGGCTTCTGGAGTTGATCACCGGCAGCCAAACTGCCCCCGGTGGCTATGGATGGGTTTTCCCGAAAGGGCACGGCTATACCGAAATAGGGTTGGGAATAATTGCTCCTTTTACCCGATACAATGCTCAATGGCACCTCGATAGATTTATCAAAGATTCATTTCTTTCGCATCGTTTCAAAAATGCACGGCTACTCGAAGTGCAAGGGGGAGGTGTTCCACTCGCCTCGCCTCTCAAAAAGCAATACGCTGATAACCTCTTTCTGATTGGCGATGCGGCTCGCCATGTCAATCCCATTACCGGTGGTGGAATTCATACGGCTCTGAGCGGGGGCACTATTGCAGCCGATTTTTTAATCCGGCATTTGCCTTCCGGCAATCCGCACAGCGAGCAACATCTTCGCGAATATCAGGATATGTGGCTCAACGCGGTGGGAAATCAAATGTGGAAACTCTACAAAGTGAAAAAGAAGATTTTTAAAGAAAAGAACGTCGAAGTGCAAGACGCCAAGCTATTTGATACCATGCGCAATTATTTCAGTCCAATGAGCGAATACAAGAAGATATGAAGAAGCCGGTGGTATTTGATATTGGATGGAATGCTTGCATAAATTGCGGAGCCTGTATAGCCGTTTGTCCCCAACCGGCAGGATTTATAAGCGATCACGACACCATAGCTGTAAATACGCCCTGTACTATTGCCTGCATGAAGTGTGAGGATATTTGTCCTGTAAGCACTATTTCGCATCAGTTGGCAGATGTGCTCGCTGGCGACAAAACGCATTAAGCAAAACGCGCATTTTTATCAAACTTAGCTTTCGTAAATATCAAACATCAACCTATTATAGCCTAATACTGAAAGTGAAATGTGGGCGAGAATTATTGGTGTATTCAACTGAAGGATAAATAGATGCTACGCATGTTTTATAAAGAATAAGGTCATATTCTTGCATCACACGAGTCAAATACACTATATTTAGCCGCTAAGTAGCGAATACGATGCGTGTAAGGAATGACCAATTTATTCAATCTCCCAACTCAATCTCTAATTCTTATATGCTGTATTCATTAAAACACGGATTTTGAATTATTAGTATAGCTTATCGAGTCATGGCATTAAAAGAGGAATTTGAAAAACAGGGATTATGGCTTTTTAAGTATCGAAGTTTTTTACCTCTAATCATTCTTTTGATAGGCACAGCTCTCTATCTGTATAAAGAATTCCATCCGGAAACATTTTTTCTGGAGGGTACTCCATATGAGATTTATTATGAAATGTTTTCTTTGCTGGTAAGTCTGTTAGGTCTGGCTATACGCGTTTATACCGTTGGACATACTCCCAAAAACACATCGGGACGCAATACCTCCGAGGGCCAGGTTGCGGATTCGTTAAATACCACGGGTATCTATTCCGTTGTAAGGCACCCGTTGTATCTCGGGAATTTTCTGATGTGGACTGGCCCCGCAATGCTCACGGGAAATGGTTGGTTTATCATCTCTTTTTTGCTTTTCTATTGGGTCTATTATGAGAGAATAATGTTTGCTGAAGAGCAATTTCTGCGCAGGAAGTTTGGGGATAGCTATTTGAAATGGTCTGAAATTGTTCCGGCTTTTATTCCCAAATTCAAAAATTTCGTAAAGTCAGATTTGAATTTTAGCTGGAAAAAGGTGCTCAAGAAAGAGAAAAATGGATTGTTCGCTTTGTTCTTGATTTTCTGTGTGTTTGATGTAGCTGGTCAGCTCATTGAGCACAAATCAGACTATAATTATTTTCTCATTGCGATGTGTATACTTACAGGCTTGAGTTATATTGTTTTGAAGTATTTAAAATACAATTCCACGGTTTTGAATGAAGCGAGTAGATAGCTTGAACAAACAGATTTAGGAATGGATAAAAGATTTTTTCTGCGATTTCAAACACGCAGAATCTTGCTGTTTTAATGGTAAAAAGAGATACCGTGAGTGCACGAATTAAAGTATTGTAACCAATGATTAAACATCGTGCGGTAGAGAATTTGAAAGCTGAAATCGTATTTCAACCTATCTAAAAACACTAAGACGAACATTTTCTAATGTTTTGGTCTAAGGTTTGGATGGCTGAATTCGGCTACGAACAGATGCCAACGAGAATCTGTAAATGATTTTCATAATCTGTATTAAGTTGTAAATTTAACGGAACCAAAATTAAAAAAACCTGCGGCAAGTATAGAAAAGTCCAGAGAAACCAAGAACTAATCACCAAAAATCGAAGATGCTGACCGAAGCGTCAGTACCAAAAACGAAGAACCCTAAATGAAAGACGAAAAACTTGCCGTACTGATCGATGCGGATAATGTGCCTTATGCGCATATAAAAGAAATGCTCGACGAGATTGCCAAATACGGAAACCCCACCATAAAGCGCATTTATGCCGATTGGACCCGACCTACCTTATCAGGATGGAAACAAGTTTTGCTCGAGAATGCCATCACACCCATTCAGCAGTACAGCTATACCACGGGCAAAAATTCCAGCGACAGTGCACTGATTATTGATGCTATGGATCTGCTCTATTCAAAGAAAGTAAATGGCTTCTGCATTGTGTCGAGTGATAGTGATTTTACACGCCTCGCCACACGCCTGCGTGAAGCCGGGATGTTTGTAATCGGAATTGGTGAAAAGAAAACTCCCAGACCGTTTATCACCGCCTGCGATAAGTTTATTTATATCGAAATCCTTAAAAAAGGCAAAGAACCCGAGATCGATGAAAAAGCAAATAAAAAGAATAAAAAGGAAAGCATTCAGCCTTCAGTTAGTGAATTAGATAAAGATTTAATTAAGCTTATAAAAGAGAGTGTTGATGAAATTTCTGATGACAATGGCTGGGCTTTTCTGGGAAGTTTGGGTAGCTATTTGCTAAAGAAGAAAACCGATTTCGATCCAAGGAATTACGGCTTTACCAAATTGTATCCACTCATAAAGAAAATCAACCGATTTGATATTGAAGAAAGAGAAACCGGAGAAAGAAATATCAGGCACATTTATTTGAAAAATAAGTAGATGGTACAGGTTTTTGTGATATGTGTTAATCTCAGCTTATGAAGCATCTGGTAAGGATACGCTGTAGGTATTGATTGCCCGAAAGACGGTTCTTATTCCGGAAATGTAGCGTGGTCGGTGATCGGTTCACGACCAACTATTGTTGAAGTTTTACTGTGTATGTGGTACTACATAGCCGATGTTTTAATCCTTTTATTCCTGGAAAAATCAATTGAAGCCTCACTTGCTTAAGGAGGTTTTATAAATGCCTTGAAAAGCCTGTTCGTTGATGCTAAAAAAAATCATATTTAGATAAAAACCACTGTTTCATTCATACTTGCCGGCCAACTGCCTTTTAGTATCTTCGATCTGATAATCGATGAGGCGTTGCGAAAACAAAAACTGGTCACCCAACTCCTTGATGCCAAAGTGGTAATTTATTCAAATGAAAAGAAATTTTGGATTAGATTTATTAAGAGCAATATCCATTTGGCTCGTTTTATTTCAACATGCCGGGATCAACATTCCCGGGCTTAAACCTTTGAAAATAGGAGGTATCGGCGTGGAAATATTTTTTGTTATTAGTGGATTTCTGATAGGCGGAATCTTATTCAAGGAGATTTATAAAAAGAATAAATTAAGAAAAACACTCCAAAAATTTTGGGTAAGAAGATGGTTTCGAATCCTTCCTTTGTACTACTTGATTTTAGCTTTAAAATTCATATTTATTGATGATTCTATAGGATGGAATGTATTGTACTATGTCTTCTTTTTACAAAACAATTTTTACGGGATTGATTATTTCCAGGTTTCATGGAGTCTGGTAATTGAGGAATGGTTTTATCTATTCAGTCCAATATTTCTTTTTTATGCTATTCATTTTTTAAAAAAAGAGAAGCGGATCGTATACGCCATGATTGCTTTTATACTACTTGTTGTTGTGTTAAGATCCATGTATGTCCTCCATGGAAATGTATCCTATGAAGGAATTAATGGGAATTTCCCGTTCCGATTTGACAGTTTATTTATTGGGGTACTTTTAGCTTACCTGAATTATAAAAAATGGCTCTTATTCGCTATTCTTAAATCCAAAGTAGTGTTCCTTTCCGGCCTTGGTCTTTTCTTTGGATACATATATTACTATTGGTCTTTAGCCTATCCCCATGATTTGATAAATGACCGGTATTTTCCGCGAACTATTGGATTTTTTATTTTGCCTTTTTCGATTGGTTTAATCCTTCCGTATGTTACCGGTATCACGATTTCTAATTGGAAAAAACTTCATATTAGGTTTATAGTGCAAACGAGTATCCTTACCTATGCTATCTACCTTATTCATCCTTTCATTTATAAAAATATTCTGAATACAGAATGGATACATCCCTATCCTTTCCGTTTTATGTTATCTATACTTCTTACCTATTTATTAGCGTTTCTAAGTTATCAGGGATTTGAAAAGCCCATTCTTAAATACAGAGATAAAATAACGAGTCAGAGTAAATAACTTTTGGGCTTTCATTCGCGCATGGTAACATGCTTATATCATAAACACTAAGGAATGGATATATTTGGAAATTTCTTACCATGCGTTATAACAAAACAATGAAAAAATACGCGCTACTATTATTTGCATTTATAGGGGTAATTCAATTTATGAAAGCACAAGAAGATAAGTATATATGGTTAGAGGAAGTGGATGGCGACAGTGCTCTGAAATTTGTGAAAAGCCAAAACAAAGCCACTTTCGAAAAGTTGAGCAAGGAGCAAGGTTATACGCAGATTTACGAAAAGAGTCTGGAGATATATAATTCATCTGATAAGATTGCTTATCCGAGTATTCACGGAGATTACGTCTATAATTTCTGGAAAGACAAAGACCACGTTAGAGGCATCTGGCGAAGGTGCCCTCTAATCGACTATTACGCTGGGAAAGTAGAGTGGGAGAAGCTTCTTGATATTGATGAACTGGCAAAAAAAGATGATGTAAAATGGGTGTTTAAAGGGTCGGATGGTTTGTATCCTTCTTACGACCGTTTTTTGGTTAGCCTCTCCAAAGGCGGTGGCGATGCAGTTGTTACCAAAGAGTTTGATGTAAATAAAAAGCAATTTATAGAAGATGGATTTTCAATCGATGAATCAAAGGGTTCGATGTCGTATGTAGATGAAAATACGGTGATTGTTGCATCTGATTTTGGCGCAGGCACAATGACTACTTCGGGATATCCCAACCAAGTAAAACTTTGGAAACGCGGTACTCCGCTAAAAAATGCACAGCTGATTTACGAAGGAGATACAACCGATGTGGGAACTTTTACAGGTGTGATGCGCGATGGGTCGAAGGCCTATGTAATTATCACCCAGGCATTGACCACCTTCACCAGAAACATATTATTTTATGTAAACAACAAAATTGTAAAACTGGACATTCCCGATGATTCGGAAACCAGCGGAATTTTGAACAATCAGTTACTCGTGCTATTGAAATCTGACTGGACGGTAAACTCCACGACTTATAAAACCGGATCTCTTTTGAGTCTCAATTTTACCAAATTAGTAGAAGGGAACAAGGAAATTCATACAGTTATGGCACCTGATGGATTTTCGAGTATTTCAGGAATTTCAACTACAAAAAATAAACTGTTGATTAACCTATTGTCCAATATTGTGGGCGAGTTGTACATCTACTCATTCGATGCTGTCGAATGGTCGAGTGAAAAGGTAAATGCACCCAGTTTCGGAGCAATTTCTATCGTCACAACCGATGATCTTTCGGATCGGTATTTTTTTAATTTTTGGAACTTTCTAACTCCAACTACATTGTACGAGGCCGATGCAGGAACCAATACATTCAAAGTCTACCAGTCATTGCCCGCTTATTTTGACGCAAGTAATTACGAGGTAAATCAGTACAAAACCAAATCCAAAGACGGAACCATGGTGCCCTACTTTATGGTTTCCGCAAAAGAGATGAAGCAGGATGGCAATAACCCAACTCTTGTATATGCTTACGGGGGATTTGAAGTTTCCCAGGAGCCATTTTACAGTGCAACTTTTGGATTCGCATGGCTCGAAAAAGGCGGCGTTTTTGTATTGGCCAATATACGTGGTGGAGGAGAATTTGGACCTGAATGGCACCAAGAAGGATTAAAAGAAAAACGACAAAATGTATTCGACGATCTTTACGCTGTTTCGGAGGATTTAATATCCAAAAAAGTCACCTCGCCAAAACATTTAGGTGTGATGGGAGGAAGCAATGGCGGTTTATTGGTCGGCGTGGCTTTTACACAACGGCCTGATTTGTACAATGCTGTAGTGTGTCAGGTACCCTTGTTAGACATGAAGCGCTATAACAAGCTCTTGGCGGGCGCAAGTTGGATGGGGGAGTACGGTAATCCAGATATTCCGCAAGAGTGGGCGTACATCTCAAAATATTCGCCCTATCAGAATCTGAAAGAGGGAATGGACTATCCGGAAGTTTACTTTTATACCTCTACCCGCGATGACCGGGTGCATCCCGGCCACGCCCGAAAAATGGATGCTAAAATGATAGACATGGGTTACAAAACCTACTATTATGAAAATATGGAAGGTGGTCATGCTGGCTCTTCCACGAACGAACAAAGTGCTAAATCGAGCGCTATGACATTTTCATATTTATGGATGAAGTTGAAATAGGATCAATTAGCCATCTCGGAAACATAATTCATAATTGAAACAAAAATATCAATCGACTTTTTCTCAATAACTATGTTTTATCTGCTGCATCTGTGCAAATAAGTAAACGAAAATGGCTGGCAGAATGATTATTGTGGAATAATAATGTGTCGTGCAAACATAAATCCGCTAATATTTGGCCTCGGCTATGCCGCATCTCATATAAACCAGACGTGAGAAAAATGATAAAAATCTGAACGAATAATCAACTTTAGAAAAGCAACAGAAAATGATATTTCAACAATTGTTGAGATGATTGCTGGTGATGAACTTGGGAAAACAAGAGAGAATTTTCAAAAACCTTTGCCAAGAGAATATCTAATTGCGTTTGAAAAAATTAACTCCGATAAAAATCAAGAACTAATTATGCTAGAAAACGAAAACGCTGAGGCTAATGGAGTTTTACAATTGTCATTTATTCAATATCTGACGTATCGAGTTGGCATTCGAGCCCAAATTAAAGTTGTACGGATTAGAAAGGATCTTAGAGGAATCGGAATTGGAAACACTATGTTTTTATGGGCCAAAAGCAGAGCGAAAGAACGAAAGGCCCATTTATTGCAATTAACAACGGACAAAAAAAGACTAAAAGCAATTAAATTTTACGAAGATTTAGGATTTAAAGCCACCCACGAAGGGATGAAGATGCACTTTAAATGAAAGGCCGATGTAATATTCATTCGAAAAAAGCAGTCTAACTGCCAACACCATTTTTAAACCGGAAATCCATGCAATCTTTAAACCGCCCAAGCCAATTGAATTTCCAAACCAAATGGATCGTTTTCGTCTTTTGCATCGTAAAACTACTCCTCCATCTTATTGCCGATAGTCATTCTGGTTTTCAGGGAGATGAGTTATTGCATATTGAAGCCGGAAACCACCTGTCGTTCGGCTATATGGAATTTCCACCTGTGATTGGTCTTCTTGCTTTTATTCAGAGTTTATTTCATTCTCAATCGATCTTCGTTCACCATCTCTTTCCGCATATTGCGACCCTGCTCATCCTTATTTATGTAGCAAAAACGACCATAGAATTGGGAGGAAAAGACAAAGCCGTATTCTTGGTGCTTCTGGCTATCGTCATCGGACCTGGTTTCGGACGTTCGCAGCAGCTTTTTCAACCCGTCGTTTTTAGCCAGTTGTTTTGGATCCTGGGTTTTTACCAATTCGTACGCTTTGTAAAATACCTCGATAAAAAATCCTTGTGGAACCTCACCCTTATTTGCATTCTTGGTTTTTTGACAAAATACGATAGCCTTTTTTTTCAATTTGGACTGGCGTCGCTACTCCTCTTCACGAGAACAAGAACAGCATTGGTTAAGCACCGTTTTTGGATAAACGTTGCGGTTTTTCTTCTCTGTATCGCACCCAATATCGTGTGGCAATACACCCACGATTTTCCGCTGGTGCAAATGGCGGATAGACTTTACGAAACGCAATTAGACAAAATAAGCAGAATTGAAAACCTGATTAAATTATCGGTGGCGGTCAATCCCATGACCTCTCTTTTCTTAATCATTCCCGCCATTTTTTTCCTGCTTAAGTCGCGGAGGAGTATAGTAGTTAGCGTACTTTCCGTCGCTATCGGCCTATCTTTTATCTTCTTGTTTTACAAGGATGGAAAAGGCTATTATTTCTTTCCTTTGGTACTCACACTGCTTCCATTTGGAAGTGTGTTTTGGGAGCAAATGATACTGCCTAAAAAAAAATGGGCCATATATCCAATTGCCGTTTTGCTGGTTTTTGGGGCTGTTCTTATCCCATTTGGAATGCCTGTTTATACCTTCAACAGGTATCTCAAAAAAGTTTTTCCACATGAAGATAAGCATATCTCTGGCGGCGAGTACGCGGTGAAATTTGAGGAATATTACACACGTGACAAATGGAAAACAACGCTTCTAGATTTAGCAACAGTATACGATAGCCTGCCGGAAATTGAAAAACAAGATTGCCTTATATGGGGAAAACACTATGGGCAGGCAGGTGCTGTTGACCTGTTCGGAAAATCGTATAATCTGCCTAAGGCCTTTTCCTTTCACGGAAGTTTTTACAGTTGGGTACCGCAGGGGAAAATGCCCAATACAGTTATCGCCTTAAGCTATCAGGTGGGTGATTTTTTCCAACCCTTTTTTGAAGAAGTTGCGTTGGTTCGATCCATTTATAATCCGTATGCAGATACAGAAGAAGAGCTCTACCAGCGGATTTATATTTGCCGAAAACCCAAACAGGATTTTGGAGAGATGAGGGAATTATTTAAATTCAGGATATTTGAGTAACAATCTTAGAATGGATAAATTAGCTCTGGATCTGCCAGAAAATCAAACGATAAGTCAATAGCACAAAGAGAAAATGAGAAATCTATTTGACAAATTCGGTTCGAACGAAGTCATCGAACGTATTAACGCATTGAACCCAAGTTCCCAACCAAAGTGGGGGAAAATGACGGTCGACCAAATGCTGGCCCATTGCATTGTCACATACGAATTTGTCTATGACGGTATACACCCAAAGCCGGTGGGATTTAAAAAATGGATGCTTAAAACCTTTGTGAAAAATAGCGTTGTCAGCGCAAAGCCATACAAGAAAAATAGCCGCACAGCCCCAGAGTTCCTTAAAACAGACGAAAAGGTTTTCACAACCGAAAAGGAGCGATTGATTTCATATATCACTAAAACACAAGAATTGGGATCAAATTTTTTTGACAACAAAGTATCGCGATCATTTGGGAAATTGACGAAAACAGAATGGAACAATATGTTTTATAAACACCTGAAACATCATTTGAATCAATTTGGTGTGTGAACTAAAGTGACAGGTTATATCTCTTAAATTATTTGGACAGTGATATTGTCTACATCCCGACATGCGTTCAGGAAATACGTAAGCGGAAGCTGACTTCCGATTGGAACATATTCGCTGTTCAGGTGTTTATTTTTTTTCAGCACCTAATCTCAACTTCGCATTTGGAAGTTTAGGTACTCCCTTTCGCATTGTAAAATGTTTTGAATGCAACTATTGCTTATCTAAAACCCCCTGCGCCATGATCGCTGAAGATGAAACCCGAATCAGACAGAAATCTCTTCAGTTAATCAGCACCTACTTTGAGGCCATGAAAAGAATGGATCTTGAAACCTATTGTGCCTTGTGGGATGAAGATGCGGTGGTGAGTATTCCCCTGGCTGAAGGAAACCAGTCTTCCGATTATCAGGGGTTGAATTCTGTAATCAGACCTGGAATGAAAATATACTTTGACGCATTGAAAACGTACGATTACACCATCGATGCGATACATTCATCTCTTGATCCTGAAATCGTAATCGTGGAATGGGGCGTGATAGCAACTGTCTATCATAATAGTAAGGAGTATAAAGGGAAAAGTATAACTGTTTTCAAAATGAAAAACGGAAAAATCAACCATTACAAAGACTATTTTAATTCTGTGTATTTTGAGATAATTGCGGATATTCCAGAAGCATGATCAAAGATTTTACTTTTCAGGTGACCCCAACGCACTACGCAATCGTTTGAAATCGCCAACCGTACTTTAACGCGGGCGATTTTCAACCCGGACAAACTCCCGTCAATATCCTCAACATCTTTTATCCAGCCGATAGCCGTTATATCCTTCCACGGTGCGGACATTTATTAATCATGCATGTCTTTTTCAGAATGAATGTGTATTTTGGCTGGGTCGACTACCAAGTAAGCATCCGCTGTGAATAGGAGATAGATCGTGCTTTAAATTGGATGTTGGGGGATTTATTGACATGTGGTAGCGCATGCCAAATATCAAAAAACTCGATCAATTTTTCTTGTTAACGGGTTAAATTTTAGACTCAAATTGAATGAATATAACTGCCATTGGTCAAAATTTTTAAAATCGACAACTTCAGATAATTAGGAATTTTTGAATCTTAAAAAGAGTTTGACATGAAAAAAAATCAAAATTGGCCTGTTTTGAACTTTGTTGAATTGCAAGATACTCTTGAAACGCTTCATCAATGGATTCAAATTGTTGGCAAAATACGTTTGCGAACAATGCCTTGGCAAAATCATTCCTAGCACACCGCACTTTACATTACGGCACATGGATTCTCTACTCATGCTATTCCATACATTGGTGGGAGATTCCAATTGGATTTTGACTTTAAGCAGCATAAATTATGTATGCGCTGTTCAGATGCTGAAACCTTGAGCATGGAATTCCGTCCCGAAACAGTTGCTGATTTTTATACAGAATTATTTGACAAAATGGGTCGCATAGGGATTGATGTGAAAATATTTGCGCGTCCGAATGAAATGGATCCAGCCATAAATTTTGCTGAGAATGTATTAAATAAATCATACAACAGAAAAGCAGCGACTGCTATTTGGCAGGCAATGCTAAAGGCCAATGATGTTTTTAATCAATTCAGAAGCGAATTTATTAGAAAATGCAGTCCGGTTCATCTCTTTTGGGGCGCGTTTGATCTAGCAGTAACACGATTTTCGGGAAACTCTGCCCCTTTGCATCAGGGTGGAGTACCCAATATGCCTTTGAAGGTTATGCAGGAAGCGTATTCTCAAGAAGTGAGTAGTGCCGGATTCTGGCTCGGATCTAAGGATTCGCCGACACCAGTTTTTTATGCCTATGCCTATCCGGGAGATCCCGATTTTGGTAAGCAAAAGGTTCAACCGGATGAAGCGTTTTACAGTGGTGAAATGGGTGAGTTTTTCCTGAAATATGAAGATGTTCAGAAATCAAAGAAACCTGAAAAAACGTTATATGATTTCCTCCAATCCACTTATGAAGCGGCTGTTAATACTTCTGAATGGAACAGGCAGAAACTCGAAAGACAATCATAATCGAATTGGAAAATTGACACATTGCGCTCGCAATTCTTTTTTAATCTCCAGATAATATACAAGTTTCAATGAATCGGTTGGTTACAACTTAGTAAATTGGATCGCCCCCTTACGTCGCAACTTTCCACCATACAATAGTCAACTCATCTATTTTCTTTCCGCAACTTTTTAGTCCCACACAGTCCCTTTCACGAACTATTTTTCCTTGAGTTTCGTCAAAATACTTGGCGGATTGGTCCATCAATCGTATTATTGCAATGAATTAATAATCATAGCATGGGATTAGCGAAAACTGAAATATTTGCTCATGAGCAAAACGAAATTGCACAAATGGCAAAAGCCTTAGGCCATCCGGCAAGAGTTGCTATACTTCAACACTTATTTGAAATAAAGGCCTGTGTTTGTGGAGATTTAGTGAATGAAGTAGGTCTTGCTCAACCTACCGTTTCGCAGCATTTAAAAGAACTCAAGAATATTGGTCTGATTAAAGGAAATGTTGATGGTACCAGTGTTTGCTATTGCATAAACGCCGAAAACTGGGCGAACATGAAACATGTAATGATGGCTTTTTTAAACCAGGATATTCCGAATACGGATTGTTGTTAAAACCACTGTTAGCTGTACATGATGGCACTATTTCCGAAAATCGAAAATTTCCTGTCCACCATAGATGTAGAGACGATAGCAACCGAACGCAAAGAAATCCTTAATCCCTTGGTTGACTATATTCAAAACAAGGTAGATGACAATTTAGAAATCCGTATCAATTTTATCTGTACACACAATTCACGCCGTAGTCATTTGGCACAAGTTTGGGCTCAGACCATGGCTTATCATTTTACTATCAGAAATGTCAATTGCTACTCAGGTGGTTCCCACAGGACTGCCCTTTACCCATTGGTCGGCAAAATACTTGAAAATACCGGTTTTCAGGTCAAAAAAATTTCCGGGGTCACGAACCCTATTTACAGTATTAAATATGCTGAAAATGAACATCCTGTCATCGGGTTTTCAAAACGGTTTGACGATGATTTTAATCCGGTATCGGCATTTGTAGCGATTATGACGTGCTCGCAAGCCGATGGAGCGTGTCCGTATATTGTAGGAGCCGAAAATCGGTTTCCGGTTACATTTGAAGACCCAAAGGTATATGATCATAGCCCCCAAGAAATCGAAAAATACGAAGAGAGAAGTTGGCAAATAGCGACTGAATTATTTTACATTTTCTCCCGAATCGAATCATAGATAAATGGCACAACCCAGAAGATTGCGCTTCCTCGACCGATATCTGACCGTATGGATTTTTGTGGCCATGGCAGTAGGCGTTGGATTGGGGTATTGGTTTCCCGCATTTCCAACGATCATTCATTCATTTAGCAGCGGAACTACCAATATTCCTATTGCAATTGGCTTGATATTAATGATGTATCCACCCTTAGCAAAGGTGAAATACTCCATGCTTCCCCCGGTATTCAAAAACACCAAAATTCTTTCCATTTCGCTTGTGCTCAATTGGATAATTGGTCCTGTTTTGATGTTTTTACTGGCTATCACATTTTTGAGGGATTATCACGAATATATGGTTGGCCTGATTTTGATTGGATTGGCGCGTTGTATTGCCATGGTTTTAGTTTGGAATGACCTGGCGGGAGGAAGCAGCGAATATGGAGCGGGCCTGGTAGCGCTCAACAGTATTTTTCAGGTCTTTGCGTATAGTTTTTACGCGTGGGTTTTCATAACTGTGCTTCCTCCTTATTTTGGATTTGAGGGAGCATTGGTGGATATATCAATCGGTACCATTGCCGAAAGTGTGACCATTTATCTGGGAATTCCATTCGTATTAGGGATTTTTAGCCGATTGATTTTAGTAAAATTCAAAGGCGAGGAATGGTACACCAAAAAGTTTATACCGGCTATTTCGCCCATCACGTTAATTGCGCTATTATTTACCATTGTGGTTATGTTTTCACTTAAAGGCGAATTAATTGTTGAAATCCCAAAGGATGTTTTGATAATTGCCATTCCGTTACTCGTTTATTTTACCCTGATGTTTATCCTTGGTTTTTTCGTTACCAAAGCCACCGGAGCAGCTTATGATAAAACCGTTTCGGTAGCCTTTACCGCAGCAGGAAATAATTTTGAATTGGCGATTGCCGTTGCTATCGCCGTTTTTGGACTGAATTCGGGTCAGGCTTTTGCAGGAGTTATCGGACCATTAGTAGAAGTTCCGGCCTTGATTCTCCTCGTCCGCGTTTCATTTTGGTTAAAGAAAAGATATTTTGTAATGAAGACTCGGGTGTAGGCGGAGTCCTCGATCTTCCTAAAGCGATTTAAATCAAAAAGGTTCTTTTATTGAAGTGGTCAATTCCTGCTCGTACGTGCTAAAATTCAGGGATGCTATCATGCGACTCCTGAACAATACCGCGTAAAACCCGGGATGACTCGAGACTAAATAATATTCACTTCCCGCTCCAATTCAACACCGAATTGCTCCTTCACGGATTCTTTCACTTCCGTCGAAAGATCATAAATCTCTTTTCCGGTCGCATCGCCGTAGTTCACCAGCACGAGGGCTTGCTTCGCATGCATTCCGCAATTGCCAACGCGCTTTCCTTTCCAACCCGCTTTTTCAATCAGCCAGCCGGCAGCGAGTTTAACCTCATTTCCGGGTGCCGGATAATGCGGGATTTCAGGATGAGATTTGGCAATCCTTTCCCATTGTGAAGCAGTGATCACCGGGTTTTTAAAGAAACTCCCGGCATTGCCCAGCTCTGCCGGATTGGGCAATTTGCTGTTTCGGATATTAATCACCGCCTGACTGATCGCCTGAATCGACAATTCTTTCACACCCATTTCTTCGAGCTCATTGTCAATTGCACCGTATTTCACCTTGTATTCAGGCGTTTTCAAGAGCTTGTAAGTCACCGAAATAATGATGTATTTTCCTTTCAGCTTTTGCTTGAAAACACTTTCGCGATAGCCAAACGCACAAGCGGGGCCATCGAAAGTTTCTACTTCTCCGGTCTTAATGTTAAATGCTTCAAGATGATCAAAACGATCTTTGATTTCTACCCCGTAAGCGCCAATATTCTGCATCGGGCTTGCGCCAACATTTCCGGGTATCAAGGAAAGATTTTCCAATCCCGCCCAGTTATTCTCAAGTGTTGTAAGCACAAATTGATGCCAATTCTCACCTGCGCCGGCTTTTACAAAATAATGTTCTTCATCTTCACCCACACATTCAATTCCTTTAAAATTATTCTTCAGCACGAGTCCGTTAAAATCTTGGGTGAGCAACATATTGCTACCACCACCCAGAATCAATCTCGGAAGGGAATTAATTTCGTTATCAGCGAGAATCTCCTTCAATGCATCAACCGAAGAAAATTCGGCTAAAGCGCGGGCATTAGCTTCAATTCCGAACGTGTTTAGATTTTTTAATGAGGCATCAAACCGAATATGCATGAAAATAATTTTTCGCAAATCTAAAGCAAATTGGTTGAGTTGATGAAATTTCGGTTGAAGTAATAGTTCCTGAAATGGGAAAGGGAAGTATATTTTGCGCACATTGCATAGCTATCTCGGTGTAAAGCCTCTGCGAAACATTCCGGCGAAGGAAGCATGGATGGGTGGTTTGTTGTAGCGCATAAGATGAATAGTTTTTCAAATGATAGATCAAAACCAAAACAAGCTATTCCAATCCCTTAACTTCCTTACTTTTGAGGTCTGTGAAAAAAAGCATAGCTATATCTGTGAGCAACGATGGATTTACCGATCAACGAATCCTAAAGCAATGCGATTCGTTTTCGGCTGCTGGCTATAACACCCATCTGTTTTGCAGAATGTTAGATGTAGGAAGCATTGAGCAAAACACGGTTGTAACCCACCGCATTAGATTACCCTTCCGCGGCGGTTTTTTCTTTTACGCATCGCTCAATATTCGATTGTTTTTCGCGCTTCTATTCTCAAAGACTGATATTTTTTATGCCAATGATTTAGATACCCTTCCGGCAAATGCTCTCGTTGCTGCCTTTCGGCGGAAGCCCCTAATCTACGACAGCCACGAATATTTTACGGAAGTACCTGAAGTTCAAAACCGACCTTTTGTTAAATCGGTATGGAAAAATTTTGAACGGAAATGTATCGGCCGGGCATCCTTGGTTATTACGGTAGGCGATTCAATCGCAAAGCTTTTAGAAGAAAAATATCAACTGAAGGAGGTGATGGTCGTGCGAAATGTTCCTCAGGCTAATCTCAACATTAAGCCATATTCCAAATCTGAAATCGGAATCAATCCTTCTAAATTTCTGGTCTTGCTTCAGGGTGCAGGAATAAATGTAGATCGGGGGGCGGAAGAATTGGTGGCGGCAATGCAATATCTGAATGATACCGTTTTGCTGATTATCGGCACAGGCGATGCTATTCCGCAAATAAAGAAGGAGACTTCCCGATTGAAATTGGACGAAAAAGTGATCTTCATTGGAAAATTGCCTTACGAAGAAATGATGCGCTACACGGCCGCCGCTGATCTCGGGGTGAGCATTGACAAAGACACGAATATCAATTACCGTTACAGCCTTCCCAACAAGCTGTTCGATTATGCGCGCGCTGGAATTCCAGTGCTGGTAAGCGATCTTGTGGAGATCCGCAAAATTATTGAAAAGTACCGAACGGGTGAATGCATTCATTCACATCAACCGAAAGAAATTGCCAAATGTATTCGCCACTTGCTTGAAAATGATGCACTTTTGGCAAAGTACAAATCGAATACCGAGCGCTTGAATGAAGAGCTGAATTGGGAAAAGGAATTTGCGCCGGTTCTGAACAAAGTAAAGAAAATTGTCTGAAAAGGATTTACATATCGTCAGTTTTGATATTCCTGATCCACCGGATTATGGAGGAGCCGTTGATGTTTTTTACCGGATAGAGGCGCTGCTACATTTGGGCGTTAGAATACATCTACACTGTTTTCAATATGGTAGAGGATCGTCCCAATTATTGGAAAAGATTTGCACCACAGTGCATTATTATCCGCGAAAAACAGGTGCAAAATATGTTTTCTCTAAAATGCCTTTTATAGTCGAAACCAGAAAAAACGACGACCTGCTGAAAAATCTTGTTTCAAAACCGGGTCCTATTCTTTTTGAAGGTCTTCATACTACAGCGTATTTGGCGGAAGCCGTATTAAAAGACCGGTTAAAGATAGTTCGGGCTCACAATGTGGAGCATAATTATTATAAAAATCTGGCAAAAACCGAATCGAAATCCTGGAAAAAAATATTCTTTAAGCAAGAAGCGCGAAAGCTGGAGCATTATGAAAAGGTCTTGAACCACGCCGATCATATTCTGGCCATTTCTTCAAAAGATGAAGCATACTTTTCAAAAAAGTATGGAAATACAGTTAGAATCAATCCTTTTCATCCAATTGCTGAGCTGTCACTTTCGGGTCACCGGGAGAAATATGCATTTTACCACGGCAATCTTACCGTTTCCGAAAATAGCGAAGCACTGCGATTCTTGATTCAGGAGGTATTCTCGAAAATCGATGTGCCATTGATCGTTGCTGGTAAGGATGCACATCGAGCCGTTCAAAAGATCACCGGTAAGAAAGATAATATTCAGGTGGAGAATAATCCCACCGCAGGCAGGATGAACGAACTCGCTCGGCAGGCGGCTCTCCATGTTTTACCGACTTTTCAGGATACAGGGTTCAAATTGAAATTACTCTATTCGCTCTTCACGGCACCTTTTGTAGTTGTGAATTCAATGATGGTTTCAGGAACCGATCTGGCGCCTTTTTGCGAAATAGCTGATACTGCGCAGGGAATGGCCGATACGATACGTAAATTAATAGCTGCGATAGCGGAGAAAGAAAAGCTGAATAATAGAGCTGAATTTCTTGAAGCTCACTACTCAAATTCCCAAAACGCGCAGAAAGTCAAATCACTTCTGTAACAACCTCTTCTGTTTCGGTCTTACCATCCACACATCGTATAATGTGAGACGAGAACTTCTTCATGTGGACATAATCGTGTGTGGCCATCAGCACTGCACGTCCGTTTTTGCTGATGTCATGAAGAAGATTGAGGATTTCTTCAGTGGTATTCGGATCGAGATTTCCGGTTGGCTCATCGGCGAGGATAAGATCGGGATCATTCAAAAGTGCTCTGGCCACCGCCACACGCTGCTGCTCACCACCCGATAATTCGTGGGGCATTTTGTATCCTTTGGTGCCCAAACCTACTTTCTCTAAAACTTCCTGCATTCGGGCAGCCATTTCAGTTTTGTTTTTCCACCCCGTGGCGCGCAGCACAAAAAGCAAATTTTCATTGACACTTCGGTCGGTGAGCAATTCGAAATCCTGAAATACGATTCCCAGATTGCGTCGCAAATAAGGTATCTGCTTTCGCTTGAGCTTGGTGAGATCGAATTCACCTACATGTCCTTCTCCCTGTTTTATAGGCAGTTCTCCGTAAAGCGTTTTGAGTAAACTGCTTTTTCCAGAGCCGGTTTTTCCAATCAAATAAACGAAATCACCTTTGTTCAAATGAATATTCACATCGGTAAGCACAAGGTGGTCACCCTGAAAGATCGATACGTTTTGAAGATCAACGATGGTGTCAAGAGGCATATCTGAATTTTGCGTAAAGCTAAAATAAATTTACCACTCCCGCGTTCATTTACCCGGAAGGCATCTATAGAAATCGGGGATATTCTTCACAAATTCGCGTTTAAAACTTTTGACGCGACCACCCAATAAACCACTGTACATCGACGTACTTTTATCTGTTTAAAACTGCAAGACTCCATGTTAAAAAATTTGAAGGCATTTCTTCTGTCTTTTACTGCACTTTTATTTTCTTTTCATACGATGCTGGCTCAGAAAACCGAGTCGATGCGCGCTCCTGATATGGGCTATTACCAGTCGATGGAATGGATGGGAAGCAATCAATATGAAGCTGCGCGAAAAGGATTTTCGGATTATTTGATTCAAAATACCGATGTAAATAGCGAACTCCATGTCAACGCCTCTTATTACGAAGCGTATTGTACCATGCAGCTTTTCAATAAGGACGCTGAGTTTTTGATGGAAGAATTTTTGCTGAAGCACCCCGAAAGTACCTGGGTACAGCCGGCAATCCTCGAGCTCGGAAATTATAATTTCAACCGCCGAGATTACGACGATGCGCTCTATTGGTTTAAGAAACTCAATGAGCGTGAACTTAAACCGCAGCAGCAGGATGAAGTGGTCTTTAAAAAGGGATTCTCCGCTTTTCAACTGGACCAATACGACGATGCACAGACTTCTTTTTACAAACTTAGAGATAAGCAAGGCCCTTATTATGGGCCGACCAACTACTACTACGGCCACATTGCTTACACAAAAGGAAATTATCAAACAGCGCTCGAAGCGCTCCAAAAAGCCGCTGACGATCCAAGTTTTGCGCCTGTAGTGCCGTATTACAAAGCCCAGATTTATCATTTTCAAAAAAAGTATCCAGAGCTTATCGAATATGCCGCTCCTCTGCTCGATACCGACGAGCCAGTGCGACAAGAAGAAATTGCGCATCTGGTCGGCGACGCGTATTTCCAACAGCAAGAATATACTGAAGCCCTGCCGTATCTGGAAATGTACGCCAATCATAGCTATAATATTTCACCCGAAGATGCGTATCAAGTAGGATATACATACTATCGCTCAGGGAATTTCCAGAAGGCAATCGACTGGTTGTCAAAAGCTACGAAAGCTGAAGATCCGGTGCTGTCGCAAATAGCTACGTACCAAATGGCCGACGCGTATGTGCAGCTCGACCAAAAGAAATATGCACAGAATGCCTTTAAAGTGGCTTCTCAAATTGATGGCGACCGCGAAGTGACCGAAGATGCCTTATTTAACTATGCCAAGCTGGCATACGAACTGAGCTATGATCCTTTCCACGAAGCGATTCAGGCTTTTGAAAATTATTTGAAAAAATATCCCGATTCAGATCGAAAAGACGAAGCCTACGAGTTTTTGCTCAAAGTGCACCTCGCCACAAAAGACTATCAAGCGGCCATCGAATCGCTCGATAAAATGAAGTCGATGAATATGGCACAAAAAGCACTTTATCAGCAATGTGCGTACAATCTGGGTGTGAATGAAATGTCGGCTAAGCAAGAAGAAAAAGCCATGGCACACTTTAATGTTTCTCAAAAATATCCGCAGGATCCCAAGTTGGTGGCGCTGGCAGACTACTGGAAAGGAGATATCAACTATAGAAATGGCGCGTATGTAAATGCAATAAAATCCTACCAGATTTATCTCTCAAATCCTTCGGCATACCAAACCAGCTATTACAATACGGCCAACTACAATATCGGCTATTGCGCGTTCAAGAACGACGATTATACCCAATCTCTCAGTGCTTTTCGCAAATACGTAACCGGAACCAATGTAGATCCAAAACGAAAAAACGATGCCTACCTCCGTATTGGAGATTTGAATCTCGTGCGCAAATCCTATGATCAGGCCATCGACAGTTATCAGGAAGCGCTGAAAATAGAAACCGATAATGGCGATTATGCACTTTTTCAAATTGCCCAGTGCTATGGCTATCAGGAAAAGTATAACCAGAAAATCGCGACATTGAATAGATTATTCGACAACCATCCTGAAACTACTCTGGCAGCAGTGGCGAAATATGAATTGGGCGACAGCTATTTCATGCAAAATGAACTCGATCGGGCCCAAAATGCTTTCAACTCAGTAATCAATGATTACAGCCAGTCTCCCTACCGGAAAAAAGCCTTGCTGAAACTTGGACTGGTGCAATACCGCAAAGGCGATTACGAGGGAGCCATTGCAAGTTATAAAACCGTTGTGGCCGATTATGGAGTTGATTCAGAGTCGAATGAAGCCATAGCAACCCTTAAAAATATCTATCTTGACCTGGGTAAAGTTGATGAGTACAGCGCGTGGTTGAATAAAATTCCTGATTACGAAGTGTCTCCATCCGAAATCGACAGCCTCTCGTATCAGGCTGCTGAAAATCTGGTGGCAGATGGAAAATGCGATAAAGCCATTCCATCGTTTGAAAAATACCTTCGAGAATATCCAAAGGGCCTTTTTGTACTCAATGCCAATTATTATCTATCTGAATGTGCCTACAGGCAAAACGATTTCGAAAAGGCACTCAAGGGGTTTGAATATGTCGCCACCCGCCCGGTAAGTCAGTTTTCTGAACCGGCGTTGCAAGGAGCTGCCAACATTCGTTTCGACCGAAAGGAGTACCAAAAAGCACTCGACCACTATAAAAAGCTCGCCGAGGTAGCCACTTTCGCTACCAATGTTCTCGAAGCAGAAGTCGGTCAAATGCGCTGCTCATACAAACTTGGAGACTATGCTGCCGCATTAAAATCTGCCGACGATGTTATCAAAGATCCAAACGGATCGGAAGAAGTCTTAACCGAAGCGCGCCTTATGAAAGGAAGAATCTATTTCACTCAGGAAAATTATACTGATGCCCGTCCCGTTTTCGAGCAATTGGTCAAGAAGAAAAATTCCAAAGAAGGAGCTGAAGCCAAATTCCGTCTGGCGCAAATGGATTATTTGGCAAACGATCTTAATAAATCCGAAACGGAAATTTTTGAACTCGTTCAGGAGTTTTCAAATTTCAATTTCTGGAAAATAAAAGGTTTCATACTCCTTTCGGATGTTTATCTCGAACGGAAAGATTACTTCCAGGCCCGCACCACCTTGCAAAGTGTCATTGACAATGTGAAAGACCAGCCACTTCTCGATGAAGCAAGGGCAAAAATGGCGGCACTCGGTGAAGCCGAAAATCAAAATATTGCAAAAGGAGATACCATTGCAAGTCCCGATACGCTCGACTATGAGGGAGATTACAAAAATCTGATTGACGAAAATAAGAGCCCTAAATAATGATAAAGCAATTAAAAAATAGCATCCTTTTCTTTTCGGCAATTTTGTTTCTGCCCCTTGTGGGAAAGGCACAGACGGGAAATGATCCGAACAAAGGATTCGATCAGACACAAGTCATCACCGGCGACCGGACCCTCACTGTGCAGAAGGCGTTTAAAATTTCGGAACTTCCGAAAGGTGTCGATATTTCGGTAGAAATGGGGAAATTAAAATACCAGCTCGTGCCAAAACGACCCGCTACCGAGATCGTACTTGAACCGATAAAACCCGCCAATGTAAAAGTCCGGGAACCTCTCGATAAGCTTTACCACGGATTTGTGAAGGCAGGGGCAGGAACCTTCGCAACGCCTTATATGGAAGCTTTTTACACAAGCGAAAGAGACCGTGATCTCGCCTATGGAGTGCATATAAAGCACCTTTCGGCAAATGACGGCGTAAACCGTCCAGTGGCTTTTAGCGGTTTTAGTGAAACCAAGGCAGAAGTCTGGGGAAAGAAACTTATTGATAAACACAGCATCCAGACCAATCTCGCCTATGCCTTAAACGGATTGCATTATTACGGATTCGATCCCCAGGATCAGAAAATTGATAAAAAGAATATCCTACAGAGGTTCAATGATTTTGCCCTCCGAGCGGATTATAAAAGTTATTACCGGGATTCATCGCGGATCAATCACGATATTTCACTTGACGGATATTACTACAATGACCGATATGACGCAAGCGAAATTGGTGTGGCCGCCAATACATTTCTTCGTACCTGGCGCGGGAATCAATACTACACCCTCGATGCAGGTCTCGATTTTGTCGGATACAAGTCTGGCGAATTACGCCCCTTTGCTTTTATGAATGATACCTCAGGGGTCTTTATTCCCGAAACGTCGAACAATAATGCAATCTTTCATTTCGCGCCACAGATATTAGTAACTTACGGAGGCTTGCGCGCAATGGTTGGGTTGGCAATTTATGGTCAGTTTACTACAAAAGCTCGGTTCCACGCATTTCCAAAGGCTGAGGTATCGTATTCACTTTTTAATGATATTTTCGTTCCGTATGCCGGACTTACCGGAGCGGTGAACCGTACAAGTTATAAAACGCTTACCAGCGAAAATCCATTTATTTTGTCGAACACAAACCTCGAAAATGAAATTGTAAAATACGATCTCTATGGGGGTATTCGCGGAAGCGTGAGCGATAATCTCAGCTTCAATACCCGTATCGGACTTAAGAATGTTGATGAAACTGCACTCTTCGTAAATGACACGCTCGTGAGCGATGAAAATCGCTTCTCCATTATTTACGACAAAGTCAAAACCGTCTCAGTGATGGGCGAATTGACCTATCGAAATGGTCAAAAATGGAGCGCCGGTGCTAAAGGGGAGTTGTTCGGGTACACCGCCGATAGTGAAGATGAAGCCTGGCATATGCCGAAATACCGTTTTGCACTCCGTGGAACATATAACCTCTTCGATAAATTTATTCTTGGAGCCGAGTTGGCTTGGGTCGGAAAGCGATATGTAAAATCGCTTCGTCCCGTTGGCGATCTGACTGCCGAATCAGGAGGGTATTACAAAGTATCGTTGGATCCGTATCTCGATCTTACACTCAAGGCGGAATACAAATACTCCAGTAGACTTTCTGCCTTCATCGAAGCCAATAACCTGACCGCTACCAAGTATGATATCTATTACCGTTTTCCTTCACAACGTGTATTTGTGCTGGGTGGATTGAAATTTGCTTTCTAAGAAATTCTGGGAAGAAGGGTTTGTACGATTCGGAAGTTTTCAATGGTTGAGATCTGGCAGGTTTGGAGTCGGAAAGTTCGTCATTTAGCAGAGTTTTATTACAAAATAATCTGATCAATTTCTCACATTTAACCCTTCCAAAAAACAGGTATTTTCACCGTTGTTAATAAAGTGAAAAAATTGTTGAAAATGTGCAGTGTTTATGCGGGTTTTAAAGCGTTTTACAGCTTTAATTTTCGTACTTTCGCACGAATGAATTTTCTACACAATTAGAAATATATGACTGACGAACAGAAGAAAAATAATCAAGGATATACTTCCGGAAATATCCAGGTACTCGAAGGGCTCGAAGCAGTGCGAAAGCGCCCGTCCATGTATATAGGTGATACCGGCGTACGAGGTTTGCACCACCTTGTCTACGAGGTTGTCGATAACTCTATAGATGAGGCTCTTGCCGGCTACTGCGATATTATTAGTGTTATTATCAATGAAGACAATTCCATAACGGTAAAAGATAATGGTCGCGGGATTCCTGTAGATTTTCACGAAAAAGAACAGCGCTCGGCTCTCGAGGTCGTTATGACTGTGCTTCACGCCGGAGGTAAATTTGATAAAGACACCTATAAAGTTTCTGGTGGATTGCACGGGGTTGGGGTGAGTTGTGTGAATGCACTTTCAGATCCGCTCATAGCGACAGTATATCGCGACGGAAAAATCTGGCGACAGGAATACCGTGAAGGAAAACCACAGTATGACGTCAAGATTATTGGTGAGACTGAAGAGTCTGGTACTGAAGTCACGTTCTCACCCGATAGTTCAATATTCGAAAACCGCGAGTACAATTACGATACGCTGGCAGGAAGAATGCGTGAATTGGCCTTTTTGAATAAAGGAATCCGCATTACACTCACCGATATGCGTGAGTTTGATGATGATGGCAAACCGATTTCCGAAGAATTCTTTTCCGAAGGTGGCCTTGCCGAATTCGTTGAATTTCTCGATGCCTCACGCGAGCCGCTTATTTCCAGACCGATTCATGTGGAAGGTGAGAAAAGCGGCATCCCGGTCGAAGTCGCCCTTATTTACAATACTTCCTTTTCGGAAAATATTCACGCTTATGTAAATAATATCAATACCCATGAAGGGGGGACGCATTTGCAGGGTTTTCGTCGTGGACTTACGGCCACACTTAAAAAGTATGCCGAAGATTCGGGAATGCTTAGCAAATTGAAATTTGATATTAGTGGCGATGACTTCCGTGAAGGACTTACAGCTGTTATTTCTGTAAAAGTTGCCGAACCTCAGTTTGAAGGTCAAACGAAAACGAAATTGGGTAATCGTGAGGTCAATGCTCCTGTTTCTCAGGCGGTGAGCGAAATGCTTACTTACTATCTTGAAGAAAATCCAAACGATGCACGGGCGATTGTCAATAAAGTAATTCTTGCCGCTCAGGCACGTCATGCTGCTCGCAAAGCACGTGAGATGGTGCAGCGGAAAAATGTACTTTCAGGTTCAGGCCTTCCGGGAAAACTGAGCGATTGCGCCGACAGAAATCCTGAAAATTGTGAGATCTATCTCGTCGAGGGGGATTCTGCAGGGGGTACCGCTAAGCAAGGTCGTGACCGACATTTTCAAGCCATTCTTCCCTTAAGGGGAAAAATTCTGAATGTCGAAAAAGCAATGCATCACCGGATTTTTGACAACGAAGAGATCAAGAATATTTATACCGCTCTCGGTGTGAAAGTCGGTACTGAAGAGGATAGCAAGGCACTCGACACGAGTAAACTGCGTTACCATAAAGTGATTATAATGTGTGATGCCGATGTGGACGGTAGCCACATCGAGACTCTGATTTTGACTTTCTTCTTCCGTTTTATGCGCGAATTGATCGATGCCGGAAACATATACATTGCTACGCCACCACTCTATTTGGTGAAAAAAGGGGGTTCTATGAAATATGCTTGGAATGAAAAGCAACGCGATGAATTTGTCCTTGAAATGAAAGGAAACGGTAAAGAGAGCAGTGTGGGCATTCAGCGTTACAAAGGTCTTGGAGAGATGAATGCACATCAGCTTTGGGATACCACGATGAATCCCGAATTCCGCACACTGCGTCGTGTTACCATTGATAATGCGGCAGAGTCTGATCGTATTTTCTCAATGCTTATGGGCGATGATGTTCCACCACGCAGAGAGTTTATCGAAAAGAATGCGAAATATGCTAAAATCGACGTTTAAGTCTTTTTTGCAATTTTTTGAAAAGGTGTTTTGCTCGGGCAGAACACCTTTTTTTGGCTTTGACCTTTCCGAACCAACGCTACGTCGAAAGCTACGCTGGGTATTCGCCTATCGGAATATTGAAAGTATCGAAAGAGCAATCCTAAAATTGAATCGTTGACGTCATCTATTTTTAAGGTTGCTGACCGGATTCTTCCGTATTACTTTTCGCAAAATTCAAATCCAGAAAGATCGGAAGATGGTCACTGTATCCACCTTTGTAAGCCGGTCCCTGAAAAGTACGGAAAGGAACATCTTCGCCGGCAGCATTTTTTGTAAGAAGCCACGGAGCTTTAAAAATCCCCACATCGTAAGGCTTAGTGTACGTGTTTCCGTCAACGAGCAAAGATTTGCTTATGATAAACTGATCCAGCAATCCCCATTCACCACCAAAAAAGTGGGATCCGGCCTTGAACATAATCGGGAACATTAAATTTACCAAATCAGTATCCTGAGCATCTTCGGGATCGGGTTTTGCATTCAGTACATCCTTTACACTTACGTTGTTTGGATAGTCATTTAAATCGCCACAAATCACGATATATGGATTTTTAAATCGCTCATTCAGGCTATCAACTTTTTGACGTAATAGGCCCGCAACGTATTCACGTTTTGGTTCGGATGAAAATTGCCCGCCATACCGCGACGGCCAGTGATTGATAAATACATGAAGGGTATCCTTGTTTGGAAGAATTCCTTTTACATAAAGCATATCGCGCGTCGTCCGGGTTGAATCAAACGGAAAGACAACCCGGTAATATTTGTACAAAATCAGATTGAACTTTTCGGGTCGGTAAAGGCACGCAATATCAATTCCGCGGAAGTCGGGTGAGTCCTTGTGGATGATCTTGTAGCCGACATTTTTCAGTGGTGAAAACTTTGTAAATCCTTCAAGTACCCATTGACTCTCCACTTCGCTTAGACCTATAAGATCGACCGGATCCCAGCCACCCATGGCCAAAATTGTTCTAGCCAGCCCATTTGATTTTTTCTTGTATCGGGAAAATGTATAGTGGTTTTCGCCTTCGGGAGTGAATTCCTCATCGAATGTAGTGCTGTCATCCACCAGGTCGAAAAGATTTTCGCAGTTGTAAAATCCCAATCTGAAATCGGAGCCATCACGTGTTTCCAATGCTTCTTTATAGCCTTTAAAGTCGTATCCCTGGCCATATAAAACGGCGGAGAGAACAACGAAACCAAATAGCGTGAGCGTCCTATGCATTATTTGGAACCGGGATTTGGATGAGGCATAGTTCTGGCACGATAAATAAGATATATACCGGCGAGTACAAATGGAATACTTAAAATTTGCCCCATATTGATTGGTAATTTGGCTTCCCAACCTTCCTGATTTATTTTAAGAAATTCATCAAAAAAGCGCAAGGTGAATAAAATTACCAGAAATAATCCGAATAAAAAACCATCATTGAGTTTCTGCCTTTTCGTTTTCCATAAATAAAAGAGCAAAGCCATTAAAGCCAGACAGTATAATGCTTCATACACTTGGGCGGGATGTCGTGGATCCGTGGAAAGGGAAGGAGGATAAGCTTGAACAAATTGCACCGCCCAAGGCACATTTGTAATTTTGCCGATAATTTCAGAGTTCATTAGGTTTCCAAATCGAATACATGCTCCGGTAAAGCATACCACTATCACCAAACGGTCAAAAACCCACAGGAATTTGAACTTATATTTACGGCAGTATAGATAGATCGCAATTATAATTCCGATGGCACCGCCATGGCTTGCCAAACCACCTTTCCAAATTTGAACTATCTCAAGCGGATGGCTGAAATAATAAGAAGCATCGTAAAAAATAACGTGGCCAAGACGGGCTCCGATTATCGTGCCAAGCACCACGTAAATCGTTAAATCTTCAACATTTTGGCGGGTCTTACCATCCTTTTCAAAAATGTAAAACAAAATATATTGGCTCACCAAAAGACCAACTACGAATAATATTCCATACCAGCGTACCGGCCAGTCAATAAATGGAATTCGAAAAGCTTCAGGATTTACATCCCAGACGATTGTAAGCAGATAATTTAACATGCGTTTCTAAAACGGCTAATTTAAACATTCAGACAAGAGTTTAAATAAAAAGCCCGAACGGATTTTCATTTCGAATCCATTCGGGCGTTAATAGTGTGATGTAGCTGTCCCGAACTACCGTATTACGGTAATAAATCCGGTAAATTTTACTTTTTCTTCAGTAGTCTCAGAAGTTACTTTGATCAAATAGGTATAGACTCCGGCATCCACAAAGAATCCGTCATTTTGGCTGCTTCCATTCCATCCTTGGGCGAAATCTCTCGTTTGAAACAAGACTTTGCCCCAGCGATCAACGATGGTAAGCTCATAATCAGTAATATCGAGTGTTTTGCTTACAGGACGCCAAATATCATTTATACCATCTCCGTTAGGGGAAAAACTATTCGGGATATACCAAAGCAGATCATTTTTAATAATCACATTCTGAATTAATGTATCGATACAGCCATTTATATTGGTCGAAATAAGTTCAACCGGATAAATACCCGCAGTATCTTTTGGGAAAATAAATGTTGAAATCCTTGAATCTCCCTGACCTATAACGGGATTATCACCGAATGTATACTTCGATTTCATTACGGGGCCGGGGCTGGAAACATCCTGAAAAGTGATTGTGGTATTTTTCGTAGTTGTGGGAAGTGGATTTATATTAAAATTTGCCTCATACTTTTCGGGGTTTCTGATACTCAACGATTGCTTTACTTCGCAACCTTCCGCATTTCTTGCAATCACCGTGTGTTCACCGGCACATACATTGCCCTCGTTGCTCGCCTGAAAGGAATCCCCCGCATCAAAACTGTAATCTACCGCGCCATCCGATTGGATCAATATTTTTCCGTCGCACGAATCGGCACAAAGGGGAGGGGTTTGCGTTACAAACAAGTCCTGTGCTTCGGGTTGATTAATTTGAAATGTAGTAGAATCAGCACAGCCCAGAGAATCATAAATCTTTACAGAGTAAAGCCCTGAACAAAGTGAATCTCGGGTTTGGGGGATTAAACCGGGAGTCCCGTTCTCATGCCAATCATATGTATAAATACCTGAGGTAGTCGTCCCACCGTCGGCAACCACTACTGCTTTCCCGTTACATTGGTTATTGCAAATAGCATCCTCGGGAATAACAATCAAGCTTATTGGGTCTGCGAAATGAACGATGATATCATCCGAAGCAGAACATAAGGTTCCGTTACTATCCGTGAAGGTCAGCGTCATATTCCCACCGGGAGTGGTGCATGTCGCAACCGCATGTGGATCGTGAATATCGCTAAAAGTTACGTTCGGAGGTGCTGTCCAAGTTCCGATTCCAAGGGGTGCGTCCGCTTGGAGTTCATAGACGAGATCGCAAGGCGTAGCGTCCGCACCCGCATGGGCGTTGGTTTGGCAACAAGTGGAATTCGTTACGGGTAAAATGGTCAAATCCAGAGTGGAATTACCTACACAGGTTCCATTTGTCACTGTGTAGTGATAGGTGAAACTTCCGCCAGTCGGATAAGTTGTCGGATTGAATTGAGACGATATTTCAATCCCATTGTCATCTGTCCATGTTCCACCCAATGCAGGATTTCCTCCAAGATAATCTGTAAGGTTGGTTAGGGGTGAATTGTAACAAAGGGTTGTATCCGTATCTAATCCGGGATCGGATAATTGGTCAGGTGAAACGGTTACCTGATCTGTAATCACACAGCCCGGAAAACCAATAGGATAGGCGGAAACGGTATAGGTTGTTGATTGACTCACCTGTGCGGTGGGATTTTGAACATTGGGATCAGAAAGTCCCGCTGCGGGCGACCAAGACCATACAAGTCCGCTGCCGCCATTACAGCTCACAGAAATATTCAATGGGTCTTCGCTGCCGCTCGAACAACTTACGCTTCCGTCGGGTGTGATTTGCCATGTAATACATCCGGAGGGGTTCGTCGCAACGAAACTCATGCCGGATAAATCGCCATAGAGAGGGCCTGCAAGCACAGGCGCGTTGGTGTCTTCACCGTCGTAAACATAAAATTCATCAATGAAATTCTCAGTAGACCCACTATTAATAATGAATTCCATAAAAGTAACCCCATCACCCGGATTGTCAGGGCAGTATGTTTCAGAAAGGTTCACATTATTTTCATAGCAATACTCATAGGTTCCGGCTTCAGCCCCGCATTCTGCAGAAACATTTGCTAAGCCCGCATTCAGTGTGACCGGAGTGTCACAATACGTTTGATCGGGTCCTGCGGTAATATCCGGTCCTTCAATTACTTCTACAGTGATCGTAGTATCGAAAGTACAACCAAAGTTATTGGTGGCGTAAAATGAATAATTATACGAGCCCGGACTATCATACTGGGTTTGGATTTGATTCCCGTTTGTGGAAGTATTTACAACATTTGGTCCGGTCCAATAAGTTGAATCAGCGCCCAAACCAATAACAGGCGTAAAGGTGGTAATATCAGGAAACAACGAAGGATCAAAATCAATTCCCCATTCAAAAACATATCCATTATCGATGGCAAGATTGTCAAGAATATTAAAAGTCCAATCTCCATTGAGCGGACACCCAACCAGATTGCACATATCCTCATCACTCTGATAAAAACCTGGGTTCAAAACCTGGTTAGAAACCTGATTACCTGCATTATCGGTAAAACTTAAGAGCGTATGGTTTGCATCATCTCCGATAAACCCATTGGTACTCGTAGGAGACCAACCATAATTATAGCCCACTCCCTCAATTTGTGTTCCATCATCGACGGCCTCCCCAAGGAAGGTTCCTCCACCACCGTTACTATATTGACTTAGCACGACAGTAGTTCCATCGGGGCAAGTAATTGATATTTCAAGGTCACCCATATAGGAGTGTTCCATATTTACAAATACATCTAAAAAATCCGAACAATTATCAAGCGTCGCATCTTGAGCAAAAAAGTCAAATGTCAAGGTGGAGCTATAGGAGAACCCGGCTCCATCAGCGAGATAAGTCGTACCGGCCGAAACTTGGGGTGGCAGAGCTGTCCAGGTCACACTCTGCACAGGATTACCATCAATCTGTGCATTCGAACCTACACAAACCGGGGATTCAAAATTTGTGTTGAATATAGGAATAGTGCTCACTAAAATCTGAAGTGGATCAATATTCAAACTCCGGCAGCCGTTATTATCTACTACCGCCAGCGAAGTGAGATATTCTCCAGGTTCGGTATAAGCATGTGTAATATTCTGCGGACCCGTTAGGGTGTCAATGGTTCCATCGTCAAAATTCCAAATGTAATACTGAAGATTAAATCCGGGTTCAGCAGATGATCCATTATCTCCAAAGGTTATCGGCGCATCCAAACAGATTCCGATCGATTGCACACCCGGATTCAGGGGAGCAGGATCGATAATCTGCGATGCAGATGACGGAGTAGCACAAGGGGTCGTACATATAATATTAGCTTCCCATCCGGGGAAGGCACCTGTACCATTTGGATTGGAGTGAAATACAAAGGTCAGGCATCCAGAAACATTATTGACTGTTCCAGTAACGGGTAAACCCTGAAGTGAGTTTCCGCTATAGGTCCCCAAGGATGAAGCAGCATTGCTATCCCCATCGTAGATACTTAAAAAGTCACTATTGTTTGGATTTGGACTCACAAAAAGCGAGAAGGCTACGAATTCGACTGAAATTACATCGCCAGGCGTACCTGGACAAATCGTGAAAGTATAATCTGTGCCCGGAGTATATGGGCCACCCTCACCAGTCCCATCATCTGTAAAAACACCATCACATGTTTGAATAGTTCCATCCATAATAGGGTAAAATGTCTGGGCATATGATTGATATACCGATAAAAGTAAGATGAAAAAGACCGCTAAACTTTTCCAGCGAAGTGTAATTAAATTTTGGATAGAAATGGTTTTCATCACAGATTTTATTCTTGAATTCTTTGTTCAAATGTTAGGTTGGTAGGAAGGATAACGAGAACTTTATCGCTTTCTCCAATTCGGTAATACATATATTTATCTCGTTTTAGCTTGAAATCATAAGCTGCTAGGTTGAGTTGTCCGTTCGAAATCATATCAAGGGTTATCAGGGGCTGATCGCTATACAATCCGGGTATGGATGCAACCAGCGGATACATAGAGAAGTCTTTACCTTCCGTCTCGCCTAAATAATAGCCATGCCGGTTCAAATAAGCCATGTTTGCATACCCATCTCCCTGGTCACTTTGAAGAGAGGAAAGCTTTTCGGCCGGTAAAAATTCTGTTAAAGCAGCATAATCTTCAGCCGATTGACTATATAAAGCACCAGATACAATAATTGCAAAGGCAAATAATGCCGATTTTAGAGATTTCATAGGTTTGAATACATTCAATTTATTGACGTTGGCAAAGGTATTAAGTTGTATTAACGAATAACGGTAACAACGCCATTCATTTTAACTTCTTCAAGTGAAATTTCATTTTTGGTTTCTATCATCCAAACATAGACACCCTCTTCCACAAAGTAGGAATCCCCGTTCGTATCACCATTCCATTTTTTCTTGATATCACGCGTGGTAAATACCACCTGACCGAAGCGATCATATACAGTAAGTCTGTATTCGTTCGGGTCGATATTGCTAAGCACCGGCCCCCACAAGTCGTTGAGACCATCGCCATCCGGGGTAAATGCGCTCGGTACGTAAATTAGCATTTCAGGCTTGATGTTCACAACATCCGAATACATATCCATGCAACCAGTGCTTGGGTCGATAGCTGTTAGCTCAACAGTATAGTTGGTATTTACATCATCCGGAAACTTGAACGTTGGTTCAAATTCAGTTGATGTGCCCAAAGTATCGAAAACCCAGAAATAAGCGGTTCCACTTCTTGCAATACTGTTGTTACTAAAGAAAACAGTTGGATCGACATTTTTCACTGGGTTTGGTGAGAATGTAAATCTAGCTATTGGTCCCGGATCCACAGTAATTTTCATAGTATCACTCGCAGTGCAATCTCCATTTGTTGCCATAAGGATATACTGATAAGTGGTAGCATTGGGACCATTCGTTTTCGGAGTAAATATAGGATTCGAAGCAGTTGGATCGGAGAGATTTGTTTCCGGACTCCAAGAATACGATAATCCCGGTGCAGGATTGACTCCTATACTTACCTGGCCATTCTCAGCACAAATTGTATCATTGGCTAATACAGGCGCATTCGGCAATACATGGGCGTCAATGTATCTGGAAACATTAGGCGTCGAAGAACAGGTTGGATTGGATCCATCTGTAATAAAAAGCACTTCGAAAGTGAGAGGTGATGTTGGTTCGAGAGTTGTAAAGAAGTTGCTGTAAAGTCCTGTTGCAACTGTGGTATCACCATCTAAAACATACGTAACCGAATAAGGTGGCACTCCTTGGAGATTAATTCCTAGGTCGACTTCCTCACCAATACATACAGCATTGGTACTTGTCGTAATATCCGCTGTCGGCAGTGGGTTCACATTCAGTGAAGCCTGACTTGCAAGAACTTCACCCTGACAATTGTTATCGTTTACACTTACAATCACATAATCTCCGTCGATACTAGATTGAAAAGAGTAATTGCTGTTACTATTGGTAAGTGGGGATTGCGGAACACCATCTACAGTATAATTGATAGTCCATGGGGATTCACCTGTTAAATCAACGTTGAAAGTAGCCGAATCTCCGGCACAGACAGTCCCTCCTCCTGTAATCGTTGCGGTGGGTGCATCTAAAATGGTAATGTTCTGACTTCCGCTTACCGTACCTGAACAGTTTGATCCCTCGAGTGAAACTAGGGCATAGTTACCGTTCGTTTCTGCCGGAATCGTATAAGTTGGGTAGTTGGTGGTAACCGGGGGTTGATTTGAACCATCAATTGAATAAACAAATGTCCAGGGGCCATCTCCGGTCAATGCCACTTCGGGACCATCGCCGCTGCCAGCACACACTTCAGGATTTCCCGAAAGGGTAGCTGTCGGAGTAACGAAGTTTTGGATATTCGCACTTCCCGAACCGCTTCCAGTACAATTGTTATCGCTTAGGGCGGTAATTGTATAAGCTCCTGCCTGAGTACTCTGGAATGTAAATTCTTCGGTATTCGACAAGTTCGGAACACTCTGTGGACTACCATCAACCGAATAGCTGAAATCCCATGGGCCCTCGCCGGTAAAGACGATATTTATATCCACGGGCTCGCCGGGACAAACGGTCGCGCCACCCGAGATGGCCGCAGTTGGCAGGGGATTCATAATAACTGAAGTTCCATTTGAAATAGAGGTACAGTCATCATTCAAATTGACATTTCCGTTTCCAAGGGCATTTCCAACTACGGCATTTACATAATACACTGCACCGGGTTCCATTCCGGAATAATTGAAAGTAAAGTTCCCGTCAGCTGAGGTCGCAATCGTATTGCCAAGTGTGTTGGCTGAACCATCGTGGAGAATATATTGAATCGCGTCATTTCCATCGAGGGTTTCACCGCTTGTTAGAATAGAAAGTGAACCGCCTTGACAAACTTCCAATGGAGTTGCGGGAATAGAGCCTGCATCAGAAATACAAGCACAGGTATGGATAGGACTGGACACTACCTGAGCGGCACAAACCCCGGCATCGGTTACGCTAATTGAATAACCGTTTCCACTGGGAATGGGATTGCTCAGGAAGACGTTTGGATCTGATGAAGTATTGTAAACTCCATTCGCCCCATTGAAATTGTAAGGAGGTGTACCACCATTGATATTAAATTGAACCTGGTAGTTCTCACCGGCATTATCGCATATTTCGGTAGTTCCTGAAATTGAGAATGGATTATTGACAGTGACACTTACCGGTTGTCCGGTTACTACACCGTCACAATATGTATCGCTTACAGCTATAAGTGTATATGTGTTAGAAACCGTAGGACATACGGATACAATGTGACCATTATCTATTCCGTTCAGAAACATTGACTGTCCTGAATTTCCATTTTGATACTCGACATTAAACGGACCGTCACCAATTAAATTGAAAGTAATATTCGCGCAATCACCGAGACAAACCGTTGTATTTGAACCGGATATCGATCCTTGTGCAATGCAGTTACAGTCAGGAGCTGCGCCGGAAACTGTTACATCGGGACAAGGCCCATTATTATCAGATATCGTATAGTTATAATTTTCGTTGCCTAGGAAAACTACTGTTTCTGAAAAAGTGCTTCCAATAACAGGTATCGGCGTACTGGAATTTACATTGGTTACAGTGTAAGGCGGAGTTCCACCAACAATCGTAAACTGAATGGTATAGTTTATCTGGTTGGATTCACAGACCGCTGTAATATTATTAACCGCTAATTCCTGTTGAATATTAACGGTGTAGTTAGCCACGTCATCTGGACAAACATTTCCATTCATGGTATACGGATAGACCCCTGAATTCGTAGGAAGAAGGGTAATAGAAGAGCTCGTAAAAGATCCTCCTGTAGGTTCACTATTATCATTTACTAAATCCATCAACGTCAATTGAGAACCATCACCACAATAAGAAGCAGTGTGATCACCACCTGCATTTGGCAATTGCTCGACAGTTACAGTTACAGAGCCACTCACAGAACCTGTACAGTTCAGGTCGGCCGCACTAATTAGATTATAGGTGGTTGTAGTTGTCGGAGATACATTTAAAATATATCCATCGCTCAATTGGGTTAAGGCAGGGAATGTAGTGGTGCCATCGCTGTATTCGACAATATAATCTCCATCTGTTCCGCCCGCGAGATCAAGTTCTATTGAAGCTGAAGTTCCAATACAAATGGTTTGATTGCCTGAAGCAAAAGAGGCAGTAACCGGACAAGAGCAGTTTGGCGCATTTCCGGAAACGGTAATCGGACCGCATGGTCCACCATCGTCAACCGAGAAGGAATAGGTGTTTGGAATTGTAATCGGCGCAGATACAAAAGTATTTCCTGAAGGATTTCCATCAACCGTATAATTGCCATCGCCTCCGGAAATAGTAAAGGTAACCGTATAATCCGTTTGAGCTGCCGAGCAAGTTGCTTGCAGCCCGGAAGTAGTCAATTGAGGATCGATATTTACCGTATAGTTGGCAACATCATCCGGACAAACGTTGCCGGCCATAGTGTATGTATAATCCCCAGCATTGGCCGGATTAAGTGTAATTGATGGAGGAGTAAATGTTCCTCCCGCAGGATTCGGGCCGGGTGTGAAAACCAATACAGACCCATCACCACAATAAGAATTAGTCTGGTCAATACCTGCATTTGGTAATTGTTCCACAGTTATGGTTACTGAACCACTTACAGAGCCTGTACAGTTTCCATCCATAACGCTTACTAAAGAATAGGTAGTAGTTGTAGTAGGGGAAACCGTAATCAAGGCTCCGTCGCTCAGGGCGGTGAGGTTAGATATAGTTGATCCATCACTATAGTCTAAAATATAGCTACCGGCGGAACCGCCATTCAAATCAAGTTCAAGATCGGCAGAACTTCCAATACAGATCGTCTCGTTGCCTGAAGCAAATGATGCCGTAACCGGGCAAGAACAGTTTGGTGCGCTTCCTGAAACATTTATATCTCCACAAGCTCCATTATCTGAAATGGTAAAGCTATATCCACCCGGATTTGGAAGAGCGATAGAAGCTGAAGTAAATGTTCCGCCATTGGTATTAACCGCAGTTTGAATTCCGGTATCGTCATTCGTTACCGTATAAGGAGGCACGCCACCTGAAACCGTAAATGTCACAATATAATCCGTCTGACTTGCAGAACAATTCGCTTGAACACCCGCAGTAGATAATTGCGGATCAATAACAACCGTGTAATTTGCAACATCATCCGGACAAATATTTCCGGAAACGGTATACGGATATACCCCTGCATTTGCCGGTACAAGTGTAATTTGAGTTGGGTTAAATGTTCCGGTAGTTGGTTCACCTGCTGCTGGCGCGAAAACCAAAACAGATCCATCACCACAATATGAATTTGTGTGATCGCCACCTGCATCCGCTAATTGTTCAACAGTTATCGTTACCGAACCACTCGCTGTACCGGTACAGTTGGCATCAGAAACATCCGTTAAAGTATACGTCGTAGTTGTAGTAGGAGAAACGGTTGCAAGAGTCCCACCATCGCTCATTCCCGAGGTTGAACCACCACCGCCACCGGAATAATCCACATTATAAGTACCGGCAGTACCACCGGCAAGCGCTACAACGAGATTTACCGAACTTCCAACACAAATGGTCTGATCAAGAGTGGTAAACGAAGCAGTAACCGGACAACTACAACTTGGTGAGTTACCTGATACTACAAGGTCGCCACAAGAACTTGCATCTGAAATAGTAACGGAATAATTTGTTCCTGCCGGAATAGTTCCTGAAGTAAAAGTTGTTCCGGAAATAGTTCCTGAGGTAGTTCCTGACGCAACGTAAGGGCCTTGGCCACCTGCAAAATCGAAAACTAAGATATACGAATCTTGTGCAGCTGTACACGTAGCACTTACATTAGAAGAGGTCATGGCAGAGGCAACTGTTACAACCACATTTGCGGAAGCAGAAGTACAGGGCGCACCGCTTACCGTGTAGGTAAAAGTGTCACCGGTTCCAAGAGTTGAAGGATCCAAATTAGTCGCCTGAGCGTCAGAAATGGGCCCATTACTATCTGCCCAAGAACCAGGTGTGTCATACGCACCGCTTAGTCCATTATAAAGAGAGAAAGGCGCATCGGTTGAACAAACATTAATCGAACCGTCGTTGCCCGCATTGGGAGGGCAGACAACATCGAAAGTAAGGTCTGCTGAGGCTGAGCAGCCCGCTGTTCCTAAAGTATAAGTGAATGTATAAGTGTTTCCACAAAGGCCGGTAACATCAAATGAATTTGAAACCGGAAGTCCTCCACCGTCAGTCCAAGTTCCGCCACCGGGAGGAGTCCCCCCCAGATTGCTTCTTAAATCCACATTTCCCATGTCTTCACAAAATGATGTGGTGGCATCCGTTCCCGCATTGGGAAGTGGTGTTACATTTATTGTTAAAGTAGCCGTTTCTGCAGGACAAGCACCGCTCGTTAAAGAATTGGTAAAAGATCCCTGCGTATCAGCGCCAGGGTCAAATACCCCCGGAATGAGAGTTCCGCCGGACCAAGTTCCTTCTACTGCGCCAGGACCTAGTTCATCTATCATATTGAATGGTGGGTCGCTTGCGCAAACGGTGATTGTATTATTTGTACCAGGGGAGGTCAATACCTGATATTGCACGGTCACAGTTGCATCCTCACTGCAGGCTCCACCAGCCGAATTGAGCTCATATTCATAGTCCCCTGCGGGGTCGCCGTTGGCCGGATTGAAGAATCCATTAGTGGGTCCTCCCGACGGGACAGACCAAGTTCCACCCCCTGGTGGATTTCCCAGTGCCTGAAGTAAATCAATGGTTCCACTTCCATTTGGACAAGCGGTCACCGTAACATCTGTTCCCGCATTCGGGGTATCTTCGATTGTAATGGTTATCGAAACCGTGGCCGCACCACAACCTGCATCCGCAATAGTGAAAGTATACAGCCCTGAGATAGCAGAACCCTGAGATGGATCAACAGATGTAACTGTCCCTAGAGGTCCTGTCCAAGTTCCCGGCTCCGAAGGCTGGGTAGTAAATAAAGTAGACAAATTGAAACTCGGATCTGTTTCGCAGTAAATCTGTGCTGTATTGGTCAAAACACCTGCGTTTGGTGCAGGCAACACATTGATCGTTACGGTAGAAGATAATTGACACGGTGCGGTTCCAACTGTATAGGTATATACGGCTCCGTCCGTCACAGTACTTCCATCTACTGTTGGAGGTGCGCCGCTTCCTGCCAATGTCCAAGTACCACCTGCGTCAAAAGGAGGGGTAAGACCATTGGTCAATTGAACTCCGGTTGCATTGTCACAAATATCAAGAGTTCCACTTGTTCCGGGAACAGGTGTCGGCAGAACATTGATCGTTAAGTACGCATCATCGGTTGCACATGTGCTGGTGATGTTGTAATGATAGATTCCCGGTGTTGAGGTGCCGGGTACAAAGTAATCGCTACCAGATGTAGCACTCGGGTCATACCATGTTCCTCCAATTTGAGGTGGGTCATTCGTTGAGGGATTGTCTAGAAGATAATCGATCATTAGAAACGGCGGATCCGATTCACAAACTGTAATCGTGTTATCTTCCCCGGCGTATGCATAATCCGGCAAAATAGTTAATTGAAGCAGGGTGTTTCTTTCGCAGCTAGTTCCTGTTAGGCCACCGATATACTCAAGATCCAACGTAGTTCCTGGTGGGTATGTTCCTGGGTCGAATGGATTTGGAAATGGACTCCCACCCATGATCCAGTCGAGACCCATATCAGGATTGCCATCAAGATGAGTTTCTAAAATAAATGGAGCATCATTTACACAAACACTAGTTTGCGTAAAAATTCCTGTATTTACCGGCTCATAAACATTCACGGTCAAATCTGAAAATGAAGGAGAACAAGGAGCAATACCCAAAGCGTATTTAAAAACGAGATTACCGCCAGTGTAACTCGGGTTTGCAGCAAAAGCAGTGATAAGACTATCCATGTTTAAGCACTCATCGAAATCATTAACATATTCCAAATAAGCACCCGATTCATCAAAGATAATCCAATTACCTCCCCCGGCGGGATTACAGCCGAGGAAATCAAATGGCGAAAAGCATGGGTCGCTCGTACAAACATCCACAATAGCGTCGCAACCCACAGCACCTGAAGGAGTTAGTGTTATCTGAATACTGAATATCGTTTTACACGTACCACTATAGAATTCATATGTATAAAGACCGGCCGAATTAACGTTCGGATCAAGCATTCCGGATGGTATGGGAGTTTGTGCACCGAAATAATCAAAATACCAAGTTCCACCCGCGGGTACCGGAGTGAAGTTAGTATTTGTTACAAGGTCATTTAAAGGTATAGAATTTGGATCGCAATAGGTTTTATTATCAATAACACCAAAGTCAATAAACTCCATGGTAATTGTTGAGGTACTCACACAATTCGCAGTCCCCGTAACTGTGTAAGTATAGTCACCCGCGGGGTCGACAGTAGGGTCGAAAGTACCCAAACCGCCCACACTCGGATCTACCCAGCTTCCGGAACCCACATACGACCACGATCCACCAGCATCAACTGGTGCACCTAACAAATCAATAAGATTGTAAGTTCCCGTCTCGCAAATAGTCACCGTTCCTGGGCTTATGCCAGCTTCAGCATCACAACAGTTTAAGGTAATAGGATTAATATTTGATTGATTTGCTGCATAATTATTACAAGGTGTCTGAGGGGTAAAGAGATTATAACTACCGGACTCCCCATCTCCTGTTAATCGGACGGATGGGGTGATATCGGTTCCGTCAAATGGATTACCGCCACCACCACAAACAAGGGTAACGTCGAAACAAAAGTTAAAATTGGTGCCATAATTAGTACAAAAATCGCCCCAGTTGTTTCCGGGATTACCATCATATGGCCCGGACTGACCAGAGTCATAATAAAAGCCAGGTCCAAATACCTCTCCTATGTTGTTGCTGGATGTTACACCATTTGGATAGAAGTCCCAATCGCCCCCCCCACTTCCGGAGCAGCTTGGTGGTGTGCTGATATTAGTAATGGTACTTAAATCCCACGCAGCAGGAAAATTTAGCTCCACCCCGTGCAACCAATTCCCACCTACAAGACCACTTGACTGAACGTTAATGCAAACTGAGATAACTTGACCCGGTTCGTAAATATCGTTCACCGCCATCGGACTTAAAGTCCAGACAACGGTTCCACAACCTGAGCTCTGGTTAAATGAAAATATACTGAGAATAAAAATCGAAGTAAATAATACTACTCTGGTAAACTTTTTATGCATCCTTTGATCGGTTTAATTGAGCGGAACAACAAAAATACAAAAGTGAATCGTAGAAATCCACTCATTTGACGGATGATTATTGTCCATTATAATGGACGATCGAAACGTTTAATAGTTGCTCGTATGAATACAATTTTATCTGTTTCTTAATATTCAGCCTATTTCGGCCTTACTTTAATCCTGAGATAACCATTGTTTGTCGCAAAAAACATCTTGTTGGAGGGGAAAGATCTGAATTTTCACAGCGACTAATTTTCCAGAAGTCTTATTGTTTTTTGGTTAATAGGATTCCAAGATTTACTATAATAAAACCCGTTGAGCAATCGCCAAACGGGTCTTTAAAATTTTTATAAATGCGATTAATTATCGCAGCTCAATATCCCCCTTGTAGATATCTACGGTATCTGATTTTTTCACGGCCATCAACCATCGATATGTGCCTTTCGTAGCAATTTTTCCGGAAAGAGTGGTTCCATTCCAGCCTTTGTTTCCAAATCCTTCAAAGACCAATTCACTGGTGGCTTTGTTGTATATTTTTATCGAACTTACTTTTCCGCTATCTACAATCGCTCCCGGAGCAAAATTATGTCCTGAAGTTTGATCCATGGCTTTCGGAAATTCGCCTCCTGCGGCAATACTGTTGATAGCATATTCCAGAGAGTCGACACATCCGCCATCGTTCATGGCATTAAGAACCACTTTGTAGCGGGTATTGTCAGCAATGCTCAAATTGATGTCCGATTTTTCATCCATTTTCTTTCCATTCAATATCCATTCAAGATTACTGGCATTGTAGCTGTCATTCTTAAGCGAAATTTTTTCGGGACTGTCTATACTGATATCCAGATTGGCGACCGGTGCTTCCACAACTTCAATCATCGCTTGAACTACATTCGAAGAAATTTGGCCGGTAGTCTTGGATGTAACTGAAAGCGAAACATCGAAAACTCCTTCTTTATTAAAGGTATGCGATGGGCTGGCTTCATTGCTGAAATAGCCATCACCAAAGTTCCAGAGATATTTTGCTTCTTCGCCGTATTCCTTGGCGGCTTCAAAGTTTATAATCAATCCAGTGCAACCAGTTCGAACTTTCGCTTCAGCAGAATTTTCATTCGAAGCAGTTACGTTCATTTTAGTTGTATTCTTTATGACAGGTTTGTGATTAGCTTTCGCTGATTTAATTGGTTCAGCCTCCGCAGCAGCCAGTCCGTCTTTAGTAGATTTAACTGATTTTTCAGTTGAGTTGGTTGCTTCACTTGAAGCATTTTCAGAATCGGCTGTTGTTAAAGTTTCTTCAGATCCGATATCTTCATTTGATGAATGACCCGAGCCTGCATCTGTATTAAGAATAGTAACTGGTGGAATCTCTTCAATGTGATTGCTATTTTTCATTCCTGAATCAGAGAAGAAGAAGAGCATGGAAAGAAATACCAAGCTCACCGCAACCATTCCGGTTGTGACAGCGCTGAAATAACTTGAAATGCCTGGAGCGGCAAATTCGAGTTCTTCTTCCAATTCCTCCCATTGTAAAGGATCGTACGGAGCTTCATAGCCTTCGTAACTATTCTTTACAAGCTGATCAAATTTATTGAGTTGATTCGCCATTTCTTTTTTCTAATTCTTTTGTCAATATTTTTTTCAGGTTGCCGCGTGCTTTGGCCAGATTCGATTTGCTGGTACCAACGCTGATACCTAGTGCATCCGCGATTTCCTGATGTGAGTAATTTTCAAAAACATACAGGTTAAAAACGGTCCTATATGCGGTCGATAATTGCCCCATTCCTTCTATTACGTCACCCACTTTTAATGGGATATTATATTCTTCTTCCTCATCTTCATCCAGTAGATCGTTTTCAAAATCTTCGATCGACTGATCTTCATTCATCAGAAGGTAGTCATTTTTAGCTTTTCGGGTGAAATCTATCGCCGTATTCACTATAATTCTGCGCACCCAACCCTCAAACGACCCATTAAAACCAAACTTACCAATATTTTTAAAAACCTTAATAAATCCATCCTGAAGGATGTCTTTTGCTTGGTCTTCATTTCGGGTATAACGCTTGCAAACCGCCATCATTTTCCCGTAAAACATTTTATAAATGGCTTCTTGGCTTTTCCGATTATTTCGTACACAGCCATTTACCAATAAATTTAACTGGTCATTATCTATATTATGAGCAACATGCATTCCCAAGACGAACCTCTAGTGCGAGGGTTGCCATTATATTTAAATTAATTAGATTATTGATTTTATTTCCTCCCTTAAAAATTGTGCTAAATATACATTTATTCAGTTCTTCTCGAAATTGAATTGAAAAAACATTGAAATCACCATACGGAAACAAAGGGTTAAAGTTTTGGAAAATGGATCGTCCAGTTGTAGGAAGGGGAAACATTTTATTCTTAAAATCGATAGCAACCCTTATATTTGCAATTCAATAGATTCATTCATCGAAAATCAAAATAAAACCATGAAAGTTACAGTAATAGGTGCGGGAAATGTTGGTGCTACCTGTGCCAATGTTGTTGCCCATAAGGAATTAGCTAACGAAGTTGTATTGTTGGATATTAAAGAAGGTTTTGCTGAAGGCAAAGCCTTGGATATCTGGGAAACTTCGCCCATTAATTTGTACGACAGTCGTGTGATTGGCTCTACTAATGACTATAAAAAAACGGCAAATTCTGAGGTAATCGTTATCACATCCGGCTTGCCGCGAAAACCGGGTATGAGTCGTGATGATTTAATTGCGACAAACGCTGGCATTGTGAAAAATGTAACTGAACAAGCTATAGCACATTCGCCCAATGCTAAGATCATTATCGTCAGCAATCCGCTTGATGTAATGACTTATGCAGCTTACCTTACGGCAAAAATTGATTCGAACCGCGTATTCGGAATGGCCGGGGTATTGGATACTGCCCGTTACCGTTCTTTTCTGGCCACAGAGCTCAATGTATCTCCAAAAGATATTCAGGCTGTGCTCATGGGAGGTCATGGCGATACGATGGTTCCGCTACCACGATACACGACTGTTTCCGGAATCCCGGTTACAGAATTGATCGATGAAAGTAAATTGAATGCTATTATAGAACGCACCAAAAAAGGGGGCGGTGAAATTGTAAACCTTCTCGGTACTTCTGCATGGTATGCACCCGGTGCAGCCGCAGCACAAATGGTGGAAGCAGTAGTGCGCGATCAAAAGCGAATCTTCCCAACATGCGCATGGTTGCAAGGCGAATACGGACTTAAAGATATTTACCTCGGAGTGCCTACGGTACTTGGGAAAAATGGAATTGAGAAGATTATTGAACTAAAACTAAACGATCAGGAAAAAGAAATGCTTTACACTTCAGCCAATTCGGTAAAGGAAGTAATGGAAGTATTGGACAATATGGATTTGAAGTCGGTTTAAACCGGGAATGAATAGTCAATTTCTTTGAAAGTCCTGCTCAAATTGAGCGGGACTTTATTTTTTTACAAACTTTCCAAAGTACATTTCATTCCCGATATTCAGCTTGAGCAAGTACAATCCGCTCGGAAAGTATTGCACATTGAGTTGATTCTCTAGCAAACTTCCCGAATCGATCGTTCTTCCATCCGGAGCGAAAATTTCATACGAAGAGTTGAGCCGCGATCTGTTTTTGGTTGGTAAATCGAATTTCAAATCGCTTTCAACTGGATTCGGATAAATTTTCACTGCTTTTTTCGCGAAAGCGACACTATGCACTCCAAGAAGATAATCCCCAAAAAACAGCCTTACACCACCGCCTATACTACCGCTAAGTACGTCAGGAATACCGTCGTTATTTAAATCATAAACAAAAGGCTTGCACTGAATTCCGACATTAATATCAAAGGCATTTATACTTAATAAATCAAAATCTCCATCTATATTTCCGTCGATATCGTCGTACTGAAATATATTACCCTGTTCGCTGCCCACTACTAAATAGGTAATATTGTCGAATCGGTAAAACATGGCACTGCTACTTCCGGTGAAATAGCCGGGAGCAATACTGGAAACTCCGCCTAAAGTATCCGTTACAAAAGAAAATTGAGGGTTTGATGGTGAGCCGGTGTTTTCATAATAATTGAGGTTTCCGTTGCGCTCGCCGATGATTAAATCAAGTAATCCATCCATGTTTAAATCATAGAGTTGCGGTGTGCTTGATTGTCCTACGTCAATGTCTTCACCATTTGCTATCACAGTGCCTGACAGACTTAAGTCGACTGTATTTCCCGGTCCCGCAGAATTCGTGAATTTGAAAACCCGGCCTGAGCTGTCGCCAATTATCATATCTGTGTCGCCGTCGCCATCGAGATCACCAAAAGTGGGATACACAGATTGACCTAATCCCAATGGAAGATCGGCCACATGAAGCCAGTCTTCATCCACTCGCGTGAATGCAGGAGAGGTTGTGGTACCGGTGTTTACAAAAAGAGATAAGGCGGGTCTAAAAATAGCATCACCCAGATATACTCCGCGGCTCGCTACAACCAAATCCATAAGGCCGTCGCCATTATAGTCGAAGATCACCGGAACAGAACCTTCGCCATAATCGATGGTCTGATTTTGTAAAAAATCGGTTTGCTCAAGTGTGAAAACCGGTAGATTATCCGCACCGGTATTCTTATAGTACCAGACTGAATTTTTGTTGAGTGCCACAAATGGATTATTGGGTGATACAATCAAATCCCGAATTCCATCGCCGCTCACATCTTCATAATAAGCAGCGGGAAAATTATCGACATCAACTGCCAAGCCTCCAAAATTATCGGGAAATGTTGGAACGACCGATACTACGCTGTCTACTAACACATCTCCGCGATCGCTGTTTTCGAGATAGGTGAGGTTGGAATAGGTTACATCGCCGATCACAATATCCGCCAGGTTGTCCGCATTGGCATCAAAAGCGAGCAGGGTGGAACCAATATGGCGCTGTCCGCCGGTTGTAAGCTCGGGGTGTGTTGAGCGTGGGTCCACGACATTAAAACCGCAGGTGGATGACACGACCGCTGGATCGGTAATTATTCCATTGCTTTGGCCGCCTTCAACAAATCGACCATAACACCGATTTTTTAATTTAAAATCCGCTAATCCACACACTCCGGTATTTTCTTCACTATAATTTTGGTGAAATTCGACTAGGGAGCCGCTCACGCCAAAAGTCAATATGTCGAGATCGCCATCTCCATCAAAATCGAATATTGCGGGTATATCCTGGGAGGAAACGTAAATATTTGAAGTAAACTGGGATGAATTAAACTCATACAAACTCAAGACAGATTCGGTGGCCAGTTCAAAACTTATTCCCGCCGGAGTACTTGTATTGCGATATACTGCAAATGCGCCGCCAATGGGACTATAAGTAAAAATATCTACTTTTCCGTCGCAATCATAGTCGCGCATAAGGGCCCAGCTTTGCAATTCGGGAAAAGATGTGGCAAGCTCAGGTCGATAATGATATATGCGTTCCCCATTTTCCACGTCGCCGGTAAAAATAAGAATACGGTCGCCGGCTTTATCGAACAGAAAAATGTCATTTTTTTCTCCGTCGTTGTCAGCATCAAACATCGAGATTTCTGCGGCATTGATTCCACCAGTCCAAGGATTTATTATTTCTGATTGATTTTCGCGAAAAACAGGTAGATTTACCTGATTGGTTACAACCATCTGGCTCATTAAAAACGAAGGAATCAGAAAGAAAAGTAACAATATTGATTTCATAAACGTAGGTTTGTCCACTAATAATAACGACGAGTTTGAGTACACGACTTTCAACAAATATAGATGAATGCAGACAGGTAAGTATTGTACAAGTCAGATTCTCAATACCCTATAAAAAACTAAATCGTTTTAAAAGTGGATTGGGAAATTAATCATTTAAATCTATATTTGCGGCTCGATAAAAAATCGCAAATCATCACGCATGCAAAACAAAGGTGCTATTTGGCTATTTACCATTCTCTTGGCTTTGGCCTGCCTGTTTCAAATATCATTTACATTTGTAACATCATCCTTCGAGAAGAAGGCAGAAGAAGAAGCGGCTTATAAAGTTGATTCCGTAAGAACTGTAAGAGACGGAGAATTGACAATGCTGGAAGAGTCCAATCTTATGGACAAATTCAAAACCCAGTATTTGACGCGCAATAATAACAAAGAGATTTATCCTATTTTCGGATACACCTATAAAGAGTGTAAAGAAAAGCAGATTAATCTTGGACTGGATCTTGCCGGTGGTATGAGCGTTACGCTCGAAGTTTCGATTCCTGATCTTATACTCAATTTGAGTAATAATGTCAAGAATGAAAAACTTGTTACCGCGATCAACGACGCTAAGGAGATGCAGAAAAGTTCGCAATCGGACTTCGTGACTCTTTTTGGGGAAGCGTGGAATAAAGATTTCCCGAATGAAAACCTCGCTGCTGTTTTTCACAGCCGCGACAATAAAACACTTTTCCCCCGCGAAGCGACGAATGACGAAATTTTGACCATACTGCAAAATGAGTCGAAAGTTGCGATCAACAATACCGAGAAAATTCTTCGTACGCGTATTGATAAATTTGGGGTTACCCAGCCAACCATTCAGAAACAACAGTTTTCAGGACGGATTCTGGTTGAGTTGCCGGGTGTAAAAGATAAGGAACGTGTTCGCAAACAATTAAAAAGTACAGCCAACCTTGAATTTTGGAATACCTATGAAAATTCCGAAATTATCGGTTACCTCGATAAGGCGAATACTGCACTTAGCGAATTATACTATCCTGATCTCAGCGAAGAAGATAGCCTCCTTACTGCATCGAAAGATACTACTGGTACAAATATTTCGTCTGAAGACAATATTGTAGCTAACGACACTGCTAAAACCGATACATCTCTGACACAGGACGAATTGCTTGGGACGAATAATTCTGATGCGGATTCTTTGAATAATGAAAAATCTCAAGAAGCTTCACGCGCTGAACAACTCAAACGTCTTCCGCTGTTTTCAAAATTAAATCCGGCATTAAATCAGAATAATCAACCCGCACAGGGCTGTGTGGTTGGATATGCCCAGCTTTCAGATACTGCTGCGATAGATCAAATGTTGAAAGAGAAAGTGGTAAAAAATATTCTTCCGAATGATCTGCGTTTGCTCTGGTCAGCTGAACCGGATCCCCGAGGAAACGTAATGCGGCTTTATGCTATTAAAGAAGATACACGAGATAATAAGGCTCCCCTTGACGGTTCCGTAATTGTAGATGCGTCACAGCAATATGATGTAACTGGTCAGGTAGAGGTATCGATGCTTATGAATAGCGACGGGGCGCGTATCTGGAAAGATATTACAGCCGAAGCCTCATCTCAAAATCCGAAGCGATGCGTAGCAATCGTACTTGATAACTACGTCTACTCTGCACCTGTTGTTCAAAGCGAAATTCCTACTGGCCAGTCTTCGATCAGTATGGGAGTTGGATCGCGAAATGATCAGATCCAAGAGGCTCTTGACTTATCAAACCTTTTAAAGGCAGGTGCTCTTCCTGCTCCGGCGAATATTGTAGATGAGTCGGTAGTAGGTCCAACGCTGGGACAAGAGAATATCAACGATGGCTTGATGTCTTTCGTCATTGCCCTTATAGTGGTGTTCTTTTACATGGTGTTTTATTACAAAGGGGCAGGTTTAATCTCTGATATTGCATTGATTGCCAATCTTTTCTTCCTGATGGGGGCTCTGGCATCGCTCAAGGCGGCACTCACGCTGCCCGGTATTGCAGGTATCGTACTTACGATAGGTATGGCGGTAGATGCCAATGTAATTATTTATGAACGCGTTCGTGAAGAACTACGGAATGGTCGAAGTATCAAAGCTGCGCTGAAAGATGGATATCAAAAAGCATATTCAGCAATTATTGATGCCAATATTACCACACTGCTTACAGCGATAGTCCTGCTTACGCTGGGTACAGGGCCAATAAAAGGATTTGCCACTACTTTGATTATTGGTATTTTCACTTCGCTTTTCTCAGCAATATTCATCACAAGGTTGATTTTCGACCGTCGCTTGCAAAAAGGGGCAAAACTCAGTTTTTGGATGAATTGGTCAAAAGAAATATTGACCAAATCGCATTACGCCTTTATCAATTCGCGTAAGAAGGCATATATTATTTCAGGGGTAGTGATTCTTATTAGCCTTGGCAGTATCGTGACGCGGGGACTTAACTTCGGGGTTGATTTTACAGGTGGTCGGACGTATACCGTGCGATTTGATAAGACCACAGATCTCGATTTGGTTCGAAAAACGCTGGCTGCATCTTTTATCGATGAGAATGGAAATAAACTCGAGCCGGAAGTAAAAACTTTTGGTGCGGCCAATCAGATAAAGATCACAACAAAGTATTTGGTAAACGATGATGCAACAAATGCGGATGAGAAGGTAGAAGATGCTTTGAACAGCGGACTTGATAAACTCAACGATCCATATACCATTGAAGAATCGCGAAAAGTTGATCCTTCGATTTCAGATGACTTTCAGACTACATCGACCACCGCTGTATTATTTTCACTCCTCATTATGTTTGCCTATATCGGTTTCCGATTCCGAAATTGGCAGTATGGTGCAGGTGCGATTGTGGCCTTGTTCCATGATGTAATAATCACGCTCGGGTTTTATTCAGTCCTATATGGTCGTCTGCCTTTCTCTCTTGAGATTGATCAGGCCTTCATTGCAGCAATCCTTACCGTGGTAGGGTATTCGATCAATGATACCGTAATCGTATACGACCGTATACGTGAGTATCTCTTCGATCATCGTAAAGAACGTATGGATTATGTTGTGAATAAGGCAGTTAATGATACCCTTTCGCGAACCATAAATACATCGCTTACTACTTTTGTAGTATTGTTGATCATATTTATTTTCGGTGGAGAATCTATTCGTGGATTTATCTTCGCACTTATGATCGGAGTTGGTGTAGGAACCTATTCTTCCATATTCGTTGCATCGCCAATTGTGGTAGATTTAACTTCCAACTCAGACAAAACATTCGCTGAAAAAGAAGAATTAAAACGATTGGAAAAATAGTTTTTCGCAAGAATAAACGAAAAAGCCGCGCTGAATCAAGTGCGGCTTTTTACATTTGTACCCTTAAATTCATTTTGAATGATATTATTGTTTGGAGTAAGTGGTGGTGAAATTTTTGTGGTGTTGCTATTCGTGCTCATCTTTTTTGGCTCAGATAAAATTCCGGGCATCGCCCGGACTATGGGCCGAGCCATCAGACAAGTGAAAGATGCCACCGCCGATATTCAGCGTGACTTTCAGGATTCTGCCAATTCAGTTAAAGATCAGTTCAAAGATTCGTATCAGGAAACCCAAAAACTTAAAGACTCTGTGGAGCAGAGTGCCAAATCCATTGAGGATAATGCCAAAATTGATAACTCCTAATCTATAATGGCGGCACTATTGGTTCTTGCCGGATTGATATTACTCGTTTTGGGCGGAGATTACCTCGTAAAAGGAGCCACGGGATTAGCTCTGAATCTTCAAATTCCGCACATGTTGGTTGGAATGACAGTTGTAGCTTTGGGTACATCCGCTCCCGAATTGGTTGTAACTGTCCAGGCGGCTTTAAGTGGTAAACCCGATATTGCCATCGGAAATGTAGTAGGCTCTAATATTGCGAATGTTGCGCTGATTTTAGGTCTTACTGTGCTGATTTTTCCCATTCCCATCAAGAAAGAATCCCTACGCTTTGATTGGGTAATGATGGTATTTGCCAGCATTGCGTTTTACCTATGTGCCCTGGATGAAGAAATTTCCCGTTTAGAAGGCGTTTTTTTTATTCTTGCCCTCGTAGCCTTTTTCGCATTCGGAATTAGGAGAGCGCGTAACAACAGAAAAGGAGATAACAAAGCCCCTTTAGATTCAGAATTGGCGGAAGTCGCACAAAAAAAGTATTCCCTGTTACGATTAATTCTTTTCGTCGTTTTGGGTACAGTCGGTCTGGTAATTGGTGCTAGGTTGCTCCTCGAAGGCGCAGAAACTATTGCCCGTCATTTTGGAATATCTGACCGGGTAATAGCTATTTCGCTCGTGGCCTTTGGTACCAGTCTCCCTGAATTGGCGGCCTCTGTAATCGCTGCATTCAAGAAACAACAGGATATTTCTCTTGGAAATATTATTGGCTCCAATCTTTTTAATATTCTTGCTATTCTTGGAATTACTTCATTGATCCATCCCATTCATGTATCATCTGAGATCTTGCATAGTGATATATTCTGGATGCTTGGAACTTCATTTGCAATTCTTCCCTTAAGTATTCGCCGGTTACGCTTGGGACGACTCGATGGAATCATTCTTTTGGGGGCATATGGAGTATTTATGTACTTTCTGCTCGTTTCACCCTAATTGAAGTAGGGTGTGTTGTCTAAAAACAATACTATTTTGAAATTGTGCTTAAAATAATAGGGGGGTGTTCATAAATAAAATTGTTTTTATGAAAATTTGAACGGTGCATTCGTATATTTGCTGGAAATAAAATAAAAATACTTCCATGGCAAGTTTTCGTTTCAAAGCGTTAGAAGATGTTCTCGACAGACAACCGGTACACGTCGAATTACCCTCCGTAAAAATTTCAGAATTTTTCTCCCGGCGGGTATTCTCAATGGACAAGATGCAAGAATATCTTGCAGATGAAGCACTCCGTGTGGTAACCGATTCGATGGACACAGGGAAACGAATTCCCAGAACCGTTGCAGATCAGGTGGCGTCTGCCATGAAAGATTGGGCTATTTCTCTCGGAGCAACCCATTATACGCATTGGTTTCAGCCATTGACCGGAACCACCGCCGAAAAACACGATTCGTTCTTCACCAATCTAGGTGGAGGTCGCTCAATAGAAAAGTTTGCCGGAGGAAATCTTACCCAACAAGAACCAGATGCTTCATCTTTTCCAAGTGGAGGAATCAGAAACACTTTTGAAGCACGTGGATATACTGCCTGGGATCCTTCTTCACCGGCTTTTATAATGGGGCGCACACTCTGTATTCCGACTATTTTTATTTCATACACCGGCGAAGCGCTCGACAATAAAATGCCCCTCCTTAAGGCTTTGCACGCTATTGATAAATCAGCCACGCGCGTTTGCAAATATTTCGATAAAAACGTCAATAAGGTTATTGCCACCCTCGGCTGGGAACAGGAATATTTCCTTATCGACAGTGCCTTGTACAATGCACGCCCTGATATTCAACTTACCGGAAGGGCTCTTTTTGGACATAATCCTGCAAAGGGGCAACAACTTGATGATCATTATTTTGGATCTATTCCCGAAAGGATTCATATGTTCATGCGTGATTTTGAAACGGAATCACATCTCTTGGGAATACCCGTTACCACCCGTCACAATGAGGTGGCACCCAATCAATTTGAGGTAGCACCCGTGTACGAAGAATGCAATCTCGGCAACGACCATAACCTTTTACTGATGGATATCCTCGACAAGGTGGCGCGGAAACATCATTTTCGCGTTCTTCTTCATGAGAAACCTTTTTCAGGTCTTAATGGTAGTGGGAAACACAATAACTGGTCACTCGCCACAGATACCGGAGTCAACTTGCTTTCGCCCGGAAAAAATCCGAAGTCCAATCTTCAGTTTCTCACTTTTTTAATCAATACCATCAAGGCGATACATGATTATGCCGACGTACTTCGCGCCCATATTGCTACAGCAGGAAACGAGCACCGACTCGGAGCCAATGAAGCGCCACCGGCGATTATTTCAGTCTTTATCGGTTCAGAATTGACAAGAGTGTTAGACCGATTGGAAAAAAGCGTAAAAGCGGGCAAAATGACTCCGGACGATAAAACTCAACTTAAACTCGACATTGGAAAAATTCCTGAAATTCTTCTCGATAACACTGACCGAAACCGTACTTCACCATTCGCCTTTACAGGAAATAAATTTGAATTCCGTGCCGTAGGCTCTACTGCTAATTGTGCCGTGCCGATGGCGGCCTTAAACACCATGATGGCTACGCAACTCAATGAATTTGTGAAAGATGTAGATGCGCGAATTGCGAAAGGTGTGAAGAAAGATGAAGCCATTATCAAAGAATTACAAGTCCTGATAAAAGCTTCTAAAAAAATACGTTTTGAAGGAAATGGCTATGGTGATGAGTGGAAAGACGAAGCCAAAAAACGGGGGTTATCTAATGAAAATTCAGTACCCCGGGCTATTATGTTTCTTACGGAGAAAAGAGCTATCGATCTGTATAAGAATTTGAATGTTCTTACCGAAAGAGAACTCAGAGCGCGCGCCGAAATTGAACTTGAGAAGTACCGTATGCAAATTCAAATCGAATCGCGTATGTGCGGCGATATTGCGCTGAGCCACATAATTCCATCAGCTATCCGATATCAAAATTCGCTAATAGAAAGTGTACGCGGAATAAATGAAATTTTGCCCAAAGCTGCTGCTGAAAAAGCCGGAAAAACCCAGCGAAAGATGGTTGAAGAAATTTCTGAAAGGGTCACAGCGATTATGGATGCAGTAAATGAAATGATCGAAGAACGTAAAAAAGCAAATAAAATTGAGGATGCTTTTGAATCTGCTATCGCTTATTGCGACAAGATAAAGCCTTTCATGGACGTTATCCGCTACCATTCTGACAAACTCGAGTTGCTTGTAGATGATGAAATGTGGCAGTTGCCTAAGCTTCGTGAACTTCTTTTTACACGTTAATTTGTGGGTTTTTGTAGTGTCTGCTGTCTGTAGCTCGATCTTTGATCGGCGTTGCACAAATGCCTAAAATAGGATTGCTTGATTACGCCTTTGGATTGTGAGAGCGGTTCTCTAAGTATTCAATCCTATGTGCACCTTAACATTCTGGCCGAGACAATTGAGGGCTTTAACAAACTCCGATTAAATTGCTTCAGGAATCCGCGAATAATTATTTATTTTTGCAGTAATTCAGAGAGATTTTCTGAAATCTCAACATTATGTTTATTTTCGGGAATATTTTTGAAGCCGTAACAAACAAATCACACATGCAAATTATAAGAAGACTTTTCTTGGTCGCGCTAATCGCGCTTAATGGTTCATTTGCTTTTTCGCAAGTTCAAAGACTTGTAAAAGAGGCAGATAATGCCTATAAGAACGAAGCCTATTTTGGTGCAATCGATATGTATAAAAAGGCGTATGCCAAAGAAACAGACGCGGATGAAAAGGCCAGAATGCTTTTTCAGATTGCGGAATCTTACCGGAAGGTATTGGATAATGACCAACAGATAATTTGGTACAACAAAGCTTTGAAGGCACAATACAAGGATTCTAAATCGTATTTATACCTCGCTCAGGCTTACCACCGTCAAGGTGATTTTAGACAAGCCATAGAAAATTACAAACGATACCAGGAAAGTAACCCAGGTGATCAAATGGCCGCCGAGGGAATTAAGCAGGCTGAATACGCGCAGGAAATGCGAGACAAACCTTCCCGATACATTGTGCAGGATGAAGTCTTGCTCAATTCTCCAGAGTACGATTTTTCACCGGCTTGGGATGGCGATGATTTCAATACAATTTATTTTGGCTCCTCTCGTCAAGGTGCTCAAGGAGTGGAAATTGACCAGCGTACTGGTGAGAGTTTTCAAGATATATTTTTCGCAACACGCGATTCCAAAGGAAAGTGGAGTGAGCCGGAAAGATTAACGTATCGTATTAATACCGAGCATAATGAAGCAGTTCCGGATATCACAAAGGATAAAAACATGATGCTCTTTACCCGTTGCGAAAGTAATAAGGATGTAAATAAAGGATGTGATATTTTCCTTACCCGAAAAGTGGATAATAGTTGGACAACTGCCCAATTGGTTCCACTTAAAAACGAGCAAAGTACAGATATCACAACCGTAGGGCATCCGGCACTAACTCCCGACGAATCGCATATCGTATTTGCAAGCGATATGCCCGGTGGATTGGGAGGCAAAGATCTTTGGATTGCCCCTTTTGATAAAGCGTCGCGTACGGCGGGAAAAGCTGTGAATCTCGGCCCGGATATCAATACCAAAGGAGATGACATGTTTCCTTATGTGCGCCAAGATGGTGTATTATTCTTCGCCACTGATGGACGCCTTGGTATGGGTGGTCTCGATATTTTCAAAGCTGAGAAATCAGGCGATAATAAATGGAGTTCTGTTGAAATTCTGCCGGTGCCGATCAATTCAATAGGAAACGATTTTGGTATTATCTGGGAGGGTGACGCACAACGCGGCTACTTTACTTCAGACCGTGCAGGTGGAAAAGGTAAGGATGATATCTATTCCTTTAGTATGCCACCACTGCTTTTTGCGCTCGAAGGGGTTGTATATGACAAAGACACAAAACTTCCCGTTCCCGATGCTGCAATAAAAGTAGTGGGCAGTGATGGTGCCTCTTTTGAAATGACCACTGATGGCGGGGGAGCTTTTACCTTCGAAGCCAAAGGCGATGACCGATTTATTAATCCTGAAACCAACTATTCTATCGAAGTTTCAAAACCGGACTATCTTGTTGCAAAAGATCAAATCAGTACCGTAGGATTAAACGAGTCAACTACCTTTTTGAAAGAATATTTCATCACCTTTACCAAACCTGATAAACCAATCGAATTTCCGGAAGTACGTTATGCTTTCGCCAAAGCGGAGCTATTGGTTAACGATGAAGTAAACTCTAAAGATTCACTTGATTTTCTTTATCAAACATTGGTTGACAACCCTACGATTATTATCGAACTTCAGGCCCATACAGATTCACGCGGTTCTGATAGTAATAATAAAAGTCTGTCGCAGCGACGGGCTCAAAGTTGTGTGGACTATTTAGAATCAAAAGGAATTCCGGCAGAGCGAATGGTGGCAAAAGGATATGGAGAAACCCGTTTGAGAATAAGTGATGCTCAAATCGCTAAAATGAAAACCGAAGAAGAGAAAGAAGCGGCTCACCAGAAAAACAGAAGAACTGAATTTTCTGTATTGAGTTTTGACTATATCCCAAAGGATCAACAAGATAATTAGCATATTTTAAATAGTTGAAAAGCATTCCGGCAAACTGCCGGAATGCTTTTTTTTATACCCGATAATGAGCGAAGAAAAGCGATACCAGGCACGCGGTGTAAGTGCCGGAAAAGAAGATGTTCATGCTGCAATAAGCGGTATTGACAAAGGACTGTTCCCAAATGCCTTTTGCAAAGTCGTTCCAGATTTTTTGACCGCAAGTAAAGATCATTGTATTGTTATGCACGCCGATGGTGCGGGAACAAAGTCAGCCCTCGCCTACGCCTATTGGAAAGAAACCGGAGATTTATCCGTTTGGAAAGGTATTGCTCAGGATGCGCTCATAATGAATCTGGACGATCTGCTTTGTGTTGGAATTACCAATCAAATACTAGTCAGTTCAACCATTGGAAGAAATAAGCATCTTATTCCCGGTGAAGTCATTAAAGAAATTATTCAAGGCACGGAAGAAATCCTTGAAAACCTTCGAAGTCTTGGGATAGGTATTTACTCAACAGGTGGCGAAACTGCTGATGTGGGCGACCTCGTGCGAACAATAATTGTGGATAGTACGGTAACCGCTCGTGCAAAAAGGTCAGATATTATTGACAATTCCAATATTCAGACTGGTAATGTTATTCTGGGACTTTCATCATTCGGTCAGGCCACCTACGAAAATGAGTATAATGCCGGAATGGGAAGTAATGGTCTCACCTCAGCTCGCCATGATGTATTCAATAAAGGGGTTGCCGAAAAGTATCCGGAAAGTTTTGATTCCGCGGTACCCGAAAGTTTAGTATACAGCGGAAAATACAAACTCACAGACCGTGTAAGTTCCCTTCCGGTAACGGTAGGAAAGGCTGTTCTTTCGCCTACGCGCACCTATGCCCCGGTGATGAAACAGATATTGGAAAGGTTTCGCGCTAAGATAAACGGAATCGTGCATTGCAGCGGTGGTGCGCAGACCAAAGTATTGCATTTTGCAGGAAACTGCCACATTATAAAAGACAGTATGTTCCCCGTGCCACCTCTGTTTGAACTGATTCAAAACGTATCGGGAACTAGTTGGGAGGAAATGTACAAGGTTTTCAATATGGGACACCGTATGGAGATTTATACAGATTTGGATTCGGCATCCGAAATGATTGCAATAGCCGAAACATATAATATAGAGGCACAAATCGTGGGGCGCGTAACCGAAAGCGAAACAAAGCGATTGACAATAAAAACCCCCGATGGCCTGGTTAATTACAACTGATTATGAATCAAAATGAAATATTGATCCGCCTTGGGGCAGTGAAAGATCACTATCAGGAGATCGGAAAGCGAATTGTAGACCCGGACGTGATTTCGGATATGAAAGTGTACGTTCGTCTCACCAAGGAATTCAAGGATTTGGAACCTGTGGTGCAAGCGTACGATGCGTATAAGCTCCTCTGTGATAATTTGGAAAACACCAAGGAAATTCTTCGAACCGAGAAAGATGAAGAATTTCGTGAGATGGCAAAAATCGAAGCAGCGGATCTCGAAGAAGAGAAGGAAAAAATAGAGGACGAAATCAAGATTCTCCTAATTCCAAAAGATCCGGATGATTCCAAAAATGCCATTTTGGAAATTCGTGCCGGAACAGGCGGTGATGAAGCAAGTATTTTTGCCGGCGATCTTTTCAGAATGTACACCAAGTATATTGAGTCGAAGGGCTGGAAAATAGAGATTGTTGATACCAATTACGGCTCGTCCGGAGGGTTTAAAGAAATTATTTTCAACGTGATCGGTAATGGAGTATATGGAATTCTGAAATATGAGGGGGGAGTACATCGTGTGCAGCGCGTGCCCCAAACTGAAACTCAGGGAAGAGTGCATACCTCTGCTGCTACCGTGATTGTATTGCCTGAAGCTGAAGAATTTGATGTGGATATCAAAGATTCTGATATTCGCGTTGATAGCTACTGTTCTTCAGGCCCTGGTGGTCAATCGGTAAACACGACCTATTCGGCGATCCGACTTACACATATTCCCACTGGAATTGTGGCTCAGTGCCAAGATCAGAAATCAAAGTTGAAAAACCACGAGAAGGCAATGAGCGTTTTGCGTACCCGGATTTATGAAATGGAACTTGAGAAAAAACTTGAAGCTGATTCTAAAATCAGGAAGACAATGGTCTCAAGTGGCGACAGGAGCGCAAAAATTCGCACCTACAACTACTCTCAGGGCCGCGTGACCGATCACCGGATAAACATGAATGTCTACAATTTATCTGGTTTTATGGATGGCGATATAGATGAAATGCTCGAAGCCCTTCAAGTAGCCGAAAATGCAGAGAAACTTAAGGAAAGCGTAGCGCAATAACCTATGAATCGCACCGAACTTATCTCCCGGATCAAGTCTCAACGGTCATTTCTTTGTGTCGGACTCGATCCTGATCTTTCAAAAATTCCCACACATTTATTAAGTGAGGCCGATCCGGTTTTTGAATTCAATAAGCAAATTATAGATGCGACTCGTGAACATTGTGTGGCGTACAAACCCAATCTGGCTTTTTACGAATGTCTTGGGCTCCAAGGTTGGGAAGCTATGCAGAAAACGGTGGATTACATTGGTAAAGATCATTTCATAATCGCTGATGCTAAGCGCGGTGATATCGGAAATACAGCCCGCAAATATGCAGAGGCCTTTTTCAAACAATTGGATTTCGACGCCATCACTATTGCCCCTTACATGGGGAGTGATTCGGTAAAACCCTTTTTAGAATTCGATGGAAAGTGGGCTATACTTTTAGCTCTTACGTCAAATAAAGGTGCACGCGATTTTCAGTTAGAAGAATTGAAAAACCGGAATGAACCTCTTTTTGAAAAAGTGATTAATTCTTCCAAAAAATGGGGCTCTCCAGAAAATCTCATGTATGTAATAGGCGCAACAAGACCCGAATACTTAAAGAAAATCAGAACCCTTGTCCCGGATCATTTTTTCCTCGTTCCCGGCATTGGAGCCCAGGGTGGAAGCTTACGAGAAGTTACAGAAAACGGTTTGAACAAGAATGTTGGACTACTTGTAAATTCTTCGCGATCAATTTTATACGCAGGCAGTGGGCGCGATTTTGCTAAGCATTCTCACCAAGAAGCAATAAAAATTTCTAAGGAGATGCGTGCAATTCTTGAAGAAAAAAGCCTACTTTGATGGAAATTTTTTTCGGTGAACGAAGATTTTCTCCAATATGTATGGAAGTATCAGCGGTTTACTTCGCATGATTTGTGCTGCACTGACGGGCAAAATCTTGAAGTGCTCAAAACAGGGATTCACAATTTCAACGCAGGTCCCGATTTTCTCGATGCCCGCCTGAGAATTGGTGATACCGTCTGGGCCGGGAATGTGGAAGTTCACATAAATTCTTCCGATTGGTACAAGCACAATCACGATAAAGATACAGCATACGCCAATGTGATTTTGCACGTTGTTTTCACCAATGATAAGCCCGTGATAAATAAATCCGGTCAGGAAATTCCTGTATTGGTTCTCAAAGATTTGCTTGATTATCAGATTTACCGATACTATAAATCATGGGTCAAAAAAGCATCTTTCATCCCGTGTGAAGAGTTGGTGCTAAACGTACCAACTATTGTAAAAACGGCGGCAGTCCAATCCGAAGCGATAAACCGATTGGAACTAAAATCAGAGAGGTGCCTTGACCTTTTGAAGCAGACAAATGGCGACATCGAAGAAACCTTTTACCGTATTCTGTGCCGATCGTTGGGATTGAGCGTAAATGCAATGCCTTTTGAGAATCTGGCTCAAAATACGCCTTTTTCGCTTTTGCGAAAAAACAGATCTTCCATCCTCGAAATGGAATCGCTTTTGCTCGGTCAGGCCGGATTGTTGGATGATGAAACCGAAACTGGCGCGTATCTTGATAAATTGAAATCGGAATATGCACATCAGAAAGTGAAATTCCAACTAAATGCCATGCCCAAGACTGCCTGGAAGTATTCCCGCTTGCGTCCGCCAAATTTTCCAGCGGTTCGAATTGCTCAACTGTCCAGAATTTATTTGAATAATAATGCGCTTGCTCAAAAGATTATCGACCAGGAATCTACGCGTGGAATAGAAGATATTTTTGACGTAAGCCTTAATACTCCATTCTGGAAAACGCATTATACGCTGAAAGCACCGAGCGATCCGGTGGTCAAAAGTTTGGGTAAAAGCACGATCCAGTTGCTCATCGTCAATGCGATTGTACCTTTTCTTTTTGCTCTGGCTTCTTATAATAAAGATCAAAGCTTTCGGGAGCGAGCCATCGACTTTTTAGAAGAATTACCAACTGAAAAGAACGCTGTTATTTCTAAATTTGCTAAACTTGACTTTATTTCACGATCTGCTCTTGACTCACAGGGATTGATTGGTTTGAAAAAAAATCGGTGTGAACAATTAAAATGCTTAAATTGTAAGGTCGGAATTCAAATACTGAAACAAAATGGAACGGATCATTAATCGGATATACAATTTTTTTGAAGAACGCGCCTTCGGAGTTTGCGCGTGGTGGGGAGATAAACTGGGGATAGCCTCTTCAAAAGTGCGCCTCTATTTTATTTATCTCTCATTCATTACCCTTGGTTCACCGTTGATTATTTATTTGATAATGGCGTTCGTTTTGGAACATAAATCCTATTTCAAATTCAAACATCGAAAAACAATTTGGGATCTTTAAACCACAATAAAAGGCTTTCCATTTTGCAAACACCAAGAATTTTAGTTTTTTAGCGGCCTTAGTTTTAGAAATTAATATCCGAAAGGTTCACTTATACCATATTATGAAGCGATTTTTATACTGTTTTGCGGGCATTCTCTTAACCGTAAATTTGAATGCTCAGGTTTCCGCAAAAATTGACCTTTCGAACGATAGTGAACAACTTGACGATGGTCGTGCTCAATTGGTAGATGTTAAAGGTACCCCACCATTTACCTATAAGTGGTCCAATCCGAAAACAGACCTGGATTCTGATAATAGCTCAGGACTAACTGAAGGAATACCTTTTTCAGTCGTTATCATCGATGCAACGGGAGATTCAATAAAACTTACCGATGTAGTGCCACCTGTATCGACCGAAGAACGTATCAACTCGGTCTTTCTGCCCATTGTAAACGGATTGACTTCAGTTCTGTTTTGGGATCCATTCTCAGCAATAGGAATTTATGACCCCGTAATCTACGCAGATGAACACCGGGTGTTTGCCGCAGGTTATAAACGAGATGACATAAAGAAAATATTTATTCAAAAATGGTATGCACCCGAAGGAACGAAAGTAAAAGAAGGCGATAAACTCGCTCTTTTGCGAAGGAATGTGGGTGATACAATTACTGTATTGGCGAAAGAGCCCGGAAAAATTCACCACTGGGCTGAAGAAGGAGAGATGGTATTTGACCGTAGTGACATTGCTTCGCTTGCCGAAGCCAATACTGCCGTTTTTGGAAGTATCGTTTACGATTCTCCCCGACCTTTACTCAATCCGAATGGAAGCAAGCAGACTAAAGCCATTCCACTTATTGTTGTGTGGCTGATCTGCGGGGCATTATTCTTTACTATCCGAATGGGATTCATCAATTTCAGAGGAATAAAGCAAGCGATAAATCTAGTACGTGGAAAGTTTAGCGATCCGAATGATGAAGGAGAGGTTTCTCACTTTCAGGCATTGACCACCGCACTATCCGCAACAGTAGGTCTCGGAAATATAGCCGGTGTGGCCGTAGCCATTGTCGTGGGTGGTGCTGGAGCTACTTTCTGGATGATCGTTGCCGGTCTTCTTGGAATGGCGAGTAAATTTACGGAATGTACGCTGGGAGTAAAATACCGGCATATTAATGATAAAGGAGTCGTATCTGGTGGCCCCATGTATTATTTGAGCGAAGGCTTAAAACGCAAAAACATGGCCGGATTGGGAAAAGTCCTTGCAGCATTTTTTGCTATTCTTTGTATTGGAGCTTCATTTGGTGGAGGAAATATGTTTCAGGCCAATCAAGCTTTTGCACAAGTATCCAGTAAAGTGCCAATTTTTCAGGATAATGGAGCACTCTTTGGAGTGATTTTGGCTATTTTGGTTGCGCTGGTTATTCTTGGTGGAATCAAAAGTATTGCCCGCGTTACCGATAAGATTGTTCCGTTTATGGTAATCGTCTATGTGGGATTCTCGCTGATCATCATTTTCATGAATTTCAGCCATGTTGGTGCTGCGTTCTCAGGAATTATTGACGGTGCATTTTCTCCTTCCGCACTGCGTGGTGGGGTAATAGGTGTTTTAGTCATCGGCTTCCAGCGTGCTGCCTTTTCGAACGAGGCCGGAGTCGGTTCAGCATCGATAGCTCACTCAGCATCTAAGACCAAGTATCCTGTGAGCGAAGGGATTGTCGCACTTCTCGAACCCTTTATCGACACTGTAGTAGTTTGTACCATGACAGCACTTGTATTGATCTTTACCGGTTTTGCAAATGATCCCGGTGGATTGAATGGTTCTGAGCTTACATCAGCCGCTTTCAGCAGCGTTTTTGCGTGGTTCGATTGGGTGCTATTGGTGGCTATTGTTCTATTTGCGTTCTCCACGATGATCTCCTGGTCCTATTATGGTTTGAAGGCGTGGAGTTACCTTTTCGGAAGATCAAGAAGATCAGAGTATGCCTATAAAGTACTCTTCCTGATTTTTGTTGTCATTGGATCATCTGTGGGGCTGGGAAGCGTACTCGATTTTTCCGATTTGATGATCCTCGGGATGGCCTTTCCAAATATTCTGGGACTACTTCTGCTCTCCGGAGAAGTGCGTCATGATCTCAGAGAGTATCTGTCAGGGATAAAATCAGGCGTAATCAAACGTTTTAAAGAATAGACTTCCGCAAAATATGTAGCTGTGTTCCAAAATCTTAAAACATTTTTCAAGTACCACAGAACAGAGCGCGACGGAGCAATTGCTCTACTCATTATTGTTGTCCTTATTTCGGCTGGAGTGCAGGCATATACACATTTTTATACCCCTCCGATTCAGGATTCCAGTCAGTTTTTGGTAGAACTCGATTCAATCGAAAAAGTGCAAAAAGATAAGGTCGCAGAGGTTGATTTCAAATCTACGCACTTTTACGAATCTGAAAAATTTCATTTCGATCCCAATCAATTAAGCGATTCGGGATATCAGGCACTCGGTTTTTCCGAAAAGGAAATACAAACGCTCAGAAATTATATGAAGTCAGGCGCTTCGTTTCACATAAAAAAGGATTTTGCGAAGCTCTATTTTGTCGATGATTCGGAATATATTGCCCTGGAGCCATTCATTGATTTGCCGGAAGGCTACCCAAAGCATAAAATCCCGAAAGATTCGTACGAGCCTTACGGTAAATCCCCTAAAAAGGAAAAATATGTAAAGGATACTACTTCCTGGTCTGATACAGCAAAGTTTAAAAATTACACCTATAAAAAGTTTATTTGCGATTTGAACCATGCTGACACCGCCGAACTCAAGCGGCTACCCTATATCGGACCATATTATGCAAAGAAAATAGTGGAAATGAGGGGCGAGTTAGGAGGTTTTTATGATTTGAGCCAATTGCTCGAACTCTATAAAATGACGCCCGAGACCATAGATAAATTTGCGCCTCAGGTTACCATCGATTTATCTGCCATCCGCAAAATTCATGTCAATACCTGCACTTCGCAAGAGCTTGCCGCTCATCCGTATATTAATTTTCAACTCGCTAATGCCATCATACTCAAACGCGAATCGGTTGGCGGTTTTAAGGATATGAACGACCTTCGCCAACGCGGTTTGTTAAATGCGGATTTAAGCAGTAAACTTGCACCTTATTTAGAATTTTAAGACATGAATGTAAATCAGGCAATTCGGGAAACCGTTCGCACCATTCCCGACTTTCCCAAACCTGGAATCCAATTTAAGGATATTACCCCTATTTTAGAAAATCCTGTGCTCAGTCGGGCAATTATTGATACTTTTATCAAAAATTTTGAAGGCGTAAAAATTGATGCCGTGGCAGGTGTTGAAAGCCGGGGTTTTCTTTACGGATTGCCTCTGGCAATGGCCCTGAACGTGCCTTTTGTAATCGTTCGAAAAAAAGGAAAACTTCCTGCCGAAACGGTTTCCTATAAATACGACCTCGAATACGGTTCGGCCGAAATAGAAATGCATAAGGGAGCCGTGCGCGAAGGCATGAATGTACTTGTGCACGACGACTTGCTTGCAACAGGCGGAACTGCAATGGCTGCAGCCCGGCTCATTGAAAATCAGGGAGCCGCAATTGCCGGATTTTGTTTTTTAATAGAGTTGAACGAATTGCAGGGAAGAGCGTGTTTAATGCCATTTGATGAACCAATCATCAGTCTGGTACGTTACGAATAGTTGACATTATCAATTGAAAAAGAATACCCATGGAAGAATTAAGCGAAAACCAAAAAATGATTGCCCAAATGGTTCGTGATTTTGGCGAACGAGAAATACGGCCCAACCTTATGGAATGGGACGAAAGTCAATATTTTCCCATAGAGGCAATGAAGAAAATGGGTGAGCTCGGTCTGCTAGGTGTTCTCGTACCAGAAGAATATGGCGGAGCAGGATTTGGTTACGCCGAGTATTATACGGCAGTATCTGAGATATCCCGCATATGCGGATCTGTAGGACTGTCGGTCGCTGCGCACAACTCCCTTTGTACCGGCCATATTCTCGCTTTTGGAAACGAAGAGCAGAAGAAAAGATGGTTGCCCAAACTTGCCACCGGCGAGTGGATCGGCGCATGGGGGCTTACCGAAAGCAATACCGGCAGCGATGCCCTTCGCATGAAGACTACTGCCGTAAAAGAAGGAAATGAATGGGTGCTCAATGGTGCCAAAAACTGGATTACACACGGCATTAGCGGCGATGTGGCCGTGGTCCTTGCTCGTTCGGGAGAATTGCTGGATTCAAAAGGAATTACAGCCTTCGTCGTGGAGCGAGGCACACCTGGCTTCAAAGCCGGAAAAAAAGAGAATAAACTCGGAATGCGCGCTTCAGAAACCGCTGAAATGATTTTTGAAGATTGCCGTATTCCCCTGGAAAATGTACTCGGAGAAGTAGGGCAGGGGTTTATCCAAGCCATGAAAGTGCTCGATGGTGGACGGATTTCTATCGCTGCACTTTCGGTAGGAATTGCCAAAGGAGCATACGATGCTGCATTGAAGTACAGCAAGGAAAGAGAACAATTCGGAAAACCGATTTCAAGATTTCAGGCCATCGCTTTTAAATTAGCAGATATGGCAACTGAAATTGAAGCGGCCGAATTATTGACGCTTCAAGCTGCCCATCTTAAAAACGAGGGAAAAGACGTGACTCTCAAATCAGCCATGGCTAAATATTATTCCAGCGAAGTAGCAGTGAAGGTTGCCACCGAAAGTGTGCAAATATTTGGCGGATACGGTTATACAAAAGATTTCCCCGCAGAAAAATTTTACCGCGACAGCAAATTGTGCACGATCGGAGAGGGGACAAGTGAAATTCAAAAAATAGTTATTTCGAGAAAAATACTCAGTTGATTGATTTATACCGATTTGACAAGTAATATTGTCCAATTTCGACTTCGTCTCATTGTCTTATTTATTTGTTACTCTCGGCATTAACCATTGTAAATTTATTTTTTTCAGACTAAAAAATTAATGCAATTGGTATTACATTAAAAAAACTGTATATTTGCACTCCCAAAATTTGTAAAAGGAGAAAACAACATGCTTATAATTCCTGTAAAAGAAGGCGAAAACATTGAAAGAGCCCTCAAGAAGTTTAAGAAGAAATTTGACCGAACCGGTGTCATTAAAGAACTGAGAAACCGTCAACATTTCACAAAACCTTCAGTCGAAAAGCGCCAAGAAAAGCTGAAAGCCGTATACGCAAATCATATGCGTCAGGAACAAGAATAAAAGTTCGAAAATAATTCAGATATTTAAGGCAGATTCATTTATGGATCTGCCTTTTTTATGTACCAAGAATTTCTGAATTTCCTCCAGTATGAAAAGCGGTATAGCCCGCATACGCTAAAGTCTTATCGATCAGATATGGTGCAACTTCTGGAATATCTCGAAACAACCTATCCCGGTACGGCGGTTATAGATGTAAATCGAGATATTCTTCGCTCATGGATTGTGCAAATGATGGAGGAAAATATGAGTGCCCGCTCTGTAAATCGCAAACTCAGCGCTGTAAAATCCTTTTTCAAATGGGCCCAAAAATTTCGCCGAGTAGAGGTCGATCCCACTTTGAATCTATCGCTGCCCAAGATCGCCAAACGCTTGCCGGTATTTGTAGAAGAAGAGCAGATGGATTCGCTCAAAACTGAGGGATATTTCCCAAATAGTTTTGAAGGATTTCGCGACCGGATTATCGTCGAACTGTTTTATCAAACCGGAATCCGAAGTGCAGAACTCATTTCGTTGAAAACGATTAATGTTGATTTTCAGCGTGGAACAATTAAGGTGCTCGGCAAGCGAAACAAGGAACGGATTATTCCCGTAGGCAAGGATGTAATTGAACTTATGCAGCCTTATCACCACATGCGAAAGAGGGATTTTGAACCCGGTTCGGAATTTTTTATCACGTCCAAAGGAAAATCACTGTATCCAAAACTTGTTTATAAGGTTGTGAACTCCTACCTTGGTAGGGTCAGTTCGCTCCGCAAAAAGAGCCCCCATGTATTGCGACATACCTTCGCTACGCACATGCTCAATCGCGGCGCCGATCTCAATGCCATTAAAGAATTGCTGGGTCATGCCTCGCTCGCTGCCACGCAGGTATATACCCACAACAGTATTGATAAACTGAAAGAAATTCATCGCAAAGCCCATCCAAACGGCTAAGCGCATTTACTAACCCAAAAAATAAACTTTTATGCAAGTAAACGTTCATTCCATTCAATTCAAAGCCGACGCCAAACTCGTCGAATTTATTGAATCCCGATTACATAAACTCGGCCAGTTTCACGACAAAATGATTGGTGCCGATGTATTTCTCCGCTTAGAGAAAAACAATGAAGAAGGGAATAAGATTGCAGAGATTAAATTGCACGTTCCCGGAAAAGAACTTTTTGCCAAACGGCAGACCACTTCATTTGAAGAATCAACCGATTTGGTAATCGAGGCATTGCGCCGCCAGATTTCAAAAATGAAAGGCAAGCAGGCAGCTGTTGCAAGCTAACCGTATTTTAATTTCTTAGAAGAAAATTAGAGCGCCACTGAGAAGTGGCGTTTTTTTTATGGGTGGAAGTTCTGATTTCAGCATTGTAATGGGTTCCATTAAAGCCTATACGGATAATCTTTTAATTCAGAAAAAAATCGCTTACTTTATCAAATTGAAGTGAAAATATCAAATGAAAATTCGAGTCAACAAGCCAACTTAATCCATTAAAATGGAAGTTTAGTGCAACGATAAACTTTGGGTGAATTCGGAAAACCGGACGAAGTAATAATTAGTAAGATTAAGACAAGTTAGAAGGAATTGAGAGTCGTTTTCCTGACGATTTCATGTATTGAACTTAATGAGAAGGAATTTATAAGTTGGAGGAGTCAATTTGTCACCTCCAATTCATCGGATAAAATGGGGCTTCGATATGCACCTTATGCATTTACTGAGCAAGGTGTAGCACAATTGTCAAGTGTTTTAAATAGTGAAAGAGCTATAGCAGTTAATATTCAAATCATACGGACTTTTACCAAAATGCGAGAAATGCTATTGACCCACAAAGACCTTCTTACAGAAATGGAGGAAATCCGAAAGAAAGTAGGGAGTCAGGATGAGAAGATTGAACTTATTTTCAACTATCTAAAACAGTTTGTTAAAGAACAGGAAACGCCAAGAGTCGCCAGTTGGGATAAATTAAAAGGGAATAAGCTATCTTAAAACCGCATTCTTAGTGCTGTAGGTACCATATGCATAGATGTTGAGGCAAATATTTTCCCTTTAAAGATATTATTCGTATATTGCAAAAAGTCTTAAATTTTCAACTTAGCAGAGCGTTTTCACGACCGAAGGAAGTATGTCGACTCAATTCTCTTTAAATTATAAAATTCACAGCAACCAGATTTGGGCTATTCTTTTGGTTACGATATGTTCCTTAGTTTTAATAAAAATCATCACGCCTCTTGACTCGGAAATCAAATCATTTCAATTCTGGAGATATCTTATTTTTGATTTGATATGGTGTATTGTTTTGATCTTGTTTATATTAAAACAAGTTCTTTTATTTGGAAAGTCAGAACTACAGACCAAAAATGAACTTGATAATATTGAAGACACTATATCTCAATATGATTTTCATCTTTTCGAAAACAACGATGATCTTAAAGTTTTCCGAAGGAATTTGGATGGTAATATAAAGTCGTATCAGGATTTAATAATTAAGAAGCAATCTGAAAATTTTGACAATAAACCCGACTATTTTTTTGTATTGAATTCATACACCTTCGTTGATATTTGCCTGTTTACCCATCATTTTTCCGATTTAAAATTATTACAATTAATTTGAACGGAATTTATTCTGTTACACGAATAGAAATTTCGAAAAAAGTTCATTTCCAGAAGCTACCGCGCGATTGTATCGCGTGGTATCTAAAATAATCCGCTAAATTTCCGTCTTAAAACCCTTTATTTCCAACAGATTTCACCCCATTAAAATAAATTTTCGCAAAACTGTTTTGAGCACCAAAAAACTTTCATACATTTGCAAACCTTTTTAAGGAAGTATTGGGCAACGGCCCAACGTATCCGTTAATTAGGATTGTGCCGATGTAGCTCAGCTGGCTAGAGCAGCTGATTTGTAATCAGCAGGTCGGGGGTTCGAGTCCCTCCATCGGCTCTCTGAGATTAATTATTGGGGGAGATACTCAAGCGGCCAACGAGGACAGACTGTAAATCTGTTGGTTTATACCTTCGAAGGTTCGAATCCTTCTCTCCCCACATTTAATTGACCATCGAAGAGAAATAAGCGGGAGTAGCTCAGCTGGTAGAGCATTAGCCTTCCAAGCTAAATGTCGCGAGTTCGAACCTCGTCTCCCGCTCTTTTTTAAGCCGATGTAGCTCAGGGGTAGAGCGCGTCCTTGGTAAGGACGAGGTCAGGGGTTCAAATCCCCTCATTGGCTCACTTTATAGAATTGGCATTACGCATATTGAAAATAAGAATTAAATAAATCACTAAAATTACTTAGCTATGGCTAAAGAAAATTTCGATCGCTCCAAACCACACCTTAACATTGGTACTATTGGCCACGTTGACCACGGTAAAACTACGTTGACTGCCGCGATTACGACAGTACTCGCCGGGAAAGGTCTTTCTGAAATGAAATCCTTTGACTCAATCGACAACGCTCCTGAAGAAAAAGAGCGCGGTATAACAATTAATACGTCGCACGTAGAATATACAACGGCCAATCGCCACTACGCCCACGTTGACTGTCCAGGTCACGCCGACTATGTTAAAAACATGGTAACAGGTGCTGCGCAGATGGATGGTGCTATTCTTGTTGTAGCGGCAACTGATGGTCCTATGCCACAAACACGTGAGCACATCCTTTTGGGTCGCCAGGTTGGTATTCCAAGTATGGTTGTTTTCATGAACAAAGTGGATATGGTTGACGATGAAGAGCTTCTCGAACTCGTTGAAATGGAAATCCGTGAACTTCTTTCTTTCTATGAATATGATGGAGATAACACTCCTGTAATTCAGGGTTCTGCTCTTGGAGCATTGAACGGAGAAGAAAAATGGGTTAAAACCGTTGAAGATTTGATGGATGCTGTGGATTCATGGATTCAAATTCCACCACGTGATATCGAAAAACCATTCCTTATGCCGGTTGAGGACATCTTCTCAATCACGGGGCGTGGTACTGTAGCTACAGGTCGTATCGAAACAGGTATCATCAACTCAGGTGAGGAAGTTGAAATTCTTGGAATGCAGGTTGAGAAATTGAAATCTGTTGTTACAGGAGTTGAGATGTTCCGTAAAATCCTTAATAGAGGTGAAGCCGGAGATAATGTTGGTCTTCTCCTTCGTGGTGTTGAGAAATCTGCTATTCGTCGTGGAATGGTTATCGCAAAACCAGGATCTATTACACCTCACACTAAATTCAAAGCTGAAATTTACGTTTTGAAAAAAGAAGAAGGTGGACGTCACACTCCATTTCACAATAAATATCGCCCTCAGTTCTACTTCCGTACTACGGATGTAACTGGAGAAATCTTCTTGGGTGAAGGACGTGAAATGGTTATGCCTGGAGATAACGTAACAATTGATGTTGAACTTATCGTACCGGTTGCAATGGACAAAGGTCTTCGTTTCGCTATCCGCGAAGGAGGTCGTACCGTTGGTGCAGGTCAGGTTACTGAAATTACGAAGTAATTAATTATAAAATTTCAGGCGAAGGTGAATACCCAAAAGGTGTTCACCTTTACCTGTCATTACACGGGTGTAGCTCAGTTGGTAGAGCACTGGTCTCCAAAACCAGGTGTCGTGAGTTCGAATCTTACCACCCGTGCTACATACATAAAGAAAAGAAATAGTGGCTGGCATTAAATCTGTATTTAAAGAATCGTATGACGAAATGGTACACAAAGTTACCTGGCCGTCTTGGAAGCAATTGCAAAGTAGCAGCATTCTTGTGCTCGTGGCATCTGTAATTATAGCGTTGTTAATATTTTTAATGGATTACATATTTGGTATTCAGGAAGTGACTGGAAGTGGCTTTGGATGGCGTGGAATTCTCGGATTTATTTACCAAATGATAAGCGGACTTTAAGAATATTTCGATGACGGAAACGACAAATACAAAATGGTATGTAGTTCGCGCGATTAGTGGGAAAGAAAAAAAAGTAAAAGATATGATTGAGCTTGAGGTAAAGCGCAATAATCTCGAAGACTTTGTGAGACAAGTGCTCATTCCTACTGAGAAGATTTTCCAAATCAGAAATGGGAAGAAAATCAGCAAAGAGCGCAACTTCTTTCCCGGATATGTCATGATCGAAGCCGACCTCGTAGGTGAGGTTCCTCACGTTATTAAAAACGTCAATAATGTAATTGGGTTTCTTGGTGCCGAAAAAGGCGGGGATCCTGTTCCATTGAGATCAAACGAAGTAAAAAGAATTCTCGGTAAAGTTGATGAACTTGCCGATAGTGAAGAAGAATTGAATATACCTTTCGTCGTTGGCGAAAGCGTAAAAGTAATCGATGGTCCTTTCAACAACTTCAACGGAATAATTGAAGAGATCAACGAAGAGAAGAAAAAACTCAAGGTTATGGTGAAGATTTTCGGAAGAAAAACACCATTAGAACTTGGGTATATGCAAGTAGAGAAGGAATAATTTTAAATTAGGATTTTACAGATTTCCACCCATATATGTGAGTATGGACCCGCTTCCGGATAATCTGAATCAATACACAATAAATTAAAACTTGAAATGGCAAGAGAAGTAACAGGGCTCATTAAGCTTCAAATAAAAGGAAGCGCTGCAAACCCATCACCACCCGTAGGACCTGCATTAGGTGCGAAGGGAGTGAATATAATGGAATTTTGCAAGCAGTTCAATGCCCGAACACAAGATCAAGCTGGAAAAGTTTTACCTGTTGTCATTACCGTTTATGGTGATAAGTCGTTTGACTTTATTATCAAAACCCCACCTGCTGCGGTGCAATTGCTCGAAGCGTCAAAACTTAAATCCGGTTCGGCTGAGTCCAACAGGGTAAAGGTTGGAAATGTTTCGTGGGATCAGGTGAAAGCAATCGCTGAAGATAAAATGTCTGATTTGAACTGTTTTACAGTCGAGTCGGCCATGATGATGGTTGCCGGAACAGCACGTAGTATGGGATTAAATGTGAAGGGTAAAAGACCCTTTTAACGGTTAAAACTTTTGTTATGCGAGTATCGAAGAAAAGAAAAGAAGCGCTAAGCAAATACGACGATTCTAAATCATATTCACTCGGAGAAGCATCCGGAATTGTGAAAGAAATTTCCAATGCCAAATTTGATGCCTCCATTGATTTAGCTGTCCGTCTTGGCGTGGATCCACGAAAAGCAAACCAAATGGTTAGGGGAAGTGTTTCCCTTCCACATGGTACCGGAAAGGACGTCCGCGTTCTCGTACTCTGTAATCCTGATAAAGAAGCCGAAGCCTTGGAGGCCGGAGCTGATTTTGTTGGATTGGATGAGTATGTAGAGAAAATTAAAGGCGGCTGGACCGATGTTGATGTAATTATTACAACACCAAACGTAATGGGTAAGGTTGGAGCACTTGGTAGAATCCTCGGTCCACGAGGCTTGATGCCGAATCCAAAGACAGGAACCGTTACGATGGATGTTGCAAAGGCTGTACAAGATGTAAAAGCCGGTAAGATTGATTTCAAAGTAGATAAATACGGTATCGTACATGCCGCAGTTGGTAAAGCATCATTTGATGTAGATAAAATCGAGCAGAATGCCAAAGAGGTAATTCAAAGCTTGATTAAATTGAAACCTGCTGCTGCAAAAGGTGTGTATATCAAAAGTATCTACATGAGCGCAACGATGACGCCAAGCGTTAAAGTTGAATCGAAATCTGTATCGGCGTAACGGTTTAAAACACGAAAAAATGACGAAAGAACAAAAGAATCAGTTTGTCGATGATTTAGCCGGAACCTTATCATCAGCAGCTGTTATCTATCTCGCTGATACATCAGAGCTCGATTCGGAGACTACTTCCAATCTGCGCAGAATGTGCTTTAAGCAAAACGTTCAGATGAGTGTCGTTAAAAACACACTGCTGAAAAAAGCATTCGAACGCATTGAAGGAAAAGACTTCACTGAGCTTTACGATGTGCTTGCAGGACCTACTTCCCTGATGATATCAGATACAGGAAATGTGCCCGCAAAGCTGATCAAAGAGTTTAGAAAGAAAAATGAAAGGCCGATTTTAAAAGCGGCATACGTTGAAGAAATGTGTTATATAGGCGATGACAAATTGCAAAGCCTCACAGAAATTAAATCACGTGAAGAACTTATCGGTGATATTATCATGCTGCTACAGTCTCCAATCAAAAATGTGGTTGGTGCATTGCAGTCAAGCGGAAATACAATCGCTGGTCTCGTGAAAACACTTTCAGAACGCGAAAATTAAATTACAATTAACAAATTAAGAACAAGAACTAAAATCAAATAAAAATGGCAGACGTTAAAGCTTTAGGCGATCAACTGGTAGGCCTTACCGTAAAAGAAGTGAATGAATTGGCAACATACCTCAAAGAAGAGCATGGTATCGAACCAGCAGCAGCAGCCGCAGTTATGGCAGCTCCTGGTGGAGGCGGTGCAGCTGAGGGTGAAGCTGAAGCTCAAACTTCATTCGACGTAATCCTAAAAGCAGCCGGTGGCTCAAAACTCGGAGTTGTAAAACTCGTTAAAGAACTCACCGGTCTCGGCTTGAAAGAAGCTAAAGGTGTGGTAGATAGTGCTCCTGCTCCTATTAAGGAAGGTGTTTCTAAAGAAGAAGCAGAATCACTTAAATCACAACTCGAAGAAGCCGGTGCTGAAGTTGAAATTAAGTAAGGAATTTTTCCTATACTACTAATTACTAAGGTTTAGATCACTGCTCAAAGCGAGTAGTGGTCTAAGCCCTTTTGCGTTTAACTTCGCAACCCGCGTTCTTCATTTAAACTCCAAATTCTCCAGTCTTGGCTACACTTACGAATAAAACAAATGAGCGCATCAATTTCGCTTCAAGTCAGCATCTAATCGATTATCCTGACTTCCTCGAAGTACAATTGAAGTCGTTTCGGGAATTTTTTCAACTCGAAACCAACCCTGAAGACCGTGAACATGAAGGTCTTTACAAAGTATTTACGGAAAATTTTCCAATTACCGATACGCGAAATCAATTCGTGCTCGAGTTTTTGGATTATTTCATCGACCCACCTCGTTACAGCATTCAAGAATGCGTGGAGCGTGGGCTTACGCATGCCGTTCCGCTCAAGGCAAAATTGAAACTCTATTGTACCGATCCCGAACACGAGGATTTTGAAACCATCGTGCAAGATGTGTATCTCGGTACTATACCTTATATGACTCCGCAAGGCTCCTTTGTGATCAACGGTGCTGAACGGGTTATTGTATCACAATTGCACCGCTCTCCCGGAGTTTTCTTCGGCCAGAGTCGACACGCAAATGGTACCAAACTCTATTCCGCACGGGTTATTCCTTTCAAAGGTTCCTGGATCGAGTTTGCAACGGATATCAACGCGGTAATGTATGCGTATATCGACCGGAAGAAAAAACTTCCTGTTACCACTTTGCTCCGTGCAATCGGTTTTGAAAGTGATAAAGATATTCTCGAAATATTTGACCTCGCCGATGAAGTAAAGGTTACGAAAACGGGCGCCAAAAAGCTCCTCGGCCGTAAACTTGCTGCGCGTGTACTTAAGTCATGGATTGAAGATTTCGTAGATGAAGATACGGGCGAGGTAGTTTCCATCGAACGTAATGAAGTAATCATTGACCGTGAAACGATCATTGAAGAAGAGCAAGTAGAACAAATTCTTGAGTCGGGTGCCAAGACGGTTATCCTGCACAAAGAAAATGCCAACAGTGCTGACTTCTCAATTATATACAATACCCTCCAAAAAGATACCTCCAACTCTGAAAAAGAAGCAGTAGAGCATATCTACCGTCAGCTTCGTAATGCTGAGCCACCAGATTTAGACACGGCTCGCGGCGTTATCGACAAGCTATTCTTTTCAGAAACAAGATACGACCTTGGAGAAGTAGGCCGTTTCCGAATCAATAAAAAACTCGGACTCGATACCAGCTACGAAGAGCGCACACTTACGCGTGAAGATATTATCAAAATTATCAAGTATTTGATCGATTTGATCAACTCGAATACCGATGTGGATGATATCGACCACTTGAGCAACAGACGGGTACGTACCGTAGGTGAGCAACTTCACAATCAATTTGGTGTTGGTTTGGCCCGTATGGCTCGAACGATTCGTGAGCGAATGAACGTTCGTGACAACGAGGTGTTTACACCTACCGATTTGATCAATGCGAAAACGCTTTCATCGGTTATCAACTCATTCTTTGGTACCAACCAGTTGTCACAGTTTATGGATCAGACTAACCCGCTTGCGGAGGTTACCCACAAACGTAGAATGTCAGCTCTTGGACCGGGAGGTCTGTCGCGTGAGCGCGCCGGATTTGAGGTTCGTGATGTACACTACACGCACTACGGTCGTTTGTGTACTATCGAGACTCCTGAGGGACCAAATATTGGATTGATCTCGTCACTTTGTGTATTTGCGAAAATCAACAGACTCGGATTTATCGAAACTCCTTACCGTACGGTAAAAGATGGTCAGGTGAACCTCAAAGATGAGCCGATTTTCTTGAGCGCTGAAGAAGAAGATCAGAAAATGATCGCCCAAGCCAATGCGAAAGTAGATACCAAAGGATTATTTAGCAATGATAAAGTAAAAGCACGTAAAGAAGGAGATTTCCCGGTGGTAGAACCTACTGAGATTGACCTTATCGACGTTGCACCTAATCAGATTGCTTCGATTGCTGCGTCGCTGATTCCATTTTTGGAACACGATGATGCCAACCGTGCTTTGATGGGATCAAACATGATGCGCCAGGCAGTTCCATTGCTTCGACCGGAAGCACCGATTGTCGGTACCGGTCTTGAACCATTGGTAGCCCGTGATTCACGTGTTTTGATCACTGCTGAAGGCGATGGAGTTGTGGAATATGTTGATGCGAAGAAAATCATCATTAACTACAAGCGCAATGAAGAAGAGCAATTGGTAAGTTTTGAGGGGGATTCTAAAGAATATGCCCTCGTTAAATTTCAAAAGACCAACCAGGGAACAAGTATGAACCTTCGTCCTATCGTGGCCAAAGGTGATAAGGTGACCAAAGGGCAGGTCCTCAGCGAAGGATATGCTACTGAAAATGGTGAGCTCGCTATCGGGCGAAATCTTAAAGTAGCCTTCATGCCTTGGAAAGGATACAACTTTGAGGATGCGATTGTAATCTCTGAAGATGTGGTTAGTGAAGATATTTTCACCTCACTCCATATCGATGAGTACATTCTCGAAGTACGTGATACCAAGCGTGGTCAGGAAGAGTTGACTCCCGATATTCCAAACGTAAGTGAGGAAGCCACCAAAGATCTCGACGAAAACGGTATGATTCGTATCGGAGCCGAGATTAAAGAAGGCGATATCCTTATCGGAAAAATTACACCAAAAGGAGAAACCGATCCATCACCTGAAGAAAAATTGCTTCGCGCAATATTCGGAGACAAAGCCGGCGATGTAAAAGACGCATCCCTAAAAGCTTCTCCCTCACTTCGCGGGGTGGTTATCGATAAAAAACTTTTTGCGAAAGCGGTTAAAACATCCAAATCGAAAACAGAGGAAAAAGCCAAAGTTGAGGTATTGGATAAAGATTTTGACAGAGACAAGGCTGAGTTAAAAGGTCAACTTATTGATAAACTCGCCAAACTTGTAACCGGGAAAACTTCACAGGGAGTTTTCAATAATTTCAAGGAAGAGCAGATCAAGAAAGGTGTAAAATTCACACAAAAAGCCCTTGCCGCCATTGAGTACAGTATCGTAAATCCAAGTCGTTGGACCACGGATACACATATCAATGATTTGATTAAAAAGTTGATTCACAACTACAATATCAAGTACAATGATATCGCCGGATTGCACAAACGTCAGAAATTCCAGATTACCATTGGAGATGAACTTCCAAGCGGTATTTTGAAACTGGCGAAAGTGTACATTGCCAAAAAACGAAAACTGAAAGTTGGAGATAAAATGGCAGGTCGTCACGGAAATAAAGGGATTGTGGCACGTATCGTCCGTAAGGAAGATATGCCGTATCTCGACGACGGTACTCCTGTAGATATTGTTCTTAATCCACTTGGGGTACCATCGCGTATGAACCTTGGGCAGATTTATGAAACCGTTCTTGGTTGGGCCGGTCAAAGACTTGGGTTGAAATTTGCGACTCCGATTTTTGACGGTGCTTCAAGCGAAGATATTGATGGCTATGCTGAGAAGGCGGGTATTCCAAAATACGGAGTTACTCAACTTCGTGACGGTGGTACCGGTGAGCTTTTTGACCAACACGCAACCGTTGGGGTGATCTATATGCTCAAACTCGCTCACATGGTTGACGATAAAATGCACGCACGATCTATTGGACCTTACTCATTGATTACCCAGCAGCCACTCGGTGGTAAAGCACAATTCGGTGGTCAGCGATTTGGAGAGATGGAGGTGTGGGCACTCGAAGCATTTGGTGCAGCAAATATCCTGCGCGAGGTGCTTACCGTGAAGTCGGATGATGTGCTAGGCCGGGCCAAAGCATACGAAGCCATTGTAAAGGGAGAAAACATGCCTGAACCGGGAATTCCCGAGTCATTCAATGTGCTTCTTCACGAACTTGGTGGACTTGGACTCAACGTTACACTCGATTAAGTCGAGTGCTTTTTATACCATTTTTACAATTTAAAGGACAACAGAATGGCCTTCAAAAAGGATAGTAAATTAACTTCAAATTTCAGTAGTATCACGATCAGCCTCTCCTCTCCGGAAGAGATCTTGAATAAGAGTTTCGGCGAAGTGTTAAAACCTGAAACCATAAATTATCGAACCTATAAGCCAGAGCGCGATGGGCTTTTCTGCGAGCGCATATTCGGACCTGTAAAGGATTTTGAATGTCACTGTGGAAAATATAAGCGTATCCGCTACAAGGGAATCGTTTGTGACAGATGTGGTGTTGAAGTAACAGAGAAAAAAGTTCGCCGCGAACGTATGGGCCATATTTCATTGGTGGTTCCGGTTGCGCATATCTGGTATTTCAAATCGCTTCCAAACAAAATTGGTTACCTGCTTGGTTTGCCTACCAAAAAGCTCGACCAGATCATTTATTACGAACGATATGTCGTAATAAACCCTGGGCCGGCTGTAAATATTGAAGGTGAACCATTAGAGCGTATGGATTTCCTCACGGAAGAGGAATATATCGACATTCTCGAAACACTTCCAAAAGAAAATCAATACCTCGATGATGCAGATCCTGAGAAGTTCGTAGCAAAAATGGGTGCCGAATCACTTTATGAATTGCTCAAAAGCACGAAGCTCGATGAACTTTCGTATGATCTTCGCCATAAGGCAGATACAGAAACTTCACAGCAACGTAAAAATGAAGCCCTCAAAAGACTTCAGGTTGTAGAAGCTTTCCGTGAGGCAAATACCCGTATCGAAAACAAACCCGAGTGGATGATTATCAAAGTCGTTCCGGTTATTCCACCAGAATTGCGCCCGCTTGTGCCGCTCGATGGGGGTCGGTTTGCAACTTCTGACCTTAATGACCTTTATCGTCGTGTGATTATCCGAAACAATCGATTGAAGCGGTTGATCGAAATCAAAGCTCCCGAAGTAATTCTCAGAAATGAGAAACGTATGCTTCAGGAATCGGTTGATTCACTTTTTGACAACTCGCGTAAATCGAGTGCCGTTAAGACCGAGTCAAACCGTCCGTTGAAATCGCTTTCAGACAGTTTGAAAGGAAAACAAGGACGTTTCCGTCAAAACCTTCTCGGTAAACGTGTCGATTATTCTGCACGTTCGGTAATCGTGGTAGGGCCAAGCTTGAAATTGCACGAATGTGGTCTTCCAAAAGATATGGCCGCCGAGCTTTACAAACCGTTTATCATTCGCAAGATGATTGAACGTGGAATCGTAAAGACGGTAAAATCAGCTAAGAAAATTGTTGATCGCAAAGAACCCGTGGTTTGGGATATATTGGAAAACGTTCTTAGAGGACACCCGGTACTTCTCAACCGTGCACCAACGCTTCACCGACTCGGTATTCAGGCCTTTCAGCCAAAATTGATCGAGGGTAAAGCGATTCAGTTGCACCCATTGGTTTGTACAGCCTTCAATGCCGACTTTGATGGGGATCAGATGGCCGTGCACCTTCCACTTGGAAATGCAGCCGTACTTGAAGCACAAATGCTGATGCTCGCTTCGCATAATATTCTCAATCCTGCCAATGGTGCGCCGATTGCGGTACCTTCTCAGGATATGGTTCTCGGATTGTACTATATCACGAAAGGACGTAGGTCTACACCGGAGCATATTGTAACAGGAGAAGACAAGAGCTTTTATAGTGCTGAGGAGGTTGAAATTGCCTACAATGAAGGAAAACTTGATCTTCATGCCCATATAAAATACCGGTTCACGGATATTGAAAAGAATAGATCGATTATCGAAACTACTACCGGACGTGTATTGTTCAACAACAATGTGCCGCTCGAAATGGGCTACATCAATCAGGTGTTGACCAAAAAAGCACTCCGTGACATAATCGGTGAAGTAATTAAGAAAGTGGGTATGGCCCGCGCCGCCCAGTTCCTTGATGATATCAAAGAGCTTGGATATTTCATGGCATTTAAAGGCGGTCTTTCGTTCAACCTGAATGACGTAATCATTCCAAAGGAGAAAGAAATACTGGTAAATAAAGCCCAGGAAGAGGTGAAGAGCGTAATGGAAAATTACGGAATGGGACTCATTACCAACAATGAACGATACAACCAGATTATTGACATCTGGACACATACAAACTCCAAACTGACCAATATTCTGATGGATCAGTTGAAAAACGACGATCAGGGATTCAACTCCATTTATATGATGTTTGACTCCGGAGCACGTGGATCGAAAGAGCAGATTCGTCAGCTTTCAGGTATGCGGGGATTGATGGCTAAGCCACAAAAATCCGGTGCAACTGGCGGTCAGGACATTATTGAAAACCCGATCCTTGCAAACTTTAAGGAAGGTTTGTCCATTCTTGAGTACTTTATCTCGACCCACGGTGCACGTAAAGGTTTGGCAGATACGGCACTTAAAACAGCCGATGCAGGTTACCTCACAAGACGTCTTGTTGATGTAGCTCAGGATGTGGTTATTCGTGGCGAGGATTGTGGTACTTTGCGTGGATTGATGGCTACTACACTCAAGAAAAATGAAGAAGTAGTTGAAGGTCTTTGGGAAAGAATTTTGGGCCGTACTTCGGTTCATGATATCTTCCATCCCGAAACGGACGAATTGATTATCGCTTCAGGCGAGCAAATTACAGAAGATTATGCCGATGCGATCCTAGGCAGCAGGTATTGATGAAGTAGAAATTCGCTCAGTACTTACCTGCGAAGAAAAATCAGGTACATGTGCTAAATGTTACGGGCGCAACCTGGCCACTGGCCGAATGGTCGAAAAAGGTGAAGCAGTTGGTGTTATCGCAGCTCAGTCTATTGGTGAGCCGGGTACACAGCTTACACTTCGTACATTCCACGTTGGGGGTACCGCTTCGAACATTGCCGATGAGTCGGAGATCAGAGCCAAAGCGGATGGTCAACTTGAGATTGAAGAGTTGCGTACAGTAGAGCAGGAAGCCAAAGACGGTTCATCGAAAGTGATCGTTGTAGGTCGTTCAGGTGAAATGCGCCTTACAGAAAGCAAAACAGGTGCGGTGATCGCTACAAACAATATTCCTTATGGAGCTGAACTTTTCGTAAAAGAAAAGCAGAAAGTGAAAAAAGGAGATCTAATTTGTAAATGGGATCCATACAACGCCGTAATTATTACGGAAGGAACAGGAGTTGTTCAATTCGAAAACTTCGAGGATGGTATTACCTATCGCGAAGAAGTGGATGAACAAACCGGTTACCGTGAAAAAGTAATTACTGAGCGTCGTGACAAGAAAAAGAACCCGACCATCAATATTGTCGATAAGAAGACCAAGGAAGTGGTTCGTTCATACAATCTTCCAGTCGGTGCTCACGTGAGCGTCGATGAAGGGTTGGCTGTTACAGCTGGTTTCATTCTTGGTAAAATTCCACGTGTTGCCGGTAAGTCCGGAGATATCACAGGAGGTTTGCCACGGGTTACCGAGCTTTTCGAAGCGCGTAATCCTTCCAATCCATCTGTAGTTAGCGAGATCGACGGAATTGTATCTTACGGAAAAATCAAACGCGGTAACCGCGAGATAATCGTTGAGAGCAAAACCGGAGAAACCAAGAAATACCTTGTTTCCCTTTCAAAACATATCCTTGTACAAGAAAATGACTTCGTTCGAGCCGGTGCGCCGCTATCGGACGGAGCGATCACTCCAAGTGATATTCTTGCCATCGAGGGACCTACGAAAGTTCAGGAATATCTGGTAAACGAAGTACAGGAAGTATATCGTTTGCAAGGGGTAAAAATCAACGACAAACACTTTGAGATTATCGTACGTCAGATGATGCGCAAAGTGGAAATCGAAGATCAGGGTGATAGCCGTTTTCTCGAAAAGCAAAGTATCGAGAAGATTGACTTTATGCAAGAAAACGATGACCTCTATGGTATGAAAGTAGTTGTAGAAGCAGGTGAATCGCCCAATGTGAAACCGGGAATGATTATTTCGGCCCGTAGACTTCGCGACGAAAATTCGCAATTGCGTAGGAAAGACCAAAAATTGGTTGAAGCGCGCGATGCAGTTCCGGCTACTTCACGTCCGCTCTTGCAGGGTATAACTCGTGCGTCTCTACAAACCAAATCGTTTATATCGGCGGCTTCCTTCCAGGAAACTACCAAAGTATTGAACGAGGCGGCTGTAAATGGAAAACGCGATGAATTGCTCGGTTTGAAAGAAAATGTAATTGTCGGTCACCTTATTCCGGCAGGTACAGGATTGCGCTCTTATCAGCAAACAGTTGTAGGCTCGAAAGAAGAATACGAAAAGTTGACTTCCGGTAAAAAAGCGCAACCCGAGGAAGAACTCGAATTGAAAGATTAATTTTTTAATAACCAAAAGGCCTCCTACGGGAGGCCTTTTTTTATACAACCTAAAATGGCAGATCAAAATAACGAGAAGGCACCCAATCAATTAAATATTGAATTGACGGAAGATATTGCAGATGGTATTTATTCCAATCTGGCAGTTATCACACATTCCAATGCCGAATTTGTAATCGACTTTGTACGCGTAATGCCGGGTATTCCCAAAGCGAAAGTAAAGTCGCGTATCCTACTCACACCACAGCACGCTAAGCGATTGCTAAACGCTTTACAAGACAATATCTCCAAATACGAAGCGGTACACGGAAAAATCTCTGAAGGCAAGACTCAGGATGGCGGTATCCCAATGGGATTTAGCGGCCCGACAGCGCAGGCTTAAGTTTAAAAACATCTATACAGAACACCAAACCACGCAGTTTTGCGTGGTTTTTTTTGTTTGGAGTTTACCGTTTTTAAAGCATATCGGACTTCCAAGAAGAATTATTTTGAAATTACGATGGATATGGTTCTCAAGAAATTAATTTGAAGATTTTTTTATAAGAGTATTAGGTGAAGGAGTATGCCCAAGTAAATGGTGTAGCACGTTGGGATGGTACGAAGTGGTGTGGACTGCATACCTATACCGAATTTCAATTTATTCCCGGCATGTTTGTATTGAATGATTCATTGTATATGCCGCTGCGGCAGTCTGATACTGATCCGTTTTTTAGCGATAATTCCGAAGTGTATAAATGGATTGGGGGCGATGATTATGGCCCTTGTGAAACGGTGGTCGGTGTGGAAGAGATAAATCGTGAGAATAGGATTTCTGTTTATCCCAATCCCGCGACAAGTTCGACAAGAATTAGTTCCGATAATTTAATTGATAATATACGTGTTTTTGACCTGAGTGGAAAATTGATTTTTGAATACCATGTAGCCTCGTTAAAATACACTCTTGACTTGTCAGAAATTCAAAACGGAATGTACTTGCTTGAAGTCACAACGGAAAAAAAGAGAATAACCAAAAAACTCATGCGTGTTAATAGACAATAAGCGTTTTTCAACATAAATAATTTCAAATCAATCGGTTTTTCGAAATTGCCGTGTATTATTTCATTTCCTTCACTTTATCTTGACCCTTATTCAGCATTTCAATTTCGCTTGATTAATTCAGTAGGATGAGATTGAGTTTTAGTATACTTGTACTCAATCCGAAAATCAACGCATGAAATCATTTTACACTTTTCTCATCATTTCTTTTTTCTCCTTCTTGTCCACTTTCGCGGAAGCGCAGAGCAACCAGTATCTACAGTTTGACGGAGTGGACGACTACACCGAATTTCCCGATGCATCTCAATATTTAACGGGTCTCAATACCATCACGATGGCCGGTTGGTTTAAAACCGATGCCCTGACTTATGGACAGGGTATGATGAGTATTCGCGGTGGCGGTAGCGGCGAGGGCCAGATGTATTTGATACAGCTCAACAACGGCCAAATAGAATGCAGGGTGATAACAAGTACAGGGCTGCACCAAATTCACACGCCCGAAGGAACGGTGCAAGCCGGCGTTTGGCAATATTACGCATGGGTTTTTAACCAAAATACCATTGAATTATTTGTAGATGGTGTTTCCGTGGGAAGTGAAACCGCTTCGGGAACTTTTCAAGGCGATGACCGGCCTTTTACAATTGGGAAAACGCTTGAGTCTGGCTACAATTTTATTTATAAAGGCGGAGCCGATGAAGTGTCGCTTTGGAGTAAAGCTCTCACGCAGGCCCAAATACAAGATATGATGACCAACGAACTCTTCGGCGATGAAGATGGTCTCGTTACGTACTATAAATTTAATCAAGGTACGCCCGGCGGAGATAACCAGAGTATTACTCAACTTTTATCAGAAGTCGGAACAGGCGATCGGAATTCCAATTTGATCGGTTTTGCCCTTACGGGAAATGAATCAAATTTCGTAGGTGAATTGGAGTCCGGTTTTCAGGCAATTAGCTTTCCGCTGATTCCAAATAAGCTAATTTCCGACGCACCTTTTACTATTTCGGCAGAAGCCAATTCCGGTCTTCCTATTACGTTTAGTATTCAGTCGGGGCCGGCTACCATTGATGGAAATACCATTACTCTCGATGGAACAGAAGGCGAAGTTACCGTAAAAGCCAGCCAACCCGGGAATGATATCTTCGATCCGGCCACGGATGTTTTCGTAACATTTAATGTGCTCGATCCCGAAACAACACTTCCCGAAGTCACCATCCTGCATCCACTTGCCGGCGATGTGTTCGTGCCAACCTTGCGTCCTTTGCAAATAGCCGTGAAAAGTACCATCGGATTTCCGGACTTGTTCCAAACCGGCACAGTGACGGTTAGCATTGGCGATGATGATATTACCCTTGAGGGAAATGAAAATGGTTTTTATAGCGGATGGTGGACTCCCGCGGAATACGGTACTAAAACCATGTCGGTATCTGCGCTTAATAATTTTGGAAATGCCGCGACGGTTGAATCAGAAATCAATATTGTTCCCACGATGGAAAATGTGACGGTAAATGCTTTTGATGAAGCCCACGTAAGCAACGAAGTGCCAAGTGTTACGGTAGAAGCGGACTTGCCGAGTTATGTAGGTGCTTACGACGAAATAATTGGTACTTTAACCATCTCCTGCCCGCCTGGGGGCTGTGATCCATGGGATCGTGTTTCATCGGTCGAAGCGCTGGGCAAAGATGGCGAGTGGTATGAAATTATTCGCTACTTAACTCCCTATGGTGTCGCCTGTAATCACACAATCGATCTCACCGATTTCATGTCATTGCTCAGTGGCAAAACGAAGTTTCGAATCAACCTGATTACCTACGCCAATGGCTTTGAATATACACTCGACTTAGATTATCATGCCGGCGAGCCTTCAAATCCGTATTCCAACATTCAAAAATTGTGGAACGAGACCTACCAATTTGGTGATATGGCTAATCTACAACCCACCCAGGAACTTACTATGAGCTACCCTGAAAACACGACTGCGGCAAAAATTAAACTGGTATCCACCGGCCATGGCTGGGGTACGGATGCAAATGGTACGGATACCCAAAATACCGACAACGCTGCCGAATTTAGTGACAACACACACCATATTTGGGTAAATGGGTCGGAGACTTTTACGCAACACAACTGGAGCGATTGCAACCCCAATCCGGATGGATGTAGCCCTCAGAATGGTACATGGCAATTCGATCGCGCCGGGTGGTGCCCCGGTTCCATTGCTCCGTTTTTTGATTTTGATATGACTGATTATATTGCCGATGAGGTTACCCTAAAATATATGTTCGATGAGAGCTACGTAGATTATTGCCATCCTCACAATCCCGATTGTATCGATGGGGTGACCTGCAATAATTGCGATGGTGGTTTCAACCCGAATCTGATCGTAACTTCTTACCTTATTTCAAAAGGGAGTTTTCCGCTCGGAACACCGGTTGGAATTAAGGAAATTGACAACACGTTCAATGCGTTTACCCTCTATCCAAATCCTACAAACGGGCTATTTAAAGTAGGTCTCGACGAGAATTTGGAGAAAGTTGATATTGTGATTTACGATCAGACTGGCAGATCTATTAAGAAAATTAACCGCACTTTTCCCGGAAGGACGATCAATATGGATTTGCGCGGAATCAGCAGAGGAGTGTATGTGGTACAAGTAACAACAGAAAGCGGCACGGGGAGTAAGATTTTGTTGGTAGGATAGTAAAAGCTTCAAGCCTTAAGCCTCAAGCCACAAGTGTAGAGCTTGCGCTTAACGACTTGCTTCTGATGTCGAAGTCAGATTGATAGTCTTTATCAATCTAAATGATATTGGTGGGATGCCCGACCAAAACACCTTCGCTCCGACGAGGGAATTGAGTACGCATGTACGACCCCTTAGGAATGCGAATGCACGCAAATCGGGATATCCCACAAGACATGAGCGCAAGTAGGCCACTACTCGCTATGTGGCAAATCTCGAGAACAAACACACTCCCAATAGTCTCCGTCTTGATCGTCGGCTTGCAGCTTAAAGCTAACGCCTTGCAGCTCCCAAAAACCTATTGCTCAAAAACACTCTTATTAAAAATGGTATATCCAAAATTGAAAGAAAAGCTCCAGGGACTGTCTTCTTTTTTATCAAAATAATTCAGGTTAAGACTTACCGGTCCCAGCGGACTGTGGTAGACCAATGTAGTCGATCCTATAAAGCGCTGTTCCAAATCAGCGGTGGTGTAATAGGCCTGATTACGCGCATCAGCCCTAATAATACGTCCCGGCTGAAATACATATCCCTCCAGCCTGAAATCTATGTTTTTCCTAACGGAGACCACCGTTTGCAGACCGAGTGCAGCATATTCGGTGGTGCGGAAATAATTGATAAACCGGGTTTTGCTTTCGGGTATGGGTTCGTATGCCGGTGCCGAAATCAGCGAAGCATTGTAATTGTCATAAAAAGGTTGATTTGAATAGAGTCCTTCAACGTTGAAACCGAGGCTAATTGGACCGAAATGGGAGAAATAATTTTGATAGTTAATCTCTGAGGTAAACCACGCGTGATGGTGCGTAAAATCGGCATCGCTTTCACCGGTGGTGCCATATCGGGTAAGCTCATCACCAATCACTCCGCGAATGGAAGCCTTGATCCGGGTTCCGTAAGTGGCATATTGTTTTCGATTTAAGGTATTTCGGTCTATGCCCAGCCCCAAGGTCCCGAGGTCAAACTGGGTATAGTCGGACGTGTCTTGTACGGTAAAATCATCCGATTGGTAGTAGCGATCTACCGTTTGACCGTATTTCAAATCTACGAGGATAACAGCATTATTTCCCCACGAGGCCGTATAGTTAGCTCCTCCAAATGTTTCGTTTTTTACAATATACGAAGGGCGGGAAAGCTCGAAGAAGGTGGCGAAATTCCGAAAATAATCCCATCGGTTTATCAGGAAATACGGCGAAATACTCATCCGTTTTTTACCACCAAAATCCAGATCTGCCCGAAGCATAACTGACCCATAGAACTTTCCGAAATAACTGTTTGCCATAAGGCTGGCAGAAGTACGACCAAAAAGATTGTACTTCACACCCACATATCCGGTATTGACGGGTCGTGAAGAAAACAATCCACCAAAATAGAGCGTCAGATCTTTCTCGCGGCGCACGTTCAAATCGATATCGTATTTTTTCTCTGAAGGATTGTATGTGGCTATGGGTTGGATATACCGTATTTTGCTATCCTGCGTTAGACGCAAATATTGCGGTTTGAAATCACTGAATGTATAGCTGGTATCTTTAAGTGAAGGTCCCATAGTGGAAGCTACATATTCTTTTTGTTTTTTATTCAAACTACCTGATATCAGGATATTTCCAACTTTCGGATCTGGGAAATTGTGCTTGAATTTACTACGCATGGAATCCAATTCGGCAGGGCTTCGGGTGGCACTTCCAATAATTTTTTTAATCTCATCAATATCTTTCATTGTTGCCTGATAGCCGAGATCTATTTCATGTTGGATATTCGAGAAATCGAAAACGCTGATCTCAGAGGTGGGCGCAATTATAAAACTTTCCTTGCATTCGATGGTGAAATTTCGCTGGGTGGTAATCATATTTCGCACCAGCGAAAGCAGGTCATCTTCATCAGGTGGGTCGAGATGTGAGGCAACATTGCTGCCGATTATCACTTCTGGCAGGAAGGCTGAGTACATTACATCAGCGGGAAAATTATTGTACAGACCACCGTCGAAAAGGAGTGTGCTGTCGATGACAACAGGTTTGTAATAAAAAGGGTAGGTGGTACTTGCACGTATGGCGAGGGCGAGACTACCCTGGTCGAATACCACTTGCTTCTTCTTCACAATATCGGCGGCCACGCACCGAAAAGGGATCATCAGGCTATCGAAATTATAACGTGCCTCGGCGGCTGGTTGTCCGAAGAGATCGAGGAACATATACTCCATGAGATCCGGTGTTACCAGATTGGTGGGAATGGATTGGCGTATTAATCGCTGGGGCGATATCTTCAAACGTATCATTGAAGCGTCGTCGAGATCTTTCGAAAAATAATAAATATCCTTTTCTGAAAGTTGTCCTTCTATGGCAAGCGTAAAATCATTGCTTTTTACGATTTTAATAATCTCATCGACAGAATATCCGGAAGCATAGAAACCCCCGATAAGCGCTCCCATGGAAGTGCCCGTAATGTAGTCAATAGGGATGTTATTTTCTTCAAGGGCTTTGAGTACGCCGATATGTGCCATTCCTGATGCGCCCCCGCCACTCAATACCAACCCCACCTTTTGAGCCATTGCACTGCCAGCAATAACCATACAAAGAATGGAAGTAAGAATGAAGGGCTGAATATGTTTCATGGAGGACTACCGTTTCGCAAAATTACATTTTTTTTGGTGGCAGCCGAACCGGAAAAGGACTAACGGCAACTCACTCAATTTCTTGTATGAATTCCGTGATTTCATTGAGGCAATGCAAGATTCTTGATCCATACCAAGAGAATATTTCACCGTCTACGTATTTACCCGGTATTCCGGTTTCAGAGGCCAATTTAATGATGTGATTTTCTGTAAAAGGATAGGGCTCCGAACTGAACAGAATCAATTCGGGATTTAATCCAATTATCTCTCGCTCTGTTATGGCAGGGTACCTCAACCCTTGGTCACCCCATGATTCGAGGACATTTTCCAAGCCACAAAGGTTGAGCATTTCTGAAATATACGTATCCGTTCCGGCGGCCATGTAAGGGTCTTTCCAAATGAGGTAAAGCACTTTTTTTGGCGAACGCCCGGCACTCAAATTTTTAATTTCCGAATAGGAGAATTTGAGTCTTTCCATCAGCATTTCAGCTTCCGCAGTCTTGCCGGTTATTTCTCCAATTGAATTGGTGAACTCCAAGCAATCGTCGGGACTGGCGATATCACTCACGTATACCGGAAAGGATTTCATGAGTTCTTCAATATCCCGACGGGTATTCTCTTCCTTATTGGCAATAATTAGATCGGGTTGTAGATCCGAAATCTTCGCTAATCTCAGCTTTTTTGTACCTCCAACGATTTCTTTTGAATCTCTGAGATGTGGAGGATGAACACAGAATTTCGTAATACCGACCAATTCCTTTTCCAAACCCAGATCGCAAAGCAATTCAGTCTGTGAAGGCACAACCGAAACAATCCGCTTGGGCTCGCGCTTCAACTCTACTTTTCTGCCGGTTTGATCGGTAACGATGAGCATTAATGCAAAGCCGCAATTAGGTCGTGTCGCGTAATAATATGGTACCGCTCCGAATCAATTCGAACCAATACAGCCGATACGTTTTTATTGACCATGCGAATCACATTCTTCAAATCCTCATCGCTTTCTACGATGGGAAACGGAGCAGCCATCAGCTCTTTTACTTTCAGTTTGTCAACGGTACCGGTTTCAGAAATGGCTTCAAAAATCTTTCGCTCATCAATTGCTCCCACAAATTTCCCATCCTGAACAACAGGAATCTGTGAGATGTCAAATTTCTTGAGTTTCTCAATCGCGTGCGATACCAATTCTTCCGTTCCGATGGTAATTAATGGCTTGTCGATGTGCTTGTTCACCAAGTCGAGAGCCGTTTTATTTCGGTCGTTTAGGAATCCGCGGTCGCGCATCCAGTCGTCGTTGTATACCTTGCCAACATAGCGCGAACCATGATCGTGAAAAAGCACAACCACCACATCATCTGCGGTAAGTTGGTCTTTCATTTGCTCGATTACGCCATAAGCCGAACCGGCCGAATACCCCAGAAATAATCCTTCTTTTCGCGCAAGCTCACGCGTGTATACGGCGCCATCGCGATCGGATACTTTCTCAAAATGGTCGATAATATCGAAGTTTACATTTTTTGGAAGGATATCTTCGCCAATTCCTTCGGTGATGTACGAGTAGATTTCATTTTCATCAAATTCACCCGTTTCGTGGTATTTTTTGAAAACCGATCCGTATGTATCCGCTCCCCAAAGTTTGATATTCGGATTCTTTTCTTTCAGGTATTTACCAACTCCTGAAATGGTTCCACCGGTGCCGACACCGACTACAAAGTGGGTGATTTTACCTTCGGTTTGTTCCCAGATTTCAGGGCCGGTGGTAAGGTAATGCGCTTTCGTATTTCCCGGATTATCGTATTGAAACGGGTAGAATGAATTTGGAATTTCTTTGTTCAGTCGCTCGGCTACTGAATAATAAGAATCCGGATGGTCGGGCAGCAACATTGGTTGGGCATACGTATACTTCCGCACCCATAGCGCGCAGGATATCCATTTTCTCCTTACTCTGTTTGTCGCTCAACGTACAGATGAGTTTGTAGCCTTTCACGATACAAGCGAGGGCAAGCCCCATTCCAGTATTTCCGGAAGTACACTCTATAACCGTTCCTCCCGGTTTAAGCTTTCCTTCTGCCTCGGCGTCTTCGATCATTTGGAGTGCCATCCGGTCTTTCACGCTGTGTCCGGGATTGAAATATTCCACTTTGGCGTAAATTGTTGCCGGAATGTGTTTGCAAATTTTATTCATCCGAACCATCGGAGTGTCGCCAATGGTTTCTAATATATTATTGTATGCTTTGCGAAATGCCATGCTTTAATTTTTTTGCAAATTTACAAGATAATATGGTTTTTGGGGAGGGGAGGAGTGAGTTGAAATGATGCGCAACTCAAGAGCACAGTCGTTTTGTTTTTCGCGAGCGTTCTAATACCCAGTATTGACAGTATTTAATTATTGCATTCTAATCTTGGAACATATATTTGATTGAAGTAATTCTATATAATTTTAGTAAATATTCGATTCCACAGATATACACTAATCGCTTTGTTCGATTGGAGTGACTGCGTTTATTTGACATTTATTTCAACAGGCAAAGATTTGTTCAAGTTGAAAAATCTCCTTGCAACTTGAAATTTCCAATTACTCTATGTTGAAGCCTAATTTCAACGTACATAAGAATAAAACTTTAGAAAAAACTGAGTTAACAATTTTTAGTATTCAAAAAAAATTAATACATTGTCGTCAACTTAGAGTACACCAACACCATTTATTCTATTGATGTTTCTGTTTTCAAAGGTTAGATTTGATCCGCTATGTTTATCAATGACAATCCATTATCGAAAACCTTTATTTCTCGTCAGGAAACAATATTTGACTTGGGCGAAAATAAATTCCAATACCCAAACCCAGGATTAATTTCCGTTTTATTAATACTTTTTGTTTTCCAATTCACGAGTTTGTTTGGGCAATACCAGAGCACACTCACTCCCGGACGTTCCTGGAAGGTTTCCGGCTTTCATGGTGGTATAAATGAGAGACTCATGGATAGTGTGTATGTTAATGGTACTGTCCAACTTGACGGGTACGAATATTCCATTATCGCTGACAAAATTCAATATATTGGCGATCACCAAGCAATAGCTGCTATGCGTGAAGATACGGTGGCAGGTAAAGTGTGGGTACGCTTCTTCAATCAAGATTTTACGCCGTATGCTCCCGACAGTATTTTAAATCATGAATACCTTGTGGCTGACTATAGTCTGACTATTGGTGATACGGTGGCTTATACCTACATTGCTGATGTAGCATATAATTTTTATCCGATTGATATTAGCCTCACTGTAGTAGACACTGGGAATGTATTAGGTAGACACTACGTTGAATTAAACAGTACTTCCAGTTTTGTCACGGGCTCCCTTGCTTATCATGGCTTCACATCGTTTAATGACAATTATTCATATTACGCTGTGGATCATTTACCCCTTCGGTTTTATGAAGGAGTTGGTCCTTCCCAAGGACCGCTCGCCCCTTTTGGTGGTTCAAATCAATATCCCGCAGATTCATATATGACTTGTTCTTATGAAGATGGAATTCAGATATGGAGCGACCCAAATGTTTCAACTTGTGACTTGCCCGATGGTTGGGTTTCCGATGAATTGTTATCAAATTCTTCAACCTCAAAAATTGAAATTTATCCAAACCCAAATGATGGGCGTTTCCAAATAAAATTAGAAGACTCATTTATTGGCAAAGAATTTCTTTTGAACATTCACAGCATAGACGGTAGAATCATAAAATCCCAATCTGGACGCATTCAAAACTCTTTAGTATGTCAAATTCCGAGCCCAGTGGCAGGAATCTATTTTCTAACTATTACAATAGATAACGAAATGCAAATTATAAAATTCACCATATTCTAAGCACTAATCAAAATTCATAACATGAAAAAGCTACCAATTCTCCTTATCATTTTTTTATTGTCAAATACCCATCTAATCGGTCAAACGACCGATGTTACGTAAGCAACAAATATTTATGATGTAATCCAAGAATATTATTCCAGTCCAGCTGCAGCTCTACCCGATTCAATAAAAGGGGAAGCGAATGAAGAACTTGAGCGAAGCTTTTTACTCTGGGGGCCGCGATTATATCCACATGGTGATTTCAAAATCGCTTCAAATGCAATGCAATCCTACTTTGAAGATTTTACAGACGGATTGAATGGAGCTTGTGAAAATCCGTATGAAAATTTGGAATGGGACGAACTCGGACCAAATGGATTAGAAGAAAATGTATATGTAAGTAATGGCGTGGGCAGAATTAATAGAATTGTTTTTGACCCTAATTATGATGGGATAACAAATAAAACCATTTTCGCAAGTGCTGAACACAGTGGATTATGGAAATCAACGGATGACGGATTAAATTGGAATGTTTTGAATACTGATTATCAGTTGCCCATTACGAGTGTTTCAGATGTTGCAATAGATCATAACAATTCGGATAATATATTTATTTCCACTGGAACAGCTGACTTACTTCTCAACTCAGAATTTTCGCCAAATAATGCACTCACCAATCCTATATGGACAGCCGGCATTTATAGATCTAAAGATGGAGGTTCAAATTGGAGTCCCATAAATAACGGGTTATTATCATTTTTTACTGATGGCGGAGCAATTAGAAATATTAAAACACATCCTACCTCAGGTAACAAATTATATGCGGCAACTTCTAAGGGCTTTTTCTATACTACAAACGCGTTAGTATCCAGCCCGAACTGGACCAATGTAACAAGCGGACTAAATGACGATTCTGAACTAAGGGGGCTTGAATTTAAACCAAACAATCCGAACGTTTTATATTTAAGTGGAAAGGACATATACAGGTCTACAAATAGTGGACTCGTATGGCAATCACTTACAAATCCAAGCGTATATCCGGGGCTTGACATTGACAATTTACCAGATAATTTTGCCGTTGACAGAATAAATATTGCAGTAACTCCAGATAATTCTGAAGCGGTATTTGCATATATTGTAGGTAAGTATGATTATTCTTCAGGCGGCGTAATTCACCGATTCCCGCGCGCGTATATTTATAAGTTTACCGGCTCAACATGGCAGCAACTATACATATATACACCGACAGTTAATTCCTCACAAACATCCGTTAGTGCATTCGAGATTGTAGATTTAAGGATGCTTGGTATTGCCGTATCACCTATTGACGAAGATTTAGTAGTATTTGGAAATACGGTAGTTAAAGGCACTGATCCTACAACTGGAAATTTCACAGATATAAGCGGTTATTTCGGTCCGGGAATCCACGCAGATATTCGTGATGTCACGTTCAGCCCCACGGCAACTTCTCCGAAGCTTTTTGTCGGTACCGACGGGGGAGTTAGTGAAGGTGTAATAAATTATAGTAATCCTCACTCAGTCAATTGGCATCTTCGGTGTAATGGGTTGATAACTAGTACACTTTGGACTTTTGATATGTCAGAAAAAGGTGAGGCATATGTGATCGGTCATCAAGATAATGGCACAGGTTACCTTGAGCAGGGTGATGATTATTGGAGTATTTTAGGAGGCGGAGATGGCTATTTTACAGCAATCTCTAATTATTTTTTACCGAGAGTTTATTACAATGGTTTAAGTTCAAAAGGCATGTTTCCTCTATCGGGCTCTGTCAGTTCCATTACACCCAAAAGCTTGGAATATCCAATAACCGATGCATTTATCCCTATAACTTATACGACATTTCATAACCATTTAGCTGCCAAAGATTATTTTGTGTTTTCAGAAATTTATCAAAAGCTTAAACTAAAGGAAGCTGGCGATGCGTGGGATGATATCTGGAAAATAAGTAGTGATGTCGGATACCTTCCCATTTTCAGTAGTTCTCCAAATGGTCCTAATGATCTATGGAGGCATCAATTATCCGAAGTTGCGGCGAGCCAAGTTGATCCCAATATTGTTTATGTGGCCGTTGGGGGCTTTGATGAAGGTGTGGGACATGATCCTTATGTCAAACCCGCTTTGCTTAAAACAGAAACGGGATTAGTTGAAGGAACACCCGATCCAAATAATCCGAAATTTTTCGATCTTACGCCAAACCTTCCTAAAATAAGTCCGACGGATGATGTCTCTCCTTGCATTACAGGACTGGCTGTTGATCCCGAAAACCCGGATAAAGTATGGGTGACATTTACAGGATATTATTCAGATAAAAAAGTCTGGAAATCCACCGATGGTGGTCAAACCTGGCAAAATGACGATCCGGAAGGCTCTTTGGCAAATCTCCCCGTCAATAATATTGTTATTCAAGATGGAACCCGCGTTGGAAATTCCGATAACAGAATTTTTATTGCAACAGATGCCGGGGTTTATTATAAAGAACCCGAAGAAACGTGTTGGGCCAAATATGGTTTAATTCCCAATGTTCGGGTAACTGAAATTAAAACCAATACCTGCGAAAACACCATCGTCGCCGCAACTTATGGCCGGGGACTTTGGAAAGCGGATATGCCGGCTATCACCAGCCCTTTAGCAACGATAAATATCTCTGAGAATACAACATGGGATACCCCTCGTTTTTTTGAAGAAAACCTGAGGATTGAGCCCGGAATTACCTTAACCGTTAAAGACATGGTTTACATGCCAAGTACAGGAAATATTTTTGTGGAACCCGGGGCTACGCTAATTGTCGATGGTGGTACAATAACCAGTGCCTGCGGGAAATATTGGTACGGCATCCAAGTTTGGGGAGACTATGATGAAAATCAATATTCCGCCGGTGGCGGTCAATATTATCAGGGCAGGGCAATATTTAAAAATCATGCCGTAGTTGAAAATGCTGGGTGTGCATTAATCAATATGAAACCAGATGACTGGAGCAAAGTTGGAGGTATTATTCAAGCGAGTAATACGACATTTAGAAACAATAGAAGATCTGTGGCATTTCTTGCCTACCAAAATTTTTATTACGTAAATGGAGTAAAAGAAAACAGGCCGGATAGAAGCTTTTTTAGATATTGTGATTTTATAAATGACAACGACCAGTTCATTCCGAATTCAACATATCCGCCATTGCCAATGATTACGATGTATAAGGTAAATGGTATTTCTTATACAGCTTGTAACTTTACCAATACAATGACCGCTCAGAATTCCGAACAACGCGGTAAAGCAATTTTCAGTATTGATGCAAATTATAGAATTTTGGGTCAATGTAATGGCGTACCACCAGTTGGACAGCCTTGTACAGACTATATCCCATCTACATTCACAGGCTTCAATATAGCTGTGCATGCTTCAGAGGCCACTGCGAACTCTGGCCCGCTAATTCGGAATTCTAAATTTGATGAAGATATGGTCGGCATCTTTTTTGATCACGCCGATTATGGATCAGCTATCTTTAATGATTTTATTATTGGGGACCATGAATTTGATTCACCATCTCCGAGTATTGACGAAGCAAATTATAATACTGGAATTAAGACATTCCAAACGTCATTCTTTACTGTTGAAGAAAATGATTTTGAAAAAGCTCTAAATCCTTATGCCAATTTTACTCATGGAGTTTTGGTTTCAGAATCGGGAAATGCAAGTAATGAGTTATACTTTAATACCTTAAAAAATTTAACGAGCGGTTCTATCGCACAAGGTGAAAATGCGAGTAATGATAATGTATATGGGCTCCGCTTTATTTGCAATAAAAATATAAATAACAAACACGATTTTGAGGTAAGGAAAACCTCATCTGGTCAATATTCATTTATTTCTTCTTTTCAAAGTGGCGATTTTCAATATCATAAGTCAGCCGGGAACACTTTTTCTCCTCCAGATGGGAATAATACGAATTACGTACATTTTGATATTTTTTCAAATGCACATTACAATTATTTATTTGACAACAATGAACCCACACAAATTCCAAGTCAAGCTGAAGCTGTTGTGTCAAATGGTAATATAGATTTGGATAATGATGGTTCGCCGAATACGTGTCCTAGCCATTTTGATACAGGTGGTATTATAGATACTCCCGTCAAAATGGTAAGTTTCTTGGGCGGAAAATCTGAATATTATAATTTACTCTATTCCTATCATCAATTGATTGATGATGGAAATACCGAAGGTCTATTGAATGATGTAGCCCTGACATGGCCCGAAGATGCATGGGATTTGCATGATCAACTTATGGCAAAATCACCCTATCTGTCAGAAGCTGTATTGATTTCTGCGGCAGACCGGAATATTTTACCACAAGGAATGTTATTAGAAATATTGATGGCTAATCCAGACGCATTAAAAAGTGGTTCTGTAATCAAGCATGTTGAATGCTGTATTCCTAGTCCTTTACCTGCATACATGATCGATATTCTGAAATCAGCTCAGGATGTTAATACCGCTCGAACATTAATAGAAAAGAATTTGAGTTCACTTCATTTGAACATGACCCGGGATTACAAATATGTAGCAGCTTATTTCTTAAATGATACATTGGGTGTTTCGTCCGATTCAACATTGTCGTGGATTAAAGAAATGAAAACCATCGAAGGGCGATATGCTACTTGCACAGAATACTTAAATCGTGAAGATTACCAGTTAGCCAAGAACGAATTAGACTCAATTTCCTATAACAATAAATTGACCGATGATGAAGAAGACGAGCTTTCTGATATGCGCGATTTCGTTGACTTTATTCAAGATGTAAATGACGATGGACGTAATATTGCACAATTAGATAGTACGGAGATTGACTTTCTAATAAGGATGGCGAATATTCCAGAAGGAGGAACGGCTTCAATACGAGCAGAAAATATATTGTGCTTTTTCTACGGTCTTTGCAAAGAACCGGATGCCGCTCCAAAGTCAAACAATACAAATCCCAAAAAGCCTAAAGTTCCACTTCAGGAACTTTTAAATGCACAAAATATATTAATAACCTCTCCCAACCCGGCAGATCAATATATCCAACTCGAATTGTCGTTATTGTTTTCCAAAGAAAATTCCTATTTAACAATTTGGGACACTCAAGGCAGAAAAATAGATTCGAGAAAAATTGGTGGAGTAAATAATTCGGTTTTTGTATTTGATACACGAAAAATGGCTCAGGGAGTATATATAGTTGAAGTAACGCAGGATGGGCAACAAGTATTGAATGATAAGTTTATTGTCCAACACTAAGGTTATGGTACATACTCTTTTTTTATGGTGCTGGCAGAAGTCTCAGTTTATTATCATCCTGATTTTGATACCGTTTTATGGTGTCACTCAGTCAAGTACCACTACCTATTATCTAGATCCTGCTTTTTCAACGCACGATTTTGTGCGCGGCGAAAGCCCGGTAGGGGGAGTGTTCGATGTTGGGGATGGTAGCTTAATTTGTTATGGGGAAATGGAGCCGTCAGCCGTATGGAATACAACTCAGGATCGAGGGTTTGCCCATATTAATGCGGATGGGAGTGAGGCTCCGTGGAATCATGCCGAATTTTCCAGCGTGCAATATTTTTCTGAACACGGCGGCGGCTATATTTGTGTTGCATCTACCCAAGGAATTGCTAAACTCACATATAGTGGCGATTACTGGGTAAATGTCCATGGTGTAAACTGGGGTGACTACTTTCACGGTCTTTGGTCAGAGCCTAACCCATATAACGTACAAAACGTATGGTCGCTTTATATCCAAGACGATCAAAAAGTACTAATCGGGGGGGGTATCGCTACCGACACGCTCCAACCTTATCACTTTAGAATCCTGAGTCGGCTTAATGCCGATGGAAGCCATGATGCGACTTTTCCCGTGATAGAAACGAATTCGCCCAATAACCCATTTATTACCATTACTCGGATCAATAAAGACAGCCAAGGTCGGTGGTATCTGACCGGAGATTTTCACGGAATAAATGGACATGATTCGAATTATATCGCGCGCTTAAATCCCGACTTTACGGTAGATACAACTTTTACTTCTCCGTTTCAATATACCGATTTTCCGGCTATAACTCCCCAGGTTGTATTAGTGGATAGCGATGACCGTGTTTGGATATCCGGGTATAAAATGGTGGTGGCAGCAACTCCCACTGATTCTTTGTCAGTCGCACGTCTGCTGCCTGACGGAAGTTTTGATGAATCGTTTTATCCCAAATACTTGAAGGCAATGTATCCCGACACATTTGGATACCGACAGGAAGTGATATGGCGGGGCAGGGAAATGGAAAACCACAACTATATGCTCTATGGTACCTTTACCCATTTCAACGACACCATTCAAAATTGTATTACCGTAGTAGATGACAACGGGTTTATCCAGACCAGTTATTTTCAAGGCTCACGGGTATTAAAAAACGATCCTTTTCCAAGCCTGATGAATAGCACACCTGATCGACCCGCCATTCTTGGAGTTACCGAGCTGGATGATGGGAGTTTGATTCTCTGTGGTCTTTTTAGCGAATACGACGGCGTGCAACATTACAATGTGGTAAAACTCAATAAAGGAACGCTTGGAATGGATAATCTGATTCATGATGATAGGCTTTTGACTTTGAGTCCCAACCCGGCTTCCGATGTTTTGAACATTCATTTTTCTGGTTCGGGAAGTTCTCAATTGTCGGTATTTAATATGTCGGGAAAGCTTGTGCTAAATCAAGAAATACAGAATGCAAAAACCCAAATCGATGTTTCTGACTTTCAGGCGGGTATATATATTCTGTGGGTGAAAAATGGAAGGATGCAATCCGTGCAAAAGTTTGTGGTAGAGTAGCATATAATCTGCTCTTTTTTGAAAAAGAAAACTTGGTTGTTTTATTCAAACGAATATTTGCCGAAACACGTAGACGTGAGAAATGCGGATGGTGAAGCAAAGTTTGAAATAGAAGAAGAAATTATTTTAATCCAAAATTTTGGGTTAAAACCTAAAGATTTGAAATTGGCGGAAGCCATTATTTATGAAAATCATGAACTCTTAATTTTACGTTGGGATGAATACTTTAATAAAAAATAGACAACTCCCTTTGGTCAATCTTCGTAATGGGTTGATGCAAATAACAATGCCCGATGGAAGGTAAATTGAGGTAGAAGTAAATAGTTTCGAAAGGCTTAAAAATGCCACGAACAAGCAGTTAAAGAACCTCGAACTATCACCTTTTGGAATCCATTGGGACGACTTGGATGTGGATTTAAGCTTTGAAGGATTTTTCTGTTCCACGGAATAATTAGTGTCAGTCAATACACTCTAGTGGCTGGATTATAGAATTCAAGATTGAGGTATGTGATATTTTGAAAACCAAGGAGTTCACTTGTGTGAATGACTGTTTTCAAATCGAACATTACGAAGATATAGGACTATATGGACAGACACTAATTAAGAATGTCAATAACACTTTACAATTGATTTTTCTCGGCAAATTTCGCTTGATTCGATATTTGATTTAAAATTTTGAAATATGAATGAGTGCCATAGGCACGATCGTTATTCTAGCCGCGGAATTTATTCCGTGCATTAAAATATACCACTAATCTAAAGTGCCAGAGGCACGACCGTTTTCACTTTTCTCGTTGCTTTGAATGCGGATGGCTTAACTTTTCGTAATAACTATCGTGCCGCTGGCACTTATAAGCTTTTGTTTAATTTTACCATGGATTAAAATCCATGGCTAAAATAGCCACCGTGCCTATGGCACTATAAAGTATAACCAATTTTGATCTAACAATCTTATATTGCATTCAAGCCTCAAAAATTTATTTCATCAATCAAACCGTATCGCCTTCGAAGGTCGTATCTGAGCCACCACAATAGAAGGAAGCAACATTGCAAAAACGCAAATAATCAGCGTGGCCACGTTGAGAATAAGCAACACCGTAGGGTCGAGAAGAATCGGCACCACCGAAACGTAATAATTTTCGGGATCCAATTTCATGATGCCGAAATGCTGCTGCAAAAGTCCAAGTCCGATGCCCAGCGCATTGCCCACAAGCAATCCAATGGAAATAATATAAGCAGCCTGCGTCAAGAATATCCGTTGAATAAACCAAGTGGTGGCCCCTAATGCCTTCAGCATACCGATCATATTCGTGCGCTCCATAATGAGTATCAGCAGTGCGGAAGTCATATTGATAATCGAAATCACAATCATTAACCCGATAATGACCCACGTATTAATATCGAGCATATTCAGCCAATTGAATATCTCCGGAAGGTGCTGCTTAATCGTGGAAGTTTTAAGATCGTAGTTGAGATGCTTGTAAATAATATCGTCCATCTCATCGAGATCTTTGTAGCTGTCGAGCTGCACCTCAAATCCGCCGGTATAGTATTTTCCCGAGCCGCCTGATGTAGTGATCGTGTATTGCGATTTCTCCGGACAGTCGGCAGTCTCCATTTCCGGAAACGGCAACAGGACGAAACCTAAAAAACGCAGTGTCGCCCAAGGTCTTACTTCGATCGGTTGCCACTACGTATATCGTTGTATCGCTGTTTACACAAAAAGAATGCGGCCCGGCACCGCGCAATGAATCCGCACTCCATTTGTACCGCAATTCGCCGTCGCCTCCTGTGGCTTTCGCCAAAAGCGAAACCTTATTTCCGTTCGCAGCCTTTATAGAGCATTTGCGCATTGATTCCCCATTGGTTGATCTTTCGAATTTGATTGATATCCACAAAAACGAACTCCTCATCCATCTCTTTCAAGCCGGTATTGTAGATGCCCACAATCGTAAAATTGCGCTGGCTCATCGTGTTTTGCGCGTTCTGGAAATAGATCGGAACCTTGTCGCCAATATCAACCTGAAGCCTACCGGCAAGAAATTCCGAGAGGAGCATTTCGTTGGTAAAGCTCGTATCCGATAGATTCAGCACGCGACCTTTGGTGAGTTTTGAACGGATAAAAGTCCAGTCGTAATCATTGGCAACGCCTTTGGCAACAATTCCCTGAATATTATCTTTGGTTTCGAGCACGCCTTCTTTGAGTGCGAAAAGATTGATGTGATGCACGCCCTCCACGGTGTCGAGCGAAGGATAAAATGCCTGCTCGATTTCCAGCTTGGGGTCAACAAACTTGCTGGCCGTCCCGAAATTGGTGATTTGAATATGCGACCCAAAACCAATTACTTTTTCCCTAATTTCGCGTTGAAATCCTGTGACTATCGCAATCGAGAGAATCATTACCGCCATACCGAGCGCAATTCCGATGGTGGCAATGCGCACGATGGGTTTCGAAAGTTCCTTTTCGGCACTTTCTTTGCGAATTAAGCGTTTGGCAATAAATAAAGGAGTATTCAATACGGTGGTCCGAAGTTTTCCAAAATGATCAAAGTCTGTAAAAGTATGAAATTCGTTGCCTTCTGCGGAGCAATTTTGCTCTTCATTGCATCCTGCCAATCACAGTCAGCCAAGCTGCCGGAGATGTCAGCTCCTAAAACGTTGGTTTTAAATGCTCCTGTGCTACCGGCGATTTATAAAATGGATACGCTCGTGGAGCTCTTGGGTGACCAAAGCGTGGGAATTGTAGCCAATAATACGAGCAGAATCAATGGCACACATCTCCTCGACACGCTATTGAGCCGGGGTGTAACTGTGGTAAAAGTTTTCGCTCCCGAGCACGGTTTTCGCGGCGATGCTCCCGATGGTGCTAAAATTGCCAATGATGTAGATCCGAATACAGGAATACCATTGATCTCGCTCTACGGCAAAAACAAGAAACCCACGCCTGAAATGCTTCGCGATGTCGATGTTTTGGTTTTCGATATTCAGGATGTTGGAGCACGGTTTTATACGTACCTTTCAACGCTGCATTACCTTATGGAGGCCGCCGCCGAAAACGGAAAGCCGGTTATCGTTCTTGACCGCCCTAATCCCAATGGATTCTACATCGACGGGCCGGTTCTGAAACCGAAGTATGAATCCTTTGTTGGGCTCGACCCGGTGCCGGTGGTGTATGGAATGACCATCGGCGAATACGCTCAGATGCTCAATGGCGAAGGCTGGCTGAAGGACGCGGAGAAATGCGATCTCACCATAATAAAATGTAGCGGTTACACGCACCAGTCGCGGTATGAATTGCCGGTAGTTCCTTCTCCCAATCTTCCGGATATGACTGCCATTTATCTCTATCCGAGTCTTTGCTTTTTCGAAGGAACCGATGTGAGTGTGGGGCGCGGTACCGACCGGCCTTTTACGAAGATCGGCGAACCGGGAAATGTAAAAGGGAATTATACTTTCACCCCGCGATCCATTCCCGGTGCCTCGTTACATCCCAAGCACGAAGGAGAAAAATGTACGGGATACGACTTGAGTCAAAAAAATATGCTGGAGCTTTCTCCCGACAGCTTGCAGATTCGTTGGCTCCTGAGAATGTACCAGGAGACAGATAATCCCAAAACCTTTTTCCGAAAGGACGGTTATTTCGATCTGTTAGCCGGTACCGATGCTTTGCGCAAAGCGATGGTCGAAGGCCTTACGGCAAAAGAAATCCGCGCATCTTGGCAGCCCGACCTTGAGGATTTTAAGATTATTCGGGAGAGGTATTTGTTGTACCCTTAAGGTCTCAAGTCTCGAGTCACGAGAGGGTTTGCGGTGTGAGAGGATGGTTTTTACTTTGAGGCACTTGGGTCTTTTAACCGCCCGTACGGCTTCCCTTCGGTCACAAGTTTCGCTGAGTACTTACGCAGAGTTCGCAGAGGAATTCGTACAAAAAGGGAAATCAGATTTAATGAAAATGTTTGGGTGTAACGACACACAGTTATCCATCCCTTGAAATTCGGAACAACCTCCAACTTCGAGAACCCCTCTCGCGACTCGAGACTCGCGACTCGCGACCATTTCCGGCTCGCGACTGCCACCGGCAACCCAATTCCATCCAAGAACGTATATTTGCTAAAAATTCCTGCTCTATGCATACTTTTCTGACTGTATTAATCGATCTGGCACCTTATTTAATTATTGCCTTTGTGCTCATTTACATTTTTCAGGAGACCCTTCGCTTTATTAAAACCCGGGATGACAGGATGCTCAATATCCACACCAATTCAGACCGGAAAGCCGAAAGTGCTTCTGTACGCCAGAGCGAATCAATTGTACAATTGGAATTGCAAGCCGCTGAGCGATTTGCCCTTTTTCTTGAGCGTATTTCTCCCGATAAACTAGTAATGCGATTGCATCAAAATGGCATGAGTGCTAAGATATTACAGGCGGAAATGCTTCGGTCTATCCGCGAAGAATTCGATCACAATCTCTCCCAACAAATCTATATTTCGGAAGGAGCGTGGGAATTGATTAAAAATGCCAAGGAGGAGATGGTAAAATTTATCTCGGCCATTGGAGACACGATGGGACCGAAAAGTACCGGACTAGATCTGAGCCGGAAAATATTTGAATCGGCTTCGCGCGTTGATAAGCTCCCGAGCGAAATTGCCCTTCAATATCTCCGAAAGGAAACACGCCGGTACCTTACAGTCTAAAAAAATCGGTATTGCGCCTCACGAAAAGTATTGGTGTGCGCATTGATGATCGTAGCCAATTGGGCCGAGTAGCCTCCACCCATGGTGAAGACCACCGGAATAGATTTCTTCCACGCTTCTGCGAAAACAAATTTATCCCGCTGTTTGCAGCCTTCGAGGGTGAGGTCTAACCGTCCGAGTTTATCGGTTTTCAAAACATCTACACCTGCCTGAAAGAAAATAAGTTCCGGATTTATCTCAGCAACCAGTCCGGGAAGAGTTCGCCTTAGAATTTTCAAGTATTCTTCATCTCCCGTTGCATCGGCAAGAGCGATATCGAGGTCTGATTTTTCTTTGTGGTGCGGATAGTTGCTCCGACCATGCATGCTGAAAGTGAAGACCCGCGTGTCATCTTCAAAAATCTTTGCCGTTCCATTTCCTTGGTGCACATCAAGATCAACCATAAGAATTCGACTCATTCCCAGATGATCCATGGCATAATGCGCAGCTATAGCAGCATCGTTCAACAAGCAAAACCCCTCCCCATGGTCGGCATACGCGTGATGCGTCCCTCCGGCAATATTTGCAGCCACGCCATACTCACATGCGTAATGCACAGCTTCCAACGTGCCTTGGGTGATTTCCAGTTCGCGTTGGATTAATCCCCGACTGTGCGGAAATCCCGACACACGCTCTTCGCGCTTGGTTAGCGCACCATTCATTAGGCGGTTGAAATATTCTTCGGTGTGAACTTTCAACACGTGTTCTGAAGTGATTGGTTTCGGAGCGAAAAAAGAATCATTGTCAGCTATACCTTCATATTTGAGTTGCTCCGGGAGGAGTCGGTATTTCTCCATCGGGAAACGGTGACCTTCCGGCAAAGGGTGACAATAACTGGCGGCGTGAGCGATTTTGAACATAGCTTTGCGAAGTTAGGGAATTTGCAATAGGCAGTAAGCATTAGCAATGCCTGCGAAAGGGAAATCGAACGGCTTGGTTGGGAAATTCGGGACATCTCAATATAGCACTTTTCCGAAAGTGATTTTGAGAAAAGAGCAGGTTTTAAACGTATAACTTTCTGTTTTACCGCAGCTCTAAGTCCGCCGGCATGACCAATATCATATTTTCACTGACCTGACTTCATAAATTTGTATAAAATTCTAAATCAACAGACATGAAATTAAAAATTATTGGTTCCATTTTAATTTTAGGAGTTCTTTATTCCTGCACAAATGAACCACAAGCTGGGGTTGAATCAACAAATACAACAACTCAAGAAAGTTCGGCGGGAGTAAAAGAAAATCAAGGCCAGGCAACTTTCATAGATGATGTATCGGCTGCAAATGCGTTGCAGGTAGCTAAGTCTTTACCGGATTTTTCGACCCTTGTAGCCGCTATTGAAGCCGCTGGTGTAGAAAATTCTGTAGTAAACGTTGGACCATTAACGATTTTTGCGCCAACCAACGAAGCTTTTGAAAAATTGCCAGAAGGCACCGTTGAAACCTTGCTGAAACCGGAAAACAAAGAAAAACTAGCGTTTATCTTGAAAAATCACGTTGCACCGGCCAATTTTCCGGACACGCAATTAGAAAAAGATGCTACAAATGGACGTAAGTTATATATGGCATCCGGAAATTATTTAGATGTTATTAAGAAAGAAGACGGCCTCTACGTGGGTGGAACTAAAATTTTAAAGACAGTTAAAGTTAGCAATGGTTGGATACACGTAGTAGGCGATGTACTTGTTCCTGCCGAAAAATAGGTGACCGGGTAAAAGTTGCAATTACTTGATTCCGAGAGCCGATGGAACTGCTGATCGGGACCATGAATGCATGGATGAATCGGGATGTGCCACGAGCTCATTTGAGGTAAACCGGAGGTTTTATTAGAATATTTATTGCCAATTATAAGCGTAAAGTCAGATCGACTTATTGAATAACTAAAATCACGTGTTATGACCTTAAAAAATAAAGTATCCTTAATTACTGGTGGCGGCTCGGGAATTGGAGAACATACCGCCTTGCTATTTGCCAAAAATGGTTCGAAAATCGTCCTTACTGACATCAATGAAGCACATGGGAAAGCTGTAGTTGAAAAGATAAAGAATGAAGGGGGTGAAGCAATATTTGTAAAGGCAGACACTTCAAAACCCGAAGACTCCCGGCGATCCGTTGAAGAAGCTGTGAAAGCCTTTGGCAAGCTTGATATAGCTGTAAACAATGCCGGAATCGGTGGGCCGCAGCAGCCCATTGGCGAATATGATATTGAAGGCTGGGATAAAGTTATTTCTGTAAACCTTAGCGGAGTATTTTATGGCATGCGCTACCAGATACCTGAAATGCTTAAAAATAAAGGAGGATCAATCATCAATGTAGCCAGTATCCTTTCTCAGGTTGGTTTTGCGCATAGCGCGGCCTATGTAGCTGCAAAGCACGGTGTAATAGGACTTACGCAAAATGGCGCACTTGAGTATGCCTCACAGGGAGTTCGCATAAATGCGGTTGGACCAGGGTTTATAAAAACCCCCCTGATCGATGAAAATATGACCGATGAACAGCAACAGCAGCTCGTAGCCCTTCACCCAATCGGACGCCTCGGAAAACCTGAGGAAGTAGCAGAGCTATTCTTGTGGCTTGCCGGCGATAAGTCCAAATTTGTGAATGGATCGTATTACCCAATTGATGGCGGATATCTCGCGCAATAAATTGAATTTAGATCAGTAAACAAAGGGTAAATCACTCAAGAAGTGCTTTGCCCTTTTTGAATTATGGATTCATGATTGTCAATTGCAGAATCAAGATTTCCAGAAGAGGCTTATATAGATTCTATGTCAACTGAGATTTTGCGAAAAAAGAAAGATTTCGGAAATACTTCTTTTCCTATCCCTCCAAAAATTCCCAGTCCTTAATTTCTTCAAACTTCTTGCACTCCTCCGCAACGGATGGATGTTGAAGTACGGACTCCACAGTGACTTCCGGAAGTTCGGATTCCCCGATTCCATTTTTTATGAAAATGAAATTAAACCCGAGATCATTGGCTCCCACAAGTCGGTACCCTTTTTTATTCGCAAGTTTGGTCATGGCTATCGGCGAGGCACCGTGGTAAATGGGATGCTTGCCGGGCCAAAAATAATCCGGGTCATAAGGCACCACAATGTTGCGCATACCGAAGCGATTGTGGGTTTCAATCATCACCACGCGCGGCTGTGCCACTTCCAGCGCATCCCAAATCCAGTAATCATTGCCGTCGATGTCGATGGACAAAAAATCGATTTCTCCATCCATACCGGCTTTTGCCAAAAGGTCATTCACGTTTTCGCGCTTTACCAGCGAATGCAGAAATTTTGGCGGCGCCGACCAGGGATGAGGAAATTTGCTAAAAAAATTCCTTCCGCGACGAATGCTTTTCGGATTGCCATCGATGAATAATCCGTGCCAGCCAAAATTGAAATACAAATTTGCCGAATTGCTATTGACCCCATCGTCACAACCGATTTCCACAAAGCGTTTTCCTCCCATACCAATCACCGAGAAGATAAACAGAAGCTTCCCGTCTTCTTCGTATTGGGAGAAAACCCGAAAACCCGTTTCCGAAAGGGCAGGAGCCTCACCGTTTTGCACAAGCGACTGATATTGGTGAAATAGTTGGCGTTGACCGATTTGAACTGCCGGGTTGAATCGGTGGCGAATTTTCGCGATCAGAAATTTGTCCTTGAGGAAGTTTTTAAACATTTACGTAATTTATCTTCTGTCTGAACAGTTTGGCTATTGCAGGTGAGGGGTAAAGGTAAATAAATATGAGATTAGGGATTTGGGTAAATATCCAGCGCAGCGGCGTAGAACCAGGCGATACAATCGCGCGGTAGCGATGTGGGAATTACGAATTACGAATTTTGAAATGCGTCATGCCTGCCTGATCCTATCTATAACTTGGCCTGCGGAGGACATCAGTCTTTCGGTTTTGAATCAAAAGGTAGTATTTTTTTTTATATTTAGCATGCTATTCGCCTTTTGTGAGCCGCGAAGCGATTACCAATCGAACCTTTCTTTAACCGATTTTTTAACCAAATTCGTATGAAACGCCTTTTTTCTATCCTTCTTGGAATCTTTTTTATTCTTCTCATTCCTCCGAAAGGGGCAACAGCCCAAGGGTGCTCAGCCGAGTCTGACTGGACGCTAAATCCTGCGCCTGCCGCAAACAACACCTATGATGCCGGTACCGCGGTAGAAATGTGCGTCGAGATCACCAGTTATACATCCGGCAGCGGTTGGCTACAGGGTATCGAGGTTCTTTTGCCGGAAGGCTGGGATCAATCTTCTCTCACTATGATTTCTGCCCCAGAGGCATGCAACAGCAATGGAGTATGGCTCTTTATGGATACAGTGGACTGTGGTTGGATAAGTCTGGGCCCCGGATTCTATTTTGATAGCCCGGGTGGAGGAATACTCGATGGAAGCCCTTGCAATAATTTTGGAGATGGCTGCCCCAACCCTACAGATTGGCAATTTTGTTTTCAGGCAACGCTCTTAGCCAATTGTGGAGGACCGGATTTCCCGCTCGCCCATACGAATATTATGCCCACAATTCGCTTGCTCTCAGATGAGGACATGTCTGCGAATCCCGAGCAGCCGGGCTGTGGCTACGATCTGATCGTTCAACCCGACTTATCCGAATTGACTTTTAATTGCTGTGATGCCCATTCGGGAATAAGCCCGGGTACAATTTATGTCTGTGGCGACGCCTCATACAATCTCTACGATTCTTTGCTTACGCCAAAAGATGCCGGTGGAGTCTGGTCGTAGGGACCGCCATCTTGGACGGATGTGAGTGGTAGTGGCTTGGGTAGTTTTCATTCCGCTTTCCGATCCACCCGGCGATTATACCTATACAGTGACTGGTTCGGGAGGTTGCGTAAATTCCACGACCATCCACATAGAAGCTTTGGACGCTGGACTTGTTCAGAGTGTCACTTATTGTGTTCCGGAACCTATTCACATTTCAGATTTAGTAACGCCTCTTCTTGTTCCTGCCGATGTGGTTTGGTATGATATCGGCTATCCGGAAATTCAAACAGAGATACCTGAAGGTCTTTTCGACCCGGCGGTAAATTCTTCAGGTATTTACACAGGTGTTTTCATCAATTCAAATGAATGTTTATCCACTTTTCAATTTGAAATAATTAAAGGAGCGGATATATTTACTGGGTTTGGCAAAACGATTACGCAGTGTGATTTCCCTGATTTATTCTGTCCTTTCGAGCTGTTGCAAAACCTGCAACCAGACTCTATTAATACGGCAATTACACCTGGCGGCAACTGGATAGTTTTTGATGATAATGGTATGTATTTGGATTTTCTCGTCGATTGGGATGTTTGCCTAACTGCCAGTGATCTCGCAGAATATGGTGATAGCTTGGTATTTAAGTATGCTGTTGGGGCTCCTCCTTGTGCACCTTCGTTCACGGATTTGAATTTTCACATTGTTGAGTCTGTCAATACTGGAAACGAAACGGATACGAGTGTTTGTGTGAATGACCCGCCTTTCATTTTAGATACTCTTCTGCAAGGTAATCCGGATCAAGGTTTGACATGGTCTTTATATCTGGTGTTCAAATTCCCAACTTATTCGATCCAAGTAATTATGCCCCGGGAACTCTGCTGGAACTCGAGTATACCGGAGGGCAACCCGGTACCATCTGTGAAAGTACAACAACGCTTCAGTTGACTATTCTTCCCAGTTATGCCTAGCTGGACAAGGATAATACCATAACCGTCTGTGAATCGGATCCACCTTTTGAAATGATCGATTATCGGAAGTGGTGCTTATCCAATAATCCTGGTCAACATATTTACTCTCTTCCTCAAACTGAAGTGGTACCTCGGACGGTTTAAACGCTTAATATTGGTTCGCCGCTATCGGTTACTGATAACGTTGCTACATGGCTGGCGATCCGTATTGGCGAATATTTTCATCGGCGGAACAACTCCAACATACCACTACAATATTAACACGTTCTTGTGTCGCTAGCTGATGATGCGTCACTTAACGATCAACGTTCAGGCCAACAACTGATCCGGGCACAAGTGGAATTCTCGAACTATTCTGTTGAAAATCCCACTACGGTATCTTTATTCGATGGTCTTGGGCACCGGAAACATACCTTTGTAATACAGGCGATAGTTGACATTGGATGGCAGTCACGGTATTTTCGCGATAGTAAATGGTCGGTTGACAAGTAGCGGATAACGGATGGTGCCGTTTATTCTATACAGTGGGAACTGTGGCATGCCAACAGTCATCCACTGTTACGATCAATTTGATACCCGACCGCCACATGCCGGCCCCGATGTCAATACGTGCAGGCAACCCTCTGTGCCAATGGCGAAATGGTTGATTTGAATGATTATATTGATTTATCGGCTTCTCAGGATGGTGTTTGGAACAATGGCTCAATTCTCGCTGTGGCGGCAAATTCCGGTGTGTATTCATACACCGTCGACGAATGGCGTTTGTCCCGATGATGTCGCCAATTACACCATCACTTTTGCGGACGGGCCTTCGGTCACTTCCGTAAATGCCGATTGCACCGGCGATCCTTCAGAATATACCGTAAGCTTTGATATCAGCGGAGGCGCTCCGCCTTATGAAGTTTCAGGCGGCGTCGTTACCGGGAATACGTTTGTTTCTGATCCGATTTCAGTTGCTTCCGGTCCTTCTAACTTTTCTGTTATAGATGCAAATAACTGTGAATCGGTTATGATTACCGCATCAATTCCCGATACCGATGGCGACGGAATTTGCGATGCCGGCGAGATAGTGGGTTGTCAGGATCCCACAGCTGCCAATTACAATCCACTGGCAACCGATCCGGGAAATTGTATAGCAATGGTTGAGCCGGAAATTCAGCTCGATGAATCGGGTTGGTCGGGCGAAAATCCCGGAAGCGGTTTTGGTGGAGGTAGTGTAGATCTTGGTGCTAAAGGCATTCAATTGCTCGTTTTTCCAAATCCTGCAATGAATGATGAGGTTACTATTAAAATCAGGGGTATTGATCCTTCTTCCGATAATGGGGTGTTAACCATTCGTGATGTATTGGGGAATATTCGTTTTGAAAAGGAGCTAAAAGCTGAGAATGGCTTTGTGATGCGTAAAGTCTCTATTGAGGATTTTGCCAATGGTGTTTATTTGATTCAGCTGGTTTCGGGGGGTGAGGTGGTTGTTGGCCGGTTGGTTGTGAATCGATGATTTTGTCATGCGATGCAATCGCGCGGCAGCGGAGAGAGATCCGTTGCCCACGCTTGCGTCTCGTTGGAAATATCGAGATAGTGTTATCCATTTAGGCCGCGAAATTTTCAAATTTGCTTTTATTCCAATAGGTGCCGTCGCTCCGCGTCTCGCGAGGGGCTTTTATTTCAGTTAAAATGGAAATTAAAACGCATTGACATACAATAGCATAACTTCGCATATTCCAGAAAGCATTCTCAAATACAAAACCGTCCCTCGCGAGACGCGAAGCGACTGCGTTGAGTGCTTATGAGTTAAAATCGTCTTCCGACATCTAAATGGATACCCCTATATCGAGAAATGCGGACGAGGGTGGTTTATTCTGGCGTCCGCCCGCTGAACATGCAGGAAATGATCATAGTGGTACTTCCAAGAAAAACCAATTGCAACATCCCTGCCCCTTGGATTTGCTCGTTCGCAATGGTGCATGACCGCAAGGGGGTTGCTTTTTTTCATTCTTACCATTTTTAAGAAAGTGCACATACCCGTTATTTTTTTAAAGCTATTTGTCTGAAATCGGACTTCCTTGAGTTGGATTGCTATACATATTTTTGGCATAAAAGTCCCGATAACTGGCCTTATAAGGCGGATAGGCTACCTTTCCTTTTCGTGTTAAGGCAGCGTGCTGAAGCTTTGATCACCAAGCCCATCCATCGTTGGGATAAACCACCATCACCGAAGCCCCATCCGACCATTTGCACATCTTCCTATCCGAAACCTCCTTGGCCACCGTTTACCCACGCGCGGCTTATTGAAAATACCCTATGTATTGGGTGATTCGTGACTCGTGACTTTTCCCTACCTTCGTGTCTGCAAAATTCGTAAATTCATCCCCCACGAAACCCAACCTGCGAATGGTAAGTAGTAAAGAAGCATTAAAAGCCCTTGCAAGACAGGCATCCTTGCAACCCCAAGAACAGCTTTTGGCTGTCGGCAAACATTCGCGCAACCTCCAAATCGGCATCCCCCGCGAGACTTCCTACCAGGAAAAACGGGTAGCTCTGGTTCCCGATTCAGTTGCCGTTTTGGTAAACAACGGCCACGAAGTAGTGGTCGAAACCAGCGCCGGTAAAAATGCATTCTTTGAAGATAAAGCATACAGCGAGGCAGGTGCCAAAATAGCCTACGACCGCAAAGATGCCTTTCAGTGCGACCTCGTTCTAAAAGTCGCTCCCCCCAGCCACGAGGAAATCGCAATGATGGGCCACAAACAAACCCTATTTTCCGCCCTTCAGCTAAGCGTTCAGCCCCGCGACACCCTCAAAAAACTCATGGAAAAGAAGATCTCCGGTATTGCCTGGGATTTTATTCAGGACGAAGAAGGAATATACCCTATTGTGCGTGCCATGGGCGAAATAGCAGGCAACTCAGCCATCGTCATCGCCGCCGAACACCTCATTATGGGTGGAGCCGGCAAAGGACTTATGTTTGGAGGCATATCGGGCGTGGCTCCAACCGAAATCGTAATAATTGGTGCGGGCACTGTAGCCGAATACGCTTGCCGCGCAGCGCTTGGTTTCGGCGCTTCCGTAAAAGTCTTTGATTTCTCAATCTACCGCCTCCGCCGCCTTCAAAACGATATTGGTACCCGCCTTTTTACATCCGTAATCCAACCTGAAGAACTCAAGAAAGCTCTCGAAAATGCGGATGTGGTTATAGGCGCTTTGCGCGGAAATGAAGGTCGCACACCCACAGTGGTCACCGAAGCAATGGTACAGGGAATGAAAGAAGGGTCTGTAATTGTCGATATAAGCATTGATAAGGGCGGCTGCTTCGAAACATCCGAAGTAACCAACCATACAAATCCCACCTACGTAAAATATGGAGTGACCCACTACTGCGTTCCCAATATCGCATCGCGCGTAAGCCGCACCGCATCCATCGCCCTGAGCAACGTATTTACACCGCTCATCCTGAACATCGGCAAGCACGGCGGGTGCGCCAGTCTTATAAAGCGCGACCTCGGATTTCGCCACGGTGTATATCTCTACAATGGAACCCTCACCAACGAATCCCTCGGCGAAGTTTTCAACCTTCCCTACAAGGATATTGATTTACTTTTTGCAGCATTTTAATGAATTTCAAACAAAGACTCAAACGCTACCTCATCGGTATGATCCTCGGAATGGCGCTCGTAGCTTTCTTTTTTAAAGGCCGCCTTTCGCAACTCACCTCCTGGCTCCCCGGCAACCGTGTCCGCGAACTCCTCATAGAATCCGAAACGCGCTACACCCCCGAGGCTCTATGCCAGCTCACCTGCTACCAGCTCGACACCGCCGACGTATCCACCATGAAAGCCACGGGCGACGTAGTCTTCAAACTCAGCGATACCCACTCCGAGCCCAAGCACTACGTCCTCGACGGCAACCTGCACACCCGGAAAGTCCGTATGACCTTCGCCACCGCTGATTCTGTTGCCAATCTAATATCTGTAACTCTTCCCGAGACCGTCGTTCTCTGTGGGTGCGGTGATTAATTTTTTGGGGTAGTTTTTTCGCCTACCTCCATCCCAGATGCCTCCCCCTTTTGACTTTAAGGAGTCCTTAAGGAGGAGGGGGATAAAGGGGTAAGACAGAAACCTGACCATTCTTCGAAATCCACATCCTCATGTTTTTGGTTTGATCCGATATCTGCCATTTCTTCTTACCACCTCATGTTTCTGGCTTGATTTAAGATCTGCGGATTTTGCGGTTATGCACCTTTCGCCGATCCGAACTCAACCTTCAAAAGGTTCATTCCCATCGGTATAGCGAGCATCGCAGTTCATCCTGAAAATCATTGTGAGGATTGGCACATCCGAGGGCCTCAAGAAGGCTCTGGGGAAAATATCTTGCCTATTCCGGATTAGAAATTCTCAATGCGCTTTCCGTCGCAACATCTCTTTCTTTATCAACCCCAGCTCTCTACTCGTTTGGCCCGCCACCGAAGTATTCTCCTCCGCCCGTCGAATTAAATATGGCATTACCTCCTCCACCGGCCCGTAGGGCACATATTTCGCCACCCGGAACCCAGCATTGCTAAGGTTAAAACTAATGTGATCGCTCATACCAAATAGCTGTGCAAAATAAATCCGGGGATCATTCCGGCTCAGTCCGCGCCGATCCATCTCATCGGCGAGAAACAGCGCACTCTCCTCATTATGCGTCCCCGCGCAAAAAGCCATTTGATCGATATGATCCAGACAGAAGGAGATGGCCGCATTATAATCCCGGTCTGTGGCCTCCTTATTCGGTTGTATCGGACTTGTATATCCCTGCTCATCGGCTCGTTGGCGTTCTTTTTCCATATATGCACCGCGCACGAGCTTCACCGCGTACACAAAACCATGTTCCGAAGCCTGCGAAAAAGTTTCGATAAGATGTGCTATCCGGTCGTGGCGGTACATCTGAAGCGTATTATACACCACCGCATGCCCCTTGTTGTACTTTGCCATCATCTCCATCGCCAGGTCGTCCATCGCCGCCTGCATCCAGGTTTCTTCCGCGTCCATAAATACAGGTGTTCCGGCTTCAGCCGCTTTCGCGCAAATGCGGTCTATTCTTACCTGAAGCCTTTGATATGCAGCCTGTTCCTCGTGGGTTAATGGTTTTCCAGCACTCACTTTTTCCAGCAATTCATTCTTGCAAAGACCGGATATTTTAAAAACACAAAAAGGAATAAAATCGTTGTCACGGCTGGTCTCAATTGTTTTGAGTATTTCCTCCACGGTTTCTTCGAATTCTTCCATGCTATTTTTGCCTTCAACACTATAATCGAGGATTGTGCCCACATGAAATTTATCCAATACCTGGGTGGTATGTGCGCACTCCGCAATCGTTTCGCCTCCGCAAAACTGTTTGAAAATAGTCTTTCGTATTATTCCGCCTATTGGCAAGTGAAGCTTTAATGCTGAAAGCGTAGCATATTTTCCGCACACCATCATAAATGGGCTGCCGATCATTTTAAAAAGCCAATAAGCCTGCTTCAAGTCGGCATCTGTTTTGCTTGAAAAAGCAATTTCGGTATTATCGAATGATAAAAATCCGCTTTCCTGCGGTTCTTCCGATTGAGATTCGTGTAATTTCTGAAGAGTTTCCATTTCCAAAAAACCTATTATATCTTAGCCGTTCGCTATTTAGTGTCTGTCCATAATGTCCACTATCTGCGTGCACATGTTCTAAAAACAGTCATCCCGATCGATCGGGGCTCTTTGATTTTTAGAACTGGGCGCGCCTTGCTATCGAACATTTTGATTCAGCCACTTGAGTGTATTGACAGACTCTATTTAAATTAATTGTTCCCATGGCAACTGTAGAAGTTCAGCACATCAAATCGGATGGCCACGAAGTTATTTTCGGGCGCCATTCCCCGGCTCAGCTTGCCGAATATTTATCCACAGATGCTTTTTCGGGGGTGAAGTTATTCATTTTAGTTGATGAAAACACACTTAAAAATTGCCTTCCGGTTTTGCTCGGGAAAGTTGCCCCACTTCAGAAAGCAGAGATCCTCGAAATTGCTGCGGGTGAGGGCAATAAATGCATCGAAATCTGCGTCCAGCTATGGAATGTTTTGGGCGATCTTGGTGCCGACCGCAGCAGCGTCCTGATCAATCTGGGTGGGGGAGTGGTTAGCGATATCGGTGGTTTCGTGGCCGGTACATTCAAGCGGGGCATCCGGTTTTTCAATATACCCACGACCCTTCTGGCGCAGGTCGATGCGAGCATTGGCGGCAAAACAGGCGTGAACAACGGCGTAATAAAAAACGAAATAGGTCTTTTCAATTCGCCCAACGGTGTATTTATCGATCCTTTTCTTTTGCAAACGCTTCCGCAAAAAGAATTGCTTTCAGGGTTTGCTGAAATGATTAAACACGCACTCATTTGCGACAGCGAATACTGGAAAGAACTCAAAGAGTTGAGTCTGCTCAACCTCGAGAACCTCGATCCTGCAATTCTTCGTTCTATCCACATAAAAAATGAAATTGTAAACAGCGATCCCTTCGAATCCGGTCGCCGCAAAATCCTGAACTTCGGTCATACCATCGGCCACGCCATTGAATCCTTCTCTCTGGAAGGCGATTCGCGCGCGCTCCTCCATGGCGAGGCAGTAGCGATGGGCATGGTTTGCGAAAGCTACATATCCCACAAGGCCGGTCTGCTCACCACCGAAGAACTCCAACAAATCACCGCATTCATATTCAGCTATTACTCCCGCGTACATATCGACGAGATGACCTTCCACCGCATCATCGAACTCATGCGTCACGACAAGAAGAACCGCAATGGAGAGCTCAAAATGACCCTCCTCGACGGCATCGGCAATGCCGTAATCGAGAAAGAGGTAAAGGCCGATACTGTAATCGACTCCCTGAACTACTATACGCGGTGGGTGAGCTAAATTTCGGGTAGGAAGGATTTTGGTTGGGGAGCATGGGGGGGTATTTTGAGATTCGGTTTTGCGTCCTCCCCCTTTATCCCCCTCCGAAGGGGGAGGCATCTGGGAGGATTTGTTTTTTTGGGTGTGATTTGGATGTTTGGTTTCTTTATGGGCGGGTAAGTGGGTGTATTCACGTATCAGCATATTCACGTATCAGCCAATTCACGAATAACCTTATTCATGTATGAACATATCTACAAATTCCCTCCCACACACGTCGTCCTCCCCCTTTGGAGGGGGATAAAGGGGGAGGATTTGGGTAGGATTCGGGCCGTGCTCTAAGATGTATTTGAGTCGTGCATCGAAGGGGGAGGAGGTACAAACCGCATTCCAACATGAGATCCTCAAAGCTTTAGCTCAACAACCCTCCGATCCACAAAGTCCTCAATTCTCTCTTTCACGCCGTTCAAATCTTCCAGAACATCTGTATCCGTAATCCGCAATACCACAAATCCTTCTGATACTAAAAACCGATCCTTCTTTGCGTCCTTGACAATCACCTCCCGTATTTCATGGGTATAGCCATCTACCTCAATTACTATTTTCAATGGCAAACAACAAAAGTCAGCAATAAAATTCCCAATAGGTCTCTGCCTTCTGAAGGAATATCCGCGCATGCTTTTCGAACGCAAGACTGCTCTCCAGAGCAGAATCTCAGTCTTCGTAGATTTATTTCTTAAGTTTCTCGAAAACCGTTTTAGCTTTGAATTATATCGGTTGTTGTCAGGCATGGTGGCTATTGGTTAGGTCGAAAGTTAAGAAAAAAGTTTGTCCTGCCCCTAAGGCATCTGGGAGGATTTGTCTTTTTGGGTGTGATTCCGGTGTTTGGTGAGTATGTTCATTTAACTGTGTCAATTTACTAATTTTAATAAATATGACACATGAAAAAAGTAGAGCCTAAATTTGATTTTGAAGCCTTCGCCCGGGAGGCAGCTGAACAGCTAAAATCGGGTAAACCAATGGTTGGTATGGAAGGTGTTTTTACGCCTTTACTGAAACGTATAATCGAATCAGCCATGGAAGGTGAGTTGGATAATCATCTGACTGACACACGAAAAGTATCGAAGAATAGACGCAACGGGAAAGGGGCAAAAAATCTTCAAAGCCCTTTGGGGGGCTTTGAGATTTTAGCCCCGCGAGATCGTAACGGCAGCTTTGAGCCACAGATTGTCCAAAAGCGTCAACATAAGATCACCTCTGATATAGACAACCAGATCATAGCTCTGTATGGCCGTGGGATGAGCTATAGCGACATTCAACAGCAATTAAAAGAGATGTATGGATTAGAGATATCAGATGGTACGCTTTCAGCCATCACTGACCGAGTTCTCCCAGCAATTAAGGACTGGCAGAACCGTGCGTTGGAAAGCCTCTATCCGGTTATCTGGCTGGATGCAATCCATTTTAAAGTACGTGAAGCCGGAGTGGTACAAACCAAAGCTGTTTACAATATATTGGGTGTAAACATCGAAGGTGAAAAGGAGGTAATAGGGATTTATTTTGGGGATCACGAATCGAGTAAATTCTGGCGCTCCGTGCTTTATGAACTGCAAATGCGGGGAGTAAAAGATATACTCGTAGCGTGTATAGATAACTTGAGTGGCTTTGCCGACGCAATAGAAGATACCTTCCCTCAGACCGATGTACAGCTCTGCCTGGTGCATCAAATGCGCAATTCTATGAAGTATATGTCCGATAAGGATATCAAGCCGATGGTACGCGATCTGAAGAAGATATACAAAGCCACGAATGCAGATATGGCCTTGCACTATTTGCAAGAAGCAGAAGAGCAATGGGGAGATAAATACAAAGTGATATTTAAGAGCTGGCACCGGAATTGGGACAGGCTTACAAACTTCTATAAATACCCGCCAGCACTACGTAGATTGATTTACACCACTAATCCAATAGAGAGCTACCACCGAATGGTACGGAAGGTAACTAAAACAAAAGGTGCATTCAATTCAGAAAATGCAATCCTAAAACAGATATATTTGGCTACTGTTAATGCACAAACCAGATGGAATGGATCCATATTCGGATGGACATCAATCAGGCGTGATCTTCACGAGTATTTTGAAGAACGGTTTTTAACAGATGACACAGTTAATTGAGCACTCCCTGTTTGGTTTCTTTATGGGCGTGTAAGTGGGTGTATTCACGTATCAGCATATTCACGTATCAGCCAATTCACGAATAACCTTATTCACGTATGAACATATCTACAAATTCCCTCCCACACACGTCGTCCTCCCCCTTTGGAGGGGGATAAAGGGGGAGGATTTGGGGAGGCATCTGGGAGGATTTCTCTTTTTGGGGGTGATTTGGGTGTTTGGTTTCTTTATGGGCGGGTAAGTGGGTGTATTCACGTATCAGCATATTCACGTATCGGCCAATTCACGAATAACCTTATTCATGTATGAACATATCTACAAATTCCCTCCCACACACGTCGTCCTCCCCCTTTGGAGGGGGATAAAGGGGGAGGATTTGGGTAGGCATCTGGGGGGATTTGTTTTTTTGGGGGTGATTTGGGTGTTTGGTTTCTTTGATTTGCGAGAGGACCACCATTGCACGCAGCGGTTATGCCTTGCCTTAATTATCCAAATTTCTACCTTTGGCAACGCCCGCCATCCTGTGGGCGCAAAAAGTAAAGCGTGGTATAAAGCCATACGTCAGACAGGCTCCCTCCAAAAAAACAAACATGCCTAAAACACTTCTCTCTATAACTTCCATCACTGCGCTGCCTGCCGGGTCCTCAGAGGCTGGGGGCCGGCGGGCTCGATTTATCACCCTTCCCGCTTCAAAGAGCATCAGCAATCGCCTGCTCATTATGCAGGCCCTTTCGGGAAATGAAATAACGATCGACAACCAAAGCACCGCCGACGACACCAATTTACTGGTGGGCGCCCTCGCGACAACCACCGGCGAGATACACCTCGGCAACGCCGGTACAGCCTTGCGTTTTGCCACCGCCTGGGCTGCCATTACCCCCGGCGAAAGAATCCTCACCGGCACCGAAAGGCTCTGCAACCGTCCCCTCAAGCCCCTCATCGACTGCCTGCGTCAATGCGGTGCCGATATAACCTGCCTCGAACGCGAAGGCTATGCACCCATTCGCATTCGCGGAAAGCAACTCAACGGAACCACCCTCCATATCGACGGATCTGAAAGCAGCCAATTTCTCACGGCCATGCTTCTCGTGGCGCCCTATTTCGAAGGCACCACGCGCTTCTCCCTCGACCCCGCGCAAGTATCTCTTCCTTATATCCAAATGACCGCGACTCTCATGGAGCGCGGCGGTGCCGACATTCGCACCGAGGCAGATTCTATCACGATCACTCCCGGCGCTTACACTGAGGCATCCTTCACCGTAGAACCCGACTGGAGCGCCGCCTCCTATTTTTATCTCTTCGCCCTTTTCAGGCCCGATATCTCCATCATTCTGGAGGGCCTTACGGCAAAAAGCGTTCAAGGCGACAAGGTTACGCGCACGCTCTTTGCAAGTCTGGGCATCTACACCGAATTCACCAACCGCGGAGCCCGGCTTGAAAACCGAAACGTATCGACCGACGGCCTTCAGACATTCTCGCCAGACCAGCCTCTTGCAGCGGCTGATAAGCAAGAAACGCGTTTCGTAGATACCGCGGCCATCGACTGCCTCACCTTCCCCGACCTCGCCCAAACCCTTGCCACGGCTGCCTGCGGACTCAACACATCCATGCGCCTAAACGGCCTACAAACGCTCCGTCTAAAAGAAACCGACCGCATAACCGCCCTCGCCACCGAACTTCAAAAATGCGGCACCCCCTGCACAGCCGGTGCCGACTATCTCGAAATTCATCCCTTTCAACCCGCCCGCCATCGGGCACTCTCTGACACCCCCGAAATAGCCACATACTCCGACCACCGCATGGCCATGGCCTTCGCGCCGCTGGCTGCCGTATTTGGCGAAATAATCATCGAAAACCCCGATGTAGTGACCAAATCCTTCCCGAACTTCTGGCAGGAAGTCAAAAAACTGGGCTTCACACTGTCGGAATTCCAGGGATAGTCTATTTGTGTTGGATTCTACTGCTCATACGCTGCGGTAGATAATTGATCGTTTTCGCGGCGAGATTCTGTTAAAGGTCAATCGTCGGAAAAGGACCTCACACACTCGAAACTTTCTTGTGATCCGCGAGCCGCGCCCCTCAGCGGGTGCGGCAGTGTTAATTCTCCTCCCATAAATCTAATCTGCTCTGCCAGCCGTAACTAAAACAGGAGGCATAAAAATATTTGTTTAATTAAAACCAAATAGCATGAACAAGAATGAAATCAAGGTGCACGCACCTAAAGAACTAAAGGGTCGCAACAGACGACAGTTTCTGCAACTTAGCGGAATGGCAGTTGTCGGCGCGGGCTTATTATTTGCTTGTAAAAAGGACGACGAAGAATCGCCGATGAACACTCCCGGCGTATTCGATCTGGGCGCCGACGATCTGGGCATATTGAATTATGCTTTTGCACTTGAGCAACTCGAGGCTGCTTTTTACACGAAAGTGGTAAATAATTTCTACCCGGGCATTTCAGATGAGGAGGAACAAGTTTTGACGGATCTGTATTACCACGAGACCATCCACCGCGACTTTTATGCGGCAGCATTGGCAACAGTAGCTTCAAGCGATAAAATAACACCCACTTTGTCTTTCGATTTCAATTCCATCGACTTCAATAACAGAGATATGGTTTTGGCTACAGCCAAAGTACTCGAAGATACCGGCGTGAAAGCTTACAACGGTGCAGGTCAATATTTAACGAATCCGGAGTATCTGGTAATTGCCGGAAAAATAGTTTCGGTAGAGGCGCGACACGCCGCGGCTATCGCAACCCTTATCAACCCGGGCTCGGCAGATTTTGCCGGCGACGATATCCTGGTAGATTTGGGGGGTGCCGGAATTGCCTTCGACGGTGCACTTAAGCCATCAGAGATTTTGCAGGCCGTAGGTGATACGGGTTTTATAACCACAAAATTTACCGCGAACAGCCTCGCATAAAAAAAACCGGATTCTTAACTTCTAAAAAATTATTGACATGGACATTTTAAAATTATTAAACGACTTCAGTTCGGAGAATTTGCTCAATGAGAAATCCTCGCGAAGAGACAGTTTTCAAACTTTCAAATCCTTGGGTAAATCAGCTGCAATGGCTGCCATACCTTTTGGGATGGCGACCTTGATGCCGAAGAGAACTTTTGCCCAGATGGGTGGGGGCGATCCAATCCCGGCACTGCAGCTTGCGCTTACCCTTGAGTACCTCGAAGCAGCCTTTTACAATAAAGGAATGATGAGCGGAGGTATCGTGGAACAAGAAGGCAATGCCCGCACGATGAATGTTTACACCCAAATAGCGAAACACGAAAATGCGCACGTAGCCTTCCTACAGGCAGGTCTTGGAGGCGACTCGATCGACTCTCCGGAATTTGATTTTACCGCAGGAGGTTTATTCGATCCTTTTAATGAAGATTCCACTGTGCCGGCGGCCACGTCGTACGCACAGTTTCTCGCCATCTCGCAGGCACTCGAAGATACGGGAGTGCGCGCTTACAAGGGGCAGGCAGGAAATCTAATCGGCACGCCATTTCTCACACCTGCTTTGCAGATTCACTCTGTAGAAGCACGACATGCATCAGAAGTACGTCGCATAAGGGAATTGAAAGGTTGGATCACCCGCGACGAGCGCGGCGCAGGAATGCCTGAACAAACACAGGCCGTGTACATGGGTGAAGAGAACGTCATCCAACTGGGGGCGAATGTTTCCAGCTTTGCACCCGACGGTTCAGATGCCCTTGATGCGGCTTCCGAGTCATACGACGAAACCATAACCGGCGATCAGGCCGTAGCCATTGCCAGCCTCTTCATTGTGGGTTAATATTTCTATCAAACAGAACGATCCCGCCTCACACGAATATGCGTGCGATGGCGGGATTTTTTTTTGGCAATAAATTTTGGTATTGGGTGATTTGCACAGGTGGAGGCGTTGCATGCAATGCCTTTGCAATATTTTCTCCAAAAATAAATTAGCCCCCTCCCTCCAAAACATTAATTTTGTACCAATGGATTATTTGGAACAATTAAACCCCGACCAGCGAGCTGCTGTGGAGCAAACTGAAGGGCCATGCATGGTCATTGCCGGTGCCGGTTCGGGAAAAACCCGCGTACTCACCTACCGCATTGCACACCTCATAAACAAAGGGGTTGACCCATTCAATATTCTTTCGCTCACCTTTACCAACAAGGCCGCACGCGAAATGAAACTGCGTATTGCAACGGTAATTGGGGGTACCGAAGCCCGCAATATATGGATGGGCACTTTCCACAGTATCTTCGCCCGCATCCTGCGCGTAGAAGCCGAAAAACTAAATTATCCTTCCAACTTTTCCATTTACGATTCAGCCGATAGCAAGAGCTTGCTCAAGAGCATTGTCAAAGAAATGGCACTGGATGATAAATTGTACAAAGTAGGATTTGTCCAGAGCCGCATTTCCAAGGCAAAAAACAATCTGATATCTCCCCGGGCTTACCGCGAAAACCCTGAGGTGATGAGCGACGACGAGATCAGCGGCCGCGGAAAACTGGTAGAGATTTACAACGAATACAATAAGCGGCTCTTCAAAGCGAGCGCCATGGATTTTGACGATCTCCTTTACAAAACCAACGTCCTCCTTCGCGATTTTCCGGAAGTGCTGCACAAGTACCAGCACAAGTTTAAATACCTGCTCGTGGATGAGTACCAGGATACCAATTTCAGCCAATACCTGATTGTGAAGAAATTGGCCGCTCTGAACGAAAACCTGTGTGTAGTCGGCGACGATGCCCAGAGCATCTACAGCTTCCGTGGCGCCAATATCCAGAACATACTCAATTTCAAAAACGATTACCCCGACTACAAGCTTTTCAAACTCGAGCAGAACTACCGGTCTACGAAAACGATTGTTGCTGCTGCGAACAGTGTCATTGGCAAAAACAAAGATCAGATAAAGAAGAAAGTCTGGACGGACAATGAAGGCGGAGAGGTAATCCGGGTGAATCGTTCGCTTTCAGATAATGACGAAGGTTTTTTTGTTGCCAATGACATTTTTCAGGAACGGGCAAATAAGCAGCTTTCGAATAAGAGTTTTGCCATTCTCTACCGCACCAATTCGCAGAGTCGCTCCATGGAGGAGGCCCTTCGTAAGCTCAACATTCCTTACCGAATATACGGCGGACTTTCTTTCTACCAGCGCAAGGAGGTGAAGGATCTGATCGCTTATTTTCGCCTTACGGCAAACCCCAACGACGAAGAATCCCTCAAGCGCGTAATCAACTATCCTGCGCGTGGCATAGGCAAAACCACGCTAGAGAAAATGACCATCCTCGCCGCCAGGGCAGGAGTGAGTCTGTGGGAAGTAATAACCGCTCATCTGAATCATCTTGGTGTAAATGGGGGCACCCACAAGCGGCTGGAAGATTTCGCCACCATGATTGAAAGTTTCCGCGCACAGCTCGACACGCTCGACGCCTTCAGCATGGCCGAGCACATCGCCAAATCGACCGGCCTGATGCGCGAGCTCTACGCCGACAAAACCCCCGAAGGACTTACCCGCTATGAGAATATACAGGAATTGCTCAACGGGATAAGAGAATTTGCGGAAAGCGACCTCCCCGAATTTGAGGGAAAGAAACCTGTTCTCTCCGACTTTTTGGTCGATGTAGCGCTCCTCACCGATGCCGACCAGACCGACGATGATGACAATAAGGTAAACCTGATGACGATCCACGCCTCCAAGGGGTTGGAATTTCCCCACGTTTATATTGTAGGGATGGAAGAAAATCTATTTCCTTCGCAGCTCTCCCTGAGCGATCGGAGCGAACTCGAAGAGGAACGGCGCCTATTTTATGTAGCCTTGACGCGTGCTGAGAGTAGGGCCACCCTGACTTACGCGATGTCGCGGTACCGGTATGGGACGCTGAATCACAGCGAGCCGAGCCGGTTTATTGAGGAGATAGATGCAGAATTTATCGACACTCCCGAGCAACTCCACAATCCGTATGAGGAGCGCGACTCCGGTTTTGGAGCCACGCCCTGGAAGGGAATGGGCAGCAATTCGGGCAGCAGGAATTTCCAACGGAAGGAGTCGCCGTCGAGGGCACAGACTCCACCGCCCGAGGTTCCGAGGAATTTAAAACGCGTAAACCAGGTACCAACCGGCAACGGGGTTCAAGCCACTGCGCCGGGGAGCGTAGTAGCCGGCACGCAAGTGATGCACGAAAAATTTGGCAAGGGCAAAGTCCTCAACGTAGAAGGCAGTACCCCCAACGAAAAAGCCACCGTTTTCTTCCCTTCGGTTGGACAGAAGCAATTGCTTTTAAAATTCGCCAAGCTCACGCTTTTGGAATGAGTGGTGAATTCAAAGGGGTTCGATTTGCGGATATGTTGATGCTTGGATAGGCCCATTTGCTTTCTTAATCGAGAAAAGGCAGAGGTTGACGTTTGTGGGAGTGGCGGGCAGGAAGAGTCGCGAGTCGCGAGAGGGTGCGCCTCCAGGGAAGAGGACGCAGCATTACAACTAAGTGAAACGTTCTCACGCAGCGGACCCTGAAACAACCCTGAAACAGGTTGGGGGAATGTGTGCTATAGGAACCCGGCAAGATGCCGGATGAATAGTCCCTCGCGAGACGCGAGCGACAGTGTGCCCACGCTCGCGTCTCGCGAGGGTGTTTTCTTCTGGCGTCCCGCCAGGTTTTTCTCCCAATAGGAAGCTTTAGGACAATTGAGCCCCGGATTGCTATGAACATTTTACAACCTTAACCCAGCAAGATGCCGGATGAATAGTCCCTCGCGAGACGCGAGCGACAGTGTGCCCACGCTCGCGTCTCGCGAGGGTGTTTTCTTCTGGCGTCCCGCCAGGTTTTTCTCCCAATAGGAAGCTTTAGGACAATTGAGCCCCGGATTGCTATGAACATTTTACAACCTTAACCCGGCAAGATGCCGGATGAATAGTCCCTCGCGAGACGCGAGCGACGGCCGTCGGTTGAAGCACCCTGAAGGGGTGCCATATTTTTAGCCCCGGGTAAGGCGTCAGCCGCAGCCCGGGGCTTTTGCCGGACTCTGGGGTCGCGGGTGAATGATTTTGAGGGGAGACGGAAGGTTGTACTCCCGCGGGTAAATGCAGCGCAGAAAGGCGCAGGGTGAATACCCAGCGCAGCAAGAGACGCAATATTATAAATGCAGCGCAGCGGGTTTTTGATTGGAGAAGCGCTATAGGAACCCGGCAAGATGCCGGATGAATAGTCCCTCGCGAGACGCGAGCGACAGTGTGCCCACGCTCGCGTCTCGCGAGGGTGTTTTCTTCTGGCGTCCCGCCAGGTTTTTCTCCCAATAGGAAGCTTTAGGACAATTGAGCCCCGGATTGCTATGAACATTTTACAACCTTAACCCGGCAAGATGCCGGATGAATAGTCCCTCGCGAGACGCGAGCGACGGCCGTTGGTTGAAGCACCCTGAAGGGGTGCAATATTTTTAGCCCCGGGTAAGGCGTCAGCCGCAGCCCGGGGGTTATTGCCGGACTCTGGGTTCGCGGGTGAATGATTTTGAGGGGAGATGGAAGGTTGTACTCCCGCGGGTAAATGCAGCGCAGAAAGGCGCAGGGTGAATACCCAGCGCAGCAAGAGACGCAATATTGTAAATGCAGCGTAGCGGGTTTTTGATTGGAGAAGCGCTATAAGAACCCGGCAAGATGCCGGATGAATAGTCCCTCGCGAGACGCGAGCGACAGTGTGCCCACGCTCGCGTCTCGCGAGGGTGTTTTCTTCTGGCGTCCCGCCAGGTTTTTCTCCCAATAGGAAGCTTTAGGACAATTGAGCCCCGGATTGCTATGAACATTTTACAACCTTAACCCGGCAAGATGCCGGATGAATAGTCCCTCGCGAGACGCGAGCGACGGCCCTTGGTTGAAGCACCCTGAAGGGGTGCCATATTTTTAGCCCCGAGTAAGGCGTCAGCCGCAGCCCGGGGTTTTTGCCGGACTCTCCGCCCACGCTCGCGTCTCGCGAGGGTGTTTTCATCTGGCGTCTCGCCAGGTATTTCCCACGCGAGAATAGACAACGGGCAATTACTCCCTACGGTCGTGAAGTCACTTCGCTCAGTTGGCAATGGGCAATTACTCCCTACGGTCGTGAAGTCACTTCGCTCAGTTGACAATAGGCAATGGCAATATCCGTCCATCCGCCCACGGTAACCCTCCATGCCTGCGGCTTGATCTTTAACTTACAGCTTAAGGCTTGTAACTTGCAGCTAAAAAAAACGCGTATAAGAAAACCCCGCAGTCCATCCTGCGGGGTTTCTTTACCTCTCCATTTTCGCGACAAGCGCCTGAACCTGTCGGTTGTCAGCTACCTTTGTCAGGCTGCCATCACCTTTGCCGGATCACTGAAGGGGCTTTGGCCTTTGCTGCCCAAAGCACGCACCCGAAACCAATAAACAGTTCCCGGAGTGAGATTGGTCACCTCCTGATTCGACTTGCCCGTATAGGCCAAATGTGCCCAAGACGCGCTGCCGGTCATCGGGTCGCTGGTGGTCATCTCTACTATATAGTGCTGACTTCCATTAACGGGTTTCCACGACAACTGTACCACTCCTTCTGCATCGGTGCGCTTAGCATCCAAAGCCGCCGGACGACTCAGATGACCAATTGCCTCTCCTTTTCTGCGCACATCAAACCCCGAAGTCAAAATATCGGATTCAGAATTGGATGCGATTTGTACATAACTCGCCAGCTTCTGCAAAAGCGTTTTAAGTACTTTCTCCTGGTCCTTTCGAAGCGCAATGGCACTCCGGTCACCCATTGCCGCCGCAGTTATGCGGATTTCCAATTCCTCCCGGGCTGCGGTAACGTCCGCAAGGGTAGGTGTTGGGGTTGCAAACAATGGGTTGCTATTCATACTTGATTCAACTTGAATCGATTTAGCGACAAGGTCGCTGGGCTTGAGGCCTGTTAGCCCCACTTTAACTAAATTAGACATAATAAATAAAAATTAAATTTGAAAAATACGTTTTCTACAGAATCATGCGTGCCAAACCGGTTTTAGCTCCCATCTCACTTCACGTGTTAACCCGTTCGTGATACTTAAGCTCTCTCCAGGCATAAAACCCGTTTTTGGCCATCCCATTTTGCAGGGATTGTTTTGGTTATAATTGTTGTAAAAGAACGTTTGAGCCGTTTGCTCTGGTTGATTATACCCCGCTGATTACAAATTGGTTGCAAGTGACTTATCAACATCGCTTGGTGAATAAATCGCTTATGAATTGATTGTTAAAAAGATAGGAAATCGCCGGCTTTCGGTCTATCGAACCATCCGTAAAAAGACTGAAACTTCCCTAATCCTTATGGGATATGCCTTGACAGGAAATGGAAGCTGCGCATTTACGCAGAATAAACGACAAAATCAAAATTATTTTTCTGCACCCGTGTAGTGTTTTTTAATTTATTGTAAAACAGGGTTATATGCAAATTGTTCATAACTTTATAGTCCAATTTTAGTCCCTTTTTTCATGCATTTATACTTGCTTGAAAATGAATAAAACGTCATTTTCGAACCATTTTTGACCCATCGGTCTAAAAAAGAGACTAAAAATCTGCTTTCTGAATCTGTTTCAACCTGCCCATCCATACAGAATCCACCTTAATTTTCCTCAAAAGACGTCCAAACGGGGAGTTGAGGCCTGGCGTAGGGGTGTCCCTTATGGTGCACTGTCCTGATTTCATGATATTTAACCGATTCAGTCGGGCTGCAATGACTCTATATTGTATTCAATTCGAATCCTCCCGGCAGTCAAGATCACCATTTTCACCCGGAATTCACCAAAATTCCTCTGCCCGTTCGCCCCGGGAGACCCAAATTCCTATTTTTAAAAAGCACTGTTTTATGTATCTTCCTGAAATAAAGGGGTTCCACTCGTTGAATTTCCAAAATTAGCTTTATAAATTTTAAATGTTTGAACTGAGTTTTGAGAATCGGCTTTATGATTTTGGAATCTTTAAACAAAGATTTGGAAATCCGCTTCATGAATTTGGCATGTTTGAACTGCATTTTCAAAATCAGCTTTATGGATTTTGAATCTTCAAACAGAGATTTGAAAGGTAGCTTTATGAATTTGCAATGATTGAGCAACATTTTCAAAATCGGCTTTATGACTTCGGAATATTTGAACAGCGTTTTCAAACTGAGCTTTATGATTCTGAAATCTTAAAACAGCCTTCTAAAAAGTAGCTTTTTGACTTTAGAAACTCGAAACCGGATTTCGGAAAACCATTTGATGTTTTCGGAAGCGTTGAACAGGCATTCACAGATCAGCTTTATGAATTCGACATCTCCATACCCGATTTTTAAAATGAAGTTGGTGAATTTGGAAGTTGGATGCCGGAGGTTGGAAGTTGATGCCGGAAGTTGGCGGCTGGTTTCTGTCTGCCGCCCTCTGTCCATAAAGGGAAGTTAAATAGTACAATAAATTGATGTGTATATTCTTAGGGGGTACCCAGCACCGCGGCTTTAAAAGATCCATAGGGACGGTGGTTATTTCAGCCCACGGTTTTAACCGTGGGTTATGACCGGACCTGGGGGAATGTGTGCTATAGGAACCCGGCAAGATGCCGGATGAATAGTCCCTCGCGAGACGCGAGCGACGGCCGTTGGTTGAAGCACCCTGAAGGGGTGCCATATTTTTAGCCCCGGGTAAGGCGTCAGCCGCAGCCCCGGGGTTATTGCCAGACTCTGGGGTCGCGGGTGAATGATTTTGAGCGGAGAGGGAAGGTTGTACTCCCGCGGGTAAATGCAGCGCAGAAATGCGCAGGGTGAATACCCAGCGCAGCAAGAGACGCAATATTATAAATGCAGCGCAGCGGGTTTTGATTGGAGAAGCGCTATAGGAACCCGGCAAGATGCCGGATGAATAGTCCCTCGCGAGACGCGAGCGCCGGCCGGCGGGAAACAGGTTGAGGGAATGTGTGCTATAGGAACCCGGCAAGATGCCGGATGAATAGTCCCTCGCGAGACGCGAGCGACGGCCGTCGGTTGAAGCACCCTGAAGGGGTGCCATATTTTTAGCCCCGGGTAAGGCGTCAGCCGCAGCCCGGGGTTTTTGCCGGACTCTGGGGTCGCGGGTGAATGATTTTGAGAGGAGATGGAAGGTTGTACTCCCGCGGGTAAATGCAGCGCAGAAAGGCGCAGGGTGAATACCCAGCGCAGCAAGAGACGCAATATTATAAATGCAGGGTAGCGGGTTTTTGATTGGAGAAGCGCTATAGGAACCCGGCAAGATGCCGGATGAATAGTCCCTCGCGAGACGCGAGCGACGGCCGTTGGTTGAAGCACCCTGAAGGGGTGCCATATTTTTAGCCCCGGGTAAGGCGTCAGCCGCAGCCCGGGGTTTTTGCCGGACTCTCCGCCCACGCTCGCGTCTCGCGAGGGTGTTTTCATCTGGCGTCTCGCCAGGTATTTCCCACGCGAGAATAGACAATGGGCAATTACTCCCTACGGTCGTGAAGTCACTTCGCTCAGTTGACAATAGGCAATGGCAATATCCGTCCATCCGCCCACGGTACCCTCCATGCCTGCGGCTTGATCTTTAACTTACCCAGCGCAGCAAGAGACGCAACATTATAAATGCAGCGCAGCGGGTTTTTGATTGGAGAAGCGCTATAAGAACCCGGCAAGATGCCGGATGAATAGTCCCTCGCGAGACGCGAGCGCCGGCCGGCGGGAAACAGGTTGAGGGAATGTGTGCTATAGGAACTCGGCAAGATGCCGGATGAATAGTCCCTCGCGAGACGCGAGCGACGGCCGTCGGTTGAAGCACCCTGAAGGGGTGCCATATTTTTAGCCCCGGGTAAGGCGTCAGCCGCAGCCCGGGGTTTTTGTCGGACTCTGGGTTCGCGGGTGAATGATTTTGAGGGGAGACGGAAGGTTGTACTCCCGCGGGTAAATGCAGCGCAGAAAGGCGCAGGGTGAATACCCAGCGCAGCAAGAGACGCAACATTATAAATGCAGCTCAGCGGGTTTTTGATTGGAGAAGCGCTATAGGAACCCGGCAAGATGCCGGATGAATAGTCCCTCGCGAGACGCGAGCGACGGCCGTTGGTTGAAGCACCCTGAAGGGGTGCCATATTTTTAGCCCCGAGTAAGGCGTCAGCCGCAGCCCGGGGCTATTGCCGGACTCTGGGGTCGCGGGTGAATGATTTTGAGAGGAGATGGAAGGTTGTACTCCCGCGGGTAAATGCAGCGCAGAAAGGCGCAGGGTGAATACCCAGCGCAGCAAGAGACGCAACATTATAAATGCAGCGCAGCGGGTTTTTGATTGGAGAAGCGCTATAGGAACCCGGCAAGATGCCGGATGAATAGTCCCTCGCGAGACGCGAGCGACGGCCGTTGGTTGAAGCACCCTGAAGGGGTGCAATATTTTTAGCCTCGGGTAAGGCGTCAGCCGCAGCCCGGGGCTATTGCCGGACTCTGGGGTCGCGGGTGAATGATTTTGAGCGGAGACGGAAGGTTGTACTCCCGCGGGTAAATGCAGCGCAGAAAGGCGCAGGGTGAATATCCAGCGCAGCAAGGCAATATCTGTCCATCCGCCCACGCTCGCGTCTCGCGAGGGTGTTTTCATCTGGCGTCTCGCCAGGTATTTCCCACGCGAGAATAGACAATGGGCAATTACTCCCTACGGTCGTGAAGTCACTTCGCTCAGTTGACAATAGGCAATGGCAATATCCGTCCATCCGCCCACGGTACCCTCCATGCCTGCGGCTTGATCTTTAACTTACCCAGCGTAGCAAGAGACGCAATATTATAAATGCAGCGCAGCGGGTTTTTGATTGGAGAAGCGCTATAGGAACCCGGCAAGATGCCGGATGAATAGTCCCTCGCGAGACGCGAGCGACGGCCGTTGGTTGAAGCACCCTGAAGGGGTGCAATATTTTTAGCCTCGGGTAAGGCGTCAGCCGCAGCCCGGGGCTATTGCCGGACTCTGGGGTCGCGGGTGAATGATTTTGAGGGGAGACGGAAGATTGTACTCCCGCGGGTAAATGCAGCGCAGAAAGGCGCAGGGTGAATACCCAGCGCAGCAAGAGACGCAATATTATAAATGCAGCGCAGCGGGTTTTGATTGGAGAAGCGCTATAGGAACCCGGCAAGATGCCGGATGAATAGTCCCTCGCGAGACGCGAGCGACGGCCGGCGGTTGACTACTACTCAATTTCAATGTAAAGGATATGAAGACCGGGATCACAAGGTTAATACTATAATCCAATACTGCACCACAGATTCCTCAGATTCACACAGATTAAAAAGCTATCTCCAGAGCTCTGGGAATAAAAAAATCTGTGAAAATCTGTGCTATCTGTGGTGAAAAAAAGTGAGCGTAGCGAACCTTTCCTATCTCTGGTGAAAAAAAACCCACCACAGATTCCTCAGATTCACACGGATTAAAAAAAAATCTGTGAAAATCTGTGATATCTGTGGTGAAAAAAAGTGAGCGTAGCGAACCCCTGCTATCTGTGGTGAAAAAAGTGCGTAGCGAACCCTATTTCCCCTGAGCCACAACCAGCTTCTTAACCACCGTCTCCCCACCATAACTATACCGCAACACATACATCCCCTCAGCAAACGAAGAAACATCCACCTTCTCCAAACTATACCCCTCCTTCAAATTCCACGCAATCCCATAAACCTCTCTCCCCTCACTATCCACCACACTCAACCCCACAACCCCCGCCGAAGGCAGCACAAAACCTAATGAAACAACCCCACTCCCCGGATTCGGATAAGGATCAACAAAAACCGCGGTTTCCTTCTCCAACCCCACACACAAATAATTATTATCCATATCCTCCTCCTCAACAATACCCCCATTCACAATCAACCCCACCCGCATACACACATACGGTAAATCTCGCGAATTCAAATATTCAAAGTCTTGCGGCAGGGTGTATTCCACCACATCTCCGGCGGGGATGGTATACGATTCGTCGGACCGCACATTGGCGCTCAGTCCCAATTGCACATTGAGGCGGAAATCGCGTATTGCCGTGTTTCCGTTATTTCCCAAAAGGGCCTTCAGCACCAGGCGGTCGCCCTGCACCGCATAGCGGATATCGAGGAGGGCAATATCATAAACGGGACTAATGACATTTACCGACTGAAAGGAAGTGTCATTGCATCCGAGGCTGTTTACGGCTGCCAGTCCCACGGTGTAGGCGCCCGTATCGGGAAAAAGAAGTTCCGGTTCGAAGGCATTGCTCACCACCAATCCGTCCAGGAGCCAGGAATACCCTTCTGCATCGGTGCTCATATTTACGGGCACGACTACCAGCGGGGGCATCTTTTCGGGCACTTCGAGCGTAAACGCCGATTCGGGAATATCCAGCACTTCCACCGTTCCGGAAGCCGTGCCACTGCAGCCCGCTTCGGTCTCAAAACCAAAATTCACGGCATAGGTGCCCGCCACTTCGGGCATCCACACTTCCACACTGTCCGAACCTAAGGCTATGGGTCCCTGCGCATTTCCAAAAGGCAATACCCAACTGCGGTTTACCACCGGATCGGTCATCCCTCCCAAATCCACCGGTTGGGTAAGATCTGTAAATTCAATTCCCGTACCCAAACATCCGTCGGTGGTAGCAATAGCTCCCGTTGGCGGCGGATATACGCGCACTTCTTTGGTTATCTGATCCACACATCCGAAGCCTCCGAAATTATTGCCCGTAGCGGTAAGGGTTACATCATATACTCCCGGAGCCGCATACAAACGCGAGGTATTGGGGAAATTGCTGTAAAAGCCATCGCCGAACTGCCAGTTATAAAACACAGGGCCCGACTCATCGGTATTTACATTTTCATTAAAAGACACCGGCTGCCCCAGGCAAACATTATCAAAATCGAAATCGGCTACCGGGCTGCCCAGCACCACGACATTTGCCAAAAGGCTGTCCACGCAACCATCCGTAGTAGTGACGGCCAGCTGCACGGTATTGGTGCCCGTCTCTTCAAAAGTCGTTGATCCCACTACGCCGGTATCTGTGGTGCCATTTCCAAAAGTCCAGGCATAGGAGGCTATGGTGCCGTTTCCGGGCACTCCGCTCTGACTCTCGAAGGCCACTTCGTTGCCGCGGCAGGGCACTACTTCATCATCGTTTATCCCCACCAAAGGGAGGGGATGTACCGACACCGTGTCGCGCCCCGTACCTGTGCATCCATTATCGAGGGTTACCGTGAGCTCCACGGGGTAGTCGCCCGTTCCCGGGAAAACATTTTCTACTTCGCCTCCCTCTGCGGTGCTCTGCCCGTTATTGAAGTTCCAGTCCTGACCGGTTATGGTGGCCCCTTCGGGGAAAGTGCCATCGGTAAATACCACGGCATTGTCTTCACAGGCCGTGCCCGCGGTGAAATCTACGGTAGGGGCGGTGCCTACAATATCCACATTGACGGTATCTCTTCCCACACATCCATTGGCATTGGTGGCTTCTACCCAGTATTCTCCGCTGGTTTGCGGCTGAATAAAGGGCGTATCTTCTCCGGTATTCCAGTTATAGGTTTCCGCTTCCGCAAAACCGGAGGAGAGGAATAAGTCATTGCCGAGACAGAAGTTGGGGTTGTTGTTGAGCTCCACTGTCTCAGGATACGTATCATTTTCAATATTAACAACCGGAGTAGTAACCGAACAATTTCCATTTGAAATTTCTACTGAATACGAATTCCCGGGTTTCAGATACCGCGAAGATTCAGTAGTTACCAGATCATCAGACCAGGTGTAGGAATATCCAGGTTCAAGATTGAGATCCCATAAAAGTGAATCGTATGAGCATAATAAGTTTTCGGTTGGGATTAGGTTTTCATCAAATCCTACACGAATGGTATCCGCTACTTTAAATCCATAATCTCCTGTAGCAACAACAGAATATTCTCCGGGGCCGTTAACTGTGATTGATTGGGATGTTTCTCCGGTACTCCATAAATATAGAATCTATAGGTATTTGCAAAACTGAGAGGTTATACCGACATGAATCTCCAGGTGCTAATAACTATATCGTCACCTAAATTAATAGGTTGCAAATAGCGAGATACCTAAATCAACTAAGAATTTTATCGAGTCTCTCCTGCATCATTGGCAAAACTAAATAACCCAATTTCCGAAACAGATCCATTTAGAGAGAAGTTAATAGCACCCATAGACTGCCAATAAGAGTTGTCTGGAGTAGTGTTCCCCCCCATATAGATTTGAGAACACTGTACAGAATCCTTCAGTGCTTCATTAATAAAAAATGAGGCAAGCCCATTATTTCTATCTATTTCAATTCTAATAAAATAAAAATTGCCTGGCGCTAAATTCGGAGCTAAAAGGTCAACAGGCTGATCATATTCCCGCCATCGTACTCTATAGTTGGTTTGATACGGAAACAGTGCAAAATCACCATTTTGAGCAAGGCTACCTGAAAATGGACTACCCTTAGCAAAGACAGAATAGGAAACTTCAGTCGGTCGGTACAAAAGAATAAATGTTTTATCCCCACTTATAAAATCAATGTTATCAGGTAAATTTAAAAACTGAGCACCATCCAAATCTATTCCGGGAAACCCGTTCAACAAATCAGGGTTAAATTCGGGTTGTTTATTTACGTCCGTCTGAGTCGCAGAAATTATGCTATAAGGATAAATCCAACTATCAATTTTATTTTGGCTGTTAGGAACCAAATTGGTTGGTTTAAACCAAAATACTTCTTCCGGTATAGTCTGAGCGTTTGTATTTATAGTCAAACAAATGAATGTGAAAATTAATCCGAATAAATAAGTGAGATATGAGTATTTTAACATTAAATCAGAATATATAGATTCTATAAATACTATCAAATACATTTAAACAAGTATAATGCAAATGACCTATCCAAAAATCAAATTCAATAAATATAAATTAACACAGTCCTTGTAAAACAAATAAATACTACAAGACATGATCCGGAATGGGAAAGTGCAGGAATGAAAATTAGAAAAATTTCGGCATTGCTTTTAGAAGGCTGAATTATTTATTGGATTCAGACTCTTCCTTCTTTTACAACTAAGGAACGAATTATCCTACAGCAATTAGCTCATTATAGGTGAATTCTTTATCAACCCTGCCATCGCTAAATTTCAACAATCCGATCACAGGCATATAATGAAGTAAGCCTGTGCGCAACAACTACTATGGTTAATCCTTCCCGTTTTAAATTTTCCAACGTTCGCATAATATCTGATTCAGTATCAGAATCAAGCGCACTTGTAGCTTCATCGAGCACCAAAATTTCAGCATCTTTATAGAGCGCTCTTGCAATAGCAATTCGTTGTCGTTGCCCACCGGAAATCGCATTACCGAACTCACCTACCTTAGTTTTTAAACCATTCTTCATTGTCAAGACATAGCTCTCCAACGATGCTGATTTTAGACATTTCAAGACCCTATCGAAGTCAATATTTGCTTCGCCAAATGCGACATTTTCGGCAATGGATCCATCCAACAAAAACACCTCTTGTTGAACATAACCGATCTTCTTTTGCCATGATCTATTATGTGACTTATCGATGATTCCAAAGAGTCACACTTGATTACCCCATGAACGGGCTCGATAAGTTTAAGAAACACCTTTAAGAAAGTTGACTTGCCCTGACCGGATTTTCCGATTACCCCTAAAAACTCGCCTTTCAGAAGGGTGATATTTATATCTTTCAAAACCATAGCAGAGTTTCCGGGATAATTGAAAGTTAAATCCTCCATCGAAATGGATTTGTTAAAATGCAAATCAATAGAATCATTGAATGATTCAATATCCGGCTGCTTATAAATTGAAAATTCATCAAATCGATCAAAAACATAGAGGCTAGCTCTAAGTCTGACCGAATTGCTCACAATTCTATTCATTGAAGGCAGTAATCTATATGCAGCCGTAGCAAAAACTACTAATAAGGGTAAAATTGAAGTTGAAGCATTAGTAAATAAAACAGAATAGATTACAAGTAAACTAACCGCAAAGATTGCTGTAAGCTCAATCATGCGGATAGGAATATTTTCGAGCACCACCAAACGGGACATTTTCGAAAAGAGCAAATTAAAGGATCCTAAAATCTTCTTCCTGAAGTAATTTTCTGCATGAGTAATTTTAACACTTTCAATGCCATGTACAGCACCAAAAACATGTTTGTAAGATTCTGCGCGCAAATTATTTCTCTCAGTTCCTAAACTCACAATTCTTTTCCGAGTAATTCGATAAAATATTATTACAGGTGGCAATAAGACTAAGACCAAGCCCAAAAAAACTTTAAAATTATAGATTCCAACTGCAATAGCAATAAACATAGTTACGATTAACTCCGACAGCAATAATAAAAAAGGTTGCATAACAGAAGTAGCAAACTCCGTAGGAATACTAATCATATCCTGAACCATAATATTGCTATTTCTGGATTTAAAGGTTAAATAATCCATTCCAAAACCAACTTTGATTTGGTCATTAATAAAACTTTTGGAAAAATCAAAGGTCGTATTGGTTTGGATTTTAATGACAATTATGGAGTAGAGTCCCTTAAAAACGAAGGCCAGAACTAAAACAACTGCCAAAAAAACTGTAAACGAACCCGCAGAATCGAAATTTAAGAACTGGTAAAGAAAGTTTAAATATTTATTCTCAGCTATTTTTTCCGGGTATTGAGCCACGTATAAAAGTGGTAGAATTAATGCAAGTCCAATTACCTCTACAATTCCTTGGGTGAGAAGCAATAATAATAATAATGTGAACCGCCTTTTCTGTGGTGGACTAAAAACTGAGTACATTCGCCGGAAAATAGACGGCAGAGAATTTTTCACAAGGTATCTATATTACTAAAACGCAATAATACGGGATTTAAAAACTAAGACCGAATTTACAAGATAAAATAGACTTAATATGATAGTTACAAAACCATTTCAATTAATATTAATTCTTTAAGTTAATTGTCTTATTAATAGATCAAATTGATTATAATTTCAAGAAGAATTATGAAACATATCTTCTATTTACACAGTCATATTACTCGGCTTCAGCGCTTACGCGATAATTAGTGATATAGATATTAAGCAAAAGGATGTGATTCTTATAATCCATGATACTATATTTCGACAGTATTCCGTCCTAACGATGACAATTATTTGATGAAAGTTTCTAAATGGCCGATTAGCTACTAATTTTCAACTCGAACAAGTTTCCGGAAGAAAATAAAATCTATCCTGTCTGAGGTTAATATCCATTGGGCAGCGAGAAAAATGGCCGGAATGTGAAGACTTTCGATTATATGTACCCCAAGATTCAATACGATTTATAAAACATTTGATATTTCTGAAGAATTGTAAGGAGTATTATTACATTGAGGAAGGTTTGGCTCCTTATTTTAGCGAATACTTTGGGAACATATATTAAGGAGTGACCTAAAAACAAATTACTCTCACATTTATTACCTGCAGCTTCAATGCATCGTGGCACTAATCTATTTAATAGTTTTCCTAAATTTAAAGGAGCATATGCATTTTCGGTTGATGCTTTTATCGGAATAAATCCCAGAACGATTGTAAAAATACCATCCCAAAAAGGTCTTTCCAACAAACTAAATTATAACTGTATTTTAGTCTTTGATGCATTGGTGGAATATAATTTGGTTGCAGAAAACAATTCAAAAAATTATTATAAAGCAATGCTACGGCTTGTATAGGTCAGAGCTATTCCATTAAATTTCATCCAAGGCAGAATAATACGGAACGAAAAATTATTTTGAACCAATTGGCTGAACTCCGTAAATTGAACATGAAATTATTAGCGATGAAATAATATTAGAAAATGAAATATTAGCCAATGAAAAAGTAGTATATGGCGTTGTCAGTTCAGTTTTATTTTATAATGCTAAAATTTTTGGAGGTAAATCATTTTCAGTTTACAACTCAATATCCCATCTTATTGAGCCATCATTTTCAAAATCCATGAATGAAAAAGTTCATTTTCTTGTCGAAAACGGAACCGTTCTCATTTAAATATTTAGTAATCAGAATTATTTCTTAAAACTTCATAATATGAGTAATGCAAAATTATACTCAACTGTAATTCGGTTATGGATGTATATCCCCTTCAAGAAGCAAATTCTATCTTTATTTCGATGGACTGGTTTAAACTTTGAAAAATATGTTAGGGATTTATGGTTTGAAGACACTTTTAAAGTCAGACTGGAGAAAAACCATTTTTATCTATTAGCCAACAAAATAGATAAGGGAATGCTTGAAATATTTTACAAAGGCATTAATAAAAGCTGGGATGCAAATTCTATTTTGATCTGGTCGAAATTAGCTGCGCGGTCTCGGACAGCCTTCGATATTGGAGCCAATTTCGGTTTGTATGCTATTGCGGCTAAAACGACTAATGCGAATTGTACTGTGTACGCTTTTGAACCGTCTATCTATGGACTGCAGATGCTAAAGGAAAATTTTAAAGCTAATGATTTAAGTGTTGAAACCCTTGAATTAGCCTTATCTAATAAAAATGGGCATGTCACCTTCATGGATCATAAAAAATCATCTGCTGCTTCATCAATTGCTGTCAATGACACTCACGATAAATCTCCGAATATTTCCCGCCGAGAAGTTAAATGTTAGACCTTTCAGGATTTTGTGAAGGAAAGAGGGATCACTCAAATTGATTTGATTTCTATGGATGTCGAACTTCATGAGCCCGAAGTGCTTGATGGTTTTGGTAGTTTAATTTCCCAATATAGACCGGATTTTATAATCGAAGTATTAAATAATGATATCGGATTTAAGATTGAACCCCATTTTTTAAATCTGAACTACTTATTTTATGAAATAAATGAAGTCAAAATGACAATACAACTGGAAGAGCATCTGGTCCGAAAAAACCAAACCCAAAGTAATTCATTTAATTTTTTAATCTGTCAACTTGAAACTGCAAAGTATTTAAATTTAGAGCTACCAAAGAGCATTAGCTAACTCAGGGAATATTATTATATTGTCCTTTGGATGCCGTCATGCGATAGAATAAGCATTTACTTCAACTTATATGAAATCTATAGCTTTAATCATTCCATACTTCGGTCAATTTCCCGTCTGGAGCAAATTATATTTTGAAACTATAAAACGAAACCCAACAATAGATTTTCACTTTTTCACGAATATTACGACCGATTTCGACTTGCCTGCCAATGCGATTATTCATTCAATTAGGAATTTGACGAATACGTGAAAAATGCAAATACTTTTCTGGATTTTGAGTTCTCCCCTCCTAACGCGTACAAAATCTGCGATCTACGCCTCTTTTTTGGCTATTCACTAGGATATAATAAAGGATTATGATTTTTACGGATGGACAGATATGGATATTGTATTCGGCAATATTAGGGATTTTTACTCTAATGAAATCTTATCCAAATACGATGTATTATCTACACATTCTCATACAATCTCTGGCCACATGGCCTTTTTCGCAATAACAGAAAGAATAGATTCAAATACAAGAAAATATATGATTGGAAAGGTGCATTTCAAAACCCAAAATTTGTAGGAATTGATGAGCATGGTATTACAAATGCTTATTTACTATACATTCTGGGATAAAGTTAATCTTAAGTTTGGCTTTAAAATACTCCGAAGTTAAAGACAATATTACAAACGATCCGGAGGGGCAGACGCATGTATATCGTAGAGCAATACACGACTCCATTTATACCTCGACCTTGGATAGACGGAAGCTTAAATAGTAGGCAACCTTCCACTTGGTATTATCAGGATGGGATAATAACCAATGAGAGGGATGGAGATCGAAGATTTATATATCTACATTTGATGAATTTTAAGTAGAGTAAATGGCGTCATGACAGAACTATCGCTCCGTGGGAAGATAATTTTTCCTGTGAAATAGTATCGTTTAATTCCACAATTAAAATTGATAATACAGGGAATAGGTCTCAATGGAATGAACGAGGAAAGTAAAAAAATAACTTTAAGTATCGGTGATATTGGCTTGGATGAAGAATTAGGTAGATATTACATCGATATGAGGTCTGCTATCACTCATTACCAGAATAATATTTATGATGGATCTTTTGACGAAAATGATGTCCCTACGATTGGTGTTGAGAGGTCATCAAATTTATTTTCCGATGAATATTGCTCAATATGGTTTCATCCTTCACACAAATTATTTATCTGAAAAGAATACCAAAACATTACAGAAATTAAAAGCTGTGTGTCGAAAAACTAGTTGAACTTGCAGACGTAAAAAATGGAAGTTTGCGTATGGTGGCACTTGGTTTGAAAATAAGAAATATAGCATATGCACCACCGTGGGCTTCTGCAATGGCACAAGGCGAAATAATTTCTCTTTTTCTACGGTATTATCAGTTGACCGGTGAAAAGAATATCTCGAATATTCAAAAAAGGCTTACGGATTTTTAGAATATCCGCAGAACAAGGTGGAGTAAGGCGTCGTGATGAAGAGGGTTATCTCTGGTTTGAAGAATATCCTTCTGATCCACCTTCTCACGTATTAAACGGTTTCATCTACACTATATTTGGATTATTTGATCTTTATAGAGTTACTCAGGCGTTGAAGATGTTAAAGAAGATATTAATGAATGTATTAAGACATTAAAAAATAATCTGTACCGTTTCGATGCTGGCTATTGGTCATATTATGACCTGTTAAAGAAAGAATTAGTAAGATATTACTATCAAAAAAATGTGCATGTACTACAAATGGAGGTTATGTTTCTACTCACTAATGAAAAAGTATTTTATTCATTACATGAAAAAATGGGAATCTAATTTAAGATCCTGTAAATTATCTTTTTGTCCAATTCATGTATAGAATACTTCCTCGTTGGAGAAGAAAAAGCTATTAGTGCAGAATGAATCCCTTAAAAATATTATTTATTATTACCGATTTAGGTATAGGTGGAGCTGAGCGATTCTTATTGGATTTGACTTGTGAATTAGAGAACTATGAATTCATCGATTTTAAAATAGCTTCTTTAGAAGAAAATGTGGACTATGTAGAATTCAATGATAGTGAAAAGATGTTATTCTTAGATTATAAGCTCTTTTCTTTTGGAGAGGTAGCTACGAACGAGAAATATACGAGGTTGTTAGACGAGTTTAAACCTGATATTATTCATTCTAACCGGTTTCTAGGTGAATTTATCACTTCATATGACGTTCGCGAAAATATTAAATATGTCTGTCATGGTCATGATAATATGGTTCAGTTCAGTCCTTTTACTCTAAAAACTCTGTTTTTAAAGGAAAGATAGTAAACTACCTTTTATATCGTTATATAAGGCAGAACAAATATCGAAAGGTCAAGACTTACTTTATTGCGAACTCGCAGCATACATACGATTATTATTCAAGAGTTTTACCGTAAAGCAAAAGAATTCGTTCAACTGATCCATTAAGGGTTTGACTATGACAAATTCTATCATGAATTCAAGAAAAGATCTTCCAAATTAAAAATTCTCAATGTTGGAAGTTATCAACCGAAAAAAAATCAGAAATTTATTGTGGACATTGCGGAGTGCTTGCGGAACCAAAATATAGATTTTGAGATTAATCTGATCGGTGAGGGTTCCGAATATAACGACGTAAAGGAAAAAATTAAGTCAAAAAATCTCGAGAATTATATTTTTCAAAGAGGTTTACAATCTAATATACAAGATTGGTATCATAAATCAGATATCTACTTACATACAGCGTATTATGAGCCCTTTGGTTTAGTTTTTTTGGAAGCTATGGCGGCCGGGTTGCCTATAGTTTCTCTCGATGGAAAAGGAAATCGGGAAATTATCAGAACGATCTCACCGGGTATATAGTAGCTAAACAGGATCCCTTGTTATTTACAGAAAGAATAATTGAATTATTGAACAACCGTGAAAAATTTGAGAGAATTTCAAAAAATGCTCAGCTTTATGCACGAAATTTCGACAAATCCGTAATGACAAAAAAATTAGTTGATTTTTACTATTCTATTCTTGACGAAGAATAACACTTCCAAATCGGCTATAGTTCTTTGTTGCGTTGAATTTTTCTTCCAAGTAAAATAGGCTTCTTGACGCATCTTCGATGCCTCCTCACCTGACAAATTTAATATCCGGTTCATAACCTCAACAATCTCGTCAATTGAAGGATCGGGTGACAATAAAAATCCGTTCTTTTCCAGAATCAATTATTTCCGAAACTCCTCCAACATCCGTACCAATGCACGGGATCCCGAAACTCATTGCTTCCATCATGCTTACCGGGATACCTTCATACTTTGACACATTAATTAAGAAGCCGGTCTCCTTATATAAATTCAACGCACCAATAATTTCAGCATTGCTAACCTGTCCCACCAACACATTCTTGTTAACCATTTTCTCAATTTCACCTCTGTAGTCTCCGTCCCCATAGTGCTTCCATTCCAAATCTTCATAATTCCAAAACTTATAAGCTGATGCGATCAAATCCATTCGCTTCAATGGGATTATATTACTTATACTTATCATAACAGAAAATGGAAGTTTCGATTGATTGCTTTCGATTACTTGGTTCACCCCAAGACGAGATAAAACCATTTTTGGTAATCTACCATACTCTGAACGAAGATGATCAATTGCATTTTTAGAGATAGAGTGTATTGAATTTAAACGATTAAAAAGAAAAGGCCTTAGTGGCAAGTATTCATATTTCTGTCTTTTTTCATAAACATCCCATCCATGCACTCTCGATATCCGAATATTCTCGCTTTCCAATAAGCAAGTTGCAATTGCATTATCATTCAACCAGTAAGAGTATAAAACTCCTTCTTCAATATAGTGCGTATCGATAAATTCCCGGATAAATCGCATTCGCGATATGGCACTCCTCAATGTTTTAAGTAAAACCTTATTCCGTAATGGGTTAACCAT